>CAVSIV010000004.1:0-232642 GCA_963728205.1 uncultured Chloroflexia bacterium
GGCGCCGCGCTCGCTCGACACGCTCCGGCTCGTGATCGACGCCGACGGCGAGATCACCGTCGACACCGGCGCCGTGCGGCCGGGCGGGCGCGACAACCCGCAACGCGCGGTCCAGGCGCAGGCGGGGCGGCGCGCCGATGCGTGACCGTGAGGAACCGACCCGCGGCAGCGGCCGCCTGCCCGTCTCGTGGGCGCCGGCGATTGACCGGGAGTTCCCGCGCCGCCTGCTGCTGCGGGCGTCGTTCTGGACGGGACTTGCCCTCGCCTCGGGCGGCGCGCTCGCGATGGCCGCCGACTACACCTGTCCGCGCCCCGCCACCGGCGAGGTGTTCGCCGGAAACGTGCGCGACTTCCCTCGCGGCGGTCCGCCGACGCCGTTCCCTCCGGGCTTCGCGTCCACGGGGCCGCACGCCTACGTCGCGGCCGCGTTCTGGTTCGTCAATCTCGACCCAGCGGACTCTGCGAGGAACGGCAGCGGCGGGGGGAGCGGATTCCTGGCACTGAGCGCGCGGTGCACGCATCTCAGCTGCACAGTCCAGTGGCGCCCGGAGCGAGACTTCGACGGCGTCCGCGGCTGGTTCTTCTGCCCGTGCCACGGCGCCACGTACACGAGGGCGGGCGTCCGCGTCTACGGGCCCGCGGTGCGATCCATGGACACGTTGCGCGTGAGCGTCGACGCGAACGGCGACGTGCTCGTGCGCACGGACGCCGTGACGCCCGGCGAGCCGTGGGAGTGGCCGGCGGACCCGCGGAGAGCCATTCCGCCGACCGGGCGCCTCGCGAGATGACCGAGCCCGACGTGCGCAGCGGGGGGCGGCTTCATCCCCCGGCAGCCACCGGGCACGCTGCCGGGGGCCTCGCGCCACCATCCGTGGCTGCGGCCCCCTTCGACCGCGAGCGCGCGCGGCGCCGGGCGCTCCGCGCGACGTTCTGGTCGGCGCTCGCGCTCCCCCTCGTTGCGCTGCTGCTCGTCGGAGGCGCGTTCCTGCGTGCGCCATCGCCGCCGCGCGTGGTGCCCGCGATCCCCGTCGCCGACCTGCCGCGCCTCGCGCCCGTCCACGCGTCGCTGTCGCCGCCGGCGACCGCCTGGGTCGTGCGACTGGGGGACGGACAGATCATCGCGCTCTCGGATCTCGACCCGCGGTCGTCCCAGCACGTGCGCTGGCTCGATCCGGCGGAGGTCATGCGCCTGTTCCATCGAGCGTCCTACGCGCCGGACACCCCTGAGGGGATCTTCCGCGACGGTCCCACCGGCTCTTCCTACGCGATCGATGGCCGTCGGGTGTCCGGGCCGACGCCGCGAGACATGGGGCGGTACCCGGTGTGGGTCGAGGACGGCATGGTGTTCGTCGACGCCGGTCGTCTCACGCCGGGGCATCGCTACACCGGGCCGAACGACCACTCCACGCCGACGCCGGCGGCGACGCTGCCTGGCGGCGCGTCGTTCACGCCCACTCGGCGCTGACGCCACCCAGCGCGCTCGTTCGCGTCGGGTAGTGCAATCCCTGCGCCGCGTCGCGAGACTGCACGCGGAGGTGCCGCATGGAGGGCCGCACGCCCCGCGGACCCGCGAAGCTGACCGACCGCCAGCGCGAGGTCGCGCGCCTCGTCGCCGACGGCCTCACCAACCCGGAGATCGCCGAACGACTGGGGATCACGCTCGACGGCGCGAAGTACCACGTGTCGGAGCTGCTCGCGCGCCTCGGGCTCGAGCGGCGCGAGGACATTGCCGCGTGGCACCGTGAGCGTGCGCGCGCCCGCCGCCGACGTGCGCTCCTGGTGGTCGCGGCGACGCTCACCGCGGGGGGCGTGGCCGTCGCGGCGGTGCTGCTCGTCGCGGCCGCTCGCACCGGCGCGGGCACGGTCATCGCCGGCGTGAAGCGCACCGCTGCCGCGGGCGCGCCCGTCACGCCCGTCGCGAGCCCGTCGCCGCCGGCCGGGGGCGAGTCCGCCTACCGGGCGCTCCCGTACGGCGTGCCGCCGCCGGGCTCGCCGGCGACGCCCGTGGAGAACCGCATCCCGCCGCCGACGCTCGCCGTGGCGGAGGCCGAGGCCCCGGTGTTCCGGCAGGGCGATGCCTTCGCGGAGCCGCCGCCCTCCTCGTTCGGAGGCGTCGCGCGCGAGACGCGCTGCGTCGACGTCGGCGGCGGCGGAGGCGGTGGCGCTGGCGCAAGCGGCGGCGCAGCGTGGTCGTACGACTGGATGCTGCACGCCACGCAGTCCGTCGCGGGGGGCGCTCCGGTGTGGGACCTCGACCTCGCGCCGGCCCATGTGGCGAGCGTGACCGCGCGCGAGCATGCACCGGACCTCATCATCCGCGGCCGCATGGACGCGACCGGCGCCACGCACGTCTACGAGTCGTATTTCGGCCAGCCGGCGCCCGACTCCAGCGGCACGCTGGCGTTCCACGCCCGGCTCGCCTTCCCGGCTGCGGGCCCGTGGCGGCTCGTGGTGACGGCCGGCGCGAACTGGGGCTGCTTCACGCTCCCCGCCGCGACCCGCGCGGCGCCGGCGAGCGTGCTCCTGCCGCTGGACTCCGTCGCCGCCGCCGAGCGCGAGGGCACGCGGTTGCCGCGCGCGCCGGGGGCGGCGCTGGCGGCAGCGGCGCTGCTCGACCCGTACCGCCGCGTGGCGTCACCGGCGTACCGGTCGGGGGGGACAACGGACCGCAGGTGCGTCGACGCGACTGGCCTTGCGTACGTGCTGTCGGGCGACTTCCTCTTCGTGAAGACGCTCCTGGAGAGCAGCTGGAACCCGACCGGCGGAAGCAAGGTGTTCTGGGGTCCCGCGGAGCAGGGCGGCCTGGGCGCGGTGCTGGTGCGTGCCACGCTGCTCGGCGACCCGCGTCACACGTACGTCTACAGCGAGTCACAGCCCACGGCGCGCGCCGAGAACGTGGACGGCTCGCCCGGCCCATGGACGTACCTGTCGAGCTGGGTGCCGCCGCTGCCCGGAACCTGGCTGGTGATCGCGACCGCAGGTGAGAACTGGGGCTGCTGGACGCTCGAGCTCGGTGGCGGCTCCTGACGCGTCGCCGGCCGCGGACTGCGTCCGCGTCCTGTCGGCGCCATCTCTGCCGCCGCTGGGGCATTCCCCGATACCCCGGCTGCAGCTTTGCCTCGATTCTGAGGATGCATCTGTGCGCCCCGCGGAGAGGCCGACCGGTGGAACCTTCCTCGGCACCCCTCCCGCCCCAGCCACCCGGCGCGGGCTTCGAGATTGCCCTGCGCGGGCTCATGGTCGAGCTCGTGCTGCACCCGCTCGCGCCCGGCGCCGCGCCGCCGAGCGCCGACGCCGTGATGGCGGCCCTCGAGAGCTCGCCGCTCGACCGCGCGCAGCGCGGGCCGGTCGCGCGCGCGCTCGACGACCTCGTCGACGCGACCGAGGACGTGCGCGTCACCGTCGGCGTCGTCGCAATCCCGCGCGGGGTGACGGAGGTGTGCACGATCGTCGTCTCGCGCGACGGCCTGGCTGCCTACGCCGTGCCGACAATCCCCGCGCAGCCCGCCGGTCGCCGCCCACCGGCGCCGGTCAGCCGCGCCGCCGCGCCGCCGCCGGCCGCGCCGCCCCCTGCCGATGCCCCCGCGCCGGCGGGCGCGACCGGCGCGGCCAATCCGGCCGCCGCCGCCGCCGGGCCCGACCCGAACCCGGGCGTCACCGCTGCGATGCTGCGCTCGCTCATGACCTCCGCGCACATCGTCCTCGGCGCGCTCGACGGCGCGATCGACGCCTTCGGCGCCGGCAAGCCGCTGGAAGACGTCGTGTGCGTCGCGCGCGGAGAGCCCCCGTGCCCGGCCGCGACGCCGAGGTCACCTACCACTTCGACCCGCACCCGCGGCTCGTGCCGCGCCAGCTCGACGACGGCTCGGTCGACTTCCACAGCCTGCTCATCGAGCGCTTCGTCGAGGCCGGTGCGCCGCTCCTCACGCTGCGCCGCGCCGAGGCCGGGACGCCCGGGCGCACGGTCCAGGGCGCGCGCGTCGACGTGCCGTCGGTCCGCCGCATCGAGCTGACCGAGCTCGCGGGCCAGAACACCGAGATCCAGGACGACCGCCTGGTGGCGGCCGCCGGCGGGCGGCCCGTGCTCGGGAACGCCGGCAAGGTCGACGTGATGCCGGTGTTCGAGGTCGCGGGCGACCTCGACTACGGCGTCGGCAACATCGACTTCCCCGGCGACGTGGTGATTCGCGGAGACGTCCGCCCGGGGTTCACGATCCGCGCCGGCGGGGCGGTGGTCGTCCGCGGGTTCGTCGAGGGCGCGACCATCAGCGCCGAGCACGACCTCGCCGTCGGCGGCGTGGTCGGCGAGCGGGCCAGCCGCTTCACCGTCGGCGGCGACCTCGGCGCGCAGTACCTGCACGGCACGCATGCCGAGGTCGGCGGCGCGGCGACGGTGCAGCGCGAGGTCGTGAACTGCACCCTGACGGCGCAGCGCGTGGCGACGAGCTCGACCGGCCGCATCGTCGGCGGGGTGGTGACGGCGGAGCAGGAGGTCGACGTCGGGTCAATCGGCGCGCCGAACGGGCTGCTCACGGAGGTGTCGGCGACGTCGCGCGAGCCAACCGCCGTGGTCCGCGTGCGCCGCACCGTGCACGCCGGCGCCGTGGTGCACGTCGGCGGCACGCGCCGCCGAGATCGAGGACCAACTCGCCGGCGTGTCGTTCTGGGACGTGTCCGGGACGGTCGTGAGCCTGCCGGCCGGCATCGACGAGGCGGAGGTCCGCAAGCTGCGCGAGTCCCCCGAAGCCGCCTGACACGGCGAGCAGGGCGGCGTGAGCGCCTGTTTGGGGCGTCGCCCGCCTCGGGTTCCGCGCCCGCTCCGTCCCGCGGTCCCGCCCTCCCGCGCGGTGACGCGCATCCCGACCAGATCGGCGACGCGCCGCGAGCAGGGCACTCACGCAACGCTGCTCGCCTTCGGGGATGGGGCGGCCTGCCGGTCGGCGGAGCGGAAACGCCGCCGGCAGAGCCGCGTCTGGGGCCGCGTTCAGGCAGCCCGGCGAGGACCGGGACGGACGAGCGTGACCGGCACCGTCGCGTGGCGCAGCACCTCGTCGGCGACCGCGCCGTGCGCCAGGTAGGTCAGCCCGGACCGCCCGTGCGTCGACATCACGATGCGATCCGCGTGCTCGTCCTCGACAATCATCTCGATGCCGCGCGCCGGGTCGCCGCACATGTCGATGCGCGTCGAGACGGGCACGCCGTCGATGCCCTCGCGCAGCCGCGCCAGCGAGCTCTCGAGCGCGCGTCGCTCTTCGTCCGCGTGCGTGGACGTCTCGGGCAGCTCACCGACCGTGACGAGGATCAGCTCACCGTGGCCCGCGCGCGCCATCTCGACGGCCTCCGGGATCGCCTGCTCGGCGAGCTTCGAACCGTCCAGCGGTACGACGATCTTCACGGCATGCCTCCGTGTCCCGCTGCGAAAGCGTGCCGCGCCGTGCCGGTGCGCCGCCCGCGCTTCCCGCGCTTCCTTCCGCAGCGTGCGGCCCGGGGCGCGGCACCGGCAGAGGCGACGGTCCACCGGCGAGCGGGACAATCGGCGAGCGGGTGGGCGGCGACCCCGGCGCGTCAGTCGCGCGCCGGCACCGGCTCCCGCGGGGACCGCCGCGCCTCGCGCGCCGCGATCTCCTCGGGCGGCGGCATGTGCCGGAACAGCGCGAAGTAGACCAGCGCGTTCACGACCTGCAGCGCCGAGCCGATCATGAACGGCACCTCGAGCGCGATGTGCTCGAACAGCCACCCGGCCCCCAGCTGGCTGCCCGACGACGTCGCCTGCGAGGGCAGGTTCGCGAGGCCGGCCACGGCCGCGCGCTCCTCGGGGTCGGCGAGCGCCATCGTGTACGACTGCCGCAGCGGCGCGGCGACGCGCTGCGCGAGCATGCGCAGCAGGTAGACGAAGCCGGCGATCCAGAACGTCGGGGCCAGCGCCATCGCGGTGAGCAGCGTCGCCTGCAGCAGCCGGCCGATGAAGACAGACCGCACGAGCCCGAGCCGCTCCGCGATCGCCGCCGCGCTGAGGTTCGAGAACAGCGACGCGAGGTTCATCAGCGAGTAGAGCAGCCCGATGGTGCCCGGGCCGACGCCGTACCGCGTGTAGAACCAGTAGGTGATGAACGGGCCGAACAGGCCGACGGCCATGCCGTTCAGCCCGTTCGTGATCCAGAGGCGGTAGAGCAGCGGCCGCGAGCGGCGCGGGAACGCGATCGACAGCGACGGGCGACGCGTGCGCGATGCCGCCGGGCGCGCGTCGGCCGGCCGCTGCCGCCGCTGCTCGCGCACCGGCGTCGCCAGCAGCGCGGCCGCCGCCGCAAACCCGGCCATCACGATGAAGGAGAGCTGGTACGCGCCGAGCGTGCCGAGGCCGAGCGCCCGCCCGATTTCGGGCAGCCGCGCCAGCTGCCCCCCGAACGCCGCGCCGAGCGCAGACGAAAACGCCAGCCGCCCGAAGACGCTGTTGCGGTTGCGCGCCGGCGTCGCGTCCGCGATGAACGCCTGCTCCGCCGGCTGGTACGGGCCCACGGTCCCGCCGCCCGCCCCGGCGCCGCGGCCGAACGAACCGATCGACGCGGCGACGAAGATCACCGCCGTCGCGTGGCTGTACGCGAAGACGACCGCCGCGGCGGCGGTCAGCAGCGGGACGACGACGAGGAAGACCTTGCGGCCGAGTTGATCCGAGAGCAGGCCGACGCTCGCCGACATCAGCGCGCTCGCGATGCCGACCACGGCGAACAGCACGCCGAGCCGGAACGCACCGAAGCCGATCTGCACGAGGTAGATCGGCACGATCACGCCGGCGAGCGCGCGCGTGGAGCTCATCATCACGCGCGCGCTCACGAGCAGCGCGACGTCGCGCGGCATCCAGTCGGGCCGCACCTGCCGGAGGAACCGGTTCATCGCACCTGCCGCCGGATCAGTGGGACGCGGTGCGCGCGATCATACTGACGTTCACGTAAGGGTCTATCAGCCGCCCCGCCGGCGGCGCGCGGGCCGCTGCCGGGCGGCCTCGATGCTACGCTGAACCTACGCGATCAGGGCCGCGCCACATCCAGGAGCCACGACTCGTCTCGTCCAACGACCGCCGCAGGCGGCCGAAGGTGCAGGGCATGGTTCACCGCAGGAGTTGGCGACGGCGAGTGATCGCCGCGGCCGTGTTGCTGCCACTGATCGGCGTCGCCGCCCTGCTGATCTGGCAGGACTACGGCGCGCGGCGCGACTACGTGATCTCGACGCTCGAGCTCGAGTCGGCCGCCGTCGGCGGACGGCTCGACACCTTCGTCGCGTCGACGGCCGCGGACCTCCGCGGTCTCGCCGGCGGCTACCCGTCCCCCCGGTCGCGGCCACGCCAGTCCCGACCGCCGGCGCACGCGTCCCGCCGGATCCGCGGCTCGCCCAGCTCACCGCCGCGCACCCGGAGCGCTACCTGCGCGCGGCGATCGTGGACGTGCAGGCGCGGATCGTCGCGGCCTCCGACGGGTTCGCGCCGGGCGCCTCGTTCGACGGCGCCGCTGGAATCGGCACCGCGACGCGCGTCGACGGACTCGCGGTGTCGAGCGTCGCTGCGCCCGGGGCGGGGACGACGCCCTTTGTCGTCTTCTCGTACCCGCTGCCGCGCGAGCCACAGCCGGCCGCGCCGCTGTACCTCGCGGTCCAGGTGCCGGCCGGCACGATCGCGCGCGTCCTCGACGCCGGCCCTGGGCTGCCCTCCGGCGGTCGTCACCGGTTGTTCGACGTCGACGGCCACGTGATTGCCGCGAGCCCCGACGCGCCGGCGAGCGACACCGGCCGCGACATCTCGGACAGCGCGCTGTGGGCGGAGGCGCAGACGCGCCCGACCGCGCCGTGGTTCGGGCGGGGCCTCGACGGCACGCGGCGGATCACCTTCTTCGGGTACCCGGCGGAGGTGCCCTGGATCACCACGGTGTCGTTCCCGCGCTCGGCGCTGCTCGCTCCGCTCGAGCGGCGGTTGATCCTGCTGTCGGCAGGGCTCGCGCTCAGCGTCGTCGGCACGCTCGCGCTCGCGATCCTCGCCGAGCGAAGCGAGCGGCGCGCCTGGGCACGCGTGGCGGAGGCTCAGCAGGCGCGGGAGCGCCTGGAGCTGGCCCGTGAGGCGCAGCACCACGTCCGCAACGCGCTCCAGGTGCTGCGCCTCCGCCACGCGACCGAGACCGACCCACGCATCCAGGCGTATGTCGACGAGGCGATGGAGCGCATCGAGTGGGTGCTGCGCGACCTGCTCCCCGCCGGTGCGAGCGGACCCACCGAGCCCCGTCGCCAGGGCGAGCCGGCCCCGGAAGACGTGCTGCCGCCGCCGGACCCCGGGGCGGCACCCTAGCCGGACATGGGCACCGCCGCGGCGCTACCCGCCGTAGTTCAGCCCGAGCTCCTTGAGCGTGAGGATCTCCGGGTTCTCCTGTCGCAGCCCGATGTCGGTGACCTCGACCACGACGACGGCGTGATCGCCAATCTCCACGGTCTCGTGCACCTTGAGGTCCGCCCACGCCGGCGCATCCTTCAGCACGAGCGCGCCCTGCGGGGTGCGCTCCAGCGGCACGCGCTTGTCCTTCGTGACGAACTCGTCGCCCTCGACCGCGGCGTCGCCGAAGAAGGCGAACGCCAGGTCGCCCTGCCCGGTCCCGAGGAACGAGAGCGCGGCCGTCCCGCCGGCCTTGAGGTTCTGGAAGGACAGCGTGTCGGCCTTGACGCCCATCGCCAGCAGGGGCGGGTCGAACGAGGCCTGCGTCACCCAGTTGATCGTGCCCGACGCCGGCTTGTCGCCGGTCACGGTGAGCACGTAGAGCCCGTAGGGGATCAGGCGCAGCGTGGTCTTCTTCGCTCCGGCGTCCATGCGAAACCTCCTCCAGCCGCCGTGTCGTTGCTCGAAACCCAATCCTACGACGGCGCCGTCGAGTGGCGGCGTCGCGCCCCTTCGGGTACTACCCGGCTCGCCGCGCGACCGCGGCCATGTGCGTGAACATGAAGAGCGCGCCGTCCGCGCGCGCCCACGCGCGCCAGCCGTCGGCAATCGTCTCGAGCTCATCCTGCGTCGCGATGCCGTAGGCGACGGCCTGCTCGCCGAGGCTCGAATGCAGCACGCGGTCCGCCCACGAGTTGCCCCAGTTCGCCGCGGACTCGGCGTCGGCGTAGAGCTGCACGGTCGGGATGAGCTCGACGTCGGCGTTCGCGAAGCCGGCCTCGCGCAGCCATGCCGGGATGCGTCGCCCGGCATCGGCGTCGGCGCCGTTGCGCGACGCCACCCGGTGGTAGACGTCGCGCCATCGGGCGACGGCGTCGGAGTGCGGCCAGCCGACCATCGTCCCGTAGTCGGCGTCCTTCACCGCGACGATGCCGCCGGGCCGCACGACGCGGCGCATCTCGCGCAGCGCGTCCACGGGGCGCGCGAGGTGCTGCAGCACCTGGTGCGCGTGCACGGCGTCGAAGGAGGCGTCGGCGTACGGGAGCGCGTACACGCTCTCGCGCTCGAAGCGCACGTTCACGACGCCCGTCTCCGCGGCGTGCGCGCGCGCCTGCTCGAGCACGTCGTCCACGAGGTCGATGGCAACGACCTCGCCCCCCGGCGCGACCGCGCGCGCGAGCCCCAAGGTGATCGTCCCCGGTCCGCAACCGACGTCGAGCAGCCGCATGCCCGGCGTGAGCCGCGGCAGCAGGTAGGCCGCGTACTCCTCTGCCGTGCGGCGCGCGTGCTGCGCGACGACGGACTGGTGGTGCCCATGGGTGTACGTGTCGCCGGAGGGATTCGTCATGGCGCGAATGTATCGCGGCGCGCACCAATCGCGCCGCCGACCCACAGCGGCGGCAGACATGCCGCCGACAGGGCGCGGACGCAGTCCGCAGCCGACGCCGCTCACCGCGTCGGCGGCATACCTGCCGCCGCTGTGGGCTCGCGGTCCGCGCCACGGCAGGCCGGAAGCCTGCCGCGCGCTCGAGCTCGCGCGACCTCGCGTTACACTCCCCGGCGAACCCACGCAGCACACGGGAGCCCCACATGACCACCACCGAGCGCCCCGCGCAGACCGCCCCCCGCCGCGTCGTCGGCACGCGCCCCGTGCGGCCCGACGGCACCGACAAGGTCACCGGCCGCGCCGTCTACGGCGCCGACATCCGCATGCCGGGCATGCTCTTCGGCCGCGTGAAGCGCAGCCCGCACGCCCACGCGCGCATCCTGCGCGTCGACGCCTCGAAGGCGCTCGCGCTGCCCGGCGTGCTCGCGGTCGTCACCGCCGCCGACTTCCCCTCCGGCGGTGCCGAGGCCGTCCCGACGGTCCGCGGCCCGGTCCCGCTGCAGTGGCAGATCGACCGCGTGATCGCGCGCGACAAGGCGCTCTTCCGCGGCCACCCGGTCGCCGCCGTCTGCGCGACCGACCCGCACCTCGCCGAGGACGCGCTCGAGCTCGTCGAGGTCGAGTACGAGGTCCTCCCGCCGGTGATGAGCGCGCGCGACGCCATGGCGCCGTCCGCGCCGCTCCTCCACGAGGACGAGATCGCCGACGTCGTCCCGGGCCTGATGCAGACGGTCGACGGCCGCCGCACGAACATCGCGCGGCGCGTCGAGATGCGGCTCGGCGACCTCGACGCGGGCTTCGCGCAGGCCGACGTCGTGATCGAGCGCGAGTTCGAGACGGCCATGGCGCACCAGGGCTACATCGAGCCGCACAACGGCACCGCGCACTGGAACCACGACGGCCGGCTCACGGTGTGGACGAGCACGCAGGGCGCCTTCGGCGTGCGCACGCAGCTCGCCGAGGTGCTGCAGATCCCCGTGTCGCAGATCCGCGTCGTGCCGCTCGAGATCGGCGGCGGATTCGGCGGCAAGCTCGTCGTCTACCTCGAGCCGCTCGCCGCGCTGCTCTCGAAGAAGGCCGGCCGCCCCGTGCAGATGACGATGTCGCGCGCCGAGGTCTTCGAGGCGAGCGGGCCCACGTCGGCGACCACCTCGCGCGTGCGCATCGGCGCGAAGCGCGACGGCACGCTGGTGGCCGGCGAGGCGCACCTCGTCTACGAGGCCGGCGCGTACCCCGGCGCGCCGGTGCCGGGCGGGGCGCGCTGCGCGTTCGCGCCGTACGACCTGCCGCACCAGCGCGTCGAGGGCTACGAGGTGCTGGTGAACAAGCCGAAGGTCGCGGCCTACCGCGCGCCGGGCGCGCCACAGGCGGAGTTCGCGGTGGAGTCCGTGATCGACGAGCTCGCGGCCGAGCTCGGCATGGACCCGATGGAGCTGCGGCTGAAGAACGCGGCGAAGCAGGGCGGGCGGCGGCCCGACGGCGCCGTGCACGGCGTGATCGGAGCGGTCGACGTGATGGAGGCCGTGCAGCGCAGCCCGCACTACCAGTCCGAGCTCACCCCGCCGACCGACCCGCGCAAGGCGCGCGGCCGCGGCGTCGCGATGGGCTTCTGGCAGAACGCCGGCAACGAGTCGAGCGCGTACGCGAACGTGCAGGCCGACGGCACCGTGAACCTCGTGGTCGGCTCCGTCGACATCGGCGGCCAGCGCGCGTCGCTCGCGATGCAGGTCGCGGAGACGCTCGGCATCCCCTACGCCGACGTGCGCCCGCTCGTCACCGACACCGACTCGGTCGGCTACACGGCGAACACCGGCGGCAGCCGCACGACCTTCGCGACCGGCTGGGCCGTGCACGAGGCCGCGATGGACCTGCGTCGCCAGCTCGCGACGCGCGCGGCGCAGAATCTGGGAGGTCGACGCCGCGGACGTCACGTACGACGACGACGGCGTGGTGCGTGGCCCGGACGACCGCGCGATGACGTTCCGCGAGCTCGCCGGGCGGCTGTCGAGCACCGGCGGCATGGTCTCCGGGCGCGCCGACGTCACGCTGTCGACGGTGGGCGGCGCGGTGGGACCGGCGTTCGCCGCGCACCTCGTCGACCTCGAGGTCGACCGCGAGACCGGGAAGGTGGAGGTGCTGCGCTACACGGCCGTGCAGGACGTCGGCACCGCCATCCACCCGTCGTACGTCGAGGGGCAGATCCAGGGCGGCGCCGCGCAGGGCATGGGCATGGCGCTGAACGAGGAGTACGTCTATCAACGACCGCGGCGGGATGAGCAACGCGTCGTACCTCGACTACCGCATGCCGGTGGCGAACGACCTGCCGATGCTCGAGACCGTCGCTCGTCGAGGTGCCGAACCCCGGTCATCCGTTCGGCGTGCGCGGGTCGGCGAGGTGCCGATCGTGCCGCCGCTCGGCGCCGTCGCGAACGCGCTGAGCGCCGCGCTCGGCACGCGCGTGACGCGCCTCCCCGCGACGCCGCAGGCGATCCTCGAGGCGCTCTCCGCGCTCGACGCGTAGCGGGCCTCTGAGGGGAAACCGGCGATGGTGACGGTGCACATCCCCACGGCGCTGCGCCCGCGCACCGGCGGCGTCGAGGTCGTCGAGGTCGCGGCCGGCTCGCTGCGCGCGGTGATCGACGCGCTCGACGCGCGCTTCCCCGGCCTCCGCGACGACGTGGTCGCCGACGACCGGCTGCGCCCGGAGCTCGCCGTCTCGATCGACGGCGTGATCGCCGAGCGCGGCCTCGTCGAGCCGATCCCCGACGCCGCGGAGGTCTACCTCATCGCCGCGATCGGCGGCGGCTAGGCGAGCAGGGTGCGTCAGCGCCCTGTTTCCGGCCAGCGAACCGGCAGAGGTTCCCAGACGCGGCGGCGCGACCTCACGCCGCTCTCACGCTGCCCCCGAGGCCCACGCCGCCCTCGCCGCCCTCGCCGCCCTCGCCGCGCCCCGTCGCTCACGCCACCCGCTCGCGAGGAAACATCCCCTCGAGCACCCGCCGCCGGTGCGCGAAGATCCCAGCCACCCGCCGCGCCACCACCCACCGGTTCACCCAGTCCCCGACCACCCCGAACGGCAGGGCGTAGTGCACGATGTCGCGCATCTCCACGCCGCCCGGCACCTCCCGGAAGTGATGCTCGTGATGCCACAGCCGGTACGGCCCCGCACGCTGCTCGTCCACGAAGTACTCCCCCGCCCGCACCTGCGTGATCTCGGTGAGCCACGTCACCGGGACCCCGAACAGCGGCCGTACGCGGTAACGGATCATCAGCCCCGGATACGCCTCGCGCGGCAGCGGCGACCGCACCTCGAACCCCATGTCCGGCGGCGTGATTCGCTGCAGGTTCGCCGGGTCCGAGAAGAACGCCCACGCCTCGTCGCGGCTCAGCGGCAGCACCTGGACGCACTCGAGCCGGTGCACGCTCACCGCGCACCGCCCTGTCCGAGCATCCGCTCCAGCGCGGGCTCGAGGCGCGGGTCCGCGAAGGCGAAGCCGGCCGCCTGCAGGCGGCCCGGCACCGCGCGCTGGCTGATCAGCAGCGTCTCGTTTGCGCGATCGGCGCCGAAGACCAGTCGCAGCACCGGCGCGGGCAGCGGCATCACCGTCGGCCGGTGCAGCACGTGGCCGATCACCCTGGTGAACTCGCGGTTCGTCACCGGCTCCGGCGCCGTGACGTTCACCGGTCCGTCGAGCGACGCCTCGCGCAGCGCGAAGTCGATCGCCGCAACGGCGTCCTCGAGCGTGACCCAGCTGAACCACTGGCGGCCGCTCCCAAGCGGCCCACCCACCCCCATGCGGAACGGCGGGAGCAACCGCTGCAGCAGCTCGCCGTCCGGCGCCAGGATCGGCGCGAGGCGCGCCGCGACCGTGCGCACGCCGAGCTCGCGCGACCGCCACGCCTCGGCCTCCCAGTCGACGACGAGGTCGGCGAGGAAGCCGGCGCCACGCGCGGCGTCCTCCGTCAGCGCCTCGCCGCCGCGGTCCCCGTAGTAGCCCACCGCCGACGCCGTCACGAGCACGCCGGGGCGCTGCGACAGCGTCGCGAGGTGGTCGACGAGCGTGCGCGTCGCGTCGACGCGGCTCTCGCGCAGCAGCGCCCGCCGGCTCGCGGTCCAGCGCGCGCCACCGATGGACACGCCCGTGAGATGCGCAACGGCGTCGACGCCCTCGAGCGCGCCCGCGCGAAACCAGCCGCGCGCCGGGTTCCAGTGCGCGGCGGGATCGGTCGGGTCGCCGCGCCGCACGTGCAGCACCTCGTCGCCGCGCGCCGCGATCCGCGCAGCCAGCGCGCTCCCGATGAATCCCGAGCTCCCGGTGATCGCCACCCGCATCGCGGCCTCCCCTGTCACTCCGCCGACGAACCGTTGCAGTTCTTGTGCAAAGAGACTACTATTCTCGTCACTTATTCGTCAACGACGCGCCCGGTGATCAACTTCCGTACCAGCAGATGCCCGCAAGGAGCCCATCGATGCAGCAGGCCACCACCGGCACCGGCCGACCCGCGAGTGCCGGCACCGCATCCGACCCGATGCCCGGGTTGCGCCGCTTCAACCTGCTGATGGCGGCGCTGCACGCGGCGCAGGGCGCGCTCATGCTCGCGCTCAGCTCCGGCTTCGCGCTCCCCGTCACGACGTCCTTCCTGCACTTCGACGCGGCGACCAACCGTCTCGTCTCCGACCCGCGCGTGCTCTGGGACGTGCGCATCGGTCCGCTCGTCGCCGCGTTCCTCTTCCTCTCCGCCGCGGCGCACCTCGCCGTCGGCACGGTCGCCTTCGACCGCTACCGGCGCGACCTTGCGCGCGGCGTGAATTACGCGCGGTGGGCGGAGTACGCGCTCAGCTCGTCGCTCATGATCGTCGTGATCGCGATGCTGGTCGGGATCTACGATGCGGTCGCGCTGCTCATGGCGTTCGGCCTGAACGCCACCATGATCCTGTTCGGCTGGATGATGGAGCTGCACAAC
The DNA here is from genome assembly GCA_963728205.1 of uncultured Chloroflexia bacterium. GTDB lineage: Bacteria > Chloroflexota > Dehalococcoidia > UBA2979 > UBA2979 > VGNK01. The sequence continues at coordinate 14,763 of CAVSIV010000004.1, forward strand.
CAGCGCACCGATCGGACCGACTGGACCGCGTTCATCTTCGGCTCGATCGCCGGCGCTCTGCCGTGGGTGGCGGTGGCGCTGTACCTGTTCTCGCCGGGCGAAACGAGCAATCCGCCGGGCTTCGTCTACGCGATCTTTGGCTCGATCTTTCTCTTCTTCAATGTCTTCGCCGTAAACATGGTCCTGCAGTACCGCAAGGTCGGGCGGTGGCGCGACTACCTGTACGGCGAGCGCGTCTACATCGTGCTCAGCCTCGTCGCGAAGTCGGCGCTGGCGTGGCAGGTGTTCGCCGGGACGCTGCGGCCGAGCTAGGCGGGCGCAGGCGACGCGCGCCGGCCTACGCCTCCTCAGCCCAGGCCAGCGCGCGCTCGACGGCGCGCGTCCACGTCGCGCGGCGCGATGCGCGCTCGGCGGCGTCCATGCGCGGCTCGAACGTGCGGTCGGCGCGCCACAGCGACGCGACCTCGTCGCGCGAGGCCCACGTCCCGGCACCGAGCCCCGCGAGGAACGCCGCGCCGAGCGCGGTCGTCTCGATCGTCCACGGGCGCGTCACCGGCACGCCGGCGAGGTCGGCCTGCAGCTGCATCAGCAGGTCGTTGCGCGCAGCGCCGCCGTCGACGCGCAGGTCGCGCACCGGCGACGGCAGGTCCGCGTTCATCGCGTCGAGCAGGTCGCACGACGCGAGCGCGATGGCGTCGAGCGCGGCCCGCGCGAGGTGCGCCTTCGACGTGCCGCGCGTGAGCCCGAGGATGGTCCCGCGCGCGTGCGGGTCCCAGTGCGGCGCGCCGAGCCCGGTGAACGCCGGCACGAACGTGACGCCGCCAGCGTCCGGCACCGACGCGGCCAGCGCCTCGATGTCCGCGGACTCGCGGATGATGCCGAGTTCGTCGCGCAGCCACTGCACGACCGCCCCCGCGACGAAGAGGGACCCCTCCAGCACGTACTGGGGACGGTCCGCGCGGCTGTCGGCGCCGAGGGTGAGCAGCAGGCGGTGCTGTGAAAACGCCGGCTGCGACCCGGCATCGGCGAGCAGGAACGCGCCGGTGCCGTAGGTGTGCTTTGCCTGGCCCGGCGCCGTGCAGCACTGGCCGAACAGCGCCGACTGCTGGTCGCCGGCGATGCCGGCGATCGGGACCGCCGCGCCGATCGCCTCGACGGTCGTCGTCCCGAACGCGGAACTCGACGGCTGCACGTCCGGGAGCAGCGCGCGCGGCACCGCGAGCAGCCCGCACAGCTCGTCGTCCCAGTCGCGCTCGACGATGTCGAAGAGCAGCGTGCGACTGGCGTTGGTGAGGTCGGTGACGTGGCGCCCGCCGGTCAGCTTCCAGGTCAGCCAGGCGTCGACGGTGCCCGCCGCGAGCTCGCCCCGCTCGGCGCGCGCGCGCAGCTCGGGGCGCTCGCGCAGCAGCCAGGTCAGCTTCGTGCCGCTGAAGTACGGGTCAAGCGTGAGGCCGGTGCGCCGCGCGAAGGTCGGCTCGTGGCCGGCCTCGCGCAGCTCGGCGCAGATCGCGGCGGTGCGGCGATCCTGCCACACGATCGCGGGCGCGACGGGCGCGCCGGTGGCACGGTCCCACACGACGACGGTCTCGCGCTGGTTCGTGATGCCGACCGCCGCCAGGTCGCCGGCCGCGATCCCGGCGGCCTCGAGCGCGCCGGCGACCGCCGTGCGCGTCGTCGACCAGATCTCATCGGCGTCGTGCTCGACCCAGCCCGGGCGCGGGAAGTGCTGCGCGAACGGCACCTGCCCGACGCCGCGGATGTCGGCGGCCGCGTCGAAGACCAGCGCGCGCGAGCTCGTCGTGCCCTGGTCGATGGCGAGGATGAAGGGGCCGGGCATGCGCCGGAATATACGGGCGGCCGCCGAGCGTGGGCCAGCCGTGGCTCCCGCCCGCGCTCCCGGCGTCACGCCCGGCCCGCGCGCAGCGACCAGGCGCGGTGGGCGGGGAAGCCGCACCTGGCCGCTGCGCGCGGGCCGGCGGCCGCGTCAGGCGGAGACGTGGATCGTCGGCACCGCCCGCGGACGCCGGAAGGCGCGCTCGGGCGGGCCGGCAATCGCGTCGATCGCCGCCTCCGTGGTCGCGAAGACGTTGTGCCGGCCCAGCCGCGCCACGATCCCGAAGCGCTCCAGGACGGGCTCGAGCTCGGGCTGGACCTCGGTCAGGATCAGCCGCTCGCCGCGGCGGCGGCGGTGCTCGATGATGCCGTCGAGCGTGAGCAGCCCCGATGTGTCGACGTGGTGCACGTCCCGCATGCGCAGCACCAGCGGGCGGTGGTCGGCGCCGCGCAGCCGGTACTCGAACGCCGCGCGCTGTGGAACGAGAGCGCGCCCTGCGCGTTGAAGAACGCGAGCTCCGGGTGCGCCTGCATCAGCGCGCCCAGCTCCAGCGGCACCTGCGCGATGCGCCCCGTCGCGTCCGGCAGCAGCTCGTGCACGGCCGGCACCCGCACCAGCCGCCGCATCAGCAGCACGGCCGACGCCAGCACGCCGAAGCCGATCGCCCAGCTGAGGTCGAGGAACAGCGTGATCGCCAGCGTCGCCACCAGCACGAGGAGCTCCTCGCGCGGCGCGCTCCGCAGCAGCTTCGCGACCTCCGGGACGTCGGCGATGTTCCACGCGACCACGAGCAACACGGCGGCGAGCGCGGTCAGCGGAATGTGCCCGATCACGGGCGCGAGCACGACCGTGGCGGCGAGCACCGTCAGTGAGTGGAACACGCCGGTGAGCCGCGAGGTCGCGCCGTTCTTGATGCCGGCGCCGGTGCGCGCGATCGCCGCGGTGGCCGGGATGCCGCCCAGCAGCGGCGAGACCAGGTTTGCGAGCCCCTGCCCGCGCAGCTCCCGGTCGGGGTCGTGGCGCTCGACGTCGTTCGACATGCCGTCGGCGACCATCGCGCTGAGCAGCGACTCCACCGCGCCCAGGACCGCGACCGCGACCGCCGCCGGCAGCAGCGCCGGGACGAGCGAGAGGTCGAGGAAGCCGGCGCTCGGGCGCGGCAGCGACGCCGGCAGGCTGCCGTAGCGGCTCGCGATGGTCGGGGTGTCGAGGTGGAGTCCCCACGCGAGCGCGGTCACGGTCGCGACGGCGACGAGCGCGGCGGGGACGCGCGACGAGACGCGCGGCCAGGTGAGCAGGATCGCGACGGCGCCGAGGCCGAGCAGCGGCGTCGTGCCGCCAATCGTGCCAAGGTGCGTCACCGTGTCCCACAGCTTCTGGTGGAAGTGATCGAGCGCGGGGTTCGTGCCACGCACCGCGAGGAACGCGTTGAGCTGGCCGAACCCGATCGACAGCGCGATGCCCGCGGTGAAGCCGACGACGACGAGCCCCGGCATGTAGCGCGCGAGGCGGCCGAGCCGCAGCGCGCTCATGGCGAGCAGCAGCACGCCGGCCATCAGCCCGACCATCGGCAGCGCGGCCACGCCGTGCTGCTGGACGACCGCGGTCAGCACGGGGACGAGCGCCGCGGTGGGGCCGGTGATGTTGTAGCGCGAGCCGCCGAACACGGCCGCCACCGCGCCGGCGAACGCCGCCGTGTAGAGGCCGGCGACCGGCGTCACGCCGACCGCGACCGCGAGCGCGATCGAGAGCGGCAGCGCGATCACGCCGACGACGACGCCGGCTACCGCGTTGCGCCGCCACTCGCCCGCCGGGGGGAGAGCACGAGGCATCCGGGACATGAGGGCGCGGCACTTCCGGCGGCTGCACGCCGCCTCCAGCGAACCAGGTGTCGCTTCCGTGCCTGCGAGGTGAGCTGACGGGTTCGGGCGGAAGTGCCCGTCCTCCGTGGGCTTGCGCCGCGGGAGGATTCACCCCCGGGACTGGGTCCCCCGCTCCGGCCGTGGCCGGATTCGGCAGGTCGCCCTGCGGCGACCGATGCATTGAGTATCGGCGCACATCGGACTGTATGGAAGAGCGATCGGCCAGAAACGAGAGAAATGGGCCGGATGCATCGGGAGCCGCGGGCATCCCCCGGCGGCTGTTCTCCGCGACGAGCGCACCGCCGGCATGCTGCGGTGCCCTCCCGCGGCGAGCCGCCGGCACCCTCCCGCGGCAGTTCCCGCCGCCCTCTCCGGCCCGGGTTGCCCCCCGAGCGCATGTTATAAGTCATCCGCTCCGCCGAACCCGGCGCCGCGCACTCGAGGAGCACAGCCATGCCCAACCCACTCCCCCGCCCCGAGGACTGCCTCGCCCAGGTGGACGGCGCGCTCTCGCTCGCCGGGCTCGACGGCCCTGTCCGCATCGTGCGCGACCGCTGGGGCATCCCCCATATCGACGCCACCACGAGCCGCGACGCCTTCTTCGCGCAGGGCTTCTGCATGGCACAGGACCGGCTCTTCCAGATCGAGCTCTACCGGCGCATGGCGCGCGGCACCTCGGCGGCGATGCTGAACAAGGGGCTGCTGAACCGCGACATCCAGAACCGGCGGCTCGGCTTCGGCCGCTTCGCCGACCGCGAGTGGGACGCGCAGACGCCGGCCGCCCGCGCCGCGCTGCAGGCCTACGCCGACGGCATCAACGCCGCCGTCGCCACCCAGCCCGTGCCGTTCGAGTTCCGCGTGCTGGGCCACGAGATGACGCCGTGGACGCCGGCCGACTCGCTCGCCGTGATCAAGATGGTGAGCGCGAACACGCAGTGGGCGAGCAAGCTCAAGTACGCGAAGGTCGCCGCCGTGATGGGCGCCGAGGCGCTGCAGGCGATGGTCCCCGACGTGGCTGTGGGAGACGCCATCATCACCCCGCCGGGCGGCCGCTGGATCGAGGAGGAGCACCCGTTCGCGCGCGACATCGAGTCGGCGATGGGCATCCCCGACGGCGTGATCGCGTCGGGCGGCGGCTCGAACTGCTGGGTGATCCACGGCAGCCGGACCGACACCGGAGCGCCGATCGTCTGCGGCGACCCGCACCTCGCGATCGGCGTGCCCGGCCAGTGGTACGTCGTGCACATGCGCTGCCCCGAGTTCACCGCGGCCGGCCCCTGCAATCCCTGCTACCCGGGCCCGGTCTTCTACGGGCACAACACGCACGTCGCGTGGACGATGACGCATGCTCAGGGCGACCGCTGGGACCTCTACCGCGAGCGCATCCGGCAGGGCGAGCACGGCCCCGAGGCGCTGTTCCGCGGCAACTGGGAGCCGCTGACCCGTCGCGAAGAGCACTTCGCCGTGCGCGGCGCCGACGACGCCACCGTTGTGATGTGGGACACCCGCCACGGCCCGGTCATCTCCGGCGACCCCGAGCGCGACGACGAGGTGGTCGCCGCGCGCTGGGGCCTCGCCGACCCGGCGCACGACATGGACGCCACGCTGGCGGTCCTCGCCGCCCGCACCGCCGCCGAGGCACGCGAGGGCTTCCGCCGCTACGACTCCGTGAGCGGCAACTATTGCTTCGCCGACACCGCGGGCGACATCGGCTACCAGTACTCGGGCCGCGTCCCGCGGCGCCCGGCGTGGGTGGTCCCGGTCCCGGGCTGGGACGGCGACCACGAGTGGGACGGCGACGTGCCGAAGGACGAGCTGCCCATCGCGGACAATCCCGCGAACGGCTTCGTCGTCACCGCGAACAACCGCACGACGACGCCCGACTACCCGCACTACCTCACCTACTCGCAGACGCCGTTCCGCGCGAACCGTCTGCGCGAGCTGATGGACGCCACGGAGGTCTTCCGCCTCGACGCCATGCCCGAGCTGCAGTCGGACCAGGTCAGCCTGCATGCGCGCGCGATGGCGTCGCTGTTCACGTCGTTCCGCGCGCAGGACCCGGACGCCCGCGCGATGCAGGAGGTGCTCGCGGGGTGGGACGGGCACCTCGCGCCCGACAGCGCCGCGGCGCTCGTGTACCACGAGGCGTGCCAGCGGCTCGTCGAGTCGACCGTGCACCGCTACTACGCGTCGGTGCCGGGGTTGCCGGCATGGGTCCCGGGCGACGACCGCCGCATCGTCTTCGAGCAGGTGCGAGCGGACTCGCCGCTGATGCTCGGCGAGTTCTCGTCGTGGGCGGCCGCCGCCGAGCGGGCACTGGCCGATGCCGCCCCTCGGCTCCGAGAGCGCCACGGCGCCGACGCGTCGCGCTGGCGCTGGGCCGACGAGCACCGCATGGCGTGGAAGCACAACCTCGGCCGGGATCCGGAGCTGGCGAAGGTCGTCGACCTGCCGGCGGTCGCGCTCGGCGGCGACGTCTTCACCCCGTTCAACACGCACACCGCGTACGGCGCCGCGTCGGATCACGGCGTCTCGTTCCGCCAGGTGCTCGACCTCTCCGACCTGAACGCCGCGCGCATCTGCATCCCGCCCGGCAACTCCGGCCAGCCGGGTTCGCCGCACTACGGCGACAACCTCGAGCGCTGGGCGAACGTCGAGTACCACCCGCTGTTCGTGGACTGGAGCGACATCGAGGCGAACGCCGAGGCCGAGCTGACGCTGTCCCCCGCCTGACGGCGCGCGGCCGGCTTCAGGCCGGCCGTGTGCGGCGTGTCCTCTCCGCGTCGCGGCGGGCATCAGGCCCGCCGCGCGCGGTCAGGCGCGGGCGAGCACCTCGGGCGGGTACGCCGTCCCCACCTCGCCCGACGCCAGCAGCTCCGTGTACTCCCGCTCCGAGTACCCGAGAAGCTCGCGGTACACGTAGGCGTTGTCCTCGCCCAGCCGGGGCGGCGCGCGGTGGTGGCCGTTCGGCGTGTCATCCCAGCGGAACAGCAGTCCCGGATAGTCGTAGGTGCCGATGTCCGCGCGGGTCAGCGGCTGGAAGAACCCGCGCGCCCGCAGCTGCGGGCAGTGGAAGGCATCGGCGTCGTCCTGCACCGGGGCGGCGGCGACGCCCGCCGCCTGGAGCGACGCGAACAGCGCGTCGCGGTCATGCGCACGCGTGCGCTGCGCCAGCAGCGCGTCGAGCGCGCGTCGATGCGTAAGCCGCGACGCGCGCGTCTCGAAGCGTGCGTCGCGGGCGAGCTGCGGCGCGCCGAGCACGTCGCACAGCGCGCGCCACCCGTCGTCGTCGCCGACGTCGATCGCGATCCAGCGGTCGTCGCCCGCGCACGGGTACGCCCCGTGCGGCGCGTGCGTGAGGTGGTCGTTGGCGATGCCCGTCGCCTCGCGGCCGCTCATCTGGCGATCGAGCAGCTCGCGTCCCATCAGCCCGGCGAACGCCTCGATCTGCGGCACCTCAACGAGCTGACCCTCGCCGGTGCGCGCCCGGTGACGCAGCGCCATCGCCGCCGCGAGCGCAGCGGTGATGCCGGCGATCGAGTCGCACGCGTACGTCTCGCCGGCGGCGTCGGGCGTGGCGTCCGGGTAGCAGCGGACGAGCAGGTGGCCGGCCATCGCCTCGAGGTGGTTCCCCCAGCAGCGGTAGTCGCGGTACGGGCCGGTGAGCCCGAAGCCCGGCATGCGCACGACGATCAGCCGCGGGTTGACTGCCGACAGCTCCTCGTACGTGAGGCCGAGCTTGTCGACGGTCTCGGGCACGTTGTTCTCGACGAGCACGTCGGAGATCGCGACGAGCCGCAGCAGCGCCTCGCGCCCCGCGGCGGTGCGGACGTTGCCGGTGAACGACCGCTTGTCGCACGAGCTGCTGTTGAAGCTCACTCCCCGGTTCCACGGGTCGTCGCCCACCACGCCGCCCGGGAACCATCCGGCGCGCGCGCCGTCGGTGGCGCGCGTCTGCGGCTGGATCGCCGAGATCGGCTCCATCTTGAGCACCTCGGCGCCCCACTCCGCCAGGAGCTCGGCCGCGAAGGGCCCGGCCCACACCACCGAGAGGTCGATCACCCGCACGCCCGCGAGCGGCAGGGGGTGCGGGGACGGCGGGGCGTGATCCCGTCGCTGCCGCTCCGGGCTCGAACCACTGAATCTCAGCGCGGACTTCCGCCACCTGCTCGTCGAGCAGCGGGGCGCGGCGCGCAGCCGGCCGGGGCGACGCCGACAGCAGGAACGGCCGGCCGGGATACTCGAGCGAGCCCGCGCGCGGGTGCTCGATGCGCTCCCAGAAGCCGCGCTCGCGGAAGGCGGGGTCGGCGAGCACGTCGCCGATCGTCTGCACCGTGCCGCCGAGCACGTGGTGCTCCTGCGCGATCGCGAGCGCCTCGCGCATGTCGTGCGCGAGCGTCCACGCGAGATAGCAAGCCTCGATCTCCTCGGCCAGCGCCCCTTCGATCTCCGCCGGGCGCCGCACCTCCGGCCGCGCGGCCAGGTCGTCGCGGCCGATCATCCGCAGCAGCTCCGGCAGGCGCTGCTGTCCGAGCAGGTTGAGGTAGCCCTCGCGGCACGGCCGCACGCCCGAGCACACGGCGAACGCCGTCTCGCGCCGCTGCGCGACCATCCCGGAGTACGCGTACGCGAGCAGGTTGAGCTGCCGCCGGTCCTTGCCCCCCGCCTGCGTCTCGTAGATCGACAGGTCGATGTGATCGCCCGCGCCGGTCGCCTCGGCCCGCAGCACGCCGAGCACGACGGCGAACGCCGCGACCAGCCCCGCCTGCCACTCGGCGTAGTTGCCGGCCAGCCGCAGCGGCGCGCGCTCCGCGTGCCCGGTGCTGTACATCGCGCCGCCCATCGCCTGCAGCACGAGGTCGCTCGCCCCGAGCCCCGCGTACGGCCCGTCCTGCCCGAAGGGCGTGATCGAGCAGACGACCAGCCCCGGCCGCGCGCGACGCGCCGCATCCAGGTCGACGCCGAGCAACGCGAGCCGCCCGGGCGCCAGGTCCTCGACCACCGCGTCGCTCCGCTCGACCAGCGCGCGCACGAGCGCGACTCCCTCGGCGCTCGCGAGGTCCGCGACGACGCTGCGCTTGCTCGTGTTCAGCCAGAGAAACGACGCGCTCGCCTCGGGATCGGGAACGTCGCCGCGGAAGGGTCCCTCGTGGCGCGACGGGTCGCCGCCCGGGGGCTCGACCTTCGTCACGAGCGCCCCGTAGTCGGCGAGCAGCTTCGTCGCGTGCGGGCCGGCGACCCCCGTGGTGAGGTCGAGCACGCGCAGGCCTTCGAGCGGGCCGGCCGTCGGCGTCGCCCTCCGCGCGGACGGGGCGGTCATGCGGGGCTACGCCGTCTCTGATGCGCCATGCGCGCTACGCGCGCGGGGGCCGGCTGCGCGGGCCGAACGGCTCGGGCGTGAAGGGGCCGTCGCGCGCCTCCATGAAGCCGCGGAAGCCGCGCTCCGCGCGCGCCCGCTCGAGGTGCGCGACGTCGGGACCATCGTTCGACGCCTCCACCAGCGTCGAGAGGAACGCGTTCACGTTCAGCGCGTTGCGCAGGCCCATCGCCTCGAGCCCGTACGTCGTGATCGCCTTGTTCAGCCGCACCGAGTCGGGCGGCACCTGCGCCAGCCGCCGGGCGAGCGCCGTCGCGCGGTCCATCAGCTGCTCGTGCGGCACGACCTCGTTCACGACGCCGATGCGCAGCGCCTCCTGCGCGTCGAAGTGGTCGCCGGTGAGCGCGTAGCGGTGCGCCTGCTTCCACCCGGCAAGCAGCGCGAACAGCACGTTGGTGTTCGAGATCATCCGCACCTCGGGCTGGCCGAAGACCGCCTGGTCGGAGGCGAGCGTGATGTCGCAGGCGAGCGAGTACCAGAATCCGCCGCCGATGCACCAGCCGTTCACGGCGGCGATCACCGGCTTCGGCAGCTCCATCAGGTGCATGATCATGTCGGGGTTACGCATCGCCCGGTGCCAGTGCTCGCGCAGGAACGGGCCGGTCGGCACGCGCTCGGCGGCGGATTCCGCCCGAGATGTCGTAGCCGGCGGAGAAGGCGCGGCCGGCGCCGGTGAGGATGATCGCGCGCACGGACGCGTCGGCGGCCGCCTCGTCGAGGGCCCGGTGCAGCTCCGCCTCGAGCGGACGCGAGAGCGCGTTCAGCGCCTCCGGGCGGTTCAGCGTGACCGTCGCGACCGCGCCGTCCTGCGCGTAGACGAGGAACTCGTATCCGGCCATGGGGCACCCCCTCGGCGCGGATTGTAGGCGGGGCGTCGAGGGGCCTTCCGCCGGGCGGCGTGCCGCCAAATCAGCGGACCCGCGCCTCCTCGGCGTGGAAGATGAGCGTTACGGTCGCCGACGCGCCGGCGACCGCGTTCGTCGCGTCGAGCGGCAGCGCGGCATCGAAGCAGAGCACCTCGCTCGCCTGCGGCTGCAGCAGCCGATCGCCCGGCTGCGCGCCGAGCTCCGGCGACCCGAACGCCGCGGCCGCGAGCGAGAACGGCCCGGCGATCACGTCGCCGGCGCCCGGCGCGCACGCGCCACCCACGGGCGCACGCACCGTCAGCTGCACCGCGCGGTCGAGGCCCGCGGTCGCGTCCTGCGTCTCCGTGCGCAGCGCGTAGCGCAGCGCCAGCGTGCCGCGGTCGGTGACGCGCAGCGCACGCACCGCGACGTCGCCGGGCGCCATGTTGCCGACCGTGAACAGCGCCTCGCGCGGGGCGTCGTCGAGCACGAGCGTCCCGACGACGTTCGGCTCGAGCCGCTGGATCTGCTGCTGCGGGAAGGCGCCCTCCGCCTGGAGCACGACGATCGAGCCGATCATCCCGGCGGTGAGGAACGCGGCGATCCCTGCCTGCCACATGACGCGGCCTCCACCAGGATCGTCGTCACGGCCGGCGGGGCTCCGTACCCCGGCGGAGCGTGCGTCGAACGGCACGACGGTGGTGAGCGGCGTGCTTCGAGCGGCGCGTGGTCAAGGCGCTGAGCGCGTGGAGACACGAAGCGCCCCGTGCCGCCGAGCGGCGTGCTTCGAGCAACGCCCGGTCGAGGCGCCGAGCGCCCGGGCTCAGCATCCTCACCGGATGCCGCTCGAAGCAGGCCGCCCCGCTACGCTGGCTGCATGGTGAGCACCGGCGCGCGCGTCCTCGTCGGCACGGCCTCGTGGGCGGACAAGCCGCTGATCGAGAGCAGGCGCTTCTACCCGCCCGAAGCGAAGTCCGCGGAGGCGCGGCTGCGCTACTACGCGTCGCAGTTCCCGCTCGTCGAGGCCGACAGCCCGTACTACGGACTGCCCACGGAGACCGCCGTCCACGCGTGGGTCGAGCGCACCCCGCCCGGCTTCACGTTCGACGTGAAGGCCTACTCGCTCTTCACCGAGCACCCGACGCCGGTGAACCGCCTGCCGAAGGCGATCCAGGAGGTGCTGCCGCCGGCCCTCAAGAAGAAGCGACGCTTCTATCGCTCCGACGCCCCCGACGAGATCGTGAACCTCTGCTGGTCGACGTACGTCGACGCCCTGCGCCCGCTGCACGAGGGCGGCAAGCTCGGCGTCACCGTCTTCCAGCTGCCGAAGTGGATCTTCCCGAACCGGCAGACGCTCGCGTACCTCGAGGAGATCCGCGACCGGCTCGGCCCGTACCGCGCGGCCGTCGAGTTCCGGAACGACGTCTGGATGAACGCCGAGAACCAGGAGTCGACGCTGGCGATGCTCGGCGACCTCGACTTCACCTACATCTGCGTGGACGAGCCGCAGGGCTTCCGGTCGTCCGTGCCCCCGGTCGCCGTCGCGACGAACCGGCTGGCGTTCGTGCGCTTCCATGGGCGCAACGCCGAGCGGTGGGAGACCACGGGCGGGTCGGCGGCCGAGCGCTTCGACTACTACTACTCGCCCGACGAGCTCGACGAGTGGGTGCCGAAGATCGGGCAGCTCACGATGCACGCCGAAGCCGTGCACCTGGTGATGAACACGAACAACCACGACCAGGGGCCGGCGAACGCGCGCCTGCTGGCCGAGCGGCTGGCCGCCGAGGGCATCGAAGTCGCGCCCTGGCCGCCGACCGCGGACTGACGTCGTGCGCTGGCCGGCGACGGCCGCGGTGCTGAGCGCAGAGCAGGCGCGCATCGGCGCGATGACGCAGCCAGCGTGGCGGCCGGCCGAGGGCGGGCCGCCTGCGGTGGCGGGGTGCTTCGTCTGCTTCCCGCGCGGCCTCACCGATCGCGGCGAGGCGGGCGATCGCGCGTGGGCCGCGGCCGCGGTCGTCTCGGGCGACGGTCGCGTTGCGCGCGCGGTGGTCGCCGGCGCGGCGGCCGCCGCCTACGTGCCCGGCATGCTCGCGCTGCGCGAGGGCCCGCTGCTCGAGACGGCGGTGCGCGCGCTCGATGCGTCGTTCGACGTGCTGCTCGTGAACGCGACCGGCCGCGACCATCCGCGCCGCTGCGGCCTCGCGGTCCACCTCGGCGCCGTGCTCGACGTGCCGACCGTCGGCGTCACGCACCGTGCGCTCGTCGCGCGGGGCGCCTGGCCGCCGGACGCGCCCGGCGCGGCCGCGCCGCTCGTGCTCGACGACGAGGTCGTCGGTGCCTGGCTGCGCACGCGCGCCGGCGCGCGCCCGCTCGCCGTGCATGCGGGCTGGCGCACCGACGTGGCGACCGCGCTCGCCGTCGTGCGCGTCGCCGCCGGCGACGCCCGCACGCCGCGCCCGCTGCGCCTCGCCCGCGAGTCCGCGCGCACCGCGCGCGCCGCCGCCGGCGGCAACGCGGGCGGCGACCCCGGCGGCAACGCGGGCGACCCCGGCGCCGACGCGGGCGACCCCGGCGCCGACGCGGGCGGCGACCCAGGCGGCGAGCGGTGGGCTTAACGGACTGCTCACGAGGTCCGCCCAGCTTCGCCCGCCCGCACGTCCCCCGCGTAGACAACGCGGCGGCACTTGCAGGTGAGGACGCCGCTCGCACCGCGCGAGCAGTCGATGTTCAGCCCACGCTCGCCGGGGCGACGCGGCCACCGCTCGCCGCGCCCCCTAGAACATCGCCACCGGGTTCACGGGACTCCCCGTCCCGCCCTCGACCACCAGCGGGAGCACCATCAGCAGAAACTCCCACCGCCCCTCCTCCGCGCACGCCTGCGCCAGCGTCCGCAGGTGCGCGTTGTCGAGCAGCGCGACGCCGTACGCGAAGATCACACCGTGGACCGGCCACGGCACGCCGTGCTCCGTCGGGTACGCGTCCATCATGTCCCACACCAGCAGCGACACGTCGCGCTCGCGGATGAACGGCGCGCACGACGCGTGCAGCCCCGGACGCACGCGCGCCTCCAGCGCGTTGCCGTCCTCGAGGTACGCCTCGTAGCCGCTGTAGACGACGAGCGCGTCGCCCGGCTCAATCGCCACGCCCTCGGCCCGCGCGATCTCGGCCAGCTCCGCGCCGTGCACCGGCCGGTCCGCCGTCACATAGCCCGTCCCACGGTGGCGCGGGACGTCGAGCAGCACGCCCCGCGTGACGATGCCGCCGCTCCACGCGGTCACGTCCGCGAAGCGCGCGCCGTCGCCGGTCAGCTCGCGCGCGGGATCGCGCCCCTGCCACATCCCGTCGGCGTCCCACACGTGGCACAGCGCGTCCAGGTGCGTCATCGACTGCCCGTGGTAGACGAAGCCGTAGTAGTCAACGACGGCACCCGAGCCCTGGCCGCGGTCCGACACGCGCATGAAGTGCTGCGCCGGCGTGGGGTTCGTCGGCCCGGGCGTTTTCGGGTACGGCCGGCTCAGCGATACCGTGCGACCGGTGCGCGCGAGCCGCAGCGCCGCGAGCCGCTTCTCCGGCGTGACGAGGTTGAGCGCGCCGACGGCGTCGTCGTCGCCCCACCGCCCCCAGTTGCGTCCGGCCGCCCGCGCCGCGAGCACCTGCTCGGCCGTGAGTTGCATGTCGTCGGTCATCGCATCCCCCTCCCGCGGGCCGCCCGGCGGCGGCGCGCCGCGCGGATGCTACCGCGGGCACGCCGAGCCGGCCGCCGAAGTTCACGCCGCCGTAACAGCGCCGCCATCGACGCGAAACGCGCCGGCGCGAAGATGGCTCTCGAGACGGAGGAGACGTCGATGGAGTCGGCACCTCGGCGCTCCCGCACGGTACCGGGCGGTCCCCCTCCAGACCCGGTGCCGCGCGTCGTCTCAGCACAGGCGCGAGCCGGCGCCGTTCGCCGTCAGCAGTTGCGAGCCGGGGCGTACCGCCCGCCGCAACCTCGCTGACGCGACGGCACCGGCGGCACCTGCCGGGCCATCACCGCCGCCGTTTCGGGCGCGCGTTGACGCCCTCGTCACATCCGTGATAGCCATGCCCCCATTCGCAGAGGGGGCGTCTTCCGTGGACCAGCCGCTGACCGGAATCCGCGTGATCGAGGTCGGCGGGACCCTGGCCGCAGCGGGCGCGACCAAGACCTTCTCCGACTTCGGCGCCGACGTGATCAAGGTCGAGCCGCGGGGCGGCGCCGAGATGCGGCGCCTGCCGCCGTTCCTCGACGACGTCCCCGGCCCCGAGCGGGGCGCCTACCACGTGGCGCTCGACACCGGGAAGCGCTCGCTCGTCCTCGACCTCGACACCGCGTCCGGGCTCGACGTCCTCGCCCGCCTCGCGACGACCGCCGACCTGGCCGTCATGCACCTCCCGCGCGCGGCGACGGAGGCGGCGCTCGACGCGATCGAGCACGCCGAGCGCCCGCCCAGCACCGTCGCGCTCGCCGCGCACGGCATCGAAGGTCCGTTCGCCGACCGCGTCGAGAATGACCTCTCGCTCTTCGCGTGGACCACGCGCATGCGCCAGCACGGCATCGCCGGCCGCGAGCCGCTGCGCTACGCGCCGCATCTCGTGACGCTGCAGTGGAGCGCGACCGCCGCGGCGGCCGGCCTCGCGGCCGTGTGGGGCCACCAGCACGACGGCCGCCCGCGGCGCATCGAGGTCTCCGGCGTCGAGGCGCAGCTCGGGAACGTCGACAACTGGTTCCTAATCTGGCAGTTCCAGGGCGCGGAGATGCCGCGTACCGGCGGCCAGTCGAAGCTCGCCTACCCCGCCGGCGCCTACCGCTGCGGCGACGGCTATGTCGTCTTCGCCTCGGCCAACGAGCCGTTCTTCTCACGCGTCTGTACCGGCATCGGCCATCCCGAGCTGCCGTCCGACCCCCGCTTCGCCGACCCGCTCGCAAAGTCGCAGCACTGGGACGACTTCATGCAGTACCTCGGGCCGTGGCTCGAAGCGCGCACGCGCGACGAGGTGTTCACGGAGCTCCAGCGCCACGGCGTGATGGTCGCGCCCGTGCTCGACGTCGCGGAGGTGCTGGTCGACCGGCAGGCGGCCGCGCGCAGCTCGTTCGTCGAGGTGCCGCTCGCGGAGGGCGGCGCGACGACCATCGCCGGCCCGCCGTTCCGGCTCGCGGACGCCTGGATGGCGGAGGCGGCGCCCGTGGTCGGCGCGCACGCCGCCGAGGTGCTCGGCGAGCTCGGCTACTCACGCGACGAGCAGATCGCGCTCTTCCGCGCAGGCGTCACGGGGTAGCCACGGAGGCGAGAGGAGGCCGCGATGACGTCGGAGCTGCTCAAGGGCATCCGCGTGATCGAGATCACCGAGGTGTGGGCGGGGCCGATGGCCGGCTCGCTGCTCGGCGACCTGGGCGCCGACGTGATCAAGGTGGAGTCGTTCCCACGCGCGTCGATGACCCGGCCACGGGTCGACGGAGCGCCGACGCTCGCGCCCGGCGACGGCCCGCCGTACGAGCGCAGCGCCATCCACCACCTGTCGAACCGCAACAAGCGCAACATCGCGCTCAACCTGCAGAGCGAGGCCGGCTGCGAGGCGATGCGCCGCCTGATCGGCACCGCCGACATC
This sequence comes from uncultured Chloroflexia bacterium, assembly GCA_963728205.1. GTDB lineage: Bacteria > Chloroflexota > Dehalococcoidia > UBA2979 > UBA2979 > VGNK01. The sequence goes on from CAVSIV010000004.1 coordinate 30,306, forward strand.
GCGTTCGAGGGCTACTCGGCCGGGACCGTCGAGCGGCTCGGCTTTGGCTGGGACGCCGTCCACGCGATGAACCCGCGCATCTCGATGATCGCAATGCCGGGCTGGGGCTACGCCGGCCCGTACCGCGGCTACGTCACGCTGGGCTCAGGGCTCGACGCCGCCTCCGGCCACACCGCGCTGCGCGGCTACCCCGACGCGCCAATGGACGACGTCCAGCAGATCTACCACTCGGATGCGACCGGCGCGCTCACCGTCGTGTTCGCCGCGCTCACCGCCCTGCGGCGGCGCGAGCAGACCGGCGAGGGCTCGTTCATCGACCTGTCGCAGATCGAGGCGATGCTCTGGCAGCTCCCCGGCCCCTTCGCCGAGTGGACGATGGGCGGCCGCCTCCCCGACCGCCTCGGCAATCGCGACCCGTACGTGGTCCCGCACGGCTGCTACCGCGCCGGCAGCGGCGAGGCGGGCGACGACGCGTGGGTGGTGATCGCGGCGGAGAACGATGCGCAGTGGGCCGGGGTCGCACGCGCGGCCGGGCACCCCGAGTGGGCCGAGCGCGGTCACGCGTGGGCGACGGTCCCCGGCCGCCTCGCTGCGCGCGAGGCGGTCGACGCGGCGCTCGCCGCGTACGCGGCGGCGTCGACGGCGGAGGCGGTAGCGGACGCCGTGCAGGCGGCGGGCGGCATCGCGGCGCCGGTGATCGCGCCGTGGTCGGTGCTCTCGAGCCCGCAGCACGCCGCCCGCGAGTGGCTGCAGTCGGTGACGCACCGCTACGCCGGCACCTGGATGTTCGCCGGCTTCCCCTGGCGCGTGTCGCCCGATGCCGCGTCGTGGGATCTCCCGTGCGGCCTGCTCGGGGAGTTCAACCACGAGGTGCTCGGCGAACTCGGCTACACGCCCGAGGAGATCGGCGCGCTGGAGGACGAGGGCGCCGTCGGCGACGCCTACCCGGTGGCGCCACCCGCCTGAGCGGCGACCGGCATGCCGCCGGCCCCGCCAGCGCCGGATGCGGACGAACGTCCGCGCGCTGTCGGCGGCATGTTTGGCGCCACTGTGGCCGGCCGCCCCCTGTCGTCCATGCCGCCGGGCGGCCCCCCTTCAGTGCTTGCGCTGGCGCGTGCGGCGGCGCGTCCGCATCGGCGGCGTCGCCGGATTGCGCGGCACGATGCTGATCGTGCCGTCGGTCTCGAGCACCCCGGATAGCACGCTCGAGATGTCCTCCAGGCCGTGCTCGCGGATCGCCATCATCAATTCGTCGCGGTCGACGCCCTCGCGCCGCAGATGCGCGTCGATCAGCGTGCCGTCGTGGATCAGCAGCGTGGGGGTGCCCTCCACGCCGCGCCGCATCCACGGCACATGCTCGCGGAGCTGCGAGACGAGGTAGTTCGCGCCGATCAGCACGCCCGCCGCGATCAGGCCGCCCGTGAGCGACGTGTCCGCGCCGACCATGGCGTTCTGCACGGCGTTGGCGACGAGCAGGATCACGACGAAGTCGAACGCCGTCATCTGTCCCATCTCGCGCTTGCCGGCGAGCCGGATCGCGACGAGCAAGGCACCGTAGACGATGGCGGTGCGCAGGACGATCGACCACCCGTTGACGTCGAGCGCGAACACGCTGCCCTCGATTCCTCGCACCCGCCCGGCCGACGCCGGCCATGCTAGCCGTCGCGGCGCGCAGGCGCGGCCGACTCGCTCCTGCCCCCTGCGGAGCGCGGGGCGACGTGCCGAGAATCCAGGCAGGGCGCATTACGCCCGTAGCGGGGGAGCTCATGGTCGGGGTCACGCTCGACGGCATTCCGACGCTCGACGCGGCCATCGCGCACGTCTGCGCGCGGCAGCAGCCGGGCGCGGAGCTGCGCTCGCTGCAGCGCCTGCTGGCGCTGCGTGAGGAGAGCCCGTTCGCGCTGCAGACGCTCGGCGACGTGTGCGCGGCCGACGAGCAGCAGGCGAACCGCCTGCGCGTGGCGTCGTCGCACTACGCCGGCACCCGTCTCGTCACGATCCGCGACGCGCTGCGCGAGCACGGATACCGCAACGTCTACTGCGTCTCGCTGGTCGGCTGCTTCGTCGGTGCGGTCGACGCCGCGATGCTCGCCCCGGCGCACGCCGGCTGGTGGCGGCACGCCGTGCGACTCGCCGTGATCGCGCAGGCCGTCGCGCGCGGGACCAACGCGCACCTCGACACCGCGTTCGCGGCCGGGCTCGTCGCCGATCTCGGCGACCTGCTGCTCCCCGCGTACTTCCCCGACCTCCATGCCGAGGCTCAGCGCTTCGGCCCGGGCGCCGCGAACGAGCGCGCCGCCTGGGGCTACACGCGCCACGACGTCGCGGCCGGCTTTGTCGCCGGCTGGGGCTTCCCGGACGAGACGGTCGACGCCATCGCCGGTCGGCCCTGCGCGCGCTGCGCGGACCGGCACCCGCCGCAGCTCGTCGACGTGCTCGAGCGCGCGCATCGCGTCGAACGCCGCTACCTCGACCACTGCGGGTCGCCGGAGGGGCCGACGCAGATCTTCCCCGACGAGCCCGTGCTGGCGGCTTACCTCGAGGGGCACGGCGGCCTGCACTGGCTGCACGTCCTCACCGAGAACATGCTCGAAACCGCGTTCGTCGACCGCCCGCGGCCTTCCACGCTCGTCGCCTGATCCCGGCTTCGCGCGCCAGCGTGCCGCGCCCGGGTCCCGCTCGGCTGCTACGATCCGGCGCCGGACGGAGGACCCTATGCCCCGCATGTCCCGCGAGCTGCTCGACCGGTTCCTGCTGGAGCCGCATGTCGGCGTGATCGCCACGCTGCGCCGCGACGGCCGCCCCTACACCGTGCCGGTGTGGTGGCTCTGGCACGAGGACGCGTTCTGGCTCACCGGCACGACGAACCGCGTGTGGTGCCGGCAGCTGCAGCACGACCCGCGCGCGTCGCTCTGCATCGAGTCCGGCGCGCCGCAGCCCGGCCACGTCGGCGTGGACGGCCGCGCGACGGTGCTGGAGCGCCCGGACTTCGACATCTGGCCGATCTCGCGGCTGCTCGCCGAGAAGTTCGTCGGCCGCGGCGACCCGGGCCGCGCCGACGCGGTGGACGCGTTCTTCGCGAACATGCAGACGGAGCCGCGCCTGCTGATCCGGCTCGACCCCGAGGTCTGGCGCGCGATCGACATGAGCGTGTATCGCGGCAAGCGCGCGGACCGCGAGTTCCAGGCGACGCAGGCGCCGGACTGACGGCCGCGCGGCGCGGAGACGGCGCGCCTAGCTGCACATCCGACGGACGATCCCGTACGTCAGCTCGCAGCCCATGTTCAGGTTCTCGACCGTGAGGAACTCGTCGTTCCCGTGGAAGCCGGCGCGCTCCTCGGTGCTCAGGATGCACGGCGCGAAGCCGTACGCCGGCGTCCCCTGCTGGCGCAGGAACCGGTTGTCCGTGCCGCCCACGGTCATGCCCGGCACCACGACGGCGTCCTCGATCGCGTCCTTCACCACCGACTCGATCACCCGGTAGAGCTCCGTGTCCCACGCCACCGTCTGCGGCTCGTCGTCATCCAGGCCCTCGTGGAAGTCGACCTGCACGTCCGGGTCGCCGATGCGGTCCGCCACCAGCTGACGCCACTCGTCGCGCGACTGGCCCGGCAGCAGCCGGCAGTCGATCACGGCCTCGCTCCTCGCCGGGATCACGTTCGCCTTGATGCCGCTGTGCAGCATCGTCACGTTCAGCGTGTTCATGAACATCGCGAGCAGCGGGCGCGACCCGCGAATGGCCGACTCCAGCGCCCCGCGCTCGCTCGGCGCGGGCAGCACGCCGGCCTCAGCGAGCCGCTCGACGTAGGTCGAGGTCTCGGGCGTGAAGACGAGCGGGCGCTCCCATTCCGCCAGCCGCTGGACCGCGCGCGCGAGCCGCACGGCGGAGTTGGAATCGATCGGATGCGGGAACGAGCCGTGGCCGGGACGGCCCACCGCCGTCAGCCGCAGCCAGCACACCTGCTTCTCGCTCGTCGCCACCGAGAAGACGCGGAGCGCCTTGCCCTCGAACTCGTCGGAGCCGGAGCCGCCCTCGTTCAGCTCGTACTCCACGTCGACCACGTCGGGCCGGTGCTTGCACAGCCACCCCATGCCCCAGTGGCCGAGCGCCTCTTCGTCCGGTACCGCGCAGAACACGAGGTCGCGCTTCAGGCGCAGCCCCCGGCGCTTCGCCAGGAGGAACGCCATCAGCTGCATCACGCCGAAGCCCTTCATGTCGACCGCCCCGCGCCCGTAGACGCGGCCGTCGCGGACGACGCCCTCGAACGCCGGCACCGTCCAGTACTCCGGCTCGACGGGCACGGCGTCGATGTGGTTGCACAGCATCAGCGGGCGCTTGCTGCCGTCGCCGCGCAGCCGCGCCACGACGACCTCGCGCTCGGGCTGCGTCTCGATGTACTCGCACTCGATGCCGTCGGCCGCGAGCAGCGAGCCGAGGAAGCGCGCACCCGCCTTCTCCCGCCCGGGCGGGTTCGACGTGTCGATGCAGAGGTAGCGGACGAGGATGTCCAGCGCCTCCGCATGCACGCGCTGCCAGTCGATCTCCGGCATCCGAACGCCCCCCTCCGCGCTTGCGGCTGCGTCCCGACGTCTCGTGTATCGATGCGGTGTGCCTTGCGGTCGCGGCGGCAACGTACTAGACATGCCGCGCGATTGGTACTCACGGCGCGCTGCAGGCTTCGCGCCTGCCGTGACTCGCTGCCGGGGCTTGCTTCGAGCGGATCCGGTGAGGATGCCGGTGGACGCCATCGCGCCCAACCACGTACCCGCAGGAAAGTGAGCCCGACATGGCCGGCGCAACGGCAGACCTGGTCTTCTCCGGCGGCCCCGTGCACACGGTCGACGCGACGAACGCCATCGCCGAGGCGGTCGCCGTGTCGGACGGGCGCATCCTCGCGGTCGGATCGGCCGCCGCAGTGCACGCGACCGCAGGGCCGCAGACGCGGCACGTCGACCTGCGCGGGCGCTCGCTGCTCCCCGGCTTCATCGACGCGCACTGCCACTTCAACGGCGTCGGCGCGTCCGCGGACGCGATCGACTGCAAGGCGCCGGGCATGGACAGCATCGCCGCGATTGTGGAGGAGGTCCGCAAGCGTGCCGAGCGGCAGCCCGCCGGCACCTGGATCCGCGGGCGCGGCTACGACCACACGAAGCTCGTCGAGCAGCGCCACCCCAACCGCCACGACTTCGACGCCGTCGCACCGAACCACCCGGTGCTGTTTACGCGCACCTGCGGTCACATCAACGCGTGGAACACGAAGGCGCTCGAGCTCTCCGGGCTCCCCGAGACCGCGCCCGACCCCGATGGCGGCCGCTACGACCGCGAGGCGGACGGGCGGCTCCTCGGCGTCTCCTACGAGCGCGCCAACGGCCCGATCACCACGGCGGCGATGCCATCGGTCGAGGATGTGCGGCGCGGCCTCATCAACGCGAACCACGCCTACCTGGAGGCGGGCGGCACGAGCATCCACGACGCCGGCGGGATGGCCGGGCTGCCGATCGACATCGCCACCGACCTCGTCGCCCGCGACGAGCTGCAGGTGCGCATCTACGCGTTCGTCACCGTGAACGCGCTCGACCACCCGCACGTCGGCATCCTGCAGACCGGCTTCCGCACCGGCTTCGGCGACACGCGGCTGCGCATCGGCGCGTTCAAGGTGATCACGGACGGACTCGAGCAGCGGCCCGACCGCCGCCACCCGCGACCCGTACACGTCGAACTCCGGACGACTCCGGCATCGCGTACTGGAAGCAGAACGACCTCGACGACCTGATCGGCCGCGCGCACCGCGCCGGCTGGCAGTGCACCGTGCACGCCGTCGGCGACCGCGCGATTGAGATGACGCTCGACGCGATGGCGCGCGCGCAGGCGGAGTTCCCGCGCGAGGGACTGCGCCACCGCATCGACCACTGCGGCATCACGCCGCCCGACCTGCAGCAGCGCGTGCGCCGCCAGGGCATCGTCCCGGCGATGCAGCCCGCGTTCTTCTGGGAGTTCGGCGACGGCTACATCCGCAACTACGGCCGCCACCGCGCCGACGTGATGTTCCCGGCGAAGTCGCTGCTCGAGCGCCGGCACCGTCGTCGCCGGCTCGTCCGACGCGCCCGTCACCGACTATCGCCCGCTGTTCGGCATCGAGCAGGCGCAGACGCGCGCGACGATGGACGGCGACGTGTGCGGCCCCAACGAGCGCGTCGACCTCGAGACCGCGATCCGCATGCACACGATCAACGGCGCCTACGCGTCGTTCGAGGAGCACATCAAGGGCAGCATCGAGCCCGGCAAGCTCGCGGACCTCGTGCTGCTCAGCGAGGACATCCGCCGGGTGCCGACGACGGCGCTGCGCGACCTCCCGGTAGCGATGACGTTCGTCGAGGGCCGCGCGGTCTACGAGGCCTAGGTCCCGATGCGACCGGCGAGCGCCCGCCCGTCGCAAGCGGCGGCAGACACGCCGCCGATGTGACCGGCGGGCACGCCGCGGTTCGCGGGGGCGGACGGGTCGCAATGGCAGGGAAGCTCACCGCCAGCCCCGGTCACCTGCCGGCGTCGCGCCCCCGGCGACACCCACGCGGACGCCCCGCCGCGCGGGAGAGATCGGCACCCTACCCGCTGCCGCTCGATCCGGCGCCGGGGCCCATCCCCATCGCGTCGCCCGCCGCCGGGAGCGGCGACGGCGCGCGCTCGGCGAGGATGTCCTCCATGCGCGCGCGAACGCGCTCCTTCACGTTGTCGGGATGCGTCAGGATGTAGAACCGCTCCGCGCGGATCGCATCGAGCACCATGTCGCCCACCCGCGCCGGCGGCATCCCGAACTCCTGGAAGCGGCGCGACATCATCGTGCGCATCTCGTCACGCCGGCGCGCCGCCGCGTCCTCCACCGTTGCCTCCGCGAGCGCGGACGGCCGGTTGCGCTCCGCCTCGATGATCCGCGTCGCAACCATACCCGGGCACAGTACCGAGCAGCCCACCTTCGCGTCGCGCGCCTTGAGGTCGTAGTAGAGGCCCTCGGTGAGCCGCACGACCGCGTGCTTCGACACCCCGTACGGGCTCCCGCCGCCCGACTGCAGCCCGAGCACCGACGCGGTGTTCACGACCCACGCCGGCTCGCCCTGCTCGAGCAGCAGGGGCACGAACGCGCGAATCCCGTGGATCACCCCCCACAGGTTCACGCCCAGCACCCACTGCCAGTCCTTGAGCGACGACTCCCACACCGCGCCGCCGCCGCCCGACACGCCGGCGTTGTTGCACACGATGTGCACGGCGCCATACGCGTCGAGCGCACGGTCGCGCAGCCCGTCGACCGACCCTGCGTCCGCGGTGTCGACGCGCACGCCGATCACGTCGCGCTCCTGCCGCCGCAACGCGCGGACGGCAGTGTCGAGCGCGTCCTGCTCGACGTCGGCGAGCACGACCTTCATGCCCTCGGCAGCGAAGCGCGCCGCGATGCCGCGGCCGATGCCGCTGGCCGCCCCGGTCACTACGGCGACCCTGCCCGCGAAGTCCTGCATCGCCCGCTCCTCCACGCCGCGCTCCGTGGGCGCGGCGTACGGTAGCACGCACGCGATGACGCGCCGCCCGCGGTCGTGGGCAGGACGGGGACGGATCGGCAGCCGGTCCGGCTGCCGGCATTTGCGGGGGGATGCCCGGAAGGCGACAGGTTCCGGACAGATCGAGAGCCGGAACAGACGCCCGGCCCAACGCGCCCGTTCCGGCTCTCGATCGCGCGCAGGGTACTGCATCCGCGGCGCCTCGACCACCGCCATCTCGCCGATCTCGGGGCGCCGAGAAGCGGCCTCAGCCGCCGCCCCCGAAGTGGCCGAGGACGACGCCCAGCGCGAACACGAACCCCCCGCCTCCGAGCACCAGCACGGCGGTCCGCCACGCCGGGAAGTGCAGCAGGCGCCAGCGGATCCATGCGATCACGGCGAGTTCGATCGCCACCACGATGTATGCGATCAGCAGCGCGAGGTGCATGTCCGTCAGGAGGAACGGGAGGGTGTGAAAGAGGCCGCCCAGTGCGGTGCCCACGCCGGTCGTCACACCCTTCCAGTAGGGCGCGACTTCGGCGTCCTCCTCGCTGCCATGCGAGAGCGCCTCCGCGAGGCCCATGCTCAACCCGGCGCCTGTGGCCGCAGCCAGGCCGACGATGAACACCTGGAAGTGACTGGTCATCTGCGCGGCAGCGAAGATCGGCGCGAGCGTCGACACCGAGCCGTCCATCAGGCCGAGCAGTCCCGGCCGGATGAGCTCGCGGAAGCGAGGATCCTCGGTAGAGATGTCGCCAATCGCGGACACGCGTCCTCCTCTCGGCTCGGCGTGGTGGGCGCCGAAGGCATGGAGGACGGGAACCCGAGGACGCGCTGCGCGGTACAGAACCGGGCCGGAACGGGCGCCCGGCCCTCTGCGCCCGTTCCGACCCGGCCCGTAGAAGGTCCTGATTCGAGGTTACACCCCGAGGGACAGCGGCAACTCCTGGAACCCCCGCATGATGTGCGTCGCGCGCTGCCGTCGCGCCGGTGCCGCACCGCGCTCGAGCGTGGCGTAGCGATCCAGGAGCACGTCGAGGGCGATCCGTGCCTCCGCCCGCGCGAGCGGCGCGCCCAGGCAGTAGTGGATCCCGGTGCCGAACGCGAGGTGCCGCGACAGCTCTCGGTCGATCCGGAACGCGTCCGGCTCCGGGAACGCGCGCGGGTCACGGTTCGCCGCGCCGAAGCACACGTTCAGCTGCACGCGCCCGGGAACCGCCACGCCACCGAGCGTCTCGCCCTCCAGCACGTAGCGCGGCAGCGTCTGCACCGGGCTGTCGTAGCGCAGCGTCTCCTCCACGAATGGATCGAGCAGCGTCCGATCGGCGCGCAACCGCGCCCACAGGTCCGGCCGCTCGACGAGCACGTTCAGCATGTTGCCGATCAGGTTCGTCGTCGTCTCGTTGCCCGCCACCAGCAGGAGCACCGCGCACCCGATGATCTCGAGGTCCTGCAGCCGCTCACCGTCGACCTCGGCCTGCGCGAGTGCCGTGATCAGGTCGTCCGCGGGCGCGGCGCGGCGGTGCGCCACCTGGTTCGCCAGGTACAGCGCCATCTCGATCAGCTCCGCGCGACGCGCCGTGCCCTGCTCCGCCCCGAGCAGCGCGTTCGACCAGCGCTTGAACCGGTCGCCCTCCTCCGGCGGGATGCCGAGCAGCGTCGCGATCACGGTCACGGGCAACGGCACCGTCAGCGCCGGGACGACGTCGACGTCGCCGGCCGGGAAGCGGTCGATCTGCTGCTCGACGATCGAGCGGATGAACGGCTCGAGCTCGCGGACGCGCTTCGGCGTGAACGCGCGGTTCACGAGGCCGCGAAAGCGCGTGTGCCGCGGCGGATCGTCGGTGATCATGACGAGCCGAAACGGGTCCGCCCCGGCCGCCTCGCCGTCCGCGCCGTGGATCACGCGCTCGCCGGCCGACGAGTAGCGCTCATGGTGGCGCAGCACGTGGTAGGCCTCGTCGAAGCCAATCACGAGATAGAGGTTCCAGTCGCTCACCCGGACGATCGGCGACTGGTCACGCAGGCGACGCCAGGTCGGGTACGGGTCGTCGAAAAAGGCGTCGGTCAGCAGATCGCGCTCCGCGATCTCCGGGACGTCGATGGTGGGGCCGCCGGCCATGCTCGCACCTCGCCGCGAGCCGCCGGCCGGTCGCGGGCGCTCGCTATGCTGTCGCTGCTCGGTCGGCGCATCGTACCGCGAGGCGCCCCGGCCGATGGAGAGGTTCTCCGGCGTGCCGGCGGACCGGGAACGCGGGAAAGCCATGAGGGCCGAGGTCGACTACCGCACCTGCATGAAGACCGGGCAGTGCTATTACCTCCACCCCGAGCTCTTCCGCCGCCGTGAGGACGATCACCCCGAGCCGACCGCGGGCGCGTTCCCCGAGGACCTGCGCGACGCGCTCGAGGAGGCAGCCGACCTCTGCCCGACGGAGTCCATCCGGGTGGTGGACGACTAGCGACGAGCACCCGTCGCAAGCGGCGGCAGAGATGCCGCCGACGCCATCGGCGGCGGCGCGCCGCCGGCCCACCCGGCGCCACCTCCGCGGCCTGCGGATCGCGCCACATGGTGACCGCCGCCGGCGCGCGCTAGGCTGCGCCGCGACACGCACACCCCGGGGAGGGACAACACGATGAGCAGGGCGCACTTCGGCGTCACGGTTCCCCAGATCAAGCGCACGTGGGAGGAGTCCCGCGCCGCCGCCACCGAGTTCGAGGAGCTCGGATTCGACTCGATCTGGGTGAACGACCACCTCTACGGCCCGCAGTCGCCGCAGATCCCGATGCTCGAGGCCTGGTCGATGGTCGCCGCGCTCGCCGCCGCCACGAGCCGCGTCGAGATCGGCACCCTCGTCACGCCCGCCGGCATGCGCAACCCCGCCCACCTCGGCAAGGTGATCGCGACCATCGATCACATCGCGGGCGGCCGCATCATCCCCGGCCTGGGCGCCGGCTGGATGCCGCGCGAGTTCACCGACTTCGGCATGCCGTTCCTCTCCGCGAAGGAACGCCTCGGCCAGTTGCGCGAGACCATCACGCTGCTCAAGCGCATGTGGAACGACGACGAGCCCGTCACCTTCGAGGGCAAGTACGTGCAGGTCCACAACCTCGTCACGCTGCCGAAGCCCGAGCGGCGCGTGCCGATTCTCGTCGGCGGCTCCGGCGAGCAGGTCACGATGAAGATCGCCGCGCGCGAGGCCGACATCTGGAACAACCTCGCCGGGCAGCAGGGCAACCTCGCGCACAAGGTCGACGTGCTCAAGCAGCACTGCGCCGACGTCGGCCGCGACTTCTCGGAGATCCGCATCGGCCAGCAATGCCTCGTCACGATCGCGCCCGACGACGCGACGGCCGGGCCGATGGCCGAGACCGCGAAGAAGATCTTCGGCGGGCACATGGGCGACCCGACGGGACCGCTCGCGCTCACCGGCACGCCCGACCGCATCGTGGAGCAGATCGAGAAGCACCTCGAGCTGGGCTGCACGATGTTCATGATCGAGTTCTTCGGGCGCGACACCCGCGAGCCGGCGCGGCTGTTCGCCGAGACCGTCCTGCCGCGGTTCACGTAGCGCGGATGCCGCCGCTGACCGTCCGCCCGCTGCTGCCGCACGACGCGGAGGCGGCGGCGCCGCTGATCGCCGCGCGCCACGCGCGGCTGCGCGCGCAGCACCCCGCGCTGCCCGAGCGCTTCGCGGTCGCAGAGCCATGCGCCGCGGCGCTGCGTGCGCAGCTCGCGGAGCCACTCGCCGCAGGCGCAGCCGCCGAGCGCGACGGGCGGCTCGTGGGCGTTCTCGTCGGCGTGCGCGTGCTCTTTGCGCCCGACGCCTTCTTCGCGCAGTACGAGGAGACTCACACCGTCACCATGCCGGCCGCCGGGCACGCGGTGGCGGAGGACGAAGACGCCGCCGCCGTCTACAACGCGCTCTACGCGTTCCTCGCCCCGCCCTGGATCGACGGCGGCTCCTTCGGGCACCGCATCTCGCTGCTCGACGGCGACGCCGCGGCGGCGGAAGCGTGGCAGCTGCTGGGCTTCGGCATGGCCACCTCGTTCGCCGCGCGCGACACGCGTCCGCTCGATGCACCCTCGCCGCGCGCGGACCTCGACGTCCGCGCCGCGACGGGCGAGGACCGCGCGGTCGTCTCGCACTTCGCCGATCTGACCGCGCGCTGGCACCGCGAAGCGCCGATGTTCTGGCCGTACCTGGCGGACGACGTCGCGACCGCGGTGCATGACTTCGAGCGGCGCACGCTCGCCGACCCCGCGAACGCGACGCTGCTCGCGTACGACGGCGACCGCCCGATCGCGATGCACATGCTGCTCGCGGACGGCTTCGGTCCGTCGCTCGCGCAGCCCGACCACTCGGTCTACCTCTACGAAGGCATCACGGAGCCCGACGCCCGCGGGGCAGGCGCCGGCGCCGCGCTCCTCGAGCGCTCGCTCGCGTGGGCGCGCGAGCGCGACGCCGCGTGGTGCACGCTCCACTTCGCCACCGCGAACCCGAGCGGCCGCCCGTTCTGGCTGAAGCACGGGTTCCGCCCACTCGAGCACACCTGGGCGCGACACGTCGACGAGCGCGTCGCATGGGCGCGGCCCCGCGACGCCGCCGCTGAAGGGAACCGCTGATGCCGAGCGACACGCTGCGCTTCGAGGTCGACGATGGCGTCGCGCTGATCACGCTCCACCGCCCCGAGGCGCTGAACGCGCTGAACGCCGAGCTCGTGCGCGCGCTGATCGAGGCGCTGCACACGGTGCGCTCCGACGACGCGATTCGCGTCGCGATCCTCACCGGCGAGGGGCGCGCGTTCAGCGCCGGCGCCGACCTCAAGGAGCGCGCGACGGGCGACAACCGCGGCGCCGGCAACAACTCGCCGGGCGAGTTCTTCGCCGCCGACCCGCCCGATGCCTACGCCACCTTCAACCCCGGCAAGCCGACCATCGCCGCAATCGGCGGCTTCTGCCTCGCCGGCGGACTCGAGCTCGCCCTCACCTGCGACGTCCGCATCGCCGCCGACGACGCGCGCTTCGGCCTGCCCGAGATCACGCGCGGCTTCTTCCCCGGCGCCGGCGGCCCGCAGCGGCTGCCGCGCATGATCCCGCAGGCGCTCGCCATGGAGATGCTGCTCACCGGCGACCCGATCGACGCGGAGCACGCGCTCCGCGTCGGACTCGTCAGCCGCGTCGTCCCGCGCGCGGAGCTGCTCGCCGAGGCGACGCGCATCGCGCGGCGCATCGCGTCGCACGCGCCGCTCGCCGTGCGCGCGGTGCGCGAGCTCGCCTACGCGACTGACGACCTCACGCTCGCGCAGGCGATGCGCTTCGGGGGGTCGCTGCGGTCGATCATCGGGCAGACCGAGGACGCGCTCGAAGGCCCGCGCGCCTTCGCCGAGAAGCGCGAGCCGAAGTACCGCGGCCGCTAGCCGCCGGGAGGCTGGCTTCGAGCGGCGCCTGCTCAAGTCGCTGCGCCGCATGACGCGGGCGCCACGGGCGCGCGAGCGTGGGGGTCAGGGCTGCGCCGGCGGCTCGTCGATGTGGTGCAGCCGCATCGTGCGCGCGCGGTGGGCGTGGCGGCGCAGCGCGAGCAGGATCGGCTCGAAGAGCACGGTGCCGAGCACGGCCGACTTCACGGCGTCCGCACGCCCGTCGCGCAGATCCCGCAGATCCAGCCCGCGCGGGATCATCTCGAACTCGAACCGCGAGATCTCCCACGCCGCGCGCGCGTACGGCTCGAGCGAGCTGGCGGGGAAGTCGGCCCACGCGTAGCGCCGGATCTTCAGCAGCGCGTCGGCGATCTCGCGCTCGAAGACGGCCTCGTCGCCCGGCGCCGTCCACGGGAGCGAGTCGAGGAAGGCACGCACCTCGGCGCGCGTCGCTCGCTCCTCGTCACTCTCGTCGGCGTCCGCGTGCTTCGCGTAGATCGCCTCGAACGCGACCTCGAGCGGGTGCGCCTCGCGGCCCGGCGCGTCGATGCCGCGCAGGACGTGGCGTGTGACCTCCACGCTCAGTCCGCCGACTTCGCGCAGCGCACGGATCAGGTCGAGCCGCTCGAGGTGTGCCTTGCTGTACTCCGCCTGGTTCGGGCCGCGTCGTTCGCCCGGCGGGAGCAAGTCCTCGCGGATGTAGAACTTGATCGACGAGATCGGCACGCCGGAGCGGCGGCTGAGCTCGGAGATACGCACGGGCCGGTCCCCCTTCGCGCCTCCGTAAGTCGGTTGCACAGATACTAGGAGTATCGAGCCCCGACGGATTGTCCGCGGAATGACACACTGCGCGATGCCGCAGATCCGCCGAGAGCGTCCCGCATCCCCTCAGAGCCCGTAGGCTGCGCCGTCCGCGCGCACCCACTCGCCGACCCGCTCGCCGATCATGATCGACGTCAGGTTGGTGTTGGCTCGCGGCACGCTCGGCATGATCGACGCGTCCGCGACGACCAGCCCGTCGACGCCGTGCATGCGGCCGCGCTGGTCGACGACCGCGCCGCCATCGCTCGCCGGCCCCATCTTCGCCGTGCCACACGGGTGGTAGCCGCTGCCGGCGAGCCGGCGCAGCAGCCGCGCGATGTCGTCGTCGGCGGGCTCGCCGCGCGAGGCGTCGGGGAACACGACGTGCGAGACGAGGTCGGCGAGCGGCCGCGTGCGCGTGAACGCGAGCGTGTCCTTGAAGCACGCGACGAGCCGGCGGGTGTCGCGTTCGTCCTCGCAGAAGCGCTGCTCGATCACCGGCTTCGCGTGCGGGTCGGCCGACTCCAGGCGCACGGCGCCGCGGCCGTACGACTGCTCGAGCACCGCCGCGATCGCGAGCGTGCCGCCGTCGGCCGTGCCGCCGTCGGCCGCGCCGCCGGCGCGCCGCGACGACCAGGTCAGCAGCTCGATCTGCAGGTCGTTGCGGTGCTCGCTGCCGGGCGCCGTGTAGCGGAGGATCGTCTGGATCAGGGGCAGGCCCTCGTCGGCGACCGCGCCGTCCTTCACCGCGCACACGACCGACAGCGCGGGGTGGTCGCAGAGGTTCGCGCCGACGCCCGGCACGTCGCGCACGACGTCGACGCCGAGCCGCTCGAGGTCCGCGCGCGGACCGAGCCCGGACCGCAGCAGCACCGCCGGCGACTGGATCGCGCCGGCCGAGAGCACGAACAGGCGTCCGCGCACCACCTCGACGGCGCCGTCGCGCTCGACCTCCACGCCCGTGACGCGGCCACGCTCGACGATGAACCGCCGCGTGTGCGTGTCGCCGCGGATCTCGAGATTGGCGCGGATCCGCGCCGGCGCGAGGTACCCGACGGCCGTGGAGACGCGCAGCCGGCCCAGCTTGTTCATCGGGTGCGGGCCCGCGCCCCAGCCGTCGGGGTCGTTGGCGTCGGGGCAATCGGGGTAGCCGAGCGCGCGCGACGTCTCGAGGAACGCCTGGTGCGAGGCGGTCAGCTCGTCCCACGGGTAGCGGCGGATCGTGATCGGTCCGGCGTCGCCGTGGTACGGCCGGTCGCCGAAGTCCAGGTCGCGCTCGAGGCGCCGGAACGCGGGGAGGACGCGCTCCCACGCCCACTCGTCGTTGCCCTCGGCGGCCCAGCCGTCGTAGTCCTCCGGCATGCCGCGCAACGCGATGGTGGTGTTCACCGCGCTGGAGCCGCCGGTGACGCGGCCGCGCGGAAACGGACCGGATCGCCCCTCCGCCGTCGGCCGGTAGTCGAAGTGCCAGTCGTGGGCCTCGGTCGAGTTGTGGTGGCCGTTCACGAGGTCGTCCGGCGTGTCGCGCACGAGCGGGTAGTCCGGTCCCGCTTCGAGGAGCAGCACCGAGCAGTTGGGATCCTCCGAGGCCCGAGCGGCGATCACGGCCCCCGCCGACCCCGCGCCCACGATCACGACGTCGTACAGCGGCCCGCTCGCGTTCACCTCGGCCTCCTTCGCCCCGCGCGAGTCTAAGGGGCGCCGCGCTCGCGACGCGCTATGCTCCCGCGCATGCCCGCGTTCGATCTGCTCATCCGCGGCGGCACCGTCTTCGACGGCACGGGCGCCCCCGGGCGCACGGCCGACGTCGGCGTGCGCGACGGGCGCATCGCCGCGGTGGAGGCGCTCGGCGGCGCGGAGGCGGCGCGGGTGATCGACGCGGCGGGGCTCGCGGTCACGCCCGGGTTCATCGACACGCACGCGCACTCGGACGGCGCGCTGCTCGTCGACCCGCAGCACGCCAACGGCATCCGCCAGGGCATCACGACCGAGATCGTCACGCAGGACGGGATGGGCTTCGCGCCGCTCGACGCCGACCAGTACCGCGCCCACCGCCGCTACCTGTCGGGCATTCTCGGCTTCCCGCCCGAGGACCTCGACATGTCGAGCATCGCCGCGCTCCGCGCGCACTACGACGGCCGCGTGGCGTGCAACGTGGGCGTGCTCGTGCCGCACGGGGCCCTGCGCTTCGCGGTCGCGGGCTTCCACGACGTCCCGCTGCGCGGCGACCTGCTGGAACGCGCGAAGCGACTCGTGCGGGAAGGCATGGAGCAGGGCGCGCTCGGCCTGTCGACCGGACTCTCGTACTACCCGCAGTCGTACAGCGACACGGACGAGCTGGTCGCGCTGTGCGAGGTCGTCGCCGAGCACGGCGGGGTCTTCGTGATCCACGTGCGCAACCACAACGTCGACCGCGCCGCCGCCGGCGGCGGCGTCGGCGAGGCGCTGGAGGTCGGACGGCGGAGCGGCGTGAAGGTGCACGTCTCGCACTTCAAGACCGCGCCGGCGACGGCCGGCGGCGTCGACGCGCTGATGGCGCCGGTCGACGCCGCGAAGGCGGCGGGCGTCGACGTCACGCTCGAGTGCTATCCCTACCCGGTCGGCTCCACCGTGCCCGGCTACTTCCTCCCCGGCGCGCTGCACGAGGGCGGCGCCGACGCCCTGCTCGCCCGCCTCGCCACGCCGGCTGGCCGCGCCGCGGCAATCGAGGGCTTCCGCACGCTCTTCCCCGGCGCGCTCCAGACCGCCTGCTGGACGCACGTCGCGTCCGACGCCAACCGCGCACTGGAGGGCCTCGCCTTCACCGACGCCGCGGCGCTGCGCGGCCAGCAGATCGAGGAGATGGTGTGCGACGTGATGCGCGAAGAGCGCCTCGCGTGCGGATTCCGCTACATCCCGACCGGCAGCGTCGCGACCTGGCGCCGGCTCGACGACGACGTGATGCGCCTGCTCGACCGCGACGACTACATGGTCGGCAGCGACGCGATCCCGCACGGCGGCCTGCCGCACCCGCGCGCGTACGGCTGCTTCCCGCGCGTGCTCGGCCGGCTGCGGCGGCGCCACAGCGTCCCGCTCGAGCGGCTGCTCCCGCACGTGACGTCGATCCCGGCGCGGCGCTTCGGGCTCGCCGGGCGCGGCATGGTCGCGCCGGGTGCCGTGGCGGACCTGGTCGTGTTCGACCCGGAGCGGATCGTGGACCTGGCAACGTTCGAGGACCCGAAGGTGCACCCCGCCGGTATCCCGTATGTCGTGGTGAACGGGCGGCTTGCGGTGGAGGCGGAGGAGTGCACCGGCGTGCTCGCGGGGCGAGCGGTCTGACGGCTGCGATCGTCACCGCATCGGCCGGCCCGCGGCGGCTTCCCGGCCCGCCTCCGGATACCGCCTGACGACGCCGCCGGGCCTGGAGCGACCGGTGCCTCGTCCGCCCGCGTCCCCGGTCCCGCTCGGAGCGTGACAATCGTCACTTGCCCGCCGGGGCGCGTGGCCCGACAAGGAGCGTCCAAGGTCCCGGCCGTATTCGTCGCGCGTGCGGGGTGATGTCCTGCGCTCGCGGCGGCCTCCCTCGGCGGCCCGCCACTGACGTCCACTGGAATCACGAGGAGGCCCCATGCCAGGGCTCACCGCTTCGCACCCGCGTCGACGCGCGCTCCTGCACTTCGTGCTGGGCGCAGGGGCCGTGCTGCTGCTCGGCGGCGGCTTCCAGCTCGTGAGCACGGCGTTCGCGCGGACGCCCACGCTCATCAGCGCCTGCTACCGCGTGGGCGGCGGGTCGAACGAGGGCGCCATGCGCCTCGTGAGCGCGTCGACCGCCTGCCGCAAGGACGAGTCGCTCGTCCAGTGGAACCAGGTCGGGCCGCAGGGCGAGGCCGGCCCGCAGGGTGACGCCGGGCCGCAGGGTGACGCCGGGCCTCAGGGCCCGAAGGGCCTGCCGGGCGAGCGAGGTGCGAACGGAGCGCCAGGTCCGGCCGGGCCGCAGGGGCCCGACGGTGTGCAGGGCGTCATGGGCCTGCCCGGGACTCCCGGCGCGGCGGGCGCCACAGGGGCTCAGGGTCTACCGGGTCCGATGGGTCCCGCGGGGACGCTGGCCGCGCAGGGCTGCCCGGGAGGTCAGTTCGTCGTCGGCGTCGATCCGGGCGGGACGCTGATCTGCATGATGCCGGGCACACTCCCCGGCACGGGTGGTGGACCCGTCGTCCTGCTGGCAATCGAACAGCTCGGGTTGAACACGATCCTCGACGGCTCCGCGCTCGACTTCCGGGTGACAAACGTTGGCGACGTGACGGAGAGCTCGATCGCGGTCTCGCTCTCGGACATGGCGGCCTTCACCCTCTCGAGCAACACCTGCAGCGCGGCGCCGCTTGAGCCACACGGGACGTGCACGTTCACGGTGGCATTCAATGCATTGCCAGGGACGACGAGCGCCGACACGACGTTGACGGTGTCGCCCAGCGGCGGCGTGGCAGAGACGTTTGCGCTGCTCGGCGTCGTCCCGCGCGCGGTGCTGTTCCTCGACCCGGGTGGTGCGGGTGCGATGACGCCGGACGCGCCAGTTCACTTCATCCTGTCCAACACGGGGAACGCTCCCACAGGATCGCTCATCATCGGATCGCCCCATCCGCTGTTCTCGATGTCGAACAACACCTGCGCTGCCGGGCTTGCTCCGACAGAAGTGTGCTCGTTCGATCTGACATTCACTGCGCCGCCGACGGCGCCGCCGGGCGGCGTCACGTACTCGACACTCGTCGTCACGCCGCGGGGCTCGGGTCAGGTGATCATCGCGGGGATTGGCGGTGTGTCGCCGTCGCCATAGTTGACGCGCGCCTGCGGGTGCCGCGCGCGCAACCGGCACGTTCACCACGCGTCGCTCGAAGCGGACTCGGCGGTTAGCCGGCAGCGCTCGGGTGCGGGTGGGACTCCCGCACCGCGCCGTTGACCGGCGCGTGGCCGTTCGCCGACGGCGCTCGGCCGTTCGACTCCACGATGCGGATGCCCGCCTCGCTCGTCGGGTCGACGGCAAGGGTGGTGCTTCCGCGCAGCCAGTCGAGCATCGCGCCGCCGGCCAGCTCGCGGCGCCAGCCGCGCAGCAGCGGGAGGTCGGGCTCCTCCTGGTGGTCGCCCGTGAGCCACCACGCGACGAGCGTGTCGATGTCGCTGCGCGTCGCGACGAAGCGCGGCGCGATATTGGCGTCGCGGCAACCGGCCTGCACGATGCCGCTGAGGATCGCCGGCCAGGCGCGGCCGTACGGCGGCACCGCCGGGCGCTTCGGCTCGGCGGGCGGCGGGTCCTCGAGGCCCTCGTTGATCGCCTGCAGCAGCGCGCGGCCGTAGCGCTGCACCGTGCCCTCTCCGAGCCCGCGGACCTCGCGCATCGCGGCCTCGTCCTCAGGGGGACGACGGCAGAGTTCGAGCATCGTGCGGTCGTTCATGATCCAGGAGGGCGGCCGGTTGGCGCGCAGCGCCTCGCGCTCGCGCCAGGCCGCGACGGCGCGCAGCGCGCCCTGCGAGCGCCGGCGCAGGCCGTTCCAGCCGCGCACGCGCCGGTACATCTGCTCGGGCGGCACGCGCTCGGCCCATGTCTCCGCAAGCCGGTCCGACTCCTCGGCGACCCACGTCAGGCGCCCGCGCCCTTGGAGGTCGTTGCGCAGCGCCTGCCATACGCGCGGCAAGTAGCGCACGTCGTCCAGGGCGTAGTGGACCTGGTCCTCGGACAGCGGGCGGCGCGACCACTCCGTGAACTGCGCGCTCTTGTCGAGCCGCACGCCGCACACGCGCTCGACCAGTGCCGCGTATCCGACCTGGTCGCCCATGCCGAGGAACGCGGCGGCAATCTGCGTGTCGAAGACGTTCTGCCCGCGAATCGCGAACTGCTGGCCAATCAGCGCGAGGTCCGCCTGCCCGGAGTGCAGCACCGTGAGGATGTCGCCCTTGCCGACGAGCTGGAGCACCGGCAGCGGATCGACCCGCAGCGGATCGATGGCCGCGACCTGCGGCTCGTCGGTGTCGCCCCAGCCGACCTGCACGAGCGACAGCTCCGCGACGTAGCGGCCGTCGGTCATGAACTCCAGGTCGAGCACGAACTCACCCGCCGACTCAACCGCGGCAGCGATCTCTGCGACGCGGGCCTGATCGGTAACGGGATATTCGCCGGGATCGAGGGTCATTGCGTCTACGATACGACATCAGGCCATTAAGGCGGAGCACCGGCAGGCTTCACGGAGTCGGAGAGCGCACCAAACCTGTAGGGCGGCGAACAATCTGCACATGCGCATAAGCAGCAGCACCGACACGCATCGCGTGCGTTATCATCGATCCGCCGAACGTCCGCCGGGCGGCTCTGGACGCTCGACGTAGCCCGTACAATCCCCCGCGCCGCAACCACCCAGCCCGCCGCCGGAGGAATGCCCCATGAAGGCCGCCGTGTTCCGCGAGGTGAAGCAGCCGCTGACCATCGAGGACATCGAGATCGACACGCCACGCGACCGCGAGGTGCTCGTCCGAACCGTCGCGAGCGGCGTCTGCCACAGCGACCTGCACTTCATCGAGGGCCTCTACCCGATGAAGACGCCAGCGCTGCTCGGCCACGAGGCCGCCGGCATCGTGGAGCAGGTTGGCCCGAGACGTCACCGAGTTCAAGGCCGGCGACCACGTGATTGCCTGCCTCTCGGTGTTCTGCGGCCACTGCGAGCGCTGCCTCAGCGGCGAAACGCACCTCTGCCGTAACCGCCCGGCGCGCGGCGCCGACGAGCCCCCGCGCCTGAGCACGCAGGGCCAGCCCGTGACGCAGTTCGCGAGCATCGGGTCGTACGCCGAGCGCATGCTGCTGCATGAGAACGGCATCGTGAAGATCGACGACGACATGCCGTTCGCGCAGGCCGCGCTGATCGGCTGCGGCGTGACCACGGGCGTGGGCGCGGCGCTGAAGACGGCGAAGGTGGAGCCGGGTTCGACCGTGGCGGTGTTCGGCGCCGGCGGCGTCGGCCTGTCCGCGATCCAGGGCGCCCGCATCGCCGGCGCGCGCATGATCATTGCCGTCGACATGGTCGAGCACAAACTCGCCACGGCCCGCGAGCTCGGCGCCACGCACGCCGTCGACGCATCGATCCAGGACCCGGTGGACAAGATCCGCGAGCTCACCGGCGGCGGCGTCGACTACTCGTTCGAGGCGATCGGCCTGAAGAAGGTCGCCGAGCAGTGCTTCGAGGCGATCCGGCCGGGCGGCACGGCGACGATCATCGGGATGATCCCCGTCGGCGAGAAGGTCGAGATCCCGGGCTCGGCGCTGCTCAGCGAGAAGAAGCTGCAGGGCAGCAGCATGGGCTCGAACTCGTTCAAGGTGGACATGCCGAAGTACATCGAGCTGTACCGCCAGGGCCGCCTGCGGCTCGACGAGATGGTGACGAAGCGGGCGCCGCTCGAGGACATCAACAACCGTTTCACCGCGATGAAGAACGGCGAGGTCGCGCGCAGCGTGATCATGTTCGAATAGGCCGGAGCGCGAGGCGCCGGGGTGTTGGGCCCCTGCGCGTCTCGAGGCGGCGTCATGAGGGGCGGCTCTGCAGGCCGCCCCTCTGTCCGCCCTCCCCCGCGGCGGCAGACACGCCGCCGATACCATCGCCGGCATCCGCCGGCGCCCACAGCGGCGGCAGACACGCCGCCGACACCATCGCCGGCATCCGCCGGCGCCCACAGCGGCGGCAGACACGCCGCCGACACCATCGCCGGCATCCGCCGGCGCCCACAGCGGCGGCGGACACGCCGCCGATACCATCGCCGGCGTCCGCCGGCGCCCACAGCGGCGGCAGACACGCCGCCGACACCATCGCCGGCACCGCCGGCGCCCACAGCGGCGGCAGACACGCCGCCGACACCATCGCCGGCATCCGCCGGCGCCCGCAGCGGCGGCGGACACGCCGCCGACACCATCGCCGGCATCCGCCGGCGCCACAGCGGCGGCAGACACGCCGCCGACACCATCGCCGGCACCAGCCGGCGCCCACAGCGGCGGCAGACACGCCGCCGACACCATCGCCGGCACCAGCCGGCCGGAGGACCGCAGATGACCACCGTCGACGTCGAGATCCAGGGCCACTGCACGCCGGGCTTCGAGCCGGTCCGCGAAGCGTTCGTGCGCAACTTCGCCGATCACGGCGACATCGGCGCGTCCGTCGCCGTCGTGCAGGACGGCGAGCGTGTCGTCGACCTCTGGGGCGGCCACGCGAACGCCGAGCGCTCGCGGCCGTGGACGCGCGACGAGATCGTGAATGTCTACTCGACGACCAAGGGCATCACCGCCCTCTGCGCCCACATGC
Organism: uncultured Chloroflexia bacterium; assembly: GCA_963728205.1. Classification (GTDB taxonomy): domain Bacteria; phylum Chloroflexota; class Dehalococcoidia; order UBA2979; family UBA2979; genus VGNK01. Next base: position 52,361 of record CAVSIV010000004.1, read on the forward strand.
TCGCCGACCGCGGACAGCTCGACTTCGATGCGCCGGTCGCGCGCTACTGGCCGGAGTTCGCGCAGGCCGGCAAGGAGTCGATGCCGGTGCGCTACCTGCTGACGCACCAGGCGGGCCTGCCGGTCGTCGACCGGCCGCTGCCGCGCGGCGCGACGCTCGACTGGGACCTCATGGTCGACGCGCTCGCCGCGCAGCGTCCGGTGTGGGAGCCGGGCACGCGGCACGGCTACCACACGGTCACCTACGGGTGGCTCGTCGGCGAGGTCGTGCGCCGCGTGAGCGGCAAGCGCATCGGCGCGTTCCTGCGCGACGAAGTGACGAGCCCGCTCGGCGTCGACTTCTTCATCGGCACGCCGGCCGAGGAAGACCACCGCGTCGCCGATACGGTGAACCCGCCGCGCCCAACGGGCGGCGGGGCGGAGCCGCCGGTGCCGGCCGTCGATCCGGAGTCGCTGGCGTTCCGCTCCAACCTGCCGGGGACGAGCAAGCCGGGCGTCGGCGTGAACGGACGCGAGTACCGCGCGGCCGAGGTCCCCGCCGGCAACGGCCACGGCAACGCGCGGGCACTGGCGACAATCTACGGCGCGCTCGCGCGCGGTGGCGAGATCGACGGCGTGCGGCTGCTCAGCCCGGCGGCCGTCGAGCGCGCGGCCGCCGAGCAGGCCAGCGGGCCCGACGCGGTGCTCGGCATGCCGTCGCGCCGCTCGCTCGGGTTCATGCTGCCGATGCCGGAGCTGGGCGACCCGCGCGGCCCGCGCGCGTTCGGCCACGCGGGACGCGGCGGCTCATACGGCTGGGCCGACCCCGAGGCGAAGATCGGCTTCGGCTACGCCATGAACCAGATGTGGCCCGGCGGGCCGTCCACGCCGGACCCTCGCGCCGGCCTGCTGGCGCGCGCGGTCTACGAGTCGCTGGGCCTCTAGCCGTCACCAACGCGGCGGCAGGCATGCCGCCGACCCGAACGCCCGGCCGACGCCGGCGCGATACGCGACGACCCCCAGCCCAGGAGGCCCCCGATGACCACCACCGACGTCGACATCCATGGCACCTGCGACGACCGCTTCGCCGCCGTCCGCGACGCCTTCGCCGAGAACTTCGCCGCCGAGCCCGAGGTCGGCGCCTCCGTCGCCGTCACGCTCGACGGCGCGCCGGTCGTCGATCTCTGGGCGGGCTACGCCGACCGCGAGCGCACGCGCGCGTGGGAGCGCGACACGATCGTCAACGTCTTCTCGACGACAAAGGGCATGGTCGCGCTCGCCGCGCACATGCTCGCCGACCGCGGCGCGCTCGACTTCGACGCGCCCGTCGCGCGCTACTGGCCGGAGTTCGCGCAGGCCGGCAAGGCCGAGCTCCCGGTGCGCTACCTGCTGACGCACCAGGCGGGGCTCAACGTGCTCGAGGGCAACCTGTCGCCCGCGCAGACGCTGGACTGGGACGCGGTGTGCGCGCAGCTCGCGAGCCAGGCTCCGCGCTGGGAGCCCGGCACGAAGCAGGGCTACCACACCGGCACGTTCGGGCACCTCGTCGGCGAGGTCGTGCGGCGGGTCGACGGCCGCACGGTCGGCACCTTCGTGCGTGAGGAGATCGCCGCGCCGCTCGGCGTCGACTTCCTGATCGGCTTCGGCCCGGAGGAGGATCATCGCGTCGCCGACATCCTCGCGGACACGCGCACGCCGCCGGGCGACGATGTCACCGCCGCCATCGCCGCGATCGACTGGAACGCGCGCGAGCGGCGCGCCGCGGAGCTGCCTTCGGGCGGCGGGCACACGAACGCACGCGCCCTCGCCGCGGTCTACGGCGCGCTCGCGTGCGGCGGCGAGGCGCGCGGCGTGCGGCTGCTGCGCGCGGAGGCGGTCGAGCGCGCGCGCGTCGAGCGGGCGAACGGCCGCGACGAGACACTGGGCGTGCCGACCCACCGCACCCTCGGGTTCATGCTGCCGTTCGCGGAGTTCGGCGACGTGCGGCCGGTCGGCACCTTCGGCCACGCGGGCGCGGGCGGGTCGCAGGGCTTCGCCGATACCGAGCGGCACATCGGCTTCGGCTACGCGATGAACCAGGCGCTCTCGCCGCAACCGGGCGAGACGCGCCCGCCCACCGGCGGCATGGACCCGCGCGGCCAGCGCCTGGTCGGCGCGCTCTACCGTTCGCTGTGACCAAAGTCCGTCGTAAGCGGCGGCAGACACGCCGCCGATCCGGGGCACGCGCCAGCGCGGTCCCGACCGGGCGAACGCGCTCGATCAGCGACGCGTCCGCCTCCTCCACCTCCGCAGACGGGCCCCCCCACGTGCGACTGACGAGGAGACATCGACCGTGTCCATGGCAGGAGAGCTCGTCACGGAGACGTTCGAGTACGACGGTGGGCGCGAGGTCACCGTGTATGTCCCGCCGACGCCTCCGGAGGCAGTCGTGTTCGCCGGCGATGGCCAGCTGATCTCGCAATGGGGCGACGTCCTCGAGGCGGCCGACGTGCCGGCCACGATGATCGTCGGTGCGCATCGCGTGGCGGATGAGACGCTGCGGCTCCACGAGTACTCGCCGGGCTTTGCCCCGGAGCGGTTCGCCGCGCACGAGCGGTTCTTCCTCGAGGACGTGCGCCGGTGGGTACGGACCCGTTTCGGTGTCGCGCCGTCCGCCGGCCGCACCGCGGTGTTCGGTGTCTCGGCGAGCGGAGAGCTGGCACTCGCCATCGGGCTCCGGCATCAGGACGTGTACGGTGCGATCTTCTGCGCCTCGCCGGGTGGGGGTTACCGACCGCCCCGCGTCATGCCGAGCTCGATTCCACGCACGTACCTCGTCGCCGGCACGGGAGAGCCGTGGTTCCTCGAGAACGCGGCCCGGTGGGCGGAGGCGCTGCGCGATGCCGGCGCGGACGTTGTCATGACGGAGCGGCCCGGTTCGCACGGCGAGGCGTTCTGGCGCGAAGAGCTCCCCCTGATGGTGGGATGGGCGTTCGGAGAGTGAACCATCGCGACGCGGCCCCTATCGCCCCTCGAAGTTCGGCTCGCGCCGCTCCAGGAATGCCGCGACGCCTTCCTTGAAGTCGTCGCTGCCGAAGAGCGGGCCGAGGTAGACCGCGAGGTGGTCGACCGTCGTCTCGAACGTCTCGTCGACGCCGAGCCGCATCATCCGCTTCGTAGCCTGCACGGCGAGCGGCGCGTTCTGGGCGATCTCCTGCGCGAGCTCCATCGTCGCAGCCATGAGCTCGGCGTCGGGCACCACGCGGTTCACGAGGCCGAAGTCGAGGCACTCCTGCGCCGAGAGCACGCGGCCGCGGAACAGGATCTCGGCGGCCTTCGCCCAGCCAATGAGCCGCGGCAGCAGCCAGTTGCCGCCGGACTCCGGCAAGACGCCGCGCTTCACCATGACCGGCGCGAGGCGGCCGTTCTCGCCGGCGATGCGGATGTCGCAGAGCAGCGCGAGGTCCATGCCGTAGCCGGCGGCCGCGCCGTTGAGCGCGCAGATCACGGGCTTGTCCATGCGATGCAGGACGATCGGCGGCGCGTCGCGCAGGTCGAAGGGGCGCCAGGCGCGGCGCTGCGAGCGGTCGCTGCCGATGCCGGCCTGCTGCTGGTCGACGAGGTCGAGCCCGGAGCAGAAGCCGCGGCCGGCGCCGGTGAGCACGACGACGCGGACGTCCGGGTCGCGGTTGCACTCGACGAGGCGCTCGGAGAGCGCGGCGAGCATGGGACCGGAGATCGCGTTCAGGCGGTCGGGGCGGTTGAGGGTGAGGACGGCGACGTGGCCGTCGCGCTCGAAGAGGAGCTCGTCCGCGTCGGTGCCGGTGTCGGTGGCCATGGGGGGTGCCTTTCTTGTGGTGTCGGCTGTCGCCGACGATTGAGGGTCGGCGGCCCGTGGGCCGCCGCTGACGCGGGCCGTGCGCCCGCCGGAAATCGGCGGCGTGTCTGCCGCCGCTTGCGACGAGCGCTCGGGGCGAGTCCGCCGGAAGTCGGCGGCGTGTCTGCCGCCGCTTGCGGCGAGCGATCGCGGTGAGCCCGCCCGAATCGGCGGCGTGTCTGCCGCCGCTTGCGACGGTGCGACGGGCGGGCTAGCGGTCCTTCGCGGAGCGGTAGTCCTGGTACGGACCGTCGCGCCAGGCGAGCGCTTCCTTGAGGCCGCCCTCGCGCATCCTGTCCTGCCACTCGTACGCCTGCGAGGTGAAGCCGCCGGCGGCATCGAGATCGGTGCTCGAGTGCACCGACGAGTAGATGCCCATGTTCTCGTGGAATCGGTTCATGTGGATCTTCAGCATCGCCAGGTGGTCGGCCGGGAGGATCGCGATGCGGTCAGCCATCGCGATCGTGCGGTTCTCGAGCTCGTCGACCGGGCAGGCGAAGTTCACGAGGCCGATGCGCGCCGCCTCCTCGCCGCTGATGTTGTCGCCGGTGTAGAAGAGCTCCTTCGCCTTCCGCATGCCGATCAGCAACGGCAGGATCATCGAGGTGCGGGTGCCGGCGAAGCGCAGGCCGGGGTGGCCGAACTTCGCGTCGTCGGCGCAGGTCACGAGGTCGGCCATCATCGAGAGCTCGCAGCCGCCGGCGATGGCGTAGCCGTGCACCTGCGCGATCGTGATCTTCTGGATGTTCCAGAAGTACATGTGGATGTTCGTGATGCGCTGCATGCCGGCGCGCACGCCCTGCCAGAGGCGGCGGCCCTGCTCGTCGCGCGCCTTGAAGGCGCGGACGACGGCGTCCTCGCCCGTGCGCTGCGCCGGGGTCAGGTCGTAGCCGGCGGAAAACGTGCGCCCCGCGCCGCGTACGATGATCACGCGCGCGCTGTCGTCGGCTTCGAGGTCCTCGAGCGCGGCGCGAAAGTCGAAGAGCAGCTCCTGGGAGAGCGCGTTCATCTTCTCGGGGCGGTTGAGGGTGATGCGCGCGATGCGCCCGTCCGTTCCCACCCGGTCGATCAGCAGGTTCTCGTACTCACGCGCCATCCCGGGCCTCCGTCTGTCGCCTGTGCCGTGTTGCGTCGATGCGGCGCGAGTATAGCGAGCGCCGCCATGCCGTCCCGCCCGGGCCCCGTGCGCGGCGGGACCTTCGGCGGTCGTCACGCTGCGCGCCTTCGATAGGATCGGATCGACGGCGGAGATGCGCATCGGCGCGCGCGGTGACAACAGCCCGCCGCGGCGCCCGCGCTCGCCGCCGCGGCGTCCGCGCTCGCCGTCGCGACGGGCGCGGGACGCCGGCGGCCCGACCGTGACGACCTCCGCAGCACCCGCGCGCCCGCCGGAGCGACGAGCGCGTGAGCGCGCGGAGCGCAGGCAGAGAGGTCCGGTGCGAGGCGCGGGACGACGCGCCTCGCCTCGCACCGGACCGGTAGCGCGGAGAAGCTATGACCAGCGAACGCACGTCCGAAGTGATCGCCGGCGAGATCCGCGGACTCCTCGAGGACGAGCCGACCTGGGTCGATTTCGAGGGGCGCGACGACCAGCTCGTGGGCTACCTCCTCCAGGAGGGCCAGTCGCGGCACGTGCCGCGCGAGCTGCTCTGGGAGTACACCGCCGCGCGCTGGCAGGAGCTGTACGCGCCCGAGGACGACGACATCGAGTCCTGAGCGCCGCTCGCGCACGAGGGCACTTGCGGGCGCGATTTGCCGCCGCGGCACACACTGTCCACATGGACGCCCTTGACTCGCTCCGCGCCCGCGCCCATGAGCAGTTGCGCGCAAACACGCGCACGGGCGAGCGAGAGGGCCGCCGCTACACCTTCAGCGTGCCGTCGCCCGCCGCCTACCCGTTCCAGTGGTTCTGGGACTCCTGCTTTCACGCCATCGCGTGGGCCCACTTCGACGTCGAGCGGGCCGCCGAGGAGCTGCGCGCCCTGCTCGCCTGGCAGCGCGCCGACGGCTTCATTCCTCACGTGATCTTCTGGGACCGCCCGCGCGTGCTGCGTAAGCCCTGGCACTACCTCGAGTCGAAGGACTGGCTCGCCTTTCCCTGGCCGCCGTTCGAACGCCGTCCCGCGACCACCGAGCTGATCCAGCCGCCCGTGCTCGCGCAGGCGGTCGAGCGCGTCTTCGACGCCGGCGGCGGCGAGCCGTTCGTGCGCGAGGTGCTCCCCGCCCTCCTCCGCTACCAGCGCTGGCTGCTCGCCGCGCGCGACCCCGACGACGACGGCCTGATCTCGATCGTCGCGCCGTCGGAGTCGGGGCTCGACTTCTCGCCCGCGTACGACGCCGCGCTGGGCCTCGCGCGCAACCCCGGCGGCGTGCCGATCGCGGCGGCCATGCGGATGGCGACGCTGCGCAACAAGCTCCGCGGGTGGTCGTCATACCGCATCCTGCACGCGCCCGGCGCGTTCGCGGTGGAGGACGTGCTCGTGAACTCGTGCCTGATCGCAGGGCTGGCGAGCACCGCCCGCCTCGCGCGGGTCGCCGGCGACGACGCGGCCGCGGCATGGGCCGAGCAGCAGGCGGAGCGCTCGCTCGCCTCGCTGCTCGACCGCAGCTACGACGCGCACGAGGGGACGTTCTGGAACCTCGACGGCCCGTACGAGCGCCCGGCGATGATCCACACCATCGTGTCGCTGATGCCGCTCATGCTGCGCATGCTCCCGCGGGCCGTGGCGGACGACCTCGTGAAGAGTGAGCTCACCCGCACCGACCGCTTCTGGCCGCGCTACCCGGTGCCGTCTGTGTCGCTGCACGAGCCGGAGTTCCGGGCAAGCAGCCGCCTGCGCGGTCGCGAGCGCATCTGGCGCGGCGGCTCGTGGATCAACACCAACTGGTTTCTCGTCCACGGGCTTCGCCAGCACGGCTACTCGGACGAGGCGCGCGAGAATCCGCGCCGCAAGCCTCGAGCTCGTCGAGCGCCACGGCTTCCGCGAGTACTTCAACCCGCTCAGCGGCGCGCCCGGCGGCGCGTCGGGCTTCGGGTGGTCGACGCTCGTCATCGACATGTAATCGCGTACGACACCGCGGCACGCGCTCGCCGCACGGCGCGCGGCTCGTATACTCGCGCCATGACCACAATCGACCCCGACACGAAGCTCTCCATCACCGTCGTCTCCGACTACATCTGACCCTGGTGCTACGTCGGCCTCGTGGAGGTCGAGCGGATCCACCGGGAGTGGGACGTGACGCTGAAGTGGGCGCCGTTCCTGCTCGACCCCTCCATCCCGCCGCAGGGACGCGAGCGCCAGCCGCAGACGACGACCGACACGCCGAAGAGCCACCTCGAGCTGATGGGTGAGCAACGGGGCATCGAGTTCCGCCGCGGGCGGACCTTCACGCCGAACTCGCACCTCGCGCTCCAGGCCGGTGAGTACGTCGTCGAGCATGGGACGACCGAGCAGATCATCGCCTACAACATGGCCGTCTTCCGCGCCTACTTCACCGACTTCGAGAACATCGCGGACGCGGACGTGCTCGTGCGCATCGCGGGCGAGCACGGCTTCGACGCGGACGACGTCCGCGAGGCGCTCGCGACGGGCCGCTACCGCGAGCCGGTCGACCAGGGCATCGCGAACTCGTACGAGATCGGCGTGACCGGCATCCCGACGTTCATCTTCCTGGACCGCTACGCCGTGGTCGGCGCGCAGGAGTACGAGACGTTCGAGCGGGCGCTCGAGCAGCTCGGCGCGCGCCGTCGCCCGACCGATGGGGATGCCTGACCCGGTGCGTGGCGGATAGGCTCGGCGCCGAAACCACGGGCCGGTCGCCCCGGAGGCATCGCATGCCGTCCACCACCCACCCCGACTTCACGACGATGGCGGAGCTGTCGGGCGCGCTCGGCGACGTGGGCGCCCGCTACACCGCACGCGGCAGCCGGCTCGGCTACTTCGCGGCGCTCTACGAGACGATGACGCGGCGCGTGGCCGCGGGCGTCGCGGCCGGGCGGTTCTCCGACGGCGCGCTGATGGAGCGACTCGCCTGCCACTTCGCCGGGCGCTACCTCTCGGCGGTCGCGCAACACGAGGCCGGCGATGCGCCGCCGCGCTGCTGGGCCGTCGCGTTCGAGGCGGCGGAGCGCTGGCGGCCGGTCATCCTGCAGCACCTCCTGCTCGGGATGAACGCGCACATCAACTTCGATCTCGGCATCGCGGTCGCGGAGGTGGCGGACGGCGACGCGCGCGGCGTGGCCGAGCTGCGGCCCGACTTCCTCGAGATCAACGAGGTGCTCGCGGAGCTGCTGTCCGTCGTCGAGCGCCGCATCGAATCGGTCTCGCCGTGGATGTGGCTGCTCGACCGCGTCGGCGGCTGCACGGAGACGGCGGTGATCAACTTCAGCATGGGCCGCGCGCGCGACGCCGCGTGGAGCGTCGCCGAGCGCTTCGCGGCGCTGCCGGCGGAGCAGCGGCCGGCCGCCGAGGCGCGGCTCGACCACGAGTTCGCGGAGTTCGCCGACGTCATCCGCAAGCCGGGCGCGCTCGTCACGCTCGCCCTGCTTCCGGCACGGCTACGCGAGCAGCAGGACGTCGGGCGTGTGATCGAGGCCCTGCTCGGACCGCCGGAGACGTCGCGCTAGCGGCCGATGAGCGCGTCCAACGAGAGCGCGCCCGACCCGAGCAGCACGAGCGCCGCTGCACCGGCGATCATCAGCACGTCGAGCTCGTAGCCCTGGACGTCACCGCCGCCGAACGGGGCGCGCACCAGGAACTTCTGCGTGTAGGTCGCGCCGAGCATGTTCGCCGCGAGCGGGATCGCCGCCCACGAGGTGAACAGTCCGGCAATCAACATCAGGCCGCCGACCACCTCCAGCGACGCCGTCCAGCGCGCGAGCGCCTGCGGCGCCGGCAGCCCGAGCCCGCGCATCCACTCGCCCGTCCCGGCGATGCCGCCCCGGAACTTGCGCGCACCGGAATAAAGGAAGATGTACCCGAGAACGATACGCAGCGGCACCGCGCCCCAGTCCGCATGCGCCGACCAGCCGAAGAGCTGCACCCACGGGTCGGTCAGGACGTGCATCGCCGCCTCCTCCTCACGCCGGGGCGCAGGGTAGCGGTGTGGTGCTCACCGCGCGCCGGGCGGACGCTTGCGCACACGCGCCATCCTGAGAGGTGCTTCCGTATCAGAAAGGCAGGCCCGCCATCTCGCTCCGACGCCCGTTCGGACTCTCCCTCCTCGTCCCGCTGCTCGCCATCGCCGCCCTCGCCGGCGGCGGCGCCACCGCCCGCGCCCAGTCGACGCTCACCTGCACGGCCAGCGCGGTGAATGCCGTTGGCGCGCACGCAGGCACGCTCGCCATCCGCGTCGCTGCCACGGTCGACTGCGGCCGGCAGGCCACGCTGCACTTCACGCTGCCCGGGGGCGAGCGCTACGCGTTCGACACCGACGCCAGCGGCCACTTCCAGGGCGTCGCCGGCGACGCGTACCTCTGCCAGAGCCAGGCGCCGAACATCGCCGTGCGCGCCGTGGCGTCGGACGGAGCGACGTGGCTGCAGTCGGTGCACATCGACACGGAATCGGGCGTGCCGGCTGTGAGCGGCTACGGACCCGAGTGCGACGTGCTCCTGCAGCCAAACCTGAACTTCTTCACCTGGGGCGGCCCGCTCGTGTCCGCCACCGACGGGCTCTCGCGGCAGACGCTCGGCAACCCGCTGCCGCGGAGCGACAACTCGAGCACCAACCCGGTCGACCACATCTCCGCGGTCGAGGGCTACGACCCGCACAGCGACACCTGGCTGTCGTGGTTCCCCGGCGCGCCGGCCTTCACGGCGACGCTCTCGGTGCTCGTGCCGGGCGAGAGCTACGTGATCCGCTCCGACGCGGACATCCCGCTCACCTACCCGGCCGCCGGCGCCACGCCGACGCCGACCGCAACGCCGCTGCCGGCCACGCCGACCGCGACGCCGTAGCGGACGAAGCCCGTCGTCAAGCGGCGGCAGCATGCCGCCGATGCCGGCGCGGCCATGGGGCCGCGAGAGCATCGGCGGCATGCTGCCGCCGCTTGAGTCGAACCTATTCGCTGATCGCGGGGGCGGCCGCGCGTCGAGGCAGCTCGACGACGGCCGTGCCCTGCACGGGCCGCTCGCCGCGCTCGTTCTCGAAGAACACGTCGAGCGTGGCCAGCGGCTCGCCCGTCGAGTCGTCCGCGTCCGTCACCAGCGCCACCGCGCGGAGCTTGTCGTCGTGCATCACCGGGCGGCGGAAGCTCGCGTCGATGCTGTGCAGGTGCCCCATCGCCCCCATCCAGTCGGTCACGAGCCGCGTGATCAGCGCCATGCTCATGTTGCCGGGCACGATCGGCCGGGCGAGGCCGAGCTGCTTCGCGAGGGCCTCGTCCTGGAACCGGCCGTCGCCGGGACCGCGGCGCCCCTGCCGGTCGGGCCCCGTCATGTTGTGCAGATCCATGAACTCTTCGACATCGGCCTTCGTCGGCTGCAGCTCGATCGCGAACTCGTCGCCGGGCCACACGTCCTCGTAGTAGCGCTGCGTCTGTTGCGTCATCGTCTTCGTCTCCCCCACCCGACCTATTCGCGCGGTGCGACCTGGCGGTGCACCAGGGATGTCTCGTGCGCCGCGACGTCCTCGCCGCGCTGGTTCGCGAAGCGCGTCCGGTTCACGACGAAGACCATGCGGCCGCTGCGGCCGGTCTTCTCGTAGACCTCCTTCACCGACGCGAAGGCGGTGATGGTGTCGCCCGGCCGCACCGGCGCGTACGCCTCGAGGCGCGTGCCGGCCATGAACGACGTGTTGCCGTAGTGCACCTTCGCGTCGGGTCCGCGGCCCTGGATCAGCGCGTTCAGCAGACCGGTCGGCGCGATGATCCCGCCGTACGGGCCGGCCTTCGCCGCGGCCTCGTCGGTGTAGAGCGGGTTTGTCTCGCCCACCGACTCGCAGTACGCGGCGATCTGCTCGTGCGTGATCTCCGCGGAGCCGATCTGCTGCTCCACGCCGATCACGCTGCGGTCGTAGTCGACCTCGCCGCCCTCGTGGTGCGCGATCTCGAGGTCCGACCGTCGCGCGAGCAGGCGCCGCGAGCGCTCGCGGATCTCCTCGTCGTCGTGCGTCTCCTCGACGGCCACCGCGCGCATGTTGCCCGCCCGCAGCTGCTCCACCAGCGCCTCGATGCTGCGCGCCGGCTCCGGGAACGCGGTCAGGCAGCGCGCGACGCCGCTCACGAAGTGCGCGTCGCTCCCACCGACCACCTTCAGCCCGTGCGCCTCCGCCAGCTCGATGCCGATGCCGTTCTCGGCGTCGCTGCTGCCGCCGTTGAGCGCCTCCACAATCTCGATGCCGTCGAGCGACACCCCGCGCTGCTCGAAGTGCTCGGCGAGCCCGATGCGCGGCCGCCCGGCGTGCGCGCCGACCGCGATCCCGCCGTGCTCGCGCGCCGCGCGGAACACGTCCTGGTACGGGAGCGCCACGTTCTTCAGATCGAACTCGCGATAGAAGCCGTCGCCGACGCCGTAGACGAGCACGTGCCCGACGTCGGTCTCCACCTCGACGCCGCGCAGGATCACGACGCCGTACTGGTCGGCCAGCGCCGAGTAGTCGCGCTTCGCGTCGAAGTTGCGGTGCTCGGTGAGCACGAAGCCGTCGATGCGATAGCCGAAGCGCCGCCTGCCGGTGATCCACCGCAGGTAGCCCTCCACGGTGGCGCCGGCGTCGTCGGAGCCATCGGCGGAGTGGGTGTGCAGATCCAGGTAGCAGTAGTCGCCGGGGTTCGATTCCAGGGGCTGTGTGATGGTCGGGTCCTTCCCGCGAGGCGTGGTCGGGATGACGGCCGCGATTCTCACGCCCGGGGCGCGGCGCGTCAACGCGGACGCGACACGCACGCAACCACAGCGGCGGCAGACATGCCGCCGACAGGGGGGCCGCTGCTGCCGGCGGTTCTGTCGGCGGCATGTCTGCCGCCGCAGTGGTTGGGCCGACCTGACCGACTACAGCGCCCGGAACCAGCGCCGACCGTGAAGCCGCACCACTTCGCCCCACCCGGGCTCGGGAAGGTGCCCGCCCACCAGCCGCATCCCCTCCGCTTCGACGCGCTCGACGAGCGCGACGCGCGTGCGGATGCCCTGCGCACGGTCGAGGTCGGAGCCGAACGGCCGCTCGGGCTCGCTCACGTAGAACGGGCTCACAATCACGTCGCCGGTCACCACGGCCCGCTCGCCCGCGGACGCAATCAACAGGCTCATGTGACCGGGCGTGTGGCCCGGCGTCTCGATCGCGGTCACCTCGTCGGTGAGCGCGGTCTCGCCGGCGAGCAAATCGAGCACGCCGCGGTCCCGCAGCGGCGCGACGAACCGCTCGATGTAGCGCGGCGGCGGCTGCCGGTGCTCGGCGTACTCGTGCCAGTCCGCGCGATGGAGCAGGTAGCGCGCCCGCGGGAAGAACGGCGCGCCCGCGCCGTCGAGACTCCACCCGACGTGGTCGGGGTGCGCGTGCGTGAAGAACACCGTGTCAACGTCGCCGGGCGCGACGCCGGCGCGCACCATCGAGTCGGGCAGGCAGCCCTCGAGCCCGGCGTAGCGGGGGTACGGCCCAACGCCGACGCCGAGGTCGACGACAATCGACCGTCCCCGCGACCGCAGCAGGTAGCAGCCGTTGTGGATGCGCCAGTGATGCTCGTCGCCGTGGAAGCCGTCGGGGTGGCGCGCGTGGTAGGCCGCCCAGTCCGCGGGCGCGGCGTCGGCGTCGACGTCGCGCCCCATCGGGTGCCCGCCGAGGTTCGCCGCGCCGTCGGGCAGCGACACCACCTCCACGTTGCCCACGCGCATCTGGTCGATCATGCCGTCGCCCTCCCGGGCGGGAGTATGACACGATGCCGGGCGATGACCGCCACCGACGCGACCCGCGACCCGTCCCCCCCGAGCGATCCCGAGCTCAACGCGTGGCTGCGCGGCGTCGCCGACGTCGACCGCCCGCGGCGCGTCGTCCGCGTCGACGACGACCGCATCCTCGTGTCGAAGTTCGAGCCGGGTTTCGCCGCGCGCCTGCACGAGCTCCTCGACCTCATGCCGGAGCTGCTCGACGAGGGGTCGGTGGTCGCCGCGTACGACCGGCTCGCGGCCGCGACCGACCCCGGCGCCTCGCGCACCGCGACCTGGCGCGAGGCGCTGCACGCTGCGCTGCGCGCCGCGGGCGAGCGCCACGCGATCCCCGACCTGCGCCAGGCCGAGGTGCGCACCGGCATCGACTCGGTCGCCGCGGTGCTCGACTCGGTGCTGTGGACCGACCCGAAGGTCGGCGCGGACTACGCGCCCGGCGCGGGCGAGGTGGACGCGTACCGCGACGGTCTGCAGAGCCTCGATCCCGGCCGCGACCTGTTCACGCGCCACTACGGCGTGTGGGACGGGCGGGCCGTGGTGAACCATTGCCCCGGTGCCGCCTTCGCGCGGGTGATGCTCGCCCACGCCTGGCGGGCGTGCACGGGAACGCCCGCGCCCTAGGCGCGCGGCAGGCGTGAGGCCTCCGTCGGAACGTCAAAGCGGCGGCAGACATGCCGCCGACAGAAGCGCGGCGCCAGCCGCGGACAGCATCCGCAGCCTGGCGGCGGCATGTCTGCCGCCGCTGAGGGAGACCGTGAGGCGCTCACAATCGACGGCCGGCCTCAGCTCAGTCCTGCCGCGCGCCCAGCCGCTCCCGCACCGCGTGGCGCTGCACCTTGCCCGACGCGGTGCGTGGCAGCGGCTCCCCCCACAGCGCGATCGCCCGCGGCACTTTGTAGCCGGCGAGTCGCTCGCGCAGGAACGACTGCAGCGCCGCCTCGTCCGTGTCGTCGCCGTCCCCGGCGACCACCACCACCGCGGTCACGCGCTGACCCCACCGCTCGTCGGGCACGCCCACGACCGCGCACTCCACGACGGCCGGGTGCGCGAGCAGCGCCGACTCCACCTCCGCGGGATAGACGTTCTCGCCGCCGCTCACGATCAGGTCGTCGCGGCGGTCCACCACGGTGAGGTAGCCCGCGTCGTCCACCGTCCCGAGGTCGCCGGTGTGCAGCCAGCCGTCGCGCAGCGCCTCCGCCGTCGCATCCGGCCGGCCCAGGTAGCCCGGCGTCACGGTCGGCCCGGCGACGAGGATCTCGCCGACCTCGCCGGCCTCGGCGCGGCGGCCGGCGACGTCGATGCACAGCGTCGTTCCGGCGAGCGGCAGGCCCGCGGACCCGAGCCGGCGCAGCGCCTCGTCCGGCGCGAGCGTGCTCACCTGCGAGGTCGCCTCGGTCAGCCCGTACGTCTGCAGCACCGGCATGCCGCGGTCGCGCGCCGCCTCGAGCAGCGGGCGTGGCGCGGGGCCGCCGCCGAGCAGCACCGCGCGCAGCGTCGCGGGATAGGCCGCTCCGTCCGCGGCGAGCATCCGCTGCAGCATCGTCGCGACGACCGAGAGCAGCGTGATGCGCTCCTCGCGCAGCGCGCGGTTCACTCGCGACTCGTCGAACCGCTCCTGGATCACGGCGGTCGTGCCGTAGATCGCGGAGCGCAGCAGGATGCTCAGCCCGCCGACGTGAAACAGGGGCATGCAGGCGAGCCAGCGGTCGTCGGGCTCGACGCCGAGGTTCGCGGCCGAGCCGGCGGCGCTCCAGTAGAAGTTGCCGTGCGTGAGCAGCGCGCCCTTCGGCCGGCCGGTGGTGCCGGACGTGTAGATCACGCTGTGCGGCCGCGCCGGGTTGACCGCGCGCTCCGCGAGCAGCGGGTCGCCCGGCGCCGCGTCGGCGCCGGCGACCGCCTCCGCCTCCACCACGGTCGCGCCGGCGTCGGCGGCGACCGCCGCCGCGACGTCGCGCGACGCGGCGTCGGCGACGACCAGCCGCGCGCCGGCGTCGCGCACCTGCCACACCATCTCGCCCGGCCGCAGGCGCGCGTTCAGCGGCATCAGCGCGCCGCCGGCGCGCGGCACGGCGTGCGCGACAATCGCGAACGCGGCGCCCGCTTCCATCAGCACCGCCACCGGCTCGCCCGGCGCGTCGAGCCGCGCGGCCAGCGCGGCGGCGGCGCCCGCGACGCGGCGGTGCAGCGCGGCGTAGGTGAAGGCGCCGTCCGGCGCCTCGATCGCGGGGTGCGCCGCGTGGGTGCGCGCGCGCAGCGCCATCCAGTCGGCGAGCGCGACGGCGGGCGGCGCGCCCGCCGCGTCGGCGTGGCTCGTCACACGCTCGCCTCGCGCCACGGGCTGGTCGCCACGGCGTCGAGGGCGGCGGCGTCGTAGTCGACCCCGAGCCCGGACGCCCCCGGCAGCGCGAGCCGCCCGGCGCGCGGCCGCAGCGTCTTCGCCACGACGTCGGCGGCGAGATGCTCGCCGGTGCCGAGCCCGTGCGCCGCGTCGGACGGCAGCGCGGCGGCCAGCTGCAGCGCGGCCGCGATGCCGATCGACGAGTCGTAGGTCGTCGTGACGAAGGCGCCCATGCCCTGCTCCGCCGCGCGCCGCGCGATCGCGAGCGCCGGCCGCAGCCCGCCCAGCAGCATCGGCTTCAGCACCACGAGGTCCGCCGCCTTCGTCCGCAGCACCTCCTCGCGCGAGTCGGCACGCTGCACCGACTCGTCGGCGGCGATGCGCAGCGGGGCGGTCTGGCGCACGCGGCCGAGCGCCGCGACATCGTCGGCCGCGACCGGCTGCTCGAGCAGCTCGATGCGCTGCGGGTACAGCAGCGCGATGGCCTCGCGCGCCGTCGCCTCGTCCCACGCGCAGTTCGCGTCGATGCGGATGGTCGCCTCCGGGCAGGCCTCGCGCAGGCGCTCGATGCGCAGCAGGTCTTCGCGCACCGACGTCATCCCGACCTTCACCTTGAGCACCGAGTAGCCGGCTTCGAGCGCCTCCAGGCCGTGCTGCGCGACCTCGCGCGCCGGCCCGCCGCCGATGATCGCGTTCGCAGCCACCCATGGGGCAGGCTCCTCGGCGAGCAGCGCCGCGATCGGCAGATCGCGCGCGCGCGCCTCGCGGTCGAGGTCGGCGACGTCGAGCGCGCAGCGCAGCGCCGGCGCACCGGCGACGTCGCCGAGCGCATCCGCCGCCCCGGGCGCGAGTACCCCGGCGCGGAGCGCACGCAGCAACTCGGCGCCGTGCGCGTCGAGCAGCGCGAGCACGTCCGCGACCACCCCCTGGCCGAGCGCCGGCAGCGGCGACGCCTCGCCGACGCCGCGCCCGCCGTCGGCGTCGCGCACCTCGATGAGCACGCCCTCGCGGTCGTCGAGCGCGCCCGTCGCCGTCTCGAAGCGCGCACGCATCGGCAGCCGGAACGGCCGCCACCGGATCGTCGCAGGCTCGGTCACAGCAGCACCCCCACCGCGAGCAGGATCCCGAACACGATGTGCAGCCGCGCAGTCGCCTTCAGCGCGCCGTTGAGCGGCGGGCCGTCGGTTCGCGTGAGCACCGCGCGCACGGGGGCGATCGCGAGCGGGAGGCTCAACCACGCGACGAGCACGCCCGCCGAGAACCCGGCGAGCGGCCACAGCAGCGCCGCGGCGACATAGGCCGCCGCCACGGTCAGCACGTACTGGATGCGCGCGCGCGGCCGGCCGAGCATCACGGCGATCGTGTGCTTGCCGGCGGCGCGGTCGGTGTCGACGTCGCGCACGTTGTTCACGACGAGGATCGCGGTGACGGTGAAGCCGATCGGCACCGCCGCGGCGACGGCGCTCCCGGTGAGCGCGCCGGCCTGCACGAAGTACGTGCCGGCGACCGCGACGAGCCCGAAGAAGATGAAGACGAAGACCTCCCCGAGCCCGCGGTAGCCGAACGGCCACGGCCCGCCCGTATAGGTGATGGCCGCCGCGATCGAAGCGAGCCCGACCGCGATCACCGGCCACCCGGCGACCCACGTGAGGTACAGGCCGGCGACGGCGGCCAGCCCGAAGACCGCCCACATGCCGGCGAGCACCTGCCGCTCCGTGAGGATGCCCTGCGCGGTCACGCGCAACGGGCCGAGGCGCGTCTCGGTGTCGGCGCCGCGCCGGAAATCGGAGACGTCGTTCGCGAGGTTCGCGCCGACCTGCAGCAGCAGCGCGCCGAGCAGCGCCGCGAGCGCCGGCCACGGCGCGAAGACGCCGTCGCGCTGCGCGAGCGCGGTGCCGACGAGCACGGGCGCGACGGCGGCCGGCAGCGTGGCCGGCCGGCTGGCGAGCAGCCACGCCTGCGCGCGGCTCGGTCGGGACGCGGACTGCGAGAGCGACGTCACCGGCGACCCCTCCGGTTCGGGCGGGAGGCCCGCGCCGGGGCGGGCGTCCGTGCCCGACCCCACCTCACGCGGCCTCCGCGCTCTGACGCGAGATCGGCAACCTACCGGCTGCCGCTCGTGCCGTGCACACGGCGCAGGAACTCGAGCACGAGCGAGTGGAACTCGTCCGGCTGCTCGAGGTGGGCGGCATGCCCGGCACCGTCGATCTGGCGAACGGTGGCGTCCGGCAGCGACCCCGCCATCTCCCGCGCGATCTGCGAGAACTTCGCGTCGAGAGTACCGGTCACCAGCAGCACGGGCACGCCGATCTCCGCGAGGCGCGCGTGGACCGGCTCCTGCGCGCCGGTACCCATCCCGCGCAGGCTGTTCGCGAGGCCGGTCGCGCGCTGCGACATCCGCTGCGCGCGCAGCGCCTCGTGCTGCACCGGCGACAGCGTCTCGCGCTGGCTCGCCCACAGCGGCAGCGACCCCCAGTAGTCGACGAACCAGTCCAGGCCGTCGCGCTCGATGCGGTCCGCGAGCGCCTCGTCCGACGCGACGCGCGCCGCCCGCTCCCCGGGGTCGGCGAGGCCGGGCGTGGCGCCCTCGAGCACCAGCGCGGACACCACCTCCGGGTGGCGCGCCGCGACCTGGAGCGCAACGCGGCCGCCGAGTGAGTAGCCCAGCCACGTCGCGCGCTCGTAGCCGAGGCGATGGAGCAGTGCGGCGAGATCGTCGACGGCGCGGTGCATGCGGTAGCGGTCCACCTCCGTTGGCGAGCCGGAGAGGCCGTGGCCGACGAGGTCGACGGAGAGCGTCGTGAACTCGGCGTCGAGCGCGCGCACGAGCGGCCGCCACGTCTCACGCGAGCCGGTGAAGCCGTGGATGAGGACGACCGGCGGGCCCATGCCGTAGCGGTCGACGTTCAGCGCGAGCCCATCGACCTCGACGTGCGGCACCGCTAGTCCCCGGCGGGCGTCGCCACGGCGACGGCCCCGCGCACCGCCTCCGCGACGCGCGCCCACACCTGGCGGTGGAGCGCGACGTTGCGGTCGCGCTCGGTGCGCAGCTCGAGGACGTCGAGGCCCGGGCGGGCGAGCGCGGCGGCGATGGCGGCGGTGATGTCGGTGGCGCCGTCGAGCACCCCGTGGCGGCCGCCGTGCAGCGCGACCGCGTGCGCGAGGTCGAGGCCGTGCGGCGTGCCGAACCACGGCTCGAACTGGTCGGGCGCCTGCTGGCGCTGCGGCAGGAAGTGGAAGATGCCGCCGCCGTCGTTGTTCACGAGCAGCACCGTGAGGTCGAGCCCGTGGCGGCCGACGGGCCACAGCCCGTTGAGGTCGTGTAGGAACGAGAGGTCGCCGATCAGCAGCGCAACGGGCCCGCTGCGGGCGGCGGCGGCGCCGGCCGCGGTGGACACGACGCCGTCGATGCCGGACGCGCCGCGCGTGCCGACGATGCGGATGCGCCGGTTGGTCGCCGGGAAGAACGAGTCGATGTCGCGGACGGGCATGCTGTTGCCGGCGACGAGCGTCGCGCCGTCGGGCAGCGCGTCGGCCAGGGCGAGCGGGAGCGCGCCCTCGAAGGGCTCGCCGAGCGCGGTGACGGCGTCGCGCAGCACGCCGCGGGCGGCGCCGTTGGCGGCGACCCACGTGCGGCGCCAGCCCGCGTCCGCGGCCGCGCGTCCCGCCAGCGCGGCGCCGAGCGCCGCGCAGAACGCCGCGGGGTCGGCCGTGACCATCGCGGTCGCGACCTGCTCCGGGTCGCGCCAGCCGCCGGCCGGGTCGACGACGACGGCCTCGAGCCCGGCGATGCCGCCGAGCCACTGGTTGAGCGGCTTCGAGGTCATGCCGGCGCCGAAGCGGATCACCACCTCCGGCTCGGCCGCGTCGAGGAACGCCGGCTCGCGGACCAGCGCGTCGTAGGTCTCGACGACGCCGTCCAGCGCGTGATCGCCGGCGCGCAGCCCGGAGAGCGGGTCCGCGAGCACGGGCCAGCCAAGCGCGTCGGCGAGGGCAACGATGGCGTCCGCGGGGAGGCCCATCGACTCCGGACCGCAGAGGACGAGGCCGCGCCGCCCGGTGCAGGCCTCCGCGAGGCGGGCGACGTCTGCGGACGCCGGCTCGCGACGCCCGGGCGTCGTGGGCGCGAGGGTCGCGCCGCCGGCGGTCGCGAAGCGCGGCGGCCCGCCGGGCTCGAGCAGCGGCTCGCGGAACGGGAGGTTCACGTGCACCGGCCCCGGCGGCGCCTCGAGCGCGAGCGCGGCGATGCGCGCGGCCGTCGCCGCCCACGCGCGCTCCACCGCCGGATCGCCGTCGGCGACCGGCAGGTCGGCGGCCCACTTCGCGTGGCTGCCGTACATGCGCACCTGGTCGATGGTCTGCGGCGCGCCGATGTCGCGCAGCTCGGTGGGCCGGTCGGCGGTGAGCACGAGCAGCGGCACACGCGACAGCCGCGCCTCGACGACCGCGGGCAGGAAGTTCGCGGCCGCGGTGCCCGAGGTGCACGAGACCGCGACCGGTCGCCCGGTCTGACGCGCGAGCCCGAGCGCGAAGTAGCCGGCGGAGCGCTCGTCGAGGTGAAGGAGGGTCTCGAACGGGCTGTCCGGCAGCGACGCCGCGAGCGTGAGCGGGGTGTTGCGGGAGCCCGGCGCGATCACGATGTGGCGCACACCGCTGCGCGCGAGCTGCGCGAAGAACGCGAGGACGGCGCGGTCGGCGGGTGGGGTCATGCGCCGGACAGTGTAGGCGGACGGACTGCTGGGGGCACGGCGACCGAATGCGCGTCGCGGGTCAGGCCGGCGGGCCCGCCGCCAGGCGCTCTCGCACCACGCGGTCCCGGTCCGCGTCCGCGACCGTCCATCGCGACTCGAGCCACCACGTGCACCCGGCATCCGCCCACGGGGCAACCGCTGCGCGCGCGGCAGCCGCGTCGGCCGCGGGCGTCTCGCCCTCCGTCACGACGTCGAAGCCGGGCCGCAGCGGGCCGCGCTCCTCGAGCCACGCGCGCATCGCCCGGATGTCGTCGGGCGTGGGGGGGCGATGCCCGTTCTCGTCCACGTAGTTCGGGAGCAGACCGTCGCAGCGCAGGACGCGCCGCATCGACTTCGGCCGCGGCCACGCGCCCACCACCCAGATCGGGACGCGCCCCTGCACGGGCCGCGCGTCCGGCGCGAGCGCGACCGCGCGCCGTGAAGTCGACGGCGTAGTGGCGGCCTTCGAAGCGCAGCCGGCCCGCCCACAGCCCCGTGATCAGGTCGATGCCCTCGTCGAGGCGCTCCGCGCGGATGCGGCGGTCCGTCTCCTCGCCGCTCTCGCCGAGCACCGGGTCCGGCGCGCCGAGGCCGACCGCGAGGATGGCGCGGCCGCCCGATACCTGGTCGAGCGTGGCGGCCTGGCTCGCGACCTTCCACGGCCGCCGCCACGGCAGCGGCGTGAGCATCGTCCCGAGGCGGATGCGCGACGTCCGCTGCGCGATGGCGGCCAGCAATGTCCAGGCGTCGACGCCGTACGCGCCCTCCCAGGCGAACACTCCGTCCCAGCCCGCCTCCTCGGCGAGCACGGCTTGCGCGAGCTGCTCGGTGGCTGAGCCGCCGGGAAGGACGAAGCCGTAACGCATGCGGCGCATCGTAGCGGCCCGACGGAGCGCGCGGCGTGCGTGCGCGCCGCGCTCGATGCCCTCAGGGGAACGCGCGCCCCCCGAGCGCCCCGGCCAGCGGCCGGAACTTGAGCCGCACCTCGGACAGCTCCGACCGCGGCTCCGAGTCGCCCATGATGCCGTTGCCGGCGAACAGCCACGCGCGGTCGTCGCGCACCAGCGCCGAGCGCAGGCCCACCGCGAATTCGCCCTCGCCGTGGGTGTCCACCCAGCCGACCGGCCCCGCGTACCAGCCGCGGTCGAAGCGCTCGTGCTCGGTGATCACGTCGCGCGCGACGTCCTGCGGGTAGCCGCACACCGCCGGCGTCGGGTGCAGACGGCGCACGAGGTCGAGCACGTCGACGCCCGGGCGCGCACGCCCGGTAATCGGCGTCGAGAGGTGCTGGATGTTCGCGAGCTTGCGCAGCGACGGCGCGTTCGGCGCGCGCAGGTCCTCGGTCGCGCCCTCGAGCCGCTCGCGGATCGCGCGCACGACGGTCTCGTGCTCGATGCGGTTCTTCGCGCTCTCCAGCAGCTCGCGGCCGAGGCGGTCGTCGTCCTCCTCGGTGGCGCCGCGCCCGATCGATCCGGCGAGCCCGAGCGTCTCGACCTGCCGGTCGCGCAGCCGCACGAGCAGCTCCGGGCTCGCGCCGAGGAACACCGCGCCCTCCGCGCGCATCGTGAAGAGGTGACAGTCGGGATAGCCGAGGCGCAGGCGGCCGAGCGCCCCGCCGACGTCGATCGGCTCGCGCCCGCGCAGCTCCAGCGTCGTCGCCAGCACGGCCTTCTCGTAGGCGCCGCGGCGCACCTCGGCCGCGATCGCGCCGACGCTCGCGCACCACGCCGCTTCGTCGACGCCGTGCACCTCGCGCAGCGGGTTCGGCGCGACCGTGCCGTCGGCCGGCGGGCGCAGCGCCGCGACGAGCAGCGGCTCGACCTCGGCGGCGTCCACACCCGGCGCGACCACCACGCCGCACACGGCGCCGTCCGCGACAAAGAGCAGACGCGGCAGCACGAGCCACCCCGTGCCGAAGGCCTCCCACGGACGCGTCGGCGCGGGGCCGGGGTTGAAGCGAAAGCCGCCGAGCGCGCGCGGGCGCAGCGCCGGCTCGTCGGCGTCGACGCGCACCGCGAGCATCCGGCGCGCGGCGCCGCGCGCCGCCGACGGTCCCTCGCGGCGGCGGACCGCGACGCGGCGCGTCTCGCCGACGGCGACGAGGGCCAGTCCCTGCGACGGCCGCTCGTAGGATGCGACCACGCCGTTCAGATCGGGATGCGTGAGCAGCGCGCGCGGGTCGAACGCCGGGTCGAGGCGGATCCCGTGGAAGCGGCCGTCGCCGGTGTCGACGCGCACGGCGATGCGCGTGACGGCCTCCGCGACGCGGGGATCCGCATTCACCTGCTGGTTCCCTTCGCGCTCGGGCGTGACCGGGGGAGCTCGTGGCGTCTCGCACCAGTATAGGAACCGGCGCGCTGGCCGAAATCAGGGCCTTGCCGCACCCGCGCACGGCATCGAGACTCGAACGTGCGCCCGCCGCCCCCCGCGCTCGCGGCGCAACACCGGGGATGCTCATGAGCTGGCTGCAGATCTACTACCGCTCGGCCGTGCTCGGGCGCTGCCCACACTGCGGCGTCGGTGCGATGTTCAAGGGCTATTACTCGCTGCACGAGCGCTGTGCGCACTGCGGCACGCGCTTCGAAACCTCCGACGGCGCGTGGCTCGGCGCGGTCGCAGTGGGCTACGCATTCGGCGCGGCGTTCGGGATCATCGCGGCGGTCGTCGAGATCGTGTGGCGGCCGATCACGCACCTCGGCCTGGACCCCACATGGACGATCGCCATCGCGGCGCTGCCGGTGACGCTGCTCTGCTACCGGCCCGCCAAGGGACTGTGGTTTGGGCTGCTCTACCAGTTCGGGTTCATGGAGACGCCGGCCGGCAAGCAGGCGCCGCCGCCGGCCGCCGGCGCGTAGCGCGCGGCGGCGGCCCGGCCGCGGCCGTCAGCGGATCGTCACCTGCTGCTCGACCGTCGGCGAGCCCTCCCGCTCGCTGACGATCGTCATCACGCTCCCGTGCCCCTGCTGCTGCGGCAGCAGCAGGCCGATGCACGCGCCGCCGGCGGCGACCACGCCGCAGCTCTTCACGACCGTCCCCTGCGGGTTCGCGGCGCTCCCCGCGTAGATCGTGAACCTGCGCGCGGGACCGCTCGCGTTCACCACGCCGCCGATGGTGAACCGAATGCCGGCCTGCGGGACGTCGTACGCCCACGCGAGGTAGTCGAAGTCGACTCCCCACGCCGCCCACTGCACGCCGCCGGCCAGCGGCCCCGCGCCGGGCGCCGAGCAGCCGACCGAGTTGCAGGCGGCGAGCGTCGTCGCCTTCGCGCCGCTCGTGAGCACGCGCCGATTGGCCGCGCTCCCCGCCGCGCCCAGCACCAGCTGCCAGCTCACCGGCACCTGTGGCTGCGCGACCGACGAGCAGGCGCCGTCGGCGCAGAAGCGGTAGTCCGCCGCGTTCGGCACCGCGTCCCACTCGAGCAGCGCGCGGCCCCCGGACGGGAGGAAGCTCGCCAGCGACGGAGCCGTCCGCGGCGCCATGTTCGCCTGGTCGATCGAGATGGACACGTCGGCGCTCGCCGCGTGCAGGTAGAGATCGCGCGCGGTCACCTGCAGGCGCACCATCCCGCCGGCGGCCTGCGGCGCCGTGAAGCGCGCTGATGGGCCATCCGCCGTCACGGTCACCGTCGGCCCGCTGAGCTGCGTCCACAGGTAGGTGATGGCATCGCCCTCGGGATCGGATGCCCGCGCGCTCAGCGACACGCTCGTCCCGGTGAACGCATTCTGCGGACCTTGCAGGGTCACGGTGGGCGGCAGGTTCACGCCGTACAGCTCGGCGAGGCGCGCCCGCTCGGCGGCGCTCGCCGTCTGGCGGCAGCTGTTCGGGTCGTTCGGGTCGAAGGTCGGGTACATCAGGTCGCCGGGGTCGTCGCTGTGGCCGAGGCCCAGCGCGTGCCCCATCTCGTGCGCGACGATCGAGCGGAAGCAGCGGTCGGGCACGTTCATCTGGCTGTCGAGGATGATGTCGAACTCGTCGAACTGGCGATCCTGCACGGTGCCGAAGGACGGGATGTTGATCCAGCTCCCGCGCGCCACGCCCGCCGTCGTGCCCGAGATCACGTGGCGCGAGTCGTCGAAGGCGATCTCGTTCCGCGCGTCGTTCGTCTGCCAGGTGATCCCGCTGGTGCAGTCGCCGGTGTAGCCCACGCCGACGCCGACGTCGGTGGCGTTCCACATCGTGGCGGCGGCGGCGACGGCGTCGCGAAAGGCCTGCGCGGTGACGGTGGCCGGCCGGTTCGACTCCATGCTGCAGAACTGGACGGGGACGCTCGCCAGTGCCCAGTGGCCGGGCGGGCCGCCGCATCCGCCGAAGTCGCCCGGGCCGCAGTCGGTGAAGAACTGGAGCGACTGCCCCTGGACGGCGCCGGGCGTGTGGTCGCTGATGACGTAGCCGTGGTCGTATGGGCGTGGGCCGGCGGGGGCGCCGCCATCGGCGCGCGCGGCGGCCGGGAGCGCGAGCGCGACGAGCGCGACGGCGAGAGTCGTGAGCAGCGCGAACCGCGAGGCCGGCGCCAGGCTGGGGATTCTCACGTGACCACCCGAGTTCATGCCGCCCGCCGTCACCACGGCTGGACTGAGTGTAAACGGTCACGTCGCAAGGTTCGTTCTGTCGCGTCGCCGGACGCGCAGGCGCAGCCACGGCCGAGTTGACGGGCCGACACCCGCGGCCTATCTGTGACCGCGCCGCCCCACGCAGGGGCGAGGAGGTCCCGATGACCGAGACGGCTCCCCGCGCGACCGGCTTCGCGCCCGCCACGATCGAGGCGCGCATCCGCGCCTTCGAGTCGTTCGGCATCCACCGCACCGGCTGGGAGGGCGACGACCGCACGAGCACGTGGCTGCGCGACGAGCTGCGCGCCGCCGGCGTCGACGCCGAGCTCGAGCGGTTCGACTTCCCCCGCGTCGAGGTGCGGCGCGCCCGCGTCTCCTGGTCCGACGGCGGCGCCGACGGCCTGCCGATGTACGACGGCGGCTTCACCGACGCCGGCGGCATCGACGGCGAGCTGTGCGCCGAGGACGACGCCGACGTCTTCGGCAAGATCGTCGTCGCGACGTCCGGCCTGAGCGGCGACCGCACCTGGAGCGCACCCGGCGCGGACGCGCGCTACGACGAGCTCGTCGCTCAGGGCGCGGTCGGGCTGGTGGTGCCGTGCGGGGACCCCGACGGCAATATCGTCGTGCGCAACGCCGAGCGCATCCTGCGGCCGTTCAAGCTGCCCGTGCTGCAGGTCGCGCCGCGCGACGTGCGCGACCTGGCGGGCGCGCTGGTGGTCGGCACCGAGGGGGTGCTCGAGATCGACGGCGAGCGGCTGCGCTCGCGGGCCACGAACGTAGTCGCGACGCTGCCGGGGACGGACCCGGACGCGCGACCGGTGGGCGTGATGACGCCGAAGTCGGGGTGGTTCACCTGCGCGGCAGAGCGCGGGGGCGGCATCGCGATCTGGCTCGCGCTCGCCGAGGCGCTGGCGGCGATGCCGGCGCGGCGGCGGACCGTCCACCTGGTCGCCTCGGCCGGCCACGAGCTGCACCACCTGGGGCTGCTCGACTACTTCAAGCGCCGGCCGGACGCCGCGCCGGGCGCGGCGGCGTGGCTGCACCTCGGCGCGTCGATTGGGGCGCGCGAGCCGGCGGCGCGCATGGGCGCGAGCGGCGACGCGCTGCACGCGCTCGCCACCGGCGCGCTGGAGCGCGCCGGCGCGGGCCCCTACGAGCCGCTGCCGGCGGGCGCGCCGGGGGGCGGCGAGGCGCGCGAGATCCACGAGCGCGGCGGCCGCTTCGTCACGTTCCTGGGCGGCCACCGCTACTTCCACTCGCCGAGCGACACCGTCGAGCGCGCAGTCGACGCCGAGAGCGTCGCGCGCTGGGGCGCCGCCGCGCGGGAGATCGTCGAGGGCATGCTGGCGCTGCCCGACTGAGGGCGCGGCGCACCCGCGGGGCGCGGAACGCGCAAGCGTTTCCGACCATTCGGCAGGCAACCGATCTGTTCGGCAGGCAATCGTTCCCGTCCTGAGGAGGCATCCGTGAGCAGCGTCCAGACCATCCGCGGGCAGATCGACTCCTCGGCGCTGGGAAAGACGCTCTCCCACGAGCACCTCACCAACGGCGTGAGTGGCATGGAGCGCATCCCCGGCCTGTTCGACCGCGACGAGATGGTCGACCGCTGCGTCGAGGCGCTGGAGCGCGTGCACCGCTCCGGCATCGACAGCGTGATCGACCTCACGCCGTTCGACCTCGGCCGCCAGGTGTGGCTCTTCGAGCGCGTCGCGGAGCGCTCGCCCGTGAACGTGGTCTGCGCGACGGGCGTCTACCGCTGGGTGCCCTCCATCTACTTCGGGTGGGACGAGGACGAGATCGCCGCGCACTGGTCGCGCGAGATCCAGGACGGCATCGAGGGGACGTCGGTGCGCGCCGGCATCATCAAGCTGGCCTGGGACTTCGAGTACCGGCTGAACGACGGCAACCCGCGCTTCACGCCGCGCGGCGATGCTCGAGAAGACCGCCCGCGCCGCCGCCCGCACGGCGAAGGCGACGGGCGTGCCGATCTCGTGCCACACACGCGCCGTCGACGAGCTCGGCACACCGCTGCTCGACATCTTCGAGGACGAGGGGCTGGACCTGCGCGCGGTCACGATTGGTCACTCGAACGATACGCAGGACCTCACGTACCTGAAGGCGCTTGCCGAGCGCGGGTGCCGTCGTTGGGCTCGACCGCTTCTTCTCGCGCGAGGACGACTACGTCGCGCAGCGCTCCGGCATCGCGCTCGCGCTGATCCAGGCGGGCTTCGCCGAGCAGGTCTGCCTCGGCCACGACGCCACGCCCGCCGGCCTCTGGGGCCGGTGGCGCGAGGAGCGCAACCCGGAGTGCTGGTGCCTCGTCCCCGACTACGAGGTCCCGTGGCTGCGCGCCAACGGCGCGACCGACGACGACGTCGACGCCGTGCTGCGCCGCTCGATCCGGTCGACGTTCGAAGCCGCGGCGGCGATGGCGGGCTGACGCCAGCCACGGCGAGCAGGGCGGCGTGAGCCCCCGGTTTCCGGCGCCCCATCCCATCGCGGGCGACCGACCGCCTCGCCCCGACGCCCGCGCGTGAGGGACCCTGTGGCCTCGTGGCCCCGCTTCGTGATCGGCCGCCGGAAACCGGCGGCTGACACCACCCGGCTCGCCCCATCCCACCCTTGCCCGGTTGCGCTAGCCTCGATTCGCCTCCGCCCCACCGCTAGGAGGCGCGACCGCCACCCCGGACCTGCTGGGCCGTCGTTGCCGGGCGCGCGGGCGGCGTGCGTATACTCCGGCTCGCATCGGACGGGGGGACGACGATGGTGATGACGTACGAGGAGATTGCGAAGGATGTCGCCGCGCTGAAGAAGCGCCCGAACCTCGAGGACTGGGCCGCGCGCCGCGCCTCCTGGAACTGGGACGACATCAAGGCTGAGCTCGACCTGCCGGGCGGCATGGTCAACCTCGGCCACGAGTGCATCGACCGCCACGCCAACGGCGCGAAGGCGAATAAGCCGGCCATGATCTGGCAGAGCGCCGGCGGCGACCTCGAGACCTACACCTACGCCCAGATGAAGGCCGAGTCGAACCGCTTCGCCAACGCGCTCACCGCGCTCGGCGTGCAGAAGGCCGACCGCGTCTTCCTCTTCGCCGACCGGATCCCCGAGCTCTACTTCGCCGTCTTCGGCACGCTCAAGGCCGGCGCCATCGTCGCGCCGCTGTTCTCGGCCTTCGGTCCCGAGCCGGTGAAGGAGCGCATGCAGCGCGCCGAGGGCTCCGTCCTCGTCACCACCCCCAAGCTGCTGCCCAAGGTCAACGCGATCCGCAGCCAGCTCCCGTCGCTCGAGCACGTCATCGTGATCGCCCACCGCGAGGGCGGGAAGGTCGCCGAGGGGGACCTCGACTACCGCGAGCTGACGAAGGACGCCTCCACCGAGTTCGACGTCGTGAAGACCGGTCCCGAGGACTGGTCGGTGATGCACTTCACCTCGGGCACGACCGGCCTGCCGAAGGGCGCCGCGCACGTGCACAACGCCGTGATCGGCCACTACGCGACCGGCAAGTACGTGCTCGACCTGCACGAGGACGACATCTACTGGTGCACCGCCGACCCGGGCTGGGTCACCGGCACCTCGTACGGCATGTTCGCGCCGTTCTCGAACGGCGTGACGAGCGTCATCGATGAGGGCGGCTTCGGCGCCGGGCGCTGGTACGACGTCATCGAGCGCCACAACGTGCAGGTCTGGTACACCGCCCCCACCGCCATCCGCCTGCTGATGAAGGCCGGCGCGAAGGTGGCGAAGGAGCACGACCTGTCGTCGCTGCGCTACGTGATGTCGGTCGGCGAGCCGCTCAACCCCGAGGGCGTGGTGTGGGGGCAGGAGGCATTCGACCTGCCGATCCACGACAACTGGTGGCAGACCGAGACCGGCGCGATCATGATCGCAAACTACCCGAGCATGCCGATCCGGCCGGGATCGATGGGCCGTCCGTTCCCCGGCATCAACGCCGCGATCATCGACGAGCAGGGCAACGAGATCACCGAGCCGCTGGTCGAGGGCTCGCTCGCCGTGAAGCCCCCCTGGCCGTCGATGTTCCGCACCTACTGGAACGACCAGGAGCGCTACAACTCGCGCTTCC
The DNA here is from genome assembly GCA_963728205.1 of uncultured Chloroflexia bacterium. GTDB lineage: Bacteria > Chloroflexota > Dehalococcoidia > UBA2979 > UBA2979 > VGNK01. The sequence goes on from CAVSIV010000004.1 coordinate 80,773, forward strand.
AGCACGGCTGGTACATCACCGGCGACAAGGCGAAGCGCGACGAGGACGGCTACTTCTGGTTCGTCGGCCGCGACGACGACGTCATCAACACGGCCGGCCACCTGGTGAGCCCGTTCGAGGTGGAGAGCTGCCTGATCGAGCACCCGGCGGTCGCCGAGGCCGGCGTGATCGGCAAGCCCGACCCGACCGCGATGGAGATCGTGAAGGCGTTCGTCACGCTCGCCGACGGCGTGGAGGCGAGCGACGAGCTGCGCCGGCAGCTCACGCGGCACTGCCGCGACCGGCTGGGCCCGGGCGTGGCGCCGCGCGAGATCGAGATCATCGACAGGCTGCCGAAGACGCGCTCCGGCAAGATCATGCGGCGCCTGCTCAAGGCGCGTGAGCTCGGCCTGCCCGAGGGCGACACCTCGACGCTCGAGGACGACTAGCGGGCCCGGCGCGCGGAACGCGCCAGCGTCCCGACGAGCCACGTAGGTACGGCGGCGCGCCCCGGCGGGCGCGCCGCTGTGTGACGGATGGGACGTGCGATGCCGACCGACGCGAGCGACGAGATCCAGATCGACCGCGGCCTGAACGGCGTCTACTTCGACCGCAGCAACGTCTGCTTCATCGACGGTCGCGAGGGCCGGCTGCTCTACCGCGGCTACAACATCCACGACCTCGCCGAGCGGTCGACCTCCGAGGAGACCGCCTACCTCCTGCTCCACGGCGAGTTGCCCACGCGCGAGCAGCTCACGGCGTTCGACGCCGAGCTGAAGGCGGCCCGCGCCATCCCGGCGCCGGTGCTCGACATCATTCGGGCGGTGAAGGACGCGCACCCGATGGAGGTGCTGCGCACCGCCGTTTCCGCGCTCGGCGCGTTCGACCCGGAGGTCGCCGACAACTCCATGGAGGCGACGCGCCGCAAGGGCGTGCGCCTGTCCGCGCAGGTGCCGATGCTGATCGCTGCCCACCACCGCATTCGCTCCGGCGAGGAGCCGGTTGCCCCGCGCGACGACCTCGGCCAGGCCGCGAACTTCCTCTACTGCCTCAAGGGCGAGGCCCCCTCCGCGGACGCCGCGAGCCTGATGGACACCGACTTCATCCTCCACGCCGAGCACGGCTCGAACGCCTCCGCCTTCACCGCGCGCGTCGTCGCCGGCACCGCGGCCAACCTGCACGCGGCGGTCACCGCCGCCGTCGCCGCGCTGTCCGGGCCCGCGCACGGCGGCGCGGCCGAGAACGTGATGCGCATGGCGCAGGAGATCGGCGAGCCGGAGCGCGCGCAGGCGTACGTCGAGAACCTGCGCAAGAACCGCCAGCCCGTGATGGGCTTCGGCCACCGCGTCTACCGCGCGGAGGACCCGCGCGCCCGCCACATGCGCGACGGCGTGAAGCGCCTCTCCGAGGAGATGGGCCAGCCGAAGTGGTACGCCATCCTGGAAGCGGTGGTGGAGGCGATGCGCCCGTACGCGCGGCTCGGCGTGAACGTGAACGTCGACTTCTACGCCGGCGTCGTCTACTACCTCCACGGCATCCCGGAGGATCTCTTCGTCCCGATTTTCGCCATCGGCCGCGTCCCGGGCTGGTCGGTGCAGGTGCTCGAGCAGTTCGAGCACAACATCCTGATCCGGCCGCTCACCCAGTACACCGGTCCCGACGAGCGTCCCTACGCGCCGATCGAGCGGCGGGGTTAAATGACGTCCCTGCACGTGCCGGCGGCCGAGCTGTCGCGCCACCCGTCGCCGCCGGCGCGCGGCCGCAGCGGCCCCACGAGCGTGTAGCGGTGCCGCTCCTGCCGGCCTTCCGCGGCGCCGCCGTCGCCCGCGGGCACCTTCCCGACGACACGCCCGTCACGGCCGCCGCCGCCTTCGCGCTCGTGCGCGACATGCCCTACGAGCGCGCGTCGTCGCGCGACCCTGCCGTCACCGTGGACGAGTGGCGCGGAACCTGCTCCGGCAAGCACTACCTGCTGCGCGCGTTGTTCGAGGAGCTGGGCGTCCCGACGGTCCTGCTCGCATGCACGCACGCCTTCACGCTCGAGAACGCCCCGTGGGCGCCGCCCGACCTCCGCGCGATCCTCGAGGGCGGCCCCGTGCCCGACGTGCACAACTTCCTGCGCATCCAGCCCTTCCCCGGGACGGAGCGCGCCGATGAGTGGACCACCGTCGACGCCACCTGGCCGCTGGCGGCGGCGAGCCTGGGCCTGCCGGTGAACGAGCGCTTCGAGCTCGGTCGCGACCAGCGTGTGGCCTGTGACCCGATCGAGGTCTTTCACGTCCCGGACGACATCGACCCGCAGGAACTCAAGGAGCGACTGCTGGAGATCCATGTGGGGGACCAGGGCGACCGGCGCGAGCGCTTCCTCGCCGGGATGATGCGCTGGCTGGCGGCGGAGCTAGCGGCGCGCTGAGACGCGGTCCGCTGCATTCAAGCGCGAATGGGCGTTAGCATGCGCCCGTGCAATCCCAGTCGTTTCGCCAGTCGCTCGTACTCTCCATGCTCTTCACCGGCGTGTGGGGCGTCGTGGGCTACATCTGGGGCGGCCAGGACCTCCTGGCGACGCTGCTCCAGCTGCCGCTCTTCTTCGCGATCATCCTGTTGACGATGCGCGGAACGAACCGCATCACGAACATGCTGATGGGGCGGTTCGGCCCGAAGCCGAAGCCGCCGCCCCCGCCGCTGGAGCCGACCACGGACCGCCCCGAGCACGTCCAGCGCCGGCGCCGGTCGCGGCGCCGCAGGAGCGGCCGCAACGCCTGACGCGCCGTCCCCGGCGCACCGCCCGAAAACGAAGCGGCCCGACGATCAGCCTGATCGTCGGGCCGCTTCGTACCTTTGCCGTCTAGCGGACTAGGTCCACTCGATACCGGCAGTCCACTTCGCGCGCATCGCGAATCCCTTCGCTCAGCACCGGCCCTCCGTGGCCGTCAAAATCTATGTGGAGTTAAGAATTCATGTCAATCCGCTGGATGACGTAAGGCCCAGCAGAACGGCGACCCGAGCGTGAGAGGAACGCTGCGATTCAAGAGGCAGCCCGAAGGCCACCCGAACGTTCGCGAACATATCCTTCGATCACGTCGGCCGGCTGTGGTCGCGAGAAGTAGAAGCCCTGTGCGGTCGCGCACCCGATATCCGACAGGATCTGGACCTGCTCGGGGCGCTCGATGCCCTCCGCCACGACCTTGAGCTCCAGCGCGCGCGCCACGTTCACGACCGCGCGGACGATGTTCGCCTCGCGCTCGTCGTGATCCACGTCGGTGACGAAAGAGCGGTCGACCTTGAGCACGTCGGCCGGCAGGCGGCGTAGGTAGTTCAGCGACGAGTAGCCGGTCCCGAAGTCGTCGATTGCGATCTCGACCCCGAGTCCCTTCAGCTCGAAGAAGACCTTCCGCGCGAGCGTGACATCGCGCATCAGCACGCTTTCGGTGATCTCGATGCGGAGCAGCTCCGGACGCAGATTCGCGTCGCGCAGCGTCTTGGCGACACGCCACGTCAGGTCCGGCTCCATGAACTCCTTCGCAGAGAGATTCACGGCCATCGTGAAGTGACCGAGGGCGGGGATCTTCTTCTGCCACTCGCGCGCCTGGCGACAGGCCTCAGCGAGGACCCACTGGCCGATGGGCACGATCTCGCCCGTCTCCTCGGCGAGCGGGATGAAGTCGTTCGGGGGGACCAGGCCACGCGTCGGGTGCTCCCAGCGCACGAGCGCCTCGAACCCCACCACCTGGAGCGTCTCGAGATCCAGCTCGGGCTGGTAGAACACCCGCAGCTGCCCCTCCTTGACCGCCTGCCGCAGGTCGGCCTCCAGCTCGAAGCGCTTCATCGACGAGGCGTCGATCGCATCGTCGAAGACCACGTGCCGCGCGCGGCCCTCTTCCTTCGCGCGGAACACGGCGACGTCCGCGCGACGCACGAGGTCCCGCGAGTCATTCTCGCCAGGCGTGCTCAGTGCGACGCCAATGCTCGCGGTCACCACGGCGCTGTGCACCCCAAACTCCAGCGGCTGCGAGAACGCCTGGAGCAGCTTGCGCGCCATCAGGTCGACGTCGAGGGGCGAGTGGAGGTCTTCCAGAAGGATCACGAACTCGTCGCCGCCGAGACGCGCGACGGTGTCATCGGGACGCAGCACCTCGGTGATTCGCCGGGCGGCCGTCACAAGCAGATCGTCGCCAGCTGCATGGCCAAGGCTGTCGTTCACCACCTTGAAGCGGTCGAGGTCGATGAAGAGTACCGCCACCTGCGCGCCGCGCCGCGCTGCGCCCGAGAGCGCATGCGCGAGGCGGTCGAGGAACAGCGCGCGGTTCGGGAGCTGGGTCAGCGGGTCGTGGAATGCCTGGTGCCGGAGCTGGTCCTCGAGCGCCTTTCGGTCGGTCACGTCGTGCGCGTTCACGACGATGCCATGGACGGCGTCGTCCTCGAGCAGGTTCTGCACGATTGCCGTGTAGTCGCGCATGGTGCCGTCGCGCAGCGTGAGGCGAAGGTCCATCGTGGCCTGCAAGTCCGGATTCGCGAGGACCTCGGCGAGGACGCTTGTCACCTGCGGCAGCTCCTCTGGCCGCGCGAGCGCGAGGAAGTCGCGCTCGGCCTCACCCTCGAATGTGCGGCGCTCGCCGTTGGGACCAGGACTCAGGTACTGGATCGAAGCGTCCGCATCGAGGACGGCGATGAAGCCGGGAGCGTTCTGGACGAGCGAGCGGAACCGCTGCTCGCTGCGACCGAGCGCACGGTTGGCCTCCTGGAGACGCTCGACACCAGCCCGCGCGCGGCTCGTGTACTGACGCGACGCCAGCGCCAGCATGGCGACGGGCATCGCGAAGATCGCCACGCCAACGAATCCAAGCTCGACGAAAGAGATGGCGCTCGCATAGGCCGCGAGACCGAACGCCCCATAATGCGGCGCGAGCCAGCGGAACTTCTCGTCCCACACCGGGTATGGTCCGCGCCCCGTGCTAATCGACACCGCCAGCGCGACGAGCCAGGAGTTGACCAGGAAGGCCGTCTCCGCGGAGAGAAGCACGACGGGCAGATCGCGCAGGATCCGGCTCGCGGACGGACCACCGGTGATCGCGTAGAACATCGCGAGCCCGACCATCGCCGAGAGCGGCACCAGGCAGGCGTTGAACACGTACTTGTACCAGGTGCGCCGCTCGTGAGCCGACGCAACCAGGATCGAGAGCACGGAGACCAGACCGGCCACGCCCGGGCCGACCACGACCCCCATCGCGAAGACGGGGACGAACGCGAGCGTGAGCCGGCTGCCGCCGAAGAGGTCCGTCTCCCAGTTCTCTAGACCGGCGATCAGCACGGCCAGAAACAGGATGGACGTCCAGCTCGGGCGGGTGACCGTCGCGACCGCCAGCGGCCCGAGCAGCGTCGCCCAGATCAGCAGCGCCGTGGCGCCGAAGACGCCCACCAGGTAGACGCCGAGCACGGCCCCCGCGCGCGGGCGCACGCGTGACGCCGGAGCGTCGGACGTCGCGCGCCGGCCGGCGATTCCGGTCCCGGCGCGAAACGCATAGCGGAGTCGTCGACCAGTCGTTGCCACGGCGTCGGCCTCTCGGCCCCACCCCTCTCGGTTCCTTCTCCCGATCACTATCGACTCGCCATACGTCATCCGTAGAAGCGGTTGCCCCGGGAAGGACGCGGCGGTCCCACCCGAACCGAGAACGGCCCGAATCAGCGGCTGTCATAAGTCAGTCTGCTGCCGTACACAGCGGCGTCGTGCGGTCCCACCGGGGGATGCGTACGTGATGCGCGGACGGTGCCCGGAGGTGCCGGCTCGGACTGCTACGGCATCGCCAGCACGAGCTTGCCGAAGTTCTCGTTCGCCTCCATCGCGCGGTGCGCGTCGGCGACCTCGGCCAGTGGAAACACGCGGTCCACGATCGGGCGCACGGCCCCGGAAGCGAACAGCGGTACCACCCGCGCGACGAACTCCTGCGTGAGCTGCGCCTTCTGCTCCAGCGGCCGCGCACGCAGCAGCGTGCCGTGCACCTGCAGCCGCTTACCCATCAGCGCGCCGAGGTTCACCTCGAGCTTCGCGCCGCCCATCGTGCCGACGATGATCATTCGCCCCTGCTGACCGAGCGCCGCCAGGTTCTGCTCCCAGTACGGTGCGCCGATCACGTCGAGCACCACCTGCACGCCGGCGCCGGCGGTCTCGCGCGCGACGACCTCCGCGAAGTCCTGCTCGCGGTAGTTGATGCCGACATCGAGGCCCAGCGCCCTGGCGGCGTCGAGCTTCGAGGCCGAGCCGGCGGTGCCGAACGTCCGGCAGCTCGCCGCGTGCGCCAGCTGGATCGCGGCCGTGCCCACGCCCGACCCGGCGGCGTGCACCAGCACGGACTCGCCCGTCGCGAGCCCGCACTGCCGGAAGAGCGCGTCGTACGCGGTAAGGAAGACCTCCGGAATCGCCGCCGCCTCGTCGAAGTCGATGTTCGCCGGCACCGGCATCAGCATTCGCTCGTGCACCACGACCTTCGACGCGTAGCCGCCCCCGGCGAGCAGCGCCATCACGCGGTCCCCCGGCTCCCAGCCGGTCACGCGCTCGCCCACCGCCTCAACGACACCGGCCATCTCCAGCCCCGGGATGTCGTCGCGCGTGCCCTTCGGGCCGGGGTACCGCCCGCGCCGTTGCAGGAGGTCGGCGCGGTTGAGCGCGGTCGCCCGCACCGCCACCCGCACCTCCTCCGCGCCGAACGCGGGGTCGTCGACCTCCTGGATGGCGAAGACGTCGGGGTCTCCGGGCGTCGTGATCACGGCTGCGCGCATGGGGCCTCCTCCGGCCGGATGGTACCCCGCCTCGCCGCTGCGCCGAACGCCGGTGCGGTCGATGGGGCTCCTATACTCGACGCGGTCGTCCCCTGGAGGTGCCCGATGCCCGACGCCGCCCCCGGCCCCACCCGCGCGCTCGCCAACTTCGTCGCCTCCGCCGGCGTCCCCGCCGCCGTCCGCGACGTCACGCGGCGCTACCTGCTCGACTGGCTCGGCTCCGCCGTCGCCGGCGGCGAGTTGCGCCCGCCCGCCATCGCGCGCGCCGTCGTCGCCGACCTCGGCGGCCACCCGCAGGCGACCGTGCTCGCCACCGGCGAGCGCACCTCCGCGCCCCTCGCCGCCTTTGCCAACGCCGCCGCCGCTCACGTGCTCGAGATGGACGACCTCGACCGCGAGTCGATCTCGCACCCCGCCGCGCCCATCGTCGCGGCCGCGCTCGCGGTCGGCGAGCGTGAGGGCGCCGACGGCGCGGCGCTGCTCGACGCCATCGCCGTCGGCTACGAGGTGAGCATCCGCGTCGGCGAGGCGCTCGGCCCGCGCCACTACGAGCACTGGCACACCACCGGCACCGCCGGCACCCTCGGCGCGGCCGCCGCCGCCGCGCGGCTCGCCGGCCTCGACGCGGCGACCACCCTCCAGGCGCTCGGCAGCGCCGGCACGATGACCGCCGGCCTGTGGGAGTTCCTCGCCGACGGTGCGATGTCGAAGCAGCTCCACCCGGCGAAGGCCGCGCACGACGGCATCCTCGCGGCGCTCCTCGCCGCCCGCGGGTTCTCCGCCGCCACGCACATCCTCGAGGGCCCGAAGGGCGTGCTCGCCGCGATGAGCACCGACGCCCGCCCCGAGCGGCTCACGCACGGCCTGGCGGTCGACATGAGCGACTGGCGCATCGCAAAGGTGTCGTTCAAGGTCCACGCCTCGTGCCGGCACACCCATTCCGCGGTCGACGCGGCGCTGGCCCTGCGCCGGCAGCACGCCCTGGCGCCGGACGCGATCGCCCGCGTCGACGTGCGCGTCTACTCGCAGGCGCTCGGGCTGCTCGACGGCATGGAGCCGACCACGCCGTACGCCGCGAAATTCTCGCTGCCGTTCTGCGTCGCCGCCGCGCTCGTCCATGGCGACCTCGCTCCCCAGCGCTTCACAGACGACTCCATCACCGAAGCCGGGACGCTCGCCCTCACCGAGCGGGTCCACTTCACGACCGACCCCGCGCTCGACGCGCTCTACCCGACCGCGTGGCCGAGCATCGTCACCGTCACCCTCGCGGACGGCACGCAGCTCGAGGCGCGCGTCGACCACCCCGCGGGCGATCCCGAGAGCGGCATCACCGAGGCAGACATCGCCGCGAAGTTCCGCACGCTGACCGACGCGCTGCTCGGCGACGCGGCGCAGCGCCTCGCGCACGACGTGCTCGCCGCGCAGCCGCCGCCGGCCCCCGGGGCGATCGTCGCCGCCGTGACGGCGGCCACCACCGGCCATCGGCTCGTCTCCGCAGGCTGATCCGCGCGTCCGACCCCCGTTCCCCGTGCGTTCGTGCCGTGACGCGGCAAGGGTGCGTGCTACGATCCGCGTCGATTCACGGAGCGAAGAGGGGGAGTGGTGCCCGGACTGAGAGACTCGCACCGACTGACCGTCGACCAGGTCACCGCACCGCTCGATCCCGCGTCCCTCTCCTTCCAGCGCACCGATGAGCTGCCGCCGATTGAGGCCGTCTTCGGCCAGGAGCGGGCCGTGCGCGCAATCGAGTTCGCGCTCGGCATGGAGGCGCCGGGCTACAACCTCTTCGCCTCCGGACCGGATGGCATCGGCAAGTCGACCATCGTCGAGTCGTTCCTGCGCCGCCGCGCCGCGCAGATGCCGGCGCCGCAGGACTGGATCTACGTCCGCAACTTCCACGACACCGACCGGCCAATCGGCATCGCGATGCCGCCGGGACGCGGACGCGCGTTCGCGGAGGCGGTCGCCAACGCCGTGCAGGCCGCCGGCCGCGAGATCCGCGCCGCCTTCGACTCCGACGACTACGCCCGCCAGCAGCAGGCACTCGGCTCCGAGCTCGAGGAGGAGCGCTCGCGGCAGCTGCAGCACCTCCAGGACCAGGCGCGCGAGCTCGGCTTCTTCCTTCAGCTCACGCCGCAGGGCATCAACTCGGCGCCGCTGATCGACGGCCAGCCAGCCACGCAGGAGCAGTTCGATGCGCTCCCCGAGGAAGAGCGCAACCGCGTGCAGGAGCAGGCCAAGCAGCTCGAGTCGCTCGTGCAGGACACGATGCTCAAGCTCCGCGCCACCGAGCGCGGCGCCCGCGAGCGCTCGACGCAGCAGGACGAGGACGTCGCGGCGGCGGCGATCCACGACATCTTCGAGGCGCTGCTCGCCGAGTACGGCGACAATCCGGAGATCCGCGCCTTCGTCGAGGCCGTGCGCGACGACATCCGCAAGGAGCGCGACCGCTTCCGCCAGGAAGGGCAGCCGACGGGGCTCCCGGCGATGCTCGGCGGCCAGCAGGGCCCGCCGGTGCGGCGCTACGAGGTCAACGTCGCGATCAGCAACGACCCGTCGGACGGCGCGCCGGTGATCCGCGAGCGCCACCCGACGTTCAACAACCTCCTCGGCCATGTCGAGTACCAGGGCCAGTTCGGCGCGGTGACGACCGACCACACGATGATCAAGGCCGGCTCGCTGGCGCGGGCGAATGGCGGCTTCATCGTGCTGCGACTGCGCGACCTCCTGCAGCAGCCCGTGGCGCTGGACGCGCTGAAGCGCGCACTGGACGCCGGGGAGATCGCGATCGAGAACGTCGCCGAGGCCTATGGCCTCGCGCCGACGGTCGGGCTGCGGCCGGCGCCGATCCCGCTGCACGTGAAGGTCGTGATCGTCGGAGACGCGCAGCTGTACTCGCTCCTCTACCGCTACGACCCCGACTTCCGCGAGCTGTTCCGCGTCAAGGCCGACTTCGAGGTCGACGTGCCGCGCACGCCCGAGAACATCCGCGGGCTCGCCGGCTTCATCGCGAGTCACTGCGAGCGTCACCACCTGCGATGCTTCAGCGCCGCAGCCGTCGCGCGGCTCGTCGAGCACTCGTCCCGCACGGTCGAGGACCGCGAGCGGCTGTCGGCGAACCTCGGCGGGTTCCTCGACACGATTCGCCAGGCCGACTACTGGGCGTCCGTGGACGGCCAGGAGACGGTCGAGGTGCGTCACGTCGAGCGGGCGCTCGAAGAGCGCATCTACCGGTCGGCGCTGGTGCGCGACCGCATCCAGGAGGCGATCGAGAAGGACGAGATCCACGTCGAGGTCGAGGGCGAGCGCGTCGGCCAAATCAACGCGCTGGCGGTGTACGACCTGGGCGACTTCGAGTTCGGCCGGCCCTCGCGGATCACGGGCGTGACGTCGGCCGGGCACGGCACCATCGTCATGGTCGACCGCGAGAGCGACCTGTCCGGTCGCATCCATACCAAGGGCTTCTTCATCCTGCGCGGGTTCCTCACGGAGCGCTTCGGCCAGGTCCGCGGCGGCCAGCTGCACGCCAGCCTCACCTTCGAGCAGCTCTACGGCGACATCGACGGCGACTCCGCTTCCTCGACCGAGCTCTACGTCCTGCTGTCCGCGCTGGCCGACGTCCCGATCGACCAGGGCGTCGCCGTCACGGGCTCGGTCGACCAGCTCGGCCGGGTGCAGCCGATCGGCGGCGCGATCGCGAAGATCGAGGGCTTCTATGAGGTCTGCCGCCAGCACGGCCTGAACGGCAAGCAGGGCGTGATGATCCCGGCCACGAACGTGCGGCACGTGATCCTGCGACCGGAGATCGCGCAGGCCGTCGCGTCCGGGCAGTTCCACGTGTGGGCGGTGTCGACCATCGAAGAGGGCATCGAGATCCTGACCGGCATGCCCGCCGGTGTGCGGGGCGACGACGGTGCGTACCCCGAGGGGACGGTCTACCGGCGCGTCGAGGACCGCCTCGCCGCGTTCGCGCTGGAGATCCGCGAGCAGGCGGCGCCGCCGGGCGCGGCGCCGGGCATGCGCGTCGTGATGCCGCAACAGCAGCAGCCGAACCCGCCGGGCATCCCGCCGCAGCCCCCGCCCGAGCCGCCGGTCCACGTGTGAGACGGGCCCCCGGTGCCCGCTGAGGCCGCGGACGAGCGCCCATTGCTCACGCTCGACTTCGACGGGGTGATCTCCAGCCCGCCGTTCGGGCGCAACCTCGGCATCCATCGCGCGTTCCTCGACGCCGCCGCGCCGCCGCTCCCGGCGAGCCGGTGGCCGCGCTGGCTGGGCGACCCGCTCGACCGCCTGCGGTTCGACTTCCGCCGACCGCTCCCCGAGGCGCCGCAGGCGCTGCGCGCGCTGGCGACGGTGCGCCGCCTCGTCGTGCTCACCGGCCGGCGCTCGTCGCCCGCGGCGTGGATCGCGCGCCACCGGCTCCCGGACGTCTTCGAACGCATCGTCATCAACGACGGCTCGCTGCGCAGCCCGCACTTCAAGCTGCACGCGATCGAGCTGCTGGGGGCCGATGAGCACATCGACGACGACCCGCGCACCGCGCAGCTCCTCGCGGAGCGCACCGACATTGCCGTCTACCTCCGCGACTGGCCGCGCAACCGCGACCTGCCCTACGACCCGCGTGTGACGCGGGTCGCCGACCTCGCGGACCTCGCGCGGCGGCTCACGCAGGACTGATCGGCAGCCTGCCGCTTGGCCGCTCGCCGCACGCGGTCGCGATGCGCACCACCTGTTCCCACCGCCGCCCGCCGTGTGCGATCCTCCGCGCATGACCGACACGCCCCGACCGTCGGACCCCGACGCCAACGCCGCGCCGGCCCTCCCGTCGCACCTCTTCCGCCGCCAGGACGAGTCGCCGGACGGCGCGTTCTACCGGGAGCCGCGCTTCGTCACGCACATCGACGACGCCACCATGGACGCGCTCACGCAGCTCTACCGCGAGGTGCTCACGCCCGGCGCCGACGTCCTCGACCTGATGTCGTCCTGGGTCTCGCACCTGCCGGAGGACGTCCGCTACGGGCGCGTGGCCGGCCTCGGGCTGAACGAGCGGGAGCTCGCGGGCAACCCGCGGCTCGACGACTACGCCGTCCACGACCTCAACCGCAACCCGGAGCTGCCGTACCCGGAGGCGTCCTTCGACTTCGTCGTGAACGCGGTCTCCGTGCAGTACCTCACGCGGCCGATCGAGGTCTTCGCGTCGGTCGCGCGCGTGCTGCGGCCGGGCGGGACGTACCTCGTCGCGTGCTCGCACCGAATGTTCCCGACGAAGGCGGTCGCGGTGTGGCAGGCGCTGCAGCCCGACGACCGGATCCGGCTCGTCGGGTCGTACTTCTCCCTCGCCGGCGCCTTCGACGAGCCCGGCTTCGTCGACCGCTCGCCGGCGGGCGCCGATCCGCTGTGGGTGATCTACGCGCGGCGCGTCGCCGGCTGACGCGATCGCGCCGAGCTCGGCGCCCGCGAGGCGCGATTGGCGCGAAATTTCTCCGACTTTTTTCGCGATCGGCCATGCGCGACCATCCACGTAAGCAGACCGGACGTTATTCTCATCGTCGTGGGAAGAGGGCCCAACAAATATCTTCCCCACAGCTGTGTTCTTGAAGAAAGGAACACCGAAGTTGGCCACGAAGAAGGCTCCGGCGAAGGCTGCCCCCAAGGCTGCGCCCGCGAAGAGCGGCGCGAAGGCCCCGGCCAAGAAGAAGTAAGTGAGTCCGCGATCGCGGACCGGACTGCAGACCGGGCCGCGACAACGAAGAGGCCGCCGGGTGACCGGCGGCCTCTTCGTTTCTCAGATCGGCGCGCCGAGCCGACGCAGCAGCGTGCGACAGGCCTCGGGCGCGCCCGCCGCGTACGGCGGCACCCCAATCTGCTGCGGCGAGAGGGCCAGCGGAGTCCCGTCCACCCGCAGCACCCCGCCGCCGACCCCTTCGAGCACCGCGACCCCGCCGGCGACGTCCCACACCGAGCGTGGGCCCGTCGAGAAGTAGACGTCCGCCTGCCCCGTCGCCGCGTGCACGAGCTTCACGGCGGCCGAGCCGCACGGATACACGTCGTAGGGAATCTGGTACTGCAGCTCGCGCCACTCGTAGTCGTGCCGCGACACCACGACGCGGCTCACCGACCCATCCTCGCCGAGCGCCGCCATCGGCTCGCCGTCGCGGCGCGCCTCGCGACGGTCGCCGGCGACCAGCCCCGAGAGCACGGAGCGCTCCGGCGGCAACCCCACCGCGCCGAGCACGAGCCGGTCGTCGACGAACAGCCCGACCGAGACCCCGAACTCGGGAAGCCCGCGCAGGAACTCGCGCGTGCCGTCGAGCGGGTCGACGACCCAGGTCGGCTCGCCGCGGATCAGCGGCGCGACCTGCACCGACTCCTCCGACAGCCAGTGCGAGCCGCCGATCAGCGGGACGAGACGCTCGTGCAGGACGTCGTCGGCCGCGTGATCGGCCTCGGTGACGGGTCCCTCGCCGGGCTTGTGACCGACGCGCACGTAGTCCTGGTCGAGCACGCCGCGGATGGCGTCGTTCGCCTCGCGGATCGCGGCCTCCAGGCCGTCCCGGACCGCGTCCAGGTCCAGCCCCGGCAGGAACGACCCGCCGGCCCGCGGCTCGCTCACCGCGCGCTCACAGGCTCGCGCCGCCGTCGACCACGATCGTCTGGCCCGTAACGTGCACGTTGTGCTCGATGAAGCCGAGGATCGCGTCGGCGCAGGTCTCCGGCGTGGCGACCGCGCCCAGCGGCGCGCGCCGGGCCGCGGCATCGCGCGCCTGCTCGTAGCGCTCGCCGAGCCCGCCGCGCAGCCAGCGGCCGTCGATGAACCCCGGCGCGATGCAGTTGACCCGGATCTCGGGCCCGAGGACGCGCGCCAGCGACTTCGTCATCGCGATGATCGCGGCCTTCGAGGCCGCGTACGGGATGGACGAGCCGCCGCCGTTGATCCCGGCGATCGACGCCACGTTCACCACGGCGCCTTCGCCCGCCGCCTTCATGTGCGGCGCCGCGGCGCGCGTGCAGTTGAACGTCCCGCGCACGTTCGTGCCGATGATGCCCTCCCAGACCTCGTCGGTGACGCGGTCGAGCTCGGCGTGCGGGATGAACTGCGTCATCCCGGCGTTGTTCACGAGGATGTGCAGCGCGCCGAAGGTGTCGACGGCTTCCCGGATCAGCGCGCGGCACTGCGCGTCGTCGCCGACGTCGGCCTGCACCGCGTGCGCGGCGCCGCCGGCCGCGCGGATGCCGTTCACGACCTCCTCGGCGTCGGCCGCCGAGTGTGCGTAGTTCACGACGACCTTCGCGCCCAGCCGCGCCAGCCGCTCCGCCGTCGCCCGGCCCACGCCGGCCGACGACCCGGTGACGACCGCGACCTTGCCCGCAACGTCCATCGCCCGCTCGCTTCCCGTCGCGGCGCCCGCCGCTCCCCAGGCCCTCCGGTGGGCCGATGCTACACTCGCGCCACGATGCCGACGAATGACGCCTCCCCGCTCGTCCGCGACCTCCAGGCGGCGCTCGGCGAGGCTCACGTCCTCTTCGCACCCGAGGATCTCCTCGTCTACGAGTACGACGCGACGATCGACCGCGCGCTGCCGGACGTCGTCGTCTTCCCGTGCTCGGCGGAGGACGTCGCCGCGGTGGTGCGCGTCGCAACCGCGCACGGCACGCCGATCGTGCCGCGCGGGTCGGGCACGGGGCTGGCGGGCGGCGCGCTCGCCGTGCGCGGCGGCGTGCTCGTCGTGATGACGCGGATGAACCGCATCCTCGAGATTCGACCGGGCGAACCGCGTGGCGGTCGTCGAGCCCGGCGTCATCAACCTCGACCTGCAGCAAGCCGTCGCGGCGCACGGCCTGGCCTACGCGCCGGACCCCTCGTCGCAGCGCGTCTGCACGCTCGGCGGGAACATCGCGAACAACTCGGGCGGGCCGCACACGCTCGCGCACGGGTCGACGGTGAACCACGTGCTCGGCGTCGAGGTGGCGCTGCCCGACGGCCGGCTGGTGTGGCTGGGCGGACGGCTGCCGGACATGCCGGGTCCGGACCTCCGCGGGCTGTTCGTGGGCTCCGAGGGCACGCTCGGCATCGCCACGAAAATCTGCGTGCGCCTGGTCCCACAGGCCGAGGCCGTGCGTACGATGCTCGGCGTCTTCGACAGCGTGGAGGCGGCGTCGGAGGCGGTCTCGGCGATCATCCGCCGCGGGGTGATCCCGGTCGCGCTGGAGATGCTCGACCAGGAGATCATCCGCATCGTCGAGCCGCGCATCCAGGCGGGCTACCCGCTCGACGCCGGCGCCGTGCTGCTGATCGAGGTCGAGGGGCTGCGCGAAGGCGTCGCGCTCGAGGCCGACGCGGTGGTCGCCGCGTGCCGCGAGCAGGGCGCGCGCGAGGTGCGCGTGGCCGAGGAAGCCGCGGAGCGAGAGCGCCTGTGGGAGGCGCGCAAGGCCGGCATCGGCGCGATCGGCGCGGCCAGCCCGGCGTTCTACCTGCTCGACGGCGTCGTGCCGCGCACCCGCCTGCCCGACGTCATGCACCAGGTGATGACGCTCTCGGCGCGCTACGGCTTCCGCTGCGCGAACATCTTCCACGCCGGCGACGGCAACCTGCACCCAAACATCATGTTCGACCCCGACGTCCCGGGAGCGACCGAGCGCGTGCTCGAGCTCGGCGGCGAGATCATGCGCGCGTGCGTCGACGCCGGTGGCTCAATCACGGGCGAGCACGGGATCGGTTACGAGAAGCGGTCATACATGGAGTGGATCTTCAACGCGGCAGACCTCGACGCGATGGAGCGCGTGCGCTTCGCCTTCGGCGGCGCCGACCGCTTCAACCCGTGCAAGGTGCTCCCGACCGGTCACGGCTGCGCGACCGGGCACTCGGCCGACGTGCGCCGAGCGATCGCGACGCCGGGCGTCTACATTTAGAGGCGCACGCACGCGCGACGCCCCGCCGCGCGGCATCCGGGCGCCCCACAGCAAGCAAGGGCTGCGATGAGCAACGCCGACCCGATCGACGCACTGCTGCGCCTCGCGCCGGACGATACGGAGCGCTCCGTACACGACTTCCCGCTCGACGGCCTCCTCCCGCGCGCCGCGATCAGTCCCGGCACGCGTGACGAGGTCGCCGATCTGCTGCACGCCGCAGCGGAGCGCGACCTCGTCGTCGTGCCGCAGGGCGCGCGCACCGCGCTCGCGCTCGGAAGGCCGGTGGACCGCTACGACGTCGCCCTCGACCTCACCGGCCTGCATCGCGTCGTGGAGTACGTACCCGACGACCTCACGGTGACCGTGGAGGCCGGCCTCACGCTGCGCGACCTCCAGCGCACGCTCGCCGAGCACGGCCAGTACCTCCCCGTCGACCCGCCGCCCGGCGACGACGTCACCGTCGGCGGGATGCTCGCGACCGCGCGCCCCGGCGCGTGGCGCGGCCATACGCCCGGCGTGCGCGACATCGTGCTGGGCCTCACCGCGGCGATGCCGGACGGCCGGCTCGCGAAGTCGGGCGGGCGCGTGGTGAAGAACGTGAGCGGGTACGACCTGCACCGGCTGCACACGGGCGCGCTCGGCGCGTTCGGCGTGATCGTGGAGGCGTCGTTCAAGCTCGCCCCGCTCCCGGCCGCGACGCGCACCGTCGCGCTCCGCTTCGGCGCGCCGGCCGACGCCGCGCGCGCCGCCCTCGAGCTGCGCGACGCCGACCTCGCCGTGCGCGCGCTCGCGGTGCTCGCGCCGCGCGCCGCCGGGCACGCGGGGCTGCCGCACGAGCCGCACGTGCTGGTCGAGCTCGCCGGTGTGCCGGCCGCCGTCGAGCGCTCGGCCGCGGACATCACCACGCACGCCTCGCGCGCCGGCTTCGCGCCGGATGCCCCGGGCGACGCCCCGTGGGCGCGCCTGCGCGCGCTCGCCGGCGACCAGGACGCCACCGTCATCCGCGTCGGCGTGCCGCCGACGGCGCTCGCCGAGACGCTCGAAGCGGTCGTCGCCGCCGACTGCCTCGCCTGGGCACACGCCGCGACCGGCACGGTCTTCGGTCACGCCACCGCCGGCCTGCAACCCGACGCCGTCGCCGCGCTGCGCGCGCACGCGAAAGCACGCGGCGGCTACCTTCAGGTCGAGTCGGCCTCGCCGGAGCTGCGCCGCCGCATCGACCCGTTCGACCTCGACGAGCTCACGCTCGTGCGCAGCCTCAAGGAGCAGTTCGACCCGGGCCACGCGATCAACCGGGGCCGGTGGGCGGAGGGCCTGTGACCGCGATCGACCCCGAGGCGCCGGCCGGCGTCGTGGTGCCCGCCCCGGGGCTGCGCTTCGTCGGCGCCGACATCCCGGCGCTCGCCGATCTCCAGAACTGCATCCACTGCGGGTTCTGCCTGCCCTCGTGCCCGACGTACGTCGCGACCGGCCAGGAGCTCGAGTCGCCGCGCGGCCGGCTGCACCTGATCAACGCCGTCGTCACGGGTCGCGCCGAGGTCACCGACCGGCTGCTCGGCCACCTCGACCTCTGCCTGCAGTGCCGTGCGTGCGAGACGGCGTGCCCGTCGTCCGTCCCCTACGGGCGGATCATGGAGGACGCGCGTGCGTCGATCATGGCGAACCCGGCGCGGCGCCAGCCGCGCGCCTGGCGCGCGCGGTCCTTCGTGCTGCGGCACGTGGTCGCGCGGCCGCGCGTGCTGCGCGCGGTCACCGGGCTGGGGCGGCTCTACGCGCGCAGCGGCATGCAGCGGCTCGTGCGCGGCCCGCTCGGCCGGCTGCTGCCGGCCGCGCTGCGGCGCATCGAGGCCAGCGCGCCCACCGTGCCGCCGCGCCCGTTCCGCCGCTCCGGCACGCTCGCCACGCCGCCCGCCGCGCGCACGCGCGTCGCGATGCTCACCGGCTGCATCGCCGGCGAGCTCACGCCGCGCATGCACGAGTCGACCGTGCGCGTGCTCGCGCGGCTCGGCTGCGAGGTCGTCGCGCCGCCCGACCAGGCGTGCTGCGGCGCGCTGCACAGCCACGCGGGCGATGCCGAGGCCGCGCGCGACCTCGCCCGGCGCAACATCGCCGCGTTCGAGGTGGCGGCCGTGGACGCCGTGATCGTGAACGCCGCCGGCTGCGGCGCCGCGATGAAGGAGTACGGCCGGCTGCTGCGCCACGACCCGCGCTGGGCCGAGCGCGCCGAGCGCTTCGTCGCCTCCGTGCGCGACGTCCTCGAGTTCGTCGCCGACCAGGACTTCGCGACGGGGCTCGGCCGCGTCGACGCCGACGTCACGCTGCAGGACGCCTGTCACCTGGCGCACGCGCAGGGCATCCGGGAGGCGCCGCGCCGCATCCTCCGCGCCATTCCCGGGGTGCGCCTCCACGAGATGGCGACGCCCGACCGCTGCTGCGGCTCCGCCGGCCTGTACTCGATGGTGCAGCCCGGCATGTCGAACGCCGTGCTCGATGCGAAGCTGCGCGACGTGACCGCGACGGGCGCGAGCGTCGTCTGCACGGAGAACCCGGGCTGTACGCTGCAGCTCCAGGCCGGCGTCCGCCGCGCGGGCCTCGACGCGGAGGTCCGGCACGTGATCGAGCTGCTGGACGCGTCCTACCGCGCCCCCTAGGTCGGCGTCGCCGTCGGCAGGGACGCGGTGGTGGTCCAGCTCGACGCGAGCCACGCCATGTTGAAGTCGTACGCGCCGTACTCGTAGCCGGTGACGCGGCTCGTGACGCGCGCCTCCTCCACCGGCGCGGCGATGGGGAACATCGCCGGTACGTCGTCGAGGAGCAGTCGCTGCGCCTTGCGCGACTCGCGGGCGCGGTCGGCGGGGTTGAGCTGCGACAGCGCCGTGCGCACGGCCGCGTCGTAAACGGGGTTCGAGTAGCCCCACAGCGAGTAGCGGCCGTCGACGCCGCTCGCGGTGTGCAGGCGCAGCCCGAGGTCCGGGGTCGTCAGCCCGCTCATCTCGAAGACGGCGGCTTCGAAGTCGCCGGCGTTGAACGTGGCCTCCCAGCCCTTCGTGTCCTGGACGAGCGGGTGCGGGTCGAAGCCCGCCTCCGCCAGCTGCTCGGCGACGAGCTGGCCGTAACCGCGCAGCGGGTCGAGGTCGGGCAGCTGGATGCGAAACGAGAGCTTCTCCTGGCCGGCGGCCTGCAGCAGTGAGTGCGCCCGCGCGACGTCGCGCTGGTACACCGCGTTGGCGGCAAGCTCCGCCTGCGGCAGCGCGTCGGAGGCATGCGCCGGACCGACCGGGCCGCTGGTCATGCTGGGGTCGACGGCGAGCAGTGCGGGCCGGTCGAGCGCGAGCGCGATCGCCTGCCGCACGCGCTGATCCTGGAAGGCCTCGACGTGGCGCACCTGCGTGCCGCCGCGCTGGGGAAGCAGCGAGAGCCCGAGCCCCCGCATGCGCGTGGCGGGTCGGGTCATGCGCTGGACGCCCGGCGCCGGCGTGCCGACGGGCGACTGCGTCGCGGACTGCGCCCAGACGTCGAGCAGCCCGCTCGCGAAGCGCGCCGCCCAGTCCGCGTCGCTGCGAAAGTGGGCAACCGTGAGGGACGACAGCCGCGGGTAGCCCTTCTGGTGGTAGCCGGGGTGGCGCGACAGCGTGACCGTGCCGTCGCTGACGCTGCTCTGCGTCGGTATGAACGGCCCGCTCCCGAGGGGCTCCTGGAACGCGGCATAGCTCTGCTCCGACCGCACCCCGGCAGCGTGCGATCCGAGCAGCTCGAAGAGCAGGCAGAACGGGCCCTTCAGGTGCAGCGTCAGGACGTTCGAGTGGGTCTCGACCTTGTCGATGACCTGCGTGAAGAGAAACTCGCCCGCGGCGGCGCGGCGTTCGAAGTCGAACTGGATGTCGGATGCCCGCAGCGGCTGTGCGTGGCCATCGGCGCCGGGGTGAAAGTGCGCGTCGTTCGTCAGCGTGAAGTTCACCGTGACGGCGTCGGGGGCCTCGACCTTCGTCGCGAGGTCGCCGTAGATCGTCGCGGAGCGCGGGTCGACGGCAACGAGCCGCGAGTAGGCGTAGAAGCGGGTGTCGTCGGAGAGGTGGGCGGGATCGAGGGTGGTGCTGTCGAGCACGCCGAGGCGCGCGACGCCTGTGGGGGCGGGGGTCTGAGCCCTGGCGCGCGGCTGGAGCTCGAGTTTCCGGGGCAGGCCCGCGTCGTCGGGCGTACCGGATGGTACGGCGCCCCCGCCGCCGCAAGCGGCGGTGAAGAGGGCGGCGCCGGTGGCTCCGGCTCCGAGGCGCAGCGCGGCGCGACGGCTGTAGCGACGAGACACCCGTCGGCGCTCCATCCCGGTCTGGCTCCAGCGCGGCGGGGAGTGACGGGCGTCATCGTAGGGGCGGGGTGCGCCTCGGACCAGCGCTGCGCGCTGCGAACGCCCGGTCGTCCTGGCGTGCGCGAGATGGCCGTGGCCCCGTAGGATCACCGCCGTGCGTGAGATCGACGAGACCCCCGATTCCACCCGTCCGCGCAACGTCTGGCCGCGGCTGCTCGCGTTCGCGTTCGTGGTCGTCGGTGCCGGCGTCGCCGTGATCGCGTGCGTCGCTGCGTTCGCGCGCAGCGTGCCGCCGCGCGAGCTGACCGTGCCCCTCGCGCAGCTGGAGCCGGGGCGGCCGCAGCTGCTGGCGGTGACGACCTGGGGCGCCGACCGCGGCGGCCACACCTTCGGCGCGTGGGTCGTGATCATGCCCGAGAGCGGCGACGCGCACGCCTACCTCTCGCGCGATCCGGCCACCGGGTGCCAGGTCGTATGGCGCGTGGTCGCGCAGGCCGGCCGGCCGACGCACGACGCGTTCGTCGACGCGTGCGACGCGAGCGTGGAGTTCGGGCTCGACGGGACGCCATCGGGCACGGCGGCGCCGCCGCCGCGCGCGCTCGATCACTTCGAGGTTGCGGTGGCGAACGGCAAGCTCACGGTCCCGATCGAGCAGGTCCAGCTCGGCGACTGCGTGCCCGGGGCGACGGGAGCGGCGTACGACAGCGCCGGCTGCTCGAGCGCGGGCGCGCCCCGATTCAAGAACCTCCCCGCCGGCCCGCTGGCCGGCGACGAGGGCCTGCGCCAGCACTGATCGCCCGCCTGCGGGCTGACGGACCACACAACGGCCGCCCCGAGGGCGGCCGTTGCGGTGAGCGGACGCAGAGGCGCGGCTACCAGATGCCGAGCGCCATCTTCACATCCTCGGAAGCCATGGTGCGCGGGTCCCAGGGCGGGCTCCAGACGAGGTTGACCTCGACGTCTTCCACGCCCTCCATCTGCGAGACCTGGTGATAAATCATCCCCTGCAGCATGGGCCCAATCGGGCAGGCCGGCGACGTGAGCGTCATGTCCACCGTCACCATCCCCTGGTCGTCGATCTCGACCCCGTAGACCAGGCCGAGCTCGGTGATCGGCATGCGCAGCTCAGGGTCCTCGACCCCGCGTAGCACCTCGCGGATCTCGTCGACCGTCGGTCGAGTGGTCGTCGTCTCACTCATCTCCGGGGCTCCTCTCGTCGGTTGTGACAGGCCCGCCCATCTCGGGGTGTTCGAGCGCCTGTCGCAGCGTCTTCCACGCGAGCGATGCGCACTTCACGCGCGCCGGGAACTTCGCCACGCCGACCAGCGCCTCGATGTCGCCGAAGTCGTCCACCGGCGGCTTGCCGGTGACCATCATCGACTGGAAGTCATCGATCGCCTGCTCGGCGCGCTCGACCGACCGGCCCTGCACGTACTCGGTCATCATCGAGGCGGAGGCCTGGGAGATGGAGCAGCCCGTGCCGGTGAACTCGACCTCGCGCAGGAGACCGTCCTCGACGTCCACGTCGAGGTGGATCTGGTCGCCGCACAGCGGGTTCGCGCCGTCCGCCGAGCACGTCGGCGCGGGCATCGACCCCTTGTGGCGTGGATTGCGGTAGTGGTCGAGGAGGATCTCGCGGTAGAGGTCTTCCATCAGGTCAGGCATGCACGCCTCCAAAGAACCGCGCTGCCTCCTCGATGGCGTCGGCGAGCACGTCGATCTCGCCCTTCGTGTTGTAGAGATAGAACGAGGCGCGCGCGGTGGCGGGGACCTTGAGCTTCGCCATGACGGGCTGCGCACAGTGGTGCCCCGCGCGCACCGCCACGCCGCGGCTGTCCAGCACCTGGCCGACGTCGTGCGGGTGCACGTCCTCGACGGCGAACGACACGACGCCGCCACGATCGTCCGCGCTGGGTGGACCGAAGATGGTCACGCCCGGCAGATCGCCGAGGCGCCGCAGCGCGTAGTCGACGAGCTCGTGCTCGTGCCGGCGGATGTGATCCATGCCGAGCGCCTGCAGGTAGTCGATCGCGGCCGCGAAGCCGATCACGCCCGCAATGTTGGGGGTTCCGGCCTCGAACTTGTACGGGACCTCATTCCAGGTCGACTGCTCCATGGATACGGTGAGGATCATCTCGCCGCCGCCCATGAAGGGATCCATCGACTCGAGCAGCTCCTGCCGGCCCCACAGGACGCCGACACCCGTGGGGCCCAGCATCTTGTGAGCCGAGAAAGCGAGGAAGTCCGCGCCCAGCGCCTGCACGTCGACCGGGAGGTGCGGCACGCTCTGCGCACCGTCGACCAGCACCGTGGCGCCCTGCGCCTTCGCGAGCGGGATCAGCTCCGCGAGCGGGACGATCGTGCCCAGCGCGTTCGACATCGCCGTGATCGCGAACAGCTTCGTGCGCGGACCGATGAGGACGCGCGCCGCTTCCATGTCGAGCGTGCCGTCGGGGAGCATGGGGATGTACTTGAGCACGATGCCGCGCTCGTCGCGAAGCATCTGCCACGGGACGATGTTCGAGTGGTGCTCGAGCTCAGTGATCAGCACCTCGTCGCCGGCGCGCAGGAACTTCCGCCCCCAGGCGTGGGCGACCAGGTTGATCGACTCGGTCGTGTTTCGCGTGAAGACGATCTCGGTGGCGCGCGGGGCGTTGATGAACGCCGCGACCTTCGCGCGCGCGTCCTCGAACATCTCGCTCGCCTCCATCGAGAGCGCATGCACGCCCCGGTGGATGTTCGCGTTGTGGTCGCGGTAGAAGCGCGTGATCTCGGCGATCACCTGCACGGGGCGCTGCGACGTCGCGGCGTTGTCGAGGTAGACCAGAGGCACGTCGCCGTTCACCAGGCGCTTGAGCACCGGGAAGTCGCGCCGGATCAGATCCAGGTCGAACGGGCGGTGGCCGTTTTCCCGTGCCGTCATCGTCGTCTTCGATTCGTTCGTCGTCGTCGTTCCTCGTCAGGCGCTCAGTCGCCGCACTCGATATAGACGTCGTCCCCGTCGACGGCGACGTCATAGGCCCGCACGTCGCGCACGGCCGGCAGACTGAGCACCTTGCCGGTCTTCGCGTCGAAGGCCGCGCCGTGGCGCGGGCAGATCACGCGCCCGCGCTGCAGCCGGCCCTCGCCGAGCGGTCCGTTGTCGTGGGTGCACCGGTTGTCGATTGCGTACAGCGTGCCGTCCACGTTGCTGACCGCCAGCGACTGCTCGCCACACGCCATCACTCGCACCTGGCCCTCGGGCACGTCGTCCTTCGCGCACACACGTTGCCTGGTCACGAAATGCCTCTCCATACACGCGCGGCGCCGGCTGCGGCGCTCCTAGAGCTCCGCCGTCTCGAGCTTCGCGTGGACCGCCGACTCCAGCTCCTCGTCGAGCCCCTCCACGTTCATGTCCGCGAGGACGGAGTGGAAGAAGCCCGCGACGATGAGCTGCAGCGCCTGGCGCTCGTGGAGCCCGCGGCTCTGGAGGTAGAACAGCGCATCGCGGTCCACCGGACCCACCGTCGCGCCGTGGCCGCAGCGGATGACGTCGGACGTCAGGATCTCGAGCACCGGATCGGAATCGGCCTTCGCGTGCCCCGACAGCAGCAGGTTGCGGTTCTCCTGCTGCGCGTTCGCGCCGGCCGCCGTCTCCTCGACGCGCGTGACGCCGTAGTAGACGGACTTCGACGCGCCGGCGAGCGCCGACTTGATCTGGACGTCCGACTGCGTATGCGGGCCGATGTGATCCTGCAGCGTCACGAAGTCGAAGTGCTGGTCGCCGGCGCCGAGCGCCGCGCCGCGAATCGTCGACTGCCCGCCTTCGCCCTCGACGAGCGACTCGAGCGTCTGCTTCACCAGCGCGCCGCCGATCGCCAGCGACGCGACCTGGACGTGCGCGCCGCGCCCGACGCGCGAGCGAAGGGTCGCAAACTCCTGCGTCGCGCCGCCCCAGCGCTCGTCGAGCACGAGCCGCACGATGGCGTCGGCGCCGGCGACGACCTCGATCACCGGCACGGCCAGCAGCGCCGTCTCGTTCGAGCGGCTGCGGACGTGGATGGTGACCTCGGACGCCGGCTCCGCGACGATCAGCAGCCGCGGCAGGAACGCCTGCTGTGCGCCGGGCGACGCGTCGACGTGCACCCCCACTGGCTGCTCGAAGCGCCCGCCGCGCGGCGCGTGCACGAAGACCCCGCCGCTCCAGAGGGCCGCGTTCATCGC
Source organism: uncultured Chloroflexia bacterium (assembly GCA_963728205.1). Classification (GTDB taxonomy): domain Bacteria; phylum Chloroflexota; class Dehalococcoidia; order UBA2979; family UBA2979; genus VGNK01. The sequence continues at coordinate 104,945 of CAVSIV010000004.1, forward strand.
CGGGAACTTGCCCTCGGTGGCGCGCACGAGCGTGCCGAGGTGCGCGCGCACCATCTCCGCGTGCGCGTCATCGTCGAGCGCGCCCGCGAGCGACCCTGCGTACCCGCCCGCCGGCACCGTCGCCTCGACGGTCGTCCAACCGGCGGCATCCGCCGCCGGATACGCGTCGAGCGCCAGCCCGGTGACGTCGGTGTACTTCCACGGGCGCAGCTTCGGCGTCGGCATCGGCGTCGCCGCGTACGCGCGCGCCGCCTCCAGCCGCTGCTCGACAAGCCACCCCGGCTCGCCGCGACCCTCGGCCGCCGCGCGGATTGCCGCCTCGGCGAACGCACCGCCCGGCCCCGTGGCCGCCGCCGTCCCAGTCGTCGGTTCCGCCATGGCTAGCCGACCGACCCTTCCATCTGCAGCTCGATCAGGCGGTTCAGCTCGATCGCGTACTCCATCGGGAGTTCCTTCACGATCGGCTCGACGAAGCCGTTCACGACCATCTTGGCCGCGCTCTCCTCGTCGATCCCCCGCGACATCAGGTAGAAGAGCTGATCCTCGCCGAGCTTCGAGACCGACGCCTCGTGCCCGATGTTCACCCGCTCCTCGTCGATCTCCATCGTGGGGTAGGTGTCCGACCGCGAGTTCTCGTCGAGCAGCAGCGCGTCGCAGCGCACCGTCGACGACGAGTTCACCGCGCCTTCGTAGACCTTGAGCAGGCCGCGATACGAGGTGCGCCCGTTCCCGCGCGAGACCGACTTCGACACGATCGCCGACGACGTGTCGGGCGCGACGTGGATCACCTTGCCGCCCGCGTCCTGGTGCTGCCCCTCGCCGGCGAAGGCGAGCGAGAGGATCTCGCCGTGCGCCCGCGGCCCCATGAGGTACACCGACGGGTACTTCATCGTGAGCATGGAGCCGAGGTTGCCGTCGACCCACTCCATGATCGGCGTCCTCGTACGCGTAGGCGCGCTTCGTCACGAGGTTGTAGACGTTGTTCGACCAGTTCTGGATCGTCGTGTAGCGGACGCGCGCGCCCTTCTTCACGACGATCTCCACGACCGCCGAGTGCAGCGACGCGGTGCTGTAGATCGGGGCCGTGCAGCCCTCGACGTAGTGCACCTGCGAGCCCTCGTCCGCGATGATCAGCGTCCGCTCGAACTGGCCCATGTTCTCGGTGTTGATGCGGAAGTAGGCCTGGAGCGGGATGTCGACCTTCACGCCCTTCGGCACGTAGATGAACGAGCCGCCGGACCACACCGCGGAGTTCAGCGCGGCGAACCTGTTGTCGCCGGGCGGGATGATCGTGCCGAAGTACTCCTCGACGATCTCCGGGTGCTCCGCGAGCCCCTGGTCCATGCCGAGGAAGAGCACGCCCTGCTTCTCGAGGTCCTCGCGGATGTTGTGGTAGACGACCTCGGAGTCGTACTGCGCGCCGGCGCCGGCGAGGAACTTCCGCTCCGCCTCCGGGATGCCCAGCTTGTCGAAGGTGTTCTTGATGTACTCCGGGACGTCGTCCCAGTTCGTCGAGTCCTTGTCCGTGGCACGGACGTAGTAGCGGATATTGTCGAAGTCGATCGCGTCGAGCAGCTCGGGGCTGCCGGCCCACGACGGGTTCTCGAGCTCGAGGAAGCGGTGGTAGGCGTCGAGACGGAAGTCGAGCATCCACTGCGGCTCGTTCTTCGTCTTCGACATCGCGCGGATCACGCCTTCGTTGAGGCCGCGTTCCGACATGAACAGCGGCACTTCCGTGTCGTGGAAGCCCCACTTGTACTCGCCGACGATGCTCCGGTTCTGCTTCGCGGTCGTCACGACGTCACTGCCTCTCCGACCATCCCCAGCTCGCTGAGGATGGGGTCGTAGCCGTTCGCTTCGATCTGCTGCGCGAGCTCCGCGCCGCCGGAACGGACGATCTTGCCCGCCACCAGCACGTGCACGAAGTCCGGCGTGATGTAGTTCAGGATGCGCTGGTAGTGCGTGATGATGAGTACGCCGATCTCGGGCGTGCGCAGCGCGTTCACGCCCTCCGCGACCGTGCGCAGCGCGTCGACGTCGAGGCCCGAGTCCGTCTCGTCGAGGATCGCGAGCTCCGGCTTGAGCATGCCGAGCTGCAGGATCTCGGCGCGCTTCTTCTCACCGCCGGAGAAGCCCTCGTTCACGTAGCGACGCGCGAACGACTCGTCCATCTTCAGCGTGCTGCAGCGTCCCGCGGAGCTCCTGGAGGAACTCCCGCGGTCGGGACGTCCTCGCCGCGGCGGGCCTTCAAGGCCTCGCGCAGCAGGTTCACCATCGTCACGCCGGGAATCGACGTCGGGTACTGGAACGAGAGGAAGAGCCCGAGGCGCGCTCGGGCGTCGGCCTTCAGTGCCGTGATGTCCTCGCCCTTGAAGAGGATCTGGCCGCCGTCGACCGTGTACTCCGGGCTGCCGGCGATCGTGCTGGCGAGCGTGCTCTTGCCGGAGCCGTTCGGGCCCATCAGCGCGTGCACCTCGCCCGGGCGGATCGTCAGGTCGACGCCCTTCACGATCTGCGTTTCCGGCAGCTTGGTGATGCTGACCTTGAGGTCACGCAACTCCAGGATTGGTTCCGTCATCGCTGTCGCTGTCCCCTTCTGTTCGCCGCTTAGCGGGCCTGCGACAGCGGAGCCGTCGCCTCGGTGTGTGCTCGGATCCGCCGCCGCCGCGACGGGCTTCGCCACGAGGTACTCGCAGCTGGTGCCGCCGCGAGCGACGGTGTTGAGCTGGACGACCGGCATGCCGATCAGCAGCTCGATGGTCTGGCGGTCCGCGTCGCACGGCGCGTGGTGATCCGTCGCGCACGAGCGGTACGGGCAGCCGACGTTGCGCAGGCGAAACGCGTCGCCCTCGTCCTCGACCTCGCTGAGGATGCCCTCGCCGCGCAGCGCGACGGTCACCTGCGCGACGCGCTCGTCGAGCCGCTGCGCGCTCACCTCCGACGCGTACTCGCGCGCCCGGGCCGCGCCGACCTCGGCGAAGAGGCGCTGCAGCACGGTGCGCCCGTCCTGCCCGTCGACGTCGTTCGCCGACAGGCTGTTCAGCGCCGGGTACAGACGGTCGAGCAGCCGCGAATAGTACGCGGAGGCGCTGACCTCCTCGCCGCCCTCAGTCAGCGAGTAGCGCGTGAGCGGGCGGCCGCGGCGCTGGCGCACCAGTTGCGCGCGCACCAGCCCATCCGCCGCCATCAGGTCGAGGTGCCGCCGGATCGACCCCTCGGAGACGCCGACCGCATCCGCGAGGTCGGCCACGGAGCACTCACCCCGCGTATGCAGGAGGTGCATCACCTCGTCGCGCGTTCGTTCCATCGGAGTTCCCGTCCGGCGCGCACCGCACGCCTTCCCTCGTGAGATCGAGGCTAGGCACGGCCGCCAGCAATGTCAACGATTAATGCATTTTATAGCGTAGAAGTGCGTATATTCGCCCTCGCACCGGGAAAACGACCACCCGGCGGCTATCCTTGTTCGCGGCGAAGGCGTGCTCGTACCATGCGCGCCGCGACGGGCCGCCCGGCCCGCGCCCGGCGGGCGAAGGAGCGGGAACGATGAGCGACGACGTGCTGGGACTGAAGGTGGGCTCGACCGCGAGCTTCACGAAGCAGGTCACGGCCGAGGACATCAACGAGTTCGCCCACGCCACCGGCGACGACCAGCCCCTTCACTCGGATCCCGAGTTCGCCGCGCGCACCCGTTTCAAGCAGCCGATTGCTCATGGCATGCTGGGCGCCGGCATCATCTCCGCCGCGCTCGGCACGCAGCTCGCGCCGGGGCTCGTCGTCATCTACATGGCGCAGAATCTGCAGTTCCGCGCTCCGGTCATGGCCGGCGACACCGTGACCGCGACGGTGACCGTCACGCGCGCCGACACGGAGCGCAGCCGACTGTCGCTGGATACACTCGTCACCAAGCAGGACGGCACCGAGGTCATCCGCGGCGACGCGCTGGTGATGGTGGAAGCGCCGCGCTGAGCGCCCACCACCCGCGTCCCGCACGGTCGACGCCTCGCCCGCCAGCGGACGGAGTTCCCGCATGACGAACACGCAGACCGACGCGACCGCCCGTGCGAACGGCGCCGGCGCCAACGCGTCCGACGGGCCGAACGCCGCTCCGGAGGCGATCGCCGCCGCCCGCCGCGAGTGGGAGGACCGCACGCTGCGCAAGGTGCTCGAGCGCTTCCCCGAGCGCCGCAAGTCGTTCGAGGCCTCCTCCGCAGCGGTCGAGCGCCTCTACACCCCGCTCGAACGTCGCGGGCATCGACTACCTGCAGGACATCGGCTTCCCCGGCCAGTACCCGTTCACCCGCGGCGTGCAGCCGACGATGTACCGCGGTCGCCTCTGGTCCATGCGCCAGTACGCCGGCTTCGGCACTGCGCGCGAGACCAACGAGCGCTTCCAGCACCTGATCGAGAACGGCCAGACCGGCCTCTCCACCGCGTTCGATCTCCCGACGCAGACCGGCTACGACTCCGACGACCCGATGTCCGCGGGCGAGGTCGGCCAGGTCGGCGTCGCCATCGACTCGCTCGCCGACATGGAGACGCTGTTCGACGGCATCCCGCTCGATCGAGATCTCCACGTCGATGACGATCAACGCGCCCGCGTCGATCCTCGTCGCGATGTACATGGTCGCCGCCGAGAAGCAGGGGCACGAGCGCGCGGTCGTGATGGGCACCGCGCAGAACGACGTACTCAAGGAGTACGTGGCGCGCGGCACCTACATCTTCCCGCCGCAGCAGTCGGTCCGGCTGGCCGCAAACCTGATCAGCTTCTGCGCGACCGAGGCGCCGAAGTTCAACTCCATCTCGGTCTCCGGCTACCACATCCGCGAGGCCGGCTCGACCGCCGCGCAGGAGATCGCCTTCGCGTTCTCGAACGCGATCGCGTACGTGGAGGAGTGCGTGCGTCAGGGCGCCGACGTCGACGCGGTCGCCGGCCGCATCTCCTGGATCTTCAACACGCACAACAACTTCTTCGAGGAGATCGCGAAGTACCGCGCGCTGCGACGTATGTGGGCGCGGCTGATGCGCGAGCGCTTCGGCGCGAAGCAGCCGTCGTCGTGGATGCTGCGCACGCACACGCAGACCGGTGGCTCGACGCTCACGGCGCAGCAGCCGAAGAACAACATCGCGCGCGCGGCCGATCCAGGCGCTGGCGGCGGTGGTCGGCGGGGTGCAGTCGCTCGCGCTCTCCTGCTACGACGAGGCGCTCGCGCTGCCGACCGAGGAGGCGCAGCAGATCGCGCTGCGCACGCAGCAGATCATCGCGCACGAGTCGGGCGCGGCGGACACGGTCGACCCCATCGCCGGCTCGTACTACGTGGAGTCGCTGACGAACACGCTCGAGCAGGAAGCGCAGAAGATCATGGACCGCGTCGACGATCTCGGCGGGGCGGTGGCCGCGATCGAGAGCGGCTACATGCAGTCCGAGATCCAGGAGGCGTCGGTCGCCTACCAGCGCGAGGTGGAGTCGGGCGAGCGCGTCGTGGTCGGCGTGAACCAGTACATCGACGAGAACGAGAACGCGACGCCGATCTTCCGCCCGAACCTCGAGGTGGCGCGCGCGCAGCTCGAGCAGCTGGCGAAGGTGCGCGCCGGGCGCGACCAGGCGGCGGTCGACGCGTCGCTCACGCGCCTGCGCGACGCCGCCCGCGGCGACATCAACCTGATGGAGCCGATCATGGAGGCCGTCCGCACGTACGCCACGCTCGGCGAGATGTGCGGTGTGCTGCGCGAGGAGTGGGGCGAGTACACGCCGCCGACGGCCGTGTAGGCGCCGGGCGCCTGTGGCAAGCGGCGGCGGACACGCCGCCGATGCCGTCGGCGTCGTCCTGTCGCCGGCCCGCGGGCAGGGTGCCCGCGGGGATATCGGCGGCGTATCCGCCGCCGCTCGCCGCGGATCTGCCGTTGCTCCCCACGCCGCGATCCGCTAACAACACCGGGGCCGGCACGTGCCGGCGAGCGAGCACGCATACCAGGGGGAGGCAGAGATGGCAGGGGCACTCGACGGCCAGGTCGCGGTCGTGACCGGCGCCAGCCGCGGGATCGGGCGCGCCTGCGCCATCGAGCTCGCGAGACACGGCGCGAACGTCGTCGTCAACTACACCGCGAACGAGGACGCCGCCAACGCCACGAAGAACGAGATCGAGGCGCTCGGCGCGAAGGCGTTCGTCGTGCAGGCCGACGTCTCGAAGGCCGACCAGGCGAAGGCGCTGATCGAGGCCGCCGAGAAGGAGTTCGGCAAGGTCGACATCCTCGTCAACAACGCCGGCGTCAACCGCGACCGTACGATCCAGCGCATGTCGCCGGCCGAGTGGGACGAGGTGATCGAGACCGACCTCTCCTCGATGTTCTACTGCACCAACGCGGCGGTGACCGGCATGCGCGAGCGCAACTACGGCCGCATCATCAACATGTCGTCGATCATCGGGCAGATGGGGAACCTGGGGCAGGCGAACTACGCCGCCGCCAAGGCCGGCATGATCGCCTTCACGAAGTCGGCCGCGAAGGAACTGGCGCGCTTCAACATCACGGTGAACGCGGTGTGCCCCGGCTTCATCGAGACCGACATGGTGTCCGCGCTCGCCGACGACATCAAGAAGAACCTGATCGCGCAGATCCCGCTCGGCCGCTTCGGCACCGCCGAGGAAGTCGCGACGACCGTGCGCTTTCTCTGCACGGAGGGCGGGTTCTACACGGGCTCGCAGCTGAGCCTCAACGGCGGGCAGTACATGTAGGCGGAGAGCGCCGCCACGGGGGAGAACGGAGGCCGCCTGCGGGCGGCCGTTCTCTTCGGCGGGCACGCGGCGTGATGGCGGCGCGCGCCGCCATCCGCGACAATGATCGCCGCACCGGGTCACCAAGGACCGCCCGCCGACGTCGCGGGCCGTGTTCGCGTGCGCGCATCCGCGCGGAGGGGGCGAGCGGCATGGCATCGATCGGGCGGCGCGTCGTCGTGATCGGGAACACCAACGCGGGGAAGAGCACGCTCGCCGCCGAGCTCGCGCGACGGCTCGACGTGCCGTTCGTCGAGCTCGACGCCCTGTTCTGGGAGCCGAACTGGGTCGAGAGCGACAACGACACCTTCCGCGCGCGCGTCTCCACCGCGATCGCCGGCGACGGCTGGAGCGTCGCGGGCAACTACACCTCGCGGATCCAGGACCTGGTATGGCCGCGCGCCGAGACCGTGATCTTTCTCGACTACCCGCTGCCACTGGTGCTGCGCCGCGTGCTCACGCGCTCCTGGCGGCGCTGGCGCTCGCACGAGGTGCTCTGGGGCACGAACACGGAGTCGTTCTGGAAGCACCTCACCTCCTGGAACGACTCGCTCTTCACCTGGGCCGTGCGCTCGCACGGGAAGCACCGCGAGCGCTGGCCGGACCTCGTCGCCGACCCGCGCTGGGCGCACATTCGCTTCCTGCGCTTCTGCACGCCGGACGAGACGGCACGCTGGCTCGCCACGGCGGTGCCCGCGCCCGCGGGACCCGCGCCTGTAAGCTGATCGACACCCCCGCCCGCCGCCGACCGGAGTCGCGATGCTCTCCTTCGTCGCCTACGCGTACCGCTGGCTCCGCTGGCTCGTCGCCTGGCCGTTCCGCCTGCGCCGGCCGCCGGCGTGGATCGCGTTCACGCTCGAGGGCGCCTACCCGGACTACCCGCGCCCGGCCCCCAACCTGCTCCTGCGCCTCGTCCAGCCGCAGCGCGCGAGCCTCTTCGAGCTGCGCGAGCAGTTCCGCGAGGTGGCCCATGACCGCCGCGTCGAGGGCGTCGTGCTGCACTTGCGGCCACTCCAGCTCGCCGGCTCGCAGGTCGACTCGCTGCGCGACGCGATCACCGAGCTGCGCCGCGCCGGCAAGCGCGTCGTCGCCTGGTCCTACCACTGGTCGCGCGCGAACTATCTCGTCGCGTGCGCGGCGGACGAAGTGCTCCTGCAGCCGGGCGGCTCCGTCGACGCGCTGGCGATCGGCGCCACGCACGTCTTCCTCGCGGAGGCCCTCGCCCGCATCGGCGTGCGCGCCGACGTCATCCCGATCAGCGGCTACAAGTCCGCGCTCGAGATGTTCACGTCGAACGCCCTGTCCGACGAGTCGCGCGAGATGGAGAACTGGCTGCTCGACGCCGCCGCGTCCGAGACCGTGGCCGCGATCGCGCGAGGCCGCCACGTCGACGAGGACGCGGCGCGCGCGCTGATCGACGCGACGCCGTGCACCGACGAGCGTGCGCGCGAGCTCGGGCTCGTGGACGCCGTCGTCTCCGGCGAGGACCTGCCGGCGCACCTCGGGTCCCCCGGCACGCCGGCCGAGGTCGAGCCGTTCGACACCGCGCGCGGCCGCCTGCGGCAGGCGGCGCCATCGGTGCCCCGCCGCCGTCGTGTCGCGCTGATCCCGATCGAGGGCACGATCGTCGACGGCGACAGCGGCCGTCCGCCCGTGGCGCCGCCGGTGCCGGTGCCGGTGCTGTTCAGCCCGCGCGCCGGCGACGTCACCGTCGTGCAGGCGATCCGCGAGGCGGCGCGCGACCCGGGCGTCGGCGCGGTCGTCGTCTACGTGAACTCGCCGGGCGGTTCGGCGACGGCCTCGGAGGCGATCCACGCGGCGCTGCAGCGGCTCAACGCGGAGAAGCCGGTCGTCGTGGCGATGGGGCCGGTCGCGGCGTCGGGCGGCTACTACGTCGCGACGCCGGCGCGCCGCGTCTACGCGCAGCCGCGGACGATCACCGGCTCGATCGGCGTGGTGACGGCGAAGTTCGTCGCCGGCGACCTGCTCGACCGGCTGTCGGTGCACCGCGAGTCGCTGCGGCGGGGGCGCCACGCGCTGCTCGGCTCCGCCGAGCGGCCGTTCAGCGACGAGGAGCGCGCGCTGGTGTGGGCGCAGGTGCAGCGCATCTACGCGCTGTTCGTCGACCGCGTCGCGGCGGACCGCCGGATGTCGGCCGAGGCGGTCGACGCCGTCGCCCGCGGCCGCGTGTGGACGGGCCGCCAGGCGCGCGAGCGCGGGCTCGTCGACGCGTTCGGCGGGCTGTGGGAGGCGGTCGAGCGCGCGAAGGCGCTCGCGCGCCTGCCGGACGACGCGCCGATGCGCGTCGCGACGCCGGGCCGCGCGACCCTCGCGCCGGCCGCGGCCGCGCCGCTCCCGGCGGCGCTGCGCGCGCTGCTCGGCGGCGCGCTCGGCGCGGACGTCTCGGTGGCCGCCTACGCGCTGGAGGGGATCGCGGCGCTGAGCGGCGGGACGCCGCTCACGCTCTCGTCCGTGTTCGCCCGCGACCTGCGCTGAGAGGGGCCACCGCGCTCAGGCGCTCGCGCTCGTCCCACCCGCGCGCATCGCGGCGTCGACCCGCGCCACGCCATCGGCGTGGAGCGGCCCATCGGCCTCGGCGCGCAGGCACTCGTCGAGCTCGGCGCGGTTCTTCACGCCCAGCACCACCGTGTCGACGCCGTCCATCGCGAGCGCGTAGCGGTGCGCGAGCGCGGCGGCCGTCGTCCCGAGCTCGCGGGCGAGGGCGCGCAGCGGCGCCGCCCGTTCGAAGTCGCGGCGCTCGGGGTGGTCGGCCGGGAGGTCGCGGTCGAGCGCGTCGGTGAGCGCGCCGCCCTGCACGGCGCGAATCCCCATCACCCCGGCGCCGCGCGACTGCGCCGCCGCGATCACCTCGCGCGGCCGGGGCGGCTCCTCGTAGCGCGCGAGCCCGCCCGGCGAGTCGAGCAGGTTGGCGATGCACTGCACGACGGCCGGCGCCGGGTCCTCGCGGATCGTCTCGATCACGGCGGTCGGCACGCCGATCCCGGTGATGCCCCACGCGCCGACGCGCCCCTCGGCGACCAGCCGCTCGAACGCCGGGCGCACGGCCTCGACGAACAGCGAGCGCGGCGTCCCCGGCGCGAAGCCGCGGCCGCTGCCGCGTTCCGCGCGCTCGTCCGGCACGATCATGCCGTGGAGGAAGAAGACGTCGACGCGCGCGAGCCGCGTCCGCTCCAGCGAGCCCTCGAGGCTCTCGCGCAGCCGGTCGTACACCTCCGCCGCCGGCGGCGCGCCGAGCACGTGCTTCGTCGTGACGTGCACGCCGTCCGGCAGGCGCCCGTCGAACGCCTCCCCCACCACGCGCTCCGCCTCGCCGTCGCCGTACGACGGCGCGAGGTCGAGCAGCGTGATGCCGCGCTCGACCGCCTCGCGCACGACCGCGACGGACTCGGCGCGCGTCGTCTCGCCCCACACCTGCCCGATGCCGCCGCCGCCGAGCGTCAGAGCGCTCACCGGCCACAGCCGACCCAGCCTTCGTGTCTCCATGCCTGCCGCCTTCCGTGCGTCCGCCTAGGAGTGCTCGCGCAGAAACGCGCGGATGGTCTCGATGGTCGCGGGCTTCTTCGCGTCCGAGCGCGCATCGACGTCGAGGCAGCGCGCGTCCGGCGCCAGCTCGCAGATGCGCCGGCCGACACCGGTCGGGTGGAAGGGGTCGTTGCCCGGGATGATCAGCAGCGGCGCCGGGCAGGTGCGCAGCCAGTCCTCGGTCACGCTCATGAACGGCGGTCGCTCCGGCCACACGCCGTCCGCGAAGCGCTCGATCAGCGCGACGTAGTCGTCCGCGCTCATCGCTTCGATCTCCGCACGGAACGCCGCGTCGGCGTGGATGCGCCGCGCGAACGGTCCGCCGCCGTTGTTCTGCACGAAGACCGGGTTCTCCATCGCCGCCGCCACCACCGCGGCCGCGCCCTGCGCGCGCGCCAGCTCGAGCGTCGGCTGGAACATCGCCATGAAGACGGCGATGGAGTTCGTCGCGTCGAGCCCGACCGGGTCCTGGCCGACCACCGCGCGGATGCGATCGGGCGCGGTCTGCACCAGGTGCAGCGCGTGCGCGACGCCGATGCAGCCGCCCCACACGTGCGCGCGGTCGACGCCGACGGCGTCGAGCACCGCGAGCTGGTCGCCCGAGGTGAGCTCGTAGGAGAAGTCGGGCGGCGCCTGCCAGGACGCGCCGGCGTGGCGCTGATCCATGCCGATCACGAGGAACTCCGACTGGAGCTCCGCGATCGGGTTGATCGCGCTGCGCTGCCAGAAGGCGATCTCGCTGTTCACGCCGCCGAGGGCAATCAGCAGGATCGGCGTCCCGCTGCCCCACGTCTCGTAGTGGATTACGGCGCCGTCGGGGCCGCGTGTCTCGGGCATCGGGCTCTCGCTTTCACGGCATCGGCCTGCTTCGAGCGGCGCCGGGTCACGGCACCGGTCGTCTCGTGGGAACCGATCGGCGCGTTCACCACGCGCCGCTCGAAGCGTGCATTGTAGATACGATGGCCGATGGCCCGGGGGAGGACACGCGATGACACGGCGGCTACGGTTCTCGGCGGCGAACGCCTACCGGCACCTGCGCGCGGCCGATCCGGTCCTCGCGGCGCTCATCGACCGCCACGGCCCGTACACCCCGCGGCCGAGCGGCGACCCGTACGGCTCGCTCGTGCGCGCCATCCTGTACCAGCAGCTCGCCGGCGCCGCGGCCGCCACCATCGAGCGCCGCTTCTACGCGCTCTACGGCGACGATCACCGCGCGCCGTCGCCCAGCGCACTCCTCGCCACCACCGACGAGGCGTTCCGCTCTGCCGGCGTCTCGCGCCAGAAGGCCGGTTACCTGCGCGACCTCGCCGAGCACGTCGTGGCCGGCAGCGTCGACTTCGCGACGCTCGACGCGCAGCCGGATGCCGACGTGATCGCGCACCTCACGGCCGTGAAGGGCGTCGGCGAGTGGACCGCGCACATGTTCCTGATGTTCCAGCTCGGGCGCCCGGACGTGCTGCCGGTCGGCGACCTCGGCGTGCGCAACGGCATGCGCATCGCCTACGCGCTCGACGCCGCCCCCACGCCGGCGCGCGCCGCCGAGATCGGAGCGTGCTGGGCGCCGTACCGCTCGGTCGGCTCCTGGTACATGTGGCGCGCGGCGGAGACGGTCGTCCCCGTCTAGCGGTCACGGCGGGTTGGCACGGGGCGAGACACTGGACGCATGAGTGACTGTGTCTTCTGCCGAATCATCAGCAACGACGAGCCGGCGAGCCTCGTCCACCGCGACGACCGCGTGACGGCGTTCCTGGATCACGCGCCGGTCAACGACGGCCACACCGTGATCGCCGCCAACGAGCACACGGCCACCGTGGCCGACCTCGACCCCGAGGTCGGCGCGCAGATGTTTCGCGTCGCGCTCCGGGTCTCGCGCGCGCTGCGCGCGTCCGAGGCGCTGCGGTGCGACGGCGTCGACATGTGGCTCGCGGACGGCGAGGCCGCGTTCGGGCGCGTCGCGCACCCGCACCTGCACGTCTTCCCGCGCTACCGCGGCGACGGCTTCGCGATCACCCGTCGCAACTGGAGCCGCGCGTCGCGCGAGGCGCTGGAGTCGGCCGCCGAGCCGCTGCGCGAGGCGCTCGGGGAGCCGCGGCCGGCGCGGACACGCTAGCTCGCGCCCGCGCCGGCTTGCGGGCCCCCGTTCGCGTTGTCGTCGATGGCCGGCGCGTCCGCCGCACCGTCGCCGTTCGCGCCCGGCCGCTCCCACGTGCGGATGGCTTCCTTCGTCTCGGGATCGAACGCATGGATCTGCGAGGCGTCGAAGATCAGCTCCGCCGTGGCACCCTCGGTGAGCGTCGTGTGCGGGTCGACGCGCGCGACGAACGGCGTGTCGCCGTGCTTCGCGTGCACCATCGTCTCGTTGCCGAGGAGTTCGAGGACGTCGATGTCCGCCTCGACCGACGCCCGCACGACGGTCGAGGGCACGTGCTCGCGGTCGTGGATGTGCTCCGGCCGCACGCCGAGGATGACCCGGCGGCCGGCGTACGCCTTGAGCGCGGGAGCGTGATTGGGCTGCACGGGGATGGTCGTGTTGCCGCCGAGCTGGACCACGAGCCCGTCGTTCGTCTCGTTCACCGACGCGTCGAAGAAGTTCATCTCCGGGCTGCCGATGAAGCCGGCGACGAAGACGTTGCCCGGCCGCTCGTACAGCTCCTGCGGCGTGCCGACCTGCTGCAGCACGCCCTTGTCGAGCACGGCGATGCGGTCGGCCATCGTCATCGCCTCGATCTGGTCGTGCGTGACGTAGACGAACGTCGTGCCGAGCCGCTGGTGGAGCCGGCTCAACTCGGTGCGCGTCTGCACCCGCAGCTTCGCATCGAGGTTCGACAGCGGCTCGTCGAGCAGGAACGCCGCCGGCTCGCGCACGATCGCGCGGCCGAGCGCGACGCGCTGCCGCTGGCCGCCGGAGAGCTGCCCGGGCTTGCGGCCGAGCAGGTCGTGGATCCCGAGGATGTTGGCCGCCTCGTCGACCCGGCGCTTGATCTCGTCCTTGTCGAGCTTTCGCAGCTGCAGGCCGAAGGCCATGTTGTCGCGCACGCTCATGTGCGGGTAGAGCGCGTAGGTCTGGAAGACCATCGCGATGTCGCGGTCCTTCGCGGCGATCTCGTCGACGCGGCGGTCGCCGATGAAGATGCGGCCCTCCGTGTTGTCGTCGAGTCCGGCGAGCATGCGCAGCGTCGTGGACTTGCCACAGCCGGACGGGCCGACGAGCACGAGGAACTCGCCGTCCTCGATCTCGAGGTTGAGGTCCTTCACCGCGACGAGATCGTCGAACCGCTTCGTGACGTGTTCGAACCGGACTCGGGCCATCGCGGTCCCCCTCCGGGCTCCGAGGAGCCGGCTATCCCTTCGTCGCCCCCGCCAGGATCCCCTCGACGAAGTAGCGCTGGAACGCGAAGAACACCACCAGCGGGATCGCCATCGAGACGAAGGCGGCGGCCGTCAGCAGCTGGTACGAGGAGCCGAACGAGCTGACGAGGTTGGTGATCTGCAGGGTCATCGGCGCGAGATTCGGGTTGCCGAGCAGCACCAGCGCGATCAGCAGATCGTTCCAGGTCCAGAGGAACTGGAAGATCGCGAGCGCGGCGAGCGCCGGCACCGATAACGGCAGCGCGACGCGCCGGAAGATCGTGAGCGACGAGGCCCCGTCGAGCTGCGCAGCCTCGATCAGCTCGCGCGGCAGTCCCACGAAGAAGTTGCGCATGAGGAACACGGCGAACGGCAGCCCGTACGCGGTATGCGCGAGCCAGATGCCGGGGAAGCTGCTGACGCCGAAGAGGTTGCCGCCGATCAGCGGCACCGACACGTGCACGGTGAGGTGGCCGTAGAGCCGCAGCACCGGGATCAGGGTCGACTCCAGCGGCACGACGAGCAGCGCGACGACGAGCAGCAGCAGCGGCGTGCGCGCCGGAAAGCGCATCCACGCGAACGCGAAGCCGGCCATCGATGCGACGAGCAGCACGATCAACGTGGCCGGGATGCTGATCAGCAGACTGTTGATGAAGGCGCGCCCCATGCCCTGCTGCGAGAGCACCGCGCGGTAGTTGGAGAGCGTGAACGGCGAGCCGAGCGCGTGCCACCATCCGCTCGACGCGATCGCCGATGGATCGCGGAACGACGAGACGAGCAGTGCGAACGTCGGGACGCTCCAGATCACCGCAAGGCCGATCAGCACGAGGTGCAGCGGAAGGCGGCGCCAGAGCCGCCTCGCCCAGCGGCCGCGATCGGCGCCCGACCGCGGGCCGGACGAGAGCGGCGAACCGGCGCCGGGTGGCGTGCGGGCCGCGACCTGCGTGTGCGTCATCAGGCCGCCTCCTGCGCCTGGAAGCGACGGATCGTGAGCGACATGATCGGCACGACCGCGGCCAGCAGGATGAACGCCAGCGCCGAGCCGACGCCGAGGTCCTGGTTGATGAACGCCTCCTTGAAGAACAGCGTCGGCACGACGTCCGTCCCGAACCGTCCGCCGGTCATGACCCAGACCAGGTCGAACACCTTCAGCGCCTGGATCAGCAGCGTGGTCGACACCACGACGATCACCGGTCGCAGCGTCGGCACGATGATCCGCCAGAAGATCTGCCACTCGTTCGCGCCGTCGACGCGCGCCGCCTCGAGCATCTCCTTCGAGATGCCCTTGAGCCCGGCCGAGAGGACGACCATCGAGAAGCCGGTCCACATCCAGGTCCCGACGCCGATCAGGACGAAGTTGTTCAGCTGCAGCGGGCCGGGCAGCGTCTGCGGACCGAGCGAGGTCAGCCAGGTCCAGGGCGCGTTCGTGTTCTGCAGCCAGGCGGTCGACGCTCCGCCGAGCTCCGTGACGACCGCGTTCACCGTCCCGATCTCCGGGTTGTACTGGAGCATGAAGCGCCAGATCACCGACGCCGCGACGAACGAGATCGCCATCGGGATGAAGATGGCCGACTTCGCGACCGACTCGTAGCGCACGCGGCCGGTGAGCACCGCGAGCACGAGCCCGAGCGGCACCGTGAGGCCGGTGAACACGACGATCCACATCACGCCGTTGAGCAGCGCCTGGTGCGTGTCCGCGACCAGCGGATTCGGGTTGTGGGCGATGTACGCGTAGTTGTCGAGCCCGACGAAGTGCTGCGAGCGCGGGCCGAGGAAGCTCCGCCGCAGCGTGTCGAGCGACGGGTAGACCAGGAAGACACCGACCTCGATCAGCGCCGGCGCGAGCCACAACCA
The DNA here is from genome assembly GCA_963728205.1 of uncultured Chloroflexia bacterium. Taxonomy (GTDB): domain Bacteria; phylum Chloroflexota; class Dehalococcoidia; order UBA2979; family UBA2979; genus VGNK01. Next base: position 120,460 of record CAVSIV010000004.1, read on the forward strand.
CGGCACCCAGCGTCGACGGACGATCACGGCGGCCTCCCGCGTCCGCGGCGGGGCGCCCGTCGCGCCCCGCCGCTCGCCTCGCGGCTACGAGCCCCGGGCCTTCTCGATCGATGCCAGGATGCTGTCCAGCTGATCCGGGTTCGCGAGGTACTGCGTGATCCCCTTGAAGTACGCCTGCTGCAGCGCCCCGCCGATGGCGTCGTCGAGGTCGAAGCGGAACAGGCTGGCCTGCGTCAGCTGTTGCGCCTGCTTCTTCGCGATCGCGTCCGGGTAGGCGTCCAGGCTGACCTGCTTGTTCACCGACGTGAAGCCGCCCTTCTTCACCCAGACTTCCTGCGCCTTCGCCGACGCCAGGTAGGACATGAGCGACTTCGTGGTCGGCTGGGCGTCGAAGGCGTAGACGATGTTCGCGCCGACCGGTCACGCCCCCGCCCGGCCACGGCATGAAGTCGAAGTCCGTCGCCCGCCTTGAGGTCGGGGAACTGTGACGTGATGAAGCCGGCCGCGAACCCGCCCATGTAGACCATGGCCGCCTTCGGCGGGTTGTCGAACGGGAGATACGTCGAGTCCTGGAAGTTCGTGGCGTTGATGCCCGCGCCGCCCTTCTGCGCGGTCATCCCGTCGCCGAGCGCGATCGCGCCGAACTTCTGCCAGGCGTCCTTCATCTTCGGGTCGGTGAACTTGATCGACCCATCGACGATGCCGTCGTAGGTGTCGCCACCGGCCTCGTTCAGGATGATCTGCTGGATCCAGTCCGTGCCCGGCCAGCCGCTGGATCCCGCCGGCCTCGACGCCGATCGACCACGGCGCCATCGACCCCTCGTCCTTGATCTTCTTGGACAGCGTCATCAGGTCGTCCCACGTGCTGTCCGTCTTGAGCGGCTTCCAGCCCTTGTCCTTGAACACCTTCGGGTTGTACCAGATGGTCGCCTTCGTATCGGCTTTCATGAAGAAGCCGTACAGGGTGCCGTCGACCGTCCCGAGGTCGACGAAGCCCTTGGGATAGTTCGACTGCACGTCCTGCGCGACCCCGAGGTCGGAGAGCGACGTCACCTTCTTCTCGCCGACGAACTGCTTGAAGAGACCGACCTCGGCGGGGATCGCGATGTCCGGGGCATTGTTGCCCTCGACGCGCGTCGTCAGGATCGCCGTCGTGTCGCGCGTGCCGGTGAAGTCGACCTTCCCGCCGGTGCTGTCCTCCCACGGCTTGACCATCGCGCGGAAGTTGTCGAGCTCGCTCGAGCCCCAGATGCCGATGACGCTGGCGGTGCCCATCTTGCCGCCGGCCGCGGCAGTGCCGCTGGCCGCGGCCGTGCCTGCCGCGGTGCCCGCGGCGGTCCCGCTGGCCGCCGGCGCGATCGTCGCCGCGGGTGTCGGGGTGCTGGAGCTGTTGCTGCATCCGATCAGGGCCGCCCCCGCGAGCCCCGTGGTGGCAATGCCGGCCGCCCGCAGGAAGCCCCGGCGGCTGTAGCGCTGTCTCCGCGATCCACTGCTCTGCGTTCCACTGCGCATGGTGCGTTTCCCCCGTCTCGCTCCGTCCGTGAGCGTGTGGTGGTGAACGGCCCTCTTCTCCATGTTCCAAGCGCGGTCAACCGGCGAGGCGGTCCCAGACCGCGCATTTCCGCTCGTCACGCAGTGGCGCCGCCTCCGCCGAACTCACACCGACCGTAGGCGGAGGCCCCCCTATACTGACCGCCGGTCGCGCCCGCGAACGCACCCCGCGGCGCCGCCGGGCGCAGCGCGAGGTATCCCGCGCCGCGCCGACCCGCTCGCGACCATGGTGAGGACCGGACATGCGGATCGTGCTCTTCGGGCAGGCGGCCTTCGGCCGCGACGTCTTCCAGGCACTGCGCGAGGCCGGCGAGGAGGTGGTCGCCGTCTCCACCCCGCGCCAGGGCACGCGCCCCGACCCCCTGTTCGAAGCCGCCACCGAGGCCAGTCTGCCCGTCATCGAGACGCCGTCGCTGCGGCAGGACGGGCCCTTCCAGCAGTACCTCGACCTCAAGCCCGATTTGCTCGTGTTCGCCTTCGTCACCGACATCGTGCGCAAGCGCGTGCTCGACGCGGCGACCCACGGCGCGATCCAGTACCACCCGTCACTGTTGCCGCTGCACCGCGGCCGCACCGCGATGAACTGGGCGCTGATCGCCGGCCGCCGCACCACCGGCATCTCGATCTTCTGGGTCGACGAGGGCATCGACACCGGCCCGATCCTGCTCCAGCGCGAGGTCGAGATCGCGCCCGACGACAGCGTCGGCTCGCTCTACTTCGAGCGGCTCTACCCCATGGGCGTCGAGACGCTCGTCGAGGCCACGCGCATGGTGCGCGAGGGCACCGCGCCGCGCATCGAACAGGATCACGCGCTGGCGACGTACGAGGCACCGTGCGGCCCCGAGCACGCGCGCATCGACTGGCACCACCACGCGCAGGTCGTGTTCAACCTGATTCGCGGCTGTGACCCGCAGCCCGGCGCGTCGAGCGTCGTCGGCGGGCGCACCGTCCGACTGTTCGACGCGCGCTACCGGCCGGGCGCGCCCGACGAGCCGCCCGGCACCGTGATGGCGATCGTCGACGACAGGGCTGAGATCGCCGCCGTCGGCGGCACCATCGTCGTCGGTCGCGTGCAGCCCGAGGACGGCCGCAAGGTCGCCGCAAGCGAGGTGCTCACCGTGGGCGACGTCCTGGAGCGACCCGCATGATCGTCGCCACCGTCAAGGAGACGAAGCTCGAGGAGTATCGCGTCGCCCTCACGCCCGAAGGCGTGGCCAACATCGTGCACGCCGGCCACCACGTGCTGGTCGAGACGCACGCCGGCGAGGGCTCGAACTACACGGACGACGAGTACCGCGCGGCCGGCGCCGAGATGATCGCGACGCCCGAAGAGGTCTACGCGCGCGCCGAGCTGATATGCGAGGTGAAGGAGCCGCAGCCGTCGGAGTACGGCCTGCTGCGCGCCGACCAGGTGCTCTTCACCTACCTGCACCTCGCGGCGGAGCCCGACGTCACCGACGCCATCGTCGACTCGCGCTGCATCGCGATCGGCTACGAGACGGTGATGCGCGATGACGGCTTTCTGCCGCTGCTCGCCCCGATGTCCGAGGTCGCCGGCCGCATGGCCGTCGAGATCGGTGCGCACTTCCTGAAGCGGCCCGGGCCGGGGCGCGGCATGCTGCTCGGCGGCCTGCCGGGCGTGCCGCCCGCGCACGTCGTCGTCGTGGGCTCCGGGAACGTCGGCAAGAACTCCGTGCGCGCCGCGGTCGGCTTCGGCGCGCGCGTGACCGTGATCTCGATCGACGAGGACCAGCTCCGCGCGCTGGAGGAGCTGTACGCCGGACGCATCGAGACGCGACTCTCTTCGCCGCAGACGATCGCCGACGCCGTCCGCAGCGCGGACCTGCTCGTCGGCGCGGTGCTCGTGCAGGGCAAGCGCGCGCCGGTGATCGTCTCCCGCGACATGGTGCGGACGATGGGGCCGGGCGCCGTGATCGTCGACGTCGCGGTCGACCAGGGCGGCTGCATCGAGACGACGCGCCCGACCGACCACGTGCACCCGATCTACGTGGACGAGGGGGTCGTGCACTACGCCGTCCCGAACATGCCCGGCGCCGTGCCGCGCACGTCGTCGCGGGCGCTGACCGGGCTCACGCTGCCGTACATCCTCAAGGTCGCGAACCAGGGCGTGGACGCGGCCATCCGCGGCGACCGTGCGCTGGCGCGGGGCGTGAACGTCTATCGCGGGGAGATCACCCACCAGGGCGTGGCGGAGTCGCTCGCTCGGCCGTGGAAGCCGCTCGAGGCGGTGCTGCGGGCGTAACCCCGGCAGGCCCCGTCCGGCCCGGCCGGCGCCGCGCGCCCACGGCGCGCGCGCAGGCGTGTCAGCCTCATCGGACGTCAAAGCGGCGCCAGACAGGGCGCCGACAGGAGCGCGGCGTCAGCCGCGGACTGCGTCCGCGTGGGTGTCGGCGGCATCATCTGCCGCCGCTGCGCTGACGTTCATGGACGCACGGCGCACCCGGCATGGTGACTGCGGCGAACTCCCCCGCGCCGCCGGCAGCATGAGTACCCCCCCGCCGGCGCCCCGGCACGCGACGGGGCGAGCGGGTACCATCGCCCGCGCCCCGCGCCCGAGCGACGTGACGGAGGCCGCGTGACCGAGACCCCGCGCCCCCCGGCGCGTTCGCCCCTGCGGCGCCTGCTGCGCGGGATTGCCCTGCTCCGAGAGCAGGAGCGCCTGCTCATGATCTGCATCGCGACCGTGCTGGTGATGGCCGGCCAGGGCGTGATCAGCCCGATCCTGCCCCTGTTCGCGCAGGCCTTCGGCGTCGGCACCGCCGCCGTTGGGCTCACGCTGACGACCTTCGCGCTGGCGCGGCTGCTCCTCAACGTCCCGCTCGGCGCGGCGTCGGACCGCTACGGTCGCCGCCTGCTGCTGATCGGCGGGCCGATCGTGACGGCCGTCGGGATGATCGGCTCGGGCTTCGCGCTGAACATCGAGCAGCTGCTCGCGTGGCGGTTCATCGCGGGCGCGGGCTCCGGCATGTACATGACCGGCGCGCAGATCTACCTCGTCGACATCTCGACGGCCGAGAACCGCGCGCGCTTCATCGGGACGAACCAGGGCGCGCTGTTGCTGGGGACGGCCATCGGGCCGGCGCTCGGCGGCCTGATCGCGCAGCTCTGGGGGCTGCGCGCGCCGTTCTGGTTCGTCGGCGTCGGCGCGCTGGTGGCGGCGTTCTACTCGTGGGCACGGCTGCCGGAGACGCGCGGACCCGCCGAGCGGCAGGCGGAGGCCGAGGCGCGCCGCGCGGAGCAGTCGCGGCCGGAGGCGGCGCCGCGCGAGCCGCATGCGTGGTGGCGGATGATGCGCTCGCGCGACTTCATGGCCGTGTCGCTGATCACGATGGCGGTCTTCTTCACACGCACCGCGTCACGCAACACGCTGATGCCGGTGATGGCCTCCGACCGCCTCGGCATCTCGGCCGGCGGCCTGGGCGCGCTGTTTACGGCGATGTCGGTAGTGAACATGGTGCTGATCGCGCCCGCCTCGATGATCGCCGACCGTTTCGGCCGCAAGTGGGCGATCGTGCCCAGCGGCCTGCTGATGGCAGGCTCACTGCTGATGATGGGGACGGCGCAGGGGTACGCGATGCTGATCCTCGGCGCGATGGTGCTCTCGGTGGGCACCGGGATCGCCGGCCCGGCGCCGGCGGCCTACGCCGCGGACATCGCACCGCCGGAGCTGCGGGGCCTGGCGATGGGGCTGTACCGCTCGTCGGGCGACATCGGGTTCGTGATCGGCCCGCCGCTCCTCGGCGCGCTCGCCGACGCCACGTCGTTCGCCTGGGGCTTCGCCGCGAACGCGATCCTGCTGGGGGCCGCGTCGCTGTTCTTTCTCGTGGTCGCGCGCGAGACGCTGCAGCGCCCCACGCCGGCGGCCGCCGCGGGAGCGGGGTAGTCGCCTCGACGCGTGGCCACCTCCCCGGCGCCATCCCGCGCGACCGTCGTCGCGGGGGAAGGGGGCGTGTCGTGACATCCGGAGTCGGGACGCAGCAGCCTGTTGGCGCCCTGCTCACCCCGGATCAGCGCACGTCCCAGCCGATCGCGCGCATCAGCTCCGCCTCGCGGTCGGGCGGCACCCGGAGGAACAGCGCCGTCGCCTCGGCGATGCGCTCGCCGCCAGCCGCGTCGATTGTCGCGCCCACCTCGATGCGGCGGCCGCGCACGCGCGTCACCCGGCCGGTGAGCGCGAGGGTGTCGTCGAGCGACGCCGAGCGGCGATAGCGCACCTCGAGTTTCGCGGTCACCCCAAGCGCGTACGCCTCCGCGTACATCGCCCATGCCATCGCCTCGTCGAGCAGCGTGACGAGCACGCCGCCGTGCACCGCGCCGGGGAACCCGACGTCCTCGTCGCGCGGCGTATAGAGCGCGCGCACGCCGCCGGCGGCACGCACGAAGCGCAGCTGCAGGCCGATCGGGTTCCGGCGGCCGCACGCGAAGCAATACTGCTCGTAGAGCGCGGGATCGAACGGCGCATCGTCCGCCATCGCGCGACGCGTTCAGCCCAGCGGCGCGGATGCGATGCCGGTGAGCAGCACCTCGCCGCCCTCGGTCTCGCATACGACGTCGTAGGTCGCGCTGCCGCCGGCGACGCCCCGCAGCGCGGTGCGCGCCGTGACCGTGACGGGCGGCACCGCGGGCGCGCGCCAGCGCACCTTGAGCGCGCCGCCGGCCGCCCAGCGCTCGCCGAACGCACGCGTCATCGCCTCGGACACGAGCGCGAGCACGAGCATGCCGTGCGCGATCGGCCGGCCGAACTGGCTCGCACGCGCCTCGGGAGTGTCGCGGTGGATCGGGTTCGGGTCGCGCGCGGCCGCCGCGTAGCGGTCGACGCGCGGCTGGTCGAGCCGGCGCGAGACGGACGGCACCTCCGGCGCGACGGGATCGCTCACGCGTCGCCTCCTGTCGCGTCGACGCCCGGCGGCGCGAGCAGCACGGTCGTGCGCGCCGTTCCGACGACCTCGTCGCCCGCGCGCCACTCGCTGTCGAACGCGGTGATCACGGCGCCGCGGCGCTCCGAGCGCTGCCCCACGGTGATCGCCACCTCGAGCGGCTCGTCGTACCGCACCGGCCGCGCGAACGCGTACTCCTGGCCGGTGTGCAGGATGCCCGCGGGGACCTCGACGCGCTCCATCAGCCCGGCCAGCGCGAAGGCGCCGAGCGCGAGGGGCGGCACGTGCCGCTCCCAGGTCGCCGGGTCCTCGCCGGTCGCGTCCAGGTAGTCGCGCACCTCGACGGCGGAGATGCGCAGCGGGAAGGGGGCGATGCGGTCGCCCTTCTGCAGCTGCTCGAGCCGCGGACGCACCGGGTCGGCCGTCACCGGTCGCCGATCGCCGTGCCGGCCGCGCGCGCCACGGACTCGTCATCGACGAGATGGCGCCGGCCCCATGTCGCCAGCGGCTGCAGCGCACGGCCGAGCTCGGCGCCGCGCTCCGTGAGCTCGTACTCGACCCACGGCGGCATCGTCGCAACGATGCGTCGCGACACGATGCCGAGCTCCTCGAGCGCCTTGAGGCGGTCGCGCAGCGTGCGCGAGTTGCAGCCGCCGACCTCCGTCGCCAGCTCGTTGAAGCGCAGCTTGCCGTCCATGAGCTGGTAGACGATGTGCGGCACCCACTTCTGCCCGACCAGCGCCAGCGTGGCGCGGACGGGGCAGTAGTCGCCGTCGGGCGTGCTCGTCAGCTTCGGCTCCATGGCGAACCCCTACTTGATGTGCTCCGCCACCTGCGAGTGGTCGCGGGCGTTCGGGATCGGGTTCTTCGTGTAGTAGGCGACCTTGCCATCCCGGTCGATCACGATCGTCGCGCGCTCGGCCGCGCCGACCGCCTCGTTCCAGGTGTCGTACTTCCGCGCGGCTTCGCCCTTCATGTCGGAGAGCAGCGTGTGGTTGAAGTGCTGCTGCTCCTTGAACGCGGCGTGCGCGAAGCGGCTGTCGCGGCTGATGCCGAAGACCTTCGCGCCCTTGCCCATCCACACGTCGTAGTAATTGTCGCGGATCTCGCAGTTCTCGGCCGTGCAGACACCCGAGAAGTCGAACGGATAGAAGACGAGCACGACCGGACTGCCGCGGAGCGCGGAGAGCGTCACTTCCTCGTTGTTCTCGTCGCGGAGCGTGAAGTCCGGGGCGTCCTGTCCTACCTCGATGGCCATGGGGCGGCACCTTTCCGTGCGGGGTTCGGGCGCGGCCGCCCGGGGACGAACGGCGCCGAGTGCGCCGTGCGGCCGGGGCGCCGCTGGGTGGGGGCGGTCGTGTCTGCCGGGGGACGAGTGTACCAGCGACACGCGGCGAGGACGGGCGAGGCTACCAGCGCCCCGTGCGCAGGAACTCGTCGATCGCGCCGGCGGCCCGCTGGCCGTCGGCGAGCGCGGTCACCACCAGGTCGGCGCCGTTCACGTCGTCGCCGCCGGCGAAGACGCCGTGGATGTTCGTCTTCATCGTCTCCGGGTCGACCACGACACGGTGCCACCGGTCGCGCGTCATCTCCGGGACGACGTCGCCCCACTCCTCGCCGACGTTGTAGCCGATGGCCACCACGATCGTGTCGGCGTCGACGTCGAACTCGGAACCGGGCTCCGGGACCGGGCGACGCCGTCCGCTCTCGTCGGCGTCGCCGAGGTGCATGCGCTGGCAGCGCAGCCCGCGCACGTGACCGTCGTCGTCCACCAGCACCTCGAGCGGCGCGGTGAGGTACTCGAAGTCGACGCCCTCCTCGACGGCGTGGTGGCGCTCCTCCGCGCGACCCTGCATCTCCGCCTCGGTGCGGCGGTAGATGAGCGTCACGTGCTCCGCGCCGAGCCGGCGCGCCGAGCGCACGCAGTCCATCGAGGTGTCGCCGCCGCCGACCACGACGACGTTGCGCATCGCCGGCAGCGGCGCGCGCAGGTCTTCGCTGAGCGCGTCGGGCGGCAGGTTGGCGCGCACGAGGAACGGCGTCGCCAGGTGCACGCCGACGGCGTCCTCGCCCGGGATGCCGAGCCGCGAGCCAACGGGCGCGCCGAAGCCGAGGAAGATCGCGTCGTGCTGAGCGTCCAGGTCGTCCCACGAGACGTCCTTGCCCACCTCGACGCCGCAGCGCACCTCGACCCCGAGGGCGCGCAGATCGTCGAACTTGCGGGCGACGGCCGCCTTGTTCTGCTTGAACGTCGGGATGCCGTAGAGCAGCACGCCGCCCGGCTCGGGCCACGACTCGTAGATCACGACCTGGTGGCCGGCCAGGGCGAGCCGCTCCGCCGCGCCGATCCCGGCGGGGCCGCTGCCCACGACCGCGACGCTCTTGCCGCTCGGGGGGGCCGGCGGCGTGCGCGGCGGAATGCCGCCATGGGCGCGCTGCCACTCGGTGGTGAACATCTCGAGCTTGCCGATCGCCACCGGGAGCGCGTTCTTGCCGACGACGCAATGGCCCTCGCAGAGCCGCTCCTGCGGGCAGAGGCGGCCGCACATCTCCGGCAGGCCGCTCGTCTCGCGGAAGACGTCGGCCGCGCCACTGAAATCGCCCTGCTCGATGAGCCAGAACGCGCCGGGGATGTCGTTGTGGACCGGGCACGCGCGCTGGCAGGGCGCGGCCGGGCACTGGATGCAGCGCATCGCTTCCGCCTGCGCCGTTGCTTCATCGAACGGGAAGTAGACCTCGTCCCAGTTGTGGACCCGCTCCGTGGGATCCTGCTTGGCGGGGCGATGCGCCGGGACCTGGAGGCGCTCCTTACGGTTGATCTGCTTCGGATCGGGCTTCTGTCGGGGGGGCATTGGTGCTTCGATCATGGTGAAACCAGCCTAGGCAGCGGCGATCGTCTCGCTCAATGACCAAAGTCCCGAGTTGCCCCGGAAGGACGGTCCGCAATTCGGGCGATCCTCGCGCATCCCGCGTCTCGGCCCGTTCGACTCGCCGCGCGATCGCGTCACGGCACGTCTTCAGGCAGGATCATCGACGCGTCGCCCACGCCCGCGGAGGCCCCGAAGGAGGCTCGCCATGAGCGAGAGCATCGGTCTCGGCATCGCCCAGTTCCCGTTTTCGAGCATGCGCGCCTTCTGGCGCTGGGTCGAGATGTGCGAGACCGGAGACGTCGACTCGTTGTGGCAGAGCGACCGGCTCGTCTCGGCACAGCCCATGCTCGAGCCGATGAGCCTGCTCGCCGCGCTCGCGGGCGGCACCGAGCGCCTGCAGTTCGGCATGAACGTGGTCGTGCTGCCGCTGCGCGACCCACTGCTGCTCGCGAAACAGTGCGCGACGATCGACTACCTCAGCGCGGGGCGGCTGCTGCCGGCGTTCGGCGTCGGCGGCGACGCGATCCCCGAGTGGCGCGCGAGCGGGCGCTCGCCGGCGCACCGGGGTGCGATCGCCGACGAGATGCTCGAGATCATGACGCGGCTGTGGACCGGCGAGGAGCTGACGTACGCGGGCCGGCACTTCCAGTACGCCGGCGCGCGCATCGCCCCGCTGCCGGTGCGGCAGCCGTTGCCGTGCTGGATTGGCGGCAGCTCGCCGGCGGCGCAGCGCCGCACCGCGCGGCTGGGCACGGGCTGGCTGTCCGGGATCGCGACGCCGGCGCGCGTCGCGCCGGTCGTGGCCGGCATCAAGCGCGAGGCCGTCCGCGCCGGCCGCACGATCGACGACGACCACTACGGCGCCGGCTTCCCGTTCCGCTTCGGCGCGTGGGACGAGCCGTTCGTGCAGCGTTCCGCCGCGGCAATGCACCGCTTCCCGGAGGTCGACGACCCGCGCGACTACCTCGCCGTCGGCGACGAGGGCGACATCCTCGCGCGGATCGACGAGTACCGTCGCGCCGGCGTGTCGAAGTTCGTGCTGCGCCCGCTCGCGGAGAGCGAGGACGAGGTGCTGGACCAGACGCGGCGCCTGATCGAGACGGTGATCCCGGCGGTGCACGGGAGGCGGCGGGCGGCGGCGACCTGAGGCGCGGCACGGCCGGCCCTCAGCGGCGGCTAGTGGAGTGCGGGCTCCAGCCGCGCGCGGCACGCATCGCAGCGCCCGTAGAGTTCGAGCCGGTGCGAGTCGATCTCGAAGCCCGTGCGACGGCCGAGCTCGTCGAGCAGGTCCTCGATGTCGTGCGAGCTGAAATCGCTCACCGCGCCGCAGTCGGAGCACACGATGTGGTGGTGGTGCTCGCCGCTCGCGAGGCGGTACGCCGTCGCGCCGTCGTCGAGCACGACCTGGCAGACCACGCCGAGCTCCTGCATCAGGCGCAGCGTGCGGAACACGGTGGCGCGCCCCACCCCGGGAGAGGCGGCGACCACCTGGTCGGCCGTGAAGCGGTCACCCAGCTCGTCCATCACCTCGAGCAGGTGGCGGCGCGGCGAGGTCAGCCGGTGGCCAGAGCGGACGATCGTGCGTTCCAGGGCGTCGATCGCGGTCATGAGAGCCATCGTCCGCGCGTCCGGTCGCGGCTGTCAACGTGGGCGCGTAGCGGCTCCGGCGGCGGCGCTGCTCGCACTCGCGCGATCGGCGACAATGCGACGATGACCACTCAACGCTGGCGCATCGTGCTCTGGGGCTCGATGCTCTTCGTCGTCCTCTATCTCGCGTGGCATGCGAAGAGCGCCCTGCTGCCCTTCGCCTTCGGCGCCGTGCTCGCCTACGCGCTCACCCCGATCGTCGATCGGCTCGCCTCGATGATCCCCGCGCGCAGTCACCAGGCCGACGTCCTGCGTCGTGGCGTCGTGGTGTTCTTCCTCTACGCGGTCGCAATCGGACTGCTGGCCGTCGCGGCCGCCGCGATCATCCCGCTCGCGATCGACCAGACCACGCAGTTTGTGAACACCCTGCCGACGCTGATGAAGCACGCGCGCGAGCAGAGCAACCACTGGCTCGTGCAGTACCACTCGCGCGTGCCGCAGGACGTGCAGGCGCGGCTGGACTCGCTCTCGCAGGATGCGACGAGCACGGTCGCCAGCGCGGCGGCGGGGTGGATGGCCGGCTCGGTCTCGTTTCTCACGCAGACGCTCACGGCGCTGCTCACGTTCTTCGTCGTTCCCGTCTGGATGTTCTGGGCGCTGCGCGACCGCCACTTCGTCGGCCGCAACTTCATGAACGCCGTGCCGGAGGCGGGGCGCGACGACATCGCGAACATGCTGCGCATCGCTGACCAGCTGATGGGCCGCTACATCCGCGGTCAGCTGCTGCTCGCGCTGGTGGTCGGCGTCGCCGTCGGGATCAGCCTCACGGTGCTGCGGGTGCAGCTCTCGGTCGCACTGGGCGTCTGGGCCGGCGTCACGGAGCTGATCCCGATCCTCGGGCCGTGGCTGGGCGCGATCCCTGGGCTGATCATCGTGCTGGCCACCGACCCGGGGCTCTTCATCTGGGTGGCGCTCGTCTACATCCTCGTGCAGCAGCTCGAGAACAACCTGCTCGTGCCGCGCATCCAGGGGCACGCCGTGGAGATCCACCCGGCGATGATCATCCTGCTGCTCACCATCGGTGGGACGGCGTTCGGCTTCATCGGCCTGCTCGCGATCGTCCCGGTCACGGCGATCCTGCGTGAGCTGTTCTGGTACCTCGACCGGCGCCTGCGCGGCAATCCGCCGACCGAGTCATTCGCGGCGAGCCTGATCGGACGCCAGTTGCGAGCGCACGCGGAAGAGCAGCAGACGGCGGCCGCCGCGGCCGAGACCGCCGCCGCTCGGGGGCACGACGTACCGGAGGAGGACTAGCGGCCGCCCTACGGCGTCGGCTGGTCGCGGTTCGTCGGGCTCGCGGTCGCCTGCAACACGACCGGACCCTCCACCGTCTGCGAGTCGCGGCTCGAGGTCGCGACGATGTAGACGCGCGCCGGCGACTGTCCGCTCTTCGTGTGCAGCAGCACCTGCGCGTTGCCCAGCGAGTCGGGCACGAAGGTGGTCGCCGCGACGAGGCCGGACGCGCCGTCCTCGAGCCAGATGCGGTAGACGTCGCCGAACGGCAGCTGGGGGAGGTCGTGCGCCACGACCACCGCGGCCCCCGCCGACGCGCTCCAGAGGTAGCGGCCCCCGGCGCCGTGGCCGTAGACGGTGGGCTCGAGGTCCATCGTCTGCACAGCCGGGTCCGTCTGGACGGCGGCAATCACCTGTTGCTCCTGTAGCGCGTTCGCGAGCTGGAGGCTGAGCGACTTCGAGCCGGTGTCGGCGTTCGAGATGCCCTCGATGGAGTCCAGCCGCTTGGCATTGGACTCGACGAGCGCGGTGAGCGTGGCGGACTCGCTCTGCACCTGGTGCAGCGCCGAGCGCAGGCTCACGGCCCACAGCGAGACGACGAGGAGCGCCGCGGCCAGGCCGGCGACCGGGAGCAGGCTGCGCAGGCGCGGCGCGACGAAGCGGCGGCGGCGCGGCTCGCGCCGGGCCGCGGCGAGCACCCGCTCGCGCAGGTGCGGATCGGCGCGGCCGAGCGGCACGGAGAGCGCGATGAGGTCGACGAGCTCGTGGTAGGCGGCGAGATCCGCCGCGGCCTCGGCGTCCGAGGCGACGAGCGCCTCGGCGTCGGCGGCGTCCGGCGCGCTCAGCGTGCCGAGCGCGTAGCCCGCGAGGAGGTCTTCGCGTTCATCCGGCGTCATCGATCACCCCCGCCGGCCCCTGCACCCGGCCCACCCGGTTCGCGCGTCACGTCGGCGAGCAGCTCGCGCAGCTTGCGCATCCCGAGCCGTACGCGCGTCTTCACCGTTCCGAGCGGATCGCCCGTGCGCTCCGCGATCTCCGTCTGCGTGAGCCCACCGAAGTAGGCCAGCTCAAGCACGCGCCGCTGCGACGGCGGGAGGCGCGTCATCGCCTCGCGCACCGTGCGTCGAAGCTCCGCCACCGCCAGCCCCAGCTGGGGATCGCCGCTGCGGTCACCGGACGCCAGCGGTGAGGCGTCCCCGTCCTCGATCCCCTCGACCCGCCGCCGCCGCGCCGTCCGCCGCCACTCGTCCAGCGCGCGGTTGCGCGTCACCGACATCAGCCACGTCACGAACCGCCCGCGCTCCGGGTCGAACGACGCCGGGCGACGCCACAGCCGCAGGAACACCTCCTGCGTGACGTCCTCCGCGAGCTGCCGGTCGTGCAGCACGCGCACCCCGACCGAGAACACCAGGTTCGCGTAGCGGTCGTACACCGCTTCCAGCGCCCGCAGCTCGCCGGCGGCGACGCGCGCCATCAGCTGCTCGTCGGTCGGCGCGTCCGCGACCTGCGCAACGTCGGCAGTCGCGTCGGCCTCGTGCGGCGTCGATCGAGGTACGTCGCCGAGGCGCGCGCGGATTCCTCGCCGGTCGAGCGGGATCGGGCGGCGGTCGCCCGGGCCGGGGATGGGAGCGGGGGTCTCGGGCACCGCGGTCCTCCGAGAGCGTGGCCGGGGAGTGCGGTGGGCCTCGTGGATTGTACGGGGGATCAGACGGGGAGACCGGTGCTGAACAGGATGCCGCGCGCCAGCACTTCCCCGGCCAGAACCGTGCCGAGCGCGATGTACAGCAGTCCGGTCGCGGACATCATGCCCCGGATGCGCGCCGCGCGCCAAGCCAGCAGCGCCAGGAACGCGGGGAAGACCAGGCCGACGGCGATGCGCAGCCAGTACGCCGGGTTCTGCGCCAGACCGACCCCGAAGCCCTCGGTCAACGGCACGTCGCGCGCCGGCAGCGCGCTGCCCACGACGACGAGCACCGCCTGCACGACGAGCGCCCCGAGCACGACGAGCGACATCTGCTCCATCGGCTCCTTCGGGAGCCGGCCGGAGGTGAGGTACCAGTGCCCCCACATCATCGCCATCAGCGCCCCGCCCAGCACGGCGGCGGAGGCGAAGATGCTCGCGAGCATCCCGGCGTACGACCACGTCGGCGCGGCCACGAGGCCGGCGAGCGCGGCGAGCGCGACCACCCCCGCGGCGCAGCCGAGTGCCCCGGCGACGAGCGTCGCCCGGCGCCGCTCGACGAACGCGCCCAGCAGGTGCGCGACGGCGAACGCGACGAAGACGACGAGCGCGGCGCGGAACGGCCCGAGCCACCGCGGCGCGAGCACGTAGCCGTCGAGCTCGCTGCGCCCGCCGAGTCCGGCGGCGACCCACAGCGCAAGCAGCGCGAGCGGGACGATGGTGATGCCGGCGGCCTTGACGTACCCGGTCGTGACTTGGCGGCGGGCGTCGAAGACGGTGGCCATGGCGAGCGACCCGACCGCCAGCTCGACCAGCAGGATGAGCACGGCGTAGGGCAGAGAGGCGGCACTCACGGGAGCGCAATCGTAGGGAGCGGCACCGGGAGGGGCAACGCGGCCCGCCCGGGGGGTGTCCCCATCATCCAGTCAAGCGGCGACGCGCGAGCGCATGGTGTGTGTTGCGTCGTAGGCGGTGCCGGACTTGAGCATCGCAAGGATCACGTCGCAGCGACGGCGAGCGAGGCAGATGACGGCGGCGTTGTGCTTCTTCCCCTGAGCGCGCTTGCGGTCGTAGAAGGCTCGGGAGGGCGGATGCCGCAGGGAGCAGAAGGCCGCGAGGAAGAGTGCATTCTTCAGCCGGTGGTTCCCCCGGCGGCTCCGCTTCTCGCCCCGGATGCTGGTACCCGACTGGCGCGTGACCGGAGCCAGTCCCGCGTAGCTCGCGAGCTGGGCGCCTGTGGCGAAGCGAGCGCCGTCACCGATCTCGGCGAGGATCTTCGCGCCGGTCCTGGGGCCCACGCCGGGGAGCGATATCAGGACCGGCCCCAGAGGGTGGCTGCGGAAGACCTCCTCGATCTGAACGAGGATCCGGCTGCGTCTGGCGTCGAGCCGGCCGAGTTCGGTGGCGAGCTCTGCAACGATCGGTCCAATGCGCCGCTCGCTTTGTACGGTGATCGTCTGGGCGTCGAGTGCGCTGAAGACCTCGTCCGCGAGGCGCGCGGCGACTCGGGGCGCCTGCCGCCGAAGCAGTCGCAGCACGGGACCACGGCCGGCCGCGCGGAGAGCCGACGGGGTGGGGTAGCGGGCAAGCAGCGCCCACGCCGCGGGGTGATCCAGTCGTGGACCGAGCACGGCCTCGAGTGGTGGATGCACGCTCGTGAGCATGTCGCGCAGCCGGTTCACCAGGCGGACTCGGTCCGCGGCGAGGTCATCGTCGTACCCCGAGAGGAGGCGCAGCTCCTCGAGCAGCTCGTCGCCGACGGCCAGCCAGCGCAGGTTCCCTGGGTGGGTTCGTGCGAAGTCGGCAAGGACGAAGCTGTCGCGGACGTCCGTCTTCGCCTCGCCCGGGTAGAGATCTGCGGCTCGTCGCATGACCAGCCCGGGCACGTAGGCGACAGGGACACCGATCTCTCGGCACACGGCAAGCGTCAGCGCGGCAATCGACCCCGGCTGGTCCAACACCACTCCGGCATGCCCGATCGACGCTGCCGTCGACAGCAGCGCCTGAAGATCGGCCTGCTGATTCCGAACCGCGCGGGACGACAGCACCTCGCCGCCACCGTTGATCAGCGTTGCGTGGTGCTCGGTCTTTCCGACGTCGAGCCCAATGAACACATCGACCCGTGCCTCGGTCGGCATGCGCCCTCCGATCGCGACCGCGCTTTGCGCATCCGACCGGGTGCCTCGGCCTGCATCCACCTTACGAACGAGCGCTCACGGCGCCGGTCCCCATCAGCGGTCCACGGCACCCAGCATCACCGGTGGCAACACCCCCCAGGTCCTCGAACAGACAGGGGGCAGATGAGCCATGCCGGCGACGCCGGATGTGATCACGGGCCGCGGTCAGCCCGGCGATCGCGAAGAAGGTAAGGGGGAGGGCGGCGGAGGGCGGCGTGAGCTCTCCGGGCGGTCGCCCGTCGCGGGACGCGAGCACGAGCGCGTTTGCCGCACGCGAGCACTCTCGGCCTGCGGCGCCGGGAACGGCTGGCGCCGCCCTGCTCGCCTACGCCCCACGCAGCTCTTCGACGCTGACCCCGTACTGGTACACCGCCACCGGGTTGCCGTCCGGGTCGCGGAACGCGAGTGTCACGCCGCCGGGGATGTCGTGGTAGTCGCGCGTGATGGCGACGCCGGCGGCCTTCAGGCCGCGCTTCACGGCCGCGATGTCGGCGACGCGGAATCCCGGCTCCCAGCCGGCGCTCCCGCCCGCAGCGTGAATGCCGACGTCGACGTTCGCCAGGCGCACCATCGCCCACCGCGGCGAGACCGACTGCACCGTCGCACCCAGCACGTCACGGTAGAACGCCACGGCCGCGGCCACGTCTGCGGCCGGCACCTGCAGGTGGTCCAGCAGACCGATCTCGACGCGCGGCTCGTCGCTCATCGCTCGCTCGCTCCCATGCGCAGCACCCCCGGCGTCGGGCCAGCGTAGCCCGGCGCGCGAAACGTTGACAGGCGATCCGGGCGGCCGGACGATGACCGGCGATGCCGCGCTACATCGCCGCACAGTACGGGGATCGGCGGCGCTACCTCCTCAAGGGGCTCCGTGAGATCGCCCATCGCATCGCGGAGCTCGTCGGCGACCTCGACGAGCGCCAGCTCTCCGCGCGCCCGAGCGAGCTCGACGAAGAGTGGTGCGTGAAGGAGATCGTCGGCTTCCTGCGCGACAGCGAGCGCGAGGACCTGCAGGCGATCGAGGCGATGCTCCGGCGCAACGGCGCCGCGCTGACCCCGCGACGCGCCCAGTACGGCCCCCTCGATCACGACTACCGCTCCGCGTCCACGCACGTCGAGGAGCTGGTCTGGGACTTCCTTGCGCTGCGCGAGGAGGTGGTCTGGACGCTCCGTGGCGAGCCCGAGGCGTGGGAGCGCACCGGGCGCGACCCGGTTCGCGGCGAGGTGACGATGGTCCGCCACGTGCAGGAGATGAACGAGCGGGACCTGGACGCCATGTGGCGCATCCAGCGGATCGCGGATCACCTCGCCCCGCGGTCCCGCCGGGGCGCCTGAGCCGGGTGCTCGCGGCGATCGGGAGTCAGGCGGTCGGCGCCGCCAGCGCGTCGTCGACCGCGTGCATCAGCTGATCCGGATCCGTCAGTGCCGCTGAGCACAGGTGGCCGACACAGACGTACGCCACACGCGCTCGGTCGTGCGGCAGCCCCAGCTGGTCGAGTAGGTCGACGTCGCCGTCCCGGTAGAGGCGCTGCACGGTGCGCGACGCGAGCGGCAGGCGCAGCGCGCGCTCGAAGAGCGGGTCGGCGACGCGGTCCGGTTCGCCGGGCGGCGTCTCCGCCACGATCTTGAACTCGGGCTCGGCGGAGAGCAGGCGATCGGCGACACGCGCGAAGTCGGCGTCGTCGGCGCCGCGTTCGCGGAATGAGCCCGCGAACTCCGCGAGGACCTGCTGCGCGGTGCGCAGGAAGCGGTCGTCGTGCGTGAGGCGCCCGAGCCACAGCAGCGCCTCGGCCATCGCGGCGTTGTCGACGACGGGCTTGCGGCCCTCGGCCAGCAGGCCGGTCGTGTCGTGCTGTTCGGCCGTGTCCCAGAACGCCCCCGCCGGATCGCGCCACTCGCGTTCGACGATGCGCGCGAGGTTGCGCGCCTGGTCGAGGTACGCCTGCGCCCCTGTGACCTCGTACGCGTGCAGCAGCGCGAGCAACATCTGCGCCTGGTCGGCGAGCAGGCCGAGCGTGTGCGCGGCGCCACCCTCCCAGACGTGGTACATGCCGGCTTCGCCGGCCCGCATGTTCGACGCCAGGAAGTCGACCGCGACGCAGCCGCGCTCGACCCAGTCGTGCCGCTGGAAGGCAATCCCGCACTGGATCAGGCCGCGAGCGAGGGCAGCGGTTGACGCCGTGTAAACGCGACGGTCGACCTCGGGCGAGCCGTGCGCCGAGCGGCCGGCTTCGTCCTTCGCGTAGTAGGCGGGGTCGGCGTCCTGCGCGGCGTGGAAGCCGCCGCTGGCCTCGCCGAGCACGCGCGTGAGGTACCCGATCGTCTGCTCGACGACAGGCATCGCCCACTCGCGGGCGTCCTCGTCGACCAGCGCGAGCTCGCCGAGCGCCAGCAGCAGGCCGCCCTGGTCGCGCGCGCGCTTCTCGAACTCCGGCTCACCCCAGTCCGCGCGGCCCGCCGCGCGGAAGAAGCCGCCCTCGGTCGCGTCGTACAGCGCGCTGCGCGTCAGCTCGTTGAGCGTGAAGCGCGCGTGCGCGAGCGCGCCGGTGTCGCCGCGGCGGCGGTGCGCGTAGAGGAGGAGTCGCAGCGCGCCGGGGTCGGTCAGCTTGCGCGCGTCGCCCTCGGCCGGCGCGACCGCATCGGCCGCCGGCTCCGGGTGGAAGCCGCCGTGCTCCCGGTCGTAGCGCTGCTCGAGCGCCGCCAGTGCGGCGTCCAGGGACTCCGGCGTGAGGTATCCGCCCGTCGTGGCGAGCATCAGCCCCTGGTGCCGGCGCGTCCGCTCCGCCTCGATATCCTCGGCGATCACCGCGCGCTCCGCCCGCCACCGCGCGCCCACGCGCTCGAGCAGCTCGAGCATGGCGTCGGGGCGCAGGAACCGCGCGGCGGTGATCACGTCGCCGTCGGCGGTGAGGATGGCCGTCGTCGGCCAGCCACCGGCGTTGTATCGCGCATCAAGATCCGGGCGCTCGTCGGCGTCCACGCGGACCGGCACGAACTCGCGAGTGAGCAGATCAATCACGCGGTCGTCGGAGTACGTCGTTTCGTCCATCGCGTGGCACCAGTACGACCACGAGGCCGAGATCGCGAGCAGCACCGGCCGGTCGCTCTCGCGCGCACGCGCGAGCGCGTCGGCGCCCCATTCCAGCCACGGAATGGCCTCCGCGCGGTTGGGGCGCGGCGAGAAGTGGAATAGGTTGGGCTGCGTCATCACGAGCAGACCTCCGTCGTCCCCGCCTCTCGATCGTAACAGGGGGAGGCCGTGCGAGCGCGGGCCATCATTCCCATTGTGGTAGGACCAACGGCACGCTGGCGATGCGGGATGCCCCGATGCCGCCCGCACCGCGGCGCGGGGCGCGGTGGCGCTACGCCTCGGCGGCGCGCCGCACCATC
Organism: uncultured Chloroflexia bacterium; assembly: GCA_963728205.1. GTDB lineage: Bacteria > Chloroflexota > Dehalococcoidia > UBA2979 > UBA2979 > VGNK01. The sequence goes on from CAVSIV010000004.1 coordinate 139,904, forward strand.
TCGGCCGCGACTTCGTAGCGGCCGAACGACGGCATGATGTAGATGCCGGAGACGAACTCGAGCGCGCGCGTCTCGGCAACGTGCTCGAGCGCGATCTCGATCCCGGCGGCGACGCCCTGCTCGCCGGCGGCGCGCATCCGCGCGCGGATCGCCGCCGGGACCGTCACGCCGGCGAGCTCGTTGTGGATGAACTCCGCGTGCCGCGAGGACATCAGGGGCAGCACTCCGAGCAGCACCGGCACGTCGACCGGGCCCAGCGCGTCGAAGAACGCGTGGACGGTCGCGGCGTCGTAGACGGGCTGCGTCATCAGCAGGTCGGCGCCGGCGTCCAGCTTCGCGCGCACGCGGCGCAGCTCGAGCGCGACGTCCTCGGCGGTGGGGTTCGCGGCGCAGGCGACGAAGAAGTCGGTCGCGCGGCCAATCGAGTTGCCGCTGAAGTCGACGCCCTCGTTCAGTCGCTTGAGGACGCGGATGAAGCCGATCGAGTCGACGTCCCAGACGGCGGATGAGCGCGAGGCCTCGGATGGTGGGTCGCCGGTGAGCGCGATGATGTTGCGGATGCCGAGCGCGTAGGCGCCCAGCAGGTCCGACTGCAGCGCCATCAGGTTCCGGTCGCGCGTGGTCTGGTGGATGATCGTCTCGATCCCCACCTGCTGCTGGATCTGCACGGCGAGCGAGAGCGCGCTCATGCGCACGCGCGCCATCGGCGAGTCGCCGATGTTGATCGCGTCGGCGCCGGCGTCGCGCAGCTCGCGCGCGCCCTGGATCGCCTTGCGCGGGTTCACGCCGCGGGGCGGGTCGATCTCGACGGAGATCACGAACTTGCCGGCGGCGAGCTTCTCGCGCAGCAGCGGCGTCTCGTGGGCGGCCGCGGGCTCACGCGGCTCGGGCGGCCCCTCCGCGGCGGCCATCGCGCCGCGCGTGTCGACGGCCTCGCCGACCGGCGCGGCTACCCGGTCGCCGACCTCGACGACGCCGGCGCCGGAGAGCGCCGCGCGCATCGCCGCGACGTGCGCCGGGGTGGTGCCGCAGCAACCGCCGACGAAGGCGGCGCCGAGGTCCTTCGCGCGCAACGCGAAGTCGGCGAGGTACTCGGGCGTCGACGGGTAGACGAGGTCGCCGCCGGCGACGCGCGGCATGCCGGCGTTCGGCTTCACCGCGAGCGGCGCAAGCTCCGGGTGCCCGGCGAGCTGCTGCATGATGTCGAGCGCCGCCTGCGGGCCGACACCGCAGTTCACGCCGACGAGGTCGGCGCCGGCCGCGGTCAGCGCGCGCGCGCCGTCGAGCAGCGACTCGCCGGAGACCGTCGTCAGCCCCGCGGTGAAGTTCAGCATCGCAATCGCGGGAAGATCGCAAAGGCGTCGCGCGACGCCCAGCGCGGCGAGCGCCTCCGCCAGCGACGGCATCGTCTCGATCACGACCAGGTCGACGCCGCCCTCCAGCAGCGCGCCGATCTGCTCCTCGAACGCCGCCTCCGCGTCCCCGAGCGTAATTGCGCCGATCGCGAGATCGCGTCCCACCGGGCCGACCGAGCCCGCGACGAAGACGGGGCTGCCCTGGATCTCGCGCGCGTCGCGGGCGAGCCGCGCGGCCTGGAAGTTCGCCTCGCGGACGCGGTCGGCGAGGCCGTCGCGCCGCATCAGGTAGCGGTTCGCGGTGAAGGTGTTCGTGAGCAGGAGGTCGGCGCCCGCGGCGATGTAGTCCTCGTGCAGCCGGCGCACGAGATCGGGCTGTTCGAGCACGGCCAGGTCATTGCGACCGTGCCACCCGCGCTGGCGGAGCGCGGTTCCGGTGGCGCCGTCGCCCAGCACCACGCCGTGCTCGACGGCACGGAGGAACGGGTGCGTCAGGCGCGTGGATGACGTAGGCGGCACGGGCGCGACCTCGGAGCCTTCAGGATGCGTGCGAGTCGCGCGAGCGCAGCACGAGCCACGCGAGCAGGATCAGGACGACCCACACGGGGAGCGAGAAGCGCGTGATGTGGAAGCTCGCGATGCTGAACCACGCGAAGCCGCTGGCGATCACCACCACGAGGAGGATCGCGAGCAGCACGAGCAGCGCCTGCCCCGAGCGCGGGCCGGCCGGGCCGGCCGCGCCGGCGGCCGGCGCATCCCCGCGCGGCTCCGGCATCACGATCCAGAGCACGATGTATGCCACCAGGGCGCCGCCGCCGAGCAGGGCCAGGGCGACGAATGCGAGGCGCACGAGCGTGGGGTCGAGATCGAAGTACTCCGCGATGCCCGCTGCGACGCCCGCCACCTTGCGATCGTGGCTGCGGGTCAGGCGCCGCGGGGGGGTGTCGGCCATACACGCATGGTAGCGGAGCCGGGGCGCAGCCTCGACCGCCGCCGCCGCGCGCACCGGCCGGCTCAGGCCGGCTGCGCCGCGCGCTCGCGGAGCAGTCGCTCAATCGTCGCGTAGTCCGCGTCCGAGATCTTGTGCAGGTTGCCGCGAAACGCCATGCCCAGCTTCTTCGGGCCGAGCTTCCGCGTCTTGTCCAGCAGGTCGGTGATCTCTCGCACGTCGATGTACTCGCCCGCGGGCGGCACGACCACCGGCTTCGTCGTGATGCGGTAGGGGAAGTCCTCGTCGGGCTTGCCCTCCGATGCGAGTCCGATGTCCTTGTGGTCCTCGTACGCCTCGCCCGTCACCTCGACGATGCCGCCGAACTCGACGACGCCGGTGAGATAGAAGACGAGCCGGTCGCCGGGCGCCATCTGGCTCGACTCGCGACGGCGGCTGGACTTGAACGCGCAGACGTCGAATCCGCGCTCGCGTAGGACTTCGAAGTTGTCGGGCGAGCCGACCACGATCCAGGGCTGCATCGCACCCTCCCTCCGGGGAAGCAGGGTCAGGATATCGGAGCGCGGGCGCGACGGCGCAACGACAGGGGAAACAACGGGGCCCCGCTCGAGCGGGGCCCCGTGTGCGTTCGGGCGGGTGGTGGCGCTACGCGCAGGGGCGCGGCGTGCCGGGGTTCGCGGCGGTCTGGAACGACGAGCCGCACGCGCAGGAGGAGACGGCGTTCGGGTTGTAGATCGTGAAGCCGGCCTTCATCAGGTCCTCGACGTAGTCGATCTCGGCGCCCTGGATCATGGACACGGAGTCGGAATCGACGACGACGCGCACGCCGCTGCCGGCGTCCACGATGCGGTCGTCGGCGTCGGCCTCGTCGGCGATTGCCATGCCGTACTGGTAGCCGGAGCAGCCCCCGCCGACGACGAAGACGCGGAGCATGCCTTCGGCGTGCCCACGGTCGGCGAGGAGTTGCTTTGCGCGGCCGGCGGCGCGCTCCGTGATCGAGACAAGACTGCCAGCGACCTCGGGCTCAGGAGCCGCCTGCCGGGTGATCGGCGCGCCCATGCCGGGAATGCTCGTCATCTGTAGCCGCCCTTCGGTCAAGTGTTCGGTCTGCTCAGCCGATGCCATCGCACGTCGGCCGCGACCGTCCCATTATACGGTGCGCCGCCCATCCGTCGAATTGCGCAGCCGCGGGTTCGCTTTCTACGCGGATCGCGCGCACTCCCACGGCGGCCGGCCGCCGGCGCGCTACGCGCCCTCAGGCGCCCCGCCGTCGCGCACCACGTACCCGCAGAGGAACTCGTGGGGAATCTCGTCGGGAGGGAGCAGCGCGACGGACGCGCGGAGCACATGCTCGAGCATCCGCCGGTCGTGATCGCAGGCCTGATCGGCGACGCCGGCGGCGCCGAGGCGCGTGCACGGGCAGCCGCGGCCGAAGAGCCGCACCTCCGTCGCGCCGTCCGCCCGCTCCGCCTCCGTGACCTCGAAGTCGATGCCCTCGTCGCGAATCAGCGCCACGGCGGAGCGTGCGCGAGCGGCGAGCGTGTCGCCACTCACGAGCGGCGCGTACTCGTGCGCGATGCGCTCGGACATCTTCTCGAACACGAGGTTCGCGATCTCGCCGCCCGCGCGCCCGGCGGTCTCGCCGGGGCCGAGCGCAACGATCTCCTCGAGCAGGCGATGCGTGAGGCGCACGTAGTGGTGGGGAAAGAGCTCTTCGCCGGACTCGGTCAGCGAGAAGAGGTGACGCGGGCGCCCCGTGCGTCCGCGCGCCTGCGTGACACCGACGTAGCTATCGCGAAGGAGCACGTCGAGGTGGCGACGGACGGTCGCGCCGGTGAGATCGAGCTCGCGGGCCAGCTCGTCGACGGAGACGCCGCCGCCCCGCCGCCGCAGGATGTTGAGGATCTCCTGGCGCGTGCCCTCGATCCGGCCGCCGATGGTGGTCATCGTGCTCAGGATAGCAGGTTTCTCGACTTTAGCAGCGAATAACGTGCAAAAGTGGGCACGGGGCGGTCACTCCCCGGGGCACGCGGCGCGCGCTGCCCAGCTTCCGGGCCGCGTCCAATCGACGTTGCCGGGGGGAGTGAGCAGTGCCGCCATGCCTGCCGCCACGACGGTGAGGACGCAGGCGACGGTCGCGCCGAAGAGTCCCCAGGTCGCCGTCGTCGGCACGCCCACGTTCGCGGTCGTCGCAATCATTCGCCAGTACCCGGCGCACATCACGAGCACATAGGCGGCAGAGCCGGCGGCGACTGCGAGCGGCCACCGCCGCTCCGCGATACCCGCGTACCACGCCACGAACATCGCGAGGACGACGGCGCCGATCACGATACCCGCGACGGGCGCCTCCAGATCGAGATCGGTCACGATAGGTCCATCGCTGCGGATCAGCCAGGCGTCGTTCAAGAAGCCAGCGCAGAACAGGAGCACGCCGCAGCCCGCGCCGACGACGAAGACGGCATGGTGTGCCGGGGTACGGAAGCGGGGACGCCGCATGAGCCCGAGTCTAGACCGGCGCGGCCGGGCCCGGGGTATGCTCGCTGCGTGACGTCGACACCGCCCCCGCACTCGCCCCGCACCGCGAACGGCGACCTCCAGCACGGCCGCTCCGCGCCCTCCGAGCGCGTCTATCTCGACCATGCGGCGACCACGCCGCCCGACCCCGCGGTCGTCGACTCCATGCTCCCTTACCTGCGCGAGCACTGGCACAACCCCTCGTCGATCTACGTGGAGGCGCAGCGGGCCGCGCAGGCGCTCGACGAGTCGCGTGCGACCGTAGCGCGCGCCATTGGCGCCGCGCCGGACGAGATCGTGTTCACCTCGGGCGGCTCGGAGTCGGACAGCCTCGCGTTGCGCGGCGTGCTCGCGGCGGCGGCGCGGCGGGGTCGGCACCTCGTCACCACCACGGTCGAGCACCACGCCGTGCTCGACACCGTCGAGCAGCTCGAGCGGGACGGCGCGGCCGAGGTCACGCGCGTGCCGGTCGGCGCGGACGGCCGCGTCGACCCCTCCGCCGTCGAGGCGGCGGTGCGCGACGACACCGTGCTCGTCTCGGTGATGCACGCGAACAACGAGGTCGGCGCCGTCAACGACCTCGCCGAGATCGCGCGGCGCGTGCACGCGCGCAACCCGCGCATCGCGGTGCACACGGACGCCGTGCAGTCCGCCGCGCACCTCGGCGTGCACGTCGACCGACTCGGCGTCGACCTGCTGACCTTCACCGCGCACAAGCTCTACGGCCCGCGCGGCGCGGGCGCGCTCTACGTGCGCGCCGGCACGCCGCTCGCCGCGCAGATCATCGGCGGCGGCCAGGAGCGCCGGCTGCGCGCCGGCACCGAGAACACGCCGGCCATTGTCGGCTTCGCGACGGCGGTTGCGCTCGCGGCCGAGCGGCGCGAGGCGGACCTCGCGCACGAGCGCGCGCTGCAGGCGCGGCTGATCGACGAGCTGCCGCGGCGCGTGCCGCTGGTCGGCATCACGGGCCCGCGCGGCGTCGACGACCGCCTGCCCGGCAACGTCTCGTGCGTGGTCGCCTTCGTCGAGGGCGAGTCGATCCTGCTCGCGCTCGACCTCGCCGGCGTGGCTGCGTCGTCGGGCTCGGCGTGCACGACGGGCTCCGTCGAGCCGAGCCACGTGCTCGTCGCGATGGGCCTGCCGGCGGAGCTCGCGCGCGGCTCGCTGCGCTTCACGCTCGGCCGCCAGAACACCGACGCCGACATCGACCGCCTGCTGGCGGTGCTGCCGCCCATCGTCGCGCGGCTCCGCGCGCTCTCGCCGGTGCCCACGACGGAGGCCCCGCCCGAGTACGCGCCGTGGCTCGACCGTGCAGGCGCGCCGCGCTAACTTGCTGCGCGACGCCCCCGAGCGCCGGCTCGCACGCGGCGGCGCGTGACCGCGAGCCCGCGCGCCGGGGTACGATCCGGGGGACGGTCGCGCACCTCGCGACCGCGCCGCCCCGGGCGGCATCGTGCGAGAAGCGGGGACTGCCTCATGACCACCGCCCCCAACGTCGGGCTCGGCAACCCGGCCCTCGGCCGCATCCGCGACACCACCTCCGTCGAGGAGGAGATCCGCAAGAACGTCCTCGTGACGTCGGTCGACGGGCTCCTGAACTGGGCCCGCTCGTCGTCGCTGTGGCCCGCAACCTTCGGGCTCGCCTGCTGCGCCATCGAGATGATCGCCTCGGCGGCCTCGCGCTACGACATCGCGCGCTTCGGCTCGGAGGTCTTCCGCGCGTCGCCGCGCCAGGCCGACCTGATGATCGTGGCCGGCACGGTGACATGGAAGATGTCCCCGGTGCTGCGCCGCATCTACATGCAGATGCCCGACCCGAAGTGGGTGATCTCGATGGGCGGCTGCGCGACGATGGGCGGCCCCTTCGCCTTCGCGTACTCGGTGCTGCCGGGCGTGAACCTCGTCGCGCCGGTCGACGTCTACGTGCCGGGCTGCCCGCCGCGGCCGGAGTCGCTGCTGCAGGGCCTGATGATGCTGCAGGAGAAGATCCGGCACTTCGAGGTCACCGGTCAGCGCGCGCGCCCCGAGCCGAACGGCGACTTCTCGCCGTACCTGCCCGAGGGCGATCCGATCCGCAGGGAGCTCGAGTCGCTGTTCCCGCCGTTCGAGGGGCTCAACGACCCGTCGCGCCGCACCGGGGGCGTCCCGCTCAGCGATCTCATCGAGCACCAGTAGCGGCCTCTCCCGCGCTGTCGCGTTCGCGCGAATGCTTCGAGCCCCGCTGGTCGGGGCTCGTATCCTTGATCCGCGGTCGCGCGGCGGCGGTCCCCGATTTGACACGGTCGAGGCTCGTGGCGAACATCGCCCGCGGCCCAGGCGGCAAAACGGTATGTGGCTAGCTGCGAGGAGAGCCCCGTGAAGATTCGAAGCGCCTTCGAAGCCTTGATCCGGCCGAGCGAGGTCGGCTACGCGCACTGCGACCTGCCCTGCGGCGTGTACGACCCCGCGCAGGCGCGCATCGAGGCCGAGTCCGTGAAGGCGATCCAAGAGCGCTACCAGAACGCCGAGAGCGCGAAGAGCGCGGCCGAGACGGTGGACGACTACCGCGGCCGCTGCGTCTCGATCAAGGAGCAGCGCGCGCACATCGTGAAGGAGCACCTGTGGGTGCTCTGGACCGACTACTTCAAGCCGAACCACCTCGAGAAGTACCCGCAGCTGCACGAGCTGTTCTGGAACGCGACGAAGGAAGCCGGCCTGGCGAAGAAGTCCGAGGACCCCGCGCAGGGCCAGAAGCTGCTCGACCTGATCGGCGAGATCGACAAGATCTTCTGGGAGACGAAGAAGGCCTAGTCCCGCTCCGCGCGGCGCTCCCATCCCATGAACCGGCGGCTGCGATCGGCGCGTGCGCTGCTCGCAGCCGCCGCTGCGTTGTGCGGCGCCGCGGTCGGCGTGCTGGCGCTGCGACGCGGCTGGTTCCGCGTGGCGGTCGCCGGCGAGAGCATGTCGCCGGCGCTGCGGCCCGGCGACTTCCTCGTGCTGCGGCGCGGCGGCCCCCCTTCCGGGGCACGGGCATTCGGGCGCATCGTCGCGGCGGAGGCGCCCGGCGGCCGGCTCGTCCTCAAGCGCGTGATCGGCCTGCCCGGCGAGTCGCTGCGTGTCGGCACGGCCGTGCAGATCAACGGCCGGGTCCTGCTCGAGCCCTACGCGCACGGCGCGACCCCGCCACACCAGTTCCGCGGACTGAACCGGCTGGGCGATGACGAATACTTCCTGATCGGCGACGCTCGCGACGCCTCCACGGACAGCCGCGACTTTGGTCCCGTGGCGCGCAGCGCGATCATGGGCGTCGTGGTGGGACGCTACTGGCCGCTCGGCCGCGCGTGCCGGCTGCGAGCGCCGGCACGCGAGCTCACCGGCGTCGAGCGCGGGCCGACCCCGGTGCCGTCCGGCATCATCGGTGCGTCGCGCGGCGTGGTCCCCGTCCGCAACGGCAACCCCCCGGCCGAGCAGCATGTCGACCGAGAATCAGGGGATTCCTGACTGCGTCGCCCGGCGCGACCGGGCGACGATGCAGATCGAACCGTGCATCGATCGCTCCTCGCCGGCTCCCCGCCGGCCCGCGAGGCGGCCGGGAGTCCTGCCCATGACGCCGTCGATCCCTCCACCCGGATACCCGCTGCAGCCCGCGGTCGACGAGCTCGTCACCGAGATCGCCGAGCTGCGACCGCTGCCGGCGATCGCGGTGCGGATCATGCGGCTCGCCGAGTCCGATCGCTTCAGCGCACAGGAGCTCGCGACGCTGATCACGAGCGACCAGGTGATGACCGCCAAGCTGCTGCGGCTGGCCAACTCGCCCTACTACGGCTTCGCGCGCCGTATCGGCACCGTGCGCGACGCGGTCGTGCTCGTCGGCTTTCGCGCCGTGCGGTCCGTGGCGCTCGTGTCGTGCGTGATCGATACGGTTCGCGCGACGTCGAACCTGGACGGCGCGCAGGCGTGGCAGTTCTCGGTCGGCGTCGGCGTGATCGCCGAGACGCTGGCGCGCGTCGAGGGCGTGGATCCCGAGCAGGCGTTCACCGCGGGGGTGCTCCACAATATCGGCTTGATCGCGCTGGACCAGCACCGGCCGCGCGCGCTGCGCGAGGTGCTGCACGAGGTGCGCCTGAACGGTCGCTCGCTCCAGGAAGCGGAGCGCGTCGTGCTCGGGTTCACCGACGGCGAGCTCGGCGGCGCGCTGGCGGAGCACTGGGGGTTCCCCCCGGCGCTCGTCGACCCCATCCGCGACCATGCGGCGGCGCTCGACCATCCGCCGGCGCGCGGCACGCTCACGGCGTGCGTACTGCGCGCGCGCGTGCTCGCGCGGGCGAACGGGTTGGCCGACGGCGTCGACCGCGAGCCATCCGCGCCGGCGCCCGACCCCGACTGGCTCGTCCCGCCACTCTCAACGGCAATCGGGCGATCCGGCGGTGTCGCCGCCGCGCTGGTACGCGCCGAGGCGTTCTTCGACTCGACGATCGGCTGATTCGCGCTCGCCTGCGCCCCCCGCCGCGGGCGCCGATGATCACCGCGTACGCGGCGCCAGTGCGCCGCTCCGTCGCCAACGTCTGGCCACGCGGCGGCAGACGTGCCGCCGACAGCTCGCGGCCGCATGAGCCGCGTTGGTATCGGCGGCGCATCTGCACCCAAGAATGGCGTCGGATGACGTTCCGACGCGGACCGCGGCGCGAAGGGATCGCGAGACGGTGACGCTCGCAGAGCAGCAGCCCTCACTCGCCTCGGTCGTGCACGAGATCGCCGAGCTCCGCCCCTTGCCGGGGGTGGCATCAGCGGCGCTGCACATCACGGACGGCGACCGCTTCTCGGCGCACGAGCTGGCGAAGGTGATCTCCGCCGACCAGGCGCTGACGGCGAAGGTGCTGCGCCTGTCGAACTCGGCGTACTACGGCTTCCCGCGCCGCATCGGCACGGTGCGCGACGCGATCGTCCTGATCGGCTTCCGCGCCGTGCGGTCCGCGGTGCTCGCGTCGTCGGTGATGGAGGTTCACCGCTCGCCGCGCATGATCGACTACCGCGGTTTCTGGCGGTTCTCGGTGACGGTCGGCGTGCTCGCGGAGGTCGTCGCGCAGAGCGAACGCGGCGCCTACGAGGAGGCGTTCACCGCGGGGGTGCTGCACAACATCGGACGGCTCGCGCTCGACCAGCACCTCCCCGAGCGCTTCCGCGCGGCCGTCCGGCGCGCCGAGCAGGAGCAGGTGCCGCTGCACGAGGCGGAGCGCGAACTGCTCGGGTTCACGGACGCGCAGCTGGGCGCGGCGCTGGCACGCCACTGGAACTTCCCGGGGGAGCTGTGCGACGCCGTCGCAAACCACCCGCTGAACGCGTATGCGATCCCGGACGAGATGGGGTCGCTCACGGCCTACGTGGTGGGCGCGCGCCGCTTCGCGCGCGCCTACGGGCTATCCGACGGCGTGGAGGTAGCGGCCGCCGGGCCGCCGCCGCGCGAATGGTCGGCGGCGCCGCTCGCCGATGCGCTCGCACGATCGGGCGGCATGGACGGCGTCCTCGAGCGCGTGCGCGCCTTCCTGGAGGCGACGATCGCCCCCTAGCGCCCGGCCCGGGGCGAGTGATTACGTCAACGCGCGTGCGGTCCGCGTCTCCGCAACGGGCGCCCCGCCCCCGTTGCCGCGAGCATGCCCCCTTGCACCACGCGTCGCGATTCTGTACAACCTTTAGCACTCAGCCAGCGAGAGTGCTAACCGGTCGCCCGCGGATCAGCGCGTCACCGGTGCATCAACCCAGTCACGGGGAACAGGCAAGGGAACGAGTATGGCCAAGCAGCTGCTGTTCGACGAGCAGGCCCGCCACGCGCTCCGCGAGGGGATCGACGCGCTGGCGGATGCCGTGAAGATGACGCTGGGCCCGCGCGGCCGCAACGTCGTGCTCGACAAGAAGTTCGGCGCGCCGACGATCACCAACGACGGCGTGACGATCGCCAAGGACATCGAGCTCGCCGACCCGTTCGAGAACATCGGCGCGCAGCTCGCCAAGGAGATCGCGTCGAAGACCAACGACATCGCCGGTGACGGCACGACGACCGCCACGGTCCTCGGCCAGGCGATCGTGCACGAGGGCATGAAGAACGTCGCAGCCGGCGCCGACCCGATGGCGCTGAAGCGCGGCATCGAGGCCGCGGCCCGCACGATCACCGAGCAGATCTCGAAGAACGCCGTGAAGGTGACGACCCGCGAGCAGATGGCGCAGGTCGCGTCCATCTCCGCGGCGTCGAAGGAGATCGGCGAGCTCATCGGCGAGGTGATGGAGCAGGCCGGCAAGGACGGCGTCATCACCGTCGAGGAGTCGCGCTGCGATCGAGACCGAGATCGAGTACGTCGAGGGCATGGCCTTCGACCGCGGCTACATCTCGGCCTACTTCGTGACGAACCCGGAGCGCATGGAGGCCGTGCTCGAGGACCCGTACATCCTCGTGACCGACCAGAAGCTCTCGTCGGTCAACGACATCCTGCCGTGGCTCGAGCGCCAGCTGCAGGTCTCAAAGAACCTCGTGATCATCGCCGAGGACGTCGACGGCGAGGCGCTCGCGACGCTCGCGGTGAACAAGCTGCGCGGCACGATCAACGTGGTCGCGGTGAAGGCGCCGGGCTTCGGCGACCGCCGCAAGGAGAACCTCGGCGACATCGCGTCGCTGACGGGCGCGCAGATGATCTCGAAGGAGCTCAGCCGCGACCTCGAGTCGGTGCAGACCGTGGACTTCGGCCGCGCGCGCCGGGTCGTCGTCACGAAGGACGAGACGACGATCATCGAGGGCAAGGGCACGAAGAAGGCCATCGACGACCGCGTGAAGATGATTCGCGCGCAGCTCGAGCGGGCCACGTCGGACTGGGACCGCGAGAAGCTCGAGGAGCGCCTCGGTAAGCTCGCCGGCTCGGTCGCGATCGTGAAGGTCGGCGCGGCCACCGAGGTCGAGCTCACCGAGAAGAAGCACCGCGTCGAGGACGCGCTCTCGGCCACGCGCGCCGCGGTCGAGGAGGGCATCGTCCCCGGCGGCGGGGTCGCGTTCCTCAACGCGCTGCCGGCGCTCGACAAGCTGACGAACGAGGGCGACGAGGCGACGGGCATCCGCATCCTGCGCCGCGCGCTCGAGGAGCCGCTGCGCCGCATCGCCGCGAACGCCGGCCAGGACGGCTCGGTGGTCGTGGGCAAGGTGGTCTCGCTGAAGAAGGGCGAGGGCTACGACGCCGCCGCCGGCAAGTACGGGAACATGGTGCAGCTCGGCATCATCGACCCGGCGAAGGTGACGAAGGCGGCGCTCGAGAACGCGGTCTCGATCGCGGGCATGGTGCTCACGACGAACTGCCTGGTCACAGACCTGCCCGAGGACAGCAAGGCGGGCGCCGGGGCCGGCGCCGGGATGGACATGTACTAAACGATCGGCTGCGCGCAGCCGATCGGGGCCCGGTCCGCGGTGGACCGGGCCCCTCTGTTTTGCGGAGCGCGGAGAGAGCATGTTCGGCGACAACGGCATCGTGATCGACATCGGCTCCATGGGAAGCGCCGTGCGCGAAGCCGATGTGATCGTGGTGGGGTTCGAGTTCTGGCCCGAGCGCCTGCTGATCGACCTGCGCCCGGATCCCGACCGCCAGACCCCTCCGCTGATCGAGATCGTGGATCCGTTGCCCGGCGTGCAGGAGCGCAACATCTGGCTGAGCGCGCGGCGACCCGGCGTTACCCCGCCCGACCAGTTCCTCTTCTTCACGTGGCCGCACAGCATCGGCTTCCTCGAGGAGTCGCCGCTGCCGCGCGGCGTCGCGCGGCGCGTGCAGCGCGAGCAGGGGCTCGACGTGCGCGCGCAGATCGGAGACGTGCTCGCGGAGCTCGCGCGCATCGAGGCGCGCGAGGCGCTGGCCGCGGTCCACGGTGGCGAGGGCTACGAGACGGTGTGGAGTCGCGAAGACCGCTGACCGCAGTGGCGTGCTTCGAGCGGCACCCGGCGAGCGTGCTGAGATGGCGGTGGGCGGCGACGCGGCCGCACCGCCCTGCGCGAGCCGCTCAGGGCGGTGCGGCCGCGTACCGCTCGAAGCGACTTCCGTCAGGCGACCGTCCACCACGGCTCGACGTTCGACTCCGGGTCGCCGCGGCCGACGAACCACGCGATCGCCGCGGCGAGCACCATGACCAGCGCGGCGACGACGAAGACGTCGTGAAACGTCGAGACCTGCGCTTCCTCCACCAGGCGCCGGAAGTCGGGGCTGTCGAACGGCACGGTGCCCACGCGCGCGTAGAAGCGGCCGAGGCCCGTCGACGTCAGCAGCGACGCGCCGACGAGCATCCCGGCGATGCGACAGAGCACGAGCCACGACGACGCGGTCGCGCGCTCGTGCTCGGAGACGCGCTGGAGCACCGCCGTGGCGAGCGGCGCGATCACGAGCCCGAAGCCGAAGCCGCCCACCACCTGCGGCAGCGTGCGTAGCCACTGCGCCAGCGGCTCGTTCCACGCCTGCAGCCCGGCGAATCCGAGCGCCGCGAGCAGCATGCCGGCAGCGGCGGGCACGCGCAGCGGCAAGCGACCGGCGAGCAGCCCGCCGGCGAGCGCGCCGAGCGGCACCCCCACCGTCAGCCGCATCAGCGTGAGCCCGCCCTGCAGCGCGGGCTCCACGAGCACGAGGTTGACGAACAGCGGCACGCCGATCAGCGCGGTGATCAGCCCGCCACCCACGAAGACGTTCGCGAGGTTGGCGGCGGCGACGGCGCGCGGGCGGAACATCGAGAGCCGCACCATGGGCATGCGCGTGCGCAGCTCGTGCCACGCGAAGACGCCGCCGATCGCCGCGGCACCCGCGATCATCGCCGCCGTCACACCGAGCGGCCGCGGCGCGTTCGGGTCGTCGACCAGCGCGAACGTGAGCAGCGCGAGCGCCGCGCCGAGCAGCGCCGCGCCCGGCCAGTCGACGGGGCCGCGACGACCGCCGCGACCGCCGAGCCGCCACACGCCGACGAGCACCGGGGCGAGCATGGGCAGGTTGATCCAGAACACCCAGCGCCAGCCGGCGAGCTCGGTGATCGCGCCGCCCCACAGCGGCCCGATCAACGCGCCCGCCTCCGCCGCCGCCGCGATCGCGCCGAGCCCCAGCGCACGCTGCCGGGGCGGCAGCTCGCCGACGACGATCGCCATCGCCACCGGCACCACGCCGCCGCCGCCGATCGCCTGCACGCCGCGCGCGATCACGATCGCCTCGAAGCTCGGCGCCACCGCCACCGCCGCGCTCCCGATCAGGAAGAGGCCCACGGCGACGGCGAAGACGCGTGCATGGCCGTATACGTCGGCGACCCGCCCGAGCAGCGGCAGCGCGACGAGGTAGCCCAGCAGGTAGCTGTTGACGATCCACGACGCGCGATAGAAGTCACTGACCGGCAGGTGGATGTCATGCAGGATCGCCGGGAGCACGGTGACGATGGTCGTCTGGTCATCGGCGGCGATGAAGACGCCCGCGGCGATCGCCAGGAGGAGCCAGCGCTGCGTGCGCGCCACGCGGCGCGGCTCCTCGGCGGGACCGGGAAGCGGGGCCGCGCCGGTCATCGCGCGGCCACGGTCGCTGCGGGGAGGTCGGGTCGCGTCACTGCTGCGGCGGCTGGATGTCGATGTTCGCGCCGATGTCGGTCAGCGTGAGCGTGCGCACCAGGTTGGACGGCTCGTTCGCCGTGATCCCGCCCACGATCTCGATGCGGTGCACGAGCGGGTCGTCCTTGCCGATCCATGCGCGCGCCTGCAGCTGCTTGCCCGACGACGCGCCGCTCGTGAAGAGCGACAGGGAGCCCGAGTCGACGGTCGCCTCGACGACCCAGGTGTCCGCGCCGTCGACCTTCTCGCTGCCCGTGATCTTCGGGTTCGTCACGTCGCGCATGAGCGCCGGGACGCCCTTGGTCGGGTCGAAGAACTGCGCGACCTGCACGTCCTGCCTCTCCCAGCGGCCGGTCAGCGGGTTGGTCACCCACGACTGATCGGGGAGCACGATGATCTTCACGGTCGCGCTGATCGGTCCGGCCTGAACGTCGGCGTCGATCGAGAGCCGGTTCGGGCCGGCGACCGCGCCCTTCGCGCTCGTCATCATCAGGCCGTTGAGGATCTCGGACGCGCCGTTCTGGTGCTCGAGGTCGAAGCGCAGCGACTGCACCTCCGCCATGCGGTCGGCGGCGCGGTGCAGCAGGTCGGCGGGGGTCACCGTCGGGGTCGGCGTCGCCTTCGCGCCGCTGTGGCAGGCGGTCAGCGCGAGCGCCAGCGCGACCACCGCGAGCAGCGCCAGCGCCCGCGAGGCGACGCGAGAACGGGCGACCGCGCGCATCAGCGCACCACCACCACGGGGTCGCCCGGCTCGATGGCACCGACGATCCAGCAGCCGCCGGTCTCGGCCTCGATCCGCGCGCGCAGCGCCTCCGCCTGGTCCGCGGGGAGCGCGATGAGCAGCCCGCCGGACGTCTGCGGGTCGTAGAGCAGATTGGCGAGCGGCGGCGCGACGCTCTCCGGCACGCGCGCCCCCGCGCCGAGCTGGTCACGGTTGCGGGCGCCGCCGCCCGTCGTGGCGCCCTCCGCGGCGAAGCGAAGCGCGTCGGGGAGGAGGGGCACGGCGGCCGCGTCGATCGCAACGGTGGCGCCGGCGCCGGCGGCGATCTCCTGCGCGTGCCCCAGCAGACCGAAGCCGGTGACGTCGGTCATCGCGCGCACGCCGGCCGCCCGAGCGAGGTGCGATGCGTGGCGGTTGAGCGCCAGCATCGACTCCACGGCGGCGGCCAGCGCCGGCTCATGGCCGGTGCGCCGCTCCTTCGCCGCGGTCAGCACCACTCCCGTGCCGATGGGCTTCGTCAGCAGCAGCGCGTCGCCCGGCCGCGCGCCCGCGGTGCGGATGATCGCGTCGGGGTGAACGGTGCCGGTCACGGCGAGCCCGTACTTCGGCTCGCGGTCGATCACGGTGTGCCCGCCCGCGATCACGCCGCCGGCCTCGGCGACCTTCTGCGCGCCGCCGCGGAAGATCTCGGCGAGGATGGCGGGGTCCAGGTCCTCGGGGAACGCGACGATCTGCAGCGCCATCGCGACCTCGCCACCCATCGCGTAGACGTCCGACATCGCGTTCGCGGCGGCCACCTGGCCGAAGGTGAACGGGTCGTCGACAACGGGCGGGAAGAAATCGAGCGTCTGCACGATAGCGAGGTCGTCGGACACGCGAAGGACCGCAGCGTCGTCCGGCCCGTCGAGACCGACGAGCAGCTGCGGGAAGCGCTCCGGCGGGAAGGCGTCTTGCAGAGGGCGCAGCACCTGCGCCAGGGTCGCGAGACCCATCTTGCCCGCTCAACCCGCGCAGGAGGCCAGATCCGTGAGGCGAACGATGTCCTCGCGCGTCATGCGCACCATCGTCGCATCGCGCGTGAAGCCCGTCGAGCAGCGCGCGGGCCGAGCGTCGCGGCAGGCGGCCGTTGCAGGGCGCGCCCGCAGCGGGCGACGATCACGGGCCAATGCGTCGACTTCCGTGTGATTTGTGGTGTGATCCGATATGGGTTAGAGTTGTGAATCAGGGAGTGGAGGGGCACATGGCCACGCTGACGCCGTCTCGGCCGGATCACGCCGCACACGCGCGCGCCATGCGCGCGGACTTCGCAGAGGTCGTCGGCGCGTTGCGCGCCATCCTAGGCGCGCGGCTGTGCGCGTACATCGGCTCCGTGAAGGAGACGCGTGCCGTGAACGAGTGGATGAGCGGCAAGCGCGCACCCGGGCCGGACACGCAGCGGCGGCTGCGCGTGGCGCTGCAGATCGCGGATCCCATCGCCGCGGCGGACGGCGAACGAGTCGCGCAGGTGTGGTTCCAGGGCCTGAACCCCCAGCTGGAGGACCGGTCGCCGGCACGGCTGCTGCGGGAGGGCGACCTGGACGAGGTCGGCCCCGCGGTGATCGGGGCGGCGCGGGCGTTTCTCGCCGGCGGATGAGCTGCGACTTCGACGCGGTCGAGCCGGACCGGACGGTGTACCGGCTGGGCCGCACGCCCGATCCCTGGGCGTGGCCCGACTGGAGCCGCGCGGCGCCCGACGGCACGTTCGGCAACCGGTGGGACGACCCCGACGGTGAGTTCCGCGTGCTCTACGCGGCTTCCGAGCGGGTCGGCGCGTTCGTCGAGACGCTTGCGCGCTTCCGTCCCGACCTGCAGCTGCTCGCGGAGCTCGACGCGATCGATGGCACCGCCGACGCGCTGCCTGCCGGCACGATCCCGCGAGAGTGGCTCGACGTGCGGCGGCTCGGCGTTGCGCGCCTCGGCGGCCGCTTTGCCATCGCCGGCACGGCGCGCTCGCTCGCGACCGTGCGCGCCGCGCTCGCCTCGAGCGCGATCCGCCACGGTCTCGCCGAGATCGACGCCTCCACGATCCGCGTGGTCGCGCCGCGCGCGTTCACGCAGGACGTGTCGCGCCACATCTTCGAGTGCGCCGACGCCGACGGCCGCCCGTTCGACGGCATCTGCTATCGCTCGCGACTCGGCGACGAGTTCGAGAACTGGGCCGTCTTCGAGAGCGTGCCGCCCGACGAGGCACCCCTGGCGGGCGCGCGCGCCGAGCGGGTCGTGGTGAGTGACCCCGATCTCCAGCACGCGATCGCGCTGCTGGGGCTGCGCATCGACTGACCCGCCGGCGCTCCGCGTCCGGCCCTGCCGCCCGACGGGGGCGGCCCCTACCATCGCCGCATGCCGACCCGAGCACAGTCCACGACCCCGCCGCGCTGGACGCCCGCGGAGATCATCGAGCTGCTCGACGCGCGCTACGGCCGCGCGCCGCAGCAGCTGTCCAACGAGCCGGTGTTCGAGCTCGTGCTGACGCTGCTGTCGCAGCACACTTCGGACCACAACTCCGGCCAGGCGATGCACCGCCTGCTCGAGCGCTTCCCCACGTGGGACGCGATCCTCGCCGCGCGCGTCTCCGAGGTGGAGGACGCCATTCGCCCGGGCGGGCTCGCACCGACGAAGTCGAAGCGGCTGCAGGAGCTGCTCGCGGAGGTGAAGGAGCGGCGACCGGGCTGGGACCTCGCGCTGCTGCGCGACCTGCCGCTGGACGACGCGAAACGCTGGCTCACGAGCCTCCCCGGCGTCGGCCCGAAGACCGCCGCGTGTGTGCTGCTGTTCTCGCTCGGCCGGCCGGCGCTGCCGGTCGACACGCACGTCGAGCGCGTGGCAAAGCGCCTCGGGCTCGTCCCGCCGAAGATGCCGGCCGACCGTGCGCACGCGCACCTCGAGGAAACGCTCGAGCCGGACGAGGTGTACGCGTTTCACGTCGACCTGATCCAGCACGGCCGCCGCACGTGCCACGCGCGCAGGCCGCTGTGCGACGAGTGCGTGCTCGAGCCGCGCTGCCCGCGCGTCGGGGTGAAGTGAGCGACGCCCAGGGCCTACTCCCCCGGACGCAGCTGGGGCTCGCCCAGCATCAGCTCCATCTCGACGGACGAGCGCCAGCGATCGAACTTGCGCCCGGTCTCGCGCTCCGTGCCCACCACCTGGTACCCCAGCGCGCGGTGTAGCTCGATGCTCGCTACGTTCTCGGCGTCGATGAACGCCACGATCGCGTGCAGCCCCAGCCCACCCCCGAGCGCCACGAGGTGCTCGAGCAGCGCTCGTCCCACGCCGCGGCGCTGGTGCGCGGGGTCCACGAACACCGTGTTCTCGCGCGTGAACCGATAGCCGCGGCGGCCCCGGTACTTCGTGAGATACCCGAACCCGATGACCTCGCCGCCGGCGTGCGCGGCAATCACGGGCTCCTCATGATCGCGATCGCGCGCGCGGAACCAGGCGATGCGCTGCTCGAGCGGCCACGGGTCGAGCTCCCAGGTCGCGAACCCTTCCTCGACCTCGCGGTTGTAGATGCGGTTGATCGCGGGGAGGTCCGCCTCCGTTGCCGGCCAGACCTCGACATCGCTGCGATCCATGCAGGCCTCCCTGCCGGGGCCGTCGGCGCCTGAGGGCCGAAGATGGGCGATTCTACCCGGGGCCGCGTGAACGCGTACATCGATGCGGATGATTGCACCCCGACCCTTCGATATACTCCGCCCCTCGCACCGAAGGGACGGGCCACGATGACGACACTGCCGATCCGGCACGCGGGAGCCGCGCTCGAGGCGTGCTCGCGCCGTCGTCGCGGCCAGCGCACGCCCCGCGGGTGCGCCCGGGCGTAACGGCCACCCCCATGGCAGAACTCGACTGGATCGAAGACGGCGGCATCACCACGCCCGCCGGGTTCGTCGCGGGCGGCATCTACACCGGGGTGAAGCGCTACGGCGACGAGCCGCGGCTCGACCTCGGAGTGCTGGCGTGGGGCCGGCCGGCACCCGTCGCCGGCGTCTTCACGACGAACGCGGTCGTCGGCGAGTCCGTGACGTGGAATCGCGCGATCGTCGGGCCGGGACGGCCCGCCGGCGCGCTCGTCTGCAACTCCGGCAACGCGAACACCGTCACCGGCGACCAGGGCACGCGGGACTGCCGCCGCATGGCCGAGCTCACGGCGTCGAAGCTCGGACTGCAGCCCGAGGAGGTGCTCGTCGGCTCCACCGGCGTGATCGGCCGGCTGCTCCCGATGGACCTGATCGAGGCCGGCATCCGCGGCGTGGAGCTGTCGGAGGACGGCGGCACGGCCTTCGCCCGCGCGATTATGACCACCGACACGCACCCGAAGCAGGTCGCCGCGCGCGTGAAGATCGGCGGGCAGACGTACACGATCGGCGGCTGCGCCAAGGGATCGGGGATGATCCACCCGAACATGGCGACGATGTTCGCGTTCCTCACGACGGACGCCCCGGCCGCGCCGGCCTGGCTGCAGACCACGCTGCGCGCGGTGGCCGATCGCACCTTCAACATGATCGACATCGACCAGGACACGTCGACCAGCGACACCGGCCTGCTGATCGCGAGCGGCGCCGCCGGGGGGCAGCCGTTCGACGGCGCGCATCCCCACGAGGCGGAGCTCGCCGAGGCGATCGAGGCGGTGGCGCGCCGCCTGGCGCGCGCCGTCGCGCGCGACGGCGAGGGCGCGCGGGCGCTGATCGAGGCGGTCGCGGAGGGCGCGGCGAACGTGGAGGACGCGCGGCGCGCCGCGCGCACGATCGTGGCCTCGCCGCTGGTGAAGACGATGGTCGTCGGACGCGACCCGAACTGGGGGCGCGTGATGATGGCGGCCGGCCGCTCCGGCGCGAAGGTCGATCAGCGCCGGGCGAGCGTGTGGATCGGCGAGCACCGCGTGCTCGACGCCGGCACGCCGACGGCCGTCGATCTCGCGCTGGTGTCGAAGGCGATGGACTCCGAGGAGGTGCGCATTCGCGTCGACCTCGGCGTCGGCGGCGCGGCGACCGCGACCGCGTGGGGCTGCGACCTCACCGAGGAGTACGTGCGCATCAACGCGGACTACACGACGTGAGCGCGCAGGGCGCCGGCGCCGGCACGGTCGTGATCAAGATCGGCGGCTCCACGCTCGGCGCCGCCGACACGTCGCTGCAGGATCTCGTCGCATACCACCGCGAGGGCGGCCGCCCGATCGTCGTCCACGGCGGCGGCGCGATGATCACCGACTGGCTCACCCGCATGGCAGTGGCCTCCGAGTTCGTGGACGGCCTGCGCTCGACGAGCGCCGAGGCGCTCGACGTCGTCGTCGGGGTGCTGCGGGGCGTCGTCAACGCGCGGCTGGTCGCCGAGATCGGCGCGCTGGGCGGGCGCGCCGTCGGCGTGTGCGGCGTCGACGGCGGGGCGGTGCGCGCAGAACGCTACGACGCGCGGCTCGGCTTCGTCGGCCGCGTGACCGGTGTCGACGGCGCCTTCTTCACGGACCTGCTCGACGCCGGCGTGATCCCGGTGGTCGCGCCAATCGGCCTCGAGCCACCCGCGCAGCCGCTCAACATCAACGCCGACACGGTCGCCGGCGAGGTCGCGCGCGCGGTCGGCGCAGAGCGGCTGATCTTCCTCACGGACGTCGACGGGCTGCTCGACGGCGCGGGCGCGCTGGTGCCCGCGCTCGACGCCGCGCGAGCGTCAGAATTGCGGGCCGAGGGCACGTTGAGCGGTGGTATGATTCCGAAACTCGACGCCTGCTTCCGAGCAGCGGAAGCGGGCGCTATTTCTTATGTAGCGAATGGCACGCGCCCGGGAACCACGAGCCGCATCCTCGGGGGCGAGGCGCTCGGGACCCGGATCCAGGAACGCGACAGCTAAGGAGCCTCGTGGGGTTTTTTGACGACCGTGGCCGCGGCAACCTGGGCCCGCCGCCCGAGCCCTTCCGGGTAGCGGGGGGCGGCGAGGTCCGGCCGCCGCTCCCGCTGAAATGGCTGGGCATCGCCGCGGGGCTGCTCGTCGTCTTCATCGCCCTCAGCGTCGCGAAGTCGATCTACGTCGACGTCCTGTGGTTCCAATCGGTGAACTTCGCCGGCGTGTATCGCCGCGAGATCGTGGCGAAGATCGCGCTGTTCGTCGCCGGCTCCGCCATGGCCGCGATCGTGCTCGGGCTGAACATCTGGCTCGCGCGCCGCCTGGCACCGCGGGGCTACGAGGAGTCGTTCATCGAGGAGATCGACCCGGAGGGCATCCGGCGCATCGTCTCCGTGCTGCTGATCGCGGGGACGCTCTTCTTCGCGGTGATCTTCGGCTCGGTGCTGGGCGGCGCGTGGGACACGGCGCTCTCCTGGCTGAACGGCGTGCAGTTCGGCGTGGCCGATCCGCAGTTCCACCGCGACGCCGCCTTCTATCTGTTCGACCTGCCGGCGTACCAGTTCGCCGTGGGCTGGGTGCTCGCGCTCCTCGTCGTGTCGACGCTCGGCGCCGGCGCCGTCTACGCGCTGACGTTCTCCCTGCAGCGCTTCGAGCTCAACATCACCCGCGGCATGCGCGTGCACCTGTCGCTGCTGTTCGGGTTGATCTTCATCGTGATCGCCGTCAGCACGTGGCTCAGCATCTACAACCTCGTGGCGTCGGCCGGCGGCCTCGTCTACGGCGCGACGTATGCCGACATCCACGCGCGACTTCCCGTCCGCTACGTGCTCGTCGCGCTCGCGCTGTTCGCGGGCCTCGGCACGATCGTGAACGCCTTCCTCTCACGCGACTCGTATCGCATCCCGCTGTTCGCGCTCGGAATCTGGGCGTTCGTCGGCATCGTCGGCGGGCTGATGCTGCCGGCCGCCGTGCAGTCGGTGCAGGTGGCGCCGAACGAGCGGCAGAAGGAGCAGCCGTACATCGCGCGAAACATCAACGCGACCCGCTACGCATGGGGCCTCGACAAGATCGACGACACCCCGTACCCGGCGAACCCGCGCGTGACCGACGCAGAGCTGGCGGCGAACCCACAGACCCTCGACAACGTGCGGCTGCTCGACCCGCGCCCACTGCTCGACACGTTCAATCAGATCCAGTCGATTCGCCCGTTCTACTCGTTCGTGGACGTCGACGTGGATCGCTACACCCTGCAAGGCAAGCTGACCGAGGTGATGATCTCGGGCCGCGAGCTCGACGCGAGCCGGGCGCAGTCGCCGAACTGGACACAGACGAGACTGCAGCTGACGCACGGCTTCGGCGCGGTGGTGTCGCCGGTGAGCAAGGTCGGCCAGGAGGGCCTCCCGGATCTGATGACGTCGGACATCCCGCCGAGGAGCGACCTGCTGCCGATCTCCCTCGACGGCTCGCGGATCTACTACGGCGAGCTCACGAACAACTACGTGATCGTCCACTCCGACGAGCCCGAGTTCGACTACCCGAGCGGCGAGGGCAATGCCTCCACGACGTACCAACCGGATCGCGGCATCCGGCTCTCATCGCCGCTGCAGCGCTTCGCGCTCGCCTGGCAGCTCGGGGACCCGAACATCCTGATCTCCAGCCGCCTCACGTCCGACTCGCGGCTCCTGATGCACCGGCGCGTCACCGACCGCATCGCGAAGGTCGCCCCGTTCCTGCAGCTCGATTCGAATCCGTACCTGATCATCGACGGTGGCCGGTTGAAGTGGATTGAGACCGCGTACACGACGGCCACGAACTTCCCGTATGCGCAGCCACTCGGCGGCATCAACTACATGCGCGACAGCGTGAAGGTCGTCGTTGACGCGATCACCGGCGACATGGACTTCTACCTGATGGACGGGAACGACCCCGTGGCCGCGACCTGGTCGCGCATCTTCCCGGGGCTGTTCAAGCCCGAGTCGCAGATGCCGGAGTCGATCAAGGCGCACCTCGAGTACCCGCTCGACCTGTTCAATGCACAGGCGCAGCAGTACCTGCGGTATCACATCACCGATCCGAACGTGTTCTTCATCGGCGAGGACTTCTGGTCCGTCCCGCAGGAGCAGTTCGGTTCGCAGCAGCAGCCGGTGCAGCCGTACTACCAGATGATGCGTCTCCCGGGCGAGAACAAGACCGAGTTCGTGCTCGTCATGCCGTTCACCCCGCGCAACAAGCAGAACACCGTCGCCTGGCTGGCCGCGCGTTCCGATGGCACCCAGTACGGGACGTTGAAGGCGTTCCGCTTCCCCACCGGCGACCTCGTGTACGGGCCGGCGCAGATCGAGGCGCGCATCGACCAGAACCCCGGCATCTCGCAGCAGATGACGCTGTGGAACCAGTCGGGGTCGTCGGTGATCCGCGGCAACCTGCTGATGATCCCGATCGGCGGCTCGTTCATCTTCGTCGAGCCGATCTACCTGCAGGCGCAGAACTCGAAGCTGCCGGAACTGGCGCGCGTCGTGGTCGCCAACGGCAACGACATCGCGATGGAGCCGACGCTGCAGGCCGCGCTCGACGTGGTGGAGGGCAAGCGCACGTCGTCGCTGCCCGGCGCGACGCCGAGCAGCCAGGCGCCGTCCGGCGGATCGCCGGCCGCGACGCCGACGCCGACGCCGGCGACGAGCGCGACCGCCACGGCGACGGCGACCGCGATCCCGGGCGTGCCGGGGAGCCTGCAGGACTTGCTGAAGCAAGCGCAGGACGCGTACGACAGCACCCAGCGCGACCTCGAGCGTCTTCGGCAGCTGCTGAACCAGCTTCAGCAGCTGCAGGCACCGCCGTCGGCCACCGCGACGGCGACCGCGACGCCCAGCCAGTAAGCGCGACGCGTCCCCGACGCGCGCGAGTCCCGAGGAGCCCGTCCGTGACCGACGCCACCACCGACACCGCGAGCGCGCAGAGCCCGCGCGACATCCAGGCGCTCGAAGCCGGCCTCTACATGCAGACTGGCCGGCGCGTACCGCTGACGCTCGTGCGCGGCGAGGGCACGCGCGTCTTCGACGACCAGGGGCGCGCCTACCTCGACTTCGTCGCCGGCATCGCGACGAACTCGCTCGGCCACGCGCACCCCGGCCTCGCCGAGGTGATCGCGCGCCAGGCGCGCACGCTGATCCACGTCTCCAACATCTACTACAGCGAGCCGCAGATCGAGCTCGCCGAGTTGCTGATCGGGCACTCCGCGTTCGACCGCGTCTTCTTCTCGAACTCCGGCGCGGAGGCGAACGAGGCCGCGATCAAGATCGCGCGCAAGTGGGGCCGCATCCATCGCGACGGCGCCTTCGAGGTGATCGCGATGAACAACGGCTTCCACGGCCGCACCATGACGACGGTCTCCGCGACCGGCACCCCGCGCTACCGCGAGCCGTTCGCGCCGACGACGCCGGGCTTCGTGTTCGTCCCGTTCGATGACGTCCCCGCCGTGCGCGCCGCCACGACGGCGCGCACGGCGGCGGTGATGGTCGAACCGGTGCAGGGCGAGGGCGGCGTGAACGTCCCCTCGCCGGATTACCTGCGCGGCCTGCGCGCGTGGTGCGACGAGCAGGGGCTGCTCCTCATCTTCGACGAGATCCAGACCGGCTCCGGTCGCACCGGCTCGCTGTGGGCGTACGAGCAGGCGGGCGTGGAGCCCGACGTGATGACGCTCGCGAAGGGCATCGCCGGCGGCGTGCCGCTCGGCGCGACGCTGGCGAAGGAGCACGCCTCGGTCTTCGAGCCGGGCGACCACGGCTCAACGTTCGGCGGCAACCCGCTGGCGACCGCGGCCGGCGCGTACGTGATGCGGCAGCTCATCGAGGGCGACGTCCTGCCGAACGTGCGGGCGCGCGGCGAGCAGCTGGCGCGGCGGCTCGCGAGCCTCGAGGACCGCTCGCCGCTCGTTGCCGGTGAGCGCGGCGCGGGCCTGCTGCGCGCCCTCGAGCTGACGCAGGACCTCGCGGGCGAGGTCGTCGCGCGCTCGATGGCGCGCGGTCTGCTGCTCAACCCGGTGCGCCCCAACGTCGTGCGCTTCATGCCGCCGCTCACCGTGAGCGCCGCGGATGTCGACGACGCCGCCGACATCGTGGAGAGCGTGATCGACGAGCTCGGCGCGGGCTGAGCGCCGGCGACCCGCCGCCCGGCGCGGCGCCGGGCGGCATGGCGGAGGTCGTGTGAGCCGACGGCTGTCGCTCCCGCTCGGCGCCCAGATCGCGGGTGCGATCCTGCTGACCCTGCTGGTCGCCGCCGTCGTGGTCGGCGTGCAGGTGCGAACGGTCGCGATGAGCAACACGCTCGCGACGTACGCCGGTCGCGTCCAGCGCGGCGCCATGCTCGTGCAGTTCCGCCTCGACTCGCTGCGCACGCTGTCGCAGTCCGGCGCGGTGGTGCTCGCGCAGGAGGATGCGTTTGCCGGCGCTTGGGCGTCGGGCAACGTGAAGGGCGCGCTCGCCGCCGCCGGCGCCGTGGGTGCGAGCGTCGCGTCGAGCCTGCAGGGGCAGGGCCAGACGGCGCTCGCGCTGTACGACCCCACGGGCGCGCTCGTGTACGACACCGCGCGCCCCGCGGGAGCCGCGGGCACCGCGGGCGCCGCGGCGCCGGCCGAGGTCATCGCGGCGCTGCACGACAACGCCGCCTCCCCGGGCATGCGGATGGACCCGATCCTCGGCCTCTCGGCGTACGGCGTGGCGATCGTGCGCTCCGGCAACCGCGTGATCGGCGCCGTCGAGCTCTCGAACGCCGTCGACGACGCATTCGCGGCCGACACGGCGCAGCTCACCGGGACCCTCGTCGCGTTCTACGACGACGACCGCACGTTCGCGGTCAGCGCGGCCGGCATCGTTGTCGACGCCGCGGCCATCACCCCCGCGCGGGAAACGGCGCTGGAGGCGAAGCCGGACTACGTGCGGATCGGCAGCCAGGACTACCTGACGTCGCTGCTGCCCGTGCGCGGCCGCGACGGCCACGAGATCGCGTACGCCTACGTCGGCGTGCCGCGCAGCACCGTGGTCGGCGCGATCGCGGACACGCGCTCGCGAGTCATCGGGGGCGTCGCGATCGCGCTCGTGCTCGGGCTCGCCCTCGCCGCCGCCTCCACGGCGATCACGGTGCGGCCGCTGCGCCGCCTGGTGGAGGCGGCGGAGCAGATCCAGGCGAACGACCTCGAGACGCCGGTGGAGGCCAGCGGCCCGCGCGAGGCCCGGCTCCTCGCCGGGGCGCTCGAGTCGATGCGCCTGGCGATCCGCCAGAGCCGCGAGTCGCTGCTGATGACGAACCGTCGACTCGCCGAGCAGGTCGACGCGTCGACGGCCAACCTCACGGAGGTGACGCAGGAGCTCGCGGTGATGCACGCGGTGCTCGCGCAGCTCGGCGGCCACGCGTCCGGCGGGCTCGCGGCGGCGGCCGAGGAGCTCCTGCGCCTGCCGTGGGCCGACGGCGCGCTGATCGCGCTGGCGTCCAAGGAGGCCGAGCTCGTCTCGGCAGCCACCGCGGAGCTGGACCCGGCGACCGGCAACGACCTGCTCGCGATCATCCGCGCCGACCTGCCGCAGCAGCGCGCCGCCGAGGGGCTCGTCGTCCCCCGGACCGCCGAGATCTACCCCGCGCTGGCCGCGCGGGGCGTGGTCGGCTTCGCGGCGATGCCGATGCTCACGCCGGAGGGCATCGCCGGCGTGGTCGCGGTGACGTCGCGCCGCGAGCTCGCGCTGGACGCGCCACGGCGGCGACTGCTGGAGTCGATCACGCACGAGGTCGCGTCGGCGCTCGAGATCAGCGAGCTGGCGGACGAGGTCGAGGAGAACCGCCGCATCGCGGAGGCCGTGCTGCGCGAGATGTCGGACGGCGTCGTGCTGCTGGACTCGCGCGCCGTCTGTCGCGCGTGCAACCCGTCCGCGGCGCACCTGCTCGGGCGCCCCCGCGAGCAGATTGTGGGACGCGACGCCGCGGCGTTCCTCCCGCTCGGCCCGAACACGATCGCCGACCTGCGCCGCCTCTCCGCCACGCAGTCCCGGTCGGCGCCGACGCTGGCCGAGCTCGACGGCCGACGCCTCGCAATCACGTTCGGCCCGTTCACCGACATCGACCCGGCGCGGTCCGGCACCATCGTGCTGCTGCGCGACCTCTCGGCCGAGGCGGAGGCGGAGCGCGTGAAACAGGACTTCGTCTCGATGGTGGGGCACGAGCTGCGCACGCCGCTCACGCTGATCCGCACGAGCGTCGACCTGCTGCGCGAGGAGGACGCGGGCGACCTGAACCCGACGCAGGAGCGCATCGTCGGCGTGCTGCAGGGCAACTCCGACCGGCTGATGTCGCTGATCAACGACCTGCTCGACATGTCGGCGCTCGACTCCGGGCGCATGCACATCGCGCCGGAGGCGGTCGACCTGCGCGGCGTCGTCGAAGAGTCGGTGGAGGACGTCCGCGCGACGGCGCAGGCGAAGCGCATCGCGCTCGAAGCAGACATCCCACCGGTCGCAGTGACGGCGTGGGCGGACCGGTCGCGCGTCGGCCAGGTGCTATCGAACCTGCTCACGAACGCGGTGAAGTACACGCCGGACGGCGGCCGCGTCGCCGTGCGGCTGCGGGAGGAGCGCGACGCGGTGCGCGTGGAGGTGCGCGACTCCGGCATCGGCATCCCGCCGGAGGAGCAGCCGCAGCTCTTCGAGAAGTTCTTCCGCACGACGGCGGGGCGGCGGACGACCGGCGGCACGGGTCTGGGGCTCGCGATCGCGCGGTCGATCGTGGAGCTGCACGGCGGCGAGATCCGGGTGGAGAGCGACGGCCGCACGGGGAGCACGTTCACGTTCACGCTGCCGCGGCGGGGCCCGGCGTGATGGTCGAGATCCGCGCGCTCGGGCCGGGTGACGACGCGGCGGTGGTCGCCGCGGCGAACGTGTTCGACGACGCACCGCTCCCCGACGCGACGGCCCGGTTCCTCTCGGAGCCGGGCCACCACCTGCTCGTGGCGTACGACGGCGGCGAGCCCGCCGGCTTCGTGAGCGGCGTCGAGCTCACGCACCCCGACAAGGGCACCGAGATGTTCCTCTACGAGCTGGGCGTCGACGAGCGCTTCCGCCGGCGCGGCATTGGGCGCGCGCTGGTGGCGGCGCTGCGCGACCTCGCGATCGCGCGCGGCTGCTACGGCATGTTCGTGCTGACCGACGAGGACAACGCGGCCGCGCGGGCCACGTACGGCGCCGCCGCCGCCGCGCGCCCCGAGCCGCAGTTGATGCTGAGCTGGGAGTTCCCCCTGCTCGCCGGTGACCGGGGCGCCCCATAAGATCGCCGTTCACGCGTCCCTGGAATCGGAGTCTCTCCATGGCCGACAAGATCGTGCTCGCCTACTCCGGCGGCCTCGACACCTCCGTCGCCTGCAAGTGGCTGCAGGAGGAGAAGGGCTACGAGGTCCACTGCCTGACGGTGGACCTCGGCAACCTGCCGGACGTCGACGGCGCGCGTCAACGCGGGCTCTCCGCGGGCGCGAAAGAGGTCGATGTCGTCGATGCGAAGGAAGACTTCCTTCGCTACTTCGTCTTCCCGGCACTCGGCGCGAACGTCGTCTACGAGGGGCGCTACCCGCTGGCGACCGCGCTCGGCCGGCCGCTGATCGCGAAGCTGCTCGTCGACAAGGCGCGCGCCGTCGGCGCGGTGGCCGTCGCGCACGGCTGCACCGGCAAGGGCAACGACCAGGTGCGGCTCGACGTCGGCGTCTCTACGCTCGCGCCCGACCTCACGATCGTGGGCACGCAGCGCGAGAACCAGATGTCGCGCGACGAGGCGCTGCGCTATGCGGCGAAGCACGACATCGCGGTGCGCCAGACGGCGGCGTCGCCCTACTCCACCGACGAGAACCTGTGGGGACGGTCGGTCGAGGCCGGCGTGCTCGAGGACCCGTGGAAGCAGCCGCCCGAGGACGTCTACGCCTGGACGCGGCCGCTCGACCAGACGCCGGCGCAGCCGGCCGTCGTCGAGATCCGCTTCGAGCAGGGCGTGCCGGTCGCGCTCGACGGCGAGCGGCTCGACCCGGTGGCGCTGGTCACGCGGCTGTCGACGCTCGGCGGCGAGCACGGGATCGGCCGCATCGACATGGTCGAGAACCGCCTGGTCGGCATCAAGTCGCGCGAGATCTACGAGGCGCCCGCGGCCGTGATCCTGCTCGACGCGCACCGCGCGCTCGAGGAGCTGACGCTGTCGAAGCCGCAGATGCGCTGGAAGAGCCTGGTCGCGCAGGAGTACGCGGACCTCGTCTACAACGGGCTGTGGTTCACGTCGCATCACCGCGATCTGTCGGAGTACGTGGCGTCGACGCAGCGGCACGTGACGGGCGACGTGCGCGTGCGACTGTGGCACGGCACGGTGATGACGATGGGCCGGCGCGCGGAGCAGAGCCTCTACAGCGAGGAGCTCGCGACCTACAGCGACGCCGACCAGTTCGACCAGACGCACGCGCAGGGCTTCATCAAGCTGCACGGCCTGCAGGCGCAGGTGCAGGCGCACCGCCAGCTGCTGCAGGAGCACACGGACCTGATGCGGCTCGCATCTCCCGAGGAATAACAGGGCAGTGTGGGCGACCAGTGTACACGAATCGTGTACACTGGTCGCCATGAAGAACATCACGTTCAGCGCGGATGAGGACGTCATCGGAGCAGCACGCGCACGCGCGCAGGCGGCCGGGACCACCTTGAACGAAGCGTTCCGCCGCTGGCTGGGCGAGTACGCCGCCGCGCGAAAGACCGGAACCGGGACCCTTCCCGTGCACGAGTCCGGCGCAGCGTACGTACCTGCTGCCGCCACCGGCCCCGCTGCAGCGGAGGATGGACTGCGAGCGGATCCCCGCCTGCTGCGGGCCGCGCGCGCGAAGGCCGCCGCGGAGGACAGCACGCTCGATCGTCGCTTCGCCCAGTGGCTGGAGGAGTACACGGGCGAGCAAGACCCCGTGGAGGCGGCCATGCGGGCCGTGGACCGCATGCGGTCCTACGCCAGCACGGGCGGCCGGAAGTTCACGCGTGACGAGATGAATGAGCGCTGACTTCCTCGACACAAACGTCTTCGTGTACCTGCTGGACACGGTCGACGAGCGGAAGCACCGGCGGGCGCGGGCGGCCGTGAGCGACGCGCTTCGGGGCGACGCGTGCATCAGTCACCAGGTCGTCCAGGAGACGCTCAACGTGATCACACGAAAGCTCACGCCCCCGGTGACGCCCCAGGACGCGCGGGACTTCTTCACCACGACGCTGGAGCCCCTGTGGACCGTCATGCCCTCGTCGGACCTGTACGCGCGCGCGCTCGACGTCAGCGGGCGCTACCGCTTCTCGTTCTACGACTCCCTGATCGTCGCGGCCGCGCTTGGAGCGGGTTGCACGCGCCTCCTCAGCGAGGACCTGCAGCACGGACAGGTGATCGACGGCCTGCGCATCGAGAACCCGTTCGCCACCTAGCGATCGCCGGAGCGCGGACCGCTCGCCCGCGGGCGATGGCGGCCGTCCTCACCGCCGGGTAGCCTCGTGCGCGGGAGGCACGCGTGACCGAGACCGCCGGCTCATCGAAGCTCTGGGGCGGCCGCTTCGCGGCCGACACCAACGCGCTCGTCGAGGCCTTCAACGCCTCGATCGACTTCGACCGCCGGCTCTACCGCGAGGACATCGCGGGCTCGATCGCCCACGCGCGCATGCTCGCGGCGCAGAGCATCATCCCCGGCGACGACCGCGACGCCATCATCGCCGGCCTCGAGGCGATCCGCGACGAGATCGACGCCGGCACGTTCGCGTTCCGACAGGACCGCGAAGACATCCACCTCAACATCGAAGCGGCGCTCACCGACCGCATCGGCGACGCGGGACGGCGCCTGCACACCGCGCGCTCGCGCAACGACCAGGTCGCGACCGACACGCGCCTCTTCACGCGCGCCGCCTGCGACGAGGCGCTCGCGGCGCTGCACGCGCTGCGCGGCGCGCTGATCGACCTCTCCGACCGCGAGGCCGCGACGGTGATGCCCGGATACACCCACCTGCAGCGCGCGCAGCCGGTGCTCCTCGCACACCACCTGCTCGCCTACGAGGCGATGTTCGCGCGCGACGCCGAGCGCGTCGCGCAGGCGCGCGCCCGCGCGAACGTGTTGCCGCTCGGCGCGGGGGCGCTCGCCGGCGTGACCTACCCCATCGACCGCGAGGCGGTCGCGCGCGAGCTCGGTTTCGACGCCGTCGCCTCGAACTCGCTCGACGCCGTGTCCGACCGCGACTTCGTCGTCGACTTCCACGCGGCGGCGGCGCTCGCCATGGTCCACCTCTCGCGGCTCGCCGAGGAGCTGATCCTCTGGTCGACCGCGGAGTTCGGCTTCGTCACGCTCGCCGACGCCTTCTCCACCGGGTCGAGCATCATGCCGCAGAAGAAGAACCCCGACGTCGCGGAGCTGGCGCGCGGGAAGAGCGCGCGGGCGATCGGCAACCTCGTGCAGGCGCTGACGATGCTCAAGGGCCAGCCGCTCGCCTACAACAAGGACAACCAGGAGGACAAGGAGTCGCTGTTCGACAGCGTCGACACGCTGCTCGTGTCGGTGCGCGTCGTCGCCGCGATGCTGCCCACCCTCACCTTTCACCGGGAGCGCATGCGCGCCGCCGCCGGCGCGAACTTCGCGCTCGCGACCGATGTCGCCGACTATCTGGCGAAGCGCGGCGTGCCGTTCCGCGAGGCGCACGAAGCGGTCGGCGCGCTCGTCGCGCGCTGCGAGCGCGACGGCCGCACGACGTTCGACGGGCTGGCGCTCGACGACTACCGCGCGGCGCACCGCGCGTTCGAGCGCGACGTGCTCGCGCTGGACCTCGACGCCGCGCTCGCCGCGCGCGAGGTGCCCGGCGGGACCGGCCCGCGCGCCGTCGCGGACCAGCGTGCGGCCGCTCGCGCGCGCCTCGCCGCCGAGAGCCGGCCATGAGCCCGGACCCGGGCGTGCGCATCGCCCCGTCGATCCTGACCGCCGACTTCGGCCGGCTCGCGGCACAGGCGCGCGCGGCCGAGGACGGCGGGGCCGACCTGCTGCACCTCGACGTAATGGACGGCCACTTCGTCCCGCGCATCACCTTCGGGGACCCCGTGATCGCCGCGGTGCGGGAGGCCACGCGCCTGCCGCTCGAGGTGCACATGATGGTCGCCAACCCCGGCGACCACTTCGCCGCCTTCGCGCAGGCCGGCGCGGGCCGGCTGCTCTTCCACTACGAGGCCGCCGGCGACCTTGCCGCCGTGCGCACGCTGCTCGCGCGGGCACGGGAGCTCGGCGTCGAGACCGGCGTCGCGATCAGCCCGGAGACGCCGTCGTCGGCGCTCTACCCGCTGCTCGCCGAGATCGACGAGATCATCGTGATGCTGATCCGCCCCGGCTGGGGCGGCCAGGAGATGCGCCCCGAGCTGCTGGCGAAGGTGCGCGACCTGGACGGCCGGGCGCGTGCGGCGGGCCTCGACGTGCCGATCGAGGTCGACGGCGGCGTCAAGGCGCACAATGCGCTCGAGTGCGTGCACGCCGGCGCGTCGATCCTCGTGGCGGGCTCGGCCGTCTACAACGACCGCCAGAGCCCGGAAGACGCGCTCGCCGATCTGCGGCGCACGCTCGGGCGCTAAGTCTGGGCGCGCGGCAGGCTTCAGGCCTGCCGTGGATCGTGAGTACCTCCGCGGGACGTGAGGCGGCCACCTCCGGGGCGGTCGCCCGCCACTGCACACGGCAGGCCTGAAGCCTGCCGCGCGCCGGGGACCGGCAGGCCTGAAGGCCCGCGCCGCGCGCCGGACATGAAGAGGCCCCGCGAACGCGGGGCCGGAGACCGAACCGCTCGCGGCCCGTCGTTGCTAGTAGCTCAGCCCCTTCGCCTCGACGTGCTTGCTCTCCGTGCGGAGGCAGCGCGTGCAGACGTTGATGCGGCGCCAGCGGCCGTCGACGAACATCCGCTTCTTGTGCACGTTCGGCGCGAACGGGCGGTTCGTCTTCGGGGCCTTGCGGCGCCACGCACCGGAGTGCTTGTGCTGGATCGCCCGCCCGAAGACGGTGTGCTTGTCGCAGAGGTCGCACTTGCCGGCTGCCATGATCTCGCTCCGCAGGGGTCCCGCGCGCAGAGTGCGCAGCACCGGGTTCTGGTATATGTCTGATGACGGCCGATGAGACTGCATCGGCCGGTACAGGCTAGCAGCACGCGCTCCGCAACGTCTATCCGGCCCGGGCCCGCCGCGACCGATGGGAGATCGCGCGATCGCTTCCACCACCATCGACGGTCGCGACCTGCGCTCCGCGTTCGACGTCGCCGAGCGCTGGCTGGCGCTGAACCGCGATGCCGTCAACGCGATCAACGTCTACCCCGTGCCCGACGGCGACACCGGCACCAACATGCTCCTCACCTGGCGCGCCGCGCTGGCCGCGCCCGTCGACACGCCGGACGACGTCGGCGCCGTGCTGCGGGCCGTGGCGCACGGCGCGCTGCTCGGGGCGCGCGGCAACAGCGGCGTGATCCTCTCGCAGATGCTGCGCGGCCTCGCCGAGGCCGTCGGCGGCGCGCGGCGGATCGGGCTGCGCGACCTCGCGGCGGCGCTGACCGCCGGCGCGCGCGCCGCGTACGACGCGGTGCCGAGCCCCATCGAGGGCACGATGCTGACGGTGATGCGCGAGAGCGCGGCGGCCGCTGAGGCGGCCGCGGCCGAGCGCGCGGAGGTCGATCACATGACGGCCGCGCTCGTGGCGGGGGCGCGGCGCAGCGTCGAGCGCACGCCGGACCTGCTGCCGCGCCTGCGCGACGCCGGCGTGGTGGACGCGGGCGGGCTCGGCGTCGCCCTGCTGTTCGAGGGCGTGCACCACGGCCTCGCCGGCACGCCGCTCCCCGAGCCGCTGACGCCGAACGCGGCCGCGGTCGAGCTGGAGGCGGTCGCGCACGAGGGCCACGGCTACTGCACCGAATACGTCGTCATCGCCGACGGCATCGACCGCGCGGCGTTCGAGCGCGAGCTGCTGGCGCTCGGCGGCGAGTCGGTGCTCGTCGTGGGCGACGCGACGGCCGTGCACGTGCACGTGCACGTCGCCGACCCCGGCCCGGCGCTGAGCGCCGGCGCGCGCCTCGGGGCGCTCGACGCGATCAAGGTCGACAACATGCAGGCGCAGCACGAGGCCTGGAGCGACGGCATCGTCGCCGCGTCCGGCGGGCGCGAGCCGGCCGACGGCGAGCTCCGGTCGGCGGCGCCGGCCGTTGGGCTCGTCGCGGTCGCGGCCGGCCCCGGGATCGCGTCCGCGTTTCGCGACCTCGGCGCGACGCGCGTGATCGACGCCGCCGCACGCAAGCCGAGCGCCGGCGAGCTGCTCGCGGCGGCGCGGGCGGCGGGCCGCGAGCGCGTCTACCTGCTGCCCAACGACCGAGACGTGCTCATGGCGGCCGAGCAGGCGGCCCGCGCGTCCGACGGCCTCGTCACGGTGATTCCCGCCCGCTCAGCGGCGGCCGGCCTGGCGGCCGCCGTCGCGTTCCTGCCGGACGCGCCCGCAGCCGAGCTGGCCGCGCAGATGCTCGCTGCAGTCGACGCCGTCCGCAGCGTCGAGGTCACGAGCGCGGTGCGCGACGCGACCGTCGACGGCGTCGCGGTGCGCGCGGGCGACGGCATCGCGCTCGTCGACGGCTTCCTCGTCATGCGCGGCGACACGCTGGAGGAGGCGCTGGCGGGCGGCCTCGCCCGCGCGGTCGGCGACGGCGCGTCGCTCGTCACCGTCTACCTCGGCGCCGGCGCGCCGCCGGGGGCCGGTGAGCGGGTGCGCGCGCTGATCGCCAGCCGTCACCCCACGCTGGAGATCGAGGTGGTGGCCGGCGGCCAGCCGCACTACCCCTACCTCCTGTCGGTCGAGTAGGCCCTTCGCTACACTCGCGCCGTGACCGTCCGCGTCGTCACCGACTCCACCGCCGATCTCCCGCCAGACGTCGTCGCACGCTACGGGATTGGCGTCGTGCCGCTCAGCATCCTGTTCGGCGACGAGTCGCTGCGCGACGGCGTCGACATCACGTCCGACCAGTTCTTCAAGCGCCTGGCGCGCGCGGTCGAGCTGCCGACCACGTCGCAGCCGACGCCCGCGCTCTTCCACGAGACGTATGAGCGCCTGAAGGCCGAGGGCGCGACCGAGATCGTCTCGCTGCACCTCTCGAGCAAGCTCAGCGGCACCTTCCACTCCGCGGTGCAGGGCGCCGAGGGCATCGCGGACGTGCGCTTTCGTCACGTCGATTCGCTGTCGGCGTCGCTGGGCCTCGGGCTGGGCGTACTGGCGGCGGCGGAGCTCGCGCAGGACGGCAAGTCGCTCGAAGAGGTGCGCGCGGCGGCCGTCGACGTCTTCGCGCGTACGCGCGTGTACTTCCTGCTCGACACGCTCGAGTTCCTGCGCCGCGGCGGGCGCCTGGGGCGCGGTGCGGAGATCATCGGCAACCTGTTGCAGGTGAAGCCGATCCTCGCGATCGAGGGCGGCGAGGTGGTGCCCGTCGCGCGCGTGCGCACCCGCACGAAGGCGATCGAGGAGATGCTGCGGCGCGTGGCGCTGCTGCGGCCGATCACGCATATCGGCGCGATCCATGCGACCACGCCCGATGACCTCGACTACCTGACGACGCGCCTCGACGGCATCGTGCCCGACGCGAAGGTGCTGACCGCGCGCGTGACACCGGTGATCGGCGTGCACGGCGGGCCCGGGCTGCTCGGCGTCGCGGCCGTGATCGCGTCGCCCGAGGCCGCGACCGACGGAGCCTCCCCCACACCGAACACGTCGTGACGGCCGACCTCGAGCGGCTGCGCGCGGTCCTGCAGCGCGAGCTCGACGCGGGCGCGTCGGACGTGCTCGTGCAGGGCGGGCTCGACGAGCTGCTGCGCACGCAGGCACGCGACGAGCCGCCGGGGTCGGCGCTGCTGCGGATGGTGGCGGCGCTGCCGGCGCAGGGCTATCGGTCGCTCGAGCCCGAGGAGCGCGTGACCTGGCTGCGCCGCGCACTGGCGACGGTGCGGCGCGAGCAGGCGCTCGCGGCGGAGGCCGCGCCGCGGCGCGCCGCCCCCGGCCGCGCGCCGTCCTCGCGCGCGGCGGCGGCCGGCCGGCAGGCGCCGGCCGGGGCCGCGGGCCGCGCCGGCGGCGCCGGTCGCACCCCCGCGCGCCGCTCGCCGCGGCGCCCGCCGCGCCGCGTGGCGGAGGAGTCGCCGGACGCCGACGGCGCCGCGGACGGCGCGCCCGCGCGCCCCGGGTCCGCGGGCGCGCACATCCCACCCGGCGAGGGCGCGCTCGACCTCGAGCTCGCACGCGCTGGCACGCGGCTCGGCGGGCCCAACCTCGATCGGCTGGAGCGGCTCGGGCTGCGCACCGTGCGCGACGCGCTCCACTTCTACCCGTACCGCCACCACGACTTCAGCCACACGGTGCCGATCTCCGCGCTGCGCATCGGCGCCGAGCAGACCGTCCGCGGCGTGGTCGAGCGCTCACGCGAGGTGCGGATGGGCCGCGGCGGCCGCATGCGCGCGGCGGAGGTCACGATCCGCGACGCCGCCGGGTCCACCATCGGGGCCACGTGGTTCAACCAGCCGTTCGTCGCGCGCTCGTTGCGCGAAGGCGAGGAGATCGCGCTCGCCGGCCGCGTCACGATGTACCGCAACCACGCGGCGTTCACGAACCCCGAGTACGAGAAGCTGAGCGACGACCCACACCACACCGGACGCATCGTCCCCGTCTACCACCTCACCGCCGGGCTGGCGCAGCGCACGATCCGCGGCGTGATCGCGCAGCTACTGGAGCGCTTCGGCGATCGCATCGAAGACCCGCTGCCGCCGGACGTCCGCGAGCGCAACAGCCTGATGCCGCTGGCCGATGCGGTGCGGCAGGATCACTACCCCGACAGCCAGGCACAGCTGACGCACGCGCGCCGCCGCCTCGCGTTCGACGAGCTGCTCGCGATCCAGATCGGCGTGATCGCCCGCAAGCGGGAGTGGCAGGCGCAGGGCAACGCGCCGATGATCGGCGACCACGCGGCCGCGGACGCCTTCCTCGCATCGCTCCCCTTCCGGCTCACCGGCGCGCAGCAGCGCGCGCTGCACGAGCTGCGCACGGACGTCGCCCGCCCCGTGCCGATGTCGCGGCTGATGGAGGGCGACGTCGGCTCCGGCAAGACGGTGGTGGCGGTGGCGGCGATGCTGTCGTTCGTCGCGGCCGGCTACCAGGCGGTGATGATGGCGCCGACCGAGGTGCTCGCCGAGCAGCACTTCCGCACGATCTGCCGGCTGCTCTCGGGCGAGCCGGAGCCGCCCCTCAACGGGCTGATCTCGCTGCCGTCGCTGCCGCTACCGATCCGCGTCGTGCAGCTCACCGGCTCGACGCGCGCGAAGGAGCGGCGCGACGCCCTCGACGCGATTCGCCACGGCGGGGCGCACATCATCGTGGGCACGCACGCGCTCATCCAGGAGTCCGTGGAGTTCGCCAACCTCGGCATGGCCGTGGTCGACGAGCAGCACCGCTTCGGCGTGATGCAGCGCAGCGAGCTGCGACGCAAGGGAGCCGACGGCGTCTCGCCGCACCTGCTGGTGATGACCGCGACGCCGATCCCGCGGTCCCTCGCGCTCACGCTGTACGGCGACCTCGACCTCTCGGTGATCGACGAGATGCCGCCGGGCCGCACGCCCATCGAGACGCGCTTCCTCACGCCGATCGAGCGCGGCACGGCGTTCGCGAAGGTGCGCGAGGAGATCGCGGCCGGCCGGCAGGCGTTCGTGATCTGTCCGCTCGTCGAGGGCTCCGACGCCGTGCAGTCGCGCGCCGCGACCGAAGAGGTGGAGCGGCTGCGCACGCAGGAGTTCCCCGAGCTCGCCGACCGCATCGCGCTACTGCACGGGCGGATGTCGTCGAGCGACAAGGACGCCGTGATGCGCGCGTTCGCGGTGAACGAGGCGGCGATCCTGGTGTCGACCGCGGTGGTCGAGGTCGGCATCGACGTCCCGAACGCGACGGTGATGGTGATCGAGGGCGCCGACCGCTTCGGCCTCGCGCAGCTGCACCAGTTCCGCGGGCGCGTCGGCCGCGGGGCACACGCGTCGTTCTGCTACCTGCTGGCGGACGACCCGACGCCGGAGGCGGAGGAGCGGCTCTCGGTGCTGGAGCGGACCGCCGATGGCTTCGCGGTGGCGCAGGCGGACCTCGAGCTGCGTGGACCGGGCGAGACGTTCGGGACGCAGCAGAGCGGCCGCACGAACCTGCACATCGCGAGCCTGCTGGATGTGCGCCTGATCGAGACGACGCGCCACGAGGCGGAGCTGCTGCTGGACGACGACTCCCAGCTCGCAAAGCCCGAGCACCGCGCGCTCCGCTACGCGATCGCGCGTCGTGCGAGCGAGGTGGTCGCGGAGATGCACTGAGCCGCGGGCCGGAGGCCGGCCACCCGGGACTGGCTCCCGGGGTGGCCGGCCGTGACGAGGGCGAGACTACCGGCGGCGGGCCGTGACCAGTCGCGCGCCGCCTGCAAGCGCGAGCGCCCCCAGCGCGAGGAGCGCGATCATCACCGGCGCGACGGCGGACGAGCCGCCCAGCCCGGCGTTCCCGGCCGCCGCGGGCGCCGGGGTCGACGCCTGCGCCGGCGGGATCAGGACGGCGTCGATGACGTGGATGACGCCGTTGCTGGCCGCCACGTCGGCCGTCGTCACCTTCGCGGACCCGTTGAGCGTCACGCCGCCCGGGCCCGTCGCGATGGCGATCTTCGCGCCACCCACCGTGGTCGCCTCGGACAGCGTGGCCACGTCGGACGAGGCCACGCGGCCGGGCACGACGTGATACAGGAGCACGGCCTTCAGCGCCGCCGGATCCGCGAGCAGGGCATCGAGCGTGCCGGCCGGCAGCGCGGCAAATGCCGCGTCGGTCGGCGCGAAGACCGTGAACGGCCCGGGGCCCTTCAGCGTGTCCACGAGCCCCGCGGCCTGGAGCGCCTTCGCCAGCGTGGTGAAGTTGCCGGCCCCGACGGCCGTGTCGACGATGTCGAGCGTCGCCGCCTGGGGAGCGGCCGCGGGCTGGCCCGCTTCGGGTGCATCGATGGCGGCCATCGCCGTCGTTGCGATGGCCGCCGCGGCGAGGGCGCCGAGCAGCGTTCCGAGCATTCGCTTCATGATGGGAGCCGTCCTCTGTCTGTCATTGCGACCGCCGCAGGCGGTCCCCCTGGGTGGCGTTACCGACGAGTCCCTGGCCAGGGTCGACGCGGAACAGATCCCATGTGACCAATATTTGACTCACTTGTCAATGGATTATGACGCACTATTGCCACATATCTGACCGGTACGGTCGGGAACGGTCCGGTCGCCGGGCTCCGCCATGCCGTGCCTGACCCCAACCCACCTCGGCGTTAGACTGTCCGCCTGAACCACCCGCGGTCCGTGCCGGCGGACCGCTCGCTTCTGGCGGAGGGCGCGTGATCCGCGACGACATCCGATCCCTGGTCGAGCAGGCGCTGGAGGCGGCGCAGGCGGCCGGCGACGTGCCGCCCTTCGCCGCACCCGAGGTGACGGTCGAGCACCCGCAGCGCGCTGAGCACGGCGACTTCTCGGCGAACCTGCCGCTGCGCATCCAGGGGCTCGCGCGCATGAAGGCCGTCGAAGTGGCGGAGGCGCTGCGTACGCACGTGCCGGCACACGAGGCCGTGGTCGACGTGCGGGTCGCGCCCCCGGGCTTCCTCAACTTCTACCTCGCCCCGGGCTGGGTCGCTGCGCAGGCGTCGGCCATCGCCGCTGCGGGTGACGCCTACGCGTCGAGCGACCTCGGTGCCGGCAAGCGCGTCCAGATCGAGTACGTCTCGGCCAACCCGACGGGGCCGATCCACGTCGGCAACGGCCGCGGCGCGGCGATCGGCTCGACGCTTGCCAACGTGATGCGCGCCGCGGGCTACGACGTCGAGCAGGAGTACTACGTCAACGACGCCGGCACGCAGGTCGCCATCTTCGGCCGCACGCTCTACGCGCGGTACCAGCAGCTGTTCGGCCGCGAGGCCACCATCCCGGGGAACGGCTACCCCGGCGCGTACATGATCGAGGTCGCGCAGGGCATCAAGGACCGCGCCGGCGACCGCTTCCTCCGGCCGGAGGGCGAGGAGCCGGACGCGGAGCTCGGCCGCCTCGGCATCGAGGTCATGGTCGAGATGATCCGGAACGACCTTGCGCTGATGGGCGTGCGCTACGACGTCTGGTACTCGGAGCGCTCGCTGCAGGCCGAGGGCGGCGCGTACAACCGCGTGCTCGAGCTGCTGCGCGAGAAGGACTACATCGTCGAGCGCGAGGGCGCGACGTGGTTCGCGTCGTCGGAGCTGGGCGAGTCGAAGGACAACGTGCTGATCCGCTCGGACGGCATGCCGACGTACTTCGCGAGCGACATCGCGTACCACTACGACAAGTTCGTCACCCGCGGCTTCGACCGCGTGATCGACATCTGGGGCGCGGACCACCAGGGTCACGTGTCGCG
Source organism: uncultured Chloroflexia bacterium (assembly GCA_963728205.1). Lineage (GTDB taxonomy): Bacteria > Chloroflexota > Dehalococcoidia > UBA2979 > UBA2979 > VGNK01. The sequence goes on from CAVSIV010000004.1 coordinate 180,383, forward strand.
CGTGAAGGCGGCCGTGCAGGCGGTGGGCGGCGACCCCGCGAACCTCGACGTGCTGCTCTACCAGCTCGTGGCGCTGCGGCGCGGCGCCGAGGCGGTGCCGCTGTCGAAGCGCGCCGGCGAGATCGTGACGCTCCGCGAGATCGTCGAGGAGGTCGGCGCGGACGCCACGCGCTTCTTCTTCCTGCTGCCGTCGGCGAACCAGACGATGGACTTCGACCTCGAGCTGGCGAAAAAGCAGTCGGACGAGAACCCGGTCTTCTACGTGCAGTACGCGCACGCGCGCATCGCCGGCATCCTGGCGAAGGCGCGCGACGAGAGCTTCTCCGCCGACGGCGCGGACGTCGCCCTGCTGACGCACGACGCGGAGCAGACGCTGATCCGCAAGCTGCTGCTGCTGCCGGAGGTGCTGGAGACGGTCGTCGCGGAGCTGGCGCCGCACCACCTGCCGCACTACGCGCAGGAGCTGGCCGGCGCGTTCCACGTCTTCTACACGCAGTGCCGCGTGATCGACGCCACGAACGAGCCGCTGACGCGCGCGCGCCTGCTGCTGCTCGAAGCCGCGCGCGTCGTGCTCGCGCGCACGCTGGGGCTGATGGGCGTGTCCGCGCCGGATCAGATGTAGGCATCCGCCCCGAGCACGCAGGTGCGCGGCAGGCCCCGGGGCCTCGTCGCAACGTCAAAGCGGCGGCAGATATGCCGCCGACACGGCGCGGACGCAGTCCGCGGCCGACGCCGCGCGCGGACGCAGTCCGCGGCTGACGCCGCGCTTCTGTCGGCGGCATATCTGCCGCCGCTTTGGGTGACGTTCATGCGCGCACGGCGCCCCACCGGGGCGGTCGGCTGCCGTGGATCGTGAGCACTCCGTAGACCAGGAGGCGGCCACCCTCGCACGCGAGCGGTGACGACTGCACACGGCAGGCCTGAAGCCTGCCGCGCGCCGATCAGCTCGCCGGGCCGCCGGTCGTCACCATCCGGTCGATCACGCTCGCGCCGAGCCGGATGAGCCCCGCATCCACGGCCGCACGCTTCGGGTTCGCGTCTGTCAGCGGCTGCGTGCCCAGCGCGTTGTCGAGGAACGCGCCGACGCGTGTAGCGCCGTCGGCGCCCGGCACGGTCCCGCGCTGCACGCGCACGGGCGCGTCGACGTCGCTGAGCAGCGCGACGCGCGCGTCCTTCAGCGCGCCGTCGACCGTGACCGGCATCAGCCAGTACAGCGTCGACGACGGCGTGCCCTCGAACGTCTCGTGGATCAGCACGCCGTCGACGCCGTGGCCGAGCGGCACGACCTCGCGCCCCTCGAGCGTGCGCCCGTGGAAGTCGATGCACTGCTCGATGCTGTAGCGGTCCAGCGTCGCCTTGTCGTCCGCGACGATCGTCTGGACGGTCGCGAACGGGTTGTCGGGGTGCTGGAGGTCGGCGTACTCCCAGACGTCGCCGCGCGACGAGCGGCCGAAGAGGTCGGTCCACGAGACGGTCGTGACGTGGGTGAGCGTCCAGCCGTCGACCGCCGGGAGGATCTTGTCGGTGGCGGCGATGTCGACCGCCGGCGCCCCGTCTCCGATGCCGATGAACGCGTATTGCTGCACCTGCACGACGAGCACCGCCGCGGCCACGGCCCCGACCACGGTGAGCGCCTGCAGCGTCGCGAGCGGCCGCCCTCCGCCGCCGGTCGGCTCCCAGACGGCGTGCTCGCCGCGGCGACGCAGGTCGAGCCCCAGTCCGAACGCGGGGAGCAGAGCGAGCATGCCCACGAAGAGCAACGCCAGCAGCACGAGACCGATCACGGGGTGTACGACGTCGACGGCGAGGTGCCGCGACGTGCGCGCGGCGAGCGTGAGCAGGACCGTGACGCGCAGCAGGTTGGAAGCGAACGCGAGCACGAGCCCGAGCGCATACCACCGCAGCCGCCGGCCCCACGGCCCGCGCATCAGCAGGAGCAACGCCGCCCCGACCAGCGCGAAGCCCATGACCGCCGCCGTGCCCGCGCACAGCTGGCCGATCACCAGCGTGAAGTTCTGGCCGGCGGCGAGGTGCGTCGTCGTCAACACGTCGGGCGACGCCGGGTCGAACGCGTAGGGCAGCGCGAGGAACCCGACCATGCGGTCGGCGAACCACGAGGTCACGGCGAGGAACGGCGCGGCGATGCGCGACTGCGCCCACACGACGACGTACGGCCAGCCGAGGAAGAGCGCGGCGACGGCCGGCCACACGCGCAGCACCTGCTGGTAGCCGAGGAAGACCACCCCGGCGCCGGTCGCGAACAGCGCCAGCGCCAGCAGGTCGACGCGGTTCAGCCAGAAGTACCAGGACAGCCGCGCCGGCGTGACGGCGAGCACGAAGAACGCGCCGAGCAGCAGCGGCGTCGCAAAGAAGGCGTCGAGCAGCACGTCGCGCTTGCCGGGCCGCCCATCGACGTGGCCGTGCACCCAGAACAGGTATGCGGCGAACGGCAGCATGAACGGGACGAAGCCGAGCGCGTTGTCGGCGAGGAGGAAGTCGCGCTCCGCGAGCAGCGACGGCGCGAACGGAGCGAACCCGACGACGATCAGCGCGAGCAGGCGCCAGCGGCCGAACAGCGCGCCCAGCGGTCGCGCCGGCACGGACGAGACGGCGGCCGAGGGCTGCACGGGCGGCCCTCGCTAGCCGGCGTCGGAGTCGGAGGGGCGGCGGTGGCGGCGGTGGTCGATCAGCACGTACCCCGCGACCGCAAGCAGGCCCACCACCGGGATCGCCGCGGCGAGCGGCACCTCGGGGATCTCGCAGGCGCGCTTGTGCTTGCCCTTGCACGCGTTGTTGTTGTCCGGGCCCTCCTGTGCGAAGGCGGGACCAGCCACGGCGAGGATCACCATGGCCGCGAGCACGGTCGCGAGGACAATGCGGCGGATACGCATGAGGCCGGCCTCCTCTCGTGCGTCGTCGCTGCCGGGCCGCGACGAGGCGCGGTTGGCGGTCGGGACCGACCCGAATGTATCATCGGGCCCACTCGCCGCCGACCGCGGACGTGTGCCGTCCCGGTTGATAATCGGTAAAAAATCGAGCCGCCACAGCCATCGGATCGAAGAGGCCCGCGATGACCTCCGAGCGCAAGCGCATCCTCACGGGCGTCCGCCCGACCGGCGCCCTCCATCTCGGTCACTACGTCGGCGCGCTCGAGAACTGGATCCGCCTTCAGCGCGAGTACGAGTGCTTCTTCCTGATCGCGGACTTCCAGGTCTCGGACCACGCCGACGAGTTCGACCTCGTGCGCAGCGCGGTGTTCGAGGTCGCGAAGGACTGGCTCGCGGTCGGGCTCGACCCGGAGCACAGCCACTACTGCATCGAGAGCATGATCCCGGAGCACGCCGAACTGACGACGTGGCTGTCGTGGTGGATCCCGCTCGCGCGCCTGCAGCGCAACCCGACGCTGAAGGCGGAGATGGGCGAGGACAGCGGCTCGACGCCGGTCGCGTTCTTCAACTACCCGGTGATGCAGGCCGCGAACATCCTGATGCCGAAGGCGCACCTCGTGCCGGTGGGCGAGGACCAGCTGCCGCACATCGAGATGACGCGCGAGATCGCGCGGCGCTTCAACCGCCTCTTCGACACCGAGGTCTTCCCCGTGCCGGAGCCGCTGGTCGGCCGCGTGCCGCGGCTCGTCGGCGTCGACGGCAACGCGAAGATGAGCAAGTCGCTGGGCAACGCGATCTACCTGAAGGACGACGCGGAGACGGTCGTGCAGAAGGTGAAGGGGATGTTCACCGACCCCACCCGGCTGCGGGCCACGGACCCCGGCCACGTCGAGGGCAACCCGGTGTTCATGTACCACGACGCCTTCAACCCGGACGTCGACGAGGTGAACGATCTCAAGGAGCGCTACCGCGCCGGGCGCGTCGGCGACGTCGAGGTGAAGGCGAAGCTGCATGCGGCGCTCAACGCGTTCCTCGACCCGATCCGCGAGCGGCGCGCGTACTTCGACACGCACCCCGCGGAGGTGCACGACGCGCTGGCCGCCGGCACCGCGCGCGCCAAGCGTGTCGCGGAGGCGACGATGCGCGACGTGCGTGCCGCGATGCAGGTGAACTACCTGGAATAGGCGGACGGGCCCCCGGTCTTCCCGTGAAGCGGCGGCGTGGCGCCGACGCGCCACCCACAGCGGCGGCAGAGAGGCCGCCGACCATAGCGGCGGCCGGCAGCCGCCGACCATAGCGGCGGCAGAGAGGCCGCCGACCATAGCGGCGGCCGGCAGCCGCCGACGATATCGGCGGCGTGTCTGCCGCCGCTTGACAGGGGCCACACACGAAGAGGCCGCCCCGGGGGCGGCCTCTTCGTCTACATGCGGCGGGAGTGCTACCGCTTGTCGAGCGGCACGAAGTCGCGGTGCGGCTGGCCGACGTAGACCTGGGTCGGCCGGAAGATGCGGTTCCCGGACTCCCACTGCTCCTTCATGTTCACCATCCAGCCGAGCGTCCGGGACGCGGCGAAGATCGGCGTGAAGAAGTCCGTGGGGATGCCCAGGGCGGCGAAGATGCAGCCCGAGAAGAGGTCGACGTTCGGGTAGAGGCCCCGGTCGCCGAGCCGTGCCGTGGCGACCTGCTCGACCGTGAGGGCGATCTGGTAGAGGTCGGCGACCTCGCTGCCCGGCTCGATCACCTCGTCGGCGAGGCGCTGGATCACCTTCGAGCGCGGGTCCTTGACGTGGTACACGCGGTGCCCGAACCCCGGGATCTTGAACTTGTCGTCCATCAGCTTCTGGATCTCTTCCTCGGCGCGCTTGGGATCGCCGATCTGCTGGAAGAGACGCAGGGATGCCTCATTGGCGCCGCCGTGAGCGGGGCCGGACAGCGCGCCGATGGCGGCAGCGGTGACGGCCTCGGGCTCGGCCTTCGTCGAGGTGACGACGCGCGCGGTGAACGTCGACGCGTTGCCGGCAGAGTGGTCGGCCTGGAGGATGAGCAGCGCGTTCATCACGCGCTCGTGGAGCTCGGACGGCTCCTTGCCGGTGATCATGCGCAGCATCATGCGCGCGTGGGACTCGCCGACGTACGGGCCCTCGTAGGCGCGGCCGTCCGCCGCCTGGGCAATGATGCCGGCCAGGTGGCCGACCTTCGCGACCATCGCGAGGCCGCGCTCGCCGACCGTGTTCACCTTGCGCTCGAAGTCGTTGTTCGTCGGGCCGAGCGCAGCGGTCGCCGACTGGAGCGCGAACATCGGGTGGGTGATGCGCCCGACGTGCTGCGCGACGGACAGCTGCTCCGGCGTGAGGACCCGATTGTCGTGAAGCTGCTGCTTCACCTCGTCGAGGCGCGCCCGGCTCGGGAGCTCGCCGTCGTAGAGGAGGGCCACCACCTCCTCGAAGGTGACCTCCGGCTGCGTCAGGTCCTCGATCGAGTACCCACGGTACGTGAGGCGGCCTGCCTGCCCATCGACCTTTGAGATAGCGGATTCGGCAATCGCTACCCCCTCGAGTCCCGGGCTAAAGGACGGCGTGTCCAGCGTCATGTGCTCCCCCAAACTCCTGCTCGAGGCATCCGGCAGCCGCCGCCCCCCGGGCTCCCTGGGTATGTCCCTGCTCGTATCGTGCGTCAGCGCCATGACACCCATCGCGGTGACTCGCGGGTGGGGCGAACGCAGCCGCAGTATATCCGAACCGCTCGGGCACCACGAAATCCGTGATAACGAGCGGATCCGTCCGGCGCCGCGGCCCCCCGGGGACGCCGCACGCGGGCTGGACGTCCTCAGCGCGCGGCGAACGCGTCGCCGGCGTGGGTGGCGATGAACTCCCGCAGGAGGTCGTGGACGCGCTCGGCGGACTCCGTGAGCCCGTGGCCCGCGCCCTCGATCAGCACGAGCCGTTTGGGCTCGCTCGCTCGCTCATAGATGTCCTGCGACGCCGCGTGGTCGAGCACCTCGTCGTGATCACCGTGGATCAGCAGCAAGGGCTTGCCGAGGTCGCCGACCTCCTGCGTGCCGAAGCGCTGCGACGACATCCCGACGACGCCGGTCGCGATCGGCGCCAGCTCCCCGGCCTTCACGGCCACCGCGCCGCCGAACGAGTGCCCGACGAGCACCACCTGCTCCGCGCCGATCCCCTTGAGGAACGAGCACGCGGCGAGCGCGTCGAGCACGCACTCCTCGAACTCGCCCGGCTCGCGGTACTGCACGCGGATCGACGTCACGCCGTCCGCGACGAGCTCGCGTGCGAGCTGCTCGTAGACGCCGTTCGCCGGCCCCTTCACGCCGCCGCCCGCGCCGCCGAGGAAGATGGCAGCGCCCGTCTTCCCCTCGCACGGGTGCAGGTGCACGGTGAGCGAGCCGCGGCTGGTGTCGAGCTCGACCTCGAGCTCGCCGGGCGTCTCCCCGGCGCGCGCGCGCACCCCCTTGATGGACAGCGTGAGCTCCTCGAGCGGCGTACCGCCCAGGGAGCCCTCGCCGGAACCATTCTCGGGTGCGCGATCCGGGAGGAAGTTCATCCGGGGCAGCGTAGCAGAGGCGTGCGAGGCTCGCGCCGGGGCCGCACGCGGCGCCTCAAGCGGACCCGGACGGCGCGCGAGTGTGCCAGTCGGTCAACGCCTCGTAGGCGGCGGCGGCCCGCAGCAGCGTGCCCTCCTCGAACGGGCGGCCGATCAGCTGCAGGCCCACGGGCAGCCCCTCCGCAAACCCGCACGGCACGCTGATGCCGGGGTTCCCGGCGATGTTCACCGGGATCGTGAAGAGGTCGTTCAGATACATCTCATATGGGTCGTCGATCTTCTCGCCGATGCGGAAGGCGGTGGTCGGCGCGGTCGGCGTGAGCAGCAGGTCGTGGTCGGTGAGCGCGGCGGCGAACTCGCGACGGATCAGCGTGCGCACCTTCTGCGCCTTCAGGTAGTACGCGTCGTAGTAGCCGGCCGAGAGCGCATAGGTGCCGAGCATGATGCGGCGCTTCACCTCGGCGCCGAAACCGCGGCCGCGCGTCTGCGACATCTCCTCCTCGACGGACGTGCCGTCGGTGACGCTGAAGCCGTACTTCACGCCGTCGTAGCGGGCGAGGTTCGCCGACGCCTCCGAGGGCGCGATGATGTAGTAGACGGCCAGCGCGGCATCCGACGACGGGAGCGTGACCGAGCGGTCCACGCGCGCGCCGTTGCGCTCGAAGGTCGCGATCGCCTCCTCGACGGCCTCGCGCACGCCCGGCCCGAGCCCGCGCTCGAGGAACTGCTGCGGGACGCCGATGCGCAGGCCCTCGATGCCGCGCCCGAGCTCGGCGTGGTAGTCCGGCACCGGCACGTCGACCGTCGTGGAGTCGCGCTCGTCGCGGCCGGCGATCACCTCCAGCAGTGTCGCCGTGTCCTCGGCGTCGCGCCCGAACGGCCCGACCTGGTCGAGCGACGACGCGAAGGCGACGACGCCCCAGCGGCTGACGCGTCCGTACGTCGGCTTGAGGCCGACGATGCCGCACAGCGCCGCCGGCTGGCGGATGGAGCCGCCGGTGTCGGTGCCGAGCGACAGCGGGACGCCACGCGCGGCGACGGTCACGGCCGAGCCGCCCGAGGAGCCGCCCGGCACACGCTCGCGGTCCCACGGGTTACGGACCACGCCGAACGCGGAGTGCTCGGTCGAGGAGCCCATCGCGAACTCGTCGAGGTTCGCCTTGCCCACGATCACGGCGCCGGCGGCCTTGATGCGCTCGACGACGGTGCAGTCGTAGGGCGGGACGAAGTGCTCGAGCATGCGCGAGGCGGCGGTGTTGGCGACGCCGCGCACGGCGAGGAGGTCCTTCACGCCGACGGGGATGCCGGTCAGCGGGCCGGCGTCGCCGGCGCGCAGGCGGGCGTCGGCGGCGTCCGCCGCCTCGAGCGCCAGCTCCTCGGTGAGCGAGATGTATGCGTTGAGCGCGGGCTGCTGCGCGCGGACGCGCGCCAGCGTCGCCTCCGCGAGCGCGCGCGCCGTGTAGTCGCCCGAGCGCAGCCGCGCGGCGTGCTCGTGGGCGGTGACGTCGAGGTCGATGGGGGTGGGGTCAGGCATTGCGGCGGCGGCTCACGTGTCCAGCACCGCGCGCACGCGCAGGAAGTCGCCCTCGCGGCGCGGCGCGTTCGCGAGGATCTCGTCGCGGGGCATGGAGGGCTGCGGCGCGTCGTCGCGCTCGACGTTCGCCTGGTCGAGGCTCTGGGCGGTGGGCGGAACCCCCTCGGTGTCGACGTCGTTGAGGACGGCGAAGTGGCCGAGGATGGCCGACAGCTCGTCGCGCAGGCGCTCGACTTCGTCGTCGGCCAGCGCCACGCGGGCGAGGCGGGCGATATAACGGACCTCGTCGGCGGTGAGGGCCATCCAGCGCTCCCGGAGTGCAGCGGATCGACTCGGCGCGACCGTGAAGCCCGTGATATGGGGGTCGCGCCTGCGGGGTCTGCGGCTACTATAGGTGCGGACCCCCTACCACTCCACCGCACACCGGGAGGCGCCAGGCGCGCCGCGCGTGGAGCCATAGACTGTCGCCGAGGCGCGACGCCATCGCAGTCCCTGGGCGGGGCGGAAGGTGGTTCCCCAGTGGAGCAGCCCACGCGCGGGGCGGCGGACGCCCCGCAGGTTCGCGGGCCGCACGCCCCGGACGCCGCGCGGCTCGGGAACCCGAGCTTCGTCTGGCGCTTCGGCCAGGACCGGCGGCTCGACCTCATCGAACGCTACGTGCCGCTCACCGGGCGCCGGGTGCTCGACCTCGGCTGCGGCCTCGGCGAGTATGCGCGTGCGCTGGAGCGGCGCGGCGGACGCGTGATCGGCTCCGACATCGCGGGATCGCGCCTCGTGGAAGCGCGCCGGCGTGGCCTCGACCCCGCGCGCACCGGCGGCGCGCCCAGCCGCGCGGAGTACCTCACGGCCGGCGGCGAGTCGCTGCCGTTCCGCGACGGATCGCTCGACGTGATCGTGCTGAACGAGGTGATCGAGCACGTCGCCGACGACCGCGAGACGCTGCGCGAGGTGAGCCGCGTGCTCGCACCCGGCGGCACCTGCGTGATCTACGCCCCGAACCGCCTTTACCCGTTCGAAACCCACGGCATCTACCTAGGGAAGCGTTATGTGTTCGGGAACATCCCCCTCGTGAATTGGCTGCCGACGTTCCTGCGCCGCCGCCTCGTCCCCCACGCGCGCGCCTACCGCCACGGCGACTGGCGCCGGCTGATCGCCGGCACCGCGCTGCGCGTGGTCGACCAGGGCTACGTCTACCCCGGGTTCGACAACGTCGCCGCGCGCTGGCCCGCCGTGGCGCGCGGGCTGCGCGCGTTCTGCTACTGGGCGGAGAGCAACCCGCTGCGCCGCTTCGGGCTCTCGCACCTCGTGATCCTGCGGCGTGAGGAGAGCGGGGCGCCGGCATGACCGCCGACGAGCGCGCCGCCGCCCGCCGCCGCGCACGCATGCGCGCGATCAGCCGCGCCGCCCGCGACGGCGGCGGTGTCTCGAATGGGGGCCCCGGCCGTCGGCTGCTCAGGGCGATCCTCGTCACGCTGGGCGCGCTGATCATCGTCGGGGCCGGCATCGCCGGCGCCGGTGGCGTCTACGTGATGAACCGGTACAACCAGATCGCCGGCGGCGTCGTGCCGCCGGAGCAGCTGATCTCGAAGTTCTCGCGCGGCGGCGCGCAGATCTACGACCGCAACGGCAAGCTGCTCTATGAGGTCGTCGACGAGCTCGGCGGGCTGCGCCGCCCGGTCGCGCTCGCGGACATCTCGCCGTGGATGCCGAAGGCGACGGTCGCCACGGAGGACGCGTCGTTCTACACGAACAACGGCCTGAATACGCGCGGCCTCGCTCGCGCCGGCATCGAGAACCTCACCCCGTTCGGCACGGGCCTCTTCGGTGGCTCCGGCGGCTCGTCGATCACGCAGCAGCTGGCGAAGAACGTCTACATCCCGCGCGACGAGCGGGCCCAGCGCTCCATCGACCGCAAGGTCAAGGAGATGGTGATCGCGCTGGAGCTGACCAAGCGCTACAGCAAGGACCAGATCCTCGAGTGGTACCTGAACTCGATCCCGTACGGCTCGATCTACACGGGCGTCGAGGCCGCATCGCAGGGCTACTTCGGCAAGGATGCGAAGGACCTCACGCTCGCCGAGGCGGCGCTGCTGGCCGGCATCCCGCAGTCGCCGGCGGCATACGCGCCGCACGCGGGTGACGCCACGCTCGACCCGAGCAGCGCGACGAAGCGTCGCCAGCTCGAGGTGCTCCACCTGATGGTGGCGCACGGCCAGATCACGCAGGCGCAGGCCGACCAGGCCGCGCAGCAGCCGATCGCGTTCAAGACGAACCGCTTCGACATCGAGGCGCCGCACTTCGTCCTCAACCGCGTCATTCCCGAGCTGAAGGACCGCTTCGGCGAGGACGCCGTCCTGCACGACGGCCTCCAGGTGACGACGAGCCTCAACCTCGACCTGCAGCACCAGGCCGAGGACATCCTCGCGAAGAACGTCGCCCAGTACGGCGACCCGGCGAACTCGCACAACGGCGCGACGATCGTGCTCGACCCGCTGACCGGCGAGATCCTCACGTACGTCGGCAGCGCCGACTACTTCAACGACTCGATCCAGGGGCGGGTCGACAACATCACGGCGCAGAACTCGCCGGGCTCGACGCTGAAGCCGTGGACCTACATGACCGCGTTCACGAAGGGCTGGGGCACCGGCACCGCGATCCTCGACACGCCGTTGTCGCTGATCGACTACGCCACGGGCCAGGCGTACACCCCGCGCGACCCGATCGCCGCCGTGCTCGGTCCGATCCCCGCGCACGAGGCCCTCGGCAACTCGCTGAACATCCCGGCGGTGAAGACGATCGTGTTCGCCGGCGTGAAGAACGTCGAGCAGATGCTGCGGCAGGTCGGCTACACGACGCTGCACAACCCGAACGGCTACGGCCCCTCGCTGACGGTCGGCGGCGTCGACATCACGCTCGAGGACCAGGCGATCGCGTACAGCGTGCTCGCTACGGACGGGGTGATGCGCGGCCAGGACGTGGTCGTCGACCCGACCGTCGCAGGCGAGCGCAGCCTCGAGCCCGTCTCGCTGCTGAAGGTCACGGACTCGACCGGCAAGGTGCTCTACAACTTCGAGAAGCCGGTCGAGCGGCGGGTGTTGCCGGCGGAGTTCCCCTACCTGATCACGTCCGTGCTCTCCAACGGCCAGAACCAGTGCATCACCTACGGCGTGTGCAACGCGCTCGCGCTGGCCGACGGGCGCCCGTCGGGGGCGAAGACCGGGACGAGCGAGCCGTACATCGACTCGCCGGGCCTCGTCGGCGACACCTGGACGATGGGCTACACGCCGAACCTCGTGGCCGGCGTGTGGGCCGGCAACTCCGACAACTCGCCGATCACGGCGCTGTCGTCGACGACCGTCGCGCTGCACACCTGGAAAGAGGTGATGATGGCGGCGGTGCAGGACCTGAAGCTGCCGCCGACGCCGTTCGCGCGGCCGCCGGGCGTGGTGGAGAAGGAGGTCTGCTGGCCGTCGGGCAAGCTGCCGACCGACCTCTGCCCGCAGCTGAACCGCTACACGAGCCTCTACGCCGCGAGCGCGCTGCCGAGCGGCGGGCCGGACAAGGCGCCCGACCTCTACGACTCATGGTGGCAGAACGTGAAGATCGACACGCGCACCGGGCTGCTCGCCGCGCCGGCGACGCCGGCCAACTTCGTGAAGGAGGAGGTGCGGCTGGTCTTCCCGCCCGACGAGGTGAAGGGCTGGACCGGGCTCGACGACTGGGCCGACAAGCACAACGTGCGCCAGCTGCTCGCGCCGTCCGAGGAGTCGAGCGCGGCGAGCGCGCTGGTTTCGATCGCGTCGCCGCTGCCGTCCGCGAACGTGCGGGGGCGCGTGATCGTGCTCGGCCACGCGGACTCGCCCAAGTTCGAGGGCTTTGAGCTCGACTGGGGTCGCGGTGCGGCGCCGGGCTCGTGGGTGCGCATCGCGCAGTCGCCGCGCCCGGTCGTGTCCGGGACGCTGGGGATCTGGGACACGTCGAACCTGCCGAACGGCGTGTACACGCTGCGCGCGATGCTGACCGACGGCGATCGCGGCCAGACCTACTACCAGGTCTCGGTCACCGTGAACAACGGGAACGCCGCCCCGACGACCGACCAGGCGCCGGCGGCCGTGATCACGAGCCCGTCGAACAACTCCGTGGTGTCGGGCACCGTCTCGGTGACGGGCGTCGCCACGGCCGGGAACCTCGCCAGCGCGACCGTCGAGGTCGGCCCGGGGCTCAACCCGACGCAGTGGTTCTCCGCGGGGAGCGTGAATCAGCCGGTCCTGAACGGCCAGATCGCCACCTGGGACACCACGGCCGTCGCCGATGGCACGTATACCGTGCGGCTCACGGTCACCGACGCGAAGCTCGGCAGCGCCGTGACGACGATCACGGTCGCGGTGAAGAACCCGGCGACGCCGGCGCCGGGCGGTTAGCGGTTGCCGGGCGGGGGGACGGCGACGCCGCGGGCGAATGGCCCGCGTGAGCGGGCTGGTCGGAACCGGTCCGACTGCGCGCTGGCCACGAGCGGGCGGCCGAGCGTCGTTCCCTCCGCGGCCCGTTCGGGTGCGTGAGCGCAACCGTGGCCGGGAAGCGCGCCGGGGCGGCCTGCGCGGCTGCTCAGCCCGCTCACGCGGGGCGTGCGCGCGGCATTGCGCGGCGGGGCGCAGGTTGGCGCGCGGGCGTCGAGGCCGAGCTGTGCCCACGATGACGCCGCGTGAGCCGAGCGACGCCGACACCGAACCCCGACGGGTTCCTCGCTTCGATCCCCCGCTCGACTTCGAGCCCGCGCCCGTCGTCACCGACGAGGGCACCTTCGGGCACCTGCCGGAGCCGGTGCCCGACATCGAACTGGACGAGCCCGGATACCTGCGCGCGACGCTCGCGCGCGTTGCCGCGTGGCTGCTCGTCGTGGCCGCGGCCGCGTGCCTGCTTCGTGCTCGGCGGGTGGCAGGCCACGGGGCGCGACGTCGCGATCCCCGCGCTGGAGCGCGGGGTGGCCGCGCTCACGCAGATCGACGAGCTGCTCGCGATGCACCACGGCGACATCGTCGCCGCCGGCGCGAGCCGCGCCGCGCAGCCGGCGGCGCAGGTGGAGGTGCCGGGCTTCCCCGTGCCGAGCGTGAAGCTGAGCGCGCTCGAGGCGCGCGACGACTCGGCCGCGCGCCAGCGCGACCTGCTGCTGGGCGCGCCGCCGACGCGATCTACGCGCAACGGGACGGGCGCGCTGCGGACGACGCAGGGCGAGCTGCTGCGACCCGGCATCTTCTCGACGGCCGGCGCCACGCGCCGCCTGTTCGGCGCGCTGAGCTCCGCCAACCACGACCGCTTCGGCGCACTGCTCTGGCCGCTCGCGATCGCGTGCGGCGTGCTGGCCGCGGCCGTCGTGGCGCTGGGGCGCGGGCTCGGGACGGTTCGTCGCGCTCGGCGCCGCGCTGGTCGGCGCCGCGGCGCTCACGCTCGTGGTCACGCTGCTCGTGCGCGGGCTCGTGGCAGTCGTGGGCACCGACGGCAGCACGCTCGCCGGCGAGATCTCCGCGATCACGCGCGCGCTGGTGTGGACGCCGGTGCGCGACGCCGCGTGGTTCGCGCTCGCCGGGGTCGGCGATCGCGCTGCCGGCGATGCTCGCGGGGCTCGCTTTCGCCGCGGCGGCGGCGCCACCGCGCCCGACGAGCCGCGGGGCGGCGCCGGCAGCGCGACGTGGCCGCCGCGCTGAGCGCGCGCGGCGCGCACCTCGTCTCGCGTTGACGGGATAGTAGAGAAGCAGCACCGAAACCCGACTCGCGAGACGACCGCGGGCGCCGGCGGCGTCCACTGGCCTTTGGTCGCGGCCGCGTACCTGGGGTAGCTTCAGCGGTGGGATGGGAGTCTGCGCCACAGCATGCTACGAGACGGCAGAGACGTTGGTGATCCGGGCGCGGCCGCTCCCGATGTGGCGCTCGACCGCCATCAGCAAGCAGCTCGCCGCCTCGATGGGCGGCGTGAGCGGGCTCGACGCCATCAGCAAGCAGTTCGCCGCGTCGATGGGCGGCGTGGTCGGGCGCGACGCCATCAGCAAGCAGTTCGCCGCGTCGGTGGGCAGCTTGACCGGGCTCGACGCCATCAACAGGCAGTTCGCCCCGGACTTCCAGACTCTGGACGCCGGCGCGTCGTTCCGCGCGCTCCTCGCCCAGAACGCCGCCGCCTACGCGGTGCGCTCCTCGTCAGTAGTCGGTCTCATCCGCGACAGCTCGACGGACGAGCACTTGATGCGAGTCGTCCGCGGGGTCTCCTCTACCGCGGAAGCGGATCGCCGCCTCGCAGCTGCGATCCGCGCGGCCGCGCTGGGGGAGCCTCCCCCGGCGATTCCAGACGAACTGGCCGAAGCCGCCCGCGTGACAGTGTCATCGGGGCGCGTGCGTCGCGATCTGGAAGAGATTCGGGACGCACTCGATCCGGCCACGGACCCACGCGCATCGCGAGAAGCCCTTGTACTTTCCCGTGGTGTGCAGAGGCAGCACCTCAAGCTTCTGGCAGCTCGCCTTCTCCAGGAGTTGTCCCGCGGGCTATCCGTGCTCCCTGATTGCGATGCGCGCATGGAGACCGCTGTTTGGCTGACTTTGGTCGGCACGCTGGTCACCTGCTACTTGACGTTTCTCGCAACCCGGTAAGCGGGTGCTCGCCGTTCGCCCATGGTCTGTGGGTTTATGGTGCGAATGACGACGGCCACCTGCCCGACCGGCGGGGCGAAGGGGGTCGCTGGAGCCAAACCATGAGCATCACCGCCTGGGCAATCGTTCTCGTGGCGCTCGCCTTCATCTTCCCGCGGCTCCACTGCTGGGGCCTCGCGAACTTGTGTCGGCGTAGGCGTAAGCGCTTTCCTGCCTTTGCTTTCCTGTTTGTCTGCATATTGGTCGCTGCCTGTTCGGCTGCTTCGAGCCATTCCCGAACGCCAATTCCATCCTCGAGCATTTCAGCGACAAGTACGCCCAGAATGGGTCCGCAGGCTCAGGCGCCCACACCAGCGACCGATGAGCACGCGGTGCTGCCGGAATTTGGAGTCTTCGAATTGCGGCTCGACCGCGACCAGAGCGAGAGCGTCTCATTCCCTCTCGTCACTATCCCAAGCACCGGATGTGCGCTCGGGGGAGTGCGGTTCGACTGGAGCGTCCGCCAGCCGTATGCCGAAGGGACCGGACCGAGCGTCGAATTCTTCGACGAGTATCAGGGTGCCCACCTCTCGCTCGGCGCCGGAAGTAGCGGCGAAAGTGAGGCTGGGTTCTGCGATCCCGTCAGCGTGTCCAATCGGAGCGACACGTCGATCCTCGTCGAGGTTCGCTACGTTGCGGTGATGCCGGGCCCCGCGGAGCCGGTGGGTGCGCCGTCGGCGGCTCAAAGTCCGACCGGAACCGCTCCGCCCTCCGCTTGTACGGTGTTTGAGCGGGGTACCGCGGTCTCGGTTACGTTCATGGCATCCGACGCCCTCCAGGCCTGTCAATCCTGGATTCAGGCGCGGGGGCAACAGGGAGAGTTCTGGTCGACGGATGGCGAGCCCACCGAGCAGCAATCGATGGTGTGCATCTTCCGTTACGAGTCGGGCGCGCACGTACAGGTCGACGACGGCGGCGGGCAGTTCAACGGGCGCACGATCTGCGCTGGATTCGCCGGAACTCCCGGATGGGTCGAGGACCTTCCGGCAGAGCAAGCATCCGCGACGGCGGCCGCGAACCAGCGTCGAATCGACGCTGCGCTTCGGACGTTGACTTCGGACCTGTCAGACCTCCAGGCCGAATCGCGGGATCTCAGCGATGTATCCATTGCCGCTGACCTGACGACGATGCGCGATGCTATCAAGGGCGTATACCAAGATCTCCAAACAACGCTGACCGCCGATACAACGCTGGTATGTGGAGACGCGGGTGTCGTGGAGGGCGATGTTGGCGCGCTGGAAGGGGACCAAGGCGTGCTGGAGTCGGACGTGTCCGCGTTGAACACGCGCATCGAGTCAGTTCAGCACTTGCTCTCCATCGTCCCTGCCGACATGCGGGAGTTGACGAGCGCGGAAGCCTCGCTCCCCTCCTACCAGCCGGCAGGCGTCCCGGAGGACGCGCCCATTCAGCAAGCGGTTCAAGATGGCATACACGCCGTCAGTGGCGCGGAAAGCGCGATCACGAACGTGCGGGCGCAAGCAGCAGCGTTAGTTCAGCAGGCACAGGCGTACTCTTCGCAGGCCGATGCGGCGTGCAAGCAAGCGACACCGTAGGCAACCGATTGCAGATGAGAACTAGCGCTACTCGACCGGGGCTTGAGCGGGGCGAAGCGGTCCACGATTGAGCGTCGAGTAGTGTGTGGGGGGAAGCTCAACACCCGCCGCGTCCACCCCGGAAGCCGGTCCCATGCTCACGTCCTGCTCCGACCCGTCCAGGAAGCGGAGCGTCACGCAGATCGAATCGAACGTGATCACCCGATCGCCGACAAGCAGGTAGCCGTCCCACGAGCCATTCGTAACCGTGGTGCCCGCGGACCGTACTTCAACGCGCTGCTTCGTCACGTTGGACTCCTTCTACCCCATGGCCTTGTGTAGATTCGGGTGGCGCCCGGGAACAGTCAAGGGACCGGGGCGCGCTGGGCTTTTACCGGCACCCGACCGAGAGGACCGCGCCGACCCTCGTCGCGTCGAAGCACTCCACGGTCACGAGCGTCTCGTGCTCCGCCCCGGCGATGATGATGGTGACGTACGTGCCTTGCTTCTTCCCGGCACCGCTGTCGGTGACGGTTACGGCGGAGCCACGCCCGGTGCGATCCGGCACCACCCATGGGCCCGTGCCGTACTTGGTCTTGGCGACCACGGTGTAGTCCGCGAGTGCCGTCGGCACCGGCGTTGGCGTCGGGTGCGAGCCGCACGCGCTGAGGATGAGCGCGAGAGCAACAGCGAGTGCGAGCGGTGCGGATTGCATATTGGACCAGCGTATCCGAAGACAGGCCGCCCCCACGACCCCCGTCAGGCCGCCAGCCGCCAGCGGGCGGCGTGCCTGCGTTGCAGCGAAGAGGAGCGCGACGCCGAACTCGTCAGCCCTCACGGTAGCGATTCGGGTTTCGGTGCTGCTTCTCTACTATCCCCCCGTCTCGCGTTGACGCTGTGAGATGCCCGGCTTAGCGTCCGGCGCGTACCATCGCTCGACCCGGCGACGCCGCTCGCGCGGCCGCGCCGTCATCCCGGCGAGGGCGCCGCACGGCGCTCGCCAGCGACCCGGAGCACCCGATGCAGCGCAGCCCGCGGGAGTTCTTCAAGCCCCTCGCGCTCGGCGCGCCCGAGCCCCTGCGCGATATCCCGTTCACGCCCAGCCGCATGATCCACTTCCTCAACGCGGCCAACCCGAAGCATGGTCGCGAAGGTCCCCGAGATGCTGCAAGCAGGTCGACGTCCTGCTCGGCAACCTCGAGGACGCCGTCCCCGCCGACCAGAAGGTCGCCGCGCGCGAGGGCTTCATCGAGGTCGTCGCAGGCAACGACTTCGGCCAGACGTCGGCTGCTGGACGCGCGTGAACAGCCTCGACTCGCCGTGGTTCCTCGACGACGTCATGCGCTTCGTCGAGACCATCGGCGACCGGCTCGACGTGATCGTCGATC
This sequence comes from uncultured Chloroflexia bacterium, assembly GCA_963728205.1. GTDB lineage: Bacteria > Chloroflexota > Dehalococcoidia > UBA2979 > UBA2979 > VGNK01. The sequence goes on from CAVSIV010000004.1 coordinate 197,961, forward strand.
CCGAAGGTGCTCGGCCCCGAGGACATCCACTACGTCGACCGCCTGCTCGCGCAGCTCGAGGCGCGGCGCCAGCGTCACAGCGTCCGATCCTGCTGCACGCGCATCCTCGAGACCGGCGGCGGCGTGGCGCGCGTCGAGGAGATCGCGCTCGCCAGCCCGCGCATGCAGGGGATGTCCTTCGGCCCGGCCGACCTCGCCGCCTCGCGGCGCATGAAGACGACGCGCGTCGGCGGCGGTCACCCGTCGTACGTGGTGCGCACGGACCCCGACCCCGAGCACCCGGACGCGCCGCGCCAGACGGCGCAGCAGGACCCGTGGCACTACTCGATCGCGCGCATGGTCGACGCCTGCGTGAACGCCGACATCCTCCCGTACTACGGCCCGTTCGGCGACATCTCGGACCCGGTCGGGTGCGAGGACCAGTTCCGCGCCGCGTTCCTGCTCGGGTGCGTGGGCGCGTGGTCGCTGCACCCGAGCCAGATCGAGATCGCGCGCCGCGTGTTCAGCCCGGACCCCGACGAGGTGAAGTTCGCGAAGAAGATCATCGACTCCATGCCGGAGGGCGGCGGGGTCGCGATGATCGACGGCAAGATGCAGGACGACGCGACGTACAAGCAGGCCATGGTGATGTGGAGCCTCGCCGAGCGCATCGCCGAGCGGGACCCGGACATGGCCGCGCAGTACGGCATCAGCACGGGAGCCCGCGCCTAGCCGCGCGGGCGGGTCGGGCCGTTCGTGCCGCCTGGCGGGGCGGCACGAGCGGCGCACCCGATCGACGACCGGCAAGCCAGCAGTCTCCGCGCCCGCCCGGGCGCGGCGATGATCCGCGAGGGTGCGCATGCGGTTCTACGAGTACGAGGCGAAGCAGGTCCTGGCGAAGCACCGCGTCCCGCTCCCGAAGAGCCGGTTCGCGCGGACGCAGGCGGAGGCGATCGAAGCGGCGACCACCCTCGGCGGGCCGGTCGTGCTGAAGTCGCAGGTGCTCTCGGGCGGCCGCATGAAGGCCGGCGGCGTGAAGTTCGCCGACACCCCGGCCGCGGCAGGCGAGGCGGCCGAGGCGATCCTCGGGCTCACCATCAACGGGCTCGAGCCGGTGGGGGTGCTCGTCGAGGAGCGCCGCACGGTCGAGCAGGAGTACTACGCGGCGGTGACGTGGGACGGCCGCGCCAAGCGCCCGCTGATCATCTTCAGCGACATGGGCGGCATCGACATCGAGGAGGTCGCGGAGCAGCACCCCGAGCACCTCTCGCGCACGCACTTCTCGTCGCTGCGGCCGTTCTCCGACTACATCGCGAAGACGGCGGTGGCGTCGGTCGGGCTGACCGGCAACGAGCTGACGCGGCTGACCGGCATCGTCGCGGCGCTGGCGCGGGTGTTCCTCGCATTCGACCTCACGCTCGCGGAGATCAACCCGATCGGGCGGCTCGACGACGGGTCGTTCGTGGCGCTCGACTCGCACATGGACATGGAGGCCGAGGCGCGGCGCACGCATGCGGCGCTGCTCAAGGAGCTCGGCATCCCCGACGACGACAACCGCCAGGCGCGCCCGCCGACGGCGTTCGAGATCGCGGCGGCGCAGGTCGACGCGGCGGACCCGCGCGGCGTGGCCGGCAACCTCACGCAGTTCGACGGCAACCTGGGGCTGATCATCGGCGCCGGCGGCGGCTCGCTGACGCTGTTCGACGCCGTGCGCGCGGCCGGCGGGCGCCCGGCGAACTACTGCGAGATCGGCGGCAACCCGTCGGTGTCGAAAGCCGCGGCGCTGACGAAGCTGATCTGCGAGCAGCCCGGCGTCGAGAAGATCGCCGTGATGATGAACGTCGTCTCGAACACGCGCGTCGACATCGTGGCGCGCGGCGTGATCAAGGGCTGCATCGAGGCGGGCTTCGACCCGAAGGACAAGATCGCGATCTTCCGCATCCCCGGCTCGTGGGAGGAAGAGGGCTTCGCGATCCTGCAGAAGTACGGCGTGGACTACGTCGACCGCACGGTGTCGATGCACGAGGCGGCGAAGCGCGCCGTCGCGAAGATGGGCTAGCGCCGCCAAGAGGCCGGCGCGGGGCGGGCCTGCGGGCCCGCCGTGACGCGCGAGAGGAAACCACTGCACACGGCAGGCCTGAAGCCTGCCGCGCGCCCGTCAAGCGGCGGCAGCATGCCGCCGATGCGAACGCGGCCGGGAGGCCGCCCGGACACGAGCGGAACAGGCGAAGCGATGTCGATCCTGATTGACGAGAACACCACCTTCATCATCCAGGGCATCACCGGCCGCGAGGCCGTGACGATGGCCCGCGAGGTCCTCGACTACGGCTCGAAGCTGGTCGGCGGCGTGACGCCCGGCCGCAAGGGGCGCGAGGTGCACGGCGTGCCGGTCGAGGACACCGTGCGCGCGTTCACCGACCGCGAGCGCGTCGACGCGGCCGTCGTCTCGGTGCCGCCGGCGTTCGCCGCCGACGCGGTGTTCGAGGCGATCGACGCCGGCATCAAGCTGATCGTCGTCGTCACCGAGCGCATCCCGCGCAAGGAGGTGGCGCAGTTCGTCGAGTACGCGCAGCAGCGCGGCACGCGCATCATCGGTCCGAACTGCCTGGGCGTGATCTCGCCGGGCAAGTCGAAGGTCGGCGGCGTGGGCGGCGCGAACACGGAGCGCGCGTTCCGGCCCGGGAAGATCGGCGTGATGTCGCGCTCCGGCGGCATGACCGTCGAGATCGCGAACGCGCTGTCGGAGTCGGGGCTCGGCATCTCGACGGCCGTCTCGATCGGCGGCGACGCGATCATCGGGTCGACGTACGCGGAGCTGATGCCGCTGTTCGACGCCGACCCGCAGACGGCGGGCATCGCGATCTACAGCGAGCCGGGCGGGCGCGCGGAGTACGAGCTGGCCGACTACATGGCGAGCAGTGGGTCGAAGCTGCCGGTGGTCGCGTTCATGGCCGGCCGCTTCATGGACGAGATGCCCGGCATGCGCTTCGGCCACGCCGGGACGATCGTGGAGGGCAAGGCCGACACGACGGCCGAAAAGATTCGCGAACCTCGAACGCGCCGGCATCAGCGTGGCGGAGCGCATCGAGGACATCCCGCGCCTGCTCAAGGAGCGCCTCGGGGAGGGCAAGTGATGCCGGCCATGTTCATCCGCGTCGACCTCGACCCGGCGATCGAGCAGAACCCGGAGCTGTGCAAGAAGCTCGTCGAGGTGTGCCCGGTCGACATCTTTGCGCTCGACGACCAGGGGCGCGTGGTGACGGTCGAGGACAACCTCGACGAGTGCACGCTGTGCGACCTCTGCATCCAGGCGGCGCCGCCGGGCGAGGTGGCCGTCGTCAAGATGTATCGCTAGGCGCCCGGCGGCGCTGTTATTTGCCGCGCTCTGATCCTCCTCCGGCCGCGTCGGGCTGACGCCGCGGCGCGTCCTCCGGCGGCGCGCGGTCGGCGCGCGCACGCTCAGCGGCGGCGCGCGGCGGGCCGGGAGCCCGCGGTGTGCCAGGAGGGCGGGCCTTGCGGCCCGCCCTCTCGTCGGCGGCACGGGGCCGCCGCGTACCACGGACTGAGGGGGTTACGCGCCGGCGGCCGGGGCCGCCTCGCGCGGCTGCTGCTTCGGGGCCGGGTTCGGGATGCCGGCGGTGAGTTGCAGCGGGACCGCGAGCCGGAGCTCGTCGACGTTCCAGTGACGCGGCTGTGACACGCTGCGGATGACCTGCCGCACGCTGTAGCGCGAGGCCTGCCAGCCCGATGTCCCGATCACCTGGCCGCTGATCGCGCCGCCGGCCTCGGTGCACAGCCACGCCACGGTCGGCGCGTTGTTCTCCGGGTCGCGCGGCGTCGGGCCGCCCTCCGGCCATGCGGCCTGCGCGGCGCGGCCGTCGCGGCGGATGCCGGCGGCGGCGCGGATCTCGGCGGCGCTCTCGGGCACGGACTGCGTCATGCGCGTGTTGCCGCCGGGGTAGATCGCGTTGACGGCAATGCCGTGCGGTCCGAGCTCGCGGGCCAGCGACCGCGCGAAGCCGACCATGCCTTCCTTCGCGGCGGAGTAGTTCGCCTGGCCGGACGAGCCGAGGCCCGACCCGGAGGAGAACAGCAGGATGCGGCCGTAGCGCTGCCGCAGCATCGGCTCGATGGCGTTGCGCACGGTGTTGAACGCACCCTTGAGGTGGACCGCCAGGACGGCGTCCCACTCCTCCTCGGTCATGTTGAAGACCATGCGGTCGCGCAGGATGCCGGCCACGTGGCAGAGGATGTCGAGCCGGCCGAACTCGTCGACCGTCTTCGCCACCAGGTCCTTGCACGCGGCGAACTGCGACACATCGCCGTAGTGCGCCATCGCGCGACCGCCGTTCGCGCGGAATCTCGCGCGCGACCTCGTCGGCGGGGCCCTGGTCATTGCCCGAGCCGTCGAGGTTCCCGCCGAAGTCGGCGATCACGACCGCCGCGCCCTCCTCGGCGAGCTGCAGTGCGACGCCGCGGCCGATGCCGCGCCCCGCACCCGTCACCACCGCGACGCGACCTTCCAGTCGGTTGCCCATCGTCGTCTCCTTCGTTCCCGCGCTAGACCAGCAGCGGGCTGGTGGCGTCGAGCGCCAGCGTGCGCGGCATCTGCTCGTCGAGCTCGTCGAGCGTGAATCGCCGGCCGAAGCTCAAGAGCTGCCGGTCGATGATCGGCTGCGAGTAGAGCAGCACGTCGCCGCCGCGCACGCCGAAGAGCTGGCCGTTGACTTCGCCGGCGTCCTCGCTGGCGAGGTAGATCGCCAGCGGCGCGACGCTCGCCGGGTCATCGGGGTGGTCGTCGCCCTCCCAGTGGAAGGTCGGCGGCGGCGGCGCGATGCGCGCCATCGCCTCCGCGGAGAGCACGCCCGCCGGCGGGCGGAGCTCCTCGGACATGCCGCCCGACTGGCGGGTGCGGGCGAGCGGCGAGATCGCGTTGCAGGTCACCCCGTAGCGGCCGACGTCGCGCGCGACGGTCCGCGAGAGGCCGATCACGCCCTCGCCCGACGCCGCGTAGTTCGACGCGCCGACGGAGCCGAGGCCCGCGTCCGACGTGAGCATGACGATGCGGCCGTAGCGCTGCTGGCGCATGGCGATCGTCGCGAACTTGATGGGCGCGAAGCACGACTTCACGTTGCCGCGGATGACCGTGTCCCAGTCGTCCTCCGTCATCTCCCAGATCGGCGTGTCGCGCCGAATGCCGGCCGCGCAGATCAGCGCGTCGACGCGCCCGTAATTGTCCAGGGCAGCCTTCACAGCCGCTTCGCCACCTGTCATGGTGCTGACGTCGTCATGCAGCGCGACGGCCTTGCCGCCGGCGGCCGTGATCTCCGCCGCCACCGCGTCGGCGACCGCGGGGTTCGTGCCGCTGCCGTCGACCTCGCAGCCGTTGTCGACGACAACGACCGACGCGCCCTCCGCGGCAGCCTTCAGCGCGATGGCGCGTCCGACACCGCGTCCGCCGCCGGTGACGACGACGGCCTGTCCGTCGAGTGCTCCCATGCTCACCCCCTTAGCCGCATGTATGTGATAAGGCGCGGGCGATGGTAGCACCGGGAAGCGAGAGGGTTGGACCGAACCTGTACGGGAGTCAAAGCGAGGCGTACAGCGCGTCGATCAGCGCGATGTTGCGTGGGTCGCGCCAGGAGCGGCCCGCGCGATTGCAGACGTAGGAGAAGCCGATCCGTGCGTCCGGGTCGGCGAAGCCGAGGAGGGCGCCGTTGCCGTAATGCCCAAAGGTCCGCGGGTTGGGGCCGAGCGGGCGAACGCCGGGCATCGTCAGCTGAAACCCGAGCCCGAAGCGCGTCGGTCGGCCGAGCACGAGGTCATCGCCGTGCGCCTGTTCCTCAATCGCGCGGTCGATCGTGTCGGGCTGTAGCACGCGCACGCCATCGACCGCCCCGCCACACGCGAGCGCGCCGAAGATCCGCGCGATCGACCGCGCGTTGGAATGGGGGGCCGTGGAGGGGTACTCGGCCGCGCGCCACGTGCGTCCGTTCACGTCGCCGCGTCCGTCGGGCAGGGACGGGGGGTTGCGATAGGCGAGGACGCGCATGAGATCGATGCCCTCGACCTCCGATGGGTCGCGGTTGAGCCAGGGGCGGCGCGAGGCGGCGTCGGGATCGGGCGGCGGGTTCACCCAGTCCGCCACCCGATGATCCTCCTCGGGACCGAAGCCCATGAAGAAGTTGATGCCGAGGGGCGCGGCGATGTCGTCGTGCACGACGTCGCGCAACCGTCGGCCGGTGGCGCGACGGACGACCTCGCCGGAGAGGAACCCGAAGGTGTTCACGTGGTAGCCGTGCGCCGTGCCGGGCTCCCACCACGGCCCCTGCGCGGCGAGCGCGGCAGTCATGGTGTCCCAGGAGAGCAGGTTCGCGCCCGGAGGCAGCGGCGCGCGCACCGCCGACAGGCCGGCCTGGTGAGTGAGGAGGTAGCGGAGCGGCAGCAACGCCTTACCCGCCTGCGCGAACTCGGGCCAGACGTCGGCGACCGGCGCGTCGAGGTCGACCATCCCGCGCTCGACCTGTCGCAGGGTGGCGATCGCGGTCACCGCCTTGCCGACCGACCAGACGTTCACGATCGCGTCACGCGTCCACCGGCGCGTGCGCGCGGCATCGAGCCACCCGCCCCAGAGGTCGACGACCGGCGAGCCGTCGAGCGTAATCGCAACAGCGGCACCCAGGTCGTCGCGCTCCGCGAAGTTGCGCTCGAACTCGTGGCGCACGCGGTCGAACCGCGGATCGCAGTAGCCGGAGATCGCGGTCACGTCGGAGGCGGTCATGGCGCGGCATTGTACGCGTGGTTCGACTGCGCTCACCACGAACGGGCGGCGGGGGGTGAACGGTCGGGAGGAGCGTGGGCCGCGACTCCACGCGCTAGAGCAGGGGGCGGCCGTGCTCTCGGATCTCCGCGTCGCGCTCGAGACGGCGCAGCGCCTCGCCGGAGCAGCCGATCGCGCGGAGCTGGCGCTCGAATGCGTCGCGCTCGCGCATAGCCTGCAGCAGCTCGTTCCGCCCGAAGCGGCCGGACGTGTCGACGACGACCGCGTGGTAGCGCTTCCACTCCCGGTACAGCTGCGCGCACTGCTCGGAGTGCTCGTGTCCATCGGCGAAGGTGGGGATGCCGGCCATGACCGCTAGAGTAAGCGAGGCCTTCGGAAAGGACACGCCGTGGACGCGATCGAGCTGACGAAAGAGGACCGCGAGTACGCCGCGCACCGCCTGCAGGCGTACTTCCGCGACGAACGCGACGAGGAGCTGGGCGACCTCGGCGCCACGCTGTTCTACGACTTCATCGCGAAGGAACTGGGGCCCCTGTTCTTCAATCGCGGGCTGTACACCGCCTCGCTGCTCGCGCGCCGGTCGGCGGACGCGCTCGAAGCGGATATCGACGCTGCGAAGCGCCTCCCGCCCGGCGGCCGGTACGCGCCGCCACGCGCCGGCGCGGACGACCGCGACGGCGCGGACTGAGTGGGCGCAGGCCGGAGGTTTCTGCCGCGTCGCTCGCGGCGGCGAGGAGAACGGCCGTGCGCGGCGGGACGGAGCCGCGCCGTCGACGGTCGCGTTACGCCCCGGACAGGAGCATGGCCCACACGAAGCTGCTGACTACGCCGCCGATCAGCATGTTGCGAGCGGTGGCAGCGTTGGTGCCGCGCACGGCCAGCCACGCAACGGCCCCGCCGATCAGCCCGGCGAAGACGGGAGCCGCCCACCACAACATGTTGACCTCGCGCTCCGACGCCGCCCGTAGCGGCACCGGCGGGGCGCCGAGCGCCGGCGCGGCGGCCCCGGGCGCCGGCTGAGCCGTCGGCGGCGTGCGCCATGCGGCGTCCGACGCGGCCTCGACGCTCGCGCCGGCCGCGGTCGCACGCCCGCGCGACGCAGACGACTCCGCCGCGACGAGACGCGCGTCGAAGTCCGCGAGCTCGCGGTCGACCCGCACAAGCACGTCATCCCGCTCTCGAAACCGCGCGACCAGTACGCGAAGGTCGGCCGGCGAATGCCCGTCCTCGAAACGCGCGTCCAGCTGGCGCAGCAGCTCGCCCTGTCGCTCGGCGGTGAGCGGCTGGCGCGAGTCGATCTCCGAGCGGAGGTCGAAGAGATACGACGCCGGCACCGGCGGCGGGTCCGGGAGCGGGTCCGGCAGCGCCGGCGCCGCGGGGACGGCGACGAGCGCGCGGTTGAGGGAGGCGAACGCCGACTTGTCCGGCGCGGTGTAGTCCACGCGCTGCAGCTCCGCGAGGTCGGGCGGCATCAGGCTGTCCGACACGTTGCGCTCGACGAGCACCGGCAGCACGGGCTTCCCCAGCGCGTTCGCGTACTGGTACTCGGCCTGGCAGGCGCGCGACGACACGCAGGCGTCGCTGATCGCGACCACGAAGATGTCGCACTCGCGGATCTGCGTCAGGATCTGCTCCCACCAGCGCTGCCCACCGGAGAGCTCGCGGTCGACCCAGGCGTCGTGCCCGAGCGACTCGATATCCCGCTCGAGCTCGCCGACGGGCGCCGCGTCCTCGCGGCTGTAGCTGACGAACACTCGCTTCTGCGCCATGCGGCGACCTCCATCGCAACGCCACCTCGCGCTGCGTCGGCATCCGTCGCGGCGCGCGGCGACCTACGGTCAGCCCGGCCCGGCGGCATCATATCTCGATTGTGAAGCGTTCCCCGAGGCGCCCATGCGCCCCGGCAGCGCCGGATGGCGACGCTGCGTCACCCCCGCAGCCGCTAGCGCGCGGCCGCCGCGAGCAGCGCGCGGCCGATGACCTTCAGCTCGAGGATCGGCTTGACGCCCTCGAAGATCGGAAGCACCAGCGCGTCGACCACGTAACGCGCTGATCGGGTCCTCCTCGGAGTAGCCCCAACCGCCGTGCAGCAGCTGCGCCTCGCGCGAGACGTCGCCGGCGACGTCGCACGCCAGCAGCTTCGCCATCGACGGCTCGACGCGCGCGGGTGTCGAAGGCGCGCGCCGATGCGTAGGTGATCTGGCGCGCCGCCGCGATGCGCGTCGCCATCAGGCCGACCTTGTACTGCGTGAGCTGGTACTCGGCGAGCGGCATCCCGAACTGCGCCCGCTGCACGACGTACTGGCACGCCTTCTCCAGCGCCGCCTGCGCGACGCCGCACGCGCGCCCCGCCGGTCTGCAGGCGCCCCGCCGCGAACCCGCCCATCTGCAGGTAGAAGCCGCGGTTGATGCCGTCGTCGCCGCCGACGAGCCGGGTGTGAGGCACCCACAGGTTGTCGATCGCGAGCGTGAACGAGTGCATGCCGCGATACCCCGGCGTGGGGTTCGCCGTGCCCTCGATCACCCCGCCCTCGGGCTGCTCGAAGCGCCACTGGTGACCGTCGTACGCCGGCTTCTCGATCATGAACAGCGAGAGCCCGCGGCTGCCCGACTGCGGGTCGGGGTCGGTGCGCGCGAGCAGCGCGAGCAGCGTCGCGCGGCCGGAGAACGTGCTCCACGCCTTCGCCCCGTTGATGCGCCAGCCGCGCTCGCCGTCGTGCTCCGCCGGCTCGGCGCGCGTCTGCAGCGAGGCGACGTCCGAGCCCGTGTCGGGCTCGGTGACGGCGACCGCGACGAGCACCTCGCCCGACGCGATCTTCGGCAGCCACTCCGCATGCTGCTCCTCGGTGCCGCCGGCGAGCAGCGCCTTCGTCAGGATCTCGGGGCGCGTCGCCAGGGAGCCGGCACCGGCCAGCGAGGCCGCCGAGAGCTCCTCGGTCATGATGATCATCGGGAGGTCGCCCATCCCGGTGCCGCCGTACTGCTCGGGGATCGACGAGCCGAAGAAGCCCTGCGCGGAGAACTTCGCGAGCAGATCGTCGGGGATGAGCAGGTCGCCGCGATGGATCTCCTGGGCGCGCGGCGCGACCTCGTTCTTCGCGAAGTCGCGCGCCATCTCTCGGGTGAGGCGCGCGACCTCGTCCTCGAGCTCGACATGGTTCGCGCCGCCGGCGCCGATGCCGGCGCGGCCAATCTGGCGGATGCGCGCCTCGCTCATGCCGGCGCGCACGGCCTCGCGGGTGGCGGGGGCGTGCAGCGGCTCGACATCGGCCTCGCTCAGCCCGAAGTCGTCCCACGCCGCCTCGACCTGCGAGCGCAGCGCGTGCGCCACCTCCGCCGCATAGACGAGGGCCATCGACTCCTGCAGGGCGTCGGACACCCCGCCCGCGGCGAGCCGCTCCGCGAAGGCAACCTGCTCATGGGCGGCGCGCACCTGCGTCGCGAGATAGGCGAGGCGCTCGGTGTGCACCTGGAAGTCGTCGATGCGCGCGCCGCCCTCGGTCGCGCGCGCGCCATGGCTGAGTGCGGCGTCGACCACCGCCTGGGACAGATCGACCAGCCGCCGCGCGGTGGCGCTGACGTCGAGATCCGCAGTGGTCATGGGGTGCTCCTCGCAAGACAGGACGGGTGACTCAGGGTATCGAGCGGCGGACGTTGGCGCGACGCGTCGGGGGCGGGAGGCAGTCGGCGCGCGGCGCGCTTTAGGCGCGCCGTGAGGGCACCGAACGAGTACGGCGCCACGGGGCGGGGCGGGGCGCGAGCAGCGGGCGGTACGCCCGCTGTGCGCCGGGGTACAGCAGGCGCAGCGGGTGCAGCGGTGGCATGCCCGCCGCGCGTCTACTTCCTGCGCGGAATCAGCACCGTGTAGTCGAGGTCGAGCACCACGTTCGGGTCGTAGCGCTCGCGGCCGTTGTCGTCCGTCACCTTGAACGCCTGCTCCGCGGTATTCGGGTCGCTGTTCTTCACCGCGACCAGGCGCAGCCGCAGCGCGCCGGAGTCCACGCGTCCGAGGTCGATGCGCTCGAGCACGTCGGTCCACGCGAAGAGCGTGTCGCCGGCGAACGTCGGGTTCGCGTGCGTGCCGGCGTTGAAGGCGAGGATGCGCAGCACGTTCTCGAGCCCGTTGAACGCGAGCGCGTGCGCGACCGAGATCACGTGCCCGCCGTAGACGACGCGCCGGCCGAACCGCGAGTCCTTCAGCGCGTGCGCGTTGAAGTGCGCGCGCGCCGTGTTCTGGTAGAGGCGCGCCGCCATCTGGTGCTCGGCCTCCTCGATGGCCATGCCCTCCACGTGGTGGATGCGCTCGCCCGGCTCGTAGTCCTCCCACCACCAGCGCCCGCCGGTGACCTCGGGGTGGAAGCGCGCGAGGTCGATGCCGACGGGCACCTTGAGATGCTCGGTCGCGACGTGGTCCGGCGTGTTCGGCACCTCGTTCGCGCCGGTCTTCGTCGACGGGTCGCGCTTGTTCATCAGCACCCAGCGCACGTAGGAGAGCACCTCCTCGTCGCGCTGGTTCGTGCCGACGGTGCGCACCCACGTGACGCCGGTGTCGCCGCCGCTCGACTCGCGCCAGCCGACGACCGTGCTCTTCGACGTGATCGTGTCGCCCGGGAGCACCGCCGCGCCAAAGCGGACGTCGGCGTAGCCGAGGTTCGCGATGGCGTTGAGCGAAATGTCCGGGACGGTGTTGCCGAAGACGGTGTGGAAGACGAGCAGGTCGTTGATCAGCTCGCGGTGGAATCCGAGGTCGCGCGCGAACTCGGCGTTGCAGAAGAGGGGATAGCGACTGGCGGTGAGCGCGAGGTACATCGCCGCGTCGCCGTCGGTCAGCGTGCGCGGCGTGCCGTGGAGGATCTCGCGGCCGGGGGTGAGGTCCTCGAAATAGTTGCCGGTCGTCGACTTGGTCGGCATGCGGTCCTCCGTGCGGGCTGGTGCGCCGGGGCGTGCGGGCGGGTCGGCCGATGGGCGCGATTGTAGGCAGGGGGCGCGATACGGGCAGGGCGCGGGTGACGCCGCCGCGCCCCAGCCGGCGCCACGGCGTCACCCGCGGGAGGGCGATAGACTGGCCGACGCAGAGCGAGGAGGACCCGTGGGTACGAAGCAAATCGAGGCGCTCGTCCAAATCCTGCAGGCGGAGCTGGAGAAGGGCCGCGACAACCACGTGCAGGGCACCTGGCACATCCACTACGAGCAGGACTGGAAGGGCCAGCCCGCGAATCTCGTTCAACAAGTGCGAGAGCGAGGTCTACTGCGAGGAGCGTCCCACGGTGTTCGCGCTCGACGGCTCGGTGCTCGACCCCGGAGGGCCGCTGTTCGGGTAGCTGGTTCCGAGGCAAGCAGGACAAGCAGGCGACGTCAGGCCGCTGTCTCCGGCCGGCCGCGCTGACGGGCGGCAAGGACGCGCCCGGGCGGCACCTCACCGGGCGCCCTCGCCCCGCGGTCTGCGGAGAAACGCTGCGGTGTGCGGCGTCGGAAACAGCGGGCCGACGTCCGCAGCCCGCCCCTGGGGCATAGCCGCCCCGGCCCGCGGGCGCGTATCTTCCGCGCCTGACAACTGCACCGGGAAGGACGCCTCGTGACCGCTCCGATTCGCTTCAAGCACTACACCGTCGCCGTCCACGACCTCGACGAGTCCGTGGCCAACTACCAGTCGCGCTTCGGCATGCAGCCGATCGGCGAGCGCGCGTTCAACGGCATCGGCAAGTTCGACTTCCAGCCGATGGGCTACGACGGCACCGTCATGCTCCACCTGATCCAGCCGCAGACCGACGAGAGCCCGATCGCGAAGCTGATGAGCGAGCGCGTAAACCCGTTCAACCCGCATGGCGAGGGCATCTACCTGCTCGCGTACGACTGCGACGACGTCGAGGCCTTCTGCAAGCAGATCGAGGCGGGCGGCGGCCGCGTGAACCGCGCGCCGAACACGACGAACGCGTGGGTCCACCCGACGGCGTCGAACTTCGTGTTAATGGAGCTCTTCCAGGCGAAGTAGCCACCGCGCGCGTCCCGCGCGCGAGAGCGAGCGCGTCGATGGTGATCACGGTGTTCCGCTCGCGGTTGCGGCCGGAGGCGGTCGCGGAGTACGCGCCGCACGCGGAGGCAATCGAGCGGCTGGCCCGCGCGACGCCGGGCTTCCGCTCCATCAAGACGTTCACCGCGGACGACGGGGAGCGCGTGTCAATCGTGGAGTTCGAGTCGCTGGAGGCGGTTGACGCGTGGCGCCGCCACCCGGAGCACGTCGAGGCGCAGCGCGTCGGTCGCGAGCGGTACTACCTGGAATACGAGATCCACACGGCGGAACCGGTGCGCTCGCACCGGTTCCAGGCCGCCGATGGCGCACCGCGGGCGCCCCACGGCGAGCGGCGAGCGTAGCGCCCGCTGCCGGCATCCCCGGCCATGCACCGCCACGGCAGGTGGAGAGAGGGCTCCGCACCGACGCACGCGACCGCGACCGCGACCGCGACCGCGACCGGCGGGCGCTACGCCCGGTGCTCGCCTGCAAGCGCGTCGGACGCCTTGCGCGCGGCGACCAGCACCGGGTCCCACACGCCGGAGAACGGCGGCGCGTAGGAGAGGTCGACGTTGACCATCGCCTCCACCGTCATCTCGTTCCACAGCGCCATCGCCACCGCGTCGATGCGCTTGCCGGCACCGTCGCCGCCGACGATCTGCGCGCCGAGCAGGCGGTGGGTGCGGCGGTCGGCGACGACCTTCATCGTCATCGGCTCGGCGTCGGGCCAGTAGCCGGCCGTCGTCGTCGAGTCGAAGGTCGGCGCCACGACGTCGAAGCCGGCGTCGCGGGCGGCGGCCTCGGTGAGGCCGGTGCGGGCAACCTCCGTGCCGCACACCTTCGTGATCGCGGTGCCGAGCACCCCGGGGAACGCCTCATCGCCGCCGCCGATGTTGATGCCAGCGATGCGCCCTTGCTTGTTCGCGATCGTTCCGAGGTGGAAGTTCACCGGCCGGCCGGAGACGCGATGCGTGGCCTCGACGCAGTCGCCCGCCGCCCATACGCCGGGCACGCGGGTGCGCATGCGATCGTCGACCCGGACGGCGCCGCTCTCGCCGAGCGGGATGCCGGCCGCGCGCGCGAGGTCGACGACGGGCTGGCTCCCGAGTCCCAGCACGACGACGTCGGCCGGCAGCACGTGGCCCTCATCTCCGTCGCCGGCCGGCTCGTCGCAGCAGCGCACGCCGGCGACGCGACCGTTGCGCCCTTCGATGCGACGCACCTCCTGGCCCGTGTGCACCGTGATGCCGAGCTCGCGCATCGCCGTGATGACGCGGTCGCCCACGTCGGGGTCGAGCTGCGGGATCAGCACGGACGGCCCCGCCGTGACGACCGTGACCGCGAGCCCCTCGTTGAGGAAGGCCTCGGCCATCTCCAGGCCGATGTAGCCGCCGCCGACCACGACGGCGCGCTCCGGCCGCGTCTCCACGATGCGCCGCACCGCGAGCGCGTCGTCGAGCGTGTGCATCTGATGCACGCCGCCGAGGTCGGCTCCGGCGATGTCGGGGCGGTTCGGCGTCGAGCCGGTCGCGTAGAGGAGGATGTCGTACTCGGCCTCGAAGGAGCGCCCGGCATCGATGTCGCGGACGGTGACGCGCCGCTGCGTAGTGTCGACGGCGGTGACCTCGTGGCGCAGGTGCGCGGCGATGCCCCGGCGGGCGAACTCGGCCGGCGTGCGGGCGAGCAGGTCGTCGATGCGCGGAACGTATCCGCCGACGAAGTACGGTTCGCCGCACGCGGCGTACGAGACGTACGACGAGCGCTCGTAGACCTCGATCTCCAGGTCGCCCGGCGCGCGCATGCGTCGCGCCTGGCTCGCGGCGGACATCCCCGCGGCGTCGCCGCCGATCACCACGAGTCGCTCGGGCATCGGTCGCTCCTTGCTCGCCGCGGGGGCGAATCTAGACGCGCAGCATCCGTGCCTGCTCGCCGGCGTGGTAGGAGGAGCGCACCAGCGGCCCCGACTCCACGTGGCGGAACCCGAGCCGCCGGCCGACCTCGGCGAGGTGGGCGAACTCGTCCGGGTGGACGAAGCGCGCGACGGGCAGGTGCTTCGGGCTCGGCCGCAGGTACTGGCCGATCGTGAGGAGGTCGACGTCCTGCTCCCGCAGGTCGGCCATCACCTGCTCGACCTCGGCGATGGACTCGCCGAGCCCGACCATGACGCCGGTCTTCGTCGTCATCCCCGGGTCGATCTCCTTTACGCGGCGCAGCAGCTCGAGCGTCCGCTCGTAGCGGCCCTTCGGGCGCGCGACGCGGTAGAGGCGAGGGACGGTCTCCGTGTTGTGGTTGAGGACGGCGGGGCCGGCCTCGACCACGGTGCGCAGTGCGTCCCAGTTCCCCACGAAGTCGGGGATGAGGACCTCGACCCCGCAATCCTGCCGGAGGTGGTGGATGGCGCGGATGCAGGCGGCGAAGATGCTTGCGCCGCCGTCGGGGACGTCGTCGCGGTTGACGGAGGTGATCACGGCGTAGTCGAGGCCGAGCGCGTCGACGGTGCGGGCGAGGCGCACCGGCTCGAGCAGGTCGAGGGCGCCGGGGCGGCCGGAGGTCACGGCGCAGAAGCCGCAGGCGCGGGTGCAGGTATCGCCGAGGATCATGAAGGTCGCGGTGCCGGCGTTGAAGCACTCGCCGATGTTCGGGCAGCGCGCCTCCTCGCAGACCGTGTGCAGCTCCTGCTCGCGGAGGAGGTTCTTGATCTGGCCGTAGCGTTCGCCGCCCGGGAAGCGGACGCGGAACCAGTCCGGCTTGCGCGCGCCGGGCTCGACGGTCATGCCGTCACCTCCTGCTCCGTGAGCGGCGAGGGGTCGACGACCGCGAGGCTCGCGTCGAAGACGCGGGCGAAGGCCGTGCGGAACGCGTCGACGACGGCGTCAAAGGGCGGCGCCGCGCCGAGGACATGCGCCATCGACGTCACGCCGGCGTCGGCGATGCCGCACGGAACGATGGCGTCGAACCAGGCGAGATCGGTGTCGACGTTGAGTGCGAGGCCGTGCCGGCTGACGCCGCGCGCGATGCGCACGCCGATGGCCGCGATCTTGCTCGGTGCGGCGCTCACGCCGGTGCCGGCGGCGACCCAGACCCCGGGGCGACCCGGGACGCGCCCACCGGCGACGCCAAACGCCGCGAGCGTCGCGATCACGCACGCCTCGAGCGCGCGGACGTACTCGACCGCGTGCAGGCCGCGGCGATGGAGGTCGAGGATAGGGTACGCGACGAGCTGACCGGGGCCGTGGAAGGTGATGTCGCCACCGCGGTCGGTCTCGACCAGGCGGGCGCCGCGCGCGGTGAGCGCATCGCCGGGGGCGAGCAGGTTCGTCCAGCCGCCGCGCGCGCCCATCGTATAGACGGGCGTGTGCTGAAGCAGCGCCAGCGACTCCAGCGCGTCGCTGTCCTCGCGCTGCGCCCGCACGGCATCGGCCGCGGCATGCTGCCACCGGAGCGCACGGTCGTAGTCGACGCCGTCGGCGCGGAGCACTGAGACCCGCGACGGTTCGCGATTCGCCATCGTCGGATCAGTCTATTCCGGCGCCGCCGCGCCGGCCCGGGCCGAAGGTCGGGGTGCGCCCGGAGTTCGTCCACTCCCTCCGGGTCGATCGGTGATCTAGGCTGGATCGTGGCGCCCGGCAGGCGCGCCCACCGCGACCGCGGCGCAGCAGGACCGGAGCCAGCATGAGCACGGACGCGCGAACGCGAGCGGATGCGCACGGCCCGACGCCAGACGGCGCCGGCGCGCAGGACTGGATCGAGACGCAGGACTGGGTCGACTCGCTCCGCGACGTCGTCCGCGCCGCCGGGCCGGAGCGCGCCAGCCGCCTGCTGCAGTCGCTCCAGATCGAGGCGCAGCGCTACGGCGTGCCGCTCCCGGTCACGTCCACCACGCCTTATGTCAACACGATCCCACCCGAGCACGAGGTCCCCTACCCGGGCGACCGCCAGCTCGAGCGGCGCATCAAGAGCATCATCCGCTGGAACGCGATGGCGATGGTCGTCGAGGCCAACCAGAAGTCGCACGGCATCGGCGGGCACATCTCGACCTACGCGTCGTCGGCCACGCTGCTCGAGGTCGGCTTCAACCACTTCTTCCGCGGCCCAAACCACCCCGACGGTCCCGACCTCATCTACTTCCAGGGCCACGGCTCACCGGGGATCTACGCGCGGGCGTACCTCGAGGGCCGGCTGACGCCCAAGGCAGCTCCACAACTTCCGCCGCGAGTTCGCCGCCGACGGCGGGCTCTC
Source organism: uncultured Chloroflexia bacterium (assembly GCA_963728205.1). Classification (GTDB taxonomy): domain Bacteria; phylum Chloroflexota; class Dehalococcoidia; order UBA2979; family UBA2979; genus VGNK01. The sequence goes on from CAVSIV010000004.1 coordinate 214,970, forward strand.
CTCCTACCCGCACCCGTGGCTGTTCCCCGACTTCTGGCAGTTCCCGACCGTCTCGATGGGGCTCGGCCCACTGATGTCGATCTACCAGGCGCGGTTCATGCGCTACCTCGAGCACCGCGGCCTCAAGCCCCACACCGATCAGCGCGTGTGGACGTTCCTCGGCGACGGGGAGACCGACGAACCCGAGACCCTCGGCGCGATCTCGCTCGCCGCGCGCGAGCACCTCGACAACCTGGTGTGGGTCGTGAACTGCAACCTCCAGCGACTCGACGGCCCGGTGCGCGGCAACGGGAAGATCGTGCAGGAGCTCGAGGCCGTATTCCGCGGCGTCGGCTGGAACGTGATCAAGGTGCTCTGGGGCCAGGAGTGGGACGAGCTGCTCGCCCGCGACGACGACGGCCTGCTCGTGCGTCGCATGGGCGAGGTCGTGGATGGCGAGTACCAGAAGTACAGCGTCGCCGGCGGCGCCTACATCCGCGAGCACTTCTGGGGCGTCGACCCGCGCCTGCAGCGGATGGTGTCGCACCTCACGGACGACCAGCTCTGGCGCATGCGCCTCGGCGGCCATGACCCGGTGAAGGTCTACCAGGCGTACCGCGGCGCGATGGAACACCGCGGCGGCCCCACGGTGATCCTCGCGCGCACCATCAAGGGCTACGGCCTGGGCGAGGCCGGCGAGGGCAAGAACATCACCCACCAGCAGAAGACGCTCAACGAGAACGAGCTGCTGCAGTTCCGCGACCGCTTCGACATCCCGCTGTCGGACGAGGAGGTCGTGGGCGCGCCGCTCTACCGTCCCGCGCCGAACAGCCCCGAGGCGGCCTATCTGCAGGAGCGCCGGCGCGCGCTCGGCGGCTACGTCCCGCAGCGCGTGCAGCGGCCGAGCCCGCTGCGCGCCCCCGCGCCCGACATCTTCGCGGAGTTCGCCGAGGGCAGCGCCGGCCGCGAGGCGTCGACCACGATGGTGCTCGTGCGCATGATCGCATCGCTGCTGCGCGACCCGGCGCTCGGCAAGTGCATCGTCCCGATCATCCCCGACGAGGCCCGCACCTTCGGCATGGAGGCGCTCTTCCGCAGCGCCGGCATCTACGCCGCCGGCGGCCAGCTCTACGAGCCCGTCGACGCGGGCAGCCTGCTCTACTACAAGGAGTCGACCGAGGGGCAGATCCTCGAGGAGGGCATCACCGAGGCGGGCGGCACGTCCTCGTTCATCGCCGCCGGCACGGCGCTCGCCAACTACGGCGTCGCGACGATCCCGTTCTTCATCTTCTACTCGATGTTCGGGATGCAGCGCGTGGGCGACCTCGTGTGGGCGGCCGGCGATTCGCGCACGCGCGGGTTCTTCGTCGGCGGCACCTCGGGCCGCACGACCCTGAACGGCGAGGGCCTGCAGCACCAGGACGGCCACAGCCACCTCTTCGCCTCGGCGGTCCCGAACCTCGTGTCCTACGAGCCGGCCTACGCCTACGAGATCGCCGAGATCATCCGGCACGGCATCGAGCGCATGCATGACCACGACGAGGACGTCTTCTTCTATCTCACCGTGCACAACGAGAACTACGCGCACCCGGCGATGCCGGGCGACGACGACGCCGCGCGCGACGCGGTGCGCGCCGGCATCATCCGCGGCATGTACCGCTTCCGCGCCGCCGAGGGCGGCGAGAGCGGCCCGCGCGCGCAGCTGCTCGCCAGCGGCGTGCTCGTGAACGAGGCGCTGCGCGCGCAGCAGCTGCTCGCCGACGACTTCGGCGTCGCCGCCGACGTCTGGTCGGTGACGAGCTGGACGGAGCTGCGACGCGATGCGCTCGAGGCCGAGCGCTGGAACCGGCTCCACCCCGGCGAGGAGCCGCACGTGCCGTACGCCGCGCAGTGCCTCGATGGCCGGCCGGGCGTGGTGGTGGGCGTGTCCGACTACGTGAAGTCGCTGCCGGACGGCATCGCGAAGTGGGTGGAGGCGCCGTTCGTCGCGCTGGGCACCGACGGCTTCGGCCGCAGCGCCACGCGCGAGGAGCTGCGGCGGTTCTTCGAGGTCGACGCCGAGCACATCGCGGTCGCGACGCTGTCGGCGCTGGCCGGCGACGAGCAGGTGGCGGCGAGCGTGGTACGCACGGCGATCGAGCGGTACGGCATCGACCCGGAGGCGCCGAACCCGGCGACGCACTAGCCCGGGGGCCGCAGCGGTCCGCGGCGAACGGCCCCGCGTGAGCGGGCTGAGGGGCGACACGGACCAAGCAGCCCGCACGGGTCACGCGGAGCGAGGGCGACGGTCGAGCGGCGACAAGAACGCAACGGAACGCGAGGCGCTATGGCGACCGAGTTCAAGCTCCCCGACCTGGGCGAGGGCGTCGAAGACGCGGACGTCCTCCGCGTGCTCGTCTCCGAGGGCCAGGACGTCACGCTCGAGCAGTCGGTGATCGAGATCGAGACCGAGAAGGCCACGGTCGAGGTGCCGTCGAGCGTCGCCGGCAAGGTGACGCGCGTGCTCGTGCACGAGGGCGACACGATCAAGCCCGGGCAGCTGATCCTGCTCGTCGACGCCGTCGGCGCGGCGCCGCCGCCGGCGGCTCCCGGCGGCGCCCCACCCGCCGCCGAGCCGGCCGCCGCCGCCGCAACGCCTCCGCCCGCGGCCCCGCCCACCGCCACGGCCGCCGCGCCCTCGCCACCGCCGCCCGCCGAGCCCGCGGCCACGCCGGCCCCGCCGCCCGCCGAAGGCGCGCCTTCCGCCCAGCCCACGGCCCCGCCACCCGCCGCCGAGGCGGCGGCCGCGCGGCCGGCGACCCAGCCGGCCCCGCCACCGCCGCCGCCGCCGCCGGGCGACCGCCCCGTCTTCGCCGCGCCCTCCCTGCGCAAGTTCGCCCGGGAGATCGGCGTCGACCTCGCCGACGTCATCGGCACGGGCCCCGGCGGCCGCATCTCCGAGGACGACGTGAAGCGCCAGTCGCGCGCGCTGCGCGCCGCGCCGGCGGCCCCGGCCCCCGACTCCCAGGCGCGCCCCGCAGCCGGCGCCGTCGTCCCGCCGCCCCCGCTCCCCGACTTCTCCCAGTGGGGCGAGATCGAGCGCGAGCCGCTCACGCGCCTGCGCCGCACCGTCGCGCGCAACATGGCGACGTCGTGGTCGCACATTCCCCACGTCACGCTGCAGCACTGGGCCGACATCACGGCCATCGAGGAGATGCGCCAGCAGTACAAGGAGCGCGCCCGCCAGGCCGGCGGCAACCTCACAATCAGCGTGGTGATGCTGAAGATCGCCGCCGCCGCGCTGCGCGCGCACCCGAAGTTCAACGCCAGCCTCGACCTCGATGCCAACGAGCTGATCCTGAAGCGCTACTACCACATCGGCGTCGCCGTCGACACCGACCGCGGGCTCGTCGTCCCCGTCATCCGCGACGTCGATCAGAAGAACATCATCGAGCTGTCCGTCGAGCTCGCCGCGATCTCGGAGCGCGCACGCAAGAACGAGCTCGGCCTCGAGGAGATGCGCGGCGCCAGCTTCACCGTGACGAACCTCGGCAGCCTCGGCACCGGGTTCTTCTCGCCGATCATCAACCACCCCGAGGTCGCCGTGCTCGGCCTCGGCCGCGCCGAGCGCCGCCAGGTGTGGCAGGACGGGGCGTGGGTGCCGCGGCTGCTGATGCCCCTGTCGGTCGTCTTCGACCACCGCGTGATCGACGGCGCGGACGGCGCGCGCTTCGCGAGCTGGCTCGTGGACGCCGTCGACAACCCGCTCTTGCTCGCGCTGGAAGGCTAGGCCGATGACGACCGATCGCCCCCATCTGGCCGTCCTCGGCGGCGGGCCCGGCGGCTACCCCGCCGCCTTCCTCGCCGCCGAGCTCGGCATGGACGTCACGCTGATCGACGACGGCGAGAACCCCGGCGGCGTCTGCCTCTACCGCGGCTGCATCCCCTCGAAGGCGCTGCTGCACGCGGCGCGGCTGATGCACGAGGCGCAGGAGGCGAACGAGTTCGGCCTGCAGTTCGCGCCACCCACGGTCGACCTCGACGCGCTGCGCGCGTGGAAGGAGCGCGTCGTCGGCAAGCTGACGGGCGGGCTCGGGACGCTCGCGCGGTCGCGCAAGGTACGGCACGTGCGCGGCCGCGGCCACTTCCTCGACCCGCACCGCATCCGCGTCGCGTCCGACGGCGAGCTCACGGAGGTCGAGTTCGACCACGCGATCATCGCGACCGGGTCGCTGCCCGCGATCCCCGGGCCGCTGCGCGTCGACTCGCCGCGCGTGTGGGACTCCACTGCCGCGCTCGCGCTGCCGGAGGTGCCGCGTCGCCTGCTGGTGGTGGGCGGCGGCTACATCGGCCTCGAGCTCGGGACCGTCTACGCGGCGCTCGGCTCGGAGGTCACGGTGGTCGAGATGACCGCCGGGCTGCTGCCGGGCGCCGACCGCGATCTCGTCCAGGTGCTGCAGAAGCGCGTCGCGACACAGGTGCGCGAGATCCTGCTGAACACGCGGGTGGCGAAGCTCGAGGACACGGGCTCCGAGATCCGCGCCGAGCTCGCGGGGGCCGACATCGAGGAGACCCGCTCCTACGACGCTGTCCTGATCGCGGTGGGCCGGCGCCCGAACTCCGACGGCATCGGCCTCGAGCAGACGGCGGTGCAGCTCGACGACCGGGGTTTCGTCCGCGTCGACCACCAGCGGCGCACGGCCGAGCCGTCGCTCTTCGCCATCGGCGACGTCGCCGGCGAGCCGATGCTCGCGCACAAGGCGACGCACGAGGCGCGCGTGGCCGTCGAGGCGATCGCCGGCGAGCCGTCGTCCTGGGACCCGGCCGCGATCCCGGCCGTCGTCTTCACCGACCCCGAGCTCGCGTGGACGGGCCTCACCGAGCAGGAAGCGGGCGCGCGCGGGATCGACGTCGAGATCGCGAAGTTCCCGTGGGCGGCGTCGGGCCGCGCCACGACGCTGGGCCGCAACGACGGACTGACGAAGCTGCTGATCGAGCCGGGGACGCAGCGCGTGCTCGGCGCCGGCATCGTCGGCGTGAACGCCGGCGAGCTGATCGCCGAGGCGACGCTCGCGGTGGAGCTGGGCGCGCGGGTCGACGACCTGCGCCTCACGATCCACGCGCACCCCACGCTCTCGGAGACGGTGATGGAGGCCGCGGAGAGCCTGTTCGGCACGAGCCCGCACTACATGTCGCGGCGGAGGTAGGCCCCGGCCGGGCCGGCCCCGTCGTTCCGGCGCAAGCGGCGGCAGATGCGCCGCCGACCCAAGCGGCGGCAGACATGCCGCCGACGCGAGCGGCCGGCCCAGCCGGCCGGCATGGGCGGCGACATCCGGTCGACCTAGACGGACCTGCGCGGCGGCCGCATCCGCGCCGCCGCCAGCGCCGCCCACAGCACGCACTGCAACACCGTCGACAGCGCCGCGAACGTCAGGCCGAGCGTGAAGAGCGCCACGCCGATCGCCGCCAGGATCACCACAAGCGGCAGGCTCGTCGTGACGGGCGGCTTCTCGGGGGCGCGCAGCATCGGGAGCAGCGAGACGGCGACGAAGACGCCGCCGAACGACATCACCGCATCCTGCCACGACATCGAGGGGTCTCCTGCGGCACGCCCGGCCGGAGACCCCGTCCGTGGTCATCGTTGCGCGCACCCCGATCATCGGACGTCGCGGACGCAGCGTCGATGGCCGAAGCACTGGATCGCCGTGCGACCCTGAAACGGAGAGGAGACACGCCATGGCGTTGCTACGCGAGCAGTGGGAAGTCATCGGCCGCAAGCCGGCCGCGGAGCTCGGCGCCACCCGCCGGCAGCTGCACTGCGCGCTCCAGGTCCTCGCCCGCGTCCCGGAGACGTTCGTGCCGGCGCGCGAGGACTCCAGCCACGCGGCGTTCGACTGGGACGGCGGCCAGCGCGCGTTCGTCAGCCAGACGATTCCGGCGCCCGACCCGTACCGCGTCGCGCTGCGCGTGCCGGACGCGATGGCGCTCACCATCGGCGCCGCCGGCGAGCCGCTGGGTCACTTCGCGCTGCACGGTCGCTCGATCGCCGCCCTCGCCTCCTGGATCAGCGGCGAGACGGGACGGCTCGGCCCCGGCCCTCTGTCGCTCGACGCCGCGACCGGCGCCGGCTCCGACTGGCCGCCGCCCGCGTGCGCGGGCCGCGACGCCTTCGACTTCAGCGACTACGACGCCCTGCAGGAGCTGCCGCACTACTACATGGACGCGTTCCGGCTGCTCGAGGACCTGCGCGGGCGCTGGGTCGACCGCGCGTCGCCGTCCCCCGTGCGCGTCTGGCCGCACGGGTTCGACATCGACGCCGTCCTCGCACTCGGCGAGCGCGACGGCGAGCAGCACACCGTCGGCGTGGGCATGTCGCCGGGCGACGCCGACGTCGACCAGCCGTACTTCTACGTGAACGCGTGGCCCGCGGGCGATCGCTCGCGGCTGCCACCGATGGAGGAGAGCCGCGGCCGGTGGTCGACCGACGGCTGGTTCGGCGCGGCGCTCCCCGCGCGCGACGTCGTCGACGACGGCGACCCGGACGCGCAGGCGCTGACCGTCACGCAGTTCTACGACTTCGCCGTGGACGTCCTGTACCGGATGGAGACGGCGACCGGCTGACGACGCGGGTGCCGACGTCGTGCCCGAAGCGAGCGCGAGGGATATGATGACGCTCCTCGAGCGGGAGTAGCTCAGCTGGCAGAGCATCTGCTTCCCAAGCAGAGGGTCGCCGGTTCGAATCCGGTCTCCCGCTCCAGATCTCTCATTCCTCTGTGCCGCGATTGGCGCTGTCAGGTTTCAGAACCTGGCATTCCTGCCGATCGAAGTGCGTAGAGCCACGAGTTCCTCGCCGGCCACGTGGCGCCACAACCGACCCACTGCCTCGTCGCCGACCCTATGCCTGCCCCAAAAGGCGGGGTGGCGCGGCGGCGAGCCCGAATCTGAGCCGATGCCCCGACGCGGTCCATTTGACCCACTGATTTCGAGGCAGTGGGGCGCCCCGGTCGGCCGCTTCATCCCGGCGCGACGCCAACGCCGGATGCGCCGCCTGTCCTGACGAAGGCGGTACCGACTCAGCGTGCCGTCCGCCGCCGCGATGACGGCGACCGCGAATCGCGCGCAGCGCACCGCCCCGAACGTGGCGGTCGACGCCGCCTGGCGCGATACCGATCGTCAAGATCCCTTGACGGTTCCCGCTGGTCATCCGATCATCACTCCATGGCCACCACTCAGCCCCAACAGCCGCCCACGCTCGAGGCGCTCCGCGCCCTTCACGCTCGCGAGCGAGACCTGGCGCAGACGAAGCACGACCTGATCGCACGGGCGCGCCAGGAACGCCACTCGTGGTCCGAGATCGGGGCTGCGCTTGGCATCAGCAAGCAGGCTGCCTGGCAGGCCTACAACGAGGCCATTACCGAGATCCTCGATCAGGCGGCTGCGCGCTCCGGTCTCGGCGAGGACGAGGCGATGCAACTCGCTCGTGAAGAGCTCGCGGCGCTACGACGCGAACGACGCAAGCGTCGCTCGTAGGTGCGACTCCTGCTCGACACCAACGTCCTCGTGTCGGCCGTCGTCGCCGCCGGTGTCTCGCGGCGTCTGTTCGAACTGTGGCGGCGCGATCGCCGATTCGAGCTCGTCGTTTGCCCGACGTTGCTCGCAGAGCTCGAGGCCGTCCTGACGCGGGATCGATTCGCTCGCTTCATCACCCCTGCGGAGGTCTCGGAGCTCGTTGGGTTCCTCCGGACGGAGGCCGACTTCGTCGACGACCCCGCGGACGTCCCGGCGTCAACCCGGGATCCGGACGATGACTACCTCGTCGCCGTCGCACAGCGCGAGCGTGTCTATGCGCTGGTCTCAGGCGATAGCGACCTGCAGACTCGAAGATGTCCCCATCGAGGTCCTGTCGCCTGCCGAGATCTACGCGCGCCTCGAGTCCGGCACCGACCCCAGTTCGTCGTCGGAGAGGTGTGCTGGGTCCCGGACGCGTCCGTCATCGAGATCAGGTCCAACCCGTACACGCAGCTGTACGCCCCGTCCCGGATCGCCACCGGCAGCGCCGACGCCGCGTGGTACGCCACCACTGAGGTCAGCCGGCCCAGGCTCTCGTACGCGTAGGTGGTCGTCCCCGCGCCCGTCGCCACCAGGTGCGTGCGGTTGCGCACCGCATCCAGTGTGTACGTGCAGCTCGAGAACGTCCCGTGTTCGCGCTCGTCACCGACAGCAACCGGTTGGCGTTGTCGTAGGTGTCGCGGGCCTGACGACGCTCATCTGAAGTTCCCCAGACCTGCTCACTGAAATTCCCCACCTCCCAGGCGGTGTGGTCCCTGCAGGGGCTGCTCTCGATGCTGACGCTGCGGCGGCGGCAGCGAGGAGCCGAGGACCGTGCTGCGATGGGAGGAAGACGTGGAAGCACACGCGCTGCGCCGACGGGGTTGGACGATCGCGGCGATCGCTCGACACCTCGGGCGCGACCGCAAGACCGTGCGGGCCTACCTGCGCGGAGACCGCGAGCCGGGGAAGCGGCAGCGCGCGGGGACGGACGAGTTCGAGCCGTTCGTCGCGTACGTCGGTGAGCGCCTGCGCGAGGACCCGCACCTGTGGGCGAGCGTGCTCTACGACGAGGTCGTCGCGCTCGGCTATCCGCGCTCGTACCCGTCGTTCACGCGCTCGCTGCGCGATCGCAGACTGCGCCCGCCGTGCCTCGCCTGCGCCGGCGTGAAGGGTCGAGTGACGGTCGAGATCGCCCACCCGCCCGGGGACGAGATGCAGTGGGACTGGCTCGATCTCGGCGAGGCGCCGTGGGGCGGCAAGGCGATCCTGCTGGTCGCGGCGCTCTCGGCATCGGGCCGGGTGCGCGCGGTCTTCGCCGATGGGCAGGACCAGGCGCACGTCGTCGAGGGCATCGACGCCGTGCTGCGCCGCTTCGGCGGAACCGCGCGGCGCTGGCGCTTCGATCGCATGACCGGCGTCGTCGACACGCGCACCGGCAAGGTGCTCGCGAGCTTCGCCGCGGTCGCGAAGTACTACGGTGTCGGCATCGACGTCTGCCCGCCGCGAGCCGGCAACCGCAAGGGCGTGGTCGAGGCCGCCAACCGCTTCCTGCAGCGACGCTGGTGGCGCACCGCCCGCGTCTCCACTCAGCAGGAGGCGCAGGCCGCGCTCGACCGCTTTACGTCGACGACCGCCGACGGACGCCGGCGGGGGGACCAGCTCATCCGCGTGCTCGCCGAGGCCGAGCCGCTGCTGCCGCTCCCGGCCGAACCCTACCCGGCTACGCTCGAGGTCGAGCGCACCGTCGGCGCCTCCGCGCTCGTCGCCTTCCGCGGCAACCGCTACTCGGTGCCGCCCGGGCTCGCCGGGGCCACGGTCATCCTGCGCCAGCGCCTGGACGAGCCTCGCCTACGGGTGCTCACCACCGACGGCGTCATCGTGGCGGAGCACGACCTCGCGCGAGCGGGTGCGGGGCAGCTCGTGCGCAGCACTGAGCACGCCCAGGCGCTGGAGCACGCGGTGCTCGAGCGCTTCACGTCCGACCCGCCGTGCCGGCGCAAGGCGAACCGGCCACCGGGGTCGGCGGCGCTCGCAGAGGCGGCGAAGCTGCGCCCCGACGTGCCCGGTGCCGTCGTGCACATCGACCTCGCCCGCTGGGCACGCGCGGCGGAGGCGGCACGGTGACGGAGGCGCAGACCTATCAGCAGCTGCGTGCGCACCTCGCGTACCTGCGGCTCGACGCCGCGGCCGAGGCCCTGGCGCAGGAGCTCGACGCGGCGCGCGCGGGCAAGCTCTCGCATACCGTCTTCCTCGAGCACCTGCTCGGTATCGAGGTCACGGCGACCAGCGAGCGTCGGCGCGCCGGCCGTCTGCGCCTCGCCGGCTTCCCCGCCCCCTGGCGGCTCGAGGACTTCGACTTCGACGCGCAGCCCGGCCTCGACCGCGCGCTCGTCACCGACCTCGCGACGCTGCGCTTCGTCGACGACGCCGCGAACGTGCTCTTCATCGGACCACCCGGCGTCGGCAAGACGCACCTGGCGATCGCGCTCGGCCACCTCGCGATCGACGCCGGCCATCGCGTCTACTACACGACCGCCGCCGACCTCGCGGCGCGCTGCCACCGCGCCGCGATCGAGGGCCGCTGGGCCAACACGATGCGCTTCTTCGCGGCGCCGCAGCTGCTCATCGTCGACGAGCTTGGGTACCTACCCCTGCCGCCCGAGGCCGCCTCCGCGCTCTTCCAGGTCGTGGCCCGGCGCTACCTCAAGGGCAGCATCGTGCTGACCACCAACCGCGGCATCACCGAGTGGGGCGAGATCTTCGACGACTCCACCGTCGCCGCCGCCATGCTCGACCGCCTGCTGCACCGAGCGACCGTCGTCGCGATCGACGGCGAGAGCTACCGCCTGCGCACGCACCAGGCACGCATCGACCAGCTCCGAAAGGGGATCGCGCCCGTGACCAAACGCTAGGATGAAGCTCGATCACCCGCCCGCGAGGTGGGGAATTTCGATGAGCGACCCTGGGGAATTTCGCTGAGCCGCGTCAGGCCCTCACCCCGTTCGGGTACGCCGTCGTCGTCAGGTTGCTCGACGCGGTTTCGACGCCCGTACCGGCGCCGACGTCAACGCTTCGACGCCATCACGATGAGAGCCTCCGCCAAGATCACGATCACGACTGCGATCTGAATGACAGGCGTCCAGCGTTCCGCTCCGGCAGCTATGACGATTCCAGCGACGACTGCTGCGGCAAGAACAAGGGCTATCCAAGCGAACCTACGTCCAACCAGCACCGGTCCGATTGAGTTAGACGGCAGTCGACGAGGAGCAGAACGAGCACTGTTTACTCGTTCAGCCATGCCCCATCGAGCCAAATGTCGCACAGCGAGTAAGAATAGGATCGATGCCGGCACGAAGAGCAACAACCACCAAAGATTGCTCGAGTGCACGACTGCAATCACCATGACAGCTATCGCCGCCGTCGCCACGCTAATGGTCAGCCAACGATAGGTCAGTTTCCGCTCGTAGATCGCTCTATCCGACGGCAACCGGCTACTCCTTCTCCGCGAGTGGGAGCGCCATTGAGCCCTGGTGCGGATTCGCGATCGAGTTGCGCGTCGATGATCCCGTCTGACCTTCACCGTGCTGCCGGAACTCGCGCCCCGCGACGCCCGCGGCAACAGCATCCGCAGCCACCGTGTGCGCGTAGACTGATAGCCCGACCGTCTCCGGCAGCTGAGGAATAATCACGCTTGCGCCTGCGACCCCAAGGTCGAGCCCGACCTGCACCCATCCACCTTCAGAGTCACCCGACAACTGCGAAGCAACGTCAAAACCGGTCGCTGTGAGATTGGCGCCCACTGCCAGTACAGCCAAAGCGCCGCACCCGAGCGATGCGCCGCCAAGCGACGCGACCTCACAAGTCGCTGCAGCACCACCGAGAACGGAACCAACGATGGCAGCGCCCGCGCCGAGTCGATGACATTGAATTCCGAGAAGGCTACAGAGCCCCGTCGGGTCCGTTAGTAGCGCCGGATTCCCCTGTGCGTACGCGTATCGCTGCGCGAACCCCACCGGGTCCCGCGAGATGAACCGTCCGGTCGTCGGGTCGTAGTAGCGCGCCCGCAGGAAGTAGTACCCGGTGTCGCCGGAGCCGTCATCGGCCTGCTCCCCCGTGAACTTCCACGCCGTCGCCGTCGTCCCCGTGCGCGCCGTCACCGCCCCGAACGCGTCGTACACGAACGTGTCCGTCACCGCTCCCGTCCCGTCGGTGAGGTCGGACACCGACCCCAGTCCGTCGTACGAGAGGTAGTGCTGGGTCCCGGAGCCGTCCGTCATCGAGATCAGGTCCAGTCCGTACACGTAGCTGTACGTCCCGTCCTGGATCACCACCGGCAGCTTCGACGCCGCGTCCCACGTGTACGCCGTCGTCGTCCCGTTCACCGTGTGGCTCAGCCGCAGCCCGTTGCCGTCGTACACCGAGGACGAGGTCACCCCGCCCACCACCGACTGTGTGAGCCGGTTCTCGTGGTCGTACGTGAACGTGTCCGACCCCGCGCCCGTCTGGTTCCCGTTCGCGTCGTACGTGTAACTCACGCCGCCCGCAGCGGTCATCTCGTTCGCGTCGTCGTACGTGTACGACGTGCTGTTCTTCGCCGTCCGGTTCCCGATCGCGTCGTACGTGTACGTGTCCGTCGTCGGCCCCGGGTAGGTCACCGAGGTCAGCCGGTCCAGGCTGTCGTAGGAGTACGTGGTCGTCCCCGCGCCGGCTCCCGTCGCGACCATCTGGGTGCGGTTCCCCACCGCGTCCAGCGTGTATGTGAAGCTCGAGAACGTACCCGTGTTCGCGTTCGTCACCGAGAGGAGGCGGTTCGCGTTGTCGTAGGTGTCGGTCGCCGACACCCCGTTCGGGTACGTCGTCGTCGTCAGGTTCCCGGCGTCGTCGTAAGCGTAGCTCGTCTGGTTGGTTAGCCAGTCCGTCACTGTCGACATGCGGTTGTCCGCATCGTAGGTGTAGCTCACCTGCTTCGTGTCCGGGTACGTGATGCTCGTGCGGCGTCGTATACCCTTACTCCACAGATTGAACTATCCGTTGAGTAGCATGGAGATGACGACGAGAGCGATCATCGCTGCGATGACGATGCCAGCAGTTAAGTACGGATGGTCGAAGAGAGCTCGTTCAACCCACGTGCCCGTCCCGATGACGTTATCACGGCGCTGTTGTTGTGTTTGAAGCCGTGTCCGGCGTAAGAGATGGTAGATCGCGACTCCGAACGGTATCGTCGATGGAACGAGAAGTGGCACAGGGATGTACTGCTGCAGTTGATGGATCCCGAAGCTCGCGAGAACCGGTGCAAAGAAGAACGCGACAGCTACCGCGATCCACCGGACGAGAAGCTCACTCTCGCGATCCGCTTCGGGAGTCCCCCCACTGCGACGGCGCAACTCGTCTCTACGGCTCGTCAATGCATCACTCCTTGGCGGCCGTCAACACGCTCTCACCGGCGACCGCAGGCGCACCGCGCTCGCTGCGGAACACGGAGATGGCATCCAACGGAACGGTCAATGCGTGGTAAGCGATACTCGCGGAGCGGCCGGTCAACGCTGCGTACTCAGCACTCAAAGCAGGCATCTGCGATACGCTCCTCGCAACGGCCCCCTCTACACCGAGCCCGACAACAGTGCCTGCGAACCGCGGTCGGCTGCCCCCTGGAGGCACCCGCCGCTGAAGATCTGGTGCCCGAGCACCCCGCAGAGTCCGAGCGGGTCGACCAGCAACGCGGGATTGTCATTCGCATACGCATAGCGCTGCGCGAACTCCACCGGGTCACGCGAGATGAACCGCCCCGTGGTCGGGTCGTAGTAGCGGGCCCGCAGGAAGTAGTACCCAGTGTCGCCGGAGCCGTCGTCGGCCTGCTCGCCCGTGAACTTCCACGCCGTCGCCGTCGTCCCCGTGCGCGCCGTCACCGCACCGAACGCGTCGTACACGAACGTGTCCGTCACCGCGCCCGTCCCGTCGGTGAGGTCGGACACCGACCCCAGCCCGTCGTACGAGAGGTAGTGCTGGGTCCCGGAGCCGTCCGTCATCGCGATCAGGTCCAGCCCGTACACGCAGCTGTACGTCCCGTCCTGGATCACCACCGGCAGCGCCGACGCCGCGTCCCACGTGTACGTCGTCGTCGTCCCGTTCACCGTGTGGCTCAGGCCCAGCCCGTTGCCGTCGTACACGGACGACGACGTCACCCCGCCCACGACCGACTGGGTGAGCCGGTTCTCGTGGTCGTACGTGAACGTGTCCGACCCCGCGCCCGTCTGGTTCCCGTTCGCGTCATAGCGGGATGGGACTTCGGATGGGCAACGGCGAGGCTCAGAAACGGATCATTGTTTCGAGAATCCTTTCCCCATAAACAAGTATCCGGGGATCATAGCGAGTCCGACAAGCGCGCCCACGATTAAGTTCCAAATCGATGGACCGCCGATGAGTGTCGCAGCGATGCTACCTGCGACCAGCCCTGACGCAGCCCCGAATACAGCCCAGGCGATAGCCGGCAACTTGATCGCATGATGCCTCGTTAGGCGTCCCACGACGACTGCAACTGTGTAAATCAGAGCAAATACTAAGAAGGTCGAGACGACGCCATGCGCAGACATCGGTAGCGCTACTCCTTTGTTGAAAGCGGCTCAGTCGATGAGGGCGCCGCCACCGTGCCACTCACGGGTGCGAGAGTCGCTGTGGCCTGCGGCGGACGAACCGCCAAGTCGATGAGGAGGGCGCCGCCGGTCCCGACCGCGGCGCCAGTTGCGACGCCTACCCCGCAGACTATGGGCCAAAGCGGGCCGGTGTAGAAGGCAGTACAGGTTACGGCGGGGAAGTAGGTGCTTAACGCAACCAAAGCGACGCCGATCGATGCACGCTCGACAACGTCGTGTTCTGGCGTTAGCGGGATGACTGCGAGCGCCGCAGCACGTCCGATCGTACGAGTCGCATCGAACGCGCAGTCGCCCCAGTCTCTAGGGCTAAAGCTGCGCCGGCAGAGGCCGCTCGGATCGATGAGCAGCGCTGGGTTGTCATTCGCATATGCATAGCGTTGCGGGAACTCCACCGGGTCACGTGAGATGAACCGTCCGGTCGTCGGGTCGTAGTAGCGCGCCCGCAGGAAGTAGTACCCGGTGTCGCCGGAGCCGTCATCGGCCTGCTCCCCCGTGAACTTCCACGCCGTCGCCGTCGTCCCCGTGCGCGCCGTCACCGCCCCGAACGCGTCGTACACGAACGTGTCCGTCACCGCTCCCGTCCCGTCGGTGAGGTCGGACACCGACCCCAGTCCGTCGTACGAGAGGTAGTGCTGGGTCCCGGAGCCGTCCGTCATCGAGAATCAGGTCCAGTCCGTACACGTAGCTGTACGTCCCGTCCTGGATCACCACCGGCAGTTGCGACGCCGCGTCCCACGTGTACGTCGTCGTCGTCCCGTTCACCGTGTGGCTCAGCCGCAGCCCGTTCCCGTAGTACACCGACGACGAGGTCACGCCCCCCACCACGGCCTGCGTCAGCCGGTTCTCGTGGTCGTGCGTGAACGTGTCCGACCCCGAGCCCGTCTGGTTCCCGTTCGCGTCGTACGTGTAGGTCACGCCGCCGGCGGCGGTCATCTCGTTCGCGTCGTCGTACGTGTACGACGTCGTGTTCTTCGCTGTCCGATTCCCGATCGCGTCGTAGGTGTACGCGTCCGTCGTCGGGCCCGCGTAGGTCACCGACGTCAGTCGGTCCAGGCTGTCGTAGGAGTACGACGTCGTCCCCGCGCCGGCGCCCGTCGCCACCATCTGCGTGCGGTTGCCCACCGCGTCCAGCGTGTACGTGAAGCTCGAGAATGTCCCGCTGTTCGCGTTCGTCACCGACAGCAGCCGGTTCGCGTGGTCGTAGGTGCCGCTGGCCGTGACCCCGTTCGGGTACGTCGTCGTCGTCAGGTTGCCGGCGTCGTCGTAGCGTAGCTCGTCTGGTTCGACAGCCAGTCCGTCACCGTCGACATGCGGTTGTCCGCGTCGTAGGTGTACGTCACCTGCTTCGAGTCCGGCTAAGTGATGCTCGTGCGGTTCCCCGCGTCGTCGTACTCGTACGACACCACGCTCGAGCCCGGATACGTGATCGAGGTCGTCCGACCGTCCGCGTCGTACGCATAGCTCGTCGTCCCCTGCGGATCCGTCATCGAGGTCTGGCGGTTCGCGTCGTCGTACGCGTAGCTGACCGTGTCGACCGATTAGCGCCTCCTCTTTGACTGTTGAGCCGACGCAACGAAGTCCGTAAGGACGCGCCGTTCCCAAGCATACTTCACGCCGGATGCTAGCACTGCGCTCACCACAAGGACCGTCAGAGGCAACCCGGTGTACGGATCGAGTTGGAGAGCCATAGCCATACCAAATATCAAGACGATGCTCGCTGCTAGTCCGAATCCCAGGCGGGCGGCCATTGTCAGATCAGCCCTGCGGAACAGAACAAGAGTTAGCACGATAGTCGGCGCACTTACGATCCACAGAACAATCACGATGTAGAGAGGCATAGGAGCGGTCACTCCTTCTGGATCGAAGCCGATGTCATCTGCTTTGCCACGGTGGACATCTGGAGATCCGCCTGAAGCTGCCAAGCGTCCAGAGTCGTGCCGACAAATGGGATGAAGTTCGGTACGAGAACGCCGGCGGTCGCTCGTGCGAGTGCACCCCGACAGTCACCGCTGAACCCCTCCGACCGGCATGTCCCGTAAGCACCGATCGCACTCAGCGCGTCGGCGACATACCGGGATGGCAGGACCAAGACATCCACGGCACCTGCGGGCAGCGGACCGCCCGCGAGGAACGCTGCCGAAATTGCCGTATCGGCGAAGGTGTTGATGCCGATCCCGAACGCGTCGAGTGACCGAATCGTCTTTGGACTCTGGAGGGAAGCGTCGAGCGCCGATGCCGCGTCACCTATGCACTCCCACGGCTTGAGCCAGGCGCAGAGGCCCAGCGGATCGACCATCAGAGCTGGGTTGTCGCTCGCATACACATACCGCTGTGCGAACTCCACCGGGTCGCGCGAGATGAACCGCCCCGTGGCCGGGTCGTAGTAGCGCGCCCGCAGGAAGTAGTACCCGGTGTCGCCCGAGCCGTCGTCGGCCTGCTCCCCCGTGAACTTCCACGCCGTCGCCGTCGTCCCCGTGCGCGCCGTCACCGCCCCGAACGCGTCGTACACGAACGTGTCCGTCACGGCGCCCGTCCCGTCGGTGAGGTCCGACACCGACCCCAGCCCATCGTACGAGAGGTAGTGCTGGGTCCCGGAGCCGTCCGCCATCGAGATCAGGTCCAGCCCGTACACGTAGCTGTACGTCCCGTCCTGGAGCACCACCGGCAGCGCCGACACCGCGTCCCACGTGTACGTCGTCGTCGTCCCGTTCACCGTGTGGCTCAGCCGCAGCCCGTTGCCGTCGTACACCGAGGACGAGGTCACCCCGCCCACCACCGCCTGCGTCAGCCGGTTCTCGTGGTCGTACGTGAACGTATCCGACCCCGCGCCCGTCTGGTTCCCGTTCGCATCGTACGTGTAGCTCACGCCGCCGGCGGCGGTCATCTCGTTCGCGTCGTCGTACGTGTACGACGTCGTGTTCTTCGCCGTCCGATTCCCGATCGCGTCGTACGTGTAGCTGTCCGTCGTCGGGCCCGGGTACGTCACCGAGGTGAGCCGGTCCAGGCTGTCGTACGAGTACGAGGTGGTCCCCGCCCCCGCTCCCGTCGCCACCAGTTGCGTGCGGTTCCCCACCGCGTCCAGCGTGTAGGTAAAGCTCGAGAACGTCCCGCTGTTGGCGTTCGTCACCGACAGCAGCCGGTTCGCGTTGTCGTAGGTGTCGCTCGCCGCGACCCCGTTCGGGTAGGTCGTCGTCGTCAGGTTGCCGGCGTCGTCGTACGCGTAGCTCGTCTGGTTCGAGAGCCAGTCCGTCACCGTCGCCATGCGGTTGTCCGCATCGTAGGTGTAGCTCACCTGCTTCGTGTCCGGGTACGTGATGCTCGTGCGGTTTCCCGCGTCGTCGTACGCGTACGACACCACGTTCGAGCCCGGATCGGTGATCGACGTCGTGCGACCGTCCGCGTCGTACGCGTAGTTCGTCGTCCCCTGCGGGTCGGTCATCGAGGTCTGGCGGTTCGCGTTGTCGTACGCGTAGCTGACCGTGTCGACCTTCGTCCCGCCGTTCCAGTGCTCGAG
>CAVSIV010000005.1:0-18255 GCA_963728205.1 uncultured Chloroflexia bacterium
ACCAGCACCCCGTTCTGAATCTGAAGCGACACCCTGACTGTTCGATCGCCCGGCGGGGTTGTCACGCACAGCGCGCTCCGTGATGATAACTGGACAACGTCCAGCGCAGCCCACGGAGGTGCCGCATGGCACCCAGACGCCCCCGCGCGACCGTCGATTCGCCGCCGAGCGCTCCCGATCTCGCGGTGCTGGCACAGAGTTTCCGGCTCTCGCTGCTCGCCGCGAACCGCGCCCCCCGCACCGTCGAGACCTACATGGAGGCGCTGGGGCTGTTCGAGCGGTTCCTCCAGTGGCACCGGCATGCCGCGCCGCGTCGGCGCAATCCACCGCGAGCGCGTTCGAGGCCTCGATCGCGAGCCTCCTCGAGCGCTGGAAGCCCGCGACCGCGCAGGAGAGCCGCTTCAAGAGCATCGAGCAGTTCTTCAAGTGGTGCGTCGACGAGGGGGAGCTTCGGGACCGAGCCGATGCGGAATATGTCGCCCCCGAAGGTCCCGGAGAAGCCGCCCGACGTCCTGACCGAGGAGGACAGCGGCGGCTGGTGCACGCCCTCAAGGGACCGACTTCGAGGCGCGCCGCGACATGGCCATCGTCCGCCTGTTCATCGACACCGGGATGCGGCGCGCGGACCTCGCCGGGCTGGCGCGTCGAGCGACCTCGACCTGGAACAGGCCGTCCAGGCGTACGTCATGGGCAAGGGCCGCCGCGGGCGCGCCTGTCCCTTCGGACGACGCACGGCACAGGCGCTGAATCGGTACTCTCCGCGCGCGGCGCGCGCACCGCGATGCCGGGGACGAGGCGCTCTCGGCTGGGCCTCGCCGGACCAATGACCCGCTGGGGGATCGTCGACGCGGTCTCGCGCCGCTGGGAGTGCGCCTGCCTCGGGCGCGTCAACGTCCATCGCTTCCGGCACTCGTTCGCACACGAGCTGGCTCACGTCCGGCGGCAACGAAGGCGACCCTTCCGATGCGACTGGCGGGCTGGCAATCCCGCACGATGCTGCAGCGCTACGGAGCGAGCGCGGCCCCGATGAGCGCGCCCGCGAGGCCCACCGTCGCCTCAGCCCCGGCGATCGCATCTGAGCATCAGGAGCTGCGCGGCGGGCGACGGGGCGACGCCAACCGCAGCATCCTGCCGGCATCAGCATGCACGCGCAGCGCACCGACGAGTGCGAAACCCGCGGGGATGAGCGCGACGTCCCCCGTTCCGCCGGCGTCGTTGGCGCGCCCTTCGGCGGCTCGCAGCGCGAGGCGCGCGAAGTGTGCGCTGCGCGCCGCCTCGGCGCCGGCGCCGCCACTCGGGCGAGAACCCGAGCGAGACCGGGGCGTCCGGATCGACGTCGCGCTCGAACTTCGACAGGAACGCCGCCCGCGCGGACGCCGTCGTCTCGCGCGGATCGCGCTGGGCGTGCAGCGACCAGGCGACAACGCGGGCGCGCAATGAGCGGAGAAGGTCGTCCTCCTCGGCGCCGCGACCGCCCGTCATGCGAACCAGTCCTCCACGGCGAGTCCGTGCACCGGCTCGAAGCGGCGTAGCGCGCGCGTCACCACGACGAGGCCGCGCGCGAGCGCGATCGCCGGAGCTGCGCTTCCGCCTGCCCCAGCGACGCCTCGCCTCGTCCCGGCGCGGCCACGCAGCTCCGCGTATTCCCGCGCGGCGTCACATCGAACGGCAACACCGTGAGGTTGCCAACCAGCGCTCGGTGGAGGCGCTCGACCCGGTCGGATGCGACAGCGCGCCGCGCTGACGCGCACCAGCGAGCAGCTGCCGCGACCGCGACTGCTCGATGTCGCTATCGCGTCCGGCGGCGTAGCCGCGATGCGCCGGAGCAGGCAGAACATTGGGAGCCGCGCGCAGGAGTTCGGCCAGCATGTCGGCCTCGAAGAGGTAC
The DNA here is from genome assembly GCA_963728205.1 of uncultured Chloroflexia bacterium. Classification (GTDB taxonomy): domain Bacteria; phylum Chloroflexota; class Dehalococcoidia; order UBA2979; family UBA2979; genus VGNK01. Next base: position 1,889 of record CAVSIV010000005.1, read on the forward strand.
TTCATGGCGCGACCTCCGGGCCGCCGCCGCAGCGCCGGCCGCCCCTCCACCGCTCCGAGCAGTGCGTCGATCTCCGTCGTCGCGCGCGTCGAGCCACAGCGCTACGAGCGCCAGCGGTCCTGCCGGCCGCGCTCGGAGGGCGTGCCCAACTCGATGCATTCGAGGTCTGCACGGCGACGATTGCTGCAACGGCGTGCCCGTGCCGTGGAGACGAGGTAGCGTTCGCGGCGGTGCGCGACGCCTTCAATCACCGCCGAGAAGTTGGCCTTGGCTTCTGCCGTCGTGATGCGTGTTGCGGTCATGGTGTCCTCTCAGAGCCAATAGGTCGGGGCGGGCAACCGGTCAGGGTGACCGAGACGGGTCCGCGCGTCGTCCTCCGCGGTCCGCCAGATTGGTCCGAGGAGACCACCGCCGTTTGCGGGGGTCCGCGCGACGATCGCCAGTCGTTCGTGAGCAGCAGCGGACGCTCCGGCACGCCCGCGGCCGCCTGCTTCACCCGTCGCTCCGCGCGGTCGTCCGCGCACACGAAGAGCACCAGGGCTCGCGCTCGAAGTCGGCCGCCAGGCGCGGCCTCGAGTAGCGCCGGTACCCTCGAACTTCGCTGCGAAGTCGCCCCCGTCGAGCGTGCCCGCGGTCGTACTCGAGCAGGAACGGGACGGGTGCATCACCGAGGCGCAGCAGGCCCGCCCCGTCGGGCCGGATGAACCATCCCCGTCCGTCGCGCGGAAGCGCCGAGTCGAGGCGGCCTCGCTCCGCCACTCGACCAGGCACCCACCCGGCACGCCGCGCGTCGCACGCCAGCCGCACGAACGTCCGGTTCACGCCGCGCGTGTGCGCGCCGTGCCGGCAACGCCACCTGCCGATCGCGTCGCCGCCGGCGCCACGCCGCCGAGCGCGCGAAACGCGCCGGCGGGACGACCGCGCCGCGCCGCGAGCCCGCAGCCCGCACTCGCCCAGCAGATAGGCCGGCGCGCCCGTGTCGACCGCGCGGGCGACGCGCTCACCGCGCCGCACCGCACGAGCCACGCGAGCCGCCGCGTCGAGCGCCTCGGGCGGCGCGTCCGCGTCAGCGACCGCGAGCTCCTGCGCGGTCAGCAGCGGGTGGTAGGCGACCCACTCGACCAGCCGCTTCTCGACGGCGCTCGGTTGCGATCGAGAGCCCGGCGGTGCGCTCGCCCGGCGAGCCGCACCTCGCCCGCCGCGGCGTACGGCGCCCACGCGCGCAGCGTCCCGTCGCTGCAGCACCGGAGCGGCGCGATCCTCGTGGAGCGGCAGCGAGGGCGCGGGACGGCCGTCGCTCGCCCCACGCGAGCGCCGGGTGAGGCGTTGCCACCGCTCGCTGCCCGGGGCGCGCCACGCAGTCGCCGGCGGGCCCTCGCGCAGCGCATCCACGCGGTCGGGAGGAGGGCGGGCACCGCGCGTCGCGCTCGCCGGCATCCAGCAGCGCCCGCTCCCACGGTCGAGTTCCCGTTCGCCGGCGGCGACGACCAGGATGGCAGCCCTCGGCGCCCCACCGTCGGACGCCAGGCCGCGGCCCAGCGCGCCACCCGCGCGCGGCGGTGGGCGTCGGGCGCGGCGGCCCGATCCCACGCCACGAAGAAGGGCGCCCACGATCCCGGCGCCCAGGCAGCCGTAGCCCTCCACGCCGGGCGGCCACCAGCGCGTCCGCGGCGGGCGCCGGCCAGCGGCAGCGAGCGTACGTCGACGAGCTCAGCGATCCCGGCATCGCGAGCGGCCGCCGCGAGGTCGCGAGCAGGCGGTTGACGCCGGCGGTCGTCTCCATGCGCGCGGCGCGGTCGAGCACGTCCGCCGTCGCACGGGCAGGCCCGCGCCAGCTCGGTCCCCGGCAGCCCGATCGCCGCGGCGAGCGCCGGCACCGCCTACTCGCGCAGGTAGGCGAAGCGCCGCTGGTCGAGCCCCGGCAGCCCGGCACGATCCAGTCGACCCAGCCACGGCGCTCGAGCTCGTGACGGAGCGCCCGCGCGTCCTGCTCATGGACGCCGAGGAGCGCGCGAGCTCGCGCTCGCCGAGCAGCGGCAGCCGCGCAGATCCAGTCGAGCGCCGGCCCGAGCAGCGCGGTCGATCGGCTGCCCTCATGGCGTCGCTCCGTTCCCGCGCATCGGCGGGGTCGCGCTCGTCCAGTCCGCGTCGCCCGCCGTGCGGTGACTGTCACCTGTCCCCGCCGGTCTGCCGCCGCGGCTCGGCTGGCTCTGGTCGGGCCGCGGCCCCTTCGAGGCTGCGGCCGTGCGGGTCCCCGTTCGGGTCGACACGCGCTCGCGCAGCGCCGCGTCGATCTCCGCGCGACGACCTCGGCTCGCGGCCGGCCGTAGCGCGCGGCCGAGCGCTCCGCGAACGCCCGCACCGTGGTCGGGTCCGCGCGCGGCGGCGCGGTCGACGCGAAGCGTGAACACCGGCCGGGCGCCGGCCGTCCGTCCCACCACCGCGCGTAGCACTTGAAGTCGTCGAGTCGAGACGAGGTCCTCGATCTCGAGCGTCGCTCGCCGAGCTCCGGCACGCAGGCGACGCGCGTCCTCCGCGCTCACCTGGAAGACCGTCAGGCCGTCGGTGTTCGAGAGGATCGTCGGGGCGAGGTTGCGGTCGATCGCGTCGAGCTTCGCGAGCGACTGCGTGACCAGCACGAACGACGCGCCGTACTTGCCGAGCTCGGAGAGCATGCGCGGGTAGTCGACGGCGCCGAGCGTGCTCGACTCGTCGACGAGCGCCACGACGCGGCGGCGCTGCGCCGGCGGGCAGCGCGACCTGCTCCTCGACGAGCAGCCCCAGCAGGTTCAGGAGGGTCGCGCCGACGAGCGACGCGGCACCTCGCCCAGCGTCGCCGACCGCGCTGTTCACGACGAGGACGCCGCCCTCGCGCAGGAGCGCGCGCGGATCGAAGGTCGAGCGCGCCTGCCCGAACACGAGGCGCGAGGCCTCGGTCGACGTGAAGCGGCCGATCTTCGAGGTCACGGGATTCGCGGTCTGCTGCTGCAGCACCCGCCCCGCGCGGTCGTAGTTGTCGCGCCACCAGGCGGCGAGCGCGGGGTCGTTGACCTGGGCCAGCACGCGCTCGCGGAAGCGCTCGTCGGTGAGCAGCGGAGCAACGTCGAGCAGCGTGTACTGCTCTTCGCGCGGCGGCGCTGCGCGTTGGCGTCGAGCAGGCAGGCGAGCGACGGCGCGCAGCGCGCCCTCCATGCGCGGACCCCAGTTCGCCGGCCACAGGCGGTTGAGCATCGTCACGATGTGCTCGATCGTGCGGTCGCGGTCGGGGAAGAGCGCGCCGTCGAGCAGGTTGAGGCCGAGCGGCGTCGACGCGTCGGCGAAGTTGAGGTACGATCACGCGGTCCTGCAGCGCCTGGGGCACCGAGGCGAGCACCGCCTCGTGCGAGGTCCTGGTGCGGATCGATCACCGCGAGCGCCGCGTGGTCGAGGCCGGCGGCGACGCGCTCCATGACGCCGGCCGCGATGTGCCGCAGCAGCGTGGACTTGCCGCGGCGCGTCTTCGCGACGATCAGCTGGTTGCGGTGCAGCAGGCGTCGCCGGCAGGAACACGGCGCTGCCGCGGCCGCCGCGGCCGACGCGCACGCCGCCTGCCCGCGTGGCCCGGCGGCGGGGCCAGGTCGCGCGCCCGCGGTCCGTGCGGCACGCCGCGGCACCGCCTCGCCGCCCGTCGGCAGGTGCCAGAGCGGCCCGGCCTCGGCCAGCGTTGAGCAGCAGCGGGCCCGGGTCGCCCACCGCTCGAAGCCATCGTCGCCAGCCGCCCGGGACGCAGCTCCGCCCCGGCGTCGTCCGCGAACACGCCGGAGGCGTCCGCGACCGCTTCGCGCGAGCATCGCGCAGGCGCCGCTCGGCGAGTCCGCCGGCCCGAACGCCGCAGATCTCGAGCGAGGCGCGCAGCAGCGGCGACGCGAGCTTGCGTTCCACGAGCGCGCCGACGGAGCGGCTCGCGCCCGCGGCAGCAGCCGGAACACCAGCGCGCCGAGCGAGCGGCAGCCCCACGAACACGCCGACGCCGGCGAGGGCGAGCTGCAGCATAGTCCCCGGCGCGGTACCAGCGCGACGCCTGGAGTCCGCCGGCGATCAGCACCAGCAGCGAGGACGATCGGGGGCCGAGGCCGCGAGCCCCGCGGTCCGCGGCTCGTCGCGCGTGCGCGCGGGCCGCGGTCCTGCGCCGCGCGCGCACCTTCGCCGCGCCCGATGCGGGGCGGCCGGGCGCCGTCCAGCCGGATCACGACGCGCTCGCCCGTCGCGCGAGCGGTCGCGCGCCGCGCACGCCGGCGAGCGGATCGCGCTCGCGGTCCCAGTCCGCCGCGCAGCGGCAGCGTCCGCGTCGCCGCCGCAGTCGCAGTCACCTGGCACGCGCTCTCGGGCCCATGCGCCGCGCCGGATCGAGGTCCGGGCGGCTCGCCGCCGACCGGCTCCGGTCGACGCCCGGGTGGGTCGCCGCCAAGCCCGCCGCGCGCGCGGTCCAGCGCTCCTCGGTCGCGGCGCGGACGTACCAGCGCGGCCCCGCCCGGGTGACGACGCGTGTCGAGTGTCATGCCGCGCCGGTCCACGGCGCCGAACATCGCCCGCGCGGCGGCGCATCCCGTCGTCGAGGCATGCGCGGCGGGCACGATCTCCGCCAGGCGCGCGGCCGCCTGCGATCACTGTGATCGTCGCATCGCGACCTCCCGTCACGCCTCGCAGTTGCTGGAAGAAGGCCTCGCGCCCGTCCGGGCGCTGGCCGAGCTCGCCGACGTCCTTGACCCCGGCCGGGAGCGCGAGGACGGTCGCGCGGTCGCCCAGGTCCGCGGCGAGGTCGTGCGCCGCCGTCGCGCCCGGCGTCGTCGGCGTCGAGCACGAGCACGACCGAGCGGGCACGGGCGAGCAGGCGCGCCACGGTCTGGCCGGGGTGCGAGCCGAGCAGCGCGCAGGCCGGAAGCCCCCAGCCGACGAGCGTCAGCCAGTCGAACGGGCCTTCCGTCACGAAGATCCGCGCGCGGTCGGCCACGAGCTGCCATCCCAGCAGCGGGCGTGGGAGCGCGACGGCGCGGTAGCGCGGCTCGCGACCGTCGAGGGACGCGCCCGACCATCCAGACACAGCGGCCCGCGCGCAGCTCCGGCACGACGATGCGTCCGGCCATCGCCTCGCGCTCGCCGCGGTCGAGCAGGCCCAGCTCCCGCGCCCGGGCGACGCTCAGCCGCCTGCGCTTGAGGTAGGCGGCGAGCACCGTCCCGTCCGAGTAGCCGAGCCGGAAGCGGCGGGCGACCGGGCGCGAGAACGCCGCGGCGCTCGAGGTAGGCGAGCGCCTCCGGGGCCTGCTCGAGCGCCTCCTGGTAGAGCTCGCAGGCGGCGGCCAGGATCACGCGGTCGTCGAGCGGTCAGCGCGCGCTGTGCGGGGCGGTCGCTCACCGGCGCGGGCGCCGGCCGCAGGCCGTCGAGCCGGGTGAGCGCCTGCTTGAAGTCGAGGCCCTCGGCGCGCCGCAGGAAGTCGATCACGTCCCCGCCCGCGCCGCAGCCGAAGCAGAAGTAGCTCTGCGTCGCCGGGTAGACGACGAGGCTCGGCCTGCCGTCGTTGTGGAAGGGGCAGCGCCCCGTGAGGCGCCGGCCGTGCGGACGCAGCCGCACTCCGTGCGAGCCGATCACCTGCGCGATCGGGTTGCGGCGCTTGAGCGCGTCGAGGTCGGTCATGGCTGCACCTCCTCGGGATCCGGGATGGCTTCGGGATTGCCGTGCAGGTCCTCCGGGCTGGTGGTGCTCACTGCGTGCTCCCGGGCGCTGGCGACAACGGACAGCGCGACGTGATTGCCACGCGCGAGGAAGAGGCCCTCGCCCTTGCGGCACGAGACGAGGAAGGCGCGCTCGGCGGGCGAGAGACCGAACGTCTCCGCGACGAGTCCCGCCGACGAGGCGTCCTGGCGCATCAGCAGCTGCACGGAGCTGTTCGCGAGGACGGTGTGGCCCTCGGGCGAGCGCAGGAAGTCCTCGACGTCCTGCGTCACGGTCGTGAGCCCGAGCCAGCGCTTGCGGGCCCGCCGCGCGACCTGCGCGAGGAAGTGCGCGCCCTCCGGGTAGCGCATGAGCGACCAGGCCTCGTCGATGAGGAGCATCCGCGGCCGCGGGTCCGTGCGCGCCTGCCGCCAGACGTGATCCGCGATCAGGTAGGTGGCGAGCGGGCGCAGCTCCTCCTCGAGGTCGCGCACGTTGAAGACGGTGAAGGGGCGGTCGAGGGCGACGGTCGTGCGCTCCGAGAAGACCCGGCCGAGGCTGCCGTCGACGTAGCGCTCGAGGCGATCGCCGAGGGCGTGCGGGTCGTCGCCGGCGCGCAACACGCCGAGCAGGTCGCGCAGCACCGGAGCGGCGCGGTCGTGCGTGGCCGGGTCCGCCGTGATCCCAGCCGCCGCGTAGGTGCGATAGAGCGCGGCGTCGAGCGCGCCTCGCTCGGCGCGGCCAAGCGCCTGCCCCGGCTCGGCCAGCATCAGCGCGAGGAGGCCGTGCAGCGCGAGCACGCGCTCCGCGAGCGCGTCCCCTTCGCCCGCATCCCCGTCGGAGGCCGGAGCGAGGTCGAAGGGGTTTACGTGATGGGGCGAGGTGCCGGAGAGGCGCACCATCTGCCCGCCGACGGCGTCGCAGATCCGGCGGTACTCGTCCTCGGGATCGACGACCACGTAGTCGATCCCGAGCAGCAGCGCGCGCAGCGCCTCGACCTTGCAGGCGTAGGACTTGCCGGCGCCGCTCTTCGCGAAGACGACCTTGTTCGCGTTGTCCTCGGTCGCGGCGAACGGGTCGAAGATCGACGAGCCCGCCGCCCTGGAGGTTGCGACCGTAGAGGAGACCGCGGCCCGTCCCGAGGTCGCCGGAGGTGAACGGGATCATCGTCGCGGCGCTCGAGGTGTCGAGGTTGCGGCGCCGGCGCAGGTGATCCTGCGCGGCGGGGAGGCACGAGAGCAGGCCCGGCAGCATCTCGTAGAGGGCGGGCGCCCACCGTCGCCATCGCCCCGCCCAGCTCCGCCTCGACGAAGCGCTGAGCCCGATCGAGTTCGGCCTCCGTCCGCCCGTGGAGGCGCAGGTAGAGGGCCGTCGAGAAGACGCGCTCGTCCCCGCGCTCGATCGCGTCGCGCAGCCGCTCGACGTCCGCGTAGGCGACCTCGCGCTCGGACGACGCGATGCGGCCGCCCTTCGCGTCGAACATGCGCGACGACTGCAGCTCGACGAGGCGGCGCGTGAGCCAGCGCACGACCTCGCGCGAGTCGAGCGGCTCCAGGTGGAGGCTCAGGTCCAGCGGCTCGCCGGGATCGCCCAGTCGTCCGAGCCAGTTCGGGTGGACGTGCCGCGGGTACTCCGTGAGGGCCAGCACTCGCGTGCGCTGCCCGTCGACGAGCAGCTCCGCGCGACGCTCCTCGATCGCCATCGGGGCGACGAGATCGACGGCGGCGCGCCGGCCCGCTGCGAGCGTCTCGGCTGCCTGCCGCGAGGCGCGCGGGACACGCCGCGATCGGAGGGGGAGTGAGTTACGCGCCACGGCGCACCTCCTCCCGGCTCGTCGCAGACCCGGATGGCCGGGCGCTCCCGGCGATCACGTCGCGCCAGAGCACGAGCAGCTCGTCGCCCGCAAGACGACGGGCGTGCAGCCCGAGTGCGGCGAGCGCCTGGGTGAGCTCCTCGCAGCGCAGCGCCAGCGTGCGGGCGGCCATCTCGTCGGAGGCTCGACGTGCGCGCGCGTGGCTCCTCAGCAGGGCGCGCACTCCCGGTTGCGCGCTCGGCGCCGGGACGTCCGCCGTGACGACGACGAAGAACCGCCGCTCGAGCGGGGTGCGCTCGCGCGCGAGACGCCGCACGAACGAGGCGTGGTCGCGCGCGAGGCGCATCGCCGGCCTCGCCCAGGCGCGCGTCCCGCGCACCCTCGAGCCCCGCGAGGTAGCGCTCGACGTCGGTCGGCGCGACCCGCACGAGGACCTGGATCGGGTAGGTCAGGCCGTTGAGGAGGCGGCGGTAGCCGGCGAGGATCGCCTCCTGCTCGACCTCGGAGCGCAGCGCGAAGTTGATCGCGCCCGTCTCCAGGACGGCGCGGCAGGATCCGTCGCGCAGCCGCACGACGTCGCCGGCGATCTCGTCGAGCGGGAGCAGCGCCTGCACGCTGCCGAGCCGCCGTCGCTCACGCTTCGAGCGCATCAGCCTCTCCTTCCGAGCACCGCGGTGCCGCGCGTCGCGGGCAGCACGACCTCGTGACGCGGGCGCCCGTCGCTGCGACAGATCGAGCGGGCGCCACACGCTCACGCGTGGCGCCGCGGCGTACCGCAGCAGCACAAATGCCCACACCTCGGCCGGCCGCCCGGCGGGCCGCAGCAGCGCCAGCAGCACGCCGGCGATGAGCACGCCGGCGGCCACGACGAGCCGCAGCGCGAAGGGACCGGGGACGCTCGCTGACGGCGCCGTAGGCGAGCGCGAGGCTCGCGGCGAGCGTGAGCAGCTGGCCGACCGTGAGGCCGTAGAAGGCGCGGTCCGCCACGTCGAGGTGGGTCGGGATCTCGTGGCGGCCGCATCGCTAGGTCCCCATCGCGTTCTGGACGAGCCCCGCGATCACGCGGGCGAGCAGCACGATCGCGAACCCGATCAGGGCGTTGACGATCGCGCTCTTGCCCGCCTCCAGTCTGGCGCGGCGATCCCGCCGAGGCCATGTAGAGGAAGGCTCCCCACATCACGAAGAAGGCCGACACCGCCGCGCCCACCCCGATCCCGATCTGGAGCAGGTTGGCGAAGAGCGTGTTGATCTGTGTCCACCGAGTCCTCCGCTGCTACTGCCCGGCCACGAGGCCGGGTGATCCCGGTCGATGAGCTCGAAGCCGGTCACGAGCCAGCGCCCGTGCAGGCGCTCGAGCACCAGCCGCAACTGCTGTCGGATGTCCTGCTCGTGCCATGCGCCGGACGCGAGCCAGCGGCGGTGCTGCGTCGCGACGGCGACCGCCGTCGCGACGTCGGCACGGTGCGAGTCGAGCGAGAACGCTTCGATGTCCGTTCGAATGGACCGCTGCTCGTCGAGCGGCTCCGGCGTCGAGTCGCGCGTCGGCGATCGCGCGACTGCAGCTCTCCGCCGGCGAGGCCGCGGCCAGCGCGGTGGAGGTAGTCGTCGGCGTTTGCCGCGTCGAAGGTGCCGGCCGCGACCACGAAGTCGCGCGCGGCCGCGGCCGCAGAGTCGTCGGAGGAGGCGTGGAGCCCGGCCGCGCCGCGCGCCACGCCGACCACCCCGACGCGAGGGCGGCGAGCGCGGCGAGCGCGCAGGAGGCCGGCGCCCGCCGGCGCGTGCCGATCACGACGCCACCGCCTCGGATGCCGACCGGCGTCCCGGCGGGCCCGAGCGTCGCGTAGGCCGCGGCGCGCGCGAGCACGATCGCGACGTAGGACCACGAGTGGTTGTAGGCGTAGACCGCGCGGGCGACGTCGGTAGCCGCGCCGGCCGCGGCGAGGTACCGCGCCATCGCTGGGATCGCGTCGTGGAAGTCGTAGGGGTCGCCGGCGCCGTAGGCCGCCCAGGTCTCCGGCAGGAACTGCCCGTAGCCGACGGCGCCGGCGCTCGACGTCGCCATGTTGCGGCCGAAGTCGCTCTCGACCGACGCGACCGCCGCGAGGAGCGACCAGGGGACGCCGCTCGCCTGCCCCGCGGCGATCATCACCGGGCGCTGGTCACTCGGAATCGCGCGCAGTTGCGAGCCGCCCCCGCGCGGAGCCGCGCAGAAGCGTCGCGGCGAGCGCGGTCGCGGCCGCGCACGACGACGAGTGCCGGCAGCACGAGGAGCGCGACGATCGCCCCGACGAGCCGCAGGCCCTCGCGCTGGATGAGCAGCGTGGCGGCAGTGCGGGGGCGCTCATGGCGTCGCGCTCCCCGCGCCGCCGCAACGGCCCGCCGCCGCGCCGCCGCCCAGCGCGCCCACCGCACGCCCGACGACGACCAGCGACACGACCGTGGCGAGCCCGGCGTGATGCGGTCCGCCGTGCAGCACCGCCGGGATCTTGAGGGTGAGCCAGCAGACCGCGATCCCGAGGAAGAGCGTGAGCAGTCGTCGGCACCTGCCGAGTGCGGTGCAGCTCTACCATGAGCAGCGTGCCGAGGCGCAGCGCGAGCATCTGCACGGCCTGCTGGAAGACGGTGATCGGGAAGAGGTGCGCCCACCAGCGCGTCCAGCCCTGCGTCTGCGGGATCGCCCAGAGCACCGCGACGACAGGGGCGCGAGCGCGATCAGGACGTCGACGAGCGCAAGGCGCATCAGCATCTGGAACGCGAGCAGCAGCGCCACGACGGCGTACGCGACCCCGACCAGCACGTGCGCGATCCCGTTCGCGGGCGCACCCGCCTGGGCGTAACCGGGTAGCGTCGACGCCCCGATCGCGCCGGTAAGGGCGTTGTTGAGCGTCGATGAGCACGCGCGCGAACTCGAGCGTGAGGTTGGCGGCGAGCGCCGCGATCGCGATGCGCGGCAGCAGCTCCATCGCGCCGTCGTAGGGACTGCGCGTGTGCTGCTCACCCGCTCCGCGTAGCGGTACGACTCGTCGATCTGGAGATGGCGCCATTGATGCGTGACGGCCTTCGTGCCTTCCACGGAGAGCGGCGCATTGTCGGCGATCATCTCCGCGATCTCCACCGCCCGCGGCATGAGCTGCTTCGGCTCAAGCACCTCGTGCACCAGACCGCAGCGCAGCGCCTGTTCCGGCGAGACGCGATCGCCGGTGAGCAGGATGTACATCGCCTCGCCGAACGGGATCACGCGCGCGAGGTGGTGGACCGCGTAGCCGGCGAGGATGCCGCGCTTCACCTCGAACAGGCCGAAGTATGCCTCGCTTGAGCAGATGCGGATATCGCAATCCAGCGCCCGCTCGAGGCCGCCGGCGAGGCACAGCCCGTTGATCGCCGCGATGAACGGTTTGGGGTTCCGCGAGAACTGGAGCGTCGTCCCGCCGATCGTGCGCGTCGTCCGCTGGCTACCGCGTGCGTTCCGCGCCGCCATCTCCTTGAGGTCTGCCCCGGCGCTGAAGGCGCGACCCTCGCCCGTCACGATGCCCGCGCGCATGGCGGGATCCGCGGTGAAGTCCGCGAGCGCCGCGGTCAGTTCCTGCTGCATCGTCCCGCCGAGCGCGTTCAGGCGCTCGGGACGGTTCATGCGGAATACCGCGTAGCGCTCGCGCTTCTCGTAGACCAGGTCACTCACGGTTCGCCCGCTCCTTTCGTCCGCGGGTACTTGCGCTTCGCGGGCCCACGCCCTGATCCGCTATCTCCATGGCTGCCGCTGGAACGGCATCGCAGCTACCCGAATATCCGCGACATTGCGAGCGTGGCGATCTCCTCGCTGTCGAAGCCGTGCTCGAGCAGCACCTCGTGTGTGTGTCCTCCGAGATCTGGTGCGGGCCGGCGCGGGCCGACCTCCGAACCCGGCATGCGGAACGGCACGGCAAGCGTCGAGAACCGTGAACCGTCCGGACGCTCGAGCTCAGCGAAGCGCTCCGCCGCCTCCGCCTGAGGATCGTCGAGCACCTCTGGGAGCTCGACGATGGGCTCCCAAATCAACCCGGCTCCATCGAAACGGGTCGCCCAGTCTGCACGCGGACACGTCGCCAGCTCGGCATCGATCGCCGCGGTGAGCGCCTCGGTGTGCTCACGGCGGGCGGCCAGCGAGGCGTAGCAGGGGTCGTGCTCCCATTCCTGGTGCCCGACCCCCCGGCAGAACCCGGGCCAGTACCGATCCGACTGCGGCATCACGAGCGCCAGCCAGCGGCCGTCACCGCAGCGGTAGGTGTTGGCGAGCGGGTTGGCCGGCCTTCGGCGGTCCCGAAACTCCGGCTGGCGCCGCGTGAAGAGCGTTCGCGAATAGTCGCTGCCGATGGTCCACATGCCCGCGGCGAACAGGCTGGCGTCGACGACGCCCCCACGCCCGGTGCGATCGCGCTCGTGGAGCGCAGCGAGCACCGCGCTGAGGAGCGCGAGTCCCGCCGTGTGATCGCCCTCCCCTCCCCGGAACATGCCGGGCGGGCAGTCGGGTTGGCCCACGATGCCCATGATCCCCGTGCGTGCCCAGAACGCCGCGTTGTCGAAGCCGGCGCGCTCGCGATCGGGGCCCTCGAGGCCATAGGCCGTCATTGACGCATGCACCGTCGCCGGCGCCTCGGCGTGGACGGCCGCAGCCGTCAACTCGTAGCGTTCCTGCCGGGCGGCCGTGAGATTGGTAATGAAGACGTCGACGCCCCGGCAAAGGCGCCGGACGAGCGCGGGGCCTTCCCACTGCTCGAGGTCGACGATCACCGAGCGCTTCCCACGATTATCGAGTTCGAACACCGAGCCTCCACCGACCGCCCGGCGCCGGCCCTCCCGACGCGCGCCAGGCGTCCCCGGCCGGCGGCTCGAGCTTTACGACATCAGCGCCGAGGTCGGCCATGATCGCGCCGGCGCTGGGGGCGGCGACCCAGGTCGCCAGCTCCAGCACGCGGACGTCCTCGAGTGGTCCGGGCATGTGCTTCCTCGCTTCTCGCGCTCCGCGCGCGCTCAATCGCCCGACGGCGGGCGGTCGGCCAGCATTCGCGCGAACGCGATGCTTCCGCTCGCGAACGCCGCAACCTGGGGGACGTCGACGCTCGACGGGTACCGAATCCTCCCGCATGTGGAACAGCGCGTTGTCGTTCGTCAGCGCGGCGTATCGGCGGCCACCGCGTCGATGCACGATCGCCATCTCGCCGCCGCCGCCACTGCTCTCGCGAGCATCGCGCACTACCAGCCGCGTCTCGCGCGTTCCTGCGCCCTGGAGGGCGCGCTGGAACGCCTCCCCGAGCCGCACGTCCGAGGCCGCGATGTTCCCCTGCGTCGCCGCCGCCGCGCCGATGTTCGCCCCGAAGTGCAGCCACGTGGCGTCGGTCGCGAGCGTGGGGCGGGCGGCGAGCAGGACCTCGAGGCCGTAGAACCCGAGCTCGTGGCCCGTGTTCGCCGCGAAGATCACGGTGGACGCCGGCCGATGCGCGATGAACGCGCGCATCACCTCGAGCCAGCAGGCGATCCCGCCGCCGCGCTCGGAAGCCACCTCCCACCAGCCGCTGCGGGGCGTGTTCACGGCGAGCGTGCGTGCCGGGTCGGTGCCGGGGAGGGTCGCGAGGACGTTGAAGGTGTCCGACGACACGCGCTCCGCGTGGATCACCGCGCGCACGGTCGCTCCGCGTCGGGCGGCCTCGCGCAGCCGCGGACCGTGCTCGCTCTCAACCTGCATGACCGGCGGGCCGAAGGGCGCGGTGAAGTGAGGCGCGTTGAGCAGGGCCAGGCCCGGGGTGCGCCCCTCGGTGACGACGACGAGCGCCCGCTCGGGCCCCGTCCGGCGCGCCTCCAGCAGCGCCGTCGGCTCGCCGTTCGGCGGGCTCGCCGCCAGGCCGATCACGCCGCCGTGGCCGGCCTCGCGCAGGTCCCCCACGATGCCGTCGCGTCCCGTGTACGAGCAGTCGAACAGCGGCACTCCGTCGATGCGCTCGCCGTCGACCTCCATCCAGCACGCGCGCGGCTCCACGCGGTCGAGGTGGACCGGGACGAGTTCCGGCTCGAGGCCGAGCCCGCGGACCTCCTCCGCGAGCCACTCCCCCGACCGCCGATCGACGTCGGTGCCGGTGCGATGGTGGCCCTGCGCGTCATACTCCTCGATCAGCTTCGAGATGCGCCGAGTGAGCGCAACCGTGCTCGCCATGAACCACCGTCCCTCCCCGCAGACCCCGTGTCGGTCGACACCGTCGCCGGAGCCCTGCAGAGTGCTAGGCGACTCCGCTCTCGCCGACAACCCTATCGCGGAGGAGCGCGTCAACCTCGGCCGGCTCCAGTCCGAGCAATGCTTCGAGGACCTCCCGCGTCTGACCACCGGCAAGAGGTGCAGGGCCGGCGGGCATCGCCGGTGAGCGCGAAAAGCGCATCGGCGGCCGAAGCAGCGGAACTTGCTTTTCCAGCGGGTCGCTCTCCCACACAACGGTCTCGCGCTCTTCGAAGAACGGGTGGCCGAGCGCCTCCTGCAGGGTCTTCACCAGTCCATAGGGAGCCCCGCTCCGCTCGAGACCGTCGACGACCTCTTGCGCCGTGCGCTGCGCGACGAGCCTGCCGATGAATCGTTCGCCTCCGTCCCGGATGGCGCAACGGCAAAATCGGGCCCACTTAGACCTTCCATCAGCCGCGACCAGTTTCGTGGGCTGCCGAGGTTGATCGTGAAGTGCCGTCCGTCCTTCCAGCGATGGATCGGGTGCCGGAACGGCTCCCAGTGGTCATCGTCCGCGCCTGCAGCACCCTGGGCCGCCGCCTCGCCGAGGAACGCCAACTGACTTTCCATGAGCGTTATGTCGATCTGCTGCCCGCGTCCGGTGTGCTCCCGGTCGTACAGCACCGCCAGGATTGCCGCGAAGGCGTTCATCCCCGTCGCGACGTCCGCGATCTGCAGCCCCGGCGCCAGCGGCTCGGCCTCGCCGTGAGCGCGCTGCAGGATCCAGAGCAAGCCGGCTTCCGCGTGGGCCGTCGCACCGTAGGCTCGGCGGGTGGCGTGTGAACCGCTCTGGCCGAACCCGGAGATCGATGCGTAATCAGCCGCTCGTTGGCGGCAGCGAGCGTCGCGTAATCGAGCCCAACCGCGCAGGACGCCCGGTGCAAAGTTCTCGACGACGACGTCCGAGGCGGCGGCAAGCCGTCCGGCGAGCGCGGCGCCTCGTGGCGACTTCAGGTCCATGGCGATCGAGCGTTTCCCCGCGTTGTTCGTCGCCCCGCCGTTGCTGCGCACGGGTGCGCTCCCGGCAGGTATGCGATCGATCTTCACCACGTCGGCGCCGAGGTCGGCGAGCAGACGCGTGCAGTAGGGCCCAGCGATCACCTGCGTGAAGTCCAGGACGCGGATGCCGTCGAGAATGCGACGGCTCATGTAACCCGGGGTCATCGCGGAGCCGCCGTGGCAAGGCGATCCCAGAGCTCGTGGTCGAACTGCGATCCTGCCGGCGATTGGGCACCGGCCGGCGCGCCGAGGCGCGCTACGACGAGACCAAGGCTCGGCACGACGTACAGCTTGCAATCGCCCGTCCCCAGCGCGGCGATGAGGTCGTTCGGGGCCGTCGGGATCAGCGGACCGCGCTCGACGTCGCCCGTCGGCCGGAGCACGCGATCGCGACCGTTGAGCCACCACAGCAGGCCGTACGCCGGGTTGTGCGGTTGCGACGTCTGCAAAGACTCCGAGAGACCAGCCGAGGACACGATGCGCGTCCCGTCCCACACGCCGTCGGCGAGGACCAGCAGTCCGAGACGCGCCAGGTCGAGCGGCGACGTGGCGAGGCCGAGCATGGGACTTCCAGCGACCTGCGGGGCATGTGTCCGCTCGATCCAGCGCGTGTGACGCATGCCCAGCGGCGCCGTCAGCCACTGCCGCGTCAGGTCGTCCCGGTCCGTCCCGGCGGCGGCCGCAATGACCCGCACCAGCAGCTGATACGCAGGCGTGTTGTACCGCCGGCGCGCACCGACCGTGCTCAGGCGCGAGAGCATCATCAAGCGCGCTCGTCATCGAGAGCAGATGACGCACCGTGACATCACGCTCACGCTCGACGGCTGCACGCGACCACCCATTCCCCAGGTAGTCCGACGCCGGCCGCTCGAAGTCGAGGATGCCGCGCTCCGTGCGATCTGCGCGAGGAGGCCGTGAAGCTCTTCTGGACCGAGGCCACGTCCTCGATGGGGCCACCATGCGCATCGCGCCCGAGTGACCTGGGAGCGCCGGGAGGTCGCCGTCGGGCGTACCGGCCGCCGTGTCCGTCGGCGGCCGGCACGTTCGGCGATGATCCGTCCGCGCCAGACAACGGCCACGCCGCTGCTCGTGCGCTCCTCCGCGAACCGGAGCGCCGCATCGAGCCGCGCGGCATCCCAGCCGGCTGCCGCCGGTGAGGCACGTGTCCATTCAGTTGAGGGAAAGACGAGGGCATCCGTCGTGGCAGCCACGGGCGTTATTGCCTTCCTTCACAACCGCCGGCTTCGACGCCGGCGGCGGGTCCACACTGCGCGCACGCGTGCGCCGAGGCACCCCACAGTTGGCAGACATGCTGCCGGTGGAAGCACCCCTTCCATGCCCCGGCCGGTCACGTCGCGGTGTAGCCGGCGGCCGGCCCCTCGCATCGGCGGATCCGCGACGCCGCGAGGGCTCGGTGATGATGACCGCGGCGATCGAGTCGGTGGCGGCGACGAGGAGGGTCGCCACGATGATCCGGCGGCGCGAGCACCGTCTGGCGGGCGTGCGCGAGCCAAGGGCAACCGGCTACCACGGGAGGCCAACCCAACGTTAGGCATCACGCGCACACCGGAAACCGCAGTTGCCCAACAAGGTGTCCGGAGTGTTCTTACTGCGCGCGGCGACGC
>CAVSIV010000006.1:0-1872144 GCA_963728205.1 uncultured Chloroflexia bacterium
GCTCGTGAGCCGGTTGGCGTTGTCGTAGAAGTACTTCGTCACCAGCCCGCGGCCGTCCGTCCGCTGCGTCACCCGACCCGCCGCGTCGTAGGTGTAGGTCGTGACGTTCGAGAGGGGGTCGGTCACCGACGTGCGCCGGTTGTTCGCGTCGTACGCGTAGGTCGTCGTATTGCCGCGCACATCGGTCACCGACGTGCGGTTGCCGTTCGCGTCGTAGCCGTAGTCCTCCGTCTGGCTCGCCGGATCGGTCACCGAGGTGAGGCGGTCCGCGTCGTCATAGGCGTACGTCGTCTCGTGGCTGTTGGCGTCGGTGACGCTCGCCTTGTTGCCCTTGGCGTCGTACGTCGTGGTCGTCACCTGGCTCAGCTCGTTCGTCTCGGTGAGCACCTGGTCGCGGTCGTTGTAGGTGTAGCTCGTCACGTGGCTCAGCGGGTCGGTCACCGAGGTGACGCGGCCGCCGAGGTCGTACGCGTAGGTCCACACCTTCGACAGCGCATCGGTCACGCTCGTCCGGTCGCCGTAGCTGTCGTATCCGTAGGACGTGGTGTTGCTGAGCGGGTCGGTTACGTCCGTCGGCAGCCCCGCGCTGTTCACCGTGATGGTCGTGACCTTGCCGTTGGGGTCGGTCACGGACGTGAGGTTGCCGTTCGCGTCGTAGGCATTCGTCGTGGTGTGGCTGAGCGGATCCTCCGCTGTCAGCACCTCGTTGAAGCTGTTGTACGTGTAGGTCCAGACGTGGCTCAACGGGTCCGTCTTCGTGAGCACGTTCCCGCTCGTGTCGTAGGTGTAAGTCGTCGTGTGGTTCAGCGGGTCCTTCGAGGTCAGCGTGTTGTTCTGGTCGTCATAGGTGTACTGCGTGGCGCCGCCGAGCGCGTCGGTGACCTTCCAGGTCCGGTAGAGCACGTCGAAGTCGTACGTCGTCTTGTTTCCCCGCGCGTCGACGACGATTGTTTGCGTCGAGCTCGGCGCCGGCGAAACCGCCGGGCAATTCGTGCTCGTGTAGCTGGGCGCCGTGCCGTACTTGTAGCAGGTCACGCCGCCAATCGCGTCGGTCTGCTCGACGACTCGCCCCGCCGTGTCGAAGACCTGCGTGAGCGGCGTGTGCCCGTTCGCGTCGGTCATCGACGTCATGCCGTGCGTGTCGTACGCGTAGCTCGTCGTCTCGCCGCTCACGTCCGTGACCGAGGTGAGGTCGTCGCCCGTGTACGCGAACGACACGGTGCGCCCGAGCGGCCCCTCGACCTCCGTGATGCGCCCGGAGCCGTCGACGGTGAACGTGAGCGACCGACTACCCGAATCCGTGACCGAGGAGAGGTAGCCGCTCCCGTCGTAGCTCAGCGTCGTCGTGTTGCCGTTGGGATCGGTGATCGACGTCAGCTTCCCTGAGCTGTCGAAATCGTAGACAGCCTGGAGCTTCGTGGTGAGGGTGTAGGTGCCGTCGCCGTTGTCGACGAGCGTGTCCTGCACCCCGGCTGGTGGAACGTAGTCGCTGCCGGACAGCGCAAAGATGCTCCCGTGCCCGTCCGGATAGAAGACCGTGGCCGTCGTGCTCGTCGTGGTGAGGGACATGTCCCAGTTGTGCGTCCATCCGCGGCCCATGTCGCCGATCGTCGGCATCGCCGAGTGGTAGGTGCGCGTGAACTCCAGCGGGATCCCCACGCCGGGGATGCGCAGGTCCGTGTGCGTGTGAACGAAGTCACCGCTGGTGGGGTTCACGGGGTCGCCGGTGAACGGACTCGGGTAGGTTGGGTTGGCCACCGGGTTGGTCGGGTAGCTTGGGCCGGGAAGTGGCGCGAGCGTCAGCGACACAGTGAGCGTACCGCTATCGGTCCCGGAGTTCGCGTAGATCCATGCCGTATACGTGCCGGTCGCGTCGAGCGTGCACGTCGCGGTGAAGTCGTCGTAGATCCACCCGTAGGCGTGACAGAGCTCCGTGCCGTCCGCACGACGGAGGCTCAAGTTCGGTTTGAACGAAGATCCCTTCGCGTACGTCCGCACGACATCGCCACTCAAGCCGGAGAACGTATATGGATACCAGCGCATCTGCGCCTGCGTCACGCCCACGCGGGTTGTGCCATACCCGACGGGCGTGGGGGTCTCCGTTGTCGGCACACTGGTGCGAGCGACGTAGATCTGGAACGTCCCGCTCTCGTTTCCGTTCGCTGAGGACACCCAGATCGTGTGCATGCCCGTCGCGTCGAGCGTGCACTCCCTCGTGAACTCGTAGAGCGTGCCGTAGGCGGCGCAGAGCTGCGTCCCGTCCGGCCGGCGTAGCGAAACGTCGGGGTGCGAGTACCCGCTCGACCGCACGCGCAGCAGCAGCGTCTCGCCGCTCGTCCCGCTGAAGGTGTACGGGTACCAGCGCATCTGCGCCTGGGTCTGGCCGGTCAGCACGTCGCCATAGTTGATCGTCGTGGCGCTCTCGGTCGCGGGCGCGCTGATGCGCGCCAAGTAGATCTGGAATGTCCCGCTCTCATTCCCGTACGATGACGCCACCCAGATCGTGTGCGTGCCCGTCGCGTCGAGCGTGCACTCATCTGTGAACTCGTAGTTCGCGCCGTAGCTATAGCACCGCGTGGTCCCGTCCGGTCGTCGCAGCGACATCTGTGGATGCGTATAGCCGCTCGACCGCACACGCAGCAGCAGCGTCTCGCCGCTCGTCCCGCTGAACGTGTACGGGTACCAGCGCATCTGCGCCTGGGTCTGGCCGGTCAGCACGTCGCCATAGTTGATCGTCGTGGCGCTCTCGGTCGTGGGCGCGCTGATGCGCGCCAAGTAGATCTGGAATGTCCCGCTCTCATTCCCGTACGATGACGCCACCCAGATCGTGTGCGTGCCCGTCGCGTCGAGCGTGCACTCATCTGTGAACTCGTAGTTCGCGCCGTAGCTATAGCACCGCGTGGTCCCGTCCGGTCGTCGCAGCGACATCTGTGGATGCGTATAGCCGCTCGACCGCACACGCAGCAGCAGCGTCTCGCCGCTCGTCCCGCTGAACGTGTACGGGTACCAGCGCATCTGCCCCTGCGTTTGGGCAGTCAGCACGTCGCCATAGTTGATCGTCGTCGCGGTCTCAGTCGTGGGCGCGCTGATGCGCGCGAGGTAGATCTGGAAGGTCCCGCTCTCACTTCCGTACGGTGAAGACACCCAGATCGTGTGAGTGCCCGTTGTGTCGAGCGTGCATTCTTTGGTGAACTCGAAGTTCGTACCGGCTGCTGGACAGAGCTGCGTCCCGTCCAGCCGGCGTAGCGATATCTGTGGATGCGTGTAGCCGCTCGACCGCACGCGCAGCAGCAGTGTCTCGCCGCTCGTCCCGCTGAACGTGTACGGGTACCAGCGCATCTGCCCCTGCGTTTGGGCAGTCAGCACGTCGCCATAGTTAATCGCGGTGGTCGTCTCGCTGGGCATCGGGGCCGTCCGCGTGACGTACAGCAGGTACTCCCCGCTCGCTGCCGGGCTGGAGCTGATCGCCACCGTCCAGGTTCCGGTAGCATCGAGCGTGCATTCTTTGGTGAACTCGGTGCCGCTCTGAGAGCACAGGCTCGTTCCGTCGGGACGCTTCAACGACATCGCCGGCGTGACGCTCGAGAGCTTCTTCACCCGCACGAGCACGGTCTCGCCGCTCGTGCCACTGAACGTGAAGTTGTCGATCGCCCCCGAGGAGAGCGTGCAGTCCTCGACGTCGTTGTAGTTCATCGAGTAGGCGCATGCGGCCAGAGCCCGCCGCGCATGGAATGCCTCGAGCGCGGCGAGGCTGGCGATCAGCAGGGCGAGTCCCAGGACCAGGTGCAGCCGGTGGAAGCGCATCGTCAGTCCTCGCTACTTTCCGCAGTAGCCGTTGATTTGCTCGAGCATGACAGTGGGCGTTCCGTTAGCTTGGACGTCGACGCCGTAGCGAAGCTCCACTGTTGAGTGCGCGCCGACGGACAACGCAAACACGTGCTCTACGCGGCCGTGGTCCTCAGACCCCAGTTCGAGCGTGGTCGAAAACGTCGGCTCGCCGGCGGTCACCTGCCCTGCATCCGTCGCGAGCACCGGGCCCGTCAACTCCAGGTTGACTGCGTTTCGATTGGCAAAGCCCGACATCGCCTGCGCCGTCGCGGCCGCCAATCTCGCCACCGCGACGGTGTCCCCAGTGCAACCATCGATGAAGCTCTCGGCAGCGCCCGGACCCTCGTTCGCTGGTGATGCGCTGCCGATCGCCGCCGGGGTACTGCTCGCGGGCGTCGCCGTCGCGGCAATCCCAGGCGACACGGCGAGTGCCATCAGTGCGACCAACGCAACCGTGATGGCCACTACCGTCGATCCTCCGACTGTCCAGACGCGACTCCGCATGGCGACCTCCCGGAAATCAGGTCAGATGGGGCAATTGATCGACCAGCCGAATGACGAGTTCGAGACGGTCAGGCACGCAACCAGGGGCAGGCCGAATCGGTTGACCCGAACCTGTCTCGCGTCGACGCCTGCGCCGCGTGCGGAGCCCGTGAGCAGGCCCGTGGCCGCAAGAGCCACGTAGTGAGCGTGAAGGCACCTGCGGATAGGAGTCCGTTGGGCCAGCCAGCGCGGCCGTGGAGCCGGGGCGTTGCGAAGTGCGTTCAGACGAAGCGGCCACGGGACCCCCGACCGCACTCGTGCGAGTGCTACCAGTCGCGGCGCCCCCCGGTCGGGGACCGGCGAACCGAGCGGTTCAGCCCAGGCCCTGTGGGCTCGGCCAGCACGTTAGCGGCTGTTCGACGGCCCGGGTCTCCCCAAATGTTCCGATTCCCTCTGGATCCCATGAGCAATTGCCCAGGACCCGTTCCCGCGACGTTCGGCGGACGATCACACCGGGGTCGCCGCCGGTTCACGGCGCGCCATTCGCCCGGCACCGGGCACAGCAGGATCGATCACGCGAGCGGCGGTCGGAGCAGTCCGGCGTCGCCGGGCGTTACCCGCAACTCGTGGCGAGTACGTGGCACGCACCGCGTTCGCGCGAATCGCTACACTCGAACGCAGTGCGACCGGGTGTAGCGGTCGGGTGGAACTCATGGTCGAACTCGCTCCTCACGTGCCGGTACCGCTGGGCGCCATCGAGGCCTTCTGCCGGAAGTGGCACGTCGTCGAGTTCTCGCTCTTCGGCTTCGTCCTGCGTGACGACTTTCGCCCCGATAGCGACATCGACGTCCTGGTGCGATTCGCCGCGGACTACCGGCCGCGGGTTCGAGTTCGTCGACATGAAGCTCGAGCTGGAGGACCTGTTCCGCCGGCCGGTCGATCTCGTCGAGCAGGGCACGATCGCCAACCCCTTCCGCCGGCACGCGATCATGCGCGACCGCGCCGTGCTCTATGCGGCCTGACGAGCGCGACGCCGCGTATCTCTGGGACATGCGGCGGTACGCGAGCCGCGCGAGCAAGCTTCCCGCCGTTAACCGTGAGACCGGCCGGTACTTGCGAACAGACCGATGGTGACGCGTCCCGATGGCATCTAGTACCAAACTGGGTCATCGATCCCCAAACTGGTAGAATCAACGTCCAAACTGGAAGGACGTGTCAGAGCCGACCCACTGCCTCACGCGAGTTGAGGCGTGCGAGATCGGACGATTCTGAATCTGAACGGGCGGCAAAACGCCGTTTTTTCAGGGGAGCGCTTCCCAAGCAGAGGGTCGCCGGTTCGAATCCGGTCTCCCGCTCCAGATCTCTCAATTCTCTGTGCCGGGATCGGCCGTGCCAGATTCGTGAGTCTGGCATTCCTGCTGATCGAGCTACGCGGCCACGACCCCAAAACCGGCCTCGCCGAGGCTCGGCTTTGGCGCCGGCGTCGAGCGCTCCGGCGACGATTGAAGAGGTTGCGAGTCTCGCCGCGCACAGGCGTGACTCGCAGCGTCGTGACGAATCCGAGGGTGGCGCGCCACCGTCACGCGCGATGTGCCGTCAGTCGGCCTGCGCGCCGCAGGAGTCCTGCAGCGCCTGAATCTCGGCGCCGCGCTGACCGTGGCTCGTGTTGTCGTTGCCCGAGACGTTGTTTCCGACGCCCAGCGTCTCGCCGGAGGCCAGCCCGTTGGCGGTCACGCCGGCCGAGTAGTAGGCGATGCAGTTCCCGCTGTTGCCGGCCTGTGAGTTCGGGTTGGGAGCCGACACCGGCGCCGCAAGCGCCGCCCCCGCGGTCCCGACCGTCAGCGCCGCGCTCACCAGGAGTGCCCCCAGGATTCGTGTCCGCATTCCGACCTCCCTGAAACGTTGGACTGAGTTGACCCCCGGCGGCTGCGGACCCTAGCAACGCGCGGCTGAGCTGAGGTTGACCGCAGGTTGAGCGCAGGTTGAGCCGACGTCGGACCCTGCGACGTGGGTCGCAAACGGTTGCCTCATCCACGCGGGTAGCGCCGTGAACCGCCGGAGCGTCACCCGTCGCCGCCCGGTCCGACCAGACCAGGCCCCTGAACGGTCGTTGAACGTCACCTGACCGGCGAAGTAGACCTCGCCGGCGCCGCCGGCCTTCTCCGACGCGAGCGCGCGATGGAGACCGGCGGCGAACCGGCGGTGCGCGTGCCTTGCACACGGCGAGGGGCTCCGCGAGTCGCGGAGCCCCTCTCTTGCGCTTCGCCCGTCCGGGCGAGGGCTGCCATCCGGCCGCCCGCGCCACGCGCGCGAGCTCGCGCGGCGCAGGAGCGGATCGGGACAGCCTAGTTGCCTGCGTAGAATCGAGAACCTGGCCGGCATGTAGAGGGCTCGCGGGAAGGCGGTCGGCCATGCGCCGAACACCTGTCCGCCCTGGCCCCACGCGCCCTCGAGCGGGCCGCCGGCCTCGTACCACATGTTCACCGCCGTCCCGTTGGTGTTGAACATCAGCCAGAACTTCGTGCCGCCGGCGAGGACCGTCGTCGGAATCGGGATCGCGTTCCACGCGTACGCGGTGAGGGTCGTCGGCGCACTCTGCAGCACCAGCGTGCCGGGAGCCCCGTTGTTGTCCGTGTAGATCGCGACCTGGCCCTGGTTGTTCGGCGCCGGGTTCACGGGGCCCACGTAGACGCTGATCTGCGTCACGGTGGCGTTCGTCTCACCCATCGTGAAGACGGAGCCGTTCATGTTGTTCACGTCGCCGCGGTCCTGCGACGTGCCGACCGTGTTGTTCCCGATGACCTTGCCCGGTGCGGGCGGCGGCGTCGGGATCTGACCCGCGAACGTGGCGTCGTACGTGCCCTGCTGCACAGGGAACACGGCGTAGTCGATGCCCTTGATCGTCTGGGTCGTATACGGAACCGCCGTCGCACCCAACCTGACCGACGACAGCGTCGCGTTCGGGAGCGTGCTGATCGGCAGGATCATGTACATGCCGTGCGAACCGGCCGCCGCGTTCACCGTGAAGGTGAACACGTTCCCGATCCACGCCATCGCGCCGATCGAGGAGTTGTTGCGGCCGTCGAGCCACGTCAGCATCTGCGCCGCGGAGACGACGGGGATGCCCCGCGCCTGCGCTGCGTTGATGATCGCGTCGGAGCCGGCCGACACGGCCTGGTCCGTGTGCATGTTGGCGACGATCGTCGCGTAGTACTGCTGCGGTCCGGTCGCCTGGTCGAGCAGCGTCACAATGGCGTCCGGGACCGAGAGCCCCGACTCGTCGGTCATCTGCGTCGTCGCCTGGTAGACGTCGATCAGCGACCCGTCGAGGTTCGCGAATCGCATCACCTCGCCCGTCCCGTTGAAGTACGCGGTCTGGCCGTGCGTGAAGTTCGACGGGTAGTAGTAGTAGTTCGTGTCGAATCGGATCCCGTACTTCGCTTCGACGAGCGGCTCAGTCGCCCAGTCGTCCCACTCGACGCAGTGCGTGCGGTTCGACACCTGGGCGGGCACCTCCGGGTAGAAGGTGTGGAACTTCGCGAGCTCCGCGGCGACGTCGGCGTCCCAGTCGGCGGGCGTTCCCCACGGCAGGCACTGGTTCGTCAGGTGCTGACCGATCTCGAACCCCTGGTTGACGAAGTTCACCGCGTCGGACTCGGGGATCGAGTTCGGGTACATGTACGAAGTGCTGCGGATGCACGTCCAGTCGGTGAGGCTGCAGTTCGCAGGGCTCAGGTCGAGCTCGTGCTGGAACCGCCCGGAGGTCCCGCCGCGACCGTGATCGTCGCCGGTCATGACGATGGCCGCCGCCTTGTTGGACGGCAGGTACCACAGCCGCGGGAGCGGCTTCTGGACGTCCAGCGTCGTGATCAGGTTGGCGAGCAGCCGCTGCTGCTCGTCGGCGATCGGGATCAGCCCGTTGGCGAGGTTGTTCCAGTCCGGCTGCGGGTCGTATGACGCGTTGCCGAAGAAGAGATCCGCCGTCTCCATGGAGTCGACGCCGTCACGGTTCTGGCCGGCCCAGTCCGGGTTGCCCTGGCGGGTGAGGACGATCGACCGCGCGAGGTCGTAGGTGAACGCCACGGCGTGTCCGCCGGAGGAGCCCACGGACCGCTCGGTGACGGCGGGCAGACCCGCCGGCGTCGAGATCGTCGTGTACAGGTTGGCCAGCGCGGTCGCGCCGCTCAGCGTGTAGCCGTCGGCGTCGCCGTGGTACTGGATCACGGCGTGCGTGATGCCGACCGTCGCCGCGTCGTTGCTCAGCACCTGCAGGTAGCCCGCGGGCAGGGTCTGGCCGGTGCTGGTGAGGCCGAGCAGGCCCGCGAGCTTGACGTCAGGTCGCACGGCGAACAGCTGTCCGCCGGCGGAGACCCAGTTCGTCAGGAGCGACACGGTCGTCGGCGTCACCGACATGTGGCCCAGGATCGCCACGTCGTAGTTCACGAGGAGCTGCGGGGTGAGCGTCGAGACGTCCACCATTCGGTAGTAGTTGAGCCCCTCGGCCGTCAGGATCTCGGAGTAATACCGGGAGTACGCGTCCGTGCTCGACGTGATCACGAGCACCGGACCGCCCGGCCCGCTCGTCGGCGACGGGGTCGGCGACGGGGTCGGTGACGGGGTCGGTGACGGCGTCGGCGACGGGGTGGGTGACGGCGTCGGCGACGGCGTCGGCGACGGGGTCGGTGACGGCGTCGGTGACGGCGTCGGTGACGGCGTCGGCGACGGGGTGGGTGACGGCGTCGGCGACGGCGTCACCGACGGAGTCGGCGTCGGGGTTGCTTCGCCCGATGCGTACGTCAGGTAGAGCGAGAAGTTCCACGCGCCGCGGGCCGCGGGGCCAAAGCTCGTCGGCCACGTGCCGTAGGTGACCGGCGCGCTGAACGCTCCGTTCCCGCTCCCCACGCTGTAGGCCATGTTGTTGTAGCTGTGACCGCCGGCGTTCGTGTTGTACACGATCCAGTAATCGGTGTTCGGCGCGAGCGTCGCGGTGATCGCGACCTGGTTCCAGCTGTTGCCGACCAGCGTGCCGGACCCACTGCTGGCGACGAGCGCGTCCGGCGCGCCGTTGGCGCCGCTCGTGTAGAACGCGACCTGGAACTGGTTGTTCGGCGCGGCGTCCACGTTGCCGACGTAGACGCTCGCGCTCGCCGTGAGGCCGCCGACGGCATCGGTCGTGAATCGCGATCCCGTCATGTCGTTGGCTTCATATGAGTCGGTGAGATTGCCGACGGTCGTGTTGCCGAGCGTGGTCGCTGCGGCGAGTGACCGGAGAGGGAGCACCAGCAGGGGCACCCCCACGATCAGGACGAACAGAATCGTCACGGATACGGTCTTGAGTCTGACTTGTTTCACAGGTACGCCCCAACTCGAGTCTCGTGGTCGACCGGTGCCCCCCGAACCGCCCCGCGCGAGGCGCCCCGAGCCGCCGCCGATGTCCCGCAGCACGGATTCACCCCGGGATTCTTGGGACTGCCCGTCGCGAGCGGGTTGAGTGCTGGTATGCAGTTCGCCGCGCGCCGGCGGTACTCGCCAGGCGGCCGATCGGCCGGGCGGCGCCGCACCGATCGCGCGCGCCGTGCCTGACGACGGCGCCGCTCGCGGTGGCGCGCGCGGCTCGCGACGCGGCCTCCAGCGCGCGCCCCGACGGCGGCGTATGCGCGCGCTCGCCGAGCGTTTCCGAACCGCGACCCGCGCTCCACGGTTTCGACACCCGCTCGCTGGATAAGGGACCGCGCACGAGCACGCCACGCGGCATCGCCACCGGCATCAGGCCGCAGCCCGCTCGACGCCAGGACATCGCGCACCCGCGAGGGAGGACATCCGTGGTCGGCGTACTCAGGCGCCCGGGCGCTACACCCGACTCCAGCACTGCCGGGCTCCGCGTCGCGGTGGTCGGGACCGGCTACTGGGGCCCGAACCTCATCCGCAACTTCGTCGAGTCGCCGGGGTCAAGCGTGCACACGGTGTGCGACCTCAGCGAGACCCGACTCGCCGGCATCGGGCGACGCTATCCCACGATCCGGCTGTCGACCGACTACGACGACGTGCTCGCCGACCCGGCGGTGGACGCGGTGATCATCGCGACGCCGGTCGCGACCCACTACGAGCTGGCGCGTCGCGCGCTCGAGGCCGGGAAGCACGTGTGGGTCGAGAAGCCGCTGTCGCTCAACCACGCCGACGCGATGCGACTGACCGAGCTCGCCGCTCGCAGGCACCTGGTGCTGATGGTCGACCACACGTTCGTGTACACGTCGGCCGTGCGTGCGATGCGGGCGCGGATCGAGTCGGGCGAGCTGGGCTCGCTCCTCTACTACGACTCCGTGCGCGTGAACCTCGGGCTGTACCAGCACGACACCAACGTGATCTGGGACCTCGCGATCCACGACGTCGGGATCCTGGACTACCTCGTGCCGTTCCGGCCGATCGCGGTGTCGGCGACCGGTGCCTGCCAGATCGGGTCGGGCAGCCACACCGAGAGCATGGCGTATCTCACGCTCCACTTCGCCGAGCACTTCATCGCGCACTTCCACGTGAACTGGCTCGCGCCGGTGAAGCTGCGTCTGACCACGCTGTGCGGCGCGAACCGCATGATCGTCTACGACGACACCGTCGCCGACGAAAAGGTGCGCATCTACGACCGCGGCGTCGTCGTGAGCGACGACGACGCGGACCGCACGCGTCTGCAGGTGGACTACCGCACGGGCGACATGCATGCCCCGCGGCTCGATTCGACCGAAGCGCTCCAGGTGGCGGCACGGCACTTCGCCGACTGCGTGGAGCGCGGGGTCGCCCCGTTGACGGACGGCGAGGCCGGCAGCCGCGCGGTCGCGGTGCTGGCGGCGGCGGACGAGTCACTGAAGGCCGGCGGCCGGCCGTGCAAGGTTTCAGGCTAAGGATGAATCCGATGATTCCGCTCGTCGACATTGCGGCGCAGCACGCCGAGACCGCGGCGGAGGCCGAGCGTCGCGTCCTGGACGTGCTGCGCGGTGGGCAGTACGTCGGCGGTCCAGAGGTCGCGACGTTCGAGTCCGAGTTCGCGGCGTTCTGCGGGGTGGAGCACGGCGTGGCCGTGAACTCCGGCACCGCGGCGCTGCACGTGGCGCTGCTGGCGCTCGGCGTCGGCACCGGTGATGAGGTCATCACCGTCGCGCACACGTTCGCGGCCACCGCGGAGGCGATCGTGGCGACCGGCGCCGCGCCCGTCTTCGTCGACATCGATCCCGAGACGTACACCATGGACCCGGAGCAGCTGTGCGCGGCGATCACGCCTCGCACGCGCGCGATCCTTCCGGTGCACCTGTACGGCCAGATGGCCTCGATGGACAGGATCCTCGAGATCGCCGGCGCCCACGGCCTGCCGGTGGTCGAGGACGCGTGCCAGGCGCACGGCGCGCTGCTCGGCGGCCGGCGCGCCGGCGCGATGGGGAGCATCGGCTGCTTCAGCTTCTACCCCAGCAAGAACCTGGGCTCGGCGGGCGAGGGCGGAATGGCCGTCACGAACTCGCCCGAGCTGGCGGCCCGCATGCGGCAGCTCGCCGATCACGGACAATCGCGGCGCTACGAGCACGCGGTCGTCGGCTACAACTACCGGCTCCCGGCGATCCAGGCGGCGGTCCTGCGCGTGAAGCTGCCTCATCTCGACGCGTGGAACGCGCGGCGCGTGGCAATCGCGGCGGTCTATGGGGACGCGCTGGCCGACACCGGGCTCGCGCTCCCGACGGTCGCCGCCGGCGCCGAGCACGTGTACCACCTCTACGTCGTCGGCACGCCGCAGCGCGACGCGCTGGCCGCGCGGCTGCACGAGCACGGAGTGGCGACGGGGCTCCACTACCCGATCCCGGTCCACCTGCAACCCGCATTCGCCGGCTCCCGCACGGTCGGCGACCTCCCGCACACGGTGAAGGCCGCGCGCGAGGTGCTTTCCCTGCCGATGTACCCGCAGCTGACCCACGACCAGGTCGAATGCGTCGCGACGCAAGTGCGCGCGCTCACCACGGAGCCCGCCGCCGCGCCGCGCTGACGACGGACACCCAGCCACGACGCGAAACGAAGACCACGGAGTTGTGCCATGACCGACACCGCATCCGTCGACCTGCACGGCGCCCGCATCCTGATCACGGGGGGCGCCGGCTTCATCGGCTCGACCATCGCCGACCAGGTCCTCGCCGCCGGCGCCGAACGCGTCGTCGTGATCGACGACCTCGTGCGCGGACGGGGGGAGAACCTCGCCGCCGCGATGGGAACAGGCCGCCTCGACCTGCACGTGGGCGACATCCGCGACCGCGCGCTCGTGTCGCGCCTCACCGCCGGCGTCGACGTCGTCTTCCACCAGGCGGCGCTGCGCATCACGCACTGCGCGGAGGAGCCGGTGCGGGCCGTCGAGGTCATGGTCAACGGCACGCAGCACGTGCTCGAGGCCGCGGTCGAGCACCGCGTGCAGAAGGTGCTGGCGGCGTCGAGCGCGTCGGTGTACGGCGAGCCCAGCGCGCTGCCGATGGACGAGGGGCACCCGTTCAACAACCGCACGCTCTACGGCGCCTGCAAGATCGGCAACGAGCAGATGCTGCGCGCCTACGCGGAGATGCACGGCCTGCGCTACGTGGCGCTGCGGCCGTTCAACGTCTACGGGCCGCGCATGGACATCCACGGCGTCTACACCGAGGTGATGATCCGCTGGCTCGAGCGCATCGCACGCGGGGAGCCGCCGATCATCTTCGGCGACGGCTCGCAGACGATGGACTTCGTGTCGGTGACGGACGTCGCCCGCGCGTACCTGCTCGCGGCGGCGGCAGACGTGACCGACGACGTCTTCAACGTGGGGTCCGGCACGCAGACCAGCCTCCGCGAGCTCTGCCGGCTGGTGACGGAGGCCGCGGGCCGCCCCGACCTGGAACCGGTGTTCATGCCGCCGCGCGCGGTGAACCCGGTCGCGCGCCGGCAGGCCGGGGTTCAGAAGGCGCGGGACTGCATCGGCTTCACGGCGCGGCTCGGCCTCGCCGAGGGCCTGCGCGAGCTGGTGGCGTGGCATGCGGCGGCGACGCGGGACGCGGCGGCCGTCTCATGATCCCCATCACTCGTCCGGCGGTCGGCGAGGAGGAAGCGGCGGCCGCGGCGCAGGCCGTGCGCTCCGGGTGGCTCTCCCAGGGCGAGCGCGTCCAGGAGTTCGAGGCGGCCGTCGCCGCCTACGTGGGCGCGGAGCATGCCGTCGCGACCACGAACTGCACGACGGCGCTGCACCTCGCGCTGATCGCCGCCGGCGTGCGGCCCGGCGACGAGGTGATCTGCCCCTCGCTCTCCTTCATTGCGACGGCGAACGCGATCGTCCATGCCGGCGCGACACCGGTCTTCGCCGACGTCGATCCGCGCACGTACAACATCGACGTCGCACGCATCGAGTCGCTGATCACGTCGCGCACGAGCGCGATTGTGCCGGTGGACCAGATCGGCCTCGCCGCGGACATCGACGGCGTGCTCGAGATCGCGCGACGCCACGGCCTGCGCGTCGTAGAGGACGCGGCGCCGTCGCTCGGGGCGACCCTCGGCGACCGGCGCGTCGGCGGACTGAGCGACTTCACGTGCTTCAGCTTCCACCCGCGCAAGAGCATCACGACCGGCGAGGGCGGCGTGATCACGACGAACGACGCGGCCGCGGCCGAACGCCTGCGCAGCATCCGTTCGCACGGCGCGTCGACCTCGGATCTCGCGCGCCACCAGAGCGGAACCGTCGACTTCGAGGAGTACCGGGAGCTCGGCTACAACTACCGCATGACCGACATCCAGGGAGCGATCGGCGTCGTGCAGATGCGCCACCTGGACGGCGTGATCGCGGCCCGCCGGCGGCTCGCCGAGCGCTACACGGCGCTGCTGGCCGGCGACCCGCGCGTGGAGACGCCATACGCGCCCGCGGACCGGCGACACACCTATCAGTCGTACTGCGTGCGGCTGCGGACGACGCGCGACCGCGCGGCGATCATGGCCGACCTCGCGGCGGAGGGCATCGCGACGCGCCGCGGCGTGATGGCCATCCACCTCGAGCCCTTCTACCGCCGGCGGCTGCCCGAGCTCACGCTGCCGCAGACCGAGCGCGCGGCCGCCGAGACGCTGCTGCTGCCGGTATACGTCGGGATGACGGACGCGGAGCAGGACCGCGTCGTGGAGGCGCTGCAACGGCAGCTGGGAGCGGCGCAGCGGGGTGCCGCGTGATCGACCCCACGGCGCGCATCCATCCGCTCGCCAACGTGGAGCCCGGCGCCGAGGTGGGGCCGCGCACCGCCGTATGGCAGTTCGCCACCGTGCGCCGCGGCGGCCGCGTCGGCGCCGATTGCGTGCTCGGCCAGGGGGCCTTCGTCGACACCGACGCCGTGATCGGCGACCGCTGCAAGCTCGAGAACTACGTGTGCGCGCATCGCGGGGCGCGCGTGGAGGACGAGGTCTTTCTGGGCCCGCGGGTGATCCTCGCGAACGACCACTGGCCGCGCGCGACGAACCCCGACGGCAGCCTCAAGCAGGACTCCGACTGGCGCTGCGAGGGGGTGCGCATCGGGCGCCGCGCGAGCGTCGGCGCGGGGGCCGTTGTCCTGCCCGGGGTGTCGGTCGGCGCCGGCGCGATGATCGGCGCCGGGGCCGTGGTCACCCGCGACGTGGATCCCGGCGCGATCGCGGTGGGGACCCCGGCCCGCACCGTGGGGACCGCGACAGACTGAGGAGAGCGGCTCGCCGTGGACCACCGACTGTCGCGCATCCTGCTGGTCGTCCAGTCCGTGAGCCCCGGGGGCATGGAGGCGCACGCGGTCGACCTGGCGGCGGAGTTCGCCGGCCGGGGACATGCGGTCGCGGCCGTCGCCACGACGGAGGCGCTCGCCGCGCGGTTCGCGGCCGCCGGCGCCGAGGCCACGGTGGTCGCGACCGACGCGCGCGGGGGGCGCATCGCGGAGCTGCGCGGCGCCTGGCGGTTCGTCCGGCTGCTGCGGTCGTGGCGTCCGGACGTCGTGCACCTGCACACAGGTGGAGCCACCGGGGGCCTGCTGGTGGTCGCGCTCGCTCGCCTCGCGACGCACGCCACGGTCGTGCACACCGAGCACGACGTGCCGGCCGCGCAGCCGGCGAGATGGCGCGCGCGGCTGCTGAAGCGCGTGTCCGACCTCAGCTGTCACGCGCTGGTGGCGGTGTCGCGGCGCAACGCCGGCATCCGCCAGGAGCGCCTCCCGGTGTCGGCGCACAAGGTCGCGGCGGTGCTCAACGGGGTGCCGTCGCCCCGCGTGGAACCCGTGCCCGACCCCGCGCTGCGGGTGTCGACGCGCTCGCTGCTCCGCATTCCGACCGACGCCGTGGTGGTGGGAAGCGTCGTGCGGCTGGCCGCCAACAAGGGCATCCCCGACCTGATCCGCGCCTTCGCGATGACGCGCGCGGAGCCTCCCCCCGTGCTGCTCCTCGTCGGCGACGGCCCGTTGCGCGGGGAGGCGGAGACCCTGGCGCGCGAGCTGGGCGTCGACGAGCGGGTGCGCTTCGCGGGGTTCCGGGCGAACCCGGTGCCCTACCTCGACGCGATGGACGTCTTCGCGCTGGCGGTGCCGAGCGGCTCGATGTCGATCGCGCTGCTCGAGGCGATGGTCCGCGCGCTGCCGCCGGTGATCACCTTCTGCGGGCCCGAGGAGGCCGTGGTGGACGGCGAGACGGGGCTGAGCGCGCTGCCCGGTGACCCCGCGGACCTGGCGCGCGCGCTCCAGGCGCTCATCGACGACGCGGCGCTGCGGGAGCGGCTGGGCGCGGCGGCGGCGGTGGCGGCACGCCACCAGTTCTCGGTGGCGCGGGTCGCCAACGACCTGCTGGAGATCTACGCGACGGCGGGCGCTTCGCCGCTTCCCGCCCGCCTGCGCGCGGACCGTCCGGTCGCTCGCGGAGCCCTCTGAAGACCAGCGCGCTGGGAGCGCGAACCGGGCGCCCGCCTCGGCGCACGCAACGAGCTTCACCGAACAACTCACTTGCAGCGCGCTGAGAAACTACGCCCCGCACCTCACGCCGAGTCGTGATGTGTTAGATTGCATTCGTCATCGACCGAGACTCGGTGTTGAACCGGCGAGTTGACTGCGATGTTATCCACAACAGATCTCCGGTTATCCACATCCCGCTATCCGGCGACACCGCCGAGGCGACCTGTGATGTTTGCCTCGACGCAGTACTGGGCAAGTCAGCCGCCCGCTCGGCTGTCGGGGAACACTGGGGCTTGTGAGTCATGAGAAAAAAGGCAACAAGATCTCTCACTACTAATTATTTTCACACATGTTGGAGCGGGGAGCATTTCGTCACCAGAGCGACACGAATGCTTCACCTCTAACGCTTTTCTTACGCATCAGCAACCGATGACCTAGCTTCGAGGTGGCGGCGATGCTGATTCTCTTGATTGACGACGACACGGAGTACGCAGAGCTGAGTGCGGAGACGCTGCGGGGCGACTCGCACGAGGTCATCATCGCGAACAGCACACGCGCGGCGGAGCGCGTCCTGGCGACGGGTGGTCCGCAGTGCGCGGTGCTCGACGTGATGGAAAACGGCGACGGTCTCAGGTTCGCGCGGGCGCTGCGCGAACGGGCGAACGACCTGCCGATCGTGTTCGTGTCGCGCTCCCCCAGCGACCGCGACCTGCTGGCGGCGTACGAGGCCGGCGCGGACGACTTCATCACGAAGCCGTTCAGCCCGCGCGAGCTGATTCTGCGAATACGCGCGGTGGCCCGCCGGTACGAGCGCGCGATCGAGGTACCACGACAGCGAGTGGCCTCGTAATTCGCGCGGGCGACTGGCACGCCCCCACACAAGATGTGCGGGTTTCGTCCGATGCGATCGGTAGCGGGTCGGGACCTTCGCCTCGGGCCGCGCGGTCATAGGTCGGGGAAGCGAGCCGACGATGGTCCCTAGGCTCGCTGCGCGACCCCGCGCGATCATCCGCAGCACTCCCCCAGGCGTCGGAAGGGTGACGGAGGGGGGACAGGGCCGGGGTTGGCGACTTCTTGCCAAGCTGATCATGTTCGTGGACCGGAGACTCTCGGGCGCCAACGATCACGCTGGCGTTCGCCCCCGGCATCTACGCGGACATGGTCGCGATCATGGCCGGCGCTGTTGCGTCGGGTCATGGCGCAGAGCCTGTCCCATCGCTCCTCATCCGTCTCGATTCCTGCCACCTCGATCTCGCATGGTCGGCGGCGTAGTCGTGCACTCAACCACCCCCCCATTTCGTCAGGTAGCACCACCTCTCACCGTGGAGCGGAGGTGCCGTCACACGCCGCATCGGCACCAATGCGAAACCAATGCTTAACAATTGAACGGTTTGATTGCAGCGCAACAAAGCCGCCCCCGACTTCCACCGAGGTAAGACCGCCGATGTTGGTACTCCTGGTCGACGACGACACCCAGTACGCGGAGATGAGCGCCGAGGCGCTGCGCAGCGACTCTCACCAGGTGATCATCGCCAACAGCATCCACGCGGCCAACCGCGTGCTGGAGACCGGCGGCCCGACGTGCGCCGTGCTCGACAAGATGGAGGACGGCGGCGGGCTGGAGTTCGCCCGCTCGCTGCGAGCGCGCGGGCTCGACCTGCCAATCGTCTTCATCGCCCGCACGCCCAGCGACCGGGACCTCATCGCGGCATACGGTGCGGGCGCCGATGACTTCCTCACGAAGCCCTTTAATCCCCGCGAGCTGATCCTCCGCGTGCGTGCCGTGACGCGGCGGTGCCAGTGCGAGCCCGTCGCTCGCCGGCAGGCCCCCGTCGCGACCGTCGCGCACGACGACGCCGTCGCATGGGACAGCAGCGACGAGCGCCCGCTCTCGCGGCGACCGGCGCTGTCGTTCGTCGACGGCTCCGTGCACCTGGACGGACGCGATCTCAACTGCACGCCGCTCGAGGCCGACATCCTGCGAGCGCTGGCCTGGGTGCCGGGGCAGGTGCTGACCTACGAGCTCCTCAACGAGCGCGTCTGGGGTTACCCGGAGGGTCCGGGCGGAGCGCTCCTCAAGGGACACGTGTCGTCGCTCCGCCGCAAGCTGAAGGAAGCCGGCGGGCTGGAGTGCCTGATCCGGACGGTCCGCGGCGTCGGATACGCCTACGCGGAGTAAGAGCGCGAGCGAACATTGGGGCGGGGGGCCAACCATGCATGTGCAGATCATCGATCGCGACGAGGTCGCGGCGCGCGTGCTCGCGTACGCCGCGCGCCGCCAGGGGCATACGCCGTCAGTGGTGCTGGGGGTCGATGACCTGCCCGCACGCTCGCCGACGCGTCCCGCGGCATGTGTGCTGTCGCTGCCCGAGGACGAGGTCCGCCCGCTCGACGTCGTGCGCATGATCCAGGCGCGGTATCCGCAGACCTGCCTGCTGGTGACGCTCGGGCGGTCGCAGGAGGCCCTGACCCTGCCGCTGCTCGCACTCGGCGTGCAGGACGTGCTGTGCTCCCCGTTCGATCCGCGCGAGGCGATCGTGCGCCTCGAGCTCCGCGCCCGCACGCAGGGCCCGGCCGCGGGCGAGCGGGACGTGGTCACCGTCGGCGACCTGCTGGTCGACCTCAGCGGCTACGTGGCGCGCAAAAACGGCACCGTGCTGCGACTGACGAAGCTCGAACTGCGGCTCCTCTTCGCGCTCGCGATTCGCAAGAACAGCGTCACGCCCACGGACCGCCTGCTCACGTTCGGCTGGGACACGACGGAACCGCCGGTGTCGTCGCTCCTCAAGACGCACATCTCCCACCTCCGCGTGAAGCTCGCGCGCGCCGGCGGAGCGCCGGTCCGCATCGAGCCGCGGCACTCGCTGGGCTACGCGCTCGTGTACGACGAGTTGGAGGCCGAGGGGCGGCTGGAGGCCCCCGCGAGCTGAGCCGCCGACCCGCTGACCGGCATGCGCGGCCGCGGTGAAACCCCGCGCCGAACCGCGACGCGCCCCCCGCCGCCAGAATGGGTGACGGAGCGCGCGTGACGCGGGGCCGATTGAGCGCCGGGCCGTGCGCGCGCGGCGCATCCACCGACACTCCACCCGCACACCGAACGCCGCATCCCTACGCCGTGACCGAGGCCTCCGGCCGCAGTGCCCAGCGCCGGGCGTCGACGCCCGGGCGGCGCATCGCGTAGCCGAACCGACGGGTGCGCGCGTCGAACATCGCCTCGAGCGCTCGCAGGTACGGCGCACCGAGGGGGGATCGACGCCGCCGCTGCCAGCGATCGAAGTAGCGGTCGTTGTACGCGGGATCCAGCTGCGACGGCTCCAGCGGCCGGGACAGCGCGAGGAACTCGGACACCGTCGCGGCCACCCCCGCCGGATCGCCCACGAGCGACTCGTACGGCAGCACCAGCAGGCGCCGAATGTGCGGCGCGTCTGCGTCGAGCAGCGCATGCGCGCGCACCCAGTGCCGCAGGAGGGCGTGCAGCGACGTCCGCGACCACTTCTGCGTCGCGAGCGAGACCGCGATGGGATGCCGGATGACCACGATGAACGACGCCTCCGGGAACAGCGCCTGCAGGAAGCGCGTGCGCACGATGTTCTCGGGCGTCTTCTCGACCAGCACCGGCCGCTCGAGGTCCCAGTACGGCCCCCAGCTCCCGAGCAGGCGCTCGGCGTTCGCCGGCGAGACCAGCGGCGAGTGTTCCGTGAAGTGGGCCGCCGGGTCGAAGGCAAAGCGGCCGGGTGACTTTGCCCAGTCGCTCCCCGCCCGCCCCGGGAGCCGCTGGAACCAGCCGTACCGCGCGGGCAGGCCCGTCCAGTCGGCCCAGGGGTAGAGGCGCACGTGCCGCGGATCCAGCGCCGGGTAGACCGACTGCAGGAACTGGCCCTCGTCCTCGGTGACGCCCGTCTGCGCGAAGCCGCTCACGTCCGGGTGCCCGGCGAGCCATTGCGCGAACCTGGTGGTCCCGCTCCGGTGCAGGCCGCCGACGAACACAAGCCGGTGCGTCGGCGCGGGCACCACCGAGCCGGCGTCGAGACGCTCCCGCGGGCTACTCGCAGACATCGAGCATCATCCCCGCCGCCACGGTGTTGTTCGTCACCTCGTCGATGAGGATGAAGCTCCCGGTGCGGCGGTTCCGCGCGTACGGGTCGAACACAAGCGGCGTCATCGTCCGGATGCCGACCCGCCCGATCTCGTTGACCGCGAGCTGCGAGGCGCCGACCTCGTCCTGCAGCGTGTTCACGTCGAGGCGCGTGTCGATGCGATCGACGACCGCGCGCGTCGTGCGCGTCGTGTGCTTGAGCACCAGGCGCGTCCCCGGCGTCAGCGGACGCCCCTCGGCCATCCAGCAGATGGTCGCGGACAGGTCGCGCGAGACGTACGGCCCGCGGCCGACGCCCACGATCATGTCGCCGCGCGAGGCGTCGACGTCGTCCGCGAGCCGCAGCGTGACCGCCATCGGCGGAGCGGCCAGCGACTGGGGGCCGTCGTAGGTGTCGACTGCGGCGATGCGCGTGGTGACGCCGGACGGCAGCACGCGCACGGGGTCGCCCGGCCGGAAGATGCCGCCGGCGACCGTGCCGGCGCAACCGCGGTAGTCGCTCCCGTCTTCGCGCTGCGGGCGGATCACGTACTGCACCGGGAAGCGCGCGTCGTCCAGGTTCTCGTCGAGCCCCGGCGCGACCTCCTCCAGGGATGAGAGCAGCGGCTCGCCGTCGTACCAGGGCATGCGCTCCGAGCGCGTGACCACGTTGTCGCCGAGCAGCGCGGAGATCGGGATGAACGTCGCGCGCGGACCGCGCAGCCGGTCGACGAACGTCGAGAACTCGTCGCGGATCGACTCGAACACGTCCTGGTCGAAGCCGACGAGGTCCATCTTGTTCACGCAGATCACGAGGTGCGGGATGCCGAGCAGCGCGGCGATCGTCGCGTGGCGGCGCGACTGCTCGAGCGGCCCGTGGCGCGCGTCGACGAGGATCAGCGCGAGGTGCGCGGTCGAGGCGCCCGTCACCATGTTGCGGGTGTACTGGACGTGCCCCGGGGTGTCGGCGATCACGAACTTGCGGCGCGCGGTCGCGAAGTAGCGATAGGCGACGTCGATGGTGATGTGCTGCTCGCGCTCCGCGCGCAGGCCGTCGGTCACGAGCGCCAGGTTCACGAACTGGTCGCCGCGCGCGAGGCTCGAGCGCTCGACCGCCTCCCAGGTGTCCTGCAGCAGCGTCTTTGAGTCGTAGAGCAGGCGGCCGATCAGCGTGCTCTTGCCGTCGTCGACCGAGCCGATGGTGACCAGTCGCAGCAGGTCCGTGTCATCCATCAGAAGTAGCCCTCTCGCTTGCGGTCCTCCATGGCGGCCTCGGAGAAGCGGTCGTCGGCGCGGGTCTGCCCGCGCTCGGAGATCCGGGTGACGGCGATCTCGGCGATCACCTGTTCGGGCGTCATCGCCTCCGACTCGACGGCGGCGGTGCACGTCATGTCGCCGACGGTGCGGAAGCGCACGCTCGTCTCGAAGGGCTCCTCGCCGGGAAGGCGCGCGAGATAGGGGCTGTCGGCCATCAGCATGCCGTCGCGCAGGAACACGCGGCGCCGGTGCCCGAAGTAGATCGTCGGCAGCGCGATGCCCTCGCGCGCGACGTACTGCCAGACGTCGAGCTCCGTCCAGTTCGAGAGCGGGAAGACGCGGATGTGCTCGCCGGGGCGCCGGCGGCCGTTGTAGAGGTTCCACAGCTCGGGCCGCTGGTTGCGCGGATCCCACTGCCCGAACTCGTCGCGGAAGGAGAACACGCGCTCCTTCGCGCGCGCCTTCTCCTCGTCGCGCCGCGCGCCGCCGAACACGGCGTCGAAGCGATGCTCCGCGATCGTGTCGAGCAGCACCTGCGTCTGCAGCCGGTTGCGCGACGCCCGCGGGCCGGTCTCGTCGACCGCGCGTCCCTCGTCGATGGCCTGCTGCACCGAGCCCACGACGAGCCGGACGCCCAGCTCCGCCGCGCGCCGGTCTCGGAACTCGAGGGCCTCCGGGAAGTTGTGTCCCGTGTCGATGTGCACGACCGGGAACGGCACGGGCGCCGGCCAGAACGCCTTCACCGCGAGGTGCAGCATGACCGCGGAGTCCTTGCCGCCGGAGAACAGCACCGCCGGGCGCTCGAAGTCGGCCGCGACCTCGCGAATGATGTGAATCGACTCCGCCTCGAGCGCGCTGATGTGCGAGAGCACGGGCGCACAGGCCTGTGGTGCGCGAGCAGTCATCCTCGCCCCCGTCCGTCGGCGCATCGCGGCATGGAGAGAGCCGTCGACCCTGCCGGCCGACCACGCGGGGCACACGACCCGCGTCGGCCGGCCGGCATGGTCGTCTGCTCGTGCGGGTCGAGGGAACGGGCGAGGCGGAGCTCGTCCAGGCACATCCGGCCCCGATGAGTCGCCACCGCCGGGCATGCTCTGACCGTTTGCCGTTGCGGGTAGAGGCTGCCCGAATGTCCCATTGCCGTCTCCTTGACCATCGCGCGCGTCGCCCCCGGGCCATGCGAAGGCCCGGCTGACTGGTGCATGGATACCGAAGGGTTGTTGAACGACGGTTGAGCGCTGCTGGGGAGACCGCCGCCGGAGCCGCCGCTCTCGATGCGCAACGAGCCCCACCCCGGACGGGAACCCTCGCGGCCGCGGGCCCCCCGCGATCGCCGTCGCGCGCCCGCCGGCGCGGTGCCGGCACGGTCGCTCCACCGGCCCTCCACGACCGTTGCCTATTCCATCCCACACGGCGGCATGGCGATGGCCGGCGCGCGCGAAGGCGGCCGGCAAGAACCGGGGTGGCCGGTGAGCGACGCGACGCCCGAGCGCTGCCCCCGGCACTGCGCGATCGCCCCGCACGTCGCCGCACAACGAATCGGGGACGAGACCATCCTGCTGAACCTGGACTCCGGTGTGTACTACTCGCTCAACGCGGTCGCTTCGACGATCTGGCGCCACCTCGAGCACGGCCTCGGCCGCGACGAGATCACGCGAGCGCTCACCGACGAGTACCAGGTGGGCTCGACACGCGCGGCCCTCGACGCGGAGGCGTTCATGCGCGATGCGCTGGACTGCGCGCTGCTCGTGCCTCGACCGGAGCCCGCGCCGTGAGGCGGCCGCCCGATGTCGCTTCGGCAGCCGCGGTGTGGCCGGCCCGGTCGCGGTGCGTCACGGAGACGGGTGGCCGCGCCTGCGCGACGCGGGCGCGTCGCGCTCGACGTCGTCGCACGTGTGACGACGGGGGAGGCGTGAGCGCACGCGGCCACCCGTCGCCGATCCGGCCGGGACCGTCCAGCAAGGTGCGTCGCGACCGGCGGCGCATCGACATCGACCGGGGGACACGATGAGCTCACCGACGGCGCAGTGGTTGCGGCGCGCAGTCGCCGGCGAACGGCCGCAGTGCGCGCCCGGACTGATCGAGGACCTGCCCGGCCTCGACGCGATCGCGCTGGCGCGGCTCGCGATGGAGCACGGCGTCGCGCCCTGGGCGCTCGCCGCGCTGGACGGTCGCGGCGACGCGGAGCGGCTGGCGCCGCTGCGCGCGCTGGCCGTCGCCGACACCGCCCGCAGCATGGGCGCGCTGCGCGCCATGCACGAAGTCGTGCCTCAGCTGCGCGCACGCGGGATCGACGCGATCGTGCTGAAGGGCCCGCACATCGCGTACGGGATCTACCCGGCGCCGCAGCTGCGTCCATACCGCGACCTCGACCTCCTGCTGCACGCGTGCGACCTCGAACGGGCCGGCGCGATGCTCGAGGCGGACGGCTACCACGCGACGGGCGAGCACGCCGGACACGGCCACGGCCACGAGGGGCACGCCGAGGGCGAGCGCGGGTTCTTCCACCGCGAGCGGCTGTCGCGCGTCGAGCTGCACGGCGACCACCTGCAGCTCGGCCTGGCCCCGGCCAGCGCCGACGATCTGTGGTCGCGCGCGACCGAGATCCGGGTCGGCGGGGAGCGCGTGCCCGTGCTCGACGAGCACGACCTGTTCGTGCACCTGTGCGTCCACCTGCACCGCCACGGCTTCTCGCGCCTGATCTGGTTCAAGGACCTCGAGCTCCTCGCCACCTCCGGGCGGCTGGACTGGACACGGGTCGCCGAGCGCGCGGAGTCCGACGGCGTGCTCGGGAGCGTGACGCTGAGCCTGGCGCTGGTCGAGGCGTTGATCGGCCGCTCGCTCGGGGCCGGTCCGGCCTGGCTGCGCGGCCGTGAGCACATCGGCGACGCGCTGGCTCGGCGGTTCATCTGGCGCCCGGAGTCGGTGCTGGCGCTCGAGCACCCCGATCGGAACCGGCTGCGCCGCATGATCCAGTTCGCGCCGGAGGAAGGGTTGCTGCGCGGGGCGCTCCCCTCGCTGCTGTTCGCCGGCCGGCGCGCGTCGAAGCTGCGCGTGCTCCTCGGCGGTCTCGCGCGACGGCAGCCCCGGATCGGCGAGGTCCCGCGGGCGCCCGCCGGCACGGATCGCACGTGACGCCGGCCGCCAACGCGCCGCCGGCGCTCGCGCTGGGCGCGGGTGCGTCCGTCCTCTGCTTCGCCGTCGCCCTGCTCGTGCTGCACATCGCGCGACGCGACCTCGCGCCCGCGTCGCACTACGTCAGCGAGTACGCGCGCGGCCGGCTCGGCTGGCTGCTGACGTCGTCCTTCCTCGTCCTCGGCACGGGGTCACTGCTCCTCTGCGCCGCGCTGCTCGACGCGCGCCGCCCCGGACCCGCGGCCGCGATCGTCGCGCCGCCGCTGGCGGCATGGGGAATCGCCATCGCCGGCGCCGGCGTCTTTCGGACGCAGCCCCGAGGGGCGCCGCGCGACCGGTCCGCGATCGCGCATCAGCGCGCGGCGGGGGTCGCGTTCGGCGCGATCCTGCTCGCCATGTGGATGCTCGTCGTCGCGGCGCGCGCCGACGCGTGGGGGGCGCTGCGCTGGCCCGCGCTCGTCGCCGCCGTCGCGGCCACGACGAGCTACCTCGCGCTGCGTCGCGCCGCCGGGTCCGCGCCGAACCGCGCGGGCGCGGCGCAGCGACTGTACCTGGCGTGCGTCGTCGGCTGGCTGCTGCTGCTTGCCGGTCACGCGTGGATCGGGGCCACCGGCTGATGCCGGGGCGTGGCGCGGTGCGCCGTCTCGCCGTGCGCTCGCTACGGCGCCGGCTGCTCCGCGGTCGGACCGGCTGCGTGGCCGATCGAGTGCGCCGGGACCCCGACCACGGTGTCCCCCGGAGCGACGTCGTGCATCACCACCGCGTTGGCGCCCACCGTCGCGCCGGCGCCGACGGTCACCGGGCCGAGCACGCGGCAGCCTGCGGCGAGCGTGACGCCCGACCCGATGCGTGGGAACTGCGGCTCGACGCGCAGCCCGACCGTGATCCCGCCCTGCAGTGTGACGTCGCTGCCGATCGAGACCGCGTTGACCACCGACCCCACGGTGTGCGGCATGTAGAGACCGGGGCCGATCGGCACGGACGGCGGCAGCTCGAGCGCATGCAGCGTGACGTTCAACTGGGCGCAGAGCGTCGGCAGTCCCGCGATGCCCCGCACCGACGCCCAGTGCCCGATGCGATGCAACAGCGTCGCGCGGACGCCGGGGTAGCGCGCGAGCAGCAGTGCCACCCCCAGCGGGCCGACGCCGCGCGTGGCGAACCCGTGACGTTCCCACTGCGCGAGGTCGGCGCGGAACGGTTCGAGCACGAGCGTCCCGAACCCACGCCATCTCGGGCGATCCATGCGACGCACTCCCCGGGGCGCTGTACGCGGTCGGCCCGCACCGGGAGCGGCTCGCGGATGAGCCGCCGGCGACCGACGTCGTGCGAGCAGCATAGCGTGCCGGCGCCGCGCGGCTCCCGGCGGCGCCGGCCGCGGCCGCGGCCGCCGCGGCTCGTCGAGCGAATGTGTACCTCCCAACCTGCGGTCAACCAGCGCGCCACCGTTCCGCGAGACGGTAGCCGGGCCACGCGAAACGCCGCCCGCTCCGGGCGGCGGCCATGCCGGCGCGTCCGCGAGACCCCATGATCCGATCACTGCGCTCCCGCCGCACGCGCGACCGGTCCGGCGAAGACGCGGCCCGCGACGCGCCGCGCGACGACTTCGCCGCACGCGACGATGCCATGGAGCGCCGCGCAGGCGCCGCCGGCGCCGTCACCGCGGTGGACGATTCCCCCCCTGCGTCGGACGAGCGCGAGCACGCGCGCTCGGTCGTCCGCACGCTGACGGCGCTCGTGTCGATGCGGGCCGCCACCTGGTTGACCGCGACCGGGAGCATGCTGATCGTCCCGCGCTTCCTCGGCGCGCACGACTTCGGACTGCTCGCGATCGCGCTCGCGTTCAACGACTACGCCCTCGCCGTCACGATGTTCGGCGCGCGCCGCCTGGTCGTACGCGACGTGGCGCGCACGCCGGAGGCCACGTGGTCGATCCTCGTCCACGCCGTCGTGGGGCGGCTCGCCACCTGGGTGGTACTGACCGCGGTGATCGCCCCCGGCATCCTCCTGATGCCGCACGTGCTCGAAGCGCGCAACGTGCTGTTGCTCTTCCTGGCAGGCGTCGGCATCCAGGCGGTGGGGGCGGTCGCGATCGCCGCGCTGCAGGGGCGCCATCACCTGGGCGGCGCCGCTGCCTTCACGACGGTC
The DNA here is from genome assembly GCA_963728205.1 of uncultured Chloroflexia bacterium. Classification (GTDB taxonomy): domain Bacteria; phylum Chloroflexota; class Dehalococcoidia; order UBA2979; family UBA2979; genus VGNK01. Next base: position 26,854 of record CAVSIV010000006.1, read on the forward strand.
GTCCAGACGGTGTCGCAGGTCGGTGTTGTCGTCGTGGTGCTGCTGGGCACGGGCCTGCTCGCGGTCGCCGGCGTGATGGTGACCGCGGCCGCGCTGAGCGCCGTCGGCGGGATATGGATCGCGTGGCGCTTCGCGCGGCAGCCACTGCGGTGGGACTCCCGCCTCGCGAAACAGCTGATGCGGGGTGGGGTGCCCTTCCTGCTCGCGGACCTCGCGCAGCTCGTCTACGGTCAGGTCGACGTCCTGATGCTCGCGGTGATGGCGACCGCGACGGACGTCGGGAACTACGCGCTTGCCTGGCGCCTGACGGCGATCCCGCTGTTCCTGCCCGTGGCCCTGCGCGGAGCGCTGCTGCCGACCCTGTCGGTCACCGCGCTCTCGGACGTCGCGTACTTCCGGCGCTTGCTGCGGATGTCGCTGCGCGTGCTGCTCGCCGTGACGGTGCCCATCAGCTTCGGGATCGCTGCCCTCGCGCCGGAGGCGGTGCAGCTCATCTCCGGCGGCGGCTTCACCGCCGCCGTGCCCTCCACGCTGCTGCTGTCGGTCGGGATGCCGCTCGTCGCCGTCGACACGGTGCTGGGCGGCGCGCTGATCGCGAGCGACCAGGAGCGGCGCTGGGCGATCGTCGGCTGGGGGTCCGCGGCGCTGAACCCGCTGATGAACCTCGTGGCGATCCCCGTCGCGGCGCGTACGCTCGGTGATGCGGCCGTCGGCGCCGCGGCGACAACCCTGCTCACGGAGCTCTTCATGACGGTCTGGGCATGGCGCCTCCTCAACGGGTCGGCGGATCTCCGGGCGGCGTCGGCGGACGCGCTCCGCGCGATCGTCGCCGGGGCGGTGATGGTCGTCGCCGTGCTGCTGCTGAAGCAGCGGCTCGGCACGTTCGGGGTGATCCCCGTGGGCGCGGCCGTCTACCTGGTCGGCGCGATGCTCACGCGGCTCGTCACGGTATCGGACGTGCGGCTGATCCGACGCCTGATGGCCGGCGCACGCCCACCGATCGACGGCGCCCGCGCGGACGCGCACCGAATCGTGTCCGCCGACCTGGGCACACTCCTCGTGGCCCGCGACCCCGCCCCTCGCCCGACACCGATCGCCGACGACGACGGATAGCGCGCCCGAGGCGCGATGGAAGGTGGCGCAGAGCGCATGCGACGAATCACGGCAAGCGCACCAAACAGGCCCCTGACCGCGCTGATCGCAGGCATCGCCATCGTCGCGACCGTCCTGCTCGGCGCGGGCGCACTACGCATGTCGCACCGGGGCACCGACGCCCGGCTCGCGGCGACGACGGCGACACTCACCCCGCAGACCGCGCCCGCGCAGGTGACGACCTCGGCCGCCGGGCCCGCGCCCACCGTGTCGCCTGCGTCGCGGACGACGCCGGCGCCGGCTGCGACGTCTGCCCCGGCCGGTGGAGGATCTGCCTCCGCCGGGCTGACGTGGCTCGGCCACACGTTCGACGCCGGCGTCAACGTGCCGTGGGTCCAGTGGGGCTGCGACTTCGGCTGCACGACCAAGGGCGGCGCGAGCCGCGCCGACCGCACGGCGCAACTCTCGAGCGCGTTCGCGACAGTGAACGCGGCCGGCGTCCACGTCGTCCGCTGGTGGATGTTCGAGGGCGATCCCTGGCAGATCGAGGTGGCGGCGGACGGCACGCCCACGGGCATCGACCCGGATGTCTACGCGGACATCGACGCGGCGCTCGCCCTCGCCCGCCAGTACGACCTCTACTTCGACTTCGTGCTCTTCTCGGCACCCGACGCCGTCCCGCAGAGCTGGTTCACCAGCACGACCCAGCGCACCGCCCTCGCGAACGCCCTCGGCCAGCTGTTCGCCCACTACGCGGACGAGCCACGCATCATGTCCTGGGAGGTCTTCAACGAGCCCGAGTGGGACTACTGGCGACGGGGCTACGCACAGCAACCGATCATCGATCTCACGCGCGCGGTGGTGCAGTCGATCCACGCCCATTCGCACGCCATGGCCACCGTCGGTTCGGCGATGATCGACGCGCTGCCCGACTGGGTCGGCGTCGGGCTCGACTACTACCAGGTCCACTGGTACGACCAGATGGCGTCGGGCACCTGGTGCGCGATCTGCACGGACTACCCGACCCTCGAGAAGAAGTACGGACTGGACGCCCCGCTGGTGATCGGCGAGTTCTACGCGGGGCCGGACATCGACGCGCTCGCGCGCCTGCAGCAGTTCGCATCGAAGGGCTACGCCGGCGCGTGGGCCTGGTCGCTCTTCCCCGACCACACCTCCGACAAGATGGCGATCGATCTCCCGGCCTACCGGAAGTTCACGAGCGCGGGAGCGCGGTGACGCCGGGCGATGCGCGAGGCGGGAGCCGTGCGCGGTCTGCACGGCTCCCGCCTCGGCCGCGGCGCCGGAGATCGGCCCGGATGCCCGTCGTCGTCAGCGGCGCGATGGCCCCGCAGTGACCGGGGCGGTCGTTTCCGCGTCGCGAGCATCGCGCGGGCGGCGGGACTAGAGGCGGTCGTTCCGTTTCGCGAGCATCGCGTCGAGCGAGCCCTCGAGGATCTCTTCGAGCGAGCGACGGGGAACCCAGCCGAGCGCTTCCGCGGCGGGTGTGACGTCCGGGACCAGGCTGATGGGGCCGGGCGTTGCGCGGTCGGGCGGCGGCGTCCACGTCACCGTCGCCTGCGACCGGACACCGGACCGCAGCGCGTGGAGATCGAACAGGCGCCGGGTCAGCTCGGCGGGGGTGATGGCGTTCGCCGGGTTGCCGATGTTGTAGAGCTGGCGCTCGGCGTCGCGGGGCGGGTCCAGGGTCACCTGCGCGATGCAGTCGACGGCGTCGTCGACGTGCAGATAGGTGTAGACGTCCTGCGGGTGGACCGCGAACTCCATCTGCTGCCCGAGGACGATGCCCTGCACGAGCTGTGCGAAGAGCGGCGCCGGGTGCCGCGGGCACCAGCCCGCCAGCGCGTCGCATCCCGGCCCGACGGCGTTGAAGAGGCGGAGGATCGTGTAGTCCAGGTCGATCGTGGCGCCGGACGTCTGCACCCCGATCTCGAGCAGACGCTTGCCCGAGGCATAGAGCGAGCAGGCATCCGCGGCGGTCCCGCCCGGGAGCGCCTGTCCGTCGCGCGGCAACCCGGGCGCGGCGGCGGGCACGGGTTGGGGACCGACGATCGCGCGGGCGGCGGCGACGGATCCCAGCCCGTTATAGACGTCGCCCGATGAGATCTGGACGAGCCGGGTGTTCGCCCGCGCGCAGGCACGCGCCAGGGCGAGGCTGGCGGGAAGGTCGATGTCGAGGATCGTGTTCGCCTCGTCGCGATGGTGTCGCGCGTCGGCGGTCGCCATGAGGTTGACGGCTACGTCGGACCGCTCGAGGAGTCGCTGGATCAACTGCTCGTCGGGGGGCAGCTCGCCTGCGTAGTACGTCAGTCGCGGGTGGCTCAGGTACGGGGTGATCAGGCGGTAGTCGGTCGCCATCCCGACGATCTCGACGTCCGGGTCCTCCAGCAGGCGTCCGACCAGTCGCGACCCGATGAATCCGGCGCAATCGAGCATGAAGACGTGCACCTGCCGGCCCTCACTCATCACATCAGGGGGTGCGTCCGTCGTCGCCGGCCGCCACGGCGGCGGCGAGCGCGGGCGCACCCCGGCACTCAGTGGGATCCTCGGGCCAGCACCACGACCGGGATCGTGAGCACAAGGATCAGGAGGTCTCGTTTCAGGGCAATGCGGCTCAGATAGTCGATGTCGAGATCGACCATCTCGTCGAAGTCGAAGCGCTCGCGCGCGGACACCTGCCAGAGGCCGGTGATGCCCGGGGTGCCCTCGAGTCGCCGTAGGTGGTGCGCGCTGTATGCCTTCACTTCCGACGGGAGCGGCGGGCGCGGCCCCACGAAGCTCATGTCCCCGCGGAGCACGTTCCAGAGCTGCGGCAGCTCGTCGAGGCTCGTCTTGCGCAGGATGCGACCGACGCGGGTTCGGCGCGGATCGTCGCGCATCTTGAAGATGTGCCCGCTGGCCTCATTCCGCGACAGCAGGGCCGCCAGGTCGCGATCGGCGCCGACGTACATCGAGCGGAACTTCCAGCAGCTGAAGATGCGGCCGCCGCGGCCCACCCGGTCGTGCCGGTAGAACGGATTGCCCGGACTGTCGAGCACCACCGCCACGGCGATCAGCACGATCAGCGGCAGCACGGCCAGTCCCACCACCAGGCCGAGCGCGACGTCCAGCGTACGCTTCCAGACAGGCATCGGCAGCGAAGGGATCTCCGCGGCGACGCGGGCCGAGGGACGCTCGGTGCGCAGGCGAACCTGAAGTTGCACTTCCCGCCCCTCAGCCCAGCGCCACGCCGCTGCCGCCGACGCGGGCGGGTGTCGCCGGAAGCAACGCGGCATCCTCGTCGAACTCCGCCGCGGGGCGTCCGATCGAGCGGAAGCGGAAGCCAGCGGCGCGCACTGCGTCCGGTGAGACGCAGTGCCGCGTGTCGACCAGGACCCGGCGACGCATCAGCGCACCCAGCTCGCCCAGGGGGAGCTGGCGGAACTCATCCCACTCGGTGCCGATCACGATCGCGTCGGCGCCGACGGCGCCCTCGCGCACGCTGCTCACGGGTCGCGCGTCGGGCACCTCGCGCGTGATCCGCTCGGCCGGGACGACGGGGTCGTAGACGGCGACGCGCGCACCCTCGAGCGTGAGCAGCTCCGCCAGCTCGAGCGCCGGCGAGTTGCGGATGTCGTCCGTGCCCGGCTTGAAGGCCGCGCCGAGCACGAGCAGCGAGCTGTTCTCGAGCGTCCCGACCGCCTCGCGGATCTTGCCGACGACCCGGCGGCGCTGGTCGGCGTTGATCTCCATCACCGACCGCAACAGCTGCGGGTGCGCCCCGTGGCTCGCGGCCACGTGCGCGAGCGACTGCACGTCCTTCGGGAAGCAGCTGCCGCCCCAGCCGAGACCCGCGTTGAGGAATGCCGACCCGATGCGCGGGTCCGCGCCCATGCCGGCCGCGACCTGGAGCACGTCGGCGCCGGTCGCGTCGCAGATCGCGGCGATCTCGTTGACGAACGAGATCTTCGTCGCGAGGAATGCGTTCGACGCGTACTTGATCATCTCGGCCGTGCGCACGTCGGTGCGGTGCACCGCGGCGTTCAGCGGCGCGTAGAGCGCGGCCACGCGCTCCAGCGCGGCGGCGTCGTTTGAGCCCAGCACGATGCGATCCGGCGCCATGAAGTCGCGGACCGCGCTCCCCTCGCGCAGAAACTCGGGGTTGGAGACGACGGCGATCGTGGAGGCGCCGGAGCGCCGCGCCATCCCCTCCACGAGCTCCGCCGTGCCGATCGGCACCGTGCTCTTGTTCACGATCACCGCGCCGGACCGCAGGTGCGGCGCCAGCTCGGCGACCGCGTCGCGCACCGCGTGCAGGTCGGCGGCGCCGCGTCGCGACGACGGCGTGTTCACCGCGATGAATACGACGTCGGCACGAAGCGTGCCGTCGCCGTCCGCCGCGTCCGCGTAGTCCCCGTGGAAGCTGAGCCGCCCGGACGCGAGGCCGGAGCGAATGAGCGCGTCGAGGCCCGGCTCGAACACCGGCGACTGCCCTGCCTGCAGCATCGCCACGCGCTCCGCGTCGATGTCGATGCCGTGAACCCGGTATCCCATCTCGGCGAAGCACGTGGCCGTCACGAGGCCGACGTAGCCGCACCCAATCACCGCGAGATCAGTCACGACGCAATGCCTTTCCGTTCCGCGCCGGCAGCGGCGTCGGGCGTGCTGCGGAAGTCTGTCGACGCGCGGTCGACGACCCGTTGACGAGGGGTAGCGGGCGAGTCCGCGCCGCCGCTCGGCGCGCGCACTCGCTGCCATGCCGAGGCCGGCAGGAGACGGGCGAGCGCGGGCGCGTCGCGCAGCAGGTAGCGCCGCCACAGGCGGCCGGGCTCCTGCGCGAACCGGAACGCCCACTCGAGCCCCGCCCGTTGCACGACGCGGGGCGCGCGCACGCGGCGCGACGAGAAGAAGTCGAGCGTCCCGCCGACGCCAATCCAGATCGCCGACGGGGCGACGTCGAACCACGTCGTCATCACGCGCTCCTGGCGTGGCGATCCGAGCGCGACCAGCACGAGGTCTGGATCCGCGTCCGTGATCGCCTGCCGGTCGCCGGCTTCCTCCTCGGGCGTCAGCGCGCGGTACGGCGGGCACGCCGCGAGGACCACGCGGACGCCGGGATAGGTGGACTCGACACGCTCCCGCGCGGCCGCGGCGTTCTCGGGGTCGGATCCGTAGAACGCGACGCGCAGGCCGCCGCGCTCCGCGCTGCGGCCGAACAGCTCGCCCACGAGGTCGACGCCGGTGACGCGGCGCACGCGACGCGCACCGGCGAGCCGCGCCAGCAGCACGACGGGCCACCCGTCCGCCGTGACCAGGGAGGCCTGCTGGAGATTCGTGAGCAGCTGTCCGTCCGTGCGCGCGCTCGCGAGGAAGTCGAGGTTCGCGGTCGCGACGCGGACGCCGGCGCCGCCATCCAGCGCGTCGAAGCACCGTGCGACGGCCGCCTCCATGTCGCCGTCGAAGATCGGGATGCCCCCCACGCGGCACGCCGGCGGGGCGGTCGCCGATCCGGCGGCCGCGGTGAGCCACGTGGTGTCCGCGGCACTCGCTGCCCTCTGCATGACGTCACGCCTCCGCGCCGCCCTCGCCCGCCCGACGTGGCGTCGGGGGTGGCGGAGCGCCACGCGGCCGAATGTGCGGGCGGCACGTCGATCGGCCGTTGACGCGCGGTGCCGGCAGCACGAGATCGGGCGAGCGAGCTCCGCGCCGTGCCGGCGCGGGGCAGGTTCGCGGCGGCGCGCGGCGCGCCCGCTCGGGCGTTCGCGGCGCACCGCCCGCGCGCGCCGCGGTCCTGACCAACGCTGCACCGTTGCTCGATCCCCGCGTCCCTAGGCTCGTTTGTCTCGCTTGCACCGGGCGCGCGGAGTCGAACCGCTGCGCCCGTCATCAACGGAGGTTCACGGTGCGGGTGCTGGTGACGGGCTCATCGGGGATGGTCGGGAGCGCGCTCTGCGAGCGGCTCGGCGCGCAGGGCGACGTCGCGCTCTGCGTCGACCGCGCGCCGAATGCGTGGAATCCCGATCTCGAAGCGCGCACGCTCAAGGTCGACCTGCTCGACGAGCCGCGCACGTGGCCGCTGCCGCGCAGCGGCGTCGACGTGGTCGTCCACTGCGCGGCGAACGCCCGCGTCCACGACCTCGTCGTGCGGCCGGAGCTGGCGCTGGAGAACGTCGTCACCGTGGCGCACGCGCTCGAGTACGCGCGACAGGTCGGCGCGGCCTTCGTGTTCACGTCGAGCCGCGAGGTCTACGGGAACCAGGGCCGCGGCGTGTACCGCGAGGAAGACGTCCGGAACGACGCGATCGAGAGCCCGTACGCGGCGTCCAAGCTCGGCGGCGAGCACCTCGTCTTCTCGTACCGGAAGGTCTACGGGCTGCCGGTCGTCGTCGTTCGCCTGTCGAACGTGTACGGGCGGAACGACATGACCGACCGCTTCGTGCCCACCGCGATCCGCCGGGCGCTGTCCGGCGAACCGCTCCCGATCTACGGAGCGCGAAAGCGGCTCGACTTCACCTACCTGGACGACACCGTGTCGGGCATCGTCGGCGTAATCGGCCGCGTGCAGGAGTTGAGCGGCGAGGTGCTGAACATCGCGAGCGGGCGCGGCTACACGCTCGTGGAGACGGCGCAGCGCATCGGCGAGCTGCTCGGACGGCCGCTCACGCTGCTGGCGGCCGAGAGCCGCCCGGGTGAGGTCGTCGACTTCCAGGCCGACATCACGAAGGCGCGGCGCGAGCTCGGCTACGAGCCGCGCACGACGCTCGAAGACGGGCTGTCCCGGGCGGTCGCGTGGTACCGCACGCGCCTCCCGGTGCAGGCCGGCGCGGCGGCGCGCTAGGGCGCGCGTCGCCGCGCCGGCGCGTCGGCTTCGCGGCCTTCACGCGACCCACCGCCACGTCCGCGCTCCCTCGCCGAGGGCCGCCGGCTCCACGCACATGAAGAAACATGAAGAAGGGGAATGCCCAGTGACCCAGCGCGGATTCGTCATCTGGCTCAGCGGCCTCTCCGGCGCGGGAAAGTCCACGATCGCCACGGCGCTCGCCCGGCGCCTCGACGACGCGGCGCTGCCGGTCGAGGTGCTCGACGGGGACGACGTCCGTCGGGTGCTCTCGAGCGGCCTCGGCTTCACGCGCGAAGACCGCGACACCAACGTGCTCCGCATCGGGTTCGTGGCCCAGCTGCTCGCGCGCAACGGCGTCGCGGTCATCGTCGCCGCGATCTCCCCGTACGCCGCGACGCGCGAGAAGGTGCGTGCCTGGTTCGACGAGTTCATCGAGGTCCACGTCGACTGCTCGCTCGACGAGCTGGTCCGTCGCGACACGAAGGGGCTCTACCGGCGCGCGCTCGCGGGGGCGCTCGAGCACTTCACCGGGATCTCGGATCCGTACGAGGCGCCGGCGCAGCCGGACGTGCGTGTCGACACCGAGCATTGGACGGTCGACGAGTGCGTCGACGCGGTCGCGGCCGTGCTCCAGCGCCGCGAGCTCCTCGGAGGACCCGCGGAGCGCCCGGCGCCGGCGCGAGCGCTGGTTGCCGACGGAATCGCCAGCGGCAGCACGGCGCGCTGATGCCGCCGCGGGGTGCGACGCGGCTCCGCGAAGGTCCGCGTGAGCAGTGGTCGTGTGTTGGTCGTCACCCGCTGCCGTCACTCAACCAGCGCTCAACGGTGTCTGCCTAGTGTGCCGGCGGGCTGGGGCTCCGGCATCAGCGGCCGACAGCGAAGGAGAGTCGAGCATGATTCCCAGGAAACCGATCGAATGGACGTTCCGGCGTCTACCCCTGCTGATCGTGCTCATCATCGTGCCGCCGATCCTCGTGGCAACGGTGCTCGAGCGGGCACCCGCGTCCTACCAGTCCTCAGCCAGCGTCATCGTGGCCGACCCGTCGCTGGTCACGGGGCCCGGCCCGACGGCGAGTAATCGCTTCGCCACCGCGGCGGAGGCGCAGTCGCAGGCGCTGCAGGCGCTGCTCACCACGCGGACGTTCGTCGACCAGATCGCGATCGCCGCGCGCCTCGTCCCGTCGGAGACCACGAACGGGACGACGGTGATCGCGCCGACGGTCTCGCAGGCGGCCCTCAAGACCGTCCGTGACGAGGTCCGGAGCGACCTGTCGGTGTCGGTCAACGGGGCCAACGTGCTCGGGATCGCTGCCCAGAGCACGAGCCCGGTGGTTGCGCAGCGTCTCGTCTCGGCCGCCGTGGCCGCCTACCAGGCGAACGTCGCGGCGCAGGCGGAGCGCCAGCGCACGATCAGTCAGCAGTTCTACACGGACCGGCTCGCGATCGTGCAGCAGCAGGCGGACGCCGCGGTCGCAGAGCTGGACGCCTACCGCACCGCGCACCCGGTGCCGGCCGACGCGCGCCCGGGGACCATCCCGGCGGACCCCAACCTGCAGGCGCTCCAGAGCCACGCGGACGTGATGACGGCGCAGGTCCAGGGCGTGCTGCAGGCGATGGGTCAGCTGGACGTCGACTCGGCGTCCGCGCAGCAGCAGCTGGCGGCGGCGTTCGCGGTGGCCGACGAGCCGCTGGTGCCGACCGAGCCGCTGCGACCGTCGCTCATGCACCGGCTGGGCTACCCGCTCGCGGCCGCCGTCGGCGGAATGCTGCTCGCGGCCGCGTACATCTACCTGAAGTACCAGTCGGACCACACCATCCGCTCGAGCGAGGACCTGGTCCCACTGGGCGTGCCCCTGCTCGGCTACGTGCCGCACGTGAACGTGCGGCAACACCAGCGGCTGCACCGGCGACTGCGGTGGCCCCGCAAGGGCTTTGCGCGAGGGCTGGCCGCGTCCATCCACGGTGACCTGAACACGGAGAGTGTCCTATGACCCGCCTCGCGATCACCGGCTGGGCCCGCACCGGCGACAAGGCCGCGGCAATCGACCGCCCGTTCCCGCTCGCACGAGATCCGCAGGCGCGCACGCGCGCGGTGCTCGAGGACGCCGTGCGCACCGCGCTCCACATGGGCGGCATCGGGCTCACCTCGGACGACGAGAGCGCCCCGCGGACGCAGGTGATCGGCATCACCGCCCCGCACGGCCAGGAGGGCAAGACCACCATCGCCGCGGCGGTGAGCGGCACGCTCGTGAAGCACGAGGGCCGCGGCGTCGTCCTCGTCGACGCCGACACGCACACGAACGCCATCGCCCGCGAGTACGGGCTGGCGGGCCACCTCGGCCTCACGGACTTCCTGGCGGGAGAGACGAGCCTGGCCGGCGTCACCTGCGCCTCGCCCTCGCGGCGGCTGAGCATCATCCCGGCCGGCACCCAGCCGATGCCGCCGGTGTCGTACGCCCAGCTCTCGGCGCTCATCGCGCAGCTCCGCGCGTCGCACGACTACGTGATCGTCGACCTTCCCGGCGCGCTCCGCTCGACCACCGCACCGCCGCTGGCACGGCTGTGCGACGGCGTGATGGTCGTCGTGCGCTCCGGCGCCACGACGACGCTGGACCTCGACCGCGCGCTGCAGCGGCTGCGGGACGCGCACGTGCTGGGGGTGATCGTGAACCGCTGGCGCACGCGCATCCCGCGGTTCGTCGAGCAGGCGCTCGACCTGGGGATGTAGGGGGCGCGTGATGACCGTCGTACTGGCGGCCGTGGTGCTCGCGGCGCTCCTGAGCGTTCGGCGCGTGCAGCGGCGCGTCCCCTCCGAATCGCTGATCGCCTTCATCGGCGTCGCCGTGATCCTCACGGGACTGCTGTTCACCGGTCGCCTGTAGCCCTGGCGGTACGCCGTGTTCGAGACGATGACCCGCGACAGCCGACTCGAGATCCCGGGACTCGCCGTGGTGGTCGAGCTCGTCGGTGCCGCGCTGGCGGCCACGACGTTCGCGGCCGCCACGGTGCTGTTCGGGTACCACGCGCTCCTGGTCCTCAGCTACATGCTGCTGGTGCTCGGGGTGGTGCTCTACCCGCGCGCGCTCGCCGTCGTGCTGCTCGTCCTGATGATCGTGATCGAGCCCGCGGCCTACGACTTCACGGCGCCGATCAGCAACCTCCTGTACAGCACGGACAACCTGCGGTTCCTCCCGCTCACGATGACACCGCTCGAGGCGCTGCTGCTCCTCCTCGCGCTGTCGCTGATCATCCGCGCGGCGCCGCGCCTCCCGGTCCGACTGCCCGCGCTCGTGTGGGCGGCGCCGGTCGTGTTCGCCATGGGGATCGCGTATGGCGTCCTCCGGCACCACGGCGCCGTGAACAACGCGTACGAAGAGGCGCGCGGGCCGGTCTTCGCCTTCCTCGGCTTCTTCATCGTGCTGCGCATGCGCGACCTGAACACGGCGGTCGTGCGGCGCGCGCTGCTGGTCGCCAGCAGCGGCCTCGCCATCCTGCTGCTGGCGCGCTACGTCGTATACCAGCGCCTCGGCGGATCCACGGACGTCGCGCAGCAGTTCCAGTACGCGCACGAGGACGTGATCTTCCTCGGGATCGGATTCGCCGTCGCCGGGGTCCTGCTGCTCCGGACGGGCACGTCGTCGCGCACGCGCACCTGGCTCCTCCTGCACGAGGCGCTCGTGCTCGCGGCCACGGCCGCCAGCGGGCGGCGCGCGGGCACCCTCGTGATGGCCGTGATCTCCCTGGTCCTGCTCTGGATGCTGCTGCCCAAGCGGCCCGTGCTGATCACCGCGATCACCGGCCTCACCATCGTCTTCGGCGGCCTGTACCTCGGCGCCTACTGGCACCAGGACTACGGGGCCGTTGCGCAGCCCGCCCGCGCGATCCGCTCGCAGATCGCGCCCAACGCCCGCGACAACTCGTCGGACACCTATCGCCTCGTCGAGCTCTACGACGTCACTAAGACGCTCCGCCTCAACACCGTGTTCGGCGTCGGCTTCGGGCGGCCGTTCATCGCGTTCCAGCCGCTGCCATCGCTGTCGTGGTGGTCGCTGCAGTACTACACGCCGCACTCGAACATCCTCTGGCCCTGGCTGAAGACCGGCATCATCGGGATGTCCGTCCTGCTCGGAATCTGGGTGCTCGCCCTGCGGCGCTGCCTGACCGCCGCGCGCGACGCGCCGGCCCTGGCGCCGGTCCCGCTCGTCCCGCTCGTGGTCGCCGCCTCGCTGGTCGCCTTCCTCACGTTCAGCTCCGTCGACCTGCTCTTCGTCGGGTCGCGCAGCATGGTGCCGTTCGGCATGACCGTCGCGACCGCGTTCCTCCTGTGCGACGCACCGACCGCGCCCACCGAGGACGAGCAGGCCGCCGCGGGCGAGCGCGCCGTCTCGACGCGGCGGGCCCGCGCCGGGATGGGACGGTCGCGGCCGTGAGCGCGCCACAGGTGGCACCCGCTCCCGGCGCCGCCGGTGAAGCGCTGAGCTTCGTCCGCCGCCGCGGCTGGCGCGCCCTGCTCTCGGCCGGCGTCCAGCACGCACGCGCCCGCTGGGCGCTGCGCGCGGCCACGCACGTCGGGACCGCGCGGCTGCAGGGCCGGGCGCACGTCTCCAACGCCGGCGAGCTGATCGTCGAGGACCGCGTCCGCCTCGCCGGCGGGGCCGTGCGGCTCGACCTCACCTGCCACCGAGGGGCGCGACTGCGCATCGGGGAGGGCACGTTCATCAACTACGGCAGCGACATCTCCGCCACGACGCGCGTCGACATCGGCCGCCACTGCGACATCGGCCAGTACGCGATCATCATCGACAACGACTACCACGCGGCCGACGACCACACGCGGCGCGGCCCCGGGCGGCCCGTGGTGCTCGAAGACGACGTGTGGCTGGGCGCGCGCGTGACCGTGCTGCCCGGCGCGCACATCGGCCGCGGCGCCGTCATCGGCGCCCACTCCGTCGTCCGCGGCGACATCCCGCCCCACACGCTCGCGGCCGGCGTCCCCGCCCGGGTCATTCGCAGGCTGGAGTCCGCCGATGCGTGACGTCGACGTCGTGATCGCGACCCGCAACCGCCCGCAGCCGCTCGAACGCTGCCTCACCGCGCTGACGCGCCAGGCGTACCGCGACTTCGGCGTGATCGTCGTCGACGACGCGTCGGACGAGCCGGTCGCGGACCACCTGCCACGCGACCTGCGCGATGCGCTCACGCCCACCGTCCTGCGGCAGGAGCGGCGCGCGGGGCCGGGCGCTGCCCGCAACGCCGGCGTCGCCGAGAGCGGCGCGCGCTACATCGTCTTCGTCGACGACGACGTGTGCGCCCAACCCGAGCTCGTCGCCCGCCACGTGGCTGCGCTCGCCGCGGGCGATGGCGAGCGGCGCGCGGCGATCGGTCCGCTCGCCATGCCGCCGGACTGGCGTCCCACCCCGTGGAATCTCTGGGAGGCGCGCACCGTCGACGTCGAGTACGGGCGGATGCTGCGCGGCGAGTACCGCCCCACGTGGCGCCAGTTCCATACCGGAAACGCCTCGCTCGTCCGCGCCGACTTCGAGGCGGTCGGCGGATTCGACGAGCGGTTCGACCGCGCGGAGGACATCGAGCTCGCGCTGCGGCTGCGCCAGCACGGCGTCGAGTTCGTCTTCGACCCGCTGGCGATCGGCTGGCACTACGCCCACCGCTCGCTCGCGGCGTGGCGCAACGTCGCTCGCAGCTACGCACGCACCGACGTGATGCTCTCGGAGCTGCACCCCGAGCTCGGCTGGCTCCACGCCATCGGGCGCGAACGCGCCCGCCGCCATCCCGCGCTGCTGCTCGCCCGGCGCGCGTTCGAGCGACGCGCGCTGCGCCCGCTCGTGACCGCTGGAGCGACCGGCGCCGCCCGGGTCCTGCACGCGGCGCGCGCTCGGCGCCTCGCGATGTACGGACTGAGCCTCGCCTACGACCTGGAGTACTCGGACGCACTGCGGCACGAGGTGCGGGCGGCATGCCCCGTCGCCGGCGGCACGCCGTGGGGCGCCGCGTCGCGACGGGACGCACCGCATCGAAGGAGACAGGCCGATGCCTAGCACGCCGACCGCGGTCCGCGCGGCGATCTGCATCGAGGAGACGCTCGGGCACCGCACGCACGGTCAGAACCTCGAGCGCTCCTTTCAGCTCGCTCGGATGAACGTCGACTTCCACCGCATCGAGTACCCGCTGGTGCCGGACGAGGTGCCATGGGCGGCGCGTGCCAGCGTGTCGGCGCTCCGCCGGCTGCGCGCGGCTCCGCGCTACGGCGTCACGATGTTTCACACGCAAACCACCGCGCTGCTCGCGCCCGAGGCCACGCGCGGCGAGCCGTTCGTCATCAGCATGGACGCGACGCCGACGCAGATGGACGCGATGGGCGAGTGGTACAACCACCCGCGGCAGCCGGGGATCGTGGAGCGGGCGAAGCGCGGCCTCTACCGCCGCGTCCTGCGCCAGGCCGCCGGCGTCGTGACCTGGTCGCGCTGGACCGCGGACTCGGCGGAGCGCGACTACGGCATCGCCGCCGATCGCATCACGGTGCTGCACCCCGGCGCCCCCGACGCGTACTTCGCGCTGCCGCGCCGCGCGTGCCGGCGGTCGGGGCCCGTGCGCATCCTCTTCGTCGGCGGCGACTTCGCGCGCAAGGGCGGGCCGGCGCTGATCGAGGCGTTCCGGCCGCTCGCGGATCGCGCCGAGCTCACGGTCATCACGCAGGAGCCGCTCCCGCCCGAACCCGGCCTCCGCGTCGTCAACGGCGTGATCCCGGGGAGCGACGAGCTGCTCCGCGCCTACGCCGACGCCAATCTCTTCTGCCTGCCCACACTCGGCGACTGCACGGCGGTCGTGCTCGGCGAGGCGATGGCCGCCGGGCTCCCGGTGGTCACGACCGCGATCGCGTCGAACCCGGAGTGGGTCCCGCCCGAGGCGGGCATCCTCGTCGCGCCGGGCGACGGCGCCGCGCTGCACGAGGCGCTGCGCACGCTCGTCGACGACGGCGCGCTGCGCGAGCGCATGAGCGTCGCGGCGCGCACGCACGCCGCGGCGGGCATGCACGCCGAGCGCAACGCCGTGCGCCTCGCGCAGCTGCTGGCGCAGGTCGCATCGTGAACGCGGACTGGCTGGGCGGCCTGCCCGCGCGCCCGCCGATGACGTGGCTGTGCGTCAGCGCGACCGCGCAGGAGACCGCGCAGCTGCGCGCGGCGGGTCCCCGCCGCGACTTCCTCGAGCTGCAGCGCGAAACCGAAGGCACGCTCCTGTTCCGCAACGGCACGCCGCGCGGCGGCGGCTGGCGCGGACGCCTGCTCGGGCCGCACGTGGGACAGGCCTGGCGCGCCGCGCGGCTCGTGCTCGACGGCGACGTCGCGTTCGCGGACGGCGAGCACGTCGGCCTGCCGCTGCTCGCGTTCCTGCGCCTGAACAGGCGGCATCCGCGGCGCGTCGTCATGCTCGGGCACCTGCCGGGACGTCCGTGGAAGCGGCGTCTCTTCGCCATGCTGACGGCAGGCGGCGGCGGCGTCGGGGCGGGCGGCGAGGGCGTGCTCGTCGTGCACAGCGTCGCCCAGGCCGACCGCCTGCGCGGCCTGATGGGACCGCGCTGGCGGCTCGCGCTGCTGCCGTACCAGGTCGACGCCGACTACTGGCGCAGCCGCTCCGCGCCGACGGAGGATCCGCCGCTGATCGTCGCCGCCGGCAGCGAGCACCGCGACTATGCCACGCTGCTGCAGGCGGTGGACGGACTCCCGGCGCGGGTGGTGATCGCCGCGGGGAGCCACTGGGCACGCCGGTCGGCCGCGCACGGCAGCCTCCCCGCGAACGTCGAGTGGATCGAGCGAACGCTTCCGTTCCGCGAATTGCGCGACCTCTACGAGCGGTCGTCAGTCGTGGTCGTGCCGCTGCAGGACGTGCCCAACCAGTCCGGGGTCACCACGATCCTCGAGGGCATGAGCATGGCGCGCGCGGTCGTGGTCTCGGCGACGGCGGGACAGCGCGAGATCGTGCGCGGCCCGATCGTCGGCACGGGCGACGACCTCGACGGACCCGCCGACCCCGAGCGCGGGCCGCAGGTGCTGCTGCCCGGCGCACCGGACGAGGCGACCACGGGCTGCTACGTGCCGCCCGGGGACGTCCCCGCGCTGCGCGCCGCGCTCGAACGACTGCTCGCGGACCGCGCACGCTGCACGGCGCTCGGCGAAGCCGCGCGCGCCGCGGTCGAGCGCCACTTCACGATCGAGGCCTTCACCGCGCGCCTCGCCGCGACGCTCCTCGGTCCGCCGACGGTGGCGACGGCGGGCGCCCCCGCCGAAGCGCAGCCGTGAGCGCGCTCGGCGTCCTCGTGATCACGCTGGCGCTCCCCGGCCTCGTCGCCGGCACGTGGTGGACGCTGCTCAACCTGGTGGCGCTGCGGCGCCCGCGGCGGGCGCTCGCCGCCCCGCGCGTGCCGCGCCCGCTGCGCCCGCCGCGGCTCGCCGTCCTCGTGCCCGCGCACGACGAGGAAGCCGCGCTGCCGGCCTGCCTCGCGAGCCTCGCGGCCGCCGCGTTCGTGCCGCGTCCCGAGGTCGTCGTGATCGCCGACAACTGCAGCGATCGCACCGCCGCGGTTGCCCGCGCCGCCGGCGTGTCGGTGCTCGTGCGCGACGACCCGCGCCGCGGCAAGGGCTACGCGCTCGAGTTCGCGGTCGAGGCGCTCGCCGCGCGACGGCGCCCGCCCGACGCGGTCCTGTTCATCGACGCGGACTCGACGGTCTCGCGCGACATCTACACCGCGATCGCGGCCCGCCTCGCCGGCGGCGCCCGCGCGGTCCAGGTCTACTACGAGGCGGAGCGGGGAACGACGAGCCTGAGCGGGCTGCGACGGCTCGCGTTCATGCTCCTGCACTGGTCGCGGCCGCTCGGCGCGCGGCGCCTCGGGCTCGGCACCGCGATCCGGGGCAACGGGATGGCGCTGGCGTTCGACGCTGCGCGCGGCGGGCTCGGCGCCCACGGGATCGCCGAAGACGCCGCGATGACGCTCGCGCTCGCGCGGCGCGGCGACGCTGTCGCGTTCGAGCCGTCCGCGTGGGTGCGCGGCATGATGGCCGCGCGCTATCGCGGCGCCCGCACGCAGGATCGCCGCTGGGAGGCGGGCCGGCTCGCGCTGGCACCGCGCGCGCTCGCGATCGCGGCCGGCCAGCTCGCGCGCGGGCGAGCCGCCAGTGCCGCAAGCGCGCTCGAGGTCGCCGTCCCGCCGCTGAGCCTGCTCGTCGCGAGCACGCTGGTCGCGCTCGCGCTCGCGGCCGCGACAGGCGCCGGCCGGGGTTGGGCGCTCGCCGGCGCGGCCGCGGTGGCGACGTATGTCGTCACGGGGCTGGCCGCCGCGCGGCCGCCGATGCGGGACCTGCTCGCGCTGCGCGACGCGCCGCGCTTCCTGTTCCACAAGCTCACGGTCTACGCGAGCCTCGCGGTGGGCCGAGCGCCGCGCACCTGGCAGCGGACGGAGCGCTGACGTGAGAGGCTGCCGCGGCACCGAGCGCAGGAGCAGGCGCGCCATGAGCGCGCCCGCGCCGGCGTGGCGGCGCGGCGGCCACCGCGGCGCGCCCGGCGGCTGCCGCCGCGAGCCGCGAGCGCGCTAGCCCGCCGCACTGCGTCGTTTCGCCGGCGGGCCGGGCCGTCACCTCCGCCCGCGCAGATGCACCCCCTCGCCCTCGCCGACGACCCGGCCGCGTTGACACGCCAGCCACCGCACACGGCGGCTTCGGCGACATCGGCCGGCGGACACCACAGGTATCGATCCGACTCTGCTGCGCGGGGCAGCCCCGGCGGACCTGTGCAGATCTGCATGCGCGATGCCTGAACCCATCACGCAATGTCTGCCATCGGACATGCCATAAATCTTCGCGCATGTCTTCTCGGAGACATGTCACGCTTCGTGACTGAATCGCGGTCGAAATTCACCTGACACTTTTTTGTGCTTTCTTCTCGCGACCATTTTGTGCCTCATAGATTGCCGGCAGACCGAACACTACGCTCCGGCCCGCCGTTCTAGTTCCGACTTGGCGGGGTTGTGTGCTCGTGCTCTCGGACGGTGGGGCGGCAGGGCCTGCATCGCCGCCCAGAGACGTGGACGGGCCGGGGGGCGTTCCCCAGGCGATCTCGGCGCGTCACGCCTGAGCACCCACGGTGGAAAGGACTTACATGAACCGGGCTGCCAGAATCGCGCGCATCGCTGCGCCAATCTTCGCCGCACTCGTCATGGCGGCCTGCGCCCAGGCACACGCCGCACCCACCGCGCAGCCATACCTCGCGACCTTCGACGGAACCCCGTCGGCGCCACTCCCCTTCGATGCTCCCGGGTTCGACATCTTCAAGCACTCGCGCGACGTCAGCACGTGGAATACGCCGGAGACCATCCTCGGCGCCCACGGGCCGGACTGCGGGAAGCCCAACGTCGCGGACCTGAACGGCGGCGGCGGACCCGGCGTGCATCCGATCACCACGTATGACGGGCTCGTCTACCAGTGCAGCAACCACGTCATGACCGCGATGATGGCCGGCGGGTACGGCGCGATCTACCTCACGCCCGACCACCTGCTCGACTTCTCGGGCGGTAGCGCGACTTTCTCGATCGACGTGTCGACGTTGCGCACCTCGAACCGCGACTGGATCGACTTCTGGTTCAGCCCGTACAGCGGCAACATGGTGTTCCCCTTCGGCACGTTCCTCACCACGGACGGGCAGGGCGTGCCGCTCGACAACGTGAACGTAGCGATGCCGGTCGACGCACAGCGCTCGGGCCTCTTCACGGCGACGGAGACGGTCAACGGACAGTCGACCACGCTGCCGATGCACGACAACCGGTCGTGGACCTCGGTGCTGACCGAGTCCTGGATGCAGCGGCAGACGATCCAGGTCGAGCTGAGCCGCACGCACATCAAGGTCTCCATGCCTGCGTTCGGCCTCGTCTGGGTCGACGCCGACTTCGCCACGCCGCTGCCGTTCGACCAGGCCGTCGTGCAGTTCGGGCATCACTCGTACAACCCGCAGAAGGCTGACTCGTGCGGGACCAACTGCGAGCCCGACACGTGGCACTGGGACAACGTGTCCCTCTCCCCGGCCGTGCCGTTCACGATGATCAAGGGCGACCAGCGGCAGGTGGTCGAGGTCGGCCCGTCGCAGTCGAACGATTACTGCATCCCGTCGTGCCCGGGCAACGCCGTCGTGCACTTCGCGAGCCCGGCTCCGGCCGGCGCGATGTTGCGCTTCGCGGGCGTCGGGCAGATCGAGTTCAGTACGGACGGCTCGACGTGGACCACGCCGACGGTGGTGCCGGGCACTGCGCAGGGCGCGCATCCGGAGCACGACAGCTCATACTTCACGCCGATCCCCGCGGGGACGACCCAGGTCGAGTTCCGATTCGCGCAGGGCGCGATCGCCGACCAGCGCGTCGAGGACATCTCGATCTGGTCGCAGTCGACGCCGTCCGGGCGGACGATCGGTGCGACGGGCCCGGCCGTGCCGCCCGCGACGGCGCCGGCGACGGCGGTGCCGACGCCGCAGCCCACGGCCATGCCCGCCTCGACCCCGACATCGGTGCCGATCTCCGCCGCCGGCTCGCCGCCGGCGTCTCCGTCGGGAGGCGATTCCTCACCGGCGACGCCGACCACGTTCAGCAGCACCGCGCGCATGCAGATGGTGGTCTGGAGCGGGAGCACGACCGATCAGCTGGTGTCGGCCGCATCGGCCGCCGGCGTCACCGCGACGGAGTTCGTGAGCGGGCAGCCGGTCACGCTCGTGCCGGGCGCGCCGACCTTCGTCAACGCTGCCTTCGTGGCTGCGTTCCCGTCGAACCGCGTGCCGGCCGGCACGATCCTGATCCTGCAGCCGATGTCGGCGTCGATGTCCGGCTCGCCGGCGGCCACCCCGGTGGCGGGCGCGCCGCCGACGCCGGCCCCGACCGCGAACCCAACCCCGAAGGCGACACCGACGGCCGCACCGTCGCCGACGCCCGCACCGACGCGATCGGCGGGACGGGGGGCGTCGACGCTGCTGTCGTGGCAGGGCCGCCAGTGGGATGCCGCGGGGGTCAACGTCCCCTGGCTCCAGTACGGTTGCGACTTCGGCTGCGCCGCGAAGGGCGGCGTGAGCCGCGCGGATGACACGGCCGCCCTCGACAGCGCCTTCGCACAGGCGGCCGGCGCGGGTGTCCACGTCGTCCGCTGGTGGATGCTGCCGGGCGACCCGTGGCAGATCAGCCGGGCGTCCGACGGCACGCCGACGGGCATCAACCCCGCGATCTACACGGACATCGACGCGGCGCTCGCGCTCGCGCGGAAGCATGACCTCTACTACGACTTCGTCCTCTTCTCGGCGCCCGATGCCCTCCCGCAGAGCTGGTTCACCGATCCGAGCCAGCGGGCGGCGCTCGCGAGCGTGCTGGGTCAGCTGTTCGCCCACTACGCGAACGAGCCCCGGATCATGTCGTGGGAAATCTTCAACGAGCCCGAGTGGGACTACTGGAACAAGGGGTACGCGAAGCAGCCGATCATCGACCTGACGCAGGCCATCGTGCAGTCGGTCCACGCGAACTCGCACGCCATGGCGACGGTCGGGTCCGCGATGGTCGACGGGCTGCCGGACTGGGTCGGCGTTGGTCTCGATTACTACCAGGTCCACTGGTACGACTACATGTCGTCGGGCACCTGGTGCGCGATGTGCTCGAGCACCCAGATGCTGCAGCAGCAGTACGGGATCGACAGGCCGGTCGTGGTGGGTGAGTTCTACGCCGGACCCGACGTCGATGCGTTGCAGCGGCTGCAGGACTTCGCCTCGAAGGGCTACGCCGGGGCGTGGGCGTGGTCGCTGTTCCCGGACCACACGTCGGACCACATGGCTGTGGATTTGAACGCGTACCGGCAGTTCACGAGCAGCCAGTCGAACATCGGACCGCAGTAGGGACGTCCGCGCCCGCCGCCCGTTCGTGGCCGCGAGCCGCGAATGGGCGGCGGGCACTCCCCCGGGTCCCGCCGCGGCCGCACCGCCGACCGCGCGCCCATCGCCGCACCGCCGCCCGCGCGCCCATCGCCGCACCGCCGCCCGCGCGCCCATCGCCGCACCGCCGACCGCGCGCCCATCGCCGCACCGGCCATCGCCCGCCGCAGCGTCCGCGCCGCCGCCCCCGTCGCGCACCGGTGCTGAATGCCATCGCCCGGCGACTCTATTGCTCAACCTTTGCTGTCACCCCCGGCCCTAGGTTTCGGCCGTATCCACCCGCGCGAGCGAGGAGACAGCCGTGACGCAAGCCAACGAGATCGATGTGCTCGCGACCCGCCTGCCCGGCGAGCACGTGGTCGCGAGCGCCGTCGGCGACGTGATGGTGCTGCTCGACCTGCGTTCCGGCACCTACCACACGCTGAACGACCTCGGAACCCTGATCTGGGGCGCACTCGAGCGCGGCGCGAACGTCGGCGTCATCGTCGACGAGATTCTGCGCCGCCTACGACGTCCGTCGAGACGAGGCGCTCGTGGACGCGCAGCGGTTCCTGGCCGAGATCGACGCGGCCGGTCTGGTGCGCCGTCCGTGACGCAACCCAGGTGGACCGCGGCGCAGGACACCCTGGTGGCCGTGGCATGGCTCGCGCAGACGACCGTGCTCTTCCGCCTCCGCGGCAGGAAGGCCGTCGCGGCGGCGACGAAGCGGGCCATGAACGTCCGCCCCAGCTCGCAGGCCGAGATCGCCGCGCGCAAGGCGACGGCCTGGCGCGTCCACCGCGCGGTGCTCCGGGCGAAACGCGCCTGGCCGATGGAGGCGCGGTGCCTGCAGACCGCCCTGACGATGCAGGCCGTGCTCCGGCACCACGGACTGGACGCGCCCGTGCGCGTCGGCGTCCGCGCCGCGGACGGTGAGCTGCTCGCGCACGCGTGGGTGGAGCTCGACGAGCGCTTCCGGCTCGACGACAGCGCCGCGCGCCCCGACTTCCAGCTGCTCGTCGCTCGCCGCCCCGCCGCGAGCGCCTCCGAGAGGGCCTAGTGCGATGAGCGGCGTGATGGCCCTGCTCTCGCTCGACGGGCGTCCGCTCTCCGAGGAGCGCGCGCACGCCATGGCGACGGCGATTGCGCACCGCGGCGACGGCGATCCGCGCCTCTGGCTCGGCCAGGCGGCGACCGCCGGAATCGCCCTCGGGCAGGCCCATCGCCCCACGACGCCCGAGGCCGAGCGCGAGGTGCTGCCCGGCAGCAGCCGGCACGGCCAGGATCCGGGTCGCTTCTGGATCGCCTGGGACGGCCGCATCGACAACCGCGATGAGCTCGCCCGGCGCCTCGGGGTCGAAAGCGCGGAGGCGCACGACTGGACGGACGCCGACTACGTCCTCGGCGCATACGCACGCTGGGGCAGCGATTGCGCCCCACAGCTCCTCGGCGACTGGGCCATCGTGATCTGGGACGGCCTCCACCGCCGGCTCTTCTGCGCGACCGATCCCTCCGGCTCCCGCCAGCTCTACTACCGGGAAGCGTCCGGCATGCTCGCCGTGGGCTCGGAACCGCTGCAACTCTTCGCCGGGGACGGCGTACCCGCCATCCACCACGAGTACGCGCTGCGCTTCCTCGCGCAGGCCTACCTCGACCCGGCCGAGACCGAGTACGCCGGCGTGCGCAACCTTCCGGGCGGCACGGCACTGACGGTCGAGTGCGGGCGCCTCGCCACCCACACCTTCTGGCGCTACCCGCGCATCACGCCCCGCCGCTACCGCCGGCCGGAGGAGTACGTCGACGAGTTCGCGGACACGCTGGCCCGCGCCACCGCTGCGCGGCTGCGCTCGAACCGGCCGCTCGGCGTGTTTCTCAGCGGCGGGCTCGACTCCTCCTACGTCGCCGCCGTGGCGGCGCAGCAGGGCGCGAACCTCGTCGCGATCAGCAGCTACGCACCGGGCACCGCCTGGGACGAGCGCGGCTACCAGCTGCAGGTCGTCGAGCACACCGGCATCGCCTACCGCGCGGTCGACATCAGCGACTGCTGGGCCCTCACCCAGCGTTACCTGCCCGTCGAGACGTTCGACAGCATCCACCACCCGGGACAGTCCGCAATGGTCGTGCGCCTCGGGCGCGCGGCCGCGGACGAGGGCGTCGGCGTCACCCTCGGCGGCGACGGCGCGGACGCATGGATGGGCGGGGCATCGACCTACATCGCCGACGCCGTCGTGCGCGCGCGTCCCGGCGAAGCACTCCGGCTCGCGCGCCTCGCCGCCGGCGCCCGTTCCGCTTCTACGCCGCGCACGCTCGCGCGTCACGCCGCGGCCGGCCTGCTGCCGCCCGCGTGGGTGCGCGCGGTGCGGCGCGCCCGCGGCCACGACCGCCTCCCGGACGCCCGGCCCGCCATCGTCGAGCCCGCGCGCCTGCGCGCTCCGCACCTCCCCGACGCCGGCACGGCGTGGTCCCCCCGCGCGGTGCGCCGCCGCGAGTGGGACGCGTGGCGCTGGCAGGGTCCGCAGCACGCGCCCTGGCGGGAACGCCACGCCCTCAGCCCGTACGGCGTCGAGCACCGCGCGCCCTTCCATGACCTGCGCGTCGTCGAGCTCATGGCGTCGACGCCCGACTGGGTCAAGCGCTTCCGCGGCCGCACGAAGGACGTGCTCCGCGAAGCCGAATACCGCGTGCTGCCGCGGGCGATCCCCGATCGGCGGGACAAGGCGCCGTACGACGAGCTCTGGCTCCGCGGCGTGCACGACCGCGAACGCCAGCGCGTCGCCGACGCGCTGGACGCGGTCACGCGCCTCCCCGGCGTGCGCGCCGACGCGGCGCGCGAGGAGGTTGAGCGGTATCTGGACGCGGCGCACGCCGGGACGCGTCCCGCCTGGAGGCTGGTCAGCGCCGGCCTCTGGCTTCAATTCGTGGACACCCTGCGTTCGGTTCGGTCCAGTTCGAACGCAGTTGAAACAGGCAGGGTCGGCTCGCCGGCCCCCGCACCGAAAGAGGGCATCTCATGAAGAAGACTTACGAGCGCCCGGCGCTGACGACCCGTGGCGACATCCGCGCCATCACCCAGGGCTCGGGCGCCCTCGGCTTCGATGGCTTTGACAGCACGTGGCTTCAGACGGACGCGGTCTCCTAGGAGCGCGTTCCTGAGCTAGCGCGGCGCGCGGGTGTTGGACCGACAACTCGCGCGCGGCACGTCAGTCGCAGGGTGTCTGTCTGTTCCTAGAGAGGGCGGCGCGGCGGCCGCGTCGCCCTCTCCGTCAGTGATGCACATACGGACGCGACGGTGAGAGGACGGGCCCGATGGCGACGCGAGCACTGCCCCCGCCCGCAAGCGCGTCGCCGCGCCGCGCGGGCGACCGCTACCACGCGCTCGGCGGCATCGTCGACTCCGACTTCCCGCTCGCTGATCTCGAGCCCGCCCGCGACGCGCCCGCCCTGGCGCCGGCGGCGGTCGTGCGGCGCCACGAGGGCACGTTCCCTCCGCTCGGCGCGCTCGTGCGCGAGGTGTGCGCCGCCGACGGGCGGCCGCTCCTTCGGCAGCACTCCTCGCCGGCCGGTCTGCAGATGGACGTCGCCGGCGTCGGCCGCTTCTGGATCGACCCCGCAGGCATGAACGTGCGCTACCGCCTGGAACGCGGCGCTGCGGCGCTGGACGTCGAGAGCTACCTCCTCGGCCCGGTGCTGACGGTCGCGGCACAGATGCGCGGCGAGATGATCTTCCACGCCGGCGCGTTCCTGCTGGACGAGGCAGCCGTCGCCTTCACCGCGCCCTCCGGGGGCGGGAAGTCGACGCTGGCCGCGAGCGTCGCGCACGCGGGCTACCCCCTCCTCTCGGACGACGTGCTCCCGGTGCGCGAGGAACGCGACGCGCCGATGGCCTCCCCCTACCTCCCGAAGCTGAAGCTGCGCGACGACTCGCTCGCGATGCTGGGCGAGGCGCCGGAGCGGTTCGCGCGCACGCTCACGTTCCACGACAAGCGGCGCGTCCGCGTCGAAGCGGACGGGCTCGGCCGTCTCGCGACGCGGCCGGTGCCGCTGCGCGCCTTTTACCGGCTGGCGCCGCACCGGCGCGACGAGCGCGCCGCGACGGTCGACATCCAGCCGCTCGACCCGGCGCAGGCCTGCCTCGTGCTCCACTCCTCCGTCTACACGCCGGAGCTGCTCGCCGGCGCACGCGCCGGGCGCACGCTCGCCGCCGCCGCGCGGCTGGCGGCTGCCGTCCCCGTGCGGGTGATCTCCTACTACCGCAGCTACGAGCACCTGGCCGCCGTGCGCGACGCGCTGATCGCCGACGCGCGGTCACTGCTCGCCGAAGGAGCCGCGCGATGACGCCTCCGCTGGTGTGCGTCGAAGGGCTGCATCGCGAGTTCCAGGGACCGCTCGACTGGCGGCGGCTCGCCCGCCTCCGCTGGGAGCGCCGCGGCGAGGCCGCGCCGCTGCGCGGCGTGACCTTCTCGGTCGACGCCGGCGAATGGCTCGCGATCATCGGCGGCAACGGCGCCGGGAAGACGACCGTCCTCAAGGTCATCGCCGGTCTGCTGCTGCCGAGTTCGGGCCGCGTCGTCGTCGACGGGATCGACGTCGTGCGGCACCCGCGGCGCGTGCAGGCGATGGTCGGCTACGCGCTCGCGGACGAGCGTTCGTTCTTCTGGCGCCTCAACCTGCTCGACAACCTCGAGTTCTTCGCGACGCTGGTCGGCGTGCCCCGCCGCGAGCGGCGCGCGCGCAGCGAGCACCTGCTGGAGCGACTCGACCTCGCAGCGCACGCCGAGCGGCCGTTCGCAGCGCTCTCGACGGGCATGAAGCAGCGCCTCACCATCGCGCGCGCGCTGCTCGGTCGCCCGCGGGTGCTGCTGCTCGACGAGCCGACCCGGAGCCTCGACGGCGAGCACGCCCGCCAGGTCTGGTCGGTCGTGCGCGACGAGATGCAGGCGACCGGCGGATCCGTGCTGCTCGTGACGCACCAGCTGGAGGACGCCGTGTCCCAGTGTCACCGGGTCGCGACGCTCCACGACGGCGTGATCGCCCTGGAGTCGACCGCCGACCAGCTGCGCGAGCGCGCGTCCGGGTCACACGGCCTGATCATCGCCGTGCGCGACCTGCCTCGCCCCATGCTCGCCCGCCTGCGCGACTTCGAGGGTGTGCGCGACATCCGCGTCGCGTCGGAGAACGCCGGAGAGCAGGTCCTCGAGGTGTGGACCCGGAACGGGGACCTCCCGCTGGCCGGGTTCATCGGCGAGCTCACCAGCAGCGGCGCCAGCATCGCATCGCTTCAGCAGGGCATCCCGCTCCAGGCCGTCCTCGAACAACTGCAGGCCGGCGTCCCGCAGGAGGTGCCCGCATGAGCATGGCCATGGCCTTCGTCCGGCGCGACCTCCGGGTGGCGTGGAGCTATCGCTTCAACTTCTTCCTCCAGCACCTCAGCGTGCTGGGCACTCTCGTCACGATGCGCTTCATGGCCGACGTCGTCGGGTCGAGCAGCGCGTCGCTCGCCCCGTACGGCAGCGACTACTTCTCGTTCGCGCTGATCGGGATGGCGATCCAGCTCATGGCGTTGCCGGCGGCCACCACGTTCCGGGACGCCGTGCGCAACGCGCAGCTGACGGGCACCTTCGAGGCGATGCTGGCGACGCGCGGACACCCGGCGCTGATGATCCTCTCGTCCGGGATCTACGCGCTCGGCATGATGCTCGTGCGGCTCATCGTGATCGTGCTCGTCGTCGGGATCGTGCTCGGGGCGCACCTGCGGCTCGAGAACCTCGCCGAGGTCATCCTCGTGCTGGCGATGACGATGGGCGCGTTCTCCGCGTTCGGCCTGCTGTCGACCGCGTTCACGATCGCGACGAAGCAGACCGAGCCGTTCACGATGCTCATCCTCTCGCTGTCCGGGGTCGTGAGCGGCGTGCTCTACCCGACCAGCGTCCTGCCGCACTGGCTGGCGGCGGTCGCCCCGTTCCTGCCGATGACCCACGCGCTCGAGCTCACGCGCGGACTCTTCATCCAGGGGGCGAGTGTCGGCTCGCTCGCCGGCAGCTTCATCGCACTCGCCGCGTTCACCCTGCTGCTTCCCATCAGCGTGGTCGTGCTGATGGTCGCGGTCACGTGGGCGAAGCGAACGGGCTCGCTCGCGCACTACTAGCCACCGGCCGCCCGGCCCATCCCCGCCCGCGCGGTGCCGTGCGCCGCGCGGCGCCCCCGCGCGCGACGTCGCCCGCGTGCGCCTCTCTGCCCGCCCGCCTCGATCCCCCCGGTCTCCGCGCACTCCCGGCGTTCCGGACGCGCGCGCGAATGAGGGTCCCCCCGGGGCCATAGCAGGGTTTTCCCCGACGCCGGCCACCCCACCGATAGCGCTCAATCGCCACGGCGGGCTCACGGCAAAGGACGGAACCCCATGCGCGACACCTATACCCTCGTACTCGGCCCGGCGAGCGCCGCCGACACGACACGAGAGATCGTTGAACACATCCGGGCGCGCGGCATGAACGCGTGGTCGGAATCGCTCGAGGACACGCCGCCGAACACGGCGGCCATGGCCTGGGCAGACGCCGTCGTCCTCGTCGACCCGACGCCGGATGCGACGCTCGCACACGCACCGATCTCCTGGCAGCGCAAGCCGCGCATCCTCGTCGCCGGGGCGTGGTTGGAGGGCACGTCTCGCGCAGGCCTCCTCGACGACGGATTCGATCAGGTGCTGTCATCGGAGTCGAGCCCGCTGATCATCGCGGCGCACGCCGAACGGCTGCTCAATCGTGGCATGATGTCTACCGACCTTCGGAAGGGCCCCCTGGCGCCCGAGCGTTGACGGGTAGACGCGGGCGGGGGTGTGGAGGTCTCCGTCGCGCGCGGGTGGTCGCCGGGCGCACGGCATGGTTCGACCTGGCGGTTCCAACGAGAGCGCAGCCCTTGCTCGACATTCTCGATCTACAAGGAGAGCCGTCCCCCGGCTCGCTGGGTGATACCCCGCGAGGCGGCCCGCCGCGTCGACCAGTAGATCGTTCAGGGCTCATGCTTGTCGTGCTCGGTACCGCGGATCCCGCAGTGAACCTCTCGATCGCTCGCGATCTCGCGCAGATCGGTTTCGCGGTGATCGGCGCTTCGACCGCCGCCGAGACGATCCGCAGCGCGTTCGACGCGCAGCCGGATGCGGTCATCGTCGACCTGCAGCTGGCGGAGGTCTCGGCGATCGAGCTGATCCGCACCCTGCGCGCGGGCGTCGACATCCTGATCCTGGCCATGGGCAACGTCAGCGGGCCGGCGGAAGTGGTCGCGATCCTCGAGGCCGGGGCGGACGACGTCGTCCCGTACGCGATCGAGCAGGTCGAGCTCGGCGCGCGGCTTCGCGCCGGGCTGCGCCGTCGCACGCGGGCGCATACCGAGGTGGAGACCGCTTCGCTGGTCACGACCGGCGACCTCGTGATCGACCGGACCATGCGGAGCGTGACCAAGGGCGGCGAACCCGTCCACCTGACCCGCACCGAATACCGGCTGCTCGACGCGCTGGCGTCGCGCGTCGGCCAGGTGGCCCCGCACGGCTTCCTCGCGACGATGCTGTCGAGCTCCGATACGACGGGCAGCCTTCACTCGCTCCGGCTGTACATCAACTACCTGCGCAAGAAGCTCGAGGACGACCCCGGGGAGCCGGAGTACCTCATCACCGAATGGGGCATCGGATACCGGCTCGCCGCGCGACCGGCGGCGCGGATCCCCGCCAACGAGGCGGCGCCGCCCGAAGCCGACGAGACGAACGAGCCCGGGCCCGAACCGGACGGGTAAGGCCAGACCGCCTAGATCTGACCGCGTCCCGTCTCCGCTACTGCCCCCGCGCGCCGCGGTGCGCTCGCCCGTTCCGTCGCAAGCGGCAGCCATACCGTGAACGTCGTGCCCACGCCGGGCCGCGAGTCCACCGTGATCGTGCCGTCGAGCTCGGCGACCAGTTCGCGCGTCGCCACGAGCCCCAGTCCGTAGCCCTGCGTCGCGGTCTTCGTCGTGAAGAACGGCTCGAACACGCGGTCGCGGATCTCGGGCGACATGCCCGTGCCGGTGTCACGCACCACGATCTCGACGCCGGGCGCCGCGTGCTCCACGGCGGCGCCGACCATCCGCACCGACAGATCGACGTGGCCGCGCGCGGTCCCCGGGTCGGCCGACTCAATGAGCGACTCGAGCACGGCATCGCGCGCGTTCGTCAGCAGGTTGGTGCAGATGCGATGAACGTCGCCGGACCCCGCGGCCACGGGGAGCGGTGCGGGCGGCAGATCGAGTTGCAGGCGGATCCGCCGGTCGAGCCCCTCCTTCGTCGCGTCGACGGCGTCGCTCACAACCGCTCGGATGTCCGGGGTGAGCGACGCGGGGCGCTGCGCGCGGTCGACGGCGGCGCGCGCGAACTCGATCAGCTCGCGCGAGAGGCCGGCGGCTCGCGTCGTCGCGCGGATCGCGCGGCCGAGGTGCTCCGGTTCGCCCGCATCCTCCATCGCCATGTCGAGCGAGACGCCGATCACCGAGAGCAGGTTGTTGAAGTCGTGCGCCACGCCCGCCGCGAGCGTGCTCACCGCCTCCAGCCGCTCGGCGCGTGCCCGCGACGCCTCCGCGTCGCGCCGGGCACTGAGGTCGTGCCCGATCAGCAGGACGCTGTCGTCGCCGAGCGCGATCAGGTCGCAGTACACCGGGACGACCGTGCCGTCGCCGCAGCGCACCTCGCGCTCGACCTGCGCCGCGCCGACGCCCACCGCGCGGTCGACTGTGCCCTTCGACGACGGGTCGACGTCGGCGATGAAGTCGCGGAAGTGTCGGCCGAGGATCTGCTCGCGGGGGTACTTGAAGAACTCGCAACCGGCGTCGTTGACGTAGCTGTAGATGCCGTCGCCGTCGATGATGCCAATCGGGTCGCTGGCCGCCGAGAGCGCGCGGCGGAAGCGGGCGTCGCTCTCGCGGCGGGCCTCCGCGGCGCGGCGATAGCGCAGGATGATGGGGCGAAGCGCCGCGGCCATGCCCGCCAGCGTGACGGCGCCGAGCAGCAGCGACACCTGGACGGTGCCCGGCAGCGCCGCATGGCCGGCTCGCGCGTACTGGATCGCCGCGAAGGTGCGCTCGGCCGCCGACAGCGCGAGCGCGAGGCCGACGATCAGCCACACGCGGGCCTCGCCGCGCGCGGCGCCCCGCGAGAGGTCGAACGCCGCCCACGCCGCGACCGCGAGGGCAGCCACCGAGATGGCGACGGCCGCTCCACCCAGACTGCCCACGAGAGCCCCCGCCTCACCCGACAGCGCGACGCCTCGTCCCAGTATGACGAATGCATTCAACGCGCGGCGGGCCGTCGCGAGCGCTTCGGGTGGCGAGGCTGTCTACGCGAGCGCGTACCGCGGCGGCCGCACCCACTCCTCGCCGGCGGGGTTCTCCTGCGCTCGAATCTCGCGACGTCGCTGCGCCGCCTCGAGGCGCTGCGCGCGGCGGATCACTAGGTCGCGCTCGCGCTGGTGCTCGACGTCGCGGGACGATGCCGCCGCGCGCCGCCGCCGCGGCTTGCCGGGCTCCACCTCGATGCGCTCCTCGTCGGCCAGCTGCTTGAGGTGGCTCCGCACGTTGTTCTCGGCGGCGCGGCGCAGCCGCGGGTTGATGTCGGGGTAGAGCTTGAGCATGAGGTCCCAGCTCGTGACCGGCTTGCCCTCCGCGAGCGCGTCGAGGATTTGACGCTCGCGCATGTTGCGATGGTCGACGTACATCTGCAGCCGCTCGCGCGGGTCGTTCACGATCTTGCCGTGGCCCGGGCAGATCACCTTGAGGTTCGGCAGCGCGAGCAGCCGCTCCAGGCTGCGCCGGTACTCCGCGAGATCCCACACGGTCGTCGTCGACGAACCGAGCAGCGTGTCGCCGGTGAACAGCACGCCCTCGCGCTCGAGATAGAAGCACAGCGAGTCGACGCTGTGGCCGGGCGTCGCCATCACCTGCAGGCGCACCCCCTTGCCGAGGTCGATCACATCGCCGTCGGCCAGCTGGTTGACCTGGCGCGGGATGCGGCCGGTGAGCAGGCGCCGGCCGCCCTCGGGAATCGCAACCTCGGCGCCGAGGAAGCGCTGCGCCCACTTCAGGTTCCCCGAGTGATCGGAGTGGTGGTGCGTGATCGCCGCCACGCCGATCTCCGCGTGCTCGGTGGCGGCGAGGTAGCCGCGCAGGAACCAGCGGTAGCGGTCGATGGCCTCACCGGAGTCGATGGTGAGCGACTGCCCGCCCTTCGGCCCGACCAGGTAGATCGAGGTGAAATCGGGATGCATGGGGTTCTCGTCGGGCACCATGGCGGCGCGGACGGAGCGGCTGATCTGCATGGCGGCCTCGCGTTCCGGTCGGTTCCGCGGCGCGGGGCGCCGGGTCCGCCGCAGCATACCCGCCCGGTGGGCGCGGCCGTCGGCGGCGAGCGCGGCCGCCCCGGGAATCCGCTCAGCGCGCCCGACCCGCCCCCAGCATCTCCACCGACTTCGCGATGCGGCGCGCCCGCGTCTCCAGCGTCTTCGCGGCTTCCACGTTCAGCACGTGCCAGCGACGGTTCGTATACGCGAGCCCGTCGAAGAACCGCTGCTCCTCGGGCGCGGCGCGGAGCGCGGCGGCGAAGTCGAACGTTTACGCCACCGACACCAGCACGCTGTGGTAGCCCGTCGCGCCGTTCGGCGCGGGCGCGTGCGGCTCCGCGACCTGCAGGTTCCCGTCGCCGTCCGTCGCCCGAACCGCGATCAGGTAGTCGCCCGGCGTCGCATCCCATGCATAGACCCACTGCCGCCAGCTCGATTGCGTGAGCGCCTCGCCGAGGCGCGCCTCGCGCCACTCGCCGGAGTCCGCCGGCGCGCCCGGGTGCGTGATGCGCACCTCGACCTTGCTGATGCTGCGGATGCCGCCCCACGCCACGCCGGCGACGGGCACGGGCCCCGCCCTCACCCCGCGGCCGTTCTGCGGAACGTCGATGCGCGACTGCGTCTTGATCGGTCCCTGCTTCGACCAGCCGCGCGGGATCCAGTACGCATCGAAGGCCTCGAGCGTCGTGAGCTCGATCTCCTTCAGCCACTTCGTCGCCGACACGTAACCGTAGAGGCCCGGCACGATCAGCCGCGCCGGGAAGCCGTGCTTCGCCGGCAGCGGCTCGCCGTTCATCCCAACCGCGACCATCGACGGCCGGCCGTCGAGCGCGACCGCCGTCGGGAAGCCGACCGTGAAGCCGTCGACCGACCGGCCCACGACCTGCGAAGCGCCCGCCTGCACGCCCGCTTTCTTCAGGATCTCGGCGAGCGACACCCCGAGCCACACCGCGTTGCCGGCGAGGTTGCCGCCGACCTCGTTCGACACGCACACAAGCGTCGCCGACTGCTCGATCGACGTCATGTGCAGCAGGTCGTCGAAGGTGAGCGTGTAGGGATGGTCGACCATGCCCTTGATGCTCAGCGTCCACGTCGACGCGTCGATCTGCGGGATCACGAGCGCGGTGTCGATGCGATAGAAGCTGGCGTTCGGCGTGACGAGCGCGGAGATGCCGTCGACCTGCGCGGGATTGGAGGGGACGGGGCCGGGAGGCGTCGCCGCCGACGTCGCGGAGGCCGCCGGCGCGGTGGTCGCGACCGGCGTCGAAGTGGCGACGGCGCCCGCGCTGCTCGCCGGCTGCGCGGTCGCAAGCGGCGTCGGCGTATTGCGCACGGTGGGCAGCACGATGGTGCGGCGCTGAGCCTCGACGTCGACGGCCGGGCCGAACGCGTTGCGCCCGACGACGCCGGCCAGCGCGGCCGCGCCGCCGGCGCCCGCGGCGAGCGCGAAGAAGCGGCGGCGATCGCCGGCACCTGTACGCGGCATCACCGCGCGCGCCTCGGCCGCGTCGCCCGAGCCCGCGGGCGGGGTGGGCTCGCTCGCCGGTGCCGTCGGCGCGACGTCGAGCAGCACGCGCAGCGCGACCCAGCCCGCGAGCGCGCCGACGCCCGCGTCGAGGAACGCGATCACGGTCGCGGTCAGCGGGTCGCGCGCGCCGGCCAGCGCGCCGGCGAGCCCGAAGCCGGCGAACGCGGCGACGCCTACCCAGCGCCGGCGCCCCGCCGCCGGGCCGAGCGCCGCGCCGAGCGCCAGCGACACCGCGACCACGCTCCACAGCACCGTCGGCTTGTCGTGTGTGCCGAGCGCCTCGATCGCACGCTTCACGACGGGCCCGGGCGTGTAGTCGACGATCGCCCGGCCGACCTCGACGATCAGCGACGCGTTCGTGATCCCCGCCATGAGCTCGACCGCGCCCAGCGCGACCGCGGCGGCCAGCAGGCCGGCGAGGGCGTCGTAGCGGCGAATGCGGGTCATGGCGGTTCCCTCCGGTGCGGGCGACACGCGCCCGCCCGGATCGATTGGACTGCATTCTGGACACCGCAGGGATTACAAACCTGTCGGAGCGACAGGCGAGTCGCCCGGGCCTAGGGAGCGGGCGTCGCGCCGGCGAAGCGCGGCACGATCTGCTCCGTGAACAGGCCGAGCGACCGCGACGCCTCGTCGTGCGTGAGGTCGCCCCACTGGAACGATCCGACGAAGTAGTTGGCGCCGCTCTCCTCGACGTAGCGCTCCACGTACCGGCCCACGCTCTCGACGGTGCCGACGAGCAGCGCCTCGGCGTCGATGGCCTGCTCCGGGGTGATGCGCATCGTGAGCACGCTGTTCGGCCGCGAAGCCGGCTGCGCCGCCGTCTGCTGCTGCCGGAACCACGCCGATTCACGGACGACCGCGTTGAAGGCGCCGGCCGCGCCGTCGCGGGCGTCCTCGCCGCTCGGCGACGGCTTCGCGAAGTGCGAGAGGTACGAGTGGTACGCGGCGATGCCGCGCTCGCGGGCCTCGTCCTCGCTTCCGCAGATCAGGATGCGCCGCGTGCCGCCGTACAGCGGGTCGGCGGGACGGTGGACGTTCGGCGCGTCGTCGGCGCGCGCCGTCTCCCACATCTCGCGGTAGAGCTTCGTGACCGTCGCGATCTGCGCGATCGAGCCGTTTGCGATGAAGTTCGCCGCCCGGCGCGCCGCGCTCTCCGGGCCGCCCGCCCACCACAGCGGCGGGTGCGGGACCTGGCTCGGCCGCAGCGCCATCCAGAGATCCTGCACGTCGAGGAACTTCCCGTGGTACGTGAGGTACTCCGACTGCAGCCCGGTGCGCAGGATGTCGAGCGTCTCCTCGAAGCGCTCGGCGTTGTCGTCCGGGTTCTCGCCCCACATCGCCAGCTCGGTCCCGCCGCCGGTGCCCGGGCCGACACCCAGGTCGAGGCGGCCGTCCGAGAGCTGGTCGACCATGCACACCTCCTCAATCAGGCGGATCGGATGGTGCAGGGGCAGCACGAAGACGAGCGGCCCGAAGCGCAGCCGGCGCGTGCGCTGCGCGGCCGACGCGAGGAAGACCGACTGGTTCGGCGCGATACACAGCGGCGAGTGGTGGTGCTGCGCGACGTGGTACGAGTAGATGCCGCCGGCGTCGGCCCGCTCCATCAGCCGCAGGCGGTCCTCGTACTGGCGCGCGAGGTCCACGTCGGTGCGCCGCTCGATGTGATCGAAGATGCCGAACTTCATGGCGCCCCCCCTGCGCTGCCGCCCTGTGGCGCGCGGAGATTACGACGGGGCGAGGCGCCGCGTCAGCGCGCGGGCGCGGCCGGGAGCGCGCGGACCGCTCGCCGCAGTGGCGCCGCGAGGTCACCGCGCCGCGCCACCTCCACGCGGTCGAGCCCGAGCCACCCGCGCATCAGGTCGAGCTCCGCCGCCAGCGCCGGCGCCACGCGGCGCGCGTCCTCGCCGGGCTCCACGTAGGCACCGGGGACCGCGAGCACGCCGCGCTCGCGGTCGGCCTTCAGGTCGCAGCGGGCGACCAGCGTGTCGCCGAGCAGGAACGGCAGCACGTAGTAGCCGTACACGCGCTTCGGCGCCGGCGTGTACAGCTCGATCGTGTAGCGCATGCCGAACAGGCGATCGAGACGCGCGCGGTCCCAGACGAGCGAGTCGAAGGGCGCGACGAGCGCGCGGGCGTCGACGGCGCGCGGCACGCGCGCGCCCGGATGCAGGTACGCCGGCTCCGACCACCCCTCGACGCGGGCAGGCAGGAGCCGGCCCGCGTCGACGAGCTCCGCGACCAGTCGCTTCACCACCGGCTGCGCGCGACGGACGGCCGTGCCTTTCGGCCGCTCCCATTCGGTGCCACGCGGGCGGTCCTCCCACCACGGGCCGGGCGGCGAGCGGTCCTGCCAGTCGTCGACCTTGAAGTAGTACGCGATGTCCTTGAGCGTCCCCACCCCGTACGCCCGGGCGCCGAGACAGAATCAGCGCCTTCATCGCCTCCTCGCGCGCCGGGGCGGGCGCGTCGAGCGCGGCGCGCGGGATCACGCGGTCGGCGACGTCGTAGAGGCGCTCGAAGCCGCGGCGGCCGGCGATCGCCAGGAGGCCGGCGTTGTAGAGGAACTCCAGCGCCGCCTTGCCGTCGCCCCAGCCCCACCAGTTGCCCGAGCGGCGGCCCGGCTCGGAGAGCCCGGCGGCGGCGAGCGGACCGCGGTCCGCGACTTCGTCGTAGACGCGGGCGACGTAGGCGCCGCGTGGCGAGCGCATGTACGCGCGGGCGTGCTCGTCGCGCATCCGGTAGCGGACGAGCGGGTAGAGCGCGACCGGCATCAGCGACGCGGCGTGCCCCCAGTACTCGAAGAGCTCGCGGCGGCGGTAGGCCAGGACGTCGAGGGCGTCCGCGCGATACGGGCCGAGCCGCGCGAACGCGGGGACGTAGTGCGCGCGCGTGACGACGTTCACCGAGTCGATCTGGAACGCGTGGAGCCGCGCCGCGAGCGCGCGGACGTGTCGCAGCGAGGGCGCCGCCGGGCGCCGTCCGAACCCCTGCGACGCGACGGCCAGGCGTCGCGCCTCCGGCAGCGAGAGCGTGATCGTCATCGCGGTCCCCCCGGGCCGACCGCAGACTACCCCGGCCACGAGCGTCGCACGGAGCGCGCGCCGGGCGGCCGCCGCGACGCGGCAGCTCACCCCCCTTTACGTTGGCGATAAGGTAAGGGTCCTTTACCCGGTTCGGCCTGTGGCGAGGAGCGGCTCAATGGCGCGCACCGACGTGCAAGTGCTGCCGCCCGAGCCCGGGACCTCGCCGGAGGAGCCCGAGCCGCAGTCCGGGCTGCTGCGCTACCTCCCGCGCACGTTCGACGGGCTGCGCTTCGGCCCCTTCCGCTGGTATCTCGGCGCGCTGATCTTCTGGAACGCGGCGATGAGCATGCAGATGCTCACCCGCGGCTACCTCGCCTTCGAGATCACCGGGTCGTTCGCGTCGCTCGGCGTGATCGGGATCGCCAGCGCGGTGCCGATGCTGTTCCTGTCGCCGTTCGGCGGCGTGCTCGCGGACCGCATGCCGCGACGCGTGGTGCTGCAGATCGGCCAGGGGTTCGGGCTCGTGATCGCGCTCGCCGTCGCGATGCTGATCTTCGCCGGGCGCCTGACCTTCGAGGCGCTGTTCATCGCGTCGATCGGGCAGGGCACGATGATGGCGCTGGTCATGCCGTCGCGGCAGGCGTACCTGCCGGAGGTCGTCGGGCTGCGCCGGCTGATGAACGCGATCCCGCTGCAGTCCGCGAGCATGAACCTCATGCAGATCCTCGCGCCCGCGGCCGGGGGGTTCGCGATCGACTGGATCGGCGCCGGCGCCGTGTACGTGGCGATGGCGGTGATGTACGCCGCCTCGATGCTGACGCTGTTCGCGGTGCGCTCGCTGAGCGCCGAGGAGTTCGACGCCGCCGCCGCCGAGCAGGCGGCGAACACCGGCCGGCGCAGCCGGGTGCGCTCGCGCTCGCGGGGTGGCGACGGCACGACGCGCGGCAGCGCGTTCGGCGACCTCGCGAGCGGGCTGCGCTACCTCTTCCGCAACCCCGTGCTGCTGAGCGTGCTCGCCTTCACGCTGCTCGGGTCGGTGCTCGGGATGCCGATTCGGCGCCTGCTGCCGGGCTACGTCGCCTACGTATTCAGCAGCACCGGCACCGCACTCGGCGTGATGCAGGTGGCGATGGGCGTGGGCGCCCTCGCGGGCGCGCTCGTGCTCGCGACGCTGCGGCTCGACCGCCACCGCGGACTGATCTTCGCGGGCAGCGCGCTGCTGATGGGCGTGTCGCTGCTGCTGTTCTCGATGACCGGCGTCTTCTGGTTGGCCTGGATCGCGCTGCTCGTCGTCGGCGTCGGAACCACCGGGCGCCAGGCGCTGAGCCAGATGCTCATGCAGGACTACGTCGAGGACGAGTACCGCGGCCGCGTGATGTCGATCTACATGATGCAGATCAGCCTGATGAACATCGGCACCTTCTTCGTGAGCCTGTACATGGACTGGCTGGGCCCGCGGTTCGCCATCGGGTCGCTCGGCGTGGGCCTGATCGTGGCGACGGTCGCCTACGTCGCCTTCGTCCCGCGCTTCCGACGGCTCGCCTGACGCTTGCGGAAGCGGGCGCACGGTAGACTCCCGCGCGGCATGCGCGACCTCCACGGCGCCGTCGCCTCGCTGACGTTGCACGAGCTCGCGTGGGGCGCGACGCTGGCCGCCGTCGCGGAGGTACGCCGCGTGCCGCGTGGGGCGCGACGTGCCTCGTCCGCGTGAACGCCACCGACGACGCGCTGCGCGGTGCGGCCGACGGTTCGCCGTGGAGGCGCTCGAGCACGTCACGATCGACCGCTTCGGGACGCCGAAGCAGGCATGGGAGTGTCGCGCGCGGGCGTGCTGAGCGCGCGGACTGGAGGCGACATGAGCTTCGACCCGACCGTTCGCGAGGCCCTCGAGGGCATCTCGACCGCGACCCTGACGACCGTGCTGCTCAAGCACGGCCTGCGCCGCACGTGGATGCGCGGGACGGCGCCGCTCGCCGAGGGCCAGGCGCGCGTGGTCGGGCCGGCGTTCACGATGCGCTTCGTCCCGGCGCGCGAGGACCTCGCGACGCCGGAGTCGTGGAAGTCGCCGCGCTCGACGCGCGCCGCGATCGAGGAGATGCCGCCCGGCTGTGTCGCGGTGATCGATGCGATGGGGATCACCGACGCGGGGGTCTTCGGCGACATCCTCTGTAGCCGCATGCGGCAGCGCGGCGTGGCCGGCCTCGTGACCGACGGCGTGGTGCGCGACGGTGCCGGCGTGTTCGCGAGCGGTCTCTCCGTGTGGTGCAGCGGCGTGGCAGCGCCGCCGTCGGTGGCCGGGCTGACGTTCGTCGGCTGGCAGGAGCCGATCGGCTGCGGCGGGGTGGCCGTGTTCCCCGGCGACGTGGTGGTGGCCGACGGCGACGGCGCCGTCGTGATCCCGGCGGCCGAGCTCGACGCGGTCGTCGCGGAGGCGGTCGAGCAGGAGCGTCTCGAGGCGTGGATCATGCGGCAGGTCGAGGCGGGCGCCGCGCTGCCGGGCCTGTACCCGCCGAACGCGGAGACGCAGGCGCGGTACGAGGCCGAGACGCGCGAGGGGGAATAGTCGCCTCGCGCCGCGGCGAGCCGGGGACGCCGGGCCGCGGTTGCCGGCCGCGGTACGGGTGGGGAGACATCGCGCCGGAGGATGTCCGCGCGGCGGTCCAAGCGTGAGGGCGACGGAGCGGTTGAACGGAAACGGCAACAGCGGGCTCACGCCCCCTGCTCGCCGCGGGCGCGCGGCACGCGCGCCGCGGTGCCGCCGCTAGCGCGGCAGCCAGGCCGGCTCGTGCGTGCCGTGCGCGACGGGCGGGAGGTCCCACCGCGGCTCCGTCTCGGACATCGATAGCGCGGGCTTGAGATACGTGAGGTGGCCGAAGTCCGGCGAGTCCAGCTCGCCGAGGAACGGCGTCACGTCACCGGCGTCGCCGGCGCGCGGGTCGAGGTCGTCGCCGAGGCGCTGGTACCACATGCATGTCTGGCTCAGCGACACCTGCACGTGCCACGAGCCGCCCTCGACTGCCCGGCGCGCGAGCGCGGTCATCGCGCCGTAGGCCGCGAAGTATCCCGTCGAGTAGTCGTTGACGGCGGCCGGCGAGAGGCGCGGGGCGGACTCG
Source organism: uncultured Chloroflexia bacterium (assembly GCA_963728205.1). Lineage (GTDB taxonomy): Bacteria > Chloroflexota > Dehalococcoidia > UBA2979 > UBA2979 > VGNK01. The sequence continues at coordinate 65,739 of CAVSIV010000006.1, forward strand.
CGCGCGCTGCCCTCGCGGAACGACATGCCGGTCGCGGCCTGCCCGAGCTGCTCCCAGCCCGGCCGCTGCGCCCACGGGCCGACCTGCCCGTAGCAATTCTCCGAGACGTAGACGATGCCCGGCCGCAGCGCGGCAACCTGCTCGGGCGCGAGGCCGCGCTTCGCGAGCGCGCCGAAGCGGTAGCCCTGCGAGAAGACGTCGGCGCCGCGGATCAGCTCGCGCATCGCGTCCGCCTGCACGGGGTCGCGCAGGTCGAGCGACGCCTGCCGCTTGCCGATGCCCGTCTCGACGTCGAACAGCGCGCTCGCCGGGAGGTGGGGCGCGGTGACGTGGAGGACGTCGGCGCCGTGCTCGGCGAGCGTCTTTGCGCAGGTCGGACCCGCGAGCACGCGGGTGACGTCGACGACGCGGATGCCGGACGTCGGACGGTCGCCGGCCGGCGGCGGCTCGGGCGGCGCCTCGCCGATCTTCGTGATCTTCACGACGGGCCAGTCGGCGAGCGCGCGGCCCTGCGGGTGCGCGGCCCATTCCTGCTTCGTTCGCACGACGCCGCCGCACACGCCGCGGCGGATGAAGGCGTCCTCGAGCTCGAAGGCGTCGCGGCCGGCGACGGCGGCGGCGACGTCGTCCTCCGACGCCGACTCATCGAGCCCGAGCTCCTCGAGGATCTGCGGCGAGTCGTTGAACGAGCCGTGGAGCTGCACGTAGCGGCCGTCGCGCGCGGGGACAATCCCGCCGACGCGCGGGCCGCCGCGGGCCCGCTCCATCGAGGGCTCGCGCGTCGGGTCGGCGAACGTGAGCTGCGTGTACGAGCGCAGCGCCGCGGCGGCGTGGCGGGCGTCGACGCGGAGCACCTGCGTGCGGCCCGTGCGCACGCGCCAGAGCGCGTTCGCGGCGACGCCGGTGAGCAGCCGCGCGACGGCGGCGCCCTCGCCGAGGTGGTGCGGCGACGGGAGGATGGGGTCCGCGCCGGCGATCTCGAAATCGAGATCCGGCGGCAGCTGGAGTCCGCCCAGCCGGACGGCCTGCTCGATCGCGCTGCGTTCCATGCGGGGCTCCCTCCGTCGGCGGCGGCGTGCGCGGCGGAGCATACCGCCCGGGCAGTGCGGCCGACCGCGCGGCCCGCGAGAATGGCGGCATGGCGGGCGAGCACGCGTCGGCGGCGGACGAGATGGTGGCGGCGCTGATCGCGCGCTACCGGCAGGCGCAGGCCGAGATGCGGCGACTGTCGGTGCCGGACGACCATGGAGCCGGCGAGCGCACGGCGCGGCTGTCCGGGCTCGGCGCGTGGGAGATCGAGGCGGAGCGCGTGCGCCGCGAGATCGAGCGGCTCACCGGCGCGCCGTGGCCCCCCGGCTCCCAGGCGCGCGGGCAGGCTTGAATTGAGGCCTGCCGTGTCGACATGCCCCGGTGGGGCGCCGTGAAGGCATGAACGTCACCCAAAGCGGCGGCAGATATGCCGCCGACAGGACGCGGACGCAGTCCGCGGCTGGCGCCGCGCTTCTGTCGGCGGCATATCTGCCGCCGCTTTGACTTCCGATGCGGCCCGAAGCCCTTCGACAGGCTCAGGACGGGCTCTGACGCGCGCCGGGGGACGGGCTTCAGCCGCCGGCGCCGTCCTCCCATGCGATCGCCTGGCGCGGGCAGAGGCGGATCGCACGCTCCACCTGCTCGACCAGCACGTCCGGCACCTCGTCCATGAGCACGTGGCTCTGATCGTCGTCGCCCAGCTCGAAGACCTCGGGTGCGTTGTTTACGCAGCGGCCGTGGCCCTCGCAGGCGAGCGGGTCGACGCGAACGCGACGCGGCATGGCGGGCCTCCTACTTCGAGGGCGTATACGCGACGGGCAGGTGCTTGATGCCGCCGATGAAGTTCGACCGCAGTCGCTCCGCCGGGCCCGCCAGCTCGATGCGCGGGTAGCGGCGGAACAGCTCCTCGAACATCACGCGGATCTCCTTGCGCGCGAAGCCCGAGCCCAGGCAGAAGTGCTCGCCGATGCCGAACGCGAGGTGGTCGTTGGGCGAGCGCGTGATGTCGAAGCGGTACGGGTCGGCGAAGACGTCCTCGTCGCGGTTCACCGACGGGTACCACATGATCACCTTCTCGCCGGCGGCGACCTTCTGGCCGCGGATCTCGACGTCGGCCGTCGCCTCGCGCGCCATGTGCGTGACCGGCGAAGTCCAGCGCAGGATCTCCTCGACGGCCGAGTCGATGAGCGACATGTCGGCCTGCAGGCGGGCGCGCTCGTCGGGGTGCTCGCACAGCGCGATCAGGCCGCCCGAGATCGCGTTGCGGGTCGTCTCGTTGCCGGCGACGACCAGCAGGAAGCAGAACTCGAGGATCTCCATCTCGGTCAGCTTCACGCCGTCGATCTCGGACTGCAGCAGGATGCTCACGAGGTCGTCGGTGCGCGGGTGCTGGCGGCGGTCCTCGAGCTGCTCGCGGAAGTAGCCGATCATCCGCATCATGCCGGCCATGTTCGTGGCCTGCGCGGCCTGGCCCGTGCCCACGGCGGCCTCGTCGACGGCGCCGGACTTCGCGGCCGCGGCCTGGTACTCGGGATCGCCCGAGCCGAGGATCGAGTTCGTCAGCTCGAACATCAGCGGCCAGACCTCGCGGTCGAGCCCCATCATGCCGCAGATCACCGCGAGCGGGAGCTGGCTCGAGACCTCGAGCACGAAGTCGCCGTCGGTCTTGCCGTCGAGGCGGTCGAGGATCTCGTTCGTGATCTCGCGGATCTTCGGCTCCATCGCGTTCACGGCGCGCGGGGTGAAGCCCTTGTTCACGAGGCGGCGCATCTGCACGTGGCGCGGCGGATCCATCGTGATGATCGACGCGCCGGCGACGCCGACCTCCTGCTGGAAGATGCGGTTCTGCTCCTCGTTGACGTGGCGCGGGCCGGAGCCGGCGATGCCGTGCGAGGAGATGAACAGCTCGGGGTGGCGCGAGACGTAGAGCACGTCCTCCGCCTTGGTCAGCGACCAGAACCCGTTGAACTGCTCGGTGCCGGGGTTCCAGTGCACGGGCGCGTCGCGGCGCAGGAGGCGGAAGGCCTCGTGGGCCTCGTTGCGCTCGAAGAGGGTCGGATCGGCGAGGTTGATGCCGTGCGGCAGTTCGGTCGAGGCGACCATGCGGAACCTCCTGGGACGACGGTGGTGGGCTGGGCTCGGGGTGAGATGCGTACAGAGTGTACGGGAGAGGGCGCAGCGTAGTGAGGGCCCAATCGGGTCGTCAACGGGGTCGGCGCGGGGTTCGCGCGGGGTGCGGCGGCGCGGGCACCCACGCCGAGGCGCCGATGACGCCGCCTCCGGTCGGCGGCATGTCTGCCGCCGCTGCGGTTCGCGCGGCGAGAGAGCATCGGCGCGCCTAGCGGATGCGATCCGACCCGGCGGCGCACACGGCCGTCGGCTCGTACGCTGACGCACCGGCAGCCCGGGCGAGATGAGAGAGCACAGGGGGATTCGGTGACCGCAGGCGCATCCGCACGCTCGCCGCTCGCGGCGCGGCTCCTGCCGCGCGGACCGTTCTACGGCTGGTACGTCGCGATCGCGTGTTCGGTCGTGATGTTCGTCGGCGCGGCCGTCGGGTACTACGGGCTCGCGGTCTACCTGCGGCCGCTGCAGCAGGAGCACGGCTGGTCGAACGCCGCGGTCAGCGGTGCGACCAGCACCTACTTCATCGTCTCCGGCATCTCCGGCGCGTTCTTCGGCCCGTACATCGACCGCCACGGCCTGCGGCTGATGGTCCCCGGCTTCGTGATCATGACCATCGCCGCGGCACTCGTCGGCTTCGTGCAGGAGGTCTGGCAGCTCTACGCCGTCTACGCGCTGCTCGCGCTCGCGTTCGGCATGTCGGCCACGGTCATCGTGAACGCGATCATGACGCGCTGGTTCGTGCGGCTGCGCGCGCGGGCGATGGCCATCTCGTCGACCGGCATCTCGGTCGGCGGCGTCGTGCTCACGCCGCTGGTCAGCCACCTCGTCGACGTCGGCGGCATGCGCCTTGCGACCCCGACGATGGCGGCGCTCGTGCTCGTGGTGTCGCTGCCGATCATCTTCTTCGTGCTCGTCTTCGACCCGCGCGAGATGGGGCTGCGGCCGGACGGCCTCGCGCCGGGCGCCGCTGCGCCGCCCCCGCGCGTCGGGCTCAGCGAGGCGGCGCAGCGGCGCGCGTGGCGCCTCGCCGAGGCGATGCGCACCGTCTCGTTCTGGGGCGTGAACGTCGCGTTCGTGCTCGTGCTGCTCGCGCAGACCGGGTTCGTCATCCACCAGATCTCGTTCCTCGAGGTGCGACTCGGGTCGCGCGACACGGCCGCGCTGGCGCTCTCGACGACGGCGTTCGGGAGCATCGTCGCGCGGCTCGTGGTCGGCTACTTCGCCGACGCGGTCGACAAGCGCTGGCTCACGGCGGGGCTGTTCGTCGTGCAGGCGACGGCGGTGCTGCTCGTGCTGCATACCGAGAACGCGGCGTTGACGTATCTGCTGGTGCTCGTGTTCGGGTTCACCATCGGCAACGTCTACATGATGCAGTCGCTGCTCGTCGGCGAGATCTTCGGGATGGTCTCGTTCGGCGCGGTGTTCGGCGTGGTCGCGATGTCGGCGCAGGTCGGCTCCGGTGTCGGGCCGTTCGTCGTGGGCTGGCTGCACGACCGCACCGGCGGCTACACGACGCCGTTCACGATCACCGCCGGCCTGACCTACGCGGCGGCGCTGGCGGTGCTGTTCGCGCGGCCGGTGCCGGCGCCGGGCGAGCCGGTCGCGGCGGCCGGGCCCACGGCCGAGCGCGCCGCCACGCGCTGAGGCCCAGCGAGCGCGGGCGACCGGCTACACGGGTTCCACGAGCAGCTCGTCCCCCGGCTGCGCGACGGGAGCGGCCGGCCCGGCTGCCGCCCCCTGCGCCGGCTCGAGCGTCCGGAAGCGCGCCTGCAGCGCCTCGGTCGCCGCGCGATCGTTCACGGTGAACCACGCGATCGCGAACGGGAGGAAGAGCAGCACGACGCACACGAGGAACGCGTCGTGGTACCCGGCGACGGCCGCGCGGAGCGCGAGCTGCGACGCCGGGAGCGTCGCGTGCGAGGCGGTGAGCGCGGCCTGGTGCGCGGCCGTGCGGCTGATCATCAGCGTGATGATGAACGCCACGCCGAACGACCCCGCGACCTGTCGCAGCGTGCTGTAGATCGACGACGCCGCGCCCTGCTTCGCGCTCTCGAGCGGCCCGTACATCGTGGTCTGGACCGCGACGATCGAGAACGCGAACGGGATGCCGCGCAGCGTGAGCAGCGCCGTGATCACGAGCGGCGGCGTGTCGAGCGTGATCCAGACGAACGGCACGAGCGTGAGCGCCGCGAGGCCGAAGCCGGCAAGCAGCATGCGGCGGGGGCCGATGCGCGGGAACAGCCGGCTGGCGAACGGGAGCGACGCCGCCATGCCCAGCGTGCTCGGCGCCTGGATTAGCCCGGCCTGCAGCGGCGAGTAGCCGTGCAGCTCCTGCAGGAAGAGCGTGAGCAGCAGCGCGAAGCCGCCGAACGCGCCGAACGCCGGCGCCATCATGACGTTCGACGACGCGAACAGCTGGCGCGTGAAGAGGCGCAGGTCGAGCACGGGGTGCGGCGTCGTCAGCTCGACCGCGGTGAAGGCGGCGAGGAGCGCGAGGCCGGCGCCGCCGAAGAGCAGGACGTTGCGCGCGCCCCAGCCGGCCTCGCCCGCCATCGAGAGCGCGTAGAGGAGGCTCGCGGTGCCGAGGCTGCCGGTGAGGAGGCCGGGGACGTCGAAGCGGCCCTGCGCGTAGTCCTCGCGGTGTTCCCGCAGCAGCCACGCACCGGCGACGAGCCCGAGCACGCCGGCCGGCAGGTTCACGTAGAAGATCCAGCGCCAGCTCACGTACTCGGTGAGGTACCCGCCCAGCACGGGGCCGAAGGTCGGCGCGAGCACCATGGGGATCGACATGATCGCCGACGCCTTGGCGCGCTCCACGCCCGGGAACTCGCGCGAGAGCATCGCGGTGCCGACCGGCGTCATCATGCCGCCGCCGACGCCCTGCAGCAGGCGGAACGCGACGAGCTCCTGGAGCGACCGCGCCTGCCCGCAGGCGCCCGACGCGAGCACGAAGAGGCTCATCGCGAGCAGATAGGTGCGCTTCGTGCCGAAGCGGTCGGAGAGGAACCCGGCCGCCGGGATGAAAACCGCGAGGCTCAGCAGGTAGCCGGTGACCGTCCACTCGACGGCCGCCGTGCTCGCGTGGAAGTCGCGGCTCAGGCTGGGCAGCGCCACGTTCACGACGGTGCTGTCCATCATGTCCATGAACAGCCCGAACACGAAGACGCCGGCGACCAGGTACTTGTAGGGCAGCGCTCCGACCCGGCGGAGCGCCCCGCGCACCAGAGTGACCAGGGGCATGCACGACCTCGATTGCCGCATCACGCCGGCCACGGCTCACGATCGCGAACCGCGGTCCGGGGCCGGCGAGCGCACACGCGCGCGGCGATCCGGGGTCCGGCGGCGTGGTGGGGTGGAGCGATAGTATTCGCAGGCCGGATAGTCCGCTAGTACCGTACTAGATCGGCCACGGCAGGTGCGGCGGTTCGGCGCATCGCCACGAAGAGCGCCCCTCGCCCGTTGGCGCCGGCACTGATGCGCCCGATCGTGACTGTCCGGTAGCGCCGTACTATCATCGCAGCGCGATGCGCGCTCCGTGACGCCCGTCCGTCGCGCCGCTGGTCCGTCCACCGGTGACCGCGCGGAGGCATCATGGCTTCGAGCACCCGCATCCCACCGACCCCCGAGCCGCGTCGTGCGCGCGGCCCCGTCCACCGCCGCGCCGCGCGCGCGCTCGCCGGCGCCGGCCACCAGACCTTCGAGTCGCTCGTCGTACGCGACTTCCGCATCCTCTGGTTCGGCTTCATGGGCTCGTGGATGGCGATGCAGTTCCAGCAGGTGGCGCGCGGCTACCTCGCGTACCGCCTCACTGGCAACGCGCTCTCCCTGGGCCTCGTGACGCTCGCGATGGGCCTGCCGCGCATCGTCCTCTCGCCGGTCGGCGGCGCGCTCGCCGACCGCTTCGCGAAACGGACCGTGCTGCTGTGGACGCAGGCCGCGCTGGGCCTCTTCGCCCTCTGCGCGGCCGTGATGGTGGCCACCGGCGCGATGACGCTGCAGTGGCTGATGGTGTTCGGCCTGCTGCAGGGCACCGCGTTCTCGATCAACATGCCGGCGCGCCAGGCGTACCTGCCGCAAGTCGTCGGCAAGGGCCCGGCGCTGGCGAACGCGATCGCGCTCAACAACGCCGGCATGAACTTCAGCCGCGTCGTCGGCCCGGCGATCGCCGGCGTGCTGATCGCGACGCGGTTCGTCGGCGTCGCGGGCGTCTACTTCGTGTTCGCCGCCTGCTACCTCTGGGTGTGGTGGTCGATCTACCGCGTGGAGAACCGCGGCGAGTCGATGATGGCGCGGCGCAGCATGGGCCGCAGCCTGGGCGACGGCTTCGCATACGTCGCGCGCCGGCCCGCGCTCATCGCGCTGATGAGCCTCGGCTTCGTGCCCCTCGCCATCGGCATGCCGTACATCAACCTCATGCCGGCGGTCGCGCTCGGCGACCTGCACATCGGGGCGACCGGCCTCGGGCTGCTGCTCACCATGTCCGGGATCGGCGCGCTGACCGGGACGCTCCTGATGGCCTACTTTGCCGCGTACCCGCGAAAGGGCGCGCTGCAGATCGCGCTCGGCATCCTGTTCGGCGTGGCGCTCTTCGGGTTCGCCTTCTTCGTGCGGCGCGGCGAGATCCTCTTCGCGCTGCCCTTCCTCTTCGCGAGCGGGATGTGCGGCGACGCCTACATGGCGCTGAACAGCACGCTGATCATGCTCGCGACCGACGAGGCGGTGTACGGGCGCGTGATGGGCGTCTACATGGTCGCGCAGTCGATCCGGCCGATCACCGTGCTGCCGATCAGCGCGCTGGCCGACGCCATCTCGACGCCGGTGACGCTGATGGGCGCCGGCGCAACGGTGTCCGCGTTCGTGACCGGGGTGCTCGTGCTGTTCCCCGGCTACCGGCGCATCGGCGTGGCGTCGTCGCCGCTCGCGACGGCGCCGGCAGCGCCGTCGGCGCAGGCGGAGCCCGGCGACGAGGCGGAAGGCGCCGTCGCGGCCGCGGGCTAGGCGGCGCGGCCCCGCCGGTCGCGGACACGAGCCGTCAGGCGCGGGGCGGGACTTCCGTCAGCCGCCCCTCGTGGTCGGCGAAGTCCCACGCATCGATGAGCGGCGGCTCGACCCCGAGCGCGGTGAGCGCCGTGCACACCTGGCTGCGGTGGTCCGACCCGTGGTGGAGCGCCTGCGCCAGGCGGATGCCCACCGGCGCGTGCGTCTCGGACCCGTCCTCGCGGCGTCGCACCACGACGTGGTCCGGGTCCGGGTTTCGCTCGAGGTACGACGACCAGGCGCTGCCGCATCGCTCCATCGCCGCGCGCAGCGCCGAGAGGTCCATCGCGTCGGAGTCGATCAGCGGCGTCGCGCCCTCGGTCAGCGCGAACAGGTAGCCCGCGTCGCCGCCGACGAGGTGGCGCAGCGTGTCGAGGATCGAGCCGTAGGTCCCCGGGACCGGGGTCGCGAGCCGATCCGCGTCGAGCACGGAGCAGGCGTCAATCAGGCGGCACGTGGCCCAGACGTGGTGGGCAAAGGCGTCGGCCATCAACGGTCGCGGCATGCGCAGGATGGTAGCAGCGCGGCCGCCGGCGCCGCCGCCTGCCGGCCGGGCGCGCGCCGAACGTTCGCGCGCGGCGCCGGCGCGCCGGGCTAGCCGCGAACGCGCCGCCACTTGCGCAGGCTGACCATCTCGCGGGCCGGCGTCATGCGGCTGCCGACCTCCACGTACGACACCTCCGCGACGTACACGTCGCCGCGCGAGTCGACCGCGATGCTGTGCGGCCAGAGGAACTGCTCCGGCGCCTCGCCCGGCAGCGGCGCGCCGATGCGCTTCACCAGCTTGCCCTCGAGCGTGTAGATCGAGACGCGGTGGCCGAGGTTCGGCACGCCGAGCTGCACCGGCGGCGGACCCTGTTCCGCGACGTACAGACGGTCGTCGTCGCCCCGCCCGCGCGCGACCGCCACCGCGTGGTGCACGCCCCACATCCGCACGAACTCGCCGTCGACGGTGAAGACCTGCACGCGATGGTTCTCGCGGTCGCACACGATCACGTGGCGGTCGTCCACCATCGCGATGTTGTGCGGCAGGCTGAACTCGCCCGGGTCCGCACCGGGCGAGCCCCACGACAGGATGTGGTTGCCCTCGCGGTCGTAGCGGTGCACGCGCGAGTTGCCGTAGCCGTCACTGATGAAGATGTCGCCGTTGGCGGGGGAGACCGCGACGTCGGTCGGTCGGTTGAACGGATCGCCGCCCTGCTTCTCGGCCGGCGTGCCGGTGCCGATCGTCATCAGCGTGTTCCCGGCGCGGTCGGCTTTCGTCATCGTGTGCGTGTGCACGTCGACGAGCCAGAGGTTGTCGTCCGGGTCGACGCGCACGGAGTGCGGCCACTGGAAGCGCACGCCCTCCCACACGAGCCGCGTTACGCCGTACGGGTCGCGGATCTCGTGCATGCCGGCGTGCGGCGTCTCGTTGCCCCAGTGGTCGACGAGGTTGCCGTCGCGGTCGAAGACGAGCATCGGCATGTTGCCGCGATTGAACACGTAGACGCGATCCTCGGAGTCGACGGCGACGGAGGTGGCCTCGCGCAGCCACAAGCCGTGCGGGACCTTCGCCCAGCCCGGGACGGGCTCGTACTGCGTGTCGGCGGTGACAGGTGACGGCATGACGGGCTCCCCTCGTCGCTTGCCGGCAGCGTAGCGCGCCCCGCGCGACGGCGGAGGAGGCGGCCGCCGGCGGGACACCACCGCGCCGACGGCGCGCCGACGGAGCCCGCGCCGCGGCGTCAGCCCGGCGCGCGGCGGAGGAGGATCTCGCCCGCGACGGCGCGAGCCGTCACGGGCGCGAGCGCGGACCCACATCCTCCTCCGCGCCGACCGCGCGCCGACGGAGCCCGCGCCGCGGCGTCAGCCCGGCGCGCGGCGGAGGAGGATCTCGCCCGCGACGGCGCGAGCCGTCACGGGCGCGAGCGCGGAGATTATCTGTAGTTCCCGAACTTCGGCTCGAAGCCCCAGTCCTCGCCGCGCACCGCGCGGATCACCGCCTGGAGGTCGTCGCGATTCGGCGCCGAGACGCGCACGGCGTCGCCCTGGATCTGCGGCTGCACGCCCTTGAGCTTCTGATCGCGGATGAACTTCGCGATCCGCCGAGCACTGTCGGAGTCGATCCCCTGCACCAGCGTGACGACCTGCCGCACCGTGTCGCCGGCCGCGCGCACCACCTCGCCACGCCGCATGTTCTGCACCGGCACGTCACGCGCGACGAGGCGCCCGACGAGCACGTCCCAGACGGCGTTCAGCTTGTACTCGTCGGTGGTGTGCAGGGTGAGCGTGCCGGCCGCGCGGTCGAAGTCGATCTCGACGAGCACGCCCTTGAAGTCGTAGCGGCCGGTGATCTCCTTGCGCGCCTGGTTCAGCGCGTTGTCGACCTCCTGCAGGTCGGCGCCAGTCGTGATGTCGAACGACTCGGTCTTCGGCATGAGCGGCTCCTCTTCACCCGTCGGGGCGCGATCGTGCCGCGTCGCGCCGCTCTTGGCGAGCGGCAGGCGTTCCCGCCTGCCGACTTCGGTACGCGAAACCGCTCGGCCGGACCCACAGAGTCGGCAGGCGGGAACGCCTGCCGCTCGCCCGACCGGTTGGCGAAGCGGCCGCGGGGCCGAGCGCGACGGCCGTGACGCGCGCTCGATTGCGTCCTAGCCTGCTGCCGTCACGACATCCCGCGCCCCGCGACCTGCAAACGGAGCCGCCGCATGGCCATCCACCGCGCCACCGAGCCGATCACCGCGAGCGACGACGACCTGCGCGCCGCCCTGCTCGACGCGCACCTCCCCGCGCTGCTCCCCGCGCTCGCGCAGGCCACCGGCGACACGTCGCTGCTACGCGACGACCTCCGCCCGCTGATGCACGCGCCGGCGCTCCCACAGGGCGGCCTCACGCCCGAGCAGCAGGAGGCGGCGCGAGCGGTCGCGCTCCCGGCGCTGCAGGCGCTGCGCGATCACCCCGGCGCGCTCTCGCCGATCGCCGACAAGGCCGGCCTCGCCGGCCTCATGGCGTGGATGACCGGCGGTCCCGCCGACGGCGAGTACCTGCCGCTGCTGCTCGAGGAGCTCGCCCCGTTCGACGAGGACCCGCGCGCGCCGCAGTGGCGCAAGGACCCGGCGGTGCCGTTCACCGTCGGCATCGTCGGCGCCGGCATGTCGGGCATCGTCGCCGGCCGTGCGCCTGCAGCAGGCCGGCATCCCGTTCGTGATCTTCGAGAAGAACGCCGACTTCGGCGGCACCTGGCTCGAGAACACCTACCCGGGCGCCCGCGTCGACGTCTCGAACGCCTTCTACAGCTACTCGTTCGCGCAGCGCGTCGACTGGCCGAAGCACTTCTCGCCGCAGTCGGTGCTGCTCGACTACTTCCGCGACGTCGCCGACGAGTACGGCCTGCGCCCGCACGTGCGCTTCGACACCGAGGTGGTGTCGGCCGAGTTCAGCGACGCCACGGCGTCGTGGACGCTGCGCGTGCGCGGAGCGGACGGCGCAGCGGAGAGCGTGGAGGTGCAGGCGCTGATCAGCGCCGTCGGCCAGCTCAACCGCCCGAAGCTGCCCGACATCACGGGCATGGGGAGCTTCGAGGGCCCGTCGTTCCACTCGGCGCGCTGGGACCACGACGTCGACGTGAAGGGCAAGCGCGTCGCGGTCATCGGCACCGGCGCGAGCGCCGCGCAGTTCATCCCCGCGATCGCCGACGACGTCGCGGACCTGACCGTCTTCCAGCGCACGCCGAACTGGCTGGCCTGGGTGCCGCAGTACCGCGACGACGTGCCGTCCGGCCAGCGCTGGCTCTTCGCGCACGTCCCGCACTACGCGCACTGGTACCGCTTCTGGCTCTTCTTCGCGACGGTCGAGGGCCTGCTCCCGGCCGCGCGCGTCGACCCGGAGTGGTCGGGCTCGAAGGAGGCCGTCAGCAAGGCGAACGACGAGCTGCGCGCGCTGATGACGCAGAACCTGCAGCGCCAGTTCGCCGACCGACCGGACCTGCTCGAGCAGGTGCAGCCGACCTACCCGCCGGCCGCGAAGCGGATCATCCTCGACGACGGCTCGTGGGCGCGCACGCTGAAGCGCGAGCACGTCCATCTCGTCACCGACCCGATCCGGGAGATCACCCCGCACGGCGTGGTCACCGACGACGGCACCGAGCACCGCGCCGACGTGATCATCTTCGGGACGGGCTTCCAGGCGTCGCACTTCCTGACGCCGATGAAGATCGTGGGCCGCCACGGCGTCGAGCTGCACGAGCAGTGGGACGGCGACGCCCGCGCCTACATGGGCATCACGGTGCCGAACTTCCCGAACTTCTTCATGCTCTACGGCCCGAACACGAACATCGTGGTGAACGGCTCGATCATCTACTTCTCGGAGTGCGAGGTGGAGTACATCCTCGGCTGCCTGCGCGTGTTGCTCGAAGGCAAGCACCGCACGATGGAGTGCCGGCGCGAGGTGCACGACGCCTACAACGAGCGCATCGACGCCGCGAACCGGCTGATGGCATGGGGCGTGGCCGAGGTGAACACCTGGTACCGCAACGAGAAGGGCCGCTCGGCGCAGAACTGGCCGTTCTCGCTGCTCGACTACTGGCGGCAGACGAAGGAGCCCGACCCCGCGGACTACGAGTTCGCGTAAGCCCGGCACGCCAATACTTTCTGACACTTCTGGTGCGTTTCCTCACCCTCGTGTATGTTCCCGACCGCGTTCGTGGTTCGTCTGCGACGCGCATCTTCGGCAGCCTCCGGCAAACATGGGTCGATGTCACCATGCAGCGGTGACAAGTCGCGCGATGCCTTCTGCGCTCACCCGCAGAAGCTCTCGTGTTCGCGATCATGACGCCGGATTGTCCGAGATCGCGGCCAGGTTCCGACCAGGTTCACCGTAGACGCATGGGGGGAGGGGGCGCGCCTTCCGCCAGCGACCGAGTGCGCGCGCGAAGTGCGAATGCGAGTGCCCCCACATGCAGGCTCGAGTCCGAATGTTTCGACCGGGAGGCGGACGACTCCTCCTCGGCGCGGCCGTTGCGCTGATTGCCTTCGCGGCGTTGTCCCTGACGGCGCTCGCGTACTCGACCGCTCCGGACTACACCGCGTCCGACTTCGCGACGGGATTCCCGGGGGGGCCGGTCGGCCCCGTCGGCCTCGCCTTTGACTCCACCGGCAACCTCTGGGTCCAGGACCAGCCGAGCGGCGGCCTCTACCGCATCCCGCAGTCCGTGGTCGCGAGCGGTGTCGCCGGCGCGGTGGCTCCGTATCTCGTGGGCTATGTGCCGTACAGCCCGACCGGCCTGGCCTTCGACAAGGCCGGGCACCTCTGGGTCGCACAGCAGGCCGGCATGGTCTCCGAGCTGGACACCACGCCCGGCCATGAGGGCACGATCCTGCAGACCGTCTTCGGCGTGACCGGCGCCACCGGGATCGCGACGGATCCGCTCACCGGGAACCTGTTCGTCACCTGGCCCGGCGGCGGCCCGATCCGCGTGATCGATCCCACCACCAGCCCGGCCTCGATCGTGGGCCTGGTATCGATCAACAGCATCGATGGCATCACCTTCGGCCCGGACGGCACGCTGTACCTCGCGCAGTACGGCGCCGCCGTGCTCAGCGCGGCGCGCACCCCGGGCAACGGCGTCGGGCCCGCGTCGATCGTGACCGCCCTGCCGCTCTCTGACGGCATCGCCGTCGCGGCGAACACGCACAACCTGGCGCACCCTGCCTACCTCTTCGCGAACCGCAACAACGGCGTCATCACGAAGATCGAGCTGGGATCGCCGGTCACGACCACCGATGTCTTCGCGGGCGGCAGCCGCGGCGACTTCTCGACGGTGGGCCCGGACGGCTGCCTCTACGCCACTCAGAGCAACAGCATCGTCAAGCTGACGAACGCCGACGGCACCTGCTCGCTCGCGCCGGTCACCCCGGCCGACGTCACGTCGCTGTCCTACACGGGCGACACCGCGGTGCAGTTCGGCGACACGGCTCACCTGTCGGCGACGCTCTACGACGTCTCGACATCCGCCGCGCCGCCCGCCGGCCAGCCGATCACGTTCACGCTCGACAACGGCGGCGGCAGCTGCGCCGGCACGACGGATGCATCGGGCGCGGCCTCCTGTGACGTCAGCGGCCTCGCGCTCGGCTCGTACACGGTGACGGCCGCGTTCTCCGCCACCCCGACGCTCGCCGGGGCGGTCGACACGGCGACGCTCGCCGTGAGCGAACCGCCGCCGACGATCACGCTGCAGTCGATCACCCCGGCGCCGAACGGCGCCGGCTGGAACAACACGAGCCCGGTCACCGTGACCTGGACGTGCACGAACTCGCAGACGGCGACCGTCTCCGTCGTCCTCACGAGCGACGGCGCCAACCAGTCCGCCATCGGCACCTGCATCAGCGACGGCGATCCGTCCCTGACGGCGTCCGACACGCAACTGGTCAGCATCGACACCATGGCACCGGCCGTGACGGCGACGGCTTCCGTCGCGCCGAACGGCGCCGGCTGGAACAACACCCCCGTGACGGTCACCGTTACGGCGGCCGCCGACGGCGGCTCGTCGATCACCTGCGACGCTCCCGTGGTCGTCTCGACCGACGGCGCCGGACAGGTGGCGAGCGGCACGTGCACCGACGCCGCCGGCAACACCGGCAGCGCGTCGATCACGCTCAACATCGACACGACGGCGCCGACGCTCACCCCGTCGGTGACCCCGAACCCCGTCGAGCTGAACGGCGCGGCCACGGCCGACGCCGGCGCGGCCGACGCGACCAGCGGCATCGACACCTCGTCCTGCGACCCGGTCGTGACGGCGTCCGTCGGCTCGTACACGGTGGACTGCACGGCGACCGACGTGGCCGGCAACACCGCGACCGCCACGGCGTCCTACGACGTGGGGTATGCGGTCTGCGCCTCGGAGTCGGGCCCGAGCAAGCAGACCGGGAGCACCATCCCGGCCAAGATCAGCCTCTGTGACGCCAGCGGCGTGAACGTGTCGTCGCCGGCGATCACGGTCACGGCGGTGGGGCTCAGCCCGGCCGGCACGCTGGACGACTCCGGCCACGCCAACCCGGGCGACGTCTTCCGTCCGGTCGACTCCGGCTACATCTTCAACCTGAGCACGAAGGGCCTGGCGCCGGGCGACTACACCCTCGACTTCACGGTCGCGGGCGACCCGACGGTCCACCACTACGCCTTCACGGTTCAGGACCACGGCAAGCACTAGCCGCGGCGGGCAGCGAAGGATCTCCCGGAGGGGCCGGGACGGATCGTCCCGGCCCCTTCCTGTAGGGCGCGCGGCAGGCTTCTGGCCTGCCGTGAGCGTGCGTGCCTCTCGCGGATTGAGGTGGCCGCCTCCCGTCGGAGGAGGAACCTGCGAGCGCGGCAGGCCTGACGCCTGCCGCGCACCTACAGCACCGCGGCGGCGTCCCAGTCCTGGATCGCCGCGGCGCAGCGGTCCGTCATCGCGCGCGCGAGCGCGACGCCGCGCTCGTTCGACAGGTCGCCCAGGCCGCCGCCCATCACCGGGTACACGAGGCAGAACGCCAGCGTCGCGCGGTAGTCCTCGATGAACTGGTCGTGCGAGTAGTCCTCGACGCCGCCGGCGCGCAGGGTGTCGTAGTAGAGGTCCATCAGCTCGCGCTCGTGGGCGCGACGCAGGTCGACGTCCATGCTCTGGCTCGTGAAGTACCCCAGGTCGTACGTGCCAACCGTCTGCACCGCGATCTGCCAGTCGACGGCCGTGAACGGAGGGGCGCCGGGGGCGGCGCCGAAGAAGAGGTTGTCGAGCCGCCAGTCGCCGTGACAGATCGTCGCCGGGCCGGCGCTCATGCGGTCGAGCAGCGCGCTCGTCTCCCGCGTCAGCCGCTCGGCCAGCGGCGCGATCCCCGCGGGCAGCGCATCGCCGAAGCGCTCCATGTAGGACGGCAGCGCCATCGGGTACAGCGACAGGCCGGCCTTGTTGATCTCGGAGTCGCCCTTCGGGATCCAGTCCAGCTCGGGCAGCCGCGGGTGGTTCCACCACTGCGCGTGGTGCTGCGCCAGCGACTCCACGAGCAGACGCGACTCCGCGAGCGTGGCGCCGGCCAGCTGGTCGCCGAGGCGGTGCGTCGCCAGGTCCTCGAGCAGCAGGACGAAGTTGCCGGTCGCCGGGTCGAAGCGCGCGACGTAGGCCCGCGCGGTCGGCAGCGCGACCTCGTGAGCGAACTCATCGTAGAAGCGGACCTCCCGCTCGTAGAACTTGAACGCGGTCGCCATCTGGCGGGTCTGCTCGCTCGCGCTGGGGAGCTTCGCGATCACGGACGCGGGCGCCGTGGGCGGCGCGCCGTCGTAGGTCGGGCGGAGGCGGAAGAGCTGGCAGAGCACGCCGATGCCCTGCCCGACCGTCTCGCGCGCGACCGTCGTGACGCGCCCGTCGCCGAGCACGCCGGCGTCGCGCAGCGCCGCGGTGAGCCACTCCGCCGTGAGGTCGTCGGCCGTCGCGGGGATGGGAAGCGTCGTGGTCATGGTGGCCCTCCTGTGGTCGGTGATGACCGCGGCGCGGTCGCGCCGCGCACCGGTGCGGCGAAAGCGGGCCGGAGGATAACAGAACGAATGGCGCCCCTTGCGCACCCGCGGTCCGTGCTCGCAGCGGGGTACCCTCGAACGCGCGAACGGTGCGAGGAGGCACGATGACGAACTACATCCCGAGTCCGACCGGCTGGGTAGCCGACCAGGTGAAGCGCATCGAGGAGAGTGGCGGCGCCGAGGGGACCGAGCTGCGCGGCATGCCCGTCGTGCTCGTGACGATGCGCGGCGCGAAGACCGGCGCGATCCGCAAGGTGCCGCTGATGCGCGTGCAGTGCGACGGCAAGTACGTGCTCGTCGGCTCGAAGGGCGGCGCGCCCGAGAACCCGCTGTGGGTGGCGAACCTGCGCGCGAACCCCGACGTCAGCGTCCGCGACGGCCGCGACGTGATCGAGGGCCGCGTGCGGCTCGTCGCCGACCCCGACGAGCGGCAGCGCTGCTGGGACGCGGCGGTCGCCGCCTTCCCCGACTACGCGAGCTACCAGCAGAAGACGGAGCGCCAGATCCCGGTGTTCGTCGTCGAGCCGAAGTAACCGCCCCGGCGAGCGTCGCCACCGCTATTCTTCCGCGGCGAAAGGAACCGCCCCGCATGACCGACGCCCGGACCACGGCCCGGATCTCCGTCCGGCTCGTGCTCTTCGCCGACCTGCGCCGGCTGCTCCCCGCCGGCCACGACGGCCCGCTCACGTTCACCCTCGCGCCCGGCGCCATGGTCGCCGACCTGCTCGCCGCTGCCGGTGTGCCCGACGACGAGGACATCACGATCGGCCGCAACGGCGACCAGGTCGCACGCGACACCCCGCTCGCCGATGGCGACGAGGTCGTGCTCTTCAGCCCGATGGAAGGTGGCTAGCCGCATGGACCGCTTCGGCTACTGGAACAAGATCCTGCACGTCGACCTCACCGCGCGGATGACCACCATCGAGGAGCCGGGCGACGCCTTCTACCGCCGCTACGGCGGCGGCCGCGGCTTCATCGCGCACTACCTGCTCCGGGACGTCCCCGCCGGCGCCGACCCGCTTGGCCCGCAGAACGTGCTCGTCTTCGCGCCGGGCGTGCTCACCGGCGCGCCGGTGCCCGGCGCGGGCCGCCACAGCGTCGGCGCGAAGTCGCCGCTCAACGACGGCTTCGGCGAGGCGGAGGCCGGCGGCTTCTGGGGCGCGGAGCTGAAGCGCGCCGGGTGGGACGCGATCGTCGTCCGCGGCGTCTCGCCGCAGCCGGTCTACCTCTGGATCAACGAGGGCGACGTCGAGATCCGCGACGCCGGCCACCTCTGGGGCAAGATCACCGGCGACGTCGAGGAGGCCGTCCGCGCGGAGCTCGGCGACCCGCGCGTGCGCGTCGCGCAGATCGGCCCGGCCGGCGAGCACCTCGTCCGCTTCGCCAACATCGCCAACGACCTCAACGAGTTCGCCGGCCGCACCGGGCTCGGCGCCGTGATGGGGTCGAAGCGGTTAAAGGCGATTGCCGTGCGCGGGAAGACGCCCGTGCCGCTCGCCGACCAGCCCGCGCTGCTCAAGGTGTCGAAGTGGGTGAGCGCGACCGTCGACGACGTGCACCGCGGCTTCCACGAATACGGCACCGGCGGTGCGATGCAGGGCAAGAGCCTCGCCGGCGGCATGCCGACGCTGAACTACCGCATGGGCGAGTTCGACGACATCGACAAGGTCGACGCGGTGGCGGTGAAGGAGCAGGTCGGCATCGAGATGGGCGCGTGCTACGCGTGCTCGGTGCGCTGCAAGAAGGTCGTGCAGATCGAGCAGCGGCAGGAGGACGCCGGCGTCACCCGCAAGGGCAAGCCGATCGCGTTCGACCCGCAGGGCCGCTACCGCGTCGACCCGAAGTACGGCGGGCCCGAGTACGAGTCGCTGGCGTCGCTCGGGCCGAACCTCGGGGTCAATGACATCGTGGCCGTGTGCAAGTCGAACGAGGTGTGCAACTACCTCGGCATGGACACCATCTCGGCGGGCGCGACCATCGCCTGGGCGATGGAGTGCTACGAGAAGGGCGTGATCACCGTCGAGGACACCGACGGCATGAAGCTGCAGTTCAGCGACGGCGACGCGGTCGTGCAGATGCTGCAGCTGATCGCGAACCGCGACGGCTTCGGCGACGTCCTCGCCGAGGGCTCGGAGCGCGCCGCCGCGCGGCTCGGCCTCGGCTCCGACGCCTTCCTCACCACGGTGAAGGGCATGGAGATGGCGATGCACGACCCGCGCCACATGGCGCCGATGCAGGCCAGCTACCTGCTCGCGCCGACGGGCGGCGATCACATGCGCCAGACCGGCGACAAGAACGGGCTGCGCAACCAGGTCGGCATGTGCCACTTCCTCGCCTACGACGAGGCGCAGACCGCGGACATCCTGAACGCGGTGACGGGCTGGGGCGTGACGCAGGAGGAGATGGTGACGATGGCGCACCGCGGCCTCACGCTCGCGCGCCTCTTCAACATGCGCGAAGGCAAGACGCGCGCCGACGACCGCCTGCCGGCGCGCTTCTCGGAGGACCTGCCGAAGCACAAGGGTCTGACGCGCGAGCACCTCGAGCAGGTGGTGACCGACTACTACGTCGAGCAGGGCTGGGACCCCGACACGGGCCGGCCGACCGCCGATACGATCCGCGCGCTGGGGCTGGAGGCCGACGCGGTCTAGCGCCCGTTCGCCCGTGGTCAAGCGGCGGCAGCATGCCGCCGATGCCAGCGCGGCCCGCGACCGCGACCGGGTCGGCGGCATGCTGCCGCCGCTTGACGCGGCCGATCACGGCCGCCGCAAGGGCGCAACCCACAGCGGCGCGCGCGATATCTGCCGCCGCTGTGGGCGGAAGAACGCACTCGACGAAGGAGTCCCCCATGCCCGCTCGCACCACCGTCGGCGTCACCGGGAAGCGCGTCCTCGCCGTCTACGGCCACCCCGACGACGAGGGCCAGGTCACCGGCACGCTCGCCGCGTTCATCGCCGAGGGCAACGCCGTCACGCTCGTCTGCGCGACGCGCGGCGAGGTCGGCGAGATCAGCGACCCGGCGCTGTCGACGCCCGACACGCTCTGGTACA
Organism: uncultured Chloroflexia bacterium; assembly: GCA_963728205.1. Taxonomy (GTDB): domain Bacteria; phylum Chloroflexota; class Dehalococcoidia; order UBA2979; family UBA2979; genus VGNK01. The sequence goes on from CAVSIV010000006.1 coordinate 85,514, forward strand.
CACGCGAGTTGGAGCTGCGCGCGGCGATGGCGCAGATCGGCCTCGCCGACGTGCGCTTCCTCGGCTTCCGCGACAGCGGCATGGCCGGCACGCCCGAGAACGACGACCCCCGCTGCTTCCACCGGCAGCCGGCGGAAACCGTGGTCCCGGCGCTCGTCGCGATCATGCGCGAGGTGCGTCCGCACTTCGTCTTCACGTGGCAGGAGGATGGCGGCTACGGCCACCCCGACCACATCGCGGCGCACCGCCACACGCTGGCGGCGTACGACGCGAGCGGGAACCCGGAGGCGTACCTCGAGGCCGGCGCGGCGTGGGCGCCCGAGCGCCTCTACTGGGGCGCGCGGATGATGGGCGGCTTCGCGCGCATCCGGCTCGAGATGGAGCGCCGCGGCCTGCTTCCCGAGCCGATCGACGACGAGACCCGCAAGCGCTTCGAGGAGATGCTGAAGCGCCCCGACCCGCCGGTCAGCGTCGTCGTCGACTGCGCGCCGTACGTGGAGGCGAAGCGCCGGGCGTCGTCGATGCACCGCAGCCAGTTCGGCGAGAACAGCATGTTCGCGCGCATCCCCGAGGACCTGCGCGCCGAGTTCTACGGCCAGGAGCGGTTCTTCCAGGCGCGCCCCGAGGGCGCGCCAGCGGGCGAGCCGGCGACGAACTTCGCGTAACCCGGCGCGCGGCAGGCTTCACGCCTGCCGTGTTCCCGACCCCCTCACGCGCCCCGCGTGCCGCCAGCGCGCCGCGGTCCCAGCGCCGCCGTCACCGCCGGCATCACCTCGCGCGCGATCCGCTCCATGTAGCTCGGCCCCGCCTGCTCGCCCGGCGGCGGCGGATTCGGGACCGGGTGCGGCACCACGATGTCGAAGTCGATGCCGAGCGACAGCAAGGCCGTGAGCTGCTCCGCCACCTGCACCGTCGTGCCGCGCAGGCAGAACGCGTCGGCGACGGCCGATGGGAGGAAGTCGACGATGCGCCCCGACTCCACGAGATCCGGGTGGTGGTGGAAGTCCGGGTGCACGCGCGGCTGCAGCTCGTGCACGTCCGGGCCGTCCCACCCGAGCCCGGCGGTCGCGAAGAGGTGCGGCGAGTACTCGAAGTAGCCCGCCGCCATCGACTTCCCGATCAGCAGCGCTCGCCCGGGATCGTCGTCGAGCACCGTGTGGAGGACGAGTCCGAGGCGCACGTCCTCGGGCGGGCGACCGGCGTCGGAGGCGCCGGCGCGCACGGCGTCGACCGCGGCGCGCAACACCGCGGGGTGGGTGCCGGCGCGGATGAAGACGCCGTCGGCGACGGCGCCGGCGGCGCGCAGCATGCGCGGTCCCGCCGCGGCCACCCACACGGGGACCGGCCGCGCGTGCGGCAGCCTCGCCGGGCCCTCGGCGCCCACCTCCACCGGCTCGCCCCGCAGGAGCGCGCGGATGGTGCGCGTCGCCGCCGCGAGGGTCGCGACCCGCGCCGGGCGCAGGCCGGCGAGCCGCACCGCGGTGTCGCCGATGCCGAGCCCGAGGAACGCACGCCCCTCCGCGACGGCATCGACGGTCGCGATCGACGACGCCGTCACCGTGGGGTGGCGCGTGACGGGGTTCGCCAGGAGCGGCCCGAGCCGGATGTGCGACGTCGCCCGCGCGGCGAAGGCGAGCAGGATGTACGTGTCGTGACGCCGCAGCTGGGAGTCGGGAACGAACGCGTAGTCCCAGCCGAGCCGCTCCGCCCGGGCGACGTCGGCCGCGAAGCGGTCGGGCGTGGCGAAGTCGAAGCGATTGAGGCCGAAGGCGGGGGCGGTCATGACGGGAAGCGTAAGCGCGGGGCGGCGCGACGTGCGTTATCTTCCCCGCGCGGGTGATTCGACGCAGCGCAGGAGGGGACCATGAGCGGACCGCTCGAGGGCGTCCGGGTGCTCGAGTTCACGCAGATCATCGCGGGGCCGTTCGGCTGCCAGCACCTCGCGGACATGGGCGCCGACGTCCTCAAGATCGAACCGCCGGGCGGCGAGCCCTGGCGGCTCTACGCGCAGTTCGTGCCGTTCGAGTCGAAGACGTTCCAGTCGCTCAATCGCGGCAAGCGGTCGCTCGCCATCGACCTCGCCAGCCCCGACGCGCAGGCCATCATCCACCGACTCGTTGAGCGCATGGACGTCGTCGTCATCAACTACCGGCCCGACGTGGCGGCGCGGCTGCGCATCGACTACGACACCCTGAGCGCGATCAAGCCCGACCTCGTCTACGTCGACAGCACGGCCTTCGGCCGGCGCGGTCCGTGGGCGAACAAGCCCGGCTACGACATCGTCGCGCAGGGCGTGTCGGGGCTGACCGCGAGCGGCGCCCGCTTCGACGAGCGCGGCGTGCCGATGCTGCCGTCGATCGGCGTGCCGACCGCGGACATCACCACGGGCTACGCGATCGCCATGGGCGTGTGCGCGGCGCTCTTCTACCGGTCGCAGACGGGGAAGGGGCAGCTCGTGCAGACGTCGCTGCTCGCGAACTCGCTGGCAAGCCAGGGCGGCACGTTCATGTCGCTGCCGCCGGCGGACGGGGCGCTGCGCACGCCGTTCCTCGATCACCTGCACGAGGCCCGCGCGCGCGGCGCGGGCTACACGGAGATCTCCGACTACCACCGCAAGCTGCAGCTCGGCCGCACGATCGGCAACATCTACTACCGCAACTACCTCACACAGGACGGCGCGCTGGCGGTCGGCTGCCTGTCGGCGTCGCTGCGCGCGAAGATGCGCGCCGCCCTCGGGATCGAGTGGGACCCGCGCGACGACGACCCCGAGTACGACCCGACCAACCCCGAGACGATCGCGTTCGCCGAGCAGCTGGTGGAGCACGTCGAGGCGATGTTCCGCGGGGCGTCGACGGCCGCGTGGGTGGAGCGCCTGGAGACGGCGGGCGTGCCCGTCGGGGAGATCGTCTTCACGGAGGAGCTCGACGTGCACCCGCAGATCGTCGAGAACGAGTACGTGATCGAGCTGAACCACGAGCTGACCGGCCCGCAGACGATGGTCGCGCCGGTGCTGCAGATGAGTGTGTCGCCGCCGCGTCCGAGCGGCGCGTCGCCGGTGCTCGGCCGCCACAACGACGAGGTGCTGTCGGAGATCGGCCTGGACGCCGCGGAGATCGCACGGCTGCGCGAGGCCGGGACGATCCGGTAGGCGCGGCAGGCGTCAGGCCCGCCGTGGACCAGCGCGCGGCGGAGCCTGTCCTGAGCCTCCAAGGGCTTCGGGGCTCGTCGGGAAGTCAAAGCGGCGGCAGATATGCCGCCGACAGGAGCGCGGACGCAGTCCGCGGCTGGCGCCGCGCTTCTGTCGGCGGCATATCTGCCGCCGCTTCGCACGACGCCCCACCCCTGCATGCTGACTGCCGTGGATCGCCGCGCGGCAGGCCGCGTGAGGTGGCGACCTCCTTGCTGCGGAGTCGCGGCTGCACACGGCAGGCCTGCAGCCTGCCGCGCGCCCGCTGGTATCGTGGATCGCGTACCCCACCCGCCCACGGAGGAGCGCCCCATGCCCGCCGTCACCGTCGACGACCTCCTGACGCTGCCCCGCGTCGCCGAGCCCGCGCCCGAGACGCTCGAGCGCGGCGTGCGCTCGGTCACGACCGCGCCCCAGGGCTACGAAGGCGAGGGCTTCCCCGTCCGCCGCGCCTTCCAGGGCGTCGACCTGAAGGATCTCGACCCGTTCATCCACCTCGATCAGATGGGCGAGGTCGAGTACGCGCCGGGCGAGCCGAAGGGCACGCCGTGGCACCCGCACCGCGGCTTCGAGACCGTCACCTACATGATCGACGGCACGTTCGAGCACCAGGACTCGAACGGCGGCGGCGGCGTGATCACGAACGGCGACACGCAGTGGATGACCGCCGGCGGCGGCATCCTGCACATCGAGAAACCGCCCGAGGCGCTCGTCACGTCGGGCGGGCTCTTCCACGGGTTCCAGCTCTGGGTGAACCTGCCGGCCGCCGACAAGCTGATGCCGCCGCGCTACCAGGACCTGCGCTCGAGCGACGTCGCGCTGCTCACGTCGTCGGACGGCGGCGCGCTGATCCGCCTGATCGCCGGCAACCTCGACGGCCACCGCGGCCCCGGCATCACCCACACGCCGATCACGATGATCCACGCGACGCTCTACGCGGGCACGCGGCTGCATCTCCCGTGGCGCGAGGAGTTCAACGCGCTCGCCTACGTGCTCAACGGCCGCGGCCGCTTCGGCCCAGAGCGGCGCCCCGCCGAGATGGGCCAGCTCGTGCTCTTCGGCCCGGGCGGCGCGCTCACCGCCGAGGCCGACCGCGAGCAGGAGAGCCGCAGCCCAAACCTCGACCTGCTCATCCTCGGCGGCCGGCCGATCGGCGAGCCGGTCGCCTGGTACGGCCCCTTCGTGATGAACACGCGCGAGGAGCTCGTGAAGGCGTTCGAGGATTACCGCGCCGGCCGGCTCGGCGTGATCCCGGCGTCGGCCTTCGAGGCGCACGGCGCCGTCGGCGGCACGACCGAGTAGGGCGCGCGGCGGGCAAGCCGCGCGTCGCCGTCCGCCGCCGTCGCCGAGTCCGGACAGCCGCCGGCCGCAACGCAGGCCGATGCCGCCGACACCGTCCTCGCCGAGTTCCGCCAGGCGAGGCAGCGCTACTACGCCATCGACCTCGGCATCTTCCAGTACACGATCGACGACACCGTCGCGACGGACGGCACGAACCTCAGGCGCACCATGACAGCGATGCACCTCGAGACCGCCTGACCCGAGCCCGCGCAGACCGTGACATCCGTACCGGTGCGAACCGGATCGCCGGACCTACCGTCCACGCGAGGGACGCGCCATCCTCGATGCACGCTCACCGCACCGAGGAGGCACCTCATGCTCGCCCCCGTCGTCATCCCACCCGCGGAGCGTCCGCGATGGTGACCGCCTCGACCCCGACCCGCGCCGGCGCGCCGGCGCTCGCGCTGACCGGGCTCGCCAAGCACTTCGGCCACATACGCGCCGTCGACGGCGTCGACCTCGAAGTCGCGCGCGGCGAGACCGTCGCGCTGCTCGGCCCGAACGGCGCCGGCAAGACGACGACGATCAGCGTCGCGCTCGGCGCGCTGGACGCCGACGGCGGCGAGGCGCGCCTGTTCGGCCGGCCGCCGCGCGAGGCGGTCGCCGCCGGGCAGGTCGGTGCGATGCTGCAGGAAGGCGGCCTGCCGACCGGCGTCACGGTCGCCGAGCTCGTCGACTTCGCGCGCGCGCTCTACCCGCACTCGCTGTCGCGCGCGGAGACGCTCGCCACCGCCGGCCTCACCGGCCTGGAGGGGCACCGCGTCGACCGCCTGTCGGGCGGGCAGACGCAGCGCCTGCGCTTCGCGTTCGCGCTCGCCGGGAGCCCCGACCTGCTGGTGCTCGACGAGCCGACCGCGGCGATGGACGTGGAGTCGCGCCGCGCGTTCTGGGCGAGCATGCACGAGTACGCCGCCGGCGGCCGCACCGTCCTCTTCTCGACGCACTACCTCGAGGAGGCCGACGCCCATGCCGACCGCATCGTCGTGATCGCGCGCGGGCGGGTGGTTGCCGACGGGTCCGCGAGCGAGATCAAGCGGTCGGCGGGCACGCGCGTGGTCGCGTTCGACCTGGCCGGCTCGTCGGCCGAGGGACTGGAGCGGCTTCCCGGCGTGGCGTCCGTGGAGCGGCAGGCCGACCGCGTGACGCTGCGCACGACGGACGCCGACCAGACCGCCGCCGCGCTGATCCTGGCGCGGGGCGCGGTGCGCAACCTGGAAGTGACCGGCGGGGGGCTCGAAGAGGCGTTCCTCTCCCTCACCCGCGAGCCGGCCGACGCCGATCCCGCCCCGACGGGAGGCGTTCGATGATCCCGTACCTGAAGCTCGAGATGCGACGGATGGTCCGAGACCGCCGGTTCGTCATCTTCACCGTCGTCATGCCCGTCGTGTATTACCTGCTCTTCGCGCACCAAGCGAGCGGCAACGCGACGGGCGCGGCGCTCACGCCGCAGGGGCTCCCGCTGGCCGTGTCGTTCATGGTCGGCATGGCCGGGTTCGGCGCGCTCGCCGGGGTGCTGCTGTCGGGCGGCGGCGTCGCGGCGGACCGCACATCGGGCTGGCTGCGCCAGCTGCGCGTGACGCCGGTGCCGACGCTCGGCGTCGTCGCCGGGCGCGTGGGGGCCGGCACGCTGCTGTCGCTGCCGGGCATCCTCGCGGTGTTCGTCGTCGCCGCGACGGACCAGCACGTGCACCTCGCCGCCACGGAGTGGGTCGGCATCGCGGCGGTGCTGTGGCTCGGGCTGCTGCCGTTCGCGCCGCTCGGGCTCGCCGTCGGCTACCTCTCGACGCCGCAGTCGTCGGGGCCGACGCTCGGCTTCCTGCTCTTCGGGCTGTCGCTGCTCGGCGGCATGTGGTTCTCGCCCCAGCAGCTGCCGTCCGGGCTGCAGACGCTGGCGACGGTGCTGCCGACGAGCCACTACGCCGAGCTGGCGTGGCACGTCGCGGCAGGACGCTGGCCGGCGCCCGGCGACGTCGCGGTGCTCGCCGCGTGGCTCGCGGTGTTCGGCGCGGCCGCGACGCTCGCCTACCGGCGCGCGGTGATGACGCGCTGACCCTCCGCGCCGGGACGCGCGACCAGGGCCGGCGCGAACGCGCTCCGCGGCGGCGTACGACCCGGCCGCGCGAGGGACATCGGCGACACGTCTACCGCCGCCGGAGTCGCACGACTGCTCAACAGCCCCGCGCCGGCCGCGACCGCGCCGCCTATTGCCCCGCGCGGTAGAGCAGCCAGCCCGCGACGATCGGCGGCGCGAAGAGCATCAGCGCCGCGACGACGATCGCCGACGCCGACAGGTTCGCCAGCGCGAACACGAGCCATCCCGCGAACAGCGCGACGCCCGCAGCCATGAGCACCAGCCCCGTGACGTACGGGTAGCGCCACGCGGCGGCGAGCAGCACGAGCAGCACCGCCGCCTCGGGCACGTGCTGGAGCCCGCTCCAGTCACCGCCCGCGGTCTCGCCGATTGCGAACAGCAGCAGGATCGCGATCGGCACCAGCAGCAGCGCGATCGCCGCGATCTTCAGTCGTTCCGAGCCGCGTGGGCGCAGGGTCAGCGTCATCGCGCACCTCCGCATCGAGGGCTTCGCCTCGATCCTGTGCGTGAACGAAGGCGGCGGGCAGAGGCGATGCGCACCCGTGATACGGGACGTTCGTTCGGCGGCGGCGGCGCCCTAGCCCAGCGGCACCCGCGCCGTCGACAGCATGCTGCGCACGCGCACCGGCAGCGCCTCGGGGCCGCCCGTGCGCCGGGCGAAGGCGTCGAGGATGGCCTCGCGCTCGGGGACAAACCGCGCGGGCAGCGGCATCCCCTCGGGGTCGACGAAGCCGTGCCGCTGCGCGGCGGCCATCGCGCGCAGGATCAGGCCGGCGAACGACTCGGGGTCACGGTCGTCATCGAACGCGGGCAGGAAGACCTCGGGCAGCCGCCACTCGCACGCCAGGTGCCGCGCCAGGTCGAGGTGGGAGCCACCGATCGCGAGCCGCTCGCCCTCCCACAGCAGCAGAGCGTCGGCCTGCGCGCGCTCAAGGCCGCGCAGCGCGAGGTCGGGCTGGTCGTCGCGCAGCACACGCAGGGCCGCGCAGCGGATGAAGCACGCGGCGAACGCCTCGTCCTCGTGGCGGCCGAGCTTCTCGGTCAGCACGCCGGCGAGCGTCGAGCAGATGAACGCCCACTCCCAGAAGTCGTGCGTCTGCGGGTGCACGTGCGCCCGCCCGATCACGTCCGAGATCGCGTTGCCGGCGGTCTGGCAGTGGATGGCGCGGAAGCCGTAGAAGTCGATCACGTCGCGCGCCGTCAGCGGCTCGTGCTCGGGGCGCGCGAGCGCCGACTCCGCGAAGCCCGTCCTGATGCGCTCCGCGAGCGAGGCATCGCGGCGCACGAGCCGCGCGAGCTCCTGCCGCGCGAACGGATCAGCGCCGTGCAGCGAGAGCAGCGGGGCGAGCCCGCGGCTGCGGAAGCCGGACGCGATGCCGGCGAAGAGCTCATCGAGGCGATCGGAGGCGGGTGCGGTCATGGCGAATCCAGGTCGGGCGCGCGCCGGTCATCACGATCATCGACCCCGCCGGCCTCCGCGCGCAGCGCTGCATGTCCGCCGCCGGACAGATCGATCCGCGGACGCGAGCGTCGACACCGCCTCCGCCCGGCGCCCGGGGACCTCATCGCACGACGTCCGACCGGGGCACGACGAAAGCGCCGGCGGCGGTCCCCGCCGCCGCCATGCCTTGACGCCTTCCGGACGCGCGACGTATGCACACGCGCGCACCGTCCCACAGGAGGTACCCATGAAACGCGCTCTCATCGCCGCAGTGTTCGTCGCGCTCCTCGCGGGCGGCGCCATCCCTGCCGTCGCCGCGGGCGGGCAGAGCAGCCACGGGATCGACAACCCCGCGGGCAACCCGCTCTACGTGATCATCGAGCAGGTCTGGGATGGCAATCCCGCGCACGCGGCGTCCTGGACCGTGTGGGGCCCGCGCTACGCGCCGGAGCTCGGCAGCGGCCCCATCCTCGCGTCGTGCCCCGCCGGCGGCGCGCCGTCGTCGTGCATCGACATGTCCGGATTCAGCTTCGTGCTGAAGGGGAACACGATGCAGCTCGATGAGACGTACGTGCCCGGCGTCGATGCGACGCCGCAGACACACCACGTCGTCCTGCACGACGTGGACGGCGACGGCGTCTACACCGGGTCGCTGAGCGCCGAGCGGTACGTCTACGTCGGATCGAACCCGTCCGGCACGCTGTACCACGACCGCATCGACTACCAGGTCACCGTCACGGACGGCGCGGTCACCGCGTACCGCTACCTCGAGTACGAGCACAAGAAGGTGAAGTAGCCCGGCGAGCCGGCTTCCGCAGGTCGCGCCTGATCGCCGCCCGTCACCCCGACGGCCGGCGACGCCGCGCAACCCAGAGCCCGCCGGCAATCGACACGAGCACCGCGGCCAGGACGACGGTCGCCCCGACGAACACCCCCACGCGGCGCGTCGCCCGGCGGGCGACCCCGGGCGACGCCGGCGTCCCGCTCGCGCCCGCACGCGCCGTCGCGCTCGCCGCGGTTGCCGACACCGCGGGCGGCGTCGGCGGCGCGACCGACGCCTGCGCGGGCGGCGTCGGCGGCGCGCTCGGCTGCGCGCCGACGCCGCAGACCGCGCCGTCCTGCGGCACCGCCAGCGTCAGCAGGTACGCGTCGACCACCGTGTCGACGCACGCGTTCTCCCCGTAGGCGGTGTGGCCGTCGCCGTCGCGCGTGAGCAGCACGCCCGACGGCAGCGCCGCCCGCGCGCCGAGCGCCCACGAGAATGGCGTCGCGGGGTCGCGGGTCGTACCGACGACGAGGATCGGCGGGGCGCCCTGCGGGTGCACGCGCGGCAGCGGCTCGGGCGCGACCGGCCATACCGCGCACAGCACGCCCTCGCTCGCCAGCGCACCGCCGAACGTGGGCCACTTCGCCGAGAGCGCCAGCGCGAGGTCGATGTAGGAGCCGCGGTCGCGCGGGTAGGCGTAATCGAGGCAGTTCACCGCCGCGTTCATCTCCATCTCGTTCGAGTAGCCGTTCGGGCCGCGGCCGAGGTAGTCGTCGGTGAGCCGCACGAGCGCGGTGCCGTCGTCCTTGAGGGCATGGCTGAGCGCGGTCGCGAGCGTCGGCCAGGTCTCCGGCCGGTAGAGCGCGGTGACGACGCCGAGCAGCACCTCGCCGGGCCCGGCCGGGCGGTCGGCGCCGGGCGCGGGGATCGGCTGCTGACGCGCGGCGGCGAGCACGCGCGGAATCGCGTCGCGCGGGTCGGCGCCGCCGAACGCCAGCGGGCAGCCGCTCTCCTGCGTGCACTGTGCGAGGAACCGGTTCAGCTCCTGCTCGAAGCCGGCGGCCTGGCCCGCGGAGAACTCGTCGGGCGTGAGGCCGACGTCGACCGGCCCGTCGAGCACGATCGCCCGCACGCGATCGGGGTACGCGTTCGCGTAGAGCTGGCCGAGCACGGTGCCGTAGGAGAAGCCGACGTAGGTGAGCTTCGCCTCACCGAGCGCCTGGCGGATGCGCTCCATGTCGCGCGTCACGTCCATCGAGCCGAGGTGCGGGAGGAGGTCGGGGTACTGCTGAGCGCAGTCGTCGGCGAAGGCCCGGCTCACCGCGAAGACCTCATCCCACGCGGCGCTCGTCTGCGGATCCGGGTCGGCTGCGACGAGCTGCTGCAGCGTGCGGTGGCACACGAGTGCCGGCGTGCTGCCGCCGATGCCACGCGGGTCGAACCCGACGATGTCGAAGCGCGCGCGGATCTCGGCGGGCAGCGACCGCGCCCACGCCCGCGCGAAGTTCACGCCGGACGCGCCGGGCCCCCCCGGGTCGGTGAGGATGGAGCCGATGCGCTGCGCGGGGTCGGTCGCGGGGAGGCGGATCAGGGCGATGTGGACCTGCGCGCCGTCGGGCTTGCCATAGTCGAGCGGCGCGTCGAGTGTGCCGCACTCGAAGCCGCCGCCGCACGCGGACCAGGCGACGGCGGGTGGGGCGGACGTGGTCTGGGCGAAGGCGGGCGGGGTACCGGGCGCGCCCCCGCCGAGCAGGAGGACGACGCACACCGCAAGAGCGACGACGGCCATGCGGCGCGCGACGCGCCCGGGGTGCGGGAGCCCGGCTCGAGGCATGCGCACAAGCATGCATGGCGCGCGGATTAGCGGGCAGTCCGGAGGGCGCTGGAGGTCGAGCGGCATGCGCTCGAGGATGGTCGCCTTCGCAAGCGGCGGCAGACACGCCGCCGAACTCGGCGGCGGCGGCCGCCGCCGGCAGGGGGCCGGCGGACGCCGCCGTCTACGCCGGGGTCTCGACCTCGAGCTCGCCCTCGGCGTACTGCGCGCGCAGCACCTTCTTGTCGAACTTGCCGACCGACGTCTTCGGCACGGAGTCGATGAACGTCCACCGCTCCGGCAGCCACCACTTCGCGACCTGCGCGGCGAGCGCGTCGCGCAGCTCGGCGGCGGTCACCTCCGCGCCGGGCGCGCGGACGATGCACGCCATCGGCCGCTCGTCCCAGCGCTCGTCGGGCACGCCGATCACCGCGGCCTCGAGCACGCCGGGGTGCGCCATGATCGCGTTCTCCAGGTCGATCGAGCTGATCCACTCGCCGCCGCTCTTGATCACGTCCTTCGCGCGGTCGGTGATCTGGATGAAGCCGTTGGACTGCACCGTGCCGACGTCGCCCGTGCGCAGCCAGCCGTCGTGGAACTTGTCGGGCGCGGCGTCCAGGTAGTACGCGCCGGTGATCCACGGCCCGCGCACCTCGATCTCGCCCTGGGCCACGCCGTCCCACGGCTGCTCCGTGCCGTCGTCGGCGCAGATGCGGAGGTCGACGCCGGGCAGCACCCGGCCCGTGCGCGCGCGCCACTCGCCCTCGAGCTCGCGCGGGGCGTGCTTCGGCACGCGCGCGATCGCGCCGAGCGGGCTCGTCTCGGTCATGCCCCACGCCTGCACGACCTCGACGCCGAAGCGGTCGTTGTAGGCCTCGATCAGGCTACGCGGCACGGCCGACCCGCCGCAGACCACGAGCCGGAGCGACGAGAGATCGGCCTCCGCGGCGTTGTGCAGGACGTCGTTGAGCACCGTCGGCACCGCGCCGGACACGGTCGGCCGCGTCTCCTGGATGATCCGCGCAAGCGGAGCGGCCTGGAGGAACTGCTGCGGGAAGACGAAGTCGGAGCCGACCCACCAGCCGGCGTACGGCATGCCCCACGCCATCGCATGAAACATCGGCACGATCACGAGCAGGCGGTCGTACTGGTTGATGCCGATCGCCTCGCTGCTGGTGATCGCCATCGAGTGGAGCCACGTCGAACGGTGGCCGTAGAGCACGCCCTTCGGGTTGCCGGTGGTGCCGCTCGTGTAGCACATGGCCGCGCCGGACAGCTCGTCGAGGTCGGGGTAGGCGAAGCCGGGTTGCTCCGCGGCGAGCAGCGTCTCGTAGTCGAGCGTCGCGCCCAGCGCGGAGGTGTCGGCGCCGGAGGCGTCCTGCCGCACGATGATGTGCTGCACCGTCTTCAACTCGTCGCGCACGCGCGCGAGCAGCGGCGCGAGCGACTGGTCGCAGACAATGACGCGATCCTCGGCGTGATTGATCACGTACGAGAGCTGCTCGGGGAAGAGGCGGATGTTGAGCGTGTGCAGCACGGCGCCCATCGAGGGGATGGCGAGGTACGCCTCGAGGTGGTGCTGGTTGTTCCAGCAGAAGGTGCCGACGCGGTCGCCCTCGCGCACGCCGAGCCTGGTGAGGGCCGCTGCGAGCTGATCGGCGCGGTCGCCGACCTCCGCAAAGGTGGCTTCCTGGAAGCCCTCGCCGGTAAACGTGAGCACCTTGCTGCCCGCGTGCACCCGCCTGCCGTGCAGGAAGACCTGCTGCAGCGTGAGCGGGTAGTTCTGCATGGTTGAGACGGGCATGGCGGCCTCCTTCGGCTCGGGACGCCGCGATGATACGAGTTTCGCGGCGCTCGAGATCCTCCTCCGCCCGCGTCGGCCGGGACCGACGCGACCGTGCTCGGCGCGCGGTCGGGCGGAGCGTGAGCGCAATGTCCGGACCGGTACCGAGCGGCTATCGTGGTCGCCGTTCACGAGCCGGCGTCCGTGACCGGCGGCGACACAGCGTTCGTGCCAGGGTCCCGCGGGCGCAGGCGGCGCAGGTGGCGCGGCGGGGCGGGGTGGCGGCCGAACCGCGGCGGCCGGCGGTCTTCGTCAGCCGGCCGCTGCCGCCGGACGAGCTCGTGGCATGGCACGCGTCGCCCCGCCGACCCGCCGCAAGCATCGCCCCAACCCCGCTCAGCGCCTACGCTTCGTCCCGCGGGCCTGCCCGCGCCGCCGCCGCCCCACGGATGGTCGAACCCGGGAGACCGCCCGTGATCACGAGCTGGATTGGTGGTCAGCTCGGCGCGCTGATCGCCGACCACCTCCTCATTGCCGTCGCGCTCATCCTCTTCATCGAGGAGCTCGGCATCCCGATGCCGGTCCCGGGCGACCTGATCATGCTGGCCGCCGGCGTCGAGGTCTCGCGCGGCAACCAGACGCTGTGGGCCGTCCTCCTCGTCGAGGAGGCCGCGACCGTGGCCGGGTCGACGGTGCTGTTCTTCGTCAGCCGGCACGTCGGGCACCCGCTCGTCGAGCGCTTCGGCCGTTACATCGGGTTCGGGCCCGACCGGCTCGACCAGGTCGCCGAACGCGTGAACCGGCACGCCGGCCGGGCCATCATCGCGGGGCGCCTGATCCCGGGGCTGCGCATCGTCAGCGTGATCGCGGCCGGCGTCGTCGAGGTCCCGGGCCGAGTGTTCGTGCCGTCGCTCGCGCTGGGCGCCGGGCTGTACCTCGCGGGCTACACGCTCGTCGGGTACTTCGCGGGGCCGCCCGTGCTGTCGTTCTTCGCCGGCGTCGCGATCCCGGTGTCGGGCATCCTCTCGCTGATCGGGCTCGGGGTGCTGTTCGTCCTGATGCGCATGTTCCGACGCGCCGAGCACATCGGCCCGTTCGCGCAGGAGACGGCGGGGCGCACGGTGGTCGGCGGCGTGCTGGCCGCGGCAACGGGCGTGCTGGCGTCGAGCCTGGTGATCGCGATCGTCGGCTTCGTCGGACGGCTGACCGGCGGCACCGCGGCGCCGTCGCCGGAGCACACGAGCGGCGAGCTCGAGCTGCTCTTCGGCTGGCCGCTGTTCTTCGCCGTGGCGATGGTGATCGTGGCGATCTTCACGTGGGCGCGGCTCGACCGGCTGCCGCTCGTGGGCCGGCTGATCGTGACGGCGGCGCTGCCGTTGGCCGCGACGCTGCTGCTGCTCGACCCGCTCACCGACATCTCGCGCGTCGGCCTGCCGGCGACGGACGCGGTCGCGCTCTCCGCGGTGACGGCGCTGCGGTGGGCCGCGTTCGCGCTGGTGTTCGAGTGGCTCCCGCTCCGCGAGGCGCGCGTGCCCGTGAAGTAGCGGGGCGCCCCCCGGCGCGGGGGGACGCCGTGCTACGTTGGATGCGATGCGCGAGCCCGGCGCGGTGCCGGCGCAAGGCGCGTCCATAGCAGACCGAGCGGAAGTGCGGATGGCACGCAAGCCCAACTACTCGTACGAGCGCTTCGAGCGGGAGCGGCAGAAGACCGCGAAGCGCCAGGCGAAGGCCGAGGCGAAGGCGGCTCGCAAGCGCGAGGGCGACGCCGACGGGGAGCCCGACGGCGTCGACGCCGAGCCCCGCGCGACCGCGGAGCAACCCTCCGAGCGCGCGTAGCGGGCTACGCCCCGGGCGCGGCCTCCGGCCGCGCCCACCCGACCAGCCACGCCCCGGTCAGCAGCACGACCGCGAGGAACGCGAGCGGCGCGAGCGCGTCGAGCGCTGACGGGATCGCGCCCACGCCGAGCCCGGCGCGCAGCAGCGCGGCGACCGCGGCAAGGGCGGCCAGCGCGCGCAGCCCGCGCGGCAGGCGTCGCGACTCCACCGTCACCATGAAGCACCAGAACGCGATCGCGAGAAAGAGCAGCGCCTCTGCGAGGTCGCTGCCGCGCGTCCAGCGGTGCACCCACGCCGATCCCTGCCCGGACCTCGCGATCCCCGTGAGCACGAGCGGCGGCACCAGCGCGAGCCAGGCGGCTGCCGTGAGCATCGCGGCGGCGACGCGGATGCCCGTCCACGTGCGCGACGTCGCGCCGCGCACCGCGTAGCCGCCCAGCCCGGACGCGTAGGCGAAGAAGACGGCCGCGGCCACGGCGAGCGCCGCGCGCGTGAGCAGCACGGCGGCCCGGTGCGCCGCGTAGAAGTCGGCGACCTCCGTCGCGGGCCGGCCCCCCGCCGGGAGCACGAGCGCGCCGCCGGCGAGCGCGAGCAGCGCGCACGCGACGCCCAGCAGCCCGAAGCGACGAGGGTCGGCGCGGCCGGGCATCAGTCGGATCCTCTCGCGAGCGACGCGGCCGGGGCGGCGGCGGGCGGCGGCGGGGCGGCGGCGGGGCGGCGGGCGCGATCATCGCCGCGCGCGCCCACGAGCGCCACGGCGCTCGCGCACACCAGTGCCAAGACACGCGCCCGCCCGATGCCGCCACCGCCACAGCCGCAGCGCCGCACGACCGCGGCCACGCCAGCCGCAGCGCGCGCACGGGACCCGCAGGGGGCGAGCGCGCCTAGACGCCGAGCGCCCGCCGGCGTCGGCCGGTGGGGCGGCTCGCTGCCGGCCCCACCCGCGACGCGGCGGGCGCGTCCCTATCGCCTCCCGGCCCGTCCGGGCCCCGAGGGATTACGGAGTGACCGTGATGCTCACGCTCCACGTCTGCGTCGGCGGCACGGACTCGAACGGCCGCGCGTACTGCATCGACAGCGTCACCGTGCCGGGCCCCTGCGCGACGAAGTCGAAGACCTGGTGCCCGTCGGCGCCGAGGAGGTCGGACGACGGCACGAAGAACGGGTCGCCCTGCTGCACGAGCACCGACGCGCTCGGCGCCGGGTTCGCCGTCCACGTGTAACCGGTCGACGGGTTCGCGGTCAGCGCCACGCGGACGCGATCGCCCGTCCCGACGGTGATGGCCGCGCCGTTGTTGGCATCGGTCAGCCGCGCCGAGACCGGCGTCCCGCCGTTCGCGCAGCGCGCTGCGAAGATGTCACCGGTGCGCAGCCGCGCGGGGAAGTCCTGGTTCACGAAGTCGGGAGCGCCCGGCACGAACATCGACCAGCGCCCGCCGGCGAACCAGCCGATGCCCTGTGGCTCGCAGTCCTGGTCGCGCAACTGGAGCATCAGCCGGTCGCGGCTCATGTCCTGGTCCATCAGCAACAGTCCCCAGCCGCCGCGGCCGGGCATGTTGCCGTGGAAGCCGACGCCGTTGCCCGGGCCGCTCTGACCGGCCTGGCCTGCTCCCTGGGGCCCCTGCGCATGCGCGGGGGTGACGAGCGCGGTCAGGACCAGCGCCAGCGCGGTCACGGCGGCGGTCAGTACGAACGAGACGGCAGAGACGTGACGCTGCAGCATCGGGTGCCTCACAACAGTCCGGGGGTGCGTTGTGCGTCCAATGGTCGGCGCGCGCGGCCGAGGCCGCAGGGGGCGTACGTCCCGCCGCGTGGGCGCCCTTCGTCCCGCACCATCCGAGCGCGACCGGTACCATCGGCGCATGCCGTCACCCTCGCACCCGCCCCTGCTGCCCGAGCGGCTCGCGACGGAGCACTTCACCATGGCGCGGCTCGCGGCGACCGACGCCGCGGCGCTGCTCGTGCACTTCGGCGACCCCGAGGTCACGCGCTATCTCGACATCGACCCGCTGACGGACCTGGCGGACGCGCTGGGGATCATCGCGTGGACCGGGCGCATCGCTGCGGCCGGCACCGGCGCACGGTGGGCGATCCGGACGCGCGACGGCGCGGCGTGGGTCGGCACCGCCGGCTTCAACGCGGTCGTCCGCGAGCGGGCGTCGCGCGGCGAGATCGCGTACGACCTGGGGCGCGAGTGGTGGGGCCGCGGCGTGATGCGCGAGGTGATGCCGGCGCTGCTGCGGGCCGGATTCGTCGACCTCGACCTGAACCGCCTGGAGGCGTTCGTCACGCCCGGCAACGAGCGGTCGAGCCGCCTGCTGGCGCGCCACGGCTTCCGGCACGAAGGCCTGCTGCGGCAGTACGGCCGCTGGCGCGCGCGCGACTGGGACCAGGAGATTCTGGGGCCTGCTGCGCGCGGAATGGTCGCTCCCCGGGCCCGCCGCGGCCGCGCGCGCGTGAACGCGACCGGTCGTACGATGCGAACCGGCGTCGCGCGCGCGACGGCGGACCACCCGGCTCCGGCATGGGACGAGGCTGCGATGGACGTCTTCGAGGCCCTGGCGACGCGGCGGACCGCCGGCACGTTCGGCCCGGGCTGCCCGCCGCGCGCAACCGTCGAGCGGCTGATCGAGGCCGCCACCTGGGCGCCGAACCACCGCATGACGCAGCCCTGGCGCTTCGTGATCCTGGCCGGCGACGAGCGCGCTCGCTTCGGCGAGCGGCTCGCAGCGTGGCTCGAGAGCGATGCCGCCCCGGCCGACGTCACCCCGCGCTTCATCGAGTCGACGCGCAAGAAGCCGCTGCGCTCGCCAATCGTGATCGCGGTCGTGCAGCGCGGCACGCCCGACAACCCGGAGATCGACCGGGAGGACTACGCGGCGTGCTGCTGCGCGACGGAGAACCTCCTGCTCGCGGCGCATGCCGAGGGCCTGGCGGCGCGCTGGAGCACGAGCGAGATGGCGACGATGCCGCCGGCGCTCGAGTATCTCGGCGTCGGCGAGCACGATCGCGTCGTCGCCTACATCTACGTGGGCTACCCACCCGAGGGCGGCGCGCCGAAGCGCGCGGAGCGCCCGGCGCCGGTCGTCGACTGGCGCGGCTTCGAGGAGTAGGCGGTGGCGACCCCGCGACCCCTGCCCCGAGTGCTCACGGCGCTGGCCGCCGCGGCCGCGCTCACGCTGCTGCCGACCGCATGCGGCGGAGGCGCGTCCCCGGGCGCCGCGGCGAGCCCGACCCCCGCCGCCACAGCAACGGCGCCGCTCGCGACGCCGACGCCCACCCCGAGCCCCACGCCCACGGCGACGCCGTCACCGACCCCCACCCCGGACGCCACCACGCTCGGCATCGCCGGGCCGCCGCGCGCCGCCACCCCGTTCCCGACGCCGCCGCCCCGCGAGGGCACTCTTCCGCCGAACGACAGCGGCATCGCGCGCGTGGTCGCGCCCGGGCTGATCAACGACCTCTACATCGAGGTCATCCACGTCGTCGACAACCAGATGCAGTCGCCGGTGGACGGCGAGTACTCGGTGGGCTGGTACCCCGAGTACGGCATGCCGGGCGCGGCCGATAACGCGGTCTTTGCCGCGCACGAGACCTGGAACCACTTCCAGGGGCCGTTCTACCACCTGCACCTCGCGCAGCCGGGTGACCCGATCAGCATCGAGATGAGCGACGGCACGACATACCACTACGAGGTGATGAGCGAGCACCGCTACGCGGTGGCGACGATCCCGATGGCGGACATCCTCTGGCCGAAGGACCGCCCCGCCGGCGAGCAGTGGATCACGCTCATGACCTGCGGCGGGCGCATCGTCTATGACTCGACCGGCTTCGGTGAGTACCTGGATCGTGACGTGATCGTCGCGAAACGAGTGAGCTAGACAGTCCCTCGCCGCGCGGAGAATCCCCTCTCGCTCGGCGTCACGCGTCACCGACGACCGCGAGAATTTTGACACTCCGGGAACACCCCGATAGGGTCGAGAAACAGACCCCCCACCGGCCTTTCCGTGCGCGCACCGCGCCCCGGTCGGTAACGGGGCGTCGCGATCGGGTGCGCGTCCTCGCGGTACCGGCGATCGCACGAGGCGCGAGAACGCACGGTCCGCCCGTCGCCGAGCTTCCGTATCGCTCTCGCGTCCGGGCGTCCATGGCGCGCGACCACGCTCCCACGCGCCGCTCGCCCCGGCGCCGAATCGAGACGCAAGGCGGCAGAAGCGAGCGCATCGATGACGGACATGCACATCCAGGGCGCGACGAAGGTGTTCGGGCACGACCCCGAGCGCGCCCGGCCGCTCGTCGAGCAGGGCCTGTCGAAAGCCGACATCCAGGAGCAGACCGGGCTCGTCCTCGCCGTGCGCGAGGTCACGTTCGACGTGCGCGAGGGCGAGATCTTCGTCGTCATGGGGCTCTCCGGCTCGGGCAAGTCGACGCTCGTGCGCATGCTCAACGGCCTGTTCACGCCGACCTGGGGGAGCGTCCTGATCGGCGATCGCGACATCACCAAGCTCTCGGAAGACGACCTCCGCGCGTTCCGCGCGCGCGACATCAGCATGGTCTTCCAGCACTTCGCGCTGTTCCCGCACCGCACGGTGCTCGAGAACGCGGGCTTCGGTCCACAGGTGCAGGGGGCGTCGCGCGAGGAGCGCGAGGAGCGCTCGCGCGAGGCGCTGCGCATGGTCGGCCTCGAGGGCTGGGAGGACAGCTACCCGTCGCAGCTCTCGGGCGGCATGCAACAGCGCGTCGGCCTCGCGCGGGCGCTGGCGTCGAACGCGTCGATCATGCTGATGGACGAGGCGTTCAGCGCGCTCGACCCGCTGATCCGGCGCGAGATGCAGGACCAGCTGCTCGAGCTGCAGGAGTCGCTCGGCCGCACCATCGTCTTCATCACCCACGACCTGAACGAGGCGATGCGCATCGGCGACCGCATCGCCGTGATGCGCGACGGCGAGGTCGTCCAGATCGGCACGTCGGAGGAGATCCTGACGGCGCCGGCGACGGACTACGTGGCGGCGTTCATCCAGGACGTCGACCCGACGCGCGTGCTGACGGCATCGTCGATCATGCGCGAGCCGCAGGCGTTCGTCTCGCCGCGTGTCGGCCCGCACGTCGCCGTCCGGCGCATGGAGGAGCTGCAGCGCACCGACCTCTACCTGATGACGCCCGACCACCACGTCCACGGCTGGATCACCGACCGCGATCTCGCGGAGGCGGTGAAGCGCGGCGACACGTCGCTGCAGGGCATCGCGCGCGACGGCTACCCGCGGGCGCGGCCGGACACGTCGATCTCGGAGCTGTTCGCGCTCGCGGTGGAGCACACGCTACCGGTCGCCGTCATCGACGAATCCGAGCGGCTCGTGGGGGTCGTCCCGCGCGTCGCGCTGCTGGCCGCGCAGGCGCGCTCGGAGCATGCGCCGAACGGCGGGACGCCGGGCGGCGAGGGCGAAGGAGACGTCGATGCCGCGGATTGAGCTCGGTCAGTGGATCGCCGACTTCGTCGACTTCCTGACGGCGCACGGCGGGCCGTTCTTCCACGCAGTCAGCTGGCTGCTCGACGGGCCGATTCGCGGTATCGACTGGCTGCTCATGCTGCTGCCGGCCGTGGTGATGGGCATCCTCGCCGCGCTGATCGCGTGGTACCTGCGCGGGCGCTGGTTCGCGCTGTTCACGCTGCTCGCGTTCTGGCTCATCGACTCGATGGCGGTCTGGCCGGAGGCGATGTCGACGTTGTCGCTCGTGCTCGTCGCGACGGGGAGCGCCCTGCTGATCGCGATCCCGACCGGCATCCTGGCCGCGCGCAGCGAGCTCGTCGCGACGGTGGTGCGGCCGGTGCTGGACTTCATGCAGACGCTGCCGGCGTTCGTGTACCTGCTCCCGGCGATCTTCTTCTTCGGGATCGGCATCGTGCCGGGCGTCGTCTCGACGCTGATCTTCGCGATGCCGCCGGGCGTGCGGCTCACGGAGCTGGGCATCCGCAACGTCGACCCGGAGGTCGTGGAGGCCGCCGAGGCCTTCGGCGCGACGCCGAACCAGATCCTGTTCGGCGTTCAGCTGCCGCTGGCGCTGCCGACCATCATGGCCGGCGTCAACCAGGTGATCATGCTGTCGCTGTCGATGGTCGTGATCGCCGGGCTGATCGGCGCGGGCGGCCTCGGCGCCGTGGTCGTGCGCGGCATGAGCCGGCTCGACATCGCGCTCGGCTTCGAGGGCGGCATCGCCATCGTCGTGCTCGCGATCTTCCTCGATCGCACGACCGAGGTGCTCGGCCGCTTGGCGAACCCCATGCGCACGGCCGAGTGACGGCCGCGCCAGCCCAACCACGTGATGCACGCGACGCATGTCGCAGCCGGGCTACCGAGGGTGCACCGGGCGGCCCGGAGGAGAAGCAACGGAACAGGAAGGACACCGCGTGTTGATTCCGAAACATCGAATTCGCGAGAGGTGGATGCGACCGGTCGCGCTCGTGGCGGTCGCGCTCGCCTCTCTCGCGCTGCTGGCCGCGTGCAGCAGTAGCGGCAACGCCACGAGCACGCCGGCGGCCGGCGGCGGGACGGCCGCGGCCACGGGCACTGCCGCGACCACCGGCACGACGGCGCCGGGCGGCGGCCAGGTCGGCGCCGGCAAGACCGTCGACATCGGCTACGTCCCCGGCTGGGACGAGGGTGTCGCTGCGACGTATCTCTGGCAGGAGCTGCTGCAGGAGCAGGGCTACCAGGTCAAGCTCACGTCGCTCGACGTCGCGCCGCTCTACGCGGGCATCGCCCAGGGCGACGTGGACATGTACCTCGACGCCTGGCTGCCGGGCACACACAAGGTCTACATGGACAAGTTCCAGGGCAAGCTCAACGAGCTGCACACCTGGTACTCGCCGGCCGGCCTCTACCTGACCGTGCCGTCGTACGTGAAGGACGTGAACAGCCTCGCCAATCTCGCCGACCACAAGAGCGAGTTCAACGGCAAGATCATCGGCATCGAGGCCGGCGCCGGGATGATGGGCATCGCGCGCGACAAGGTGATGCCCAACTACGGCTTGAGCGACTGGACGCTCGTGGAGGGCTCGACGCCGGCGATGCTGGCCGAGCTG
Organism: uncultured Chloroflexia bacterium; assembly: GCA_963728205.1. GTDB lineage: Bacteria > Chloroflexota > Dehalococcoidia > UBA2979 > UBA2979 > VGNK01. Next base: position 106,854 of record CAVSIV010000006.1, read on the forward strand.
CAGAAGGCGATCAACGCGCAGGAGCCGATCGTGGTGACGCTGTGGTCACCCGGCTGGTGGTACGGGAAGTGGGACCTCAAGAACCTGAAGGACCCGAAGAACGCCTGGGGCCCGCCGGACCACATCTCCGTGGTCACGCGGAACGGCTTCACGGACGACTTCCCCGCGTTCACGAAGGAACTGAACAACTTCCACATGGACGACGCGCCGCTGGCGTCGCTCGAAAACACGATCAAGGACGCCGGGAAGGGCAACGAGGCCAAGGCCGTGAAGGACTGGCTGTCGAAGCCCGAGAACCGCAAGCTCGCGGACGGCTGGATCGGCGAGTAATTCCGCCGCTCCGATGAGCGCAGGAGACGCCCGCCTCTCGGCGGGCGTCTCCGTGTTCGCACGCGGGGTCGTCCCCGCGCCGGCGCGGGAGCCCGCGCGAGGCGCCGACGTCGTGACGGGTTACGCGATCGGCTGGACGACCTCGGTCTCCCAGCGCTCCGGATTCGGTTCCGCCTCCGGATCGATGCGGTAGCTCTCCCACATCGGCCCGGCGGGATGCAGGCCGCGCTCCGCGATCCAGCCCATCATCGCGCCGTACGTCTCGGCCAGCCGCTCATACGGGCCGTGGTGGAGGGCGACCGCTACGCGGCCGCCCGGGACCTCGCCCGGCTCCACGCGGCCGTCGGCCGCGATCGGCGCCGCGACCGGGAACCCCACCTCGATCTGCATCTCGCCCGGCGGCGGTGTCAGGTAGCGCACATACGGCTCGCCCGCCGGGACGATGCCGCGACGTCCCAGCGACGCCCCGATCTCGCCGAAGCACTCGCCGATGCGCTCTGCGATGTGCTCCAGGTCCGCGCTCGTGCGGATCACCGCCGCGGGCCACGGCCCGCGCTGCTCCTCCCGGATCTCGACCCGTTGCGCGACCATCGCTCACTCCCGTCTCTAACCGTCGCCCCAGCGATCACACCGCTCCCTCCGCGCCGTGCACAGGGTCCGCGGTCCCGCGAAAGCGACGACCGCGCCGGGCGCCGGGTGATCAGATCACCGCGCGGCGGGGCGACCCGGCCTTCGCGGCCGCGTACCATCGGACCCCACGCCCCACTGCGCATCGCGACGAGGAGCACGCCCCATGCCCCCGACGACCGACTGGGCCGGCCTCGGCCGCCGCCTCTCCACCGCCCTCGGCACGGACGTTCCGCCGATTGCGATCACGTTCGCGGCGGAGATGCCGGCCGACGTCCCGCCCTTCGACGACCCGATGCCGGCCCCGCATGAGACCGACGGCCGCACCGGCCGCGTCGCCGCCGGGTGCGTGTTCTGGATGAAGTCGACCGACCGCACCTTCAGCACCGTCGCTGCCGACCACGCGAACTGCTCGGTCGGCGCGATGACCCACGGCTTCAAGACGCTCGACGAGGTCGCGGCGAACACGGACGTTGCCGCGCTGCTCGAGAGCGGCTGGGTCTCGCTCGAGGTCGTCCCGCAGATCCCCGTCGTCTCGCAGCGTCCCGCGGCGGTCGTCTACGGCCCGCTCGCGGACACGCCGACCGACCCGGACGTCGTCCTGCTGCGGATCACCGCCCGTCAGCTGATGGTGATGTCCGACGCGCTGCCCGGCCTCCGCATCGAGGGCAAGCCGCAGTGCCACATCGTCGGGATGGCGAAGGAGCACGGCGAGGTCGCCGCCAGCGTCGGCTGCCAGCTCAGCCGCGTGCGCACCGGCATGGCGAACTCCGAGATGACGCTCGCGATCCCGGGGGATCGGCTCGGCGAGGTCGTCGACGCCGTGGAGGCCACCTCGGCATGCGACGGCGCCGTCGCGCGCTATGCGTCGCAGGACATGGCCCGCTTCGCGACCACGCCGGGTCGCTAGGCAGACGCCGACCGTGCCCCTGCCGCGCCTCGCGATCCTCGACGACTACCAGGGCGTCGCGCTGGCATCCGCGGACTGGAGGCGTGTGCGCGATCGCTGCGACGTCGTCGTGCACCGCGACCACCTGGATGACGAGGGGGCGGTCGCGGAGCGCCTGCGCGACGCGGAGATCGTGGTGGCGATGCGCGAGCGCACGCCGTTCCCGCGCTCGCTGTTCGCCCGGCTCCCCGCGCTGCGGCTGCTCGTGACCACCGGCATGGGCAACGCCGCGATCGACCTCGTCGCCGCGCGCGAGCACGGCGTGACCGTGTGCGGAACCGGCGGGCTGCCCTACCCGACCGCCGAGCTGACGTGGGGGCTGATCCTCGCGCTCGCGCGTCGCATCCCCGCCGAGCACGCGGCGATCCACGACGGCCGCTGGCAGACCGCGCTCGGCGACGGGCTGCACGGGAAGACGCTCGGCGTGCTCGGGCTCGGACGCCTCGGCGGGCAGGTGGCGACGGTGGGCCGCGCCTTCGGCATGGAGGTCGTCGCATGGAGCCAGCACCTGGCGCGCGACCGCACCGACGCGCTCGGCGTGACGCTGGCCGCGAGCAAGGAGGCGCTGCTCGAGCAGGCCGACGTCGTGACCATCCACCTGGTGCTGTCGGACCGCACGCGCGGGCTGATCGGCGCGCCGGAGCTGGTGCGCATGCGCGACACCGCCTACCTCGTGAACACGTCGCGCGGGCCGATCGTCGACGAGGGCGCGCTCGTCGACGCGCTGCGCGAGCGCCGCATCGCCGGGGCCGCGCTCGACGTCTTCGAGCGCGAGCCGCTGCCCGCCGGCCACCCGCTGCTCGCGCTCGACAACGTCGTGCTCACGCCGCACATCGGCTACGTGACGAAGGAGACGTACGCGGTCTTCTTCGGCGAGGCGGTCGAGGACGTGCTCGCGTTCCTCGACGGCGCGCCGGTCCGCGTGCTCGGGCCGTAGCAGGGTCCGCCCCGCGGCGAGGCGGGCCGGGTCGGCCGTCGCGCGGCAGCGGATGCTCGCATACCGCCGCTCAGAACCGGAGCAGCTCCTTGCGCAGCAGCAGCGTCGTGCCGCCGTTGCGCGACGGCTCGTCGGCGCCGGTCGGCGCGTAGCCCCGTCGCGCGTAGAAGGCACGGGCGCGCGCGTTCGCGCCCTCGACCCACAGCTCCACGGCGCTCGACCCGAGCGCGCGGGCGAAGGCCTCTGCGGCGTCGAGGAGCCCGCCCGCCCATCCGCCGCCGCGCAGGTCGTCGTCGACCCACATCGCGCCGACGTAGGTGTCGTGCGGCGGCTCGGGCGCGACGCGCACGAAGACGGTGCCGGCCAGGGCGCCGTCGCCGCGGTCGACGACGAAGAGCGCCTCCTCCATCGCGTCGGCGCTCCGCGCTGCGCGCTCCGCCCACAGCGCGCCCGGGTACGCGAGCTCCTCGGCGTAGGTGGAGCCGAACGCCTCGGGAGCGAGATGCAGCGCGCGCAGCCGCACCTCGCGGTACGCGTCCGCCTCGTCGGCACGGATGCGGCGGATCTCCACGGCGGCTCCTCGCGAACCCACAGCGGCGGCAGACATGCCGCCGACAGGTCGGCGGCGCCACGCGCGGACCGCGTCCGCGTGCTGTCGGCGGCATGTCTGCCGCCGCTGCGGCGAGTCTAGGGGCGGAGCGCGCGGCGGCGTGACGTTGGTCTCCCCGGCACACGGCCACTCCGCCGTGTGATCGGCGCTCGGGGGGCGCTATCGTGCTCCGAGGACTGAGGAGACGACGATGACCGCACAGCCGCCCACCGGCTCACACCTCGACGAGTGGCGCGCGGAGCGCCGGCGCCACCGCGGCGCGCGGCACGCGTTCATCGGCGTCGTGCTGGTGATCGTCGGCGTCGTGTTCCTGCTGCAGTCGCTCGACGTCTGGACCGTGCGCGGCGACGTCGTCTGGCCGATCATCGTGATCGCGCTCGGCGCCTGGTCCGTGCTGACGTCGCTGCTGCCGATCGGCGGCCGCCAGAGCTGACGGGCGCGCCTACCCCGGGATCACCGCGCAGCTGAGCTGGGCGATCGCGCAGAGGGTCCCGGCCTCGGCGTCGCGCACCTCGACCGTCCCCACCGCGAGCCGTCGCCCCTTGCGCACCATCCGCGCGTCGACGTGCGTGACGGCGCCGCGCGCGGCCGAGAGATATTCCACGCTGACCTCGCGGGTCGGGCCGGCGCGCTCTGCGCCCTCCAGCATCGCGTCCAGGCAGACGCGCATCGCGGTCTCCGTCAGCGCCGCGAGCACGCCGCCGTTGATGCCGTCGCGCGCGCCGCGCACCCGGATCGACTCGTGCGGCGCGGCGATGCGCGCGAAGCCGGGCTCGGCGCGCTCGACGCGCAGGCCGAACTCGCGGAAGAACGGCGTGGCATCCCACTCGGCCGCGGCCGTCACGCGGCGCCGCCCTCGTTCGCCGGGCGCAGCGAGTACGCGCTGAGCCCGCGCGCGACGGCCTGCCCCGTCTCGTCCTCCGCCGCGATCTCGGAGAGCGCCTCGTAGGTCGACCAGTAGACGACCTCGGCCCGCACGGTCACGGCGCCCGACGGCTCGCCGAGCATGTTCAGGTGCAGGCTCGCGGTGCCGTTCGGCCGCTCCCGCGTGGGGTCGATGCGCGAGCGCACCGACTGCAGCGCGGCGATGTCGGCGGCGTAGTGGAGCGCGGCGGCGGCGAAGAGCGGGTCCTCGTCGCGCTCGTCACCGAAGGGAACGTCGAGCCGCAGCTCGGCGTGCCCGGCGGCGGCCTCGAGCACGCGCACGTTGAAGCGCGCCGCCTGCCCGCTGGAGAAGGTGCGACGGTCGTCGAAATCGGGGGCGTTCGTCATCGCGTCATGGAGTCGCGGCGGCGCGGGCCGGGCGGCGCATGCGTCGCGCCGGCCCGCGCGGGGCCGGCGCGACGCTGCCGGCCGGTCCCGGCTAGGCGATGAGCTCCGCCGGCTGGAGCGAGAACTCGCGGATCATCTCGTCGGCGTACGTGATCTTCCCCGTGATCTCCTTCGGGTCGCCGTGCACGAGCCGCAGGCACGCCTCGGCCATGTGCTCGACGGGCGTCGCGCGGTCCTTGTTCGATTCGTTGATCAGCTTGTGGTAGACGACGCCCGGCGTCGCGATCAGGCCCGGCGAGATCACGTTCACGCCGACGCTGTCGCGGTAGACCTCGGAGGCGAGCCCGGTGGTGAAGCGCTCGAGCGCGGCCTTGCACATGCCGTAGACGGTGCCACCGCCGCCGCCCTCGCCGAGGGCGTCCTTCTTCGGGTGCAGCGCGGCGTGCGACGACACGTTCACGATCCAGCCCGACTTCCGCTCGCGCATCCCCGGCAACACCATCTGCGCGAGGTGGATCGGCGCGAACACCTGGACCTCGAACATCAGCTTGTAGCGGCGCTCGGGGAAGTCCTGGATCGGGATGAAGAACGTGACGGCCGCGTTGTTCACGAGGATGTCGACCGGGCCGAACGTGTCCTCGGCCTGCTTGATCAGGTTCTTGCGGTCCTCGTCGTTCGCGAGGTCGCAGCGCACGGCGAGCCCCTCGCCGCCGGCGGCCTTGATGCGCTCGACGACGGAGTTAATGCTGCCGGGCAGCTGGTGATCGCCCTCGTTCACGGTCCGGGCGGACACCACGACCTTCGCGCCCTCGGCGGCGTAGCGAAGCGCGATGGCCTCGCCGATGCCGCGCGACGCGCCGGTGACGACGGCGACCTTGCCCGCGAGAAGTCCGCTCTTGTTGACGCTGGCTGCCATACCCTGGCCTCTCTCTCGTCCTGGGGTTGCCCGGGTGTTCTACCACCACCCTCGCTCCGCGGCGAGCCGGGCGGCACGTACACTCCGCCCATGCGCGTCCACCTCCTCGACGGCACATACGAGATCTTTCGCTACTTCGCGGTCGTCCCCTCCCACCACGACACCGACGGGCGTGAGGTCGGCGCCGTTCGCGCGGTCGTCGGCTCCGTGATCGGGATGCTCGAGGAGGGCGCCACGCACCTCGGCGTCGCCACCGACCATGTCATCGAGTCGTTCCGCAACGGGATGTGGCCCGGATACAAGACCGGCGCCGGCGTCCCGCCCGAGCTGTTCGCGCAGTTCGAGCCGCTCGAGGAGGCGCTGGGGCTGCTCGGCGTGACCGTGTGGCCGATGGTCGAGCACGAGGCGGACGACGCGCTCGCGTCGGCTGCGGCCCGCGCGGCGGCGGACCCGCGCGTCGAGCAGGTCGTGATCGCGACGCCGGACAAGGACCTCGGCCAGTGCGTGCGCGGGACGCGCGTCGTGCAGCTCGAACGGCGGACCGGTCGCGTGATCGACGAGGCGGGGGTGATCGAGAAGTTCGGCGTCCCGCCCGAGTCGATCCCCGACTACCTCGGGCTCGTCGGCGACAGCGCCGACGGCTTCCCCGGCCTGCCCGGCTGGGGCGCGAAGTCCGCCGCCGCGGTGCTCGCACGCTTCGGGCACCTCGAGGCGATCCCCGACGACGTCGCCGCGTGGGACGTCACCGTGCGCGGCGGCGCGCGCCTCGCCGAGACGCTCGCCGCCCACCGCGAGGACGCGATGCTCTTCCGCGACATCGCCACGGTGCGGCTCGACGTGCCGGTCTTCGGCGACGTCGACGAGCTGTGCTGGATCGGCCCAGCGTCGGGGTTCGCCGAGTGGTGCGCCCGAGCCGGCGTGGAACGTTATGCCGCACGTGTGGATTCCCTGGCCGCCGCGCTGGAGTCGAGCGGCAGCCGGTAGGCTGCCGAATCCCTCCCATCGGGCGCTTCCGGCCGGGAACCACCCCCGGCGGCATCCGTGGGGCGCGCGGGCGCGGCGGGGAGATCGCCCGACAGACCGGCTCGACCAGGCGCCCGCGCGGGTGTGGATCGCGACGCGGCCCGCTACGCTGGAAGGACCCACTCGAACGAGAGCAGGAACCCAGTGACGTCGCACACGTCGTCATGCCCGCGACCCTCCGAGCGGACGCCAGGCCGTCGGCGCCGCCGGTGGGCGGCTCGCCGTAGCGCGTTCGTCCTCGCGGTCGTCGCGGTCGTGATCGCCGGGCGGCCCGCGTCCATGAGCGCGCAGGCGCCGGGCGTCGCGCCGATCACGCTGACGGCCTTGCGCAACACCACCTACCCGTCCGCCTACACCGCGAGCCACGAGGCGCCGCTCAAGGACGGTCGCTACTCGGAGCAGGCGCCGGGCGCGGCGACGCCGGTGACGGTCGAGTTCGTGACCGACGCCGTCGCGCCGACCTTCGCGGCCGTCGCGCTCGCCACCACCGACGCGAGCGGAACGCACGCGACGCTGCACATCGTGACGGCGGCCGCGGCCGGCCTGGTTGCGAGCGACGGCGTGGCGCTCGGCGACGGCGTCACCGTGCAGTCGGTCGCAATCGTCGGCGGCCAGGTCACCGTGCGGCTGCTCCAGCCGGCGCCGGGCGACCGTCCCGGCCATCCGACGGCGCAGACGACGCGCACCTTCACGCGCGCCGGCGGCGGGTTCGCGTCGGCCGCCGACAGCGTCGCCACCGTCGCGACGACGACGGGGCCTGCTCCCTCGGCGACCGGCTCGGCGGGCGCGCTCGGCCGCGGCGCGCCGGCGTCGCTCGCCGCCGAGCTGGCGGTGCTCGCCGTCACGCTCGCCGTCGCCGCGGCGGCGCGCGCGGCGGGCGGACGTCGCAGCCGCGGCGGATCCTGAGCTGAGGGCCACCACGCGGCGGCCTCATCCGTTTCATGCTGCCGACGGCGGGAGCGACCGCGCATGACGCAGCCGGCCGTGACGATCCCGCCCGCGTTCGCGCGCCACGCGGCCACGGTCTTCGGCGCGACGGGCGAGCGCTGGCTCGCGGCGCTGCCCGACCTCGTGGCCGCGCTCGCCGCGCAGTGGGGCCTCGCGATCGGCGAGCCCTTCGACCTCTCGTACGGCTATGTCGTCGCCGCGCGGCGGGCCGGCGGCGAGCCGGTCGTGCTGAAGGTCGTCGTCGAGGTCGGCGAGGATGCGGGCGAGTTCGCGCGCGGCGTGCACGCGCTGCGGGAATACGACGGTCGCGGCGCCTGTCGCGTGCTGGCCGCCGACCTCGGACGCGGCGCGGCGCTCTTCGAGCGGGTGCTCCCGGGCGCGCAGCTCGCCGCGCTCGCCGCTCGCGACGACGACGCGGCAACGCGCGCCGGCGCGGCCGTGATGCGTCGGCTGTGGCGACCGGCCGACGCGGCGCACACGAAGCCGATCGCGGAGTGGTTCGCGAACGCGTTTCGGATCCACGAGCAGGCCTACGATGGCCCCGGTCCGCTGCCCGCCGACGTCTTCGCGCGCGGCCTCGCCATCGCGCGCGAGCTGCTCGAGACGGCGCCCGCCGACGTCCTGCTGCACGGCGACCTGCACCACCACAACATCCTGTCCGGCGATCGCGAGCCGTGGCTCGCGATCGATCCGAAGGGCATGCGCGGCGATCCCGGCTACGACGCCGGCCCGTTCCTGCACAACCCGCTGCCCGGCGGCTTCGACGCGCCGCTGCTGCGCCGGCGGCTCGACATCCTCGCGGCAGCGCTCGACTACGACCGCGACCGCCTGCGCGACTGGGGCGTCGCGCACGGCGTGCTGTCGGCGTGCTGGACGACGCAACACGGGACCACCGGCTGGGAGCCGGCGATCACGACGGCGGAGTCGCTGCTCTCGCTCTGATCAGGGCGCAGTCCGCCGCAGCTGCACGACCGCGGCGTTGACGACGCCGAACGCCACGAACAGCGCGAAGTTCGTCACACCGGCGGCGGCGGCGCGGTCATGCCGCCTCGCCGCCGCCCCGTCGTCCGCTTCGAGCGGCCCGCGGGAGCGTGCCGATCGCTCGCCACCACCCCGCCTCGCGCACGTTCACGCCGCCTCCGATCCCGCCTCGCCCCGCACGCCCGAGCGGCGCCCGATCCACCTCGCCCCGCGCGCCGCTCGACCAGCCCCCAACGCGCCGACCGCGCGCCGACGGAGCCCGCGCCCGGCGCAAGCCGACGCGGGCGGAGGAGGATCTCGCCGACGGCGGCGTGCGCCGCCGCCGGCGCGAGCGCGGACATCATGCGGAGCGCTGCCGTACCACCCGTGCCAGGTCGATGCGCCCGGCCGATCGCAGCGCGGGGATCTGCGCGATGCCGGCCACCACCAGCATCCCCAGCGCCGCGAGCACGAACGTGCGCGCCCGCATCTGGAGCCCGAACTGGAAGAGGTCGCTCGAGAAGCTCGCCATGAACTGCCCGGCGACCAGGTAGCCGATCACGAGCCCGAACGGGATGCCCAGCACGACGAGCAGCAGGTTCTCGGCCGCGATCAGCCGCGACAGCGTCGAACGCGCCAGCCCCGCCGCGCGCAGCCCGGCCATCTCCGCCGACCGCTCCGCCACGTTCGCCGACATGGTGTTGAAGATCAGCGCCGACGCCATCAACCCGCCGAACACGAGCATCGCACCGATGATCACGTAGAACAGCCCGAGCAGGGACTGCACGGAGTCGAGCAGCGCGCGGGCGTCGGTGAAGGACGTCACGCCGGGCAGCGCCGTGAGGCGGTCGCGCATCGTCGCGCCGCCGACCCCGGCCGCGTAGCGCAGCTGCACCTCGTTCGGCTGCACGAGCGCCGCGGCCGCGGCGCCGCCGCGCGCGGCGACCGCCTGCTGCAGCGCCCCGAGCGACACGTACGCGAACGTCCCGAGCGGCTCGCTCACGAACCCGGCGACCGGCCGCTCGACGCCGAGCGAGCTGTTCGGCAGCGACAGCGTCACCGTGTCGCCGACCCGGATGCCGAGCAGGTCGCGCATCGCGACCCCGAGCAGCACGCCGCCGTCCGGCGGCAGCGTCGCCTCGCCGCCGCCGACCCGCAGGAAGCGGTGCATCTGCGTGCCGGCCGGGTACGCCAGCAGCTCTGTGCCGTACGCGCGATCGCCGTGCGACACAACGACGACGGCGTCGAGCACGCCCTCGGCCCGCGCCACGCCGTCGACATTCGCGACCGTCTGCACCGCCGCCGCGTCGGCCGGTTCGCTCAGGTGCAGGCTCGCGTTCCATTGCTGCACCTGGTTGAACTGGCGGTTGAGGAGGATGTCGATGGTATCGAGCATGCCCCATGCGACGATCACCAGCGTGAGCGCGAGCACGACGCCGCTCGCGGTGTAGACGCTGCGCCGCTTGTTGCGGCCGACGTTGCGCAGCGTCATCCGCCAGCGCGCGGGCAGCCCGCGCAGTGGCGGCAGCAGGCGCTCCCACAGGCTGAGCCCGCCGCCGCCGGTCGGCGCCATGCCGCGCATCGCCTCCGCGGCCTCGACGCGCAGCGCCGCGAACGCCGGCGCCGCGGCCGCGATCAGCCCCGCGACCGTCCCCGCGATCACGCCGACCGCCGCCGTGCCGGCGTGCAGGCCGTGCACGGTGATCGGCAGCGAGATCTCGGCGGTGTACGCACCGGTGATCGCGCGGCCGAGCAGCACGCCGATGACCGCCGCGGGGATCGACGCGACCAGCCCGGCGGCGAGCCCGTACTCGAGATAGTGCAGCAGGATCGTGCGCGCGCCGAGGCCGCTCGCCCGCAGCGTGCCGATCACCTCGCGCTGGCTGTGCACGAGGCGGCTGAGGAGGATGTAGGTGCCCATCATCGCGGCCGACAGGAACAGCAGCGGGAACATCACGGACATCTCGCCGAAGCCCTGGATGTCCTCCTGCAGCGCCGCGTTCGACGGCTGCTCGGCGCGCGTGTAGGCGTCGAGCCCGCCGAGGCCGCGTGCCTGCGCGGCGAGGCGCGCGTCGGCGGCCGCGGCGTCGGCGCCGTCGCGCAGGCGGATCATCGTCTGCACGCGGGCGGCGGGCAGCGCGGCGACCAGCGGCTCGGGCGCGAAGATCACGCCGAAGTCGTCCGGCGACGTGAGGATGTCCTGGCGGCTGCGCGCCGGCCACAGGTACTCCGCCGAAGCCGCGACGCCAAGCACGTCGAGCGTGTGCCAGCCGTCCGCCTCGTAGACGTCGATGTGGCTGCCCGGCGCGAGGTGGAAGTGCGCGGCGAGGTGCTGCTCGACGAGCACGCCGTCGGGCTTCGCCGGGTCGAGGTAGCCGCCGTCCTGCACGAGCACGCGGTTCACGGCGGGCTGCCCCGCGGCCGGCATGCCGACCACGCTGCCGAAGAGCTTGTGCTCGCCGCCGCCGGCCGCCGCGATCCGGAACGAGACGTCGGCGACCGAGCGCGTCGCGACCGCGGAGACGTCGGGGTCGCCCTGCGCCGCCTGCGTGATCTGCGGCGCGTCGCCGCCGGTGACCCAGAGGCTCGCGAAGCGCAGGTCGACGAAGAGCCGGTCGTAGGACGCCTGGAGGTTCTGGAACGCGTCGTACGACGCGCCGAAGAGCACGATGCCGATGCCGAGCGTGACCATCACGGCGACGAACTGCGCGCGCTGGGCGCGCACGTCGCGGCGGAGCTTGCGGAACAGCAGCCTCACCATGCGACGCGCTCCGCGGCCACGGGCTGCGCGACGCGCTCGTCCGCCGTGATCGCGCCGGAGCGCATGCGCAGCACGCGGTCGGCCATGTCGGCGATCGCGGAGTTATGCGTGACGAGGAGCACGGTGTGGCCCTGCTCGCGGCTCGCTCGCTGCAGCAGCGCGAGGACCGAGCGGCCGGTCTCGAGGTCGAGCGAGCCGGTCGGCTCGTCGCAGAGCAGGATCGACGGCGCGTTGACGAGGGCGCGCGCGATGGCGACGCGCTGTTGCTGGCCGCCCGAGAGCTGGCCTGGGAAGCGGTCGACCTGGTCGCCGAGCCCCACGCTCTCCAGCGCACGCCGCGCCCGCGCCAGCGAGGGCTCGTCGGCCGGCCGCAGCTCCGCGATCAGCTGCACGTTCTCGAGCGCGGTCAGCGTCGGCACGAGGTTGAAGAACTGGAAGACGAAGCCGACGTGCTCGCGCCGGTAGGCGGTGCGCGCCTCCTGGTCGAGGCCGGTGACCTCGACGCCGCCCGCGACGACGCGGCCGCTCGTCGGGGACTCGATGCCGCCCACGATGTTGAGCAGCGTCGTCTTCCCGGAGCCGCTCGGACCGAGCATCACGACGAACTCGCCGCGCCCCAGGGACAGCGAGATGTCGCGCAGCGCGTGGACCGCGATGGCGCCCGCGCCGTAGGTCTTGGCGAGGTGATCGAGAACAATCGCCTCGCCGTCGTCGCCGTTCGTCATGCGTGCCTCCCACCCCGCCGGCCGCCGCCGGCATGCGTCGCGGCGCGCGCCACGACGGCGTCGATCAGATCGGAATCCGCGGCGACGGCCGGGTCGGCCAGCGCCTGCAGCGCGAGCCCGTCCACGGTCGCGGCGAAGACGCGCGCCGCGGTCTCGGGCTCGGGGTCGCCGAGCGCGGCGAACGCCGGCGCGAGCGTCCCGCTCCACGCGCGCAGCTCCTCGTCCATGAGGTCGGCCACGATCGCCGCGACCTGCGGCTCGACCGCGAGCTGCAGGAGGACGCGGTAGCCGTCGGGCTGCTCGGTGACGTGCCGGAGGACGCGCTCGACAACGGAGCGCAGCGCGTCGGCGGGGACTGCAGAGGGGTCGCTCTCGGGCAGGGCGGAGTGGATGGCCGCCTGCACCTGCTCCGCGAAGACGGCGCGGAAGAGATCGGACTTCGAGCGGAAGTGCCAGTAGACACTGGCCTTGCTGATGCCGACGGCGTCGGCGATGGCGGCCATGCCGGCGCCGTGGTAGCCGCGGCGGGCGAAGAGCTCAAGGGCGGCGGCGAGGATGGCGCGACGGGTGTCGCCGCCGCGCGGGCGGGAGTGGGGTCGCTGCCGTGGCACACACCGCCTCCCGACCGTTCGGTCGGGAGGCTACGCGCAGCGCACCGGCCCGTCAACGGCCCGAACGCCGCGCCCGCCCGCGCATGTCGCGTTCAAGCGGCGGCAGGATGCCGCCGACACTCCCGCGGCCCCAACACCGCGCCGGCATCGGCGGCATGCTGCCGCCGCTTGAGTACGGCCCGCGTCGCCGGGGACTACCGCAGCTGCTGCAGCAGCTCCTCGGCGATCGGCGGCGACTGCACGGTCGTCGTCGAGTGGCTGAGCGACGCGATCAGCTCCGCCAGGGCGTCGCGGTGCTCCGGCGCGCGCATGCGGCGCAGCGCCCACAACGCGGCGCGATGGAACGTGAGCGTGGGCTCATGTCGCACCAGGCCTTCGAGCACCGGCACCAGCGCCGCGTCGCCGATCGCGACGAGCCCGCGCGACGCCGCCCAGCGGATCGCGAAGTCATCGTCGGCCATGGCGTCGACGAGGAGCGGCGCGACGTCGGGATGAGCGAGCAGTCGGGCGGCCTCCACACCGTACCAGCGCACCTCGCGCCGCGGGCTCGTGGCGAGCGCGCGGACCTCGCTGATGGCCGCCGCGCCGAAGTCGATCAGGGCCTCGAAGCCAGCCTCGCGCAGGTAGGGGTCGGCGCCGGCGATCCACTCCTGCGCGACCTCCGCACCGTTCTCGGCGCCCATCAGGCTGAGGTAGGCGTGGCCGAGCGCCAGACGGCGCCCCGGGTCGCTCTCGCGCTGGAGCAGCCGCGCCAGCGTGGTCAGCATCTCGATCGTCGCGGGTTGGCCGGTCTGCGCTCGCGCGATGGCGTCGCTGATCATCGCCTCGACGTCGTCGCCCGCGCGGTGCTCGGTGTAGGCGGGGGTCTTGTCGGGCATCGGGTCCTCTTTCCGTCTCGACGCGCGCGCCGCGCTCGGCTGCGCGCATCGCCTCTGGGGGCTGTTCCCATGTTCGCACGCGAATGCAGGCGCGCCGCGAGCGAGAAGGGTCCCGGCCGCTCCACGCGACCTGGAAGAGGTGTACGTCGCACCCGGGTGTCCGGGCAGAGACAAAGGTCCCGCGTTGGCACCGGTGGTTGGGTCCACGCGGCAATCCGCCACGACGGCGACAGGTTTGGAGCCGGTACCGCGCAGCGGCCGCCCGCTCCGATGGCCGACGAACCGCGCACCGGCCCTAGGCCGATCGCGCAATCAAAGTCGCGACGTCCCGACGACCCTCGCAGGGACGTTCGCCTGTAACTGCGCCGCCCGATGCTCCGTAACTTGAGACACGGAATGGCCCCGGACGACGCCCACGCGACGCCACCCGGGATACGACAGGGGGCCAGCCATGGTCCGAGTCTTGATCGTCAACAACCACCCGCTCGTGCGCACGGCGTTGATCGAGCTGCTCGCGCTCGGGCCGGGAATCGAGGTAGTCGGACACGCCGCCGACGCCGCCGAGGCGGTCGAGGCGGTCCGCGCTCTGCACCCGGACGTCGTGCTCATGGACCTCAGCATGCCGGGCCACTCGGGCCTCGACGCCTGTCGCGAGATCCGCGGCCAGACGGTCGACGTGAAGGTGCTGTTCCTGGCGTCCTTCGACGACGCTCGCCAGCGCGCGGAGGCGCTGTGCGCCGGAGCGGCCGGGCTGGTGCTGAAGGACCTGGACCCATCGCGGCTTACGCAGTCGATCCTGCACATCTAGGGATGTGCGAGGGCCGGCTCTCTTGCCTGCAGGGGATGGTAGGCAGGAGAGCCGGCCCCCGCACCCGCTTCCGCCTCCCCCTGCGCCGCGCCTCGACCGATGCTCCCGCACACGGAGAAGCACCCCGCGTCGCCGCGGGGTGCTTCCGGGTTACGAGACCTTGCGCTTGGCGCGGGTGGGGCTCTTCAGAGCCCAGGGCCCGGGGCGAACCCTCATCGGGCCACTACGCTGCGAATCGCGTGACGGACTCGGTCTCGAGCCCTGAACGGACCTCTCTGACCATCGGTCACCTCTCGGTCTGGGGTAGCTCCGGTTTCCTCTGCTGGACTCTTCCGTGCTTCCCTTTCCACTCAGAATTATACACCCGGGAGCAACCCTCTGCACGTCGATTTGCCGCCCCCCGGCGCCCGCGATCAGGCCTCGGCCTCGAGCACCAGGGCGGTCGTCCGCAGCACGGCGTCGGGGTTCAGCGAGATGCTGTCGATGCCCTGCTCGACGAGGAACCGCGCGAACTCCGGGTAGTCCGACGGCGCCTCCCCGCAGATGCCGATCTTGCGCCCGGCCGCGTGCGCCGCGCGGATCACCTGCGCGATCAGCGCCTCCACGGCCGGGTCCCGCTCGTCGAACAACGGCGCCACGATCTCCGAGTCGCGATCGACGCCGAGCGTGAGCTGCGTGAGGTCGTTCGACCCGATCGAGAAGCCGTCGAAGATCTCCGCGAACGCCTCCGCCTGGATCACGTTGCTCGGCAGCTCGCACATCACGTAGAGCTCGAGCCCGGTCTCGCCGCGACGCAGCCCGTTGCGCGCCAGCTCCGCCTCCACGCGCCGTGCCTCCTCCACCGTGCGGCAGAACGGCACCATCACCTTCACGTTCACGAGTCCCATGTCCTCGCGCACGCGCTGCAGCGCGCGGCATTCGAGCGCGAAGCCGTCGCGGTAGCGCTCGTGGTAGTAGCGCGACGCCCCGCGGAACCCGAGCATCGGGTTCTCCTCGACCGGCTCGAACGCGCGCCCGCCCAGCAGGTTCGCGTACTCGTTCGACTTGAAGTCGCTGAGCCGGACGATGACGTCGCGCGGGTAGAACGCCGCCGCGATCATCGCGATGCCCTCGGCCAGCCGCTCGACGAAGAACGCCGGCTTATCGCGGTAGCCGGCCGTGCGCGCGTCGATCGCGGCGCGCACCTCGGGCGCCAGCTCGTCGTAGTGCAGCAGCGCGAGCGGGTGGATCCCGATCGCGTGGTTGATGATGAACTCCTCGCGCGCGAGGCCGACGCCGTCGTTCGGCAGCATCGCGAGGCGGAACGCCTCGGACGGGTCAGCGACGTTCATCATGATCTTCGTGCGCGGGCGGCGCAGGTCACGCACATCGACGCGCTCGACGTCGAAGGCGAGCGCGCCATCGTAGACCGCGCCGACGTCGCCCGCGGCGCAGCTCACCGTCACCTTCTGGCCGTCGCGCAGCACCTCGGTCGCATGCTCGCAGCCGACCACCGCGGGCCGCCCGATCTCGCGGCTCACGATCGCGGCATGGCACGTGCGCCCGCCGCGGTTGGTGACGACCGCCGACGCGATCTTCATCACCGGCTCCCAGTCGGGGTCCGTACGGTCGGCGACGAGCACCTCGCCCGGCCGGAAGCTCGGCAGCTCGTCGAGCGAGCGGATCACGTGCACCGGCCCCGCGCCGATCTTCGAGCCGACCGCCTCGCCGGTGACGAGGACGGGCCCGGTCTCCTGCAGCCGGTACGTCTCGAGCACGGCCGCATCGCGTCGCGACTGCACGGTCTCGGGCCGCGCCTGCACGACGAACAGCTCGCCGGTCGCGCCGTCCTTCGCCCACTCGATGTCCATCGGCGTGTGGCGGCCGTGGCGCGCGCTGAAGTGATCCTCGATGGCCACCGCCCAGCGGGCGAGCTGCAGCACGTCGTCGTCGTCGATCGCGAAGCGCGCGCGCTCGGCGTCGTCGACGCGGACGTTGCGCGTGGTGCGCCCGCCCGTGTCGTAGACCATGCGCAGCTCCTTGGTGCCAAGCTGCCGGCGCAGGATCGGCCGCTTGCCCTCCGCGAGGGTGGGCTTGAAGACGTAGAACTCGTCGGGGTTCACGGCGCCCTGCACGACGTTCTCGCCGAGGCCGTAGGCCGCGCTGATCAGCACGACGTCGGGGAACCCCGTCTCGGTGTCGATCGTGAACGCGACGCCCGACGCGGCGAGGTCCGAGCGCACCATGCGCTGCACGCCGACCGACAGCGCGACCGCCGTCTGGTCGAACCCGCGCTCCGCGCGGTAGGAGATCGCGCGGTCCGTGTAGAGCGAGGCGAAGCACCGCCGCACGGCGTCGAGCACCGCGGCGGCGCCGCGGACGTTCAGGTAGGTCTCCTGCTGGCCGGCGAATGAGGCGTCGGGGAGGTCCTCGGCGGTGGCGCTGCTGCGCACGGCGACATCGACGCCGTGCGGCGCGTCGCCGCTGAGGGCCGCGTAGGCCGCGCGGACGCCGGCGGCGAGCGTCTCCGGCAGCGGCGCGTCGACAATCGCCTCGCGCAGCGTGAGCGCGCGGTCGCGCAGCCGCCCGACGTCGCGCGGGTCGAGGCCGTCGAGCAGCTCGTGAACGCGGCGGTCGAGGCCGGCGCCGGACATGAAGCGCCGGAAGGCATCGGCGGTCACCGCGAACCCGTTGGGGACGCGGACGCCGCCGGCGGCGAGCGCGCGGTAGAGCTCGCCCAGCGCGGCGTTCTTGCCGCCGACGCGCGGGATGTCGTCGATAGTCAGGTCTTCGAACCAGAGGATGTCGGTGCGTGCGGTGGTGGCGGTCATGCCGTCCTCTTCTCCGGCACGGCAGGTCCGCGCGACGCGGCGGCCAGTCGGGGCCGCCGGCCCGGGGGGGCCGCGCGTGCGGGTCGTGGGGCGGTATGGCGCATCCCGCCCTGTGGGGCGGGGTCGACGGGTGCGTCGCGGGCGACGCCGCGCGTGTGCAGTGCGTCACGTACAGGATACCCGCACCACACAGCGAGGATGCGGCGCCGCACCGGCGACCCAGACGGCGGGGGGGCTCAGCCCGGGACGAGGGCCGCGCGCGGAGCGGCGGCCGGCGCACGCGAGCGGCGCGGGCGCGTAGGCTGGCTCCCGATGCGCAACACCGCCCTGCGTCGCGCGGCCGGCCTCGGCGCCGGCGCCGCCCTGCTCCTCGCGGCGGCGTGCGGCGGGACGAGCGCGCCCGCGCGCCCCTCGGGCATCACCACCGCGCTGCCCGGCACCGTCGCCGGGCCGCCGGCCGGCGCGGCCGCCGCCGCCACCCCGACCGTCGACCCCATCTATGCGGCGTGGGCCCGCGACGTCTGCACCGCCACGGCGGGCTTCGACGCCGCGGTCGTCGCCGTGCAGGACGACGTCGACCCGACCACGCTCGAGCTGCCCGACCGCGTCGCCCGTGCCGCCCGCCGCTACCAGGCGTACCTCGACGCGCTGCGCCGGACGCAGGCCGCGCTCTCGACCGTGCTCGCGCCCGCCGACGCGGCGAGCTACGAGCGCGCGCTCGCCGGGCAGGTGACCGAGCTCGAGCACCTCTTCGCCGAACAGCTGCAGGCGCTGCCGACGGCGACCAGCGGTACCGAGATCGACACGATGACGGCGGACCTGCAGCGGTCCGCCGACAACCTGGCGCAGGGCGTGCGCGCGGCGGCGGGCGCGCTGCCCGACGGCGCGCGCGCCGCGCTCAACGCGGCGACCCCCTGTGGCCGGATCCTGGGCTGAGCCGCCCTCCTCAGGTCCCGGTCGCGAGCCGCTCGGTGTCGCGGCGCCAGACGACGTACGAGTACACCACCGCGATGAGCGCCGCGCCGAGGTCCCCGATCATCAGCGCCGCGAACGGCAGCCAGCTCCATCCCGTCGCGAGCGCGACGCCCGCCGACGCCACGGTCGCGACGCCGGCGCCGACGAAGAGCCGCCCGGCGAGGCGGTGCGTGAGCCGCCACGACCGCTCGCTGCTCAGCGTCCAGGGCGTGCGCACGCCGAACATGAAGTTCGACTCCACGCGCCCCAGCACCGCGCCGATGGCGATCGAGACCAGGCCGATCCCCGCCCCCATCACCACGCTCATGTCGACCCGGTGCCCGAACGCGCTCGTCACCATCGCGACATGGAGCGCCGCCACGAAGGCGAGCATCGCGACCCACACCACGCGGAACGGCCGGAGCGAACGCGCCATGTTCGCCCGTCGCGGCTCGATCAGCGGGATCGCCGCGAACACGCCGATCACGGCGACCGAGATCAGGGGCAGGAGCATCAGCCCCTCGAACTTGCCGCCGTAACCGTCGGGCTCCCCGTTCACGCCCCAGTGCACGGGGATGCGGTCGCCGGAGACCCGACCCCACGCCCAGGCCGACAGCACGAACATCGCCGTCAGCACCGCTGCGCTGAGCGTCAGCGGCCCGCGCAGGTCGCGCAGGCGCACGCGCTCCGGCCGGCCGCCGGCGCCGCCGCCGTCCGCGCGCGTCGAGTGCGTCACCGTCGTGCCCCTTCCCCCCGCCTCAGAGCGTCACCGCGTCGCCGTACTCCGGCTCCACGACACGCCCGGCGCCGCCCTCGCGCAGCGCCGCCGCCAGCGCGTGCGACGCCTCCGCCTCGCCGTGCACGACGAAGATGCGCTGCGGCCACCGCCCCGACCGCGCCCACGCCACGAGCTCGTCGCGGTCCGCGTGCGCCGAGAACTCCTGCACCTGCTCGATGCGCGCCCGCACGTCGTACTGCCGACCGAGGATCCGCACCGGCCTCTCGCCCTGCACGATGTGCCGCCCCAGCGTGCCGTGCGCCTGGTAGCCCACGAAGAGGATCGTCGACTCCGGCCGCTCGATGTTCGTCACCAGGTGGTGCTTGATGCGCCCGCCGTTGCACATGCCGGCGCCCGCGATGATCACGGCGGTGCCGCGGATCTGGTTGATGGCCTTCGACTGCTCGACGCGCCGCACGAAGGTCAGCCCGGGGAACTCGAACGGCGAGTCGCCGCCGCGAAAGCCCTCGGCCGCCTGCGGCGCCAGCAGCCCGCGGTAGCGCTCGAAGATCTGGGTGACGGACGTCGCCATCGGGCTGTCGACGAACGTGATCAGCTGCGGGATGCGCGCCGTGCGCACGAGCCGCCCGAGGTGGAACAGCACCTCCTGCGCGCGCTCGACGGCGAACGACGGGATCACGACGTTGCCGCCGCGCCGCACCGTGTCGAGCACGATGCCCTGCAGCCGCTCCTCAATGTCGCCGCGGGGGTGCAGGCGGTCGCCGTAGGTCGACTCCATGACGAGCGCGTCGGCGTCGGGCGGCGGCGCGGGGTCGGGCAGCAGCGGCTGGTGCGGCCGGCCGAGGTCGCCGGAGAAGACGACGCTGCCGCCCTCGAAGTCGAGCCGCACGATCGCCGAGCCGAGGATGTGGCCGGCCGTGACGAGCTCCGCGCTGACGCCGCGCGCCACACGCTGGCGGTGCCCGTAGCGCAGGCGCTGGAAACGGCGCGCGACCTGGCGCGCGTCGCGCGCCGTGTAGAGCGGCACCTCCGGGTGCGGCCCGCGCCGGCCCTCGCGCTCATGCCGGCGGCGCTTGAAGTCGGCGTCCTCCTCCTGGATGTGGCCGGCATCGATCAGGAGCACCTCGGCGATCTCGGCGGTCGCGGGCGTGCAGTAGATGCGGCCGCGGAAGCCCTCCTTCACCAGGCGCGGGAGGTAGCCGCTGTGGTCGAGGTGCGCGTGGGTGAGGACGACGGCGTCGATGCTGCGCGGGTCGACGGGGAACGGATCCCAGTTGCGCCCGGCAAACTCGCGCTCCTGGTAGAGGCCGCAGTCGACGAGGACGCGCGCCGCGTCGGTCTCCACCAGGAAGCGCGATCCGGTGACGTTGCCCGCGGCACCGAGGAAACGAATCAATGCCACGGGCCGTCCCTCCGCGCGAGCCGACCTATGCGCCGTGCACCGCGGCCGGCGCCGCCGGCGCGACCGCGCGGCCCGAGCGGCCGCCGGCGGCGCGCCACGCGACGAGCCCGAGCCCGCCGGCGCCCCACGCCGCGATGAACAGCAGCGCGAAGCCGCCGAGCGGCAGCAGCGCGAACAGCTGCGCGATTGCGACGCCGAGCAGCGCCTCGCGATACGGGTGCCCGCCCTCGACGTGCGTCGTGCGCAGCACGAGCGCCCCGAGCAGCGTGCCGAACGTCAGATAGCCCGCGAATGCCGCGGCCGGCAGCACGAACAGCAGGACGCCGATGCCGACGGGCGCGCCGATCAGCGTGACGATGGCGGCCACCGCCGCGATCGGAACGCCGATGAAGAGCACGACCGCCGCGAGGATGCTCGCGCCGGCCCGGTCGGTCATCTCCACCGTCGCCGCACGCAGCTGCCCGCCGCCGATGGCGGCGAACAGCGCCGCCGCGGCGAGCAGCGCGATCGTCGAGCCGGCCCACATCACGAACCCGAAGACCACCGGCACCCAGCCGAACGTCACGTCGGGCCGCTCGTGGATGGCGCCCGTGACGGTCGCGCCGGCCGCGCGCTGGATGTCCGCGCGGTACATTGAGACGTTGCGCACGCTCGACCCGGCGGCGAGCGACAGCGTGCCGTTGGCGATCACGACGTCGCCCTCGACCGTGCCGCGCACGGTCGCGTCCCCGTCGATCACGATCAGCGCGTCCTGGACGGTGCCCTCGACGATCGCGTTGCCGCGGATCACGACGACAGAGCCGACGCGGTCGGTCGCGCCGACGCGCTCGTCGCCGTTGATCTTCAGCGTGAACTGGCGGTCCGCGGTCGCGTCCCTCCCCTGCGCGAGCGCCGCGGCGGGCAGGAGCGCGATGAGCACGACCAGCAGTGCCACGAACACACGAGGCGAACGGACGATGCGAGACATGGCCGGACCCTCCCGGGGCGCTCGAAGCGGGTCGAGCGTGTCACGCGCACCGCGGCGGCCACAGGGCCGAACGCCTGTGTTGTGGCTGACGCGGGTCACGCAGCGATCGCGGCGCGGAATCCCGGGACCCGGGGGGACCAAGGCCACTCCCGCACCGGGTGCGGCGGCCCGACGATCGGGGAGAACGCGTGGCGGACGCGCTGCGCGGGAGGAGAATGGGCGCATGCACTTCGCCCCGGCCGCCCTGCATCGCCTGCGCGCCGCGCTGCGCGCGCGCCCGATGGCGCGCGACGCCGCGCTGCTCGCGCTCGCCGGAGGCGGCCTCGTCGCCGGCATCGCGCTCGCGGTCTCGGGGCTCGCGCGGGCGGCCGACGTCGCGTGGGGCGCCGTCGCGGCCGGCGCGCTCCTGCTCGCCGGCGCCGGCATCGCGCGCGACCTCCTGCGCCGCCGCGCCGGCGTCGACCTGATCGCGCTGCTCGCGCTGGCCGGCGCGCTCGCGCTCGGCGAGACGCTCGCCGGCGCCGTGATCGGCGTCATGCTCGCCACCGGCGTCGCGCTCGAGCGCTACGCCGCCTCGCGCGCCGAGCGCGAGCTCTCGGCGCTGCTGGCGCGCGCGCCGCGCCTCGCGCACCGGCTCGTGGACGGCGCGCTCGAGACGATCCCCGTCGACGCGGTGCGCCGCGGCGACCGCCTGCTGGTCAAGGTCGCCGACGTGATCCCGGTCGACGGAGTGATCGTCGCGGGGCCGGTCGTGCTGGACGAGTCGGCGCTCACGGGCGAGTCGCGACTCGTGGACCGCGACGCCGGCGACGAGGTGCGGAGCGGCGCGCTGAACGCCGGCGCGGCGTTCGAGCTGCGCGCGACCGCGCCGGCCGCCGAGAGCGCGTACGCGGGCATCATCCGGCTCGTCGAGCACGCGCAGGAGACGAAGGCGCCGTTCGTGCGTCTCGCCGACCGCTACGCGGCGATCTTCGTCCCCGTCACGCTCGCGGTGGCCGGCGCGGCGTGGGCGCTCACCGGCGACCCGGTGCGCGCGCTCGCGGTGCTGGTCGTCGCGACGCCGTGCCCACTGCTGCTCGCCGCGCCGATCGCGATCGTCGCCGGCATCTCGCGCGCGGCGCGGCGCGGGATCATCGTGAAGGACGGCGGCGCGCTCGAGACGCTCGCCCGCGCGACGGCGCTCTTCTTCGACAAGACCGGCACGCTGACGATGGGCACGCCGCAGCTGCAGGACGTCGTGACGGTCGCGCCGTGGACCGACGGCGACGAGCTGCTGCGGCTCGCGGCGTCGGTCGACCAGCTGTCGTCGCACGTGCTCGCGCTGGCGCTCGTGCGCGGGGCGCGCGACCGGGGGCTCGCGCTCTCGCTGCCCGCCGCGAGCGACGAGGCGGCCGGCGACGGCATCGCCGGCACGGTCGACGGGCGGCGCGTGCTCGCGGGGAGCGTGCGATGGGTGACCGCGACCGCCGGCACCCCGGCGGGCTGGCCGGCTGTGGAGCATCGGATCGCGCGCTTCGGCGGCTCGAAGGTGCTGGTGGCGGTCGACGGCGCGATCGCCGGCGCGCTGCTGCTCGACGATCCCCTGCGGCCGGACGCGGCGCGCACCGTGCGCGCGCTCAAGCGCGCCGGCTTCGCGGAGATCGCGATGCTCACCGGCGACCAGCCGCTGATCGCCGACTCCGTCGGCGCCGCGCTCGGCGTCGACCGCGTCTACGCGCAGCAGACGCCGGAGGACAAGGTCGCGGCGGTCGCGGCGTCGAGCGCCGCGCGGCCGACGGTGATGGTCGGCGACGGCATCAACGACGCGCCGGCGCTCGCGACGGCCGACGTCGGCGTGGCGATGGGCGCGCGCGGGGCGACGTCGTCGTCGGAGGCGGCCGACGTCGTGCTGGTCGCCGACCGGCTCGACCGGCTGGTGGAGGCGGTGCGGGTGTCGCGGCGGTCGCGGCGCGTCGCGCTGCAGAGCGTGCTGCTGGGGATGGGGCTGTCGTTCGTGGCGATGGGGTTCGCGGCGTTCGGCTGGCTGCCGCCCGTGGCCGGCGCCGTGCTGCAGGAGGGCATCGACGCGCTCGCGATCCTCAGCGCGCTGCGCGCGCTGGGCGGCGACGGCGTGACGCCGGGGCGGCCGGTGATCGACGCCGCGCTGGCGCGCCGCCTGCGCGACGAGCACCGCGAGCTCTACCCGCGCATCGAGCACGTGCGTGCCGTCGCCGACGCGCTGGGCGACCTCGCGCCGGCGGAGGCCGCGCGCGAGCTGCGCGCGCTGGCCGACGACCTGCACGCGACGCTCCTGCCGCACGAGCGCAGCGACGAGCAGGAGCTGTACCCGGAGCTCGTGGACGGCCTGCCCGGCGACGACCCGCTCGCCGCGATGAGCCGCACGCACCAGGAGATCTTCTCGCTGGCGCGCGTGTTCGACTCGCTGGTCGCGCACCTCGCGCCGGACGGGCCGGCGCCGGGGACGGTCCCCGATCTGCGCCGGGTGCTGTACGGGCTGCACGCCGTCCTCCGCCTGCACTTCGCGCAGGAGGAGGAGCTGTTCCACGCGCTGTCCGAGGACTACACGCCGACCGTGCTCACGGGCGTCGCGACCTAGTCACGGTCGCGCGCCGGCTCGGGCTCGGCGCCGCCGGCGACGTCGAGAATCGCCTGCCGCAGCCCCGCCGGGTCGAGCTCCTTGAGGAGGTAGCCGGAGGCGCCTGCGGCCGCCGCCTCGCGGCGCGCGGCGGGGTC
Source organism: uncultured Chloroflexia bacterium (assembly GCA_963728205.1). Taxonomy (GTDB): domain Bacteria; phylum Chloroflexota; class Dehalococcoidia; order UBA2979; family UBA2979; genus VGNK01. The sequence goes on from CAVSIV010000006.1 coordinate 130,814, forward strand.
GTCGTGCGACGTCAGCATGAGCACGCGGGTCGACGGGAGCTGCGCCCGGATCCGGGCGCAGGCGTCGATGCCGGAGCCGTCCGGCAGGCGCACGTCCATCAGGACGACGGCCGGCGCGAGGCGCAGGGACTCGGCCTCGCCTTCGGCGGCGGTGCGCGCCTCGCCCAGGATGTCGATGTCGCCGCCCTCGGCAAGCAGCGCGTGGAGGGCGCGCCGAACCGCATCATGATCCTCGACCAGCACGACCGAGACCGCTGAGCGCCGCGGCTCCATGCGCCGCAGGCGTACACACCCCACAGCGGCGGCAGACATGCCGCCGACCGGTCGGCGGCATGTCTGCCGCCGCTGTGGGTGGTCGCCGTGGGGACCGGCGTCGCTATTCGAACAGCACGCGGCGGCGGCGCGGCGCGCGGTACTCGAGCCCGAAGCGGTTGAGCGCGACGTCGCGCACGTACTGCGCGGCCGCCTCGGGCGAGTCGGTCACCGTGATGCGCTCGAGGTCGGCGACGTCGATGGCGCCGTCGGCGAGTTGCGACCGGCGCATGAACTCGAGCATCGGCGCCCAGAACTCCTCGTGCATCAGCACGATCGGGAAGTCGCGGATCTTGCCGGTCTGGACGAGGGTCGCGGTCTCGAACACCTCGTCGAGCGTCCCGAAGCCGCCGGGCAGCACGACGAAGCCGTACGAGTACTTCACGAGCATGACCTTGCGCACAAAGAAGTGGTCGAACTCGATGAAGCGGTCGAGGTACGGGTTCGGGTGCTGCTCCTTCGGGAGGCGGATGTTGCAGCCGACGGTGCGCCCGCCGGCTTCTTTCGCGCCGCGGTTGGCGGCCTCCATGACGCCCGGCCCGCCGCCGGTCATCACGGTGAAGCCTGCCTCGGCCAGGCGGCGCCCGACGGCGCGCGCAAGCTCGTAGTGCGGGTGCGTCTCGTCGACCCGCGCCGACCCGAACACGGTCACGCACGGCCCGACGAAGTGCAGCGCGCGGAATCCTCGCACGAACTCGGCGAAGATCCGCAGCGCGCGCCACAACTCGGACCCGCGGGGCTGTGGCCCGGCGAGAAAACGGCGCTCGCCGGCGTCCGGCTCGTACTGCTCCGTCGTCTCCGGCCAGCTCACGCGCAGATCCCCTCCCGCGCCCGGACGGGCGAGGTGCGAGCGTACGGCAGGACGTCGTCGCGTCGTGCGCGGACGGACGCGACCTCAGCGGCGGCAGACATGCCGCCGACCTGTCGGCGGCATGTCTGCCGCCGCTGAGGGGCCGTTCGCGCACGACTTGCCTGCCGCCGCTGAGGGGCCGTTCGCGCAGAGCGTCGTCCGCGCCCGCTCACGCCGCCGGCTGCCACCGCGAGAGGCGCGGCAGGGTTCCGCTGAGCACGGCCTGCGCCCGGCAGATGGGCATGCCCGTGGCCCAGGACAGGCGCGCTGCGGAGACCTGCACCATCTCGTCCATCGAGAAGTCCGCGCGGAACCGCCCCAGCGTGTAGCAGAGGCCGCAGTACTCCGACGACGGCGTGCCGTCGACCTCCGTCCCGCGGTCGGTCGCGCTCGTGAGCAGGCCGCCGCACGACTGGCAGATCGGGCCGCGGATGCAGTTCCCTCCGCCCGTGCCGGGTTGAATTGTCATACCCACCCCTGTGGAAACCTCGCTGCGCGGACCAGCATCACGGACGCGCACACGTGCGCGGAGGGACGGAGGTCCTCGGAACGCTAGGCGCAGTCGCGTAAGGGATGAGACGGCTTATGTCGTGCTTATGCGGCAGGCGGCACGATTGCTGAATCCGCGCGCGTCCCGGCGGTGCGTGATCACCGCCTACCGAGCCCGCTCTCGACAGGAGCGCCCGTGTCCGTTTCACGCCGGCGCCTGTTGATCGGCGCAAGCGCCCTGGTCGCGCTGGCACTCGTCGGCGCGATCGTCGCCTGGCGTGTCGCCCTGCGCGGCGACGCGCCCGCGGCCGTGAGCCTCGAGGGCGCGGTGGCGTCGCTGAGCGCGACGCCCTCCGCGGCGTCGGCGGAGCCGAGCGCGACGGCGCCCGCGGCCGGTACGGGGACCGCGGTCGCGAGGGACGGCGCGCCGGCGACGCTGGTCGGGACGTGGACGCTCGTGCCGGCGAGCTCCTTCGTCGGCTACCGCGTGCAGGAGCAGCTCGCGAGCATCGGCGCGAACACCGCGGTCGGCCGCACGTCCGCGATCACCGGCACGCTGACGTACGACGGCGCCGCGGTCACCGCCGTCGACGTGCAGGCCGACCTCACGGCGCTGCGCAGCGACGACACGCGCCGCGACAACGCGCTGCGCCGGCAGGCGCTCGAGACCGCGCGCTTCCCCACGGCGACCTTCGCGCTCACGTCGCCGATCGCGCTGCCCGACCCGCCCGCCGAGGGCGAGACCATCGACGTCACGGCGAATGGCCGCCTCACCCTGCACGGCGTGACGCGCGACGTCGCCGTCCCGCTCCGGGCCACGCTGAGCGGCGGGCAGGTGGTGGTCGTGGGATCGCTGCCGATCGCGTTCGCGGACTACGACGTGCCGCCGCCGAAGGCGTTCGCGGTGCTGTCCGTGGACGACCACGGGCTGATGGAGCTGCAGCTGGTCTTCGCGCGAGGCGCGTAGCCGCGGCACGCGGTTCACGGCGCGCGGCCCGCCGCATCGGCCGCGAGCCCCGGCTCGCGGCCCGTGGGCAAGCGGTCCGCCTCGGAGCCTCCGGTACCCTCTCCGTGAGCGCGTGCGGGCACGGGAGAGCGGCGCATGGACCTGTTCGGCGTGCACCTCGTCGGCGTGACCGCGGAGAGCGGTCGCAAGCTCTTGCTCACGGCGATCTTCGTCGCGCTGTTCGCCGCGGTGCGCTGGGCCGCCCAGGCCGTCGCCCGCGCGGCGCGGGCCGACCGCGGCGGCGACCAGGCCCGCTTCTGGTCGCGGCAGGTGATCAACCTCGTCACCACCCTGTTCCTCGCGCTGGCCGTGCTCTCGATCTGGTTCAACTCGCCGCAGCACCTCGCGGCCGCCGCGGGGCTGCTCACGGTCGCCCTCGCCTTCTCGCTCCAGCGCGTGGTGACCGCGATGGCCGGCTACCTCACGATCGTGTGGGGGCGCATGTTCTCGCCCGGCGATCGCATCCAGGTCGGCGGCGTGCGCGGCGACGTGATCGGCGTCGGCTTCCTGCAGACCACGGTGATGGAGATGGGGCAGCCGGCCGTCGGCGCCGACCCGGCGATGTGGGTGCGCAGCCTGCAGTACACCGGTCGCGTGGTGTCGGTCAGCAACGCGCAGGTCTTCGAGGAGCCGGTCTACAACTACAGCCGGCAGTTCCCCTACCTGTGGGACGAGATCAGCATCCCCGTGCCGTACCGCTCCGATCCCGCGCGCGCCGAGCAGATCCTGCTCGAGGTCGCCGGCACAGAGACGGTGCAGCTGCGCGACATGAGCCGCGAGTCGCTGCGCGCGATGCGCCGAAGCTACTTCGTGCACATGCAGGATCTGCGCCCGCACGTCTACTACCGGCTCACCGACAACTGGATCGAGCTCACGGTCCGCTTCGTCGTCGAGGTGCGCGGCGTGCGCGAGTTCAAGGACCGCATGAGCCGCGAGATCCTGCGGCGCTTCGGCGCAGCCGGGATCCCGGTCGCGTCCTCGACGGTCGAGGTGACGCAGGTCGCGTCCGACGCCTCCCCGCCCTCCACCGCGCGCTGAGCAGGGGTGGACCGGTAGCCGGGCACGGTGCCGGGCAGGTGGTGGCGGTCGTTACGCTTCCGGCCGCGTTCGCGCGCGCCGCGGGGTCAGTTCGGGCGCACGAGGAAGCGATACAGCGCGACCCCGGCCACCAGCCCGGCAGTGATCGCGTAGAGGGCGATCATCCAGGGCTGCGCGGTGTCAGTGCCGACGGTGATCCCGTGCACGAGCCCGAGCGCGAACGTGCCGAACGCCATCGCGTGGATCGCCCGCCAGGCGCCGTACGGGATCCACTTCCGCATCCAGCTCGTGACGCCGAGCAGCGCCACGCCCCACAGCGCAAACGTCCCGAGCGCGACTGGACCGGTCAGTCGTGCCGACGCGAAGGGGATCGCCGCCGCGGCGACGGGGATGCCCGACGTCGCGTGCGCGACGAGCGTGACGACGTGAACAACCACCGCGATGACCGCGGCGAGCGTCCACTGCTGGTGCAACTCGAAGTAGGTCGCGCGCCCGAAGCCCCCGGCGCGCGACGTCACCGCGAGCCCAAACAGCATCGACAGCGCCAGCGCCAGGTACGCGACAATTCCCGAGGCGCGCGACGCCCACCACATCAGCGGCAGCTCGCTCGTCGCGAGTGGGGCCAGGAGCCCGGGAAGCATGGTCGCGGCGAGCACGCCGGCGGCGGCCGCCATCAGCAGCCGTGCCGGCATCGGCCAGCTCTGCGTGTTCACCCCAGGTACCGGTCCATCTCGGCGGTCATGCGCCAGCCGCCCGCATCCTGAATCAGCGCCGCGGCGCCCGCGTGGGCGACGGCATCGAGGCCGCGCTCGAGGTCGACGAGGAGCGTCGTCGCCAGCACGTCGGCGGTCGTGGCGTCGGCGGCGACGACGGTCGCGGTCCGCGCCGCGGCGATCGCGGGGGCACCGCGATCGGGCGCGATGATGTGGTGCGCCCAGCCTCCGCCGGGCGCGGCGCCCGGGACGGCCCAGCGGCGGTGCAGCGTGGACGAAGTCGCCACCGCCCCGCCGGCCAGCCACGCGACGAGGCCGTCGCCCACGCCGATCGGCCAGCGGGCGCTCCCGTCGCCGGGCGCGCCGCACGGACCGTCCACGCGGATGTCGCCGCCGCCGTCGACGATCGCGGCCGTCGCGCCGGCGCCGCGCAGGTGCGCTGCGACCCGGTCCACCGTCCACCCCTTCACGATGCCGCTCAGGTCGACGAACCCCTCGCCGCGCAGCCGCACGGTGTCGCGGCGCACGTCGATGGTCGGGCGCCGCGGGTCGCCGGTGGCGCATGAGGACGGCGCGCTCCCAGCGGCATCCCCGTCCGCGTCGGCGCACGGGGTGAGCGACTCGAACGAGCGGTCGTACCCGGCGGCGATCAGCGCGGCGCCGATCGCCGGGTCGAACGCGCCGCGGGTGCGGCGATGAAAGCGGAGCGCCTCGCGCACGACGCCGGCGACCACCGGCTCGCGCAGCACACGGTCGCGGTTGAGCGCGCTCAGGGCGGAGTCGGGGCGAAAGCGCGAGAAGCGTCGCTCCTCGTCGCGCACGATGCGCTCGACGGCGGCGAGCACGCGCGGCGGCGCGCCGTCGGCCGCGACGTACCAGTCGGTGCCCATCGCACGGAAGGCGCGCTCGTTCACGACGCCCTCGATCGCCGCACCGGCGCGACGGGCTGAGGCGCGGGCTGTGCGGCCGCCTGCGGCGCGGCCTGCACGGGCTGCACGGGCTGCACGGGTGCAGCCCGCACGGGCGCGGCCTGCGCGGGCGCGGGCGCGGGCGCCGGGGCAAGCTGCGCCGTGCGCGGTGCGGCCTGGGCCGTGGCCGGGGCCGAGGCCGGAGCCGCCGTCGGCTGCGCGGTCGGCACGAAGAGCGGCGTCGCCGGCGTCGCCTGCACGAGCGGGGAGCGCGGAACGAGCGGCGCGCCGACGATCGGCGACGGTACGTCGGCGTTGGCCGCGGCGAAGCGCTGCTGGTCGGCGTGCGCGATGGCGAGCCACGCGGCGGTGAACGCCGCCGCCGAGGTTGCCGCCACGCTCAGGCGCGACAGCGTCCTGGCGCGATCGCCCTTGCCCCCGCTCGGCCGCGGATTCGCGGCCTTCGCGGTGGCACGGGCCGGCCGGGCCGGGGACGGGGACGGCGGAGCACCGGCGGGCGACGGCTCGAGCGCGGCCCCGTCGTCGTCCCTAGTCGTCATCGTGCTCGCGCTCCTGCCGGGGCGTCGTCGCGCCGGAGGCGCGCTCGTAGCCGTCGTCGCCGCGGTATGCGGGCTGCGCCGGCGCCGGGTTCGGGGCGGCCTGGATCAGGGCCGGGGCCGAGTCGGCCGGCGCGGCCGGGGGCGGGGGCGACGGCGGTCGCGACCGCCGTCGGCGCGGCCTCCGGCTCGACGGCCGGCTGCGTCTGCTGATCCTGTGCGCCGGCGGTCCCCGAGTAGACGGGGAGGACCGGGAGCACGGCCTGCGCGGTGGCCGCGGGCTGACTGGCGCTCACGGGCGTGGTCTTCGCCCCACCCGGACCCAGCCCCGCCGTGGATGCGGTGACCGCGACGACCGCCGCCGCCACGAGGGTCCCCGCGACGCCGTACGCGAGAGCGATCGGCTGCTTCACGTTCAGTCCCTTCTCTCCGGCCCGCGAGAGGCCGGCGCTGCCTCGTGTTCCAGCGTCGCTCCATCGGCTGTGCTGACCCTGTGAGCCTGATGTGAACCGTCAAAGGAACGAGCGGCACCCGGCGTTTGTTCGCCGTACCTTGAGTTTTCGATGCATCTGCTGATCGCGGAGGACGACCGCCGCCTGGCGCGGCTCCTGCAGCGCGGCCTCGAGTCCGAGGGCCACCGCGTGGATCTCGCCGCCGACGGCGACGAGGCGCTCGCCCTCGCGCTCCAGGGCGGGTTCGACCTCTACGTGCTGGACGTGATGATGCCCGGCACCGACGGCTTCGCGGTCGTGCGCGCGCTGCGCGAGCGTCGCGACCCCACGCCCGTGCTGATGCTCACCGCGCGCGGCGAGATCGAGGACCGCGTGCGCGGCCTCAACCTCGGCGCCGACGACTACCTGGTGAAGCCCTTCGACTTCGACGAACTGATCGCCCGCGTGCGCGCGCTCGGCCGCCGTCGCGGCGACGCCGCCGACGCCACGCTCCACGCCGGCCACATCGAGATCGACATGCTCAAGCGCGAGGTGCGCTTCCGCGGCAAGGGCGTGGAGCTGTCGCCGACCGAGTTCCGGCTGCTCGAGTTCCTCGTGCGCCATGCCGGGCAGCCGCAGTCGCGGCGGCGCATCCTCGCGCACGTCTGGGGCTACACGGACGAGCCGGACGCCAACGCGGTCGACCTCTACGTGCACTACCTGCGGCGCAAGCTCGGCGACGGCGGCGCGATCCGCACCGTGCGCGGCGTGGGGTACCGCGTGGACGCGGACTGATGTACCGCAACGCACGGCTGCGGCTCGTGACGTGGTACGCGGCGATCTTCATCGCGATCCTCGCGGTGCTCGGGACTGCGGCCTTCCTGGCGATGCGCCGCGCGCTCGACGCGGAGGCCCGCGCGGGGATCCAGTCGGTGGTGGAGCAGTGGGTGACGTCGCGGCCGCGGCTCGGCGGGCAGGGGCAGGCGCCGCTCTTCTCCGACGAGAGCGTCTACCACGGCGAGACGGCGGACGTCTTCCTCGTAGCGTTTCGGCCGGACGGCACGATTGTGGCGAACACGCGCAACCTCGAGCTGAGCGAGGCGGAGGTCGGCGAGGCGTTTGCCGACGCGCTGAACGGCGAGACGACATGGCTCACCATCGATACGGACCACCAGCTGCTGACGGCGCTCGCCGAGCCGTTCCTCGACGACGGTCGCATCGCGGGGGTCGTCATCGCCGGTCGCAGCCTCGCGTCGCACGACCAGGAGCTGCGTCAGCTGCTGGCGGTGCTCGCGATCAGCGGCGCGGCCGGCGTGCTGCTGTCGCTCGCGGCGGGCTGGGTGCTCGCGGGCCGCGCGCTCGAGCCCCTGCGGCTGGCACACGAGCGCCAGCGCGCGTTCATCGCCGACACCTCGCACGAGCTGCGCTCGCCGCTCGCGGTGATCCGCACGTCGGCCGACCTGCTCCTGCGCGAGCAGGGGCCCGACGCGGACGCGCTCGACCGCGAGACGCTGGAGGGCGTGCGCGACGTCGCGGTCGAGGCGTCGCAACTGGTGGAGGAGATGCTCGAGCTCGCGCGGCTGTCGGAGCCCGCCGGTCGCGGACGGCGACGACGCCGCGTGGCCGGAGGCGGCGGGCGAGGGCGGCGGCGAGGCGGTCGAGGCGGCGCTCGACGCGGAGGTGCGTGCGGTGGCCGGGCAGCTCGCGCGGCTGCTCGAGGAGCACGGCAGCGCGGTGACGCTCGCGCTGCAGCCGGTGCGGGTGCGTGCGCGGCCGTCGGAGGTGCGGCGCGTGGTGCGCGCCCTGCTCGAGAACGTGCTGGCGCATACGCCGCGCGGCACGCCGGTGCGCGTCGCGAGCGAGCGGCGCGGCAACCGCGGCGTCGTCGTGGTCGGCGACGGCGGCGCGGGCGTGCCCGACGCGGAGCTGGCTCGCGTGTTCGAGCGCTTCTCGCAGGTGAACGCGGCGCGCACGCCGGGGCGCCGCGGCGCGGGGCTCGGGCTCGCGATCGTGCGGGCAATCGCGGAGCGGCGCGGCGGGTCCGCGGCCGCGGACCGCGCGCCCGAGGGTGGCCTGCAGGTAACGGTGGCGCTGCCGGTGGCCTGAGCGGCGGCAGCCATGCCGCCGGCAGGTGCGCGGCGCCCGCCGCGGACTGCCGTCCGCGTGCCGTCGGCGGCATGTGTGCCGCCGCTGAGGCGGCCCGTTCGTACTGCCCAACGCGGGCCCAACGGCCGCGCCCGGCCGCCGGGACCCGCCTATGATGGGTTTCGCAACGCGTAGCCAGGAGGCACACCCCATGGGCCTGGTCATCCTCATCATCGTGGTGGCGCTGGCGGCCATCGTCGTCCTCGCCATCATCGCGATGTACAACGGGCTGGTCCGCCGGCGCGTCCGCGTCGACGAGGCCTGGTCGCAGATCGACGTGCAGCTGAAGCGGCGGCACGACCTCATCCCGAACCTCGTGAACGCCGTCAAGGGCTACATGAAGTTCGAGCAGGACACGCTCACCGCGGTCACGAACGCGCGGGCCGCCGCCGTCGCGGCCGGCGCCCAGGGCCCCGCGGCGCAGGCGCAGGCCGAGAACGCACTGACCGGCACGCTGCGCTCGCTCTTCGCCGTGGTCGAGAACTACCCGGAGCTGAAGGCGAACCAGAACGTGGCCCAGCTCCAGGAAGAGCTGACCACGACCGAGAACCGCATCTCGTTCTCGCGGCAGCACTACAACGCGACCGTGCGCGACTACAACACGTCAATCGCCACGTTCCCGACCTCGATGCTCGCGAGCCAGTTCGGCTTCGCGAAGCGCGAGTTCTTCGAGGCGGAGCCGGGCGCCGAGGCGGTCCCCGAGGTCAACCTGAACCTCGGCTAACGGGGGCGCGACGGGAGCGGGTACCGGGGTCGTGGCGGGCGAGACCTTCTTCGCACAGCAGGCGGCGAACCGCCGCATGTCGGTGCTGCTCATGCTCAGCGTCGTGCTGCTGCTCGCGGCGCTCGGGTTCGCGATCGGCTACGGGCTGACGGCGAACCCGGCGTCGTCGGTCGCGATCACGCTCGGCGCCGTCGTCCTCGGCACGCTCTTCGCGCTCGGCTCGTACTTCGCCGGCGACCAGGTCGTGCTCGCCGCGTCGCACGCGCGCGCCGTCACCGAGGACGAGGCGCCGGAGCTGTACCACGTGATCGAGGAGCTCGCGGTCGCGGCCAACCTCCCGATGCCGAAGGTCTACGTCATCGACGACAGCGCGCCGAACGCCTTCGCGACCGGGCGCGACCCGCAGCACGCCTCCGTGGCGATCACGACGGGGCTGCTCGAGAAGCTCAACCGCGAGGAGCTGCAGGGCGTCTTCGGCCATGAGCTGTCGCACGTGCGCAACTACGACATCCGCTTCGCGCTGCTCGTCGGCGTGATGGTCGGCGCGATCGCGCTGCTCGCCGACATGTTCCTGCGCTACACGTTCTGGTTCGGCGGCGGCCGCGGGCGGCGCGGCGGCGGGCGGGACGGCGACGGCGGCGGGAACGCGGGCCAGGCGATCGCGGCGATCCTCGCTGTGCTGCTCGCCATCCTCGCCCCGATCGCCGCGCGGCTGGTGCAGCTGTCGATCAGCCGCCAGCGCGAGTACCTCGCCGACGCAAGCTCGGTCGAGCTGACGCGCGACCCGGTGGGGCTGGAGCAGGCGCTGCAGAAGATCGCGACCGACGACGAGGTGCTCGAGGTCGCGAACCGCGCGACCGCGCACCTCTACATCGTGAACCCGGTGAAGAAGTTCGAGGCGCGATCGCGCGGGCTGCTCTCGACGCACCCGCCGATCGTCGATCGCATCAACCGGCTGCGCGCGCTGCGGGGCGCGCCGCCGCTGGCCGCGGACAGCGCGGGTCGGCTGGCGGCGGTGGATCCCGACGCCGGCAACGCCTGATCCGGGCACCCTCGCAGGCGCATCGCAACCGCATCGCAACCTGCCGCCTGCGCTTACAACCGTCTTATGTTCCCGCACGTACGCTCTCGGGATGCCGGGCGCCCACCCGTCCCGGCGCGGGTGCGGAGGACTCAGCGTGGCCGTGAGCGACGACCTCGGGGCGATCATCCAGGGCGGCGGGTCGCGGCGGCGCGGGCGGTGGATCGTCGCCGGCATCGTGGTCGCCCTCGCCGTGGCGGCGGGAACCTACTGGGCCACGCACCGCACCGCGGCGGCCACGACGATCCAGCCGCAGCCGGTCGCCGTGACCAGGGGCACGCTCGCGATCACGACCAGCACGACCGGCACCGCGGCCGCGTCGAAGTCCTCGGACCTGACGTTCTCGGCCGGCGGCATCGTGACAGCCGTGAACGTCAAGCCCGGGGACACGGTGACGCAGGGCCAGGTGCTCGCGCAACTCGACCCGACCGACGCGCAGCGTTCGCTCGCGTCGGCGCAGGCCTCGTTCCAGGCCGCGCAGCTCAAGCTGCAGGCGCTCATCTCGCCGCCCGCGTACGCAAGCGACGTCGCCTCCGCGAACCAGTCGGTGGCATCCGCGCAGGCGGCGCTGCTCAACGCCCAGAAGACGCTCGCCTCGCTCGAGAACCCGTCCCAGGCCGACATCGACTCGGCGCACCAGGCGGTGCTCTCCGCCGAGGCATCCCTCTCGACGGCGGAGCAGAACCTCACGGCGCTCCAGAACCCGACCCCGCCCACGGCCGCGGACATCAGCGCCGCCGACGCCGCCGTCACCAGCGGACAGGTCTCGGTCACGAACGCGCAGAACCAGGTCGCCGGTGCACTGCCCGCGCTCAACAGCGCGTGGAGCAGCTACTGCACGATCGTCCGCTCCACCGACTACACGCCCCTCAGCGACGTGTGCGCGTCGAGCCACCTGCCGTTGAGCTCGGCGGTGATCGACAAGCTCAACGCATCGATCACGCCGGCGATGAGCCCGACCAGCACGCAGACGACCCGCGTCACCGCACTGATCCAGGCCAACAACGGCTACGTCAGCGCGCTCGGCGGGCAGACGACCGCGGAGTCCAACCTCGCCTCCGCACAGCAGAAGCGCGACGCACTCGACCAGCCGGCGACCGCGACGCTCCAGCAGCTCTTCCAGTCCCGGCAGGCGGTCAACGCCGCACAGCAGGCGCTGGCGGTCGCGCAGCAGAAGGAGCAGATGCTGATCCACCCGAGCGCGTCCGACATCGCGTCGGCGCAGGTGGCGGTCACGGGCGCACAGGCGGGGCTGGCGTCGGCCGAGGCGCGCGCGGCGCAGACGAAGGCTGGCACCGACCCGAACACTGTCGCGCAGCAGCAGATCGCGGTGCAGCTGGCGCAGCAGCAGGTCGACACCGCCCGGGAGGCGCTCGACGGGCTCACGCTCACGGCGCCGTACGACGGGACCGTCGGCTCGGTCGCGATCCAGGCGGGTCAGCGCGTCGCGGCGAGTGCCGCGACGATCAACGTCACCGACCCGAACGCCATCGTCGTGAACCTGACGGTGTCGGAGACCGACCTGCCGAGCATCAAGACCGGCGAGCTCGGCTTCGCCACCTTCGACGCGCTGCCGAGCGAGCGGTTCATCGTCCGCGTCGACTCGGTGAGCCTCGTCCCGACGACCGCGCAGGGCGTCGTGACCTACCCGGTGCAGGCCGAGATCCTGCAGGGGCAGGCGCTCGCGGGTGTGGCCGCGCAGCTGCGGAGCCTCGCGGGCGCGCTCGGCGGCGGCACCGCGCGCGCCGGGTTCGCGGGGCGGGCCGGCGCGAGCGCCGACGCCACGCCCGGCGCGAGGGCCGGCGGCGGCAAGGGGGCCGGCGCGGGCGTGCGGGCGCGCGCCACGGCCGCGGCCGGCGCCGCGGGCACGCCGGGCGCAGGCCGCCGCGGCGTTGCGGGCGGTGCAACCGCCGGGGCCGGGGCCGGGGCCGGCGGCGCCGCGGCCGGCGGTCTCGCCGCCGCGCTCCAGGACGAGGCCATGCCCGCCCCGGGCATGAGCGGCACGATCACGCTCCTCACCCGGGAGAAGACCGACGTCCTGCTCGTGCCGTCCTCGGCCGTCCACACGCAGGGCCGCACCTCGTTCGTCTACGTGCCCAACGCCGACGGCACGCCGAAGGAACAGGACGTCGTGACCGGCGACTCCAACGGCACGCAGGTCGAGATCGCGTCCGGACTGAACGAGGGCGACACGGTCCTGCTGAACGTCACCGTGCCGAGCGCCGCGGCGGCGACGACGACGGGCGGCGACACCGCGCCGGGCGGCGGGTTCGGCGGCTTCGGCGGAGGCGGTGGCGCCGGCGGCGGGCGCGGCGGCGCGACGGGCGGCCTGCGGTGATCCGCCTCGACCACGTGACGAAGAGCTACGTCACGGAAGCCGACACGGTCCACGCGCTGCGCGACGTCAACCTGGAGATCGCGTCGGGCGAGTTCGTCGCGATCATGGGTCCGTCGGGCTCCGGCAAGAGCACGATGATGAACATCCTCGGCTGCCTCGACCGGCCCTCGACCGGCGACTACTGGCTCGACGGCCACGAGGTCGGCCGCCTCCCCGACACCGCTCGCGCCCGCCTGCGCGGCGGCGCCTTCGGCTTCGTCTTCCAGTCCTACAACCTGCTCCCACGCATGTCGGCGCTCGAGCAGGTGGAGCTACCGCTGATCTACCGGCGCACCCCCAACCGCCGGCGCCTGGCCCTGGAGGCGCTCGCGCGCGTCGGCCTCGCCGATCGTGCCCACCACCCCCCCACGCAGCTCTCCGGCGGCCAGCAGCAGCGCGTCGCCATCGCACGCTCCCTCGTCGTGAACCCGCGCGTGATCATGGCCGACGAGCCGACGGGCGCCCTGGATACGAAGACCGGGGACGAGGTGATGGCGCTGCTCACCGACCTCGTCGAGCAGCAGGGGATCACCGTGATCCTCGTCACGCACGAGCAGTCGGTGGCCGAATACGCGCGTCGCACGCTGCGCATGCTCGACGGCGAGATCGTCGACGACACGGCGCCGCGCACCCTGCGGGCGGTGACGGGATGAGCCTCGTCGACAGCCTGCGCATCGCCTTCCGTGCGATCGCCGCGAACCGCCTGCGCAGCGCGCTGACCGCGCTGGGCCTGATCATCGGCGTGAGCTCGGTGATCGTGCTGATCGCCGTCGGGCAGGGCGCACAGAAGGGCGTCACCGACAAGATCCGCGGCCTGGGCACGAACCTGATCTTCGTGCAGCCGGGCCGCGCCACGGCGCAGCGGTCCGGCGGCGGCGCACGTGCCGAGGCCGCATCGCTCACCCTCGAGGACGCCACCGCCATCGGCGATGCCGGCATTCCGGGCGTCACGGGGGTCGATGGGGAGCTCAGTATCGGCGCGCAGGCGATCGTCGGCGGGCAGAACACGAACGCGACGCTGATTGGGACGACCGACAGCTACATCGACGTCCGCGGCGGCACCGTGGCGTCGGGCAATTTCCTCACGCCGACGGACGTCAGCACGAAGGCGCTCACCGCCGTCATCGGCTCGACGGTCGCGACCGACCTCTTCCCGGGCCAGGACCCGCTCGGGCAGTTCGTGCGCATCGCGCTGGCCGGGGGGCGCATCACGTTCAACTTCCGCGTCGTGGGCGTGATGGCGCCACGCGGCGGCACCGGCCAGGAAGACACCTACATCTTCATCCCGGTCACGAGCGTGCTGGGCCGCATCGGCTTCATCCGCAACTCGTCGGGCCAGACGCCCGTCCGCCAGATCGACATCAAGACGACGTCGAACGCGAGCCAGGACCTGGTGAAGCAGGCGGTCTCCGACCTGCTGATGCAGCGGCACGCCGTCGGCACGCCGGACTTCGTGATCCAGAGCCAGAACGACCTGATCGGCGCGGCGTCGCAGGTCAGCACGACGCTGTCGATCCTGCTGGGCAGCATCGCCGGCATCTCGCTCATCGTCGGCGGCATCGGCGTGATGAACATCATGCTCGTGTCGGTAACGGAGCGAACGCGCGAGATCGGCATCCGGCGCGCGGTGGGTGCGCAGGCGAACGACATCGTGAAGCAATTCGTGACCGAGGCGCTCACGCTCTGCCTCGTCGGGGGGCTGGTCGGCGTCACGCTCGGCGTCGGCGGGGCGCTGCTGGTGAACAACCGCACGATCGCCGGCGCCGCCATGACGACGGTCGTGCAGCCGTGGAGCATCGTCGTCGCGTTCGCCGTCGCGGGCGGCGTCGGGCTGGTGAGCGGCAGCTATCCCGCGTACCGGGCGACGGCGGTCGACCCGATCACCGCGCTGCGCAACGAGTAGCCCGGGCGCTGCGGGGCCGCCTGCGCGCGGAAATGCTCGATCACCCGTCGTAACCTGATCAGTAGGCAGCCCACGAGCAGCCGCGCGTCCGCGCACGGCTGCGACTACGGAGGACCCCCGGCACCTTCGCGCGGCGAACCCGTGGGCAGGTCCGAGAGAACATGACATATGGAACATGATTCATCGGACATCTATGATCGCCGGCACGCCGGGTGCTCGAAGGGAGGAGCGCGGGGCCACCTGCCTGATTAAGAACACTCTCACGCAACGAAGCTCCCATCGAACCCCATTTAGGAGAAGCTTCATGCTTGCACGTACGACTGCGCGCTGGACGCTCGGTCTTGTCATCGGCTTGATCGCCGTCGGCCTCCTGGCCGCCAGCGCAATGGCGCAGACGCCAACCTCGACGGCGACCGCCACCGCGACTCCGACCAAGACGGCCACCGCCGCCGCGACCTCGACCGGCACCGCCGGCGCAACCGCGACCCCGGCCCCGGCGAGTACCGGGAACGCCGGCCTGTTCGCGAGCAACTCCAGCTCGGTCCTCGGCATCGCCCTGCTGGCCGTCGTGGCCGGCGGCGTGGTGATCGGCGGCCGTGAGCTGGCCAAGCGGCGCGAGTAGCGTCGTCATCCCGCTCGCCCCGCGCGGCTCGGCCGCGCGGGGCGAGCACGGCATCGCCACCCCGTGTGGCACCACGAAGGGTGGAGCGCGACGCGCTCCACCCTTCTGTTCGCGCGGCGCGGCGTGCGCCGCGGGACCTCACGCCGCGCGGCGGCTACGCTCGATCGCGCTCCCGGGCCGACGCGCCCGGCCGCTGCGAGGAGTGCCCGCGATGGCCATCCCGCTTGCCGCGCTGCTCCCCATCGTCGTCCTCGCGCTCGCGTTCGACGCGTACTGCCTCTGGGACCTCGCGCACGCGCGGGTCCGCTACCTGCCGAAGTGGGGCTGGACGCTCGTCATCCTCTTCGTCTCGGCGCCGGTCGGCGGCATCGCGTACCTGGCAGCCGGCAAGGAGCCCGGGTGATCATCGCCACGCGCTCACTGAGCAAGCAGTACGGGGCGAACGCGGCGCTCGACGGCGTCGACCTGCAGGTCGAGCAGGGCAGCGTCTACGGACTGGTCGGTCCGAACGGCTCCGGCAAGACGACGCTGCTCTCGATCCTCGCCGGCCTGCGCCGCCCGACCTCCGGCGCGTACTCCGTCGCCGTGCCGCGTGCACAGGTCGCGCTGGCGCCCGACACGCCGCACTTCGAGCCGTGGCTCACCGCACGCGAGCTCGTCGCGCTGGCCGCCTCGCTCGTCGGCAGCGACGTCGCGCCGGAGCGCATCGACGCCGCGCTGCACGACGCCGGCCTCGCCGACGCGGTCGACCGCCGTGTCGGCGGCTTCTCGCGCGGCATGCTGCAGCGGCTCGGCCTCGCGGCCACGCTCGTCGGCGACCCGCAGCTGCTGCTGCTCGACGAGCCCGCTGCCGCGCTCGACCCCATGGGCCGCCGCGAGGTGCTCGACCTGATCGCCCGCGAGCGCGGCCGCCGCACCGTCGTCTTCTCGAGCCACATCCTGTCCGACGTGCAGGAGGTGTGCGACACGGTCGGCATCCTGCGCGCCGGCACGCTGCTCTACCAGGGCTCGCTCGCCGCGCTGCTCACGGGATCCGCCACGCCGAACTACGTCGTGCGACTGCGCGACGAGGACGACGGCGTCGCCGCCGCGCTGCGTGCGGAGCCGTGGGTGCGCGGCGTCGAGGCGGCCGCCCCGCGCGAGCTGCGGATTGCGGTCGACCGGCTCGAGGACGCCGAACGCGAGCTCCCCGGCGCGCTGGCCCGCGCGGGCGCCCGCGTGGTGAGCCTGGGGCCCGGCGAGGCGTCGCTCGAGCAGGTGTTTCTGGAGCTGACGCGATGAGCCTCTGGCGGCTGGAGTGGCTGCGCATCAGGCGGACGTGGCGGCTGCCGGGCCTGCTCGTGATCTTCCTCTTCTTCGGCTTCCTCGGTCCGATCAGCGCGCGCTACGCCGCCGAGCTCGTGAAGCGCTTCGGCGGCGACGTGCAGTTCGTGGTCCCGCCGCCCGTCCCGGCCGACGGCGTCCAGCAGTACCTCGGCAACATCACGCAGCTCGGCCTGCTCGCAATCGTGGCCGCCGCCGCCGGCGCGTTCGCCTTCGACGGCAACCCCGAGCTGGCCGCGTTCTTCCGCACGCGCGTGCGGTCGATGCGCGGCCTCGTCCTGACGCGCTTCGCCGCGTACGTGATCGCGGCCGTCGTCGTGTTCACGCTCGGCACTACCGCCGCGTGGTACGAGACCGCGGTGCTGATCGGCGGACTGCCCGCCGGGCCGATGCTCGCGGGGCTCGGCTACGCAGCGCTCTACTTCGCGTTCGCCGTCGCGCTCACGGCGCTGTCCGCGGGACTCGCGCGCGGCACGCTCGGCACCGTCGTGCTCACGTTCGCGCTGATCGCCGGTGTCGCGCTGATCGGCGTGATCCCGGCCGTGGGCGAATGGCTGCCCGGGCGCCTCGCCGGCGCGATGCTCGGCCTCGTGCAGGGCACGCCCGCGCGCGACTACCTACGCGCGGCGGGCGTGTCGGTCGTGGCGACCGTCGTCGCGCTGTCGGCCGCCGTCGCCCTCCTGGCGCGCCGCGAGATCTGACCCGGCCGCCGGACGACCGGCCCGGTAGCCGCGGCGTGGACGCGCTCCCTACCATCCACGTCGCCGCGATGGACGAGGGGGGACGCCCGATGCCGGCACCGCTCGACGGGATCACCGTGCTCGAGGTCGCGAACTGGCTCGCCGCGCCGAGCGCCGGGGCGCTGATGGCCGACCTCGGCGCCGACGTGATCAAGGTCGAGCCGCCCGCCGGCGACGTCTGGCGCGGCTTCAGCATGCGCAGCGCCGGCTACGACCGCGACTTCGCGCAGAACTACGCCTTCGAGATGGACAACCGCGGGAAGCGCTCGATCACCGTCGACCTCGGGCGGCCCGGCGGGCCCGACCTCGTGCGGCGCCTCGCGCGCGACGTCGACGTCTATCTCACGAACCTCACGCCGCCGCGGCGCGCGCGCTACGGCCTCACCTACGACGCCATTCGCGAGGCAAACCCGCGCGTCGTCTACACCTCCCTCACCGGCTACGGCACGCGCGGCCCGGACGCCGACCGCCCGGGGTTCGACTACGCCGCCTTCTGGGCGCGGTCGGGCATCATGGCCGCGATCGAGCAGCCGCCGGCGCCGCCGCCCCTGAACCGCGCCGGCCAGGGCGATCACACGACGTCACTGAACCTGCTCGCCTCCACGCTCGCCGCGCTCCGGCTGCGCGACCGCACGGGCGAGCCGCAGTACGTCGAGGTCACGCTGCAGGCGACCGGCATGTGGACGCTCGCCACCGACTTCTCGGCCGTGCTGATGTCGGGCCTGCGTTCGCCGCGGCACGACCGCGAGGCGCCGCCGAACCCGATCTGGAACTCATACCAGGCGAGCGACGGCCGGTGGCTCCTGCTCGTCATGGTGCAGCCCGACCCGTACTGGCCGCCGTTCTGCGCCGCCATCGGCGAGCCGGCGCTCGCGCGGGACGAGCGGTACGACACGCTGATGAAGCGCCTCGAGCACAGCCGCGAGCTCACCGAGCACATCGCCGGCCGCATCGCGGAGCACGACGTCGCGCACTGGTCGCGCCGCTTCGACGAGCACCGCATCATCTGGGCGCCCGCTGCCGAGCTCCCGGAGGTCGCCACCAATCCGCAGGTCCGCGCGATGGGCTGGGTGGCGACGGTCGAGCACCCGGAGACGGGCCCGTACGAGACGCTCGGCACGCCGTTCCAGATCGCCGGCGCCGACGTCGGCCCGCGCGGCCCCGCACCGGCGCCGGGCCAGCACACGTTCGACGTGCTGCGCGCGGCCGGGCTCGGGGAGGCGGAGATCGCCGCGCTCGCCGCGGGTGGCGTGTTCGGCTAGTCGCCACACCCCGCACGCACCGCGCACTTCCTCCACGACGCGGCGAGCCGCGCCGGTGACGGGAGCGCCTCGCCGGGCGCCTCGGGTCAGGGCAGCAGCACCGTCGGGTCCGCGGTCTTCAGCGGCGGCAGCGTGTGCGCGTTCAGCTCCGCGCGCTCGCCCGTCGCGGCGTAGATCGCCTGCTCCGCGATGTTCGTCGCGCGATCGGCGACGCGCTCGAGGTCGTGTGTGACCCACAGCATCGTCACGCTGCGCGCGACGCGCGCCGGGTCGCCGTCGCCACGGCCGACGATCAGCCGGTACGCCGCCTCCTGCAGCTCGTCGACCGCGTCGTCGAGCCGGCCCACCGCGCGCGCGGCCTCCGGGTCGAGCGCGTCGAAGGCCGCCAGCGCGGCCTCGAGCATGCGGCGCGCGCTCGACGCCATCGTCGCGAGCAGCGGTCCGACCTCGCTCGGCTCGCCCCCCGTGCGCGCCACCGTCCGCGCGATCGCCACGCCGTGGTCGGCGATGCGCTCGAGCTCGGCGACGACCGCCAGCGAGGCGAGGATGAACCGCAGGTCGCCGCCCACCGGCGCCTGCTCCGCGATCAGCACGGTGCAGAGGCGGTCGGCGTCCGCGCAGCGCGCGTTGACGGCCGCGTCGTCCGCGATCACGGCCGCGGCCAGCGTGGCGTCGTGGTGCTCCAGGGCGCGCATCGCGCGCTCGAGCTGGTCGTCGGCCAGCCCGCCCAGCTCGCCGACGAGCGCGCGCAGCGACTCGAGTTGTCGATGGAAGTGCTCACGGGGCATGGCACGCCTCCTCCGCCCGGTGCCGGGAACCTGCACCCATCGTCGGCGCCGGCGATGCGCGGGGGGAGTGCCGCGATGCCCTCGCCTCGCGGGACGAACGTCCCGGCCACGCGTACGCTGAACGCGCGCCCACCACCACACGAGCGAAGGAGGCCCCGCAGTGCCGCACGACGGGTCCGGCGGCGGCTACAAGCACCAGCTCCGGCAGCTGCAGATCGAGCTGGTCAAGCTGCAGCGCCAGGTGATCGCCCACAACGAGCGGATCGTCGTCCTCTTCGAGGGCCGCGACGCCGCCGGCAAGGACGGCACCATCAAGCGCATCATCCAGCACCTGAGCCCCCGCGAGACGCGGGTCGTCGCGCTCGGCGTGCCGTCGGATCGCGACAAGAGCTCGTGGTACTTCCAGCGCTACGTGCCGCACCTGCCCGCCGCGCAGGAGCTCGTCCTCTTCAACCGCTCCTGGTACAACCGCGCCGGCGTCGAGCGCGTGATGGGCTTCTGCACCGACGACGAGTACGAGGAGTTCATGGAGACCGCGCCGACCTTCGAGCAGATGCTCGTCCGCTCCGGCATCCGGCTCTTCAAGTACTACCTCGACATCACGCGCGACGAGCAGCGCAAGCGCCTCGACGAGCGCAAGGAGAGCCCGCTCACCCAGTGGAAGATCAGCCCGATCGACGAGCAGGCGCACGAGAAGTGGAACGACTACAGCCGCGCGCGCGACGAGATGTTCGCGCGCACGCACACCCCCGCTGCGCCCTGGCGCGTCGTGCGCGCCGACCACAAGAAGACCACGCGCCTCAACGTGATCCGCGACCTGCTCACGCACCTCGACTACAAGGGCAAGGACGCGACGCTGCTCAACGCGGACCCGTCCATCGTCTTCCCGTTCCAGGAGGAGGCGATCGAGAAGGGGCTGATCGCACCCTGAAGCGACGGCAGACATGCCGCCGACCGCACGAGGATGCCAGTCCGCGACCGACGCGTCGGGTCGGCCGGCGGCTCGCGGCGCCGGGCTGTCGGCGGCTTGCGCCGCCGGGCTGTCGGCGGCATATCTGCCGCCGCTGAGGGGCGCCGGCGGCCTGCGCCGGCGACGAATGCCGTCATCCCCCGCTGGTCACTACCGGTCGACGGCGCGCCCACGAGGCGCCTCGTGGGGCGGCGGCTTCGCCGTGACGAAGTCGAGGATCTGCGGCCAGTAGCGGCTGATCGCGAACTGCGCGGCGAGCGTCGCTGCCGTCGCCACGCCGACGATCGCCCAGTCGCCCGCCGAGACCTCGGTGAACGCGAAGAAGCTGCGCACGTCCTGCGCGCCGAGCGTCAGCAGCAGCCCCCAGAAGAGCACGGCCGCCATCGCCGTCGTCAGCACCGGCCGGATCGGGCGTCGCCAGTTCGCGCCCTCGATGCCGAGCACCTCGATCACGAACACGAGCCCCGCCGCGACGATGGTCATCGTGATCAGCGTGCGCACCGCCTCGATGTCGCGGCCGAACAGCCCCTCCGTCGCGAACTGCACCAGCACGGCCGCCGCCGCGAGCGCGAGCCCGGCCGGCAGCGCGAAGCGCAGCACCGAGCGCGTGAAGTCGCGCCCGGCGTTGTGCGGCGGCACGCCCACCGAGATCACCACCGCCGGGATGCCGAGCGTGAGCAGCGACGACACGGACCCCTGCCGCGGCAGGAACGGGAAGTCGAGCCCGAGCAGGTTCGTCACGAGGATGAGCAGGTACGCGTACACGCTCTTCGCGATGAACAGCTTGCTCAGGCGCGCGGCGTTGCCGAGCACGAACGTCGCCTCCCGCGTGCCGCGCACCAGCGCCCCGAACGAGTCCTCGAGCAGCACGATGCCGGCGACGCTGCGCGCGATCGACGTGCCGGACGCCATCGCGACCGCGACGTCGGCCGCGCGCAGCGCGTGCACGTCGTTCGCGCCGTCGCCGACCATCGCGACGAAGTGGCCGCGCGCCTTCATCGCGTCGACGATGCGCGCCTTCAGCGCCGGCGACACGCGGCCGAACACGGTGTGCGCGTCGACCGCCGCGCCGAGCGCGGCGTCGTCCATCGGTTCGAGCTCGGCGCCGGAGATGGCGCCGCCGCGCACGGGGATGTCGAGCTGCGCGAGCAGCGCGGCGACGGTGTCGGGGCTGTCGCCGGAGATCACCTTCGGCGCGATCTCGAGCTCGTCCATGATCGCGAAGGCGCTGCGCACCTCCTGGCGCAGCTCGTCGCTGAGCGTGATCACGGCGAGCGGCTCGAGCGGCGGCAGCGGAGCGTCGGCGTCCGGGAGCGCGTCGGCGGCGGCGAGCGCCAGCGCGCGCAGGCCGCGCGCGGTGGCGGCGTCGACGTGCCCGCGCAGCGCGGCGACCGCGCCCGCGTCCGCGTGCTCGCCGCGCGCGGCGGCGAGCACCGTCTCCGGCGCACCGAGCACCAGCACGCGGCGCTCGCCGGCGCCGCTGACGAGCGCCGCGGCGCTCCAGCGCCGGCGCGACGTGAACGCGACGTCGCCCTCGCGGCGCACGGCGGCCGGCGCGCCGGCGCCCAGCGCCGTCGCGAGCGCCGCCGCGCTGCGGTTCTCGTCGCCCTTGTCGCGTGCGAACGCCGCCAGCCACGGGACGGCCCACTCCACGCCCGGCAACCAGTGGACGGCGTCGAGCGCCAGCCGGTTCGTCGTCAGCGTCCCGGTCTTGTCCAGGCCGATCACGTCGACGTAGTTGAGCGCCTCCACCGCGTAGATGTCCTGCACGATCGCGCCGGCGCGCGAGACCCGCAGCGCGCCGACCGCGCTGACGACGGTCATGCCGAGCAGCAGCCCCACCGGGACCACCGTCGTCACCGTGGCCGTGGTCGCGCGCAGCGACGCCGCGAGGCCCTCGTGCTGGATGTTGAGCTGGATGAAGAGGACCGTCGCCAGCGCGCTCGTCGCGATCAGCAGCACGCGCAGCAACCGGTTGAAGCGGAAGGTGAGCGGCGACGCCTTGCGGATCAGCTCGCGCGCGTCGGCGGTGAGGCGCATCACGTAGGCCGCCGCCCCGACGTGCTCGGCCGTGTAGTAGCACTCCCCGGAGACCGCGTAGCTGCCCGACCGCAGCATCGCGCCGGGCCCGCGCCGCACGCCCTCCGACTCGCCGGTGAGCAGCGACTCGTCGACCTCCGCGGTGTGCGCGACGATCGGCCCGTCGGCCACCACCTGGCCGCCGCTCGTGAGGTGTACGAGGTCGCCCTGCACCACCTCCTCCGCCGGCACCTCGCGCTCGACGCCGCCGCGCACGACGAGCGCGCGTGGCGCGGTCAGCGCGCGCAGCGCCTGCAGGCGCCGGTTCGCGATCAGCTCCTGCGCCGTGGCCACCGCGACGTTGGCGGCCACCACCACGCCGACGAAGAGGCCGTCGCGGATCTCGCCGACGACGAGCAGCGCCGCGATCAGCACCGCGAGGATCACGTTGAAGAAGGTGGCGGTGTTGCGGCGGATGACGTCGCGGTCGGTGACCTGGCGCGTGGTGTCGACGTTGGCGCGGCCCTGCGCGGCGCGCGCGGCGGCCTCGGCGTCGGTCAGGCCGGGCGGAAGCGCGGCCCCTTCGGCGACGGGAGCGGGAGCGTCGGGCGGGTCAATCGTCATCGCGATCGCTTATCTCACATGCGGCGACGCCTGACAGCGGGCGAACGGCCCCGCGTGAGCGGGCTGAGCGGCCGCGCAGTCATCGTGCCCGCGGGGCGGGGCGCCGTCTCCGTCACATCGGCGGCCCACCGGCCGTCCGATGGGTCGGCGGCATGTCTGCCGCCGCTGTGGGGGCGCCGCTGCCGCCCCAACGCCGCTCGCCGCCGCTGTGGGGCGCCGCGGCCGCTGGCGACCTAGCGCGTTCGCGTGCGCAGTGCGAGCACCGAGAACACCGTCGTCACCGCGCCCAGCCCGACGACCGCGAGCACCGCGCCGTCCACCTGGCCCCAGTCCCACCCGCTCAGCATCAGCGCGCGCATGCCCTCGAGCATGTACGTCACCGGGTTGATGGTCGCGAGCGCGTAGAGCCAGCCCTGGAAGACGTCGCGCGGAGCAAACGCGGGCGAGAGGAACAGCAGCGGGAAGAACAGCAGGAAGCCGGCCTGCGCGGCCTGCGCGCTGCCGGTGCGCAGGCCGATCGCGAGCCCGATGCCGGAGTACGCCGCGCCGAACAGCGCGCCGAGCAGCAGGATCGCGGCGTAGCCGCCGGGGCCGGCCGCCATGTGCGCGCCGGCGATCGCGGTCACGAGCAGGATCACTGCGACGAAGAACGCCGACCGCGCCGCGTCCGCGAGCAGCCGGCCCCACACGATCGCCAGCCGCGGCGCCGGCGTGAGCAGCAGCTTGTCGAAGTAGCCGCGCTCGATGTCGGTCACCACGGCGATGCCGGAGCTCGACGCGGCGCCGGCCACGCCCTGCAGGATCGCCACCGGCACCTCGAACGACTTGTAGTCGACGACGCCGAACGCCTGCCCGGCGACGCGCCCGATGGCGCCGACCGTCACGAAGAAGAAGAACAGCGGGATGAAGAGGTTGCCTGCCTCGACGCCGGGCTGCCGCAGCGTCTCGCGCACGGCGCGGCCGGCCAGGTGGATGCTCGCCGCGAGCACGCGCCGCATCGCTCAGCCCCCCGCGCCGTCGCCGCGCGCGCCGGTCGTCGCCGGCGCCGGGCTCGCGGCCGCCGCGGTACCCGCCAGCAGGTGGTGACCGGTCTCGCGCAGGAAGACGTCGTCGAGCGTCGGCTCCGTCAGCTTCACCGCGTGCGTGTGCAGGCCGGCGCGGCCCACGGCGTCCAGCAACGCGGGGATCAGCCGGCTGCCGTTGCGCACGTAGAGCGTCAGCGACGCGTCGTCGCCGCGCACCTCCTCCACGCCCGCGACCGTCGCGAGCTCCACCCGCGCGCGCTCGTGCGCCGCGGCGTCGCCCTCGACGTCGAGCGAGACGACGTCGGCGCCGACCGTCGCCTTGAGCGCCGCCGGCGACCCCTTCGCGACGACGTGGCCGCGGTCGATGATCGCGACCTCGTCCGCCAGGCGGTCGGCCTCCTCGAGGTACTGCGTCGTGAGGAAGAACGTCACGCCCTGCTCGCGGTTGAGCGACTCGACGTAGCGCCACAGGGCCTCGCGGCTGATCGGGTCGAGCCCCGTGGTCGGCTCGTCGAGGAACACGATCCCGGGCTCGTGGATCAGCGCGGAGGCGAGGTCGAGCCGTCGCTTCATGCCGCCCGAGTAGGTGCCGATGCGGCGATCGGCTGCATCCTCGAGCTCGACGACCTCGAGCAGCTCGTCGATGCGCCGGCGCAGCGTCTGCGGGTGCAGGCCGAACAGCCGCCCCTGCAGCGTCAGCAGCTCGCGGCCGGTCTGGAGGTCGTCGAGCCCGACCTCCTGCAGCGCGACGCCGATGCGCGCGCGCACGAGCGCCGGCTGCCGCTGCACGTCGAGCCCGGCGACGAACGCCTCGCCGGAGGTCGGGCGCAGCAGCGTCGTGAGCATGCGGATGGTGGTGGTCTTGCCGGAGCCGTTCTGGCCGAGGAACCCGAACACCTGTCCCTGCTCGACGGACAGGTCCAGCGCGTCGACGGCCCGCACGCCGGGGAACTCCCGCGTCAGGCGTCGCGCCACGATCGCTTCGGCCATGCCGCCTCCACGCACCGACGCCGCGCGCGCACGGGTGAGCCCGGGCGCGGACCATCATCGTGACGGCAGACCGGTGCCCGGGCAAGCGCGAGAAGGCGAGCTGGGGCCGTCAGGCCGCTGTTTCCGGGCCCACACCGTGCCCAGCGGCCGCGATGCGATGTCGGCGGATGTCCAGCTCCCGCCCGGTGCGTCGCCGTCTCCCGCCTCGTGGGCGGCCGGCAATAGCGGCGCAATGTCCCCTGCTCGCCGCGGCACGCAGCGCCGGCGGAGTCAGTCCGCGCCCGCACCCTCCAGCGCGCAGAGCGGGTCCTCGTCCAGCCACGACCCGCTCACCCCATACGCGCGCGCGCGCGACCCGCCGCACAGGTCGGCGAACGCGCAGCGACCGCACCGCCCGCGCAGCAGCGACGGGTCGCGCAGCGAGCGGAACAGCTCCGACCCGCGGTACACGTCCGCGATCGGCGCCGACCGCACGTTGCCGCCGCTCACCTGCAGAAAGCCCGACGGGCAGAGGTTGCCGAGGTGGTCGATGAAGAGGAAGCCCTTCCCGTCGTTCACGCCGCGCGTCTGCACCCCGGCCGGCGCCTCGCGCATCTGGTAGCCGGCGCCGGTGAGCCGCAGCGGCGCCGTGCCGCCCGCGTCCGACCGCGCGCGCCGCAGCAGCGTGCGGCGAAACTGCGGCGCCGCCGTCGTGCGCACGGCGAACGGCACCCGCGGACCGAGGTCGGCCATCCACTCCCACGTCCGCTCCGCCGTCTCCACGTCGATCATGTCCTCGCGCCGCGCCCGCCCGGTCGGCACGAGGAAGAACAGGTTCCACATCCGCACGCCGTGCTCGGTGAGGAAGGGCACCATCGCCGGCAGCTCATCGACGTTGCGCCGGCTCACCGTCGTCCCCACCTGCACGCCGATGCCGACGTCGTGCAGGTCGCCGAGGATGCGCATCGCCCGCGCGAACGTCCCCTCGAAGCCCCGAAACGCGTCGTGCGACATCGCCCGCGCGCCGTCGACGCTCACGTGCACCATCTGCACGCCGAGGTCGCGCATGCGCTCCAGCCGCTCGCGCGTGACGAGCGCCGTCGTCGTCGGCGAGACCGACGTGCGCAGCCCGCGCCGGACCGCGTAGTCGACGATGTCGAAGAAGTCGGGCCGCATCAGCGGGTCGCCGCCGGTGAGCACGAGGACCGGCGGCGCGAGGTCCGCGAGCTGGTCGATCACGCCGCGCGCCTCGTCGAGCGTGAGCTCGTCGGGATGACGCTTCGGCTGCGCCTCGGCACGACAGTGCAGGCACGCGAGCGCGCACGACCGCGTCAGCTCCCACGCCACCGTGAACGGCCGCTCGTCGAAGTCGACCGACAGCAGCTCCGGCTTCGCGCCGAACGCCGGTCGCTCCGGTCGCGTGCCGACCGCCTCAGGCGCCGGCACCGACGGCCACCTCTCCCGCGATCTCGTCGTCCCGGAGGTAGCAGAGCGGGTCCTCCGCCCACAGGTCGCCCGTCGTCGCCTCGGCGCGCGAGCGGAAGTTGCCGTTGCACACCGACACGAAGCGGCACGCCTTGCAGCGCTCAGGCAGGCGGTCGCCGCGATCGCGCAGCAGGCGCAGCAGCTCGGGCGGGTCCTGCGCCCAGGTCTCGCTGAACGGCCGCTCGCGCACGTTGCCGAGCGGGCGCCAGCGCCAGAACTGGTCGCCGTAGATCGTGCCGTCGGAGTCGACGCACGCGATCGCCTCGCCCGACTGGTTCCCGCCGTTCCACTGCAGCAGCTGCCACACCGAGGCCGCGCGCTCCGGCTGCTCACGCGCCACGGACATCCACAGGTACGCCGCGTCGGCGTGGTTGTCGGCCGTCAGCACCTCGGTCTCGAAGCCCTGCGCCGCCAGCGTGCGCGTGCGCTCGAAGACGAGGTCGAGCGCCGCGCGCGTCTCCTCAGCGGTCGGCGCGAACTTCTGGATGCGCGCCCCGCGGCCCGTCGGCGCGAGGTGGTAGATGCATAGCCGGTGCACGTCACGCTCGACCATCAGGTCGAACACCCACGGCAGGTCGTCCTGGTTCGCCTTCGTCAGCGTGAAGCGCAGCCCCGTCTTCAGCCCCGCATCGCGGCACGCCTCCAGCGCGCGCATCGACGCCTCGAACGCGCCGACCGACCCGCGGAAGCGATCGTGCGTCTCCGGCCGGCCGTCGATGCTGATGCCGACGTACGACGCGCCGATGTCGGCCAGCCGCTGCGCCCGGTCGGGCGTGACGAGCGTGCCGTTCGTCGAGAACACCACGCGCATCCCGCGCAGCACGGCGTACGCCGCGACCGTCTCCACGTCGGGGCGGCGAAACGGCTCGCCGCCCGAGATGAGGAGCACCGGCGAGCCGAAGGCCGCGAGGTCGTCCACCATCGCGAAGGCCTCGTCGGTCGTCAGCTCGCCCGGGTAGTCGCGGTCGAACGAGTCGGTGTAGCAGTGCGCGCAGTGCAGGTTGCAGCGGTGCGTCGAGGTCCACACCACGACCGGCTTCTTGTCTTCGGAGTAGTGCAGCAGGTGCGACGGCAGCCGCCGGCTATGGCGCTCGTAACGGAGCGCGTCCCCCTCGGTCACCGTGCCGTTCAGCAAACGCGAGACGCTCAGCATCGGCCGCACCTCCCTGTGGCCGAGTAGAGCCCCGGGCAGCACCCCGGGCAACGGTGCGAAATCTGGGCAAACAGGAGAAACCTGCGCGAACTTTGATCAGCATTTTGGCGGGGTAGGACGCCAGTTCCCGGCAAGCGGCGGCAGACATGCCGCCCACAGACGCGCGGCGCGAGCCGCGGACTGCGTCCGCGTTCTGTCGGCGGCGTATCTGCCGCCGCTTGCCCCGGGGGGTGACCACGATGCCTATAGCCGATCCCAGCGCACGCCCGTCACGCCTGCGAGCTCGTACACCTGGCGCACGGCCAGGTCCTCTTCCGTTCAGTCGAACGTCGCGCGCAGGAGCTGGTCAAAGTCCGAGCGGTGGATCTCGTTCACGGGCGGGGACGCGTTGAGCCGCTCGAGCAGCGCGAGCCCCGAGCGCAGCACCCGCCGGTGGAACGTCGACCGCATCACGTGCATCACCTCGCACCCGCCCTCGCGGGCCGCGCCGGCGCGCCGCCCCCGTCCGCGGCGGCGCGCCCCATGGTATGACGATGCGCATATCCGTGGACGGCCGGAGCTCCGATGGCCATCGCCCGCTTCACACGACCACCGCACGTCGCGACCGGCCCCGCGACCGGCCTCGTGCTCACCGCGATCACCGCGGCCGCCGCCGGTCTGCGCCTGTTCGACCTCGGGCGTGCCGGCCTCGGCAACCTCTTCTACGCCGCCGCCATCCGCTCCGAGGGCCTCTCGCTGCACAACTTCTTCTACGCGGCGTTCGACCCCGCCGGCACGCTCACCGTCGACAAGCCGCCGCTGGCACTCTGGCTGCAGGTGCTGTCCACGAAGGCGCTGGGCTTCCACGGCGTCGCGATCATCCTGCCGATGGCGCTCGCCGGGACGGCGGCGGTCCCGCTGCTCTTCGGCGCGGCGCGGCGCAGCCACGGGTTCGCGGCCGCCCTCGCCGCCGCCGCGGTGCTCGCCGTCTTCCCCGAGTCGGTCGCCACCGCGCGCGACTCGACGATGGACGCGCTGATGATGGCGCTGCTCGCCGCCGGGGCGTGGCTGCTCGTCGCCGCCGTCGAGTCGCGGCGCGCGGGGCTGCTGCTCGCGTGGGCCGTGCTCATGGGCGTCGTGTTCAACGTGAAGTTCTTCGAAGGCTGCATCGTGCTGCCGGCCGCCGCGGTCTACGTCGGCGTGCGCTGGCGTGGCGAGTGGCGCGCGCGGCTGCCGCTGCTCGCGTCCGGCGCCGCCGTGACGGCGGTGATCGCGCTCTCGTGGGTGACGTTCGTGCAGCTCACGCCGGCGTCGCACCGCCCGCTCGTGATGAACGACGCCGCGAACAGCCCGTACGGACTGATGCTCCGCTACAACGGCGTCGAGCGCGTACGGCCCGGGCCGGTCGCCATCTTCGAGCCGGTCATCGACACGCCGGCCGTGGTCGCCGCGACCGCGCTCGCCGCGCGGCAGTACGGCGTCGGCGACGCCGGCCCGCTGCGCCTCTTCCGCGACGCCAACGGCACGCTCCTCGGCACGACGATCCTGCTGTCGCTGCTCGGCGTCGCCATGGTCGCGTGGCGGCGGCGCGACTGGCTCGACGGGCCGGGCGCGCTGTGGACGGCGTGGCTGCTGTCCGGCGCCGTGCTGTTCACGTTCTCGAACCGGTCGGCGGCGCAGTACACGGAGGCGTACGCGCCGGCGATCGCGATGATGGCCGGGGTCGGCCTCGTCGAGGGGTGGCGCGCGAGCGACGGCCGGCGCGCGGCGGTGCTCCCGCTGTCGCTCGCCGTCGTCGCGGCGTTCGCGTGGTGGGCGGTGCGCATCGAGGCGCCGCTCGCGACGGCGATGCACCGCGCAGCGATCGCGGTCGTCGCGACGTCCGGCGTCGCGGTCGCGTCGCTCGCGATCGCGCGGGCGGCGCCGGCGCGCGGCGTGCTGCGCGCGCTGCCCGCGGTGGCGGTGCTCGCGCTGCCGCTGGTCGCGTCGCTCTGGATCGCGCGCGCGGCGCCGCGCGGCGGGCAGATCACGCGGCCCAACCCGCTCGTCTACGCGACGCGCGACGCGCCGTCGACGGCGCGGCGGCTCGTCCCGGCCGAGGCGATGCTGCGCGCCGCACAGGCCGTCGCGCCGGCTGGCGTCGCGAGCGGCGGCGGCGACGGCGGCAACAGCGCGACCGCGGGGCGCGGGCGCGGGGCCGCGCTACGCGTTCGGCATCGACGGCGTGAACAACGCCGGCGAGGCGATCGCCTACACGGGCGCGTCCGTGCTCCCCGTCTGGAACGAGTACCTGCGCGCGCCGGTGCTGCCGCCCGCGCGGCTCGACGCACTGCTGAGGGCCGGCGACGTCCCGCTGCTGGCGCTGTCGCGCGAGCGCATCGCGACCGGGCAGCTCGCGGACGTCCTCCCCATCGTGCAGCGGAACTGCCGCGCGCTGCCGCGCACCGCCGGCTTCGCGTGGACGCTCTGGACCTGCGGCCCGGCTCCGACGGCCGCGCGCTGACGGCGGCGGGTAGGATGCGGCCCGCCACGCGCAGGGCCGTCGGGAGGATCGAGATGAGCCAGCCCCTGCCCGCCGCCGCCATCGAGCGCCTCGCGCCGTACCGGCCGCTCGAGGACCTGCGCGCCATGCGCGTCGTCACGGAGTCCCCGTGGGCGCGCATCCCGCCGCTGCTCGGCGCCGACGCCACGACGCTCGGCCACCACGTCCTGATCCGGCCGGACCGCTACCGGCCCGACACCGCCTGGGGCCTCGCGCTGCTGGCCCACGAGTGCGGCCACATCCGCCAGTGGCGCGAGCTCGGCGTCACCGGCTTCGTCTTCGCGTACGCCCGCGGGCTGCTGACGTCGCGGTTCCGCCACGACGCGCACCCGATGGAGGCGCCGCTCGTCGCGGAGCAGCGCCGCATCGAGCAGGAGCTGTCCGCCGGCCCGGCGCCGGCATAGCCCCGGCGCCCGCGCGGGCGGCAGCGTCTAGGATCGGGCGCGTGGACTCGCCCGCTGCCCCCGCCGACGTCGATCGCCTGCGCCGCCGCCTCAGCCGGTGGCTCGCCGGGGCGGCGGTCGCCCTGCTCATCGCGCTCGCGCTCGCCGGGCTGGCCGCCCGCCGCGCCGGCGGCGTCGCCCCCGGCGTGCCCGCTCCGCGGTTCGACCTCGCGCTGCTCACCGGCGACGGGCGCGTCACGAACGCCGACCTCGCGGGCCGCGTCGCCGTCGTCAACGTGTGGGCGTCGTGGTGCCCGCCCTGCCGCGACGAGGCGCCCGCGCTGCAGCGCGTCTACGCGAGCAGCGACGCAGCGCGCGTCGCGTTCCTCGGGGTCGCGCACGACGACACCGCGCACGCCGCGCGCGGCTTCCTCGACCGCTTCCATGTGGGCTACGCGAGCGCGCTCGACGACGGCTCGTTCGGCGCCGCCTACGGCGTGCGCGGCCTGCCCACGACCTACGTGATCGCCGCCGACGGCACGCTCGTGAGCCGCCACTTCGGCCCGATCGGCGAGACCGAGCTGCGCGCGCTGATCGCGAGCGCGCTGGCCCGGCCCGCCGCAACGCCCGCGCCGGGCGCGAGCGCCACCGCGCCCGCGGCCGCGGCCGCGGCCGCGGGCGGCGGGGGATAGCGCGATGCCCGAGTTCATCCGGGTGCGCGGCGAGGCGCTCTCGCTGCTCGTGGCGGCGCTGCTGCTCGCGGGGTCGGCGCGGCCGATTGCCGACCTGCTCGGGCTCGACCGCCGTCGTGTCGGCGACCTCTTCTGGAACGCCGGCGCGGCGTTCGTGATCGCGGGGCGGGTCGCGTACCTGGTCGCGGCGTCGCCGCGCAGCCTGGTCGACGCGCTCGTGGTGATCCGCTTCTGGGGCGGCATCGATCCCATCGCCGGCGTGCTCGCCGCCGCCGCGGCCGGCTGGTGGATCGCGCGCCGCGCGCCGGCGCTGCGCGCGCCGTGGGCCGCGGCGACCGCGCTCGGGCTCGCGGTCGCGACCGTCGGCTACGACGCCGCGTGCGTCGTCCGCGACGCGTGCTACGGCGCCACCGCCCCGCCGCCGCTCGGGTTCCGCATGTCGGGCCTCGCCGACACGCGGCTCGCCACCCCGCTGGTCGAGGCCGCCGCCGTGCTGCTCGTGCTCGCCGCGCTGCTCGCCGCGTGGCGGCGGCTCGGCGCCGCGACCGTCGCCGCGTGGACGTTCGCCGCGCTCGCGCTGCTGCGCGCCGCGCTGACGCCGGCGTCGGTCGCCGGCCGGTCCGCCGTCGACGCCGTGACGTGGCTCACGCTGATCGCCGGCCTCGCCGCGCTCGCCGCCGGCGCCTGGCTCACACGTCGCGCCCGCCGGCCGGACACCCCCCGGACGAACGGCCCCGCGTCGGCGGGCTGAGCGGGCCGCGCCGTCCCCGCGCCCTCGCGGCGAAGGCCCCCGCGTCAGTGGGCTGGGGAGCCGCCCCGCCCCCGTCCTCCCGTCGGCGCGCCCGCGTCAGCGAGCCGCGCCACCGCCACCGCCATCCCCACCGCCCCCATCCCTCCGCGGCCGCTCGAGAAACGCGCGCATCCGCGCTCGCGGCTCGTCGCCCGCATACGCCGCGCGGAACGCCGCGATCCCCGCCTCGATCGCCTCCGCGAGCGGCAGCCGCTCCCACCGCGCGATCAGCGCCTTCTGCGCCCGCATCGCCCGCGGCCCCGCCGCGAGAATCGCCGACACCCGCCGCTCCACCGCCGCGTCGAGCCCGCCCGCCGGCGCCACCGCCTCCACGAGCCCCGCCGCCAGCGCCTCGGCCGCCCCGATCGCCTCGCCCGTGAACAGCAGCTCGCGCGTCTTCCCCCACCCGATCAGCGACGGCAGTAGCGCGGCCTCGATCACCGACGGGATCCCGACCCGCACCTCCGGCATGCCGAACGTCGCGTCCGCCGACGCTATCCGCACGTCGCAGGCCGCCGCGACCTCGAGTCCCGCGCCCAGGCAGTACCCGCTCACGCTCGCGATCACCGGCACCGGGCATGCGCGGATCGCCGCGCACGCCTCGTGCAGCCGCGTGATGAACGCCTCCGCCGACGCCGGCTCCAGCCCCACCATCTCGCCGATGTCCGCCCCGCCGATGAACGCCCGCTCCCCCGCGCCCGCCAGCACCACGACGCGCAGCGCGTCGTCGCCGGCCAGCCCCGTGAACGCCCCGGCCAGCGCGTCGATCAGCGCCCCGTCGAGCACGTTGAGCCGCGCGCGCCGGTCGACCGTCACGCGCGCCACGCGGCCCTCCGGGCGCTCCTCGATCTCGACCCGCACCTCGCCGTCGCCCGCCATCTCGCCTCCCCGCAAGCGACGGCCGACATGCCGCCGATGTCCCGGCGGCGTCCGCCGCCGACGCTGCCCGCGCCGCGCCTGCCCGCAGCGCGCGCATCCTATCCGCCATCCCGCGCGGCACGGCGGCGCGGCGGCCCGACGGGGGTGGCCCGGCCGCGCCGCCAGCCCCTACGCTCGATCGGTTGCCGCCGAGCAGGCGGCCCGAGCGGAGGCCCCGTGACCGTCGAGATCCGTCCGATCACCGCCGACGAGCTGGTCGACTACCGGCGCGTGTGGTCCTACGTCTTCGCGGAGAACAGCGTCGACCCGACCGACGTGAGCGACGACTGGACGCAGCCCGAGTGGACGCTGTGCGCGTTCGTCGACGGCCGCATCGCGTCCACGATGGGCGCCTACCCGTTCACGATGCGCTGGAACGGCGCGCCGGTCGCGGCCGCCGGCATCACCGCCGTGGGCACGCTCCCCGAGTACCGCCGCCGCGGCCTGCTGCGCAGCGTCATGACGCATGCGCTGCGCGATCAGCGCGAACGCGGGCAGTCCATCGCGATCCTCTGGGCGAGCATGGGCGCGATCTACCAGCGGTTCGGCTACGGCCTCGCGAGCAGCGTCGTCCGCTACGACGTCGCGCCGCGCGACGCCGTCTTCCAGCAGCCGGCCGAGCCCACGGGCGGCGTCCACCTCACCCCGCAGGCCGAGGCGCGCGACGTCATCGAGGGCGTCTACGCCGAGTACGCCGCGCCGCGCAACGTCATGCTCCACCGCTCGTCCTGGATGTGGGACAACCAGTTCCGCGAGCGCGAGAAGCGACGGCGCTACGTCGGCGTCTATCGCGACGGCGACGATCGCCCCTCCGGTTATGTCATCTATTCGACTCGCGAGGAGCCCGTCCACTTCGAGCCGGCGCCCGACCAGGTGATGGAGGTGCACGACTTCGTCGCGCTCGACCTCGACGCCTACCGCGGTCTCTGGGCGTACCTGCGGGCGCACGACCTGGTGGCGCGCGTGCAGATGGCGGTCCCCGAGGACGACCCCGCGCCGGCGCTGCTGCTCGAGCCGCGCGTGCTCCGCCGCCGCGCCGGCGACGGCATCTGGATGCGCATCGTCGACGTCGAGCGCGCGCTGCCGCAGCGGCCGTACGGCGACGCCGGTGCGCTCACGCTGCGCGTGCACGACGACGTCTGCGACTGGAACGACGCGACGTTCCGCCTCGAGACCGACGGCGCGGACACGACGGTCGCGCGCACCGACCGCCACGAGCCCGACCTCGTGCTGCCGGCGCGCAGCCTCTCGATGCTCGCGAGCGGCTACGCCTCCGCCACGCACCTCGCGCGCTGGGGCCTCGCCGAGACGCGCGAGTCCGCCTCGCTCCGCCTCGCGGATCGCCTCTTCGCGACGGAGTACCGGGGGTACTGCCCGGACGGGTTCTAGATCCGTCCGCCCAACCACACGGGGTCGCGCCCTCGCGGGCCGCGCTGGCATCGGCGGCGTGTCTGCCGCCGCTTGCCGCGGACTCGACGAAGTCCGCCGCCCGCCGCGCGCCTACCAGCGCGTGATGCCGAGCACGCCCTCGTAGCGATCGAGCATCGCGTCGGCGCGCGCGACCAGCACGCCCGCGCCGTGCGTCAGTGCCGCCGCGAGCAGGTCCTCGATCGCCGCGCCGTCCAGCGTCGACGCGTGCTTGCGCGCGTCGCGCGCGACGCCGAAATGCGTGATCGCGGCCTCGTGCACGAGCAACGTCCCGAGCTGGCCGCGCTCCGCCGCCTCGCGCGCCGCGCCAATCCCGGACACCGCCTGGTCGCGGAAGTCGCCGGCGAGCCAGCGCTCCGCCTCGCGGTCGGCCATCGCCTGCTGCGCGTCCGCCGCCAGCGCCATCGCCATGTCGGCGATCTCGGCGTCCGTCAGCTGCGGATGGATGTCGGGCGTCTGCACGGCGCGCTCCGCGAGGCCCGGCGGCAGCCGCTTCATGAGGTCCGCGCGCGGCTCGTCCGCGCCGGCGATCAGCAGGATGTCGTCGCGGCCCACGAACTCCTGGAGCCGCGCCGCCTCGTCGGCCGCGAACTGCGTGCGGTGCGCGAGGATCTGCTTCTCAATCCGCGACCGCGAGTGGCCGCCGGCCGCGCCCTCGCCGGCCGACGCGACGCGCCCTTCGACGTTCGTCCGGCCGTGCGCCGACCCCAGCTCGCTCTCGTCGTGCTGCACGACGGCGGTCGCCTCGACGACGCCGTAGTGCACGCGCATCGCGTGCATCGCGGTCAGGTCGGTCGCGACCACGGATACCGGCCGGCGCGTGAGCATGTCGAAACGCACCAGCTCGAAGAGCGCCGGCGTGAGCGCGAGCGCCGCGGAGTTGCGGAACGGCTGCGCCGTTTCGACCTCGACGCGCAGGTCCCCCGCGGCGCTGCCCGCGTAGAAGAGGCCGCGCGCGCCGGCCGCAAGCCCGCGTTCCATCGCCGCCTCCACCGCCGCCTCGTCGGCCTCTACCGCGCGACGCACGTCGTGCTCGAGCGAGTGGCCCGCCTCGGCCTCGCGCAGCATCTCCTTCAGCACCTGGCGCGCCGACGGGATGCCGTCGGTGCCCGGCCCAAGGTCCAGCGACACGGTCAGCACGAGGTGCCCGCCGGCGGTCCGTCCCGGCAGCTCGCGGCAGAGTTGTTCGATGCGGTTCATCGCGCGCTCCATCTCTCGCCCGGCCGCGACCCGCGCGGCCAATCCATCCAACTCCCACGCTACGCGGGCCGATCGAGCGCGGCAGCGGGCGAACGTCAGCCGATGCGCCGGACGTGTGCGTCGCCTCCGCAAGCGGCGGCAGACACGCCGCCGATGTCGACGGCGGCAACTGCCGCCAATCCAGATCGGCGGCCGACCGCCGCCGATGGAGTCGGCGGCGTATCTGCCGCCGCTTGCGTCTGATCGCGGAGGTCAGCCCCGGTCGTCCGCCTCGTCCAGCGCGAGGTCGGCGCCGTGCCGCAGCGTCCGCACGGCCACCGCCTTCGCCCAGGCGAACCGGCGCGGGAACCCCGGCTCGCGCGGCTGCGGGCCGTCGAGCGGCGAGAGCAGCGCCTTGAGCGACCGCTGCCGCGGCGCAGTTGGTCCCAGCCGCCGGTAGACCGCGTCGGCCAGCGCGCCGGCGGCGTCGGTCGCGACGAACGCGACGTCCGGCGACTCGGCGAGCGTGAGCAGCGCGCCCGGCGCGTCGCCGGCCGCGGCGAGCGCGCCCGGCGGCGCGCCGGCCTCGCGCAGCGCGTCCACCACCGGCGCCAGCGCCGGCGACGCGACGACGCACACCGCGTTGCCGGCGAGCAGCGGCGCCGCCAGCCACCACGCCGCATCGGCGCCCGTCGCGTGCACGAGCCCGAGTCCGCGCGCCGGCCCGAAGCGCAGCTCGTTGTGCTGGCCCGCGACCGGCAGCGTCGGCAGCGCGCGGTCGAGCTCACGGCGCGCCGACTGCGCGGCGTCGAGCAGCCGTCCCGCCGCCACCGCCTCGCCGCGCGCGCCGAGCAGCGCGGCGGCGCCCTCCACGACCGCGACGCGACGCTCGAACGGGGCGTCCCATCGCTTCGCGAGCTCCGCCGGCAGCGCGGCGGCGACCGGCGCGGTCGCCGCCGGCCCGGCGCCCGCGGACGGATCGCCCGCGTCGGCGGCGTCGGCCCGCCGCGTGAACGCCCACAGGTAGTCTGGCCCGCCGGCCTTCGGCCCGGTGCCCGACATCCACATCCCGCCGAACGGCTCCACGCCGACGCGCGAGCCGGTGATCGACCGATTCACGTAGATGTTGCCGGCCTCGAGCGCGCGCACCGCGCGGGCCACCGTCCGCGGGCTGCGCGAGAACACGCCCGCCGTCAGCCCGTACTCCGTCGCGTTCGCCAGGCGGTACGCCTGCTGTTCGTCGTCGAAGGGCACGAGCAGCAGGATCGGCCCGAACAGCTCCTCGGTGGCCGTCGTCCCGCGCGTCGCGCGCTCGGGCGGCAGCGTCGACGATCAGCGGCGCGAGGTTCAGGTTCTCGGCCGCCGGCGAGGGGCCGGTGAAGCGGTCGAGCAGCACCTCGCACTCGCCCCGCGCGCGGTCGGCGGCGGCGAGCAGCCGCATGTCGCGTCGCGGTCGATCACGGGGTTCACCTGCGTCGACGGGTCGTCGGCGCGCCCGACGTGCAGGCTGCGCGCGGCCTCGACCAGCCGCCGCCGCAGCCGCGCGAACACCGGCCGCTCGACGTAGACGCGCGACGCCGCGGAGCACCGCTGGTTCGCGTGCCCGAACGCCGACGCGAGGATGCCCGACACCGCCTCGTCGAGGTCGGCGTCGGCGAACACGATCACCGGGTTCTTGCCGCCCATCTCCGCGACGAGCGCCTTCACGCCCCCGCCGGGCGCGCCCGGCGTGCCGCCCCCGGCGAGCTCGATGCCGGCCACCGTCGCGTGCAGCGCGGTGCCCACCGCGCGCGAGCCGGTGAACGCGACCATCGCGACCTCCGGGCTCTCCGCCAGCGCGGCGCCCACCGTCTCGCCGCGACCCGGCAGCCACGTCACGACGTCGCGCGGCACGCCGGCCTCGTGCAGCAGCGCGACCAGCCGCCCGGCGATCAGCGGCGTCTGCTCCGCGGGCTTGAGGATCGCCGTGTTGCCGCACACCAGCGCCGCGCTCGTCATCCCGCACGGGATCGACAGCGAGAAGTTCCACGGCGGGATCACCGCGACGACACCGCGCGGCGCCAGCGCGTCGCCGTGCCGCGCGAACAGCGCCGCGGCCTGCATCGCGTAGTAGCGAAGGAAGTCGATCGTCTCCTCGACCTCCGCGTAAGCGGCTGCGCGGTCGCGACCGCCCTCGTGCACGATCCACGCCGCGAACGTGTGGCGGCGCTCCCACAGCAGGTCCGCCGCGCGGCGCAGCGCGGCCGCTCGCTGCGGGGCGGGCGTCGCGGCCCACGCCGGCAGCGCGGCGCCGGCCACGGCGATCGCGCGCGCCACCCCCGCGCGCCCCGCGAGCTCGACCTCGCCGATCGGCGGCCCGTCGGGGTGCGACGGGCTGTGCACCGCGACCGTCTCCGCCGCCGGCTCCCGCTCGCCGACGATCACGAGCAGCGTCCGGCCGCCCCACTCCGCGCGCGTCGCCGCGAGCGCCGCCTCGAACGCCGCGCGGTGCTCGGCGCGGAACCACGGCGCGGACGGCGCGCGCTGGAAGTCGCCCGCGTCGCGCGGCTCCTCGGGCGGCTCCGGCTCGCCGTGCGGCGGCGGCCGCAGCAGCTCGTCGTCCGATACGCCGCTGCGGCTCTGCAGCAGGAACCCCGCCTGCGACGAGTTCTCGAGCACGCGCCGCACCAGGTACGCCATCCCCGGCAGCAGCTCGCCGACCGGCACGTAGTCGCGCGCCACCCAGCCGAGACGCGCGAGACCCTCGCTCATGCCCTCGGCGGTGCGATAGAGCGTCTGGTGCTCGAGCGCCGCCGCCGGCAGCCCGTGCGCCTCGGCCAGCGCATGCGCTACGGCGTGCGACCGGGCGTTGTGGCTGCCGACCGCCAGCCGCAGGCTCGGCCACGCGCCGAGCAGCACCGGCAGCACGCGCTCGAACTGCGCGTCGGTGTCGCCCTTGCGCGCGAACACCGGCGACGGCCACTTCGCCTCGCGCGCGACAATCGTCTCGTAGTCCCAGTACGCGCCCTTCACGAGCCGCACCTGGAACGGCGCGCCCCGCTCGCGCGCGAAGTCCGCGACCGCGGCGGCGTGCGTGTCGGCGTCGCGCAGGTACGCCTGCACGACGACCCCGGCGCCCTCCCACGCGCCGAACCGCTCGCCACGCCCGAACGTCGCGCGGAACACGTCCCAGGTGAGGTCGCGGTAGGCGTACTGCTCCATGTCGACGGTGATGCCGACCCCGGCGTGCTCCGCCGCCTCGCGAATCGCCTCGAGCGCCGGTCGCACACGGCGCACGGTCCCCTCCGGGTCGACCGGCGTGAACAGCGACGTCAGCGAGGTGAGCTTGAGCGACACCTGCAGCTGCGCGACGCCGCCGGCCGTCACCTGCCCCGCCTCCGGCCGGCCGCCCAATTGCTCGAATCAGCCGCAGGTACGCCTCGACGTACGCGCGCGCCTCGGCCTCGCTCAGCACCGCCTCGCCGAGCAGGTCGAACGACGGGTGCCGCCCCGCCGCGGCCAGGGCGTCGAGCGTGCGTGCCACGGTCGCGTCGCCGGGCGGCGTGATGAAGCGCCGCGCGAACACCTCCGCCGACCGCCGCGCCGTCTCGCCGACCACCGCCGCCGGCAGGCGGTCGTCGCGGCCGATGCGCAGCAGCCAGCGCAGCGCGCGCGGCAGGCCGGGGAAGTCGTCGCCGAAGTACTCCTGCGCGAGGCGCTTCGCCTCCTCGCCGCCGCGGTCGTAGTCGAGCGAGGCAAGGACGTCCATGTAGCGCAGCAGGCGCGTGCGGAAGCGGTCGTCCGCGACGGCGCGCGTGAGCAGCCAGTCCTCGATGCGCTCGGCGGCGCCGGGCCGGTACGCGCGCGCCGCGTCGAGCAGCAGCCGCCCGACGGCCTGGGTGCGCGCTTCCGTGTCGTCGTCCGCCACGTGCCCTCCAGGGCGAGGATAGCGGCCGGCCCGAGGCGAGCAGGGCGGCGTCAGCCCCTGTTTCCGTCGAGCGCGCCGGTCCGGCATGCGCCGCCGCACCGCCGCCGCCGCGCGCAACGCGTCGTGCCGTCCTGCTGCCGCGTCGGCCCGCGCCGCCCGGAAACCGGGTGCTCACGCCACCGGCGCGCCGCGGGGCGCCTCGTACACTGACCACCGCACGGAAAGGACCCCTGATGGAATATCGCAACCTCGGACGCACCGGGGTGAAGGTCAGCCCCCTCTGCCTCGGCTGCATGATGTTCGGCGGCCGCACGACCCCGGACGACTCGTACGCGATCATCGACCGCGCGCTCGACGCCGGCATCAACTTCATCGACACCGCCAACGTCTACAGCCGCGGCCGCAGCGAGGAGGCCGTCGGCGAGGCGCTCAAGCGCAACGGCAAGCGCGACCGCGTCGTCCTCGCCACGAAGGTCCACGGCCAGCATGGACGACGACGACCCGAACGCGCAGGGGCAATCAGCCGCCGCCACATCATCGAGCAGTGCGAGGCGAGCCTCACGCCGCCTGCAGACCGACTACATCGACCTCTACCAGCTCCACCGGCCCGATCCCGACATCGCCGATCGACGAGACGCTGCGGGCGCTCGACGACCTCGTGCGCGCCGGCAAGGTCCGCTACATCGGCACGAGCACGTTCGCCGCGTGGCAGGTCGTGGAGGCGCTCTGGGTCGTCGAAGGAGCTCGGGCTGAACCGCTTCGTCTGCGAGCAGCCGCCGTACAACCTGCTCGACCGGCGCATCGAGCGCGAGCTGCTGCCGATGGCGCAGACCTACGGCATGGCGACGATCCCGTGGAGCCCGCTCGCCGGCGGGCTGCTCACCGGCAAGTACCGCCGCGGCAACGCCGCCGCCCGAGGACAGCCGCTACGACGCGACGAGCAACCCCATGCGCCAGCGCCGCATGAACGAGCACGTCTTCGACGTCGTCGAGGCGCTGGAGCCGTCGGCGCAGGAGAAGGGCGCGACGCTGGCGCAGTTCGCGCTGGCGTGGGTGCTGCACCAGCCCGGCGTCACGAGCCCGATCATCGGCCCGCGCACGATGGAGCAGCTCGAGGACAACCTCGGCGCGCTCGAGGTGGAGATCACGGACGAGGACCGCGAGCGCATCGACCACGCGTCGGCGCCCGGCCGCACGATCGCGCCGTTCTACGAGGCGCCGTTCGGCCCGCACCCGCACCGCGTGCTGTAGCCAGGTCCGCGCGCCCAACGTGACCGGCGTCGAGCGGCACCAGGCAGGGTGCCGATCGCGCCCGACCGCGTCGCTCGCTCGCGCCCGTGCGATCGGCAGCCTGCCTGCTGCCGCTCGAACCACCATCGGGGTTGCCCGCCCCCGCGCCATCGCTCAGGCTGTAAGCCGGCGGGGCCGCCAGCGGCGGGTCGGGAGGCGGCATGAGCGGCGTGACGCTCGACGGGCAGCAGGTGATCGACTGGCTCGTGGCGGCCGGCATCGCCGTCGCGACGCTGTTCGTCCTCGAGGTCGTCAAATGGGTCGCGCGCCGCTATGCGGACCGCAGCGACAACGACGGCAGCTGGCACGAGCTGCCCGCGATACTCGTCGGGCACGCGCAGAACTACGTCCTCGTCCTCACCGCCATCTTCGCCGGCTCGTTCGCCATCAATCTGCACGACACCGTCGACCGCGCGATCCACGCGGTCGCGCTCGCGGCGATCCTGCTGCAGGTCGGCCTCTGGGCGAACGAGATCATCGCCTTCTCCGCGAACCGTTACCAGCAGCGCTCGCAGCACGACCCCGAGGGCGGCATCGCGCCGTCGACCGTGTACGCCGTGCGCTTCCTCGCCAACCTCGCGCTGTGGTCGCTGCTCGTCCTCGTCGCGCTCGACAACGTCGGCGTCCAGATCACGACGCTGGTCGCCGGCCTTGGCATCGGCGGCATCGCCGTGGCGCTTGCCGCGCAGAGCGTGCTCGGCGACCTCTTCGCGTCGCTCGTGATCGTGCTCGACCGGCCGTTCGCCGTCGGCGACTTCATCATCCTCGGCGACTTCATGGGCTCCGTGGAGCGCATCGGCATCAAGACGACGCGCCTGCGCAGCATCTCCGGCGAGCAGCTGATCTTCGCCAACCACGACCTGGTGACGAGCCGCATCCGCAACTTCAAGCGGATGCTCGAGCGTCGCGTCGTGTTCCAGCTCGGGCTGACCTACGACACGACGGCCGCGCAGATGCAGCAGGCGGTGCAGCTGGTGCGCGACGCGATCGAGCGGCAGTCGACCGTCCGCTTCGACCGTGCGCACTTCGCGAGCTACGGCAACTTCTCGCTGAACATCGAGGCCGTGTATTACGTGATGAGTCCCGACTACCCCGTCTACATGGACACGCAGCAGGCCATCAACCTCGAGCTGCTGCAGAAGTTCGGCGAGGCCGGCCTCGAGTTCGCCTTCCCGACGCAGACGATCTACGTGTCCGGGGCCGGCGCGGCCGGTGGCGGCAACGGCTCGAGCGCGACCGCGGCGCCGATGATGCCGGCGCCCGCGCCCGGCGAGCCCGCGCGCTGACCCGGCCCGCGCGCGCGGCGGCGGCGATCCGCGGATCGCTCGGCCGGCGGCGGGCGTTCTACGCGCTGCGCGACCCGCGCTTCCGGCGCGTCTGGCTCGCCAGCATCCTCAACGGCCTCGCGAACTGGATGGAGCGCCTGGTCGTCGGGTGGCTGGTGCTCGCCGAGACCGGGTCGATCTTCCTCGCCGCCCTCAGCTTCGCCGTGCGCGCCGCGCCCAATATCGTGCTGGGGCCCGTCGGCGGCGCCGTCGCCGACCGCTTCGACCGTCCGCGCGTGCTGCGCGACGTCGCCCTGGCGAAGGCCGCGCTCGAGCTCGTCATCGGTGTGGCGGTGATCGCCGGCGTGACATCCGCCTGGCCGGTCCTCGTCCTGGTCGCTGCGATCGGCGCCGTCCGCACGAGCGAGGTCCCCGCGACCCAGGCGCTGATCACCGACATCGTCGGGCCGGCACGCGCGGCGAACGCGATCGGGCTGAACGCGCTGGGCGTGCGCGCCGTCGGCGTGGCCGGCGCCTTCGCCGGCGGGGTGATGATCGAGTGGATCGGCGCCGGCCCGGTGTTCGTGGTCGCCGCCGCCGCGCTCGTGCTCGCGGCCGTGGTCTACGCGACGGTCCGCGTGCCGCGCGAGCGCGCGTCGACCGTGGCGGGGGCCGCCGGTTCGCTCTGGGGCGACGCCGTCGACGGCCTGCGCGTGACGCTGCGCATCCCCGTCGTGACGACGCTGCTGCTGCTCGCCGTCGGCGTCGAGGTGTTCGCGTTCTCCTACCAGTCGCTGCTCCCCGCCGTCGCCGACCGCGTCCTGCACGTCGACGCCGCCGGGCTCGGAGCGCTCACGCTCTGTGCCGGCCTGGGCGCCATCGTCGGGACGGGCGCCGTCTCCGTGCTCGGCGACGCGACGCGGCGCGGCCCGCTGCTCCTCGGCGCGACGCTCGTCTTCGGCGTCTGCCTGGTCGGGTTCGGCGCCTCGCACCTGTTCCCGCTGTCGCTGCTGCTCGTGGCCGGCATCGGCGCCATGGCCGCGACGTTCGACGCGCTGCAGTGGGTGCTGCTGCAGGCGAGCGTGCCCGACGAGATGCGCGGCCGCGTGATCGGCGGCTGGATGTCCGCGATCGGCTTCGGGTGGATCGGCCCGATCCTGCTCGGGGCGCTCGCGCAGGCGGCCGGCACGCAGTGGGCGCTCGCCGCCGCCGGCGCGCTCGTGATCGCGCTCGCGTTCGTGGGATCGGCGTCCCGCGGGCTGCGTCAGCTGTAGGCGCGCCACCGCCCCGCGCCCGCCGCCCGGACCGCAGCGCAGCGCGCCGCCCGCAGCGGCGGCGGATACGCCGCCGACAGACCGCGGGCGCCCGCCTGCGACCGCGCCCCGCGGCCCGCGCTCCGCGCCTGGTTCGCGGTCGCCTCCCGCGCCGACGCCGCCCTACGATCGACCGCCGCCGGCGCTGCGCCAGCCGCCCACCCCGAAGGAGCCACGCGTGCCTCGCCTCTACCCGCCCATCGAGCCGCACGCGCACGGGATGCTCGACGTCGGCGACGGCCACTCCCTCTACTGGGAGGTCTGCGGCAACCCGGCCGGCAAGCCCGCACTCGTCCTCCACGGCGGCCCGGGCTCGGGCTGCACCCCCGGCGCACGCCGCTACTTCGATCCCGCCGTCTACCGCGTCGTCCTCTTCGATCAGCGCAACTGCGGCCGCAGCCTGCCGCATGCCAGCGACCCCGTCGTGGACCTCGCCACCAACACCACCGCGCACCTGCTGGAGGACATCGAGCGGCTGCGGCGCCACCTCGCCATCGACCGCTGGCTCGTCTTCGGCGGCTCATGGGGCGCGGCGCTCGCGCTCGCGTACGCCGAGCGACACCCGGCGCGCGTGTCGGAGCTCGTGCTCACGGGCGTCGCGACCGGCCGCCGCGCGGAGACCGAGCTGCTGACGCGCGGCCTCGGCCGCCTCTTCCCCGACGCGTGGACCCGCTTCGTCGCCGGCGTCCCCGAGAGCGAGCGCGACGGCGATCTTGCCGCCGCCTACGCGCGGCGGCTGCGCGAGCCGGACCCCGCCGCGCGCGACCAAGCCGCGCGCGACTGGTGCGACTGGGAGACCGCGATGCTCCCGACCTCGCCGCCGCTCGCGCGTTACGAGAGCCCGCAGTTCCGGATGGCGTTCGCGCGCATCGTCACGCACTACTGGAGCCACGGGTCGTGGCTCGACGAGGGCGCCGTGCTCCGCGACGCGGGTGCGGTCGCGGGCATCCCCGGCGTGATGGTCCAGGGCGTGCTCGACCTCGGCAACCTGCTCGGCACGGCCTGGATGCTGGCGCGGGCCTGGCCGGCCGGCGAGCTCGTGCTGGTGGACGACGCCGGCCACAACTCGAGCGACACGGGGATCGCCTCGGCGCTGGTCGCTGCGACGGACCGCTTCGGGGCGCGCCGGTAGGCGCGTCCGCCGCAGCAGGGCCGCCGACGCCGCCCCCTCCCCCACGCACCGACCGCGAGCGCGGCGAAGCGCTGCCTCTGCACCGATCGCGCGCCGACGGAGCCGCGCCCGGCGTCAGCCGACGCGGCGGAGGAGGTCCAGCCCGCGGCGGCGGCAGCCGTCGCGGGCGCGAGCGCGGCAACTCACTGCCCGGCGTCAGCCGACGCGGCGGAGGAGGTCTAGCCCATGGCGGCCTTCAGCCGCCATGGGCGCGAGCGCGGCAAAGCGCTGCCTCTGCACCGACCGCGCGCCGACGGAGCCGTGCCCGGCGCCAGCCGACGCGGCGGAGGAGGTCTAGCCCGCGGCGGCGGCAGCCGTCGCGGGCGCGAGCGCGGCGAAGCGCTGCCTCTGCACCGACCGCGCGCCGACGGAGCCGCGCCCGGCGTCAGCCGACGCGGCGGAGGAGGTCCAGCCCGCGGCGGCGGCAGCC
Organism: uncultured Chloroflexia bacterium; assembly: GCA_963728205.1. GTDB lineage: Bacteria > Chloroflexota > Dehalococcoidia > UBA2979 > UBA2979 > VGNK01. The sequence goes on from CAVSIV010000006.1 coordinate 175,615, forward strand.
GTCGCGGGCGCGAGCGCGGCGAAGCGCTACCTCTGCACCGACCGCGCGCCGACGGAGCCGCGCCCGGCGCCAGCCGACGCGGCGGAGGAGGTCCAGCCCGCGGCGGCGGCAGCCGTCGCGGGCGCGAGCGCGGCAACTCACTGCCCGGCGTCAGCCGACGCGGCGGAGGAGGTCTAGCCCATGGCGGCCTTCAGCCGCCATGGGCGCGAGCGCGGCAAAGCGCTGCCTCTGCACCGACCGCGCGCCGACGGAGCCGCGCCCGGCGCCAGCCGACGCGGCGGAGGAGGTCTAGCCCGCGGCGGCGGCAGCCGTCGCGGGCGCGAGCGCGGCGAAACTCAGCGCGCGGCTAGATCGGTCCGTGCACGCGTCGGCGCTCGTCGCGCGGCTGCTCGGCCACGAAGCGCTCGATGCGGTCTTGGGGAAACTCGTCGCGCGTGGTCGCCAGCAGGCGGCGCGTCCACACCGATGGCAGCCGGCGCAGCTCGGGGAACTCGCGACGCAGGATGCCGGCGGAGTAGCGCTTCAGCCGCTCCGCGATCGTCGCCGGCGCCAGGTGCGGCGGCGCGTCCACCGTCACCACCACGTAGTCCTCGCCGCTGCGCACGTGCACGACGCGCGCACCGATGCCGCGTGCCGCCTCCGCGAACAGCTCCTCGGCGCGCTCGAGCAGCGCGCCATGCAGGAAGCGCTTGCGACGGCGCGTCGGCCAGACGAGGTAGTAGCGCAGGTCGCCGACCGCGTCCGTCTCATAGACGGAGCGGTCCGTGAACGGAACGTCACCGGCGGGGTCGGACATCGCTCCCTATCCCTGGCGCGCCCTGGGCTTCCGCGGCGGCCGCTCGGCGCGCACCGGCGGCGTCTTTGATTGCTGCAGCTCCAGCAAATCACCAATCGGGATGTGGCAATAGATCTCGTGATCGGGGGCGTTCGGCCCCACCTGGCGCGGCGGGGGCTGCTCGTCGCAGATCGCGCCCAGGTAGCGCGGGCAGCGGTCGGCGAAGAAGCAGCCGGTGAAGGCCTCGCGCAGGGTCGGCACCGCGCCCTCCAGCCGGATCGGCGAGTGCTCGGCGTCCGGGTCGGGCACCGGTGCGGCCGAGAGCAGCGCCTCCGTATACGGCGCGTACGGCGGGCGCAGCAGCGCCTCCGTCGGCCCGGACTCGGCGACGTGGCCCGCATACAGCACGAGGATGTGGTCGGACACGTAGCGGACCACGCCGAGGTCGTGCGTGATGAAGAGGTACGACGTCCCGTGCTCGCGCTGGTGCTCGGCGAGCAGGTTCAGCACCTGCGCCTGCACGGAGACGTCGAGCGCGGAGACGGCCTCGTCGGCGATCACCAGGTCGGGGCTTGCGGCGAACGCCGTCGCCAGCGCGACGCGCTGCTGCTGCCCCCGCTCAGCTCCGTCGGCAGCCGGTCGAGGTACGACGGGTCGAGCCCCACCGACTCCAGCAGCGCACCCGCCCGCTCGCGCGCGTCTTCCGAGCCTATCCCGGTGAGCTTCTTCAGCGACCGGATCAGCGCGTGCCGGATCGGGAGCTTCGGGTTGAGCGACGCCGTCGGGTTCTGGAACACCATGCGGATCGCCGCGCGCTGCTCCCACGAGCGGTCGGCGACGTCCGGCGCCAGGTCCTCGCCGCGCAGCCGCACCGCGCCGCGGTTGCGCCGCTCCAGGCCGACCACCGCCCGCGCCGTGGTCGACTTCCCCGAGCCGCTCTCGCCGACGATCCCCAGCGTGCGCCCCTGCGGCACGTCGAAGTCAATATCGACGACGGCGCGCACCGGTCGCCGCGTGGGTGGCCCCCAGAAGACGAACCGCTTGGTCCGCCCGCCGTAGAACTGCCGCAGCCCGCGCACCTCGAGCACCGGCTCCGGTGCCTCCGCGGTCTCGCGCCGCGGCCGGGGCTCGGGCCGGCCCCAGATGTCCGGGCTCACCTCGTCGGCGAAGAAGCACCGCGCGTCGTGGCCCGGCTCCGTGTAGACGTCGATCGCCGGGTGCGACGACTCGCACTCCTCGCGCGCCAGCGGGCAGCGCGTCGCGAACAGGCAGCGGTCGCCGGCCGCCTCCGATGCCTCGTACACGCTGCCGGGGATGCTGCGCAGCTTCGGCACGATCCCGGTGCCCGTCACGGGCGCCGGCACGCAGGTCAGCAGCCCCTGCGTGTACGGGTGACGCGGCTGCCGAAACAGGTCGCGCACGCCCGCGGTCTCCACCGTCTCGCCGGCGTACATCACCACGACGCGATCCGCGACGCGCGCAATCACCCCGAGGTTGTGGCTGACGAAGAGAATGCCCGCGTTCACGCGCTCCTTCAGCTCGGAGACGAGGTCGAGGATCGTCGCCTCGGTGGTGACGTCGAGCCCGGTCGTCGGCTCGTCCATGATCAGCAGGTCGGGGTCGCACGCCAGCGCCATCGCGATCACGACGCGCTGCTGCTGGCCGCCGCTCAGCTCGTGCGGAAAGCGCCGGCCGATCCGCTCCGGCGTCGGAAGGCCCACGCTCGCGAACAGCTCCGCCGCGCGCGCCTGCGCTTCCGACTTGCTCCGGTCCAGGTGCATCTGCACCGCCTCGGCAAGCTGGTCGCCGACGCGCATCGTCGGGTTCAGCGACGTCACCGGGTCCTGGTAGACCATCGCCATGCGGTTGCCGCGCAGCGTCCGCAGCTCCGATTCCGAGAGCGCCGTGAGGTCGCGCCCCTCGAACTCGATCGTCCCCTGCACCTCGGCGGTGCCGGGGAGGTAGCCCATCATCGCGTAGGCGACGGTGGACTTGCCGCAGCCCGACTCGCCGACGAGGCCGAGCACCTCGCCGCGGCGGACCTGCAGCGTCGCCTCGCGCACGGCCTGCACGGTGCCGCGGGGCGTGTAGAAGGTCACGGACATGTTGCGGACGTCCAGCAGCGGCGCATCGGACGCTGGGGGCGTGGCGACGCCGGTCTGGCCGGACTCGGGTGCGGTAGTGGTCATGGCTGTGGCTCGCTGTTCGGGAGTGCATGGGCCTGGCGGATGCCGTCGGCCAGCAGGTTGACGCCGATCACCAGCGACGACACCGCCGCCGCCGGGACCAGCGCCACGAGCGGCGCGACGCTGACGAAGTTGCGGCTCTCGCTGATCATGCGTCCCCAGTCCGGCGACGGCGGTTGCACGCCGAGCCCGAGGAATCCGAGGGACGCGGCCAGCAGGATCGCGTAGCTGAAGCGGACCGACGCCTCGACGCCGAGCACCGGCACCGCGTTCGGCAGGATCTCGCGGAACACGATGTACCAGCCCGGCTCGCCACGCAGCCGCGCGTTCTGCACGAACTCCTTCGTCTTGATGTCGAGCACAGCGCCGCGCATCACGCGCGCCACGCGCGGCATGAACACGACGCCGATCGTGATCACGATGTTGGTGCGGCTCGGGCCGAGCGTGCTGATCACGAGCAGCGCCAGCAGCAGCCCCGGGAACGACATCAGGCCGTCCATGATCCGCATCACGACCTCGTCGGTGCGGCCGCCCTTGTAGCCGCTGCTCATCCCGACGAGCGTGCCGCTCGCGATGCCGAGCAGCGTGCCGAGCAGCGATACGGCGATGATGGACGACGCGCCGGACATCACGCGGCTGAGCAGGTCGCGCCCGTACTGATCGGTGCCCAGCAGGTACTGCGTCGTCGGGCCGCTGAAGCGCAGGATCTTGCCGGCGGCCGTGCGCTGGAAGGCGTCGGGCGAGTAGGGCGCGAGCGCCGGGCCGAAGACCGCGAGCACGAGGTGGAGCGTGACGAGCGCCAGGCCGATGCGGCCGGCGTTCGTGCGCAGCGCGAAGCCGATCTCGCGGCGCAGCACGCGGCCGGCGGTGGCGACGGCCCGCGCCGCGCGTGCGAGCGGCGAAGGGATCGCGGTGCCGATGGCGGGAGCAGGTGGGGTGGTCATCAGGAGTACCGGATCCTCGGGTTGAGCGCGGCGTAGAGCAGGTCGCCGGCCAGGTTGCTGAACGCGTACACGGCGGCGATCAGCAGCGCCAGCGCCTGCAGCAGCGGCACGTCGCGCTTGATGATGCCGTCGAGCAGCAGCCGGCCCAGCCCCGGGTACGAGAACACCGTCTCGACGATGATCAGCCCGCCGAGCATGTAGCCGATGTTGATCGTGACGACGCTGATCGTCGGCAGCATCGCGTTGCGCAGGACGTGCTGCATGATCACGCGCCGCATCGGCAGGCCCTTGAGGATCGCGGTGCGCACGTAGTTGGTGTGCATCACCTCGATCACGTTGGCCCGCGTCATCCGCATGATGTAGCCGAACAGCACCGCCGTGAGCGTGACCGCCGGCAGCACCAGCACCTTCGGCTCGTTCAGCGGCGTCTTCCCCGGCGCCAGCAGGCTCGACGACGGGAACCAGCCGAGCCCCGACGCGAACACCATGATCAGCAGCACGCCGGTGACGAACTCGGGCAGCGAGATGCCCATCAGCCCCGACATGCTCGCGACGCGGTCGAACAGCGAGTCCTCGCGCACGCCCGCCCACACGCCGACCGCGATCGCCGTCGGCACCGTGATCACGAACGCGAAGGACGCGAGCAGCACGGAGTTGAACAGCCGGTCCTTGATCAGGCTCGCCACCGGCACCGACCGCGAGAGCGACGTCCCGAAGTCGCCGTGCAGCGCGCCGCCGATCCACTGCAGGTAGCGCACGTACATCGGCTGATCGATCCCGAGGCGGTGCCGCAGCACCTCGACGGCGCTCGGCGTCGCGCCCTGGCCGAGGATCGCCTGCGCCACGTCGCCGGGCAGGATCTCGGTGATCGCGAAGATGGCCATCGAGATGACGAACAGCGTGAGCACGATGAGGCCGAGTCGAACGACCAGGAATCGCACCACGACAGGCCTCCTTCCGCCGCTGCGCGGCTCCCGGCCACGCGACGGACGGACAAAACGGGCGGACCTCCTCGCCGCCGGCGGGCGACGACGAGGAGGTCCGCCGAATCAGATCGTGGCTAGGCGTCCTTCAGGTACGCACCGTAGACGAGCAGCCAGTTGCCCGGGTGCGGCGTGATGCCGCCCACGCGGTCGCGCAGGCCCACGGTGACCGGCAGGTGCACGGGGATCGGCCGGATCGCGAGGTCGATCAGCATCTTCTGCACCTCGGCGTACGACTGCTTGCGCTCTTCCTCCGTCTGGCCGCGCGCGCCCTTGATCAGGCCGTCGAGCTTGTCGCTCTTGTAGTGCGACTCGTTCCAGTCGGCGTCCGAGAGGTAGACGATCGACAGCGCCTGGTCGTCCGGGCGGCCGTTCCACTGCACGCAGGTGAACGGCTTCTTCAGCCACACGTCGGACCAGTAGCTGTCCTCCGGCGACTGCACGATGTCGACGTTCACGCCGCCCTGCGCGGCGCCCTGCTTGAACGCCGTCGCGTGCTCGACCATGCCCTGCGCGACGGTGCTCGTGTAGAGCGTGAGGTCGAGGCTGTCGTGGCCGGCCGCGGAGAGCAGCTGCTTGGCCTGCTTCGGGTCGTACTCGCCCCACTTCTGGCCGTCCCACCACATCGGGTCGTCCGGCACGAACGGGTGGTCGTTCCCTTTGCCGCCGAGGCCGTAGAACGCGGCGTCCAGGATCGTGTCGCGGTCCTGCAGCAGCTGGATCGCCGTGCGCACGCGCTGGTCGTCGAACGGCTTCTCGTCGCTGAACATCGAGAGCGTCAGGTAGCCCGGGCTCGTGACGTTGAGGACGTTCGTCTTCGGCGCGGCGTTCACCTGCTGCACGTCCGCCGGGTCGACCGGGAACAGCACGTCGATCTGGCCGCTCTTCAGCGCCTCGCTGCGCTGGCTGGGGTCGGGGATGAAGTTGGCGACGACGCCGTCCGGGTAGATCCCGTCGGCGCCCCAGTAGTCCGGCCAGCGCTTCCACGTCCCGCGCGTGCCGGAGTCGTACGACTCCATCGTGTACGGGCCCGTGCCGTACTCGCCGGTGTTGAGCTTCGCCGGGTCGACGTCCGACGGGAGGATGCGGCCCTGGTACAGCGAGAGCGTGTCCGGCAGGAACACGTTCGGCGCGTCCAGCGTGAACTTCACGGTGCGGTCGTCCTGCGCCTCGACCTTCGTGATGGTCGAGAGCGGCGCCGCGGCCGCCGACGCGGTCTTCGGGTCCTTCAGGCGGTTGATCGTGTAGACGACGTCCTCCGCCTTGAAGTCCTTGCCGTGGTGGAACTTCACGTTCTCGCGCAGGTGGAACACGTACTCGCTGTTGTCGCCGTTCGGCTCCCACTTCGTCGCCAGCATCGGGCGGAGCGAGAAGTCCTCCATGCGCTGCACGAGGTTGTCGTAGTGGAAGAGGCTGATCGTGGCGTCGGCCGTGGAGAGGCTGAGCGCCGGGTCGAGACCCGCGTTGATTGAGACCAGGCCCAGCGTGAGCGTGCCGCCGCGCTTCGGCGTGCCCGTCGCGCCCGCCGCCGCCGTCGACCCGCCGGCGGCGGGCGTGCCCGTCGCGCTGCCGCCGCTGCCGCAGCCGATCAGCGCCGCGCCGGCGAGGCCGGCGCCGCCGACGGCCGCCCCCCGCAGCACCCCGCGGCGCGAGATGCGCGCACGCATGCCGCGCGTCCAGTAATTCGCATCGTTCTGTCGATCCATGGGACTTCCCTCCGTGGTGCCCGCGTACGACGGCTCGCGTGAGCGGTCGCACCTGCCGCCGAACGGACAGTGGGGAGCCCGGTCGTGGTGGACGGCGGCTGCGGGCGGGTTTTCCGCACCTTACCGAAATCTCGCAGTTTTGTCTTCCTCGCCATGTCTATAGACGAATTCTCGTAGATGCCGCCGCGCGTCGTGTTCACCCGGCCATTGCGAGCGCGTACCATGCCCGCGTTCGCACGGCCCCCACGCCGCGCGGCACACGTCGAGGAGCCCGATGACTCGCTAGCCCCGGGGCGATCCGCGAACGCGACTCCGACCCGTCCCCGGGTCCGGACCACGCTCGTGCCCCGGTGCGCATCGGCCCGCCGCGCCGACCTCCCGCACCCCCTCGCTCGCCCCGCACCGCATCTCGCCGCGGCCGCGACTGCTCGGGGTCCACATGCCATCAGCCATCCAGGCCATTGCCATCACGAAGGCCTTCGGGCCGCGCATCGTGCTGCGGGGCGTGTCCCTCGTCGTCAACGCCGGCGAGACGCTCGGGGTCGTCGGGCCGAACGGCAGGGGCAAGACCACGCTGCTGCACGTGCTCGCGGGCACGCTCGCGCCCGACGCGGGCCGGGTCGAGGTCGCGGCGGGCGCGCGCGTCGCGCTGCTCGCGCAGGGCTACGCCGGCCGCGAGGCCGACCCGGTCGGCGCGCTGTTCCCGGCGCTGTTCGGCGACGCGAGCGACGCCGGCGCCGCGCGTGCCGCCGCGCCCGAGGCGCGGCTCGCGGCGCTCGGCGCAACGCTCGCGCGCGAGCGCGACCCCGCGGCGCTCGCCCGCGCCGCCGAGGCCTACGACGCGCTGCTCCGCGAGATCGAGGCCGGCGCCGCGGCCGCCGCGGCCGGCCCGCCCGGCGACGCCGACCCCGTCGCCGACGCCCGCGCCGCGCTCGGGCTGCGGCCCGTGGACGCCGGCACGCCGGCGCGCGACGTCTCGGGCGGCGAGCTCGCGAAGCTCGGCCTGCTCGACCTCGTCGCGCGCCGGCCCGACGTCCTCCTGCTCGATGAGCCGACGAACCACCTCGACCTCGCCGGCGCCGAGTGGGTGGAGTCGCTGATCGACGGCTTCGCCGGCCCCGTCGTCGTCGTGTCGCACAATCGCGCGCTGCTCGACGCGGTGTGCGACGGCATCCTCGACCTCGACCCCGCGGCCGCGGACGGGCCGCCCGCCGTCTTCCCCGGCGCCTACTCCGACTACGCCGCCGACCGCGCACGGCGCGTCGCGGAGCAGTGGGCCGCCTATGGGCGCCAGCAGCGCGAGGAGCGGCGGCTGCGCAAGGAGATCGCGGCGGCGGAGACGCGCGGGCGCGGCCTCGAGCGCCGCTTCGTGCGCGCCGCGACGAACCGGCCGTCGATCAAGATCGCGCGGCGCGCGACGACGCTGAAGGCGCGGCTCGAGCGTCGGCTGACGTCGGGCGAGCACGTCGAGCGCCCGGCGAAGCCGGCTGCGGGGCTCGGCGGCGGGTTCGCCGCCGGCGAGCGGTCCGCGTCGCGCGTGCTGGCGCTCGAGGGCGTCGCACTCGACGTCGCCGGCCGCCGCCTGCTCGAGGCGGCGAGCCTCGTCGTGCGGCGCGGCGAGCGCGTCGTGCTGATGGGCGCGAACGGGAGCGGCAAGAGCACACTGCTGCGCGCCGTGCTCGGCGAGCACGCGCCGGCGGCGGGACGGGTCGTCGTCCCGCCGTCGGTGCGCGTCGGCTACCTGCCGCAGGAGCAGGTCGTCGATGCCGCGGCCGACGGTGCGACGCCCGTCGACGTCCTGCGCCGGGCCGCGCCGGCGGGCCGGCCGCTGTCGGAGGCCGACGCCTACAACTACCTGCACCGCTTCCTGTTCGGTCACGACCAGGCGCGCGCGCCGCTGTCACGTCTCAGCTACGGCGAGCGCCGGCGGCTGGCGCTGGCGCGGCTCGTGCTCGGCGGCGCGCACCTGCTGCTGCTCGACGAGCCCACGAACCACCTGGATCTGCCGGCCCGCGAAGCCTTCGAGCAGGCGTTCGACGGCTTCGACGGCGGCGCGCTCATCGTCACGCACGACCGCTACTTCATCGAGCGCTTCGCCGACGTCGCGTGGTCGATCGAGGAAGGCCGGCTCGTGCCGGTGCTGTAGCTCGTCGCAAGCGGCGGCGGACATGCCGCCGATATCAACCGCGGCCGGAGGCCGCGCTGCGCATCGCGTCCTCGCACCTCCACGGCGCCGCCGTCCGTTTCGCTTCGCGCGCGGGCGGCGGTCGCCGCCCGTCATATCGGCGGCGTGTCTGCCGCCGCTTGCCCACGCGGGTTTCGGGCGCGCCGCCCGTCACATCGGCGGCGTGTCTGCCGCCGCTTGCCCGCGCGGGGTTCGGGCGCGCCGCCCGTCACATCGGCGGCGTGTCTGCCGCCGCTTGCCCGCGCGGGGTTCGGGCGCGCCGCCCGTCACATCGGCGGCGTGTCTGCCGCCACTTGCCCGCGCGGGCGGCGGTCGCCGCCCGTCATATCGGCGGCGTGTCTGCCGCCGCTTGCCCGCGCGGGGTTCGGGCGCGCCGCCCGTCACATCGGCGGCGTGTCTGCCGCCGCTTGCCCGCGCGGGGTTCGGGCGCGCCGCCCGTCACATCGGCGGCGTGTCTGCCGCCGCTTGCCCGCGCGGGGTTCGGGCGCGCCGCCGCCGCCCTACCCGCGGACGAGCACGTCCGCACGGGCGACCGCCGCGAACGCCCGCGCGAGCGACCCTTCGCGATCGTCCGGGTCGATCAGCGGCGCGGCCAGCACCTCGCCCATCCCGTCCTCGCGCACGTACGCCGCCAGCCGCTCCGCGACCGTCTCCGCCGATCCGCTCACCACCAGCGAGTCGAGCAGCTCCGGCGGGTACCCGTTTTCCAGCGACGAGAACCCCGCCGCCTCGAACATCGCGCGGTAGAAGGGCACGCGCGCGTACATCCCGAGCTGCCGCTGCGCCAGCGCGCGCACCGCCTCGCGGTCCTCGCTCACCGCCATCGGCACGTGCGCGACCAGCGGCGGCGCCGGCCGGCCCGCGCGCTCCGCGCCCCGCCGCAGCGCCGGCAGCGCCTCCGCGACGAGGTACGGCCGCGGGCACATCCACGAGATCGCGCCGTCCGCCAGCTCGCCGCACGCCTCGAACGACCGCGGACGCAGGGCCGACGCCATCACCGGCACCGGCGCCGGCTCGCGCAGCCGCGAGCGCGCCGTCACGTGCTCGCCCTCGAAGTCGACCTCGCCCTCGTGTAGGAGCGCGCGCAGCACCACCAGGTACTCGCGCAGGTTCGTGAGCGGTGACTGCCAGTGCACGCCGTAGGCCGGCACCATCGCCGGCTCGTGCGACGGACCGATGCCGAGCCGCAGCCGGCCCGGCGCCAGCTGGTGCAGCGCCACCGCCTGCTGCGCGAGCACGATCGGGTGGCGCGGCCACGTGGGCACGATCGCGGTGCCGAGCACGATCCCGCGCGTCGCGGTGAGCGCCGCGGCGTACGTCGTGAGCGGGTCCGCCCCGCCCGCGCCGCCGATCGTGGCCCACGCCGTGCGCACACCCGCCGCCTCCGCCTGCCGGATCTGCTCGACCGCCAGCGGCGCCGAGAACGCCTGGATCGAGACCCCGACCACCGGACCCGTCGTCGCCGTCGCGTCGTCCGCCATCTGCGCACCTCCCTCGCGGCACGCGCGCGAGCCTAGCACGCACTCGATCTCGATCTGTCGCGGCGGGACCAATCACGAACGCGCATGTCCGAACGTCGAATCGATGCCTCATAACACATGTAGGCTCATCCGCCATCACAGGTGAAGTCGAGAACGCCGAAAAATCCGCCACACTCAGCAGCCGCGACCGCACCACATACGGCATTCATCTGCGATGATGCGCGCACATTATTCGTCGCACGGCACGTGCCGTGCACTGCTCGGAGGGGACACCACTTGAGCGACTCGACCACCAGATCCTGGACGCGGGCGATGCGCCGCCCCGTCACGCGTCGCGGCCTGATCCGCGGCTCCGCCACGGCCGGCGCGGGACTCGCCGGCGCGGCGCTGATCGGCTGCGGCAGCAGCAACAACGCGACCAGCACGCCCGCCCCCGCCGCCACCACCGCGGCCGCGGGCGGCACCGCCTCCGCCTCCGCGACCGCGGCCGCCGGCGGCCCGAAGACGGGCGGCACCTACAAGTACTTCCTCGCGCTCGACCCGACCACGCTCGACCCGTACGCCAACGCGTCGTACACGGCCAAGGGCTTCGCCGGCTTCGTCTACAGCCGCCTCTACAAGGTCGACGCCCAGCCCGGCGCCAACCCGTACGACCAGCCGCCCACCCCGGACCTGGCCGAGAGCGCCGAGAGCCCGGACGGCCAGACCTGGACGGTCAAGCTCAAGCAGGGCGCGAAGTTCCACAACATCGCGCCGGTCAACGGCCGCGAGGTCACGGCCGCCGACGTGAAGTTCTCGTGGGACCGCCTCAACGACCCGAAGTCGCCGAACGTCGCGCAGGTGCCGAAGGGCGCGAAGCTCGACGTCGTCGACGACCACACGCTGAAGTTCACGCTCGCGTCTCCCTCGCCGACCTTCCTCGAGTTCATCGCCGACTCGAACACGCTCTGGATCCAGCCGACCGAGATGGGCGGCGCGGCCGACCCGACGAAGACGCCGATCGGCACCGGCCCCTGGGTGATGTCCGACTACGCGGTGTCGTCGAAGCTCACCTTCAAGAAGCACCCCGAGTACTTCCTCAAGGGCCAGCCGTACATGGACGGCGTCGAGCTCGCGATCATCCCGGAGTACGCCAACCAGAAGGCGCAGTTCGAGGCCGGCAGCCTCCACGGCTTCGTGCCGCAGCTCTCCGACGTCCTCGACATGAAGAAGCAGATGACGAAGGCGCAGTGGGTCGGCTACACCAGCGCCGTCCTCTACATGCTCTACTTCTCGCCCGAGTCCATGGAGCCGAACGCGCCCTGGCGCGACGACCGCTTCCGGCAGGCCGTGTCGATGGCCATCGACCGCGACGGCTACCTCGACCTCCAGTACAGCGTCAGCGAGCTGAAGAAGGCCGGCCTCGACGTCTCGTCGTCGTGGAACAACCTGCTGCCGGATGGCTTCGGCACGCGCTTCTGGCTCGACCCGAAGTCGTCGGACCAGGGCCCCTCGGGCAAGTTCTTCAACTACGACGAGGCCGAGTCGAAGAAGCTCCTCGCCGCGGTGGGGAACACCGACCAGCCGTTCAAGTACCAGTACACCGGCAACGGGTACGGCAGCGTCTGGGTCCACTACGCCGAGGCGATCGGGAACTGGCTCACGGCGGTCGGCCTCAAGCCGCAGACCGAGACCCAGGACTACAGCTCGAAGTACATCACGCAGACGTTCCGCGGGAACTTCACCGGCGTGACCTTCGGCATCGAGACGCCGTTCCCGGAGGCGGGCAGCTACATCGACCGCATGTTCGGCGACGACCCGGCCAACCACGGCAAGATCCACGACAAGGACATCGACGCGCAGAACGCGAAGCAGAAGGTCGAGCTCGACCCGAAGCAGCGCACCCAGCAGCTCTACGAGATCCAGCGCATCAACGACCAGCACATGTACTACGTCCCGACGCCCGGCGGCGGTGGGACGGGCTTCACGTCGTACCAGCCGAACGTGCACGGCCTCCGGCACACGCGCGGCTACGGCTACGCCACCGAGGAGCTCATGCAGTACTGGCTCGACGCCTAGCCCGCCACGCGGCCGCCGGCCGCACGCGGATCAGCACGGAAGGCCGGGCGGCAGCGCCCGGCCTTCCGCATGCCGGGGCCGCATGCCCGGGCCGCTCGCAGGCCCGTGCTACGTTCGACGGAAGGAGGGCAGCCCGTGATCGCCTTCGAATGGGCCGTTCAGGAAGCGACCGCCGACGCCTTCGCCGCCGTGCTCCACGACGCCGGGATCTCCGTGGAGCGCCGCGAGCGCGACGACGCGGGGGACGACACCGAGACGTTCGCGCTGCTCGAGCGCGCCGGACTGGCGTTCGACCAGCAGGCGCGCGAGAACCCCCGCCCGAACCGCGTGCTGCTCGTGGGGCGCGCCGCACCCGCGGAGCTCGCCACCGCCATCTTCCGCGTCGCCTCGGACGCCTCGCTCGGCGGCGTACTGATCGATGTCGCGAGCGACCCGGTGCAGTGCACCGAGGTCCGCGGCGTCAACGGCCCCGTGGTCGTGCTCGCGGACGACGACGGCGCACGGCAACTCACGCTGGGGCTCGACGCGATCGGCGCCGCGCTCGAGCGCGCGCACGCCTGACCGGCGGATTCCTCGCCAAATTGGCGGTGCGCCGGCGTCGCGCGCAGGTGCGCCTGCGCTATAACATACGCACCGAAACATACGGACCGATCGCATCCCACCCACAACGCGAACAGGAGCCGCGCCCACATGGCCATCGAGACTCGCCCCGACCAGCAATCGGACAGCGCGCCAAACCCGTTCGAAGCGCTGATGGCCTACGGCCGTGAGCGGGGCTACAAGCTCGACTGGCTCCGCCCGGGCGAGACGTTCGGCAGCCGCCTCGAGACCGGCGCCGGCACCGGCGGGCTGCTCCTGCAGGACGTGGACCGCGGCCCCTACGGCCAGGTCCCGGAGTGGAGCGACAACCAGACGGGCCGCCCGCGTGGCGCGATCGCGCGACCGACGGCGCCGAAGGTCGGCAACTACTCCGTGCGCACGAAGGCCGACATCTGGCTGCGCAACGGCGCGCAGCTCTACGAGGAGGCCGTGCAGCGGCAGTGGTCGTCCGCCGTCGACATCCCGTGGGAGACGCTCGAGGAGCTGCCCGATGAGATCGAGCGCGCCGAGTGCCAGCTCACGACGTTCCTCACCGAGGTCGAGTTCGTCGCCGGCGACGTCCCCGGCAAGTGGATCTCCGAGACGTCCCCCGACTACTACGAGCCGCGCATGTACCTGATCACGCAGATCATGGACGAGGCGCGCCACCTCGACGTCTTCCGCAAGCGCGCCTTCGCCAACGGCGGCGGGCTGCTGGAGCAGGTCAGGACGTCGACGGGCGGCGGCGGCGTGATCGACTCGGCGCGCGACTTCACGGAGATGTCGGCCCGCCTGCACATCTCGGGCGAGGGCTCGGTGCTGTCGCTGTTCCGCATGGGCGAGCGCATGTCGTACAACGACGCGGAGAAGGCGATCTACCGCCTGGCGGCGTCGGACGAGTCGCGCCACGTCGCGTTCGGCGTGATGCACCTGCAGTACCTCGCGCAGACCGACCCGGAGCGCAAGGAAGAGATCCACGGCTACCTCGACGAGATCGAGATGGCGCTCGCCGCGGCAAGCGACTCGCAGAACCCCGCGGCGCGCGGCACGGTGTCGAACACCGCGCTGTCGATCCTGCTCGGCGGCGGCGCCGACGCGACGTCGATCCACGAGGGCAACCAGATCCTGCTCGCGGTGCGCCAGCGGCAGGTGAAGGAGTACATCCAGCGCATGAAGGTCGCCGGCTTCGGCGACCGCTTCGAGAACGGCCGCGCCAACCCGGCGCTGCAGCAGTACCTGTCCGCGTAGGCGCGCGGCGGGCGTCGGGCCTGCCGCGCCGCGTCCCCGAGCCGCCCCCGCTCGTGACGAGCGGGGGCGTTGCTTTACCCGGCTCGGACCGGTCACGCGCGCGCCGGGCGGCGCGCGCGCCTTACGCGCCGGCGCGCCGCTCCAGCAGCAGGTCCTTGATCAGCATCAGCTCGCCGAGGTGCTCCGCCGCGTGCGCGAGCGCCGACACGATCGCGGCGCGGCGCGCGATCTCGACCGCCGGCGCGAGCCCCGCGAGCGACTGCGCCGGCACCACCACCTCGTCCAGCCGCGCCGGCGCCAGCGTCGCGAGCGCGCCGTCGATCTCCGCCGCGAGCGCGCGCAGCCCCGCCGTCAGCACCGGTGCCGCGACGCCGTGCGACGCGAACTCCGCCGCGCGGTCGCGCGTCGCGTCGCGCCCGCAGCCGATGCCGAGCACCCACGCGCGCACCGCCCCGACCACGTGCGCCACGATCGTGTTCGCGCTGTTGCCGCCCCCCAGCACGCGGGCGTCGAGCGTGCCCGGCGGGAACTCGTCGATCTGCGCGGCGAAGCGGTCGAGCAGGATCCGCAGGCGCGCTGCCAGCACCGCGCGCTCGTCGACCGGTGGCATGCGCCCCTCCTTCGCCCCGGGCACGCCCCGGGAGGTGCGGTAGTGTCGGGCAGCGGGGAGGGCGGCGCAACGACGGCCGGCCGACCCCCGACGGGGCGGCGCGGACGGGCGCCGCCGTCGCGCGACCGCCGGGCCCCCCGCATACTGGCCGGGCGGCCAGCGCCGCACGCATCCGGCGCCCGGCCGCCGGCCGCGAAACGCGAGGACCGATGCCACGCGAGCCCGGCTCCGACGACGCGACCGTCCTCGCCTACCTGCGCCGGCGCTGGCGACACCGCCTCGACGCCACCACCATCCCGCAGGCTCAGCGGGCGCTCGCGCTCCCGCCGGGCACCGCCCAGCGCCTGCGCCTCCACGACCACCTCGCCGCCCACCCCGCCGCCCTGCGCACGCTGCGCACCTACGGCGAGTCGCCGCTCTCGCTCACGCTCACCGACGACGAGAAGCTCCTCGCCCGCCGCGTGCTCGCGGGCGCCACGCCGGCCGCCGCCGCGCACGACCTCGGCCTGCCGCCCGACACGCGGCGCGCGGCGCGGCGCGTGCTCCGCCACGCCGGCATCCTCCGCGACGACCGGCCCGCCCCCGGGGCGGACGGCGTCGTCGACGGCGTCGGCCTCAACTTCCACACGATCCGCATCGAGGGCGAGTCGACCTTCGGCGTGCACTGAGCGGTCGACTTCCTGCTGTTGGTCAACAGCGAGTACCCCGGCCGCCACCTGAGCATCGAGGACGCCTGCGCGCAGTCGCACCGCCGGATGCGCGTCGACGTGTACGACGGCGAGATCGTCGCCACCGACCCGGCGTCGCTCTACCTGCTGCGCGGCGGCACCTGAGGCACGAACAACCTCTTCTGGTCAGAGGAGCACGCCCGGTCCTGGCTCCAGTCGCACCCCGACGCGCACAGCGAGGGCGCGCGCCTCGCGACCTACTACGCGGCGATGCGCGACGCGCGCATCACCCTGCGCAACGTCGAGGACCTGCGCGCCGACTCCGAGACGTACCGCCGCCGCATCCGGCGCGCGCTGCGGCGCCTCGGGGACGCGACCCCGTAGCGCGGGGTTCGTGGTTCGATTGCGCTCACCCCGAACGGCCACGGCCGGCGACGGATGCCCGCGAGCCGCTCCGTTCGCGCCGAGCGCAGTCGAACCGCGGGCCCGTCACGCCGGCTGCGCCAGCGCGTCGTCCTGCACCGGCGGCGAGCGGAAGCGGCCCGCGACGTAGTCGACGCCCAGCGCCAGCGCGAGCAGCACGAACGGCGCCGCGCCAATCACCCCGCGCGCGCCCACCGCTCGCGCCGCCGCGCCGAGCACCAGCAGCGGCACGATCGCCAGCCCGTCCTTCAGCATCCCCATCACCGCGAACACCCGGCCCTGCAGCGCCGCCGGCACCGCGCGCCCCACGTACGTCTGCGCCGCCGCTGCCGCCAGCGTGATGCCGAACCCCAGCGGGATCGAGAGCAGCGCCGCCACCTCGAGCTCGTGCGTGATGCCCGGCCAGTCCTCCACCAGCCACGGCAGCAGGTGCTGCGTCAGCGGCTGCACCGCCCCCAGCCCCACCATCGCCGCCGCCGCCAGCGAGAAGCCCACCGCCGCCGTCATGCGCTCGCCGGCCAGCGCGATCGCCTTCGGCGCGACCGCCAGCGCCGCCAGCAGCCCGATCGCCGCCGGCATGAAGACGTACAGCGTGAGCGTCGGGTCGATGTGCAGCACCTCGTGCACGTACGCCGGCCCGAGCATCCCCAGCACCACGCCGACCGTGCTCGCGAGCCCCGCCAGCAGCAGCATCCACAGCACACGACGCTCGCCGGCCAGCCAGCGCAGCGCCTCGCCGGTGTCGGCGCCCAGCCGCATCGTGCCGGCCCGCGCGCGCGTCTCGCGCGGCGGCGTCAGCTCGAAGACGCGCGTGAACGCGAGGATGAACAGCACCCCCGCGAAGGTCACCACCGGCTCCACGCCGAAGCGACGCACCAGCAGCGGCGCCAGCGCCGCCTTGCCCAGCACCTCGCCCGTCGACGACGCCAGCGACATGAACGAGTTCGCCGACGCCAGCTCCTCGGCGTCCGCCACCAGCGGCACCGCCGACGCCTCCGACGGCTGCGAGACCTGGTGCAGCGTGCGCACCAGGAAGATGATCGCGAGCAGCGACGCGAACCCCGTGCCGAGCAGCGCCGGCACCGCGAAGCACAGCAGGCCCATCGCGACGTAGGCGCCGGCCAGCGCCACGCGCTTCGGCAGCACGTCGGCCACGGCGCCGCCGTAGAGCCCGAGCAGCACGCCCGGCAGCAGGTACGCCGTGCCCACGAGCGCCGCGTCGAACGCCGTGCCCCCGCGCCGCACCACCGCGATCAGCGTGCCGTAGAGCAGCGCCTGCAGCGCCATGTCCGTGAGGAAGCGCGACGCCAGCAGCGCCTGGAAGTGCACGTCGAACGCCAGCGACCCGGGGGGCACCGTGAACCAGAGGATGCGAAAGAGCCGGCGCTGACCGCGGTTCACCGCGCGGTCGAGCCGCGCCGCCTGGCGGATCAGCCGCGGGCGCGTCGACGCCGACGCCCGCTGCAGCAGCCGTACCGCACCGCGCACGCGGCCCTCGGTCTCGCGCGCCGCCTGCTGCACCTGCGCCGGCGTGCCGGCGTGCGCCACGCGCATCAGCCGGTCGCCGGCGTCGCGCAGCAGCTGCTCGGCGTCGCGGCCGGCGCCGCGCACCGGGTCGGGCACCGCGCCCTCGCCCAGGCGGCGCAGGTGGTCGGCCGTCGCGCGCAGGCTGCGCTCGAGGTCGGCGGAGGCGCGGCGCACCACGTCCGGCGTCGCCGACGACGACGCCGCGGTCAGCTCCGCGCGCGCCAGGCGCAGCACGACCTCCAGCTCGACGAGCGTCTCGTCGAGCGCGGCCTCGGTCTCGGCGAGCGACCGGTCCGGCGTCGCGCGGTCGCGACGGCGCTCGTCCTGCATGCGTGCGGGCTCCTTGCGGCTCTCCCCGCAGGGTAGCCGAGCCCGTCGCGCCCGCCCGCCGCCGTTCGCCCTACCGCCCGGGTGACGAACGGCGTGCCGCCGCCGCGCGACACCGCACCGCCGGCCTGGCGGGCGCCCCGCCGCGGGTGCGACGAGGTGCTGTGCTACCGTCGTCGCCATGGCGGAACCGACGACCGACGCCCCGCTCGCGCCGGCCTACCGGCACCTCGCGCTGCCCGCGCCGCCGCCCGGCCGCCCCTACGTGATCGTGAACATGGTGATGTCCGCCGACGGCCGCGTCGTCGTCGAGGACACCGAGCGCGGCCTCGGCTCCCCCACCGACCAGCGCCTGATGCGCGAGCTGCGCTCGCTCGCCGACGTCGTCCTCGACGGCGCCGGCACCTTCCGCAAGAGCGGCTCGTCGTCGCGCCTGAACGACCCGGAGCTCGAGGCCGCGCGCGTCGCCGCCGGCCGCCCGCGCGTGCCCCTCGCCGCCGTGATCACCGCCAGCGGCGCGCTGCCGCTCGACCGCGCCTTCTTCACCGCCGACGACTTCGAGGGCGTGGTCTACGTGAGCGAGTCCGCGCCCGCGGAGCGCCGCCGCGCGCTGGAGGCGACCGGCCGCCGCGTCTTCGCGATGCCGGACGCCGACCCGCTGCCCTGGGTGCTCGCGCACATGCGCCGCGCGCTCGACGCGCGCGTGCTGCTCGTCGAGGGCGGCCCCTCCACCAACGGCGGCCTCTTCGACGCCGGCCTGATCGACGAGTACTTCCTGACGCTCGCCCCGCGCATCGTCGGCGGCCGCGACGCGCTGCCGGCCGTGCGCTCTGCGCGCGAGCGGTCGATGGACGACGTCACGCAGCTGGCGCTGGTGTCCGCGGTGCCGAACCCGGAGACGGGCGAGGTCTACCTGCGGTACCGCGTGCGCCGAGAGGGCTGAGCGCGTAAAGCGATCGGATGCCGAACGCCGCGACATCCAGTGACCCTCGCTGCTAGTGGAATCAAACGCGTACACAACGGCCTCACGGTTGGTCGTCAGAGAACCAGACACCTGGCGTGTCGAGCTGGTAGGCGCGGCTAACCCAATCTGGAGTCGCATAAGGCTCGCCGTAGCGGAACATCAAGATGAGGCCAGGGTTGAGTTCAGGAGCGCTTGAGCCACCATCGCCCGCCCCGCATGGCCTCGAATCACCTCTGCGGAAGCTTCGAGCGTGAGGTTCTTGATGTGGAATCCATCAGGACGGAGCTGAGCAGCCGGCCACCAGACAGATACGCTCCCGTTGTGGACCACCGGTCGCGCCATCAAGAAGTGTTTCGACTTGTTGAAGGCTTCAACGCGTGTCCTATGCTCCTCGGCGCGCTTGCGTGCCGTCCGCACCATTCCGTCAAGCACATGGGGGAGCGCCGTCGGCAATCTGCTCCCGCCGCGAAGCGTTCACCCTAGCGGCCGCCAACTCGTCGTCACTCGGGAGGTGGAGCACTCCACGGACTCCGTCTGGCGAAAGGCCCTCGAGCAGGGCGATCGCCTTCTCCTCGGTGTAACTCCCGTCACCGCGGACTTGTACGCGGTCCATCAAAGCCAGCAGCGAGTGTCGACCGTCTCCGGGCTGCCACTCGTGGAGAGCAAAGAGCGAACCGAGCGTGTCCTCGCTCGCTTCCATCTCCGCCTCGAATGCGGCTACCAGCAGAAAGCAACGACGCGAAATCACCCATTCCCTCGATGGGCTCGCGGAGAATCGCCTCCGCCTCGAATGCCCGCTGGGCCGTTGCGAACTCGACTGCTGCCCGGATGATCGCCGCATCATCGAACTCCGGGTTATCCCTCGGATACTGGATGAGCATCAGTGACTTGCTCCCCGATCGCCCCCGAACGGAGAAGCGAGGCGACTTGGGCGGCGCCATAGCCGAGGTCGGGGAGTAGCGCGCGCGTCTGGCCCGGCGAGCGGCGCCGGCTGACCGGCCCGCACCCTGCCTCCGAGAAGAACAGCGGCGAGCGCACCACGCGAAATCGCCGGGCCGTCGCCGGGCCCGGCCGCACTTCCATGACCATGCCCCGCTCCGCGAAGTACGGGTGCGCGGCCGCCTCCGGCATCGTCTGCACGAGCCCGTACGGTGCGCCGGCGCGCTCCATCTCGCGCGCGACCGTTGCCGCGGGCAGCGCGGCGACCCAGCCGCCGACGACTGCATTCGCCGCCTCCGGGTTCGCCGGCATCGCCTCGCCGGCGTGGCCGAGCGCCGCCGCAATCCGTGCGAAGTTGTGCGCGCCGCCGATGTTGATCGTGACGTGGCGGCCGTCGCTCGTCGCGTGGATCGGGTGGCGGAACGGCTTCCAGTCCGCCTCGGTCGCGCCGTTCAGCGCCGGCACCGCGACCTCGCTCAGCATCGCGAGCTGGCAGTCCATCAGCGTGGTGTCGATGCGCTGGCCGCGGCCGGTGTGCTCGCGGTCGTAGAGCGCGGCGACGATGGCGGAGAAGCAGGTCATGCCGGTGACGATGTCGGCGACGGTGACCCCGGGCGCGAACGGCGCGTCGCCGCCCTGCGCCTGCTGCTGCACCCAGAGCCAGCCGGCCTCGGCATGGGCCGTCGCGCCGTAGGCGCGCCGCGACGAGAACGACCCGCTCTGCCCGAAGCCCGAGATCGACGCGTAGACGAGCCGCGGGTTGGCGCCCGCGAGCGCGTCGTAGCCGAGCCCCAGGCCGTCCATCACCCCCGGCGTGAAGTTCTCGACGAGCACGTCGGAACGCGCGGCGAGGTCGCGCGCGACCGCCGCGCCGTCGGGGTGCTTGAGGTCGAGGCTGATCGAGCGCTTCCCCAGGTTGTTCGCGACGCTGCCGTTGCTCGGCACGGGGCCGTCGCGCCGGTCCGGCGGCGGCAGCGGGGCGTCGACCTTCGTCACCTCGGCGCCCATGTCGGCGAGCAGGCGCGTGCAGTACGGCCCGGCGACGACGCGGGTGACGTCGAGGACACGGATGCCGTCGAGGATGCGGCGAGCGGTCGGCATGGCGGTGGCCTTTCGTGAGCGCCGCCCCAGCGGAGCGAGCGAGGGCGCGCCGCGACAATGCGGCCCTCAGGCGCGAGTGTCCAGGCACGTGCATGCGAACCGGCCACCACGACGGCTCACGGCGGCGCGACTCGAAGCGATGAGCATTGGTGCAAAGAGGCGACCGTCGGTCGCATGGGGCTCTCGCGAGCGGAAGTGACCACGCGCCGCTGACCGGCTCTCACTAAGCGCCAGAGGCGCGCCAGCTTAGCCACGTCCTACGCGCAGAGCAGGCCGCTGTCGACCGCGCGTCTCGCGCGTCCTGGTCTAGCGTCACCATTTCAAGTTGGCGATTCGCGCCTGGATATGGCGAATTAGATGACTCGCCCGTGCAGGCAATGTTTCATCGTAACCGTACGCCTGAAGCCCTTCGCTTCGCGCTGAGAGTATCTGGTCAACCAAGCGAGCAGTCGTCCTATCCAACTCTGTCGCGCTGCGATCAATTTTAGATTATCAATGAACGGCCCAAACCAATGGTCGAGTTCGCCGTACATACGTTTGTGGATCTCGCTCCACCATTGTTCGCTCACTGTCGTGCTCGTCCGCTTCGCAACGTCGAGTTCCAACGCGGCGTTGATGAGAAAGTGTGTCCACGAAAATTGGGCCTGAAACATCGCAACAATGGTGCGACGGCGGTCCTCGGTCCGGATTCTGCGCGCGCTCCTGCCGGCGCAACCAGTAAGAAGCGACCTCCCCGCCGAACGTGCCCAGCAGACTTGCACACCCGAGCAGCAGCAGCGGCGGCCGCGATCGCGACGGTCAACGTGTCGCTCATCGCCGCGGAGCGTACTCCAGACGACGTAATGAGACGAACGTCGGGAGCAGGCAAAGTCCCACTTCAGCGCGACCCTCAGGCAACTCGCCCGGTCGTCCTCGCTACTTCGCTGACTGCAAAACCGGGCGCAGCCCCCGCTCCGCTGGCAAACGGGATGAACCCTAACGACGACCAACGGTTTCGCGTGTTCGGTTTGTGGTGGACGCTTTTGAGGCGCGATAGAACACCCTGTCGCTCCGGAACACGTCGACTCCGACCGGTGCTGCTGAGAGCGCCACTGCGAGCAGGAGAGAGCGTCATCAAGCCCCGGTATGCATACCTTCGATTAACTCTTCGATCGATTCTTCCCATTCACGCAGTGTGCGTCCGTCGGATACAGATCTCCCGTATGTAGAGAACGCCATCCGGTCACCATACGCCCCGGAAACTTTACCGCGAATTCTGAGTGCAGACTTGCGTATGCTGGCGATTGGGTGCCTTGTCTCTATTCGACGCAGCGCGTGGACTACGTCACCAGGGCCGTGGAACGTTGGCGTCGGCAATTGGTACGTATCGTAGTCGAAATCGGCGCCGTGTAACTCCTCGCGTGCTCGGTACTCGAGCCATTCCGCAATGTCAGTCGGCGGACTCCGATGGCAGCCTCTTTCGCGGGCACGGTTCGCCGCTTCTTCTCGCCGCCGCCGTCGCTCCTGCGAGCTCACTCTTTCGCTCGAGCACCCACTCTTTAGCGAAGACAATCGCCTGGTTTACCGCGCCTGCGATGAGCCCAGAAGCTCGCGCCGACAAGTGCCAACTCGCGGGCCTGAGAGATTTGCTCATCGCTATCCTGTTCTTCCGCCCCATCGCGATCTTCTTGATCTGCTTGGCGTCGAGGTACACGCCCTTCAATTCCCAGTAGTCGAACGTCAGTCGTACGAGAGAGAAGAATGTTAGCAGCGTCCAGATGAACAAGAACCATGCGACGCCAACCGTGAGACGAAGCCACAGCAGCATGCTCTCCCACACGCAGGGGCTGGCGATCACCGCGGCGAGTCCCGAAGAAGACGTCATCAGGGCCAAGCCCGCGGCGAGCGTAAATGGGAACGCGTGCTCCGCGAGTCCTTTCCGATTCGTTCGCATGAACACGAACAGGCTCGCTCGGGGAGGAATGTCAGCAACAACGCAAAGACAGCAATGATGATGCCCAACAGCGCGGTCGCCACTCCGACGACAGCAGTCTCGTAACCGTCGAAGGCGCCGGCTAGCCGGCGACAGGGCACGAGGAGGGAGATTGCCAGCGCGGAAAGGACCGCGGCTGGGAAGGCCACGTCGACGAAGATATTCTTCTCTGCTCCCAGAAGAGCCGCGCGAAGTGCGGAGTCACGTGTTTCTAGTTCTCAGCGGCCTGTTGGGTGTCCGGAATCGTGTCGAGCAACCGGTGGGCGAGGGCCTCACCTGTCTCCTCGGCTGGCCGGTCGATAGGGATGATCACGTCGGTCAGTGACGTAGTTGTAGACGCGTCGCTCGCCGGCGGAGCTGGCCCTGCGCCTTCACTCGGCCGTAACGATGCGCATAAATGGAGAGGTCCTCCAACTCGGTGTCGCTCACCTGAAGGGACTCACCGGCGGGAGCCACTGCCGTCACTAGCACGGACTTGGCTTTCCAGTGTTCGAGGAAGTCCTTCGCGGTTTCAGAACCCTGCGGGAAGTGAGGGTTCGGCAGGTGGAAGGAGACCGTGACTCGCGCTACCGAGTCGACCTCTTCCAACCACCGCTCGAAGTCTTGCTCATCAACGAGGAAGTCCACCGTCAGCCCGAGGACCTCGGAGAACGTCTCGTTAAGAATTCCTCGGAACCGAGCCCTGATTGAAGCGACTGTCAATGTCCGGTAGGTTTCCTCGGCCGCGATCCGCCCGTTTTCAAGGTTGATCGCATAGTGTGTGAATGACGCATGGCCTTCGGTGCCGGGAAGGATTTCGAAGTCTTCCGTCTCTTCGTTGTACACCGAGGCGCTTGATTCTCTCTCGTAGCCAATCCGACCCCACAACGCGTTCCGGTCCTGCAGGACTGATGGCCGCGACAGGCGCCAATGCCTTCGGTAGTATTCGGGCCGTAATGGACGGGGCCAGCGCCCCTGTGATGGCCTGGCGAAGGAGAATATTCTGACCGGGACCGTTCGGCTCCTGAGTGATCTGTAGCAAAACAACGCGACGTCTCGCCATTGACCCCTCCGGCATACGATGCCGGGCGAACTTAGCACGATTACGCCTGCGTGAGGACGTCAGACAGCCACATCGGTCAGCGCGATCGGTGGAAGCACGACTCCCAACTGTTCCTCCGAACATCCTCCACGAGAAAGGACACCACCATGCCGCACCCTCCGCATTCCGATTGGCCGGCGGCCTTTGGCGACCCGCGCGCGACCCGACGCAATCGCGGCCGCGCTGGCGTCGTCAAGATTCATCGATAAGAAGGACGAACGGGCGGACACCGAGCGAGGGGAATCGCTCATCGGCTACGTGGGTGAACCCGCACGGGCACATCCCGATTGAAGCTAAGGGGACCCAGTGAAGCGAGGACATCAAGAGCCGTGTGCCTGCATCAGCACGGCCAGCGCGCGGTGATTCCGATCGAGGGGCTCGGCTGCGGTCTCGACGAAGGCCGCCGCGCGACCGCGCACGCCGTCGATGCCACCGGCGTTCCGCAGCAGGTCGACGAGTGGCGGGTTGAGCCACTCGGACTCCGGGGCGGCGCGCTGCTCGGGTTCGACGCCGTCGGAGATTCCGTTGGCGCGTGCGAAGAGACGGGCGCGGATCACGAAGGCCACGAGGCTGCCGGGGTCGGGCAGCGACGCCACGTTCAGATCGTGGTGCGCGATCGCCTCACAGAGTGCGGGCGGGAAGTTCCAGTGGGTGGCGAGCGCGGCGCCGAGGTCGGCGTCGGTGTAGCCGAGGATCACCTCCTCGGCGCGGACGACGGGGATTCCCTGGGCCGCGGCCATCTGGCGGGCCGAGGCGAGGGCCCCGGGGCGGTGCTGATCGAGCGCGAGACGGCCGATGTTGTGCAGGACGCCGGCGGTGAACGCCTCGTCGAGGTGCTGCCGGCGGGCCCTGGAGAGGAGTTCGGCGAGCACGCCGACGGTGACCGAGTATCGCCAGAACCGCTCCTGGTCGACGTCGCCGGGGCCGTGCATCGTGTCCATCACGCTCGAGGCCAGCGCCGTGGAGCGGATGGTGCGGAATCCCAGCAGCACGACGGCGTCGCGCACGGTGGTGATGCGGCGGGGGAAGCCGTAGTAGGCGGAGTTCGCGAGGCGCAGGATCTTGGAGGTCAGCGCCTGGTCGCTGGCGATTGCGAGGGCGAGCTCAGGAGCGGAGAGGCGATCTTCGCCGGCGATCTGGAGGATGCGCACGGTGACGGCCGGCAGCGGGCGGAGTTCCCCGATCTCGGCAACGAGCTCATCGAGCGCCGGGTGAGCGGCCAACGACATCCCTGCTGCCTGTGCCGTCGCTCACTCCTCGCGTCCGTGCGGTAGAGCTTGTAGGAAGAGGGGAATGCACCGCGGGGTGAAACGCCTGCCAGGGCCGGTAGTAGACAGACGTTTCACCCCGCGACGCATTCAGTTTCAAACCGGCGCCGCTCGCGGGTGGGCGGCGCCGGAATCGTGCTGTTACATGCCCCAGATGAAGACGCCGAACGTCCCCAGGTGCATAACAATCGCGCTGCCGATAACAGCGGCGCCCACGCCGTACTGAAGAAGCTTGTCCACCGATAGAAGCTTGGCCACCGACCCGTTCCTCCACTAACTCCCGCCTCTGCAGTCGGGATGCTGTGAAACTAGGAACGAGGTTCTCGCCAAGCTCTCGCCACACCCCGTAGGCCCTCTTAAATCTGATCAAATCTATGAGTCCCTGGCCGGAGCGCGGGCCAGTCCCCCACGAAGAATCGGCGCGAGAGGCGCGGATTAGCAGTCAAACTCGGGGGATCTGGAGCCTCAAGCTGTCGAGTGCTGCGCCAGAAATCACGCGGGCGTACTCCGACTGGACGGCCGCCGACGGCTCCTCCCCGAGCTCGTCCCTCAGCGCATCGTGATACCGGCGGTATACCCGCGCGGCTAACTCCAAGTGCCCACCACGGGAGTGAGCCTGCATCTGATAGCGGACTGCATCTTCGTTCAACGGGTCGATCGCAAGAATCGAATCCGTGAGGACAATCACCTCAGGAAACTCTGACCGGCGCAGCGCCTGGACGGCCAGTGTGACGAGCGACGCGACGTAACGGTCCTCATACTGGCGACGCGTCTCACTTGCCCACTCCGTTTGGAACGGTTCAGCAAACGGCCCGCGGTAAAGCCGAATCGCGGCGAGAACCTCATCGAGCCAACGTTTGCCGCCCGGTCGTTCGCGCTCGGCAGCCGACATGTGGGTTTCAAATTCGCGAGCGTCGTACGCGATGTCGAACGCGTCGCTTACCTGATATCCCTCGTCCGACTGGACGACGATCTGGCGGTCGATTGCCTTCCGCAGCCGGTAGAGGGTCGAGTGGAAGGCGCTGTTGATTTGGTCCTGTGCCGCGTCAGGCCACAACTCGAGCGCGATTTGCTCCTTGCGCAATGGCCGTCCGGAGTGCAGTAGGAAGAAGAACATCTCCTTGCTGCGCTCGCTTCGCCACTCCAAGTCGCTTACCTGACGCCCCCCCATGAGCACACGCGGCGTTCCAAACGCTTCTGCGCGGATCTGCGACGTGGACGCTGGTGTCGTCGGGAAGGCCGGCTCGGCTCCGCGCACTCGCGGAATCCGGTCTCGGAGGGTCTTGAAGTAATCACCGCCAGCTCGACGAGCCACGGCGAACTCGACCAACTCAATATGTTGACGCGCTTCGACATAGAGGAACTCGTCATAGCCAACACGACCCGCGAGATTCGCAACCTGCTCGAGCTCCTGCACCGCGCGGCTGCGTTGCCGGTTGGCGAGGTGGGCGGCCGCCAATCGGAGCCTCGCAATCGCCTCCTCGCGGGGTTCTTCTGCTTCGCGGGCATCAGCCACGGACTGATTGAGGACGCTAGTCGCAGCCTCGATCCGCCCTTCCGCGAGAAGAACCGCGCCGAGCGCGCTCCTGAATTGAGCACGAAACAGCAGCATCCCCCCCTGTTCAGCCGTTCGCAGCCCGTGTTCGAGCAGGGAACGCGCGCGGGTCAGTTCCCCTTGCTCCCGATACACCAGCGCAAGGCCCAAAGTCGCACCCATGATTAACGGCGGGTCATCGATGTCCTGCGCGGCCTTGAGAGCCAGGGTCCGAAGAGAGGCAGCAGTCTGCAGTCCCCCAGATCGTGCTCCACGGCAGCGAGGTTCTCGTGGCCATAGGCTTCACCTCGTGCGTAGTGCAAATCCCGCGACCGCTGGATCACGGCGTTGAATGTGTCGCGAGCCGTCTCAAGCTCGCTCATGATCTTTTGCAACTCGCCGATGTTGCCCATCGTCGTCACTTGTTGCCTGAGGTCTCCGACCGCGCGCCATAGCCGCTGGGACGTCGTGAAGGCCTTCATCGCACCGGCAAGCTCACCGGTGTACCCGAGGCAGTCTGCCGAGCCCGTCGTAGCATTCAGCGGATCGGTGCTGATCGCCCAACTCCTCGAAGGCACGGGCTCCCCGTTCGAAGTTCTCGCGTGCCCGGTCGAACAAGCCGCTGACGCCGAGAGCGATGCCTTCTTCCAAGTCGAGTTCGGCATGAACTTCGGGTTCGTCTACGGACTCCCGCGCAATTCCCCTGGCAGTCCGGCACGCCTCGAGCGCGTCCGTCAACCGACCCAGATGCCGCAAACCGACAGAGCGATATATCTCGCGTTTTACCTGCTGACTCGGGCTAAGACCGCGCTCGTCCACCGCTTCGAGCGTGCGAGGCCGCGGTGTCCCTCGCCCGATTTGAGAGCGTGCCGAGCGCGAGCCAAGGCGAGTTCGGTCTCCGAACGCAGCACGTCTTCGGGTAGCCGGTCCAGCCACCCGACAAGGGTCGACCATTCACCCCGCTGATAGAGCTCGTCACGCAGGTCTAGTATTTCGGGGACAGCCTCCGACCAATCCTTAGCATCAAGTGCCATCTCAACCGCTTCCCGCCGCATGCCGCGCCGGGCGTACAGGGCAGCAGACGATCGGCGGAGTTCCAGAATCCTCTCCGGATCCTCACGCTCCATACGCGACACCAAGTGCTCACGGAGGATGGAATGGATGCGGTACCAGTTCCCGTCCTCTAGTCGAACTATCAGATGGGTAGCGCGCTCTACGCTCACGCAATCTCCGAGCAGCATCACTGTGTCCGCTCAACTCTCGGACGAGGGGCACGTCGAATGACTGCAGTACCGCGCAGGACTCGAGCAGGTCGAGCTGCTCGCTTGCGAGCCGCGCGAGCACCTCCTGATCGACAAAGTCCGCGAGGATGAACTCTGACGCTGAGGTGTCGCTGGGCCGCGTAGGGTCCGCATGTTCGCCAAGAATCGCAAGTGCCGCCGCCCACCCATCAGCTCTGCGGATCACGGATGCCTGGGCAACACCCTCGGTGACGCCAAGCACCCGTAGCAGTTCCAGTGCTTCGTCGTCGGAGAATTGCAGATCGCGCACGGTAAGGCTCAGCGCCCTCCGCTGGGCAGTGAGACGGGGGAGGGAGGGAAGGAGCGTCCACGAGCGCGTCAAAACAACCAGGCGCATGCTCAACGGCAAGCCCTGAGCCAGGGTATCGAGCAGCTCGAGCGCGGCGTCGGCTCCCTCAAGCGCGTTCAAGTCGTCGACCACGAGGATGAAGAGCTCATCCACTGACTGGTGGATCACAGCGGCGAACTCAGACACGAGCGCGCTCGGGTCGGCCCGTTCGCCAACGTTCTCCAGACGTTCGGCAAATGCCTGAAGCTCGTCCGGCGCGATCCCGCGCACTGCGCTCGTGAGGTTCGCCAGGAGCGCTAGCGGGTCGCGATCCTGCCGGTCGAGTGACAACCAGCACGCGGGCAACCCAACCTCGGCGAGCCAGTCAACCGCCAGCGTTGACTTTCCGTAGCCCGCTGGTGCGCTGACGACGATCACGTCGTGCTCGAGCGCGTCGGAGAGGATGCGGTGCAAGCGGTCGCGGCGAATCGTGTCTGCCCGCCGACGCGGAGGCGTCAGTCGGGCGAACTACTCAAGAACTTCGGTGGGCGCTTCGCAGTCATCGCCAACCCCTCAGGTAACTGTAGGGGTGAAAAATACGGCGCGTCATTACCGGACGGCTCTCAGGGGGGCTGGTGCCCGCGCGCTACCCTGCGCTCGCCCACTCAGCGCCCCCCGGGGGAAGGATTGCCACATGCCATACGTCGACCGCGACGGCGTCCAGGTCTACTACGAGAGCCACGGCGACGGTCCGGCCGTGCTGCTCAGCCACGGCTACTCGTCGACGTCGCACATGTGGGCCGGCCAGGTGGAGGCGCTCGCCGGCGACTACCGCCTCATCACCTGGGACATGCGCGGCCACGGCAGGACCGACAGCCCCGACGACCGGGACGCCTACAGCGAGCAGGCCACCGTGGAGGACATGGCGGCCATCCTCGCGGCCTGCGGCGAGGAGCGCGCGGTGATCGGCGGGCTCTCGCTCGGCGGCTACATGTCGCTCGCCTTCTACCTCGCCCACCCCGAGATGACCCGCGCCCTCATGCTCTTCGACACCGGCCCCGGCTACCGCAACCCGAAGGCGCGCGAGGGCTGGAACGAGACCGCCGTTCGCCGCGCCGAGCGCTTCGAGGAGCGCGGGCTCGACGCCCTCGGCGGCGGCGACGAGGTCCGGCGCGACCTCCATCGCTCCGCGACCGGCCTCGCCAACGCCGCGCGCGGCATGCTCGCGCAGTTCGACGACCGCGTGATCTCGTCGCTCGACCAGGTCAGCGTCCCGACGCTCGTGCTCGTCGGCGCGAACGACGAGCCGTTCCTCGCCGGCACCGACTACATGGTGAACAAGATCCCCGGCGCGACGAAGGTCGTGATCGCCGACGCCGGCCACGCGTCGAACATCCACCAGCCGGCGGCGTTCAACGACGCCGTGCGGTCGTTCCTCGCGACCCTCTAGCGGCGTGCCCGACGCGCCGTCGCCGCGGCTCGTGATCGCGGTGGCCGGCGGGCAGGACGCCGGCGCCGAGGCGCTGCGGCAGGCCCACGAGGTCGGCCGCACGCTCGGCGCGCTCGGCCATGTCACGCTCACCGGCGGGCGCGGCGGCGTGATGGAGGCGGCCTCGCGCGGCGCGCAGGAGGCCGGCGGCCTCGTGCTCGCCATCCTCCCGGGCGACGACGCGAGCGAGGCTAACCCCTACGTCGACATCCCCGTCGTCACCGGCCTCGGCCTCGCGCGCAACACGATCGTCGCGCGCACGGCGCAGGCGCTGATCGCGATCGACGGGCAGTACGGCACGCTCTCCGAGATCGCGTTCGCGCTGATCGCCGGCACGCCGGTCGTCGGGCTCGGCACGTGGGAGGCGCGCGACGCCGCCGGCACGGCGGCGCCGGTGGTGCCGGCGGCGTCGCCGCTCGACGCCGTGGAGATCGCGGTGCGGCTCGCGAGCGGCCGGCCGCCGCGACGGCGCGCCTCGCCGCGCGACCGTCCGCGGGGGTAGCCTGCCGCCGCCGCGGGCGGCATGCTCGCACCGCGACCACCGGGGCGGAGGAGGCGCGATGACGGCCGACACCGAGCGCGAGCCCGACTTCATCTCCTGGGTCGGCTTCCAGACCACCGACCGCCGCGAGGGCTACGTGCTCTCGGAGCTCGACGTCGCGCCGCGCCACCTCAACCCCTACGGCACCCTCCACGGCGGCGTCCTCTACGCGATGGCCGACACCGGCATGGGCGCGGCGCTCGCGGGGACGCTGGCGGCCGGGGAGACCTCCGCGACGATCGAGATCAACATCGTCTACATCGCGGCCGTGACCTCCGGCCGCGTGCGCTGCGCGACGCGCGTCGTGCACCGCGGCAGCCGCATCGCGACGCTGGAGTGCGAGCTGCACAACGACTCCGAGCGCGGCGAGCGGCTCGTGGCGAAGGCGCTGGGCACGTTCGCCGTCGTCCAGGTCCGCTCGTAGCGCCCGCGGCGCGACGCGTACGGGCGGCGGCGGGCGCTGTGGCCGACTGTCGTCCCGCGGACACTTCCCGCGCACCCGAAACCGCGTAGAATCCGGCGCATGAACCGACTCGCTCGAGCCTGTACCCACGTCGCCGTTCCGGCGTTCGCGCTCGTCGCGATCGCCGCCGGCGCGCTGCTCGCGAGCCCGCTCGTGTTCATCTGGGGCATGTCGGCGCAGCGGATGCTGTTCCGCTAGCCGCCCAGGGGCCGGGCCGGGATTCTCGCGTCGCGGTCGAGGCGAGCGCACACCGCTCGCCGTTTCGTCGTGTCCGCCTCCGGCCCTAGCTGCCCAGCACCGCGCGCCACGACGCGGCGTCGAAGCCGCCGTCGAGGTGGATGGTCTGGCCGATGAGCATCGGCGCCTGGTCCGAGCACACCCACGCCACCGCCGCCGCCACGTCCTCGGGCGCGACGTTGCGCCCGGCCGGGACGTGCGGCCGCACGCGGTCCGAGGTCTCCGCGCGGTAGGAGTGCTCGCCCTCGGAGCCCTCGACCCAGCCGGCCGACACCGCGTTGACGCGGATACCGCGCGGGGCGAGCTCGACGGCGAGGTACATGGTGAGCGACGCCAGCGCGGCCTTGCTCACGCCGACGGCGGAGTAGTCGGGCATGTAGTGGAAGGCGCCGGGCGAGAGCAGGTTGACCACCGCGCCGCCGCCGCGCGCCTCCATCAGCGGCGCGGCGGCCTGCACCGCGCCCCACGGGCCGAAGACGTTGACGTCCATCGTGCGGTGGAGGTGCTTCGGGCGCTGCTCGATCGCCGGCCGCGGGCGCTCGAGGCCGCGCGCGGCGTTGTTCACGAGGATGTCGAGCCCGCCCCACGCCGCGCCGACGTGCGCGAACAGCGCGTCGACCGCGGCCGCGTCGCCGACGTCGGCCTGGCGCGTCTCGGACTCCACGCCGAGCGCGCGGCAGTCGGCGGCGGTCTGCTCGGCCGCCTCCGCGGAGCGCGCGTAGTTCACGAGGACGTGCGCGCCCTCGCGCGCGAGGCGCAGCGCGATGGCGCGGCCGATGCCGCGCGAGCCGCCGAGCACGACGGCGCGCTTGCCGGCGAGGGAGGGGTAGCGGGGGCCGGTGGGGTCGGTCATGCGACGGAGTATCGCGGGCGGCCGGGAGAGCGTCGATAGCGGCCGCACGGCTCGAGCCGGCTCACGCGCGCCGTCCGCTCCCCGGCCCGAGGTGCTCGAGCCCCGCCCGCACCTCGGCGGTCAACGCGATGCCCATGCGGCGCCCGTCCGGGAACCGGTCGGTCCGATCCCAGCGCCACGCCGCGACCATCGCGACGGAGAGGATGCGGCAGGCTCGGAGCAGCTCCGGGTCCGCGCCCCGGTACCGCTCGCCGACGGCCGCGGGCGCGTGGACGACGTCGAACTCGACGGGCCCGCGGCAGCACGTCTCGAGGTCGATGAAGAGCAGCCCGTCGCGCGTGCCCAGGAGGTTGCCGGGATGCGGCTCGCCGTGCAGCAGCTGCTCGGCGGCGCCGCGCGCTGCGATCGCGGCGACCATCCCGTCCAGCGCGCCGACCAGCAGCGCCCGGTCGGCGTCGCCGAGGTCCGGGGTCGCCTCGGCCTCGGCGACGAGCCGCCGCGCCTCCGCCACGCGATCCGTGAAGCGCGGCGCATCGAGCGCAATCTCGCGCAGCCCCGCGTGCAGCCGCTCGAGCGCCCGGGCGTAGGCGCCCGGGGCGACGTCCTGCGACGCCGTCGGCTCGTAGTAGCGCCACAGCGTGACGACGAAGCCGTCGCGCGCGTACGCCCGCGGCTCGACGCGCGGGTCGAGGCCGGCCACCGGGGCGTCCGTCTCCGCCAGCCGCCGCGCGACCTCGATCTCGAACTCCGCGCCGGCGCGCGACGCCGGCGTCGCGATCGCGACGCGCGCGAGCACGTCGCACGGGAGCAGCCGCACGGCGATCCGGTTCGACACCCAGAGGACGGCGGCGTCGTCGGCCGCCAGGCCGAGCGCCGAGGCGGTCGACATCGCGGCAGCCACGGCGGGCCGCACGAGCGACGGTTGCATCGCGGATCACCTCCGGGCCCTGCGTGGGAAGCACGGCTGCGCTCGCCGCAGGCTACGCCCCGCCGCGTGCGGGGACTCGCGCTGCCGGTCGCTCGCGGCCCGAACGCCCCGTCGTGCCGCACCCGGGCCGCTATCATCCGCGCGTGAGCGACCTGATTGCCGACCTCTACCGCCAGAACGAGTGGGCGAACCTGCGGCTGATCGACGTCTGCCGCGGGCTCAGCGACGACCAGCTCGACGCGACGGCCGTCGGCGCGTACGGCTCGATACGGCGCACGCTGATGCACATCGCCTTCGGCGAAGTGAACTCCGTCACGCTGCTCGGGGCCACGCCGGCGCACAGCGTGACCCGGGAACAGCCCTGGGTCGGCTTCGACGCCCTCGCGCAGGTCGTGCGCGCGACGGCCGCGGGGCTGGTCGAACGAGCGCGCGCGGTCGGCGGCACGACGCTCGTCCTGCCCGACGACCGGGGCGACCCGGACAGGGCCTACGAGATCGACGCCAACGTGCTGCTGATCCAGGCGATCAACCACAGCACCGAGCACCGCAGCCAGGTCTGCACCGTGCTCACCACGCTCGGCGTCCTGCCGCGCGAGAGCGGCGGCGAGACGATCGTCGACGCGTGGACGTGGGCCGAGGCGGACGGCCGCGCGCGTCCCGTCGGGTAGGCGGGCGCGAGCCCCGCGAGCGCGGCAACGAGCCCACGAAACTCCACGATTTCCCGACGCGCGGGGACGCCCCGTGCCCCCGCGAACCCCGACCATGACCGCAGGCAAACCTGTAGCCGGGGGGCAACGCCGCATGACCGCCGTCGAAGACCTCCTGCATCGAGGCCTGATCGCCTTCGTGGAGCGCGTCCACGGCGCGATGGTCGCGGCCACGGCGTTCGCGCTGTACGCGGGCGCGGGGCTGCTGCTGCCGCTCGCGCGGCACTGGCCGGCGCCCGTGCTGGCGTATGCGAACTTCGTCGCGACGATGTTCGCCGCCTTCCTCATCCTCGCGTGGCTCGAGGTGCAGCTGCGGGCGCGGGACCGCCGCCACCTCCTCGAGTGGACGACGAACCTGCGGCTGCTGTCGTCCGAGGAGTTCGAGTGGTTCGTCGGCGAGCTCTTCCGTCGCGACGGCTGGAGCGTCCGCGAGACCGGGAGGCAGGGCGCGGGGGATGGCAACGTCGACCTGAAGTTAGAGCGCGGCACGGAGCGGCGGCTCGTGCAGTGCAAGCGGTGGTCGTCGTGGAGCGTCGGCGTCGACGACATCCGGCGCTTCGCGGGGACGCTGATGCGCGAGGGCCTGCCCGGCCCGGCCGGCGTGTTCGTGACGCTGTCGTCGTTCACCGAGCAGGCGGCGGCGGAGGCCGCGCGCACGGGGATGACGCTCGTCAACGGCCCCGACCTGCTGGCGCGAGCGGAGCAGGCGCGGCGCGCGGAACCCTGCCCCGTGTGCCGCCGGCCGATGCTGCTCGACCGCTCGCCGCGCGGGTGGTGGTTCCGCTGCACGTGGGCACGCTGCGGCGGCAAGCGCGACCTCGGCAACGAGCCCGGCGCGGCGGTGGACCTGCTGACGGCCGGTCCCGCGCTCTGAGCTCAGTCGCGGCCATCCGGCGAGCGCGGGCCATATGGCCTGTGCCGACGGCTCAGAGCGGTGACAGGCTCGACCATGAGCACGGGGCGGGTTTGCCCCGCCGCTACACGGTCGCCCGCGCCACCGTGTAGTCCGGGCCCTGCTTCAGCTTCTCGTAGTTGCCGAAGTGCTCCTGGATCACGCGCTGCACGAAACGGCGCATGCCGGTGAGGCCGACCAGGTACAGCCGCCCCCCGGGCAGCAGCCGGTCGCGGGCGTCGGCGATCATCAGCGTGAGCATCTCGTTGCCGGCGCGCGCGGGGATGTTCGACGCGACGAGCGTGAAGCGCCGCGCGGGGTCGACGTCGCGGAAGCCGTTGCTGAGCATCGCCTCGGCGTTCGCGATGCCGTTCGCCGCGGCGTTCTTGCGCGCGTACTCCACCGCGACGAAGTCCTTGTCGAGCAAGAGCGTGCGCCCGCGCGGCGCGAGGCGCGCCAGCGTCAGCCCGATCGCGCCGTAGCCGCAGCCGACGTCGACGCAATCGTCGTCCTCGCGCACCTCGATGCGGTCGAGCAGCAGGCGCGTGCCGGAGTCAATCTCGCGCGGCGAGAAGAGGCCCCACGTGCTGCGCAGGTGCAGGCGCTGGCCGGCGAGGTCGGCGTCGAGCTCGATGTCGGCGCGGAGCCGGTCGAGCGCGGCGGCGCGCGCGCGGGCGGGGTCGTCGGCTGGCGGCTCCGTCACGAGCCGGCGGGCGGGGGCGGCGGGGCGGGCGCCGGCTGCAGGCTGAACGGTCCGCGCGCGGGCGGGACGAGGACGCCGAGCGCCCACTCGTAGCCGTCCGGGTCGCGCACGAGCACTTCGCGCCAGCCGTGGCCCTTGTTCACGGGCGGCGCCACGACATCGGCGCCGTGGGCGGCGGCGCGCTCCGCGATCACGTCCGGGTCGCGCGTGCCGAGCAGCCGGATCTGCGCGCCGATCCCGCGCTGCGCGCCGGCCGCGAGCGCGGCGAACCACGGGTGGCCGTCGTGCGTGTGGTCGGCGTGCAGCATCACCTCGGCCGCGCCGACGCGCACCGCGGCGAAGTCGACGTCGACGTAGTGCACCTCGGCGTCGAGCACGTCGCGGTAGAAGTCGGCGGCGCGCGCGGTGTCGCGCACGATCAGGTTGAGCGAGAGCTCCGGCAGCAGCGCGCCGTAGCGAAAGCCGGGCATCCACGGGACCATGTCGTCGGGTCGCTGCTTCACGGCGCCGCCTCCGTCCCCGGGCCGGCCGCGGCGCCGTGCTCGGCGCGCAGGGCGCGCACCTGCGCGGCGTGCTCGCGGTCGTGCTTCGCGAGGAACGCGAGCGCCTCGCGGAAGCTGCGTCGACCGCCGTCGGCGGTGGGCCGGGCGACGTCGAGGTCGGCGGCGCCCTCGGTGCCCGGGCCGCCGGCGAGCTTGCCGAGCAGCACGAGCGTGGCGTGGCGCGACTGGTCGAGCCACGCGCGCAGCAGATCGGGCGTCTGCATGTGCACCGGGCGCGTGCGCCGCTCGAGCACGGGCAGCGCGGCGCCGCGGCGCGTGGCGTCCATCCAGCGGCGCACGAAGTCGTCGTAGATGCCGACGTGCCACGCGACGTCGCGGATCGACCAGCGCTCGTCGCCGGGGCTCGCGGCGGCGGCGGGCGGGCGCAGGAAGTCGTCGGGCGACACGCCGTCGAGCGCGGCGAGCAGGTCGGCGCGGGCGGCGTCGAGGTCGGTGCGCAGGTCGTCGAGCGCGCTCATCGCGGGGCAGCATACGGGACGCGCGGCGTGGAGCGCGCGGGGCGCCGCGACGCGAGCGCGGCGCGCACCCGTCGCGTGTAATATCCGCCGCCGAGAGCCCCGGCCGGCGTCCCGCCGCCCGGGCGGCACGGAGAGGACCGGCGCGTGGCGCGTCTCGACGGCAGGGTGGCGCTCGTGACGGGCGCGGGATCGGGCATCGGGCGCGCGATGGCGACACGCCTCGCCGACGAGGGCGCGGCGGTGATGTGCGCCGACGTCGACGAGGCGGGCGCGCAGGACACGGCGGCGCGCGTCGCGGAGCACGGCGGCCGCGCGGCGGCGCTGCGCCTCGACGTCACCGACGAGGCGGCGGTGCAGGCGGCGCTCGCACGGACCGTCGACGAGCTGGGCGGGCTCGACGCGATCATGAACAACGCCGGCGTCGGCGGCGGCTTCGGCTGGGACCGCACGGTGGCGGTGAACCTGAGCGGCGTCTACTACGGGCTGCTGCACGGCGCGGAGCTGCTCGCGCAGCGCGGCGGCGGCGCGATCGTGAACACGGCGTCGGTGGCGGGGCTGGTCGGGCTCGTGGGCGCGCAGGCGGCGGCGGCCGCGGAGGCGCCGCTCGCGCCGGGCGCGGGCGCGTACGTCGCGGCGAAGCACGGCGTGGTGGGGCTGACGCGGCAGTTCGCGCTGCACTTCGCGCGACGCGGCGTGCGCGTGAACGCGATCTGCCCCGGGTACATCGACACCCCGATGATCGCCGGCATCACCGGCGTGGACGCGGGGCGCCAGTTCCTGGAGTCGCTGCACCCGATGGGGCGGCTCGGCCGCGCGGAGGAGATCGCGGCGGCGGCGGCGTTCCTGGCGTCGGACGACGCGTCGTTCATCACCGGCGTGGCGCTGCCCGTCGACGGCGGGTACACCGCGCGATGAACGAGATCGCACGTTCGAGCGGCACCTGGCAGGGTGCCGCTCGAGGCACGCGACGGGGCCACCCGACGATCGGCACCGTACCCGGTGCCGCTCGACGCACGCGGTCGGGGCGCGCGCGATGACCACCCCCCGCATGCGCCCGCTCGAGGACGTCGTGGTGATCGAGGCGACCCAGGGCGTGGCCGGCGCGTACGCCGGGCGCCTCTACGCCGACCTCGGCGCGCGCGTGATCAAGATGGAGCCGCCGGGGGGCGACCGCCTGCGCCGGCTCGGGCCGTTCGCCGGCGACGTCGCGGACCCGGAGCGCGGCGGCCTGCACCTGGCACTCGACGCCGGCAAGGAGAGCGTCGTCGCCGACCTCGACACGGCGGACGGCGTGGCGCGGCTGCGCGGCCTGCTTGCCGGCGCCGACGTGCTGCTGGAGTCCGCGGGGCCGGGCACGATGGCGGCGCGCGGGCTCGGCGCCGAGACGCTGCTCTGGGATCACCCGTGGCTCGTGGTCGGCTCGCACACGCCCTTCGGCCAGGACGGGCCGTACGCCGAGCGCGCGACGAGCGAGATCGTCGACTACGCGATGGGCGGCTACCTCTTCTTCTCGGGCTCGCCCGAGCACCACCCACTGCTCGTGCCCGGCCACCAGGGCGAGCTGCACGCCGGCATGCAGCTGGCGACCGGCACGCTGCTCGCGCTGTGGCACGCGCGGCAGACCGGCGCCGGGCAGCACGTCGACGTCTCGACGTTCGAGTCGATGCTGAACGCGCACAGCTGGCTGACGACGTGGTGGACGCACGAGGGCGAGGTGCAGACGCGCCTGCCGACGACGATCCTGCGCTGCGCGGACGGCCACTTCTTCTGGTTCCCGCGGCCGGACCCGCAGGTGTTCGCGCTGATCGAGCGGCTCGACCTGATGGACGACCCGCGCATGCAGACGGTGCTCGGCTTCCGCGCCGCCGTGCAGGAGGTGCGGGACGCGTTCGAGCGCTGGGCGGCGGGGCGAACGAAGGCGGAGATCTACCACACGGCGCAGTCGATGCGGATCGCGGTCACGCCGGTGAACACGGCGGCGGACCTCGCGGCATCGGGGCAGCTGGCGGAGCGCGGGTGGTGGCGCGCGGTGGAGCACCCGCTGGCGGGTCGGCTGGAGCTGCCGGGGCCGCCGTGGAACTTCAGCGACGCGCACGCGGGGCCGGTCGCGCCGGCGCCGCAGCTCGACGCCGACGCCGCCGCGCCGCCGCCGGCGCGCGCGCGGCGCGAGCCGCCGCACCCGGCGCGCGGCGACGCCGGGCCGCTGGCCGGCGTGCGCGTGCTCGAGGTGACCGCGAACTGGGCGGGGCCGCTGGCGGGGCGCCACCTCGGCGACCTCGGCGCCGACGTGATCAAGATCGAGCTCGCACGCCGCCCGGCCACGCGCGCGCTGCACCCGCCCGGCAACCAGCCGTGGAACACCGGCTACAACCGCGCCGGCTACTTCAACCTGCTCAACCGCAACAAGCGCGACCTCGTGCTCGACCTCTCGTCCGACGAGGGCCGCGAGCTCTTCCTGCGCATGGTCGAGCGGGCCGACGTCGTGCTCGAGAACAACAGCGCGCGCGTCTTCCCCAACCTCGGGCTCGCCTACGCGACGCTCGCCGAGCGCAACCCGCGCATCATCATGTGCTCGATGTCGGGCATGGGCGGCAGCGGGCCGGAGATGCACTACCT
Organism: uncultured Chloroflexia bacterium; assembly: GCA_963728205.1. Taxonomy (GTDB): domain Bacteria; phylum Chloroflexota; class Dehalococcoidia; order UBA2979; family UBA2979; genus VGNK01. The sequence continues at coordinate 214,193 of CAVSIV010000006.1, forward strand.
GGCGTACGGCTCGAACGTCGAGGCGTCGAGCGGGCTCGTCTCGCAGCTCGGCTACGGCGACGGCGACCTCTACGGCACGGGCTCGTTCTACGCCGACCCGATCTGCGGGACGCACGGCACGATCGGGATCATGGCGGCGCTGATGCAGCGCGAGCGCACCGGGCGCGGTCAGTTCATCGACATGTCGCTGCAGGAGTCGGGCATCGCGTTCCAGGTCGAGGCGATCATGGACTACCGGCTGAACGGCCGCGTGGCCGGGCCGGCGAACAACCGCTCGCGGCGCATCGCGCCGCAGGGCGTGTACCGGAGCGTGGGCGACGACTGCTGGCTGGCGATCGGGGTGGAGACCGACGAGCAGTGGCGCGGGCTGTGCGCGGTGCTCGACCGGCCGGACCTGGCGCGGCGGTACGCGACGGTGGAGGCGCGGCTGGCGGCGCACGACGCGATCGACGCGGCGATCGAGCAGTGGAGCGTGACGCTCGACCACCAGCGCGCGACGCGCCGGCTCCAGGACGCGGGCGTGCCGGCGGGGCCGGTGCTCGCGAACTGGGAGATCGTGAGCGATCCGCACCTCTTCGCGCGCGGCTACTTCGTGGACGTCGTGCACGCGGACGTCGGGCACTACCGCTGGGACGGCTACCCGTGGCGGCTGTCGCGCACGCCGGGCCGCGTGACGCGCGCGGCGCCGCTGTTCGGCGAGCACAACGAGGAGGTGCTCCGCGAGCTGGCCGGCTGCGGCGAGGAGCAGGTCGTCGCGCTGCACGCGCGCGGCGTGATCGCCGACGTGCCGGAGGTGCCGGCGGCTCTCGGGTAGCCGCCGCGGGGCCCTCGCCGCAAGCGGCGGCAGACACGCCGCCGATTTCGGCGCGGCCCGCGGGGCCGCGACAATGTCGGCGGCATATCTGCCGCCGCTGAGCGAGCACCGTCGCGGGCGGCGCGGCCCCGCGTGGGGCATGCGCGAGGGCCGTGCGCTCGCGCGAGACCGCGCCCGCGCGCGGAACCGCCGGCGCGCGCGCGACGTCTGATCGCCAACGACACCCACGGCAGCGCTCACGACTGCCGCTCGCCCCGGAACAGCGAGGCAGGCCATGCGGACACCACGGATCATCGTCGCGGTCGCGCTCTCGGGACTGCTGCTGCTCGCGACCGCGTGCATCGACGAGCGCACGTCCACGCAGCCGCCGTCACCGACCGTGACGCATCGCGTGCTCGCGCCGATCGTCGACGCCGCGATCGTCACCACCCCCGGCTCGCCGACCGGCTACGCGGTGCGCGTGGAGTCGGCGCTGCCGAACGGCTGCCACCACTTCGCGGGCGCCTTCGTCCAGCGGCCGAGCGACGACGAGATCCGCGTGCAGGTCGAGAACGAGGTGCCCGCCGACCCGCACGTCGCATGCACGATGATCTACGGCACACACGTCGAGGTGGTGGACCTCGGCTCGAACTTCGTCGCCGGGCGCAGCTACACGGTGATCGTGAACGGCGAGCGCACCCTCGAGTTCACCGCGCGCTGAGGCGCGTCCCGGCGGCCCCGCGGTCAGGCCAGCTCGAGGTCGGTCTGCGCGAAGTCGTCGCCGGTGCAGAGCAGCGGCCGCCGCGCCGCCTGCGCGACCGCGTACGACAGGCAGTCGCCGAAGTTGAGGCCGGCCGGGTGGTTGCCGCGGCCGAAGCGGCGCCACGCGTCGATCGCGATGCGCGCCTCCGCCGGGCCGATCGGCACGACCTCGACGCGGAAGTCGACGAGCAGCGACGCGAGGAAGGCCGAGCCCTGCGCCGGCATGCGCGCGCCGAGCACGATGCCGGCTTCGACGAGCGTCGGCGCGCCGATGGCGAGCGGTTCGCCGCGCGACAGCGCCTCGCGCAGGCGCGGCGCTTCGGGCTCGTCGAACGCGATCGCGACGATGGCCGACGCGTCGAGGATCACACGCCGTGCCGTCCGTAGCCGAGGATCTCGTCCTCCTCCTCGCGGCTGAGGCGGCGGCCGCGCTCGCCCGGCGGGAGGTGTGGCCAGACCTCGGACTCGAGGTAGCGCCAGAACATGTCCACCTCCGCGCGGCGCGCCGCGCCCGTGTCCAGGCGCGCCAGGCGCTCCTCGAGCGCGCGGCGAACGGCCTCGGTCTTCGTCTCGCCGGTGCGCTCGGCGACCTCGGCCGCGAGCTGCTCGACGCGACGGTTCTTCAGGTTGAGGGCCATGGCGCCCCTCCTCGTGGCGTTACACCATCACACCGAATGTTACACCATCATACCATTCCCGCCTGCGATCTCGCGCTCAGCCGGCGCGCGATCCATGCTGGGCGCCCACCCGCGCGCCGCGCGCGCCATCACCGCACGAGGAGACGACGATGCCCGACCCCGCCACCCCGGCCCCCACGCCCGAGGCCGAGCGCGACCCGAACAAGCGCTACACGCCCGAGGGCATCGAGGTCCCCGCGCCCTCGGAGAACGACGTCCTCTACGAGGCGCGCGACGGCATCGCGTGGATCACGTTCAACCGGCCGCTGGTGCTGAACGCGGTCGACTGGTCGCTCACGCTGCACTTCGGCCGCGCGCTCGAGCGCGCCGACGCCGACGACGCGATCCGCGCGGTGATCGTGCGCGGCGCGGGTCGCGCGTTCTGCGCGGGCGGCGACCTGCAGTCATCGCCGCGCCCGGAGGGGCTGGAGATCCCCGGGATGCCCGAGGTGATGCAGCGCGCGTGGCGCATGCCGAAGCCGGTGATCGCGGCGGTGCGTGGCCACGCGGTCGGCCAGGGCTGCGAGATCGCCGGGATGTGCGACCTCACGATCGCCGCCGACGACGCGAAGTTCGGCGAGATCCAGGTCCGCCACGGCTTCGGCCCGCCGATGCTGATCGCGCCGTTCCTCGTCGGCCTCAAGGCCGCGAAGGAGCTGCTGATGCTCGGCGAGATCGTCGAGGCGCAGGACGCGTTGCGGATGGGCCTCTGCAACCGGGTGGTCCCCGCGGACCGGCTCGACGCCGAGGCGGAGCAGATGGCGAAGCGGCTGGCGTCGCTGCCGGCGACGGCGGTCGCGCTGAACAAATTGCTCGTGAACCGCTCGTACGAGCTCGCCGCGATGGCGCAGGCGATGGACTACCGCAGCGACGCCGCGCTGGCGCAGCTCTCCGGCCGCACGCGCGACGACCAGGTCGCCGCCGAGCGGCTGCGCACGCTGCGCGAGCAGGGCTGGAACGCGTTCAAGGAGCAGCGCGACGAGGCGTTCAATTAGCGGCGCTCTGATCCTCCTCCGCCCGTGTCGGCGGACGCCGGCACGGGCTCCGTCGGCGCGCCGTCGGGCGGAGGGGGTTCGGCGGCGGCGTTGAAGCGATGGCGACGCGGTGCGTCGGCCGCTCGCCGGCCCTTCGCTCCGCCTACGCCTTCAGGCGCAGGCGGAAGAACGCCAGCGGCTCGTTCTCGATCAGCGCCTCCGGGGTTCGCCGGAAACCGAGCTTCGTGAGCACATGCTGTGACGCCTCGTGGCGCGGGTCCGTCGTGGCCACGATGGTCGCGAGCGACAGCTCCTCACGAGCCAACGCCACGCACGCGCTCCCAACCTCCGTTGCGAGGCCCCTGCCCCAGTAGTCGGGCGTCAGCGCGTAGCCGAGCTCCACTTCGTCGACGCCGGACACGGGAAGGTGTCGCAGGACGGCTCTCCCGATCGCGGCGCTCCCGCCGCCCTCGCGCAGCATCCAGACGCCGAATCCGAACCGTTCCCAGTGCTCCAGGTTTCGGGCGAGGTAATCCCGAGTCTGCGCCCGATCGCGGGTCCCGCCGAGGAACGCCATGAACCGCGGATCAGCGTGCATCCGCACGAGGTCATCGTAGTGCTCGCGACGGAGCCTCTCGGCGTGCAGCCGCTCCGACGAGAAGGTCTCGATCGCCACGAGGACCGCCCTCCGGAGCCCGGGACCGCAACCGGCGCACCCACCGGTAGCGCATCTGCCGGCCGGTCGCACCGCGCGCACCGCCGTGGGGGGACGAAGAAGCCGCCCCCGGGGGCGTCGCTGCTTTCACGGGCCGGCCACCTCGCGCCGACGGGGCGGGCGCCGGCGTGAGCCGACGCGCGGTCGGCGGCGTATCCGCCGCCGCTAGCTCCAGCGCGCGAGCTTCGGCAGCTCCTTCTTCAGGTCGAGCCGCGTCTTGCCGATCGCCTGCTTGCGCTGGGCGGCGATGCGCGCGACGGCGGCGTGGATGAACTCCTCGGGCGTCTTCACGTCCTCGGTGAACTTACCGTCCCGATAGCAGCCCGCGCAGTACTGCTCGGTCATCGCGCCACTCTTCTCGGTGCCGAAGTCCGGGTCGCGGCGCATGTTGAAGCCGCACGACTGGCAGAAGAGGTTGTCGCGACCCTTCGCGAAGTCCTTCATGTACTCGCGGCTGCCGCCCCCGCGCTTCACGGAGGTCGCGCGGACCTTCGTCGCTCCGGCCGGCTTCTTCGCCGCCGTGCCGGGGGTGTTCTTCGCCGTGGGCATGCAGTCCTCCTCCCGCCGCGCGCCCGGCGGGGCGCATACAGCGTGTATGTGTACGGTCGCGGCCCATGATAACGGATCGTCCCCGAGCGAGAGCCCCGGGCGAGATCCCGTGCCCTGTCGCGTGCGCGACGCCGAGGACGCTCCCCGCCCCCTGCGTCGCGCTCTTCGCGTCAGCGGCCCATCGCATCCTCATGCCGACCGCGCGCTCGCCGGAGCCCGCCGCGCGCGCGAGCGCGCCGCGGGCGCAGGCAGAGAGGGAGCCGGCGCGGCCGTCCTCGGCGGCGCCCGCGACCGGTAGCGCGGCGAATCACTGCAGCGGCGACTTCGGCGTCGGCGTGAGGCGCGTCACGCGGATCTGCTCGCGGTCCATCAGCTCGGGGATGCGCGGGCCGATGTTCGTCTTCCAGTGGTCGCTCTCGTAGACCGCCGCGTAGAGGCGCTTGCGCTCGTCCTCGTCGGCGAAGCGGCGGATCCACACGTAGACCGACTCGTCGTCCTCGCCGACGAAGCTGCCGAGGATCACCATCCCCTGCGCGACCTGGAAGGGGATGACCTCGTCCTCCATCAGCCGCACCCACGCCTCCCGGCAGCCCGGCCGGATGTGGTACTGGCGCAGTTCGAAGAGCATCGGTGAGCCTTTCCCGTGTCCGACGGTGACGCGGGCGTTCATACGTGCGCGCGGCGCGCGTGGCAAGCCGGGTCCGCGGATCGGACAGTTTCCCGCACGCCGGGCCGCGGTATCCTGCGGCCGTATCCGTCACGAAGGGGGGAACCATGGACTGGAACGACTCCGCCGAGCAGGCGACATTCCGCGCACAGGTTCGCGATGTCATCGAGACGAAGCTCCCTGCGCGCTACAAGGAGCGCGAAGCCGGCGGCGAGGGCGTGATTGAGCGCGACCGCGTCTCCGACGACCCGAAGGCGAAGCAGGCCGCCACCGACTGGACGGCGGCGCTGGCCGAGCACGGCTGGGTCGCGCCGCACTGGCCCAGGGAATACGGCGGCGCCGGGCTCACCCCCGTCGAGCAGTTCATCTTCAAGCAGGAGATGGCCTGGTCGGGCGCGCCGGCGGTCGGCGGGCAGGGCGTGTCGCAGCTCGGCCCGACGCTGATCGTGCACGGCACCGACGAGCAGAAGAAGGAGCACCTCCCGAAGATCCTCTCCGGCGAGGTCGACTGGCGGCAGGGCTACTCCGAACCGGGCGCCGGCTCCGACCTCGCGTCGCTGCAGACTCGCGCGATCCGCGACGGCGACGACTACGTGATCAACGGCCAGAAGATCTGGACGTCGCTCGCCCACCACGCGGACTGGCTCTACGTGCTCGCGCGCACCGACCCCGACGCGCCGAAGCACCGCGGCATCTCGTTCCTGCTCGTGAACAAGTCGACGCCGGGCATCTCGGTCCGGCCGCTGATCGACATGGGCTTCCGCCACTACTTCAACGAGGTCTTCTTCGAGGATGTCCGCACGCCGGTCTCCAACCGCGTCGGCGAGGAGAACCGCGGCTGGTACGTCGGCATGACGCTGCTCGACTACGAGCGCTCGAACATCACGGGCGCGATCTCGACGCGGCGCACGCTGAACCGGCTCTTCGACTACCTGAAGAGCGACGATGGCAAGGCGAAGTCGACGCTCGACCGCAACGCGAGCGCGCGCCTCGCCATCGCCGACCGCGCGATCGAGACCGAGGTCATGTTCAACTTCTCGTTCCGCATCATCTCGATGCAGGGGCGCGGGATGATCCCGAACTACGAAGCGTCGGTGTCGAAGCTCTTCAACTCGGAGCTGGCGCAGCGCACGGCGCACACGGGGACGCAGGTGTTCGGCCTGCACTCGAACGTGTGGCCGGGCGACGAGCACGCGGCGCTGGACGGCGAGTTCACGCGGTCGTACGTGTCGTCGGTCTCGGCGACGATCGCCGCCGGCACGTCGGAGATCCAGCGCAACATCATCGCCACGCGCGGCCTCGGCCTCCCGCGCGGCTAGCCCCCCCTGCATGTCCGGGCGCGCGGCGGGCTTCAGGCCCGCCGTGTGCAGTGGCCGCCTCGACCCGCGTGAGGCGGCCACCTCCATACCCCGGAGGCGTGCACGAGCCACGGCGGCCTGAGGCCCGCCGCGCGCCGGCGCGGCGGACCCGGGGCCCGCGGCGCCGTCCGCGGTACAGTCCCCCGCATGCTCGACGCCTTCCAGGAGTTCCACGACCCGCGCCTCGTCGCGCTCTACGACGCGTGGGACGAGTCCCGGCGCGACTTCGACTTCTACCTGGCGCTCGCCGCCGAGCTCGGCGCGGCCACCGTCGTCGACATCGGCTGCGGCACGGGTGCGCTCGCCTGCCTGTTCGCCGCGCGCGGGCTACGGGTCACCGGCATCGATCCCGCGACCGCAATGCTCGAGGTCGCGCGCGCCCGCTCCGGGGGCGACGCTGTGTCCTGGCTCTGCGGCGACGCATCCGTGTACGCCGGGCCGGCGGCGGACCTCGTCGTGATGACCGCCCATGTCGCGCAGGTGATCGCCGACGAGGACGCCTGGCACGCGACGCTCGCCGCCGCCCGCCACGGGCTGCGCCCGGGCGGGCACGTCGCGTTCGAGAGCCGCAACCCGGTGGCGCAGGCGTGGCGCACGTGGACGCCCGAGGCGACGCGCCGCCGTATGACGGACACGCCGTTCGGCGCCGTCGACGCGTGGTGGGAGCTCATCGACGTGGACGGCGACCTCGTGCGCACGGAGATCCGCTACCGCTTCGCCGCGACCGGCGAGGAGCTCGTCTCGTCGAACGCGCTGCGCTTCCGCTCGCGCGCGGCCATCGAGCGGGAGGTCGCGGAGGCGGGCTTCGCGGTCGAGCGCGTGTACGGAGACTGGGATCGCTCGCCGGTCGACGCCGGGAGCCCGGAGCTGATCTTCGTCGCGCGGCGCGACTGACGAGACGCGGCCCTCCCGGCGCGCGGCGCGCTTCAGGCGCGCCGTGTGCAGCGCGCGCCTCTCGGCATGCGCCCCGGGGGGCCATGCGCGGATGAACGTCACCCAAAGCGGCGGCAGATATGCCGCCGCTTTGACGTTCCGACGAGGCCTGAAGCCCGCCGTGCGCCAGGAAGGCCGGGGCGATGCCCCGGCCTTCCCTCGCTCTCGAACCTCGCGGTTCGGCTACGACTTCAGCCAGTAGAACGGCAGCAGCTCCGCGGCGCCGCCGTAGCCGCGCGTCTGCGCGACGTTTTGCACCGACGGCTGGTACGCCGTGAAGCTCGTGCCCGTGCCGGCCTGCACCGGCGCGTAGTACATCTTCTCGGCGTTCGCGCGCTGGATGTCGAAGAGGATCTTCGTGCGCGCCTGCTTGTCCATCTCCACCTGCTGCTTCTTGTCCAGCGCGGTGATGGCGTCGTCGTGCACGCGACCGTGGTTGTTCGGGTCGTCGCCGAAGAACCGGTTCACGTAGCTCCCGGCCTCCGAGAAGACCGTCGACGACATGAACGCGATGCCGTGGAAGTTCCCGCGGAACGTCTGCGTGATGTACTTCGACGAGTAGTCCTGCACGTCGGTCGTCGTCTTCAGGCCGACGCCCGTCAGCCAGTTGCCGATCGCCTCGCCCAGGCTGTCGAACAGCTTCCCGTAGCGGTTCGTGTACTGGTACGTGATCGTCTGCGACGGGATGCCCACCGCGTCGAGCAGCTTCTTCGCCTCGGCGACGTCGTACTTGAAGTACTTCGCCGACGCGCCCTGGTCCGCCGACTTCGGGTCGAGCCAGAACCGCGAGCCGAAGCCGGCCGGGATGAAGTTGTTCCAGTCCGTGTTGATCGCGATGCCGGCCTTCTTCATCTCCGGCGGGTTGAAGATGAGCTGGTTCATGCCGTCGCGGTCGACCGCCATGGAGACGCCCTGGCGGAAGCGCTCGTCGCGCCACGCGCCGTTCGGGTCCATGTCGGCGCCCGAGAAGTTCACCCAGTTGAGGATGTAGTTCAGCGGCGCGTTCCAGATGAGGTCCGGGTGCCGCGAGCGCAGGTCGAGCACGGCGTCGACCGGCGTGCTCAGCACGTGCAGGTTGCCTGCCTCGAACTGCGTCTGCTGCTGCGCCGTCTCCGGGATGTTCGACAGGGTGACGCCGTCGAGATACGGCACGCCCTTGTCGTAGTAGTCCTTGTTCGCCTTGAACGTCATCTTCGACGAAGCGACGTACTGGTCCATGATCCACGGACCCGTGCCGACCGGCTTCAGCTTGATGTCGAGCGAGTCGCCGGATTCCTTCGGCAGCACCCAGAAGATATTGGCGTCGGCGAGCGTCTCCAGGAACGTCGGCGACGGCGCGTCGAGCGCGAACGTGTAGGTCGTGTCGTCGACGGCCTCGACCTTCGTGAAGTGCGTGACGAGGTTGGCGCTCGTCGACTTCGGGTCGGTCAGCTTCTTCCAGGACTCGAGGACGTCGTCGCTCGTGAGCGCGCGCCCGTTCAGCGGGTCGATGTTCTGGAACTTGATCCCGGGCTTGAGCTTGACGGTCCAGTGCTGGCCGTCGCTGCTCTCGGCGCTCTGCGCGAGGTCGCCGACCGGGTCCTGGTCGAACGGGTTCTTCCCCGGCTGCGCGTTGATGCGGTACATCCGGCTGTAGACGTAGGCGGCGAAGCCCTTCGTCGAGTAGCTGGTGTTGCCGTTCGGGTCGAGCGTCGGCGGGTCGCCGGTGACGTAGGCGTTGTAGGTGCCGCCGCGCTTGACGGTCTCAGCGGAGCCCGTGGGCGCCGCGGTGGCCGTCTTCAGGCCGCCGCCGCCGCCGCCCGCGGGCGTGGTCGCGGTCGCGCTGCCGTTGCTCGAGCCGCAGCCGATCAGGGCGGCACCGAGCAGCCCCGCGCCGGCGACGCCTCCCCCCCGGACGAGGGCGCGGCGTGAGACCCGACGCCCGGTCATCCTGGACCAGTAGCTGTCATCGGACATGTGTGGAAGTCCCCTCTGCGTTCGCTGCCCCGCCAGGGCGACCGGGTACCGGAACCCCGGGGCGAACTGATCGTCCCGGCATGTTCGGAGCCTGTGATGACCCTGGAGATGCAGCCCGACCCCTCAGGTTGCTGACCGCGAATGTATGCGCCAAATACCACGTCCGTCGATACGTGAATGTAATTTCATGTACGCGCTCGTGATGTCCCAACACCGGCGGCGCGCTCGGCGCGGGATGCCGCGGCGTCCGCAGCGCCGCCGCGGCGCATGCTAGTGTCCGCGCGGCAGGAGGCGGCCGTGGAGTACCAGGACATCCGCTACGCGGTCGACGACCGCCACGTCGCGACCATCACCCTCGACCGGCCCCGCTACCGCAACGCGCAGAGCCGGCGCCTGCGCGAGGAGATGGACGACGCCTTCGACCGCGCGGCGGAGGACACGCACGTGCGCGTCGTCGTGCTGGCCGGCGTCGGCGATCACTTCTCGGCGGGGCACGACATCGGCACGCCGGAGCACCGCGCGGATCTCGAGGCGCGTCCCTACGAGGCGGGTGTGCGCGGCGCGTACAAGCGCACGTGGGACCTCAACGTCGAGAACACGCTCCGCTGGCGCAATCACCCCAAGCCGACGATCGCCGCCGTGCAGGGCTACTGCATCTTTGGCGGCTGGATCATCGCCTCCGGCATGGACCTCATCGTCGCGGCCGACGACGCGAAGTTCCTGCCGGCGATGCTGCAGTACTTCTCGATGCCGTGGGACCTCGGCGCGCGGCGCGCGAAGGAGATCCTGTTCGAGAGCCGATTCCTCACCGCCGACGAGGCGCGCGACGCCGGGCTCGTGAACCGCGTGGTGCCGCGCGCGCGGTTGATGGAAGAGGTGATGGCGTACGCACACCGGGTCGCGGAGAACGACCCGTTCCAGCTGCGCATGATCAAGCTCGCGGTGAACCAGGCGCAGGACGCGCGGGGGTTCACGACCGCGATCCGCGGCGCGTTCCAGAACTACCTGCTGGCGAGCCTGGCCGAGCGCGACCCGGCGGCCGTGCGGGTCGACACCGGTGGGCGGCGCCGCCTGCCGGGGGTCGAGCGCGCGTTCCAGCACCTGGCGGACGCGCCGCCGCCCGCCGACGGCTGATCGCGCGCCCCCCGCACGGCCGGCGAGCCCGCGCCCTCGGCTGGCGCGGGCTCGCATCATGGAAGAGACGCGAAAGGAGGCACGCCGATGACCGTGGACGCCGAGCCCCTGCCCCGCTTCACCCTCCCCGACCTCGATGGCCAGCCCTGGAGCTTCCCGGGCGACCGCCACGCGCTGCTCTGCTTCGTGAAGGAGGACTGCCCGACCTGCGGCATGTCGATGCCGCTGATCGAGACCGCCGCCGAGGCGTTCGGCGACGCGATCGACGTGCGCGTCGTCGGCCAGGAGCGCGACGGCAACGCCCTGCTCGTCGAGCGCCACGGCCTCCGCGCGCCGATGCTCGACGACACGGACCTGCACGCCTCGTTCGCGTACGACATCGAGACGGTGCCCACGATCATCCTCGCCGACCCCGACGGCTTCGAGGTGCGCCGCTTCGTCGGCTTCGGGCGCGACGACTGGGAGCACCTGTTCGAGGACCTCGGCGAGCTCTCGGGACTCGCGCCGCCCGACGTCGATTGGCGCGAGTACCCGCAGTCGCGCCCCGGCTGCGGGTCGCGGTCGGTGGAGCCCGGCATCTACGAGCGGCTGCTCGCGGAGTCCGAGGGCAGCCCGCTGCGCGCGCGGCGCATCGAGATTGCCGCGCACGACGACGTGATGGAGTTCCTCTTCGACCAGGGACTTACCGACGGCCTCCCGGTCGTGCCGCCCACGCCGGAGCGCGTCCTGCGCATGCTCAGCGGCACGCGGCGCGACGCGCAGGAAGTGGTGGCGACGGTGCCGCCGAACCTCGCGCCGGCGACGGTGGAGAAGATCGCGATCAACGCGGTGATGGCGGGCTGCCGGCCGGAGTACCTGCCGGTGGTGATCGCCGCCGTCGAGGCGATGTGCACCGACGAGTTCAACATCCACGGCGTGAGCGCGACGACGATGGGCGCGACGCCGGTGATCATCGTGAACGGCCCGATCCGCGAGCGCATCGGGCTGAACATGCGGCTCGGCGCGCTCGGCGCGGGGCACCGCGCGAACGCGAGCATCGGGCGCGCCGTGCGGCTCGTGCTGCGCAACGTCGGCGGGGGGCGGCCCGGCGGGACCGAGCGCTCCACGCAGGGCAACTCGATGAAGTACACGGCGTGCTTCGCCGAGTGGGAGGAGCGCAGCCCGTGGGCGCCGCTCCACGTGGAGCGCGGCTTCGCGCCGACCGACTCGGTGGTGACGGTGTTCGCGGCCACGGGGCAGAGCCTGCTCGTCGACCAGACGTCGCGCACGGCGAAGCAGCTCGGCGGGTCGTTCGGGCTGCGGCTCGAGGGCTCGCACCACCCGCGCGCGCACGGCGCGGGCGACGTCTTCGTGGTGGTCTGCCCGGAGCACGTCGACACGCTGTGGCGCGACGGCATGTCGAAGGACGCGCTCCGCGCGCGCATCCAGGAGGTGACCGCACGGCCGGCGCGGGAGCTGCTCGCGAACGACGAGGTCGGCGCCGGCATCCCGCCGGGCCGCGTGCCGGAAGCCGAGCTCGACCGACCGATCCCGAAGTTTCGCTCGCCCGATAACATCCACATCGTCGTGGCCGGGTCGGAGGCGGGGAAATTCTCCTCGATCCTCGACGGCTGGGCGAGCGGGTCGGTCGGGTCGATCCCGACGAGCCGCAAGATCGAGGAGGTCCCATGACCAGCGCAGGCACGGATTCGCGGACGTCCACGGTGATCCTGGACCCGACCGACGAGCGGGAGCCGGTGCGCCGGCAGCTCGCGGCGCGGCCCGAGCACGTGAGCGGGACGGTCGGGCTGCTCGACATCTCGAAGCCGCGCGGGAGCGTGCTGCTCGACCGCGTGGAGGAGCTACTGCGCGAACGCGCCCCGGGCGTGACGGTGAAGCGCTACCGCAAGCCGACCTTCGCGAAGCCGGCGCCGGAGGACCTGCGCCGGCAGATCGCGCAGGAGTGCACGCTGGTGATCGAGGCGCTCGCCGACTGAGGGTCCTGCACGACGTGCAGTGTGCACGACGCCGTCTGGTTCGAGATTCAGCACATCCCCGCGGTGTTCATCGCGTCGAGCGAGTTCGTGGAGGCCGCGGAGGCGCAGGCCGGCGCGCTCGGGTTGCCCGAGGTGCGTCGCGTGTTCGTCCCGCACCCGATCCAGGACGCGACCGACGAGGAGATGCGCGCCAAGGCGGACGCCGTGATCGACGCCGCGCTGGCCGCGCTGGTGGACTGACGGCTCGCGTCGCCGCCTGCGCCCGCTTCGAGCGGCGCCTGGCCAAGGCGCTGAGCCGCTTCGTCCGCGAGCGCCCGCTTCGAGCGGCGCCTGGCCAAGGCGCTGAGCCGCGTACGTGCAGAGCCGCAAGAGGCGTTCGCAGCCGCTTCGCCCCGTAATCCGACCGGCCGATGCGCCGCTCGGCCGAGCGCCCGCTACGGTGCGGCGGTGGAACGCGCCTTCTGGCTGCTCACGTGGACGACGTACGGGACCCGCCCGGCGACCGCCGCGGGTTCGTGCGCACCGTGCGCGACGGCCCGGGCTCGCGGCGCCGCCACAACACCCCGCTGACTCCGATGGACCGCGACATTCCCGCACTCGACCGCTCCGCTCGGCGACTGTTGCGAGACGATCCGGTCCGGCTGTCCGCCGAGCACGCTCGGATCGTCGGTGCCGAGTTCGAGACGACCGCGCATGTCCAGGGGTGGTCGCTGCTCATCTACGCGATCATGTGGAACCACGTTCATCTCGTCGTCGGGTTGCCGAACCCGGGCGACTCGGCGGCCGCCGCAGATGCACTGCGGCGATTCAAGGCATACGCGAGCAAGAGGATGAACGCCCGGTTTGGTCGTCGCGAGCGGTGGTGGACGCAGTCGGGTTCCAGGCGACTGCTTCCGGGCGAGCCAGCCGTGGTGGCGGCGGTGCGGTAGATGGCCGATCAACCGCAGTGCCTGGCGGTCCGCGTCGATCCGGAGTGGCGGGGAGTCGCGCAACTCGATCGTGAAGCGTGACGCGCGCGGGCGACGGGCGTTCGCGGACGGGCGGCTCAGCGCCTTGACCAGGCGCCGCTCGAAGCACGTCGCTCGAAGCACGCCGCTCGAGGCGCGACGCCGTCCCTTAGACTCGCGCCCGCGGGAGAGGGACGGACATGCTCGGCAGCGCGCTCTTCGACCTCGGCGGCACGGCCGCCCTCGTGACCGGGGGGAACGGCGGGGATCGGGCGTGGGATCGCGCTCGGCCTCGCGGCGGCGGGCGCGGACATCGTGATCGCGGGGCGCAACGAGGAGAAGACGCGCCGCGTCGTGGCCGAGGTCGAGGCGCTCGGGCGGCGGGCGGTCGGCGTGCGCTGCGACGTTCTGCAGCGTGGGGACCTCGATGCCGCGGTCGCGGCGGCACGCGAGACGTTCGGACGCCTCGACGTCCTCGTGAACAACGCGGGCGTCGCGGGCGGCGGGCGGCCCGAGGCGATCCCGGAGGACACGTGGGACCGCGTCGTCGACACCAACCTGCGGTCGGTGTTCGTCGCGTCGCAGCTCGCGCACCCGCTGCTCAAGGCGGGCGGCCGCGGCAAGGTGATCAACATCGGCTCCGAGTACTCGCTGTTCGGCAGCCCGAACGTGCTCCCCTACTCCGCGAGCAAGGGCGGCATCATCCAGCTCACGAAATCGCTGGCGACGGCCTGGGCGCGCGACGGCATCCAGGTGAACGCGATCATCCCGGGCTGGATCACGACCGACATGACGGCCGGCGTGAAAACGAACCCCGAGTTCCACGACCGCATCGTCGGACGCACGCCCGCGGGTCGGTTCGGCGAGCCGGAGGAGCTGGCGGGGACGGCGGTGTTCCTCGCATCCCACGCGTCGGATTTCGTCACGGGGCAGTCGATCCCGGTGGACGGCGGGTACTCGGTCGCCTGAGTCGCGGACGCGCGCGCGTTGTGGGCGATCTTTCGACATCCCTGTGGACAAAGTCGGCTGCGCCCCCGGCGGCGTCCGTATCGTCGCGGGGTCAGGCGGGGGCGCCCTGAGAACCGAGTCTGCTGACAGGTTCGAGGGGCGGGCAGAGCTTCTCCTGGCAGGAGCCGCTCTCCGCTTCGGCTGAGGGCGGCTCTTTCGCGTGCGCGCCCTCCGATTCCGCGCACGATCGGCGCCGGCCCGCGCACCCGCTAGTCGACGTCGAAGTCCCAGCGATAGATGCGCTTCGCGTTCTCCGCGTAGAACCGCGGCGCCACCTCGTCGCGCAGCGGCAGCGCGTCCAGCTCGTCGCGCGCGCGGTCCCAGGGGATCGTGGGGAACTCCGTGCCGAACATCATCTTGTCGCGGCCGCGCGTGTTGATGAACTGCAGCAGCGACTCCGGCCAGTACTTCGGCGCCACCGACGTGCACGACATGAAGACGTGGTCCCAGTGCGCGATGGTCGACGTCGCGACCTCGGTCCAGGGCTGCGCGCAGTGCGTCATGATCAGGTGCAGCTCGGGGAAGTGGTACGCGACCTCGTCGAAGTAGCGCGGGTCCTGCACCCAGCCCGGCCGGCGCGGCCCCGGCATCCCGGCGTTCATGCTCACGGCGATGCCCAGCTCGATCGCCTTCACGTAGAACGGCCAGTAGACGCGATCGGTCGGCGGCAGCGTGTAGCGGAACGGCGGGATGCGCAGGCAGCGCACGTTGTAGCGCTCGTGGTAGTCGACGACGCGCCGCACCTCGTCCATCCCGCGCGTGGGGTCGACGATCATCGCCGGCAGCACTTTCTTTGGGAACCGACGATGCGCGGCGCCGACCCACTCGGCGTGTTCGGGCTCCATGATCGAGATCACGCACGCGCCGATGCCATAGCCGTCGAGGGTCCGCAGCAGCGCCTCGGGGTCGTCGAAGGTCGGCCGGCTCTCGATGTCGGTGAAGAGGTGGCCGAGCGTGCCGGAGCCGCTCTCGCCCTTGAGGTTGAGGAAGCTCGAGTTGATCAGCGAGTCGACCGCGCGGATGCGCTCTGCCATGCCTACGTCCTCTCCGCCTGCCCGGCCGACTCCCCCGCCGGCGCGAGCGCATCCTGCGCCTGCGCGAGCGCCGCGCGCCACGCCTCGAGGATGCGGTCCTCGCGCGCGTAGTCGAAGACGCCCGTCGCGCCGGGCGTGACCTCGCCCTCCGCGGGCGGGTTCGCGGCGAGCCAGCGCGCGGTGACGCGCGTCGCTTCCGCGACGTCGACGACGTCGCGATAGCCGAGCAGCGCCCGCGCCTTCGACATGTCGAGCACCATGCTCGACTTCTCGGCGAGCGGGTAGACGCCGCGGCAGAGATCGGCCGGCACGCCCACGAGCTCGAGCTCGGCGTCGAGCTCGTCGACGATGATCTCGGCGACGTGCCGCGCGCTGAGCACGCGCTCGTCGCCGCAGTTGAAGGCCTCACCCGCGGCCTCCGGGCGGGTGGCGGCGAGGTAGACGAGGCGGGCGGCGTTGTCGACGTAGCCGCGCTGGAAGTAGGCCATGCCGTCGTGCGGCAGCAGCATGAAGCGACGGCCGTCGAGGATGCGCTTCACCACCGCCCACTCGTGGGCGAGCGGCGCGCGCGGGCCGAAGATGCCGGGGTAGCGAACGATCACCGCCTCGAAGTCGCCGTGGCCGTGCTGCGCGAAGAGCTGGTCCTCGCCCTCCGCGACGCGACCGGTGTAGTTCGACGCGTCGCGCTGGCGCGGCGCGAACTCGGGCACGGGCAGCGGGATGCGGCCGGTCGGCGTGCGCTGGTTCGACCCATGGTAGACGGGCTGGCCGGTGATGCCGACGAGCCGCCGGGTCTTGCCGACGAGCGTGTCGGCGAGCGCGCGCAGCCGGCCGGAGGTGCACACCGCGACGTCCCACTCGCGCGCGCCGAGCGTGCGGGCGATGTCGTCGGGGTCGCGCGGGTCGCCATGCAGGTGCTCGACGGGCCCGGCGAAGTCGGCCTCGTGGCGGCCGGTGTGATAGATGGCGACGGCGTCGCCGGCGGCGAGGAAGGCGTTCACGAGCGGGACGCCGGTGGGGCCGGTGCCGCCGACGACGAGGACGGTGCGTGGCATCAGGAACGGCTCCTCCGGTGCGGGCGACCGTGCACGCGCGGGCTCCTCAGCCCGCTCACGCGGGGCCGTTCGCCGTCGGATCGACGACGGCGCCTTCGGCGGCGAGGCGGTCGATCGCGGGGTCGGCGAGGCCGGCTTCGCGCAGCACTTCGCGCGTGTGCCTGCCCAGGACCGGCGACGCGGCGCCGGCGGCCAGCGGCGTGTCGCTGAACTTCACGGGCGGCGCGACCACGGTCACGCCGCCGAGCAGCTCGTGCTCGAGCCGGACGAGGAAGTCGTTCGCCCACGCCTGCTCGTCGTCGAGCACCTGCTGCGGCGCCTGGTACGCCGCGACGGGCACGCCGTTCGCGCCGAACGCGGCAAGCCAGTAGGCCGTCGGGTGCTCGGCGAGGCGCGCACACACGCGCTCGTACGCGCGGTCGAGGTGGCCGGCCGCGTCCTCGGTCTCGAAGTCGGGGTCGGTCACCCACGGGTCCTCGAGCTGCAACACCTCGAGGATGCGCCGCTGCACGACCCGCCCGCCGCCGGCGAGCGCGATCGTGCCGTCTTGCGTGGGCAGAAAGCCGTAGTACGCGCGCGCCAGGCGCACGGGCATCATCGCGTCGCGCCGTTCGATCACGTCGGCCCACGTGTGGCCCTCGGCGAACGCGGTCTTCAGGTACTCGACGAAGTCGTGCCGCCAGCCGTCGACGGCGTCGACGTGGTTGACCGTGTTGTTCTGCAGCACGAGCGCGGCCTGCAGCAGCGCGACGTCGAGCTTCTGGCCGCGGCCGGATCGCTCGCGGTGGTAGAGCGCGGTCGAGATGCCCCACGCCATGAGCAGCCCGGCGGCGTAGTCGATGATCGGGTTCGCGAGCATCTCCGGCCCGCGCGGACCGAGGTGCGCGATGCCGGAATACGCCTGCAGCGCGACGTCCATGCCGGGCGCGTCGGCGCGCGGGCCGCGGCGCCCGTACCCGGTGTTCTCCGCGTAGATCACGCGCGGGTTGCGTGCGGCGACCGACGCATGATCGAGCCCCATGCGCTCCGCGATGCCCGGCCTGAAGTTCGCGATCACGACATCAGCGCGGTCGACGAGCCGGCGCACCGCCTCCACCACCTCGGGCCGACCGAGGTCGACGGCGAGGGAGCGCTTGCCGCGGTTCTTGTTGAGGTACTGGCGGCCCTCTCCGGGGATGACCTGGCCGTTGCGGCGCGTGTCGTCGCCGTCGAGCGGCTCGACCTTGATCACGTCGGCGCCGCCGTCGGCGAGCAGCTGCGCGCAGTAGGGCGCGGCGATGAAGCGCCCGAACTCCACGACGCGCAGCCCGGCGAACGGCCCCGTCATGCCGCGCGTCCCGCGCTAGCCACGGGGCAGGCCGAGGCCGCGCGTCGCGATCACGTTGCGCTGGATCTCGCTCGAGCCCTGGGCGATCGTGTCCGGGACCGCCGCGATGTACCCGGGCCCCCACTGCCCGTCGCCTCCGCGCCGGTCCTGCGGCGACGCGCCCTCCTCGGGCGCCGCGAGCAGCCCGTGGAGCCCCTGGAAGTTCACCCCGAGGTTGTGCAGCGCCTGGCTCGTCTCGCTGGCGAGCAGCTTCGTGATCGACACCTCGTAGTTCGGCACGCCGCCCGACGCCTGCATCGACACCACTCGATACGCGAGGTTCGCGGACACCTCCACGGTCGCGGCGAGCCCGGCGAGCCGATCGCGCGCGGCGGCGCGCGAACGACCCACGCCCTCGGCGCGGACGTCGCGCATCGCATCGAGGCAGCGGTCGAGCAGCCGCCGCAGGCTCGCGATGCGCGCGATGCCCGAGCGCTCGAAGTCCATCGTTGCGGCGTTCACGTACCAGCCGCGGTTCTCGTCCCCGACGATGTTGCGGGCCGGCACCCGCACCTCGTCGAGGAAGACCTCGTTGAAGTGATGGCGGTCCTGCATGTCGATCAGCGGCCGCACGGTCACGCCCGGCGCGTCGAGCGGGACGACCAGCATGGAGATGCCGCGGTGCTTGGGGGCGTCGCGGTCGGTCCGCACGACGGTCCAGAGGTAGTCGGAGTAGTGCGCGCCGCTCGTGAACCGCTTCGCGCCCGTCACGACGAAGTCGTCGCCGTCGCGCACGGCGCGCGTCTCGACGTTCGCGAGGTCCGATCCCGCGTGGGCCTCGGAGAGCCCCATCGCGAACGAGATCTCGGCCGCCGCGATCTTCGGGAGGTAGTCGAGCTTCTGCTCGTCGGTGCCGAACAGGATGATCGAGGGGCCGACCTGCTGCACCGCGCGCCGGTGGTGCTCCTGGGGCGCGCCAGCGTAGGCCATCTCCTCCATGTAGATCATCTGCTCGAAGTAGCCGAGGCCCTGGCCGCCGTACTCCGCCGGCCATGCGACGGCGAGCCAGCCGCGCTCGGCCGCGGCGCGCGAGAACTCCGGCGACCACCCGGGCCGGCCGCGCTCGCGCTGCGCGCGCCAGAACTCGGGGGTAAGCGTGTCGGACAGGAAACGGCGCACCTCCGCGCGGAAGGCGTCCTGCTCGGGCGAGAAGCGGAAGTCCATCGCGGCCCCTTCGCGGGTGGGCGTGGTCGGCAGTCTAGCGCCGCCCCCGTCCTTTCCGCCTGCGCCGGGGAGGGGCGCGGTCGGGAGTCGAGCGCACCGCGCGCAGCGCGTAGCGGCCGCGGTTGCCGGGGAGGCCGCCCTCGGCGCGGTCGAGCGGCGCGAGGTCGAGCGCGGCGACATGAACGAAGCCCGCGCGGGCGACGCGCGCGGCGATCGCGGCGACGTCCGTGGCCCGCAGCAGCGGCAGCGCCGCCAGGACGTCGTCCGTGTAGAAGGGGTCGGACTCGGCGGCGGGGGCCGCGGACGCGCCGGTCTCGCCGGTCTCGGCGGCGCGCTCCGCCGCCGCGTGCGCCCACAGCCCGTCGACGACGAGCAGCCGGCCGCCCGGCCGCAGCAGGTCGTGCCAGCGCGCGAGCGTCGCGTCGGGCTCGCGCAGCGTCCAGAGCACGTGGCGGCTCACGATCGCGTCGAAGGCGGCGTCGGGGAAGGGCGGGTCGACGGCGTCGCCCTCGACGTACGCCGGCGGGATCGCGACCTCGCGCGGCGGCGGCGCGATGCGCGCGACCTCGAGCATGCGCCGCGAGAGGTCGATGCCGGTGACGCGATGGCCCAGCTCGGCGGCGCGGCGCGCGAGGAAGCCGGTGCCGGTGCCGGCGTCGAGCACGTCGGCGGGGGCCGGCGGCAGGGCCGCGCGGAGCAGGTCGTGCCAGGCGCGGCGCTCGGCGTCGGAGCGGACCTCATGGCCGGGCTGGTCGTCGTAGCCGTTCGCCGCTGCATCCCACGCGGCGGTGATCCGGGCCTGCACGCCGCTCACGCGTGCGGCTCCCCGTCCTCCATGTAGAGCGTCGCGCCCGTGCGGGCCGCCTCGAGGCAGCGCAGCACGCGCCGCGCGAGGTTGCGGGGCAGCAGCGCCGCCAGCTCGCCGGGGGCGGCGAAGCGGTACGCGCTCAGCTCGCCCGGCTCGAGGCGAATCGCCGCGATCGCCGTCGCGTCGAGCGCGCCGCCGTCGAAGAGGAAGTGCAGCCCCTCGCCGAAGCGCTCGTTGACGCGATAGTCGAGCCCGAGCAGACGGCCCACCGGCAGGTCGAGCCCGAGCTCCTCGCGCACCTCCCGCACGCACGCGCTGCGCGGCGACTCGCCGTCCTCGACGAGCCCGCCGGGCACCTCCCATCGCGGCTTGTAGGTGGGGTTCACGAGAAGCACGCGCTCGTCGGCGACGAACAGCGCGGCGGCGCTCATGTACTTGGTCGCGGGATGGAAGTCAGTCATGCGGGGAGCGTAGCGCGGGCGAGGAGGGCCACGCGTCAGCGGGCTGAGCGAGCCCCGCGCACCCCGTGGCCCGTCGGCGAACGGCCCCGGCCCTGGTGCCTCCGGTGCGGCCGCGGTGCGCGCGGAGCAGAGCCACGGAAACCGCGTGACCGGCGCGCGTTACGCGCGGCGTTCGCCGATCACGCCGGCGGCGCGCAGCGAGTCCAGGTCCGCCTCCGTCAGTCCGTGCTCGAGCAGCACCTCGTCGGTGTGCGCGGCGAGCGGGGGCGACGCGCGCCGCGCGCGCGTGGGCGTGCCGGACATGCGCACGATCGGCCCGACGACGCGCTGCGGACCGGTCACCTCGTGCTCGAGGTCGACCATGATCTCCATCGCCTCGACCTGCGGGTCCTCGGACATCTCCTCGGGGAAGTGCACGGGCGCGACCGGCACGCCCTCGGCTTCGAACAGCGCGACCCACTCGGCGACGGTCTTCGTGCGCATCTGGTCCTGGATGCGCTGGCGCCAGACGCGGGCGAGCTCATGGTTCGCAGGGTCGGTCGAGTCGAAGTCGGGGCTGTCGGTGAGGTCGAGACCCTCCATGCCCAGCACCCGCCGCGCGGCGGCGCGCGTGGGCTTCGTGAGGCAGCCGAGCACGAGCGTGCCGTCGGACGCCGTGTAGCCGGTGTAGTAGAGCCGCGGGATGCCGGCGCCGACCCAGCGGTACTCGTGCCGCGCGTGCAGCAGCTCCCCGTACGGCACGCCGGCGTCGCGCAGGCGGCGGATGCCGGCGATCATCGGGTCGCGCAGCGTCGCGTCGGTCACGCCCTGGCGCATCACGTAGACGTCCTGGATCGAGAGCGCCGACTGCAATAGCGAGCCGTCGATCACCTGGCCGGCGCCGGTCTCGCGCCGGTGGTAGAGCGCCGCGCAGATCGCCATCGCGCAGGCGAGCCCCGTGGTGTAGTCCGAGACGGCCGGCGTGAGCTGCACGGGCGAGCCATCCTCGTCGATCTTCCCGTCGCCGGCGACAAGCCCGGAGTACGCGCCGGCCACGAGGTCCGTCGCGCCGTGGCCGGCGAGCGGGCCCTGCGTGCCGAAGCCGGTGATGCGGCAGTAGATGAGGCCGGGGTGCAGCGCGTGCAGCGTCGCGTCGTCCACGCCGAGCCGCTCCGCCACGCCGGGCCGGTAGTTGATGAGGACGACGTCGAACGACGGCACGATGCGATGGATGAGCGCCCGCCCGCGCTCGTGCTGGAGGTCGACGCCGAGGCTGCGCTTCCCCCGGTTGAGCGACTGGAAGCGCTTGCCCTCGCCCGGCACCACGGCGCCCGACGAGCGGTAGGCCTCGCCCTCGAGCGGCTCGACCTTCACGACGTCGGCGCCGAGGTCCGAGAGGTTCACGCCGACGTAGGGCGCGGCGACGATCTGCGAGAACTCGAGGACCTTGATGCCGGCCAGCGGTCCCTCGGCGTTCGCCACGTGCTGCTCCCCGTCCCATGCCTGCGGTCGCGAGCCGCAGCCTAACGGACGGGGGGCGGCGACGGGAGAGCGGCGGCGGCACGAGGCGCGTCAGCGGCGCGCCGTCATGCGCGCTGTTCGCCGGGCGGCGGCACCGCGCACTCGAGGGTGGCGCGGAGGAGGTCGCGCGTCGTGACGATGCCCACGATGCGGTCCTCGGCATCGACGACCGGCAGGCAGGAGATGCCGTGCTCGAGCAGGATCGCGGCGGCCTCCTGGACGAGCGCGCCGGCGGGCACGGTGATCAGCCGGTAGGTCGCGGCCTGGAAGACCTTGCGGTGCAGGGTGGCCTCGTCGCGACGCTGCGCGGCGTTCGTGTCCGCGTACGGGCTGATGGCGCGGAGCACGTCGCGGTCGGAGACGAGGGCGATGACCGAGCCGGCGTCCTCGACGAACAGGTGATGGATGCCGAAGTGCTGAAACTGGTTGCGCGCTTCCCAGAGCTCGGCGTCGGCGGCGATGGTGTGGAGGTCGTGCGACATGATCTCGCCGACGGTCTGGCCGCCGAGGATGTCGTGCGAGCCGACGGGGATCGGGTGGCGGGGCGCGATCTGGCGGGGACGCGGGCGGATCGGTTCGACGGCCATGGCGGGGCTCCCCTCGTGGTCCTCCCCCCAAGAGCATCGACGCGACACTCCGTGTGGCGCAGCGTCCAACGGTGAGGCAGCTTCGAGCGGCGCCTGGTCAAGGCGCCGGTCGGTGCGTCCGACGAAACCAGCCGGTCCGCGGGGTAGCGATCCGGCGTGCCGGCAGCGGCCGCCGAGTCAGGCCTCGCCGCCGCGGCGCGAGGCGAGCGCGCGGGCGGCGCCGGCGAGCGCGCGGAGGCGCGCCGCGAAGCCGCCCACGGCGACCGCGCGGCCGGGCGGCGGCACGAAGACGTGCTCGCGGTACCAGCGCAGCTCGCGCACGCTCTCCCGCACGTCATCAATCGCGCGGTGCGCCTCGCGCTTGGGGGGCGGCTGGTAGCGCTCGGAGTACCAGCGTCGGACCAGCTCCTTTAGGGTGCTGACGTCGATCTGCCGATAGTGGAAGAAGGCGTCGAGCGCCGGCATCTCGCGGCGCAGGAAGCGGCGGTCCTGGGCGATCGAGTTCCCGCAGAGCGGCGAGACGCCGCGCGGGATCCACTGCTCGAGGAACGCCAGCGTCTGCCGCTCGGCCTCGCCGACGTCCAGCTGCGACGCGCGGATCCGCTCGACGAGGCCCGACCCGGTGTGGGTGCGCACGTTCCAGTCGTTCATGTGCGAGAGCTCCTCCTCGGTGCGGTGCACCGCGAGGACGGGGCCCTCGGCGAGGACGTTGAGGTCGCGATCGGTGACGAGGGTCGCGATCTCGATGATCACGTGCTGATTGGGCTCGAGCCCGGTCATCTCGAGATCGATCCAGCCGAGGTGAGTCTGGTCGCGCACGGGTGGAGCCTACGACGACGGTGTGCGAGCGTCATGCGCTCGCACGGGCGGCGGTCAGGAGCGAACCTCATGGTACGGTACATGCATGCATCGGCCGCCTCGCCGTCGGCTCACCGCTTGACCCGCTTGCTTCGCCGCCCCGCCCTCTGGCTGGCACTCGCGTTGCTCGTTGCGCTGCCGACGGCGTGTGGCCGACTGGGGAAGGACCATCGCGTGGCGAAGGCAGGCGACACCGTCGCGGTGAACTACACGGGCACCCTGGACGACGGGACGGTCTTCGACTCGTCCGTCGGCCGCGAGCCACTCACGTTCACGGTCGGCAAGGGCGACGTGATCTCCGGGTTTGACCAGGCGGTCGTCGGGATGGCCGTCGGCGACAAGAAGACCGTGCACCTGACGCCCGACCAGGCGTATGGGGAGCACCGGGACGACCTGGTGATCACGGTGCCGAAGGACAAGGCGCCGGAGGGCCTGCAGGAGGGCGACCGGGTGCAGCTCGGCAACGGCGCGCCGGCCACGGTGGTCACGGTCACGGCGGACTCGGTGACGGTGGACGCGAACAGCCCGCTCGCCGGCAAGGCGCTCAACTTCGAGATCGAGCTCGTCAGCATCAACTAGCTCACGGCAACGGCAGCGCGACCGCCTCGGCGGCGGCGACGCAACGCGTCGGGGGCGGCGCGACGGACCTACGCCCCGTGCTCGTCGCTGCCGTTGTTAGACCGGCAGCGACTCGTCCGTCACGCCGAACGAGCGGTAGACGGCGCGCACGGCGTCCTTCAGCTCGTCGACGTTCTTGTAGCGGCGATCGGGGAGCAGCGACAGCACGCGGCCGACCTCGCGGTCGATTCCGCCCTTGTCGCGCCCGGCGTTCAGGATCGCCGCCTTGGACGTGGGGTAGTGGAAGCCCTTGAACGCGGCCTCGTAGTCCTGCTTGCTGGCGTGCGGCGTCATCGGCATCGCGGGCGCGCCCTCCCTCTGCGCCGGGATGGTAGCGGCATGGCACGTTATGCGCGCAAGCGGCCCGCGGGCTCGCCCGTGCGCGCGGCGGCGCTCAGCGCGCGGTCACCCGTGCCTCCGCGTCCGCCGCCCGCTCGGCGCGCACGATCTGGTAGCGCACGAACGCCTCGTCGATGTGCTGGACCGACTTCGACCGCCACAACGCCAGGGCGTCGTCGTAGTCGTCGAACGGGCCCTCGGGCGGGTCCGCGCGGACGACCTCGCGGAAGGTCGTGTCGCGGTACCGGCCGCCGACCACGAAGTACGACACGGGCGCCTCCTCCGCGGGAGATCGTACCGCGCGGCCGCAGGCGTCAGGCGGGCGCAGTGCCCGGCGAGCTCGCGTCGGCGGCGTGGCGTGCCGGCGTGGGCATCACCCAGTAGGCGTGGGCGGCGGTCGTGCGATCGGCGAGCCCGTGCTCGACCAGCAGCGCCCGCGCGCCGACGAGGCCGGCGTCGAGCGTGTCGGCGACAAGCTCCCACCGGCCATCGCCCAGCGGCGGGTCGTTCGCCCGCAGCGTCGCGATCTCGTTCGTCTCGCGTCGGAAGTAGAGTCCCGGCTGCATCGCCTCTGCACCCTTCGTCCCGTGGGAGCGGGCGGCGGAGCGGGGCCGCCTTCATCATGCGCGTCGTGCCGGCGCGAGTTGTCAGCGGACGTACCGGAAGCTGTGATCGGTGTGTGAAGCGGGGCGACCGCGACCGCCGGGCGAGGTACCATAACGGTGCTTGCCCCGGCCGCGCCGCGCGTGGTACTCCGGGGCGACGCTCCGAGGCCCGGCGAGGCCGCACCCACTGGCAAGGACGGACCGATGCCGCTCTACGAGTACTACTGCCGCGACTGCAACGGCGTGTTCGAACTGCTGCGACCGGCGCGCGAGGCGTCGAAGACGCAGCCCTGCCCCGATTGCGACGAGGATTCCGAGCGGATCATGTCCCGCGAGTGGGCGGCGTTCGTCTTCCGCGACGGCTACCCGCGTCGCATTCCGGACGACGGCACGTTCTGGCACCTCGGCAAGAAGGTGTCGCAGCCGATCACCGGCCCGAGCGACGGCTACACGCACCCCGAGCTGAAGAAGCCCGACGAGATCCCGGAGCCGACCGTCGAGGACGTGGAGCGCTTCGAGGTGCTCGCCGACGTGAAGCGCGAGCGCGACCTGGAGACGGGCGGCGCGATCCACGACCAGTCGTTCGAGCAGGCGGAGGAGGGCATGAAGAAGATCCTCCGCCAGAGGGGCGGGCGACGCGTCGAGCAGGAGAAGCAGCGCGTCATCAGCAAGCTCGTCACCGAGGATGCGCGCGCGCAGCGCATCGTCGCTCAGGAGCAGCGCGCGGCCGTCGCCGCGAGCAAGAAGCGCCGTCGCGCGGACGGCGACTTCGTGCCGAAGAGCAGCCCCGCGGACGACCAGCCGATGGACTTCCCGCCGCCGATCACGCGCTGACCGGCCGGCCGGTCGCGCAGCACACACAGCGCGCCCGCCTCACGGCGGGCGCGCTGCGTTCGCGCGGGGGGACGCGCGAGGCTGCGTGGCGCGCAGCGCCGCCTAGTGGCGGCCGGACCCGCGCATGCGTGGGTCGAGGATGTCGCGCAGCGCGTCGCCGAACATGTTGAAGCCGAACACCGCGAAGAAGATCGCGAGCCCGGGGTAGATCGCGAGCCCCGGCTGCCGCCGGAAGAAGTCGCGCCCGTCCACCGAGAGCATCTGCCCCCACGACGGCTGCCCCGCGGGGCCGAGGCCGAGGAACGAGAGACTCGCCTCGGCGAGGATCGTGGCCGGCAGCGCGATCGTGGACGTCACCACGATCAGCGGGACGATGTTCGGGAAGACGTGCCGCCACATCACGCGCATCGGCCCGGCACCGGCGGCCTCGGCCGACTCGACGAACGGGCGGTGGCGCAGCTCGACCACGGCCGAGCGGTAGATGCGCGTCACCGGCGCGATGCGCAGCAGGCCGAGCGAGAACAGCATCGCCATCACCATGTTGGTGTCGGTGCGGCGGACGATGCCGAGGATCGTGATCAGCACGACGAGGCCGGGCATCGCGATCATGGCGTCGATGATGCGGCTCAGCACGAGGTCGACCCAGCCGCCGGTGTAGGCGCTGAGCAGCGCGAGCGTGGTGGCGGCGGCGCCGCTGAAGAGCACCGCGCCGAAGCCCACCGTCATCGAGACGCGCGCCCCCCAGATCAGCCGCGAAAGGATGTCGTGCCCGACGTTGTCGGTGCCGAGGCGATACTGCGCGCTCGGTCCCTGCAACGCGTGCTTGAGGTCGATGTGGTTCGGCGAGTACGGCGCGATGACGGGCGCGAAGATCGCGAGCGCGATGAAGAGGACGACGAGCACGGCGCCGATGAAGCCGAGCGGCTTGCGCCGCGCGAACTTCAGGACGGATCGCGTCGCGCGGCCGGCGCCGGTGCCCGCGATGCGCGTTCCGAACCCGACGCCGGGGCCCGCAACCGTGTTCGTCTCGGTGGCCATCGTGGGTGCTCCTACTGGTACCGGATGCGGGGGTCGATGAAGCCGTAGGAGACGTCGACCAACAGGTTCGAGGCGACGATGAGCACGGCGAACACGACGTTGATCCCCTGCACTACGGGGTAGTCGAGGTTCATGATCGACGAGTAGATGTAGAGGCCCATGCCGGGCAGCCCGAAGATGATCTCGAACAGCACCGTGCCCGCGATCAGGTTCGGCAGCTCGAGGCCGATGATGGTCACGATCGGGATGAGCGAGTTGCGCAGCGCGTGGCGCAGCAGCACCGTTCGCTCCCCCAGGCCCTTGGCGCGCGCCGTGCGGACGTAGTCCTGGCGCAGCACCTCGAGCATCTGCGACCGCATGATTCGCAGCAGCCCGCCCGACGGCGTGAGGCCGATCAGCAGGCCGGGCAACAGCATGATCTTGATGTGCTGCATCGGGTCCGCGAAGAAGTACGTGTAGTGGATCGGCGGCGCCCAGCGGAACCAGATCGACCCGAACGTGATGATCATGATCGCGACCCAGAAGTTGGGCACGGACGTCGAGCCGACCGCGTACGTCCGCAGCAGGTAATCGGGCCAGCGGTCCTGCATCAACGCCGAGATGATGCCCATGGGGATCGCGAGGAAGATCGCCGCGAGCAGGCCGATGATCCCCAGCTCCAGCGAGACCGGCAGGCGGTCGCCCATCTCCCGCAGGATCGAGCGGCCGTTGAAGAGCGACTCGCCGAGGTCGCCGTGGAGGAGATCGCCCACCCACGACACGTACTGGTGCGCGACGTTCTGCGTCAGCCCGTACTGGGCGCGCAGCTGGTCCATCAGCGCGGGGTCGCTGCGCCCGTATTCGCCGGCGATGACGTCGACGACGTCGCCGTAAACGGCGGGGACCACGACGCGAAGCCCGACGAAGACGAGCAACGTGACGAGCCACACGGTCATGAGGCCCATGAGCGACCGACGAACGATATAAGCAGCCACGGCCGCGTCCCCCCGCGTCCTTCGTCCTGGTCAGTGGTCGGCGGTCACCCGTGGCGTCGGAGAGCGGAGGACGCCACGGGGACCGCGCCGAGCCGGCGGCTGCCGGCGGCTAGCCCTGCTTCAACCGCGCCTGGTCGATCCACCAGTGCGTGTACACCGTCTGCTCGTTCATCTCGGACGGGCCGTAGTCGCGGTACGAGCCGTAGTTCTTCACCCACGGCCAGACCGCCGCGAAGCCCGGCACGCCGTACGGCCAGCCCGCCGGCACGATCGGCATGCGCGTCGAGTTGTCCTTCTGCCATTGCTTGATCTGCGCGACCTGGTCCTTGAAGTCGGTCGTCGCCATGAACTTCTCGATGGCCTTGTCCGAGGCCAGCTGCCCGTCGATGGCGTTCGGGTCCTGCTTGAACGTCGCCTTGCCGCGATCGCCCGTCGAGTGGAAGTAGCCGAGAATGTGCTGGCCGACGTGCGGGTACACGGTCGTCGCGCCCCACGCGATGCCCTCGAAGTCGCCCTGGCCGAAGTAGTAGTTCGGCAGGTAGTCGGTCTGGTAGTCCGGGTTCACCTGCGTGAGCTTGAAGACGCCGCTCGCCTCGAGCAGGCCCTTGTAGGCCTCGCCGACGCGCGGGAACGTCGTCCCGTACTGCCCGGTCGTGATCCACGCCATCTTCGTGTCGATGGTGTTGTGGCCGGCGGCCTTGATGAGCTTGACGGCTTCGTCCGGGTTGTAGGCGTACGCGGCCTTCTGATCGGCCGAGTACTCGCTGCCCTGCGGGTCGACCCAGAAGGCGTCGTAGCCGGCGGAGACGCCGACGCCGTGCCAGCGCTCAGCGGTCGGCCAGTTGGCCTTCTTGAAGTCCGACATGCTGTAGAACGTGTCGTCGATCTGCGAGCGGTCGATCAGCATCGAGACCGCGCGGCGCACGCGCTCGTCGCGGAACGGCGAGTCGGGACGCAGGCCGAAGTAGATGTACCAGTTGCCCGGGTAGAAGCTGCCCTCGTAGATGTCGAGCTCCGGCAGGTCCTTCTTCGTCGCGAGGATGTCCTGCTGGTTCGGGACGGTCCCGGCGCTGCTCCAGATCTTGCCGGCGCGGAACTGCGCGAGCTGCGATGAGTACTCGCCGATGATCGGGACGTCGAAGCCGTCGAGGAACGGCAGCTTCTTGTCCCAGTAGTTCGGGTTCTTCTTGTAGGTGAACTTCACGCTGCGCTGGTAGTCCGTGAGCACCCACGGGCCGGCGCCGCGCGTCTCGTTGCGCGGGTCGAATCCGCCGTCGGACTCGCGCGGCATGATCTGCAGCCAGCGCGTGTACGCCAGCGACTGCAGCAGCGGGGCGTACGGGAACGCGAGATCCACCTGCACCGTGTGGTCGTCGATCGCGGTCATCGCCTTGATCGGCGCGGTCGGCGCGGCGCCGTTCGCGAGCGTCTTCCGGGAGATCGACTTCTCCGCGAACTTGTTCCACGAGAAGACCACGTCCTGCGCGTCCACGGGGCGGCTGCTCGTCGGAGCGCGATCCTCCCACTTCGCGTCGGTGCGCAGGTGCATGATCAGCTTGGTCGGCTCGGCCATCTCGTACGTCTGCGCGAGCTGACCCTCGACGTCGCCGGAAGCGACGTCCTTCGCCTTGCCCGGCACGTACTGGACGAGTTGCGGATAGGTCCAGCGGCCCACGGTGTTCGCGGTGAACGACGGCGACGAGAGCGGGTCGAGGTTCGTGACGTCCGCTGATGTGAAGCTCTGGTAGGTGAGGCCCGGGACGGCCTGGTCGTCGGTCACCGCGCGCGACGCGAGCAGTCCCGCCGGCTCCGTCGCGGTGGCCGCGGCGGTCGCTGTCGCGCCTCCGCCGGGCGCCGTGGTCGCCGGGGCGGGCGTGGCGGTCGCGCCCGAGCCCCCGCAGCCGATGAGCGCGGCGCCGGCCATGCCGGCCAGCCCAACGGCGCTGCCCCGCAGCAGCGTACGGCGGCTCACGCCTCGGCGGATCCAGTAGTTCGCATCTGGCATCGCGGTCGTGTCCTTCGCTTCGTTACCCCTCTGGCACGCGCGATCGGAGACGCGCGTTTCTTGCATCACTTGTATCGGAATACAAACGTGATGTTGAGGGTCGAACGTCGGGTAGCAGACAGGACTTTGTTGGAGCGCGACTAGGCGTTGTGGCGGATGCGCTTCACCACCCGGATTCGACGAAGGCTTCGGCACACCCGGAAATGACGGGACGGGTGAACCGTCGTTGCGTATGCGGGCGACTCGCCGCGGGCGGTGCTCAGCCCTCGACCGTGGCGGCGATCGCCGCGAACAGCGCCTCCACGTCGGGCTCCGGCAGCGGGCTCGCGGGCTCGGGGTCCGCCGCCGGCTCCTCGCCGAGCAGCAGCGCGCACAGCGTCCCCGCGCACCACGCCAGCGCGTGGAGGTCGTAGCCGCCCTCGAGCGCGAGCACGACCCGGCCCCCGCACAGCGCGCGAGCGGCGTCGAGCGCCGTCCGCATCACCCGCGCGTAGCCGTCGGTCGTGACCTCGAGCGTCGCGAGCGGGTCGCGCGCGTGGGCGTCCCAGCCGCACGAGACGATGATCAGCTGCGGACGAAAGCGCGCGAGCGCGGGCAGGATCAGACGCTCGTACGCCGCCGTGATCGCGCGATCGCCGGCGCCGTGCGGCAGCGGAACGTTGAGCTTCGTGCCGGCCGCGGCACCGACGCCGCGCTCCCGGAAGTGGCCGCTTCCCGGGTAGAACGGGTAGGCGTGCGTGCTCGCGTAGAAGACGCGCGGCTCCGCGTCGAAGATCGCCTGCGTGCCGTTGCCGTGATGCACATCCCAGTCGAGGATGCCCACGCGCTCGAGCCCGACACGCAGCGCCGCCGCCGCCGCGATCGCGACGTTGTTCAAGAGGCAGAACCCCATCGCGCGTCCGCCCGTCGCGTGGTGGCCCGGCGGGCGCACCGCCGCGAACGCCGACTCCACTTCACCCGCGAGCACCGCCTCCAGACCGGCGAGCACGGCGCCCGCCGCCCGCCGCGCGATCGCCGGCGACGCCGGGTTCACGTAGGTGTCCGGGTCCATCCAGCCGTTGCGCGCCGCCACGCGCGCCTCCTCGTCGAGCAGCGCGCGGTCGTGCACGGCCAGGATCTCGTCGTCGGTGGCGTCGCGCGCGGGCAGGTCGCGCATGCGGGCGCGCAGCCCGCTGCGCTCGAGGTGATCGAGGATCGCGGTGAGCCGGGCGGGGCGCTCCGCGTGCCCCGCGGCTTCGTGGGCGAGGAACAGCGGGTCGGTGATGAGCGCCGCGGATCGCGCACGGGCGGCGGGGGGCGGCTCCGGCGCGGCGTTCACGCGCGGATGCTCGCCGCGCGGCGGCGCCACGTCAACGGCGTCGCCGACGCGTGCCCCGGTGATCACACGGCCGCGTCGGCGACGATGCCGTCGTCGTGCGCGTGGCGCGCGCGGCGCAGGCGCCAGCGGTGGCGCGCGGCCGCGCGCGCGGCCGGCGGCTGCTCGATCAGCGACCCGAGGATCTCCTCCATGCGGTCGACGAACAGCATGTGCCCCGCGTCGCGCACGATGTGCAGGTGCGCGCCGGGGATCGCGGCGGCCACCTGCCGCCCGAGCCACACGGGCACGACCCGGTCGTCCTCGCCGTGCCAGACGTGGACCGGCACGCGGATGGCGTCGAGCGGGAAGCCCCACGGCTCGGCCATCAGGCCGATGTCCCACGCGGCGCCGGCCGGTCCCTGCGCGAAGGCCTCGCGCAGGTCCTCCTTGAGCACCGCGCGGATGGTCGGCCGCTCCATCACCTCGAGGTCGCAGGCCGGCGTCCGCGCGTGCCGCTGCACGAGGTAGCTCTCGACGTCGGTCGTGATGCGGCCCTCGAGGTAGCGCATCGCGAGGTGCACGGCCGGCGTGACGCGGCGCACGGTGAAACGGAAGGCGCGCTGGCCGGCGCTCATGCGGCGGGTGGCGTCGCGCGTCGTGGCCGGTCCCATGCCGCTGACGATCGCGGCCGCCGTCACGCGATCGGGCAGCGCGTGTGCGGTGGCGGCCGCGTAGGGACCGCCACCCGAGTAGCCGAGCACGGCGAAGCGGTCGAGCCCCAGCGCGTCGGCGAGCGCGGCGACGTCGGCGGGCCACTGGGCGATGCGCCGCCGCGGCGCGAAGTCGGAGATGCCGTAGCCGGGACGGTCGACGGCGATCACGCGGCCGCCGCGCGGGGCGGCGAGCACGCCGGCGAGCAGTCCGCTCAGGCGCGAGCCCGGGATGCCGTGGAAGTAGAGGACGGGAGCGCCGTCCTCGCGCCCGTACTCGGCGTAGCCGAGCCGCCGGCCGCCCGGCAGCTCGATCGTGTGATGCGTGGAGAGGGCGACCATCCTTGGTCCCTGCGCTGGCGCCGGCGACCCGCGAGGGGCCGCGGCGCGACTGGGTGGCCACGGGCACCTACAGCATAGACAAGACGTGTTACGGATCCGTATCCCATGCGGCAGCGCGCGGCATCGCAGGAGGCGAGACGGAAGGGGCTAGCCTGAAAACCGCGGAGGAGGGAGCAGGGTCATGGCCGAATCGAGCGAGGGGCCATCCGGACCGGACTTCGGAAGCGACGGCGTCGCGCAGGACGAGGTCGCCGACGGCGCGATGGTGCTCGGCCACCTGGGCGACGCGGCGGTGTTGCTGGTGCGCCGCGGCGACGACGTCTTTGCGATCGGCGCGCAATGCACGCACTACGGCGGACCGCTCGCGGAGGGAGCGTTCGACGGCGAATGCGTGCGCTGCCCCTGGCACCACGCGGCGTTCGACGTCCGGACCGGCGCCGCGGCGCGCGCGCCGGCGCTCGACCCCGTGACCACCTACCACGTCGAGGCGCGCAACGGCCGCTGGCACGTCACGGGCGAGGTCGACCGCGCGCCGGCGCCGGCCCCCATCGCGAGCGCGCCGGCATCGGTCGTGATCGTCGGAGCGGGCGCCGCCGGGAACGCCGCGGCCGAGACGCTGCGCCGCGAGGGGTACGAAGGTCCGATCACGATGCTCGGCGCGGAGCGCTCGCGGCCGCCCGACCGCCCGAACCTGTCGAAGGACTACCTCGCCGGCAAGGCCCCCGAGGAGTGGGTCTGGCTGCGCGATGACGACTTCTATCGCGAGCACCGCATCGAGGTGCGCCCCGACGCGGAGGTCACCGCGATCGATACGTCGTCGCGACACGTCGTGCTGCGCGACGGCGAGCGGATCGCGTACGGCGCGCTGCTGCTCGCCACCGGTGCCGAGCCGGTGCGGCTCGACCTGCCCGGCGCCGACCTGCCCCACGTCTTCACGCTGCGCTCGTTCGCCGACAGCAGCGCGATCGTGGAGGCGGCGTCGCATGCGCGACGCGCGGTCGTGCTCGGCGCGAGCTTCATCGGGCTCGAGGTGGCGGCGGCGCTGCGCGAGCGCGACCTCGAGGTGCACGTGGTCGCGCCGGAGGCGGTGCCGCTGGAGCGCGTGCTCGGCGAGCACTTTGGGCCGTTCCTGCGCGCGATCCACGAGGAGCACGGCGTCGCGTTTCACCTCGGGCGCACCGCCGCGTCGATCGCGGAGTCGAGCGTGACGCTCGACGACGGATCGCGGCTCGACGCCGACATCGTCGTGATGGGCGTCGGCGTGCGACCGCGCGCCACGCTCGCCGAAGCGGCCGGCCTGCGCGTGGACAACGGCGTCGTGGTGGACGAGCAGCTGCGCACGAGCGCCGACGGAGTGTGGGCCGCCGGCGACATCGCGCGCTGGACGGAGCGGCGCTCCGGGCAGCCGGTGCGCGTCGAGCACTGGGTGGTCGCCGAGCGCCAGGGCGCCACGGCCGCCCGCAACATGCTCGGGCGCGGCGAGGCGTTCCGCGACGTGCCGTTCTTCTGGAGCCAGCACTACGACGTGCCGATCAACTACGTCGGCCACGCGCCGTCGTGGGACGAGACCGTCGTCAGCGGCAACGCGCAGGAGCGCGACGTCGTCGTCGCCTACCGGCGCGACGGCAAGACGCTCGCGGTCGCGTCGATCTACCGCGACGACGCGAGCCTCGCCGCGGAGCTGGCCATGGAGCGCGACGACGAGGCGGCGCTGCGCGCGCTCGTGGAGGGGTAGCCCGTGTCGCGGCACTCGGCGGCGGCAGACATGCTGCCGACGTGTCGGCGGCATGTCTGCCGCCGCTGAGGTGTCGCAGCCAACGCGGGCCGTGGTCCGCGCTGCGTACCCTCTCTCTACCCGCCACCCTGACGATCGCGGACCCGCGGAGTAGCGAGCGAGCGTGGACGCGCGGAACGCCGCGGCGCGCGCGCGGCGGTCCGAGCCACCGGGGGGATGCCGGCGGCTCGCCGGATCGCGGCTAGCGGGCGGCGCGCTCGATCTGCGCGGCGTGCTCCTCCAGGTGCGCGGCGTAGATTCGGAGCCAGTCCTCCGCCGAGTACGGTCCGGACTCCGTGTGCGTGCCGGCGCGCGTCCACGCCGCCTCCGGGAGGCGGCGAATGAGTGCCGCCGTGTTCGCTCGCACGGCGTCGACCACCGCGAGCGCCGGCTCGAGTGGGTGGCCGGCGTAGTCGAGCGCGGTCGCCCATCCGTGCTCGTCGTAGCCCATGATCACCGGCGCGCGCTCGCCGACGAGGTAGCGGATGCGCAGCGACGCGTTCGTCTCCGAGTCGGCGCAGTGGATCGCGATCTCGTGCGGCGACCACTCGTCCGGCGACGGGCGGCGGTGCATGCGGTCGGCGGGGACGCGCGCCAGCGTCGCGCGGAGGAGCGGCGGGCCGGCGGCGTAGCGAGCGATCAGGGCGTCGCGGTCGGCGGGCGTGAGGGGCATCGCGGTGCGCTCCTTCCGAGGGGAAAGCGCCGTGTATAGCACACGGCCGGGTGAGGCAGCGGCGGCGGCGCGCTCGCGTGCGCGGAGAGCGTCGGCACAGCGTGCGCGCGCTCGACGCGGGGGGGCCTCGGTGCGGAGGCCGGCGAGCGTCGGCCGGCTGGTGCCGGCCGGCTGTCGGCGGCATGTCTGCCGCCGCTGTGGGCGATCACAGCGCGGGCGCGACCATCCCGTCGGCGCGCGGGTCCGTCCCGCCCCAGAAGGCACCCGTCGCCGGGTCGCGGAGGATTGCCTGCCCGGTGCCGAACAGGAAGCGGTCGGTCGACGGGATGACCGCGTGACCCATGCGCGCGAGGCGCGACATCGTCGCCACCGGCACGCCCGCCTCGAGGTGCACCGCGCTCCCCGGCGTGCCGGCGCGCAGCGTGAAGCGCGGCAGGTCGAGCGCGGCCTGCGGGTCCATGCCATGGTCGACGAGGTTCGCGAGGATCTGCACGTGGCCGGCGGGCTGCGTGAATGCCCCCTTCACCCCGAATACCGCGTGCAACGACCCGTCCTCGTGCGTGGTCAGCGCCGGGATGATCGTCTGGTACGGCCGCTTCAGACCGTGCAGCGCGTTCGGGTGCGCCGGGTCGAGCGAGAAGTTCGAGCCGCGGTTGTGCAGCGTGAAGCCCGTCCCCGCCGGCACGATCCCGGTGCCGAAGCCGACGTAGACGCTGTTCACGAACGAGCACGCGTTGCCGTCGGCGTCGACCGCCGCGAGGTAGACGGTGTCCGAGCCGCGCGGCGGATCCCCGTGCGTCGCGTCCGTTCGTGCGCGAGCCGGGTCGATGTGCGCGCGGCGCTCGTCGGCGTACGCCTTCGCGAGCAGGCCGCCGAGCGGCGCCGGCGCGAACGCGGGGTCGGCGACGAACCAGCGCGCGTCGGCGAACGCGAGTCGCACCGATTCGATCGCGAGATGCAGGTGTTCGGGCGACAGGGGATCGAGCGCCGCGAGGTCGAAGCCCTCGAGGATGTTCAGCGCGATCAGCGCGGCGACCCCCTGCCCGTTTGGCGGACATTCGTGCACGGTGACGCCGCGGTAGGTCGTCGCCACCGGCGCCTCGAACGTGGAGTGGTGTGCGGCGAGGTCCTCGCGTTGCATCACGCCGCCCATGCCGGCGAGCACGTCGACGATCGCGTCCGCGACCGCGCCACGGTAGAACGCCTCCGGCCCGCCCTCGGCGACGCCGCGCAGGACGCGCGCGAGCCCGGGGTTGCGCCACGCCTCCCCGGCGCGCGGGGCGCGGCCGTCGATCAGCAGCTCGCCGAAGTTCGGCTGTGCGAGCAGCGGCGGCGTCAGCTCGGCCCAGTAGGCGGCGATCAGCGGCGAGACGGGGAAGCCGTCCTCCGCGAGCCGGATGGCCGGCTGCAGGACGTCGGCGAGCGTCATGCGGCCGTGGCGCGCGAGCGTGTCGAACCAGCCGGCGATGGCGCCGGGCACCGTCACCGCGTGCGGCGAGCGCGCCGGGATGGTCGCGGCGGCGTCGCCCTCCGCCGCCACGCCGCGCTCGACGAGCGCGCGGATCGACAGCGCGGACGGCGCACGGCCGCTGCCGTTGAGCGCCGAGACGCGGCGCGACGCCGCGTCGTAGGCGAGCGCGAAGCAGTCGCCGCCGATGCCGGTGGCCGGCGGCTCGACGACCGCGAGCGCGGCCGCCGCCGCGACGGCGGCGTCGGCCGCGGTGCCCCCGCGGCGCAGCATCTCGACGCCGGCCGCCGACGCGAGCGGCTGGCTTGTCGCCACCATCCCGCGCGACGACAGCACGGGCGCGCGGCGCGAGCGGAACGGCAGGTCCTCGGCGTGCGACATGCGGCACATCGTAGCGGCTGCCCCGCGACGGTCGTCCGGGAGACGCCGGGGAGCTGGGGGCTTCGGTACCCTGCCCGCACGGTCCGGTCGTCGCAAGCCGCGCCATCACCACGGATGGCGATGGGGAAGGGGAGCCGCATGGTCGCCGACGTGATGGACGACGCGATTGCCGTCGCGGAGGCATGGGCGGAGCGGGAACGCGCGACGCCGGATTGGCTCGACCCCGCGAACATCGAGGCCGTGAAGCGCAGCGGGATGCTTGCGTGGCCGCTTGCCGCCGAGCACGGCGGGCGCGGCTGTACGGCCGAAGAGACGACGCGGCTCGTCGAGTCCCTCGCGCGCGTCTCGCCGTCGATGGCGCTGCTCCTCGCGATGCCGCTCGGACTCGCCGGTCTGCACGGCGTCGGCCCCGACGGCGCCCCCTCGGAGCGGCAGCGCGAGTGGATGGACCGCGTCGACGCCTTTGCCGCCGACGTCACGGGCGGCGCGTGGTACGCGGCCTGCAACTCGGAGCGGGGCGCCGGCGGGTCGCTCGACGCGACGAAGACGACGGCGGCGCGTGCCCCCGACGGCACCTGGACGATCAGCGGCGAGAAGATCCTCGCCACCGCCGGCGCGCATGCCGACCGCTTTCTCTCGTCGGCGAAGGTCCGCGCGGAGGATCTGCCCGGCGCGGGGATCGTCGAGCTCTTCGCGGTCGACACCACCGCTCCCGGCGTCACGATCCTCGACGACTGGGACGGCTTCGGGATGCGGCCGACCGAGAGCCAGTCCGTGCGCTACGAGTCGGCGCCGGTGCGCGACCTGATCGGCTATCCCGACTTCATGGGCGTGATGCAGCCGGTGACGTACTGGTACCTGCTCTTCGCCGCCATCCCGCTCGGGTGTGCCGCGGCGATCCTCGACGGCCTCGGTCGGCCGGCGCCGGCCTCGCCCGCGCTGCGGCTGCGCTTCGCCGAAGCGCAGATGCGGATCGAGGCGATGCGCGCGTATCTCCTCGAGTCGGCGCGGGCATGGCGGCCGGCGGCCGGCGCGGCGTACGGCGCGCGCGTGCTGCGCACGAAGACGTACGTCTCGCAGGAGGCGACGAAGCTGTGCGCGGAGCTCTTCGCGCTCGCCGGCGGGCGTCACTACCGGCGGACCGATCCGCTGGCGCGGGCGCTGGCCGACGCCTTCGCGGGAACGGCGCTGCGCCCGCCGCTCGCGCTCGCGCTGGATGGGCTCGTGGAGCAGTTCGATCTGGACGCGAGCGGGTAAGCGCGAGCCGCGGGACATGCGCCGCGCCGCGCGGTACGCGCCGCGGACCCCGGCGCGCGGTCGAGCGGCAGGGCAGCCGAAGGCGGTCATGACGCCCGCCGCGGGCCCCACTGCGGGGCCCTCGACACGACGGGCGCGACGCCCGCCGCGTCAGACCGTTCGCGGCGGATCGCTATACTGCGGCCCGCGTCTCACCACGTCGTCGCCAGCACACAGAACCCGGAGGGTCTGCTCCATGGAATATCGTCACCTCGGACGGTCCGGCCTCGAGGTCTCCGTCGTCGGCATCGGCTGCAACAACTTCGGCGGCCGCATGGACGGCGCGGCGACCGACGCGGTCGTCGGCAAGTCCATCGACATGGGCATCAACCTGTTCGACACCGCGGACGTCTACGGCGGCCAGGGCAAGTCCGAGGAGCTGCTCGGTCGGGCCCTCAAGGGCAAGCGGCAGGACGTCGTGATCGCGACGAAGTTCGCGAGCCCGATGGGCGAGGGTCCGATGCACGCCGGCGGGTCGCGGCGGTGGATCATCCAGGCCGTCGAGGACTCGCTGCGCCGCCTCGGCACCGACTACATCGACCTCTACCAGGTGCACCGCCCGGACCCGAAGACGCCGCTCGAGGAGACGGTGCGCGCGCTCGATGACCTCGTGACGTCGGGCAAGGTGCGCTACCTCGGCAACTCGAACTTCGCGGGCTGGCAGATTGCGTCCGCGGCGTGGATCCAGAAGACCGAGCACCTCGAGCCCTTCGTGAGCGCGCAGAACCAGTACAGCCTGCTCGAGCGGCGCATCGAACAGGAGGTGATCCCGGCGGCCGAGGAGTTCGGGCTGGGCGTGCTGCCGTTCTTCCCGCTGGCGAGCGGGCTGCTCACCGGCAAGTACCGTCGCGGCGAGGAAGCCCCCGAGGGCACCCGGCTCGCCGGTCCGATGGGCGCGCGCTCGCTGAACGACCGCAACTTCGACGTGGTCGAGCGGCTCGAGGAGTGGGCGCGGGCGCACGACCACACGCTGCTCGAGCTGGCGTTCGGCTGGCTCGCGACGAAGCCGTACATCTCCAGCGTGATCGCCGGCGCGACCAGGCCGGAGCAGGTGGAGGCGAACGCGCAGGCCGCCGCGTGGCGCCTCACCCCGGAGGAGATGGCGGAGGTCGACGAGATCTCCAAGCGGTAGCCCCGCCGGGAGCAGTCGTCCAGGCCAGAGGGGCGGGTCCAGGCGGACCCGCCCCTCACGCATCCGGGTTGCAGTATCGTTCCGTCGCTCCGGGCGGCGGGCGTCACGGCCGATATGGTTCGATATCATACCGAGCCGGACGTCGGCGCCCTGTAGGCTCCACGCGTGCGCGACGCGCCCGGCGGCGGCGCGTCGTACGAATGCCCGAGGCGCGGGCGGCGCTTCTCGCTCGGAGGACGCGACGTTGACCGGCCAACCGGCACGGCTCTCCGCCAGCGATCGGCACGCGGCGACCGGCCCGCGCCGGCTCGCCGTGCTGTCGCTCGTCGCTGCCGGCCGTTCCGACCAGGAGATTGCCGACTCCCTCGCCCTGAGCCCCGAAGCGGTCGAGTCCGAGCTGATGAGCCTGCTGGGTCTGTTCGACGTCCCCGACCGCAAGGCGCTCGTGGCATCGGCGCGGCGCTATCAGGCCGTGCCCGACGCGGAGGGCCGCGACGCCATGCTCGTGATGCGCTGGAGCCTCGAGGAGGTGATCGGCGCGACCGCCTACGGCACGCTCCTCCGTCGCGCAGCCAAGCACGCGGATGTGCCGGTGAGCGCCACCGGTCCGCCCGCGGCGGAGTTGACGGACGACGACGCGCACCACCTGATCCGCGCGCTCTGGCCGCTGCTCGCGGAGTTCGGTGGGCAAGTCCTGACCGGACGGTTGGAGTCCCTGGGGTTCCAGGCCGGGGGAGACTTCGCAACGGGGGAACTCGCGCGATGGACGGAGTGACGACGGGGAGTCCCGCGACGAACGGAGCGCACGAGCCGCTCGACCGCATGCCGACGGGCATCGCCGAGTTCGACGTCATGACCGGCGGCGGCATCCCCGCGCGGTCGCTCACGGTCGTCACGGGCGCGCCGGGCGCCGGCAAGACGGTCTTCACGATGCAGGTGATGTTCGCGCAGGCGCTCCGCGGCAAGCGCTGCGTCTACTTCACCACGCTGTCGGAACCCGCCATCAAGCTGATCCGCTTCATGCAGGCCTTCGCGTTCTTCGACGCGTCGCTGGTCGGAGACCGCGTGCGGTTCATCGACCTCGGCGGCCCGCTGATCGAGCATGGCGCCGAGCAGGCGCTGCGCATCGTGCGCGAGCACCTCGAGCAGGACGAGCCGGACTTCGTCGTGTTCGACAGCTTCAAGGCGATCCACGACCTCGCCGGCGCCGACCCGGCCCAGCGCCGCACCATGATCCACGAGCTCGCGATCTCGCTGGCAGGCTGGGGGACGACGTCGTTCCTGGTCGGCGAGTACGAGCCGGGGGACCTCACGCGGCTGCCCGAGTTCGCGATCGCCGACGGCGTCATTCAGCTGTCGAACGAGCGCCAGGACCTCACGCGCGTGCGCGGGCTCGAGATCGTGAAGCTGCGCGGCGCGCAGTACGTCTCGGGGCTGCACTTCTTCGAGATCACGCCCGACGGTCTCCAGATCTACCCGCGCGTGCGCGCCTCCGACGGCTCGCACGAGGAAGCGGACGCCGCGTGGAACCCGGAGCGGCTCGCGACCGGCCTGCCCGGGCTCGACGACATGCTCACCGGCGGGTTCCCGCAGCAGAGCGTCACGCTGATCGAGGGCGGCACGGGCACGGGGAAGACCCTGCTCTCGCTGCGCTTTCTGCTCGAGGGCGCCCGGCGCGGCGAGCCCACCATCCACTTCGGGCTCGAGGAGCAGCCGACGCACCTCCGACGTGCCGCCGACGCGTTCGGGTGGGATCTCGCCCGGTACCAGGCCGAGGGGACGCTGCACTTCGTGCACACACCACCGGTCGAGCTCAACCCCGACCGCTTCCTCGGCCAGGCCCTCGCGGTGGTGCGCGATACGGGCGCGCGCCGCGTCGTGTTCGACAGCGCCTCCGCGCTGGCGCTCGGCGTGCCATCGGAGCGTCGCTTCCGCGAGCTGATGCACGCCCTGACCAGCCGACTGCGCGAGTGCTCGGTGACCACGGCGCTCACACTCGAGATCCCGGAGCTGCTGGGGTCGGCGCAACTGGGCGGGCAGGGCCTGTCATCCATCGCCGACAACGTGATCCTGCTGCACTACATCGAGATGGAGGGCCAGCTGGCCCGCGCGGTGGCGGTGCTGAAGGCGCGCGGCACGGCGCACGACACCCGGCTGCACGAGCTCAGGATCACCGGCGACGGACCGCAGGTCGGCGCCCCGCTGGCCTCCCTGCGCGGCGTCCTCACCGGGCTGCCGCAGCCGATCGAGGGTTGACGCGCGCCGCGCAACGCGGAGCGGCGGCTACTCCTCGCAGCCGGCTTCGCGCAGCGCCTGCTCCAGGTTGCGAATGCGCTCGTAGACGTCCTGGTTGACCTCGGGCGTGGGGGTGACGATTTGAGCGCCCTGTGCGCCCTGGAAGCCCGTGCGCTCCGACGGCGGCTCGATCGATGCCTGCGCGGCCTCGAGCGCCGCGCGGAGTTCCTCGCAGGTCCGGTCGTTGGCTTTCTGGGGGTTCGGCATGAGGTGAATCCTCCTCATCTCGACCGTACCCCGGCGCCGCAAGCGCGTTCGCGGACCCACAGCGGTGGCAGACATGCCGCCGACAGGCGCCCACGCAGTCCGCGGCTGGCGCCTCGGTCCTGCCGGCGGCATATCTGCCGCCGCTGGGGCGCCTGAGGCCGGTCTGGGCGCGCGTGCCGGCGCTCTCGGTCAGCGCACCCGCTCCAGCGCGGCGCGCAGCCGCATCGGGCGGTGGGGCAGGGGGAAGCGTCGCGACGGATCCGGGCAAACCTGGCGGTCGCGGAGCGTCTCGAGCATGAGGCGCGACTCGCGGCGCGGCAGGCGCGCCAGCGTCCACCCAAGCTGCTCTTCGACGCGCTCACCCCAGCCCGGCAGCGGCACGTAGACGCGGCGCTTGCCGCTGATGCGCCCCCACTCGCGCACGACGCGACCGAACGTCGTGCGCTCCGCGCCGCAGATGTCGAAGGCGCGGCCGGCGTATTCCGGCTCGTCGATCGCCATGCCCAGCGCCTCCACGACGTCCACCAGCGCGACCGGCTCCACCTCCGTGCGCCGCCAGCGGAAGAGCGGCACGACGGGGCTGCGGTTGACGAGCCGCCGCAGCAGCTCGAAGGGCAGGCTGCCGGTCGCGACGATCATCGGGGTGCGCACGATCACCCAGCGCAGCCCCGACTGGCGCACGGCGAGCTCGACCGCCCACTGCGCGAGCAGGTGCTGCGACGCGGCCGCCTCGGACGCGCCCACCGACGAGAGCAGGATCACGCGCTCCACGCCGGCGGCGCGCGCGGCGA
Source organism: uncultured Chloroflexia bacterium (assembly GCA_963728205.1). Lineage (GTDB taxonomy): Bacteria > Chloroflexota > Dehalococcoidia > UBA2979 > UBA2979 > VGNK01. Next base: position 256,254 of record CAVSIV010000006.1, read on the forward strand.
TCATCGCGTTCTGGACGGCCTCGAGGTCGTTCGCGATCGGGTCGCCGTCGTGGTCGAGCGTGTGCACGAGGTACACGAGCGTCGCGACGCCGCGCATCGCGAGGTCGAGCCCGTGGCGGCCGATCAGGTCGCCGGTGACCGCCTCCACGCCCTGCTCGCGCAGACGCACCGCGTCGAACTCGCGGCGCACCAGCGCGCGCAGCGGCGGTGGCGCGGGGCGCGTGCGCAACGACTCGACGAGCGCGCGCCCCACGCAGCCGGTCGCGCCGGCGACGAGGATCATCGGAGCGTCACCGCCGCCGCCGGTGGGCGCGCGGGGGCTGCAGGCCCGCCGTGTGCAGCGGCCGCCGCTCGCGGCGAGAGCGGGCCACCTCCGGCGGCAGGAGGAACGCGCGATCACGGCAGGCTCGGACGCCCGCCGCGCGCCGGGAGGCGCGCCCGCCGCGCGGGATCATCGGAGTCTCATCGCGCCGCCTCGTTCGCCCTGCGCCGGCACGCTCCTAGCCGGTGACCGCGCCCTGCTCGGCGCCGGAGACGAGCTTCGCGTACTTCGCGAAGACGCCGCTCGTGTAGTTCGGCTTGCGCGGCTGCCATGCGGCGCGCCGCCTGGCCAGCTCCTCCTCCGGCACCTCGAGATTGAGCTCCCGGTTCGGGATGTCGAACGAGATCGTGTCGCCCTCCTGCACGAGCGCGATCGGGCCGCCGGCGGCGGCCTCGGGCGCAACGTGGCCGGCCATCAGCCCGTGCGTGGCGCCGGAGAAGCGGCCGTCGGTGAGCAGGGCGACGGTGGTGTCGAGCCCCTCGCCGGAGAGCGCGGCCGTCACGCCGAGCATCTCGCGCATGCCGGGGCCGCCCTTCGGTCCCTCGTTGCGGATCACCACGATGTCGTCGTGCTGGATCTTCCCGGCGAGCACGGCCTGCATCGCGTCCTCCTCGCGCTCGAAGACCCGCGCGGGGCCGCGGTGCGTGAGGCGCTCGTGGCCGGCGACCTTGATCACGCACCCGCTCGGCGCGAGCGACCCCTTGAGGATGACGAGCCCGCCCGTGGGCTTCAGCGGCTGGTCGAGCGGACGGATCACGTCCTGGCCCGGCGTCTCGACCGCCGCCGACGCCTCCTCGGCGAGCGTCCGTCCGGTCACGGTCATCACGTCGCCGTGGAGCTTGCCGGCCTCGAGCAGGCGCTGCGCGAGCAGCGGCGTGCCGCCGGCGCGGTCCCAGTCGAGCGCGACGTAGCGGCCGCCCGGCCGCAGGTCGCCGATCAGCGGGGTCTGCTCGCTGATGCGATCGAAGTCGTCGATGTCGAGGTCGACGTCGGCCTCCTTCGCGATCGCCATCAGGTGCAGGACGACGTTCGTCGAGCCGCCGGTGGCGGCCGCGCACATGATGCCGTTCTCGAGCGACTGCTTCGTGATCAGGTCGCGCGCGACCTGGCCGCGCTGGACCAGATCCATCACGAGCGTGCCCGCGTGGCGGCCGACGCCGTCCTTGCGGGGGTCGGTCGCGCCGACGGTCGCGCTGCCCATCGGCGAGAGACCGACGAACTCGAGCACGGTCGCCATCGTGTTCGCGGTGTACTGGGCGCCGCAGGCGCCGGCGCCGGGGCAGGCCGCGGCCTCGAGCGCGGCGAGGCGCTCGTCGGAGAGCTTGCCGGCTGCGTGCTGGCCGACGCCCTCGAAGACGTCCTGGATCGTGACGTCGCGGCCCTCCCACACGCCCGGCGCGATGGAGCCGCTGTAGAGCACGAGGCCGGGCAGGCCGAGCCGCGCCAGCGCCATGGCGCCGGCGGGGATGGTCTTGTCGCAGCCGACGATGATCACGGCGGCGTCGAAGGAGTAGCCGACGCCGCACAGCTCGATCGAGTCCGCGATCACCTCGCGGCTGATCAGGCTCGCCTTCATGCCCTCGGTGCCCATCGACTCGCCGTCGCTGATGGAGATGGTGTTCACCTCCATCGGCGTGCCGCCGGCGTCGCGGATGCCCTGCATCACCTGCTGCGCGAGCGCGCGCTGGCTGTAGTTGCAGGGCATGGTGCCAATCCACTCGTGGGCGACCATCACCAGCGGCTTCTTCAGGTCGTCGGCGTCGTAGCCCACGGAATAGAAGTAGGAGCGCGCGGCGGCGCGGTCCGGGCCGTCCACGAGCGTGCGGCTGTGCTGGCGGGGATCGGGAGACATGGGCTCGCTCTCTTCAGTCGCGGTCGCGGCGGGCCGGAGGGCGCCCGCGCGACGATCCGGGCGGGTGGCGGGCAGGGCGGCATCGTAGCAGGCGCTCCCGGGGGAGGGCGCCGTGTACGCTCGACGACGCGCGTGCCCGTAGGATGAAAGCGTGCGCACGCGCTCCGGGCAACGCCCGTCGCGCCCGCCGAGACCGGTCGCGACGCCCGTCGTGCCGCGTGCAGCCAGCCCGAAGGAGCCCCGCATGTACCGCAAGATCCTGCTTCCGCTCGACGGCTCGGAGCTCGCCCACCGCGCGATGCGCCACGCCGTCGAGATTGGCCGCCTCGCCGGCGCCGAGGTCGTCCTGCTCCAGGTCGTCGACTCGGAGGCGCAGGTCATCGCGCAGACCACGCCCGCCACGATCGAGCCGATCCCCGGCACCGGCTCGGTCTCGGCCGAGGTGGTCCACGAGGCGGTGGCCGAGCAGCGCCGCATCGCGGCCGCGAACCTGGAGGCGTCGGCGAAGACGATCCGCGACGCCGGCGTGGGGAGCGTCTCGACCGAGCTGGTCGAGGGCGCGCCGGGCGAGGCGATCGTGGAGGCGGCGAAGCGGCTCGGCTGCGACCTGGTGGTGATGGCGACGCACGGGCGGTCGGGGCTGAAGCGCGCGCTGCTGGGCTCGGTGGCCGATCACGTGGCGCGGAACACGCCGGGGATCCCGGTGCTGCTCGTGCACCCCGAAGAGGAAGCGTAGGCCGGCGCCGGCGGCGAACGGCGCCGCGTCAGGGGGCAGATCAGTCGAGGTCGTCCTCGTCCTCTTCTTCGTCCTCTTCTTCGTCCTCATCCTCGTCGTCGACCTCTTCGTCGATCGGCGGGATCTCGAGATCCTTCGAGTGGCCGTTCGTCGGCGGGCAGAAGTGCGGACGGGTCGGGTCGTCCAGCGGCTGCTTGCACAGCGGGCACACCGGCCGGCCGGCGGCGACGACGGACTCGATCTGGTGGATCAGCGGCACGGCCTGCCCGCGGTTGATCTCCATGCGGAACGCCGGCGTGTCGCCCCGCTCGAGGGCGGCGCCGTCGTCGGCGAGGATGATCAGGTGCTCTTGCTGCTGGTCGAAGTCGAGCCCCAGGCGCGCGATGCGGAAGTCGACATCGGCGTGCTGCGGGAAGTTGCCAACCGTCTCGGGCGCGTCGACGCGACGGCCGCGCTGGCGCGAACGCTCCGCGAGCAGCTGCGAGAACGTGCGCCCGAGGGCGAGCAGCTGCTCCTTCTCCATCCACAGTGCCGCGTAGCTGTCGCCAACGCGCGCGCGCAGCCGAAACGTCCGCTGGCCCGGGGGGCCGATGGCCTCGGCGTCGACGGCGTCCACGAGACCGAAGTCAATCATGGGACCTCCAGAGGGATGGACGGGAGCGTAGGCAGGCGCCGAACGGGGGTCAAACCTCTAGAATCACCGCCGAGCACAACGCGACGAGGGAGCGAGCGATGAACGACGGCGAGTCCGCGGCCGACCTGGCGTACCTGTCGATCGCGGAGGCAGGCCGGCGCTTCGCGGACGGCTCGCTGGCGCCCACGACGCTCGCGGAGGCGCTGCTCGAGCGCATCACGCTCACCGACAACGCCCTCCACAGCTACGTGCGGCTCATGCGAGAGTCGGCGCTCGCGGAGGCCGACGCCGCGACGGCCCGCGCCCGCGACGGCCGCCGGCTCGGCCCGCTCGACGGCATCCCGATCGCCGTGAAGGACCTCTACGACACGGCCGGCGTCGTCACGGCCGGCGGCACCGGCGCCTTCCGCGAGCGCGTGCCGCCGGAGGACGCCACGGCGGTGCGACGCCTGCGCGAGGCCGGCGCGGTAATGCTCGGCAAGACGAACACGCACGAGCTGGCGCTGGGCGGCACGACGAACAACGCGCACTACGGGCCGACGCACAACCCGTGGCGGCTCACGCACGTCCCGGGCGGGTCGTCGGGCGGCTCCGGCGCCGCGCTCGCCGGCGGGCAGGCACTCGGCGCGCTCGGCACCGACACCGGCGGCTCGATCCGCATCCCCGCCGCGTTCTGCGGCGTCACCGGCCACAAGCCGACCTACGGCCTGGTCGGCCGCGGCGGCGTGATCCCGCTGTCGCTCACGCTCGACCACGCCGGCCCGATGGCCCGCTCCGTCGAGGACTGCGCGCTGATGCTGAACGCGCTCGCCGGGCCCGACCCGCGCGACCACGACTCCGCGCTGCGCGAGGGCGAGGACTACACCGCGCAGCTCGACGCCGGCGTCGACGGGCTCCGGCTCGCCGTGGTCCCGTCGCTGGTGGAAGGCTGCAGCGACGACGTCGCGTCGGCGTTCGAGCGCGCGCTCGACACGCTGCGCGGGCTGGGCGCGACCATCGACCGCGTCGAGCCGATGGCCGGCGTGGACGACTGGCGGTTCGTCTCGGCGTCGATCATCGTGGTCGAGGGCGCGAGCTACATCGAGCACATCCTGCGCGGCTGGCCACAGTCGATCGGCGAGGGCGTGCGGACGCGGATGGCGCACGGGCTCGACGTGCCGGCGACGGCCTACGCGCGGTCGCTGGAGATGCGGAAGCTGATCGAGTCGCGATACGAGCGGGGGCTGGCCGACGGCGGCTACGACGGGTACGTGCTGCCGACGTCGCCCGACACCGCCGAGCCGATCGGCGAGGACCCGCACACGGAGGCGCCGCCGCCGACGAAGTTCCGCAACACCTCGGTGTTCGACAACACGCACCAGCCGTCGGTGAGCGTGCCGTGCGGCTTCGACCACGACGGGCTGCCGATCGGGCTGATGGTGAGCACGGCGAAGTTCCGCGACGCGCACGCGCTCCGCATCGCGAACGCGTTCCAGCGCGCCACGGACTACCACCTGCAGCGACCGGAGTTCTAAGCGGCGGCAGACATGCCGCCGACACGAACCGGACGGAAGTCCGGAGGCCGGCGCCGCCGTTGTCGGCGGCGTGTGTGCCGCCGACAACGGCGGACCACGTCTACCATGGCGCCATGACCCGCTCGCTCCCCGCCGCCCCCGCCGCCCTCGGGCTCGTGCGCGACGAGCCCCTGGCGCGGCACACCTACATGCGGATCGGCGGGCCCGCCGCGTACTTCGGCACGCCGGCCGACATCGACACGCTCGTCGCGATCGCGGCCTGGGCGCGCGACGCCGGGCTGCCGCTGCGCGTGATCGGCGGCGGCTCGAACGTGCTCGTCTCCGACGACGGCGTGCGTGCCGTCGTCGTATCGCTGCGCGCGGCGTGCGGCGCCGTCGCGTTCGACGGCGCGCGCGTGACCGCCGGCGCGGCGGTGATGCTGCCGCGGCTCGCGCACGAGGCCGCCGCGCGCGACCTCGGCGGGCTGGAGTTCGCGGTGGGCATCCCCGGCGCGATCGGCGGCGCGCTGCAGACGAACGCCGGCATCGGCGACGGGCGGTGCATCGGCCCGCTCGTGGAGTCCGTCGCGGTGCTGCGCCCTCCGGCGGCGGAGCGCCTCGTCCTCGCGCACGACGACATCGGATGGGAGTACCGCGAGACGAGCCTGCGCGGCTCGGGGGACATCGTGCTCGACGCCACGCTCGGGCTGGTGCCACGCCCGCGCGCCGAGGCGGAAGCCGAGATGCGCCGGCTGCTCGAGGCGCGCCAGCGCTCGCAGCCGACCGCCTCGCCGAACGCCGGCTCGACGTTCCGCAACCCGCCGGGCGACGCCGCCGGCCGCGTGATCGACGCCGCCGGCTGCAAGGGCCTCGCGGTGGGCGGAGCCCGCGTGAGCGAGCTGCACGCGAACTTCGTCGTGCACGACGGCACGGCCCGCGCGGCGGACGTGGCGATGCTGATGGCGCAGGTGCAGCGGCGCGTGCGCGAGGCCACCGGCGTGCGGCTGGTCCCGGAGATCGAGTGGTGGGGCGACGGTACGCCGCCGGAGGCGTTCGCGGCCGGATGAACGCGGAACACGCGTCGGCGCCGGTCGTGACGCTGACCACCGACTTCGGCACGCGCAATCCGTACGTGGCCGCGATGAAGGGCGTGGTGCTCGCGCGCTGTCCGGGCGCGCGCGTCGTCGACCTCTCGCACGAGATCGCGCCGCAGGACGTGCTGGAGGGCGCGCTCTTCCTCGCGGCGGCGGTGCCCCACTTCCCGCCCGGGACCGTGCACGTCGCGGTGATCGACCCCGGCGTCGGCACCGCGCGGCGCGCGATCGCCGCCCGACTCGGCGCGCAGACGCTCGTGTGCCCCGACAACGGCCTGCCGACGCTGCTCGAGCGCGCGCTGCCGCCGACGGCCGCTCACGCGATCACGTCGCGCGACTTCATGCGCGACGACGTCAGCGCGACGTTCCATGGCCGCGACGTGTTCGCGCCGGCGGGCGCACGACTGGCCGCCGGCGCGCCGCTCGCGAGCGCCGGCCCGGCCGTGCCGCTCGCCGACCTCGTGCGGCTCGACGTGCCGACGCCGCACCTCGACGCGCGGGGCGGAGCTGCCGGCGTCGTGATCCACGTGGACCGCTTCGGCAACGCGATCACGAACCTGCGCGCGACGGATCTGCCGGCGCTCCCGGATGCCTGTGTCGCCGGCGGAACACGCGTGCGGGTCGTTCGCACCTACGGCGACGTCCCCGCGGGCGCGCCGCTCGCGCTGATCGGCAGCAGTGGGCTGCTGGAGGTCGCGGTGAACCGGGGCAGCGCCGCGAAGACGCTGGGGCTCCGGCGGGGTGACGCGGTGAGCGTCGACGCCGGGTCGCGCGCGGGCGGCTAGGTCGCGGCCGCCGGGAGGCCGGCGAGTGTGCGCGCACGGGCGAAGATCGCGTCGAACATCGGCTCGGTGAGCACGCCCGTGAACGTGTTCTGCTGGCTCGGATGGTAGGAGCAGAGGATCGTGCGCTCGCCGGGCAGCGCAACCTCCACGCCGTGCCCGAAGCGCGGCCGCGGGCGCAGGCCGGCGTGCCGGGCGAGCAGCCCGTAGGCGAACGAGCCGAGCGGGACGAAGACGCGGGCCCCGTCCAGCAGCGCGAGCTCGCGGACGAGGAAGGGCGCGCACGCGTCGCGCTCGCCCGGCGTGGGCTTGTTCGCGGGCGGCGCGCAGCGCACGCCGGCGGAGATCCAGGCGTCGCGCAGGCGGAGGCCGTCGCCGCGATGCGTGCTGGTCGCCTGGTTCGCGAGGCCGGCGCGGTGCAGCGCGCGGAAGAGCCAGTCGCCCGACCGGTCGCCGGTGAAGATGCGCCCGGTGCGATTCGCGCCGTGCGCCGCCGGCGCGAGCCCGACGATCACGATGCGCGCGCGCGGATCGCCGAAGCCGGGGACGGGGCGCGCCCAGTAGTCGTCGTCGGCGAACGCGGCGCGCTTCTCGCGCCCGACGCGCTCGCGCCACTCGACCAGGCGCGGGCACGCGCGGCAGGCGACGACGTCGTCGTGCACGCGATCCAGGGAATCCGGCATGGCCGCAGCCTACCCGGTCGGCCGCGGACGGGTCAGTTGCCGCGCACATCGGGAGAATTGCGCGAATTTTCTGCCGGGACCCCTCAAGTCGGCCCTCCGCCGGCCGAACATCTCGATGAGGGACGGGTACGCACCGAGTGCGGACTGGTTCTGACTCGAACGAACAGGCAAACCCGTCGAGAGGCGGGGGCGCAAAGGTACAGGCCTTCACCTGCCGCGGGGCGGGACAGGCGGCTGACCTGCCGAGGCGAGCGAAGATGCGCAACCGTGTTTCCTCCGTCCTGCTGCTCGCGGTGATCTTCATGGTCGCTGCGCCCTTTGCGACCGTGCCGCTGCGGGCACACGCCGCGGCGATGCCGACGGTGGGGAGCGCGCTCCCGCTGGCTCCGGCCGGGAACGGCAACTCCAACGGCAACGGCAACGCCGGCGACACCGGGAACGGCAACGGGAACAGCGGCAATGGAAACGGGAACGGCGGCAGTACCGACGCGCCCGCCGCTGCGCCGGTGACGCCGGCTGTGACCGCCCTCGCACCGGCACCCGCCGCGCCGGCGCCCGCCGCGCCCGCGCCCGCGCCCGCTGCCGCGCCCGCAACCACCGCCGCACCCGCCGGGCCGGCACCCACCGCCGCACCGGCCCCGGCCACCGCGTCCTCGACCGTTGCTCCCGCCTCGGCGCCGGCGTCCGCGCCGCCATCGCGGGCGCCCGCCGTCACGAGGACAACGGCGGCCCCGACCGCGGCGGTCACGACGTCCGCACCGGCCGCCGCCACCGCGCCCGGCAACAGCGGCGACCACCGCAACGCCGCCGCGAATACGCCGGTGGTCGCGGCGCCCGACGTCGCCGCGACGACCGACGCCGCCACGGCGCCGGGCAACAGCGCCGACCACCGCAACGACACGCACGCGAACGCGTCCCCGGCCCCGGCCTCGGCCGCCGGCGCAACGGCGCGGACGCCGATCACGCCGCTGCCGGCTCCCTCCGCGACCCCTGCGACGGCCATCGCGGCGCCGGGCAACAGTGCCGACCACCGCGACGACGCCCACGCGAGCACCCCGGCCGCCTCGGTGCCGCACACCGCCGCCGCGATCACGCGGGACGTAGCGGGCGGCGATGACGCGACCAGGCCCGCGACGACCGCCGCGGCCGCGACGCGCGTGCGGGCGGCGACGTTCTCCGACGAGGCCGTGCCGCCGCCGTTCGTCGCGCACCCGGCTGCGGCGGCATTCCCGGCCGGGGCGCCCGGCCCGTTCCTCGCGTTCCCCGGCACCGGCTTCGCCGCCGTGCCCGCGTCCGGCTCCGCCGGCTTCGCCGGGCCCGCGGCGACCGCGACCGCGACGACCTTCGCGCCGACGATCGCGACGGTGACGGCCCGCTTCGCGACGCCGCCGGCAATCGCGACGCCGGCTGCGGACTTCGCCGGTCTGGCGACGTCGAGCTTCGCGGCGACCGCCGTCGCAGCCCGATTCGTCTCCACCTCGACCACGCTCGACGCGCCGCGCCGGGTCGTGATGCCCGCCGGCGGCTTCCTCGGCGCCGGCGCCCCGGCGCCCGTCGCCGCAGCGCCGAACGCTGCGACGGAGCCCGCGAGCGGGTTCCTCGGCACCAGCGTCGTTCCGACCGAGCACCCCGCGGCGCAGACGGATGCGTCCGGGCGCGTGGCGAGTGCGGGCGCCGGCGTCTCGCTCCGGGGCAACGCGTTCCTCGGCACGGCCGCGGCCGCGCCGGCCGCCACCGCCGTGGTGTCGCGCTGGGTGCCCATCGCCACCTCGGGCTTCCTCGGCGTCACGCACTAGCGCAGTCTTGCCACGGCCCCTCCGGGGGCCGCCGTCCGCCGCCGCGCCACCGCAAGTGCATCCCTGATGACGGGGCCGCCCGCAGCCGATGATCACGCCAAGGACCCGCGCCGACCGCGGACGAGGGTCACACCGCTGGAGGTCTCGTGCGGGGCCGGAACCCCATCCCGATCGGTCTCGTCGCCGCGGTGCTGGCAGCGCTCGCTCCAGTGATCGCCGGCGTCGCGCTGCTCCATGGCGCCGCCACCGCGAGCGGCGGCGGCGCCGCGCTCGTCGACGCGTCGAACCTGCGGGCGGCGCTGCTCAACGTCGCAGTCGCCGCCGACCAGGCGCGCGCCGAGCGCGATCCCTCGATCGTCACGACCGCCGTCTCCGCCATCACGAGCGACCGCGCGACCCTGGCCGCCGACCTCCCGCCGGGTGTCCTGACCGGCACCGTGGTGCGAGCGCTCGCGGAGCTCGATCGCGCGACCTCGGCGCTCATCGCTGCGGCCCAGCAATACGCGACGGGCGCGCAGTCGACGGGCGCCGGCGGCGCCGCGTACACCGACGCCAACCATGCGCTCGACACGCTCCTGTCCGACCTCGCGGCCGCGATCGACGGGACGTCGGCGGCGCACACGACGACCGAGACGCGGGCGCTCGCGCTGATCGTGCTCGGCGCGCTGCTCGGCATCGCCGGTGGCGCGAGCGGCTGGTGGCAGCGACGGCGCCTGCGCGCGACGGCGGGCCGGCTGAACCGCACGCTGCAGGCCGCCGCGCTCGCGATCCCCGACGTCGTGTTCCACGCGGACGGCGCCGGCCGCTTCACGACGGTGAGTCCCGCGATCCGGGCGCTGCTGGGCTGGGAGCCGCGCGAGTTGCTCGGACGGCCGCTCGCCGACTTCTGCGTGCTGGGCGACGGGCCCGGGGAGAGCACCGACGGGGTGCGGATGTACCAGGCCACGTGGCGCCACCGCGACGGCCACGAGCTCACCGTCGCCACGCGCATCGTCTCGCGGGACGACGACGACGCGGACGGCACGCCGCTCGACGGCATGGTGGGGGTGATCCAGGACCCGCGGCCCGTCGAAGGGGCGGCGCGGGCGCTGCGCGAGAGCGAGGAGCGCTTCCGACACACGCTCGACACCGCGCAGAACGGGATGATGATCGTCGCGCCCGATGGGCGCGTGATCCTGCACAACGCGGCGCTGCGCAAGCTCGTCGGCTATTCGAACGAGGAGCTGTCGGGCCTGGCGATCGGCCAGCTGGTCCCGGCGGCCGACCTCGACCGCGTGATGGCGCTGTTCGCCGTGCGCATGTGGTCGGACGCGGCGCCGAGCCAGGACGAGTTGCGGCTCGTGCGGCGCGACGGCGAGACGCTGGAGGCGGAGCTGTCGGTGACGGCGTTCCGCCGGGGCGGGCGGAACGAGGGCGTGCTGGTCGAGGTGCGCGACGTCACGGAGCGCCGACGCGCGAGCGAGACGATCCGCCGCCTCGCGGACTACGACACGCTCACGGGGCTCGCGAACCGCGCGCTGTTCGACCGCCAGCTGCAGATCGCGCTGATGGAGGCGCGCGACGCCGGGCGCGCGGCCGGCGTGCTGCTGCTCGACCTCGACCGCTTCAAGCTGATCAACGACACGCTGGGGCATGCCGGTGGCGACCGCATCCTGCAGACCGTCGCGAAGCGGCTGCAGGAGACGCTGCCGCGCCGCTACACCATTGCGCGGTTCGGCGGCGACGAGTTCCTGGTGCTCGCGCCGCGGCTCGACCGCGCGGAGGCGATCCAGCACGTGGCGGCGCAGATCGCGGCGGCGCTCGAGGCGCCCGTCGAGCAGGACGGCAAGATGCTGCGCGTGAGCGGCAGCGTCGGCGGCGCGGTCTTCCCGGAGCATGGCGAGGACGGGGACGCGCTGGTGCGCGCGGCGGGCGCGGCGATGTACGAGGTGAAGGAGCGCGGCGGCAACGGGTTCCGGCTGTTCGACCCGGATCACTTCGGGTCGGCGTCGGACCGCCTGACGCTCGAGGCCGAGCTGCAGCGCGCGCTCGAGCGCGACGAGTTCCGCCTGCACTACCAGCCGGTGGTCGACATCGCGTCGGGGCGCATCGTCGGCGCCGAGGCGCTGATCCGGTGGGAGCACCCCGAGCGCGGGCTGCTGGCCGCGACGGAGTTCGTGGAGGCGCTCGAGGAGACGGGGCTGATCATCCCGATCGGCGAGTGGGTGCTGCAGACGGCGTGCGAGCAGGTGCAGCGGTGGCGCTCGCAGGGCCTGCCCGACGTACGCATCGCGGTCAACCTCTCGGCGCGGCAGTTCCTCGCGCCGGAGCTGGACATGCTCGTGCGACGCGTGCTGCAGCACACGGGGCTGCTGCCGTCGCAGCTCGAGCTCGAGGTCACCGAGACCACAGCGATGCTGAACATGGAGGACGCGCGCCGCGTGCTGGAGACGCTGCGCGGGATCGGCGTGACCGCCGCGATCGACGACTTCGGCATCGGGCACTCGTCGCTGGCGCGCCTGCGCGAGTTCCCGGTGACGACGCTCAAGGTCGACCGCTCGTTCGTGATGCACCTCGACGGCTCCAACCAGGACCCCGCGATCGTGCGCGGCGTGGTGGCGCTGGGCCATGCGCTGGGGCTGTCCGTGGTGGCCGAGGGCATCGAGACGCCGGAGCAGCTCGAGATCCTCAAGGAGATGGGCTGCGATCTCGGCCAGGGCTACCTCTACGCGAAGCCCGCGAGCGCCGAGGAGTTCGAGGCGATGCTGACCCGCGAGGACCGTGCCGCCGCCTAGCCGGCGGCACGCGCGGAACCCCGTCCGCGGCCGGCTTCGCTCCGCTCGGCCGCCCGGCGGCGAGCTCCCGGCAGCGTCCGGTGGCCCGGGGGCCGGCATGTGGCTCGATGCATCGACGAAACCGGCCGCCCGGGAATACGGGCGGCTGGCACGTCGTCGCCGCGCTTCCTCGCCGTCGCACGCTAGGCTTGCGCGCGGGAAGTGAGGGCGCGCCATGCCACATCGTTCGCTGTTCCGGGACGACGACGGCACCGTGCGGCGTGACCTCGGGGAGGCGGAGATCGCCGGCGTCGTCGCGGAGGGCCGCGGCACGCTCTGGGTCCACATCTCGCGCACCGGCACGGAGGACGTCGCGCTGATGGAGCGCGCGTTCCCGTTTCACGCCCTCGCAATCCAGGACTGCCTGAACGACCGGTATCAGCGTCCGAAGGCCGACGCATACGGCGACCACGTCTTCGTCATGCTGCACGGCATCGATCACGACGAGAGCGCGGAGCTCGTCGTCACCGAGGAGCTCGACACCTTCATCGGACCGAACTACCTGGTGACGGCGTCGTTGACGTCGCTCGCCGCCGTCGATCACGTGTTCGGCATGGCTGCAGAGGACGGACACGCGCTCGACCGCTCGCCGGCCATGCTCGCGTATGCGGTGTTCGACGCGCTCGTCGACGGGATGATCCCCACGGTCGACGTGATGGGCGCGTTCGCCGACGGCGTCGAGGAGGAAGCGCTCACCGCCTCCGGCAACGAACTGCTCCCGGACATCCTGCGACTGAAGCGGTCGGCGCTGCGCGTGCACCGCGTGGTGATCCCGCAGCGCGACGTGCTGAACCGGCTCGCGCGCGGCGAGCACGCCGCGATCGGCCCGGACGCGGTCCCGTACTTCCGTTATGTCTACGATCAGCTCATGCGCACCGAGGACCTCGTGCAGACGATCCGCGAGCGCGCGGAGAGCGCGTTGACGACGCACCTCTCGGCGGTGGGCATCCGGCAGAACGAGACGATGCGGGTGCTGTCGATCGTGGCGTCGATCTTCCTGCCGCTGACGCTGCTCACCGGCATCTTCGGGATGAACTTCGACTACATGCCGGGGCTGGGCTGGCGATACGGGTACTTCACGGTGCTGGCGATCATGGTGGTCGTCAGCGGCGCCGTGATCTGGACGTTCTGGGCGAAGCGCTGGTTCGGCGCCGGCGGTCGCCGCGTGGTGCGGGTGCTGAGCTTCCGCGTCGATCCGACGCGGCTGGTCGCGACGTTCCAGGAGGCGTCGCGCATCCGCGATCGCGCGCTGGACCCGAGGCGAATCGGGCGTCGCGAGCGCTGACCGCCGAGACGGCGGCGTCGTCTCGGCGAAGCCGGTCATGGACGGCGCGACTGGGTCGGCGCGCGCCGCCGGCACGAGAAGGGGACGGGCGCCGGCCCGTCCCCTTCGGCGCGTCTCGCCCCGAGATCGGCAGTGGGGCGAGCCGGCTAGCGCGCGCCCGTGCCGCCGGGCTGCCCGGTGATGAACTGCGCGGACGCCGCGATGTCGCGGATGTGCGCGACATCGGCGTCGATCTGCAGGTAGTGGTACGTGCCGGTGTCGAGCACGATCGGCGACGGCGGCGCGACGATCACGGACGCGGCATTCTTCATCTCCGGAGCCTGGTCGGCGGACGGCAGGATGAGCCGGCCCTCGACGCCGTCGACGGTGATCGGCTCGATTGTCGGATGCGAACCGTAGGGCTGCAGGTGGTGCGAGGCGATGAGCTCGGCCGCCTGCTGCACGGTCATCCCGCTTCCATCGAAGGCGAGCACCTGGACGAAGCCGTCGGGCCCGGACCAGCGCTGGTCGTAGCCGGCCTCGACGGTCCAGGTCGGCGGGTAGCGGAACTCGACGCGGAAGAGCGAGTTCGCGTAGACGCCACGGGCGAGCATGCCGCCGGTCGCTCCGCCGGTGGCGGGCGTCGGCGTGGACGGGGCCGCCGTCGGCGCCGGCGTGCGCGCGGGCGTGGGCGCGCTCGCGGTCGGTGCGACGGCGGTCGGCGTAGCGGCGGTCGGCGTGGTGGTCGCGGAGGGCGCGACCGTCGGGGTCGCGCTCGGCGAGGCGGTGGCCGGGCTCGAGCCGGAACAGGCGGCGAGCGAGCCGGCGACCAGAAAGAGTGCAAGCGCGGCACGCAATCTACCGGGCGCAATGGGGCGGAAGGTCATCTAGCCTGCCTCTCGACGGTGGCGGGGGGTGTGGTGTGGTGCATGACGACGGCGGCGCGTGGGCGGTTCCAGCCGGGCAACGCCGCAATACATCGTGTATACTGCTTGATATCAGCAGTGATACTGGCGGTTGCGCGATGACCAACCAGCAAACACCCACGGGCGATCGGACGTTCGGGGAGCGCGTGCAGGCGCGCCGGGCGGCGCTGGGCCTCTCGCAAGCCGCGCTCGCGGCGCGGCTGAGCGGGCTGCTTCCGGCGGACCAGCGTGTCGGGCAGACGTACATCTCGCAGATCGAGCGTGCGCGGATCTGGACCGGGCCGGAGAAGCTGCGAGCGCTGACCTCGGCCCTCGACACCACCATCGCCTACCTGATGGGAGAGAGGAGCGATCCCATGCGTCCGCGTCCCCGCCCTGCCAGCCTCGGACTCGGTGAATCCGGCCACGCGGACACGGCGCGGCGCGCCGGCGAGGTGCGCGCGGAGCCCCGCGCGTGGCGCTGATCCTCGACACGGGCCCGCTCTACGCATCCCTTGACCGGTCGGACGCGGACCACGCCGTGTGCCGCCGGCTGATCGAAGAGTGCAGTGAGCCGCTGGTGATCCCCGCGCCGGTGCTCGTCGAAGTCGATTACTGGATCGGTGAGCGGCTCCAACCCGGGGTGCTCACCGCGCTGCTCGGCGACGTCGTGTCCGGCGCCTATGACGTCGCCGCTCTGCTACCAGAGGACTACCGCCGCATCGGCGAGCTGTGCGCGCGCTATGCGGATTCGGACATCGGCTTCGTGGACGCCGCGGTGCTCGCGATCACCGAGCGGCTCGGTGAGACCAGGCTCGCGACGCTCGACCGCCGGCACTTCGGGCTGCTCCGCCCGCGGCACGTGCCGGCGCTCGCGCTGGTGCCGGCCTGACCATCGCGTTCCACCGAGCGGCTACGCGGAGCCCGGCCCGCGGTCGTCGACGAGCGCCCCCGCTACCAGATCGTCGAAGCGATTGAGCGCCGCGTCCGACTGGTTCGCGATGCCGCGCAGCGGGTCCGGCGCGCCCAGGTAGCGCTCGGCGAACAGCTGCGCGACGATCGCCTTGCGCTCGCCACCCTCGACGCGGTGCTCCCAGTCCGCCTGCTCGACCAGCAACGCACCCGCGTACACGTCGCCCATGAACTGCGTTAGCGGAAAGAGGCGCGCCTCGGCGGTCTCGCGCGGCAGCGACTTCCACGCGTCGATCGCCCGCTCGAGGTCGTCGGCGCGCTCCGCGACCAGCGCGGCGACGGGGGTTTCGCCACCGTGGTCGACGGCCTCGCGGATGCGCGCGAGCAGCGGCTCATCCGCCTGCTCGCGCTCGACGCCGCGGCGCACGTCGAGGCAGAGGATGTTGTCCGCGCCCTCCCAGATCGTGTTGACGTGCGCGTCGCGCAGGATGCGCGCGACGGGCCAGTTCTCGATGTAGCCGTTACCGCCGTGCACCTCGATGGCATCGCTGGCCGCGGTGATGCCGAGGCGCGCAGCCTTCAGTTTCACGATGGGAGCGCCGAGCCGCAGCCGCTCGCGGCCGTCGTGATCCTGCTGGTGGTTGGGCATGCCGTAGCCGTCGAAGACGAGCGCCTGGGTGGCCTCGACATCGACGATCAGCTCCGCGAGCTTGCGCCGCATCAGCGGCTGGTCGATGAGCCGCGCGCCGAAGGCGGACCGCGCCCGCGCGTAGCAGAGCGACTCCACGAGCGCGCGGCGCGCGCAGCCGAGCCCCATCATCGCGACGCCGAGCCGCGAGCCGTTGGTCATCGCCATCATCCGGGTGAGCCCGCGCCCGTCGCCGCCCGACGGCTCGCTCGCGGCGCCCGCGTCCCGCGGGTCGCCCGAGAGCAGGAAGGCCTCGGCGTCGATGAACTCGACCTCCGCCGACGCCACCGACTTCGTGCCGAGCTTGTCCTTCAGCCGCCGGATGCGGATGCCGTTGCGTCGCCCGTCGCGGCGCTCCTTGAGCACGAGGAACGTACAGACGCCCCGCACGCTGTCCGGGGCGCCCTCGGGCTTCGCCAGCACGACGAACGCCTCGCCGTCGACGTTCGAGACGAACCACTTGAACCCGTTGATGCGCCACGACTCGCCATCCGCGTCCGGCGACGCGGTCGTCTCGAGATGGCCGAGGTCGGAGCCGCCGGTGCGCTCGGTGAGGAGCTGCGCGGCCGAGCCCTCCCACTCCGGCGAGAGGAGCTTCGGCATGACCCAGTCGCGCACGGCCGGCGGCGCGTAGCGGCCGACCAGGTTCTGGATCATCCCCATGCCCGTGCCAATCGCGCAGGCGAGGCCGATGTCGGCCTGGTCGAGGAGGTACGAGAACGCCTCGCCCGGGAAGTCGAGCCGCACACCGTGCCGCTGCGCGTCCTGGCGGATGGCCGGGTTGCTGAAGCGGTGCTTGAAGATCAGCTGCTTCGCCTCGATGACCGAGGGCGGCAGGATCACGCGGCCGATCTCGTGACCCCAGCGGTCGTACTGCTCGAGGCGCGGCGGGTTCTTGTCGGTCTCCTCCGCGAGCACCGCGACCCGGCCGCCCATCATCGCGCCCAGCCCGTCGAGGTGCGGCTCCGCCCAGGCGAGCTCCTCCGGCGTGAGGTAGTAGCGCGCGAGGAACTGCAGCGTCGGGTCGGCCGCGTACCAGTTCAGGCCCACGGCGCCCGGGTAGCGCTCGGTGCGGTAGCGGTCGGCCTTCTCGTCGCCGCCGAACGGCAGGTGATCGACGTGCTCGTCGCGATACGGGAGGGGCGCCGCGGTGGCGCCAGCCGGTCGGTCGTAGGTCGAGGCCATCGTGCTCCCCCGGGGTGCGCCGGCATCACAGGACGGATGCAGGCTACACCCCGCCGCGGGAGGGCTGGGCCGGGCCGTCGCGCGCTACGGCAGGAGCCGGCCGTGCCGGCGCGCGACCCACAGCGCTCCTCCGACGAGCGCGAGCGACGCCACGACGAGCCCCGCGACGTTGAACGCCGTCGGGGCTCCGCCGCCCGGCGCGCTCTCGGCCGTAAGGGTCCGCGCATCGCCCAGCGGGTCGATGTTCCACGTGAGCTCGTTGCCGTGCTGCTCGTCGGCGTTCGTCTGGGTGACGTGACCGGGGAGGGCGAGGTGCACGGTGAACGACGCGTCCTTGAACAGCGTCTTCACCGTCGCCGGGTCGATCCCGCTGTCGGCGGCGGGGATCTGCGACGGCACGGTCGCCTGGAAGCGCCAGCCGCCGTTGCTCTGCCTGCGCAGCGTGAAGTCCTGCAGCGGGCTCGTCCCCGGCTGCTGGAACGAGTCCGACGGGCCCGGCGTCGGCGCGGGAGAGACGTCCGCCGCCGCGCTCGCGGCGACGTCCGCGAAGGTCTGATCGAGCGTCGTCGCCACGTCGTCACCGGCCGCGAACGGGAAGGTCAGCCGCGCGCCGACGAAGCCGTCCTGCTGGTACGGCTCGACCTTCGCGCCGGGCGGGAGCTGCGACGGCGGCGTCTGCTCCAGCTGGTCGAACGGGTTCGCCGCCGCCTGGCCCGATTGCTGCGTCAGCGCCAGCAGCTGCTGGTCGATCGCCATGAGCATCGAGAGCGTACCCGAGCCGTCGTCGTGCACCGCAATCGCGAGGTCGACGCGGACGCATCCCGTCGCGAGCACGACGAGCGCGAGGAGCGGGGCGAGTCGCAGCAGCAGCTTCCGCACGCGAGGACCTCCGGTGACGGGGAGCGCGAAGGCGCGAACAGCGTATGGCGGCGGGACGACGCGATCACGACGGGCGCGGCCGCGCCGTCAGCGGGAGCGGACGACGCGGGCGAGCGCGGGCAGGCGCGCCGCGCCGCGCGGGGGATCGACCACGGCCGCGCCGCGGTGCACGCTCGCCGCGGGCGCCGCGGGCGCCGCCGGCGAGGCGGCGGCGCCGCGCAGCAGCAGCCCCGCGATGATCGGCGGCGCGAACGCCGCCACCCCCGTGGCGATGGCGACCGCCGGCGGCAATGCGATCGTCGCGAGGAACGCGGTGCACCCCGCGGCGCCGCCCATCACCAGCACCGTGCCCATCGCACGCGGGAAGCGCCACGCCAGCAGCAGCACCGGGATGAACGAGAGGCCATGGAGGATGTGGCTCGCGCCGTGCGGATCGCCGCCGGCGAGGACATCCCCGGCCCCCACGAGCAGCAGCACCGCGAGCGGCAGCGCCAGCAGGTCCAGCGCGGCCTCCTTGAGACGCGCGCCGCCGGGCACACCAGAAGGGTCGCGCATACCGGGCGCCTCCCACGGGGCACCATGAGCATCGCGCCGCGCGGCGCCCGTGCACACGGCCGAACGGACCGCGTTCCGCGGGTACTTGGTCAGGCGGCGGACATCCAGTCGTGATGGGTGCCGCGTCGGCGCGCCGGGCGCCGCGTCAGGCGGCGAGCGCGCGGTCCAGCCCCGACGTCAGCAAGGGCTCGATCTCCCGCGCCGGGTACGGCCGTGAGAAGAGGAACCCCTGGCCCAGCATGCACCCGAGCGAGCGCAGGTGCTCGACCTGCAACGGCTGCTCGATGCCCTCCGCGACGATCGACAGCCGCAGCCGCTTCGCAAGGTCGATCACCGCGCCGACCAGCGTCTCGGCATCCGCCGCCGTCCCGAGCCGGCTGATGAACGAGCGGTCGATCTTCAACGAGTCCACGGGGAAGGTGCCGAGGTAGCCCAGCGACGAGTAGCCCGTTCCGAAATCGTCGATCGCCACCGCCACGCCGAGCCGCTTCAGCCGCGCGAGCGCGGCCGCGATCGTGTCCTGCTGCTCGGCGAGCGTCGCCTCCGTGATCTCGAGCACGATCGAGGTGCCCGGCACGCCGAACTCCGCGAGTGTCGCGGCGACGTCGTCGGGGAATCCGGCGTCGAGCAACTGGAGCGTGGAGACGTTGATCGCCATGCGCAGCGACGCGAGCTCCGGCAAGCGGCTGCGCCAGTCGGCGAGTTGTCGGCAGGAGTCGCGCAGGACGAGCCGGCCGAGCGGCACGATCAGCGCGGTCTCCTCGGCGAGCGGGATGAAGTCGCCCGGCGGGACGAGGCCGCGCACGGGATGACGCCAGCGCACGAGCGACTCCACGCCCTCGATCGCCCCGGTGTCGAGCGCCACTACCGGCTGGAAGTGCAGCTCGAACTCCTCGCGCGCGACCGCCAGGCGGAGGTCGCGCTCCAGCTCGTGCCGCGCGAGGAGCGCGGCCTCCATGGCCGCGTCGAACACGGCCGCCCGCCGCTTGCCCGCGCCCTTCGCCGCGTACATCGCGATATCCGCGCGGCGCAGCAGCTCGTCGGCGTCCTGCGCACCGCCGCGCCCGATCGCGATGCCGATGCTCGCGCCGACGTGCACCTCCGCCTCGCCGGCACAAAGCGGCGGCTCGAGGGCGGCAAGCAGGCGCGCGGCGAGCTGCTCGGCGGCGACGGCCGACGGCACGCCCTCCACCACCGCCGTGAACTCGTCGCCCCCGAACCGCGCGAGCGCAACGTCGGGCGGCAGCACACGCCGGAAGCGCCGGCCGATCTCCACCAGCAGGGTGTCTCCGATCGGGTGGCCGAAGAGGTCGTTCAACGCCTTGAAGTCGTCGAGGTCGACGAAGAGCACCGCGACGAGCGCCCCCGTGGAGGCGGCCGCCGCGCGCGCGAGGGCGTCGGCGAGGCGGTCGTGCAGCTGCGCGCGGTTCGGGAGTTGCGTCAGCTCGTCGTGGCGCGCCTGGTGGCCGAGTTGCTCGACGAGTCGGTGGCGCTCGGTGACGTCGCGGCCGTTGAGGACCACGCCGCCGACGGCGGGGTCGTCGCGCAGGTCGGTGAGGCGCGCATCGATCCGTCGCCACGCGCCGGTGGCGTCGCGCAGCCGCACCTCCATCGTCCCGGGCGCGGCCGGCCCCCGCAGGCGCAGCACCTCGGCCAGCGGCGCGAAGTCGTCGGGGTGCACGAGCGCGTCGAGCGGTCGGCCGAGCAGCGTCGACGGCGCGCGACCGAGGACGTGCCGCGCCGAGTCGCTCTGGTAGGTGATGATGCCGGCGGCGTCGATCACGGTGATCAGGTCGGAGGCGTTCTGCACGAGCGAGCGCAGGCGCCGCTCGCTGCGCTCGAGCTCGTCGGCGTGGGCGGCGTGTTCCAGGGCGCGGGCGGCGCGCGACGCGAGCAGGTCGAGCGCCTCGCGATCGGCCTCGCCGAGCCGCTCGCCTCGCGCGGAGCCCGCGAGCAGCACGGCCGGCTGCCCGCCGGCCGCGCGGACCGGGACGGCGATGCGACACGCGAGCGGCACCTCCGCACCCGCCGCCGCGGCCCCCGCGACCGGCGGCGGTCCGCCGTCGACGCGCACGGTCACGCCGCCGCGCGCCGAGGGCCTCGCGCCGCCGGCGGGCCACCAGGAGTCGCCCGGCGGCATCGCGCCCCGCGCCTGCACCACGGTGAACGCGGCCTCGCCGGGCGCCTGCACCGCGATGCCGCCGGCGTCGAAGCCGAGCGCGAGCACCGCGTCGGCGACCGCCTGCAGCACCTCGGCGGTGGAGCGCGACTGCAGCTCGCGCGCCGCGGACGCGACCACCGCGAGCTGCGCCGCCCGGCGCTCGGCGTCGGCCCGCGCGCGCGCGTGCTGGCGCGCCTGCTCCCCCATCTCGCGCGCCAGGAAGCTCGCCATGGAGAAGACGGCCGCCGTCGCGACGAAGCGGAAGAAGAGCACGTCGACCGCAACCGGCGGGCCGGCGCGCAGCACGGCGACGTAGGCGCCGAGCGCGACGATCGACAGGACGAACTGGCTGCGCACGGGATACGAGGCGGCGTAGAAGACGACGATGGGGATGTAGAGCAGGAACAGCTCCGAGCGCTCGAAGCCGGTCATCGCCACCACGGACGTGACCAGAACGATGTCCATCACGGACCACCCGTAGAGACACCACATGCCCCAGCGCTGCTCGAGGATCCAGGCCCAGGGCGCCGTCGCCACCGCGCCGACGCCGACGAAGCCGACGATCACCGCGATCGCGTACGGCCCGCCGTCGACGGTGACCTCGCCGGGCAGCATCGGGTAGAGCGTCATCGCCGCGAGGACGACGACGCTGGCGATCACGCCGATGCGGATCGCGCGCAGCTGGTAGGGGCGCGAGAGGTCGGGCCGTGCGGCCGTCGATCCCGCGCTGCCTGCGCTCACGCCGCGGCTCCCTCCCTGCGCGCCGCCGGGCGGGCGCATCCTGCCGGCCGCGCGGGCGGCCGGGCATCGCATCCGTGCTCTTCCCGGATCGTCGGCAGATACGCGTAGCGCAGACAGGGCCGCGTCGCGGGTCCGGGCTCGGACCGACGGCGGTGGGCGGCGCGTATCATGCGTGGCGCTCGCCCGGCCGGGTACCGGCCGGCGCCGGGCGGAGGCGCGAAGGGGGTACGCATGGCCACCCAGGCAACCGTCGTCGACGAGGTCGTCACCCTCAACGGGCTGCGATTCCACTACCGCGACTGGCCGAGCGCGCGGCCCGACGCGCAGGATCTCGTGCTGCTGCACGGCTTCACCGGGCACGCGCGGAGCTGGGACTCGTTCGCCGCGGCGATGAGCCGCGACTACCGCGTGCTGGCGCTGGATCAGCGCGGGCACGGCGAGACGGAGTGGGCCGCGCCCGACCAGTACGGCGTCTTCTACCAGGTGTCGGATCTCGAGGCGTTCGTCGCGGAGCTCGGGCTCGACGGCTTCGCGCTGCTCGGCCTCTCGATGGGCGGCCGCAACGCGTTCCACTACGCCGGCGCGCGCCCGGCGGCGCTGGAGCGGCTCGTGATCGTGGACATCGGCCCCGAGGTGGCGGCGGCGGGCGCCACGCGCATCAACGCCGGCGTGCAGGCGAACGACGTCTTCGACTCGATCGAGGACGCGGTGGCGCAGGCCGGCCGCGCGAACCCGAACGCGGACGAGCACGAGCAGCGACACCGCGTGACGGAGAACCTGATGCCGACCGCCGACGGCCGGTTCACGTACCGCTACGACCGCGCGCTGCGCGACCCGAACAACCCGCGCCCGCGGCCCGCCCCCGAGGAGGGCTGGCGGCTGCTCGCGAACATCGCGGTGCCGACGCTGCTCGTGCGCGGCGAGATCAGCGACGTGCTCTCGCGCGAGATGGCGGAGCGGATGCTGGAGACGATCCCGGACTGCCGCTTCGCGGAGGTGCCGGGTTCGGGGCACTCGGTTCCGCTGGAGCGGCCACGCGAGTTCCTCGCCGCGGTACGAACGTTCCTGTAACGGCGCCGTCGGCGAGCGGCAGCCGTGAGCGCTGCCGTGCGGCGAGTGGCGACAACAGCCCCACGGCAGCGCCGACGGCTGCCGCTCGCTGAGAGGGGCGCCTCCACAGGAGGCTGAAGCGTGCTGCGCGGCGCCGAGCGGTCGCGGCCTGGAGGCCGCGTTGATATCGGCGGCGTATCTGCCGCCGCTTGCGGCGGACAATCACCCAACGCGCGTTATCATCCGGCCCTCGAGACAGGGGGACGTGCGATGCGTGACCTCGATGGCGTGCGGGTCGTCGATTTGAGCGAGGACGTGGCGGGAGCATTCGCGGCAAAGCTGCTGGCCGCCGCCGGCGCGGATGTCGTGAAGGTGGAGGCGCCCGGCGGCGATCCGACCCGCCACACCGGGCCGCGCGTGGGCGACGCACCCGACGGCAGCGTCCTCTTCGCCTACCTCAACACCGGCAAGCGCGGCGTCGTGCTCGACGCCGCCGACGCCGCGGACCGCGACGCGCTGTGGCGGCTGCTCCTCCGCGCCGACCTCGTGATCGAGAGCGGCGCGCCCGGCGCGTGGCGCGCCCGTGGCGTGGACTTCGACGTGCTGCAGGAGGCGCGCCCGGCAACCGTCGTCTGCTCGATCACGCCGTTCGGCCAGGACGGCCCGCGCGCCGGCTGGCGCGCGACGGCGCTCACGGCGGCGGCGGCCGGGGGTCAGATGGCGCTATGCGGCGAGTCGGACCAGCCGCCGCTGAAGAGCGCCGGCCACCAGGCCTTCTACCAGGCCGGGCTCCACGGCTTCGCCGCGAGCGTCACCGCGCTGTTCGCGGCGCGGCGCAGCGGCCTCGGCGACCACCTCGACCTCTCGATCCAGGAGGTGCAGGCGGCGAGCCTCGAGGGCTTCGGCCCGAACGCGCTCGTGCGCGGCACGGACGCCGAGCGCACCGGCAACCAGGCGCGCGCGGTCTGGGGGATCTATCCCTGCGCCGACGGGTTCGTCGGTGTGGCATCGATGGCGCGCCAGACCGGATCGGTCTATCGCTGCATCGGCCGGCCGGAGATGGCCGACGACCCCGCCTTCGCAAACCTGCTGGCGCACCCGGAGGCGAACGACGTCGCGGCCGCGCTCATCGCCGAGTGGACGACGGCGCACACCGCGCGCGAGATCTTCGACGAGTCGCAGCGGCACCGCGCGCCGTTCTCGCTGATCCCGACGCCGCGCGACCTGCTCGAGTGGGAGCCGCTGCGGCTGACCGGCTTCTGGCACGAGATCGACCACCCGGTGCTCGGACGGCACGCGCTGCCGGATCTGCCGTTCGCCATCGACGGCGCGCGCGGCACGTGGCGCCGCGCACCGCTAATCGGCGAGCACACCGCAGAGGTGCGCGCGGAGCTCGCCGCCGGCGCGAGCGCGCCCGCGATCGCGGGCGGCAGCGCGACGACGCCGGCGGGCGCGCCGCCGGCGATGCCGCTCGCGGGGCTGCGGGTGCTCGACGCGACGCAGGTGTGGGCCGGCCCGTACGCCGCGCGCTTCCTCGCCGACATGGGCGCCGATGTCATTCACGTCGAGGGCCCGACCTTCCCGGACGCGGTGCGCGGCATCGGCCGCGGCGACGACCCACGCTCGTTCAACAAGGCGCCGTACTTCAACGAGTACAACCGCAACAAGCGCGGGCTCGCGCTCGACCTGCAGCGACCCGAGGGCGTCGCGATCGCGAAGCGGCTCATCGCGCACGCCGACGTCGTGATCGAGAACTGGAGCGTGGGCGTGGCCGAGCGGCTCGGGCTCGGCTGGGAGCAGCTGCACGCGATCAACCCGCGGCTCGTGATGGTGCAGATGCCGGGGTTCAGCCAGTCGCCGCCGGAGTCGGAGCGCGTCGGCTTCGGGCCGACCATCGAGCAGATGGGCGGGCTCGTCGCGCTGCAGGGATACGCGGGCGGGCCGCCGCACAAGAGCGGCATCTCGTATGGCGACCCGACCGCGGGCATCGTCGCGGCCGGCGCGACCGCGCTGGCGCTGCTGCGTCGCGAGCGCACCGGCGAAGGCAGCCACGTGGTGGTTGCGCAGCGCGACAACATCATCGGCATGGTCGGCGAGTTCATGCTCGCGGAGTCGATCGGCGCGGGGTACCCCGTGCGGATCGGCAACCGCGACGCGGACTGCGCACCGCACGGCGTGTATCGCGCGCGCGACGACGCCGGGCGCATCCAGGCCGACGTCCTCGGCAACCCGCTGCGCGAGTTCAACGAGACGTGGCTCGCGATCGCGGTCGACTCCGACGACGCCTGGCGCGCGCTGCGGTCGGTGGTGGGCGACGCGCGGCTGGACGACCCGCGCTACGAGGGCGCCGAGGGGCGGCGGGCCGACGAGGACGCAATCGACGCCGTGCTCGGCGAGTGGGCTCGCGGGCTCGACGCCGACGAGGCGGCGGCGCGGCTGCAGGCTGCCGGGGTGAGCGCGATGCCGGTGCTCACGCCGCTGATGGTGACGCGCGACGCGCACCTCGCGGCGCGCGGGGCATTCCCCAGCTACGACCACCCGGAAGCCGGGGTGCAGCGGACGATGCGCCCGGTGTGGCGGCTGCGCCGCCGGCCCCAGCCGCCGATCCGGCCCGCACCCTGCTTCGGCGAGCACAACGACACGATCCTGCGCGAGCTCGGCGGCTGCGACGACGCGGAGATCGCGCGGCTCGCCGAGGCACAGGTCATCACGGACGTGCCGCTGACGACGTAGCCGCGCCGCGTCGAGCGCCCGCGCGTCGAACGGCCGAACGGAACGCCCGCGCGTCGAGCGGCATCCCGGGAGGGTGCCGATCCCCCCGGGCGGCGCGGAAGCGGGGGACCCTCGCGGGGCGAGCGCCGATCGTGTGCATTGCCGCTCGGCGAGCCCGCGCGCGGGCCGTCCGCGGCACCGCGGGGTGCGCGCCGTGCGGGAGGGATTGGCAGCCTACCGGCTGCCGCTCGACGGGCTGCCGCTCGAGGCGCCGCCGAGGCGCCGCATGTCCCAGGCCCAGCCGAGCGCGAGCAACGCGATGTAGGCCGCCGTCGCCATCAGACCGGCGATGAAGTACCCGGGGCGGCCGCCGGGTCCGACGTGGTCGAGCAGCGCCACCAGCCCGATCGCGCCGATCGGGACCGCGTTGAACACGACGGCCCGGCGCGTGCGCAGCGGCCGCACGTCCTGCATCTCCGAGAAGAAGAGGATGCCGATCAGGAAGTAGCCGCCGAGCGCCCCGGCAACCAGCGCCACGACCTCGCCGACCCCGGGCTTTCCGAGGAAGCGGAACGTCAGCTCGGCCGAACCCCAGAGCGTGAGCGTGTACCCGAACGGCATGTCGATGCTCGTCGTGACGCGCGCGAGCGCTTTGCGGTAGGGCATGTGTTCAGGTTAGGAACCCGGGCAATCACCAACGGCCGGGCGCGACCGCGGCGACGGTCAGCGCGACCCGCGCTCGCGCTCGAGCCGCCCATAGATGCGCCAGAAGAGCGCGCCGTCGACGTCGATGCAGAACCGCACGCGCCCGTGCGGCACGTCCGCCCCGGACCCCGGGAGCAGTTCGACGAAACCGTAGTCGCCGCCCTCGTGGAGGTAGTGCGCGAGCGTCGACGCGACGCGGACATGGTGACGCCGATCGGCGTCGGCCTTCGCCTCCGCCTGGCCGCGAGCCAGCTCATCCCGTCGCACCGCATCACGGTAACAGAACATGCGTTCGATACCAAGCGAACCGTCTCACCCCCAGCCGCCCTTCAGATAACCGCGAATAGATGTGCGCGGTTCATCAATCCGCTAGGGTGCGCGCGCCGGGCGGGGCGTCACCACAGGATTCCCTGCAAACGCATCGGTCAGTGGGAGGGATCCTGATGGGTATCGCTCATCTCAGACACCGCGCACGCTTCTTCGTGCTCGGCTTTGTGCTCGTGATCGCGTTCGGTCTGGTCGGAACGGCGCTCGCCGCCGCGTCGGGCAGTGCCACGCTGACGAGCCCGCAGGACATCACGGGGAGCGGCACCGCGTCGGTGCAGCTCCAGGTCTCGGCGCAGTCCGTGACGGTCGCGACGCCTACCGACGTCGTCTTCGTCATGGACCAGTCCGGGAGCATCGACAGCAGCGAGTTCGCGCAGATGGGAACGTTCGCCAGCAACGTCGCCACGTCGCTCGTGAACGCCGGGCTGTTGACGAACGGCGGCCGCATCGCGGTCGTGCCGTTCGCGACGCAGGCCACCGTCCTGGTGCCGCTGACGAACAACCTCGGGGCGATCAACAACGCGCTGACCGTGCGCCACTACCCCGGAGGCGCAACCTACCTGGGCGCCGCGATGACGCTCGCCAACCAGCAGCTGGGCGTGCAGCCGGCGGGGCACGCGCGCGTGATGCTGATCATGACCGACGGCGTCGCGACCGATTCGACGGCCATCCCGGTCTCCCAGGCGAACGCGCTCCAGATCGAGCGCTTCGCCGTCGGCATCGGCAACGGCATCGACCTCAACGAGCTGAACTCGGTGTCGTCGCCGCCGCCGGGATCGCACGTATTCACCGCGGCCGACTTCGGCAGCCTGCAGTCGATCCTCGAGAGCCTGGTTGCCGCGGTGACGCAGCCGGGTGCGACCAACGTCTCGGTGACCGCCGCGGTGGCGTCGCGCTTCGGGCCCGCCACGAACGTGAGCGCCGACCTGGGGTCGGTGTCGGTCAGCGGCCAGGACGTCACGTGGACGATCCCGGCCCTCGGCACGGCGGATAACCCCGACCAGACGGCCACGCTCACGTACGACATCGCCGTGTCGTGTGACCAGGGTCCCGGCGGCACGCTGCCGCTGCACGACGCCATCACCTACCACGACGACCAGGGCACCGCGGTGTCCTTCGACCTGCTGAGCGTGAACCTGCACGGCTGCCCGGCCGCCATCGACCTGCAGCCGGCCAGCCAGCAGGCCACGCTGGGCACGACGCAGACCGTCACCGCGACGGTGACCGACGACTTCGGCGACCCGATCGCGAACGCGCCGGTGCAGTTCGACGTGACGGCCGGTCCCGACGCGGGCGCCACCGGTACGGCGAACACCGACGCGAGCGGCCAGGCGACCTTTGACGTGACGGGCGCCGCGACGGGGACCGACACGGTCAGCGCCTCCACGGGGAGCCTCACGTCGCCCGACGCGACGATCGAGTGGGTCAACCAGCCGCCGGTGGCGATCGCCAACGGCCCCTACCAGGTCGACGAGGGCAGCAGCGTCACGCTGGACAGCGCTGGGTCGCTCGACCCGGACGGCCAGGCGCTGACGATTGCGTGGGACCTCGACAACAACGGGACATATGAGACCCCGGGCGCCACGGCCGCGTTCGCCGCGGCCGACGGCCCGGCAACCGCGACCGTCGGCCTCCAGGTGTGTGATCCGTTCGGCGCCTGCGACCAGACGGCCGCGACGGTGAACATCGCGAACGTGGCGCCGACGCCCGACGCCGGCGCCGCCCAGACGGTCTACCGCAACGACGTCGTGCAACTCACCGGGACGTGGACCGACCCGGCCGGCGCGCTCGACGCGCCGTATGCCTGGACGTGGGACCTCAACGGCGACGGCGTCTCCGACGCGTCAGGCAACGCCTCGGTCGGCGACACCGTCGCTCCGACGGCGTCGTTTGCGACCGCGGGGACGTACACGCTGACGTTCACGGTCACCGACAAGGACGGCGGCGCCGGCACGGCCACGGTCGTGATCACCGTGCTCGATCGCGCGCCGGTGTGTGACGCCGCCGCGCCGAGCATCGCAACGCTGTGGTCGCCGAACGGCAAGCTGGTGTCGGTGACGATCCTCGGCGTGAGCGACCCCGAGGGTGATCCGGT
The DNA here is from genome assembly GCA_963728205.1 of uncultured Chloroflexia bacterium. GTDB lineage: Bacteria > Chloroflexota > Dehalococcoidia > UBA2979 > UBA2979 > VGNK01. The sequence goes on from CAVSIV010000006.1 coordinate 284,638, forward strand.
CACGATCCGGATCACGAGCATCACGCAGGACGAGCCCGTCGTGGAGCCCGGTGACCACCACGTCGCTCCCGACGGGTTCGGCATCGGCACCGACACCGCACAGGTGCGGGCCGAGCGCGCCGGGACCGGGAACGGCCGCGTGTACCACATCGGCTTCACGGCCGACGACGGCCATGGCGGGACCTGCACCGGCAGCGTTTCGGTGAGCGTGCCGCACGACCAGAGCGGACCGCCCGCCATCGATGACGGTGCGAACTACGACTCCACGGTGAGCTAACCGCTCGCCGCCGGATCGCGAGCGCAGGGGGTGGCCGTCGCGGCCACCCCCTGTTGCGTCTCCGGGCGGCGGTGCTGCGTCAGGCCGCAGTCGCAACCTCCGAGGTGCAGAACGCACAGCGCGTCGCGGCGATCGGGATCTCGCTGAGGCAGAGCGGGCACTTGCGCGTGGTCGGGTCGGGGCTCGGGCGCGTGCGGTAGTGCTCGTTGAGCGCGTTGATCGGTCGCACGACCGCGAAGAACAGCACGAGCGCGACGAGCAGGAACGCGATCAGCGCGTTGATGAACAAGCCATAGCGGAACACGCTGCCGTGCAGCGTGAAGGTGAGCGCCGCGAAGTCGCGCTGCCCGCCGATGGCGGCGATCAGCGGCGTCAGCAGATCCTTCACGAACGACGTGACCACGGCGCCGAACGCGCCGCCGATGATCACGGCCACCGCGAGGTCGATCACGTTCCCGCGCAGCAGGAACTTGCGGAACTCGGTCATCGCCACGGTCCTCCCCGGCGGCCGGCACAGCGCGAACGCGCGCGGCGCCCCGGTCGCCCGGCGCCCGCGGCGGCGATGGTAGCGGCGGTCAGTGGAGCCTGCGTAGCCGCGGTGCGAGCAGCAGCAGGAGCGCCGCTCCGCCCACGAGCAGCGTCGCCATGCCGGCGAGCGCAGAGGCTCGGAGGTACCAGCGGAAGCCGCGATTCGAGAGGGAGTCGAACGTGCGCACGCAGCTGACGCGCCGCCGGGCGCGGACGTGGCCAGCGAGCGGCGCTCGCGGGGCGAGGGCCGGCGCGTCGCCGGCGGCGGCGAGCGGGTCACGCAGCCCGCGTCGGCAGCGGACCGTGGCGGCGCCGGCACGCTCGAGGCGCGGGCGATGGCTCAGTCCGCGGCGGCGGGCGAGGGCGCGCCGGGCAACTCGACGCGCAGCATCAGCAACGCCGTCACCACCGCGTGCAGGACAGAGATGACCGTCAGCGTCCACGCGATGCGCGCGACCGACTGGCCGGCGCGGAAGTCGCTCACGAGCACGAGGAAGTAGATCACCACCGCCACGCCGACCAGGCGCGCGCCCAGCGTGCGCCAGTCCGGGTTCAGGTCGCGGAACCGCACCCGGTAGACGTACGCAACGAGGACGACGAGGTGCAGGGCCAGCAGGAAGCCCACGTAGAGCAGGGAGGGAATGCGGGCCTTCTCGGAGATCAGCGGCAGCAGCGCGAAGGCCGCGACGAACTCGGTGAGCACCTTCGCGCCGAGCAGGCCCGGGTTGTCGACGCCGAAGCGAAGACCCCGCTCACCGAATCGAATGCTGGTCATGCGCGACCTCGCAGCCTCGCGGCAGGCGCCGCGTGCTGGCTCACGCTAGCGTCGACGGCTGCAGTTTGGAAGCGGCGGCGGCGGCGCCACGCGTACGATTCGCGGACCCCGCGCCCGACGCGCGGTCGGGCAGGAGGCGTACGTGACGTGGTGGTCGGCGATCGAGATCGTCGCCGGGCTGGCGATCCTCTTCGTCGTGCTGCAGGACGCGTTTCGCGTCGTCGTGATGCCGCGGCCGCACTACGGGTTTGGCGTGGGCAAGGTGCTGCTGCTGATCGCGTGGCGCGTGTGGCGCCCGCTGGGCACGCGACTGCGATCGGTCGGCCGGCGCGAGAGCATGCTGGGGGCCTTCGCGCCGCTGGCACTGCTCGTGCTGCTGACGTTCTGGGTGGTCGGGCTCGTCCTCGGCTACGGGCTGCTCGTGCACGCGCTGCGCGACGAGCTGCGACCGGTGCCGGCCGACTTCGGCACGGCGCTCTACGTGACCGGGACGTCGCTGCTCACGCTGGGCTTCGGGGACATCGTGCCGACCGGCTTCGCGGCGCGCGTCGTGATCCTGGTCACCGCGGCGTCGGGGCCGGCGCTCGTCGGGCTCGTGCTGTCGCTGCTGTTCTCGCTGTACGCGTCGTACCAGCGTCGCGAGGCGCTGATCACGACGCTCGACGCGCGCGCCGGCGCGCCGCCGTCGGGCGTGCGGCTGCTGGAGACCTACGCGGCGCTCGACATGGTGGGCGACCTGCCGGCGCTGTTCGCCGAGTGGGAGCGCTGGACGGCCGAGGTGCTCGACAGCCACCTCGCCTACCCGCCGCTCGCGTTCTTCCGCTCCAGCCACGACAGCGAGTCGTGGATCAGCGCGCTCGGCGCCGTGCTCGACGCCGCCACGCTCGTGCTCTCGTCGGTCGAACGGGTGCCCGGAGGCGCGGCGCAGCTGCTCTACGACATCGGCGTGCACGCGGTCGAGGACCTCACGCACTACTTCCGGCTCACGCACGAGCACGAGATCGCCGTGGAGCCGGCGGAGTTCGCCGACGCGATCGCGGGGCTGGCGGCCGCGGGCTACGCGCTGCGCGCGCCGGACGAGGCGTGGCGCGCCTTCAGCGAGCTGCGGTCACGGTACGCGGGGCCGCTGAACACGCTCGCGCGCGAGTGGGCGACCCCGCCGGCGATGTGGATCGGCGACCGCCTGCAGCTGCGCGACCGCGAGCAGCACGCCTAGGGAGCGGCGACGCGGGCATCCGACACGCGGGGCGCGGCGGCCCCGTGGGCGATGGCGGGCGCGGCGCGCGCGACGGCGTCGCGGAAGAGCTCGAGCGCGCCCTCGTGGCAGAGCCCGTTGACGCGGCCGGCGACGTAGTCGCCCGCGGCGAGCGCCAGCAGGCGCGCGGCCGCAGCGTCGGCATCGGGCGCGCCGGCGGCGAGCGCCGCCGCGTGAGCAGCGGCCACGACGTCTCGACGGTCGTCGGGCGGCAGGTCGGCGAGGAGGGCGGCGGTCTCGGGATCCATGTGGCGATGGTACGCCGCGGGAGCCCGCATCGCGTCTCGTCCGAAATACTTGATATTGTCTACTGACTTAGTTGTGTATAGACTGAGCGACATCGTCGGGGCCCGCCTCGGGCTCCCGCGCACGCACGGGAGGACAGCCATGATGGACACGCTTCCGCGCCCGCTCGTCCGCCGTGCCGAGGTGGCGCGCAGCCAGTGGCGCCCCTGGATCACCGCCTTTCTCGCCTCGCTGATGCTGGTCGGCGGCGGCTGGATCGCGTCGGTCTGGCCCCGGCCGTTCTAGCTCGAGCCGCCACCGGGCTCGGGCAGCGGGCTGCATCATTTGGGCCGGGCGACCGATGGTTGAAGCGAGCGGGACGTGCCGAAGAGGGCCGTGGATGACTCGAGACCGGCGAGCCGTGCAGCGTGTGAACGTCGCCATCCGGCCGTGGCGCGTCGACCTGCTCGGTGAGCCCGCCGCGCCCGGTTCGCTCGGCGGCGTCGTGGAGATCCTCGACCTCAGCAGCACGGGCGCGCGCCTGAGCATCGCGGGCGACGTGCACGTCGACGACCGCCTCGCGCTCGACTTCCAGTACCGCAATCGCCGCTTCACGGTCCCGGGGCGCGTCGTGTGGGCGCGCGCCGAGGAGGACGAGCCCGAGGAGCGCGAGGTCGGCCTCGTCTTCGAGGATGTGCCCGCGTTGACGCAGGCACGGCTCGAGAGCGTGCTCGGGCGGCAGGCCGCGCTCAACCGGTCGCTGCCCGGTGCGGGTGCCGCCGCGTCCTGAGCGTCGTCGCCGCGCGCCTCAGGACGCCGCGCTCCGACCGCATCGCGGCGTCCTGAGGCGTCGCCAATCGCCGCGCCGGGGGCCCGCCCCGGAACCGCCCTGCAACCCCCACGTAGCCCCACCGCAGGGGACGCGAAGTGCGCCGGTAGCGTGCTCGCAATCCGCCGTTCACGGTGCCGACATGCCCGCTGCCTAGCCTCGATGCTCAGCCCCGCAGAGCGAAGGAGAGGCACCATGCCCGCACCCGAGAAGCCGCGGATCGCCGTGTTCTCCGGCCCAACCGCGACCATCCAGAACAGCCCGCCGCTGGTCACGAGCAACAAGGCGCGCGCAGCGCACGCCCTGCCGCTCCTCGCCGATCCGGACGGCGCACCGTCGCGCTTCGACACGCTGCGCGCGCAGCGCCTCGCCGCGCCGGTCACCGTCTACGTCGACGCGCTCAGCGCCCACCCGCTCGAGCGCGACGCCCCCGAGCTCTGCGCCGCTGCGGACGGCTACCTCGACGCCGCCGGCGCGTTTCACGAGGAGCCGACGAGCCCGGCCGACCGCGCGGTGTACCGGGTGACGCTCGACCCGACAGACGGCCTGTACCTGCTCCCCTACATGGCGCGCCAGGCGAACGGCGAGGCGTGGGACGACGCGACCGCGTTCCCCTTCGCGCCCCAGGAGCAGTCGCGCCAGACGTTCTATCCCGACGCCCACCGCATCTACGAGGAGATCGACCGCTTCGGCCTGGACGGCGCGGGACGCAACTGCATGCTGTCGTCGGTCGCCACGTTCGACTTCTACCGGCCGGCGCCTTCGGGCGGCTACAAGCACGGCCTGTCCGCGGCCGCGCGCACCGACACCGGCGAGGGCGACCTCGCGCCGGAGGCGCTCGGCGAGGACTTTTTCATCTACTACCCGCGACACCTTCGCGCGGAACCGCACATGGCGTCGCTGGCGCGCGCGACCAACGTGGTGCAGCGCGCCATGGCCACCGGCAGGTACGCCGGCGCGCAGTGGCTCGAAGGCAGCCCGACCACCGAGGAGTCGATGTACTGGCTGAACCTGCTGGTCGACACGCAGGTGCCGCTGGTCGGCCACTCGGCGCAGCGACCGCACCAGACGCTGAGCGCCGACGGCGATCGCAACATCGCCGACGGCGTGAAGTACATCCTCTCGGGCATCTGGCGAAACGGCGGCGCGGCCGACGTCGTGGGCGGCGTGATGATCGTCGACGAGGTCGTGTTCGCGGCGCGCGAGGTGACGAAGACCGACGCGCGTCCCGGCAACTACCAGGCCACCGGTGGCCACGGCGGCATCGTCGCGCTGATGGGCGGCCACGGCGACCCGCAACTCACCTATCTCCCGACGAAGCGCCACACCGCCTCGTCCGAGGTGAACCTCGCGCGCATCCCGGCGGCGGTGCCCGGCGTGCGGGCGACCGACGCCGGGATCCAGTCGTTTGCCGTCGCGGTGAAGGACGCCGACGGCGGGCTCGTGCCGGACGCGATGCCGAAAGTGACGATCGCGAAGTACGCGCGCTACCAGTCGGACGGCTCGGACGCGAACCCCGAGCGCGAGGTCGAGATCATGTCGCGGATCGCGAGCAACCTGGCCGAGTCGCCGCTGGCCGGGTTCGTCGGCGAGGGCGCGTCGCCGTACGGCTCGATGAACCGCGGCACGGACAACGCGCTGCAGCGGGCGGCGTTCAGCGGGATGCCGGTCGTGCGCTGCGGCCGCGGGTCGACGGGCGGCCTCGCGAGCAAGACGGACGGCGTGACGATCGCGGGGAGCAACCTGACGTCGACGAAGGCGCGCATGCTGCTGATGGCCTCGCTGCTGCGCTTCGGCGCGCTGCCGCCGGCGCGCGACCCGTCGGCGCCGACGCCGGACGAGGTCGCGGCCACGATTGCGAAGGTCGCGGAGTACCAGGCCGTGTTCGATACGCACTAACGGACCACGACCGGTGTGGGTGGAGGGAGGGGGCCGCGGGGCCCCCTCCTGGCGAGCGGCAGGCGTAGGTCCTGCCGTGCGGCCGGGTTGCCGAGCAGGACGCCGCGGCCGCGCGCAGCTCGCGCGGCGATCCGATGCGGGGCTCGCCGGCGCCGCACACGGCAGGACTGACGCCTGCCGCTCGCGGGGGCCGCGCGCGCGACCGGACCGGCCCGCCGGCACGCGCACGGACCGGCCGGGGAGTGACCGCCCGGCCGGTCCGTGCGCGTGGTGCCGGGACGCCGCGCGCTACGACGCGGCGGCGACCGCCTCCGCGATCGGCGGCACCTCGAGGTGCCACGCCGTCGCCTGCTGGTACGCGTACCCCGCGCGCAGCACCGTCGCCTCCGCGAACGGGGCGCCGACGATCTGCGCCGAGAGCGGCAGGCCATCGGCCGAGAAGCCCGTTGGCACCGCCAGCGCGGGGTAGCCGAGCAGGTTGAACGGGCCGGTGTAGCTCGGCTGCAGCAGCCGCTTCGCCATGTCCATGTCGGACGCGACCTGCGCCGGCTGCGTATTCGTCGGCGTGACCAGCACGTCGACGCCGGCCATCACCTTCGCCGCCTCGCGCGCGAACCACGAGCGGAAGCGCTGCGCCTGCACGTAGTCGGCGGCGGTGTAGAAGGCGCCGCGGCCGATGATCATGCGCGTGCCTGACCCGTAGTGCGTCCACTTCGGGCCGGCCATGTCGACGCGGTGGTAGGCGAACGCCTCCGACACCATCGTGATGGTGTTCGCGTCCTTGGCCAGCGCCGCGTGCGGCAGGTTCACCGCGACGATCTCGGCGCCGCCGGCGCGCAGCACGTCGATCACCTGCTCGGCGCCCGCCTTCGTCTCCGGCTCGAGCGCAGGGTGGTCGAAGAAGTACTCGGTCGGCACGCCGACGCGCAGGCCGGCGACGCCGCCCTCGATGCCGGCGAGGTAGTCGTCGACCGGCGCGGTGCCGGCGGAGGGGTCGCGCGGGTCATGGCCGGCCATCGCCTGCAGGATCGCGGCGCAGTCCCACGCGGAGCGCGCCATCGGGCCGATGGAGTCGAGCGAGTAGCCGAGCGGCACGCACCCCCACTTCGGCACGCGGCCGTAGGTGACCTTCAGGCCGGTGTGGCCGCAGGCGGCGGCCGGGAAGCGGACCGAACCGCCGGTGTCGGTGCCGAGGCCGCCGAGCACCATGCCGGTCGCCACCGCGATGCCGGTGCCGGACGACGAGCCGCCCGGCGTGCGCTCGAGGTTCCACGGGTTGCGCGGAATCGGGAAGCCCTTCGTGGGGTCCGGCGGGCCGAGCGCGAACTCCGAGAGCACGAGCTTGCCCATCAGGATCGCGCCGGTGGCGCGGATGCGCTCCGAGGCGACGGAGTCGTAGCCGCGGCCCCAGGCGCGGTCGAGCACCAGGCTGTTCGCGGTGCTGTCGACGTCCTTCGTCGCGAGGACGTCCTTCAGCGCGAAGGGGATGCCCTGCAGCGGGCCGCGGTCGACGCCGGCCGCGAGGTCGGCGTCGGCCTGCGCGGCGGACGCCAGCGCGGACTCGTCGGTGACGGTGATGAACGCGCCGACCCGATCGTTGAGGCGCAGGATGCGCTCGAGCGACGTGCGGGTGAGCTCGGCGCTGGTGACGGTTCCGGCGCGCAGAGCGGCGGCGGCCTCGCGGATCGTGAGCGGGGATGACATCGGGGCTCCTTCTCGGACGCGCGGGTGGGCCCGCGGGAGTGGGACGCGCGGCGGCGCCAGCGCTACGCGGCCTCCGGCGGCGGGGCGACCGGCGTGAAGATCAGCGCGGGCTCCTCGTAGCGGACCTCGGGGATGTCGAGGCTGTCCGCGCCGGCGCGGAGCGTCGGGTACATCGTCACGAACGACTCGAACTCCTCGTCGCTGACCGGCAGGCCGGCTGACTCGACGAGGCCGCGGACCGCCGCGCGCACATCGCTCGGCTCGGGCATGGGTGGGCTCCTTTCGCGATGAACCGGGTGGCTAGGCGATGGGTGGGTCCAGCACGGGGAGCGGCTGGGCGGGAGCGCTCGCGCGTTCCGCGCGCCCGGAGGACGGCGCGTAGAGGTGGCACGCGACCTGGTGGCCGGGCTCGGGCTCGGTGACCGGCGGGCGGACCGCGGCGCAGACGTCCATCGCGGCGGGGCAGCGGGTGCGGAAGCGGCAGCCCGACGGCGGGTTGAGCGGGCTCGGGAGCTCGCCCCCCAGCGGCTGCGCCGCGCGCGCGGGCTCGTCGTCGTGCAGGCGCGGGATCGAGGCGAGCAGCGCCTGGCTGTAGGGGTGCAGCGGCTTCGCGTAGAGCTGGTCGGAGTCGCACACCTCGACCGCCTGGCCGAGATACATGACGCAAACCTGGTCGCTCACGTACTCGACGACGTTGAGGTCGTGACTGATGAAGACGTAGGTGAGGTCGAGCTCCTCCTGCAGATCCTTCAACAAGTTGAGCACCTGCGCCTGCACCGACTTGTCGAGCGCCGACACCGCCTCGTCGCACACCACGAGCTTCGGCCGCAGCGCGAGCGCCCGCGCGATGTTCACGCGCTGCCGCTGGCCGCCGCTGAGCTGGTGCGGGTAGTGCGACGCGTGGTTGGGGTGCAGGCCGACCTGGCGCAGGAGCAGCTCGGTGCGCTCGCGGCGCTCCCCGGCCGGCACGCCGTGCACCCGCATCGGGAACGCGATGATCTCGCCGATCGCGGCGCGCGGGTTGAGCGACGAGTGCGGGTCCTGGAACACCATCTGCATGTTGCGGCGCAACGTCTTGCGGACCCGGCCGAACTGCAGCGTGCGGCGATGCGTGAACGCCCGGCCGACGTCGGTCCCGTCGAAGACGACCTGTCCGGCGTCGAACGGGATCAGCCCGAGGATCAGCCGCGCGGCCGTCGACTTCCCGCAGCCGGACTCGCCGACGATGCCCATCGTCGTGCCGCGCTTCACCCGGAACGAGAGCGCGTCGACCGCGGACACCGCGCCGCGCTCGAAGAGCCCGAGGCGGACCGGGAACTGCTTGCTGATGGCGCGCACGTCGAGCAGCGTGTCGTCCTCGCGGGACGGCGGGGTCGCGGCGCGTGCGAGCGGGGCGGTCGTCGTGGTCATGGCGCGCTCCTGTCGGTGCGCCCGCCGCGTGGGTCCGCGGCGGGCGTGTGGCACGGCTCGTCGGCTAGTCCTTCACGTCGAGCGCGTCGCGGATCGCGTCCGCGAGCACGTTGAACGCGGTGGAGGTGACAAAGATGAAGAGGCCGGGCAGCGCGGCGACCCAGGGGTTCACGTAGATGGTCCCGCGCAGGCTGTTGAGCATGTAGCCCCACTCGGGCGCGGGCGGCTTCACGCCGAGGCCGAGGAAGGACAGGCTCGCGGCGATCACGATCGAGAGGCCGACCAGCCCGGAGGCGTAGACGAAGATCGGGCTGAAGATGTTGGCCAGGACCTGGGTGACCAGGATCTTCGGCATCGAGGCGCCGGTGAGCCGCGCCGCCTCGATGAACTCCGCGACCACGACCTTGCGCGTGGCGGCCTCTGCGACGCGGGCGATCGGCGAGATGTAGATCACGGACATCGAGATGATCACGTTGACGATCCCCGGGCCGAGCGACGCGGAGATCGCGATCGCGAGCAGCACCGCGGGGAACGCGTAAAACATGTCCATCAGGCGCATGATCAGCGCGGCCACCCAGCCGCCGACGAACCCGGCCAGCGCGCCGAGCGCCGTCCCGATCACGGTCGCGAAGAGCACGGGCGCGAGCCCCGCGAGCAGCGACAGCCGGCCGCCGTAGAGCAGCCGCGTGAGCATGTCGCGACCGAGCTCGTCGGTGCCGAGGACGTGGCCGGGGGCGCCGATCGGCATCAGGCGGTCGAGCGCGACGCCGACGTTCGGGTCCGCGCTCGTGAGCAGCGGCGCGCACACCGCGCCCAGCACCAGCGCCAGCAGCACGGCGAGCGCGCCCGTCCCCATCCAGTTGCGCACGAACCGCCGGCGCCCCGCCTGCAGGTACGACTCCGGCGCGGCCGGGACGTCGTCCCGCGCCCACTCGGCCGCAAGCGACGTGTCGAAGGTCGGGTCGAAGGTCGTCATCGGGCGATCCCTTTCCCTGTCCGGCGGCCGCTATGCCGCACGCTTCTGGCGCGGGTCGAAGGTGACCTGGAAGACGTCGACGGCGAGGTTGAGCAGCACGAACGTCACGGCGATCACGAGCGTCGTCGCCTGCACGACGAGCAGGTCGCGCGCGGTGATCGCGTTGAAGACGAGCTGCCCGAGGCCCGGCCACGAGAAGATGGTCTCGATCAGCACCGAGCCGCCGAGCAGGTAGCCGACCTGCAGGCCGGACGTGGTGAGCACCGGCGAGATCGCGTTCTTGCCGACGTGCCAGAGCACCTGCCACTCGCGCAGGCCCTTGGCCCGCAGCATGTCGACGAACTCCGCCTGGTAGGTCTCGACGATGGCGGCGCGGGTCACGCGCGCGGTGATCGCGATCGTGATCAGCGATCCCGAGAGCACCGGCATGACCAGGTGCCGGACGTACTCGGTAACGCCGCCGCCGAGGTCGCCGATCCCGCCCGCCGGCAACACCTTGAGCTGCGCCGAGAACACGATCAGCAGCACGATCGCGACCCAGAACGACGGCACGCTCAACCCCACGATCGAGAGGAGCGTGACGCCGCGATCGATCGGCGACCCGCGATAGACCCCCGCGAGACTGCCCGCGAGGATGCCCAGCGTGAGCCCGAAGACCGCCGAGACGCCGGCGAGGACGGCCGTGTTCTTCCACGCCGACGCGATCAGGTCGGAGACGTCGCGGCGGCGGTACGGCGAGTAGCCGAAGTTGCCGTGCGCCACGTCGCCGAGCCAGATCACGTAGCGGATGGGCAGCGGGCGGTTCAGCCCGAGACTCTCCGCGAGCGCCGCCCGATCGGCGGGAGTGGCGTCCGCGGGCAGCAGCGTCGCGATCGGGTCGCCGGGCAGGATCGAGAGCAGCAGCCAGATCAGGATCGAGACCCCGAGCAGCGTCGGGATCGCCATGCCGAGCCGGCGGGCGATGATCATCAGCATCAGGCGGCACCCTTCACGGCGTCGATGCGCAGGCAGCGGGCGTCGTGCGTCGCGCTGAGCGCGCGCAGCGCGGGCAGGCCCGCCCAGCAGGCGTCCTCGGCGAGCGCGCAGCGCGGCGCGAAGGCGCAGCCGGGCGGGAGCTTCGCGAGATTGGGCGGCGAGCCGGGGATCGCCGCGGGGCGCTCGTGCTGGCCGGGCCGCACGTTCGCCTCGAGCAAGCCGCGCGTGTACGGGTGCCGCGGCGAGCGCACGATCTCCGCGACCGTCCCGCGCTCGACGATGCGCCCCGCGTACATCACGGCGACGTCGTCGGCGACCTGCGCCGCGACGGCGAGGTCGTGCGTGACGAAGATGATCCCCATGCCGAGCGCGGCGCGGAGGTCGCGCAGCAGCTCGAGCACGCGCGCCTGCACCGTGACGTCGAGCGCGGTCGTCGGCTCGTCGGCCAGCAGCAGGCTCGGGTTCGACACGAGCGCCATCGCGATCACGACGCGCTGGCGCATGCCGCCGGAGAGCTCGAACGGGTAGGCCTTGAGCCGGCGCGCGGGCGACGGGATCTGCACCAGCTCGAGCGCCTCGAGCGCGCGCTGCGCCGCGTCGGCCTTCGAGACCCGGTGGTGCCGGCGGATCGTCTCGACCAGCTGCTGCTCGACCGTGAACACCGGGTCGAGCGCCGTCATCGGGTCCTGGAACACCATCGAGATCCGCGAGCCGCGGACGCCCTCGCGCTCGCGCGGGCTCATCGCGATCAGGTCGCGGCCCTGCAGCACCGCGCGGCCGGAGATGCGCGCGGAGTGCGGTTGGATGCCGAGCAGCGTGCGCAGCATCGCGCTCTTGCCGGAGCCGGACTCGCCGAGGACCGCCAGCACGCGCCCGGCCGGCAGCGTGAAGGAGACGTCGTTCACGGCCGTGAGCCAGCCCTGCTTCGTGCGGAACGCGGTGCGCAGGTCGGTGACCGCGAGCAGGGGCGTCGTGCCGTCCGGCACCGTGCTCCCGTCGGCACCGCTCGCGGGACGGGGCGATCGCGTCGTGCGCTGCGTGTCCTGCAGTGCGTCGTTCAGCGCCAGCGCCACGGCTGCCTCCTCACTGGTGCGCGTCGGCTCCGGCGGCCGCGCGTGGGGTTCGAGTGGTGCCGGTCACGCTAGGCAGCTCGAATGTCGCCGCCGTGAATCGACCGTGAAGGTTGGATGACGCCGCGGCTGCGCCGTCGTTTCAGCGCGACTGCGTGGGCGTTGCGCGGGGCCCCGCGCGAAACCGGGTCGAGAGCGGCCGGTAACGCGGCGGAGACGGAGCCGTCACGCGCACTTCACGGGCGCGACACGTCGCGGCAAATCCCGCTGCCTAGTGTTCGCGACTCAACCAGACAGCCCGCACGCGCGGGCCCGGACGGAGGGTTACTGGTGACGAGAACGAGGTGGCAACGTCCGCTCGCCGCGCTGGCCGGAGTGCTCGTCGCGCTCGCGCTGGTCGCGTGCGGGTCGGGCACGGCGACGACCGGCGGGAGCGCGACCGCCGGCGCCGCGAGCGGCGCGACCGGCGCCGCGTCGTCCGCCACGCCCGACACGAGCGGGTCGGGCGGCACGCTCCGCATCGGCATGACGGCCGGCAACATCCCGATCCCGAACACGCCGCCGGACCAGGGCTACGAGGGTCGCCGCTTCGTCGGCAACCAGATCTACGACGCCCTCTTCAACTGGGACGACGGCCAGGGCGATCACGTCCCGACCGCGATCCCCGGCCTCGCCGAGTCGTACACGATGTCCGACGACCAGTTGACGTGGACCTTCAAGCTCCGCCCGAACGTGAAGTTCCACGACGGCACGCCGTTCAACGCCGACGCCGTCGTCTTCGAGTACCAGCGGCTGACCGACAAGAGCTTCCAGTACTACGACGCCACGAACGCTGCGCAGAACAGCAGCAGCTTCGCGTTCATCGACTCGATCGCCAAGGTCGACGACATGACGGTCGCGGTGCAGACGAAGACGGTCTACGCGTTCCTGCCCTACGACCTCGCCTTCCTCTACATCCCGAGCCCCACGGCGATCCAGAAGTACGGCAACAAGGACTACGCCGCGCACGCGACCGGCACCGGCCCGTTCGTGATGTCGAAGTACGTCGACGGGCAGGTGATGGAGTTGACGGCGAACCCCGACTACTGGGGCGGCAGGCCGAAGCTGGACAAGGTGGTGCTATACCCGATGCCCGAGCCGGCGACGCGGCTCGCCGCGCTGCAGTCGGGTGACATCGACTGGGCCGAGCTGCCGCCGCCCGACTCGGTGGAGCAGCTGAAGGCCGCGGGCGACCAGGTGTTCCTGAAGGAATACCCGCACACGATCATCTACGTGCTGAACACTCAGAACGGGCCGCTGAAGGACGTGCGCGTCCGCCAGGCGCTCGAGTACGCGGCCGACCGCCAGGGCGCGGCGACGCTGATCAACAACGTCGGCTATCCGGCGACCCAGTACATGTACAAGGGCAACCCCTGGTACGACGACGCGTGGGCGGGCTACACGTACGACCCGGCGAAGGCGAAGCAGCTGCTCGCCGAGGCCGGCTACCCGAACGGCGGCATCCACCTGAAGATGGCGTACCCGACGGGCGGCTCCGGCAACATGTTCCCGGATCCGATGAACGCGAAGCTCAAGCAGGACCTCGCGGCCGTCGGCGTCACCGTCGACCTCGTGCCGATGGAGTGGAACAACATCATCTCGGGCTACCGCGCCGGCCTGAACGACCCCGCGTGGAAGCAGTACGACATGATGTACTTCTCGGTCGCGCCGGTCTCACCGACGACGTGGAAGGGCTTCACCAGCGCCGGCCTGCCGCCCACCGGCTGCTGCAACCCCGCGGACTACCAGAACGACCAGGTCGACAAGCTGTACGCCGAGGCGATGCAGACCTTCGACGTGGCCAAGCAGAACGAGCTGTTGAAGGAGCTGCAGACGACGGCGATGAAGGACGCGCCGGTGCTGGTCACGATCCACGACCTCAACCTGCGCGTGCTGTCGCCGAAGGTGCAGGGCTTCGTGCAGCCGCAATCGTGGTTCGTGGACCTGACGCAGGTGTGGATGAAGAGGTAGAGCCGGCGCGCAGCGCCGACCGCCGGCGAACCGCCGGGATAGCCCCGGCGGCTCGCCGTCCTGACCAAGTGCCGGGCAGGTCCGTGGTTCGACTGCGCTCACCACGAACGGGTACGACTGGCCGCGAGTAGCTGCCGCCGGATCCGTTCGTGGCGAGCGCAGTCGACCACACGCCCCCGGGGCGAGCCGCGCGGGTAAGCCGGGCGGCTCGCCGGGGCCCGACGAGCCGCTCATACTGGGCGCGATGACGCTGCCACTCACACGGGACGACGCTCCCCTCCTCGAGGCCGATGCGCTGGTGAAGCGCTACGGCTCGACAATCGCCCTCGACGGCGTGTCGTTCGTCGTCCCCGACGGGGTGACCGGGCTGCTCGGCGCGAACGGGGCCGGCAAGAGCACGTCGCTCAAGATCTTCCTCGGGCTGCTCGGTCCGACCAGCGGGCAGGCGCGCTTCCGCGGCATCGACGTCGCGTCGACGCCGCGCGTGCGCGAGCGCATCGGCTACATGCCCGAGCACGACTGCCTGCCCGACCATGTGAACGCCGCCGACTTCCTCGCCTACCTCGCGCAGGTGAGCGGACTGCCGCCGGCCGAGTCGCGCACGCGCGCCGCCGACATGCTGCGGCACGTCGGGCTCGACGAGGAGCGCTACCGCCCGATCGGCACGTACTCCACCGGCATGAAGCAGCGCGTGAAGCTCGCGCAGGCGCTCGTGCACGACCCCCTGCTCGCGCTGCTCGACGAGCCGACCGCCGGCCTCGACCCGATGGGCCGGCAGGAAATGCTCGAGCTGGTGCGGCGCACGGCACAGGCGTTTTCGATCTCGATGGTGATCTCGTCGCACCTGATGGGGGACATCGAGCGGACGTGCGAGCGCGTGATCGTGCTCGAGGGCGGCCGGCTGCTGCGCACCGGCACCGTCGCGTCGCTGACCACGGACACGGAGACGCTCGAGGTGCGAGTGACCGAGGGCCAGGACGCGCTCGTGGCGGAGCTGCTCCGGCGCGGACTCGAGCCGCGCACCGACGACGGTGCGCTCGTGATCGACCGCCTGACGCCGGAGGGTTACGACGCGCTGCGCGACGCGCTGGTCGCGTCGAACGCGCTGCTGTACTCGATGGCGCCGCGTCAGCACTCGCTGACCGAGATGTTCCGGCGGCCGGAGGGGGTCGCGTGATCCGCCTGCGCCGCGTGGCAAGCGGCGGCAGACACGCCGCCGATATCGCGGGCGGCGAAGCCGCCCGGAGCGCTCGCGGCACCCGCGCGCGGGGCGCCGGTGCCGCGAGCGCGGCCCGGCTGAGCGGCGCCGCCGCCGCCGGTCGCATCGGCGGCGTGCCTGCCGCCGCTTGCCTCGGGGCCACGGGGTGCGCGCGGTGACCACCGAGCCCGCCGCCCGCCAGGGCGAGGTCTACGACCTCGGCTACCAGCGCTACCTCGGCCAGCGCGAGGGGGCCGCGCGCGCGCGCCGCGCCATGGCGCGCGACGCCGCGCGGAGCGCTCTCGGGCTGGGGCGCAGCACCGCGGCGAAGATCCTCCCGTTCGCGATCGTGGCGATCACTCTCTTCCCCGCCGTGATCGTGATGGTGATCGCCGGCTTCGTCGCGTCGTTCGGCGGCGACGTCCAGCAGTTCGCCGACAGCATCTCGGGCCTGAGCAACCGCGAGTACTACTCGTTCGCGTTCGTCGGCGTGATGCTGTTCGCCGCCACGCTCGGGCCGGAGATGCTTTGCCCGGACCGGCGCAGCGGCGTGCTCGTGCTCTACCTCGTGCGGCCGATCACCGCGCTCGACTACGTCGGCGCGCGCGCCGCGGGTTTCTTCGCGGTGATGACGGGCATCCTGTGGCTGCCGCAGCTGCTCGTGTTCGGGACGCTCGTGCTCGTCGCCGCGTCGCCCTTCGACTACGCGCGGCACCATCTCGACGTGTTGCCGCGCGCCGGCGCGTCGGGCCTGGTGATCGCGGCGTTCTTCACGGCGCTGGCGTTCGCGGTGTCGTCGCTCACCGAGCGGCGCGCGTACGCGGCGGCGAGCATCCTCGGCGTGCTGCTGATCACGTCGGCGGTGTCCGGGATCGCGTCCAACCTCGTCGGCGGGCGCGTCGGCGACGCGATCGTGCTGCTCGACGTCGCCAACGGGCTGCTGCGCGTCAACGACGCGATCTTCGGCGCGCTCGACGCGCCGCTGTCGTGGGCGGCCTATGCCGGCGCCGAGGCCGTCGCGTTCACGCTCCTCGTCACCGTCACGTGGTGGCGCTACCGGAGCCCGTCGCTATGAGCGCGCCGACCGGGATCGGCCCGGGCATGGGCGCGGACGCCGAGGGCGGCCGGACCGCCGGCGCGACGCCGACGATCGTCGTCGAGCACGTCTCGCGCTGGTTCGGCAGCGTCGTGGCGGTGAACGACGTCTCGTTCGAGATCGCGCCCGGCGTGACCGGGCTGCTCGGCCCGAACGGCGCCGGCAAGACGACGCTCCTGCGCATGGTCGCGGGCCTGTCGCGGCCGTCCGAGGGCGTGATCCGCGTGCTGGACCAGCCCGTGCGCAGCAACCCGGGGCTCTATCGCGATGTCGGCGTGATGCCCGAGCACGAAGGCGTCTACCAGCCGCTCACCGGCCGCCAGTTCGTGGAGCTCAACGCGCGCCTGCAGCGGCTGCCCGACGTGCGCGGCGCCGCGCAGCGCGCGATCGACCAGGTCGGCATGGGCGCCGCCGCCGACCGCGCGCTCGGCGGCTACTCGCGCGGCATGCGGCAGCGCATGCGCCTCGCCGCCACGCTCGTCCACGACCCCCAGGTGCTGCTGCTCGACGAGCCGCTGTCGGGCACCGACCCTCGCCAGCGCCTCGAGTTCATGGACCTCGTCGCGGAGCTCGCCGCCGCCGGGCGCACGATCGTGCTGTCGTCGCACATCCTCGAGGAGGTGGAGGCGATGGCGAGCCGCGTGCTGCTGATGGTCGGCGGCAAGCTCGCCGCGTCGGGCGACTTCCGCGCCATCCGCGCGCTGCTCAACGAGCGGCCGTACCTCGTGCGCATCGACTGCTCCGACGCGCGCGCGCTCGCCGCCGGGCTCGTCGCCGAGCCCGAGGTGCAGTCGATCGCGGTGGAGGGCACCGCGACGCTGCGCGTGCTCTCCGGCGACGTCCGCGCGCTCCAGCGCGCCGTCCCGCGCGCGGCACAGAAGCAGGGCGTGCGGCTGACGCGCGTGCAGCCGCTCGACGACACGCTCGAGAGCGTGTTCGAGTACCTCGCGGAGCGCCGCTGATGGGCGCGATCTTCGGGCTGTCGCTGCGCATGCTGATCCGGAGGCGGCGGTTCCTCGCGGTCGTCGCGCTGGCGGCGGTGCCGCTGGTGCTCGCGCTCGTCTTCGTCCTCTCGCGCGACCCCGGCAAGCCGTCGGCGCTCGAGTTCCTCGACAGCGTGACGTCGCTCACGATCACGATCGTGCTGCCGCTTGCGGTGCTGCTGCTGGCGACCGCGGCGTTCGGCGACGAGGTCGACGACCGCACGCTCGTGTACCTCGTGCTGAAGCCGATCCCGCGCTGGACCATCGCGGCGCCGAAGTTCGCGGCGGCGTTCCTGGTGTCGGGGGCGCTGGTCGGCGGGACGGCGGTGGTCAGCGCCGTGGCGATCGCGCACGACGCCGGCGAGGCCGCTGCGCTGCTCGCCGGCGTGCTGGTGGGAGCAGCCGGCTATGCGGCGCTGTTCACCTGGGGCGGGCTGGCGATCCGCAACGCGCTCGCGGTCGGGCTCGTCTACGTCTTCCTGTGGGAGGCGTCGCTGAGCGGGCTGTTCTCGGGCATCCGCTTCCTCTCGATCCGGCAGTACGCGCTGGGCACGGTGCACGGCATCGACGCGTCGCAGCTGGCGCGGTCGAACATCGAGCTGGGGCTGTCGCAGGCCCTCGTCGGGCTGGTCGTCGTGCTCGCGCTGTTCGGCTGGCTCACCGTGCGCCGGCTGCGGCTGATGGACGTGCCCTAAGCGGCGGCAGAGATGCCGCCGACGGTGCGGTGGCACCAGCCGCCGATCCCGAGCGCGCGGCGGGCTTCAGGCCCGCCGTGGATCGCGGCCACCTGCGGGCGCGTGAGGCGGCCACCTCCGAGCGCGAGAGGCGGCCACTGCACACGGCGGTCGCCATGTCCCGGGGGCGCCCTGCGTTCATGAACGTCAAAGCGGCGGCAGACATGCCGCCGACAGAAGCGCGGCGCCAGCCGCGGACTGCGTCCGCGTCCCGTCGGCGGCATGTCTGCCGCCGCTTTGACGTTCGACGAGGTCTGAGACCTGCCGCGCGCCGGTCGGCGGCTGGAGCCGCCGGGTCACATCGGCGGCGTGCCTGCCGCCGCTTGCGCCGGGGAGTCGACCCGTTGGCTACCCGAACACCTCCGCGGCGGCGAGCTCGGCAATCTCGCCCTCGGTGAAGCCGTAGTCGGTCAGCGCCGCGTGCGTGTGCTCGCCGACCGCGGGCGCCACGCCCCGCGCACGGACGTCGGCGCCCTGGATGCGGAACGGCGCGGCAATCACCGTGTACGACTCGCCGCCCAGCCGCGCGACCCGCTCGAAGAAGCCCTGCTCGCGCAGGTCCGGGTCGCGCGCGACCTCGAACGGGGTCGCGATCGGCGCCCAGATACAGCCGGCGGCGTCGAGCCGCTCGTGCCAGTGCGCGAGGTCGTGCGCGCGGAACAGCTCCTCGATCTCGGGCTGGAGCGCGGGGCCGTGCTCGCGCATCGCGGCCGTCGTCGTGTAACGCGCGTCGTCCGCCCACTCGGGGCGCTCGAGCGCCGCGCACAGCCGCGACCAGTAGCGCTCGGGCAGCGGCATCGTGAGCTGCAGCCAGCGGCCGTCGCGCGTCTCGTACGAGTTGCGCGTGAGCAGCCAGTGCGTCGGGCGGTGCTGGCGCTCGAAGTCCCACTCGTCGCGGTTGAGCGCCTGCTGCATGTCGGCGGCGATCGCCCACACGCCCGTGCGCATCAGCGAGACGTCGACGAGCTGCGGCGCGCCGTCGCGGTCGCGCAGGCGCATCGCCGCGAGCACGGCGGCGAGCAGGTTGAGCGCGGCGAGGTGATCGCCCTGCCCGGGCCGCGACTGCACCGGCGGGCCGGTCCGTTCACCGAGCAGCGACATCGCGCCGGTGCGCGCGAAGAAGGCGGTGCTGTCGAAGCCGGGCCGGTCGGCGTCGACGCCGTCGGGCCCGTAGCCGGTGAGCATGCCCATCACGATGCGCGGCGCCGCGGCGGCGACCGCGTCGAACGTGAGGCCGAAGCGCTGCAGGCGGCCGGGCGTGAGGTTCGTCAGCAGCACGTCGGCCTGCGCGCACATGCGCAGGAGGACGTCGCGCGCGCCCGGGCGATCGAGGTCGAGCGTCATCGAGCGCTTGCCGCGGTTGTCGACGGCGAAGGCGTAGCTGATGGGATCGCCCTCGCGCACGGTGCGGTGGCCGCGGTAGACGTCGCCGTCGGGCGGCTCGACCTTGAGGACGTCGGCGCCCATGTCGGCCATCAGCGCCGCGCACGCCGGGGCGGCGAGGAAGTTCGCGAGCTCGATCACGCGCACGCCTGCGAGCGGTCCGGCCATGGGGCACCTCCCGGAACGAATGCGGCCGATGGTAGCGGGCCACGCCGGACGTGACGGAATCCGCAATCGCCTCGTCAAGCGGCGGCAGCATGCCGCCGATGCCGACGCGGCCGCCGGGCCGCGAGCCGGGTCGTCGCGAGCCGCATCGCGAGCCGCATCGCGGCCACATCGCGAGCCGCATCGCGAGCCGCATCGCGGCCACATCGCGAGCCGCGTCGTCGCGAGCCGCATCGCGCGCCGCACCGCGCGCCGCATCGCGGCCCGCATCGCGGCCCGCATCGCGAGCCGCGTCGCGAGCCGCACCGCGAGCCGCATCGCGAGCCGGGTCGTCGCGAACCGCATCGCGAGCCGCATCACGAGCCGGGTCGTCGCGCGCCGCATCGCGGCCACATCGGCGGCATGCTGCCGCCGCCTGACGGGGCGGTGGACGGCGTGACGGGCGCGGCCCCGCGGAAGCGTCCTATCATCCGCGCCATGAAGGTCCGCGACGCCTGGCCCGGCAAGCTCCGCATCGACAGCACGCGCATCGCCGTGGTGGCGGACACGCACGTCGACGAGGACGGCTGGGGCTCGCCGCCCGAGCTGCTCGAGGCGCTGCGCGGCGTCGAGCTGATCCTGCACTGCGGCGACCTCGACGTGCTCGGCGTGCTCGACCACCTGGAGACCGTGGCGCCGGTGCTGGCCGTGCGCGGCTACCCCGACCCGCGCGAGGACGGCGACCGACTCGCGGAGGAGGCGCGCGTCGTCGAAGTGGACGGCGTGCGCATCGGCATGCTGCACGACCCGCGCTGGCTCGGCCCCGAGGTGCGGTGGACGCACACGCTCGAGTTCCCGCCCGGCTGGTCGGTCGACGACCTGCTCGAGCGGCGGTTCGGCCAGCGCGTCGACGTCGTCTGCTTCGGCGACACGCATGACGAGTTCATCGGCACCTACCAGGGCGTGCTGTTCGTGAACCCCGGCAGCACGACGCGCCCGAACACGCGCCACACGCGCGACGACCTCGGCACGTTCGCGCTGCTGGACGTGAAGCGCGGCGTGGTGTCGGCAGAGATCCGGAAGCTGCGGCGGGCCACCGGCGAGCAGCGGGCATAGACGCCCGCCGCGTCCCGGCGAGCGGCTACTCCCCGCCGGGGTCGCCCGCGCGCAGAGGGTTCGTGAACGCGCGACCCATGTCGCGCAGGTCGGCGCCGAGCGCGTCGCCCGCAGGGTGGCGGCCGTCGACCACCCAGCCCACGAGGTCGTTCCACGCGGAGGTGAGCTCCGGGGCGCTGAACTGGCAGTGGCCGGCGGCGCGGATCGCGCGCTGCACCAGCAGGTCGCCGCGACCGGCGGCGTCGACGGCCGCGCGGTAGGCGACCTCCTGCGCAATCGGCACGTAGAGGTCGCCCGTGTCGTGCAGCGTCAGCAGCGGCACGGTGATGCGGCCCGTCGTCGGCGAGAGCTCCGGGTGAGCGGCCGGATCGCGCAGCGAGAGGTCGGCGGCAAGGCGCTCGATCCCGGCGTTCACCTCGGCGTCGGTGTAGCCCAGGCCGGGGTCGACGGCGTAGCGCACGGCGTCGTTCGTCGCGGCGCGGCCGGCGAGCGTCGTGCGGTCGGGGTCGAACAGCAGCAGCCCGAAGTTCGGCAGGTACTGGCGCCGGAAGCCCTCGTCGAAGAACGGGCGCGGGCCGCCGGTGAGGTTGCGGATCATGCTCTCGAACGCGAGCGCGGCGGGCGTCGTGCCGGGGTCGCCGAGCGCGGGGAACAGGCGCGTCGTGAGGGCATCGGCGACGCTCGCGCCCCCGTCGCCGATCGGCAGCGGCACGCCCGCGAAGTACGCGGCGCCGAACCACCACGACAGCAGGTAGTCGATCTCGGTCTCGTTGCCGAGCGCGCCGCAGGCCGACAGCGCCCCGGCGTAGGCGCCGGGGTAGCGCTCGAGCGACAGCGCGACGACGGCCCCGCCCATCGACTCGCCGGCGATGTAGGTGCGCGACGGCGTGCCGAAGCGCTGCGCGAAGTACGCCTTCAGCGCGAGGGTGTCGTCGGCGCCCATGCCCGGCACCCAGCCGTTGGCGCGGTAGCTGCTCGCGGCCCAGGCGTAGCCCTCGTCGATGAAGGCCTGGCGCAGGGCGGCGGGCGGGTTGGAGACGGTGAGCTGAGTGCTGAAGCCCGAGAAGCCGTGCGCCCAGAGCACGAGCTCGCCGTTCCAGTGAGCCGGGATCTCGACGCGATAGTGGGCGCCGTCCAGCCGGCCGGCATAGGACGCGGCGCCGGGCAGCGGCTCGAACTCGGTGGGCGACGGCGATGCGGCGGTGCCGAGGTCGTCCGTGGGCGCGCCGGCGTCGGGCGAGGCGGCCGGCGTGGCGACGACGGCGATGGCGCGCGCGGCCGGCGCGGTCGCGGTGCCGCCGGCCGTCGCGGCCACGATGCTGGCGCTCGCGCGCGGAGGCGTCGCCGCCGGGGACTGCGAGGCGCCGCACGCCGCGAGCAGCAGCGCGCAGCCGAGCGCGAAGACCGCGAACGGCTTCGAGATCAACGCACGCCTGCCGTGGCCATCATCCGCCTCCCCGCACCGCGGGACGACGCATCCGACCGTCACAGGCCAGCGCGGGCACCCGCCGCGGCGAGCCCGGCGGGGCCGTCTGTGCGAGGGGTTCGGAGGGAGCGGGGGTGTGTCCCCCACTGTGCGGCGGATCATAGAGCGGCGCCGCCGTGCAGGCGAGCGGCAGGCACACGGCAGGCGCACCGCTGGCACACGGCAGGCGCACCGCTGGCACACGGCAGGCGCACGGCGGGCGTAACGCCTGCCGCTCCCGGCGGCCCCCGCAGTTGCGCGGGCCAGGGTGACCCCGCGGGCCGCGCGAGCAGCGCGCGTATGCGCGCCGCTCGCCGTCGCGCGCGCCGTCAGCGCTGCGCCAGCTCCACCCGCCGGCCCTCGCGCGCGGAGGCGCGGATTGCGTCCAGCACCACCTGGCCGCGCGCACCGTCGGCGAAGCTCGGCGCGGGGGAGGTGCCCGCGCGGATGCCGCGCGCGAACTCGCGCACCAGCAGCCGGAACGCGCCGAGGCGCTGGTCGCGGTCGTCCGCGATGGGGCGGAACCGCTCGGGCATCGGCAGCTCCGCGAGCGCGCGGTCGGCGGCGGCGGCCGCGAGCACCACGCCGTCGGGCTCGGGGTTGGGCCCGCGCTGCGTCGCGACCATCGCGCCGTCGCTCCCCGTCACGACGATGCGCGCGCCCTGGCCGGGCGACACCGCCGACGACGCCACCATCGTCGCAATCACGCCGCTCGCGAAGGTGAGGGTGAACTGGAAGGTGTCGTCGGCGTCGGCGCGCACGGGCGCGAGCGTCTCCGGGTCGCGCCGCTCCGGCCGCAGCGTCGCGAGCGTGCCCTGCGCCGACGCGACCTCGCCGAACCAGTGGCGGAAGGCGTCGACGTAATGCGAGCCGAGCGCCCCGAGCAGCCCGCCGCCTTCGGCGGCCCACGCCGACCACGACGCCACGGGCGGCTCCGTCGGCGCCGGCCGGCCGAGGAAGAGCTCGGCCGACGCCAGCTGCGGCATGCCGATGGCGCCGGCGTCGAGCCGCTCCTTAATCTGCGCGCGCTGCGGCGCGAAGCGGAACTCGTGCGCGACCATCGCGGTCAACCCGCGCCGCTCCGCCTCGGCCCGCATCTCCTCCGCCTCGGCGGCGCTCAGCGCGAACGGCTTCTCGCAGAGCACGTGCTTGCCGGCCGCCAGCGCCGCGAGCGCGAATCTCGTGGTGCGCCGCCGGCGGCGTCGCGATCGCGACCGCGTCGAGGTCGTCGCGCGCGACCAGCTCGCGCCAGTCGGTGTGCACGTCGCCGACGCCGAGCCCCGCGGCGGCGCTGCGCGCGCGCTCCTCGTGGCGGCTCCACAGCGCGCGCACCTCCCAGCCCTCCGAGAGAAACCCGGGGATGTGCACCGCCGCGCCGAACCCGACGCCGATCACGCCGACGCGCAGCGGCTCCGTCATGCGATCTCCCCCATCACCGGCGCATGCGACCCGCCGGCCCGCAACGCGCGCCGCCACGCCGCGGGCGGCTCGCCCGCGTGCCGGCGGAACGCCCGGTTGAACGCGGCCTCGGACTCGTAGCCGACCGCGGACGCGATCGCCGCAATCGACTCGCGCGACTCGATCAGCTGCTGCGCCGCCATCTCCATCCGCCACGCCGCGAGATATCGCATCGGCGGCATCCGCACGACTTCCGTGAAGCGCTGGTTCAGCATCGACCGCGACGCGCCCACCGCGTTCGCCAGCTCGGCGGTCGACCAGCGGCGGTCGGGGCTTGCGTGCAGCAGCGCCAGTGCGCGCCCGACGACCGGGTCGTCGAGCGCCCCCAGCCAGCCGCCGACCGCGTGCTCCTCGACGTAGCGCTGGATGACGTCGATGAAGAGCAGCTCCGTCAGCCGCTCGACCAGCGCCGCGCCGCCCGGCCGGTGCTCCAGCGTCTCGGTGAAGGTCCGCTCGAGCGTGAGCGTGAGCCAGTCGCTGCGGTCGGCGTCGTGCCGGACGACGACCACCTCAGGGAGTGCGTCGATCAGCGGGTTGAAGATGCGGCCGTCGCAGTGAAAGAAGCCGCAGAGTGCGGCGGACGGCGGGCCGTTGCCACCCCAGCGCAGCGTGGGGGGCATGCCGGCGATCGCGTGCTGGAGGCTGCCGACCGGCACCGCGGACCGGCCGGGCGTATCGGTGAGCGTGTGCACCGCGCCGTGCGGGAGCACAACAACGTCCCCCGTCCGCAGCTGGACGGGTTCCCCGCCGAGGACGTCGAACCAGATCTCGCCGCGCGTGACGAGGTGGAACGGCATGAGGTGCAGGGCGCCGGGCGCGTACGACGCGATGATGTCCTCGACACCGAGCGCAGTCACCGCGTAGGGCGCGCGCAACTCGACGCGGAAGAACATCCCGCCCGAGAGCCGGACGGCGCCGAGGACGGCGGACAGCGTGTCTGCGGGCATCTCGGACGCTCGGTCAATCACCCCGGACGGACGGTCAAGGCCGCGCCTGCGGCGTCCGCCATCCTAGCGCATGCCACGAGGGGCACCCGGGAGGGAGCGTGCGATGGGTGACATGGACTGGATGCGGATCATCGAGACGATCGGCCCGCGCTTCGCCGAGGGTGCGGAGGCGCGCGACGCCGACGACACGTTCATCGCGGCGCACTACGACGCGTTCCGGGATCACGGCCTGCTCGCGATGATGATCCCCGCGGCGCTCGGCGGAGGCGGCGCGCCGCACTCGGTCGTGTGCGCGGCGCTGCGGCGGCTCGCCACCTTCGACGCCTCGGCGGCGCTCGCGCTGTCGATGCACCAGCACCTGGTGGCCGCGCAGGTCTTCAACCACCTGCAGGGCAAGCCTGCACCGATCCTCGAGCGGGTCGCGCGGGACGGGGTCGTGCTGGTGAGCACGGGCGCGCGCGACTGGCTCGAGTCGAACGGCGAGACGCGGCGCGTCGACGGCGGCTTCCGCGTCAGCGCCCGCAAGGCGTTCGCGTCGGGCAGCCCGGCCGGCGGCGTCGCCGTCACGAGCGCCCCGTACCTGGACCCCGACGCGGGGTGGCAGGTGCTGCACTTCGCGGTGCCGATGAGCGCCGAGGGCGTGAGCCTGCTCGACGACTGGCAGGTGCACGGGATGCGCGCCACGGGGTCGCGCACGCTCGTCTTCGACGACGTCTTCGTCCCCGACGCCGCCGTGAGCCTGCGGCGCCCGCGCGGCGAGTTCCACGGGGTGTGGAACGTCGTGCTGACGGTCGCGATGCCGCTGATCGCGGGCGTCTACGTCGGCGTGGCGGAGCGCGCGGCCGAGATCGGGCTGCGCTGCGCGGCCGGCCACGCGCAGGACGCGACCGTGCAGTGGGCGGTGGGCGAGATGCGGAGCGCGCTGGTCGTCGCGCACACCTGCCACGACCGGATGGTCGCGCTGGCGGCGGATCTCGCGTTCGAGCCGACGCTCGACCGGTCGGACGAGATCCTCGTGCTGAAGACGCAGGCGGTGGAGTCCGCGCGCGGTGCGGTGGAGCGGGCGATGGAGGCCGCCGGCGGCGCCGGGTTCTACCGGCGCACCGGGCTCGAGCGACTGCTGCGCGACGTGCGCGCCGGCCACTATCACCCGCTGCCGGCGAAGCAGCAGGCGTCGTTCACGGGCCGGCACGCGCTCGGGCTGGCGCCGGTTGAGTGGGAGGCGCCGCGGGCGGAGGCGGAGCTCGTCGGCGCGCAGTGAGGAGCCGGGGGCGGCAGGGCGAAGGCGCTACCTGCGCAAGGGCGCCCGTCCGACCTCTGCGGTGCGGCGCGGCGGCACGGCGCGACGTGGACGCGCCGGGGGGCGCTCCGTACTCTGGCTACGGGCCCGTAGCTCAGCGGTAGAGCAGTGGACTTTTAATCCATCGTCACCCCGCCACGCAGTCGCACGGCGAGCCACTTTCCAGGTGTGATCAGGTGTGGATCGACGGACCGGCGCCACCACAGAGCACTGCGAACGCCCGGATGGCACTCGCTCTTGTCGGGGAATTGTCGGGGAGATTCTCGAAGCAGGCCGTCGCGGCCACTGCGTGGTGCCGGTCGGGTTGGTATCAGCAACTGCTCGGGGCGGTTGAGCGGGCTCGGGCCACGGCGCCGGTCGCAGAATCGACTCCCGAGGAAGCAGAGGAATGCTTACGGCGACAGATCGCGCCGACGTTCGCTGCACTCGCTCGGCTCGAGATGCTGGATATCGCGTCGGTGCTACACGAGGGCAGGCGGCGAGATTCTCGGTATTCGCCCGTTGGTCGCACGGCTTCGGGGCTAGCGCCGCTCACCGCTCGTGGTACCGGCCCACCCCAAGCCCCAGCGCTCACGGAGGCAAGAACGGGCGGCGGGCGAGCCTACTTCTCAGCCTCGCGACGTGCAGCGAGCGCTCGTGCTGTCATGTCCTGCATTTCGGCTTGGGTGACCTTGATGCTCTTGAGAAGGCGGCTCGTTTCCTTGTCGACTACGGCCCTCTGTTGCGTGCACATCGACAAGGCTGCTGCAACGCGCCCGCGGTCGAATGCAATGCCGTCCTTTCTCGAATAGACGGCGCGCCGTTGTTCGCCTGCCCACATTCGATACAACTCTAAGGAAGTCGTGCTCAGACCGTTCAGCGCCGTGGCTTCATCCGGTACGTCGAGCGCGGTCTGCTGCGCGACCAACGCCCCGGCCTCCACCGCCAGGGTGTCGGCTGCCACAGCGAGAGCCGCTAACGATGATGGGCCCTCTCCTGCGCGCGTGAGGGCGATGATGGCCGCGTCCCAGTGGTCGGCGGTCAAGTCTTGCCGAGCGAGAACCTCGTTCTCGCTGTTGATGTAGTCGAGAATCGACTGGCGACGTTCTCCGCTTATCCGGCTTCCGAAGAGTGGCACGCTGTCCCCCGTAATCCCGGCTAAGTCTACCGCCCGCCCGTTGCTGCCGAGACCGAGTGGGCCACGCCGCTCCTTGGTCAGTTCGGCGAGAACTCTTCGATCCCTCATCAATCAGTGAAGAAGCGCGCGGGCATCCCCATCATCCCCCCGGCGAAGCGCCTCTGAAAATCGAAATCGGTCATGGGCGGCAGGCCGATGGATGCCCGAACCGTGTTGAACGCTGCACAGTTCACTTGAAGCCATGCCTCCCGCTTCATCCCTACCTTCGCGATCAGTTCATTCAGGCTCGCCGCGCTTTGGTTGAGAGCCGCGTTCTCCGCTGAGTCGAGGCGAGTCATTTCGTCGCCCACATCGAGCGCCGGGTCGTTACTCCACGCGACGAAGCCCTGATGCTGGAGCGCGGTGCGCTGTTGAAGGACGCTAATCAACGAGGTGCACTCGTCGTACACCCGAGCCGACAAGGTCTCAGTCGGCCTCGCGGCCGCCCGATGCTGTCCCTCCATCAGGCCAAATATCCCCACCTTCTCTTCAAGCGCCGGCAGCACGTAAGCGATCACCGAAGTGGGATCAGCGACATCCGCTTGTGGTCGGTATAACCCTTCGTTGGTCGGTGTCCCCGCCCCGGTCGCGAACGCTAGGGCATCGTTGTACCTCTCCATAGCGAGTTGCTGGTACGCGAACATTGTTTGGCAGTGACGAATCAAGGCAACAGCGATCGCCTTGTCCGATCCAGACAGTCCAGACCCAAATGGCCATGGCATCGACGCGCCTTCTTTCTGCTCCAGGGGCGCCCTACGACACTTCACTCGCCCGACCCTACACCGCCTCACCGCCGCCGAGGCCGAGCACGCCACGGGGGGGGGCGCCGGGCAAGACTACGGCCGTGGCGTGTCGCCCTCCCACTCAACCGCCACCAACTTCACGCGCCCGCGCTCTAGCAGTTCGTCCAGCACGACCGGGTACTCGCCGAGCATGCCGCGCGACCCCAGCGCCGAGCCCGGCGGCCCCGACATGGGCTCGACGTGCAGGCCGCCGGTGCCGATCAGCCAGAGGTAGGGCACGCTGCGCGCTACGCGCCCACTGGCGCGGCGCTGGCGCAGCATGGTGTCCATCTGGCGGCTGAGCTTGGGGTAGTCGCGCCAGAGGTGCAGGAAGAAGCCGGTGCTGTTGAGCGCGCCCGACGTGGGCTTGCCTTGGACGATCCGCTCGGCCTTGTCCCCGACCATCGGCGTGCCCCCGGCGGGAGGGTAGCAGCGCCAGAACGCGCGTTCTATAGTCGAAGGGCACCGGGTGCGGGTGTTCGCCAGACGGCTGCGCCCATTGCGCACCGCATGCAGCGCGGTTCCGAGCAACCGCAGGGACCAGGCGGCGGGATGACCAACGACGAAATCAGCTCCCGTAGCGCGGAGGCCCGCGAGCTCCGGGCGCGTCAGCTTCGGCGAAGCGGTGGTATTACACGAGACGAGTCGCACGCGCGTGGTGCTCGTCCCTTTCTTCATTCCGCACAGCGACCGAACTGAACTAGCCGTCAAGCTGATTACCTACCGTCGCGGTCAGCCTCCGTTCGAGTGGATGCAGGCTGAGGACAAATCGCTATCGCTGGACGGCGCGGCGACCGGGCGGCTGCTCCGCGCGGTGCGGGATCATCTGTCTGTAGTTACCGAGAACCGCGACGGTGACTTTCTCGTGGTTCAAGTCACCGAGGGGACGGCGAGCGTCGCAGCACATGACCCGGCCCTCGTAGCAACAGCACTCACGAAAGTGCTCAGCCTCACCCGACATCGTCGGGCACATCAGCGGCGTCGATCTCAGTGATGAGCTTGTACGCGCGCTACGCGGCGCGATCCGACTGTCGGAGATGCGCAACGCCGTCGCAACCCTGCGTGACCTGCTCGATCGCGGCGAGACGGCTGAACAGATCTATCAGGCGTGGTGCGAGGCGCACCCGTGGGCGTTCGGTAACTCCTATCTCCCAGCCGATCGCGTCCGGGCCATTAGTGCCGGCGACAAGCTCGATCTCTTGTTGCCAACGGTGATCTCCGGGTACCGCGATATCGTGGAGTTGAAGCGGCCCGACATGGACGTGATGCAGTACGACTCCGGCCACCGCAACTTCTATTTCTCGGCGGATGCGTCAAAGGCAATCGGTCAGTGCCATAGGTACCTCGACGTGCTCACTGAGGCTGCCGCTCATGGCTTGCAAGATCACCCGGAGATAGTTGCGTACCATCCACGCGCCACGATCGTGATCGGGCGCACGACGAAATGGAACGATGACGGGTCGCGGGCCCTGCACGGCCTGAATCGCCGGTTGGTGGACATCACCGTCATGACCTACGACCACCTACTCGCGCAGGGCGAGCGCATCGTCGAGATGCTGAGCACGGCACCACCTGACGACGACGTGGAACTCGACCTAGAACATCTCGACCCAGACGAGGTGCCGTTCTAGAGCAGCCGCAATCGGGGGCGCGAGCGGCAGGCGCAGTCCGTCCGGTCCGAGCGTGTCCACTGGGTTGGTCGGCGCGCCGTCGGGCGCGTGTACCCGTTGTCGCGCCGGGCGCATTGCTTCGCGTGCGGTGCCCGCGTCGCCGGTGACACCGGCGGGCAGTTGAACCGCCGACGGATGCGCCACGCGCGCTGGCACGTGCGACGGCTGGCGCTCGCACCACGCCCACGTGCTAGAGGCGCAACTGGGTACCTTCCTTGGGGCCCGTGTGTCGCTGCCGGACGATTGCCAGGCCGCCGTGCTGGCGCTCGCTGGGCGGCCTGTGGAAGCCAGCACCGAGCACACGCAGCGCCGAACGGCGATCACCCGCGCGATGGAAGCGTTACGCAAGCAACACACGTGGGGCGACCTGACCGACGAGGCGTACCGCGTGCAGCGGCAGCAGTTGCAGCGCGACCTCGACGATGTGCCCCGTGACCAAGCGGCACCGCTCGCGCTGCCCGACTACGCGCGCTCGGCCGCGTTCCTCCGCGATTTCGGCAGGCTGTGGGACGCCCAGTCCGACGAGAACCGCAAGGCGTTCATCGACGAGGTGTTCGAGGAAGTCCAGATCGATGAAGTCGGCATCCGCGCGGTCAAACCCGCCGAGGGCTACATGCCGCTGTTCGCCGTCGCAACGTGGGGGGATAGCCAACGGGAGAGCCCGGTCTCCCGCTCCAGATCTCTCATTTCTCGCCGCTGAGAGATCCCCGTACAGATTCAGCAATCTCCAAATCCTGCACGCCCGCGCGCACGGCGGCGGCGTCGCCAGGCCGGCTCAGAGCCGGCAAGCGACCCACTGCCTGCCCCGCTACCGAGATCACGCCGGGGTCACGCTCGGTTCACGACCGCTTCACACAGAGGTCACGGCGAGATCACGCGAAGTTGATCCGCCGGGCCGGAGCGGAGCACGGTCATGGCGAAAGGCGAGAGCCGGACGGCGCAGCGCTGGAGGCGAGGGATGGAGCAGCTGACGCTCGCCGACCTCATCGGCTACTGGGCGTTCCACAACCGGACCGAGGGCAAGTCGGCCAACACGGTCGCCTGGTACGACGCGCAGCTCGGGACGTTCGAGCGCTTCCTCGCCGCCCGGGAAGCGTCGACGCTCATCGCCGACGTCGCCGAGCCGGAGGTGCGCGCGTACATCGAGTACCTCCAGCAGAAGCGCAAGTGGGACGACACCGACCGCTGCCCGACGTCGGATGCGGGGCTCTCGCCCGGCGGCATCCAGAACCGCGTGCGCGCGCTCAAGCCGTTCTTCAACTGGCTCCACCGCGAGGGCTACACGAAGACCTACCGCCTCGAACACCTCGCGAACTACAAGATCCCGAGCCGTGTCGTGGACGTGCTCTCCGAGGCGGAGATCCGCCGCGTGCTGCGCGTCTGCGACCCGAAGACGGCCTGGGGCGCCCGCGCCAACGCGATCCTCACGCTGATGCTGGACGCCGGGCTGCGCATCAGCGAGGTCACCGGGCTGCGCACGGCGGACCTGAACCTCGAGGCCGGCCGGCTCAAGGTGCTGGGCAAGGGCAGCAAGGAGCGCATCGTGCCCATCGGGGCGGCCGCGCAGCGCGCGCTCTGGCGTTACGCGCACCACCACCGGCCCGAGCCGCTCGGACCCGACGTGTACTTCTTCCTGACCATGGACGGGCGGCCGCTGGGCCGCAGCGGCCTCACCTCGACCATCAAGCGCGTGGCGCAGAGCTCAGGGGTCGTGCGACTGCACCCGCGCCTCTGCCGGCACACCTTCGCGACGCGCTACCTGATGAACGGCGGCGACGTGTTCAGCCTGCAACAGATCCTCGGGCACACGACGCTCGAGATGGTGCGGCGTTATGTGAACCTCGCGTCGGCGCATGTGGCGGTACAGCACCGCAAGTTCTCGCCGATGGATCAGATCGCCGGCGGCGTCAGGGGCACGTGAGCCCACGCCCGAACGGCGAGTTCGCTGCGAGGAGCGCGCGAAGCAACGAGTCCTGCTCAGCCTGGTTGGCTCGCCGACGTATCCTCACGCGCGCGGCCCAGGACAACCGCACTCGGACCTCGCGGATGCGAGCACAAACGCCCACCGTGGGGCTCGGACAGGGTCAGCAGCGCCTGTCGACCCCCGCGCTGGGCGGCGCGCTTCAGGATTTGGCTATCGGGGCGGGACACGTTGCGGCGGGAGGAGCGTCAGAAGTGCTCTTCGCTGAGATCGAGGAGAGGCGCAACTACGGAGCGCGGCAGAGTTCGCACGGCCAGACTCCGTTCTTCCGCGTCAGGGTGCTCGAGAAGGTCCGCCGACCGGGCGGCAATCACGTCAAGGTGCGTCACCTGGATGAACCGCATCCGGACTCGAGGAGTACCTCAAACCCGCTCAGATCGTTGCGCCGTGGGCGGACGTTCCAGCGATCGTGCGGGACGAGCAGCGCCTGCAGCGACTGTCAGAGTCGATCAGCAAGCTCCCCAGACCGGACCGTTCAGCGGGCAGTCGAGACGATCTTCGAGGCCGCCGGCGACCAGTCGGTCTGGTGCCGCCCCAGCGGGATCGTCGAGTGCAATCCAGACTCTCTGCAGCACATCGCCGATCGTGCCAGGGTCGACGAAGGTGTCACGCGTCTCGCGCCGCATGCGTTCGTGGATCGACGGGGCAAGCTGCATCTCCCGTTCGCGGCCGTCGAGCAGCTGGCGCGACTGTTCGCGGCCGCCGAGCCAGAGACCGTTGGGCTGTACATCGACGGATGCGAGGAATCCTCGTTCGCGCGGGCGGGCGCGGTCCACGCGGACTTCGACCGCGACTGGTATCTGACCGAGGAGAAGCCCGGCTGGGAACTGGCAAGGCAGTGGACCGGCTCGAAGCAACAGGTCTCCGCACTCGAACGGGAGAACCGACGGCTCCGTGGTCTCGTCGAGCTTGCGCGTGCGTCTGCTCCTTGAAGCGGGCGCCGACCTCAAGGCTGCGCAGCTCCAGCGCGCCCTCTACGGTTGACGGGAGTCGAACCTACCCGGGACTACGACGTAGTCCCGCAACGGTTTTGAAGATGGCCGAAGGGGTGATCGCGCGTGATCTCGCGTGCGGTCCAGTGCCCTGCCGAACCTGTTGGAGGGTCTCGCTGTCCCGCCCGGTCTCGTGCCGTGATCGCCGATCTCGCGGCGTTCGGCGGCAAAATGGCGGCAATTGTTCAGGCTCGGGGGCGCTGTCCCTACTTTTCGAGATCCGGCGCGGTCGAGGCCACCGCTCAGCGTCCCGCGTGCGGCGGATGCGGGTCTGTCGAGGATCGTCCTGCTTCATCGCCGCCTGCCTCACCACGGCCCGCCACGTCCCGCCCCGTGCGCTCCCGTCCCTATCGGTAATCCTTCGTCGCGACAGCCCGGCAAGCGCTGGACTTGTAGTCCACCGCCAGGTGGCCACGGGTCATCACGAAGACGCTCGGACGCTCACACGTGCCGCGAGGTGACGCTGCTGAACGGCGCGTTCGAAGAGTGCGAGCGCGGGGCCGGACGAACCCGAAATCACCAACGTGTCGAATCTGGCGAGGGCCTCGTCCAGCAACGCGTCGGCGAACGCCGGGCCGACCGCGATCACCCCGCTGAGGTCCAGTTCCAGCAACTCGCCGCTCTCGAGGCCGCGGACGATCGCTGCCGCTCGCTCGCGCGTCGCGAACGAGCTTCCGTGCTCCGACATGCGCAGGTTCGTCATCGGGCTGTCGGTCTCCGCGCCCTCGCCCGGCCGCCACCGCGAGGACGATATGGACGGCCCGTTACGAAGGTGCAACGGCTGGGCGGCCGTGCGTTGCGAAGCTCTTACGCGTCACGGTCGTGCGCGATCGGACCACACCAACCCGAACTCGTTGACCGTTACCTGCGCGGGCGCACGTGCGACTGCGCCGATCATGATCGGTCGGCTGATCAGTGACCGGAGCGGGCGGTGAGTCGCACGACCGGGGTTCCGGGACTAGCCTGTGCGTCAGCGACTCCTCCAGCACTCTGCCGGGCCGGCGGCTGGAAGCGGAACCGCCTCTTGCTCCCCGGACATGAACCGCCCTTGCGGGTGCTCGTCGTCGAAGATTCGCCCGAGTTGCGGGACATCCTCGCGCTGGCGCTGACCTTCGAGGACTTCCACGCGGTCCCCGCCGCCACGGCCGAGGACGCCCTGCGGGTGCTGCAGGCGGCGCGGTTCGATTTCGCCGTGATCGACGAGCACCTGCCGCTCATGCAGGGCCATGAGCTCGTGCAGACGATCCGCGCGGCGCCGCAGTGGCGCGCGATGGGCCTCATCGCGCTCACCGGAGACGGCGCCCCGCAGACGGCACTCGACCTGCTCCTGGCTGGGTGCGACGCGTTCATCACCAAGCCCGCCCCGCTGGACGACCTCCGCTCCGTCCTCCGAAGCCTGGCCCTGGGCCGTACCGCGGAGCCGACTCACACAACGGA
The DNA here is from genome assembly GCA_963728205.1 of uncultured Chloroflexia bacterium. Lineage (GTDB taxonomy): Bacteria > Chloroflexota > Dehalococcoidia > UBA2979 > UBA2979 > VGNK01. The sequence continues at coordinate 318,413 of CAVSIV010000006.1, forward strand.
CACCGAGCGAACATCGGAGGCAGGGGAAGTGGCCCCGGAGCTGAACCGGATCGTCCACGAGGTGGTGACCGCGCACCCGGCGCTCGGCCGTCTGCCGGAGGTCCTGGCGATCCACGGGGACGCGCCGGATGCCGACGGCCAACTGGAGCGCTACCTCCTGTCGGCGGATCGCGGGCTCGTGGTGCGCCTCTACCGCGCCTTCGGCATGCCGCTCCCGCCGCCGCCCGTCTCGCTGGGCCGCGCCATTCAGGAGATCGGATGGCGTCCGGTGCACTCTGCCGCGGTCGCGACGGCGGTCGCGCGCGAGCTCGGGCGCGATCCGCTGCACGTCCTCAACGGCCCCGCGTTCTGGCGGAACGCCGCGGCGGTCGGCGTGCTCGCGGTGCTGACCGCCACCGCCGACGGAACCTTCCATGACGAGGCGTTCGCCGCCGGCTTCCTCCACCGGCTCGGCCTGCTGCTGCTCGACCAGCACGCCCCGAAGACGCTCGCCGGCGCCATCGAACGGGCGCGCCGCGACCGCCTCCCGCTCGAGCGCGCCGTCGCGGACGAGGCGGGGTTCTCGCTCGCCGAGCTCCGCCGGCGCCACCGCGCTTCGTTGGCGACTGCCAGACTGGCTCGTGGACGCGTGCGCCTATCCTGCGTCGATGGACGACGCCCAGCAGGCGCCGCGGGCGCTGCCGAGCCTCGTGGTGCGCTCGCGTCTCGCCGCCGCGACGCGCGGGTTCGCGGAGGAGGTCGACCCAGGCGAGCCGCTCGAGTCGAACCTCACGTGGATCGTGGAGCGCCCGCTGCTGGCGTTGGACCGCGTGGGCGGCGAAGCCTGGTTGGAACGGCGCGTGGACGCCGTGCTCTCCGTCTCGATCTTCGATCATGGTCGCTGACGCCCTCGCCGATGACCTGCGGGACGACCACGGAGCTCAGGTACCCCGGGCGGAGCCCAGCCGCGGTCGCAGGCGTCCCTGCGGTCTTCTCCGTGCTGATGGTTGCTGTGTTTGGCGGAGCGGTGGCCGCGTTGACGCTGGCGTTCGTGAGCCGCCGTGGCGGCGCGATCCCCTACGGGCCGTTCTTCGCGGCCGGCGCGCTGCTCGCTATGTGGTGAGGGTTCAGGAGCGGGAGTGACGCTGTCTGCTGGAGCCACCTAACAGCATGTCTGTTTGTTCGTGCGCAGCGAGGCGCTCGACCTCGCGATCTAGGGCATCTACGCCTTGCCGGACCCTAGAGTTGAGCGTCGCGAGAGGCGGTCTTCGAGTAAAATTCGAAACCCGAGGAACGCGAACTGGCGTCAGATTGATCGAGTGCTGAATCTCCGCTCTGGAAGGTCGAGCTGGAGGCGACCCTCGACGGCGGGACCGCGTGGAGCACGACGGCGCTCCCCACGGACCTGCCGCGTATCGACGCGTGGTCGTTCATCAGCCCCACGGACGGGTGGATGCTCGTCGGCGACAACGCTTCGGGTGATGCCCTGCGGCTCATCCACACCGGGGACGGCGGCCGGCACTGGGTGACCGCGACGGCGTCCGCCCCGCCACGCGACGGAGAGACGGGCCGCATGTACGTGGGCGACATGGTCTTCGCAAGTGCGCGACGGGGCTGGATCACCGGCAGCGTCGGGGGCTCCGTCCCCGCCGTCTATGCCACAACGGATGGAGGCGGCTCATGGACGGTGCAGCGACTCTCACCACCGGCCGGCTATGACCTCGCTGGCGCCGGCCTGACGGGGCCGCTCTTCCCCGGAGGGACCGCGGACGGGTTCCTGGTCTTCCGCGTGAGCCTGCCGGTGCCGGCCAACAGTCCCCCGCGGAGCGTCAACTTCCGCACGTTCCTCTATCCGACGCACGACGGCGGGCGCACCTGGCTCTCGCCCGTCGCGCTGCCCGCCACCGCCCCATCGGACACGGTGAGCTGCGTGGGATTCCTGGACGCGAGCCACTGGTGGCTCTCCGGCTGGCGCGAGCTCTGGACGACGGGCGATGGCGGAAGGACCTGGCAACACTTCGCGCCGACCTTCTCGGGTGACGGCCGCTTCGGGTGCGTGACCTTCGCTGATCCCGTGCACGGCTACGCCGAGTTGGTGAGCGGGCCCGCCACAGCCGCTCTCGAGCGCATCGGCTACCTGGAGTCGCGCGACGGTGGAAAGACGTGGAGTCCAACGTCACTTCCGCAGTGAGTCACGGGGCTGCTTCTCGGTGGACATCCCCCATGGCTGCGCACGTACCGAACCGCGTCGCTGGTTCAGACGGCGGCGAGCCGGGCGGCCGGCGCCGAGACGCTGCGGCGCCATATCGCTCCCCTGCGGTGGCCGTTCACGGTGTCGCGCGGATCTGCATGAGAACGAGCCCGCCGGTCGCGGCGTCGAGGACGACACTCAGGAAATGCTCCGGCGGCACGGGTGTCGATGTCGCGTTGGGAGCGGTGGGGGCAGGTCCCCCGGATCCGTAGAACGTCCCCGAGAAGCTGAAAGCCCACACCGCGTCGCCGGCTTGCGCTGGCAGGTTCCCGGGGAACAGTGTCCCCAGACGACCGCTCTCCGCTGAAAGGAGGGTCACGGGTGAGGTGGACATTCCCTGCGCGATCGGTTCGGCGATCACCATGGCCTGGTCGAGTGTGAGGCCGCTCGTGACGAGCACGATCGTGCCGGAGGGGATCACCGCGGTCGGGAACAGGGCATTGAACGCCAGATTGGCGAAGTCGGGGGCGCCCGGAATGAGCACGTACGGCGCGCCGTCGACGAAGACCGTCGCAGACGTTGCACCCGCTCCTTGAACGATCGCCGCGAGCCCGCTCACCGTGGGGTCGCTGCCGCCGTACCAGATGATCGGGCTGACGCCGAACGCGCCAATCGACCCGGCGTATGCGGCGCCCGGTTGCGTGCCCGGGGCGGTCGCCGGGGCCGGCGGTGCCGGTGTCGCGGTGGCGGTCGCCTCCATCAGCGCCGCGGAGGGTTGCGCAGGCTCGTGACGCGCTCCCGTTCCGTGCGCGGACGCGGGGCGGGCCTGTATTTCTTCGTTCCGCGGGGCGACGTCCCGCCCGCGCGGCATTGCCGGCGCGCTATCGTGGTATCTTGATACCGAGGTGAGTAGCGATGGCTGACCAGAAGAGCATGACGTTGCGCCTGTCGGCCGAGCAGGCAGACGAGCTGGAGGCGGTCGCCCGCGCGGAGGGGATCAGCGTCTCGGATGCGGTCCGAGAGGCGATCACCGAGCACATCGATCGCAAGCGGAAGGACAAGGCGTTCCGTGAACGGCTGCGGGCCGTGATGGACCGCGATCGCGAGATCCTCGAGCGCCTCGCCCGCTGACGCTTGGCGGAGTACCTCGACCTCGCTGACTACCTCCTGATCGCGGAAGCCGTGCTCGGCGTGCCGGCCGAGGAGATCGCCCGCTGGCCCGGGATCGCGCTCGCCGACTCCGCGCTGCACGCACCCGCGGCGGGCTTCGGCGGAGTCGAGCTCTACCCGGACCTCTTCGACAAGGCCGCCGTCCTCTGCGCGCACCTGGCTCGCAATCATCCGCTTCCGGACGGAAACAAGCGCGTCGCCTACCTCGCGCTGCTCGAGTTCCTGGCCCGGAACGAGATCGAGTGGGTGCCGCCGTCGGTGGACGAGACCGTGGCGACGATCGAACGCGTTGCCGCCGGGACGATCTCGGAGCGCGAACTCGCGGACTGGCTGCGGGCGAACCACCCCTGAGCCGGCGCGCGGAGAACCTGGGTCGGGGCGAATCGCGCTCGGCGTCGTCGTGGCTGCCGCACTCGCCCACCCGGGGCTGGTGTCGATCTGCCGGGCGTAGCGGTGGGCCAGAGGTCGCCGCCCCCGGGGGACGTCTCGCGCGGCCGGCAGGCCATGCGCCAGACATGTCACGACCCGTCGGCGGTCTGCGTCAGGCCGGGCGTCGACCATGCCGCGTGATGGCGCGGGTCCGAGGGGAGCTACGGCCCGCTCCCGCTCGGCGCCCACGCGACGACTGGCTCGCGGCTGAACCCAAAGTGAAAGTCGAGGCCGCCGAGCGCGGCGAGGTCGACCACCTCCCGGTTGGCCGTGCCGTCGTTCCGCATGACGCGCAGCGTCGCGCCCGCGAGGAACGCGATCCACCCACCGTCGGGCGACGGCACCGGCGCGACGCCCGCCGTGATCGCGCGCATCGCGTTCGGGGTGCCGACACGGATCGGCGCGGCCTGGTGGAAGGAGCCAACGACCCACCGGTCGCCTGGAATCTCGGACGCGATCCCGCCGCTGCCGGCTACCAACCCGGCGATGGTCGTCGCGGATCCGTCGAGCCCGAACACGGTCACCGACGACGAGACGTTGCTCGCGGACACCGCGACCCGGTCGCTCGAGACCCATGTTCCCGTCATGAACGCGGCGTCGGACTTCGCCACCAGCCGCCGGTCCGTACCGTCGGCAGCCATCGTCCAGACCTCGTTCACGCCGCTGCCGCCGATGCGCGACATCCCGTACAGCAGGCGAGTCCCGTCGGGCGACCACGCGACGCGGTCCACGCCGATCGCGAACGGCACCCCCGGCAGCGAGAGGTCGTACCGGACCGTCCGCGCGACGGCCAGCTGGTGCGCGTGCGAGCCATCGGCGTCGGCGACCCAGATGTTGTAGCCCTGCACGAAGGCGAGCCGTGTCCCGTCCGGCGACAGTGACGGCGACCAGGCAGAGTTCATGAGGCCGTCGGGGCTGCCGTCGACGAGCTTCTGCAGGTGCGATCCGTCCGCGTCGACCGAGTAGATGCTCCCGCCGGCGGCGAAGAGGAGCGTGGCCGCCGGCGGCGCCGGCTCGGACGTTGCAGGCGGCGATGCCGCGACCGTGGGCGTCGCGGTGACGCGGGAGGGTGTGCTCGCGTCCACCGGCTTCGACGGACGCGTCGGCCTCCCGCTGCACGCGGCGACCAGCAGCAGAGCGGCGAGAAGCCACACTGGCCTCCCGCGGCGCCGCGGCGGTTGGATCACGGGGTCGCCCCCGGCGCCGGCGCGGTGCCGACGTCGATGATGCCGATCACCTGAAGGCTGCGGCCGGGCGCGACCGTCTCCCCGCCCACGAGCAGCGTCGCGGGCGGGTCGGACGTCGACAGGCAGTCGTCGGGCGCGCGCAGCACGCCAAACCGGGGATACCCGGGCTCGACGCGCCCGCGGCACTCGAACGCGATAGCGCGCCCGCCGTACCACCGCGTGAGCACAGCGAGGGGGTCCGCCACCGGGCGCGGCGGCGCGCCGTCGGTGGCGACCAGGAGCCACGACGGCGGCGCGATCGCCCACTGGCAGCTCGCCGCCTCGTCCGGGTCCGAGGGGTACGGCCGCGCCTGGACGAGGAGCTCGGTCGAGTCGGGCGCCCACTCCCAGGGGAGGAAGGTGCGCGTCTCGTCGTGCAGTGTGTTCAGCGGGGCGCTCGAGTCGAGGTCCGTGATCCGCACGTCGTGCGTCGCGGCGGCCATACAGCCCAGGCTCCCGCGCACCTCTGCCACGCGCCGGCCGCTCGGCGCGAGGTAGGTCCACCCGGTGGTGTCGTGGATGGTGACCGTGCCGCCGGGCCACGCGGTCGCGAGACCCGCGGGCCCCTCGAGCGAGCGGACGAGGTCGATGACCACGCCCCGCCCGTCGTCGTGCCATCCGTGTGGCTGGATGAACCGCGACGGCGCCGCGGGAATCGCGTCCGCGGTGATGCGCCACTGCTCGCGCCCCGAGGCGACGTCGTAGACGGCAACCGCGTCGGGGAACGGGCTGTCCGCGCTGGTCTCGAGTGCCACCGCGAGCGAGCGCCCATCCTGGGACACGGCCATCCCGCTCACGCTTCCGTAGGAGCCATCGCGCGGCGGGGACGCGTCGAGCAGCGTCCGCAGGTGCGTCCCGTTGAGCGCGTAGACCTCGATTCGAGCGCTCGAAGTCGACGAGCAGCTCGTGGTTCGCGATCAGCACCTGGCTGGCGTAGTTGCCCACGCCGCCCAGGTCGAAGGATGCGACCTGGCGGTGCGCGCCGAGGTCGTAGGTGATGACCTCCAGCGTGGGCCAGAGGCGCCCGCGGACGACGCGGGTGAAGACGACCAGCGGGCCCACCGCGCCGACCGGCAGACCGTCCGCGAGCGCGACCGGCGTCGGGGTCGGCGTCGGCGGCTCGTAGGTGATCGCGACCTGCACGTCCGACGCGGCGAGTGCGGCGCCGTCCGTTCGCATCCTCGCGGTGGCCGGCCGCTGCGCACGCAGGTAGCCGAGGAACTGCGCGTCGGCGATGTTGAGGACGATCCCGCCGTCGGACGGCGCGGCGTCGATCAGCGCAGACACCAGCGTGTACGGCGTCGGGGTGCCCGGGCCGTTCAGCAGCTGCGCGCGCACGTCGAGTTGCTCCATCAACGAGCCGGCGTCCGAATCGATCTGCCGAGCGCCAGGCGGCTTCGTGTGCGTGGCGGCGAGCTCGACGATGCGTCCGTTGAGCTCGAAGTCGGCACGCCAGGCGTACTCGACGGCGCCGTCCGGGGTGCCAGCGAGGTTCCATGAGACTTCGCGGACGAACGGGGTCGGGAACCAGAAGCGCGCGGCGTCGGCGTCGACGCGCGCCCACGGGGTCGGGGCGGGGCTCGGGGCGCCCGAGGGTGTCCCCGATGTGCGAGCGGCGCCGGGGGCGGTTGCGGAGCCGAAAGCGGACGGCGACCCCGGCGGCGCGCTCGTGCAGGCGGCAAGCGCGGCCACGAGCAGCAGCGTCGCGAACGAGGCGCGCACCGCATGCAGCCGCGCGCCCACAGCCAGCGCACCGCATCGCGCGCTCACGGCGTCGCTCCCGGCCCGCGCCACCACGCGCAGTACTCGTCCCAGCCCGTGTGCCCGTAGAACCCGAACCAGCCCGGGGCGAGCGACGACCCGCTGTCCGCGCCGAGCGAGAGATTGGCGACCTTCACGGCGCCGCCGCCCGACGACGGCATCAGCCAGAGCGATGCCGCGTCGCCGGACGCCGCGAAGCGCGCGAAGAGGATCGCCGAGCCGTCCGCCGACCAGAGCGGACGCTCGTCGCGGTAGCCGGCGTCGGGCGTGAGCTGGCGCGCGTGCGAGCCGTCGGGCCACATCAGCCAGATGCGACGCGCGTTCAAGCCCGCGTGCGCGGGGTCGCCGCCGCCGACCCGCCCGATGTCCGGCGCGCTCGCGTAGGCGATCTCCGTCCCGTGCGGCGAAGCAGCTGGCTCGAGCGCCGCGACCGACGCGTCGGTGAGGTCGACGACCTTGCCCGTCGCGGCGTCGACGGCGGCGATCCGCTTGTTCGTCCACGTCTCGCGGTCGGGACCGGCGGTCAGCAGGAACGGAGACACCTTGCCGATCTCGTCCATCAGATCGGGGTAGGTCAGCGCGGCGTCGACGAGCGTGCGCGGCGGCCCGTGCCCGTCGGCGGCGACGGCACGCAGGCCGAGCCCGTCGGCGCCGATCGAGGCCGAGAAGGCCGGGTCGACGAAGTACAGCAGGTCCTTCCCGTCGTCCGACCAGCCGACCAGGACGATGCCATCGCCGGCCTTGATGTCGGTGTGCAGGACCGGCGTCTCCGCGAGCCCCGGCAGGTCGACGACGGTGAGGCTGGACGCCCACTGCTTCGGCACAGGTCCGGCGGGACGGTTCGCCGCGGCCGCGATGCGCCGCCCATCCGGGCTCCACGCGACGTACTGCGGCACCGCGTCGAGCGGGACCGGTTGTCGCCACGCGCCGTCGGCGCTCTCGAGGACCAGGCCGCCGGGGTCACGGCAGGCGAGCGCGTCCGCGATGGGTGACCACGCGAGGCACCCGGCCGCGGTGCGCCACTCGCCGCCATCGGCGCGGACCACGACGTCACCCGCGAGGATCCACTCCCCGGAGGGCGACCAGCGCGGCGAGGAGGCGTGACCGGAGTCGAGGATCTCGCGCGGCGTGCCGTCGGGCAGCGCGCGCACCCAGAGGTTGCCGTCCTGGACGTAGGCGAGCGTGCCGAGGTCGGTTGCGCCGCCTGCCGTCGGCGGCACGCGGGTGAGCGAGTCGGCGATCCGTGCAATGTCTGCGGGGGTGAGATCGAACGAGAACGCGCGGATGGAGTAGAACTCGCCCTGCCCGTGCCAGCTCACGATGTAGCCGGGTGCCCCATCGGTGTCCTGGCTCGGGCTGATCGTGACCGAGGTCGCGACGCCGCGGACCGTCACAGGCTGCGACGTCATGCCGGGTCCGCCGGGGAAGTTCCCCCACTGCCCCATGCTGAACCAGATGTGCTCGTGCCGGCTCGGAGGTGTAGCCGATTGCGTAGACAGGCCCGAGGCCCAACACGTCGTCGATGCATGCCTGCACCAGCCGCGGCTCTCCGAAACGGGCGGGAAGGTCGCGAGGACGCAGGACGGCGATGTCGGCTGGGAGCCGCGCGCGGGCTCTCGTCCAGGCGTCCTGATCGTTCGGCGCGGGTGGGAAGTCGTAACACTTCGGATTGGGTTGGGGGGTGACCGTGGGCGGTGGGGTCGCGAACGGCGCGGCGACCGCGCCCGTCACGGCCGGCGTGCTGGTCGCGGTCGCGGCGGTTGCGGTCGCAAGCGCGCTCGTCGCGGAGGCCGTCGCGTTCGGCACGCCTGACCGGCAGCCGGCGAGCACCAGGAGCGTGCCGGCGAGCAGCGCCGGCAATCCGCGTCGCGCGGACCGTCGTGGCGTCATCACCTGGTGCCCCTCACCGTCTCCGTCGCTGCCTGACGACGCGGGCTGCGCTTGCGTTCCGCGCGGCGGCCCGCTCGCAGCCGTCTCGACTCCGCCCCGCCCAGGCGATCAGGGTGCCGCCGCCCATCCGGGAACGCCGGAGATCACTCGAAGACGCAGAACTCCGCGTGTTCCATCGAGTATCCGCCGGTGGTAAGGCCGATCGTGAACTCCCCGACGACGACGCCATCGTCACTGACGAGGTTCCAGACCACCTGGGATGTCGTTGTGTTCGCCTCGACAAACGTGCCACGTGGGAGCGCGCTGAGGGTCTTGATGCCCTGATCGAGCGCGTCTCGCGGCGTCTCGGTTCCCGGAGCGCCGGGCGTGCGGTCGAAGACCTGGCTGCTGGCCTCACAGAAGCCGAGGCCGGGCGTCTTGCAGACGATGAGGAGCGGTTGCGGCGACAAGTCTTCCCCGACGCGCGACAACCAGCTTGCGTTCGCGAACGCGGGCGCTCCCACGGTGTAGCCAACGAACTTTCCCTTGACCGTCAGCCAAACCGAGGACAGCGTGCAGCCCTGCTGTGCGGCCGCGACCTGCAGCGACTCCATCGTGCCGCCGCCCCACTCCACGAGCGCGACGCCGCCGGCCGTCCGTCCCGACGGCACGTCACCCGTCAGAGCGCCCTGCGCCGATGCTGAGTTTGGCGCGAGCACTGAGAGCATGAGCAGCGTCCCAACGACCGCGACAACCGGCCCGAGCCTCGCCAGTCGCCCTCTCCTCGATGCCCGCGTTCGGGCGCGCGTCGCCGGCAATCCGGCAGCTGTCTCCATTAGTTCCCCCAGGCCGGACCTCGCAGCCACGTCGCATTCGAGAGCCGCGGCCGGAGGTCGAACGCTGCGCAGACGCCGCCGGAGCCGATGAGACGGCCGTCCGCGTCGAAGCCCAGCCACAACACCTTGTCGTACCCAAAGAGCGCCGCGTATCGAACCGGTGTCTCCGCGATCTCCATCACTCCGATGAGGTGGGGACCCAATCCCGAGGGGTCGAGGCTCGGCGCGAACGTGATCCCCGGAGCGACGAAGTGGACCGCCTCATCCGGACATCCGCCGGCCACGATTGCAGGCACCGACGTGCCTGCCGGCTTGCCCTCGGGGCACTCCGGCGCGCGCTGTGGCGCGGGCTCCGGATTGACAACGCACGGTCCCGCCGTCGTCGATAGCAGCGCGCCGAGCCGTTCCCCGTCGCCGGCCAGCGCGGCATCTACCGCGGGCTGGATGTCGCCGGGCAGCGCGTTCGACGCGGTCGTTGGAGGTGCGAGCAGGAAGTTCGGTGCGCCATCGGTACTCGCGCGCCCGATTTGCGTCGCGGGTGAGTCCTGCCCGCACCCGGTCTGGATCGTCGTGATGCCCCGATCGTTCAGGTAGAGCAGCAGCGCACCGTGCTGGGCGTCATTGCCGGCCGGGACGAGAACGGCGGCGACCTGGCCCCGGAAGAAGCCGTCGGTGGCAGGAGCGACCGGTCCGCGATCCACCACGGCATAGAGACGCCAGTCCACCGGGAGGAGGAAGTCGAGCAGCCCGTCCATTTCGTCACGACGCACATACCCGCCCTCGCACTGCGCCGACGGAAGCACGGCCACGGGCGCGCCCGGCGCCTCGTCCGCGCGACACAGCGGCGGTGAGCCGATGCCCGACGGCGCCACGACGCAGCCGACCTCGGAGAAGTCAATCGCCGCGACGAGCGCCGCACAATCCTTCGCTGCGAGCGCGTCGAGGACGGCGTCGACGGCCGCGACACCGGAGCGTCGACCCGGGTCGATGGCGGCGTCGCTCGCAGACGGGGGTGGGACGATAAAGGCGCGTGGCGGGTACGGCACGCATTCGGTTAGCAGCCCGACAATCTGTCCCCCCGCCTCCAGCAGGCCAGCCTGGGTCCACCGGTACGGCGCAGTCTCGAGCACAACCACCAGGAGGTGGTCGGCGGGCGGTTGAAAGCCGTCGGGCACGGTCGCGACGGCCTGCAGCGCGTACGCCTGGATGGCGAGGGACTCGAAGCGGCTTGCCACGTCGCCGGCGTCGAGCGACTGGTCGACGTTGCAGTGCCGCGCGGGAAGCGTGCCCTGCTTGTACCTCGCGGCCGCGGTGAGGGCCGCAGCGTCGTGTGCGGCGAGGGCGCCGACGAGCGTGTCCACCGAGGGCACGCCGGTCTCCGGGACGCCTGCCGCGAACGCGTAGCCGGCCGGCGGTTGCGGGAGGTCCTTCGCGGGCGGCAGCACGAGGAAGTCTTCCAGCGGGCCGCCGGCGGCGTAGCGCGGATCCTGCAGGATCGTCAGGTCGACGACGTCGTTGCCGGCGACCGCGAAGCGCCAGCCCTCGTGCGCCTCCGGGCTGTCGACGGCCAGCACGACGTCGACGGCGTGCCGCGGACCGGCCTGGGGTTGGTCGGGAGCGACGGCGTAGAGCGACCGCGCGGCCGCAGCCAGACGCGGTGCCCACTGGCTCGCGGGGAGCATGCGATCGTCCGTGGTCCCGCCGCCGGACTCGCGGGCGTCGAGGGTGCCGAAGCGCCGCTCGAGCGCCACTGCGTCGTCAGAGAGCAAGTGCTCGATGAGCGCATTGAGCGCCGGGTCGGAGGTGCGCCCGTCGGGCGCCATTGCCGGGGTGGCGGTCGGTGCCGCGTCCGCCGCAGTGGGAGAGGCCGTCCTGGCGGTGGTCGGCGAGGGAGAGGCGCCGGCCGATGTCGTCGGTGACGGGGCCGGAGCACGGCTGCTCGAGCACGCTGCCCCAGTGACGGCCGCGATCAGGATTCAGGAGGGCGGCGTACAGGCACGACCGTCGCGTGCGGAGCCTCACAGGCCTCTGCCTATGCGGACGATGAGGTGTGACTGGTCTCCGCTCCAAGCAATGACGAGCAGGGCGTGCCTCTCCACTGGTGCGCAACGGAGACTGGCGCGTTCCCTCACGGCCGCAGCCCCAGGAAGGCGTCCACGATCGGTGTCGTGAGCGAGGGCTGGTCGTCGGGGCCGCCGATGACCAGCAGGAGGTTCTCGTTGCGGTAGATGCGCGCACCGACGGTGCAGTCGACTGAACGGGAACGGTGGACGTCCGGCGCCCCCACCACCCCGTCCTGCCCCAGCACCCACTCTGACTCGAGATCGGCGATGGTCGGGTACACCCAGACCGTCACGTAGTGGAGCGAAGGCCCCTCTTCCGGCCACGGGCCGACGAGCTGCACCTCGGAAGCGCGCGACGTTCCGTACGGGCACGCGGGCTGGAAGTACGGCGTGTAGTGGAAGCCGTCGGCCGCGAGCTGCTCGAGTAGCGGCGTCGCGCCCAGCGGCGCACCCGCCGGCGGCGGGACGATCGCGAACCCCGTCGTGTCCGATGGGAGCGGGTTCGACGACGGCCGCCCGAGCGTGAGAAAGGTGTCAACGAGCTCGGTCGTCCGCGGTTCGGCGTCGGGGACGAGCAATACGAGGTTCTGCTGGTGGTAGACGCGCGACGGCGCGCGGTCGCACACGAGCACGCGGTGCCGCGCGGCGAAGAGGTCGTCCACGATCCACTCGCCCGCGGTCGCCGGCTCGTTCGGGTACACCCACAGGACAAAGTGCGCGTCGCCCGCGTACTCGATGCCCGGGCGGCCGTCGACCTGTTCACATGCCGGGCTGCGTCCCGAGCGTCCGACCTGGATGCCGGACGCGGCAAGCGCGTCGATGTAGTCCGCCGCGGACCAGGGCGTCCCGGAGGAGCTCCACGCCGCGCCGGCAACGGGGACGTAGAGCGGCGGCTGCGGGATCCGGCGGCTCTCGCCGCTCGCATCGATCGAGGACACGACGAGGGCGACCTCCGACTGGCACATCGTGCCGATCGGGAAGTCGTGGACCTGGAACGCGAGGTGGCCGGCCGCGTCGGCGGTCGCCCTCGCCAGTTCCGCGTAGTTGTCGACGGAGGACTGCAGGAACAGCACGGCGCCTTCACCGGGCAGGAACCCGTCCGCCGCGACGGTGGCGCCGGCGCGACAGACGAGCGGGTTGGGGCTGACCGAGAACGCGACCGGGGCGTGCGCCGCCGCGGTCGCGGTCGCAGTCGCCGTTGCGCCGACCTGCGCCGGTGTCGCGGTGCTCGCCGTCCCTCCGAGGGCGGGCGGTGGGATGGGGGTGACGGAGGCGGGCGCTGCCAGTGGGGTCGGTGCGGTGCGAGCGCCGGCAAGCGTGGCTGCGCCCGTGGGCGACGAAGTCCCCACGCGCTCCGGGGTGGTGCACGCGCCCGCGAACAGGGCGAGCGCCAGCGCCGCTGCGAGGCCCACGCGGAGCGCACTCGGGCGACGCCGGGCGTGCGCGGCATGCCATCCCGCCGGGGGCTGTGGTCGGGTGTCGAGGTCCATCGCTCCGCCGAATTCGTGCTGTGCGCCGCCAGCCCAGCTCTGGTGAGAACGCGCTTGCGCGCTCGTAGGTTCCACGCGCCCGCGAGGCGCTATCGCTCCAGGCGCGGCTCCTCCTGCAACGGATGCAGCGAGCGGACGCGACCCGGTTCCACGACGCGCGCCGCGAGGTGACGATGTCACCGCGATGTAGCGGCTCGCGCTGCCCGCAAATCATGTACGCCGCGGCGTACGTCAGGGTCGAGGGACGGGGCGCTGGTCGCGGGCGCGCGGCTCACCGCAGGAACGTCCTGAAGCCGAGCGCGGCCACTCGACCCGGTGTCCAGCATGTCAGGATGAGAGCGGCCGTCCGTGCCGGCGTCGCCGCCGTCATGACCGCAGCGTGCGGGTTGTGGGCGAGGACTACCTCGTACCCCGCCCTCCCTGGGGTCAGGTAATCGCCGACGCCTGGCACGACGTCGGCGCGTGCCTTCGCTGCGCAGAAGGACAGGAATATGGACGTGCGCCCACATCGCACGTCCTGCCGCCGAGCCAGCCAGGGTCGTCACCGGAGAGTTGGAATTTCGCTCGCCGAGGTTGCGAGCGTGCCGCCTTCTAACGAGCAGGGTCACCCGGTCTTTCCCGGGCCACCCGCGCCGTCGCTACAGCGACCAGCCACCAGTAGCCGGTGAGCAGAACGAATCCGGCGGCGGCGAACAGGGCTCCCGCGTACCCCGTCCCCCAGCCGGAACGAACCGACGGATCGACGTGCACGAACACGGCCTGCAGGTGGAGGTAGATGGCAGCGACGATGACCCAGGCGACAGGGAGGCTCGCGAGCCGCCAGGCGGCCCGAGATGGCCATCCCGCGCGCGCATCGGCGACCGCCGGGTGACGCGCGAGCAGGGCCACGATGGCAAGCATGAGCGCGGCGGCGAACGCTCCGCCGGCGCCGGCGTATCGCGGGCTTCCGATCATGATCCGGTGCATGAGCGGCCAGAAGACCAACAGCGGCGCGACAAGGGTCAGCGCCCGCGCGCCCTTCCGGCGTGCCGCCCACTCCGCGGTTGCCAGGGACCATGCCAGGGCGACGAGCAGTGCGACGGCGACGGCGGGCAGGCCCCACGCGAGCAGGGCGCCGAGGCTCGCGACGGCAAAGACGGCGGGCGGGACGGTCCAGCGCTGCGGGAGTCGCCGGGCCAGCACGGGCTGCATCGGAGGTTCCCTCCTCACGCGTGGTCGGCGCCCGTCCTCGACGACCGACGCGGCCGGCCTCGGCCATCTTATGGAACAGGCGCGGACGAGCGCTCCGCAGGTGCTCGTCCGACGCCTATCGGCCGCGCGAACGATTTCGGTCGCTCGGAATCTCACTCCTGCGGGTGACGCAGGTACGGCGGGGGATCCGTAGCGTGGGCCAGAGCGAGGTCGCCGCCCAGAGCGACGTCGCCGCGGAGAGGATGTGGTCGTGGCCGTCCGTCGATTGCGCCTCATGCTGGTGGCTCTGGTCGCTCTGTCTGGGGCTGTCCTCGTTGCCCCTGCCCCGAGTAGCCGGGCATCGGCACGCATCGTGGATCTCGGGCCGGCCGCCCGCTATCCGGCGGGATCGGTCGCCTTGTTCAGCGTAGCGGAAGACGGTAGCGGGCTCGTAGAGGCCCCCGCACGTTCCCAGACGGCTGTGTGGAACGGGAAGCTTGACGGTTGCCCGCCCGATCCGGTCGTCGGGATCCCGTTCGCGCTTGTGCGCCTGACGGACGGCTCGTTGATCGCACTGTCCACGATCAGCACGCATGGCCGCGCGCTCGTGCCGTGGGTCTCGGACTACGAGCGGTTCGGACGTGCGGGATGGTTCGTGGAACCCTGCCTCCTGGACACGTACGACGTGGACGGCACCCGCGTATATGGGCCGGCCGCGCGGAACTTGGATCGCTACGCGGTGGAGGTGAGGGACGGGCGGGTGCTCGTCGATCTCGGCGCCATGACGCGCGGCGAAGCGATTCCGGGGCGCAGCCGGTACGGAGGCACCACGTATGGCCCTGTGGCGGAGTATCCAACGGCCACGCCTCAGGCAGCTGCAACGGCGTCGCCTGAGGCCGCGCTTCCGGACTCAGGGGCAACGAAGCCCGTCGACTACTGGTCGTTGACGCCCTCCGGACAGCAGGCGCTCCGCCGTGCGCACCCCGGCGCCTTCCTCGCGCGCCTGGCGGCCCAGCCTGGAATGGTGCTCCACGTGCGGGAGACCGTGACCGAGGCGACGCCAGGAGTACGCACTACCTACGACTCCTTCGCGCGCATCGACGGTGACCGCGTAGTGGCCGTGCTCGTGCGGAGACTCGACGCGGTCGGACGCGTCATCGACGAGCAGATCCAGGTCGCCCGGAACACTCGGCTGCCGGACGGACACGTCATCACCACGCATCCGCTTCCCACGATCACGGGACTACTGCCTGCGATCGCGCCGGAGTTCGCAAGGACGATGTTTGCGATGCATGAGACCGGCTCGGCTGCTCAACCGGTGCGCACACTTTTTCTCGAGTCACCGCCAAGCGCCAAGTTTCGTCGTGAGCTGGATATCGACGCGTCGAGTCACGTCGTCGTTGGATACCGCACCTTCAGAGTCGATCGCGGTCAGAGAGTCCTTCTCACCTCTCGGACCACGGAGTTTGAGTGGGTACCGGCGCGAAACGCCCCCGCGGAACTGCCCGCAACGCACTCCATGGGGGGCTAGGGACGCGGGCGATGCGAACGCTCGGCATAGCGGGATGTGGTGGCCGGGAGTGCAGGGAGATCTCTACATCACGACCGAGCAACAACTGGATGATCAGCGGCACGCGCGGCGGACGCTGCCACGTCTGTCGCGCGCCGTCGCGTGGTCGCCGTCGCGAAATGGCGATGCGGGCGGTGGGCTCGCGTGATGACGATGTCTCTCCGGCGGGCGTCTGCCCTCGCACTCGCCGTGGGCGTTGCACTGGCCGCCGCGATCGCAACGGTCGTGCTCCTCGTCCCGCGCGCGCCGCAAGTCGTCGTCGTCCCAAGCGCCGGCGGCAACGGTCTCACGGTGCGGCTCTTCTACGTCGACGATGCGGGAAGCGTGATCGCAGGGGGCTGGCCGCCCGCGCCGAGCGACCGCCCCGCCCGATCGTTCTACCTCGTTGAGAATCACGGAGAGGTTCACGCGCTCGAGGCGGCGGATCCCTCCGGCACCCGATGCTTCGTGATCTGGAGAGCGGACCTGCAGGCGTCGGAGCGGTTCCCTGGCATCGCAGACGGAGATCGGAAGGGATGGTTCAAGGGGCCGTGCCAGGGTGAGCTGTACGACCTGGACGGCGCGTGCGTCGCTGGCGTGTGCCGCGCGGGCGATCTCAGAAGCTTCCCGGCCACGCGGTCCGGATCATCGATTCGGATCGAACTTCCTGCGCCCGGTTGAACAGGGCGCGGGTCTTTTCTGCCGCACGCTGCATCATCTCCGCTCGTGCCACCAGATCCCGGTAGCGCCGGCGACGAGCACGGCCAGGCCCACGCCACCGCCCCAGAATTCGGCCGCGACGAGCACCTTGCTCGATCCCCGCCGGCCGGTGTCCCGATGTGACGAGTGCACGACCGCAGGTTCGGGTTGGGCTGACCGGGCGGAAAGCTGATAGCAGTCGATATGGCGTCGTCGGCTGTGTGGGTGCTCGGGCGTGACAACTCGGAGCTCCGCGTTGCCCGCTGAGCCGGGTGAAGTAATTCGCGTCCGTCGCCGGTAGGCTCGTCGTATGCCTCCGCTCTTCCGCCGCAGCCGCGGCCGCCCACCGCATCCCGACATCCTCACTCCGGCGGAGTGGCGGGTCGTCGAGGAGGTGCGCAAGGGGCGCACGAATCCCGAGATTGCCGACGCGCTCGACCTCAGCCCGAACACGGTGAAGACGCACGTCTCGAGTGCGCTCGCGAAGCTCGGCTTCGCGCATCGCGATCAGCTCGCGACGTGGGAGGGACGGCCCGCGGCCGCCGGGCGTGCGTCCTCGGCGGCGACGGCGTGGACGGCGCTCCTCGGGCACCGGCGGATTGGCCCGGTGGCCACGGCCGCCGCCGGCGTGCTCGTCGTCGTCGCGGTCGGGATCGCGGCGCGTGCGGCCGTCGGCTCCGCGCGTGGCGGCGCCGGCGCGGGTGCCGCACGCACGCCCTCGCCGGCGGCGGCGCTCGAGCCGGGTGTCGCGCGGCCATGTAAAAGTCCGCGCTGGTGGCCAGCGAAAAGTCCGCACCCTTGAGGTCACGGTGATGCACGAAGCCCCCGGAGCGGGGAATGGTGTGGTTGCGACCCTGCCATCTCCCCGCTCCGAAGGGGCTCCATTGAAGACCGCGAGGGAGCAGTTGGACATCATCAGCGCGTACGAGCAGCTGGGAAGCTACCGCGCAGTGGCGGCGCTGTGCGGGACGACCGACAAGACGGTGAAGCGGATCGTCGAGCGCGGGCGCCAGGGCGAGCTCGAGCATCGGGCACGCGGGCAGCGACGACCGCATAAGACGGACACGGCCAGAGCGCTCGTGGAACAGCGGGTGCGGGAGACCGACGGGCGCATCAGCGCGAAGCGACTGCTCGTGGCGGCGCGCGCCGCCGGCTACACAGGGTCGGACCGCAGCTTCCGACGCCTGGTCGCCGAGGCGAAGACGGGCTGGCGGGGCAAGCGGCGGATCTACCGGCCGTGGTTTCCACCGCCCGGTCAGTACCTCGCCTTCGACTGGGGATCGGAGGGGCGCGTCCACCTCTTCTGCGCCGTGCTGGCGTGGAGCCGCTACCGCTTCGTGCGCATCGCCGCCGACGAGCGCCAGGCGACGACCCTGCGGCTGCTCGCGGAGTGCTTCGAGGAGTTGGGCGGCGTCCCGGAGCTGGCGCTCACCGATCGCATGGCCTGCCTGCGCGCCGGGATCGTCGCCAACGTCATGATCCCGCACGCGGAGTACGTCCGCTTCGCCGCGCGTTACGGCTTCCGCCCCGACTTCTGCGAGGCGGCGGACCCCGAGTCGAAGGGACGAGTCGAGCGGCTCGTCGGCTACGCGAAGAGCGACCTGCTCGTCCCGGCCGGCGGCTGGCCCGATCTCGCCGCGGCGAACCGTGCGGCGCGCGACTGGTGCGCCGAGGTCAACGCACGTCCGCACGCCGAGACGCGCGAAGCGCCGACGATCCGGCTGGCACGCGAGCGTGAGGCGCTCCGACCGCTGCCCGCGTCGCGGCCGCTGCTCGCGCGCGGCGAGCGGCGCAAGGTCGACAAGCTGGCGACGGTGCGCTTCGGCTCGGCCCGCTACTCAGTGCCGCACCTCTACGCCGGCGGCTTTGTCGAGGTCACCGCCAGCGACGGCGAGGTAGTGATCCGGCGCGACGACGAGGAGATTGCCCGCCATCCCCTGGTCGCCCCCGGTGAGGCCTCAATCTGCGACGACCACTACGGCGGGCCCCGGTCCGGACCGCGGCGCGCGGTGCGACCGCGCTCGGAGTCCGAGCACCGCTTCCTCGCGCTGGGACCGGAGGCCGAGCACTTCCTGCGCTCCGCCGCAGCCGCCGGCACGTCCCGCCTGGCGTCGGAGCTCGCGTCCATCGTCGAGCTCGAGCCGGCGTGGGAGCGTGACGTGCTCGTCCGCGCCCTCGAGCGCGCGACCTCCTTCCGCCGCTTCCGGGCGGCGGACGTGCGCTCCATCCTCGAGGCCGGAGCCGGCGTCGCCCAGCTCGCCGAGCGCGGCGAGCAGCTCCACCTGGAGCACCTGCCCGCGGTCGCGACGCGCTCGCTCGCCGACTACGCGCTGGTGCGGTCGTGAGCCGCGCGGTCGCTCCGCTCGCCCCCGACCTCGAGTCCGGGCTGCGCCGGCTCAAGCTCGCGCGCATCCGCGCCGTCGCGCCCGAGGTGCTGCAGACCGCGAAGACCCAGCGCTGGACGCCAGAGGAGCTGCTGCGCACGCTCGTCGAGGCCGAGTGCGCTGCACGCGACGAGGCCAACCTGCGCACGCGCATGCGCACCGCCGGCTTCCCCGCGGAGAAGCGGCTCGATGACTTCCGGGTCGACGAGTCGAGCGTGCCCGGCGGCACCTTCGACTACCTCGCTTCGCTGGAGTGGCTGCGCGCCCGCGAGAACGTCTGCCTGGTCGGTCCCGCCGGCACCGGCAAGTCGCATTTGCTCATCGCGCTCGGGCGCGCCGCCGTCGAGACCGGACACCGCGTGCGCTACTTCGCCGCTGCGGACCTCGTCGAACAGCTCTACCGCGGCCTCGCCGACAACTCGGTGGCTCGGGTGATCGACGGGCTGCTGCGCGCCGACCTGGTCATCTGCGACGAGCTCGGTTTCGCCCCGCTCGACGACGTCGGCACGCAGCTCCTCTTCCGCTTCGTCGCCGCGGCCTACGAGCGGCGCTCACTCGGCGTCGCGAGCCACTGGCCCTTCGCATCAGTGGGGACGCTTCCTGCCCGAGCCCACCACCGCCGTCTCGCTGCTCGACCGCCTCCTGCATCACGCCGTCGTCGTCACCACCGAGGGCGACTCCTTCCGCATGAAAGAGGCGCGAGCGAGAGGAGGACCGACCGTGCGCAGACGCTGATCAGGACCAGGGGTGCGGACTTTTGGTTGGCCACCAGTGCGGACTTCGGTTTGGCCATTGACAGCCGGGGGCGACCACTGGGATAGCGCCGCTTCAGCCCGGAGAGATCAACACCTTGTCCGCATCGCCGTATCCGTCGGTGTCCATGAGCGCCGTCAACCGCGCTTTCGATGCATCGTCAGTGGATGCAGAGGGCTCGGCACTGCTCTACGACCGCTCGACGGGTCGCGTCTACGCAATCCGCGGGGTATGGGCCGTCTGCTTCCTGCCATCCGACGGTCCGCAGCCCCTCGCGCTAGCACTGACCCGCTCCGCCAACGGGAACTCAGCTCCTCAGCGCGCCCTGCTTCTGCGCCTCGATCCCTTCGAAGCGCGCGTGCTCGACGTCCCGATCCGCCCGGCTGGTCCTTGCCTCGGCGACTCCGGTCGGGGCGAGCACGATTGGCAAGATCCGCACGCGATTCCGGTCGAAGTCCGCGGCGACCCGATGACCACCGCCGGGAGGCTGCTCCCAACCGGACGCTATGCCTTCGATCCCGACACGCTGCGCCTCACCTTTCGACAGGTCGAGCCGCCGTTCAACGCGGGACCGCCGGATGGAACGGTGGTTCATCGCTGGCCCGGCGTGCCCGCTGGTCCCTCGCTGGAGCTTGTCCGCCGACAGGGCCAGACGGACCTGGTCGATACGAACTCCGGACGCACGGTGCTCGTCGGCGTCGATCGCTACGACATCTCCCCGGATGGGCGGTTACTCGCGACGTACGCGTCCGCGCGGCCCGACGGCCCCCAGCACAGCTTCATCGTCGCCCTCGCCTCCGGGGCCGCGACCCCGATTGCCGTCGACATCACCGCCGGATTCGCCTGGTCCCCGGACGGTCGCTGGCTCGCCGGTGTGCGGGACGCCGCAAACGGGGGCGTCGTCGCCGTCCGCGTCGGACAGACGTCCGGCCCCTCGATCCAGGTCGGCCCTGTGCTGGGTCCGTACCTCGATCGGTTCGCCCTGGGCTGGACGGCGGCCGGCCGCCTGCTGGTGGGGCGCGGCGGTGGAACCACAAACGAGACAACGGTCGAGACGATCGACCCGGCGACCGGCCGACTCGACACGCTGACCAGTTTGCTCGGTCCCGCGGTCTTCGTTGAGTCACCCGACGGCAGCGTCGCAGCGACAGGGGAGCGGGGAGTGGTCGCCTTGTACTCGCTGTCCAACGGAAATCGCATGGTTCCGCAACCGCTCGAAGGCATGGGTTTGACAGGACGGTTCCTCTTCTCCTGGTCCCCCAGTGGGCGCTGGCTGGCCGCGTTCCTTGACAACGGGCAGTCGTGACGCATCCGCTCGCTCAATCGGTCTGCCTTTGTGGAGGCTCCTCCAGTGGATCTCTCTCGGGCAGGTGGGTGTTGGATCGGTCGTAGCGGCGGGCCGCGCCAAGGCGCGAGTGCCGGCGGTTCGCGTGCCGAGCTGCCGATCGCGTCAATAGGTGAAGCTGCGGGCGGCGTCGAGCGCGTCGACATCGCCCGGCGCGAGGCGAACGGCGAGCCTGTTGCGGTAAGCTCCGGCGATGGCTCGCCGCCTGCGCCTCGGCATCGACTTCGACGGCGTCATTTCCGACACGATCGCCGCGATGATCGACTACGCGTCTGCCGTGCACGGGATCGACCTCGCGCCTCATGAGTGCCTGGTGCCGGCCGGCCCGGCGCGTCTCGGCGTTGAGGCGTACCAAGCGCTGATCGCGGACGCGCACGGCACCGAATACGCACTCGGCATGCCCGCGATCCCAGGCGCGCTCGAGGCAATCGCAGATCATGGCGCGCGGCGCGACGCCGTGATCGTTACGGCCCGCGGCGGCTCGGCGTTCGACCACACATCGACGTGGCTCGCGCGCGCCGGCCTGCGTGACGTGCTGCAAGACGTCGTGTCGTCTCGCGGCGTGACGAAAGCGGAAGTGGCGACGCGCCTCGGCCTCGACGTTCTGCTCGACGACGTGCCCGCGAACCCGCAGGACCTGCCACGATCGGTGGTGCCGGCTTCGTGGTCGGCCGTCTACAACGATGCCCTGCCGGTCGGCCGCCGCTGCGCCGCGTCGAGGGATGGGATGCATTCGCGGCGTTGGTCGCGGACCTGGCGGCCGCTAGCGCGCCTATCCAGACCGAGAGGCAGAGGCCGCCCTGACACCCGGGCGGTGCGTGGCCCCCGTTCCTGGAGTTCGGCCCGGCCCGCATCGGCATGCCGGGGACGTACACACCATCACCGGCGGCCTGTTCCCGTTGCCTGCTCCGATAGGCGCTGACATCCCAGGACGTCGCGATCGCCGAGTTCGGCGCACGTGAAACGGGCGCGAATGCGCTCGGGATACTGAGTGTGTCGATTCCCGCCCGCCTTCCCGATCGGCTGCTCTCCTGGGGTCGGCGCGGGGCTTCCGGGCCGGCACTTTCCGCGCCTACCGGCCGAGTGCTGGCTGCCGATGGATCGGACCGGCGCCTGGTCACGAAGCAGGACGCGCCGTTCATCGCTGTCGCGGGGACGTGGGTGTCGAACGACCGCATTGCCGCATCGGTGGGTAGTACATCGTCCACCCCGGCCATCTTCGGGCTCGATGGCTCGGAGACGCCGGTGAGCGGGCTGCAGGTCGGCAGCGGCGGAGTGGCGACGCGCCTGGCCGACGGCCGGTGGGTCACCGGCTCGTTCCTGCGGGCGGGGCCGATTCGCGTGGGTATGGCCGGGGCGATGCACACGATCGCGGACGGACTTTCCCCGGCGCCGTCGCCGAATGGCGGCTGGGTGGCGTTCATCGCGGGCGCAACGCTGCGCGTCGTGCGGATCGACGGTACCGACGACCAGCAGGTCCTCGACCTCACCTCACGAGGGTGGGATCTTCCGTTTGGCCACCAGTGGGATCTTTAAGCTGGCCGCGCGACATACCGGCAGCCTGTCGTCGCCTGGAGACCGCAGGGGAGCAGGTGACCGTCGGGGCGCGGTCATCACGCCGCGTCAGCGCGCCGGCGACTGCCACTGCGTCTGCCATGACACTCCGCCGTCGGCTGTGTGCAGGATCGCCGAGCGTCCTGTGAACATTGAACCGACGAGCCAGCCCGACGAAGCCGATCGGAATGCGGCGGCGGCCGGCTGCTCGAGATGCGGCACAACCGAAGCGGGCGTGCCGACAACGTCGCCGCCGCGGCTGACCAGGACGAACGAGGTCGTCGGCTTGGTAGCGGCCGGCGACCAGCCGAACAGGACGGCGCCGCTCGCGTCCAGCGCACTGAAGGGTCCAGCTTCCCCCACGTCGAACCGGGCGGCGGCGTCAGGTTCAGTACAGCCACGCAACGACGCATTACAGACCACCGTCTGGAAGCCGCCATCGTCTGCACCGTGGTACAGCCAGTAAGCGCAGGTGCCGGCGGCGCAGTTGCCGCGCGCGAGCGCCCAGACCGCCGTCGATCCTGCGCACTGAGTGGAGCGAGCGCGACCGAACGCATCGCCGTTCGCCGGGGTGAACGCCTTCGTCCAGGTCCGTCCGGCGTCATGGCTGCGGTACAGAGCGGCGCTCTCGGTCATCAGCCACCCGTGGTGCGGGTCGCTGAAGCAAACGGACGCCGGGACCTGCGGCGCCGCGACGCGCTCCCACGTGAGTCCCCCGTCGGTGCTGTGCGCGAGGAACGAAACGCGGCTATCGCCGCGTTCGATGCCCCAGCCGTCGCTCGCCGAGTCGAAGCCCACCTCCTGCAGAGCCGGCGCCGGCATCGGTAGCTCCCGCCAGCAGTCCCCGCCGTCGGACGTGACCAGCAGATGCGCTTTCCCGAGCGCCCAGCCGTGCTCCGCGTCGATGAACCGGACCGCTTGCAGCGCAGCTGTTCCGCGATACTGCTCGGCCCAATGCGCACCCCCGTCGCGCGTCGTGAGGATGCGCCCCGCACCGACCGCCCACCCGCGCGTGTCGGAGACGAACAGGATGTCGGCGAGCACCGGTGGGGCCGTCGTATCCGCCGCCGGCGTCGCGGTCGATTCACTCCCTACGCACGCGGTCGTGGAGGCTGCGGTCGTGGTCGGCGTCGGCACGGCGGTGGGCGTGACAGAGCCGGCGATCGCTGCGCCCGGGGACGCGGAGGCTCCTCCGCTCGCGGTGGTGGCTGGTCCGTGAGCGCCGCTGCAGGCGGTGAGAATTGGCACCAGGACGAGCGCGGCCACCATGCGCGGGCTGATGGCGATCGCTCTCGATGCGCGGCCACGTCTCAGCATGAGCGCTCCGAATCGAATCAGCCTGCCGCCGATGACAGTGGGTGCCCGACGGTGGCCAGAAAGCCAGACTGCCCGACCTCGGGCTCGAGCACCAGATCTCACGACGTCGGCCCCACGCGGGCGTCATGCCAGAGCCGGAGCCGGGGCGAGCCGTACCGCGTCCTGGACGCACTACGGGACCAGGACGCTCAGCGCTCTCACCGCTGCCGGTTATCGGATGGAAGTCGGCTCGACCGGTGTGGACGGAGATGCGCTGGCCCCGGCCCATCCGGGCCGCACGGGGTGAGCGCTGAGGCTCGTCGCGTCCGGGCTGCTGACGGTGAGCGACGTCAGGCGCGGCGATGGTCCGAGCGTCGTGTCCGGCATGTCGATGCCCGCGAAGAGCGTGAAGGTGATCCACACCTCCCGCTCGGGGTGCGCGAGCGTGACCGTCACGTGGTGGGGTCCTGACGCGTTGACGACGCCGCCGTTGTACGGCGAGCCTCCGGGGGACTGCATGCGGAACTGGCTGCCCGCCGGGCTCACCTGCGACCACGCGACGGAGAAGCGGTCGAGCGGGGTTGGGGACGTGACGAGCACCTCGTAGAACCCATAGCGCTGTGCGGTTGGCGGTGAGCCGACCCAGGTCGGGCGCGAGATGTGATCGATTGCGATCACGACCGCGCCCGTGTTGTCGATGGCCACGTCGCAGCAGTGCGGGTCGGGGAACCGGGTGATGTGGACCTGCGCCACCGCGGGCGGCTGGGCCTGCGTCGGCGAAGCGGACGCCGTGACCGCAGCACGACTCGTCGTAGGGGTTGACGTCGGCGCCGCGCCAGGCGGGGCCCCGCGGGCGCACCCGCTCAGCGCGATCAGCGCAATCACCATCGTCGTGGCCCGTAGACGTGAGGGAGTTGCACGCCTTCGCACGTTGCGCCTCCTGCTGCGGGCTGCTCGCGATAGTCGCGGTTGGCGCGGAAGACGGCCGTACGGCGGGCGCGACGAGTCGAGGGCGCGGTCCGGCTCGCTGGGTCTATCTAGCGTATGAGTTCCATGCTGTCGGCGATGCGCAGCAATTGATGTCGCTGATCACGGTAATTAAGCAGATGGCCGGGGATCTTGATCGTGGTTATTGACCAGGTCGCTGATCACGGGAATTGACCACCGGGCCCTCCTGAGGAGGCCATCCAGCACGATCAGCCTGCGGCGGACACCGCAGGAGGGCGTGGATGGCGCGAAGGAGGATCGAGGTGGGAGACGTCCGGGAGATCCTGGCGCAGTGGGACGCCAGCGAGAGCATCAGCGCGATCGCCGGGGCGCTGGGGTACACGCGGGTCACCGTGCGCAAGTACGTCCGTGCAGCCGAGTCGGTGCGGTTGGTGCGGGGAGCGCAGCGCCGCCGCGATGCGAGCTCGGAGCGGCTCGCGGCCTCGGCGATGGCCCCACTGAGCGCGGCGCGCACGCCCGGTGCGGCGGGCGAGGAGGTGGCGCGGCTGCACAAGATGATCCAGCCGCACATCGGCGCCGTACGGTTGAGCGTGCTGCATCAGCGCCTGCGTGACGAGCACGGACTGCGCGCGAGCTGGGGCACCTTCTACCGCTACGCGCGCGCCCACTGGCCCGAGCAGGTCGGCGCCGGACCCCGCGTTACCTCGCGCCGCCCCGACGACCCGCCCCCGGGCGAGGAGGCACTATGTGGAATTCCACATAGTGCCTCTTATGCGGCTTCCGGGAATATGCGGCACCGGGGCGAGGGCGGAAGGGGGGGCTCTTCGGCGAGCTCCAGACGACATTCGGGGTGGAGGTAGCACGCCTCGCGGAGCTGGCCGTCGACGCCCTCGGCGAGCGCGACGGCCTGGCCACGCTCGAGCGGTCGATCCGCACCGCGATGGCGAAGTTGGGGGCGACACCACCTTCCTCGAAGGGCTGCTCGCGGCCGACCGCGGACACCGCGGTCAGCGCATCGATTGCGGAGCAGGCCACCAGGCAAGAGTTCGTCGGCTACCGTCCTCGGACCCTCGACACCGTGCTCGGGCCGATCACGCTGCGACGCGCCTACTACCGCTGTAGGGAATGCGCGCACGGCGTGGTGCCGCGCGACGAGGCGCTCGGCGTCACGAGCGCCTCGCTCTCTCCTGGGCTGCGTGCGATGGTGGCGCCGGTGGGGCGAGAGTATGCCCTCGCCACGCGCCCCTACTGGTCCGGAGCGAGTAACAGTCGCACATCCTCGCCCTTAGCTACCACCTGGCCTCGAACCGTCACTGAGATGGGGAGTCTCGCTCCGGTTTGATCGACGCACCGCCCGGGAAAGGTCTCGCCGGAATAGACACGTCTGCTAAGCAGCTCCTGACCGTGGCAGGTGAACCCTACGCCGCCATCTCCGTGCCAGTGCGCCAGGAGCGATGGCGCATCGCTGACGGCGGTGCTATCTCCTGTCTTTACGTCTAACACCGACCATGTAGCTGCAGGAGAGGCATTGCCGCAATTCGTCCCCTGATCTCCCGTCGGACTCCGTCCAACGGTCCGAGAGTATAGGAGCCCAGAGTCGGTAGGCGCCCACTCCCAAGCAGTGATGTTATCTGTAGCAGATGTTATCGCAGTGCGGACGACGCCATCTCGCGCACCAACGATTTCCATTCGATGCGACTCAACATCGTCACAGACGTGTTGACTGATTGCTTGCTCAGCGATTAGTTGCCCATCCCAAGATGGAACAGCATATCCGCTGGTCTCTATGTACTTATCCACTGTGCCGTGCTGTACAATGCCGAAGTCCCGCGGCCCTTCTCCTGATCCCGACGAGAACGCCACCAGCACGGAACCATCATTTAACATCGCAATAGGTGAAGACATCGGCCGACCGCGCTTCGCGGCAGCTGCTGGTACTCCTTGGAGAACGATACTAGCAGCACCACTTGAAAGGTCGACCGCTGCAATCGACGATCTGTGAGGACATGGCGTCGCGCATTTCGCGGATTCATCCACAATCATCGCAACGTTCCCAGTCGTGACAAAAGAAGAAATCACATGTCTATTGTTAACCGAAAATATCGCGCCGAGCTTCTGACCGTCGAGCCGATATTTGACCAAGGATTGCCCAGTATTAACGACCAGGAATTCGCGTGTGCTCGCTAGTCCAGCAATCCGCTCGCCCACCTTGCCGAGGCTGAAAGTCACACTGTTCGAAGGGTGGGAGACGGACGCCGTCTTTATCTCGTAGGTCGGCCATGTTCTTCCGTTGGCGACTTGGGAAGATATTTGCGACATGACGACAATCCGCTCAGACTCCGGAATTGCCTTCAGCGGATCGCCACGATCGCAGGACATGATTATGAAAGCAAGAAGCAACAACGTCGCCGGTCCCACCAAGCGCATTTGGCGATATCTCTCACTCGGTTGTTCGAGCTGGCGCAGGGCAAAGGCACCCTGCGCCAGCCCAGACAACCTACCACACGCTGTCCCGGTCGCTAGAACTCTAGCCGATGGAGCCAGGTACTACTGCCGATTGGCTGCTTTCCACTCGGAACGGTGCAGTTCGGGTATGGATAAGCGGTATAGCCGCTTTCGCAGTACGGGATTCCGGTTCCATTCGTGTGCTGGTGATTGGTCGGGTGGTTCAGTTGATCCCCATCTTGATGCAAGTGCGGGTGATCCCACAAGTTGGGCGCGCAGAGCGGTTGCGTGGACGCAACAGTACCGAGGTACGTACTCTGGTTGCCGGTGCCGATGGACCAGCTGCTTCCGACGACGCCAGTGGCGTTATCGATGTGGGTGTAGCTCTCCTGCCCAAGGTACGTACCGAACGTGGGATCGTAGAACTCGACATAGAGGCCGGTGCATCCAGAGCCATTGTCGAAGGCGTCCGCATCGACCCCGCCACTGATCCCGTACGTCTTCAGGTACACCGACATGCCGGCATCTGCATCAGCCGTGCTTCCCCAGTTCAGGTCGAGCCCTGACGTACCACTTGGCCGGGCATGCCACCCATAGTGGTAGACACCTGAGGTCGCGCTGAGCCCGTAGTAGATTGCTACTGACTTACCTGTGCTGTGGGCTGATACTTGCGGCGAATTAGCCGCTAGTCCTCCACCTACGATCAAGGCGAATCCGAGCAGTGATGCTAGCGCCAAGCTCCTAACCCGCCGGTCTTTGAGCACTTTGGTTGTCACTACTTCACCTCCAGGTCGGTCGTAAGTGCGACGACGGAAGAACTGTCGGGGAAGTTGAAGGCAGTCAGGATAGTTTCGATCCCGCCGTCCACCCATCGAAGATGGCGCGGATTGGTCTGAGGCGCCGCGATCTTTGGCTCAATGAGTACAGCTGGTCCGCGTGGAGTCTGGATGGCCTCCGTTCGGGTCCACTTCTGGTCGGCGAGTACGACATCCAATGGCAACTCAGGCGGCCTCCACCTCCGAACGCGGACCGTCCGCGTGCCGTTACTGTAGGTTGACGTGATGTCGACTGCGCCAGAGGTTGCTCTAGCGCCGACCGCGTCGACAAGCGGTAGCGATCCGACTTGCCCCGGCACGAGGCCAGGAAGTAACGTTTGTGTCTCCGCAATACCGGCGGCTTGCTGCCACGACAACCGCGCCGTTCCTGGTGGGACCGCGGGCTGAAGCGGAGAGCCAGGCGGGAGCAGCCGGTAGGCTCCGTGAAGGCGAGGTGCTGATTGCTGGGCGCCGCCCGTCCCCTGCGTAAGGATGAAAACTCCGATTGCAAGGCTGACGGCGAGGAGCGCCGGCAGGAACAGTCGGAGATTCTTCATGCGTAACATCACTGCTTCTCCTCTGCATGGACAGTGCAGGTGAGCGACGGTTCTGGAATCCGACGACCGTCGGCGCGCTCAGCATTAACGTCGGCAGGCGACGGGCGGCGCCATTCGGAAGCCATGCCTCCCCCTAATCGGCTCCGGGATTCTGCAATCTGGCCGGTTCCCTCTGACATCGCTCTTCTTCGACGGGAGAGTCCGTCTTCTCGGCTAGGGCCGTCCACCCCACTCTTGCTGATATTCATCGTCACTTCAGATGAATTGCTTCGTGATCAGCGGGGTTGACACGGAGTGCGATATACGATGATGGCGACGCCGACGCGGTCGTCGCCGTCGGGCCCCGGAAGCATGGGGTTGGCGCGACAAGGTGCGCTGAGCCAGATGGAAGACAGCGACTAGGAGCACCGACCGCATACCCGGAAGACGGCCATTGCGAGGGGCCCACCGATGAGACCTTGATTGCTCAACGCAATCAAACCGCGAGGCAGACCTCAACTGAGCGAGAATAGGGGCAACGTGAGCCCTATCGGTCGCGGTCGTTCTGCATGATGCACAACAAGCTTGAGCCCGCGTGATGGGATGGTCGAGCGCGCCTTAGCACCCGAACCTGCGGCGGCGGGGCCTGGGGCCAGCCCCCGCAGGCTCGCTCGACGACGTCCCGCCCGGCCACCCTATCGCGCAGGGAGGCGATCAGCACGGCCCGCGCTCGACTGGATGCCTGCGCCCGCCCGAGCGTGGCGCGCAGAGTGATTCACGACACGCTAAGGGGCGAGCGATTCGCAGCAGGCCGAAGAGGGAGATGTGCGGTCATTTTCCAATCCGCAAGTCTACTTGCTCAGCCAACGTACGGACATCCGAATGCGGAGGGCATCCAGCGAAAATGCAGCACCCAGCGTGATTAGCACACCAGAGTGCCAGTTGCTGCCCATTGTGCAGACCGGTCTTTCCGCGAATTCGCGTGAGGTGAGATCGCACCGTTGGGAGGGAGATTGCGAGATCAGATGCGATTCGAGTGGGTACGTGGCCCACGTAGAATAGCGCGGCTACTTCCGATTCTCTCCGCGTAAGCTCAACATGATCCGGCTGGCATCTGTCGGACGGTCGTGGAAGCATCATGGGAACCCATTTCTGCCGGCCCGTTCTTGCCGCAGTTGATCTCCTTCCTGCGCGCGCTCGGAACGCGCCGGACTGGGGCGCGGCCGATCTGAAACGTACGCACGCGCATACGTCAACATTATGCATGCCTATATAACGTTGTTGCGGCGATGTCCGGGTACGGTCGGAGGCGGCACAGTCCGGGGCTAGAACAGCTGGGCTAGCGCGCTTTAGGTAAGCGATCATGGTGACCGTTCCGAGCGGGAAGTCCGAAACCGGACCCGGCGTCGAACAGTCCGCTGTGACCGCCGCCACAGGCGGCGATGGTCACGACCACGGCAGGGAGCGCCACCGCGAGCGTGAGCCGCATCCACCACGGCCGTCGCCGGTGCGCGCTGGCCGGGTCCGACCCTCGCGGAACGGTCGTAGGCGGCGGCTGGATCATGACAGCCGCCGGGGCGTCAGACGGAAGACGACGAGGCGACCGCGACCGGCCCGCGGTCCTCCCGGCGTCCGTCGCAGGGCCATGCGCGCACCGCGCGGACAGGCATTGGGACGCGCCAGCTACGCGCGCTCGACCAGCCGGGCGAGGTCCCCCGGATCGAACGGCTTGAAGAGCGTGCGCGCCCCGAGCGCCGCGGTCGCGGCGGCGACCTTGCGCGAGGTCGTCATCGCCACCACCCGCAAGGCCTGGTCTCCGCTGGTCTCGTGCAGCCGACGGAGGTCATCAAGCCCCTCGCCGCTCGGAGCCGGGGGGTCGAGGAACAGGATGGTGGGGCCGAAGCAGTCGACCTCCGCGCACACGCCCGCCGGCGCCAGCACCGCGCGGACGTGGTGTCCCGCCTCCTCGAGATCCAGGCGGAGGAGGTCGGCGATGGCCCGGTCGTGCTCGATGATCAGCACGCGCTCGGCGCGCGAGGTCGCCATGCCCGTTTCCGTCCTCCGCCATGACGGCAGTTCGCAGGCGCTCCCCGAGCGGCCGACCCACCGCGCCGGGCGCCCGCAGCATATGCGCTGCGAATCTGCTCCGAGCGCTGCACGGCCACGGGCGGCCCGTGGGACCGGCACCGACCGGCCTCGCGGCCCGCAGCTCGCCTCACGAGTTCGCGGCCTCGAGGTAGCCGTGCACGGCGGCCGCCACGCGGGCGAAGGTGTCCGGCGCCTCCCACCCGTTGGAGAGGATCGCCAGCACGTAGGTGCCGAAGGGCGCCTTGACGATGGCGACGTCATGCGCGGCGCCCGCGTAGTCGCCGGTCTTGTTTCCGACGACGCTGCCGTCGTCGGGGATGCCGCTGGGGATGCGCGAGCGGATGCGCTGCTGCGCGAGCAGGTCGAACACCTGGGCGGCCACCGCGGGCGTCGGCTTCCCGCGCGCGATCGCCTCGAGCACGCGCGCCATGTCCGCCGCCGTGGTCGGCAGGGCCCAGGATACCCGGCGTGGCGATACACGGCTCGCCACGTATCCCGCAGTACGTCCCGTGGGCGAGCACCCGCAGCGCGATTACGAGTCCGTCGACCACGACCGGCACATCGCGCCAGGGGAGCGTGAGCGATGCGACGGCTACTCCGGACACCGGAGTAGCAGAGACGGTGACTCGCGGATCAGTTCCAAATCGGTACGCGCGGAAGTCGACCCGCGTCGCGCTGGCCGGCACGACCGCGCTGACCTTGATCTGAACGCTGCCGACGACGTGGACCGTTCCACCCTTTGGGTCGGCGTGCGAATCGACGTAGGACGGCGTGAGCAGGCGGAGCTGCGCGGTCGCGGTGTCCCCGGCGGGCGCCGTCCTCGTGGGGGACGGGGACGCGGTGCGGCCCGTAGCGCCGGGCTGCACCGCTGCCCCGCGAAACGCGGCGATCACGACAAGTGCCGCGAGCCCGGTTGCGACGGCGCCGCCAACGAGACGCGCAACTCGGGGCACCCCGAGCCCCCGCTCCATCAGCCAGCCGCCGAGCGCGAAGCCTCGCGTGCGCCTTGCCGAGGACGCCGGTGTTCCGGCCCACGCCGCGAGCGCCAATCGGTCCGAGCAGTCGAGCTTCGCGAGCATGCTCGAGACATGCGTCTTGATGGTAGGAACGGTGAGCCCGAGCCGCTCCGCGATCTCGGGATTCGAGAGTCCGTCGCGGACACAGTCGAGCACGCGCCACTCGGCGGGGGTCAGGACGTCGGGGTGCGGCGGCCGTCCACGAGCGTGTCGTCTCCAGGGCATGAGCGCCAGCCTACGAGCGCCCGCGACGAATTACCTCATACCGTGCTGCCACCACGAGCGCGAGACCGATGAAGGCGGGCTGCCGCGCGTTGGCATCTCAGTGGCTGCAATCGTCCCGACTGCCGGGGATCAGCGCTGCCGGAGAGAGCGTCACGATGACGTGCTCGTCGCGGACGCGGACGGGATAGCCGTCGAGGCCGCGCGGCGACGGTCCGAAGACCCGGCACCCCGTGAGCTCGTAGGTCGACCCGCTGCAGGGGTCACGGAACCAGCCCGTCCCGGGCTCGTCGTCGAATTTGAAGTCAGGGCGCCAGGGCACCGTGCAGTGCCGTGCCGGATGCGAGTCCCTCGCCGAGAGGGCGAGGATCGTCCCATCCTCGAGATGCACGACGTGGAAGACGATCGTTGCGGGCGACAGATTGGCCAGCGGGACGGGGTACCCGCCGGCGGCGCTCCGCCCGACTTCGTGACCGTCGGCGTACGCGATCGTGGTGACCGTTCCGAGCGGGAAGTCCGAAACGGGACCGGCGTCGAACAGTCCGCTGTGACCGCCGCCACAGGCGGCGATGGTCACGACCACGGCAGGGAGCGCCACCGCGAGCGTGAGCCGCATCCACCACGGCCGTCGCCGGTGCGCGCTGGCCGGGTCCGACCCCTCGCGGCGGCTGGGTCATGGACAGCCGCCGGGGCGTCGGACGGAGGACGACGACACGGTCCTCGGAGGGTCCCTCTCTATGGCAACTGCATGATGGCGTCGTGCAATTCATGGCTCCCCTGTCGGTAGAGCTTGCCGTTGAACTCGCCATAGCCCTTCGCACTCAATCATCTGGCTCGAAGCATTCGCGTGAATGCCTGCGGACTGTACTCGTGACTGGCCTCTCCCAGGACGACGCCGTTCAGCAAGGTGTCGAGGGTGCGATAGATAACGGAGAAGAACTCACCTGACCACGAACCGTCGCGGCCGGGGTGAAGGGTTGCATCAGGGATGGACTGTTGCTCGATCTGGCTGAATGCACCCGGATGTGACATGACCGCGCGTAAGAGGTCGTTCTTGTCGAGATCCAGCCCCACGATCACCAGGCCGTTTCGGTACCAGCCGGTGATCTCGCCTGCGAGTTGAGGCAGCGAGCGCTTGTCGACGATCACACCGGACACGCCCGCGGGCAGCCGCTGCCGGGCTTCGTCCAGTGACGCGCTCGTGATTCGCAGTTGGGCACCCGACGGCAGATGGAGGGTTGTGGCCGTCACGTTCCAGAAGGTCGGCTCCCCGCCGTCGATGGTCGTTGCGGACGCGCGCATACGCGGAACGGTCAGCGCAGCGGCGATGACTGCCAGCGCAGCAAGAGTCACAGGGATCGACGCTCGTGCCTTGTTGGGGACGCGGTCCGCGTTCATGCGTTCACGCTAGAAGTCGGGTCCGTCGCCCGCCTCGGCCGCGCGGGCGATTTCTTCCCTCACTCCGGCGATGGACCCCGAGGCCCGACGAAGGCGCACAGGGCCACGGGCCCCGATCCGGGTGCTCGAGCCTAGAGACCCGGCGGGGGCCAGGTCACGAAGATCGCGCTCCCGTCCGGAGTCCAGCGGACGAGCGGCTTGCCGCCCGCATCCCCATCGATGGGCGCGACGGGCGCGGTGCGCTGGACGCCCGTCGCGAGGTCGACCACCACAATCTCGTACACCTGGCGGTAGGTGTGCGCCGCCGATCGCGCGAACGCGACCTTCGTGGCGTCGGGGGAGAAGACGCCGATGGCGGCGTCGCGCAGGCACAGCCCGTCGGGTCCGGCGAGCGGGTGCTCGACGAGGATCCCGCCGCACCCCGGCGCGTCCGAGAGCAGCGCCGCGGGCACGCCACCGGCGCGTGCGATCCCGTGCTCGTCGGGACGCGCGCCGAAGAATGCGCCGGATTCGTGCAATCCGCGGAGGAAGATCGCGTGTGGACGAGGGTAACCCCTTCGGGTGAGCAGGGCCGGGCCTCTTCGTTGTTGACGGCCTGTCGTTCTCGCGCATATACGTCATCCTCAGGGGGCCCGGCGCGAAAACCTAGCAGAAGCCAATGCACTTCGCGCCTCTCCCCGCGGCGGAGGGCCGGTTAGCCTGCAAGGATTCGTCATGACGCTCCCAGCCGTTACCCCCGCCGAGATGAAGATCCTCCTGTGCCTACTCTCAGCAATGGCCCCGAAACGAATCGCTGAGCAACTCTGCGTCAGTGAACATACGGTCCGCACGCACATCAAGCGCTTGCATGCGAAGTTCGGCACTCACTCGGTCCCGGAACTAATCCTCACCGCCAGCCGGAAACCACCTCAACCTCCTGCACATTGAAGACGCGCGATGGGTTGCGACGGGAGCCTCTCGCTGCGGAGTGCCAGACCATAATCGGTGCAGCGAGTCGGCGGATCACCGCTAGTAACGATCTGGTGGCGGATGTGACGCTGTGTGCCTCATCCGCGGGGGTGTCCCTTACCGCGTAGCGCATTACAGCCGGCGTTGTTTCATTCTCAGGCATGCTGCAAATTACCTTGCAGTATTATCGCTGCCATACTGAAGCCTCATGGATGTACGGAAGAGCGCGGCCGCTCGCCACAGAACGGTGTATTCGAGTCTCCAGCGACAAGAGCAGGCGCGGGAGACATCCGCCTCGGTCTTCCGGGCCGCATCCAGCGGAATTTCGTGAGTACTGATCGGACCCGGCGGGAAGAGATGACTCCGCGTCGTGGCCGTTCATGTCGTTCGCACGGCGGCTACGCGGACGGGTCTCAATGGCGCGCTTATCAGACGACATGTAGCTGCTTCGCGGCGCGACTGTGCGAGCGCCTCCAAGCGGCTGCCGTACAGCGGGCCTGGCGGCGTGATGTGCCTACCCCGCTGTGAAGCGAGACTGAGCGCGCCCCGAGTGCAAGCCGACGCCCGAGGTTGACCAAGTGAAGGAGCCTCAGGCTGCTCGGTCGGCGGAAAGCCGCGCGTCGACCCGAGGGACGGTCAGGAATTCGGCAGGGGCGTGCCGCGAGGCGAGAACGTCCCTATAGAGACCTGCCGAGTGAAGTATCGCCGGCACTGAGTATACCCAATCCTGGGGACGTCAGACTACGGACCATGCGATAGCTTCCGAGTCACGCAGGTGCGACGAGAGGTGTGTAGGACTTCCGGTAAGGACCCGAAACGGTGGAGGTCGCCGGCCTCGTGGTCTGCCGGCCGCGGCCGCTTACCGCCCGCGGCATCGTGTTCCTGCTGCTGGAGGACGAGTTCGGGATGGTGAACGTGCTCGTGAGCCGCGAGCTCGCGGCGCAGGAACGCGACGTCATGCACTTGGCGCAGTTCGTGGTCGCGCGCGGTGAGCTCGAGGTGCGCGCCGGTGAGCAGCGCACGCTCGCGGCGACCGCTCGGCGACGACGGCCGCTCGACCTGACCCCCGGAAACCGATCCAGTCGCAAAGTAAGGAAAGCGGCTGCTGGACCTGAAGCGACTATTCATGGGTCATCCCGAAAGAGGAGAAGGGGGATCGCAAATAGACCGACTCAGATACTTCGGAAGCCACAGTTCCAAGGACTC
The DNA here is from genome assembly GCA_963728205.1 of uncultured Chloroflexia bacterium. Classification (GTDB taxonomy): domain Bacteria; phylum Chloroflexota; class Dehalococcoidia; order UBA2979; family UBA2979; genus VGNK01. The sequence continues at coordinate 353,799 of CAVSIV010000006.1, forward strand.
CGAGCCCAAGACAGTTCTTTGAAACCACGATGTCCTGAATCCCACTACGCGAATTGAGGGGTGGCGTGCTACTAGGAAAGAAGACAATAACAACCATCGCCGCGTCATCGTGGTATCGCGGCTGGCTTCTGCTAACGCTCACCGTCGGGGCGCTGGCGGGCCCACAGACAGCTCAGGCCTATCACGGGAGAATCGCTGTTCTATCCGGAATCTCGGCGAACGTCTGGAATGGAGAATGTTACTACCCGTCGCAGAACTCCACGATTTGGGCACCTTGTGGCACAGCGGGGACGCACTCAGGTACCTATACGCCGTTTGATATTGGGAACGGTAATCCGGACCATTGGATCTTCTTCCAGCTCGACTATCTTCCGTCCAACATCGCCGGTGGCTACGTGAAAGCGTACCAAGACAACACGAACTGTGCGTCATACAGCGACACATCGCCGAATTGGAACGGTCACAAACTCGTTGTGGAATTTCAGTTCTACAACACCAGTGGGCAATACGTAACCTGGGCGCACGCCGTCTACCAGCACGTCGATACCGAGCGTCTTCCGGACAACACATGGAAAACATGGAACAATCCATATTCGTCCGCGCCCATGTGGGGTTCACCAGACTACACCCTGAACAACCTTCAGAACGGCGGAGTCTTAGTCGCCGACATCGCCGCGAATGGCTATGCCTCGGGGAGTATTGGATGCTCGACGGACGAGCACGTACACCAGGAAGGCAACTACTACTCCGAATACAATTACAGTCGGTACTACAACGAGGCGGTGACGGATCGCTGGTCTGACATTTTCTACTACGCGCAGCCAGGAATTACCGGGACCTATTAATGATGACACGGTTCATGAGACTAGCAGCGCAACTACCCACTCTACAAGCGTCATTGGTAGCGCTCGCTCTCGCCGCGATTGTTGGATGGGTCGCATTCGGACACGCGACACACAGTGGCGCCGAGGGTGGAAATCACGGGGACGATCTGGCCCAGAAACGGGCGAAACTCGAAATGACGCCCACGGATCTGTCCAAGGCCATCTTTAAAGATCGATCAACAGCACCGACGCCGCTACCAAACCTCTCACGGTACAAGAATGAACAATGGTACTTCGAAGTCTCGAACTACGATGATCGGGAAATCCCCGAGGCAGCTAAAGCTGCCAATCCAGCACGCAACCCCGCATGGCCTTCATTCATACGATGCATGCAAAGCCATGGAATTGGGTCGGAGGTGGCGAACCCAGAAGCGGCCTCCCAACAGGATGTTAACAGCATCGTGCTAGCGGTGAACAAGTCAGGTCCATTCTACGTGGGAGCGACGAAAGGCCTCGAGTATCGAGCAACGCCAGCTTCGGATGCGTTCCTAGGATGCGAACCTCTGTTGTATCCGACACGATGAAACGTGAAAAGTTCATGGGTGCCCGGCGAGAATACCTTGCCGGGCACCGTCGCGTCTAGGATAAACCTAGCCTAGCACTCGAAGCGAGAACTATGCAGACGGAGAACCCGAAGCACAACCGCTTGCTCACTCGGCTCTCACGAATCGTGCTACTGACTACGGTGGCGGCGGTCCTGGCGTCATTTATATCCTGCACAGACTCCGGTGGGACTAACTCGAGTGAGCCGACCTCAATTCAAGCTACTCAAGCAACCAGAACTGCGCCAAGCGCAACTCTCTCCGTTGTCGGCGGAAGGAGCCGTCGAACCGGTATCATCAGCGTGGATCGAATCATTGATCTCATAGAGAGCAGGAGCGTGGATGGACTTCTCCAACTCGTGCAATATCGGAAGATGGCCTGTAGTGCACGAACGGTCGACCAAAGAGCACCTGAATGTGCGGTTAACGAGCCTATTGGCACCCTGGTCGACTCCCTGCCGGCAGCGTCATGTGAAGGCTATTTCGCCCGCGATGCACGACCGTTGCTCGAACTTGTGGTCAGAAACGAACTCTACGCAGTTGCGAGGATGCCTCAACTTCCTGGCTTAGACCCGGTATTCCCAATCGGACAGTACCGAGTCGTTGTAGCCTCCAATTTGGCGGCGTCACCAACAGGTTGGGCGGTCTTGATTGAAGGCGACCGCATCGTTGGGCTTTGGTCGAGCTGCGGACATCCAAGGGAACTGCTTCGCATCGGAAACGACAACCCGGACCTGTTGCTTGGCCCGTTCGAATAAGGCCATACCCGGCCGGACTTTGCTGATCTCGACCTGCTCGAGCGGACCCCGGATGAATCGCCCCGGGTTTGATGGAGACTCAGTTCATTGAGTCCCGGCCTCCGCCAGGACCTGCGCAGGGTAGTGGTTGGCCTCGTACTCGGCGGGTGGGACGTAGCCGAGGGCGCTGAAGAGGCGGCGGTGATTGTACCAGTCGACCCACTTCAGCGTGGCGAACTCGAGGTCTTCGAGGCCGCGCCACGGTCCTTGCTTACGCACCAGCTCGGTCTTGTAGAGCCCGTCCACCGACTCGGCCAGCGCGTTGTCGCAGTCGCCACGACTGCCCACCGAGGTCACCACCCCCGCTTCCGCGAGTCAATCAGTCTAGCGGATCGAGAGGTGCCTTGCCGCTGCAGGCGTGTGGGCTCTTTCGGTCGCTCTTCTCCCTTTCGGGGCCGTCCCCGCGGCCCCTTGGGGCGCTCGGTGTCGGGAGGCTTCGGCTTGGGACTGCGGGGCTGCTCGCGTGCCTCGATGGCCGTGGCGTCTCGGGAGAGGTGGCCGATCAACCGGTCCTGGTAGGCCTTGCGGATCAACGTTTCGTGAACCCGCTCCGGCAACTGCGTCTGTGCAAACGCGTCGAACGCGCGGGAGAAGACGGATTCGCTCGGCACCTCGCGCTTGCGCTCCCAGCCGCAAATCCGTCGCAACGGCGCATCGGTTTGCAAGCGGTCCAGCAGCATGCGCGTCGTCGGCATGTCGTAGACAGCTTTGGCCACAAAGGCACGGGCAATGGCCGCACGATCCTTCGGCGGGCGCCCGGGGACATGGAAGTGCGCGGGGTAAGGGGGGATCTGCTGCTCAACGCGGATGAGATCGAGGGTCTCTACCAAGGTAGCTCGTGACGCTCTCCGGCACGAAGCGCTCGAGCGCCCCGAGGTCGTAGGCCGTCGGGACCGAAGAGTCGTCCGAGGTGCACGCCGCGAGCAACGCAAAGGCAGCGACTAGGGCAAGCACAACGGCCCCGGCAATCCCACTTGCGATTGCTCGTGGCTCCGGCACCGATCACTCTCCCCAATCAGGGCCGCTGAGCCATGGGGCGTCGGCCAGCCTCGGCTGGAGGTCGAACGCCGCGCAGTCCCCGCCGCCGCCCGCACCAATCAAGCGGCCCTCCTCGTCGAAGCCGAGCCAGCCGGCCTTCTCGAAACCGAACAGAGCCGCGTATCGAGGTGCGTCCACCCCGAGGTCGACGACGCCAATCAGGTGATCGAGGAACATCGAGGCGTCGAAGCTCTTCACGCGGTACGTGATCGCGGGATCGATGAACGACGCCTGGTCCGGGCAGCCGCCGAACACAAGAGCGTCGACGAGCGTCCCGGCCTCGACGCCTGATGGGCAGGCCGGCGGGACCAGGATCCCTGGTGCGGGATCGACGACGCACGGTCCCTCGGTCGTCGTGAGCAGCGCGGCGAGCTGCGCGCCGTCGTGTGCCAGCGCGGCGCCGATCGCCGCCTGCATGTCGCCGGGCAGACGGTCGCGGCTCTCGGGCGATGATGTCGGAGCCGGGGTTGCAGTCGCCACCGGCGTCGGCGTGAACGGCGGCGTATCGGCGGTCACGCGCTCCGCCGACTCGGCGATGCGCCGCAGCTCCTCGAACGGCAGGGTGTCGCTCTCGAGCATGGCGACGAGTTCGCCCTCGCGCCAGGCGAGCCGCTCGACCCCACCTTCAGCGTGGTGGTAGCCGTCCTGGCCGCTGACGTCGACCGGCTCGCCGGCGCGGAGTGCGTCGGGCACGTCGACGCGCACGCGCTGCTGGAGCAGCGCGTAGCCTGCACCGCCCGTGGCGCTGAGCAGGCTCCAGGCGCCGACGAGCTCACATCCCGGGCCGGATTGCGCACCCGCCGATCCCCCCAGGAAGCCCTCGGGCGCGTACGAGGGCCGCAGGAAGCCGGCCGGCGCCGAGAACCCGGGTCCGCCCAGCGGGCCGGACGAACCGCCGCACTCCGCGGCGGTCATCGACTCGACCTTGCGAGCACCGGGCGGTGGCTCGAAGCGCAGCAAATCACCGTCAATCGCGATGCCGTGATCGAGAGTCGTCACTTCGAACAGCGCCGACTGGTGGCCTTCACCACCGTCAATCTCATGACGCATGACGAACATCAGGTTGGTGTCGACCCAGATCCGCCCGACGCCGCCCGCCGTATGCTCTGGCGACGACGGCGTCGCCGTGCCGGCTGCAGAGCCGCCGGGCCGCGGCGTCGCGGTCCCGACGGGTTCGACCGCCTCGCCGTCGTCGCCCCGGGAAGGCGCGGTCGCGGTGGCCGCCGAGCCGGAGCGCCAGACCGGGCGATACTCGATCACGCGTATCCCGCTCTGCTCGTCGTCGCGCAGGGTCACCTCGGCGCCGGTCTCGCGGTACCAGTCCGCGAGCTCCTCGACGCTCGATGCGTTGGCGGGACCGATGAGCGTGCTGAAGCCGGCGGGCGTCGGGAACATCCGCAGCTCCTCGGGGATCGGCGGGAGCCGCTGGTACGTGTCGGTGCGGCTGTCGTAGGTCCAGACCTCGTCGCCGTCGGCGACCGTGGTCACGGTCCCGGCCTCAAGCGGTGGATCGAGGTACTCGATCTCCCGCCGCCAGTGATCACCGTCGACCTGCCACCAGCGCAGCCGCGTCTCGGTCGCCTCGCGCGAGCCGACCGCGATCTGCCAGCGCGGAGGCCGCGCGTCGTCCTCGACGCGGGTGGAGACCTCGGCATAGAAGCCCGCGTCGCCGGCGTCGCCCTGGGTGCAGGCGGTCGTGAGGACGACGAGCACCACCAGGAGCGCGCTGGCGAGCGCCACGCCGGGGCGTGCGAACGAGGGTCTCGATCCCACCACTGCCGGCTTCAGACGCGGCATCAGTCACCCCCTTCGACGGGTCGAAGCGCCGCGGCGAGCGCGACGAGTTCGTCGGGGGGAAAGCGGGCGCTGAACACCGCCGCGGTGCCGCCGACGGTGACGCGCAGCTCGCCGACCTCGCCCGCGACGCACAGCTCCGCCGGCCCGAGCGACGTTGTCACTGCTTCGAGCACCGGCTCGGGCGGCTCCTCGCCGGCCGCGCGCGCGGGAGGCGGGGCGCTCTCGATCGGCGGGTCGCAGACGAGCCGCGGCGGCGTCTGGGCGGGGCCGAGGCGCAGCTCCGCCGAGGGCTCGCGCGCCTCAGCACCGGCCGAGTACTCGATGCGCGCCTCCTGGCCGGCGGCTCCACTGTGCCAGCCGGCGATGCGGCGCAGCGGCGATGATCGCCAGTGCAGCGAAGGTCGCAAGGATGGAAGCTCGTGCCCCCTTGGGGACGCGGTCCGCGTTCATGCGTTCACGCTAGAAGTCGGGAACCGTGCCCGCCTCGGCCGCGCGGGCGATTTCTTCCCTCACTCCGGCCATGGACTCCGAGGCCCGGCGAAGGCGCACAGGGCCACGGGCCCCGATCCGGGGTGCTCGAACCTAGAGACCCGGCGGGGGCCAGGTCACGAAGATCGCGCTCCCGTCCGGAGTCCAGCGGACGAGCGGCTTGCCGCCCGCATCCCCGTCGATGGGCGCGACGGGCGCGGTGCGCTGGACGCCCGTCGCGAGGTCGACAACCACAATCTCGTACGCCTGGCGGTAGGTGTGCGCCGCCGACCGCGCGAACGCGACCTTCGTGGCGTCGGGGGAGAAGACGCCGATGGCGGCGTCGCGCAGGCACAGCCCGTCGGGTCCGGCGCGCGGGTGCTCGACGAGGATCCCGCCGCACCCCGGCGCGTCCGAGAGCAGCGCCGCGGGCACGCCATCGGCGCGTGCAATCCCGTGCTCGTCGGGACGCGCGCCGAAGAATGCGCCGAGCACCGGGCTGCCCGGCCACTTCGCGAGTACCGCGCCGGTCACGGGATCGACGACCGTCGTCTCCTTCGCGAGGGACGGGTCCTGCGGCGAGTAGACGAGCGCTGGCCCCTGCCACGCCCAGTCCGCCGGCCACGCCACCGACGGCAGGTCGAGCTTCGTTCCGCGGTCGAGGTCCTCGAGCACGGTGCCGCCCTGGTCGTCGGGGTGGAGGAGACGGTCGCCGTCGGGCGACCACGTCGGCGAGCTCAGGTAGCCACCCATGTGGTGACCGTCGCCCAGCGAGCGGGTCGTGTGGCGCTCGGCGTCGTAGAGGTACGCCGCGCTCCCGCCGGTCTCCAGGTCGAGGAGGCAGCGGCCCGACGGCGACCAGCTGGGGACGGCACGCAGGTCACAGCCGCCGCAGTCGACGAGCGTCGCGTCGATGCGCACGTTGGCGCCGGAGCGGAGGTCGAGCACCCAGTCCTGGTAGGTGCCGCCCGGCCGGTTCGAGGCGCCGGGGGAGTCGACGCGGTAGAGCATGCGCGTGCCGTCTGGCGAGAAGCTGCCGCAGTTCGCGCGGTAGGCGACGCCCTCGATGACGGCGTGCAGGTCGCCGCGCTGCGCCTGGGTGCACGCTGGCACGGGCGCGGCGTCCGGGGCGGGGGTGGGGGTCGGGTAGGCATCGCGCTCCTCGAGGCGCGTGCCGTCGGGGGCGAAGTGGAGGTATTGCTGCGTGTCCTCCACGTGCAACCAGACGCTGCCGTCGTCGAGCATGTACGAGAAGTAGGCGACGGTGCCGTGGAGGAGGTCGTGCGGCGCGAGCGTACCGGCGTCGAGAAAGAGGGCGCCGTGGGCGGGGCCAGGCGTCGGCGTCAGGACCGGGGTCGGCGACGGGGCCGGGGTGGCCGTCGACAAGGGTGTCGGAACTGCGGACGACGTGCCAATCGCGGCTGCGGGCGTCGCCGTCCGCGTCGGCTGGGCGCGAGCGCAGCCGGCGACGACCAAACCGCCACGAAGAGCGCGAAGAGCGCGAGCGGGATTGGGCGCAACCGCATCTGAAACCTGCCTACCACCCGCGTCCTGTGACCGGCCACCAACCGGCGTACGTCCGTTGCAATCGAATCCGTTCCCGGGACCTTCGCGGACGCGAGCGAGATCCGGCAGCCGCGGACGCTGCGCCGGGTGACCCGACCAGCGAGGCGTGCCGGCCTCGCCTCAGCTTGCGGGCATCGGACCGTAATTCCAGAGCGGCGCCCGGGTCCCCGGATGCACGGTGAAGTGCTCCCACAACTCGTGCCCCTGCCCGTTGTAGAGCGTGACGGCGGCCCCCGCGCGTCCGCACGCGGCGGGCTGCCCGGCCGCCCCCAGCACGAGCACGGGCGCGGGGTCCGTCCGCGCATCCGCGCTCGCGCATACCGCGCCGGCGACCTTCGCCGTGATCACGCCCTGGCTCTTCCGCACCCTGGCCACAGCTGGGTCGTCCGCGTAGTCCATCAGCTGGATCAGGAACGTCGTCGTGGTCGGCGCCTGCCACTGCGCGCTCGCGAACGGCTCGTGCTGCACGGCGACGACCGCGTCGGTGACCGTCACGTCGCCGTTGTCGAGGAACGGCTGCACGACCGGCGCGAGGCGGCCGGTCGTGACGTCGAGCAGCACGGGCACCGCGCCGTCGTCGTGCGCGCTCGCGGGAAGTTGCAGCTGCGCGGCGGTCAGCGGCGCGGTCAGCGCCACGTGCGAGTCGTCCACCCACGCCGCGCCGTCGGCGTATACCGCCGCGCCGGGGAGCGAGCGCGTCGAGTAGGTCGCCATCGGATGGAACCGGCCCTGCTCGCCGACGACGAAGACGCTCCACTCGTGGACGGTGCGGCCGCCGGCCGCGTACGCCCAGTCGACGAAGAGCCGGCGGCCGTCGACGCTCGCGACAGCGGACACGCCGGTCGCCGTCTCGCCCGACCGCAGCAGGTCCTGCAGGTCGAGGGCCACGGAGCCGTCGGCGCGCACGAGCCGCGCGTGCGACCACCACAGCACGGTGCCGTCGGGCCGCACCACCGCTGGTCTCCGGATCCCGGGCATGGCCGGTGGGGTCACCCGATCGCCCGAGGGATACCACTCGAGGCGGTCGAAACGCGTCGTCGACTGCGGGTCGTCGCGCAGCAGGAGCACGTGGTCGTGCGCGGTGGCGCCGACCGGCACAGCCGCGGCGTCGATCGGGCTGCCTGCCGTCCACGTTTGCCCGCCATCGCGTGAGATTTGAAGGATGGTCCGCGCGCCCTGTGGCGGGCCCTCCCCGCCGCAGGACCCCGTGCTGCACTCGCCGACGACGACCAGGCCGGGCGGTAACCCGGCGCCGAGGATGCCGGTGAGGTCGCTCGCGATCAGCGTCGGTGAGGGCGGCACGCCGCTCGAGCGGCCGACAATCGGCTGATGGATGACGCTGCCGTCGGGGGCGGTGAAGACGCGCTCGACGCGATCCGGCCGCCGTCCGTGTACGGGCGGTAGACCTCCACGACGAGCGCCAGGTGTGGCGGCAGCGCGATGGGGTCGGCGACGGAGAGGGCCCCGAAGCGGTCCGCGGGCGTCGTTGCCGCCGCGGTCGACGTCGCCTGCACGGGCGTGCCCGTCGCTGCCGCCGCTGGCCCGGTCGAAGCAGCGGGGGTCGGGGCGGGAGGGGAGTGGCCGCTGCACGCCGCGCCCAGGAGCGCGACCGCGATCAGCGCGCCGGCGAGGACGGCGCGCGGTGTCCGTCTCGCCCGCGCGGCGGCGGGGTCGGATCCGATGAACGCGGGGATCGCGTACATCACCGCAGCCTCACTGGACCGGTCGCCGCCACGAGCCGCTGGGTCGCCGCCGGGGGACGCCCGGCGCTGCAATTAGGGCCCCCATCGCGAGCATGGCCGCGACGGCGAGTGCGACGAGGACGCCAGCGGGGCGCGGATGTCGGCGGGTGCGTTGGGGACATGCCACCACGCAATCCCGGCACTCTCGCCTGCGGCGCCGCGTACTTCCGGGCGTGACCGGCAACGTAGATGGCGAGGCTGGCCCTGTCACGCTGCCGACACCGCCGTCCGAGGGGGCGAGGCCGCTCGGGAAACGAAGGAGGGTGAAGGGGTCGCCAGCACCGGCGGGGTATGCGTACTGACGAGCCCTTCAGTACGCGCATCATAGCGCCTCGAAGTGATAACCCGCCATAGCGGATGACGAAATTGGCGAGGCCGTACGCGATGACCGCGCATCCGGGGCTGGGCGCGCGGGACCGGCCCGCGGTCTTCCCGGCCTCCGCTGCAGGACCATGCGCGCACCGCGCGGACAGGCATCGGGACGCGCCAGCTACGCGCGCTCGACCAGCCGGGCGAGGTCCCCCGGATCGAAGGGCTTGAAGAGCGTGCGCGCCCCGAGCGCCTCGGCCGCGGCGGCGACCTTGCGCGAGGTCGTCATCGCCACCACCCGCAAGGCCTGGTCTCCGCTGGTCTCGTGCAGCCGACGGAGGTCATCAAGCCCCTCGCCGCTCGGAGCCGGTAGGTCGAGGAACAGGACGGTCGGGCCGAAGCAGTCGACCTCCGCGCACACGTCCGCCGGCGCCAGCACCGCGCGGACGTGGTGTCCCGCCTCCTCGAGATCCAGGCGGAGGAGGTCGGCGATGGCCCGGTCGTGCTCGATGATCAGCACGCGCTCGGCGCGCGAGGTCGCCATGCCCGTTTCCGTCTTCCGCCATGACGGCAGTTCGCAGGTGCTCCCCGAGCGGCCGACCCACCGCGCCGGGCGCCCGCAGCATATGCGCTGCGAATCTGCTCCGAGCGCTGCACGGCCACGCGCCGCCCGTGGGACCGGCACCGACCGGCCTCGCGGCCCGCAGCTCGCCTCACGAGTTCGCGGCCTCGAGGTAGCCGTGCACGGCCGCCGCCACTCGCCCGAAGGTGTCCGGCGCCGCCCACCCGTTGGAGAGGATCGCCAGCACGTACGTGCCGAACGGCGCCCGGACAATCGCGACGTCGTGGGCGGCGCCCGGGTAGTCGCCGGTCTTGTTTCCGACGACGCTGCCGTCGTCGGAAATGCCGCTGGGGATGCGCGAGCGGATCCGCTGCTGCGCGAGCAGGTCGAACACCTGGGCGGCCACCGCGGGCGTCGGCTTCCCGCGCGCGATCGCCTCGAGCACGCGCGCCATGTCCGCCGCCGTGGTCGGCAGGGCCGAGTCGTTGACGCGGGTGTCGGCGGCCCCGAGCGCGCGCAGGTCGCGATCGACGTTGGCCCGGCCCACCACGTCGCCGACAAGGTTGGCGAGCGCGTTGTCGCTCGCGACGGTCATCAGGCGGATCGCGTCGGCGAGCGGGAGCGTCTCGCCCGCCTGCAGTCCCAGCGGCCCCATGGTGCCGAGGTCCTCGGCGGCGTACGTCGGGCGCAGCACCACCTGCCGCGTCGAATCGAGCGTCCCCCGGGCCTGCTGCCACGCCGCCTCGACGAGGAGGGGCAGCTTGAACAGGCTGGCCGCGTAGTAGGTGCGGTCCGCGTCGACGGCGGCGTAGCGGTCGCTCCCGACGTCGATGGCGACCACGCTGATCTCGCCGGGCTCCCCGGCGATCGCATCGCGGATCGTCGTCTCGAGGGCGGGGTCTTCAGCGAGCGGGGGCTCGACCTGGACGGGCATCGGCGGTGCCGCGTCAGACACGTATCGGCAGTCGGCGCAGTCCGCTGCGCCCGCGGCGGTCGATGCGCCGGGCGGGTCGGACGGGCGGCCCGGCGCGGACGCGGACCGCCTCGCGGGCGCGGGGCCGGCGGTGGATGCGAACGCGAGCGCTCCCGAGGGCGCCACCGGAGTCGGCCGGGCAGGCGCCGCATCGGCCCCCGCGCGCGGCGTCGCGGACAGGTCCGTGTGGGACGCGGTGGTGACGGGGCCGCCGGACCCGCACGCGGCAATCGCGATCGCGAGCGTCGCCGTGACGGCCAGCATCCATCTCCGGAGCACGCGGTGGCACGTCCGCGGCCCCTCGGCGGCGACCCGTCGTGCGACCCGGCCGTCGCCCGGGCGGCGCGCGGCGTCCCGCCGACCCGAAGGACTCACGTGCCGCTCCCGGCCGGCGTCGCGACGGGAGGCAGTGGGGCCAGCGCGTGGAGCGCCGTCCGCACCGCGGCGGCCTCCTCGGTGGTGGCCGGCCGTGGCCGGTCCTCGACCGGATCGATGAAGGCGGGGCGCACCGTGAGCGCGGGCGGCGCGTCGGGCGCGAGCGTGACCACCGCCACCGCGGTCTCGAACGGCGCACGCCCGAGCGTGGCGAGGTCACCTGTGTCGAGGTCGAACACGAAGTTGCCGAGGCTGTAGAGGATGAGGCCTCCGCGATAGCGCTCCCACGGCTGGAGCACGTGCGGGTGCGCGCCGATCACGAGGTCCGCGCCGGCGTCAATCGCGAGGTGCGCGAGCGAGCGCTGGCGCTGGCTGGGCACCGCCTGGTACTCGTAGCCGGCGTGGAGCATGACGACGACATAATCCGCTCGGGCCCCCGCGGCGGTGATCGCGGCGGCCATCCCATCGGAGGCCGCCGCGACGCCCGGCCCGTCCGCGGTCGCGACGCGCGTCTGCCCGATGTCGTCGAAGCCGAGCATCGCGACGGTTGCGCCGCGCGCGTGGAGCAGGAGGGGCGCCGCGGCCGCCGCCGCCGAGTCGCCGGCGCCGAACCAGCCGACGCCGACGCGGTCCAGCGCGGCCTCGGTGTCGGCAAGCCCGGACGCGCCGAAGTCGTAGGAGTGGTTGTTCGCCAGCGTCACCGCGCTGAAGCCGCCGGCGACGAGCGCGTCGGCGAGCGGCGGCGGCGTGCGGAACGTGTATTCCTTGGCGGCCGGCGTGCCGCGGTCGGTGAACGTGCCCTCGAGGTTGCCGACGACGAGGTCCGCGCCCGCCAGCAGAGCGCGCACGCGCGCGAACGGATAGTCGACGCCGCGGTCGGCCATGAGCATGGTGACGTCGCGCGCGAACATCAGGTCGCCCACCGCGGCGAGCGTGACCACCGGCGGCGCGACCGCGGTCGGCGCCGCCGCGACTGCGGCGGTCGCGGGCGTGGTCGCATGCACGATGCCGACGGTCGGCACGCCCGCCCCGTGTCCTTGGAGGGCTGGGCCGCAGCCGAGGACCACGAGAGCGGCGCCGGCGAGCACGAGCATCGCTGCGTGCCCGCGACGCAGTGGCCAAGGCCACCCGCGGACCCTGGCGGCGGCTCGCGCGGGCGGCCGGGTCCCGGGGCAGGTGATGGACGGAGGCGTCGCCGCGGTCACTCCGCGCTGGCCGCGAGCTGCTGCGGCGCGACCCGGTAGACCGATCGGCCCAGGTCTTCGTCGACCCACGCTCCGTCGACGCCGCGCCGCCGGGTGGTTCCCACGGTCATGAGCTCGCCACGCCGGACCGGCGCGGTCACGAGGAGTTGCACGCGCGAGGCGAGGGGGCGCGGGCTCCGCAGCGTCGCCGTCACACCCGCGCCGTCGAGGGCGACCGAGAGCCGCACGGGCCACGGGTGCGGGTTCGAGAACCGCAGATCGCGGTAGGCGTACTCGATCGTGGCGTCGCGTCCGAGCAGGTAGTACCGCTCGTCGCCGTAGGTATCGACGCTGTGACAGTGCCGCTCCTCGATGCGCAGGTCGCCGAGCAGCGCGGCGTTGTAGACGACCGTCGAGAGCAGGCAGGTCGACCCGCCAACCTCGCTCACGAGCCGGCCGCCGACGAGCGCCGCGCCGGGCCGGTACCCGCGTCGGGCGGTCGGCTCGCCGGCGAGCCGCCAGAGCGACCACGTCTCCCCGGGCGCGAGCAGGGTGCCGTCGAGCGCCGCGCCCATGACCCGCAGGTTGTGGCGCTTGTCGGCGGCGAAGCGCGCCTGCCCGGGGTAGTCGTGGACCGGGAGCCGATACGAGGCGATCTCGTGGGGCCAGCCGTTCGCGCCGTCGCGCCCCGCGGCGAACCGAACGCCACGGTCGTGCCACCAGCGGCGTGCGACCGCGAGGCGCAGTCGCCAGCGGCGCGGCACCCATCGTCGCGCGAGCCGGCGAGCGGCGCCCGTCGTCGCGCGGAGACGCGCGATCCCGCCGCGAACGACCGCGCGACGCGTCGAGCCGGCATGCGGCGAGATTCGCACCATCGGTGGGCGCTCCTGGGCCTCGCCCGCCGCCGCCCCTGGCGGCCGTCGTTGGTCCCCACGTGTCGGGACCGCACTCCTTGGACGCTCGACCGGGTCCGGCGGTTCCTGCTGCAAGCGACCGCAGTCGTCGGTCCGGACCAGCGATCCAGCGCACGCGCGCCGGGATATGACGATGACACCGCGATGTGGCGGCTGGCGCTGCCCGCAAATCATGTACGCTGCGGCGTACGTCAGGGCCGACCAAATCACCCGGAACCATGCCGCCGCTCCTGGATCGCACCCTCATCGATGCCGCGCGCGAAGCCATGCGCCGCGCCTACCCGGACCATCCGTGGCGCGAGCCATACCGGGAGGCGGTGGCGTGTGCGTACCAGGCGGGAGATCTCGCGGCGGTCGCGGAGCTGAGCGTCCTCGCGGCCGCGCACCTCTCCGGCGAGGCGCGCATCGCGGAGGCCATCGCGGAGGTGGAGCACGGGCTGGCGCTCGCCGCCGGCCATCCGGCGTCGCAGGCCCACCTGCTCCGCGCGCGTTCGAGCCTGGAGCTGTTTGCCGACGACCCCACGGTGGCGCTGCACACGCTCGAGCAGGCCGCCGCGGTCGACGTTCCGGACCCCGGCGCCCGGGATCGCGCGGACCGCGCGATTCGCGAGGTGATCGCCCGCTGCGTCTGCCTGCGGGCGGTGCGACCGGAGGAGTTCGACGCCGTGCGGCTGCTCGCCGAAGGCACGGACTTCGACTGGCTCGCGACCGGCCTCAAGCAATGGGTGGCCCCGTACCTGCTGGCATCCGGCCATCCTCGCGAGGCCGGGCCGTGGGCCGAGTCGCTCACGACCCACGCACGTGCGCGGGGGTCCAGCTGGCGCATGGCGGATGCGGCGGCGCAGGTGCGGGAGGTGAGCGCGGCGCGCGGCGAGCGCCCCGCGCCGGCGGGTGCCGACCTGCTGCCGGGCGGGACGAACGGTCCGGCAATCTGGGCCACGGCGGCGCTCGATCTGCACCAGGCGCTGATCCGCGCGGACGCCGCCGCAGCCGACGAGGCGCTGGGCCGCCTGACCCCGGGGCGGATCCTCGCGCCGCCGGCACTGGGTCAGCCGCGGCGGGCGTTCGAGGCGCTGGTGGTCGCGCTCGACGGCGGGCGTGCGCCGCCGCTGGAGTGCCCCGAACAGCCGAGCCTCCTCAACCTGAGCAGCGTGCTTGCCGCCGCGGAAGCCGTCGCCGTCGGCGGCTCGCAGGAGGACGCGGTCCGCTGGACGCGGTGGCTGGACGGACGGCTCCCCGACTCGATTGAGAGTTGCCCCGACTGGCCGGTGTCCGTGCATCGCATCCGGGCGCTGCTCGCCGCGCGCGCGGGCGACGTCCGCCACGGCGTCGCCCGCATGCGGCTCGCCGTCGCCTGGGCGGACGCCGCCCGGCAGCCCGTGGAGGCGGCGATCGCGCGGGTGCAGCTCGCCGAGCTGATCGCCGTCGCGCCTCGCGCGATCGCCCGCCGGCAGTGGCTCACGATCCGCGACGACGGACGGTCCGGGTGCCGGGCGCTGGCGCTGCCATACCCGCTGCACGCGCACATCGCGGCGTCGGCCGCGGCGCTCGGGCGCTTCGACTGCGAGCGGCCCCAGCTGGCGCCGCGCGAGATCGAGGTGCTGGGGCTGCTCGCGGAAGGCGAGACGTACCAGCGGAGTGCGGCGCGGCTGGGGCTGAGCTGGCGGACGGTGCAGACGATCGCTCACCGCGCCTACCAGAAGCTCGGCGTCGCAAATAAGACGCAGGCGATTAGCGAGGCGCGCGAGCTGGGTCTGCTGTGAGGCGTTTTCCCGGGTCGCGCTACGCGGTGACGTACGACGGCGTGTACAGCATTTGTTGAACGCGTCGGGCGCCCGGCCACGCACATGATTCGAACGATGCGCGGTCGCCCCATGCGCTGCTGGGTGGAGTTGCGCCAGTCCGTGCGAGAGCGCGGCGCGACGATGAGCTGATACCACCCGCGGCGACAGAAACGGAACTCGATGCGATCGCGCGTCGTCTCACTACCGTGACCGCACCGCGATCCCGTCGCGCGTTGCGCATCGCGCTGAGCGTGCTCATCGCGGGCACCCTGGGCGCCGCTGTGGGCTGCGGCGCAACCCCGTTCGCGCACCCAGCGGGGCCCGCGAGTCCTCCGGCCCCCACCACGGTCGTGACCGGCGGGGCCGACCTCCGGCCGCCGTCCTCCGCCGCGCCCACGCCCAGCGGCTCCGCGACCGCCGCGGCGGCGGTCCTCATCGACTGGGTCAACTTCGTGCAGTTCGGCGGGATCCAGTACCTCGCCGTCATCCCGTCCGCGCCCGTGGATCCCACGACCGTCGGCCCACATGTCGCCACAGTTCGCCACCGTGCAGGTCAATATCGCGGGCGTCGTGACCGACCCGTCATACCGGCCACAGGACGGCGACTCCAGCTTCCTCGACGCGGGCACGCCCGTGTACATGCTTCGCGGCTACGACGCGCGCTTCCGGCTGGTCGCGCCCCACGGCAGCGGTTGGGTGCTGTACGAGGCCGACCGCAACCCGGCGGCCAGGCGCGGTGAGGACCTGCTCGACATCCGAGGCCGCGTGGCCGCCGTCGAGCTGGACGCCACCGACGGCCGGCCGCTGACCACGGTCAGCGATCCCTCGCAGATCGAGACGCTCCTCAACCTCGTGCTCGACGCGCCCGTCGACCAGTCCGAGGCGACCGGGTCGGGGCCGCGCTTCTTCATCGTGTTCCACCTCCAGGACGGGACCGAGGCGTCGCGGGCCTACTGGCCGGAGTCGGGGCTACTCGAGCGAGGCGTCCACCTGCCGTCGTCGTTTGCCGCCGCGCTCGAGCGGGCGCTGCCGGCGTCGTAGAACGGGTCAGGGGACGGCAACGTCGGTGCGTGAGATTGCGTGGCTTGCTGATGATGCCGCCGGCGCGCAGGGAGAGGCCTACGAGGATGCATGGATTGCGCGTGGCGTCGGTCGCAGCCGTCGCCGTTCTCGGGTTCGCCGTGGCGGCCTGCTCGAGCAGCCAGGGTCGGCGGACCGCCGCGACCGCCTCGACCACGGCTCCCGTCGGGACCTCGCCGACGGCGGCGATCGCCTCGAACTCTCCGACGTCGCCCGCCAGACCGACGGCGTTTCCCACGGCAGCGCCAACTGCCACCGGCTATCCGCACGGGACGACCACCGGCAACACCGTCGTCGACCAGCTCGCGGATGCATTCATCAAGCAAGACATCGCCCGACTCCTTGACCTCGCTCGCTACGAGCAAGCGTCATGTGCCACGACCACGACGACTGACTGGAACGGGCCGCCACCACCGTGTCCGACTGGAGTGGTTCCGGGTACCCCCGTGAAGTTCATGACGCTGGTTTCTTGTCATGGGCTCGTACGTGGGCCCGACGACCTCGCGCTCAGCCTGCGTGTTGTTTCGTCGGACATCCGGCTCTTCGCCGTCGCGAAGGCGGAGGGCGACTCAGATCCACGTGCCGAATACCACGTGTTCTTCTCGATGGCCGTGGGGCGTGAAGCCGACAACTGGGGAGTCGAATTCGTGACCGGCGCGGGTGGCTTCATTCATGTCAAGGGCGGATGCGGAACCAGTGCATCGCAGATGAGCGCCGGTGTCCCACCAACTGCGTTCCTGCTTCCGCCAAGTCCACAGTGACGACCGCGCGGCAGTCGCCCCCAGGGATCGGGCGGAGGGAGCGCCCCGCGACCCAGGCGGATCGAATGGCCAGGCCCCGGAAGTGCGGACGACTGTCGCGTTCCGCCGTGATCCCACGACGTCGGCGTAGAAGCTGGCGTTGAGGGTGCGAGCCGGAATGAATGCCTCGGACATGTGCGGGATCTTCGCGAGGCACGAGTCACCCGGTCAACTCGACGAACGCGACCGGAAGCCGCTGCGAGGCACCGACCACGCGTGGACGGCCGCTCGGCTACGCGTCGCCCTGCACGTTCTCGGAGCCGATTGCGCGGGTTACGACTGTCGGTCCTGAGCTGGAGAAGCTGGTTCACCGATTCTGAATCCGCAGATGCCGTTCTGCTTCAACTGCCCGGCCTTACGGCCGGCATTCCCGATCATCTCAGAGGAAATAGCGGCGGCGTGCGCCGATCCCCACCCCGGCGGATGCGGTGGTTGGCTGAGCAAGCCACTTGTCGACGATTGCGTCGAAGACGTCGAAACGGCCCGACGCCTACGGCGACTCCGGGCCCACCTCCTCCTGGCGCACCAGCTCCACGAGCTCGTCGCTGATGCGGAAGCCACGCCGCCGGAGCTCCGCGAGCAGTGGCGAGACGGCCGGGATCAGCCCGCGGTCGCGAGCCGTGCGCAGCAGGCCGAGCGTGCCGGTCAGGGGCAGCCCCTGCCGGGTCGCGAGATCACGAGCACGGCCATCGTCGAGCAAGACGATGTCGGCGTCCGCCTCGCGCATCAGCACGATGGCCTCCGCCTCCCCGCGGTCGAGTTCGGGCAGCAGCCCCGCAACGGCGGCGCGGTCGGCGACTGGCCGGACGGCCGGCCAGCCCGCCGCGATCGCGTCACGCAGGGCGGTGGCGCCGGGGATGTCTGGGCCGGCGCGGAGCACCTCGTCGCGCACCGCGATCGGCGCGATCACCTCGTCGAAAAGCTGCTTGAGGAGGTCGAGCCGGCCAATCCAGGAGAAGTGGATGAGCGGACCAGCGTCGGAGACCGCCCTCACGCCGAGCCGCGGCGCCGCTGCGCTTCGGCGAGCCCGCGCAGGTCCTGCTGGTAGTCGGCCGCCTCGTAGCGAACCGTGGGGAGCCCCATCTCGGCCAGCAGCCACTCGAACTCGACGCGCGGAACGCCCGCCAGCTCTGCCGCCTTGCCGATGGAGACCAGGCCCTCGAGGAACAGGTGGATCGCGAGCGCGGCCTTGACCTGCCCGGCCGTGTCGCGCGCGGCAATCCGCGAGCCCTGGAGCAGGGCGAGCAACTCCTCCGGGACCTCGACCTGCTGCGTGCTCACCACGTCACCTCTCGTCGGTCCGGAAACCAGTGTAGCCGCCAGCCGCCGCCGTGATGGGGCGAGTTCGGCGGCGCGGCCCTCGGAACTCCGTCGCCGATGCAGTGCTGGAGTCCCCGCCGAGCAGTCGAACTGACCGATGGGAAGGGGCGCCACTACCCGGTGATCGCCGACAACGAGGGCCATCTCTTCTTCCGGCCCGCGCCGATCGCCTGTGGGGTCTGGGCCGCCGACACCGGCGAGTGCCTGGATGTGACCGCCGCTACGCGATTGGACTTTCCACCCGGACCGGCCGATATCTGGCAGTCGGCCACGGTGTGCCTGCAATCGCCGTGTCGCGTCACGCTCTTCAGCCTCGACCGGCTCGTCAACCCCGAGCGGGGGGACCGTCACATGCCACGCCAGCCCGGCTGCGCACCAGTTGGAGGTCGACTTCGCGACGACGGCGTACCGACTCCGCTTCACGTGGGCCGGGCGTCCGGGTGCCGAGCCTCCGCCCTGTTCGGACCTCGCCTCCGGGACGTTGCCGGCGGGGACGTTGATCGCGATCGGCTTCTCGGGGACGGTCACGGCATTCGATCCGGGCGGCGCGCCACTCCCCGTCGCCGCCGCCGACCGCGTTCTCTACGTGGGCGGGTTCACGCCCGCGGTCGTGGCGTGCCCCTGCGAGCAATGGGGCGAATGACGATCTGCCAGGCGGCGGAAGTCGAAGACCATGGCGAAGGCGGTAAGGCGGACTGTGGGCTGCCCCGGACGCCGGACGAGCGACCAGCCCCGAATCAGGGGGGCGGAACCGCGGGGTCGTCGGAGGTGTACTAGCGTTGGATCCCGCCGGACGCGGGCGACGTACGGGAGGCAACCGTGAGCGCGACGCAGCGAAGGGACTCCGCGCTCGGTCGTCCGCCCGGCTCGCTTCGGCTGTTCCGGCTTGCGAGCATCGCGGCGCTCATCGTCATCGGTTTCGTCCTGCCCCGGGCGACCGGGCACGCGCTGGCGAAGGGCGGCGGCCCGGAGGATCCTGCGTGGCTCGACTCGATCGCGCGGCCCGGGGCGACCGGCGCCTGGCTGGTGATGGCCCCGGAGGACGCGGACGGCCTCGCATACTCAATCATGTTTACGGAGCCGACGCCGCTCGATGGTCCGCCTTCGAGATCTGGGCAGCTCGGTCGGCGTGCGTGGCGCGTACTGGGCGACGCTCACGCCGGGCATCACGTCGCAGGCGGCGCCGACGGCGGACTATTACCCGGGGACCGGGATCGTCCACGCCCACGTCGGCGCCGGGTACGCGGGCGCCACCTGGTTCCGGCTGGACGCTCGCCGGCAGGCGCTCATGGATCGCTACGCCGCGATCGCCGGCGACCCCGCGCTGCCTGACCAGCCATCGGAGCTGGCGGTGTTGCTCGCGGCGCGGCGCGACGGGGAAACCGAGGTGCAGGTGCGGGTCGACGGTCGCCCGCTGGACCCCGCGCAGAGCGGGGCGTTCTGGCGCTTCGCGTCCGGGCTCGACGCCGCTGAGACCAACCTCGCGACCGTGTTCGCCCGGCCTGCGCCGCACGCCACCGTGCCCGGGATGCCCGGTGTGGGGGCGGACCTCGGCGTCAATCTTGGTCCCCTGCACCTCGGTCCGCCCCTCGCGGCGCGACAAGAGCGAAGCGTGGATCTCGCGCTGCCGGAGGGGCGGACGATCTTCTACACCTTCGCCCCACGCTCGTCGCTGCTGTTCGGCGCGACCTTCAGCAACGGCGCGCGCTACCCGGGCTACACGTTGCCCGCCGTGTTCACGTCCTGGCTGACGAAGGTCGCGCCGTCCTCGGGCGCGACTCGTGGCGCCATGCCGGCTGGCGCGGTCGCCGTGTTCGCGATCGCCGCGCTGTGCGCCGTCGTCGCGTCACTTGCGCTGGGCGTCGCCGTGTGGCGGGCGAGCGCAGACCGCTCACGCCTCGCCGGTGGCTGAGGTCCACAACCGTCCCGCGGCTGGCGATCCCATATGCGTTGCGGGATGACAACTCGCCGTGAGTCTGACACGGTCGGCGTGGTGGCGCCGGGGGAGGTGCAGATGCGCGTCGCGACCATCGCGCTCGTTCCCCTCCTCCTTGTCGCTTCGATCCCGGTCACTGCCGGCCGGGTCGCCCCACAAGCAACCGAGCCGATAGCGATCGCGGGTGTGCCGCGTCTTGTCCTCGAGTGCATGCGGCTCGCGCCGCCGCTTCGTCCCTGCGCGCCCGCCGCATCGTGACGAAGCGCGTGAAGACGATCGCCGCTGGGGGCGGGTTGGCGCTGGTGGCCGTCGCGGTGCTCGCGATCGCCCTCTCCCACCGCGGCGCCGGGGCGCCGGCCGCTGCCTCCGCCACCGTCACGGCGACCCCCACGACTGCGGTCGCGGCGACCGCGCCGCCGACCGCCGGTCCCACCGAGGCGCCGGCCCTGCCGGTCGCGCTGCGCAGCCGGCTGGCGAGGATGCCGGGCGTCGGCGACGTGCTTGCGGCCGTCGAAGCCGCGGACGCCGACCGCCTGGTGACGCTCACCTTCCACCAGCCGGGCTACTGCGGGTTCGTGCCGACCGACGTCACGCCGGCGCCGGTGGCACCCGCCGACGCGTACCGCGCGAGCAACGCCTGCCGCGCACCCGGCGTCTCTACATACGAGGGCATCGCGGTCGCGGCCGACCTCCCGGGCGCGCTCAACGCCGGGCTGGAGCTCTGGAACGACGCGGCCTTCGCGACCGCCGCCCGCGCCCTCTTCGGCGCGCACCCGCGACTCGCGTCGGTCTCGGATCGCGCCTATCGCCTGCCCGCCTCCGACGGCACCGCGTTCGAGGTCCGCCATCGCTACACGCTCTGGTACGCGCTCGCCGCCGACCCCGGGATCACGGGCGCGCCCACCGGAGACGCCGCCGACGGCGGCCAGTCGACCGAGCCTGTGAATGGCTTCGCGCTCGAGGTCGACACGGGAGAGGCGCAGCCGGTCGCGGCCCTCGAGCTCCTCCATCGTGAAACGTGGCCGGCGCCCGACACCGTCGACGCGCAGCCGCCGCCCCGCCGCGTCACGCAGGACGCCGGCGCCTCCGTGCGGTCCGCGCTCGCGGCGGTGCCGGGCGTGCGCGACGTGATCGCGGCCGCGGACGCCGGCGACGTCGACGCGCTCCTCGCGCTCTTCCAGACGCACGAGGCGATTCTGCATCCGGCCGCCGCTCCCGGGCCACGAGACGCCGGAGCTATGCGACGACGTCGGCGACCCGCCCGGCGACCGCTACACCGCGTTCACGATGGACGTCGGCACGACGTTCCCGGCGAGCCGGCAGCGCACCCGCGCGCTGATCGGCGCGCTGTTCATCGGCGGACCGCCGCGCCTCGAGGGCGCGTGGCGCCTGGTCCGGCGGCAGAACGGCGCCGTGGTCGGCGACATCTACTACGTGGCGCTCGCCGGCCTCGAGTTCGAGGCGCCGCGCGCGCGGCTCTCGCTCGGCGCTTACTCGTGGGACTCCGTCGTGCTCGCGGTCGACCCAAGCGCGCCGCAGCCGATCGCGTCGTTCGCGATCCGGAGCCCTCGGTACCCGGCGTCAGTCATGGTGGAGTCGTTCGCGCGCGGCGCGAGCGCGGGAAGCACGCTCGAGCCGGTGCGGTGAGGCGTCGCCCGTGTTAGGGCGTCGGCGGCGGTGCCTTGCGGATCCGTCGATCCTTCCGGCGTGCCATGGCCGCCAATCCCGATGATGCCGCTGTCGGGGTCCACCCAGAAGGCGACGGGGTGGCCCGGGGGCGCACCGTCTGGGCCGATGGTCGCCAGGCGACCGAGCGGGTGCTCGGTCAGGCGCTCGAGCTCAGCCTCAGTGAAGACCGTGCGGCCACCCTAACACGTAAACCTAAGTTGAGATCACGGCCGGTGCGGCCGCTTGTTACTTCTCGTGCCCGGCTGGGTGACGTGTCGGGCCGCCGAAGCGCTCAGCGACTCGGTGGTGCACTCGCTCCGCCTCACGCCCGGCGAGACCGAGGAGATTCAGCGGTTGGCCGAAGCGGCCGGGATCCCGGCATCAGCTCTGGTGTGGGACCGGGTCCTCCACCGGCCTGGCAGCGGTCGTCGGGGCTCCGGAGGCCTCGTCGCTCGGCGTGCCCGTGGAGACGCTCGCTCGGAACGTCGACAGCCTGCGGTGCGGTCTCGCCCGCCGGAAGAAGGCGTCGTGACTGTATCGCGGGCGCGGCGCCGCTGCCCCACGTCGGCTCGCAGTCGCCCCCCACGCCGCACCGCGGCAGCCCTCCTCGACGCGTCGGTCGGCGCGTCACGCGACGCTCTTGTAGGGGAATTTGTCGGGGAAACGCCCGCGGGGCCCGGATCGGCCGCCAAATCGGCACTCGCGGAGGCTCGTCTGAATCTGTAAAGTGCTCGATCGGGCCCGTAGCTCAGCGGTAGAGCAGTGGACTTTTAATCCATCGGTCCAGGGTTCGAATCCCTGCGGGCCTACGATCCGCCAAACCTGTCGGCCGACCGTACGACCGCCCGCCCATGGGCGGCCCATCTCGCCGTGCCGCATTCGTGCCACATCTTCGCGTGCGGCACGGGCCCGGCATCGCCGATGACGCGTGGCCGAGCCGCCGCGAGACGCCGTAGATCCCCGTACCCGAGCGCCCGGGGCGTGATCCTCGGCGCTGCTGTCGACGGTCTGCAACGCCGCCCCGGCGCCTTCGCCGGCTACTGCCCCGAAGCCTCCGGAGCGAACTGGCGCGCGCGCCCTCCGGTTTCCATCTGGTACTTCCGCTGCAGCGCGAGCATCTCATCCGGGTCGGGCGACCCGCCCGACGCCGCCGTCAGTCGCGCGGCCTCCCGCCAGTACTGCTCGAACCCCGGTGGCGTGAGGATCACGAGAAACTCTGCAGCGCTCGTGCCGACGTTGGCGACCGTGTGCCACGTTCCCCTGGGCACGAGCGCGACCCCGCCGGACGCGACCGCGATGGAGCGATCCCCGACTCGACACTCCAGCAGGCCATCCAGCACGTAGACCGCCTCGTCCGCGTCGTGATGGAGGTGCAGCGGTGGCCCGGGTGCCGGCGGTGGTGCCATCGTCCAGTGCGTGAGCGAGTAGCCGCCGCCGGTCTCGATCGCGCTCAGCGCAAACCTCACCCGGTTGGGACCCAAATCGACGGAGTCCACTCCCCCCGACTGCCGAACGACGCCACCCGGTGCGCTCATGTGCTCCCTCGACCTATCGACCGCGCTGTTCGGATCGCGAGGCGCCCCGCGCCGCGCCCCGGGATATTACGGCGCGCGCGCGTGCCACATATTCGGTCGAACGTGGCACGCGCGCGGCGACTCGTGCGATCGTTGAGGCGCTCCGGACCACCCGCTGCTGTGTGTCCCAGTCGAAACCGGAGCGGGGCCCTTTACGGTTCCTTGCGCTTTTCCCTCCCACCTTTGCGCAGTTCGACAATCCGCCGACATAGCGTCGACCGCATGAGCCGCCGTGCACTGGAGCGCCCGATGCCCCGCCGCGGCCCCGACGCGCGCGGGCACCGGCGCCTGCCGCGCGCCGGGGACGTCCTCACGATCACCGCACGACGCCTCGGGTGGGGCGCGCGGCGGCGCCCCGCCTGGGGGCGGGACGACCGCGGCCAGGCGGCGCTCATGCTGATCGTCGTGATGTTCTTCTTCGCCGTCGCCGGGCTGCTCGTCGTCGACGGCGGGCTGGCATTCACCGACCGCCGCGACGCGCAGAACGACGTGGATCGCGCGGCGCTCGCGGGAGCGATCGAGCTGAAGCTCGACCCGACCCAGACGAGCACCGGCGCGTATGACGCGGCGCACCAGTGGCTGATCAACAACGACTACGCGCGTGCGGACGCGGCCGCCCAGTACACGATCGACGTCGTCCGCAACTGCTACAACGCCGTCGGCGACGGGTACTACGACGGCGTCCGCGTCACGGTCTCCCGCACGCCGCCCACCGCGGGCTTCCTCGCGCTCTTCGGTCTGAACTGGGAGACGGGTGCCAGCGCCCTCGCGTGTGCCGGCCGGCTCGCGAACACCACCGGGTTCCTGCCGTTCTTCGTGTCGATGAGCGGGCCGTCCGCGCTCTGCTACGACGCCGGCGCGCTCATCCCCGGCAATCGCTGCGCCGTGCGCCTGTTCACCACGCCCGAGACGGGACTCGCCGCCCTGCCGACGAGCGGCCCCTGCGACTCGGGGAAGCCGAGCGGCAGCGACGTCCGCACCAACATCGCCGAGGGTTCGCAGATCACCTGCGGCGTCGGCGACCTGATCCGGGGCGCGTCGGGCGCGAAGACCGGGCCGGTGAAGCAGGGGCTCGGCGATCGGCTCTCCGGGGACGGGGCGTGCGAGCAGGCGTCCGCCGTCACGCAGACGGCGTTGACGACGGCGTCGAGCGCGCTGAACAGCCAGGCACTCGCCCGCGGGAACTACGCGCTGGCCGGGACGCCGTCGACCGGCAACGGGATCGACGACCTGTTCGAGATCTGGAGCCAGCCCGACGCCTCCGCGCTCGACCCCGGCGGCAACGCCGCCGCGAACGTAGCCGCCAACGGCTGCGCCAGCGTGCGCAACGTCCTGCTCATCGTGATCAACGACATCACGCAGCCGGACCAGGGCGGCCTCGGGAACGCGGAGTACGAGGTGCGCGGGTTCATCCGCGGCTACCTCGAGGGGTGCGACGACGGCAGCGGGGGTGTGGACACCGAGTGCTCCGGCAACACCTCGAAGAACGGCGTCTACATCCGCATCCTGCAGCAACTCGGCGCTGCGGCGGTCGGCGAGCTGGGCGACCAGGCCGGCACGGGCGACATCGGCGTCTACCTGAGGCAGTAGGCGCGGCGCGACCGGCAGGGGGCCCGGGCCGGCCGCGCATCCTTCGCGAACCGCAGGTCACTGCCTGAAACGCGCGGTCTGAGCAAGCGTCGCCGGCGGTCAGTCCGGCGACGCCGCGGACTGCGGGTGCGGCATCCGCACGACGAAGCGGCTTCCGCCGTCGGCGGGGAACTCCGCGACCAGCGTGCCGCCGTGCGCCGCCGCGATCTCGCGGCTGATGAAGAGGCCGAGGCCGAGCCCCGTCTGCCGGCCCGGCCCCTGCCCCGACCGGAAGCGCTCGAACAGCGAGTCGCGCAACTCCGGCGGCACGCCGGCCCCGTGATCGCGCACCGTGAGCGCCCACGCGCCCGCGTCCCGCCCGAGCCGCACCTCGATCGGCCGCTCGCTGCCGCCGTGGCGCGCGGCGTTGTCGAGCAGGTTGACCACCACCTGCTCCACGCGCAGCGGGTC
The DNA here is from genome assembly GCA_963728205.1 of uncultured Chloroflexia bacterium. Lineage (GTDB taxonomy): Bacteria > Chloroflexota > Dehalococcoidia > UBA2979 > UBA2979 > VGNK01. The sequence goes on from CAVSIV010000006.1 coordinate 379,152, forward strand.
GGCATCGACCATCAGCGTCTCGGGCGCGTCGAGCGTGATCGCGACGCCGCTGATCTCGCGCGTGATGGCCGCGGCGTCGCGGACGAGTGCGGCGACATCGACCCACTCAATCGTGAGCGAGAAGCGGCCGGCGTCCATGCGCGAGATGTCGAGCAGCTGCCCGATCAGGCGGTCCAGGCGGTCGGCCTGGCGCAGCGCCGTCGTCAGGAGCGGCTGCACGCGATCGACGTCGCCCGGCCGCGCGCGCAGCCGGCGCGAGGCGAGCTCGGTGCTCATGCGCAGCCCGGTGAGCGGCGTGCGCAGCTCGTGCGCCGCAATCGCGACGAACTCGTCGCGCAGCCGCGCGGTCTCGCGCGCTGTGAACGCCTCCGCCTGCGCCGCGCGCTCCTCCTCGACGACCTGTGCGCGGCCGATCGCGAGCGCGAAGCGATCGGCGACGACGCGCAGCAGCGCGAGGTCCTCGCGCGTGAAGCGCCGGAGCCGCCGGCTGCCCACCTGCAGCACGCCGAGGGTCGAGCCGCCATCGATCAGCGGCGCGCCCACGAGCGAGCTGACGCCGGTGCCCTCGAGCAGCCGCCGCAGGCCCTCGTCCTCGACTGAGTCGTCGATCACCACGAGCTGCCCGGAGTCGGCGACCCGCCGCGCCCAGCCGGCCCCGAGCGGCGCGCGCGTGCCGCGGCCGATCGGAAACTCGAACCCAACCGACGCGCCCACCGCCCACTCGTCGCCCTCGCGCAGCAGCACCATGGCCGTGTCGACCGAGAGGACGTCGGCGACGCGCTCGAGGATCGCGTCGAGCAGCGAGGGGAAGTCGAGCCGAGCGAGTCCGGCCTCGGTGACGCGCTGCACGGCGTCGAGCCGCTCGCGCGCCGTCTCGGCCTCGAGTCGCGCCTGGCGCTCGGCGGCGAGCAGGATCTCGCGTTCGTCCTCGGCCTGCTTCCGCTCGGTGAGGTCGCGCGTGACCTTGGAGAAGCCGACGAGGACGCCGTTGTCGTCGTGGACGGCGCTGATGATCACGTTCGCCCAGAAGCGCGTGCCGTCCCTGCGCAGGCGCCAGCCCTCGTCCTCGAAGCGCCCGTCGGCCGCGGCGACCTTGAGCTCGTAGTCGGGCTTGCCGGCGCGCGCCTCGACGCCCGGGTAGAAGATCGAGAAGTGCCGTCCGATGATCTCGTCGGCGCGGTAGCCCTTGATGCGCTCGGCACCGCGGTTCCAGGTGACGACGAATCCGCCCGGGTCGAGCAGGAAGATCGCGTAGTCGCGCACGCTCTCGACGAGCCGGTAGAAGAGCAGGTCGTGCTGCGCGGCGGCCGTGTGCGTGCGTTCCCCGGTCACCCCGCTCCATCCTGTTCTGCGGCCATGCGGCGTGTCACCTTCCGGGTCAGACGCGCTCGGCGACGCCGGCGCGCACCGCTTCGAGCAGCGCGTCCAGGTCGAATGGCTTGGCGACGAAGCTCGTCGCGCCGACGAGGCGCGCCGCCTCCTCGGGGTTCCGCTGGGCGGTCATCACGATCAGCGGAGTGCGCACGCCGCGGGCCTCGAGCGCCTGCGCGAACTCGCGCCCGTCCAGGACCGGCATGCGCATGTCGAGCAGGACCAGGTCCGGCGTGGGGTCGCCCGCGATCACCTCGAGCGCGTGCCTGCCGTCGGCCGCGACGGTGACCGTGTAGCCCTCGTCCTGCAGCAGGTCGCGCACGACCTCGCGGATGGTGACGTCGTCGTCGACGACGAGCACGTGGGTCACGGACACCCCCTCGAGCGACCGCTCGGCAGCGCCCGACCGACGATACCGGCGGGGCCGCGTAGCGGGACTCGCAGACCTCACAGAATCGTGACAATCGGGCGCGCGCCCTGCGTGCCGGGAGCGGCGCGCGGGCGCTGTCCGGGCGGGGGCGGGCTAGCGCTGCCGCGCCGGAACCGGGTGCGCCTCGCGCCAGGCGAACCAGCGCGACTTCGGCAGCGTGCCCGCTTCGAACTGCCGGTGCGTCTCCTCGAACACGCGGTCGATCTCGGCGAGGAACTCCTCGTACGTGCCGTTGTTGTGGAAGACGTGGTCGGCGGCGTCCGCGCGCTCGGTCCACTTGCGCTGCGAGTCGAGCCGCTGCTGCGCCTCGGCGTCCGTGAAGCTGTTGCGCTCCATCAGGCGTGGCTTGGCGACCGCGTCGTCGGCGGCGACGAGCCACGTGGCGTCGCACCACTGCGAGTAGTTCGCCTCGATCAGATTCACGGCCTCCAGCACGGCGACGTCGTGCGGGCCCAGCGTCGCACGCCAGCCCTCGATCGTCGTGCGCATCTCGTCTTCGATGTTGCCGATGGCCCGCGTCCAGCGGCCCATCGCCTCGGGGTTCCCGAAAACGATGGCGCCGACCTTCTTGCGGTCGATGTAGCCGTCGTCGCCGATGATCTCGGGCCCGAACTCCTTGACGGCGTTGTCGAAGCCCGGCTTCCCCGGGTCGAACATGCGGTGCACGATCTTGTCGGCGTCGCCGTGCGTGACGCCGTACTGCTCGACGAGGCGGCGGCACAGGCCGCTCTTGCCCGTCGCGATCGAGCCCGTGACACCCAGGATCATCGGCATGGCGCGCTCCCCCCCTTCGTGGCGACGTGGGGACTATGGCGGGAGCGCGCGGGCTCGGCAAGTGGGCGCCCGCCGTGGGCGCGTGCAGCGTCACGCGCAGCGGGATGCTGCCGACCGGCCGCACGGCGACGCGCGGCGCAATCGCGATCGGGCGCCACGCGTCGGGGAGCTCGAAGCGGAAGCGCCTCGCCTCGCCGCGGCGAGGCGAGGCGCGGAGCGGAGCGCACCGGATCCGTCGATGGATGGAACGTCGCATCAGCCGAATCCATCCTTCGGCCGATGCGTCCGGCGGGGCATGCCGCGATGCTGACGTGGGAGATTGGGCGCGCCGGGATGCCGAGGTGGCCCCCGGTCGGTATGATGCCGCGCGTGGGCGGGCCCGTGCGTTACTTCCGCGCCGATGACGGCACCAACATCGCGTACACCGACGTGGGTGCGGGGCTGCCCTTCGTCGCGCTCCCGACGATGCCGTTCTCGCACCTGCAGCACATGCAGGACAGCCCGTCGCTGGCGCGGTGGTTCGACGCCATCGGTCGCGGCCGGCGCCTGATCCAGTACGACGCGCGCGCCACGGGGATGTCGGACCGCGGCCGCCCCGACTTTTCGATCGACCGGCAGGTGCGCGACCTCGAGCAGCTGCTCGACGCGGTGGACGTGGAGCGCGCCGCGCTCTTTGGTGCGCTGCACGCGAGCACGATCGCGATCGCCTTCGCCGCGCAGCGGCCAGAGCGCGTGTCCCACCTCGTGCTCTGGCACGCGTACGCGCGCGCCTCCGACATGTTCCAGAACACGATGGTCGTGACCATCTCGGAGCTGATCCACAAGAACTGGCACGTGTTCACGGACGCGGTGACGTTCTCGAACTTCGGGTGGACGTCGGGCGAGAGCGCGCGGGAGTTCGCGACGATGGCGCGGGCGGCGATCGACGAGACGCAGGGACCGGTGGCGTTCGGGCAGCTCGATGTCGAACGACGTGCGCGCGCTCCTGCCGCTGGTGGAGGTGCCGTCGCTGGTGCTGACGCGCGAGGAGCCGCTCGCCCCGCCGGCGGAGGTGGCGCGCGGCCTGGCCGCAGACCTGCCCGACGCGCGGCTCGTGGCGGTGCCGGGCAAGGCGATGGCGCCGTGGGTCGGCGACCCGGCGCCGGCGGCGGCCGCCCTCGACGAGTTCCTGCCGGAGAAGCTGCCGGGGACGGCCGCGGCGTACGTCGAGACGCTGAGCCCGCGCGAGCTCGAGGTGCTGCGGCTGATTCTCGTCGGGCCACAGCAACCAGCAGATCGCGAACGAGCTGACGCTGAGCGTGGGGACGGTGAAGTCCCACGTGAGCAACATCTTCAGCAAGCTGCAGGTGTCGAACCGCACGCAGGCGGTCGCCCGCGCCCGCGACTCCGAGCTGATTCACTAGGCGCGGCGTGTCCGCGCGGCGTGTCCGGCGCGGCGAGCGGCGGCGCGGGGTATTCACTCGGCGGGCGATGATCCTCAGCCCGCTGACGCGGTGCCGTTCGCCGGCATGCCGTCCGCCAGCCAGAGGTGCATCGCGGCGAGCGCGCGGTGGGGACGCCAGCGCTCGGCGCGGCGCTCGAGCGCGAGCGGGTCGAGCGCCGCGGGCGCGCCGGCGAGACGCGCGGCGGCGCGGCGCAGGCCGAGGTCGCTCGCGGGGAAGGCGTCGCGGCGGCCCGTCGCGCGCAGGGCGATCATGTGGGCCGACCACGGGCCGAGCCCCGGCAGCGCCTGGAGTGCCGCGAGCGAGACGTCCAGCGGTTCGGCGGCGTCGAGCCCGATCGTCCCGTCGGCGTAGGCGCGCGCGAACACGCGCAAGGAGCGTGCGCGGGCCGCGGGCAGGCCGATGGCACGCAGGCGCTGCTCGCTCGCCGCGGCGAGCGTCGTGGCGGCGGGGAACACGTGCGTCACGCCCAGCGCGCGCAGGCCCTCGACCGGCCGACCGAACGCGGCGACGAGCCGGCCGGTCAGCGTCGTCGCCCCACCGACCGTCACCTGCTGGCCGAGCAGCACGCGCACCGCGGTCTCGAACGGGTCCCACGCACCGGGCACGCGGAGGCCCGGGCGGCGACGCACCGCCGCGCGCAAGAGCGGGTCGCGAGCCAGGCCGGTGCCGGCGGCGGTCGGCGCGTCGAGCCCGAAGAGCCGGCGCACGCGCGTGACGTCGTCGATCAGCGTCGTGAGCGCCGGCAGGTGCGCCACGACCTCGAGGTGCTGCGCGTCGGCGCGCCGCACCTCGATCACGCCGGGGTCGCCGTGCGTGGACGTCGTGCGCCGGTACGTAGCCCCGTCCACCACCTCCACGCCCGGGATCGCCCGCGGCGCGAGGTACGCGAGGAGATCGTCGAAGGCGAGCGGACCCTCGAAGGGGACGCGCAGGCGCAGGCCGCCGTCGGCGACCAGACGGTCGGCGTCGCGGCGGCGGGCGCGCAGCTCGGCCGGGGTGAAGCGGAAGACCGCGCGCATCACGCGGTTGAGCTGGCGCACGCTGGCGAAGCCGGCGGCTCCGGCGACGTCGGTGATGCGCAGGTCGGTCTCGTCGAGCAGCCGCCGCGCGAAGTGCGCGCGGCGCGAGCGCGCGACGAAGGCCGGCGTCGCGCCGACGTGTTCGAGGAAGAGCCGCCGCAGGTGCCGGCCGGTGACGCCGAGGCGGCGGGCGAGCGCGTCCTCGGTGCGGTCGTCGAGCGCGCCGTCGCCGATCAGGATGAGCGCGCGCGCGACCAGGTCGTGCGTGCTGCCGGCGGCGTCGGGCAGGCGGTCGGGCCGGCAGCGCAGGCAGGGGCGGTAGCCCGCGGCCTCGGCGGCGACGGCGGTGGCGTAGCCGGTGGTGTTGCGCGCGAGCGGCCGGCCGCCGCAGCCGTCGCGGCAGTAAATGCCGGTCGTGCGCACAGCGGTGAGGCGGCCCGGGCGCGACCCGGGGGCGATGCGCTCGGCAGTGCGGTCGGCGGTGCGTGTGTCGCTCATGCGGTCGATTCTGGCGCGGGCCGCGGCGGCGGATCGGACCGATTCGGACACGTCCGCGGCGATGTCCGGATCTGTCCGATCGTAGCGCGGCGCGCGCGCGAGACTCGACCGCGTCGCAGACGAGAGGAGGCGCCTCCATGGCAGTCCAGGTCCGCGAAGCGTTCGCGCTCGACACGTTCGAGACGCCAATCGGGACGATGTGGATCGCGGTGGACGGCGACGGCGCCGTGCGCGCCGTCGACTGGAGCGACCACGAGGAGCGCATGCGGTCGCTGGTGCGCCGCCAGTATGGCGAGAACGGCGCGCGGCTCGCGCCCGGCGCGCTGCCCGCAGCCGTCCGCGACGCGCTGGCGGCGTACTTCGCCGGCGCGGTCGACGCGCTCGCCGCGCTGCCCGTGCGCACGCGCGGGACCGCGTTTCAGCGCGCGGTGTGGAGCGCGCTGCGCGAGATCCCGGCGGGCACGACCGAGAGCTACGGGGCGCTGGCGGCGCGCATCGGCCGGCCGCGCGCGGTGCGCGCCGTGGGGGCGGCGAACGGCGCGAACCCGGTCGGCGTGATCGTTCCGTGTCACCGCGTGATCGGTGCGGATCGGACGCTCACCGGCTACGGCGGCGGGATCGACCGCAAGCGCTGGCTGCTCGCGCACGAGGGAGCCGCGTTCGTCGGGGCGTGAACGAGGTGGCGCGGCCGCGCGCCCCAGCGGCGGCAGACAGGCGCGGAGGCGAGCCGCCTCAGCGGCGGCAGACGGGCCGCCGACCCTCGCGGGCGGCCGAAGCGCCCGGGGTCGCGGCGGCGAGCGGATGCGGGCCGTGCACCCACGGGAGCGTCGGCCACCCGTCCGCCGCCGCCTGCGACGAACCCGACGGTCGCTAGCCCGGCATCTGCATGAGCTGGCAGTAGTTGCCGTCGGCGTCGAGGAACGTCGAGATCACGCCGCCCCAGAACTCGACGCCCTCCTTGCGAATGAACTGCACGCCCTTCGCCTCGAGCGCCTCGCGGGCGGCACGCGCGTCCGGGACCACGAAGTTGAGCAGCGCGCGCGCCGGCTCCTTCGCCGAGCCGTGAACCTCGCTGTGGCCGTCGATGAAGAGCGAGAAGGTGTCGGTGACGCGGAAGCCGCCGCCTTCCTCCATCGGCTCCTGCTCGAGGCCCACCGTGTCGCGATAGAAGGCGGCGAGGCGCTCGGGCTGCTCGCTGTTCAGGTTGACGTTGAAGCCGGTGATGTTCATCGCGGTTCCCTTCGTGTGCCGGTGCGGGCCGCCACGGTAGAGGCGGCCCGTGACAGCGGGATGTCAGTGGTGCGGGTGACGGCGCGATCATCCGGACGCGTGGTGGCGTCCGCCGCTCGCGGCGCGCGCCGTGCCGCACGGATCAGGGCGTGGACGGCGACCAGCGGGCGCCCGAACAGGTGGCGTCTGGTCGGCGCTCGACGCGGGGGCGCGCGGCGCGGATCGGCGCGCGCGGCGACGCGGCGCTCGGCGCGCTCGCGCAGCCACTGCGCCTCGTACGGGTCGTAGAACCACATGGGCGTCCCTTCGCTTGGCGTGTTCGGAACACACCGTACGAAGGGGCGTGACAGCGGGTTGTCAGGAGTCGTAGACGCGTGCGAGCGCCGCGATCTCATCACGCATGCGAGTGATCGCGCCGGGTGGCGACAGCACGCGCGCGGAGGCGCCCCAGCGCAGCGCCCAGGGCATGACGTCGCGCCAGTCGCGCACGCGGAAGTGGAAGACGGCGCCGTCCTCGGCCGGTTCTTCGCGCTCGAAGCCCCAGCAGGGCTGCTCGCGCGCCCACGGCAGCACGGACGCGGCGAGCCACACGTGCACATCCACCTCCGGCTTGTTCCGCGCGCGGTCGCGGCGCGGCGGCCGCGGCGGCGGCACGTGCTCGTCGAGCAGCCGGGCCTCGCGCACCCGCGACGCGCGGAACATGCGCTCGTCGCCGCGCAGCCGGCAGTGCCCGACGAGGTACCAGTCCTCGCCGTAGTACATGCGGTGCGGCTCGACGTCGCGCTCGGTCACCGCGTCCGACTCGTAGGCGTGGTAGCGCAGGTGGACGACGCGGTCCTCGAGCACCGCCTGCACGAGCACCGGCAGCCACGGCGACGGCGCGGCACGGCCGTCGGGCATGGCGGCAAGCCGCTCGCGGCGATGCTGCACCTGCTCGCGCGTCGGGGCGTCGAGCGCCGCCTCCACCTTCGCCGCGGCCGACCGCGCGGCGGCGCGCTGATCGTCGGTGCCGAGCGGCGGCGCGAGGTCCGCGCCGAGCAGCAGCTGGGTCGCCTCTTCGGCCGTGAACGCGATGGGCGGCAGGTGGTAGCCGGGAACGATGCGGTAGCCCTCGCCGGGCATGGCGGCGATGGGGACGCCGGCGGCGCACAGCGCGTCGACGTCGCGATAGACCGTGCGCACGGAGCACTCGCAGGTCTCGGCGAGCGCCTGCGCGGTGACGGCGCGCTCCTCGCGCAGCCGCATCAGGATCAGCAGCCGGCGGTCCATCTGTTTCACGGCGCCGTCGAGGATACGGCGCGGCCCCGCAGCGGCGGCAGCGACGGACCGGCGCGCCGAGTGGCCGCGCGTCCGTCGCCGTCACGCCGAGCAGTCAACTCCCCGGCCGCGGCCGCCGCGGCCGCCGCGGCGACACGCCACGCGCGAGGCGCCGATAGCTCGCGCCGAGCAGGAGCACGCCGGGCGCCAGGCCCGCAAGCATGTCGACCGCCGCCGCCGGCGCGCCGGCAGCGGCGGCCACCAGGCCGGCCACCCCGCACGCGGTGAGGGCCGCCGCCGGCCACGCGAAGACGGGCCACCCCCAGGCCGCACGCAGCGCGAAGAAGTGCACGCCGACGACCAGCGTGATCCACCCGAGGTCGGCCGGCGTCGCGCCGAGCACGCCGTTGATCACGAGCAGCCCGCCGAGGCCCGCCACGATCTCGCCCGCGACGATCACGAAGTACGCGCGGTCGAACCGCATCGCGCCCGATCCGTTGGTGCTCCGCACGGCCGGCGAGCGACGGAGCAGCACGAGGAGGCCGGCGAGAGCGGCGACCCCGAGCGCACGCAGCGCGATCGGCAGCGGGGTCGGCGCCGCCCCCGCGTTCGCAACGATGTAGACGAAGCCGAAGATCCCGGCGATGAGGCAGCCGGTGGTTCCGCCGCGATTGGTCATGGTGGCGTTCTCCCTTGCTTCCCGCGGCACCGGGCGGCAGGCGGCGCCGGGTCGCGCCGCCGGCCGCCCGGACGCGGCCGTCTGCGTCACTCGCGGACGTCGCGCCGCGCGAGGGACCACGCGAGCACCACGCAGGCGGCCGCGACGAGCAGCCCGTGGGCGACACGCACCGGCTGTGCCGTCGTGTACTGCGGGATGTAGAGCGCGAACGCGACCGCCAGCGGCACGGTGCTCCAGCGCGGCAGCCGCTCCGACCGCCACGTCGCGACGGCAAGCACCACGGTGGCGACGCCGAGCGCAAGCAGGCCCGCGAGGATGAACCAGACGCCCTGCTCCCAGCGGATGTGGTCGACGACGGTCATCAGCGTGGGGTCGTTGCGCTGCAGCACCGCCTGCCCGACGGCGTGCAGGCCGAACACCTCGGCGCCGTAGTACGGCAGCGTGAGCCCGATGCCGGTCCAGCCGAGGACGAGCGCGACGAGCCCGCCTCGCTCGCCGCGCGAGCCGCGCAGCCGCAGGGTGACGGCGAGCAGCCCGAGCCCGAGCAGGACGAAGCCGACCATCGCGAGCGAGTGCGCGACGACCCACGCGGTCGACGCGAAGGCGCTCGCGCCCTCGAGGCCGGTCTCGCTCGAGAACGGCCGGATCGCGGGGTAGAGGACGAAGAGCACGCCCGCGGCGGCGAGCGCGAACGCCCCCGGTCCCGCACCGCCGGTGCGGCCGACGGAGCGTGGCGCCGGGACGTCGCGAACGGTGCGCTCGTGCATGAGAACGGCCATGGTGATCCCTCCTTCGAGAGGTGTGACTTCCGGACACTTGGTGGGATGAGTGGTCGATGCGAACCGGCGCTGCGGAGCGGCCCCGCCGGCAATGGGGCGGTGCTATCGGTTCATCGACGTCGTCCCATCCCCGCTTCGAGCCCGGCGAGGTACGTCCGGATCGCGTACTCGAAGCTGGCGTCGATGCCCTGCGGCATGCCGAATGCGCCGCTCGCCTCCAGCGTGGTGAACCCGTGGATCACGCTGCGCAGGCCGCGGATCGCGTGCACAAGGTCGTCGGCGGCGAGCCCGTACGGCTCGAGCGCGGCGCCGATCACCTCGAGCGTTGTCTCGGCTGCGCGCAGGCGCCGCGTCTCGTCCTCGCCGGGGGCGCGCAGCGTCGCGGCGTAGAGCCCGGGGCGCTCCCGGGCGAAGCGGCGATAGGCGCCGGCGATCGCCAGGCTCGCGCGCTCGCCGCTCTTGCCGACGGCCGCTCGCGTCAGGCGATTCGCCATCTCCTCGGAGCCCAGCGCCGCGAGCCCCGCCCGCAGCCCGGGCAGGCCGCCGACGTGGTTGTAGAGCGACGGCGGCCGCACACCGAGGCGCTGCGCGACGGCCGCCAGCGTCACGCCGTCGAGCCCCGCCTCGTCGGCGAGCTCGCCGGCGGCGGCGACGATCACGTCCTCCGTGAGGCCCGCCCTAGGCGACAACGTGGCGCTCCCCGACGGCGCTCCGCGTGAAGTCGACGATCGCCGCGTTCGTGACCTCGGGGCGCTCGACGTGCGGGTAGTGCCCCGCGCCGTCGACCACCAGCACGCGCGCGCCCAGCGCGTCGGCGAGCGCGGCCGCCTCGGCGGCCGGGTCGGGGAAGTCGGGGTCGGCGCCGCCCATCACCACGAGCGACGGGACACGCACGCGCGCCAGGCGCGCGTCGACGCCGGCGAGCGGACCGTGCGCCATCATCCCGCGCAGCGCGGCGAGCCGGCCCGGCTCCGCGAGGTTCGCCCGCAGCGCGGCCGCGTAGGCGTCGAAGTCCGCAGGCCTGGCCGACGGGAACAGCGTCGCCCAGAAGCGCATCCACGCGCCGACGCCCCACGGGCCCGCGAACATCACGCGAAAGAGCGGCGGGAGCAGGTGGCGGCGCGCCCACGAACCGGAATCGCGCACGAACGGGCCGATCAGCACGGTCGCGACCACGGCGCCGGGCGACTCCGAGGCCGCCCATACCGCGGCGCTCGCCGCCTTCGAGTTGCCGATCACGATCGCGGGGCCGGCGTCGAGATGTTCGACGAGGGCGAGGACGTCGCTGCCGACGGCCTCGGGGGAGACGTCGCGCCAGCCGGTGCTCGACTCGCCGTGGCCTCGGAGGTCCATCGCAACGACGCGACAGCCGGCGTCGACGAGCCGCGGGGCGAGGAAACGGTACTCCTGCCGCAGGTCGCCGATGCCCGGCACGCAGACGACGAGCGGACCGCTGCCCTGGTCCGAGTAGGCCAGGCGGCCGCCGTCGTGGTCGATCCAGCACGTAGTCATGGTTGCTACCCTCCATCGCTATAAACTACGAGTAGTAGTTTTACAACGATGGACGGCCGTTGGCAAGGGCCTGACCGCGCTCGCCGCTACATCGGCTTGAAGACCATCGCGGCGACGGCGGAGACGAGCACGAGCAGGATCGTCGCGTTCCACGCCACGAGCCGCCCGGCGCCCTCGGCGCCGCCCGACGCGAGCACGGCCGCGGCGGCGCGGCGCGCGAACGTCGCGCCGAGCACGGCGGCGACCACGAGCGCGCCGAATCCCCACCCGACCCACGGCTGCATCTCCACGTGCTCCGCGGCCATCAGCCCGATGCCGCCGACCAGCGTCGCGACGCTGGCGGGCATCAGCACCGCCTTGCCGACGAACTCCGTGTTGCGCAGGTGTGCGAACAGCCCCGCGCGATCGCCCCGCGCGAAGAGCCGTGCCGTGAGCGTCGAGACGGCGATGCCACCGCCGACCCACGTCAGCACGCCCGCGAGGTGCAGGAACAGCCATGCGTTCTGTGCGGTCATCGGGTCCTCCAATGCTTCAACCGACGGCTCGGCCGCCCGTGATGTCGAGCACCTGCCCCGTGATCCACGACGACGCGTCGGAGACGAGGTAGAGCGCCGCCAGGGCGACGTCGTCGGGCTCGCCGATGCGGCGCAGCGGGAAGCCCGCGGCGATCTGGTCGAGCACCTCGCGCGGCTGCGCGTCGAGGCGTGCGTTGCGCACCGCGGACGGCGAGAGGCAGTTCACGCGCACGCACGCCGCGGCCACCTCGCTCGCGAGCTGGCGCGTGAGCATGACGACGCCGGCCTTCGCGGCGGAGTACGGCGCCGCCGCCGAACGCCCGGGCGGACCGGGCTGCCTGCCGGCGGTCGAGGCCATCGTCACGACCGCGCCGCGCCGGCGCTCGACCATCCCCGGCACGACCTCGCGCAGCACGTAGAACGTGCTGCCCAGGTTCACGTCGACGACGTCGCGCCAGCGCGCGGGCTCGATCTCCAGCGTCGGCTCCGGGACGCCCTCGCCGCCGGCGAACGCGCAGACGATGTCGATGGGCCCGAGCGCCGACTCCACGTTCCGCCGGACCGCGGCCACCGCCGCGGGGTCGGTCACGTCGGCGGGCGCAGCGAGCGCGGTGCCGTCCGCCTGCTCGATGCTCGCGACCACCGCATCGAGCCGCGCGCGGTCGCGTCCGTTGACGGCGACGCGCGCGCCGTTCGCGGCGAGCAGCCGGGCAGTGGCGGCGCCGAGCGCGCCCGACGCGCCGGTGACCAGCGCGACGCGCCCCTCGAGATCGGGATAGGACGGGTAGGCGAACTCGAAGTCGTGACCACCGCGATGCGGCATGTGGGGCGTCCTTTCCGCGCGCGGGACCGGATCGGGGCGGGGCGGGACCGGCGCCGGCGGCGTCAGAGCACGCGTCGCCCGGGCGGCGCGAAGTGCCAGCGGACGAGGCGGAAGCCGTGCGCGATCGCGGGGTCGAGCCGCGCGCGGTCGATCGCGCCGTCGCGGCCGCGCACCGGCAGCATCGCCGCGATGCGCGCGTTCGCGGCCATCATCGCGGGGAGCAGCCGCGCGATGGTGTCGGGGTCGTCGATCAGCTCCGGCCAGAGCAGGACGTCGCGCCCGCGCAGCCGCGCGCGGACCGGCGTGTCGGGCCGCAGGTTCAGCTTCCACCGCCCACCGCCGGGCGTGAGCAGCGTGTCGCCGTCGGGGTGGTAGCCGACGGGCTGGCGGTACGTGCGTCCGCTGCGACGCCCGCGGAACGTGATCAGCATGAGCCGGCGGCTGAGCGGGGTGCGGAACGGCAGCCCGAGCGCGAAGCGCATCGGGACGTTCACCACTCGCATCAGTCGCGCGCGGCGCGCGAGGTCCGGCGGACGGCGGTTGGTGGGCCGCTCTCGGGCGTGGTCGGTGGCCATGGGGCGCTCCTTTCGCGCGGAACGCCGTCGAGTCTCGACCGCGGACGTGGCGCGGGTATGGCTGAGATGTGGAGGAGATGCGGAGGTCTCGCGGCGGGCGGGCGAACGTCGCGCCCGTCCGCGCATCCATCGAATCGCCGTGCCGCCCACATACTTCCTCCACACGCGCGGACGACCATCGATCGCGACGGACGGGGGCGACCCGCCCGGCTGCGATCGAAAGGGGACGGACATGTACGGATCGCGAGAGAGCGTCTTCCCGCGCGTGCTGCTCGCGCTGGTCGCGCTCGCAGGCGTGGCCCTGGTGGCGGTGATCGCGTTCAACGCGGGCGCCGCGCACGGCGGCGTCGCGGACACCGCGGCCGCCGGCGCGCGTGACTGGCGGTGGCACGGCGGGCCGGGGTTCGGCCTGTGGTTCCTGTTCCCGCTCGGCTTCGGGCTGCTGTTCTTCGTGTTGCTGTTCGGGCTCGTGCGCGCGGCGTTCTTCGGCTTCGGCCCGCGAAACGGCGGCCCCTGGGGCAGCGGCCCGGCCGGCGGCTGGGACGACGGCCCGGGCGCAGGGCGGCGCGACGCGCTGCGACGCGGCTTCGACGAGTGGCACCGCGAGGCACACCGCGACGCGACGTCCGCGGTCCCGCCCCCGTCCACCGCCGCATCCGAGAGCGCGCCCGGCCCGGCGGACCGGCCCGCGGCGAGCGGCGGCGAGCCCGGGGGCGAGCGCTAGGATCGGCGGCATGAAGACGATCCTCGTCGTCGACGACGAGCCGAAGATCGTGGCGATCGCCCGCGACTACCTGCGGCAGGCCGGCTTCGACGTGGTCGCGGCCGCCGACGGCGAGGCGGCGATCGCCACGGCGCGCGAGCGACGGCCCGACCTGGTCGTGCTCGACCTCGGGCTGCCGCGGATCGACGGGCTCGACGTCGCGCGCACGCTGCGCGCCGGCGGCGACGTCCCGATCGTCATGCTCACCGCGCGCGACGACGAACTCGACCGCGTGCTCGGCCTCGAGCTCGGCGCCGACGACTACATCACGAAGCCGTTCAGCCCGCGTGAGCTCGTCGCGCGGGTGCGCGCCGTGCTGCGGCGCAGCGAGCGCCAGGCAGCCGCGCCCGCCGGCGACGACGGCGCCGAGCGCATCGTCGCCGGCGACGTCGTGCTCGACGTGGAGCGCATGCGCGTCGCCGTCGCGGGCCGGCCGGTCGACGTCACGCCGACCGAGTTCGCGCTGCTCGCGACGCTGGCGCGGCGGCCGGGGCGCATCTTCACGCGGTCGCAGCTGCTCGACGCGATCCACGGCGTGGCGTTCGAGTCCTACGAGCGCGCGATCGACACGCACGTGAAGAACCTGCGCCGCAAGCTCGAGCCCGAGCCGCACCGGCCGCGCTACCTGCTGACGGTGCACGGCGTCGGCTACCGCTTCGCCGACGATGACTGAGCCCACCGGGCCGGGCCGCGGCGAGATCCCGTCGCCTCGTCGCCGCGGTCCGCCGCACCGCCCGCCGTGGTGGCCCGAGGGCGAGGTGTGGCCGCCGCGCAGCGGACTCGGCGGGCCGCCGCCGATGGTGTTCGCGCGTCGCATCGGGCGCGTGCTGCTCGTGGCCGCGCTGCTCGCCGTCGCCGGCCTCGTCGCGACGGCGGTGGCGTGGCATCGCGCCGGCCCCGCCGCCAGCGCGGCGGTGCTCTTCGTCTCGCTCGTGCTGCTGGTACTGCTCGCGGGAGCGTCGTTCGCGGCGTTCGGCGCGCGCCGGATCGCGGTGCCGCTGGAGGACCTCGCCGGCGCGGCGCAGCGCGTGGCCGCGGGCGACTACGCGGCGCGCGTGTCGGCGCGGCCGTGGGGGCCGCCGTCGCTGCGCGGGCTGATGCGCGCGTTCAACACGATGGCCGAGCGCCTGGAGGCCGACGCCGGCCAGCGCCGCCGGCTGCTCGCGAACACGAGCCACGAGCTGCGCACGCCGCTGACGAGCCTGCAGGGCGAGCTCGAGGCGATGCTCGACGGCGTGCACCCTGCCGACGCCGCGCACCTGCGCAGCGCGCTCGAGGAGTCGCGCGTGCTGGCACGCCTCGTCGACGATCTGCGCACGCTGGCGCTCGCCGAGTCAGGCGGGCTGCGGCTGCACCCGGAGCCGGTCGACGTCGCCGCGCTCGCGCGCGAGGCGGCGGCGGGGCTGGAGGCGACGGCCACGGCGGCCGGGGTGCGGGTGGCGGTGGAGGGTCCGGCGGGCGACGGGGCGGCGGTGGTGAGCGCCGACCCACTGCGGGTGCGGCAGGTGATCGTGAACCTCGTGGCGAACGCCCTGCGCTACGCGCCGCGCGACAGCGCGGTGACGGTGCGCGTCGAGGGGCTCGCCGGCCGCGTCGCGGTGAGCGTGCAGGACGCGGGGCCGGGGATCGCGCCGGAGGTGCTGCCGCGCGCGTTCGAGCGCTTCGCGCGCGGGGCGGACTCGGACGCCGGCGGCGGGTCGGGGTTGGGGCTCGCGATCGCGCGCGAGCTGGTGGAGGCGCACGGCGGCACGATCGTCGCGGAGCGGCCGCCGGAGGGCGGGACGCGCGTGCGGTTCGAGCTGCCCGCGGAGGTCGCGTAACCCCCGGAGCACCGACGCAAGCGGCGGCAGACACGCCGCCGACGCTCCCGCGGGCGTCCGCCCGCAAGCGGCGGCAGACACGCCGCCGACGCTCCCGCGGGCGTCCGCCCGCAAGCGGCGGCCGACACGCCGCCGACGCTGCCGCGGGCGTCCGCCCGCAAGCGGCGGCAGACACGCCGCCGACGCTCCCGCGGGCGTCCGCCCGCAAGCGGCGGCAGACACGCCGCCGACGCTCCCGCGGGCGACCGCCCGCAAGCGGCGGCGGACACGCCGCCGACGCTCCCGCGGGCGTCCGCCCGCAAGCGGCGGCGGACACGCCGCCGACGCTGCCGCGGGCATCCGCCCGCAAGCGGCGGCAGACACGCCGCCGACGCTGCCGCGGGCATCCGCCCGCAAGCGGCGGCAGACACGCCGCCGCTGAGCGGGAGGTCGATGAACGCGCGGAGCTGATCGTGGCGGACATCGTGCACGATCCGCGAGCGCGCGACCCGGTGGTACTCGTTGTACAGGTGGCCGGGGTGGTGGATCGCGTTCCAGAGCGCGAGGAACGCGCGCTCCAGCAGCTGGGTGTGCAGCACGGCGCGTCGCGTCTGACCGCGGCCCGTGTACTTCGCGCCGATCGGCGCCATCGCCCAGAAGAAGTCGAGCTGGCGCTGCACCGTCTCGTGCAGGCGGTCGGCCGCCGGCGCCTGCGGCTCCGGGGCGACCGCGACCGGCTCCTTCTCGACGAGCACCCGCGCCGCGGCCGGCCGCACGGCGAGGGTCGCGGGACCCACGTTCCAGTCGATCTCGACCGGGCCGGGGGAGTAGGCGATCCAGAAGCGGCCACCCGGCACGCTGTCGGACGGAATCCCCGCCTGGACGAGGAGCAGCGGGCCTACCGCCTCGAAGAAGGGGCGGGGCGACTCGAGGATCACGTCGAGGGCCTCGTCGCGCACGACGACGTGGAGGTCGAGGTCGCTCCACTCGTCGGCTTCGCCGCGACCGAAGGAGCCGGAAAGCCACGCGGCGACGACGCGGTCGTCGCGGGTGAAGGCGTCGACGAGCCGCTCGATGGCGGCTTCTCGCGCGGCGGCGAGGTCCGCGAGGGTGAGGTCGGGCACCGGGCCGGACATGCGGGCATCGAAGGCCGCCGCGTCAGTGGGCAGGGGCGCCTTCGGCATGCTGCGAGGCCGCTACCGACGCGACGAGTGCCGCGCAGCCGACAGCCAAGAACATCGCCGCGAGGGCGAGCACCCACAACCCCGCGTGACTCCCGCGAGCAGGGACCACGTAGTAGGGCCGCGGTGCCGGCGCACCGGCCACGGCGACGTCCAGCCAGCGGGCGAACGCTGGTGGTGGCGTGTAGGACGGGTACGACGGCCAGCCGTGCTGCCAGAGGAAGAGCGCATTGTGGGCGCGGGAGTACGTGTACTCGACGGCACGCCCCTCGGGGAGGCGCAGCACGACGGCGGTGTAGTGCTCCGCGGGCGCGTCGATGTCGGATGCGGGCACGTCCGCCGCGGGCTGCGCCATCAGTCCGGCGAACCGCCAGAAGTCGGACGCGTCCGCGCCCGCGATCGGGTGGGCGTCGACCGCGACGGAGACCTCCTGGTGCAGCCGCCAGCGTGCCGCGACGAGCACCTCGAGCTCGGTGGGCGCGTCGGAGGGCAGCGCGCCGAGCGCGAGCAGCGACGCGTAGCGGTCGAGCAGCGCGCGGCGCGACGCGTCCGCGCGAAACCAGGCAGCCCCGTGCTCGCCGTCGACGGCGATCACGCCCTGCGATGGGTAGTAGACCCCCGTCGCGGTGAAGTCGGTTTCGCAGCCGGTGACGTGGGCCCCACATTGCCTGAGGACGGCCCAGTACCCGCTACGGATCGTGATGCCACTCCCGAGCGAGGCGGGGGGCCCGGCGATTGGCTGCGGGCCGACTCCGAGCTGCCAGAGAGCCTGCGAGTCGGGCACGGGGAGCGCAATCCAGTCGTCGGCCGTGCCGGGGCGCAGGATGGCGTCGGGAAGGCCCTTCGCGGCGGCGCGCGATGGCGGCCCGGCGAAGAGGAGTGTGGCGGCGAATGCCAGCAGCGCGACGGTGACCGCCAGCGCGACGCCAACAGCGCGTGCTACGAGCGGCGCCTGGTGAAGGTGCCGGTCGGCACGGAACGCGGAGGCGACCACCGGCACCTTCACCAGGCGCCGCTCGAACCTGCGTCCTCGTCTCATGGCAGCGTCCTCGCGATGGCGAGCGCCGCGTCGAGCGGCAGCTCGGTCTCGATGCGGTAGTACGACTCCACGCCGCGCCAGATCAGGACGTGGCTCGAAATCGTGCGGCGCGCGCTCTTCACCTCGTGTCCCTGCGCGTCGTAGAAGCGGGCGTCGTACGGGCCGCTGACCAGCCAGTACGCCGGCGTGCCGTTCACGTTCGGCGTCTCGACCTGGGCGCTCTCCGGCAGCCCCTTGCCGACGAACCCACCGCCGCGCGTCTGCCAGAGGTCGAAGTCGGGGTACTCGAGGATGAGCAGCGCCTGATTGCCCCACTCGGCGAGATACACGCCGTCGGGCGTGCCCTGTCCAGCGGGCAGCGCCGGGTCGAAGCCGAGGACCGCGGGTGCATCCGCGAGCGTGATGGGTCGTGCGTACTCCCACGGCGGTATGGAGATGGGAGGCTGCGTGGGAATCGACGGCGTGATTGCGGGGGCCGCCGCGGCGGGGGGTTGCGTCGTCGGCATGGGGGTCGGCGTCAGCCGCTCGATGCGCTCGCCGGGCACGAGCCCGAAGAACTCGCCGACGGCGTGGCGGCTTGTCGGCAGCGCCAGCGTGAGGCCGACCGCGGCGAGCACGAGCGCCAGCGCGGCGAACGCCACGCGGCGGCGCAGCGCGACGGCGCTCGGCGACGGCGCGCCGCCGGCCGCCACCGCCGCCAGCGTGCGCGCACGCAGGTCGGGCGTCGGCGGATAGTCGATCCGCGGCGCGACGTCGGCGATCAGACGCGCCTCGTAGCCGCCGGGCTCAGCCCTGGCCATCGTCCGCCCCTTCGATCAGATCCACCGCGTCCGCTGCGTTGCCCGCTCCGCTGTCGCCCGGCGCGAGCGCCGGGTAGCGCGACTCGATCACTTCGCGCAGCCGCGCCCCCGCGCGACTCAGGCGCGACTTCACCGTCCCCGGCCGCACACCCAGCGCCGTCGCCATCTCGCTCTCCGGCAGCTCGAGGAAGTGCCGGAGGTAGAGGACGACCTGGTCGTCGTCGCGCAGCTCGCGGAGCGCGCGCAGCAGCGCCGCGTCGCGCTCGTCGCGGACAACGCGCGTCGCCGGGTCGTCGCCGCGCGGCGGGGCCGCCGGCGCGCGGCGCAGCACGTGCTCCGCCAGCCCGCGGCGGCGGCCGCGCGCGCGGACCTCGTTCAGCGCGAGGTTCGTGACGATGCGCAGCAGCCACGGCCGGAACGGCGCGCCGGTGCGGAAGCGCGCGAGGCCGCGATAGGCACGGATGAACGCCTCCTGCGCGACGTCCTCCGCCGCGTCGGCGTCGCGCACGACGAGGTAGGCCGCGCGGAAGGCGACCTCCTGGTAGCGCGCGACGAGGGGGCCGAACGACTGCGCGTCCCCGTCGAGCGTCGCGCGCACGGCAGCGTCGTCGGCGGCCTGCGCGTCCTGCATGCACGAGTGATACACCGCGAGGGGCGGCGCGGTTCCCGGCGATGGTGGTGGCAGACGCGGAGCGAGGAAACGGAGCCTGGTGCGATCCGCGCACCGTCGCGACTGTCGTGCCCGCGAAGGAGATACCGGGAACCGATACTTCGCCGCCGGTGTATTCGACGCATGCTGGACCGCAGACGCCCGCTCGCCCGCTGGATGCCCGTTCCCGTTGTGGCACTGGTCGTTGCGCTCCTCGCGGGCGCGTGCGCCGGCGGAGCATCCGGCACGCCGAGCGGAAGCGCGGCGACCCGAACGGCTACCGCCGGAGCGACCGCCACGGCACCGGCTCCAGCGACCCCGGGGCCATCGACCACTCGCGCGGCGCCGACGCCAGCACCGGCGCAGCCGCCGGCCGCGACGCCGGCGCCTCCAGCCGCTCCGCCGATCGCCTCCGACGACGCCCTAGTGGTTCTTCCCGCGCCAGCCAGCTCTTCGCCGCCCAGCAACCCGACTCAGCTCCTCCAGCCCGTCGCGCCCTCGAGCGCCGATGTAGCGGACCATCCGCCCCTCGCGATCGGCCTGTTCGGCGGGCTGCACGCCGTCTCTCCCGACGGCAAGTTCCTCGCGCTTTCGGTCTCGGCCCCCGGGGACAGCACACGATGGCTCCAGGTGATCGACCTCGACACCTGGCTTCCCGTGCCCCTGCCCGACCACACGGGGGGTGGGACGCTGGAGCCCGTCCTGCGATGGCTGGGCTGGGGCCCGGACGACCGGCACGTCTATGCAGTCGGCGGGAACCTCCCCGGGGGCGAGCTCTGGGACGTCGATCTCCTACAGGGCACCGCGCGCCGCCTCGCGACGCTCGATTACGAGCGTCCGTGGGCGAGCCCACGCGTCTCGGCCGACGGCGCCACTGTCTACCTGTTCGGCGCACGCTCGTTCGACGCCGGCGGCGATATCGCCGCCGGCGTCCCGTTCGTCGAAGCGATCGACGCGCGCACCGGTGCCGTCCGCGGCGAGGTGGACCTGGCGAGCGTTCACGTCTGGGGCAGCATGCAGGAGGTGCCGCCCGGCAGCAGGCCCTACGCCGTGGTCCCCGTCCCGGGAGTGGCGATGTCGCCGGACGGCTCGCTGCTCTACGTCGTGCACGGCGACGCGGACCGCGTCACGGTGGTCGACCTTCTCTCGCTCACGGTCGAGCGGACCGTGGAACTCGCGCGCTCGCAGTCGACGCTCGCGCGCGCCGGGGGCTGGCTGCGCGATCGCTTCGCGCAGAGGGCGGAGGCCAAGGGCGGCGTCTACCGCTCGAAGCGCGCGCTGGTCTCGCCGGACGGCCACCGGCTGTACGTCACCGGGACGGCCGATCTCACGTGCGCCGGGCAGCCCACGTTTCCGTGCGTCGAGGGCAACCCGATCGGCCTCGAGGTCGTGGACCTGCAGTCGATGCGCATCGTCCGTGAGATCCCGGGCTTCAGCACCCTCGCCACGTCGCCCGACGGACGGTGGCTCGTGGGCTACGGCGACGCGGCCGACTACCGCCACCCGGCCGCCGACGGCAGCGGGACGATGATCGGGTTCGGCGCGACGATCATCGACACGTCGTCGTGGTGCGTGGCGCGCGTGGCGCCGGGCGTCCCGTTCACGCAGGTCGCCGTCTCGCGCGACGGGCGGTTCGCCTACCTCGTCTCGCAGGTACCGGGCGACGAGGCGAAGCCGTCCCTGACGGTCGTCGAGCTCGCGACGGGGAAGGTGAGTGGCCGGCGCGCGATCGACGGCGGCTGGATCACGCTGATCGGGCTCGAGCCTGGGACAACTGCGTGGTGATGCCGGGCGGGGTCGCGCTCTCTCGTCGCTCGCCGGCACCATGACGCTTCGCGCTGCCGAGGAAGAGCCGCAGCGACGAAGGGAACGCCCTGCCGGTCCGTTGTTCGCGGTTGCACCATCGAGACGCTGGCGCCCTCCCGTTAGCCGCGAGGCGCCCGGTGTGTTGACAACACACAACGCCCGTTGCACACTGTCAACATGCCGAGGCGACGGCATCCCAAGCCGCCCGTCGAGCGCGCGCTGGCCGCCGCCGAGTCGGCCGGGTGGAGCGTCGAGCCCACCGGCGCCGGGCACCGCTGGGGAGTGATGCGCTGCGCGGAAGCGTCACGCGCCGGCTGCCAGGTCTCGGTCTGGTCGACGCCCCGCAGCCCGGACAACCACGCGAAGCAACTGCGGCGCGCGCTGGAGCGCTGCCCGCACGTGCAGGGGAACGTGCCATGACCACCTACCAGTTCACGCTAATGGTCGAAGGTCCCGACCTCCAGGACGAGGCGCATGCTTCCGCGCTCTTCGCGGCCGGGTGCGACGACGCGACCGTCGGGCGCGTCGGCACCGTGCAGTACCTCGACTTCGACCGCGAGGCCAAGACGTTCGCGGACGCCGTGTTCGAGGCGACGGCGGCGGTGGAGTCCGCGGTGCCCGGCGCGCGCGTCGTGCACCTCGAGCCGGACGACCTGGTCACGATGGCGGAGATCGCGGAGCGCACGGGCCGCACGCGCGAGAGCGTCCGACTGCTGATCGCCGGCGAGCGCGGCGGCGGCGACTTCCCGGCGCCGGCCACGCACCTCAAGCGCCGGCAGCGGCTGTGGCGCTGGCAGGAGGTCGCGGCGTGGTTCGCGCGTCATTCGGGCGCGGCGGAGCCGGGCGACGATCCGCAGCGCGCGCGCTTCACCACCGCGTTCAACGCCGGCCTCACGCTGCGCGCCGTCCACGACGACGTCCCGGCGTACGACCTGCGACGCATCCGCGACCTCGCGAAGTAGGTCTGGCGGAGCGGCGCCGGATCGCTCCGGCGCGGTGGACGGGGTAAATCGGCCGTCGGCGATCTCGGCTGCGGTCATGCCCGGCCGCGGACGCCCGCCGCACCCCGACATCCTCACGCCGGCCGAGCGCCGCGTGCTCGACGAGGTGCGCGCCGGCCGCACGAACCCGGAGATCGCGGAACGGCTCGAGGTGAGCGTGAACACCGTGCGCTACCACGTCTCGAACATGCTGGCGAAGCTCGGGCTGCCCGACCGCCGCGCGCTGGCGGCGTGGCGCGAGTCGCCGGACCGGCGGCGGCCGTGGGCGGCGCTCGCGGCGGGGCTGATCGGCCGCGCGGCGGCAGCGGCGGCGGTCGTCGGAGCCGGCGGGATCGTCGCACTCGTCCTCGTCGCCGGGCTGCGCGGGGCACGGCACCCGTCCGCCACGACCACTCCCACGACCACGCTGAGCCCCGCGGTCGTGGAGCAGGCGAGCCGGGCCTCGGACGTCCTGCCGGCCGCGGACGGCAGGCGACTGCCGACCTTCTTCGAGTACACGGTGCGCCCCGGCGACACGCTCGACGGCGTCGCGACCACATTCCACATCCCCGCAGGCGACGTCCAGCAGAGCAACCCCGCAGTCGGATCCGACCCGACTGCCGCGTTGACCACCGGCGTGACGCTGCGCATCCCCGCCGTGTCGGGCGTCCTCTACCAGGTGCGTCCCGGCGACACGCTCGCGTCGATCGCGCGCGCGTACGGCGTCGCGGAGCGCGACATCGTCGCCTTCGTCGCGAACGGGCTGAGCGGCGGGGCCGCGCCGGAACCCGGGTCGCTCATCCTCATCCCGGGCGGCCGCGAACCGCGCTAGTCGCGAGACGGCGCCGCAGGATGCGAACCCTCTTCGCCTGCGAGCGAGCGCCCCAGCCGCCCCTCAGCTGCCCGCGGCCGCGCACGGGCACGTCGTCACCGTCGGCGTGATGCCGCCGACGTAGAGGATCCTCCCCACCTGGTCGGCGACGACGGACAACGGCGAGCCGTCCGGCGCCGTCGCCGACACCTGCCACGACGTGAAGGACGACATCGCATCGCCGACGGCGACGTGACGGGGAAGACCGCGCGGACAGCCCGGGGGCACGACCGCATTGGGGCGTTCGGCGTCGAAGCGCAGCCGGAACGTCCCCGTGTCCAGCTCAACCGTCAGGGTGTGAGCGGCCGCGTCGGCGACGCACGTCTCGCTTCCCGCTGCGAGCGCGACGAGGCCGTCGGCCACGTGGATTCGCGACCGGCAGACGCCGCCGGCGCACTCGGCCGTCGCCGGCCAATTCCCGATCGTCTGTCCGAGCGGCCCGAGCTTCGTCGCCCGGCTGAGGTCGAGGAACTCGCCGGTGTCGGTCGCCATCACGCCCTCGGGCAGGGGCGCCGGGCGGACGAACAGATGGCCGCGGTTGTCGACCGCCACCGGGTACCGGTGCCCCGCGGCGTCCGTGAGGTCGATGCCGATCTGCGGCCGCGGGTCGTCGATCTGCGTCGGATAGATGGCGACGGTATCGCGCCCGGTCGTCAGGAAGTTCGCGTTGCTGCCCGACTCCCGGGACGGCCAGGCAGACCAGAATCTCGAGAGCGAAGGTCCGCCCCGCGGAGTTGAAGTGCAGCAGCAGCCGCCCCGGCCACGCGCCGGTCACGGCCGGCGCCGATCCTGCCGCCCAGAGCGGACCGGCGGTCGCGTCGAACCGGATGTAGCCGGCGCGCGCGAGCCGGACCGCGGTGAATCCCGCGCGGTAGGACGTCTCGGCCGCCGGGAAGGGGTTGTAGGAGAGGGCGAAGGCCGCCCCCGTGTCGATGAAGCCGGCGGCGGTCAGATTCTGCGGGGAAAGCGCGCGATAGCTCCCGGACTGCGCCAGGGGTATCGACGCGGACGCCGTCGCGAACGCGACGGCCGTGGGCGTGGAGCCGTTCGCAGCGACGGGTCCCGGGGAGGAGCGGGCAATGCGCATCCCGACGACCACCACCGCGGCGGTCACGCCGAGCGCCGCCGTTGCGACCGCGACTCGCCCCAGCACGCCGGCCGCGAGCGCCACACCGGCCCACTCGCGCCCTCGCGCGCGACGCTCTGTGGGCTCGCCACGCCAAGCGGCGAGCGCGTAACGGTCGGCGCATCCGAGCTTCGCCAGCATGCTGGAGACGTGCGTCTTTACCGTCGGCAACGCGACGCCGAGGCGGTCCGCGATCTCGGCGTTCGAGAGCCCCTCGCGCAGCGGCTCGAGGACGCGCCACTCCGCCGGCGTCAGCACGTCGGGATGGGGAGGGCGCCCGCGCGCGTGTCGTCGCCAGTCCATGCAACGAGCCTACGAGCGCGACCGGTGAATTACCTCATACCTCGGCGGCGCTGGTCGGCTGCGTTGGCGGCACGCTCGGCCCGACGGATCCGCTCGGTCGACGGGAGGCGGCCGCGATACGCGCCGCGCAGTGACTCGATCGCATGCTCGGGGAGCGGTCGAATGACGACTCGATCGCCCACGTCGACCATCAAGACGCGGTCGGCGTTCCACCGCGCCCGTGTGGGCGCCGGAAGCGATACTCGTCCATTCGAAGACACCTTCATGACGTAGCTGGCGATCACGGGAGCACTCCCTCGTATGCCCGTGATCATCGCACCCCCGGTCCTGCGGATGGATTCCGCCGCGCACATGCGCCACCGCTCGTCACCGCCACGCCTTCGCGATCGCGACCGTCGGCATCTCCTCCAGCGTGAGGTCCGGGCTCACGAGCTCCGCGGCGGTCCCGCGGTGCGCCTGGAGCACCCCATCGCCGGCCGCGTCGACGACGTCGCCGAAGAGCCACGACCCGTCGGCACAGCGGTAGTTCGCGTGAGCGCCGTCGACGCCGCCGGTGGCGCCCGTGTCGAAGCGGCATTCCGTCCCGTCCGCAAGCACCACGAGCCAGTAGACGCGCGGCTGCGGCGGTGGCGTCGCCGCCGCGTCGGGCAGCGGCGCCGTCAGGCGGAGGAGAACACCGGCGTCGTCAATCGCGGGGTTCGCATTGCACACGACGTCGCCCGGGTCCGTGGCGAAGCATGGGTCGAAGAGATTCCGCCCGTCGGCGGCGGGCTGCTCGGTCGTGCAGCGCCATGCGTCGTCGCGGCCGTTCACCGTGAGCGCGTGTCCGAAGCACGAGCCGTCTTGCGGAGTGGCGGTCGGCGGCGGCCGCGGGGCGAAGCGGATCACGTCGGTGGCCATGTCCGGCGACGTCGCGTGCCCGCTGCAGGTAACCAACGGCACGATGACGGCGAGGACCCACATGGCGACACGGGCATGACCCGTCGACCGGCTCAAAAGGCGGAGCCTCCACACGGCATGCTCCTTGCCGGACCCGACGCCTGCCGGCGGGGGCCGCCCCGTCATCCTCTCAAGCCACCTACACCAGTGTCCTCCTCGTGCGATCGTGACGGCGAGCCGCATCGGGGAAGGAGCACGAATCACGGCCCGCGGCGCCGTCGGTTTCCGAACGGCGGCCCGTCAGCGCGACCGGGATCCGTTGATCCGTGCCTGCATGACACCCGGGGCGCTCCAGCGGCGGCGAGAGCGAATGGACGGACGCCACCCGGCTGAATCGGGCGGCGTCCACCATTCCCTGTGACACGCCGTCCGCGTCGGTTGGCGCAGCCGTCCAGTCAGTTGGGAAGGCCGTTGGCTGAGCCACCGGCCCAGTCGGGGATCCCATTCGCCGAGCCGCCAACCCAGTCGGGGATGCCGTTGGCTGAGCCGCCAACCCACTCGGGGATGCCGTTGGCCGAGCCGCCTACCCACTCGGGGATGCCGTTGGCCGAGCCGCCATTCGCGGAGCCCTGAGCCAGTGCCGGCGCCGCCGTCGCCAGCGTCAACACCGCTGCCAGCACAATCACAACGAGCCTCTTCACGTGGATTCTCCTCCGTCGCTCTGCGCCGTTCGATGCGTCAGCACGAAGGGCGCACGGTCTTCACATGGCTGTGGTCGCTTGAACCGCCCGTGCCCCTCCTTTCTCGGGATGCCGCCGGGGCGGTGCACGCGTCGGAACCGCCGCACATCAGCCCTGCGGCACCGCCGTGAGCTCCGCCATCGCGGCCTCCATCGCCTGCTGGTCGGGGCCGACGAACGGCGCCGCGGACGGCAGCCGCGCGAGCGTCGCGAGCAGCTCGCCCGCCATCCCACGCGCCGGCGGCAGGTGCGAGCTCAGCACGAGCTCCGACTCCAGCCGCTCAATCGTCGCCAGCTCGCGCTCGAACGCCGAGCGTTCGACCTTGTGCACCCACGGCGTGTCGACGGCGCCCCAGAGCAGCTGGCCGTCGCGCCGCGCGCCCTCCGCGATCTCCCCGGCCTCCTGCGCCGGCTCCTGCAGCACCGCCCCGAAGCAGTCGGAGCTGAACAGCGCGCGCGAGCGCGAGTCGAAGAGCGCCGTCGTCGACGGGTTGTCGAACGTCGGCGGCTTGAGCGCGGTCAGCGTGCGGTCGCCCACGTCGAGCGACTGGCCCGGGTTGAGCAGGAAGACGCGGTCCATCGGCAGCGGCCGCGACAGGCTGAGCAGCCCGACGCCGAGGAACGTGGTGACGACCCGCAGCCGCGGTGCCTCCTCGAGCAGGCGGTGCAGGCTGCCGATGTGGTCCGCGTCGGGGTGCGTCAGCCACAGCCAGCGCAGGTCGGCGGGGTCGATCACCGAGCGCAGCGTCGACATGAAGTCGTCGCTCTCCGGGATCAGCCCCGTGTCGACGAGCACCGGCTCGCGGGCGCGGATCACGAACGCGTTGACGGGGATAATCCCCATGCCGGGCACCGGGAAGTAGCTCGGCAGGACGACGGTGTCGTCGCGGACCTGGTACGGAGCTTCCATGGCTCCCTCCTCTCTCCGGGACGCCGCCGGGGACGGGGCTCGCCGGCGTCGGGCACGAGACAGCGACGGCCCCTCCGCGGCCGTTGGCGCGCGTTGCGGGCGCCCCAGAGGGGCGTCGTCGGTCGCACGGATGGGCGGGGTCAGGCCGTCGCGGTGGCCTCCAGCTCGATCAGCAGCTCCGGGCGGGCGAGGCGCGACACCCCGAGCAGCGTCGCCGCGTAGCGACAGCCGGCGGCGTCGAGCCGCTCCTGCAGCGCCGGCCGCGCGGCCGCGTAGGCGTCGACGTCGGTGACGTAGGTGTTGAGCCGCACGACGTCGGCGAGCGAGTAGCCGGCGGCATCGAGCAGCGTCTCGAGGTTGTCGAGGGCGCGCAGCGCCTGCGCCCGCATGTCGCCGGCGTGCTGCGGCGTGCCGTCGTCGTCAACGGAGACGACGCCGGCGCAGAAGAGCGTGCGTGCCGCGCCGGCGACGTCGTTCGCCTGCACGAAGCCCGCGCGCTGCTGCCAGGTCCACGGGTTGACGACCTGCCGGTTCATGCGGGGCTCCCTTCGGTGCGCCCGCCGCCGGGGACGACGCCGGCGCGCTGGTGAGCCGGCAGCGCGAGCGTGAGCGCGATGCCGTCGGGGTCCTTGAAGTTCGAGCATCGGGCTCGTCGCCGCCTCCTCGATCTCGGAGCGCGCGACGCCGAGCGCGTCGAGGCGCGCGGCCCACGCGTCGAGGTCGTCGCGGGTCGGCACGGCGAGGCAGAGGTGGTCGAGCCCGGTGCGGCGCGGCGAGAAGCCGTCGTTGGCGCCGGCCGGGAAGTGCACGAGGCCGACGAGCACGGGCGCGCCGGGCAGCGTCATGATCACCGACTGGCGCTCCGGCGTGGTCTCGCGGAAGCGCTCTTCGAAGCCGAGCACGTCGTGGTACCAGCGGGCGCTGCGTTCGAGGTCGGTGACGGTGAGCCCGACATGTCGGAACCCGGTGATGGGCATCGGCTGCTCCTCTCCGTGCGGTGCCGGTGGCGAAGCGGTGCGCGGCGGCAACGAGGTCCGCGACGACGTCGAGCCTCGCGCGCGTCGCGCGGCGCGTAGACCATGACGACGGTCGGGGGCAGCTCGCCGGTCGCGACGAGCGGGTGCGGCTCGGCCCAGCCGGCGCGGCAGGCGTCGGCGGCGAGCGCGGCGGGGAGGCAGAGGTGCAGGCTGTGATCGTCGCCGGGGTGCAGGTGCGCGAACTCGCGCCTCGGCGCGGCCGGCGAAGAACGCCGCCGCCGGGCCGGCGGCGGCCTCCGGGTCGAGCACGAGCGCGCGCGGCGCCCGGCACCGAGACCTGGCTCGGGCGTTCGCCGACGCCGCGCAGCGCGAAGACGCGGGCCGCGAGCGCGTCGCGGAGGCACGCCGTCGGCGGGCTGCTGCGTGAGCTGGGTGTGCGGCAGCCCGGGCGTGGTGCGCGGGCGGCGGCCGGGTCGGACGGGCAGGGGGTGCACGTCGGAGCCTCCGCCGAAGTAGAATGTAATTGTGTAATGACGTTCTACATCGTGACGACAGGAGCCGCCAAGCCCATGCCCCACGCCGCCCGCCCGACATCGCGAGCATGCACCGGCGCCGGTCGCCGGCCCGCCGCAGCGCACCTGAATGGAGCCGCCGTGACCCAGTCGCGACGCACCGCCGGCCGGCGCGCGGCGCCCGCGGCCGCGCGACCCGCTCGCGCATCATCGCGGCCGCCAACGCCCTCTTCCTGCGCGACGGCTACCTCGCGACGACGTCGGCGCGATCGCCGCCGATGCCGGGGTCGCCGTGCAGAGCCTCTACCTCGCGTTCGGCAGCAAGCTCGGCGTCCTGTCGGCGGTGCTGGACGTCGCGATCGTCGGCGACGAGGAACCGGTGGAGCTGCTGGAGCGCGCGTGGATGCAGCGCGTCGTCACGGCTCCGGACGGGCCGGGCGCGGTGAGCGTGTTCGTCGCGGAGCTGCGCGCCATCCTCGCGCGCACCTACCCGGTCTACGCCGTCCTCCAGGCCGCCGCCGCCAGCGAGGCCGGCGAGCTGCTCGCCGAGAACAAGCGCCAGCGGCTCGCGGGCATGCGCGCGGTCGCGGGCGCGCTGAGCGCGAAGCCGGGCTTCGCCGCGGGGCTCGGGGTGGAGCGCGCCACCGACCTGCTCTACGCGCTCGCGAGCGAGGAGCAGTACGGATTGCTCGTGGTCGAGCGCGGCTGGGCGCCCGAGGACTGGGAGGCGTGGCTGCGCGAGCTGCTCACCGAGCTCAACTTCCCGCGCACAACGCGTGCTTCGAGCGGCGCCGGGTGACGGCGCTGAGGGGCGCCGACGCTGAGGGCCGGCGGCGCTGAGCACCGACGGGCGACGACGTTGTCGGCGCCGTCCGACGCAATCGTCGAGTGCCGCAGCGCGTCGGCGGGGAGCCTTGTCGTCGACTTCGTCATCAGCGCGGCGCGGCTCCGGTTCACCGCGTTCAGCGCAGGAGACGTTCGCCCGCCAGGGTGCGCCTCGGCGCATACCGGCCGTGTCGCGCGGGGAGATGTAGATCGTCGCGTACCCGTTGTGGGACGTCACCGCGTTGGCGCCGAGCGGGGCGGAGCTGCCCGTGGCGTCGGACGACCAGCGGACGCTGTACGTGGGCTTCACCTCGTCCATCACCACGTGCCCCTGCGCACAGCCGGGGAACTGAGGGGCCCGCAATCCTGCTGGCCTCTCCCTCGACGCGCTCGCACGCTGCTAGCCTTACTTCACCGCAGAAGTAAGGAGCATGTCGTGCACGTCACCGCCCGCATCACGTCGAAGGGCCAGGTCACGATCCCGCGCTCCGTGCGCGAAGCGCTCGACCTGCACGAAGGGGACGCCGTCGTCTTCCGAGTGGAAGGCAGCCGCGCCGTGCTCGCGAGAACCCCCGATCTGCTCGACCTCGCCGGCGCGATCAGCGTGCCGGCGGCGAAGCGCGGCACGCCATGGGACGAGGTGCTGCGACAGACGCGCCGCGCGCGGGGTGCGTCGCGGCGGTGAGGCGCGTTCGTCGACACCAACGTGCTCGTGCGCCACCTCACCGGCGATCCGCCGGCGCAAGCGCGCCGGGCGACGCGCTACCTCGCGCGCGCCGACGAGCTGCTCCTCCCCGAATCTGATCGTCGCGGAGGTCGCGTACGTGCTCGAGTCGTACTACGAGGCGCCGCGCGCGGACGTCGCGCAGGCCCTTCGCGCCATCCTCGCGTTCCCCGCGGTGCGCGTGCTGGACGACGACCTGCTGCAGCGCGCCGTAGAGATCTACCGAGGTCCACCGCCTCGACTGGGCCGACGCCTACCTCGTCGCGAGCGCGGAGCGGACCGGCGTGGGCGCGGTGGCATCGTTCGACCGCGCCATCGATCGCGTCGGCAGTCGACCGTGCGGCGCGAGGAACCGGCGTGAGGCGCACGACTCCCGCGCCGCTCAGCGCCTTGACCAGGTGGATGGTCGCCGTGGGGAAGGTAGGGAATCCGCTCGCGAGGCGCCGCTCGAAGCGAGCGCCTGCGCCGACCGGGCCACCACGATTCTGATGACAGCCACCGCCCGCTTCCCGTAGCCTCCCCGCAACCGCACTCCGCCACCACGGCCGCGCTGCAAGGGAACGCACGGGATGACGACCAACGCCAGCCCCACGACCGACTTCGACATGGTGATCGTGGGCGCCGGCTTCGCCGGCCTCTACCAGCTCCACCGCGCGCGCGGCGCCGGCCTCACCGCCCGCGTCTTCGAGGCGGGCGACGGCGTCGGCGGCACCTGGTACTGGAACCGCTACCCCGGCGCGCGCTGCGACATCGAGTCGCTCGAGTACTCCTTCTCGTTCTCGAAGGAGCTGCGCGAGGAGTGGGACTGGCCCGAGAAGTACTCCGCGCAGCCCGACATCGAGCGCTACGCCAACCACGTCGCCGACCGCTTCGACCTGCGCCGCGACATCCAGCTCGAGACGCGCGTCACCTCCGCCCACTACGACGAGGACGCCTGCCGCTGGCGCGTCGAGACCGACCGCGGCGACCGCGTCACGGCGACGTACCTGATCATGGCGGTGGGCTGCATCTCCGCCGCGAACGTCCCGAACATCGCGGGGCGCGACAGCTTCGAGGGCGAGTGGTACCACACCGGTCTCTGGCCGAAGGAGCCGGTCGACTTCACCGGCAAGCGCGTCGCCGTCGTCGGCACCGGGTCGTCCGGCATCCAGTCGATCCCCGAGATCGCGAAGACCGCCGCGCAGCTGACGGTGTTCCAGCGCACGCCGTCGTACTCGCTGCCGTCGGCGAACGCGCCGCTCACCGCCGAGGAGCGCGACGCCTACCGCGCGGACTTCGATCACATCCACGCGGAGAACCTCACGATGCCCGCCGGCACGGGCTCGCGCTTCCGCGCCGCGGTGATGCGCCCGGTGCTCGAGATCCCGGAGGAGGAGCGCCAGCAGATCTTCGAGCAGGGCTGGACCGCCGGCGGGTTCGCGTTCATGCGGGCGTTCTCGGACATCGGGCTCAACTACGAGGCGAACGGCGTCGCGGCCGGCTTCGTGAAGGACAAGATCCGCTCGATCGTGAAGGACCCCGACACCGCGGAGCTGCTGTGCCCGTGGATCCCGATCGGCTGCAAGCGGATGGTGATCGACTCGGGCTACTTCGAGACGTTCAACCTGCCGCACGTCACGCTGCGCGACGCGCGCGTGGAGCCGATCGAGGAGATCACGCCGCGCGGCATCCGCACGACGCTGGCCGAGCACGAGTTCGACGCGATCGTCTTCGCGACGGGCTTCGACGCGATGACCGGCTCGTTCACGCGCATCGACATCCGGGGGCGCGACGGCGTCCGGCTGCGCGACGAATGGCACGCGGGGCCGCGCACGTACCTCGGGCTCGGCGTCGCCGGCTTCCCCAACATGTTCACGATCACCGGGCCGGGGAGCCCGTCGGTGCTGACGAACATGCTGGTGTCGATCGAGCACCACGTCGACTGGATCACGGACTGCGTCGAGTACCTGCGCGAGCGCGGGCACACCTCGATCGAGGCGACGCCCGACGCGCAGGATGCGTGGGTCGACCACGTCAACCACGTCGCGAGCAAGGCGATCATGTTCACCGATGCGTCGTGCAACTCGTGGTACCTGGGGGCGAACATCCCGGGGAAGACGCGGGTGTTCATGCCGCTGCCGGGGCTGCCCGCGTACATCGAGAAGTGCGACGAGATCGTGGCCGCCGGGTACGAGGGCTTCGCGCTGGCGTAATTCGCCGCGCTGTGATCCTCGTCCGTCGGCGCGCGGTCGGCGCGTGGGCAGCCGGGCCGGTCGGGACACCGGGTCCATCGCGCCCCGGTGAGCCGGGGAGCGGGAGGCCGCCGTTTCGGATTCGACGTGGCGGGAGCGGCGCCTCTGCGGAGCGACCGTCGGAGGCGGCTCGCGACCGAAAACGGCAGCCTGACATCTGCCGCTCGCCGCGGCCGCGCGGAGAGCCCGCGTCCGCGCAGTTGCTCAGCGCGTCGCTCCGTCCTCCCCGAACTGCTCGCGGTATCCCGTGTCGATCTCCGACAGGCGCCCGGCGGCGAGCGCATCCTCAATCGCGAGCAGCCGCGGGTTCACCAGCCCCTCGCGGGGCGCGGACGCGGTGACCCCGTCGGCGAAGAGCCGGTCAATCTCGGCCGCGTCGAGCCCGAGCACGCCCGACAGCACCTCGCGCGTGTGCTCGCCGAAGGCAGGCGCCGGCGCGGGCGGCGGCGGCGCGGGCGACATCCGCCACGCCGCGCGCGGGAAGGGGCGCGCGCCGAGCTCCGGCGCGTACGCCGGCGCCGGCGTCATCTCGACGAAGCCCCGGTGCCGCAGCTGCGGGTCGGTCCACACCTCGCAACTGTCCGCGACGACCGTCGCCTCGACGCCCGCTCCCCGCAGGTCGCGCGCGAGGTCCTCGGCGAGGCGGCCGCGCGTCGCGCCCGCGATCAGCGCGTCGAGCGTGTCCGCCTCCGCGCGCCGTGCCGCGGCCGCCGCGAAGCGCTCAACCGGTCCGGCACCCAGCCCCAGCACGCCGCACAGCGCGTGGAACTGCGTGTCGCTCGCGACCGAGATCGCGATCCAGCGATCGTCGCCGGCGCACGGGTACGCGCCCTGCGGACAGCGGGCCGGGTCGCGGTTGCCGTCGCGCGCCGTGACGCCGCGGAGCGCGCGTTCGCCGTTCATCGCGACGTCGAGCATCGCCTCCGGGAGCGTCGCCACGCCGGCCTCGTAGTGCGAGAGGTCGAGCCACGCGCCCTCGCCCGTGTGGTCGCGCCGTTCGAGCGCGGCGAGGATCGCGTAGGTGCCGTAGTAGGCGCCGGCGACATCCGTGAACGCGACGCCCCAGCCGCCGGCGCCGGCGCGCACCGGCGGGCCGTCGGGGTAGCCGGTGAGGTGCATGAGCCCGTCGACCGACTCGGTGATCGGGCCGTACGCCTTGTAGTTGCGCCACGGGCCGGTCTGACCGAAGCCGCTCGACGACAGCAGGATGACGCGCGGGTTGGCGGCGCGCAGGGTCGCGTAGTCGAGGCCGAGGTGCTCGAGCACGCGGGGCGTGAAGTTCTCGGCGACGACGTCGCTGCGCGCGACCAGCTCGAGCAGGAGCTCGCGGCCACGCGGGCTGCGGAGGTCGAGCGCGATGCCGCGCTTGCCGCGGTTGAGGTGGTGGAAGTTGCCGGAGTGGTCGTAGTAGCGCGGCCGGATCGTGTTCCCGGGCTGCGGGCCCCAGCGCACGCTGTCGGGCCGCGACGCGGCCTCGACCTTGATCACGTCGGCGCCGAGTGCGGCGAGCGGCGTGATCGCGAGCGGCAGGACGAACACCATGCCGAGCTCGAGGATGCGCACGCCGTCGAGTGGCCGCGCCGCCGCGCCGACGGCCCGGGTGTCGGCCGTCTCCGCGCGCGGCGGGTGCGGCGCGTGCGGCGGCGTGTCGAGCGCCCCCAGCACGGCGGCATCGTGCTGGCCCAGCCGCGGCGCCGGCACAGAGACTCCACGCGCTTCCCCGCTGATTTGCGGGACCGCCCCCGGAATCCTCACGGTGCCGCCCGCCGGGTGCGCGTGTTCAATGAAGAAGTCCCGCGCGCGGAGGTGCGGGCAGGCGGCGACCTCCGTGGGCGACTGGATCGAGCTGATCGTGAGGCCGCGCGCCTGGCCCTCGTGGAAGAGGTCGTCGCGGGTGCGCGCCGCGAAGGCCTCCGCCGCGATGCGGTCGAGCTCGGTGCTGTGGGCGTGCCGCGAGGCGGAGGTATCGAAGGGAGGTGCGAGCAGCTCGGGGCGCTCGACGAACCCGGCGAAGGTGTCCCACCACACGTCGATGCCCGCGTCGGACGGCATGATCCAGCCGTCGGCCGCGCGCATCGGCTGCGACGTCATGAGCTGTGGCAGCGTCGGCGGCGATCGCTTCACGACGGCGCCGGTGTGCGTATAGACGTTCAGCGCGGGGAAGGCGGTGAGCGCGACGGTTTCCTGCAGCGAGATGTCGATGCGCCGGCCGGCGCCGGAGTCGCGTGCGTCGCGGGTCGCCGCCAGCACGGCCGCCGCCGCGTTCACGCCGGCGAGGTGCTCGCCCTGGTGGAGCCCCTGCTTGAGCGGAGGCCGGTCGGCGCTGCCCGTCTGGCCCATCATCCCGCTCGACGCGTAGGCGCTCAGCTCCGAGCCGAGCCAGCCGGCCTTCGGCCCTTCCTGTCCGTACGGGCTGATCGAGCAGACGACGAGCGACGGCGGCAGGGCCGTGCCGTCCGGCCAGAGCGCGTCGAAGCGACCGGCGCCGAGGTTCTCGACCACCGCGTCGGCCTCCGCGAGCAGCGCCGCCAGCTGCGCGCGTCCGTCGACCGTGGTCACGTCGATCACGACGCCGCGCTTGCCGTGGTTGAGGTAGAGGAAGAGGCCGCTCGCCTCAGGATCCGGACGGTCGTCGCGAAACGGCCCGGCGCGGCGGATCTCGTCGCCGCCGGGCGACTCGACCTTGATCACGTCGGCGCCAGCGTCGGCGAGCAGGCGGGCGCCGAACGCGGCCGCGATCCCGCTGCCGAGCTCCACGACGCGCAGGGCGTCGTCACGCCAGACCGCCACGTCGCTCCTCGTTCCCTCGCCGCGCCCGGGGCCGCAGGGAGCATGCCCTATGATCCCGGCCGGCGCGAGGCCATCGTCGAGCGAAGGAGGCGCGCGTGGTGCGCGTGATCGACCTGGAGTGCAGCGCGCCGACCTCGGCAGTGCGCCAGTGGGGCGATCCCACGCTGCCGCGGCATCCCGAGGGCTCGGGGCTGACGTGGGCCGGCCGCGAGCCCGAGCCGCGACCGGGCTGGGGCTTCGACAACTACGAGGTCATCTTCCGCGGACGCCGCCAGCGCGACGACGGATCCGGGCCACTGCAGCCCACCTTCGAGTCCTTCTGCGAAGAGCTCGAGCGCGCCGGGGTGGTGAAGGCGTTCATGGCGCACCCAAACCCGATCACGGTCGGCGCCGTGCACGCGCGGCCGGACCTGTTCATGGGCCTGGCGCGGCTCAGCCCCTTCGACGGCATGCTCGCGGTCCGCGAGTTCGAGCGGCTCGTGCGCGAGGAGTCGCTCTGCGGGCTGATGGTGCAGCCGCACGAGGAGCGGATCCCGGCGAGCGACCGTCGCTACTACCCGCTGTACACGAAGGCCGCGGAGCTGGGCGTCCCCATCCGCATCTACTCGACGATGAACTACGCGACGGACCGCCCGTACGACCTCGGTCATCCGAAGCACCTCGACCAGGTCGCCGGCGACTTCCCGGAGACGCCGGTGATCGCCGCGCTCGCCGGCTGGCCGTGGGTGAACGAGATGGTGGCGCTGCTGCGTCGCCACCCGAATCTCTACTGCGACACCGCCGCGCACCACCCGAAGTACTTCGCGGTGGCGGGGTCGGGGTGGGACATGTTCATGCAGTACGGGAACACGCTGATCCAGGACAAGATCATGGCCGCGATGTCGCCGGCGACGCTCGGCGAGCCGTACCAGGCGATGATCGACGCATACCTCGCGCTGCCGCTCAAGGACGCGGTCAAGGAGAAGTGGCTCTACGGCAACGCCGCTCGCGTGTTCGGGATCAATGGGTAGCGCGGGGATCGCACCGTGCGGAGACCGGTGTGCGGAGCCGGCCCCGGCGTTGAGGGCGCGTCGGAAACAGCCGCCTCACGCCCCCTGATCCGCGGCGCGGAGGCTGGCATGACGTACTCGCCCGTCGACGGGGCGCACGCAACCGCGTTCCTGCGCGCGCGTTACGGCGCCGACGCGACCGCGCCGCGCGCACTCCGCCACGGCGAATGGTCGACGGCGTACGCCTTCGCGGCCGGCGGGACGGCACTCGTCGCCCGGTTCAGCGCGCTCGAGGAGGACTTCGCGAAGGACCGGCTGGCGTCGCGGCTCGCGTCCGACGCGCTGCCGGTGCCGCGCGTGCTCGAGGTCGGCAAGGCGCTCGGCGGGTGGTACGCGATCTCGGAGCGCGCGCCGGGCGTGCACATCGACGACCTCGACGGTGCGGGGATGCGGCGCGTGCTGCCGTCGCTGTTCGCCGCGATCGACGCGGAGCGACGCGCGGACCTGGCGGGCACGTCCGGCTACGGGGTGTGGAACGCGCACGGGCGCGCGCCGCACGCGACGTGGCGGGCCGCGCTGCTCGACGCCGCCCGCGACAGCCCGGACCGCCGCGTCCACGGTTGGCGCTCGGCCCTCGAGGCGTCCGCCACCGGCACCGCGCCGTTCGACCGCGCGGCCGCGCAGCTGCGGCGACTGGTCGAGGCCGTCCCGGAGGAGCGCCACCTCGTGCACAGCGACCTGCTGCACTGGAACGTGCTCGTCGCCGACGGCCGCGTGAGCGCCGTGCTCGACTGGGGCTCGTCGCTGTACGGCGACTTCCTCTACGACGTCGCATGGCTGTGCTTCTGGGCGCCGTGGTCTCCCGCCTGGCGCGACATCGACTTTGCGGCCGAGGCCGCCGCGTACTGGCGCGCCGCCGGTGTCAGCCTTGCCAACTTCGAAGAGCGGCTGCGGTGCTACCAGGTGCACATCGGGCTCGACGGTCAGGCGTACAACGCGTTCGTGGGGCGGTTCGACGACGTCGCTGCGATCGCGGAGCGGACGCTCGCGGTAGCCGAAGAGACGGCGCGGTAGTGTCCCCACCACGCGTCAAGCGGGACGCCGCCCGACCGCGCCCCACCCCCCGTCCACATTCTGACGAACTATTGATGATTCGGCCGGTATCCGCGCGCGACCCACCCAGGGATGGTGGCTACCGTAGGTCGGCGCGCGACGCGCGACGCCGCCGTGCCGCGTTGGGAGACATGCGATGCGCCAGAAGCTGATCGTGTTCGCCCTCGTCATGATGGGCGTCCTCGCCGGATCCCAGGGGAGCCGCGCGCTCGCGCAGGGCCCGACCAGCCTCCCGGTCGATCCCGGGCCGCACGCCGCCGGCGTCGCCCACCACCCGCTGTTTGTGAAGGTGCTCGGGTACGACCACGCCGGCCGCCCGCTCCTGGCGAGCCAGGCGGTGAGCGGGAACTCGCCGGCCGCCGTCCGGCACGCGTACGGCTTCGACCAGCTCTCAGCGGACGGCGCGAACCAGGTGATCGGCATCGTCGACGCCTACGACGACCCGACCGTTGAGAGCGATCTGCTCACCTTCATCGGGCAGTTCGGCGGCACGATGCACGGGCTCACGAGCGCCGACCCGTGCTCGGTGAGCGCCGGCCCGCACCCGTGCTTCCAGAAGACCTACGCGCAGTCGAAGCCGCGGACCGACAGCGGCTGGGCGCTCGAGACGTCGCTCGACGTGCAGTGGGCGCACGCGATCGCGCCCGGCGCAGACATCCTCCTCGTCGAGTCGCGCAGCGCCTCGTTCTCGAACCTGCTCGGCGCCGTGGACACCGCCGTCAGTGGCGGCGCGCACGTCGTCTCGATGAGCTGGGGCGGCAGCGAGTTCTCGAGCGAGCCCACCTACGACTCGTACTTCAACCGCAGCGGCGTCGTATTCACGGCGGCGTCCGGTGACAACGGCCACGGCGTGATCTACCCGTCGTCGTCGCCGTACGTCGTCGGCGTCGGCGGGACGACGCTCAGCCTCGACGGCAGCGGCAACGTCGCGAGCGAGACCGCCTGGAGCGGCTCGGGCGGCGGCGCGAGCGCCTACGAGGCCGAGCCCGGCTACCAGTCCGCCTACGGGATCCCGAGCACCGGCGGACGGCGCGGGGCACCCGACGTCGCCTACAACGGCGACCCGCAGAGCGGCGTCCCCGTGTACGACTCCACCGGCTACCAGGGCCAGTCGGGCTGGTTTGTCGTCGGCGGCACCAGCGCCGGCGCGCCGCAGTGGGCCGCGCTCGTGGCGCTCGCCAACCAAGGACGCAGCGCGGCCCTCTCGACCAACGACCTCGCGAGCCTCGCCGTTCTACGACGCCGCCGCCGGAACGGTGTCGTACGGCACCAACTACCGCGACATCACCTCGGGCACGAACGGCACGTGCGGGAGCGCGTGCACCGCGGTGGGCGGCTACGACCTCGTGACCGGCCTCGGCAGCCCGCGCGCGAACGCGCTCGTCCCGGCACTCTCCGGCACGTCCGGCGGCACCGGCGGCTCGCTCGCCTTCGACACCGCGTCGCAGTCGCTCGTCGCCGGCGCGGCGTCGAGCGGGATGACCGTGTCGCTCTCCGCGCCGTCGTCGGCCGCGGTGACGGTGACGCTGAGCACCGACTCGGCGGGCGGAGGCTTCTCGACGACGGCCGACGGGACGTTCACGCCCACGCTGAGCCTGTCCGTCACGTCGACGAGCCCGACGTTCTACTACGCGGACACCCGCGCCGGGAGCCCGACCCTCGCTGCGAGCGCCTCGGGGTACGCCGGTGCGACGCAAACGGAGAGCGTGAGCCCCGCCGCGCTCGCGACCGTCGCCGTGTCGCCGTCGTCGGCGAGCGTCGTGACCGGCGGCACGCAGAACTTCACCGCGAGCGGCGCCGACCAGTACGGCAACCCGGTCGACGTGAGCGGTGCGGCATGGACCGCGAACCCGACCTCGCTCGGCGCCTTCGCGCCCGCGACCGGCGCGAGCACGACCTTCACGGCCGGCGCGACGGCCGACACGGGCACGGTGACCGCGACTGTCGGTGCGATCCAGGGGTCGGCGAGCGTCACCGTGACGGCGCTCGCGACGCCCGCCGCCCCGGCGAATCTCACGGCCGCGACGCGCGGGAAGCACATCTCGCTCAGCTGGGACGCGTCGACAGGCGCCACCAGTTACAACGTCTACCGCGGGACCGCGTCCGGGACCGAGTCGCTCTACTCGAGCGGCCTCACCGGGACATCCGCGAACGACATGGCGACGGCTTCGGGCAGCACGTACTACTACACCGTCACCGCCGTGAACGCCGCGGGCGAGAGCGTGCCATCGAACGAGGTGAGCGCCACCGCCCGGTGATCCGGGGGCGGGGCGAGTGGGTGGGCCGGGCAAATCCCCCACCCCTCGCTCCGCCCATGCCCGGCCGCAGCGCGACGATATGCGTCTGATAGCTGACGTCCGCGGGTGCAATGGGTTCTCAACTCGCGGTGCGTAGAGTCCCCTCCGGCGGGACCGTCGGCGCGGGGGCGCCGCCGCGATGCACCAGAGTCCTGCATCCCTCTTCAACTTCAACATCGGCGGCCCCGAGGGGGAGGCGCTGCGGGAGCGGACGCGGCTGCTCGCCGCGTCGTGGTCGGCCGTCATGGCCGCCGAGTCGTCGTCCGCACTGGGGACGCTCCGCCGGCTGCTCGCACTGAGCGAGGCGGAGCCGCGCGC
The DNA here is from genome assembly GCA_963728205.1 of uncultured Chloroflexia bacterium. Taxonomy (GTDB): domain Bacteria; phylum Chloroflexota; class Dehalococcoidia; order UBA2979; family UBA2979; genus VGNK01. The sequence goes on from CAVSIV010000006.1 coordinate 418,680, forward strand.
GGCCGACGCGCTCGCGCGCGTCATCCTCGACCGCGAGTGCGACGTCCGCGCCCCGACCGGGTCGTCCGCGCTCGACCGCGCGCGCCTGCTCGACACCTGTCGCGCGGCGGTGGGACGCGCCGGCTACCGTCGCGCGCACTCGGTCGCGCTGGCCGGTTCGGCGATCGCCACGTGGGATGCGCCGCGACCCGGCCCGGAGGGCGCGCGCCACTGGCGTCACGCCGTGGCGACCGCGGCGCTCTGCGCGCTCGGCGCCGAGACGCGCCCCGCGCTACGCGAGCGCGCCGTTGCGGCAGGGCTGCTGCACGGGCTGGGCGACCTCGCGCTGCGCCTCGCGCGCGCCGAGGGGCGGTCGCCGGCCGTGGCTGCCGTCGCGATCGGCGCCCAGGTCGCGACCCGACTGCACCTCCCTGAGTGGATCGCGCCGATCGCCGGCGACTGCGGCGCCGCCGCGGCGCCTGACGCCGGCGGACTCTTCCGCCTGACCGCTGCGGCATGCGCGGCCGCATCCGCGGCCGGCTTCGCCCCGGCCGGCGGCACGCCGGCAGCGGTCGCGTCCCCGGACGCCGGAGAGCGGCTCCTCGCCGCATTGCGTGTGCGCGGGGGCGCCGCGCGGCTCGAGCGCGAGGTCGAGACCGCGTTCGTGGCGGCGCGCGCGGGCACGCTCGCGGCGTTGGAGGACGCGGAGTAGCCGGGGCGACGGCCCCCTCCGCGGCGCAGATGCGGGCCGGGGCAGCGCCGGGGCGCGCTCACTCGCGGCTACGGCGCCGCGTCGAGCCGCTGCTGGTAGCTGCCGTCCACCGGCGCGATCCACTGCGCCGTCCCGCCCGCCGGCGGGTACGACGAGAACACCAGGAACCGGCCGTCCGGCGTCCACGCCGGCGCGAAGTCGTCGTCGGGGTCGTGCGAGATGCGCGTCACGCCCGAGCCGTCGGTGCGCGCCACGTACACCTCGACGTTGCCGCCGCGGTCCGAGAGGAACGCGATGCGGCTGCCGTCGGGCGAGACGACCGCAGCGGCGTCGCCCTGCGTCGTCGCGACGTCGGCGGCCGGGTCGTGCGTGAGGTTCACGACGTCGCTGCCATCGGGCTGCATCAGGTAGAGGTCCCAGTCGCCGGTGCGCTTCGAGAAGAACGCGATGCGCCCGTCCGGGAGGTAGGCCGGGCCGACGTCGCGGCCGGGGCCGGGCGTGAGCGTCGCGGGCACGCCGCCGCCCGCGCCGACCACGAAGATGTCGCTCTCGGAGGAGTCGCGCGTCGACTCGAAGACGAGGCGCGTGCCGTCGGGCGACCAGGCCGGCGCGCCGTCGGAGCCGCCGGCGGTGGCGAGCGCGTACCAGCGGCCGCTCGCGACGTCCACGACGAGGAGGTGCGTCGGCGCGCCGGGCAGCGCGTTCGCCTGCACGCTGTCCATCAGCGCGAGGCGCGTGCCGTCGGGCGACCACGCCGGCGCGACCGGGTAGGCCTCGCCGTTCAGCCGCACGACCAGCCGCGCGCCCGAGCCGTCGGCGTTCGCCACCGCCAGCCACCACGCCCCGCCCGACAGCTCGTAGAAGGCGACGCGCGCGTGATCGGGCGACCACGCCGGCAGGAACGCCGGCGCCTCCACCAGCGGCACGGGGTCGAACGGCTCGAGGTGCGACACGCACAGTTCGCCGTTCGCGCAACTCACCGCGACGAGCGTCGACGGGTCGGGGCGCGCCGCCGGCGGGCGCGTCGAGCGCGCGATGCGCAGCAGGTCGACGAAGGGCGCGCCGGTGCTCTCGAGTACGGCCGCGACGCCGTGGTCGGCCCACGCGAGCCGCTCGCGGCCGTCGACCTGCGTGCGATAGCCGTCGACGCCGTCGATGGAGACGCGCGCGCCGACGCGCAGCGCCGCGGGGAGGCCGCCCGCCTGCAGCCGCTCGGTGAGCGGAATCACGGCGTCGTGTCCCGCCGCCACGGTGGCCGCCGCGACGGTGCGGCAGGCGTCGTCGGTCGACGTGGCGGAGCCGGAGCCGCGGAAGCCCGCCGGCAGGTAGCCCGGCTGGAGAAAGCCGGCCGGCATGTCGAACGAGCGCGTGCTACCGGAGACCGAGCAGGCGCCCGTCGCGCGCGGCGTCGCGGTCGCGCCGGCCGGCGGGCGGAACGTCGTCCGGGCGGGGTCGACGTAGGCGCCGGGCTCGAAGTCCGTCACCGTCGCGGAGTACGACTGCCCCCCGGCGCCGCCATCCACCGACCAGCGCAGGATCACCATGCGCTGCAGGTCGAGCCAGATGCGTCCCGCGCCGCTCGCCCGCTGCACCGCCGCGGGCGCGGCGGCCGTGCCGGCGGCAACGCCGGACCCGGCGCCGCGAGCCGGCGCGCTGGCGGCGACCACGCTCGCCGCCGCGGGATGGAAGTCGAGGACGACGACGTCGCGGCCCAGCAGGCAATCGTCGCCCGCGACGGCGATCGACGGCAGCACGGGGCGCCAGCGTGCGAGGAAGTCGGCGAGGTCGCGGCCGCTCGTCGGGCCTACCGGCGCGTCGAAGGTCGGCGGCAGCACGGCGCCCGGCGGAAGCGCGGGCAGGTCGCTGCGGCGGTACTCGCCGGTGCGGTCGTCGTACTCCCACAGCGAATGCCCGTCCGCGACCGTGGTCACGGTGCCGGCGTCGAGCGCGGGGTGATCGGTGCGGATCTCCCAGCGCCAGAGCGTCGGAGACTGGTACCACCAGCGCAGGGTGAGCTGCGACTGTGGGGAGCGGAACGGCTCGACCGCGGCGATCGACGGGTCGGCGGGCGCGGCCACCTGGACGGTCGCCTCGACGTAGAACGGACCCGCGGAGGCAAGCAGCGTGCCGCGCTCGCCGGGTCCCACGAGAACGAACGCCGCGAGCGCGCCGGCGACGACGACGCCGGCGCTCAGCGCGACCCACGGCAGCCAGGGGCGGCGAGCCGACGGGCGCAGACGCGCGGGGGCCACCATGCCGCGGTTCACCGTGCGTCGGTCCGGTGCGCCACCGTCGGCGCCCGTGCTCATCGCGGAGCGCCCCGGGCGCGCGACGGGCGGCGCGAGCCGATTGGCCGGAACGGCATCAGCGGTTCTCCCGGTGTCCACGCGGCGACAGGCTGCGGTGGGCGCGGCGGCGCCGCCCACGGGCGCCGCCCACCGAGCGCACGCTCCGCGACCGGCGGGCTGCCGGGCCCGTCGCATCTACGATCCGCAGGGTATCCCGGGGCGGGAAGAGCGACTCGAGTTCCTGCGGAAACCGGCGCCGAGGGTCCACGCGAACTGATGGTGCAGACCCGCGAGCGTCGCGCGCGCATTGCAGATGGCCGGCCCGCTGGCGAATGCGCTCGCGATCCCCTTGCAACTCCCCGATCCTGGTCCGAGCCGCACACGCTCACGGCAACCCGCCGCCGAACCCGATCGTTCCTCACCATTGCAGGAGGGGCCCGTCATGCCCGTGCACGTTCGCCTCGCCCCGATCCCTCGCCGCGCCGGCTTGCTGGCGGGCGTCGCCGTCTTCGTCATCGCGCTCGCGGCCGTCGCCGGCGCGCGCACCGCGTCGGGCGCGGCCCTCTCCGTCGCGGCGTCGCCGTCGACGGTCGATGCCTCCGGCGTCGTGGTGCTCACGGTCGCCGCGTCCCCGACGGCGGGTGCGCTGACCGTGTCCACCGCGGCCGGCGCGCTGACGGTCGACGGCAGCCTCACGACGCAGTCGTGCGCGGGGGGCGCGGCGGCGTGCACGGGCGTGACCGGGAGCGGCACCGCCAGCGTGACCATCCCGCTCGCGGGGAACGACCTCTCGACCGTCGTGCTGACGTTCGAGGCGCCGGCCACCGCCGGCTCGACGGTCGTCACCGCGAGCCAGGCCGGCGCCAGAGCCACCGCCACCGTCACGGTGCGCGCGGCGACGGGCGGGCCGGGCACGATCACCGCGGGGTCGATCCCCACGAACGGCGGGTTCGGGCTCGTCGTGTTCGGCGGCGGGACGTACGACCAGCTCGTGGCGGCCGCGGCCTGCCCCGGCCAGGTGTCGTTCTGGGCGACGAGCGGTGGGCAGTTCGTGCTCTACCTCCCCGGCGCGCCGGCCGCCGTGAACGCCCCGTTCCAGGCGATGTTCGCCGGCGGCACGATCCCGGCCGGCACGCCGCTGATCGGGCAGTGCGTCGCGGCCTCGGGCGTCGAGGGCACGGTGACGCTCGGGCCGACCCAGCCGGTGTGCATCGCGGGCCAGCCGTGCTCGCGGCCGTACCAGGCGACGCTCGACGTCCAGGACGCGAGCGGGGCGCTCGTCGCGGAGACGCAGTCGGACGCCGCCGGACAGTACCGCCTGGGCCTGCAGCCGGGGCACTACACCATCGTCCCGCTGAGCCCCCCGGGGCAGATGCTGCCGCGCGCGGCATCGGTCGAGGTCGACGTGCCGGCCGGGCAGTTCGTCACGGTGGATATCGCATACGACTCCGGCATTCGCTGACCGCAAGGCCTTCATTGCGGCGCCGGCCGGTCGATGCTCTAGGTATCTCCCCAGAGAACCGGAACCACACCTTGGACCGACTCACGACCCACGTGCGCGCAACGCTCCGCCCGTGGCACGACGGCGCGCCGCCGGACCGCGTCCCCGAGATTTCAGCGGGGCCGCCCGGCTGCTCGGGATCGGCATCGACGGGGCCACCCTCGAGGTCCACGACGACCTCATGGAGGGCGACGCGATTGCGATTGCGTTCGCGTATCGCAACCGCTCGTTCACGCTGCACGCGACGGTGCTGACCGCCGAGGACGAGGAGGCGCCGGGCGACGACAACGCCCCGCCGACCGTCATCACCGTGCGCTTCGAGAACGTGCCCCCGCTGACGGCCGGCCGGCTGGCGAGCGTGCTCGACGCGCGGACGACCGCGCCGCGTCGCCGCGCCGGGTAGGCACGCCGGGTAGGCACGCCGGTTGCGGCCGCGTCACGACGAGCCCAGGCTGGGCTCGCGACGCGGCACCCTCGCGCGCTGCAAGCAGGCGGCGCCCGCATCGGGTCGCGCGGAAGGACGTCCCGACGTGCGCCGACCGGGCCTCCCGCGCCTCGCGGTGCTCACGCTCGCCGTCGTCGCGGCGCTCGCCGCCGGGTGCGCCTTGCGCGGCGCCGCGCCGTCGACCGCCACGCCCGCTCGGACGTCTGTGCCGACCGCCGACCCGACCGTCTCCGCCACACCCACGGCAGCGGCCACCGCCGTCGCAACGCCGCCGCCGACAGCGACCCCGCCGCCCACCACGGACGCGGAGGTGCAGCGGCTGATCCATGCCGTCGAGTCGAAGGACGTCGACGCGCTGGCGTCCTTCGTCGCGTACACGCAGATCGCGTGCGGCAGCACGGCCGCGCTGGCGAGCCCGCCCGAGCCGCCGTGCGAGGACGATCCGCCGGGCACGCTCGTCGACGCCTTCTCGGCGGGCGTCTGCGCTCCCGTCTGGCACCGCGACGCGCGCCCCATGCTCGAGCGCTTCGTGGAGCGCGCGGGGCCCCTGTTCGCGGTGATCGACGGGCCGAGCCAGCCGGTGGAGTTCTCGCCGGGCGGCGCGGAGGGCCCGCGCGAGTCGCCTCCCGGCGACCGGCGCGTGGTCTTCACTGCCCAGCCCGCCGACGACGTGCTCGGGTACGTGGCCGTGCTCGACGGTGGGCGGCTCGTGGCGCTCTGGCTGGGGTGCACCGGCCCCGACTGGCAGCTACTCCAGTGGGCGACGCCGCCCCCGGCGATTGGCGAGCGCGGCCCGGCGTTCGTCGCGTCGACGCCGGTCCCCACGCAGGCGCCGACCGCCAGCCCTGCCGAGCTCGCGGCCGTCCCGCGCGGGACCCACACGGGGATTCCGGCCGTCGACGCGATCCTGGACGCGGTCGCCACGCACGACCCGGCGCGGGTGCGGGCGGTGCTGGGGACGAGGCGGATGCAATGCACCTACGCCGGGGTCGTCGGCGGCCCGCCGCCCTGCGCGAACGGCGAGCAGGAGGCGACGCTCGTCGACGCGTTCCTCGAGGCCGGGTGCGAGGGCTACTGGGCGCCCCCCGATCCAGATCGGGTGTCGCAGGCGATCGCGGACGTCGCCGCCGGCGAGCTCTACGCCGTCACCGCTCCCGGATCGTGGGAGACGTACGACATCATCTACAAGGCGGCGCGACGGCGGCCAGGTACTCGTCATCGACGGCGGCCGCGTGGTCGGCCGCATTGGTCTGGGTTGCGGGACCGCGGAGAGTTTCGCTCAGTCGAATGTGATCCTGCGCGGCCCGGCCTGGCCGGGGAACGAGGAGAGGTGACGATGTCTCAGCGCGCGACCCGGAACCCGGAATCCGACCTCGCCGTGCATCCCGGCGAGCTCCTTGCCGAGGAGCTGGAGGCGCGCGCGCTCACTCAGAAGCAGCTGGCAACTGCGATGGGGCGGCCGCCGCAGGCGATCAACGAGATCGTGCGCGGGCGCAAGGCGATCACGGCGGACACGGCGTTGCAGCTCGAGCAGGTGTTCGACATGCCGGCACGCTTCTGGCTCAACCTGCAGGCTGCGTACGACCTCACGCTGGCGCGAGAACGGCAGCGGCGAAACACCGCCTAGCCCTTCGGTCTCCGATGACAGCGGGCCGGCGGCGACCCCCGCCCCGGTCGACCGGCCCTCACGAGCGAGCGGCGTCGACCGGCGTTCCCTCCGCCTCTCGCGGCCCGGAGGTCAGCGCAGCGGCCAGTGCGGCGAGCGACACCAGCAGCAGCGGCGAGACGCCGGCGTAGAGCACCACGGTCGTGCCGTCCGCGCCGGGCAGGCCCCACGCGAGCACTGCCAGCTGGCCCAGCTGCGCGACGAGGACCGCGGCGACGGCAAGCCGGTCGGCCGCGCCGCGCATGGCGGCTCGCAGCAGGACCCGGATCGCGCGGCTCCAGCACCACGCGGCGGCGAGCGCCACCACCAGCGCGGCCGCGACGGCGACGGACGGGCCGCGGAGCACCGCCGCTACGAGCAGCAGCACCGGCACGACCCACTGCGCGACGAGCGCGATGGCGGCGGGGCGCGAGAGGTCCGTCATTCGACGATTCACGATGCGAGTATCCACTGCACACTCCGGGCGCGCGGCAGGCGTCCGAGCCTGCCGTATGCAGTGTGCACCTCCGCGAGACAGGTGGCGGCCCCTCCACGCGGGTCGACGCCGCCACTGCACACGGTGGGCGTGAAGCCCGCCGCGCGCGGAAGCTCCGCTTACGCGCCCGGCCGCTCCCGGCGGCGTGCCCGCCATACGAACGCGCCCGCGCCGGCCACCGCCAGCGCGATCGCCGCGCCGATCGGCGCCGCGGCCATCCAGGGCGGGCTCGTTCCGCGGGACGATTCCGCGGCGTCGAGCGCCGCGACCATCGTCCACACCCCACCGACCGTGACACGCCGGGAGCACCGATCTACGTTGCGGGGGGATCGCAACGAACCGATCGCGGCGCGTCGGGCGGGCGCGCCAGGATGTGGACCACGCATGGCTCGGCCCGCCCCGTGCGCCACCCGCCGCACCGTTGTCCGCCTCCGCCGGGGGCTCCTCGCGGTCGTGATGGTGCTCGTCGCGGCGGCGTGCGGCTCGCACGCGACCACGACGCCGCCGCCACAGACGACCCCGACTCGAACCGTCACACCCGGCCCAGCGACGGCAACCACAACCGGCACGCGCGCGCCGATCGCCGACGGCGTTGCGCTCACGATCGCCCCGCCCACGCCCGTCCCGGCGAGCGAAGTGCTCTTCGCGCTCGTGACGCATCCGGCGACGACCGGTCCGCCCGACGCGCTCGTGCGCGTCACGCACGACGCCGGCACGACGCACGTCGAGCCGATCTTCGGCGCCGGGGCAGCCGCCCCCGGGCCGGGCCATCCCATCGTGGGAGCGGCGGTGCTCGACGGTCAGCCGGTTGCGCTCGCCTGCCTCGACGGCGACTGCGGCGCGTCCCTCGCCACCATGCCCGCGACCACGGCGATCTATCGCACGAGCGACCTGGGCGACACGTGGACCATCGCCGCGCGGCTCAACGGCGCGTTCACGATCGCCGGCTCCGACGGCCATCGCCTGCTGCTGCACCGCGCGCCGCAGCCGGGCGGCGCGAGTCCCGGACCGTTGTACGCCTGGTGGCCGGGCATGGAACCAGTCGTCGTCGCGCCGCACGACGCGGGCACGGGGCCGCTCGTGCTGCCGTCGGGCCGCGTGGCGTGGTGGCGCGGCGGCACGCTGCTGGACGGCGACAGCGCGGTCGGCGGGCTGGCGGCGACCGACGCCCACCGCCAAGCGCTCACCGCGGTGGACGCCGTCGCGAGCCCGTACGGGCGCATCGCGGTGATCGCCGCCGGGCACGCGGACGACGGCCGCCCGGAGACGCGCCTGGGCGCGCTCGACCTCGCCGAGGCGTTTGCCGTCCCGCCGGTCGCGTACGTGCTGGATTCCGCCGCAGCTCTCCATCGGGCTGCGCGCTTGGCTCGACGGCCACCGCCTGCTCGTCGAGGCCACGCTGCCGACCACGGCGCTCCCCGCCGCCGACCGGCCGTCGGGCTCGACCGCGACGCTGGCGGCGATCGTCGACGTCGATGCGGGGACGCTCACGCCGATCGCCGATCCCTTCGCGCATCCACCCGCGCCCGGCGCCGCCTACGACGTGATTGGCTCTGCCGGCCGCTGGCGCGACGCGCTCGCCCCGGAGCCGGGACTCGTCGACCTCGTGGACCAGGTGACGGCCGGCGGCGCCGACCGGGTCATCGCGCTCACGCGGCGGGTGCAGGCGCTCTGCTCGTTCCACGGCGAGGCCAACGACTACTGCCGCGCGCACGGGCTCGGCGCGCAGGACCATTTCTCGGCGATCGCCGTCGGCAGTTCGAGCGCGTGCGAGAGCTGCGAGATGCCGCCCGCGCCCGTCGAGGCCGCGCTCGCGGCGCTCTACCGCGACGGGTCCGTGCGACAGGACGCGTTCTGGGGCGGGTTCGCGCCATCGCCGACCGGGCCCGCGCCGGGCGGGGTGACGCTGGTCGGCGCCTGGGACGTCACGCAGGCGCCGCACGACCCGGCCGCGTTCGAGCCGGGACTCAGCTCGGGCTACGTGCTCGAGTTCCGGTCGCTGCGCGGAGCGACCGCCATCGGTGGCGACGACGCGACCGGCTTCCTGCTCTACGTCGACCCCGGCGCCGAAGCACCGATCGCGGCCATCCAGCCCGAGACGCCCGAGTGGAGCGGCGCGCGCGAAGCCGGCGCGCAGCGGCGGCGGGTGGCGGCAGCTGTACCGGCGATGAGGTGCCGCGCGATATCGCTGATCGGGACCGCCGTCGTGGTGGCGGCGCTCCTCGCTGTGGCAGGGTGCTCACGGGGCGCGAGCCCGGCCGCGTCGCCGAGCGCGACGCCGGTCCGCGATCGGCGAGGCTCGCGCCGGCGACCAGCAGGCGAGCGCGCCGGCACCCCCGGCGGCCGGCGAAACTCGCGCCCTGCCCCGTCGCGCGGACGCGTGCCGGCTCGCCGCGGACTTCCTGCCGCTCGTGCGCGCCAGCGACGGCGACGCAATCGCGCGTCGCGCGGGCCGAATCACCTTCACGTGCCCACGGCGACGCCGACGCCCGGCGACGTCTTCGCGTATGCCATCGCCGCCGCGTGCGCGACCAAGCGCCCGGCGACACAGTCGCCGACGTACGAGTCGCACAACGGGAAGGGCGCCGTTCTACGTCGCGACGAGCGCGGCGATTCGCGGCGGAAATCGCAGACGGCCTGCGCAGTGCTGCATCGGGCGGGCGGCGGCCCGCTGAATGTCGTCGCCGTCGGATGCGGCGCGAACGACCCGGCGGGCCGGCCTGACTGCGGTCGCGCGGTTGTGGTCGTCATTCGCGTACCCGCGCGACGGCAGCAGCGGGACGCGGGCGTCTGCGGGCTCATCTTCAGCCGACATCGACGCGAGCCCTGGTGATGAAGACTTCGCCATGTGTGGCCGTCGCCTCATGCGGGTCCGCCTCTTTGCGTCAAGGACCATATGGAGCCTCTACGTGCCCGTCGGCGTGTCGCGTGCGGTGCTGCAACCGTATGTCCTCCACTGAGGTCCGGGCCTGCGGCGGTCTGCCGCCGCTGTGGGTCCGCCCGTAGATCGGGGCCGCCGCCTCGCGCGTACCCTCTTCGCGCCGGCCGCCCGTGGCCGGCGGAGGAGGACACCATGAGCAACCTGGGTCACGGCATCGCCGCGGTCGATGCGTTCATCGCCGACGCGCACCGCATCCTCGACGAGCACGGCGGGCCGACCGTCGCCGCATTCGAGGCGCTCGGCGAGCGTATGAAGCCGCTCGCGCGCCGGCGCGACCTCGAGGACCTGCGCGACGGCTCGCCGCTCCCCGGCAACCGCATCTACAGCGAGCCCGACGGCCTCACGCTGATGCTCGCGACGTTCCCGAGCACCACCGCCGTGCACACGCACGGCACGTGGGGCGTGATGGTCGGCTACCGCGGCACCGAGCGGTACCGCCAGTGGGTGCGCGAGGACGACGGCGCCGAGCCCGGCCGCGCGCGCCTGCGGCTGCTGCGCGACATCGAGGTCCGCCCCGGCGACGCGGGCTGGTGGTACCCGCCGCCGAGCGACATCCACCAGCAACTGCCCGGCCCGGAGGGCGTGCTCGAGCTGATCCTGATGGGCACGCCGCCCGGCGAGCACCGGCTGTACTTCGACGTCGACGCCGGGACGTACGTCGAGAGCACGCCGTCGGAGCAGCACTACCGGGTCGCGCCGGCGAGCTGAACGCGCGGGCTACCCAGGCCCGCCCCCACCGGCGGCGAGGAGATCGACGAAGATCCGGCGCCTTCCCGCGCCACCGCTATCGTGGCGGCGAGCAGAGCCGGCCGCGTGCCCTGCGAGCGCGACGACGAGGACCGCCGGGAGGTCGACGACGCCGGGCGCCTCGTCTTCACCGAGGCGTCCGGAACGATGCCGCACGTGAGCCCGCCGGCCCATCGGCGGCGCGGGCGTCCGCCACCCTGATGATAGCGCGATGCCCCACGATGCTATCATTCAACGATGAAACAACTCATCACCCGCGTTGACGACGAGCTTCACGAACGGCTCAAGGCACATGCTGCCGCCGAGGGCGTATCGGTGAACGCGCTCGTCACGGAGCTGCTCCGAGCGGGACTCGACTCCGGAGACGACCGCAGCGGAGTGCGCGCGCGGATCCGCGCGACAGGCATGAGCGTCGTGTACCGGCCCTCCCGGCGACCCCCATCCCGAAACGCCGCGATCCGCTCGACCAGAGGGGCGGGGTGCGCGGCAAGCGAAGCACTCGAGGCAGATCGCAGCCGTCGGTGACGCTCCTCTATGCCGATACGAGTGCGCTGGTGCGTGCTTACTTCGAGGACGAGCCAGATCACGCTGAGCTGCGCGAACGGCTGCTCGAAGGAACGGAACCCGTCGTCACCAGCGAGCTGGCGAGGGTGGAGCTCGCGAGTGCGATCCGCGCGGCGGCGACCGCCGGCCGCATGCGCGGTCACGCCGGGTTGCTCGCCCGCATCGACGCCGACTGCGAGGAGAACGGGCCGATCGCGCTGCTCCGATTGCGCGCCCAGGCCGTGCTGCCGGTCGCCTACGACCTCGTGCGTGAACATCGACTGAGAACGCTCGACGCGATCCACCTCGCCGTCGCGCTCGAGGAGTGCCCCGTTCTCGCGCGGGACGGCGTGGTGGTATTCGTGACGAGGGACGAGGATCAGGCGGTCGCCGCCGCCGCCCTCGGCTTCGTTGTGAATTGACGGGGGCCTTCCTGCCCACCGAGACGCCCGCGTCATCGGAATGAGCGCCCCAGCACTCCGATACCGGCACCAGTCCGACTGACTCGCCCCACGCCCGCGCGTCTACGCTGTCGAGCGCGATGGATCACGTCGACCACGTCAACCTGCTGCGCGACGGCGTTCCCGCGCCCGGCGGCGTGTGGGCGGACTTCGGCGCCGGCGCGGGCGCGTTCACGCTCGCGCTCGCCGACCTCCTCGGCCCCGGCGCGGGGGTCATCGCGATCGATCGCGACGCCGGCCGGCTGCGCGAAAACGAGCGCGCGATGCGCGTGCGTTTCCCCGAGACGGCCGCCCGGTACGTGACGGCGGACTTCCGCGAGCCGCTCGAGCTGCCGGCGCTCGACGGCATCGTGATGGCAAACGCCCTGCACTTCGCGGCGGACCAGGTCGCCGTGCTGCGACTGCTCCGCGGCTACCTCGCGCCCGGCGGCCCGCTGCTGGTCGTCGAGTACAACATCGACCGCTCGAACGGCGCGGTCCCCTACCCGGTGCCGTTCCGTCGCCTGCAGGAGCTCTGCGACGAGGCCGGGTTCGACTCGACGACGCTGCTGCGCACGCGCCCGAGCCGGTTCCTGCGCGAGATCTACTCGGCGGTGAGCCGGTGAAGGCGGAGCGGGCCGCACGATCGTGAACGCGCAGGATCGACGCTTCCTGCGCCGGCTGCTCCTCGTCTTCGGGCCGCTGTTCGTGCTGGGTGGGTTCTTCGCCGCCTTCACCGTCGTGGGCGCGGTCTTGATCTTCGTCGGGGTCGGAATGTTCGCGACCGGCCTGCTGTTGTTCACGAGGCTGCCGGTCATGATCCCGGCGCTGCTCGGCGCGGCGCTCGCGATCGCGTTGACCACCCAGATGGTGCTGCAACTCGCCGGCCACTGGTAGAGCACGCGGCCGCTCGGTCGACGCAACCCGCTCGGCGTTCCGGACCGGCCGGCCGCCCCCGACCCCCTAGTGCGCCGGGTGCAGCGGCGCCGGCGTGTTCGGCCGGACGTAGTACGTCGGCTGGTCGCCGCGCGCCGGCGGCAGGTAGTCGGCGGCGCTCTTCTGGCACCCGGCCGCGACGCGCGCGATGCCGCCGGTCTTCCCCAGCCACAGCGCCGCCCCCGCACCCGCGTCCGAGCCGAACACGACGACGAACGTCGCGTCCGACGCCTCCTTCGGCGCCGCGTACACCGCGTAGAGGCGCAGCGACTTGCCGGCGGCGAGGAGCTTCGCGATCGCGTCCTGCGGTTGCGCCGCCGACCACTGGCCGCTGTCGCACGCCTGCACCTGCAGCCCGGGGTTCGCGGCCTGCGCGAGCGCGGCGGCGTCGCCCTGCGCCACGCGCGCCGCGATCTCGTCGATGGCCGGGAAGCCGGAGGTCGTGCCGGGGTCGTAGGTGGGCGGCGCAATCGCGGTCGCGGGGAGCACCTTCAGCGCGCTCACGTCGGGGTCGGGCGTGTACCAGCCCTGCGTGTAGAACGCCCAGCCGAGCCCGCCGAGCGCGAGCCAGTCGCCGTCCTCGCTCTTGCCGACCACCGAGACGGCGTCGCCGGGCTGCAGGCGGCCAACGACGACGCCGTCGAGCGACGGCCCCGTGCGGACGTTGAGGTCGTTGGTGTCGATGGTGACGTGGACGCCGGGGGGCAGCGGGGCGGCCGTGGGCGACGCGGTCGCGGTCGCTGTGGCGCCGGCGGCGGGCGTGCCCGTGCCGCCGGCGACGGCGGCAGTCGCGGAGGGCGACGCCGCGGAGCCCCCGCCGAAGGGCCCGCAGGCGACGGCGCCGACGAGCAGCGCCGCGGCGAGCGCGAGCAAGACGGTCAGTCGGATCGCGCGCCGTGCGCCGCCGCAGTCCATGTCCTTCACGATAGGCGGCGGCGGAAGGGGCAGCGTTCCCCTTACCGCAGCGGCGCATACGGGGGCCGGTTGACCCGCGCGGTCCCGACACCCGGGCGCCACGCCTCGGCACACCCATCGCGACCGGCGCCCGCCGGCACGGTCACCACCGCACGACTGTCGTCGAGGCGCGTCACGACGCTCGGTCGCGCCCCCGCGGTGTATTGCGGAACGTGCCAACCCGCGGACGCGGGGATCAGGACCCCGTACGCGTCCGGACCCTGCAGCCGGCCGGCCGGCTGTCCACCCTCGCCGAACGTCCCGTCGACCGAGACGCGATAGTGCCCGAAGTCGAATTCGCCGCCGTCCGCGCGCCACGGGTCGCCGCCGCAGCCGCCCGCGTAGTCCGGCGCGACGAACCGGAACAGCGCGGTCCCGTCGGCGGCGTAGATGTAGGCCACGTCCGCGCCGGACCGCGGCATGTCGTCGACGTAGAGGTAGCGCCCGTCAGGGGACCAGCGCGGGTTGCCCCAGAACTGCCCCTCGTCGGACCACAGATCCGCGCCGTGCCGGTCGAGCACGCGCACGGCTTGGCCGGTCACGAGCGCAAGGCGGCTGCCGTCGGGCGACCACGCCAGCGATAGGTCGTGTTCCGTGTCGGGCGTCACGTCGAAGTGGCGATCAACCGGTGCCCAGTGGGCGAGGTCGGGGGCGATCCCGAGGTTCACACGCGCGTCGGTGACCTCCTGCGCGACTGCGATCGCGGCACCGTCGCGCGACCACGACGCCGCGAATGCACGGCCCCGCGCGGCGCGCCAGAGATCGGCGAGCACGTCACCGTGGCCGTCAAACGCGGTGACCAGGTCGCCGCCCGCGACCGGGGCGATGAAGCCGACCTCCCCGGGGCCGTACTCGACGGGGAGGCTCGTCGCGCCGATCGCATGGACCGAGCCGTCATCGGTGCGCAGCACGCGATAGCCGTCCGCGACGCGGTAGACGATGTACGCGCCGCTCGGCGCGACGCCGAAGTCGCCCTGCGCGCCCGGCACGACCCAGGCGGTCGTGGTGCCGGACACCGGGTCGATGAAGAGAACCGCCGGCGCCACGTCGACGGTCTCGCCCTTCGCAAAGGTGCGTACGTACGGCGGCTCCGGTGACACGACCGCCGTGCCGCTCGCGGCCGGCGCAAGCGTCGGCGTCACGGCGGGCGTCGCCGGAGAGACGGTCGCCACCGTCGTCGCGCGCGTCGCCGTGGCCGAGGGGACGGCCGGTCGCGAAGAGGTGCAGCCGGCGAGCAACACCCCGGCTGCGGCCGCCGCGGCGACGAGGCGTGCCACCGACCGCCACCGCCCTCGCGCGGACGTCACGACCCACACCGGTCGCGGCCGAGGTCCACGGATTCCGACAATCCACCGACCATCGGCCGTCCAATCGAGCCCGATCGGGAACGCCGACCGGGCTCCCGTGCCGAAGGCATCGAGTCGCTCGCTCGCGCCGGTCGCGACATCGATCACGTAGACGCCCTGGCCGACGCCGCCGGCAAGGATGCGTCGACCGTCGGGCGCCCAGGACTCGAACCAGAAGCCATGCAGATCTGTGGGGATGGGGCGCGGGGCGGCGCCGGTGCGCGCGTCGATGGTCTCGAGGCGCCAGCCCCCCGCTCGGCACTGATCCGCGACGACCAGGAGCGTGACGCCGTCCGGGCTCCAGCCGACGGGCGACACGCCGCCGAACGGGCCGCGCGTCCCGCCGCCGGCCGTATCGACGATCCACGTCTGGGGCATCGAGGCATCGGGCGTCCCGGGCTCGCCCCGCTGGACCGCGATGAAGCGCCCATCCGGCGACCACCGCGGTACGCGCACGACGTCCCCCGGATCGAGGAAGAGCGACGCGGTCGCGGTCCCCGCCGAACCGGGCCCGGGCACGTCAATCACGGCCAGACGTCCGTCGGTGGTGCCCGCCGCAACCCGCGCGTCGATGGGCGACGCCGCGACCTCCCCGTTGCCCAGATGCGTGTCGGCGGCCAGCGCACCGTCGAGCGGACGCGACTCGCCCGTCGTGAGGTCGATCACCCGGTATTGCGTCCTGCCCGCGTACGGCTCGAGCAGGACTCGACCTCCTGCGAGGACGACGCCAGGGAGCGCCGGGTCGACGAACGTGATCGCGCGGTGCAGGAGGTCGACCTCGTAGACGCCGGCCGGCCAGGGCTTCGCGGTATCGACGGCCTGCGCGGGCTGGCCGTCGAGCCACACAAGGATGCGGTCGGCGTCAGGCCAGGCGAAGACCAATACGTTGAGGGAGACGGGGGGCAGGATCCGCGTCGCCTCGCCGCTCGCGAGGTCGAAGCGCACGATCGCGCCGCCGCCGAACCCGGGATCGGACTCACGCACGAGTAGGTCGTCCCCGAGACGACCGAGCAGGAACGGCAGCATCCGCGTGAGGCGAGAGAGCGTTGCGTCCCGCGTGTCGTAGATGAGTGGCCCCGCTGGATCGGGTGCATCTGCGGGCACGCGTTGCACGTCGACGGGCGAGAAGTCGAGCGGGAAGGGCGTGCCCGGCACGGGCCTCGGCGACGGCGTGGCCGCCGGCGTCGTGGGTGTGACGGCAGCCGGCCTCGCGAGCGGCGAGGCGACCGACAGTGCCGCGGTGGGGGTCGAGGTGGATTCGGGACGGCTCGAGCACGCCACGAGCACGCTTGCGACGATCATGCCTACGGCGAGCGCGGCGAGGGGAGCGCGGCCGATCACGGCGCGCCCCGACTGGCGACCGGCGCATCGACGAAGCCGAGCACCTGGATCCAGGCGCCGGACGCGACGTCCCGTCCGCCGACGCGCAGCCCCATCGGCTCGTTGTGCGCGTAGCACCGCTCCGCGTCGACGCCGTTCGGGATCGCCCGCTCGGCCGTTCGCACCGCCGGCGACTCCTCGCCGCGACAGACGAACGACAGGCTGCGGTCGCCGTACCAGGTCTGCTCCGCCTCGAGCGGGCCGGTCACGTCGCGCGGCGCGCCGCCGTCGAGCGGGTAGAGGCGCCAGCGCATCGGATCCGCGCGGATCGTCGCGACGTCCGCCACGTCCACGCAGCGGTCTTCCGCGAGCGCGGCCGCGATCAGCGCGCGGCCGGCGGACGAGAGCTGCCGCTCGCCGACGAGCACGGAGTCGAACGACGCCGAGAGCTGCGTCCAGTCGATCACGGGCTCGCCGCGGTCGAGCGCCAGCAGGACTGCACCGGACTGGTCGACGGCGCGCAGCGACGTGCTCGCTCCGTACGCGTCGCGGCACCGCGAGGCGAACGGCCCAGACCACTCGACGCGAACCGGCTGCGGCGTCACCACGCCCGAGGTCGGACTCACCACGTTCACGCTGCCGTCCGTGCCGATGTCCGCCGTCCCGTCGAGCGTCTCGCCGCCGGCGATGTATGCGCGCACGTGGGCATCGTCGGTCCACTCGCTCGGGAACAGCTCGCCGGCCGGACGGCTGAAGACATCGGCCTGGCGAACGTGCGCGACGACGCGCCCGTCCGCGACAGCGACGACCGTGACCCAGACGTTGGACGGCGTACCGGGCGTGCCGAACTCGCCGAGGGCGACAAAGTCGGCGTGCGGCGAGAGCAGGACGTTGGTGATGCGCGCGTCGGGACGCGAGTAGAGGAGGCGTCCGTCGGAGCCGTCGAGCGCGTACGACCAGAGCTCGTGACCGAAGTCGACGAGCACGCGGTCGCCGGCGAGCGTCGCCTTCACGTCCCTGCCGAGCTCGCCGGCGACCTGGAACGAGGCGACCTCGCGCCGCGCGCCGAGGTCGTAGTCGGCGACCCGCCACGGGGAGCCCGGCGTGCCCGCGAGGAAGTATGCGTAGACGACGAGCGGGCCGGTGGCGTCGCGCGGCCAGCCGCGCTCGAGGTCGGTGCTCGGCGCGCCGGCAGGCGGCGCCTCCGTGGGGTATCCGGGCGAACGCGTGGGCGTGGACGTCGGCTCGAGGGTCGGGGCAGCCGCCGGCGATGCGGCGAGCGTCGCCGCGGCCGACGCGGACGCCAGCGGAGTCGGGGCGTGCCGTGCCGTGCACGCCACGCCCGCCGCGGCGACGACTGCCAGCAACAGGAGCGCGCCGAAGCGCGCGCGCCGGGCAGCGTCCATAGTCGCCCTATGATGGCCGGCGCCACGAACCGTCCGGCTGCCACGCGAACGACGTCGGCGAAAGGATGGGACCAATCTCCACCGCGTGGCCGCCGTCGAGGTCGGAGATCCACAGGGTTCCGCTCCCGCCGGCCGCGATCTCCGTATACGCCACGCGCTCCAGGTCGGGAGCCAGGGCGAACCACCGACCCGGCCCCGCCGGCCCCTCGATCTCGGGGCGGCGCACGGCCGAGCGCGCCACGCGGGTGACGGCGCCGCCATCGGCCGCGGAGCACTCGACCGGGTCGGGCTGCCCCTGACCGGCATTCGGGCGCCAGCAAACGCGCGCACTGTCGCCCGAGAAGACAAACGACGGCGGATCTCCTTCGCCGTGGAGATCGAACTGCGCGCCCAGCTGGTGAAGGGCGCCGGTCCCCAGGTCGAGCACGACGACGTGCGGCGAAGCGGGATCGACGTCGTACTGGAGCACCGCGACGTGCTCGGCGTCCGGCGCGATCGCCCACGAGGTCACCCCCGGGAGCGGGTCGCGTGCGGGCCGACCCGTCGCCGCGTCGACGAAGTGCAGCGTGCTGTCGACCGTCGACGCGAGGAGCAGCCATGCGCCGCCATGCATCCACTCGAGCCCGCTGACGGACCCCCAGGCGAAGCCGTCGAGCCCGACGGTGTGCAGCGCGGAACACGAAGCCCCGGCGACGAAGTTGCAGACCTTCAGGCCTTCCTCAGACGGGTAAGCCAGTCGGGCGCCGTCGCGCGTCCACGCGAAGGCTCCGCCGGGCCCCGGCGATGCGTACGCGTCGTCGATGCTGAGCACGTGCGCACCGTCGCGATCAACGATGCCGGCGGAGTAGGAGCTCGGTCGACCGTAGACGAGGAAGCGCCCCGTCGAGTCCCACGACAGTCCGCCGATGGCGCCGTCGACCCGGGCGACGAGGTGGCCGGCCGCATCCCGCAGCTCAACCCCTCCGTTGGTCGCGCAGGCCACTACCCGGCCGTCGGGCGCGGGTCGCGCGTCCACGCGGCACTGGCCGATCCCGAAGACCATGTGCGCGTCGCCGGCGGAGTCGGAGCCGACGACGCCATCGAGGCCCGTCTCGCAGAAGACGTGCGACCCGTCCGCCGACCAGAGCACCGCCTGCAAGCGGGGGTTCTCGAGCGGGCCGCAGCCCGACGCGAGCTTGCGTCGGGCGCCCGTGGAGATGTCGACGTAGACGAGGTTACCGTCGACGTCGACGTAGGCGATGCCGTGCGCGGCGCCGGTCGGCGCGAGGCCGAGGAGCGGAGCGAACGGTCCGGTGCGAGGCGTCGCGCCGGTCACCGGCGAGCCGCTCGCTGCGCCGTCGGGCGTCGCGGTCGCTGGGGGCGCGGTCCGGACGGCGGTCGTGGACGGCGTCGTCGAGGAAGGGTGCGGCGAGCGACCCGCGCAGCCCATCAGCGCGATCATCGCAACGACTACGAGCAGCCAACCGCGCAGGTGGGGGCTCAACGGCGTCTCACATCTCCCTTCCTGAACGACAATGCCGGACGTCGAGTTCCGCAGGATCGTCTCGTGCCGCACTCCGTCGGGCGTGAGTGGCTCATCGCCAGCCGGCTACGCTCGGCCGCGGTCGCGTCGGCGCGCGCCGCGTCCCGTGACGGCGCGGCCGGCGACAACGACGCTTGCCGCGAACACTGCGAGCATCGCCCGATGCGGGGCACCACCCAGCCGCCCGCAACGGTTCGCGTGCTCGACGTCGTGACGGGCGCCATCACGGTCAGTCCCACGCCCACCCCCGGGGTACGACGCTCGGTGGGCGAGGGATTCGCTGCACCTGCTCATCGCCTGGGCGCACGGCGCTGAGCCGAGACAACTCGCGGCCGTGAATCCCACCTCGTCGGTCATCGCACAGCCGCGAGGTTCAGCAGCGCATCGACGACCGCCCGGCCCGTCTGGTCGATCTGCGCGGGGTACATCAGCGCCAGGTTCGCAACGCCGTATGCCGTCGCGCCGAGGCCGAGGCTCCCGCGGAGCGAACTCGCGCGGCCGTCCGCGTCCACGGCCCATCCGCGGCGCGCGCCGCGACGGATGGGTACACCCAGAGCTGAAAGCTCCCCGACCTACCGCCCCCGGTGCTGAAGTTGTAGTTGATCCCGCGCCGGCAGCCGTCACCTCGCGGGCAGAGCGAGATCGCCTCATCGGTCGGGAACGCGATGATCCCCCGCGACGCCAGCGCCGCGATGAGATCGCCGCCCCCGAGTGGCTATTCGGCTTGCGGTGCTATCGGGCCTGCCGCGTCGCCGTCCATCCCTGCGGCTCCAGCCGTGGAAGCAGCGCCAGCCGACGTCGCAGTCGCGGTGGGAGTCGCGCCCCGGTCCGCCACCGGCACGTCTCGCGACAGCAACCTCGACCCGAGGTCTCCGTCGACCGTCACGCTAAAGAGCCAGAGCCTCACGGGCTGCCGACGGCAACCCTCGCCGACCGGGAAGTGAGATACGTGGAGCTCCGCTCGCCCATCCGCGTCGACCGAGACCCGCCCGAGCTCCGCATACGCGTCGCCGGAGACCTGCCAGACGAATGCGACATGAGAACCGGGGTAAGCCGCTCCGCCGTGAGATCAGCATCTCCGCGACACGTCAACGGCGTGGGTTTGACCACGAGCGCGTCATCTTCGGATGCGGGCACGGCGGCGGACGTCGACGTTGGTGTCGCGTCCCTTGCCGGTGTGCAGGCCGTCACGAAGACGACGGCGATAGCGACGAGCGTCGCCGCCCGACATGGCCTCCGCGCTCCGCGTTCACGCCCCTCGGCCGGCCGGGTCATGACGGCTGGTCCAGCCGTTGCTGGTAGCTGCCGTCGGCGGGCGCGAGCCAGAGCGAGCTGCCACCACCCGGCGGCGTCGACCAGAAGACGACGAACCGGCCGTCGGGGGTCCACTGCGGGGCGTAGTCGTCGTTCGCGTCGTGGCAGACCCGGGTCACACCGGAGCCGTCGGTGCGCGCGACGAAGACCTGCACGTGGCCTCCGCAGCCGAGAGGAAGGCACGCGGCTGCCATCGGGCGAGGCCGCGGCGTGGACCCCCCGCATCGGGAAGCGGCGGCGGGGTCGTCGGTGAGGTTCACGAGACCGCTCCCGTCGGCATCCATCACGAAGAGGTCCCAGTTCCCGGTGCGCTCGGAGAAGAAGGCGACGCGGCCGTCGGGCAACCACGCCGGATCGATGTCGTGACCCGGGCCCGGGGTGAGGTTCGTCGCCGCGCCCGTCGCTGCGTCCATGACGAAGATGTCGGGCTCGCGCGAGTCGCGCGTCGATGCGAAGACCAAGCGCCTGCCGTCGGGCGACCACGCGGGGCCGCCGTCGTAGGCGCCGGTCGCGGGCATGGCACGCACGGCGCCGGTGCCGACGTCGACCACCAGAATGTGCGTCGGCGCGCCCGGGAGCGCGTTCGGCTCGACGCTGTCCATCACCGCGAGCCGCGTGCCGTCGGGCGACCACGAGGGCGCCACGGGATCTTCCTCGCCGTTGAGCGGTGCGAGGAGTCGGTGGCCGGAGCCATCGGCGTTCGCCACCGCGAGGTGCCAGTTCTCGATGAACGCGAGCCGCGAGCAATCGGGCGACCAGGCCGCGAGCCAGGGCGGCGACACGCTCCCCGGGCACGGCTCGAACGGGTCGAGGCGCGTCACTACGAGCGGGCTGCCTTCGCACGACACCGCGATGCGCGTCGACGGGTCCGGGCGCGCGGACGCCGGCCGCGTCGAGCGCGCGATGCGCAGGAGCTCGTCGAGCGACGCACGTCACTCTCGAGCACGGCGGCGCGCCGGCGCGGAGTCCCAGCGGGGCGTCGCGTACGTCGAGAGCGCGGCGTAGCCATCGAGCCCGGCGATCGAGACGCGGTCGCCGATGCGCAGCGCCGCCATGAAGTTGTCGAAGGCACGAGCTCGCACCGGTGAGATCGTGCCGGCCGCCGACCGGAGGGACGCGAAGGCGGCGATGGTGCGGCACGCGCTGTCGCCGGTCGACCCCGACCCGCCAACCGAGTACCCGCTCGTGGAGACGTCGGACAGGGGAAGCTGCCGAGTTCGAAGGTCGGGAGGCGTTCGACGCACCGTGGCAGGATGTGGCACCCCTCCGGCGGATCGGTAGCGCCGTGCCGACGGGGTGAACCGGAGCAGCGGGGGCGAGGTCGACCCGGGTCGAAGCGCGCGGACGCAGAGGAAGATCGCCGGCCCAGACCGACTCACTTCCCCGCCGAAGATCTCAGGACCAGCGAGCCAGGTCGGCCGGCGCCGCCGGACCGCCCCTGACGTCGAGCCGGAGCCGTGGCGCCCGTGCCGGGGCGCCAGACGGCGGCAGCGGACGAAGATCGGGCGAGCAGGGTCGCGGCCGATAACCCGGAGCGTCCCCCGCGGGGATTCACTGTCGGAGAAGGCACGGAGGCTGGTCGCCGTGACCGGGCCGACCATCGGTACGACGACCGGGCCGGGGTAGTCGTAGGCGACCTCGGCCGGCAGATCGGAGCGATGGTACTTGCGTGGCGGTCGTCGAAGGTCCAGCGTGACGTGCCGTCGGTGACCGTCAGCAGCGTGCCTGCATCGAGTGCCGGGTTGGTGTACTGCACTTCCGCGCGGCCCAGTCGCGGCGACTGGTACCACCAGCGCATGGTCTCGGACGGCGAGCCGGCAAACGGTGCCGTCGGGGCAGCGAACCGGCGGATGAGTCGGTCGCCTCGATCGTCGCCTCGAGGTAGAACGGGTGGCCCGCGGAAGGCCTCATCGCGCCTCTCGCCTCAGAGTGGACGGCGTGTTGCCGAGACCGTACGCGACGACCGGCGGCCGCGCGTCAGCATCGTCCCGCCCGCCAGACCTGCGCGCCCGCCCGGCCGCGTGCCCTCCTTCACAGCCCGCCGCCCCATGCCACCACCAGCCGCGAGCCGTCGGCGCTCCAGCGCAGGGTCGACGGGCTCGTGTCCGTGTCGACCAGCACGCGGTCGTCGCCCGTCGCGAGGTCGAGCACGTGGACGGAGGCGTCGGTCACGTACGCGAGCCGCATGCCGTCGGGCGACCACCTGACGACGTGGGACCCGAGGCAGCGCGGTTGCGTGAGCAGCGGGTGGTCGATGTACCCCGACGAGCACGGCGGCGGCAGCGTGCCGTCCCAGGATGTGGCGACCGCCGCGAGACCGACCGGCGTCCACGTCACAATCGCCCCCGGCCACCGCCCACGCCCGACGATCGCACCGGTCGCGGCGTCGAGCGCGACCGTCTCGCCCACGCTCCCATCCACCGCGCCGGCCCCCGGCGCGAGCAGCAGCCGTCCGGTCTCGTCGAGTCGCAGGTCGCCCTGCTGTGCGAGGCCCGACGCGAGGACCTGCACCGCGCCCGTCGCCGCATCCATCGTGACGACGTCGCCGCCGCCCAGGAACGCGAAGCGGTCGCCGGACAGCCACACCGGCGGTGCGGTGAGCCGCGCCGGCGGCCCGCCCGCAGCCGCGACCAGGTACTCGCCGCCCGCGTCGCCGCCGGGCTGGCCGCCGTAGTCGTGGTACGCGATGAAGCGTCCCGAGGACGACCAGGACGGCGGTGCGCTGCCGTCGCACTGGCAGGGATCGACATTGGTGGCCACGACCGTCTGCACGCCGGTTGCAATCTCGAGGACGGTCAGCGCACCGGCGTTCGTCACACGGTCGACGGCGTAATAGGCGACGCGGTCGCCGCTCGGCGAGAACGTCGGAAGGGCGTTGCGACCGGCCAGCACGCGACGGACATCGCCCCGCGCTACCACGAGCGTGCCGTCCGAGCGCCTGTAGTACGCGCGGCTCTGCGCGTCGCGCGACTCCACGACGCCGGCCGCGCCGGGGATCGTCGCGAGCGCAGTCCCGTCGAGCGCGTAGCGCGTCGCGCCCTCCGTGCTGCTGGTGCTGATCCAGATCGCGTCGCGGGCGGGGACGAGGTCGGGGTAGAAGGCGTTCGAGAGGTAGTAGGGGCCGGGGCCGTCGTAGAGCACGTCGTGCGCGCCGGTACCAACATTGACGGACCACACGGCCACGTTCTGCGTGACAGGAACCGGCGTGAGCGACGGGCTGGAGGACGCCGAGCGGTCGGGCGGCGCGTCGAGCCCGGTGCCCCACGAGATGAGCACGTGCGCGCCGGCGGGATCCCACGACAGGTGCGCGCTGTGCGCGGGCATGTCGATGCGGCGCTCGTCGCCGGTCGCAACGTCGCGGATGCGGACGTCGCCCTCCTCGCCGAACGCGAGCCGCGTCCCGTCCGGGGACCACGCGAGCGGCGGGAGCGCCTGGTGCGCGTCGATCCTCGTCGACCGCGCCCGTCGCCGTGTCCACCAGCGTGATCGCGAGCGACCGGGAGAACGCGACGTAGCGCCCGTCCGGAGACCATGTCGCCCTTCCGCCGCCGACGCAGACGGGTTCGGGGAGAGTCGGGGCTTCGACGCGACCGGTGGCGCACGGATCCTTCGAGACGGAATCGCTCGCGACAGAGGCACGATCGGGGTGGCCGGGCGCGACCGTCGCCTCGCCGTCCCACTGCCGCACGACCGCGCCACTCTGCGAGTCGAAGACGGTCGTCGTGCGTCCGGCGGCTGCGCGGTTCGTGACAATCACGACGCCCGAGGGATCGACGGACAAGGACGGGCCGACGACGGACGTCGCAAGCGTGCGCTCGGCGCCGGTCGCAGCATCCCGCAGCAGCACATGCCCGTCCCGCAGGACCGCCAGTCGATCGGTGCCCGGGATCCAGTCGAGCTGGCCGCCCGGTCCCGCCACGCGCGTCGGCGCGGCGCCGGGCGCGGCGAGCGACACCAGGTAGCTGCCGGCGGTGCTCTGCCCTGGCACGCCACAGTCGCCGTCAAGCAAGTAGGCGCCGGACGACGACCACCTCGGCGCCACCAGTCCGATCTCCGAGGAGCACGAACCGATGCCCTGCTGGTAAGTGGTGCGCTCGCCGCTCGCGACGTCGAGGACGATGAGCGAGTACGTGCGGCTGACGAGGTTCTCCTGGAAGAACGCGAGCCGCGTGCCGTCGGGGGAGAACGACGGCGCCGTGTCGGGGCCCTCGATCTGCCGCTGCACCTCGCCGCGCTCGACCACGAGGGTCGTGCCGGCATCGGTGAAGTACGCGCGGCTGCGGCCGTCGGCGGACTCGATCACGCTCGTGGCGTCGCGGATCACTGTCTGAGCCTCGCCGTCAGGGCCGAAGCGCGTCGCGGGCCCGCCCGGGGGGCTCAGCCACACCGCGTCGCCGCGCGGGACGAACGTGGGAGCGAAGCGGGCGATGCGGAGGGGGCGCTCGCCCTGGTAGAGGAGGGCGTGCTCGCCGGTGGCGGCGTCCGCGACCCAGACGCCGACCGCGGGGAACTCCGCCGAGGCCGTGCCGGCCGGCGTGGCGGTGGCGGCGGGCGGCGCCGTCGCGGAGACGGCCGGCGCGGCGGTCGCACTCGCGCTCGGTGCCGCGGGCGCGCGCGGGCCGGCCAGCACGACGACGGCGATCGCCGTCGCGAGCGCGAGACCGACCGCGAGAGCCGCGGCGGCGGGCCAGGCGGACCGCATCAACGGCGCTCGACGCGAGCCGCGCACGCCCCCGCCGGCTCCGCGACCGTCGCGCCCGCAGGCACGGGCGACGCGAACAGCGCGGGGTCGATCGCGACGCCCTGCTCGAACCGCGTGACCGTCTCGGAGAGGGACGGCCCGCCGTCCGCCGGGTCGAACCTCGCGCGCAGGATCACCATCGTCTCCGGGTCGACCCAGAGCCGGCCCACCCCGGATCCAACCACCAGGTGCGGCCCCGGTGGCGGGCCATGCACCAGGCCGACGTCCGCGGTCGCGCGGTACTCGAGGACGTCGACCGCGCGGCCGAGCATGCGGTCGTGGCCGACGACGCGCAGCGCGCCGGCGGCGGCCGGCCAGTGGTCGATGAGGGACCGCACGTTCGGCGCCGCGACCGGCCCGATCGGAAGCAGGAACGCCGGCGCGCGGATGGTGCGGGCGGAGGTCTGCGCAGGAACGCACGTGTATGCCGGGACGCCGCCCGCCACGGAGGTCCACTCGGTCGTGCCGTCGTCGACGTACGTGCGCGCGCCGACGGGCGCGGCCGAGCCGACCTCCCAGCGCCAGCGGTCGTTCGACTGGTACCACCAGCGGAAGGTCGACCCCATCTCGAGGTAGAACGGCGCGCCCGCGGCGCGCGGCGTCGCGCGGGCGCCCGGGTCGAGCAGCACGACCACCGCCACGGCGGCGGCGAGCGCGAGGCCGCCGGCGAGGGCGAGCGCGGCGCGACGAGTGAATGACGTCACGTGTGCACCGTCGGATCCCCGGGCCGCCGCATCGAGGCGGCTCGCAGCAGCACCGTCATCGCGTCCCCGACTCCGCCCGGCGCGGCGCAACCATCGCGCGATCGGCGCGCTGTGTCACCCCCGTGCGCGAGCGAATCTGAGCCGCTCGACCGCAGGCTTCGCCGCAGCCTGCGAACGCACTGCCCACGCCCTTCACATGCTGCACACGCGCATTGATATCCCCGGTCGAACGGCGTAGGAAGGACGAGCATCTCGACGCCCCGGTTGGGGAAGGGTGGGGGACGACAATGAAGGCAGCTCATCTCGCGGCGCGACGCGCCGTCGGCGTCCGGCGACTGTGGGTGCCGGGCACGGTGCTGGCGCTGCTCCTGGCGGCGCTCATGCTCACCGCCGGCACGGCGGCGGCGGACGGGCACGACACGCACGGCCTGCGCCTCGGCGATCGCTCGCAGCCGACCGCCTGCAACGGCCCCGGCACCTCGCTCGTCGTGTCCGTGACGTACCGGTTCGTCAACGACTACGACTCGGCGGTCGGCGGCACGGCGTGGGCGAACGACAGCATCCACCGCCAGCTGAAGAATCTGGCAGGAGGCCGATGGCAGCTACTGCGCGGTCGTCCGCGACACCGGCTCGTTCACGACCTTCGCCGGCCCGAGCCCGCAGGGGACCGGGACGGTCGAGGCCGGCATCACCGGCAACACCGAGGGCGGGTACGTCGCGACGATCCAGGGCACCTTCGCGCCGGGCGTCTACGCGACGCACGGCAACCTCGGGACGTTCGACCTGCAGTGCACGAGCGCATCCGCGTGCCCGGGCGCGCACCCGTCGTTCCTGAGCTACTTCGCGGCAGGCGCGACGTACGACCTGCCGACGTGGGGCTGGATCTACCGCACGCCGCGCAACGGCACGTGGGTGAACCAGGCGACCGGGAACGTGGGCGACATCACGGGCGCCGCGGGACCGTCGGGACACCACGAGGGGCACGACCACTAGTCGCGCGATCACGCTCCAGGCAATCCGAGAGGCCCGGTGAGCCGGAACGGCCCCGGGCCTCTCGCCGTTCTCTGAGTGACGCACTCCGGCGCCGAGCACCGGCAGGGGCCGTGCGATGTCCCGTCTCGCGATACGCGTATCGCTCGTCCCGCTGATCCTCCTGGCCGCAGCCTGCACCAGGGGGCCCACCGCGACGTCGACTCCTTCGCCCCCTCCCGCGCCAACTGCTGCCGGCACCACCGGCGTGTCGCCGTCGCCGTCTTCGTCCCCGTCCGCGTCCGCGTCCGGCGTGGCGTCGACGCAGCCGCCCACGCGCGCCACTCCAGCGCCGACGCCGACCCCGGGCGCGGAGAACGGGCTGCTCCTCGTCGACGCCGACACGCTCGCCGTGCACATGCTCTTCGAGGGCGACGGAGCGGCCGTCGCGATCCGCTTCGCCGACGACGGCAGCGCCTGGATACGCACGCCGAGCCACCAGTACGTGCGCTTCGGGCCGGACGGGACGCGCGTCGAGGAGAGCGACACCTACCCGGCGCCGGCCCCCGCGACACCGGCGCCGACGTGTCAGCAGACTCAGCCCGGCGACCTGCACGCCACGATCGACGGCGTCGCCTACCACGCGAACTGCGGGTCGTTCTCCGCGGGCGGCGCGCACATGCTCTACAACGTCGACCTCGTGCCGAACGCGGCGAGCACCATCCATGGCGCGTACGAGAACTGGGTGCTCGACCTCGCCACGGGCGCCACCACCCGCGTCGACGCCACCCTCCACCATTGCGGCGGCTGCGACCTCCGCGAAGGCCCGAGCTGGTCGCCGTCCGGTCGCTACCTGATCGTCACCGAGACCGGCGGCCACGCGGTCTACCTCTACGACGCCGAGCGCCGCACGACGCGCCTGCTCGGCGACGGCCACGGGATGGGCGGCTTCCTGCGCACGCCGTCGTGGTCACCCGACGGCGATCGTCTGCTCTACCCCGACGGCGCGAACGGCACGGTGCTGGAGGACCTCGACCGCGGCACCGTCATCGACATCCCCGCGGTGGCGTGGCCCGCGGGCTGGGCATGGCAGACCCCGTCGCTGATCTACTCGCCCATGGACCCGGGCATGGCGGAGCAGACCACGGTGGCCGACCCGGTGACGGGCGCGGTCCTGGGGCGCTGGGCGGGGAGCGCGGTGCGCGGCGTGTTCTTCGACGCGCGTCTCGACGAGCGGGGCATCGCTCGCTACCGGGGGCAGCCCGCCGCGCTGCTCTCGGGAGCGCCGGACTGCGGCGGGATCCGTGTCGAGCACCCGCTCGTCGGGCCGGACGGCCTCTGCCTCCGCGACGCGCACGGCGCCGTCTTCTCCCCCGACGCGACGCAGGTGGCGTTCGCGCGCTTCGCGTCGAGCGCCTCGCGGGCGGCGTGGGAGATCGCGGTCGTCGATCTCGCGACCGGCGCGGAGCGGACGGTGCCGCACGCGCCGATCGAGACGGACGTGCAGCCGCCGCTGGTGCGGTGGTCGCCGACGGGAGCGACGATTCTCGTGGAGTGGCCGGCGCCGGGGTTGTAGGCCCTCGGCCGGCGCCCCCACGAGTGCAGGGCGCCTCGGGGGCGCCGTGCGCGCATGAACGTCACCCAAAGCGGCGGCAGATATGCCGCCGACAGAAGCGCGGCGCCAGCCGCGGACTGCGTCCGCGTCCTGTCGGCGGCGTATCTGCCGCCGCTTTGACTTTCCGACGAGGCTTGCGGGTGACACGGCGGGCACCGCGGTCTACGGTCGCGACCGGAGCAGCGAACTCGAGCGCGACGTCCGGGGCCGGCGGCCGTCGAGGAAGCGTGGTCCTCGATGCACACCTCTCGCCTCGGGATCCAGGCGGCGGCCGTCGTGGCGGCCGCGCTCCTCGCCCTCGCGGCCGTGACCGTCGCGCGGGCGCAGGCCACCACGCCGGCGCCGCCGCAGCCCGGCGACATCGCCTGGGCCTTCGCGCCGGAGAACCCGCTGTTCGACGACCGTGTCGCCGCGGCGCTCGGCACGCTGATGGAGCCGTCGATCCGCGCCGCGACCCCCTCCGGCGCGCGCATCGTGCGGCTCGAGCCGAACGGCCCCGACGTCGTGCCGGCGGCGGTCTATCCCGACACAGAGGTGCCGAAGCTCCTCGCCGCCGCCGGCTTCGGGGACCGGCCGCCGTTCGTCGAGGTGGGGCAGTGCCACGTGTGGGTCGCGCCGGTGCCGGCGGGCGTGACGCCCGCCGTGACGCCCGCCGTCGCCGCGCCAATCGTCGTCGCCGCGCTGCACGACGCGCTCGCCTCGCTTGGCGTGCCGACGACCGCGTGCGCGGAGACGAGCGACCCGGCGCACGCACAGCTGCTGGTGTGGGTCGCGGGCGGGCCCGTCCCGACGTTGACGCAGCGCAACACGGCGACGTTCCTCGCGCCCGCGTCGCCGCCGCCCGCCGCCCCGGCGCCCGCGAGCCCGCCGCCCGGGACGGGCCCGGCGCCGGCGAGCAGCGGGAACGCGGGGCTCACCGCGTCCGCCGATAATCGTGGCGCCGGAATCGCCGCGATCGGCCTGGTCGTGCTGGCGGGAGCGCTCGTCGCCGGCGGACGACGGCTCACGCGGCGGGGTGTTGCGTGCTGAACCGCGGGTAGCGGGTGTTCTATGTGGACGGCGACTCGGGGACGGCGTACGAGCCGAAGGCGCAGTACACGCCGGCGAACGTCGCGATGGGCGCCACGACCGTCCTCTTCACGGGCGGCACCGGTCTCAGCCTCTCGCCCAACGGCCGCAGCATCGAGTTCTCGCGCACGGTGCCCGAGGACGACGCGGACATGCCGGGCGCCTGGGTGGCGACCCTTGCGTACTGAGCGGCGGCGCCGCGTGCGGTACGCGGGAGCAATCGCGCTCGTCGCAGTCGCGCTGACGATCGCCGGCTGCACCCGCCCGAGCGACGCAACGCCGTCCGCCACCGCGTCGCCGCTCGCCTCCCCCACGGCGTCCCCGCCCGCCACGGCGTCCGCGACGCCCGCCGTCGTGACGCCCGCGACCCTGCCGGACGGCGCGGCCGTCTTCACGCGCCACGTCTTCGGTCCCGGCAACGCCCTCGACGCCGCGCAGGGGGCCGCGGTCGTCGATGCGGCCACCGGTCACGGCGAGCTCTGGCGGCTCGACGACTCGCTGCTCCCGCAGACCGCCACCGTCGCCTACGCGTGGTCGCCCAACGGCGGCGCGCTCGTCGCACAGGCCTTCGGCGCCGAGCGCGCCTACGCCGTCGTGCTCGTGCGCGGGCCGGGCGCCGCGGTCGAATGGAACATGCTCGACTGGCAGCTCGCGGCGGGCCCATCCGACGCCGGCCTGATCCTGCTCGCCGCGAACCGCGCGTGCCGCTATCTCCTCGTCGACATCGCGGCGACGCCGCCCCGCGCGAGCGAGGTGCGCCCGTTCGGCGACTGCATCGACCGCTCCACCACCGGCGGCGTCTTCTCGACGACCGGCTCGTCGCTGCTCGTGGTGAACGGGGGCGACGTCGCCGTCGTCGACACGTCGACGGGCGCGGCGCACGAGGTGGATCACGCCCCCGTCGTCCTCACGCCGTACGCGCTGCCGGACGGCGGCTTCCTGGCCGTGCGCGCGACGGGTGCGCACGACGCGCAGCCCGTGCGCGTCTTCGTCCGGCGCTACGACGCGAGCGGCCGCCCGGCCGGCGCGACCGAGATCCCCGCGTCGCAGCCGGACGTCGAGGTCGAGCACATCGTGCCGTCGCCCGACGGCCACGCCATCGCCTGGCAGCAGAGCCTGCTCCCCGCCCCGCTCGGCTCCGGCGGGCACGAGCTCTGGCCGGCCGTCTACGTCGCCGACGTCGCCACGGGAGCGGCGCGCTTCCGCGCCGTCCGTGCGTCGCTCACCAACGGCACGCTGGAGATGCGATGGCTCGCCGACTCGTCGGCGGTCGTGGTCGACACCGAGGACAGATTCGCGGCGCTCGGCGTCGACGGCCGTCTTTCGTCGCTCCCCTTCCCGCCCGCCGATCACTTCGCGCCCGTACCGCTCCCGTCGCCGGTCGACACCAGCCGCTTCCTGTACGACGGCCGCGTCGTCGCCGCCGACGGCAGACCCGCCGGCACCGCATCGCCTCGGCCACGTGGGGACCCGCGTCGCACGGCGTCGCGTCCTCCGGCTGGAGCGCCGACGGCACGCATCTGCTGTTTCGCCGCAGCGCGTCGCCCGGCACGGACTACGGCCCCGGCGGGCTGGCGACGCTCGGACTGCCCGCGCGCATCGACGTGCCGCCGTACGCGACCACCGTCTCGCTGCGGGTCACCGTTGCGACGCCGCTCCGCGCCACGCCCGCCGCCGACGGTACGGTCGTCGGATCGGTGGGCGCCGGCAGCGTCGTGACCGTCGACGAGCGGCGGGACGAGCAGGCGCGCTCGGAGGCCGGCAAGCCCTACGGCACGGCATGGTGGGTCGCGGTCGTGACCGCCGACGGCGCACGCGGCTGGAATCCCGAGCGGGACGTTCGCGTGGGACGGCGCGGACCGCACCGCCGCGCCGACGAGCGGGACGCCGTGGTCCGCGAGCGACTTCGTCTCCGCACTGCGGCGCGACGGGATCGACGTCGTGCCCGGCGGGCAGCTGTTGCGGTGCCGCGAGGACGCGGGACTGGCTGTCGATCCGCTCGTCGACACGTTCGGGGGGCTGCAGCCGTGACGGCTGCTCGACGGGCACCGCGGCTTCGGCGAGCCGCGGTATGCGCCGGCCTGTGCCTCCTGCTCCTCGGCGGGTGCGCGCGCCCCGCGGCGCGACCGTCACCGACGTCGTCGTCCGCGGCGAGCGCGACGGCCACGAGGACGGCGACTCCCGCGCCGGACGTGACCGCGACCCCCGCGACGTCGCCGTCGCCGTCCGCCGCCGCGACGCGCACGCCCCTCCTGCAGGTGTCGGTCGGGGGCGACTGCCTCAACCTCCGCGCGGCGGCGTCCACGGACGCGCGCGTGCTCGCATGCCTCGCGGACGGAACGCTGCTCGAGCATGACCCCGGCACGACCGCGGGCGCGCCGGCAGGCTGGGCGGCCGTCCGCACGCTCGACGGCACGGCGGGCTTCGCGAGCAGCGATGATGTCGCTCCGCTCACCGGCCACCCCGCGCTGCCGGCGCTCACCGGTCTCGCCGACGTCGACCCGATCGTGGAGGCCGTGCGCGCGGGCGATGTCGACGCCCTGCTCGCGCACGTCCGGTACACGCGCCGGCCCTGCAGCGACCAGCCGAGCTACGGGCTGCGATGCGCAGCGCTCGGCGTGCCGTCGGGGACCGAGTTCGACGTGATCTCGGTGGGCAACTGCGACGTCGGCACCGTGACCGCGGACGGCGTCGCCGAGTTCGCGCGGTCGTTCTTCGGCCCGCAGGGCGCGACGACCTTCGTCGGCGCGTTCGACACGCCCGCCGGCGAGCGCGTGGCGCTGTTCGCGGTCGGCGCGCGCGGCAACGCCGGCGCCGCCGCGCCGATGGGCGTCTTCCTGCACGACGGCGGCATCGTGCAGCTCGGCGGCTTCTGCGGGCAGATGCCGGGCGCCGGCTGGATCGACCACTGGCTCGTGCGACCGGAGCAGCTGGGGTACGACGTGACGAGCGGGCAGGCGCGGTAGGCGCCGCGCAGGCGGCACCGGGAACGCGCGTGCGTTGCCCGCCCGTCGACGCATCTGATGCGCCGCCCGCTATCTTCACGCACATGCCACGCACGACGATCGACATCGACCCGGCAGTGCTCCGAAGGCTGAAGGAGCGCAAGCGTCGCGAGGGCAAGACGCTCGGCCAGCTCGTCTCCGAACTGCTGGCCAGCGCGTTGCACGAACCGGCGGCATCCCCGGCGCGCGAGTTCAGCTGGACATCGCGTCCGATGGGCGCTCGCGTCGACCTCGAAGACAAGGAAGCCGTGCGCCGCGCGCTGGAGCAGCGTTGAGCTTCACCTTCGACGCGGCCGTCCTCCTCTACGCCTCCGACGAGGCGAGCGCGTACCACGAACGGGCGCGCGCCTTTCTCGACCGCGTGGCGAGCGGCAGCGAGCTCGCCTACGTGTTCTGGCCCACCGTGATGGCCTACCTGCGCATCGCCACGCACGCGGCGATCTTCGAGAAGCCGTTGCCGCCGGCGGACGCGCTCGCCAACGTCGAGCGCCTGCTCGCCCTGCCGCACGTGCAAACCGCCGGCGAGCAGGACCGCTTCTGGGAGTCGTACCGTCGCGTGACGCGGGAGGCCGAGGCACGCGGCAACCTCGTGCCGGACGCCCACATCGCCGCCCTCATGGTCGACAACGGCGTGCGCACGATCTGGACGCATGACCGCGACTTCCGGCGCTTCGCCGACATCGAAGCGCGCGACCCGTTCGGTTGAGGCCGGCCATGGCAGCCCCGTACGCGCGGAACCCGAGCGACGGGGCCGTCGTCTGGTCGCCAGGCTGAAGCACGGGGAGCACGCGTGACGCAAGGGTCAACACGCACCGCGGTGGTCGTCGGCTGTGCGTTCCTGGCGCTCGTGGGGTGCACGGCCGGTTCGCGAACCGCCTCGCCGACGCGCCGCGGGTCAGCCGCGCTGCCTGCAACGGCCACCTCGTCCGCGACCGCAACGCCGACAGACGCGGCCGCGACGACGTCCGGCTTCCCGCCGCCGACGGTAACCCCCGCCGCCAGCCCATGCCCTGCCCGACCTTCCAGCCGCGCCGAACGGCCAGGAGGCGTGGGCGCGGACGCGGGGGTCTCTCCCGTATGCGGGCGAGCCGATCCGCGTCCGGTGCGTCGCTCTGCCGCGACCGCCCGCCGCCGGCGCCGCCCCACATCGACGCGCGCGGCTACATTGACGGGTGACGGCGTGGGCCCCGCGCCGCCGCCGAGGAGCTGCACATGACGCGAAGCCGCGCCGCCGTGGCACTGCCCGCCGCGGCATTGCTCATTGCGCTCCTCGTCGTCGGAAGCGCCTGCTCCACGCGCGGCGCCGGCCCCACCGCCACGCCGACCGTGACCGCGACCGCGGCCCCGACGACCGTCGCCACCCCGGTCGCGACCCCGACGCCGACACCCACTCCCACGCCGGCGCCAACGATGGTCATCACCGGCCCCCGCGACTTCCTGCAGCAGCCCTTCGGCATCGCCGTGATCGACCTCGCCGCCGGTCACATGTACCCAATCGTCGGCTTCGACGGCGGGGCGGAGGTGGTCTCCGCGGGGCGGCTGATCGCGCTCTTCGTGTCGCAGGCCGGGGGCGAGGCGCTCTTCGAATGGAGCGGCGCGCCCGTGATGCCGAAGATGACCCCCACGCTCCCGCGGCCCGTCGCGTGCGTCGCGGTGAGCGGGCAGCCGCCGATCTCGCGCGTCGCCGGCGCCCGGTACGACATCCCCTGCGGCGTCTTCTCGCCGACCGGCGACCGCATGCTCTATCACCTGCCCCCCCTGCCCGCTCCCGGCGGGACGCAACATGCCCACGTGCTCGACGTCGCAACCGGCGGCTCGACCGCGATCGACGCCGCCCTCCTCGCGTGCGGTGGCTGCGGCGGCCGCGCGCAGCCGGCATGGTCGCCGTCGGGCCGCTACGTGCTCGACCCGGAGAGCGACGAGAGCGCGAAGGGCGGTCGTGTCTTCCTGCTCGACACGAAGACCGCCCACGGCGAGGTCGTCGCGACCAGCACCGTGGGCGCCCGGCCCATCGTGGAAGCGGGGCAGGCGCCGTCGTGGGCGCCCGATCGCGACGCGCTCGTCTTCCCGAAGGACGGCGCGGTGCACGTCGGCGACCTCGCGTCGGGCGCGGAGAGCACGATGGACGACGCCGTCGCGTGGCCGGCGCGCTTCGACGCCTCGGGGCGCTTCGTCTACGCGCAGGCGGTCGCGACGCCGGCGCCCACGCCCCGCGCGACGACGACAGGCAGCGGCACCCGTACGCCGACGCCCCCGACCGCCACCGGCACGCCAACCGCGACTCGAGCCCCCGCGGCGACGCCCACGCCACCCACGGGCCCGACCGTCGTCATCGCAGATGCCCGCACGGGCAAACTCGTCTCGCAGCTCCCCGGCATCATCGGCGAGCGGCCCTTCGCTCCCGAGCAGGCGGTGGGCGCGAACGCCGAAGGCCCCGTCGCCGCGCTGACCGGCGTCGAGGGCTGCGCGGGCGTCGTGATCTACGCCCGCGCGGCGACCGGCGGCCGCTGCTTCCCCGGCGCCGCGCGGCCGGCCGTCTCGCCGCAGGGACGCGTCGCGTTCAGCCGCGCGTCCGGCGGCGGTCGTGAGATCGACGTCGTCGACCCGGCGACGCTCGAGGCGCATCGCGTCGCGGACGGTCCCGCCGCCGCGGCGCCGCTGCTGCTGTGGTCGCCGAGCGGCGAGCAGATCGTCGTCGCGTGGCCGGGGCACTACGGCGAGTGAGGTCGCGGGGCGCCGGTACGATCGGTTGGGGACGAGCGGGTCGGGAGCGTAGTAGCAGAGGAGGAGACGTGAACCGACGCGCGTACGAAGTGCTGCGTGCTGGCGCTCCCTACGTCGACCGGCAGGATCACCGCGGCCGCGCGCTGCACCTCGACGCCGGTGGGCGGCTGTGGGGCTGCGCGCTCGGCGCGATGGCGATCGCGATGCGGGGTGACCCGGCCGGCGCGCGCCGCAGCCGCGCCTATCTCGCGGCCAGCCGCGAGCGGTACTGGCAGCTGCTGACCGCCGCGCCCGACGCCGGCCGCCCGTGCCCGGGCCGTGGCCGCTGGCCGTGGCGCCGCTCGCGCCGCAACTGCGACCGCGTGAGCGGGCTGGCGAACCAGGTCGCGCACCTCAACGACCGCCACGGCTGGTCGTTCGAGCGCATCGCCGATTGGCTCGAGCGCGACCACCCGGACTGGGAGGTGCCGGTCGAGTCGCCCGCGGTCGACGGCCCGACGCTCGACGTGGCCGTGCCCGACGGCGCCTCGGCCGCGCCGGCGCTGCCCGCCGTCGGCGAGCCGCGGGTCGAGGCGCGCGAGCCGGCACTGGTCGGCTGAGCCGAAGACACCCGCGCCCAGCGCATAGCGGCGGCAGGCTCGGCCCCCCCCACAGCGGCGGCAGACATGCCGCCGACAGCACGCGGACGCAGTCCGCGGCTGGCGCCGCGCTTCTGTCGGCGGCATGTCTGCCGCCGCTGTGGTTGGCCGAGCCCGCCGACTGAGCGCTGCACTACCGCATGCGCAGCGCGACGAGACGGCCGCCCGCGGCGACCAGGATCTCGTCGCCGGCCGCGGCGAGCGTCGTGAAGTGCTGCATCGCGCCGACGTCGCGGCGGACCCGGACGGCGCCCGTCGCCGGGTCGAGTGCGTAGAGCGTGCCGGCGCCCGGGTCGGTCACCCACACGGCGCCGCCGGAGACGGGGCGGATGTTGCCGCAGGGCAGCGTGCCGGCGTCGACGGGCGGGCCGAGCGACGCCTGCCAGCGGGGCGCGCCCGTCGACGCGTCGAACGCGTAGACGTGGTTGCGCTCGGTCGCGACGACGACGACCCCGCCCGCGACGACCGGCGACGCGTAGACGTCGCCGTCGAGCGGGTCGCTGCGCCAGGCCGCGTCGACCGCGGAGAACGACGCGGGGCCGCCGGCCGCGGCGCCGGTGCGCGCGAGGTTGCCGTGGTAGGTGGGCCAGTCGGCGGCGGCCGCCGCGGCCGCGGTCGCGGTCGCGGTCGCGGTCGCGGTCGCGGTCGCGGTCGCGATAAAGGATGTGCCGCTCGCAACAGCCGTGCCGGTGCGACCGGCGACGCAACCGCGGAGGCGGCCGGTTGGGCCGCCGTCTGCGTTGCTGTCTGCTCGCCGCGCCCCGAGCACGCGGCGACGGCCGCCGCGATCGCGAGCGTCACGAACAGGACCGTCCGCCGCGCCGGCGTGTTCACGCATCGACGATAGCGATGCGCGGCCGCCTCGGAGCGAGCGTCTGCGCGTCGCGACCCGCCCACCGGCGACGAGGACGAGCGCGAGCGCCACCGCGAGCCCGGCGCCCCTCGCCGAGCGCCGAGCGACGACGAGCCCCGCGCTGCCGGTCGGCGACGGAACGACGCCGGCCGACCGCAGCCGGTCGGACACGCGCGCGACACTCCGCTGGACCTGGGGATCGCCGGGGCCGTCGCCTCGGGCAAACACCCCGGGGCCCGACGATGCGAAGGTCCCGTCCCCGGCGCGGGCGAGCCCCAGCACCAGGTACTGCCCGGCGGGACTCTCCTGGAACGCGCCGCACGGGCCGCCCCCAGCCACCCACATCAGGCCGTCGGGCGCCGCCTTCGGGATCGGGCGTGTCGAGCACCACCGCGCTGGCCCCGTCCAGCACGGCGATGTCGGAAGGGCCCGAGCCCTTGAGGTAGCGGTCGACGCGGACTTCCACCCGCAGCATCGCGAAGTGCCCGGCGAATGCCTTCACCTCCGGGTGCTCGAGCTCCGGCACGCGGCGCATCGACGTGACGCGGCCTGCGACAATCACGTCCGAGGACAGCACCGGGTCCGGCCCGCCGCTGCACGCGAGCGCCGGCGCGGGCGGCGTCCCGGCGAGCGCCAGAAGCGCCAGCACCAGGGCCACGACCGCGGCGGTCGTCGCGTGCATGTGTCACCCCCTGAGTCACGCCGATCTTCTGCGCGACTCGGTCCTCGTCGCTACCGGTGCGCGAGCAGCGCCTCCACCGAGGCCGCCGCCGGGTCCGCGAACCACGTCGCGTCCCCCACGAGCCGCACCTGCAGCACCTTCCCGTCGACGCGCGTCTCGATGTCCCGGTACAGCGCGGCCCACGTGTCTGCCGTCTCGAAGATCGGCGTCACCGCGTGCAGCCGCTGCACGAGGATCGACTCGTTCGCCTGCGCTGCCTGCCTCGTATCGTGCGCGAGCCAGAGCTCCGTGTACGGCACGCCGTCGGTGCCGACGCCGATGCCCCAGCCCGCCACCGCCCACGGCTCGAGCAGCGGCGCGTTCGCCGACCACGCTTTGCGCACTCGCGCGGCCAGATCGGACGCGGCCATGCCTCTCCATCCGGTCCCGATCCGCGGCCGATGGCGCACGGTCGGTGATCACCGCGGCGACGACGCCTGCGCCGTCCATCGCGCGCGCGATCGCCGCGTAGCCGGCGTCGCCGGCCAGCAAGCCGCGGCCCGCCTGCGCGTCGAGCATCGACTCGATGCCCCCGGACCACAGCGCGTGCAACACGAAGCGGTCCTCGACGGCGATGCGCCCGCCCCGGCCGAGCTTGTCGCAGGCCGGCAGCGCGAAGCGCGGGCCGGCGCCCATCTGCATGTCGCCGCCCCACGCGTAGTAGGTCCGTCCGTCGTGCTGCTCGCGCTGGGCGGGCTGGCAGCCGTCGCACTGCGCGAGCCTTGCGTCGACCGCGGCCGGGTCGAAGGTGCCGCGGATCGCGTCGAGGGACCGCACCGGGTTCGTCCCGGCGTGCACCGACTGCTCGACGTCGGCGAGCCCGATCCCGATGGACTGCTCGAGGTTCACCCCGACGCGCGCGAGCTCGTGCGTGTCGCGCTCGTAGCCGAGGAAGGCGAAGCCGGCGCTCAGCCCGAGCGACGGCACGCCGGAAACGTGCGTGACGTAGTCGAACGCCGCCTGCTCGCTCGCGAGCGTGGCGGGCGGCGTGGCCCCGGTGAGCGCGCGCAGCGCGGCGGTGTCGCGCAGCACCACGGCCGCGCGGTAGTCGGGCTGGTCGGGGACGAGGGCGAGTAGCGACGCGAACAATCCGCGCGCGGAGCCGCCGCCGCGGCCGCAGGCCGCGCTCGTCGCCACCGCCGCGAGCGCGACGAGGACGGCGCCGAGGACGAGAGCGCGCCGCCGGCCGAGGCGCGCGCGTGCGGGAACCATCGCGGGCAGCCTAGCGGAAAGCACGCGGAACGCGCGGCGATCATCTGTGGCGCGCGGGGTGCTCAGTGGCGGCCGGCGAGGTCCGTGGTTCCGGCGTCGACGGGCAAACCGCGCGCGGCACTCTCGTCGACCACCCGCGCCAGCCGCGCCGCAAGCCCCTCGGGGTCCAGCGCGGCGAGCCCGGTCCGCTCGACCGCGTCCCACGAGCCGCGGAAGTGCCGACGCGTTGAGAAGCCGATCGCGAGCGCGGTGGCGACCTTCGCTTCGTCGAGCGCGTGACGCGCCGCCTCGTGCGATCCGATCGCGTCGAGATGGCGAGCCCGATCGGCGAGCGCGATCGCGCCCGGGAGCACCCCCCGTGCGCGCGCGTGGAACTCCGCGTCCGGCGTCCGCGCGAGCAGCGCGAGGTGCGCCTGCCGCAGCC
Source organism: uncultured Chloroflexia bacterium (assembly GCA_963728205.1). Classification (GTDB taxonomy): domain Bacteria; phylum Chloroflexota; class Dehalococcoidia; order UBA2979; family UBA2979; genus VGNK01. The sequence continues at coordinate 457,889 of CAVSIV010000006.1, forward strand.
GCTCGTGCCAGCCGTGCGGATCGTAGAGCGGAAGCGTCGTCAGGTACTGATCCGCGTCGACCGGCCAGCGCGAGGACAGCTCGCCCGCGAACGCGAGGTACTCCTCCGCGCTGATCACGCCGAAGTCGACCACGATGCCCCGCACGCGCGCGGCCGACGCGGGCGGCCCCTGGCCGGGCCGCTCGGTCACTACGACGAAGTCGACGTCCGACCCATCGTGGTCGTCGCCGAGCGCCAGCGACCCGTGGACGCCGATGGCGTGCACGACGGCGCGGTGGCGATCGAGCACCGCCTCGGAGAGCTCGCGCGCGAGGGCCAGGCGCGGGTTCGGCTCGGTGGCGGAGTGCATTGGTCGAGCGTAGGACTTCGCCCCGGCCGTCGGTCGTTCGCGAGGCGGCACCGCGCGTCGCGGTCGACGCCGCACTCGCCCGCCACGCCCACAACCGTCCTACGCTCCACCGATGACCGACCGTCCGCTCGGGCTCGACACCCCGTTCGTCGGGGGGCACGCCGATGTCTGGCGGTGGTTCGACGACGCCGCGCGGCTGCGCGCCATCGCGGACGCGCTCGTCGCGCCCTTCCGCGGCGACGTCACGAAGGTGGCGGGCATCGAGTCGCGCGGCTTCATCCTGGGCACCGCGGCGGCGCTGGCTCTCGGTGTCGGCTTCGTGCCGATCCGCAAGGCCGAGGGCCTGTTCCCGGGGCCGAAGGTGTCAGCCGACGCCGGGGCCGACTACCGCGGCAACCGCCACACCCTGCGCCTGCAGCGCGCGGCGCTCGGCCCGGACGACCGCGTCCTGCTGGTGGACGACTGGGTCGAGACCGGCAGCCAGGCGCGCGCGGCGCGGACGCTGATCGAGCACTGCGGCGCGACGATGGTCGGCATCGCCACCGTCGTCACGGAGGCGTCGCCGGAGGTGCTCGGCGAGCTCGGGCGGGCGCATGCGCTGGTGGCCGGGCGCGAGCTCGGCGGGTAGCTCTGCGGTTGCGGAGATGCGGCAGGACCCGAGGCCGCGGCGGAGTCGCCCAGCGAGAGAATCACTCGTCTTGCGACAGTGCGCACTCGGCCGTGCCCGAGGGAAGCGGGGATACACTTGGTGCGTCACGGACGCGCAGCCGCTACGTTGCGCATCCGCCGAGGACGATGGAGGCACGCAACGATGGCGAGCCCTGCGCCGAGTCCGGCACGTCACGACGAGCGATTCATCACCGTTCGTGGGTTTGTCGTGCAGCGGCCCGATGGCCAGTGGTATGCCCACTGCATCGATCTCACCATCGATGCACTCGCTCCGACCCGGGATCAGGCACTCGAGAAGATGAGCAGCGCCACCCTCGCCTACCTCACCTGGGCGACGGAGCGGGGCGTGCCGCTGATGCGGCCGTCGCCGCTGCGTTTCCGGCTGCGCTACTACGCGCTGGCGCTGCAGGACCGGTTCCGCGGTCTCGTTCCGAGACCGCCACAGCCTGAGAGCCGGAGTGCGCGCACCTTCCACCGGCCGATAGCAGCCTAGCTAGGTTCGCTTCACCCGCTTGTTGATCTTCTTCGCGGTGCTCGCGGTCTGGCGGTAGAAACCCTCGCGACTCAAGCCAGACTGCGCGATCATTGTGCCGATACGTTGCTTCTCGAACTCGTCGTAGGCGGTATCCACAGTCACGAGCCTGGGCCGCCCGCCGATACCGTCATGCTCCCAGTGCTCGTGTGAGCCTTCCGTCCGGTCCAGTCGGAAACCCGCACTCCGCAGGATGCTGCGCACGTCGCGAACGGTGAGCGGCGGATACTTGCGCGGCATAGTCTGCGCTCCGGCATTCCCAGACAGTCTTCCTGTTCAGCCGAAGCAGGTCGTTGCGTAGCGCAGCACCGGATGCGCACGCCTGATCCGTGAAGTCGAATAGCGCATCGATGCTCCATGGATCAACGCATCACGTAGCGAAGGCATGCCCCGCCTCCTGCCGGACGGCCGCGTCGCCTGGTGGTGGTCGGACGGTCGACTCGTCGACCAGCGCGGCGGCACGGTCCTCGACCTCGCCGCTGTCTACGCGCTCGCAACACCCGTGGCGTTCCTCCCGAGCCCCGACGGGTCCGAGATCGCCGTGACCTGGATGGGGCCGTCGGACGGGCCGTCGGCCCAGTGGTACTGGACGCGGTTCGAGCGCCGGCCGGACGGCAGCTACGCGCCGCGCGAGACGCTCGCCGAGCCGGCCGGCACGTTCGTCTCCGTGCCGTACTGCTGGCTCGACGCGACGCGCGCGCTCGGACCCGAGGGCGTGATCGACTTCGCGCACGCCCAGCTGCAGCCGGTCCGGGAGCTGAAGGACGTCGACGGGGTGCCGGACCGCGAGCGATTCCCACTCATGGTGCTCGGCGGTGCCGGGTGATCCGGCGCGGCGAGCTCGCAGCCCTGGTGCTGCTCGCGGCCGCTCTCACGCGACCGGCTGTACCGCGCCGCGCCCGCGCGGAACGTCGACGCCGACCGTGCCGCCGCCACGCCGTCCCCTCCGGCCACCGCGCCCGCGTGCCGTGATGCTGTAAGATCACGATCGGAGGTAAGGATGTCTGACGTCGTAAGGGCGAAGGTCACCTCAAAGGGGCAGATCACGCTCCCGAAGGCGATCCGAGACGCGCTCGGCCTGGAGGAGTCGTCGGTGGTCGAGTTCGAACTCACCGACGGAGGCGCACTGCTGACGCCGGCGCGCGGCGGTTTCCTCGACCGGTTCGGCTCGGTCACCCCGCGGCGCCGGCCGGAGCACTGGGGGCGCGTCCGCGCTGCCACCGCGAAGCAGGTCGGCCGTGACGTCGCCGACGCCGGGCGCTGAACGCGCTTGCCCGCCTCGCTGATCTTCGTCGACACCAACATCTTCCTGCGGTTTCTGACTGCGGACCACGCGCGGATGGCCGAGGACTGTCGCCGGCTGTTCGAGCGGGCGGAGGATGGCGACCTCCAGTTGCACACGTCGCATCTCGCGCTCGCGGAGATCGTCTGGACGCTGCAGTCGTACTACGACGTGCCGCGCAGCGAGGTCGCCGTGATGCTCAGCGACCTGCTCGCGCTGCGGTCGCTCCGCGTCGACCAGAAGGAGATGCTGCGGGCCGTCGTCGAACTCTATGGCTCGACTAGCGTCGACTTCATCGACGCGTACCACGCGCTCGATACTCGCCGCCGCGGGATCGAGCGCGTCTGCTCGTACGACCGCGACTTCGATGCCCTCGGCGTTCAGCGCGTGGAGCCGCCCGACGTTTGACGGCCATCTCCGCGCGGGGCCTCCCGCGACGGGCGCCGGCCACGAAGCGCCACGATGGGCGGTGGGCCGCGCTGGAACAGTGCTCCCGCGCAGCGCCCCGCCCGGAACGGGACCTGCGCCGCGCCGGAGCATTCGCGCGCGTCATGACGTTCGCAAATACGAACAGGGGAACCCTGGGCGCACCTGCGACGTACTGTGAGCGGGGCCCGAGCCACAGGGGGGTTCGTCGCGAACCGACACGCCGCGCCGCTGCTGGCGCTGACGACGGCGCTCATCCTGCTCGGCTGCAGCCGGGCCGCACCCGCACACCCCACGGCGACCCCGGCCGCGACCGCCGCGGCTGCGCTCGCCACCCGGCCTGCCCCGTCGCCCTCGCCTGCCGTCTTCTTCTCGACGGCGACGCCCGCGTCGACGCCGGCCATCGACCGGGTGGCGCGGCCGGTCGCGGGGTTCCCGTTCGGCGGGGACGACGTCATCCACGCGCTTGCCGCGACGGGCCTCGACTACGCGCCCGAGGACAGCGGCGTCGGCTGCCCGAGCGTCCACGCGCGTGGCGACGTGTACCGCTCGCGCGACGCGACGGCCGCGGCACCTTCGTTCACGCTGTGGGTGTTTCCGTCGCCCACCGAGCTGCGCCGCGACTGGTCGGTCGCGGCGCCAGACGGCACGCCGCGATCCCGCGACGGATGCGCCGTCAGCGAGTACGCCTTCGTGCACGAGAACCTGCTGGTCGACTTCCCCGGCGACTCCGCGCCGGGGGCGGCGCGCGCCGCCTCGGGCCACGCGATCGCGCGTGCGATCCTCGCGCTCTCGCCCTCGACGCTCGGCACGCCCGTCCCGTACGACGTCTGCGCCCACGGCGACGGCTGGACGCGCCCGTCGGCGGCCGCCATGCAGCAGTTCTTCGCTGCGAGCGGCCACGGCGACGGCACGCTGCCGTTCCCGCGCATCTACGCCACCTCCCTGGCCGACTTCGTCGTCGACTTCAGCGGGCCTGCCGCGGCGGACCTCGACGAGACGCGCGCGACCGTCCGCGCGATGTTCGACGCCGCCGGCACGCCGTTCGCCCTCGACTGCCAATCGGCCCTCCGCGCGATGGACGCGTGGTCGCTGCTCGTCGTGGACCACCACGTCGTCGCGGTCCGCGGCGACGGCGATCGGCTGGTCGTCACGGTCGAGCCGGCGCCGCCGGCCACTTCGAGGCGCTGCGGCTCGGCTCGACGCGCTTCGCGACGGTGCAGGTCGCCGACGCGAGCGGGCGCGAGCTGTTCGCGGGCGGCGTCGACGGCTGGAACCGATGGGAGCGCGACGACGCGGGCCGGCTCGTCTACGCGACGGCCTTCGGCGAGGGGGACGGCGTGACGAGCGACCCGCTGCCGATCGGCGGCGAGCCGGTGCAGGTCACCGGGCTGGGCCTGGCGAACCTCGCGGAGCGGTTCACCGTCGCGGGCGCGGCCGGGCAGGCCACGCCGGTGGCAGGGGGCCAGTTGCCCGTGCGCCACCTGCAGGCGTGGGCGGGGCCGGTGCGGCTCGACCTGCCGGCGGGCTGGTACCCGGTGCACGTCGAGGTCGTGCGCAACGGCGCGACCGGGCCGCAGTTCGCCGGCGTCGCGATGTTCGGGGACCAGGTGCCGTTGCCGCAGCGAGGTGCCCCATGAGCCGAAGCCCGTGGCGTACCACTGGTGTCGCCATGCTCCTTGCGCTCACCTTCGCGATCGCCGGCTGCCGTTCCGCGCCGCGGCCGCCGGCGACGGGCACCGCAGGGACGGGCGCCGGCGAACCGAGGGCGACCGCGGCCGGCACGTACATGGATCCGATCGCGTACTGCGCCGCCGTCGGCGACCTCGACCGGCCGTCGAGCGATCCTCGCTACGCCGGCCCCGCGGTGCCGCGCGGCGTGATCGAGACGTACGCCGCGGCGGCGGGGACGGCGACGCCAAGCGCCGACCTCCTCCAGCACCCACCGGCGCTGCCGTGGCGCTGCATGGGCGGCCGCGTGTACGTCTGCGTCGTGGGGGTCGCAAGCGGGAACGGGTGCGCGGCCGCGAAGACCATCAGCACGCCGACCCCGCGGATGGAGGCATGGTGCGCGCAGCCGCGGCCGACGCCGCCTTCGGGCCTGCCCGACTTCGTCCCGATGTCGGAGACCGACAACCCGAGCGTCTACGAATGGGAGTGCCGGGACGGCCATGCCGTCGCTGTCGGCCCGCCCGCCGCCGTCGACACGCGCGGGTTCGTCCGCGACCACTGGGCGGTCGTGGCGCTGGGGCCGGGCAGCGCATCGCCGACGGCCACCGCCGCCACCCCGTTCCCCACAGTCACGCCACTGACCCGGGGCGAGATCGTGACCGTCGACACCGCGCCGTACCCGGCGGCGCACATGGACGACGCCACCGCGGAGGTGGACGTCGGCGCGCTCGACCTGCAGCAGTCGTCGCTCGTCCTCGACCGTGCGACCGCGCGCCTCTACCAGGTCCCAGGCGCGTGGCTCGTCTGCTTCGTCCCCACAAATGACGGCCGGCCGGTCGCGATTGCGTCGACACCGCCGGGGACAGGCAACGCCATCCAGCAACGAACGCTGCTCCTGAGGTTCGACCCGTTCGAGGCGCAGGTGCTCGACGTGCCGATGCGCGTCGTGGCCGCCTGCCCCGGCGAGTCGCCGGGCCACCCGGGCGACCCACACGCCGTCGACGTCGAAGTGTTCGCACCGACCTCGCTGACGAAGGACGGCCGCCGGCTGCCGCCCGGCCGCTACAGCTTCGATCCCGGCTCGCTGCAACTCACGTTCGTGCGAACGGAGCCGCCGTACGGCGCGGGCGTCGGCGCGGGCGCTCCCGACGGCAGCGTCGTGGCGCGCTGGCCCGGCGCCGACGCAGGCGCCGCCTCCATCGAGCTCGTGCGGCGCTTCGGCGAGAACTACCTGGAGGACGCAACATCGGGGAGGACGATCCTCGTGGGCGTCGACGAGTACGCCGTATCGCCCGGCGGGCGCCTGCTCGCGACGTCCGCCTCCGCACCGCCCGGCGGCGACCGGCGCGCTTACGTCGTCGACCTGGCGTCCGGGGCAGTCACTCCGATCGGGATCGACGCGACGGGCGGCTTCGCCTGGTCGCCCGACGGAAGCTGGGTCTCCGCGTTCTGGCGCGGCTCAGCACAGGCGGGCGGCCCCGCAACGTCGGTGATTGAGGTCCGTTCCGGGAGCGGGCCGAGCGTCGTGGTCGGCCCCGTGCTCGGCCCGTTCGATGGGCGTGTCGTCGAGGGGTGGACCGCGGACGGGACGCTGCTGATGGCGCGCCCGGCTCCCACGACGGGCTCGGGGGTGCTGCTGGAAACGCTCGACGTCACGACCGGCCGGGTCGCGCCCTTCGCATCGGAGACGGAGATCGACACGGCGGCGGTGTCGCCCGACGGGACCGCGATCGCGACGAGCGGCCCCGGTGCCCTGCTCGCAGTGCGCTCCCTCCCCAATGGCGGCACCGCCGAACCGCGCGCGCTCGACGGCGCCACGATCCGCGGAGCGTTCAACCTCTCGTGGTCATCGGACAGTCGCTGGCTCGCCGCATGCGTTGGGTCGACGGAATGATGGCGACGCGGCGACCCGGCGCGCTGGTGACCATGGCCGCGATCGCTCTGCTCGCCGTCGCGTGCTCGAGCCGTTCCGGCCCGCCGAGCGCCCCGCCCACCCCGACCTCCACCTTCGCGGCCCCGCCGACGACCACGGCCCCGAGGACGCCGAGCAGCGACGGCACCGCGAACCCGCCCGGCACCCTCGTCCCGCCGGGCACGCCCGCGCCCACCGCCGTCCCCTGGACGCCCGACCCCACCACGGTCGCGGCCCCGCTCGCAGAGGACGGGAGCGCGTGGTTCGTCATGGCCGGCGACGTCGACGGCGAGCAGCTCGTCGTGAAGAGCCAGAGTGGCAACGACTGTCACCACTTCCAGAACACCCTCGCCAGGTACGACTTCGGCGGCGGCGCGCCGGCGCCCTTCTACACGGCGCCCGAGCATGTCCAGGTGACGGACGTCTCAGCCGACACGCGGTACGTCGCCTGGATCGAGCAGCGGTACGTTGCCCAGTCGCTCACGCCCGAGGCGTGCCCGACGGTCTCGCCCGACGCAACGCCACCCAAGCGGGTGATGGTCATGGACGGCAGACCGGCGCGGTCACCGAGATCGATCGCGACGAGAGCGGCGCGCCCGCGTTCGGGCTGGCCCTCGACAGCACGCACCTCGCCTGGGCGAAGAGCCGATCGGCGACCTACGGGCCGCACCAGCTGCAGTCGCTGGAGCTGGTCGACCTCGCCACGGGCGCGCGCCGCACGCTCCTGCAGGGCGACGAGGGGGCGTCGCTGCGGCCGCTCGCGCTCGCGTGGCCCAACCTGCTGTGGAAGCAGTGGACGGCGTCGACGACCGGGTTCGACGTGGACTGGACGGACGTGAACGCGCCGGCCCCGGGCAACATGCTCGCGATCCGAACCGGCGACGCTCTCGGCGCCGGCGGCGCGACCCTCATCGATGGCGAGCTCTACCTGGTCACCGGCGCCCCGGCGTTCGCGCGGATCGAAGGGTCCGACGTGCTGCGCTACCCGTCGCCCGGAGCGACGCCCGTGCCGGTGCAGCCGGGCGTCCCGGCCGACGCCCACATGTTCGATCCCACGGGAGTGCACGGCGTGATCGCCTGGCTGTCGCAGGAGCCAGACCGGCTCACGGTGTTCGACGCCGCCCACGGCCGCGTGTACCGCCACAGCGGCTTCGTAGCCGCCGTGGTGCGCACATGCGACGCGCTGATCTGGGAGGCGGCGGCGGGCACCGGCGACCCGACGGCATGGTCGCTGTCGCGGCTCGAGGTCGGCCCGCCGTGATCCGGCGGGCATGCGCATCGGCGCTCGCCTCGCGGGCTTTCGGACGCGGGACGGCCGCGCTACCGACGACGGTCGACGGGGCAGCGGGTCAACGCCCCGCGACGGCCGCCGTCGCACCGTCGACCGCGAAGCTCAGCACAGGGTGCAACTGGATGCCGTTCGGCGCCGCACCCGACTGGTCGTGCTCCGCGTCGAAGAAACCGACGCCGGTGAGCGTGACGGTGCCCATGATCGACGCGTCGCTCGACGTTGGCGGCGTGCCGAACGCAGCGATGATCGATGCGCGGGCGGCACGCATCTCGCTCGACCGGGCGGAGGTCATCGCCCCCACGCACGTCTCCGCGTCCGGGAACTCGACGATCATCGTCGCCCCCGTGCCCGGGTCGGCGATCGTGAGCTGGATGTCGCGGTCGCCCTGGAGCCTGAACGCCACGACGTTCGCGGTCACGCGGTACGTCGTGAGCTCGGTGGGCGCGGCGCGAGCGTTGTCGTGGAGGGCCGCCGGAGGCGAGAGCGCGCGCAACGCGTCGACGGTGGTGTCGACGGGCGTGAAGTCCACCGCGCCTGCGTCCGGGTCGCTGAGCGTCTTCACCGCCCAGCGCTCCGCTCCGCAGAGGGTCGTGGTCGGGACCGGCGGCACGATGGGCGTGCAGCGGAGGAGGACGATCGTGCCGGCGGGGACCTCCTCGGGCACGGCAGCCGCGAATCCCGCGTTCACAAAGCTCGGCGCGCCGTAGACGTAGCCGAGCGGCGCGCCGCCGACGAAGATCCACGCGGAGTCGGTCGCGCACCCATGGAAACCGGCGGCCTCCGAGAGCTCGTGCACGGTGCCGCCGCCCCAGACCGTCGCCGCGATTCCCCCGTCCCGCGGGATGGTGCCCTGGAGTCGGTCGGGGAAGTACGGGTCGTCGCCGGGTGCGGCGCGCGACCGGTGCGGCGAAGCGAGCAACGCGGCGGCGAGCGTGAGGACAATCGCGAGCCCGAGCGATGTACGTCGCACGCTAGCTCGCCTCCCACCCCATCGAGGCTCGGATAATAGCGAACGACGCCGCGCGGGTGGGCAACGACAGGTCCACGGTCGCCGACGGAACGGATACGGTGGTGCCGGCGAGGAAGGGCGACCGCCATGGGCTGGGAGGAGCGCATCGAGCTGAACCCCAACGTGCTCGTCGGGAAGCCGATCGTGAAGGGGACGCGGCTCGCGGTCGAGTTCATCGTCGAGTTGCTCGCCGACGGCTGGACCGAGCGCGCCATCCTCGCGGAGTACCTCGGCCTCACCCGCGACGACATTCACGCATGCCTGCGGTACGCGAGCGAGCGCTTGCACGCCGAGAAGGTCTACCCGCTCGAGCCGTAGCGCGCCTTGCGCCTACCCCGGATGAGAACGCGGCGCGGGCGCTTGCGGCAGACACGCCGGCGGGCGCACGCTCGTGACGCGGACGGCGCGAGAGCGTGGCCGCGAACGGATCGTCCGATGACCACCTCCCGCCACCGCGCGCTCTTCCCGATGTGCCTGCTCGCCGCCGCCCTCGCGCTCGCCGCGACCGCCTGCGCGCCGACGGCCGGCTCCCCCGCGCCGACCGCCTACCCGCTCACGCTCGACGCCCCCGCCTACGCCGGCGCCACGCGGCCGGTCGCCGGCCTCGACGCCACCGCCGCGCCCACCCCCGCCGTGGAGCGCACGCTCGGCCCGCTGCCGGCGTCGACGGTCGGCTCGTGGGACGGCGCCTCGGTCGTCGTCTACGACCTGCAGAGCGGCCGCCGCATCGATCTCGGCCCGGGCCGCATCGGCCCCATCCCGGGTTTCAGTCCCGACGGCACGAAGTTCGCGTGGCTCGCCGGCTCCGCGCAGGAGCCCGCCGGCGGCAACCTCCCGCCGGCGCTCGAGGTGCGCGTGCTCGACCTCGCCACCGGCGCCCAGCGCGGCTACGGGATGGGCATGTACGCCTGGTTCGTCGACAACGACACCCTCACCGTCGCCCGCGAGGGGCCGGACGGCGGGCCGCGCAACGTCGACCTCGCCACGGGCACCGACGGGCCGCCGCGCGGCCCCACGACGCCCCCCGGCTCGGCGCCCAATCCCTTCCGCCTCCACTACCCCGGCTATCTCATCGCCCGCGAGCACGCGCCGCTCGCGCTCCCCGCGGCCGACGCACCGTACGTGGTCGTCCCCGACGACGGCGGCCCCGCGCTGCGCTTCCAGGTACGGGCCGTGGTGCCGGACCCCGCCTCGCCGCACGTCGTGTTCGCCCTCGAAGACGGGCCCGCCGCGCACGAGCAGCGGCTCTTCCGGGTCGACGTCGACACCGCGACGGCGTCGCTGATCGCGACCGGCGACGCCGACGGCTACGACGGAACGTTCGCGCTCAACCGCACCGAGGTCGCGGTCGGCGACCGCCTCTGCCACGACGACGGCCGCATCCTCGTCTACCGCTTCGATACCGGGCAGGTGACGGCGCTCCACACGAACGTCCCACCCGTGCGATCGACGGGCGGGGACGGGCTTTACGTGGATGGGTCGGGGCTCTTCGCCCGCGCGCGGCTCGACCCGACGACGTTCGCTTACGACGTCGTCCTGCCCGCGCCCGGCCTGTGGTCGCGCGACGGGCGGTGGGCGGCCGTCGGCCAGCCGGCGCTCGGGCCGCTCCCGGCCGACCCGTGCGCGGCGTCGACCGCCCCGTAGGCGACGCGGAGGCTCGTGGGCGGCGCCCCGCGTAAGGTGGCGCCATGTGGGAGCACCGCTGGCGCCTGCTCGCGATCGTCGCGCTGATCCTCGCGCCGTGGATCGCGGTCGGGATCGTCGTGCTCGTGCGGTAACGGCGCGTCGCCGGCGATCTGCGATCCGCGCGCCGCTGCGATCGTCGTCACGCGTCGCCCAGTCGCACCCCGATCGCATCCGCCGCCGCGCGCAGCAGCGGGTGGCGTACCGAGAGCACCTCGGGGGTGCCCCGCAGCGCCAACGCGTCCACGGCGCGCTCGGCGAACAGCGTGACGTTGCTCCACGCGGCGTCGAGCGTGGACCACCACGCGAACCCGGCACGGCCTTCGTCGAACACGCGCAGCGCGATCGCTCGCGTCGTCGCGCGATCCCGCGTCGCGACCTGAGACGGGCGCAGCCGGCGCGCCACGAGCGCGGCCGGAGCGTCGAGATCGACGAGGTCGGTGAGCCCCGCGTCGTCGAACGCCGCGAGCGCGAGACGCGCGCCGCCGGCGAGGCGAAGATCGCCGTCGCCGAGGGCCTGGCCGCGGAAGCCCTGGATGCGCTCGGCGACCGCGCTCACCTCCGAGCGCGAGGCATAGAGCGCCCCGTACCGATCCGGGTGGTCGTGCCGGCGGCGCCCTGCCGGTCGCGCGGGACGTAGAGCGGGCCGCCGAGCGCGGACGGCGCGGCGCGGGGCGTGTGCGGGAAGACGCGATACAGCACGGGTCAGGCGTAGGCGCCGGTCTCCTCGGCCTCGATCGCCTCGAGCACCTCAGCGACGCGCCCGTGCGCGAGGAGGTCGACCGGGCGCCGGTTGCCGAGGTGCGCGTTGGTGCCCTCGAGCCACTTGAGCGCGGTGTCGTGCTCCCAGACGTCGAGCAGCCGGCTGAGCACGAACTCGACGCCCTCGATCTTGCGGCGGTTGGTGGCGTCGGGTTCCTCGCTGGCGAGCCAGCGGCTCACGCGCGACGGGCTCACGCCGATCAGGCGCGCCAGCCGGGCCTGGCCGCCGACGTCGCGGCTGACCGCTCGAACGCGTTCGCGCGGTGCGACGGGCATGCTGCACCTCCCGCCGCCATCATCGCGCAACGGAAATCGTTGCGGCGCAATGCGCAGCGGGACGACGGCGGCCTGTCCGTGCGGGCTGCGCGGTGCCGGCGCTGGTTCGCGGTGCGCGTCGCGCCGTGCCCGCGATGCAATCACTCGCGGCCGCGAGACGTTGCGGCCGACCTACTGCGGCGAGTAGACCTCCGCCACCGTCGGATGCGCCGTGTTCGCTGCGTCGTCACCGATCACCAGCACGGAGCCGTCCTGCAGCGCCACCGCCTGCGGCTCGAGGTAGCCGTGCCGCAGTGGCGCGAGCGCGGTCAGCGCGCCCGTGCGCGTGTCGACGAACCACGCGCCGCTCGGCGCGCCGCCGGCGGCGGGCGTCGCGGTGATGCCCCCGGGCCAGTCCCCGCCGACGAGGAGCGCCCCGCCGCCCGGTAACGCCGTGAGCGCGACGTCGCCCGGCACCTGGCCGGCCCCGTCCGCGGGCAGCGGGCCGCCGAGCCGTCGCACGCTCCCGCTTGCGGGGTCGAGCACCAGCCACTGGTAGGCGAACCCGGCGACGCCGTACGGGGGCAGCGCGGCCGGCGCGATTTGACGGACCCGGTCCTGCGTCAGCGGCTCCAACGCGCCGTTGGTTCCGCGCACCCCGCCACCGAGCACGAGCACGCGCCCGTCGTCGAGCGTCGCCGCCGCTTCGGCCGCGAGCGGCAGCGTGGCCACCTGTACGAACGCACCCTCGTGGCTGTCGAGCGGCGACCACGTCGGATACTGCGCAGGCGCGACGTACATCCCACGCCGGGGTGCCGTCGAGGCTGCCGTGGAAGAGCAGCGGCCCGCGCGGCGTAGCGACGAGCCCGCTGATCCCGAGCGGGTAACGCCCAGAAAGGCGGCACATGCGTCAAGCTGGCCCGCTCGGCGGGTCGAACTCGACGAGGCCGGGGATGCGAAGAGGACCCGGCCGTCGGGTAGCACCGCTCCGAAGTCGGCTCCACCGAGACTCCCGCGATGGAAGGTACGAACCCGCTGCCAACATGCGTCTGGGGCACGCCCGGTCCCGCAATCGAGGTCTCGGTCCGCGGATGGTGAATCTCGAGCGGCGTGGCTGCGCCGGGCGTGGCGTTGAGCGGACGCGGCGTGGACGTCGGGCCGACGCGGTACGCGACCGGTCCCGTCCCGCCGCCCGCGATGAGCACGCGCCGTCGCCGAGCAGCACCGCCGACGCACCCGCCCGCGCGAACTGCAGGCGACCGGCGGAAACAAAGCCGGCAGCGCCCGGGTCGAAGCGGTAGACGCGGTCGGTCGGGCCGCAGGCGGTGACGCCGACGCGTCGCACACGATCCCGCCGGCGGCGATCACCGCGCCGTTCGGCAGCCGGGTGAGCGTGAAGCCGCCGACCGGGAACCCCGCCGGCAGCGTGAGCGCGGCCGAGTGGCCGGACCCCGCGGGCGGCGGCGGCAGCACCGCGCCCGGCTCGACCGTCGCGGCCGGCGACGCCGTCGGCGGCGCGCCCGCCCCTCCGCCGCCGCGAGCCGAGCCGACCGCCGCGCGCGCGACGAGCCCGATCGCGACGACGAGGAGCACGCCCGCGACCCCCTTCGCGACCGCCCCCGCGCGCCCGTGCAGCAGGAACGCCGCCCACGCCGGACCGGGAGAGGACGCTCGCCCGGCGCCGGTCGCCGCCGGCTGCCCCTCCCACGTCGTGAGCTGGTCGCGGCCGGAGAAGTCGAGCTTCGCGAGGATGCTCGAGACGTGCGTCTTCACGGTGTTCGCGCTCAGACCGAGCGCCTCGGCGATCTCGGGGTTCGTGCGGCCCTTGCGGACTTCATCGACGACCCGCCACTCGGCGGGGGTGAGGACGTCGGGGTGCGGCGGCCGCCCGCGGCGGCGGAAAAGCGAAGGCATGACCCGAGCCTAGGCGCGACCGCCGCGATTTACCTCACCCGGCGCGGAGAGGGAACGCAATCCGCCCGACCCGCGCAGAGCGCGACTACTGCGCCGCGGCGAGCGCCTTCGACAGCAGCTGCTTCACCGTCTCGAACTGCGCGCTGTCCTGCGTGATCGACAGCCCCGGCGTCGTGATCCCGACGACGCGGTCGCCCGCGCGCGCCTCGATCTCGGCCAGACCGGCCGTCAGCCCCTTGCTCGCGTCGGCCTGCTGGAACGCCGCCGCCGCCTCGTCGCCGATGCCGCTGAGGTCGACGACGTCGTAGCCGGAGGGCGCCAGGTTCGTCTTCAGGTCGTCCTTCAGCGAGCCGCTCGGCGGGATCACCACCTGCAGCTGCACCGCGGGGATGCCGTGCGCGTCCGGCCAGTCGCAGATCTTGTTCTTGCCCACGGTGGCGACCTTGCCGGCGCCGAGCGCCGGGTCGAGCTGCTGCACGTCGGCCGTGCTGAGCAGGCTGCACGGGTTCGTGTCGCCGACGCTCCCGGCGGCCGCGGCCTGCGTGGCGGAGGAGGACGAGGATGGCGGCGGGGCGGTTGTCGGCGCCGACGCCGTGCCCGACGGGCTCGACCCGCCGCCGCACGCCGTCGCTGTGATCAGCGCCAGGGCCACCCCGACTCCGATCGCGATCGTCACCGGTCCGCGGGTCCGCATCGTCACCACCTCCACATCGATGTCCACGTTCGATACGGTCCCGCCCGGGTCGCGTCAGGGTACTCGCGCGGCGCGACCTCGTCCGCGAGGCGGAGCGAGCGCCGCGGCTGGTCGCGGACTACCTTTCGCCGCGCCCGGGCGCGTGGCATCAGCGGGGCCGCGCGGATGCGGAGGCGATCGGCGTGCGGCGGCCGCCGCATCGCCGTCAGCGGCGCATCTGCAGCGTCCCTCCCAGGTAGTACTGCCCCACCATCTCGAAGTTCCCGGGCGCCACGGCCATGTGGTGCGTGAGCATGTGCACGTCGCGGAAGCAGCGCTCGAGCGCGCTCGCCGCGTAGATCGCCGTCCCGCCGGCCGCCTCGAACACCAGGTCCACGGCCTCGACCGCGCACGCCGTCGCGTGCGTCGCCGCGAGGCGGACCGCGGCGCGGTCGTCGTCGGTCACCGGGGCGCCCGCCGCGTGCGCCGCCGTGACGTCGCGCACCGTGTCGTAGAGGTAGGCGCGCGCGGAGCGCAGGAGCGCCTCGGCGCGCCCGACGCTGAGCTGCACCGTGTGCTGATCGACGAGCCGCGTCGAGCCGCCGGCGGGCACCTTCTCGCGGGCGAGGGCGACGAACGCGTCGATGGCCTCGCGCGCGATGCCGAACCCGACGGCCGCGACCATCGGCGAGACGAGGCTCATGAAGGGCGTCGCCCACACGGCGTCGGGCCGCGCGGCCGGTCCGGCGCTCAGTGCCGGCAGCGGGATGGTGCGCTCCTCGGGGACCACGACGCCGTCGACCGCGAAGTCGTGGCTGCCGGTCGCGCGCAGGCCGAGCGCGTCCCAGGTGTCGACGACGCGGCAGTCGGCCGCGGGCATCACCGCGAGCCGCACGTCCGGCGCGCCCTCGGCCGTCATGCGCGGCGCGTCACCGTCGAAGACGACGCAGCCGCCGATGAGCCACGTCGCGTACTGGCAGCCGCTGGCGAACGACCACCGTCCGCTCACCTGGTAGCCGCCGGGCACGGGCACGGCGCGACCGGTGGGAGCGACCGCGCCACACGTCACGTTGCCGGGCGCCACCACCGCGCGGGCGACGTCCGCCGGCAGGTAGTCCGCGAACAGGCCCTGCGCGCCCCAGATGCAGAGCAGCCACCCTGCCGAGCCGTCCACCCGCGCGACCGCCTCGACAACGTCGAGGAAGGTGGTGAGGCCGACCTGCGCGCCGCCGAGCGACCGCGGCGTGAGCAGGTCGAGCAGACCGGCGTCGCGCATCGCCGCGAAGAGCGGCTCGGGCGGCCGGCGCTCGCGCGCGCCCTCGTCGCGGCAGCCCACGATCGTCGGCGCGAGCGCGCGCGCCGCGGCTACCCAGCGTGCTGCCTCGTCGTTCGCGCGCTCACGCGCAGCCACAGTCGTCGTCGTCATCGGTCACTCCTCCGCTGCCGCCCGTCCTGCCGGCCCGGCGACCGGCGCCGGTGTCGCGCAGGCTCGCGCGCGGGAAGGCGCGCAGCATGGGTGAAAACCCCCAAAGCGGCGGCGCAAGCGGCGAAGTCAGTCCTGGTGACGCACGGCGTACGCGGCGGCCTCGGCGCGGTTGGCCAGGTCGAGCTTCGCGAGGATGCTCGCGACGTGGTGCTCGACCGTCTTGCGCGTGACCACGAGCCGCTCGGCGAGCTCGCGGTTCGACAGGCCCTCGGCGAGCAGGGCCAGCACCTCCTGCTCGCGCCGGGTGAGCACGGCGGCGCCACGCGCGCCGCGTGGACCGGAGCGTGCCGCCCGCACGCCGAGCGAGCGCAGGAGCGCGGCCGCCTGGTCCGCGAGCCGCTCCGCGCCGAGCGTCTCCGCTGCGCCCAGCGCCGCGCGCGCCTCGGCGACGGCGGCCTCGCCGTCCGCGCCGGCGAGCGCACGCGCGAGCAGCAGGCGCGTCCGCGCGGCCTCGAACGGCAGTTCGAGCCGCGTGAAGGCGGCCAGCGCGCGCTCGAGGCACGGCACCGCCGCAGCGGCGTCGCCGCCGGCGAGGAGCACCGCGCCGCGACCGCGCTCGCCGCGGGCCGCGATCGGCGCGCAGTCCGCCTCCGCGCCGAGCGTCGCGAGCGCCTCCGCGTGCGCGGCCGCGGCCGCGCGGTCGTCGCGCGCGAGCGCCGTCTCGATCAGCCGGTCGAGCAGCAGCGCGCGCTCGAGGCACGCCGCCGCGCCGGCGCGGTACGGAGCGATGCGCGAGCGCCGCTGCTCCTCGATCTCGCGCAGCCGCCGGCCGAGCACGGTGCCGGCGGACGCCGAGGTCGCCGCGCAGCAGGTGCAGCAGCCCCAGCGCCGCGGCGACCGCCGCGTGCTCCTCGAAGCCCTCGAGCAGCCGCGCCGCTTCGCCGAGCCGCCCCTGCGCCAGCCGCAGCTCCGCGAGCTCGGCGAGCGCCTGCCCGTACAGCGCCCGCTCGGCGGCGCGGCCCGCGTGCAGCGCGACACGGAGCTCGCGGTCGGCGTCTTTCCACCGCCCGACCGCGACGAGCATGCCGCCGTAGTACGTGCGGCAGAGCGTGTGCAGGTGCATCGAGCCGTAGCGCTGCGCGAAGTCGTCGGCCGCCCGCACCCACTGCGCGGCGCGCTCCACCGCGGCGACCTGGCTGCACGCGCTGATCATGTTGCAGCTGGCGTGGATGACCGTTTCCGGGCGCCGGCCCTCGCCGGCGAGCGCGGCGGCCATCGCCTCGTCGAGCAGGGCGCTGCCCTCGTCCACCGCGCCGAGCTGGACGAGGGCGGCGCCGGCCTGGCTGAGCGCGCACAGCTCGAGATCCGGATCCTCGAACCGCCGCGCGAGCTCCCGTGCCTCGCGCGCCCATCGCTCGGCGCGCTCGGCGTCGTCGCTGTCGTGCGCGCGCAACAGCAGCACCCAGCCGGCGAGCGGCGCGAGGTCGTGCTCGTCGACGAGCCGCGCGAGCCGTCCGAGCCACCCGCGGGCGACGGTGGAGTTGCCCAGGCTCACGCGGTAGCCGAAGTAGAGCGCGATTGCGATGAGCGCGGCTTGCGCGGGGACGCCCCCGCGCAGGTACGCCGCGTAGGCCGCGCGCTGGCAGCGCAGCGACTCCTCGACATCGCCGAGCCAGTACAACGCCGTGCCCAGGCCCGCACGGGCCTCCGGCGACTCGGCGCCGTCCAGGATCTCGCGGTAGCCGTCGCGGGCCCCGGCCCAGTCCCCCCGGCGGAGGGCTTCGGCAGCGAGGTCGAACTGCGCGCGCTCGTGACCGGGCGTCGAAAGCGGCATGCGCCGACGCTAGCACGCGCGCACGCGGCATCGCGCCCTCGCACAGGCGGCCGGGCCGCCGAACACAGCCGGGCCGCTCGGCGCGACGCGCGCGTTCACGCCCGGATGCTCGCGCATTCGCCCCGTGCGGCTCCGAAGCGTGCAAACCGATCGCGAGCCGCCTGCAACGCCGCCGGCGTGCAGCGTTATCGTGCGCGAACCCGCGCGGCGTAGCCTGGGGTGCGACGGAACGTCGCCCGCCGCAGGGCGAGTCGCTCCGTCGGCCTGCCCCTCCGCGGCGCGCTCCGCCGCACACGTCTCGCGCGCCCGGGCGGGCGGGCCCCTCGGAGTAGACGGCGCCGCCGAACGTGGCGTTGCGGCGACTATCCCGGCGGACCGCCATCCGGGCGGTCCGCCGTTCTGTCCGCCGCCGGGTTGCGCCTCACCCGGCACCCGCGCCCGCTCGCCACCAGCGAGGGCACGCCAGTCGAGCACGTCGGTGCGCGGCGCCACCCGCGTCTCAGATCCACCCTCCGAGCGCGGCCATCAGCGCGAAGCCCGCGGCGGCGAGCAGCCACTTCAGTCCGCGGTCCTTCGGCGAGTCGAACTCGGTGCTGAGGATGTCGAGGCTCGCGATGTACAGCAGCGTGCCGGCGGCAACCGAGTCGAAGACCGCCTCGACGACCTGCCCGTGGGTGCCGGTCACGAGGCTCGCCGCGACGGCGCCGAGCGCGATGCCGGTCGGCGTCATCACCGCGAAGCCGGCGAGCCCGGGCGCGGTCGGCCTCCACGCCGCGCCGGCGCGCAGGAAGCCGGTGCCGATGGCGAACCCGGCGAGCCCCTTGTGCGCGGCGACCGCCGCGAAGATCACGAGCGCGGTGCCCAGCGCGGCCTGCGACCCGACGGCGAGCCCGAGGATCACCGAGTGCAGCGAAAGCACGAGCAGCAGGACGAGCGCGCCCGCGCTGCGGTCGGCGGCGGCGGCGTCCGCGGGCGTGGGCGCGGCGTCGCGATCGCGCGCGACGTGGTGCCCGGCGCCGACCTCGTGGCGGCTGCCGGTCGGGCCAACCACCTCGGCGAGCTCGCCGATCACCGGCCGGTCCGCCACGATCACGTCCTCGACCAGCAGGATGAGAAAGAAGCCGCAGCCCGCGAGCGCGAGCGCGACCGGGTAGTCCAGCCCCGGCGCCACGCGCGCGAAGACGTCGACGCCGTGGCCCAGCAGGTGCACGAGCCCCGCGCCCGCGAGCACGCCGGCCGCGAAGGTGTCGCCGAGCGAGAGCGCGCGATCGCTCGACGGCCCGCGCGCGAGCAGCCACGGCAGCGAGGCCCCGGCGAACCCGATCGCGAACGCGCCGGCCGCGAGGCCGAGCTTGAGCAGCAGCAGCGACACGCGCCCCTCCACGATCCAGTATCCGGGCGGTGTCGCGTGCGCTTCGAACGGTGGGAGTCGCCCCCTGCTCGCCGCCGCGCGAGGACGGTTCGCTGCGGCCGTGGCGACGGCGAGGTGCTCCTAGTCGCCGCGGCCGTGGCCGCGGCGACGCTTGCTCCCGCGCCGCGCGTTCGGCGCGGCGGAGAGCGCCGGCGGCGGCGCGCTCGGCTGGTGCGGCTGCGTGCGCGAGCGCGCCGGCGCGGGCGCGCTCGCGGCGCGCGTCGGGCGCGGCGTCGCGGTCGCGCGCGGCGTCGGGGTCGGCGTGGGGGTGCGCGTCGACGGCGTGGTCGCGCGACGGCGCCCCGTCGTCTCCTCGTGACGCGGCGTCACCGTGGGCGCCGGGGCGGCGGCCGCGGGCGTGGCGCCGACGCTCGTCCACGTCGTCAGCCGCAGCGGCGCCACCGGCTCCGGCGTCGACTCGGGCGGCGGCGTCGCCGTTGCGGGCGCGGCCGTCGGCACCGGCGTCGCGGTGCTCGTGCCGTCGGCGTCGGGCGACCAGCGGTCGCGGTTCCAGGTGCGCGTGCGCCTCGAGGCGCGCGCGGGCTGCGGGGTGGCGCTCGGACGCGGCGTCGCCGTCGTCCACGGCGTCGCCGTCGCCCGCGGCGTGGCCATCGTGAGCGGACGCGGGGTCGCGGTCGCCGCCGGCGTCGCGCCGGCGCGCGGCGCGGGCCGGCTCCAGCCGGAGAGCCACGCACGCCTGCCGTTGCGGTCCGTGTCGTCGCGGTCGGATCCGCTCGACGGCGTCACCGCGCTCGCCTGCGGCGTCGCCCCGGCAGTGACCCCCGGCGCCGTCCACGCGAACAGCGGCGCCGGCGTCGCGGTGGCCGCGCCGCTCGTCGGTATCGCAGTCGTCTGCTTCGTCGCCACCGGCAGACGGCTCGCGGCGTTCCCCCCGTCGCTCGCACCCCCCGTGCCGCCGTCGTCATCGCCGTCGTGGCGCATCCAGCCGTGCGCGAAGAGCGAGGAGACGAACGCGTCGGACGGCGACGACCCGCCGGACGGCGCGGTCGCGCCCGCGGCCGGTGCCGCGAACACCCGCGGCCGCCCCGTCCACGCGCGTGTCCCGTGCTCGCCGCCCGATCCGCCGGACCCGCCCGCCGCGCCGCCGGTCGCCGACCGCGGCACCGCCACCGGCGCCTCGATCAGCGGCGCCACCGTGTCCTGCGCCTGCACGTTCGTCCGCCGCATCGGCGTGTAGCGCGGGTCGTACGCGATCACGTGGTAGATCGACTGGCGCGGCGTCTCCTCGTAGACCCACGCGCGGTCGTGCCCGGCGCTCGCCCACGCGGCGAAGATGCGCACGTGGCCGTAGCCGCGCGGGTCCTGCCCCGTCGTCAGGTTCATGATGTCGCCCGGCAGCAGGTCGTCCTTCGCCACCGCCGTCGCGAACCCCGGGAGCGTGTCGGTGGTCTGGCGCGTGAGCCCCCACGCGCGGCTCACGTACGCCGAGCAGTCCATGCCGTCGGCGGAGTTGCCGCCCCACACGTACGGCACGCCGAGCAGCGACTTCGCCATCTCGAGCACGTCGTTCGCGGCGAGCGTCGGCGGGCCGCCGGCTACCCAGCTCTCGGGCGTCGCGGCCGCGACCGGCGGCGACGGCAGCGGGGCGTTCGGGTCGGGCGCGCTCGGCCCGGCCGGCGTAGCGGACGCGCCCGGTCCCGGGTCGGTCGTGTCGTCGCCCGAGGTGGCGAAGGGGTCCGGCGCCGGCCAGAACGGCAGGGCCGGCGTCGGCGCGGGCGTGGCGTCGGGCTGCGCGCCGCCGGCCTGGTTCACCACCAGCTGCGCGACGGCGCCGGCCGACACGGGGCCGGTCGCGGCGATGGTCGTCGCGCGGGCCGCCGCGGCGTCGAGCCGCATGCGATGCGGGACCGCGATGGATGCAAAGACGGCGACGCCGGCCGCAAGCAGCAGCGTCGCCCCCGTGAACGGGCGCTTCATTCCCCGACCCAACCCGACCCGCCCGCATGTGCACGTTTGTGTGATCGCCTGTCACTGTGCGGCTGAGACACTCTCATATGGATTTGGGGAGTTCCCTGAGATCCGGATGGTTATGACGAAGTCGCAACGCACCCGCGCCCCCTGGCGAGCAGCAGTCGGGCAGTCCTCATCGGAACGTCACAGCGGCGGCAGATATGCCGCCGACAGAAGCGCGGCGCCAGCCGCGGACTGGCGTCCGCGTCCTGTCGGCGGCATAGCTGCCGCCGCTGTGACGTTCATGCCTCCACGGCGCTCCCGGGGCATGGTGACTGCCCTGTGCAGCGCGGTCGGTGTGAGTCGCCCACGGGGGCGATCGCCCCGCACGGCAGGACTGACGCCTGCCGCTCGCCGGCGCTCAGCCAGCGGGTCAGTCGGGCAGCGGCGCCACCGTCGGCGCCCACACCTTGCCGTCCTGCACGCGCTGGATGTTCCGCTCGCCCGCGAGGCCCACGTACGGGCACCCCGCGACCTCGCGGCGCAGCGTCGCCGACTCGTCGCCGGGGGCGATCCATGCGAGCCTGCCGCGCTCGATCCACGGCGCGAGGTCGAAGTCGCGCGCGTCGAAGTCCTCGGGCACGGTGTCCCAGCCGCCGCCGACGCGGTAGCAGTCCATGCCCCAGTCGTTCGCGCCCTGCGTCTCGGGCGGCCGTCGCTCGGCGAAGTAGGTGATCGTCCAGCCGAGATGCCGCCCGACGGCGACCGCGCGCACGACCGCCTGCACGCCGTCGAGCGCGAGCAGCCGCGGCAGCACGTACGGCGCGCCCGGCCCCGGCTTCACGAGATGCACCGTCGTCTCGACCGGCTCGCGCAGCGCGAGCGCCCCGGTGAACGCGAGCAGCGTCGCCGGGCGCGCCTCGACCGGCCGCAGCGCGGCCTGGTAGTTCCACCACGGTCCGTCGATCCCATACGTGTCGATCGCGATCGCGGCCACCGCGCCGGTGAACGGGCAGCGTGCGACCGGCACGCGCGGGAGCGCGGCGAAGTAGGCGTCGGTCGCCTCGTCGAGTGCGTCGCGCACCACGCGCGCGTACGCCTCGAGCGCCGTGCGCTGCTCGGGGGTCGCCGGCACGCCAATCTCCGACGGCGCCCGCACCGCCGCGAGCGCATCCGTCACGCGGTCGCGCTGCTCGCGCAGGCCCGCGCGCGTGAGCATGGCGTGGTGCCGCGCGGTGGCAGGGTCGACGATGACGGCAGCGGGGGTGGGGCCGGGGGCGGCGCCGGGGGTGGGGGGCGGCTCCTCAGCTCGCTGACGCGAGCCGTTCGCCGTCGGGGCGGTCTCCGGGGTGTGGGGGTCTGTCACCGGGCGCCTCCCGCCTGGCCCGCGCCCGGCATCTCGTACGACACGCGTGGCGGCTGGCCCGGCGCGAACTCCACCAATGCCTCCGCACCCGGCGCCGCGCGCACGCTGCCGTCCGTCTGCACCTGCCCGCCGTGGCTCTCGCGGATCCGCTGGTCGATCGCGCGGTCCTTCGCGTTCTGCGGCACCCAGTCCTTGTGCGGCCCGTGCTGCGTCGCCGCGGTGCCGTCCATCAGAATCCGCCTCGACGCGCGCCTTCGTCGCCGCGTCGAGCGGCGCGCCGTCGGCCTTCGTGACGTCCCACATGTCGTGGTCGCCCGTGAACGCCTTCCCGGTGCCGCCCGGGTTGCGACCGAGCGTCTCCAGGTGGTCGCCGGCCAGGCGCGTGTCGGAGAGGCCGGTGTCGAGCACCACCCCGCCGTCGACCCGCACCAGCCCCTTGCCCTCGAGCGACGCCATCGCCTGCGCCTCGTCGTGGAACTCGAGGCTGCGCTGCGAGTAGCGCTTCAGGATCGCCTCGCGCGTGGCGCGGTCGAAGTTGTCGAGCGGCGGCAGGCGCGGCTCGAAGTAGCCCACCTGGCCGCGCGCGTTGAGCGGCGCCCCGATCAGCTCGTCGATCTCGTTGATCGTCTTCGACTTCAGCTTCACGTGCTTCGGCGGGTGGCCCTCCGCCATCCACTCCAGCGCCGCCTCGTTCGCCGGGCGCACCCGGATGCGCACGCCGTAGCGCTCCGCGACGTCCTCGAAGTGCGCCGCGCGGTTGCGGAGCATGCCGAACTCCTCCGGCCACTCCACGACCTTCCCCGCCTCGGTCGTGAGCGTCTCCGCCGCCGAGCCGGCGCGGACGACCATCCGACCGGCCGTCGCGCCCGCGCTGAGGAAGTCGGCGACCTGCGCGAGCATCGACTCGGTCTGCCCGTAGACGGTGATCTTCCCGGCGAGGTCGAGCGCGGCAAAGATGCGATCGAGCGTGCCGACCGAGTGGCCCATCTCGTCCTTGCCGTAGGCGATCTTCACGATGTCCGCGTAGCCGGTGACGTCGGCGGCGGTCCGCCACATCCCGATCACGGCCCCGGTCATGCCGCGCATGAACGAGTCCATGTTCATCTCGTGGCCGGCGCGCTCGGCGCTGCGCATGATGTCGTACTCGTCGCGGGGGTCCCACTGCGAGAGGTCGGGGCGCGACATGATGCCCCACATCCCGCGCAGCAGCGCGAGCTTCATCGTGTCGAGCGAGTTCTCGTTCGTGGAGATGTCGTGCGCCTCCTTGCAGAGGCGCACGATCTGCGCGGCGTGCCGCTCGAGGCGCGTCTTCTCCGGCGAGTCCGGGATGCCGGGCAGCAGCTTCTGGACGTTCTCCCAGTAGGTGCAGAGCTGCTCAATCGCGTGGCGGTAGCGACCGAGCCCGAGCTGGACCCAGGTCTCGTAGACCTCGAACGTCGCGGCGTCCTGCGCGTCGACGCCGTCGACGGTCACGGTGACGCGCTCGCCGTTCGGCACGTCGCTCAGGTCGTTGCCCATGTCGCCGCTCGAGAACTCGAAGCCGAGGATCGTCGTCTTGCCGCCGCCGGTGCCGCCCTGCTCGATGGTGAGCGGCTCGCTGCGGTAACGGGGCGGGCCCGACACGTTGCCGGTCCAGCGCAGCGTGACGGTCTCGTCGTCGCCGCGGGCCGCCTGCAGCGTGACGTCGATCGTCTGCGGCGGGTTGCCGCTGCCCTGGCGCGGCGTCTCGACCACGATGCGGAAGGTCTCGTCCTTCGCGACCGCGTCGCCGCCCCCGCCGGCCTCGATCGTGACCTTCGGATGGGTCAGCGGCGGCGGGGCGGGCGGGCCGGAGCCCAGGGCCTTCCAGACGCTCGAGAACGTCTCCTTCGCGGCGGTGACGAAGGTGTCAGCGACTTCCTTGATCTTGTCCGGCGCCTCCACGACGCGATCACGCAGCCACGTCGCGCCGCGCTTGAGCAGCGTGAGGCCCCGGTCGAGGAGGGTCGGCTCCTCCTCGTCCGTCGTCTCGCCGTCGCCGTCGCCGTCCTGTCCCGGTCGGCGTGGGCGCGTGCCCTCCGGCGCCGGCGTCGTCGGGGCAGCCGGCGCGGTGGGCGCGGTGGGCGCGCCGCCGCGGCTCGTCGCGTAGCCCAGCGCCGCGCCGCCGGCGACGGTCATCGCGAGGCCCGCGGCCGTCGCTCCGCCGTTCGAGCCGCCGCCGTCGCCGCCCGCCTCGGGCACCGCGATGGAGCCGCCTCCGCGCGGAACGCCCGTCGACGGCGTCGCGCCCCCGCCGCCGCCCGCGGGTGGCTGCGTCACGCCCGGCGTCCCGCTCGGCGCCGATCCCGGCACGACGACCGTCGCCGCCGGCCGCTGCGTCGACGCGGGCTCGGGCGCCGGCGTCCCGGGCACAGGGGTCGCGTCCATCCCGCCCGGCGCGATCGCCACGGTGGCGCCGCCGGGCCCGGCGCACGGCTCACCGAAGCCGCTCTCCGCGCCCTGGTAGCGGCACTCGTAGCGCGCCCCCGCGACGTCGATCCGCGCGACGATCGTGCGGTCGGCGTGCGACGTGCTCCGGTCGCACGGCGGGTGGGGATGGGTCCAGAAGAAGCCGAGCGGGCCGTTCCCGCCCCACGTCCCACAGTCGGCGCCCGACCACGCGATCTCTGACGGGCGTGCCGTCGGGAACCGCAATCGGCACGCGGTAGAAGGTCGTGAACAGCGGCTGCGAGAACGTCGCGCCGATGGGGCCGACGCGCACGGGGACCGGCGTGGCGGAGGCCGTCGAGCCCGACACCGCCGCCGCCGCGACCGGCGTCCCGCCGCCGCCGGCGGCGGGCGCCGCCGTGCCCCCGCCGGCCGCGTGCGCGCGCCCGCCGAAGGGATTGCCCACGACGGCGACCACGAGCATGCCGGCGAGCATCAGCCCGACCCCGGCGACGCCGATGCGCTGGTCCTCCGTCGCGGCGTGCTCGCAGCGACGCAGGCACGCGACGTACTCGTCCTTGAGGCGCCGGTGCTCCCGCTCGGCGGCGTCGATCTCGTCGTAGTGGCGGTCGAGCCGCTGCTGCGCGCGGTCGATCGCGCGCTGCAGGTCGTCCTGCGCGGCGCTCTCGAGCCGGTTGAGGTCCTGGACGTCGCGCAGCGTGGTCGCTTCGCGCTGGCGCGCGTTCGCCAGGGCGTCGAGCATGCCCTGCAGCCCCGCCGCGCGCCCGAACTGCTCGATCGCCTGCTGGTTGCGGAACCACAGGGTCTGCGACCCCATCCGCTGCTCGATCCAGCCGTCGCGCGGGGCCAGCGAGACGTCGCTGCCGATCATCGACGCCGCCGGCCCGGCGCCGCCGCCGGTCATCGCCGAGATCTGCGCGACGAGAATCCGCCACCGCCGTGGCGGCCGCCGCGTGGACGGCCTCCGCGTGCATCCGGCCCTCGGTCGCGCGGCGCAGGGCGTCGGCGTAGGAGCGCAGGCCGTCCTGCAGGCTCTGCTTCAGCGGGTCCGTCTGCGCCTGGAGGTCGGTGATGTGGACGCCGACGTCGTAGATCTGCTGCTGCAGCGGCTCGCACTCGGGGCAGCTCGGCATCGCGGCGCGCCTACGCCAGGAGCATGCCGACGAGGCCGGCGACGACGATGCCCAGCGCGATCGAGGCGCCCATGTGCGTCAGCGCCACGATCGGCGATGGCCGGAAGAAGACCATCAGCAGCGCGCGGGCGAAGAGGACGGTCGAGACGAGGCCGAGGAGCACGCCGAGCCACGGCGCGACGCTGACTGCCCACGACACGATCAGCGCGACGGCGATGCCGCCGGCGGTGAACGCCACGGCGCGGGTCGCGGCGCGGCCGAGCCGGCACGAGCGGCAGGGCGCGCCCGGGATGGCCGCGGCCGTGAGGGCGGTGGAGGCGGGCGTCGTTGCGTCGGTGGTCATTACGTGTGTCCCTCCGCGGGCGGGCGAAACCTTACCAAATCACTGCAAGAGTGCGGGCATCGGGGGGGCAAATGGGGCGTGCTTCGAGCGGCGCCGGGTCACGGTGCTGAGCGGAGCGCTGCACAGTGCGGGAGGCTCCCTCAGCGCCGTGACCCGGGAGCCCCCCAGCCCCCGCGGTCCGGCGAACCCCTCAGCGCCGTGACCCGGCGCCGCGGCGCAACCCGAAGCGCGCCGGCGCCCGGCCGGCCCGCTCGCCCGGCGGGCTATCATCCCCGGACGACCACGCACGTGAAGGGGGACCACCAATGCCGATGCGCACCGTGAACGGCGTCGACCTGTTCGTCGAGGAGATGGGGTCGGGCGAGCCAATCCTCATGCACCACGGCTACACCGGGTCGCACGACGCCTGGCTCGAGGAGATCGCGCCGCGCCTCGCCGACCGCTACCGCTGCATCGTCATGGACGCGCGCGGGGCCGGCGACAGCGCGCACCCCGACGGCGGCTACGACATCCCGCAGTACGCGCGCGACGTCGTCGGCATGGCCGACGCGCTCGGGCTCGACCGCTTCACGTACGTCGGCCACTCGATGGGCGGCGGCATCGGGTTCCAGCTCGGCCTGGAGCACGCCGACCGGCTCGACCGCCTGGTGCTCGTCGCGCCAATCCCGTCGGGCGGCACGCAGGCCGACCCCGCGGTCCACGAGGCCGCGCGCGCGATGCGCACCGCGCCCGACGGCCGCGCGCGCATGCTGCGTCAGCGCCTCGCGCTGCGCGTGCGCGCGAGCGAGGCCGTCACCGAGCGCGCCCTCGACCGCGCGCTGTCCGTCTCCGACGGCCACTTCGAGGACTCGTGGCGCTCGATGGCGTCGTTCAACGTCACCGACCGCCTCGCCGAGCTCACGACCCCGACGCTGATCGTCGCCGGCGCCGCCGACGGCCTCTGCACCGCGAACGTGCAGGACTGGATGCGCCTGCCGAACGCGACGCTGCACGTCTTCAGCCGCGTCGGCCACTCGATCCCGAGCGACGTCCCGGAGGAGTTCGCCGCCGTGCTCGCGGACTTCTTCGCGCACGGCGTCGTCAACGCGCAGACGCAGCAGGCGAAGCTCGAAGCCGCGATGGCGCCGGCGTAGGCGCGGGTGCAGGTGGAGTCGGCGGGCTCGCGCCCTCCGGCGCGCGGGAGGCTTCTGGTCGGCCGTGTGCGGTGGCGGCCGTGAACCGGGCGAGCGGCAGGCGTGAGTCCTGCCGTGCGTCAGCGATCGGCGCGAAGTTTGACCTGTCGGTCAAGGCACCACTCCATCGGGCAACCGAAGCCTCGTGAGTCCGTTAAGGTTCCGCCCGACAACTCAACGGTCGGGAGGAAGATCGATGAAGGACTGGATCGAATTCAGGACGATGTGGACGCCCGTGATCGTCGAGGCGGTCTTCATCGGAGTCTCGATAGTGATGATCGCTGGCGGCCTCATCGATGCGATCAACGGTTCGACCCGCGATGAGCGCTGGATCGCGCTCGGAGTCGCCGTGCTCGGCCCGGTGGTCCTGCGTATCTCCTGCGAATTGATGATCGTGATCTTCAAGATCCACGAGGGAATCGAGGAGATCCTCGACTCCATGCCCATGCGGGAGCACGAGGGCGACCGCGTGCGGGCGTAGCAGGCAGCGCTCAGGCAGGGAGGCGCATCAATGACGAGACCGGGCGCGCGTCCGCCGTCCCGCTCGGGCGAACCGTATGTCGGCCAGGTCACCGACCCGCGCCCGTTCACCGTCACGCCCGACCTCGTCGACGCCTATCGCGGCGGCCTCGACGTCCCGCCGTCCGACGTGCCGCCGCTGATGCTCGCCAACGCCGCCGACACCGGGAACGTCGTCCTCTTCTCGCAGCAGCGCGGGCACCTGTGGCTGCGGCAGGAGTGGGAGTTCCACGCGCCGCTCGCGACCGGCGTCGCGTACACCGCCGAGGGCCGCGTCGCCGACATCTACCCGCGCCGCGACCGCACGATCCTCCTCACCGAGACCGTGCTGCGCGCGCCCGGCGGCCCCGGCGCCCCCGGCGCCCTCGGTGCGGGCACGGTCGTGTCGGTCCAGCGTCACCACCAGAGCTTCCTGCTCGACGCGCCCGCCGAGGTCCGCCTGCGCGCGCCGGCGGAGAAGGAGGGGGCGCGCACGTTCGCCGCGCCCGCCGGCCGCGAGCTCGCGACGCTCGAGTGCACCGTCACCCTCGACATGTGCGTGCGCTTCTTCCAGGGCGCGCGCACCTACCACGCCGACGTCGACGCCTCGCGCGCGCTCGGCTTCAGCGACGTGGTCGTCGGCGGCCGCATGACGATGGCCTACGTCGGCGAGCTGCTCGAGTCCGCGCTCGGCGAGCGCTGGGCGCGCGGCGGCCGCCTGCTCGTGAAGTTCACCAACGTGCTCGCCCCCGGCGAGTCGATCCGCGTGCGCCTGCTCGCCACCGGCCCGCTCCCCGCCGACGCGTCGCGCGAGGGCGTCTTCGCCACCGTCGAGCGCACGGACGGCACGATGATCCTGGTGGCCGAAGGCAGTCTCGGCGCGCGGCAGGTCTGAGACCTGCCGCGTGCAGTGGCCACCTACCAGAACACGGCGCGCCTGAAGCGCGCCGCGCCGGAGGAACCCATGCAGTACTCCGCCTTCTACCTCGCCGGATCGCCCACGCGCGAGGAACCCGCGACCGTCCTCCGCCGCGCCATCGAGTACGCGCAGGAGGCCGAGGCGCTCGGCTTCGACTCCGTGTGGTTCGCCGAGCACCACTTCTCGAACTACGGCTACATCCCCAACCCGCTGCTGATGGCCACGCGCGTCGCTGCCGAAACGTCGCGCATCCGCGTCGGCACCGCCGTGCTCGTGCTGCCGTTCTGGAACCCGCTGCGCGTCGCGGAGGACATCGCGCTCGCCGACCAGCTCTCCGGCGGCCGGCTCGAGGTCGGCGTCGCGCGCGGCTACCAGCCGTTCGAGTTCCGCCGCTTCGGCCTCGACCAGGAGGAGTCGCGGGAGCGCACCGACGAGGCGCTCGAGATCCTGCTGCGCGCGCTCACCGAGGACGGATTCAGATTCGACGGCCGTCACTACCACGTCCCGGAGACGACGGTGTTCCCGAAGCCGCTGCAGCAGCCGCGCCCGCCAATCTGGCTCGCCGCGCACACGCCGGAGTCGTTCGAGATCGGCGCCCGCCTCGGCCTGCGCGCGCTCACCACGAACTCCGGCCGGCCGCTCTCGGTGCTCCAGGAGGGCTGGGCGAACTTCGAGGCCGCCCGCGCGCGCCACCCCGGCGCCCCCGCCGACTTCGGCGTGCAGGCGCAGGTCTGCGTCGCCCCCACCGACGACGAGACCCGCGCGCAGATGCCGCACTTCCTCTACCAGCAGCGCCAGGCCACCGCGCTGCGCAGCGGCCGCGAGCACGTCGTCTCCGGCGTCTCCGAGCCGCTCCCCTTCGAGGGCGAGCCGTCGCTCGACGAGATGTTCGAGTCGCGCACGCTCGCCGGCTCGCCGGCCACGGTCGCCGAGAAGCTGCGCCGCTACCGCGAGGCGTGCGGCATGACGCTGCTGAGTTGCGTCTTTCATGGGGGTGGGATGGCACCCGAGGTGGTCCGGCGTTCGATGCGGCTGTTTGCGGAAGAAGTGGCGCCGCGGCTCGGCTAGGCAGATGTGCGGACCGGCGTTACCGGCCTGATCCTCCCGTCTAGCTGTTCGTCGCCGTACCGTCAGTACCACGCCCCTGATCGACACCCGGCCCGCGACCGGCTCTCGCCGGCGCCAAGCACGATGGGTATCCCCATGTCCGCGTCCGCGCTCGAAATCGACCCGATCTTCCACCCCCGCACCGTCGCCTGCTTCGGCGTCCCCTCCGGCAAGGCCGCGTGGGGCAGCATGTTTCACCAGGCGATGCTCGACTCCGGCTTCGAGCGCGACCGCCTCTTCCTGGTCAACCCGAAGGCCACGGAGATCATGGGCATGCCGGCCTACCCCGACCTCACCTCCATCCCCGGGCCCGTCGACCACGTGATCTCGCTCGTGCCGGCGCGCGTCGTGCCCGAGCTCGTGCGGCAGTGCATCGCCAAGGGCATCCGCTCGCTGCACCTCTTCACCGCCGGCTTCTCGGAGACGGGCGACGCCGACATGGCGCGCGTCGAGCGCGAGTCCATCGAGGCGCTGCGCGCGGCCGGCATCCGCACCATCGGCCCCAACTGCCTCGGGCTCTACGTGCCGGAGAGCGGCCTCACCTTTGGCGCCGAGTTCCCGCGCGAGCCCGGCAACGTGATGCTGATCTCGCAGTCGGGCGCCAACGCCGGCGAGATCGTGCGCGCGCAGGCGCCGCGCGGCGTGCGCTTCTCGAAGGTCGTCTCCTTCGGCAACGGCGCCGACCTCAAGGCGCACGACTTCTTCGACTACGCGGCGGCCGACCCGCAGACCGAGGTCGTGATCTCGTACCTCGAGGGCGTGCAGGGCGGCCGTGCGCTCTTCGACTCCATCCAGCGCTGCGCCGCCGTGAAGCCGACGATCATCCTCAAGGGCGGCCTCTCCGGCGCCGGCGCGCGCGCCGCGTCGTCGCACACCGGGTCGCTCGCCGGCGACCGCGCGATCTTCGAGGCGATGTGCCGCCAGATCGGCGCGATGCGCGTCGACTCCATGGACGAACTGCACGACCTCACCGTCGCCGTCGCGACGAGCATCCGCGGCGTCCGGGGCGACCGCGTCGTGCTCGTCGGCGGGCCGGGCGGGTTCGCGGTGCTGTCGTCGGACGCCATCGCGGCGGCGGACCTCCAGCTGCCGGAGACGCCCGAGGCGGCGAAGCGCGGCCTGCGCGAGTTCATCCCGGTCGCCGGCACGAGCGTGAACAACCCGATCGACGCCCACGCGCGCGACAACGAGCAGATGGAGCGCATGCTCACGCTGCTCGCCGGCACCGGCGCATACGACGTCGTCCTCAGCACGTCGCTCGGCGCCGACCCCGTGCGCTGGGACCGCGACGACGACACCGGCGCGGTCGACGAGGTCTCCGCGGACGAGCGCCGTGCGGCGGCGGTGGAGCGCACGCGCGAGAACGCGCGCTTCATGGCGCGGCTGCAGGACGAGATCGGCGTGCCGATCGCGTACATCCAGCGCGAGGCGTTCGGCGACCGGTCGCGCGTCGCCGCCGGCGCCGCGTTCGCCGAGGGCATCGCGACGTTCCCGTCGGTCGCGCGCGCCGCGAGCACGGTGCGCCGGATGCTCGAGTGGCGCGCGCGCCGCGAGGGCCTGCCCGCGATGTTCTAAGCGGCGGCAGACATGCCGCCGACAGGCGCGCGCGGCACGCGCGCCTGCTCGCGGCCGCGGACACGATGCGCGGCGGCCACACGCGCCTCCCGCTCTGGCCCCGGACACGACGCGCGGCGGCCACACGCGCCTCCCGCCGGCCCCGCACGCGCCGTGGACCACGGTGCTACCGTGGCGCCGGCGTCGTCGCGGCCATGCCGCGCGGGTCGCCGCACACCGGGCCGGCGCACGCAGCCCCGCCCTCACGCGGGCGGGGCAGACCGGACCGCTCCCATGCCAGCCGCTGCCGCTCGTCTCGACCGTCGCCGCCTCACCCCGTCGCCACCGCCACCCCCGCCGGGGACGCTGCGGGGAGGTGCGCCATGCGCCGCCTGATCGTCCTCGAGGACGGGACCTGGGACGACCCCTCGGCGGGGACCAACGTCGCGAAGCTGCGCGACGCCATCGCCGAGCGCCCGGACCAGCTGGTGTTCTACGACGTCGGGGTGGG
The DNA here is from genome assembly GCA_963728205.1 of uncultured Chloroflexia bacterium. Classification (GTDB taxonomy): domain Bacteria; phylum Chloroflexota; class Dehalococcoidia; order UBA2979; family UBA2979; genus VGNK01. The sequence goes on from CAVSIV010000006.1 coordinate 489,929, forward strand.
CGCGCAATCGCAGCGCGGCATCCGGCAGGGGTGGCTCAAGAACACGCTCGACCACCTTGGCGGCGGCGCGTTCGGGGCCGGGCTGTCCGGGAACGTGCAGGAGGCGTACCGCTGGCTCGTCGAGCAGTACGAGCCGGGCGACGAGCTCTGGTTCTTCGGCTTCAGCCGCGGCGCGTTCACCGTGCGGTCCACCGCCGGCTTCATCCGCAAGGTCGGCCTCCTGCCGCGGCCGCTCGACGACCGCACACTGAGGGCCGCGTACGACCTCTACCGGCGTCGCGACCCGACGCCCGACATGCCCGACGTGATCCGGTTCCGCTCCGACCACGGCTCGCGGCCGATGGACGAGCTCACGCTGCAGTTCGTGGGCGTATGGGACACGGTCGGCGCGCTCGGCATCCCCGGCCTGCTGGTCGGTGCGATCTCGCGCATGCGGTGGGGGTTCCACGACCAGCGGCTGAGCTCGCACGTCCGTCACGCCTGCCAGGCGCTGGCCGTCGACGAGCTGCGCGCGGCGTTCCTCGCGGCGATCTGGACGAACGAGCCGGCGCCCGGGCAGGAGGTCGAGCAGCGCTGGTTCGTCGGCGGGCACGGCGACGTCGGCGGCCGCCACGCCGATCACGCGTACCACTGGATGGCGCGCAAGGCCGAGGCGGCGGGGCTCGTGTTCCGCGAGCCCGTCGCGGGCTGGCCGCCGCCCGCCGCACCACCCGTCCGCGAGCGCGAGCTGAGCAGCGCTGTTCTGGCGGATCGGCGGCGGGGGGGCGCTGCGGCCCGTCGGCACCGGCGCCGCGCAGTGCATCGACGAGAGCGTCACGGCGCTGCGGGCGAACACGAGCGCGGCGTACGGGCCGGAGAACCTCGTCGCGCTGGCGGGCGGCTCGCCGCTGCTCCGGCCGCGCGGCAGTCACTGGTGGTACACGCTGCCCGGCGCGAACGCGTACTACCTGCACCAGTACGTGCAGGCGGAGGGGGCTGCCGCCGACGCCGGCCCCGGCGCGTCCTCGGCACCGACGGCTCCCTGAGGCGGAAACGCCCACAGCGGCGGCAGATCTGCCGCCGACAGCTCCGCGCGTGCCCGCGCGGCCACGCGCGGGTCACGCGCGCCGACACGCCGCGCGGCCACGCTCTCGGGTGTGCGCGCGCCGCGACCGGACGTCGGCGCCACCGGGGCCCCGGCCGCTGGGCCGGCGCGAACGCCGGGCGTAACGCCCGCCGTTCGCCGGGGGCGGGGTCAGGCGCGGCCGGCCTCCAGCGCGACGACCAGGTCCAGCAGTTCGCCCGCCTCCCAGGCGCGATTGTGCGGCGAGCCGGTGAGCGCGCTGACGATGCCGGCGCGTTCGAGCTGCGCGATCGCGTGCGCGACGGCCGGGCGCGTGCGGCCGGTCGCGGCGGCAACGACCGCGGGGGTGAGCACCGGGTGCGCCGGGAAGCGCGTCGATCAGCGCCCACGCCGCGGCGTCGCTGCGGGGCGGACCACGGCGTCGCGCAGCCGAGCGCGCCAGTCCTCCTGCAGCGCGACGACGCGCTCCGCGTAGTGGCGCGCCAGCGTGGCGGCGCGCGCAGCGGCGGTGGCGAACACGGCGACCCAGTCGGCCGGACGGTCGTCGCGGAAGGCCGTGAGGCCGTCCACGTACGCCCGGCGATTGCGCGCGAGCATCACGCTGATCGGGGGCACGTACGACGGAGCGAGGCCGCGCCGGCGGAGGAGCACCTGCACGAGCGCGCGGCCGGTGCGGCCGTTGCCGTCCTCGAAGGGGTGGATGGTCTCGAACTGTGCGTGCGCGATCGCCGCGTGCACCAGCGGCGGGAGCGACTCGTCCGCGCAGAACGCGCACAGGTCGTCGAGGAGACGGAGGATCTCTTCGGGCGGCGGTGGGACGAAGTCGGCGCCGCACGGGTTGTAGTCGTTGCCGCCGATCCAGTTCTGCGCGGTCGCGAAAGCGCCCGGCGGCGAGGCCTCGCCGGTCGCCCGACAGCAGGGCAGCGTGGATGCGCAGCAGCGCGTCGGGGCGGACGCGCGCGGCCGCGACCTCTTCGATGGCGAACTCCATCGCGTCGACGTTCGCGAGGATCTCGGCGGCCTCGCGCCGACGCGCCGGCCCGTCTCCTGGTTCGCCTCGGCGCGCGCGAGGCGGCGGGCGTCGACCTGGAGGCCCTCGACCTTCGAGGACGCGATCGACTCGGTGCGGAGCAGGAGCCGGCCGAGGGGCGCGAGCGCCCGGCGGCGGTGACGTTGAGCTCGGCGATGGCGCGCTCGGCGTCGGAGACCAGGCCGGCGACGTCGCCGGGCAGGTGCAGCTCGAACCCGGCGACGCAGCGCGGGAACGAACGCCTCGTAGGTGCACGCGCGGCGGTAGCGCGGCGGGCGCGTAGAGCGCCGGGTCGTGCTGCCAGTTGCGGTGGACGAGCGTGCCGCGCAGGCGGGCATCCTTTCGCGGGGCGGTGCGGATCGAAAGGATATGTGAACATCCTTTCGGTTCGCATCCTTCCACACGGCGCGACGGATGTAAAGGATAGCGAATCATCCTTGCGGTCGGTGGCGATCTGCGCGACCGGCGGGCGTTACGCCCGGCGTTCGCCGAGGGCGCGCGACCGGCGGGCGGGCGTTACACCCAGCGCTCGCCCCATATGGGCGCGTCGTGGTCGAGCGGGACCGCGGGGCGGCGCCAGTGTGGCGGCGTCTCGGAGAGGCGCAGCGCGGGCGCGAGGTGGTGCAGCACGCCGGCGGGCGATCGCGACGTCGTCATCAGCCGCGCCAGCACGTCGTCGGGGAGCTCGCGGGGCGCGGCGAGCGCCTCCTCGGCCGGGACGGGCGGCTGCGCGGCGAGCCAGCGCGCCGTGCGCGCGAGCGAGACGCGCACGAGCCACGAGCCACCCTCGTCGGCGCGACGCGCGAGCGCGGCCATCGCGCCGGCGGCGGCGAGGTAGCCCGTGAGGTAGTCGAGCGCGGAGACGGGGAGCAGGCGGGGGCGGCCGTCGACGCCGCCGGTGAGCGCGCCGTGCTCGGCGGCGAGGCCGGAGACGCACTGCACGAGGGTGTCGAAGCCGCGGCGCGCGGCCCACGGACCTTCGTGGCCGAAGGCGCTGAGCGTGACGTAGACGATGCCGGGGCGGAGCGCGGCGATCGCCTCGGGAGCGAGGCCGCGGGCGGCGAGCGTGCCGGGGCGGTAGCCCTGCGAGAAGACGTCGGCGTCGCGCGCGAGGTCGCGCAGGGCGGCGACGCCCGCGTCCGTGGCGAGGTCGAGCACGGCGGAGCGCTTGCCGTGGCCGGTGTCGAGCGTCTGGCCGAGCGGGCTCGCGAGGTGCGGCGCGCCGATGCGGAGGACGTCGGCGCCGTGTTCGGCGAGCGTGCGCGCGGCGGTGGGGCCGGCGAGCACGCGGGTGAGGTCGAGCGCGCGCACGCCGGAGAGCGGGCCCGCGTCGCCGCCGTCCATCTCGCCGGCATCGGCCGTGTGGCCATCGAGCGCCGGGAGCGGCTCGGGCGGCGCGTCGCCGATGCGTCGCACCTCGAGCAGCGGCAGCGCGGCGACGGCGCGGCCCTGCGGGTGCGCGTTCCACTCGGCCTCGCTGCGCACGAGCCCCGCGCATGCCCCGGCCGCGACGACCGCCTCCTCGAGCGCGGCCCCGTCCCACCCGAGGGCGGCGGCCGCGACGCGCTCGACCTCGGGCTTGCAGCCGAGCACGTCGAGCGTGCGCGCCTGGTGGTGGGGGAAGTGGCAGTGGAGATAGACGCGGCGGCCGTCGCGTGTCGGGTAGATGCCGGTGACGTCGGGCGGCTCGGCGAACGGCTCGAGCGCGCCGCCCGGGCGCTCGACGCGCAGGTAGGTGTTCGAGCGCATCGCGGCGGCCGCCGAGGGCACGTCGATCGCGACCGACTGCCGCCGGCCGGTGCGCCGCCGCCACAGCGCCGAGGCCGCGACCCCGCACGCGGCGATGGCGGCGGCACCGGTCTCGCCGGCGCGCGGGAGGAGCGGGAAGACGGGGTCGGCGCCATGGATGTCGATGGCGGCGGCCTCGTCGGCGGAGAGGCCGGCGTCGGCGAGGATGTCGGCGAGCAGGGCGGCGGGAGCGGGCATCGGCGTGCCTTCGGGCGACCGGGGGCGTGCGAGCGAGCATACGCGAGCGTGGCGGCGCGCGGCTCGGGCACGGCCGGCGTTGGGCCGGCCACGGCCGACAGGCAGAGGCGGCCACTTCCACGACGCGCCTGAGGCTCGCCGCGCGCCCGTGGCGAGCGCGGGCTCGCTCGCCCCGGACGGCGCGCGATAATGGTGGGACGCACCACGCGACCGAAGGACATGCACGTTGAGCCGCATCCCGCCCGTCCCGGAATGGGCCCGACGACTCGTCGAGCGCGCCTGCGCGTCGGAGGGCGCAAGCGGCCTGCCCGTCATCGAGTGGGGCACGGCCCGCGGCTCGAGCCGCCGCGTGCGGCTGGAGGGCGGCCTTCGCACTTATGTCGTGGACTACGCGCAGCTCAGCCACGGCGAGACGCGCCAGGAGCCCGGGCAGGAGGCGATCAAGCTCTGGGCGGGGCCGGACGAGCGGGATGCCCGCGTCGTCCTCCTGCACGAGCTCGCCCACTGGCTGACCGGCGACCTCCACACGCCGCGTTTCTGGGACTGCGCGTGGCGCCTCTACCGCCGCTACATGCGCAACGACCTCGACTACGCGCTCGCCCGCGAGGCGGAGTACCGGGTGGAGGCGATCAAGGCCGCCGCCCGCGCCGGCGTCCCGGGTGCGCAGCCGATGCTGGAGCGTCGCAGGCGCCGGCAGGGGCGCTCGCGGGTGGCGGCGCACACGAACCCGTAGGGCGGGACGGCGGCGGGCGCCGCCGCGCCTACCCGATCTCGAAGCGCGCGAACTCCTCGTCGGGGAGGTCGCTCGGCACGGGGTGCAGCGGGCCGCGGAAGACGCGGTCGGGGCGCTCGGGGTCGGCGACGGTGACGCGACCGGCGTCGGCGAGCGAGCGCACGGCGCGGTCGGCGGCGAAGGGGTCGAACAGCACCGGCATGCCGAGCCGGGTGCGGAACGGCGAACGCGAGCGCGGCACGGGGCCCCACACCAGCTCGCGCTCCCAGCGATGCAGCCGGCCGAGCGCACCGTCGAACGACGGCTGAGGGAAGCGGTGGTCGATCTCCGCGATCAGCCGCTGGCCGAGCGTGTCGCCGTGCGCGAGGTCAATCGACACGCGCTCGATGCCCCCGACGGCCCCCGGCTCGCTCCATCGCACCCACGTCCCGAACAGCGAGCGCAGCAGCGCGACAACCGGCGTCGTCTCCCACCACGCCGGGTCGTCGCGCGCGTCCTCGGCGGGCGCGACGCGCAGCGTGGCGAGCGACGCGTCAACCATGCGCCGCGCCCACGGCCCGGCCGGATCGGTGAGGTCGCACCCGGGGAGCGACGGCTCGACGAGCAGGAAGGTGTTGGCGTACGTCGAGCCCCAGTCGACGACCAGGTGCGCCTCGTCGTCGTCGAGCGTGCGGAGCGAGACGACGACGGTGAGCTCGCCCTGGTCGACCTGCTCGCGCGACGCGAGGTAGGCGTCCCACGCGGCGGAGCCGCGCAGCGAGACGCGCCCGAGGCGGCGCGCCGGTCGCGCGGCGAGCGGCACGTCGTAGACGACCCCGCGCGCGACCCCGGCGAGATGGCGCAGCGCGCCGAGCAGCAGGCGCTGCTCGGGCGTCGACGGCGCGCCGGCGGGCGGCGCGTCCGCACCCGGCTGTCGCGCGATCGCCGGTGGGCGCTTCCACATCCCTCGACGGCCCTCCTTCTCGCGAAGCAGGATAGGCCCGGCGTGGTGCGCGGACGTTAACGCCCGCGGCGCCCGCGCGGCCCGAACAGCCCGAAGAACGGCGAACCGGTGCCAATCAGGTAGCCGAAGTCGTACCAGTTGCCGGCGCGAGCGGTGTTGAAGAACGGGAACTCGTGCCACCCGCCGAGCACGTGCACGATGAGCACCAGCCATGCGGTGGCACCGTTCCACACGCCCCAGAGCAAGTCCTGCCACCACATCGTCGGTTCCTCCCTCGGCACACCGGCTCGTCGCAAGCGGCGACAGACACGCCGCCGATGTTCGGCGGGCGGGCGCCCGCCCCGGCGGCCGGCACCGCGTTCGCCGATGGTACCGACGGCGACCGGTCGCGGTGTGAACGCGTGGGCGTCGCCGCCCACCCGACATCGGCGGCGTGTTTGCCGCCGCTTACGACGGGTCTTCGTTCAGGCCGCTCAGCGCGTTCGCGATCGCGAGCCAGGCCGCGGCGCGGATCCGACGGTCCTCGGGCTGCATCGGGTCGGCGGCGACGGCGCGGAAGGCGGCCCATGCGTCGGCCGGTTCCAGGTCGCAGAACGCCTCGATGATCTCGACCGGCGTCCACTCGTCGCCGTCGCCCCCGCCGGCGTCCTCGCCGCCGCCCGCCCGCGCCGCGAAACACCATCGCGCTACAGCCCCGCGACCTGCGGGATGACCTTCGTCGCCATCGCCTCCATCACACGCGGGTCCTCGGCGCCGAGCAGGCCGCCCATTGCGACCTCGACGCCGACCTCGGCGAAGCGGCCGAGCCGGTCGACGGTCTCCGCGGCGCGCTCGCCGTTCGGTCCCGGGTCGAAGCGCGTCACCATCGAGCGCTCGATGGTCGACGGGTCGCGGCCCTCCTCCTCGCAGCGTTCGTCGAGCACCTCCAGCAGGTGCCCGGTGTCCTCGGGGTTCGTGCTGCGCACGTTGCACTGGTCGGCGTAGCGCGCGACGAGCCGCAGCGTCTTGCGCTCGCCGCTGCCGGCGACGAGCAGCTTCGGGTGCGGCCGCTGGATCGGCTGCGGCACGCAGAGGGTTTCCTCGAGCTGGTAGTGCTTCCCGTGGTACGGGCCGTTGTCGTCGGACCACATCTGCAGGCAAATCTGGATCGTCTCCTCGAGCCGCTCGAAGCGCTCCTTGAGCGGCGGGAACGGGATGCCGAGCCCGTGGTGCTCGCGCTCGAACCATGCCGCGCCGAGCCCGGCCCACGCGCGGCCGCCCGACAGCACGTCGAGCCCCGTGATCTGCTTCGCGAGGAAGCCGGGGTAGCGATAGGTGATGCCGGTGGTGAGCACGCCGAGCCCGACGCGCGAGGTGCGCGCGGCGATGTACCCGAGCAGCCCGTAGGCCTCGAACATCTCGTGCTCGGCCGGGCCGACGTTGGGGATCTGGAAGTAGTGGTCCATCACCGAGATGCGGTCGAAGCCGGCCGCCTCCGCGCCGGTCACGATCTCGTCGAGCTTCGCCGCGAACCCGGCGGGCTCCACGCCGAAGGTCAGGTTCGCGAGGTGGATGCCGAGCTTCACGCGGCCGCCCTTCTGTCGCAGGTGGGGGACGCGCGTCAGGGTACAGCGACAACAACGCTTCGAGCCGGAGCGAGCGACGGGATCTCGCCGACGCGCACCCGTCCGGCGAGGGACGCTCAGCCGGAGCGGAGCGACGGGATCGTCGCCCCACGCGCACCCGTCCGGCGAGGGACGCCGAGCCCGGAGCGGGAGCGACGGATGTCCCCACAACCGTCCGGCGAGCGACCAGTCGCGCGCGGGGGCGGCGCGCCGCCCGCGAGGCGAAGGGGGCGATCCGATCGCTCCCGATCCCGGCTCGAAGCGATGCCCGCGCGCTCCTTCGCCCTAGACTCTCCGCACTCCAGGTACCCAGCAGGAGGCGGACACGATGCGCGCACCCTACGGACCGGCCGGCGGCTACGAGACGATCGAGGTGGAGCGCGAGGGCCGCGTCGGCATCGTGCACTGGAACCGCCCCGAGACGCTCAACGCGTTCAACAACACGATGTACGCCGAGTGGATCGAGGCGTACGACGCCTTCAACGCCGACCCGTCCATCGGCGCGGTCGTCTGCACCGGCAACGGCCGCGCGTACAGCTCGGGCGCCGACATCGGCGGCTTCGAGCGCTCGTTCACCGGCGCGGAGGCGCCGGTCGAGAAGCACCCGCCGCACGCCGCGTTCGAACCCTGGTACATGGCGGACGGCAAGCCGACGGTGGCGGCGGTCAACGGGGTCGCGATCGGCATTGGATTCACGTCGATCCTCTGGTACGACGCGATCGTCGCGTCGACGCAGGCGCGGTTCTCGGCGCGCTTCGCGGCAATCGGGCTGACGCCGGAGCTCTCGAGCTCGTGGCTGCTGCCGCGGCTGATCGGCCTGCAGCGCGCGAAGGAGATGATGCTGACCGGCCGCATCTGGAGCGCGCAGGAGTCGCGCGACCTCGGCCTCGTGCGCGAAGTGGTGGAGCCGGACGAGCTGGTACCGCGCGCGGTCGCGCTGGCCGCGGAGATCGCGGCGAACCCGGAGCCGACGCTGCGCGTGATCAAGCGGATGCTGATGGAGGACCTGGTCGCGACCGACCTCAGCACGATCGAGCGGCGCTCGGCGGAGCACTTCGCGGCGGGGCGCCGCACCGCCGAGCACCGCGAGGCGCTCTTCGCGCTGCGCGACCATCGCCCGCCGCGCTACCACGACGACGAGTACATGGCCGACCTCGCGGCGCGGCTCGCGCGCGGCGAGCACGTGTAGACCGGGTGGCTTCGAGCCCGGAGCGGCAGCGACGGGATCGCACCGTCACCGGCACTGGTGCACCGCCCCGGCCGCCGCCGCTCGCGGCTCGCCTCCGGCCCCGCTAGAGTCCCCACCGCAGCGGGAAGGCAACGCGCCATGCAGCACCGCGAGGGCCACTTCACCGGCCTCAAGGACTTCAACCTCTACTACCAGTGCTGGCTGCCCGACGGCCCGCCCCGCGCGGTCCTGCTCATCGCGCACGGCTACGCCGAGCACAGCGGGCGCTACGGCAACGTCGTCGACCACTTCGTCCCGAAGGGCTACGCGGTGTACGCGCTCGACCACCGCGGGCACGGCCGCTCCGACGGCGAGCGCGTGCAGGTCGACCACTTCTCGGACTACACGACCGACCTGAAGACGTTCTTCGACCTCGTCCGCGGCGAGCAGCCCGGCGCGAAGGTGTTCCTGGTCGGCCACAGCATGGGGTCGACGATCAGCCTGGCGTACGTGCTGGAGCACCAGGACGAGCTCGCGGGGCTCGTGCTCTCCGGCGGCGGCGTGTCGCGCCCCGGCGAGCCGCCCCCGCCGCCGCCCGCGCCGGGCGTGCCGCTCGACAGCGCGATGCTCAGCCGCGACCCCGCCGTGATCGCTGCCTACGAAGACGACCCGCTGGTCTACCGCGGACCGCGGCCCGACCGCTCCGGCTCGGGCATGGACCGGCTGCGCGACGAGTTGCCGACGCTCGTGCGCGACATCCGCCTGCCGATCCTGATCATGGCCGGCACCGGCGTGCGCGACGGCGAGCGCAGCGCGACGCTGCACGAGCTGGTCGGCTCCGCCGACAAGACGCTCGAGCTGTACGACGGCCTGAAGCACGAGATTTTCAACGAGCCGGAGCGCGCGCAGGTGCTGGCCGACATGGAGCGGTGGATCGAGGCGCGGCTCTAGCACACGCTCCCGCCGCCCGCGCATGACTCGCGCCGAGCGGGGTATCCGGCGCGAACCATGCGGGGGTGGCGGGAGCGGCGGCGGCGCGTCGCCCGACTCGCGTCGAGCGGCAGCAGGGAGGCTGCCAATCCCTCCCACCCGCGTCGCCGTCCACGACCGCTCGCCGGTGCGCCCGGCGGCGCGCAGTCCGATCTCCTCCCGGGTCTCGCCACGAGCACGGCGCACCGGTCGGAGGGGATCGGCACCCTGCCGGCTGCCGCTCGAAACCGCCTCCGCCTAGCGGACGATGAGCACGATGGTGGCGGAGGGGACGCCCACCGGATACGCACCGAGGAACGCCGCGTTCACGAACGCCGGCGCGCCGGGGATGTAGATGACCGCGCGGCCGCCGAGATACACGGTGATCGAACGGCCGCCGCTGGACTGCGTCGCGGTGGCAAGCTCGGTGACCGAGCCGCCGCCCCACAGCGCAGTGTTCACGCCGACGCTGGCGATCGGCCGGTCGAACTGCCCCATGTCGGTACCCGACGCGATCGGCGCGGTCGTCACGGACGGGACGGGGGTCGCGGTCGGCACCGGGGTCGGCGCGACGGTCGCCGCCGGGGTGGGCGCCGGCGTCGCGGTCACCACGGGCGCGGGCGCGGGCAGCACCGGCGGGTAGAGCGCCGCGATCGCGGCGATGTCGTCGGACGTGAGCAGGTAGCCCATCTGGCAGGCGACGCCCGTCGGCGCCATCAGCGCGTTCGGGTCGGTCGAGTGGCCGACGCCAATCGCGTGCAGCAGCTCATGCGAGAACACGTGCTGCAGGTCGCGGTACGTCGGCGAGTCCGGGCAGGCGAAGTTGTAGGTGTCGTCCAGGAAGACGCGCGCGGCCGTGAAGGTCGACGCGCCGAGCGCGCTCGTCTGGATGCCGAAGTTCAGCGTGAGGCCGGTGGAGGCGATGCTCCCCCAGCCGACGACGATCGCGTGGCCCGGGTTCGTGCTGCAGAGGTCGGCGCGCGTCGTCGGGCCGGCGTCGACGAGCGTGAGCCCGCCGCGCAGCTCGCGGTTGATCTCCTGGATCGAGAGGTCGAGCTCTTGCTTCGCGAGGTCCTGCGAGAGGGCGAGCGCGGGTCCGCTCATGTCGCGGCCGTTGACGACGCACGTGCCGCCGTCCCAGTTGTAGTAGACGTCGACCGTCGTGCGGTCGGTCCACTGGAAGCCTTCGAGCGCGAAGGCGTCGACGGTGGAGACGGCGGTGCCGCCCGGCGCGCCGATCGCGGCCGCGTGCGCGCTGGTCGCGCGGCCGCCGACGAGCAGGCCGCCGGCGAGGGCGGCGACGACGGCAAGTGCGAGGAACAGCCCGGCCCGCGCCGGGCGGCGAAGTCGCTGCAACACTGAACCCCTTTAATGCGATGGGAATGCATCGACCGTGCGATGAATGTGTAACGCCTCGAGCGTACCGAGCGTTCGCCGCACGTTGCAGTTTCATGGCATGCGACATCGTCATGCAGACGCAAAGAAAGCGTCGAACGCGGGCAAACCGGGCCAGTCCTACACCCGACGTTGCAGGCGCCCGTCCCAGCGCAGCCACCGGATCGCGCCCGCGGCGTCGCGCAGGAACTCGCCGCGACGGCCGAGCGCCGGCTCCTCGACCCCGATCACCGCGTCCTCGCCGAGGACGGCGAGACGCACGGGCGCCGGCGGCGGCACCGGGTCGCGACCCGGCCGCGGCGCCGGCTCGACGCGCAACACGAGCGCGCCGTCCTCCACCGCCAGCAGGACGTCCTTGAGCAGCCCCGTGTAGCGGCCGGCGCAGGCGCGCAGCGCCGCCTCCGGCATGTCGACCGTCGCGGGGGGCGCGTCGCGCACGCCGAGCACGCAATCGAGCAGCCACGCCGTCACCGCGCGGTTGAGCGCCGCGCCGTCCACGGCGTTCGTGAGCACCGTGAGTCCGAAGCGCTCCGGGGGCACCATCACGAACTCGGACAGCTGGCCGAGCGTCTCGCCGCCGTGCCGCACCGTGCGCATGCCGCCCACGTCGGTCAGCTGCCACCCCAGTCCGAACGCGTCGCAGATGCTGCCGGCGCGCACGTGCTCGCGCTGCATCTCGGCGAGTCGCGCCGCCGGCAACACGACCTCGCCGCCGGGCCCGCGGCCGTCGCCGAGGTGGAATCGCAGGTACGCAAGCTGGTCGACGAGGTCCGAGATCACGCCGCCGTGCGCCATGCCCGCGCGCTCGACCGCCCACGGCCGCGCGACGGCCGGCCGGCCGTCGACGGAGCGATGACCGACCGCGACGCGCTCGGTCACGACGTCCTCGGGCAGCTCGAACGAGTGCCGCATCCCCAGCGGCGCGAACAGCTCGCGCGCGAGCACGCGGTCGTACGGCTCGCCGGCGAGCACCTCGATGACGCGCCCGAGCACCGCGAAGCCGGCGTTGCTGTAGGCGAAGGTCTCGCCGGGCGGCGTGAGCAGCGGCATGTCCGGCAGCTGCTCGACCATGCACGCGAGGGCGTCGTCGCCGCGCGCGCCGACGCGGTGGAGCAGGTACCAGTCGCCGGCCCAGCCCGCGGTGTGGGTGAGCAGGTGGCGCGGCGTGACGCGCTCGGCCCACGCCTCGTCGGCGAGCCGGAAGTCGAGCAGGCGGCGCAGCGGCGCGTCGAGGTCGATGGCCCCGCTCTCGACGCGCCGCATGACGAGGGTTGCGGTCATCGTCTTGGTGGTGGAGCCGACCTGGAACAGCGTGGTCGGCGTCACCGGCAGCGGGTGGTCGACGTTCGTCACGCCGTAGCTCGCGGTGAGCACCTCGTCGCCGTGCACGACGCCGAGCGCGACGCCGGGCACCTGCCGGCGCGCCATCTGATCGCGCACGAGCGCGTCGAGGTCCGCGCGCAGGTCCTCGAGGGACACGGGGGCTCCAATCCTTCGCCGGGCGGGCGCCAAATCTACCCGATTGCGCCCCGACGGCGCCGGGGGCCGCGCCGCCGGATCGCGCTGCCGTGAGAGTTCTGCAACATCACTCGTTCGCACGCGACCCTCACGTTTTTCTCGCGCTCGCGTTCAAGCAGTCGACGGGCAGGGCGGTGCTCCCATGGCAAGCCTCACGGGGAGAGAGCGAAAGGAGAGAAGATGCGCTTGAACAAACGCATCTGGTGGTACGCATCGCCCATATTCGCGGCGGTGCTGCTGCTCGCGGTCGGACTGCCCGGCCTGGTACGGGCCAATCCCGGTCCCGTCGCGGTCGGGACCACCTCGATGCCGAACGCGGAAGTCGGCGTCGCATATTCGCAGACGCTCGCCGCCACCGGCGGCACCACGCCCTACACCTGGGCGATCACGACCGGCGGTCTGCCCGCCGGCCTCTCGATCAACACCTCGAGCGGGGTGATCAGCGGCACGCCGACCACGGTCGGCTCGTCGACCTTCACGGCCCAGGTTACCGACAGCAGCTCGCCCGTCACGACGGCGACGCAGTCCCTGACCATCACGGTCCAGGACCAGGTGGCGATCACCACCACGTCGCTCGCCGGCGGTGAGGTTGGCGTGGCCTACTCGCAGACGCTCGCCGCCGCGGGCGGCGTGACGCCGTACACGTGGTCGGTCTCCGCCGGCACGCTGCCGGCCGGACTCGCGCTCAACGCGAGCACCGGTGCGATCAGCGGCACGCCGACGGCCGCCGGCACCACGAACATCACCGCACAGGTCGCGGACGCGGCCGGCGGCACGGCGACGAAGGCGCTGTCGATCACGATCGGCGCTCCCGTCGCGATCGGCACGACGTCGCTGCCCAACGCCACCGTGGGCACGGCGTACTCGCAGACGCTCGCCGCCACCGGCGGCGTGACCCCGTACGGCTGGTCGCTCACGTCCGGCGCGCTGCCGGCCGGCCTGTCGCTCAACGCGACGACCGGCGTGATCAGCGGCACGCCGACGGCGGCCGGCACGAGCATGTTCACCGTGCAGGTGACGGACCTCGCGGGCGGCTCGGCGACGCGCTCACTGTCCATCGCAGTGGCCGCGACGCCGGTCTCGATCACGACCACGTCGCTCGACAGCGCGACCGTGGGCGTGTCGTACTCGCAGATGCTCGCCGCGACCGGCGGCGTGACGCCGTACACGTGGTCGGTGACGACCGGTGCGCTTCCCGCGGGCCTGTCGCTCAACGCCGCGACCGGCGAGATCAGCGGGACGCCGACCGCGGCCGGCACGTCGACCTTGACGGTCCAGGTGTCCGACAGCCAGTCGACGCCCGCGACCGCGACGAAGTCGCTGACAATCACGGTCAACCCGTTCACCGCGCTCGCGATCACGACGGCGTCGCTCCCCGACGCCACCGTGGGCACGGCGTACTCGAAGACGCTGCAGGCGACCGGCGGCATCACGCCGTACAGCTGGTCGGTGATCGCGGGCGGGCTTCCGGCCGGCCTGTCGCTCAACGCCGGCACCGGTGTGATCAGCGGCACGCCGACCGCGGCGGGCGCCTCGACCTTCACCATCCAGGTGACGGACAGCGAGTCGCCGGCGGTCTCGACGTCGAAGTCGTACACGCTCACGGTGGGCACGAGCACGCCGTCCGGACAGAACCCGGACGTCGTGGCGGCCTGCCAGGACACGTCCGGGCACCCGGCGCTGCCGGCGCTGTGCCGCATCTACATGAGCGGCCAGCTCCCGCACTTCGCGCAGGGCGTCATCGGGCGCGTCATCCTCAAGCTCGCCAACCGGGAGCACCCGAAGGCGAAGCACGAGGACAAGGAGCAGAACGAGGCGAACGAGGGCAACGAGCACAAGGCGAAGCCGAACGTGCAGACCTCGTTCGAGTCGCACGGCAAGATGCCGGGCTGGGTGAACTTCTCGTCGGTGTTCCAGGCGAAGCTCGACGCCCAGACCGCGCAGCAGCAGTCGACGAACTCGGACTGCGACAAGCAGCAGTCTGAGCAGAGTCAGCAGCAGAGCACGCTGAAGCAGCAGACTGTGCAGCAGACGACGATCAAGCAGGACACGAGCCACGAGGACCAGGGCTCGCAGGCCAGCGGCAAGACCGCCGGGCGGCCGTCCTGGAGCTTCTTCGCGAGCCACGGCAAGCACAACAACGGCCACTAGGCCGTCGCGCCGACCGTGACACACGCGAGCCCCCTCCGGCGACGGAGGGGGCTCGTTGAATCCAGCGCCGGGCCGCGCTGCGCGGGGCGGGTTACTTCAGCGTCTTGATGTAGTCGATGAGCGCCGAGATCTGCTGATCGTTGAGCGACTTGCCGAAGGTGGCCGGCATGTCGTTGGTGTGGCCGGCGACAATCTTCGCAGCGGGGTCGACAATCGACTCGTGGAGGTAGGCGTCGTCGGCGGTCGCGGTGCTGCCGTCGACCAGCGACACGGTGCTGCCCGCGAGGCCCTTCCACGTCGGGCCGATGCTCTTTGAGCCGTCGGTGGTGTGACAGGCGAAGCAGCCGCTGGACTGCGCGACCGTCTTGCCGTCGACGGGGCCGGTGGACGGCGGCGGTGCGGCCTGGCTCGTGGCCTCCGGCGTCGCGCTCAGGTCAATCGCGGCCACGCGCGCCTCGGGCGCGCGCTGGACGTTCGCCACGCCGTAGATGGCCGGCAGCGCGACGGCGATGCACGCCGCCACCACAATCGCGATCCCCAGCTCCTTCAACGTCGCCTCCTCCCGCGCGGCAAGCGCCCCAATGCGCCCGTCATGCTACCTAGGCATCTGCTCTGCCGCGAGGGGCGCACTCCGGGCGCGCGGCAGAGCCTGTCCGGAGCCTGCCGAGGCGACGCGGGCCCGTCGTGGGCCCCCAAGCGGCGGCAGAGATGCCGCCGACAGGACGCGGACACGGTCCGCCGTCGAGCGCCGTGCCTCTGTCGGCGGCATCTCTGCCGCCGCTTGCGCGCCCCGACGAGTCTGACCCCGTCGGAGGCCCTGCCGCGCGAATCGGGACGGCGCCGACGTTCGTCACGCCAATCGCCGGGCCAAGGCCGCTGCCGGCGCGTGCGCGCGACGCGCACGATGGGACCGCCCCGGTAGGGAGGTTCATCGTGACATCGCGTCGTGCCGTGGCGTGGTCGATCGCCGTGCTCGAGGTCGTGATGGCGGTTGGCGCGGTCGCCGGCGCCTGGTTCGTGCTCGGCCACCGGAACGGCACCGAGGGAATGCCGCTTTCGTGGCTCGACGGCTCGCCGTTCTCCGACTACCTCGTGCCCGGGCTCACGCTCCTGGTCGCCATCGGACTCGTGTACTTCGCGGGTGCCTACGTGGTGCTCTCAGGTCGCACATACGCCGGGTGGATCACGGCGGCGCTGGGCGTCGAGCTGATCGGCTGGATCGTCGCCGAGGTCGCGATCATCGGGTGGGTGTCGGTGCTGCAGCCAATCGTGCTGGCCTGGGCTATCGTCGTGCTCGCGCTCGGACTGGGGCTCGCGCGGGCCGACGCCGCGCCCGCGACCGGGATCGCGCGGCCGCCACGCGGCGCCGCGCACGGGACGTCGGCGCGCTGACGGGAAGCGGCCGAGGCCCGGAGGTCAGCCACCGGCCGCCGCGTGCTCGTGCAGGTAGTGCGCGCCGCGGCCGGCCTCGAGCCGGCCGACGAGGCGCCCGTCGGGGGTCGTTACGAGCACCGCGTCGACCTCCGCGCCGCGCATGCGCTCGAGCAGCGCGTCGAGTTGCTCGTTCGCGCGCACGGTCGTCGGTCCCTCGCTCATGACGTCGACGACGGCGCGGCCATCGTCGCCTTCGCCGTCGAGCGCATCGTCGCCGACAATCCCGAGCACGACCCGCTCCGCGTTCACGACGATCACCGCGCGGCCGCCGGTGCGCGACAGGGCGGCGCGCGCCTCGCCGACGCTCGCGTCGAGCGGGCACATCGCGACGTCGGCCGTCACCGCGTCGCCGGCGAGGACAGCCTCCCCCTCTCGTGGCAGTCCGCACGCGAGCCAGTCTTCCTTCCCGCCGACGTAGTCGAAGACGCGCGCGAAGCCGTACGTCTCGAGCCGCCACGCAGCCCGCGGGCTCTGGTCTCAGAGGAAGCCGTTGCAGTACACCGCGACCGGCCGCGCCGGGTCGAGGCGCTCGAGCGCCGCCTCCCGGCTGAACTGCTTCAGCGAGAGGTGAACGGCGCCGGGGAGGTGCGCCCACTCGTACTCGTCGCGCGGCAGCACCTCGACGACCTGTACGTCTTCCTCGCGCATGAGCCGCTGCAGCTCATCGCGATCAATGGGGCGCGGCACGCTGTCACAGTCCCTTGAGGTATGTGTATCGCTCGATCGCGATGGGCTCGCGCAGCGACTCGCGCAGCGCCGTGCCCAGCTCCAGCATGTGCTCGGTCTTCTGGTGCTGCTCGAAGTCGGCGACGGTGGGGTAGCGTTCGTAGAGCAGGAACTCGCTCGGGTCGTTCTCGGCGACGTGCAAGGAGTAGGCGTCGACGCCGGGTTCGTGTGTCTGCACGCCTTCGATCATCTGCTCCAGGGCCTTCTGCACTTCGGCCTCTTTGCCGGGCTGCGCGTGCAGTCGCGCAATCGCCGTGATCATGACCGCATCCTTTCCTCATGCCCGGCGCGACCGTCGCTCGATACGTTCCCCGGCCAGAGCGGCGCCGGTCGCGCGCATGCCGTGTCCTCATTCCACCGTAGCACCACCGATCATCGACACTTCCGCTCCCTGGTTGGATGACTCGCGTGGGACACTTGTAGACGTTTCGATCGTGTCGCAATCTGTATGTTGCGAGTCTGATCCCTTGGCTCAACGAAGCAGGCAGAAAGGCCCCATGGCGAAATTCACGCAGTTGAACCCGCGAGAAGTCATGATCGGCAGGGAGCGCGCCGCCATCGAGGCGCGACGTCCCTACCAGGAGGCGTTGGAGGCGAGCGACGCCGGCCAGATCGAGCTGGCGCGCGGCGACGTGCCGTCGACGGTGAAGCGCCGCCTGGCGGACGCGGCGAAGGACATGGGCGTGCGGGTGCGGTCGAGCTGGACCGACCCGAAGCAGCGCGTCCTGGTGTGGAAGAAGACCGGGAGGAGCGCGGCACCGAGGGCGCGGCGCGGGAGCGCGAACGGGGCCTCGCACAGGTAGCGTCGGCGGCGGTGTGTGCCGCGGTTCCCAGCGGCCGGGGCATGCCGGCGGCGCACCGGGGCGGCGGCTACGGGTGGTACGGGACCGGCGACGGGCCGACCTGCGACCGCAGGATCGGCTGCGCGTCGTGCACGAACTCGCAGAGCAGCGGGCGCGTGTCGCGCGGATCGATCACGTCCTGGCCCGTCGACTCCGCCGTGCGGAACGGCGACGCGATCGCCTGCAGCCGCGCCTCGATCTCCGCGCGGCGCGCCTCCGGGTCGCGGCGCGGCCTCGATCTCGCGGCGGTACGCCGCGGCCACGCCGCCCTCGATGTGCATCGACCCCCAGCGGCCCGACGGCCACACGTAGCGCCGGAACATCCCGGTCGGCCGCTGCTGGCACTGGCCGGCCACGCCGTAGAGCTGCGCCCACCACCACCGTGATCCACGGCATGCGGCTCTCGCACGTCGCGATCACCAGCCGCGCGCCGGCGCGCTCGATGCCCCGCTTCTCCGACTCCAGGCCCACCATGAACCCCGGCTCGTCGGCGAACGACACGAGCGGCAGGTGGAAGGTGTCGCACAGCGCCATCAGCCGGATCACCTTCTCCCCGGCCGAGACGTCCGTCGTGCCGCCGAGGTACACGGGGTTGTTCGCCATCACGCCGACCGCGTAGCCGTCGACGCGCGCGAGCCCGGTGATGCGCGACCGGCCGTAGCCCGGCGCGATCTCGAAGAAGGAGTCGCGGTCGACGGCGGCCTCGATGATGCGGTGCGCGTCGTAGGGGCGCCGCCGGTCCCGCGGGACGACCGACAGCAGCGACTCGTCGCGGCGCGCGGGGTCGTCGGTCGGCTCGGCGCGCGGCGGCAGCTCCCATACGTTCGACGGCAGATAGGAGAGGAAGCGGCGGATCGTCGCGAGCGCCTCGGGCTCGCTCGCCGCGACGTTGTCGACGACGCCGCTCTGCGTCCCGTGGATCGCGGCGCCGCCGAGGGCCTCCTTGTCGATGTCGTAGCCGAGCGCGGCCTTCACCACGGGCGGGCCGCCGGGGAAGAGCTGGCTCGTGCCGGCGACCATCACGTTGAAGTGCGCCATGCACGCGTTCACGGCCGGCAGCCCGGCCACCGACCCGAGCACGGCGGAGACGACCGGCACGGCGCGCAGCAGCTGCACGTCGTACTGCGCCCAGGCGTTGCCGTCGGGGAGATAGGTGCGCCCCATCTCCTCGAACGAGCGCACGCTCCCGCCGGCGGCGTCGAGCAGCCGCACAAACGGCACACGCCACTCCAGCGCGCGACGCGTCGTCGGCAGCTCCGCGCCCATCCCGTCGGAGCGGCTGCCGCCGGAGCCGCCGCGCACGGTGAAGTCGCCGCCGCTCACCACCACCTTGCGGCCGTCGACGGTGCAGAAGCCGTCGACCGACGCCTTCGGCGTGAAGTCGACGAGCTGCTCGTCCTCGTAGGTGGCGCGGCCGACGAGGCCCATGAACTCGCGGAACGAGCCGGGGTCGGCGAAGGCGTCGATGCGCTCGCGGACGGTGAGCTTGCCGGAGGCGTGCTGGCGGGCGACGTTCGCCTCGCCGCCCATGCGGGCCGCGAGGGCGCGGCGTCGTTCGAGCTCGTCGACCTCGGGTTGCCAGGTCATGGGTGGGACTCCTCCGTGCCGCGCGGACGCCCGGGTCGGGCGGCGTACACGGTAGCGCGCGGGGAGCCGGACACAACGGGAGGCCGGCTCGCGCCGGCCTCCCCACCCAGGGTGCGGGACAGGGTGCAGTACCCCTGTGCCGCTACCCAATCCAACGCGCGATGGACCCGGACGTAGGGGTCGGCGACGGAACTGATAGCCGCAGATTCCGGGGCGGCCGCGCGCCGTTGCAGCCGCGTCTCGATTATGACAAGCGCCGGGTGGGCGCCGTGGGCGAACCGCGCCCTCGCGGACGCGATCCCTCGTCGCAAGCGGCGGCAGACACGCCGCCGATATCGCCGGCGGCGACAGCCGCCGCTCCCCGCTCCCCGCTCCCCGCTCACGCGATGTGCCGTCACACCTCCCCGTCCCACGTGCGCGTGTCCAGCCGCACCACGAGCGGGTACTCCTGGTCCCTCACGTATCTCACGGCCGCGATGACCGCCGGTTCCGAACGGAGGAGCCGTGTCGAGCCGGACTGGGTCCACCACGTCCCCGACTCGGGCCGCCTCCACCGTTCGTTCAACGCCCGCGACGCGTATGCCTTCAGCGTCTTGAGCAACGTCGAGGCAGGCGGGTCGGCCGGTACTCCGATGACGACGTGCACATGGTTCGACATGACCGCCGTCGCGAAGCATGTCCACCCCCGGTAGCGTGCCTGCGCGTCGATCGCGTCGGCCGCGACCTCGGCCTGCAGGGCGGTGAGGCGAATGGGATCTCGCTTCAAGAGGCCAGATGCAGTGATGCGCAGCCATGCCGCGGCGGGGGCGTCGCCGGAGAGAAACGCGGGGACGCGGCGGCCCGACCCGTCGGGGACACGGAGCTTCGATCCGCGGGCGTCGCCGGGGAGCCATGAGCCGTACGTGGTCCATGTGAGCAGCCATGTGCGGTCGACGGGCGGGAGCGGCGCATCCACCGGGAGATCCTGCCGGATGGCGGCGAGCCGCGCACCGAGGAAGTTGCGGGCACCGGCAGCGTTGCGGGTGCTGGGAGGATTGCGGGGGCCGAACGGCGGCTGTCGCCGCCGGCGATATCGGCGGCGTGTCTGCCGCCGCTTGCGGGGGCCGAACGGCGGCTGGCGCCGCCGGCGATATCGGCGGCGTGTCTGCCGCCGCTTGCGGGGGCCGAACGGCGGCTGGCGCCGCCGGCGATATCGGCGGCGTGTCTGCCGCCGCTTGCGGGGGCGGAGCGGCGGCTGGCGCCGCTTGCGCGGGGGGAGGGGGCAGGCGGGAGCCGCCATCGACGTCGAGGGAGCGCGGGTGGCGCGAGCCCGCGCGATTGCCGGACCCTACACTCACGCCATGTCCGCTCACGCGTCGCCGCCGCTGCACGGAGTCGCCGGCCTCGTCGGCCGTACGCCGCTCGTCGCGCTTGCGCGGCTGGCCCCGGAGCTGGACGTCCATCTCTTCGCCAAGCTCGAGCAGGGCAACCCGACGGGCAGCGTGAAGGATCGCATCGTGCTGCGCATGTTCGAGCGCGCGCGGGCCTCCGGCGCGCTCGCGCCCGGGCAGACCGTGGTCGAGGCGTCGACCGGCAACACCGGACTCGCGACCGCGATGTTCGGGCGGCTGCTCGGCCACCCCGTCGAGATCTGCGTGCCGGAGAGCGTCTACCCCGAGATCGGCTCGCTGCTCGCCGGGTACGGCGCGCGCATCCGCTGGGTGCCGCGGCAGGCCGGCATCAAGACGGCCATCGCGGCCGCCGAGCACGTGGCCCGCGAGGAGGGCGCGTTCTTCCTCAACCAGTTCGGCAACGAGGAGAACGTGCGCGCGCACTACGAGGAGACCGCCCGGGAGATCCTCGAAGCGCTGCCGGCGGTGGACGCGTTCGTCGCGGGCGTCGGCACGGGCGGGACGGTCACCGGCGTCGGCCGGCGCCTGAAGGAGGCGAACCCCGACTGCAAGATCGTCGGCGTCGAGCCGCGCCTGGGCGTGCACGTGCAGGGACTGACGTCGATGGACGAGGGCTACATCCCGCCGCTGCTGGACGAGTCGCTGCTCGACGCGAAGCTGCTCGTCGGCAACCGCCACGCGGTGGCGCAGGCGCGGCGCATCCTCATGGCCGAGGGGCTGTTCGTCGGCATCAGCAGCGGCGCGGTGACGCACGCGGCGCTGCGGGTGGCGTCGCGCCTGGGCTCCGGCAACGTCGTGATGATGTTCGCCGACGGCGGGTCGAAGTACCTGAGCACCGAGCTGTGGAGCGCGGCCGACCCCGACGCCGACCACCTCCCGGAGGACCCCCTGGACGACGTGCTGTGGTGGTGATGCTGCTCGCCGCGCGGCGGGCGTCGGGCCCGCCGCATGCGGTGCCGCGCGGGTGCACGGCAGTCACCACAGCGGCGGCAGACATGCCGCCGACGGGACGCGGATGCAGTCCGCGGCTGGCGCCGCGCTGCTGTCGGCGGCATGTCTGTCGCCGCTGTGACGCTCCGCCGGGGCCTGCCCGTCGACAGGCTCAGGGCCGGCTCTGCCGCGCGCCGGGGAACGCGTGATGGCCGACCTCGTCGCGCCCGGCTGCTGGTGGCTGCACGCCACGTCCGGCAGCAACGTCTACCTGCTCGAGGTCGATGGCGGCGACCTCGTCCTCGTCGACACCGGCTTCGGGTCGAGCGCGCCCGGCATCATCGACGAGCTCGCCGCCCTGGTCCCCGGCCGCGCGCCGTCGCTGATCCTGCTGACGCACCACCACGTCGACCACGCCGGGGCCGCCGCCGCGCTGCGGGACCACTACGGCTGCCCGGTCGTCGCCGGCGCCGCCGACTGCGCGCCGCGGCCCGACGGCGTCTTCGAGCTGCGCGAGCCGGTCGGCCGCTCGCACCTGCTGCGGCGCGTCCGGCGCCTCGCGGGCCGCCGCGCGGCGCCGCGGCTCATCGTCGACCGCGCGCTCAGCGGCGGCGTGCGGGTCGCGCCCGGGCTGCTCGCCGTGCCGACGCCGGGCCACACGCCGGGGTCGTACTGCTACGTCGCGCCCGACCGCGACCTGGCGTTCGTCGGCGACCTCGTGATCAGCCACGAGGACACGCTGGCCCGCCCGCTGAAGATGACGAACGACGACGACCCGCAGTACCTCGTGACGCTGGCGGCGTTCGCCGAGCAGGCGCCGGCGATCGGCTGCGCCGGGCACGGGCCGCCGGTGACCGAGGACTTCGGCCCGCAGCTGCGCGCGCTGGCCGCGCTGCCGCGCCGCGGCATGTTCTCGCCGTGGGGCATGCTCGACCGCGCGCGGCGCCTCGGCGTGTTCTCGCGCCGCATCCGCCGGCCGGGGGGACGGTAGGCGCGCGCAGCAGCCGGCGCGCCTCAGCGTCGGCAGATCGGGCCGCCGACCCCGCGGCGGGCGCCCAGCCGCCTGTCGCCGGCGCGCGGCGACCGCCCGGTACACTCCCCTCCTCCCACACACCCCGGATCGGAGCCCGACGCGTGCACACTCTTCGCATCTCCCACCCCGGCATCTCCGGCGCGCACACCGCCGCCACCATCCGCTTCTACACGGAGGTGCTGGGCATGGAGATCGTGCTGCGACAGCGGAACCTCGACTACGAGCCCGAGGACCACATCCTCTTCCACGTCGGCGACGACAACTTCATCGCCTACTTCCTGCCGCGCGACGAGGGCGCGCGCGAATACCCGCAGGCGCAGGGTGGCTCCGGCCACATGGATCACCTGGCGATCGACGTCGACGCGGCCGCGCTGGACGAGGCGGCGCAGCGGCTCGAGGCCGCGGGCGTGCCCTTCGAGCGGGCGGAGCGCGGGTACGAGCGGTCGCTCTACTTCCAGGACCCGAACGGCGCGACGCTCGAGCTGCTCGCGTGGCACACACCGCCGCCGCCGGGCATGTCGCAGGCGGCGATCCTGCGCCGGGCGCAGGCGCTGCGCGAGGCGCGCGGCGCGGAGTTCGTCGAGGACGAGGACGTGCGCGCGGCGATCGTCGCGCTGCAGGGCGAGTGAGCGGGGCCCGTCGCCGGCGGCGGCAGATACGCCGCCGATGTGATCGCGGGCGGCTGCCCGCGTGCGGTGGCGCGGCGTCGCGGGCGCGTCGGCGGACGGTCTGCGGCGTGGGCCTGGGCGGCCCACCTCGTGTCGGCGGCGTGTCTGCCGCCGCTTGGGCCTTGCGGCCCAGGTCACGTCGGCGGCGTGTCTGCCGCCGCTTGGGCCTTGCGGCCCAGGCTCACATCGGCGGCGTGTCTGCCGCCGCTGGCGACGGGGCTCGGCGGCCTATGCCACATCGGCGGCGTGTCTGCCGCCGCTTGGGCTGGCGGCCCAGGTCACATCGGCGGCGTGTCTGCCGCCGCTTGGGCCTGGCGGCCCAGGTCGCATCGGCGGCGTGTCTGCCGCCGCTGGCGAGGGGGCTCGGCGGCGCATGCCACGTCGGCGGGGCGGCACCGCTTACGGGGCGAACGGCTCCCCCTCGAACGCGTCGACCCAGGTGAAGGCGGACACCGGGCGGCGCCGCAGGCGGCGCACCTCGTCGCGCGGGTGGCCGATCGCGATCAGCGCGGCGATGGCGAAGCCGTCGGGGATGCCGAGCAGCGCCTTCGCGGCGGGCTCCTCGCGGCACAGCACCGTCGTCATCACGCCGCCCAGGCCCTCGTTGCGTGCGGCGAGCAGCAGGTTCCACGCGAACGGGTAGATCGAGCCGCCGCCGACGATGCTCTGGCGGTCGAGGCCGTTGTCGGTGACGGCGAGCACGCCGAGCTCGGCGCACAGCACGAGCATCACCGGCACGGTGTCGAGGTGATCGCCGAAGGCGTTGGGCGCGGGCGTCTTGCGCGCGGCGGCGAGGTCGACGGCTGGGCCGGTCCACCGCCCGTGGTCGATCGGCGCGAAGGCGACCAGGCCGTCGCGCACGTGCGCCATGTACTCGCGCCAGCCCACCGTGTAGAGGTCGCGCAGCGCGCGGCGCTTCTCCGGGTCGCGCACGACGATCACCCGCCAGCCCTGGCGGTTGCCGCCGCTGGGGGCGAAGCGCGCGTGGTCGAGCATGCGGTAGAGGACGTCGTCGGGGACGGGGTCGTCGGTGAAGGCGCGCGTCGCGGGTGTCGTGCGCATCGCGGTGTAGTAGATCCATGAGGGCTGCTCCGTCCGTGGGGGCCCGCTCGATCCGACTGGGTCCCTCAGCCCGCCGACGCGGGGCCGTTCGCCGGCGGCGAGGGTAGCCTTCTGCCGTGGACTGCGCCGGGACGCCGCGCTAGCCTGCTGCACGGGGCCGTCGCCCCGCGGCCACGTCTCGACGAGGGAGGTAGCGCTCCGTGACGTTCGTGATCACCCAGCCCTGCATCGACACGATGGACCAGTCGTGCGTCGAGGTGTGCCCGGTCGACTGCATCCACTTCGACGAGGGCGCAGACCGGATGCTGTACATCGACCCGGTCGAGTGCATCGACTGCGGCGCGTGCCAGCCGGCCTGCCCCGTGAGCGCGATCTTCCCGGAGGGTGACGTGCCGGCCGCGCAGCGGCAGTTCGTCGAGATCAACGCGGGCTGGTACCAGGACAAGGCCGCCGCGCGCGCGAAGGTCGCGCCGATGGAGGCGCTCGCGCCGGCGGAGGGCGCCGCGCCGGCCGCGAGCGCGGCTCCGGCCGGGGCTCCCGCGGCGGCCGCCGCTGCGCCCGCACCCGCCGCGCCGGCCGCCGCCGCCGCCGAGCCGGCGAAGCCGCCCGCGAAGGCCGCCGCGCCGGAGCCCGCGACCGCGGGCGAGGAGGGCGGCGCCTTCAAGTACGGCGAGAACGGCGTCGAGGGGAAGTGCGCCATCTGCGGCCAGTACGTGATCAAGGGCGGCACGAAGTTCCGCTCGAAGTCCGTCCTCTGCCCCGACTGCGCCAAGAAGCGCGCGGAGATCGGCAACCCCTACCACGCGAGCGCCGGCCGCCGCTAACCGCGGTCACGCCTCGAGCACAACGACGCCGCCGGGTTCCCCCGGCGGCGTCTCTGCACTCGCCACCGCGCCCGAGCTACTGCCACACCTTCGCGATGATCGCCTGGTGCGCCGCGCCGAGGCTGTAGCCGTTCGCGCCGACGTTCAGCCTCCCCAGCACCGCCGTCCACGGCGTCGTCGCGTCGCCGGGGATCAGGTCGCCGAAGATCCACTCGTTGCTCGGGCAACCGTAGTTGGCGCGCTCGCCGTTCACGCCGCCCGTCGCGCCGGTGTTCACGCCGCAGACCGTCCCGTCCGCGAGCTGCACCAGCCAGGCGCTCTTCGCCGCCGTCGCCGACTGGTCCGCCGACGGCGCGTTCGCCGCCGGCAGCGAGCCGGTCAGCGTGAGCAGGAAGCCCGCGTCGCCGGTCGCCGGGTTCGCGTCACAGACGAGCGAGCCGTCCGCGAGCTGGAAGCACGGGTCGTGGATCGCGTTGCCGGTCATGCAGCGGAACGCGTCCGCACGCGCGGGCAGCGCGACCGAGCCGGCAAGGCAGGTGCCCTCCTGCGCCGTGGACGCGTCCGGCTTCGCGGGCACGTAGTGCATGACCTGCGTCCGCACGCTCGACGCCGTCGCGGCCCGGCAGCGCAGGGCGAGCGCCGTGCCGGTCGAGACATACGTCGGGAAGGCCGCGTTCACGAAGTCGGGAGCGCCCGGGATATAGACGACGTACGCGCCGCGGTTCGTCAGCGCGACCGACTGCGGCGCGCAGTCGAGCGCCGTGAGGGCCGTGACGATGTCCGACGGGCTGCCCGCGCCCTCCATCGAGACGAGCGAGACACCGTCCCGCGGCACGAACCCGGTAAAGGTGATGCCGGCCGCGGGCGTCGGCGTCGCCGTGGCGACGATCGGGGTCGCCGTGGGCGTGGGGGTCTGGGCGGAGATCGTCGCGGGCAGCAAGGCGATCAGCGCGGCGACCGCCAGCGCGGCGGCAACGCCGAGGCCACCGCGGGTGAGGCGGCGAGGGGTCATCAGTGCTCCTTCCGGGGCGACACGGTGGGCGCATCGAGCATAGGACGCTCGAGGAAGCACCCGCGTTCCCCGGGGAGGTCGGCGCACGCCGGTTCGAGCGGGGCCCGCTCGAGGCGCCGGAGCCCGTCGCGAGGTTCGAACCCGGGAACAAACCTCTGGCCCGCCGGGTGGCGGCGCGGGGGCGCGGGCTCCAGAGAGCGTAGAGTGAGATTGAGCACGACTCGCACGTCACCCTCGGAACCGCGCGTGGCCGGAGGCCACGGGCACCGCGGGGTGCACACCGCGATCGACGGCTCGTGATGTCTGGAGCAGCCAATGCCCGTCCCGAGAAAGTCAATCACGAAGAAGATCGCGCCCACGGGCGCGGTCGCGAAGAAGATCGCGCCAACGGGCGCCGCGGCGAAGAAGATCGCGCCCACGGGCGCCGTCGCGAAGAAGATCGCGCCCACGGGCGCCGTCGCGAAGAAGGTCGCGCCCACGGGCGCCGCGGCGAAGCAGGGCGCGCCGGGGGGCCCGGCCGCGAAGAAGGCTGTCGCGCCGGCGGTCACCGGGCGCCGATCCTTCGCAACCGCGGCGGCGCCGCCCGTCGTGCACCCGGCGACGTGGCCCCCGCTGGTCACGTCACGCCATCGCACGACCGCGAAGTCGTTCGAACCTCGTACCTAGGTTCGAAAGCGGTCGACACCAGGAGACGTGCGGGCGCGCGGCACCTGCGCCCGCTGAGGCTCGCGCTCGTCGAGTCCGGTGGTTCGCCCACCACCCTCACTGCATCGTGCGCGCGACAGGTGCCCGCACCGCGCGATGGCCCGCAGACCAACCACCGAAACGAAAGGTCCGAAAGGGGGCCGCTATCGTCGCCGATACACAGACCGAGGTCCTGGATTGCGGATGCACCTGGGTGATTGACGTTCCCCAGCTGCTCGCGCACTGCGTCACGACGTGCGACGCGCACGGGAAGGATCGGGGACGCCCGGCGTTGCTCCCCATGCCCCTTCCCGCCGACTTCGCGTTCTCCGCGTGGGTCGACGCGAACGTGCGCCGGCGACCCACGCGTTGACGCGGAGGCGCCGGCAGGCCGATGGGGCGACCGCCTCCGCGATCACCCCGCTGTCGGAGTCGTCGGCGTGAGAAATCGGAACGGGACGCGTGGGCGGCTCGGACCGGCGACCGGCGCTTCATCGTGCGCCGCTCGAAGCACGCTCGTGCCGGCCGAGGGGAACGCCCCGGCCGGAGGCGAGCGGCTCGCTCCGGCCGGGGCCGGGCGGCCCTCCGGCGTCGCCCAGGCTATTCGACGCCGGAGTCGACCACCTGCTGGAGGACGTCGCGCGCCTGCTTCATCGGCCCGCGATGGATGCCGGCGAGCGGGTACTCGACGCCGACCACGAGGCTGAGCGCGACGTTCACGCGGCCGAGCGCCTCGCGCCGGCCGCCGGACGCCGATGCCTCGGCGGCGTCGTTGCGCAGCGCGTCGATCAGCCGATCGCGCAGCCACGCGATGTGGCGCTCGGCGATGTCGACGTCTTCGCCCACCCGCTCGGGCGACTCGTCGAGCGCCTTCGTCAGCAGCTCGATGGCCTCGCGCGCGTGCTCGGTGAAGGTGCCGGCGCGCTCCTCGCGGTGGGCGATCACGTTCACGCGCGGGCTCCCTGGTCGTGCGCGGCGCCGTCGACGCCGTCGGGCTGCGTGATGCGGAAGTAGTCGCGCGGCTGCGCGACGGAGCCGCGCCCGCCGAAGAGGATGCCGGCGCGGTGCGCGTAGCCGCCGGCGAGCGTGGCCACGGAGGCGAGCGTCGCGAGGCGGCGGCCGCGGGTGCCGTCGGAGCGGCGCGACGCGACGAGCGACGCGAGGTGCAGCCCGCCGCCCGCGAGCATCCCCAGCCCGACGCCGCCGAGCCCGTAGCCCGCACCGGGCGCCCCGCGACGCAGCGGCCCGCCGGTGCCGGTTTCGCTCCAGCGATGCTCGGCGCCGGCGCTCAGCCCGAGCTCGGTCGCCGCCACGACGAGCGACAGCGCGCCGAGCGCCTCGTGGACGCGGCGGTCGTCGCCGCGCCCCGTGAGCCCGAGCGCTGCCGTCGCGCCCGACGCGGCGGACGCGCCGAACAGCGGCGCGAGCCAGCGGTGCGCGGTCGACCACAGCGGCACGCTCGTCGCGGCGAGCAACGTGCCGGTGTAGCAGGCCATCACGGCGCCGAGCGCCGCGGCCGGCAGCGAGCCCAGCCGCGCCAGCCGGCGCAGCGTCTGCGAGCCGAAGAGGTCGGCGCCGGCCTGCGCCACGGCCACCGCCGCGGTCGCGGTGCCGAACGCGCCGAGCACCCAGGCGCCGATCGACATCGCCGAGGTGCGGCGGAAGATGCGCATCATGTGGTGCCAGCGGCTCGGGGTCTCGAGGTCGAGGATCAGGAAGACCGGGCACAGCGACACGCACGCCAGCGCGAGGTAGCGGGCGCGCCGCACGACGCCGCGCATCGCGCCGCCGCCGACGAGGTCCGCGACCGTGCCGAGCACCTGGAGCGCCCCGGCCATTCCGCCGATGAAGAAGTAGGAGCTGATCAGCCAGCCCCAGCCCGGCGCCTTCAGCGCCGGGCGGTCGTAGTACGTCTCGTCCGCGTAGGCGCCGTCGCCGCCCGCGCCGTCGCGCGAGGCGCCGGGCGCGCGCTCGCGCGACCCCGGCGCCTCGCGCGACGGCGCGAGGTGGCCGCCGCCGCGCCCGTACGGCGCGCGGCGGCTGTCACGGGTCGCTGCGGGACGGGGCGAGCCGCGACGCTGGTCGCGGAAGGCACGCTGCGCGCCGGCGGCGTTCGGTTCGCGGCTCATGAGCGGCCTCCCCATGTGAAGACGAGCGCGGCCGCCGCGGCGAGCCCCGCCACTGCCGCGACGCCGCGCCCGAGGCTCGGCGCCACCCGCCGCGAGGGCAGGTCGGGCGCCGAGGGCAGGTTGTAGACCTCCGGCCGGTCGAGCAGGAGGAAGAAGGCGTTGAGCGATCTGATGCCTCCAGTCGCGCCGGGCGCGCCCGGCGTGCCGTAGAGGTAGGCGCGGTCGACGCCGCGCGCGTGCAGCGCGTCGACCCTTCGCTCCGCGCGCGCCTGCAGCGTCGCCACCGGCCCGAACTGGATCGCGTTCGTCGGGCACGACTTCGCGCAGGCCGGCTCCAGGCCGCCCTTCGCGCGGTCGTAGCAGAGCGTGCACTTGTGCGCGGTGCCCGACTGCGGCGCCGTCTCGATCACGCCGAACGGGCACGACGGCACGCAGTAGCCGCAGCCGTTGCAGATGTCCTGCTGCACCACGACCGACCCGAACTCGGTGCGGAAGAGCGCCCCGGTCGGGCACGACTGCAGGCACGCCGCCTGCTCGCAGTGCTTGCAGACGTCGCTCTGCATCAGCCACGTGCTCTGGAACGGCGGCATCGACGTCGCGCGCTCGCCGGTCGCGAGGTCCGAGATCTCCTCGATGAACGTGACGTGCCGCCACGTGTGCGCGGAGAGCGCGCCGGTGTTGTCGTACGACTGGCCGGTGAGGCCGATGTCGTCGGCCGGCAGGTTGTTCCACTCCTTGCAGGCCACCTCGCAGGCCTTGCAGCCGATGCAGAGGCTGGTGTCGGTGAGGAATCCGTAGCGCTCGCCCGGCCGCACCGTCTCGCCGGCTGTGAGCTCGGCCTCGTCCGCGATCGGCCCCGAGAGCACGGAGTCGGCGTAGGCCTGCGCGCGCGCGGGGACGGGCGGCGGGTGGAGCACGCTCGTCAGCGGCAGCGTGGGTGCCGTCATCGTTCGGCCCTCCCCTCCGCGCGGCGACCGGCGCGATGGTCGCCGGCACCGCCGTCGCGCGCGGCGTCGCGACGTCCGCGCGACAGGCGCCCGCGCGCGATGTTGCACGTGAACGCCTTGCCCTCGTGGATGCTCGTGTTCGGGTCGCCGACCACCGCTGACAGCGTGTTCACGATGTCGCCGGTCGCGTAGCCCTGCCAGCCGTAGTGCCAGGGCATGCCGACCTGGTGGACGACGCGGCCGTCCATCTGCAGCGGCCGCATCCGTTCGGTGACGAGCGCCTTGGCCTCGATCTCACCGCGCGCCGTCGAGATCACCACCCAGTCGAGGTTCGCGATCCCGTGCACCGCCGCCAGCTCCGGCGAGAGCTCGACGAAGCCCTCCGGCTGCAGCTCCGCCGTCGACGGCACCATCCGGGTGGGGATGCCGCCCGAGTGGTGCTCGGTGAGCCGGTAGGTCGTGATCACGTACGGGTACGCCGGGTCGCCGACCGCGTGGTACGGGTTGTCCGCGCGCTCCCACTTCTTCGCCGCGGGGTTGTCCTGCTGGCGGTAGAGGGGGTTCTGGATCACCGACTCGACGGGCTCGTAATGGGTCGGCAGCGGACCGTCCTTGAGGCCGGACGGGACGAACAGCGAGCCGCGCCCGTCGGAGACCATGATGAACGGCGCGCGACCGTCCAGCGCGTCCATCCCCGTCTGGGGCGACGACCAGTCGGGCTCGTAGTCGGGCCGCTTCGAGGACTGGAAGTCCACCGAGTCCTTGCCGGTCCACTTCCCTGCATCCTCGTCCCACCACACGTAGCGCTTCGCTTCGGACCACGGCTTGCCGTCCGGATCGGCGGAGGCGCGGTTGTAGAGGATGCGGCGGTTGGCCGGCCAGGCGAACGCCCAGCCGAGGTGCGTGCCGGGGCCGTCCGGCGCATCGGCCCGTCGCGACTGCGCGAGGTTGCGGCCGCGCTCCGGGTAGACGCCGGTGTAGATCCAGCAGCCGGCCGCGGTGGAACCGTCGTCCTTGAGATCCTGGAAGCTCGCGATCTGCTCACGACCCTCCCACGTGTATCCGTTGATCTCGCGCAGCACCGCCGCGGCGGACGGCTCCGCGAGCGGGCCTTCCTCGGGGTAGTCCCACTCGAGGTTCTGGATCGGCGCGTCCTTGCGCTCCTGGCTGTCCGCGTAGAGCGCCTTCAGGCGCTTCCCCAGGTGGTACGTGAACCAGAGATCGGAGCGCGCGTCGCCCGGCGGCTCGACGACCTTGTCGTGCCACTGGATCAGGCGGTGCGTGTTGGTGAACGTGCCCTCCTTCTCGCCGGGCAGTGCCGCGGGGAGCATGAAGATCTCCGTGCCGATCTGGTCGGGTCGCAGGTCGCCGTTGCGCGCCTCCGGGGAGGCGTACCAGAACGACGCCGTCTCGTTCTCGAAGATCTCGCGCACGACGAGCCACTCGAGGTTCGGTAGCGACTCCCGCACCATGTGCGTGTTGTGGCCGCCCACGACCGGGTTCTGACCGATCAGCAGCAGGCCGCGGATGGCGCCGTCGCGGATGGCCAGCATCATCGGCTCCTGCGAGTGGTCGCCGGTGATCTTCGGCACCCAGTCGTAGCCCCAGCCGTTCTCGCGGGTGGCGGCGTCGCCGTACCAGGCCTTGAGCAGGCTCACCGCGTACTGCGGGAAGTGGTGCCACCAGCCCGTCGGGTTGGTCTCCGTCTTCACATAGTCGTCGAAGGTCGCGTGCTGCTTCCAGGCGTGCGGCTGCGGGAGGTAGCCGGGCAGCATGTTGTACAGCGTCGGGATGTCCGTGCTGCCCTGGATGCTGCAGTGGCCGCGCAGCGCGAGGATGCCGCCGCCGGGGCGCCCGATGTTCCCGAGCAGCAGCTGCAGGATCGCCGCGGCGCGGATCATCTGCACGCCGGTCGTGTGGTGCGTCCAGCCCACCGCGTAACACCACGCGGCGGTGCGCTCCGGGCCGGAGTTGCGCACGAGCGCGTCGGCGACCTGCAGGAACGTCTCGCGGGGGCAGCCGCTGACCCGCTCCACCATCTCCGGCGTGTACTTCGCGTAGTGCCGCCGCAGGATCTGGTAGACGCAGCGCGGGTGCTGGAGCGTCGGGTCGGTCTCCGGTGGACGGTCGCTCATGCGCTTCGTGTGGTCGCCGAACGACTCCGTCGTGTTCACGTAGTGCTCGGAGAGCGACGACGGGACAATCTCGCCGCGGTACTGCCACGAATCGACGGAGTACGACTTGCTGTCGGCGTTCCAGCCGGAGAACAGCCCGCCGAGGTCCTCGGCGTCCTCGTAACCGTCGTCGATGATGGTCGCGATGTTGGTGTAGTTCATCACGTAGTCGCGGAACCACAGGTCGTGCTCGATCACGTACTTGATGAGCCCGCCGAGGAACGCGATGTCGGAGCCGGCGCGCACGGGCGCGTAGATGTCGGCGAGGGCCGACGTGCGCGTGAAGCGCGGGTCGACGTGGATCAGCGTGGCGCCGCGCTCCTGCGCCTGCAGTGCGAAGCGGAACGCGATCGGGTGGTTCTCCGCCATGTTCGACCCCATCACCACCACGCACTGCGCGTTGGCGAGGTCCCACTGGGCGGTGGTGGCGGCTCCGCGGCCGAAGGTGGCGCCCAGACTGGGCACCGAGGAGCTGTGTCAGATCCGGGCCTGGTTCTCGATCCAGGTCATCCCGAGCCCGCCGCCGAGGAGCTTCTTCAGCAGGTAGTTCTCCTCGTTGTCGAGCGTGGCGCCGCCGAGCTCGGCCATGGCCATCGTGTGGTTCACGGTCTCGCCGCCCGGGAGGGACTCGACGAACGTCTCGTCGCGCGTGCGCTTCACGAGGTGAGCGATGCGGTCCATCGCCCAGTCGAGCGGCCGCTCCTCCCAGTGATCGGAGTACGGCGCGCGATACTTCACCTTCGTCAGGCGCTGCGGGCTGGTGAGCCAGCCGAAGGTCGCCGCGCCCTTGGGGCAGAGGGTGCCCTGGTTGATCGGGCTGCGCGGGTCGCCCTCAATGGCGATGACGTCGTTGCCCTTCGCGTAGACGAGCTGCGCGCAGCCGACGGCGCAGTACGGGCAGATGCTGGTGCCGACGCGATCGGCCTGCTCCAGCCGCGGCCGCATGTGCGCGGAGTGCGGCGACTCGGCCGCCGCGCCCTCGGCGTCGGCGCCGCGCGCCTGCCGGAGCACGGGCCACGTCTCGAGCATGCCGCGCAGCCGGTCCCACGCGTGCTCGGCCGTCGCCTTCGACTCGTCGATCATCGTGCTCTCCCTCTCGTCGTGCGCTGGCGGGTGGCGGTGGCCGGCGATGTCCGCGTCGGCGGCGGGCAGCGACCGCGTCGTCTCTCGGTTGCCGTGGCTCCTCACCCCGCTGACGCGGGGCCGTTCGCCGGGTGGCGGCGCACCCAGTGCGCCACGCCGGACTCGAGGTTGGGCTCGCCCTCGTAGCCGACCGCGACGTGCGCGGCGGTCTCGACGTCGTGCTCGAAATCGACCGCGTCGCCGGCGGCATCGTGCTTGAGGGTGAGCAGCAGGACCGCGCCGTCGTCGGTCTTCAGGCGGAACCGCTCCTCCTGGACGACGACGACGCGGCCCGTTGCCGTGTGCATGCGCGAAGCGGGTGGCACGGGGCGCCTACTGGCCCGCGCGCACGCCCGGCTGGCCCTGTGCGTACTGCACCGGCCGGCTGAGCTCGCTGCCCGGCACGTTGGCAGCGGACGAGTACTTGCCCAGCGGCAGCACGACACGCTTCCAGCCGCCTTCGAGCATCATCGCGCTCGCCAGGTAGAAGGCGATGAGCGCCGACGCCAGGAAGACCCAGCCCGCGGCGGTCATCCAGCCAGAGCTGCCGATCAGCTCGCCGATCGCCGCGACGGTCGCGCCGGCGGCGAGCGTCCCGAGCACGCCCGTCAGCACGATGTTCTCGCCGAGCGCGGCGAGTGCGCCGACCCACGTGATCGCGGCGAGGACGAGGAACCAGTAGCCCAGCTCCACGAAGGTGCCCGAGGGCAGCGTGACGGTGCCGGTGGCGCCCAGGAAGTAGAGCAGCCCCCAGCCCATCCAGAACGCGCCCCACATGCCGTGCATCGCCGTCGCGATGCCGTCGCGGGCGCGGAACGACCACATGCCCGCGAGGAACTGCGCGAGCCCGCCGAAGAAGACGGCGAACGGCGCGAGCAGGAGCGGCGTGGTCGGCTCATTGCCGTACCACCCCGCCATGAACGTCGACACCATGAACGTGGCGCCGGCGAAGCCGAACAGTCCGAGGATCGACGGCGGCGCCATCGGCTGGAGCATCACGCGGGTCGCCGGCACGACGCCCTCGCTCGACTCCGGCAGGTCCTCGAATGAGAGCGCACCCACCGGGTTGCCGTCGCGACGCAAGACGACGATCGCCGGCGAGTGATCCGCGCGCATGGCGCGCGCAGCGTGCGTCACGTCTTCGTCGACGTAGACCCGGCGGCCGTCGCTCGCCATCGCGTCGCGCACGCTCGCCTGGGCGTAGTCGCCCGCGCGACCCGCCTCCCAGCGCACGATGTCGTGCTCCGTGATCGTGCCCACCATCGACTCGCCGCGATAGACGAGCAGGATGGGCGCGTCACCCGCCTGGAGCCGCTCCATCGCCTCCACGAGGGGTGCGTCGTCGGGGATGCGATTCGCCCGACGCTGTGCGATCTCTGAGATGAGCATGAGCCCTCCCATCGCGCGTCCCGGGGTGTTGCGTGGCGGGAGACTGGCTTGGGGAGAGTGCCCGGGCCGCTAGAGGTCACGCTAACGCGCGGGCGATTGCGCGCCCGTAACAGGTCCCACTGCGCCACGCGGCGGGCGCGGGATCGACGGGAGCGGCGACGACGCGGGGAACCGGGCGGGGCTGCGTGCGCGAGCGCGCGCAGGTGATGGCGGGAGCACGCGTGAGCCCGGGGTGGCGCGCGCGAGCGCGGCGCCGGTGAGCACCCAATCCGCGCGCGTGCGGCGCACGAGCGGGGCACATGTCGTCACGGCGGCACCAGGACGCGTTCACGGAATCGCAACCCGATTGTGAGCCTCGCGCGCGGAGTCGCTTTACGATGCGGACGCTCGCAGGGCGCGCCTCGCCGCGAGCGCGGCGACGCGAGCGCGCGCACAGCGCTCGCGTCCGCTCCCGGCGACCCGGCGCGTGCCGCGCCGCGCGCCGTGACGAGGAAACGGAGCCGTCATGACCACCACTGCACGCCCGCTTGCGCCGGACCACCCCGGGTTCTTCCAGTACTTCCCCGGCGAGTACCGCTGGTCCGCTGCCGTCGAGGGCCTGCTGGGCGCAGCGTCCGCCGGCGGCGCCGAGCTCGGCGAGGTCGACCGCGTGGCGAGCCGGCTGCGCGCCGACGTCGGCGACGACGACCGCTGGTTCGAAGAGTGGACGGCGATGGCCGACCACGTGCGCGGGCTCGCGCGTCGCGCCGAGCGCGCCGGCCACGCGCTCACCGCGGCGTCGGCGTACCTGCGCTCGTGCCTCTACGCGCAGTACGGCGAGCGCTTCCGCACGCCGAAGGACCGCGCGGCGCTCACCGCCTACCGGCGCGCCGTCGAGTCGTTCCATCGCTTCGCGGAGCTGAGCGACGGCCCGCGCATCGAGCCGGTCGAGGTGCCGTTCGAGCGCACGTCGCTGCCGGCGTACCTCGTCCATGCGCGCAACACGCGGAAGCGGCGGCCGCCGGTCGTGGTGTTCTTCGACGGCCTCGACGTGACGAAGGAAATCCAGTACGCGATGGCGGCGCCCGAGCTGGCGCGGCGCGGGATGAGCGTGCTGCTCGTCGACGGCCCCGGCAACGGCGAGGCGATCCGCTTCCGCCGCCAGTACCTGCGGCCGGACAGCGAGTCGTACGGCGCCGCGGCGCTCGACTACCTGGAGACGCGCTCCGATGTCGACGCGAAGCGCGCCGGGGTCATGGCGGTGAGTCTCGGGGGCTACTACGCGCCGCGGATGGCGAGCATGGAGCCGCGGTACCGCGCCTGCGTCGCCTGGGGCGCGATCTGGGACTACCACGCGACGTGGCAGCGGCGCGTCGAGGCCGCGTTCAAGACGGACCTCTCGGTGCCGGGCCATCACATCGAATGGGTGCTGCACGCGCGGTCGCTCGACGACGCGCTGCGCAGGCTCGAGCCGTTTCGGCTGGACGGCGTGGTGCAGCGAATGCGGTGCCCGTTCCTGCTGCTGCACGGCGAAGACGACCGGCAGGTGCCGCTCGCCGACGCGCAGGCGCTGTACCGGGCGGTCGGTTCGCAGGACAAGACGCTGCGCGTGTTCACGCGCGAGGAGGGCGGCGCGCAGCACTGCCAGCGGGACAATCGCACGCTCGGCGTGTCGACGATCGCGGACTGGTTCGCCGAGCGGCTGGAGGCGTAGGCGGGGAACAGCGTCGACACCGACGGTGGGCGCGCGGCATGAAGCCTCGTGCTCGACCGCGACGCACGTGACGTCCGGCGGGCCCCGGCGCCGCGAGGGAGCCACTCGATCGAGCACGGGCGTTCTGCCCGCGCTCGCCACGATCGCCGCGGACACGTCCGCGGCTGCGAAAGGACCCGCATGCCGATCGACTGGACGGCGGCGCACGCCGAGGCGGAGGCGACGCTCCGCGAGTACCTGCGCATCGACACCGCGAATCCGCCCGGCAACGAGAGCGCGGCGGCGCGCTTCCTCGGCGACCGGCTCGCGGCCGAGGGCATCCCCGTCGAGTACGTCGAGCCGCAGCCCGGTCGCGCGCTCGTCGCGGCACGGCTGCGCGGCGACGGCAGCCGGCGGCCCTTCCTCCTCGGC
Organism: uncultured Chloroflexia bacterium; assembly: GCA_963728205.1. GTDB lineage: Bacteria > Chloroflexota > Dehalococcoidia > UBA2979 > UBA2979 > VGNK01. Next base: position 526,547 of record CAVSIV010000006.1, read on the forward strand.
AACCACACGGACGTCGTACCGGTCGAGGCGGAGTACTGGTCGGTGCCGCCGTTCGACGGATTGCTGCGCGACGGCCGCATCTACGGTCGCGGAGCCATCGACATGAAGGGCGCCGGCGTCATGCAGCTGATGGCCATGCTGCTGGCGAAGCGCGAGGGCCTGCCGCTGCGTCGTGACCTCGTCTTCCTCGCGACCCCGGACGAGGAAGCCGGCAGCACCTGGGGGATGCGCTGGGTGGTCGCGCACCGGCCCGACCTCGTCGACGCGGAGTTCGCGATCAACGAGGGCTCGATGCCGCGCGAAACGGGCGGCCGGAAGCTGTTCGCCGTCGCGACCAACGAGAAGTTCGGTTGCGCGCTGCGGCTGGTCTCGGTCGGGCAGCCCGGGCACGGCTCGTTCGTGCACGCGGACAACTCGATGGTGCGGCTCGCCCGTGCGCTGGTGCGGCTCTCGGAGTGGGATCGCGGGCTGACGTTCACGCCCGACACGGACGCTTACGTGGCGCGGCTGGGAGAAGTCGGTGTCCTGCCCGGCAACGATGCCGGTGCGCTGCACGCCGCGATCCGCGATCGTCGAGGCCTGCTCCCGATGTTCATGAACACGCTGAACGTGACGCTCGTGCACGCCGGCGTGAAGTCGAACGTGCTCCCGGCACGCAGCGAGGCCACGCTCGACTGCCGCCTCCTGCCGGGACAGTCGCGAGAGGAGTGGCGACGGGCGGTCGAGCAGGTGGTCGACGACCCGCGGATCGCGGTCGAGTTCGTGTCTCCCGACGCGCCGGAGCCGCCGCCGGCAACGCCGTGGCACACGGAGCTCTTCGCCGCGATCGAGGCGACGGTGCACGACGTCTTCGAGGACGGCGTCGTGGTGCCGTCGCTCACGATCGGCGCGACCGACAACCGCTTCCTCCGCGCGGCGGGCGTGGTGGCGTACAACTTCGTGCCCGGGCTCTTCAGCCCGCAGGAGCTCGCGGGCTTTCACGGGAACGACGAGTTCATCACCACCGAGAACCTGCGCCTGGGCTGCGAGATGACGTACGACCTCGTGCGCCGGATGTGCGCCTAAGCGGCGGCAGACATGCCGCCGACGCCGTCCGGCGCGGAGCGCCGGCCGTCGGAGCGCCGGCCATCGGAGCGCCGGCCATCGGAGCGCCGGCCTCGGAGCGCGTCGCCGCGGGTCCCCGCGTCCGAGGCGCCGCCTGTCGTCGCCTGCTGAGCCGACGGCGCTCCCTCCGCTGGCGCCGCGGGCGCGCACCCATGCCCCGTGGCATAGTCGCCGGATGCTCAGCGCGAACGCCGCCGTCAGGCGGCTGACCGACCTGTTGCTCCCCGCCGCGCTCGCCGCCGTGGTCGCCGCGTGCGGCGGTGGCGCGTCGCCGACCCCAACCGTCACCGCCGCGTCGCCGTCCGCCGGCGCCGCCGCGACGGCTCCCGCCACGGAGACGCAGGCCGCCTCCGCGACGCGCGCCGCCACCGCGGTCGCGACCGCAGCGGCTGCGAGCGCAACCCCCGGGGGCAGCGCGGCCGAGCAAGCGGTGCGCCTGGCGATCGAGACGTCGGGGCGTCACGAGACCGCCGTCGCCGAGCTGCGGACCGACGGGACCCCCGAGGAGGGACGCAGGCTCGTCGCGGCGCTCGTCGACGGCGCGCTGCAGACGTACCAGGCGAGCGACATTTCCGTGCTGCCGGTCGGCCCGCCGCTGGCCATCGCGGACCTGGCCATCGCGGTCACCAGCATCACGGCGTATACCGGCCCGCCGTGGCCGGGGGCGGTATGGCTGGCCTCGTCCGCGGATCACGACGCGCACACCGTCGTCGGCCTCCTGAGCTGGACGCGGGACGACGGCTGGCGCGGACAAATCTCGTGGACGGTGTACCAGCCCTGCGAGCTGACACCCCACATCTCCGATCTCGACGGCGACGGCACGCCCGAGATCATGCTGCCGAACGCCGGACCGGCGCCGGCTGCTGCCGCGCCCCTGTGCGCCCCGCCGTCGCCGGAGCTGTTCCGCTGGACGGGCGGCGCGATGACGCAGGTGCGAGCGACGACGCTGCCGCCAGGCGCGCCGGGCGCGACGGCGAACAACGCCGCGGTCGCAGATGCGCTGAGCGGCGCGTGGGAGACCGCCGACGACGAGATTGCCGCTGCACGCGCAGCGGCCCCGGCGGACCCGATCGTGCGCTGGAACGCGGCGCTGATCGCCGGAGCGCTCGGCTACCGCGCGAGCGAGCGGGAACTCACCGAGCACGCGCTCGCGGTCGCCTCCGACGGCGACTTCGCGACGGCACTCCGATTCTCGTACCAGAGCTCGGTTGCGATCGCAGACGTCATCTCGCTCCACGAGGCGACCCGGATCCTCGCGCACGCCTCCGCGGGCGAGCCCGCCATGTCGACGCCTGAGGCCGCCTTTGCGGCGTTCGCGGAACTGACGTTCCGCGTGGCCGCGCGCGAGGCGCTGGCGGATACGCCGGACGCGGATCCGGCGGCGCTCGCCGCCGATCGGGACGCGCTCGACCGGGCGCGCACGGCGGTGTTCGGCGAGGCGAGCGCCGTGGCGACGCCGACACCCGCCTCCTAGGCCGTCCTGGGCGCGCGGCAGGCTTCAGGCCTCGTCGGAACGTCAAAGCGGCGGCAGATATGCCGCCGACAGGACGCGGGCGCAGTCCGCGGCTGGCGCCGCGCTTCTGTCGGCGGCATATCTGCCGCCGCTTTGGGTGACGTTCATGCGCGCACGGCGCCCCACCGGGGCATGTCGACTGCCGTGTCAGGGGGTGCCCTGGCACCTCGGAGGTGGCCACCTCCCGGCAATTGAGGGGCGCACTGCACACGGCGGGCCTGAGGCCCGCCGCGCGCCCGGTCAGTGCCCCCGTCAGCCGGCGGCGCGCACCCGCTCCGGCCGGCACGCGCGCATCACCGCGCGCACGGAGTCGAGCCCCGGCCGCGACGCCACCACGCGCACGATCGCGGTGTCGAGGCCACGCGCGAGGCGCGCGAACGCGTCGGCCGCGCCCTCGGCGGGGCCGAAGTAGCCGACCGCGTTGAGGATCTCGTCGGGGAAGGCGTCGAGCAGCGCGTTCGCGTCCGCGCCGCCCTCGCGCATGCGGTCGACCTCGAGCAGCGCGTCGGCGAAGCCCATGCGCTCGAAGTGCGCGCGGTAGCCGAAGCGGCGGTCGCGCTCGCTCGGCACCGACTGCCCGAGCGCGTACCCCATCGTCGCGCGGGCCAGCGCGCGGCGCGCGCGTGGCACGTCGTCGTCGACCGCGACGCGGATGTACTCGGCCATGCGCAGCGCTGACGGGTCGCGCCCGGCCGTCGTCGCGCCGGCGTTCATGCGCTCGCGGCTCCACGTGACCTGGTCCGCGCTGCACCAGTTGAGCACCGCCCCGTCCGCCGTCTCGCCCGCGATCTCGAGCATCTTCGGGCCCAGCGCGGCGACGTAGACCGGCGTCCGCGGCGGCGGCGCGATGCCGAGCGACACGCCGTGCAGCGACACCGCCTCGCCGTCGTAGTCGACGGTCTCGCCGGCGAGCAGCGCCCGCGTCGTGACGAGGTAGTCGCGCATGATGCCGAGCGCCGACTTCCCGCCCATCCCGACCGAGCGCCGCATCGACGCGTTGTACGTCCGCCCCGACCCGATCCCGAGCACGAACTTCCCGCCGGTCAGCGCACCGAGCGACCCCGCGCTCATCGCGAACGCCGCCGGCCCGCGGTACGCGACGTTCGACACGCCGATGCCGGTCTCGAGCCCGCCGTCCACGACGTCGCACGACGCCTGCCAGCGCAGCAGGCAGAGCTGGAAGGAGTCGAGCCCGACGCCCTCCGGCGTCCAGGCGCTCTCGTACCCGAGCTCCGCCGCCTCGCGGGCCAGCGTCGCCTGGTCGTCGAAGGTCATCCCGAGCGAGAAGTCGAGGCCGACACCGATTTGCATAGTCTCTCCGCGCTACCGGTCGGTCGGCGGACCGCCTGGCGGCGGACCGCCGACCTCCCTATCTGCCTGCGCTCCCTCCGCTGTCGCTGCGCTCGCTCCGGCGAGCGCGCGGGTGCTGCGGAGGGGGCGCGTGGTCGCGGGTCCGCACCCGCCGGGCAGCCTACCGCGTCACGCCATCCCGCGGTGCGCTAGGCTCCCTCGGCACCGAAGGAGCACGCATGGATCTTGGCCTGACGAACAAAGTCGCCGTCGTCACCGGCGGCAGCGAGGGCATCGGCAAGGCCGCCGCCACGTCGCTCGCGCGCGAAGGGGCGCGCGTCGCCATCGCGGCGCGCCGACCGGATGTGCTCGAACGCGCCGCGGACGAGATCCGCGCCGCGGCCGGCGCCGGCGAGGTGATGGCCGTCCCCTGCGACGTCACCGACGAGTCGCAGGTGCGCGCGCTCGTCGCCGCGGTGGTCGCGAGCTGGGGCGGCGTCGACATCCTCGTGAACAACGCCGGCAAGTCGGCCGCGCAGCGCTTCGAAGACGTGACCGACGAGACATGGGAGACCGACCTCGGCATCAAGGTCTACGGCGCGATCTACTGCACGCGCGCGGTGCTCCCGCACATGAAGGCCGCCGGCGGGGGCCGCGTCATCAACATCACGACGCCCGGCGGCAAGGCCGCGGGCGGCAACTCGCTGCCGACCTCGATGGCCCGCGCGGCGGGTATCGCGCTGACGAAGGCGATGTCGCGCGACTTCGCCGCCGACGGCATCCTCGTGAACACGGTGTGCATCGGCCTGATCAAGAGCGGCCAGCATGAGCGCCGCTACGAGCGCATGCAGGAGAGCAACCCGTCGATGACGCTCGAGCAGATGTACGAGCGGATGGGCGAGCGCGTGCCGCTCGGACGCGTCGGCGAAGCCGCCGAGGCCGGCGACGTGATCTGCTTCCTCGCCTCGGAGCGGGCCTCGTACGTGACGGGCGCATCGGTGAACATCGACGGCGGATCGTCGCCGGTCGTGTGAGACGCGACGCGGCAACGCGGCGACGCGGCCACGCGGCCACGCGGCAACGCGGCAACGCGGCAACGCGGCAACGCGGCAACGCGGCAACGCGGCAACGCGGCAACGCGGCAACGCGGCAACGCGGCAACGCGGCACTCGCCTCAGCGGCGGCAGATATGCCGCCGACCTGTCGGCGGCATATCTGCCGCCGCTGAGGGTTCCGGACGACAGGGAGGCCACTCATCGCATTCGCAACCATCAACAGCGCCCGGCTCTGGTACGACGACGACGGCGGGCCGGGCGAGCCGATCCTCTTCCACCACGGCTACACCGCCTCGCGCGTGAACTGGATGCCGGTCGCCGACCGGCTGCGCGGCCGCTATCGGGTCATCCTCATGGAGTGCCGCGGCACCGGCGAGAGCGAGCACACCGCCGACGGCTACAACATCCCGCAGTACGCCGCGGACGTGGTCGGGATGCTCGATCACCTCGGCCTCCAGCGCGTCAGCTACGCGGGACACAGCATGGGCGGGGGCATTGGCATGTGGCTCGGGCTCGAGCACGCCGAGCGCCTCGACCGCCTCGTGCTGATGGCGGCCGTCCCCGCGGACGGTGTCCCCGAGATCCCGCAGGCGTTCCGCGACGAGGCGCTCCGCCAGCGGACCGAGGGCGACCGCGAGGCGATGCTCCGCCAGTACCGCGCGCAGCGCATCCGCCCCGAGGTCGAGACCGAGGCGTGGTTCAACGACCGCATCGACCACGTCCTCGGCGTCTCGGACGGCCACTACGTGCAGTCGATGGAGTCGATGCAGTCGCTAAGCGTCGGCGACCGGCTCGGCGACCTGTCGACGCCGACCCTCGTGATCGCCGGCGCCGCCGATGGGCTGCTCCACGCGAACCTCCGCGACTTCACGCGCATGCCGAACGCGACGCTGCACGTGCTCAGCCGCGTCGGCCACGAGGTCGCCGTGCAGGCGCCGGACGCCGTCGCCGCCGCGATCGACGACTTCATGCAGCACGGCGTGGTCCGGGCGGGTCGCCTCGGGTGAGCGGCGCGCCGGCCGGCGCACCTCCGGGCGAGCGGCAGGCGTGAGGCCTGCCGTGGATCGTGGTCGGCTCCGGCCCCGAGAGGCGGCCGCCTCCACGCTTCGGACGTGGCGACTGCACACGGCGGGCCTGAAGCCCGCCGTGCGCCGGGCGGCCGCCTCATGACCGCCGACCTCTGGCGCCTCGACGCGACCGCACAGGCCGACCTCGTCCGCCGCGGCGAGGTGTCGCCCGGCGAGCTGCTCGATGCCGCGCTGGCGCGCATCGACGCGCTGAACCCGCACCTCAACGCCGTCATCGCGCGGCTCGACGACCTCGCCCGCGCTCAGGCCGCGGAGCGCACGGGCGGTCCATTCGACGGCGTACCGCTGCTGCTGAAGGACGCCGGCGTCGAGGTCGCGGGCACGACGTGCTTCCTCGGCACGCGGCTGTTGCGCGACCTCGGCTACCGCTCGCCGCGCACCGACGAGATGGGGCGCCGCCTGCGCCGCGCGGGCTTCGTCTTCGCCGGCAAGACGAACGTGCCGCCGCTGTCGAACGGCGCCACGACCGAGCCGCCGGCGTTCGGCCCGACCCGCAACCCGTGGGCGGTCGACCGCACCGCCGGCGGGTCGAGCGGCGGCGCCGCGGCGGCGGTCGCCGCGGGCATGGTCTCGATGGCTCACGGCGCGGATGCGACCGGCTCGCTGCGCTTCCCCGCCAGCGCGTGCGGCGTCGCGACGCTCAACCCCTCGACCGGCCTGATCCCGTGCACGACGCCCGCCGGCCAGCCCGATCCCGTCGGCGCCTGGCGCACCTTCGTGCTCACGCGCACCGTGCGCGACCTCGCCGGCGCCTTCGACGCGCTCACCGCGCCGGGGGCCGTTCCGGCCCCGCCCGACCCGCTGCCGCGCCTGCGGGTCGGCCTGCTCCCGGACTTCCCCGGCTCGCGCGCGCCGGCCGAGGCCGACTGCGCGCGGGCCGTCGAGGCGGCCGGCGCCACGCTGGAGTCGCTCGGCCACCACGTCGAGATCGCGCACCCGGCGGGGCTCGCGACCCTGTTCCGCGACATCGGCCCCGCGTTCGCCGCCATCGTCGGGCACGCGCGCGCGGCGCAGCTCGCGTGGCTCGAAGGCGTCGCCGGGCGCGCGGTCACCGACGAGGAGACGCAGGCCGGCCTGGTCGCGCAGGCCGCCGCCGGCCGCGGCGTGACGCCGGCGCAGCTCGCCGCCGCGAGCGCGGCGGTGCGCGCCGCGCTCGCACCGATCGTCGCGTGGTGGGACGACCACGACGTGCTCGTGGGCCCGGTGATGCGCCGCGTGCCGTGGCCGCTGGGCGAGGACGCGGGCGCGGCACATGTCGGCGGCTTCGTCCAGGCGTGGTCGCTCTCCGGCCAGCCCGCCCTGTCGCTGCCGCTGCACTGGACGGCCGGCGACCTGCCCGTCGGCGTGCAGCTCGTCGGCGCGCCGCGCGCGGACCGCCTGCTGCTCGCGCTGGCCGCGGAGGTGGAGCAGGCGGCGCCGTGGGCGCACCGCTGGCCGGTGGTGGCGGGCGCCTGACGACGCGCGGCAGCCTCGGACGCCTGCGACGTGGCAGCGGCGCGCGGCAGACGTCCGAGCCTGCGACGTGCCAGCGGCGCGCGGCAGGCGTCCGAGCTGCGACGTGGCGGCGGCGCGCGGCAGGCGTCCGAGCCTGCCGTGTGCAAGGTTCGCTCCGCAGAAACAAGGTGGCCACCTCTCGCATCGTGGAGGTGGCCACTGCACACGGCAGGCTTGGACGCCTGCCGCGCGCCGGGGGGCTTACGCCCCCGCGCCGTTAGCGTTCCGGGCCCTCCGGCACCGTCGCCCTGCCGTCGCCGCCGCTGCCGGCCAGCGGACGGTCGACCGGCGCGCTCGCGTAGCGGCCGCGGAAGTCACGGAACGGACCGTCGCGCCACTCGAGCGCGCCCTTCAGGCCCTCCTCGCGCACGTGGCGGCCCCACTCCGACGCCGCCGGGCGGTGCTTGCTCATCGCCTCGACGTCCGTGCCCGACATCAGCCCGTTGCGGATGCCCATGGCCTCGTACTGCCGGTTCACCGACCGCTTCGAGTACATGAGCATGTCGTTGTCGATATGCGCCATGCGGCGCGCGAAGCGCTCGGTGAACTCCACCAGCTGGTCGGCCGGCACGGCGTAGGTGGCCCAGCCGAGCTGCGCCATGTCGCGCCCGCTGAACGAGTCGCCGACATAGGCGAACTCGCGCGCCTTCGTCATCGGCAGGTGCCAGGGCGCCCACATGATGTCCATCGTGCCCATCGCGCGCACCGGCGGGTACCCGATCTGCGCGTCCTCGGCGACGATGCGGAAGTCGCAGAACGACGCCAGCTCGGTGCCGCCCGCGAGGCAGTAGCCGTGCACCTGCGCGACCACCGGCTTCGCCAGCTCCCAGATGATCCAGTTCCCGAGCAGCACGTGGCGCGACCAGTCGTAGTGCGCGGGATGCGTCGTGCCGGTGTCGGGGAGCTTGGAGCGCGGGTGCACGTACGGCGAATCGGCGGACGCCTCGCGCGACGGGCTGAGGTCGTAGCCGGCGCTGAAGGCGCGGCCGGCCGCGCGCAGGACGATGACGCCCACCTCGCGGTCCGCCTCGGCCTCCTTCAGCGCGTGGAAGACCTCGCCGCGCAGCTCGTTCGAGAGCGCGTTGAGCTTCTCGGGGCGGTTGAGCGTGATGTACGCCAGCCGGCCGTCGGTCTCGTAGAGAATGTTGTCGTAGGTCATGGGGTCTCCTCCGTGAACGTGAGCCGCCGGGAGTATCCTGGCGGTTCGCCGGGCGCGCGGCAGGCGTCCGAGCCTGCCGTGTGCAGTGGCCGCCTCCGCAGGCGCGGCAGGCTCGGAGGCCTGCCGCGCGCCGTCCTCTTACTCGACGATCGACGAGTACACGAGCGAGTGCAGCTGCCGCCGGAAGTCGTACGTCGCCGACGGCATCAGCTGCGTCATGAAGATCACGATCAGGTCCTCGATCGGGTCGATCCAGAAGATGGTGCTGGCGGCGCCGCCCCAGTAGTACGTCCCGACCGACGACAGCTGCTTCGACTTCGCCTGGTCGACGTGCACCGCGACGCCGAGGCCGAAGCCGTTGCCGGCGTTCTGCGTCTCGCTGAACGACGCGATTGCCATGTCGGTCAGGTCCTGCCCGCCGGGGAGGTGGTTCATCGACATCAGGTCGACCGTCTTCGGGCCGAGCAGGCGGACGCCGTCGAGCTCGCCGCCGTTCGCGAGCATCTGGCAGAAGCGCAGGTAGTCGCCGGCGGTCGAGACCAGGCCGCCGCCGCCGCTGAAGAACGTCGTCGGCCTGCGGTACTCGCTCGTCTCGGGGTCGTCGCCGAGCTCGAGCCGCGTCTTCGGCGTGCGGCGGTAGTTCGCCGCGAAGCGGTCGGCCTGCGCGTCGCTCACCATGAAGCCGGTGTCGACCATGCCGAGCGGGTCGAAGATGCGCTCCTTCAGGAACTGGTCGAACGGGACGCCGGCGATCTCCTGCACGAGGTAGCCGATGACGTCGATGGCCAGCGAGTACTTCCAGCGCGTGCCGGGCGAGTACTCGAGTGGCGCCTCGGCCAGCCGGTCGACCATCTCCTGCAGCGTGCCGGAGCGCCCGGCGCGCACGCCGAGCTTCTCGTACGCCTCGTCCACGGGGGAGTTCGCCGGGTCGAAGCCGTACGACAGGCCGGACGTGTGCGTGAACAGGTCGCCGATCTGCATCGGCCGCTCGGGCGGCGCGGTGACGATGTCCGGGTAGCGGCCGGACTGGTAGACGCGCAGGTGCTTCCACGAGGGGATGTAGCGGTCGACGGGGCGGTCGAGCTGGAACAGGCCCTCCTCGAAGAGCATGAGCAGCGCGACACACGCGATCGGCTTCGTCATCGAGTAGATGCGGTAGATGGTGTCGCGCCGGGTCGCCCGGTCGCGCTCGACGTCCATGCGCCCGTGCGGCTGGAAGTAGGCGACCTCGTTGTCGCGGGCGACGACGGTGAGCCCGCCGGCGATGCGCCCCTCGTCGACGTAGCGCTGCGCCCAGGCGTCGATGCGGGCGAGGCGGTCGAGCGACAGCCCGGCGACGACGTCGTCGCCGGTGCGGGCGGTGTGGCGTTCCTCGGTGATCATGGTGCCCCCTGCGGTGTGCGGTGTGTCCGCCGGGATGATACGCGCGGGGTGCCGGTGCCGCCGTGGCCGGCGCGCGGCTCGGCGGCGTGTCTGCCGTCAGTCGCTGGTGCAATCGGCGGCAGACACGCCGCCGATACCATCCGCCGCGCCAGCGGCGACGCCGCGCGCGAGTGGGCTGCCGCCCACTTCAAATCGGCGGCGTGTCTGCCGCCGCTTGCGAGGTGGCCGGGGCGGCGTGTCTGCCGCCGCTTGCGAGGTGGCCGGGGCGGCGTGTCTGCCGCCGCTTGCGAGGTGGCCGGGGCGGCGTGTCTGCCGCCGCTCGCGAGGTGGCCGGGGCGGCGGCTCTGCCGTGCACCGAGCACCCGCTAGCGCGGGCGCAGGCCCGCGCCGACCCGCAACGTCGCCCGCAGCGCCGCCTCGTCCGCCTCGAGCGCCGGGAGGCGCTCGTCCAGCGACCGCCGCACCGACTCCAGCAGCCACGGCCGGGGGTCGTGCGCCGCGATCGCGAGCGGCAACGCCGTGTTCCAGATCTCGTTCGCGACCATCAGCGCCGGCAGCAGGTCCGCCTCCTCCGGGCGCAGCCGCGGCTGCGCGTGCGCCGCGTAGCCGGCCATCCAGTAGTGGAGGAACGTGCGGTCCGGCCAGCAGTCAATCACAAGGCTGCGTGCCATATCCGCCACGCGCGCGTCGGCGTGCGCGAAGTCGAAGTCGAGCAGGCCCGTCACGTCGTTCTGCTCGAAGAGGACGTTGTTGCCGAGGCACTCGTTGTAGACGACGACGTCCGGCTCGGCGTCGTAGCCGAGGCGGCGCAGCTCATCGACGTTGCGCGCGCGGAAACCGGCGAGCGCACGCGCGCGGTCGAGGTCCTGGTCCGCGTACCAGTGCAGCAGCGCGTCGACCGAGTCGAAGCCCTGGCGGCGCAGGTGCACGTCGAGATCCGTGACGCGGCCCCACGCCGGCCGCTGGCCGGGCGCCGGCCAGTGCGTCATGTCCTCGTGGAGCAGCGCCAGCACCACGCCCTTGCGCTGCTGGAAGATCGTCTCGCGCGGCGGCGGCGCGCCCTCGAGGAACGGGAAGAGCGACCAGCGGCCGTGCTCCGTGTCGACGAGCGTGCGGCCGTCGACGCTCGGGATCGGCGGCGCGACCGGCCAGTCGCGGTCGGCGAGGAAGCGCAGCAGGTCGTGCTCGTAGGGAATCGACTCCTGCGCCTGGCGGGGGCGGTACCGGCGCAGCACGCGCGGCTCGCCGCCGGGCGTGCCGATGCGCCAGTGCTCGTTGACGGTCCCGCCCCCGAGCGGGTCCATGGTGAAGAAGTCGATGCCCCAGGCACCGAGAGCGTCGGCGACGGCGACGTCGTTGGAGTCGTCAGGCACGCGGCATCCGGTCCGAGGTGACGGGTGGTGGTGGGCGCGGGCGTCGCGCCACGCACCCATCTTCGCACACGCGCCGCCGGGGGCGAGCGCCGGCGTGGACGCGCCCTCCACGCGCAGTCAACGGCGCGCTTCTAGATTCGCGTCGACGCGGCACGGCCGGGGGATCCCGACCGGCGCGGTCGCCGGTACCGGAGGGGGAACAGCGAGGCGCGCCGCCCGCCCCCGGACCGGCGAGAGGCGCGCCGGGAGCGTGACGTGTTGCACGTCGACCTCGCCACGACGCTCGTCGGACTGCTGGTCGGCTTCGTCGTCGGCATGACGGGGATGGGCGGCGGCGCGCTGATGACGCCGCTGCTCGTGCTGCTGCTCGGCGTCCCGCCGCTCGCCGCGGTCGGCAGCGACCTCGCGGCGTCGGTCGTGATCAAGCCTGCGGGCGGCCTGCTGCACCTGCGCCGCGGGACGGTGCGGCTCGACCTCGTGCTCTGGCTCTCGCTCGGCTCGGTCCCCGCCGCGCTGATCGGGTCGCTCGCGGTGCGGGCCGCCGGGGGCGACGCCGCCGGCAGCCTGCTGCGCGAGGCGATCGGGCTCGCGCTGATCGCGTCGGCGACGTCGTCGCTGCTGCGCGGGCGGCTGCGCGCGCGCCGCGCCGGGCGGCCGCTCGCGCTGCGGCGCCGCACCACCGTCGCGATCGGCGCGCTGGGCGGACTGCTCGTCGGGCTGACGTCGGTGGGCTCCGGGTCGGTCATCATCATGCTGCTGGTGTTCACGTACCCCGGGCTCAGCACCGCCGAGCTCGTCGGCACCGACCTGGTGCAGGCGGTTCCGCTGGTGGCCGCGGCGACGCTGGGGCACCTGGCGTTCGGCGACGTGCGGCCGGGGCTGACGCTGGCGCTGCTCGTGGGCGCGCTGCCGGGCGTCGTCGCCGGCGCGCACGTGTCGTCGCGCGCGCCGGAGCGCGTGGTGCGACCCGCGCTGGCACTGGTACTGCTGACGACGGGGCTGAAGCTGGTGCTGTGACGCCGGGCGGGCCGGGCGGGCCGAGGGGCCCGTGCCGGGCTAGACGTCGCCCCAGCGCGGGCGGCGCGCCGGAGCGCGCGCCGGCGCCGCCGGCTTCGGCTGCGTCTCGGCCCGCGCGCGGCGCGTGGACGTCACGCGCGCCGACGCATCGGCGCCGCGCCGCGCGTTCTGGCGCGGCATCGCCCCGGTGATCGCCTTGTACTCGAAGAGCAGGTCGCGACGCCGGTCGTGCGGGAACGGAGTCGGCTCGACCACGAATCCCGTGATCTCCTCGTCCGAGCCGATCGACTGCGTGGCGAGTCGGGATTCCAGCGTCTCGCGCAGGCTGTGCTCCGCGACGCCGATGAAGACGACGTCGCGGCGGCAGAACAGCGCGAAGACCCCGGGCTCGTCCGGGACGGCCTTCACGTCGCGGGGGTCGAACGCGAACGGTTCGCCCGTGATCGGCATGGCGTATTCCCATCGCAGGCCGGGGCCGGTCAACCCACAGCAATGAAGTTCACGGGATCATCGACCGGCCCGGCCGGCCCCACAGCCCCCAGGATTTCGCGCCCGCGCTCCGAAATCTCACGAAACCTCCGCGCGCCGGCGGCGCCGCCCTTCAGACGGGCCCGCCCCGTTCCGATAGTGGAATCGAGAGAGTCCGTGCCGGCGGCTGGACCGGTCCCCCAGAGATCTCCCCCCGACGAGGCGTCACCAGGATGGACGCCGCGTCGCGGAGGCTTCCGCCATGCAGATCGCACTGGATCTCCCGGTGCTCCCCGCAGCCCACGCCCGCGTCCTGGCCATCCTGGGCCAGCAGGTCGCGAGCATCAGCGAGGTCGTGCTCGTGGTGGAGAGCGACCCGTCGCTGACGGCATCGGTGCTACGCACCGCCAACTCCGCCGCCTCGGCGCCGCTCACGCGCATCGCCACGACGAACAACGCGATCATCCGCATCGGCCTCTCGATGACGCGCCGCGTCCTGACCGGCGCCGTGCTCAAGGAGACCTTCCGCGGTCTCGAGCGCTCGGGCGTCGACGTCGACGAGATCTGGCGCCACCTGCTCGTGACCGCGCTGCTCAGCGAGGGATCGAGCGGCGACAACGCGGAGCGCACGGCGGCCTTCACGGCGGGGCTGCTGCACGACGTCGGCCGGCTGGCCATGGCGTCGAGCGCGCCCGAGCTCTACCGCAACGTCACCGAGCGGGTCGCCCGCGGCGAGGACGCCGCGTACGCCGAGCGCTCGGTATTCGGCCTCGACCACGTGGAGTGGGGCGTCGAGGTCGGCCGCGCGTGGGACTTCCCCGAGGAGGTGCTCGGAGCGATCGGGCAGCACCACGACGGCGGCACGGCACTCGCCGCCCGCACGCGCCTTGCGCGCGAGACGTCGTGGCGGCTCGGCATCGGCGACGGCCTGGCGACCTCCGAGGACGCGGCGATCGAGGACCCCGCGCAGCAGGCGCTCGTGGACGGCGTCGGCGGCAGCGAGCAGCTCATGAAGCGCGTCGAGTGGTACCGCGGCGCGCTGCAGGTCGCCGGACCGCGAGGCGCCCCGTGACCGAGGTGCTGCTCCCCTCCGACGGCCGCTGGGAACGTCACGTGACGGTGCCGACGCCGACGCACGGCGGGCCGCCGCACGGCGGGCCGCCGCAGTCGCCGCCGATACGCGCGCTCGACGACTTCGTCGCCGAGGCCGGCGACCTGCGCCCGCTGCCCGAGGTGGCGCGCCGGCTGCTCGACGTCGTCGAGGAGGACGACTTCTCGCTGCAGGACCTCGCGATCATCGTGGGCGCCGACCAGGCGCTGACCGCGAAGATCCTGCGCGTCGCCAACTCGCCCTTCCACCGGCACGCGCGGCAGATCGGCACGATCCGCGACGCCGTCGTGCTGCTCGGCTTCCGCACGGTGCGCTCGGCCGCGCTCGCCGCGTGCCTGATGCAGTCGACGCCGGTGCGCACGAACGTTCTCGACTACGGCGACTTCTGGCGCTACTCGGTGGCGGTCGGCCTGCTCGCGAAGATGATGGCCGGCCGCACGATCGCCGTGCGCGACATGGCGTTCACGGCCGGCGTGATGCACAGCCTCGGGCGGCTCGCGCTCGACCAGATGGATCCGCGCAACCTCGCGCGTGCCGCTGGCATCGCGCGCGAGCGCGGCATCCGCCTGGCCGACGCCGAGCGCATGGTGCTCGGCTTCACCGAGGGCGAGCTCGGCGCGGCGCTGGCGACGCACTGGAGCTACCCGCCGGAGCTGATCGAGGCCATCGCGCTCGACGACGTCGCCGGCCCGGCGCCGGCCGGCGCGCTCGCACGCATCGTCCGCGACGCGCGGCGCGCGGCGCTCAGCGCGCACCTGCGCGACGGCCTCCCCACGCCGCCCGGCACCGGCCCCTGGGACGAGATCGACGCGCCCGACGCGGTGCGCGAGCTGGTGCGCTTCGGCGGCATCGACGAGCTGTGGGCGCGCGTCGACGCGTTCCTCGAGGGCGTCTTCCCCGACGGCATGGTCCGCGCCGCGTAGCGGGCTGCCGCGACCCGAGAGGCGGCCGCTGCACACGGCAGGCTCGGACGCCTGTCGCGCGCCGGGGCGCGGGGTTAGGCGCCGGCCTCGCGCAGCAGCGCGCGCAGCGGCTCGAACAGCGCCGGCGGCGCGGCGATCACGGGACCCGCGCCCGAGGCAGCGTCCAGCCGTCCCGTCAGCCCGCCGGCCTCCTGCACGATCACCTCGCCGGCGGCGACGTCCCACGGCTGCACGCCCGTCTCGAAGTACGCATCCAGCCGCCCGCAGGCCACCGCGCACAGATCCAGCGACGCCGACCCCGCGCGACGGATGTCGCGCACCCGGCCGATCACGCGCGTCAGCACCTCGGCCTGGCGACGCCGCTCGTCCGGGTCATACGCAAAGCCGGTCCCCACGAGCGCCGACGACAGCTCGGCGCGCGCCGACACGTGGATGCGCACGCCGTCGCGATACGCGCCGCGACCGTGCAGCGCCGTGAAGCGCTCGGCGCGCGGGACGTCGAACACGACGCCGAGCAGCGGCGCGTCCTCGAACGTCGCGCCGATGGACACCGCGAACGCGGGGAAGCCGTAGACGAAGTTCGTCGTGCCGTCGATCGGGTCGACGAGCCAGCGCACGCCGGAGCGCCCGTCGTGCGACGCGCCCTCTTCGCCGACGATCGCGTCGTCCGGCCGCGCGGCGCGCAGCCGGCCGAGCAGCAGCTGCTCGACCTCGCGGTCGACCGCGGTGACGAGGTCCGTGGGCGACGACTTCGTCGCGACGTCGTCGTTGCGGCCGCCGTTGCGGCGCCGGATCAGGTCGACGGCCTCCTCGGCGATCTCGACCGCGAGCGCGAGGAGTGGGTCGGGGTCGGGGGCGTCGGGGGTGTCGGGGGCGTCGGGGGCGTCGGCCATGAGTTCCTCCGGCCCCGTGGCAAGCGGCGGCAGACACGCCGCCGATGCTCGGCCGGCCGCTGCCGGCCACCTGTCGGCGGCATGTCTGCCGCCGCTGTGGATTCCCCACCTCGTCGGGCATGCGGACCACCTTAACCGCGTCCTCGTCCACAGCGGCGACAGACATGCCGCCGACCGACGGCCGGCGTGTGAGTCGACCGGTGTCGGCGGCATGTCTGCCGCCGCTGTGGTGTTGTCGGTATCGGCCGCCGCCGCCAGCCGAGACGCGGTTCGGCTACACCTCCGCGGGCACCTTCACCATGTCGCGCGCGGCGGAGGCGATGTGCGACGCGTCGATGCCCGCCGCGGCGAGCAGCTCGTCCGGCGTGCCGGAGCCCGGCATCGACCGCACCGCGAGCTTGCGCACCTTCGCGCCGGCGCCGGCCTCGGCCAGCGCCTCGAGCACCGCGTCGCCGAGGCCGCCCTCCGGCCAGTGGTCCTCGGCCACCACGATGCGCCCGGTCTCGCGCGCCGCGGCCACGAGCGTCGCCTGGTCGATCGGCTTCACCGAGTAGGCGTCGATCACGCGCGCCGCGATGCCGTCGGCGGCGAGCTGCTCGGCGGCGGCGAGCGCCGCGTGCAGCGTGATGCCCGCACCGACCAGCGTCACCTCGTCGTTCGCCGACGAGCGCACGACCTTGCTGCCGCCCACCGGGAACGCCTCGTCGGCGTCGTAGATCACGCGCATGCCGGGGCGGCTCGTGCGCAGGTAGACGATGCCCTCGAGGTCCGGCATCTGCTCCACGAGCTTCACCGTCTGGTTGCCGTCGCACGGGTAGAGCACCGTGCTGCCGTGCACCGCGCGCAGCATCGCCATGTCCTCGAGCGCCATCTGCGACGGCCCGTCCTCGCCGATCGACACGCCGGCGTGCGACCCGACGAGCGAGATGTTCGCGCGGCTCACCGCCGCCATGCGAATGAAGTCGTACGCGCGCGACATGAACGACGCGAACGTCGAGGCGAACGGCTTCCAGCCGCGCACCTGCATGCCGACCGCCGCCGCGACCATCTGCTGCTCGGCGATGTACTGCTCGAAGAAGCGGTCGGGGTGCGCCTCCTTGAAGTCCTCGGCGTGCGTCGAGTTGCTGACCTCGCCGTCGAGCGCGACCACGTCGCCGCGCTGCGAGCCGAGCGCGGCGAGCGCCTCGCCGTACGCCTTGCGCGTCGCGATCGACTTGCCGATCTCGTACGCCGGCGACGGGGCGCCGTCCGCCGCGAAGACGTGCGGCTTCGCGCTGCCGTCGGGGACGTGCACGTCGACGTGGATGTCGCGCCGGCCCCCCAGCTCCGCGATCGCCTTCGCGGCGTCGGGCAGCGGCTTGCCGTGGAAGCCGTTCTTGTTCTCGACCTCGGCGACGCCCTTGCCCTTCACGGTGCGCGCGATGATCACCGTCGGCTGCTCGGTGATGCTCTCCGCCTCGTCGTAGGCGCGGTCGATCGCCTCGATGTCGTGGCCGTCAATCTCGATCGTGTGCCAGCCGAACGACTGGGCGTGCTTCGCGAAGGCGTCGAGGTCCCACTCGTACATCGTGGGTCCGCGCTGGCCGAGGCGGTTGACGTCGATGATCGCGGTGAGGTTGTTGAGCTTCCAGAAGCCGGCGTGCTCGAAGGCCTCCCACATCGAGCCCTCGGCCATCTCGCTGTCGCCGCAGAGGCACCACACGCGGTACGGCAGGCGGTCGAGGTGCTTGCCGGCGAGCGCGACGCCGACGGCGTTACCCAGCCCCTGGCCGAGCGAGCCGGTCGCGACGTCGACCCACGGAAGGACCGGCGTGGGGTGCCCCTCGAGGCGGCTGCCGAACTTGCGGTAGGTGAGGAACTCGTCCTCGTTCACGGCGCCGACGGCGCGGAAGATCGAGTAGAGCAGCGGCGAGGCGTGGCCCTTCGAGAAGATCAGGTGGTCGTTGTCGGGCCGGTCGGGGTGGGCGAAGTCGTAGCGCAGGTGCTTCGAGATGAGGACCGCCATGAGGTCGGCGGCCGACATCGACGACGTCGGGTGGCCCGACCCCGCCTCGTCCACGACGCGCACGGAGTCCACGCGCAGCATTTGCCCGATCTCACGCAGCTGGTCGACTTCGGTCATGTGTATCCCTCGCTCGTTCGCGTGCTCGTGGGTGTACGTGGGGAGACTGCCGTCGAGACCGACCGCGCGTGTGCGGTGGGAAGGCCGGACCTCGGCGCTCCCGCACCTTCCACGTTAGATCACGCGGGAAGTGTGACCGGGCGCGGCGATCTGCGCCAGCGGCGGAGGTCGGCTGAGGGCCGATATGCTGCGTTCGGGCGCGCTCCAGGCGCGCGGCAGGCTTCAGGCCTGCCGTGTGCAGTGGCCGCCTTCCGGCAGCCACCCACAGCGGCGGCAGATATGCCGCCGACCGGTCGGCGGCATGTCTGCCGCCGCTTTGGGTTGGCCGCGATGCGCCTCGCCGGCGGGATGCGCCGGAGGAGGAGGAGATGCGATGACCCCACCCTCGGACGCCGCCGCCCTCCCCGACGACGTTCGCGCCGTCGCGCAGCGGCTGCACGACGCGCCGGCGGTGGCGGCGCTCGCGGTGACCGGCGCGGGGGCGAGCGCGCTCGCATGGCTGCTCGCGGTGCCGGGCGCGTCGCGCACGCTGCTCGAGGGGCGCGTCCCGTACGCGCGCTCGGCGCTCGACGAGCTCCTGGGCGGCGAGCCGCCCGGCCCCGTGGTCTCGCGCGACACCTCGGTGGCGCTCGCCCGCGCCGCCCGGGAGCGAGCGGTCGCGCTCGGCCGGCGCGACCACGCGGCGGCAACCGCGATCGGCGTCGCGTGCACCGCGACCATCGCGACCGACCGCGAGAAGCGCGGCGAGCACCGCTGCTGGGTCGCCACCGCCGCCGGCGGCGACGTCGCGACGTACGGCCTCGTGCTGACGAAGGGCGCGCGCGACCGGGCCGGCGAGGAGGAGGTCGTCTCGCGCCTCGTGATCTACGCGCTCGCCGCCGCGGCGGACATGCCGGCCGCGCTGGACCTGCGGCTGCTCCCCGCCGAGCGGCTCGAGGTCGGGAGCGCGCCGGCGTGAACGTCGACGAGGACCTGCTGCGCGGGCTGCTCGACGCCGACGCCGACGGCGCGCCGCGCAGCCTGACCGTGCACGGCGACGGCCGCGCGCTCGCCGACGAGCCCGTCGCGGGCGCGCTGCTGCCCGGCTCGTTCAACCCGCTGCACGACGGCCACCGCGGCCTCGCCGACGTCGCGTCGGACGCCGCCGGCCTGCCCGTCGCGTACGAGCTGTCGGTCGTCAACGTCGACAAGCCTCCGCTGGACCTGCCCGAGATCGAGCGCCGCCTCGCCGGCTTCGCCGGCGAGCGCTGGCCGCTCGTGCTCACGCGCGCGCCGACGTTCATCGCGAAGGCGCGCCTCTTCCCCGGCGTGACGTTCGTGATCGGCTGGGACACCGCGGTGCGGCTCGTCCACGCGCGCTACTACGGCGACAGCGAGGCCGCGATGCGCGACGCGCTCGCCGAGATGCGCGACCGCGGCTGTCGCTTCCTCGTCGCCGGCCGCGCCGTCGACGGCCGCTTCCGCACCCTCGCGGAGGCGGGCATCCCGGGCGCGTTCGCGGAGGCGTTCGCGGAGATCCCCGAGTCGCGCTTCCGCAGCGACCTCTCGTCGACGGCGATCCGCGAGCGCGGATAGGGCGCCCGAACCACAGCGGCGGCAGACATGCCGCCGACAGCAGCGCGACGCCGGCCGCACGGACTCTCGTCCGCAGTCTGTCGGCGGCATGTCTGCCGCCGCTGTGGTTCGGGCGCCGCACACGGCAGGCTTGGATGCCTGCCGCGCGCCCGCACGTATCCTGATCGCGCACCCGATGGGAGCCCGCCGTGGCCGTCTTCGAACGCATCGCCTCGACCGGCCACGAGCAGGTCGTCTTCGCCTCGGACCCCGCATCGGGCCTGCGCGCGATCATCGCGGTCCATTCGACGCTGCTCGGCCCCGCGCTCGGCGGCACGCGCTGGCACCCCTACCCGTCCGAGGACGCGGCGCTCGACGACGTCCTCCGCCTCTCCGCCGCGATGACGGCGAAGTCCGCCGTCGCCGGCCTCGACTTCGGCGGCGGCAAGGCCGTCGTGATCGGCGACCCCGCGCTGAAGAGCGAGGCGCAGCTGCGCGCATACGCGCGCGCCGTCGACGCACTCGGGGGGCACTACCTGACCACCACCGACGTCGGCACGACGACCGCCGAGATGGAGCGGCTGCGCGAGCACACCCGGTACGTTGTCGGCCTCTCGCCCGAGCACGGCGGCGGCGGCGACACGTCGCTGCTGACCGCCGAGACGGTGATCAGCGGCATGCGTGCCGCCATGCGGGTGGCCTTCGACGACGAGTCGTTCGACGGCCGGCACGTCGTCGTGATCGGCACCGGGAAGGTCGGCGCGCAAGTCGCGCGGCACGCGGCGCAGGGCGGCGCGCGCGTGACGGTGGCCGACGTGCGCGCCGACGCGGCGCGCGCGCTCGCCGACGAGATCGGCGCGGAGGTCGCGCCGGTCGAGGGCGCGTACACGATCGCGTGCGACGTGCTCTCGCCGAACGCGCTCGGCAGCGTGCTGACGCGCGCGACGATCCCCGAGCTGCGCTGCCGCGTCGTCTGCGGCGGAGCGAACAACCAGCTCGAGGAGGACCCGGACGGCGCGCGCCTGCTGGCGCAGCACCACGTCGTCTACGCGCCGGACTACGTCGTCAACTGCGGCGGCGTGATCAGCGCGGCGGTCGAGTGGGGCGGCTACGACGAGGCGCGCGCCCGCGCGCTCGCCGACCGCGTCTACGACACGACGCTCGCGATCCTCCGCGAGGCCGCGCAGGCCGGCATGTCGACGGCCGAGGCCGCCGCGCGCCACGTCGCGCGCCGGCTCGCCGAGGCGCGCGCCGCGCAGATGGCGTAGCGCGCTCCGGTCGCAACCGCCGGCCGCCGACGCCGACGCGGGTCGCAAGCGGCGGCAGACACGCCGCCGATGTGGGGCGGCCCGACTGGCCGCCTCCCGGCGCGAGAGGTCGGCGCTGCACACGGCAGTCGACGGCCCCGGTGGGGCGCCGTGCACATCAACGGCACCCAAAGCGGCGGCAGATATGCCGCCGACAGGACGCGGACGCAGTCCGCGGCTGGCGCCGCGCTTCTGTCGGCGGCATATCTGCCGCCGCTTTGACGTTCCGGCGAGCCCCAAGCCAGCCGCGCGCCCGGTCGCATGAGCGCGGCCCGATGTGCCGCTACCGTATCGGCGGCGTGTCTGCCGCCGCTTGCCACGCACTGGAACGGAGCGGAGACCTCATGCACGACGACCTGCGCTCCGCCATCGACGACGACTTTGCGACGACGCGCGCGCACCTCGAGCAGCACGTGCGCATCGCCTCCGTCTCCGCCGAGGGCCCGGACACCCCGGCGATACGCGAGTCTGCCGAGTTCGTGGCGACGCTGGCCGCGGACGCGGGGCTGAGCGGCGCGCGCCTGCTCGAGTCGCCGGGCGCCCCGCCGGCCGTCTTCGCGGAGCTCCCCGCGCCGGCCGGCGCGCCGACCGTCCTCCTCTACGCGCACCACGACGTCCAGCCGGCCGGCGACCCCGCGCTGTGGACGTCGCCGCCGTTCGGCCCCGTCGAGCGCGACGGCCGCCTCTTCGGCCGCGGCGCCTCGGACGACAAGGCCGGCATCGCCGCGCACGTCGCCGCGCTGCGCGCGCTCGGCGGCCGCTCGCCCGTCGGCGTGAAGCTCTTCGTCGAGGGCGAGGAGGAGCTGGGCTCGCCCCACCTGCCGGCGTTCCTCGAGCGCTACCGCGACGAGCTCGACGCCGACCTGATCGTGGTCGCCGACTCCGAGCACTGGCGCGTCGGCCGCCCCGCAATCACGACGTCGCTCCGCGGACTGGTCGACTGCACGGTCGAGCTCCGGGTGCTGCACGCCGGCGTGCACAGCGGCCAGTTCGGCGGGCCGATCCTCGACGCCGTCACGCTGCTCGCGCGCTTGCTCGCGACGCTGCACGACGACCGCGGACGCCCCGCCGTTGCCGGCCTCGTCGCCGGCGACGCCGACCCGCTCGACCTCACCGAGGCGCAGCTGCGCGAGGAGGCGGGCGTGCTCGACGGCGTGGAGCTGGTGGGCGACGGCGCGCTGACGTCGCGCCTGTGGATGCGCCCGGCCATCGCCGTGCTCGCCTTCGACGCGCCGCGCGTCTCCGAGGCGATCAACCAGGTGGTGCCGGTCGCGCGCGCGAAGGTGAGCGTGCGGCTCGCGCCCGGCGACGAGCCGGCGCGGGCGATGCGGGCGCTGGTCGCGCACCTGGAGTCGCACGCGCCGTTCGGGGCGCGCGTCACGGTCACGCCGGGATCGTCCGCCGCGCCGTTCCGGCTCGAGCCCGCCGGCCGCGGCTACGACGCGATGCACGCGGCGATCGAGGAGGCCTGGGGCGTGGCGCCGGCGCATATCGGCGTCGGCGGCTCGATCCCGCTGGTCGCGGAGTTCAAGGTCGCCTACCCGCGTGCCGAGGTGCTGCTCACCGGCGTCGGCGAGCCCCGCAGCCACATCCACGGCCCGGACGAGAGCCAGGACCTCGGCGAGCTGCGGCGCAACTGCCTCGCGGAGGCGATCGCGCTGCGGCTGCTGGGGGAGGGTTGAGGCGCGCGGACTGACGTCCGCGTTCGCCCCGTCGCCGCTCGTCAAGCGGCGGCAGACATGCCGCCGACGCTACCGGCGGCCCTCGCCGCCGCTCTGTCGGCGGCCCTCGCCGCCGCTCTGTCGGCGGCTTCGCCGCCGCTCTGTCGGCGGCATGTCTGCCGCCGCTTTTCACATCAGCAGGTACGGCCGCTCCAGCAGCTCCCCCACCCGCCCCAGGAACCGCGCGGACGGGCCGCCGTCGACCACGCGGTGGTCGAACGTCAGGCTCAGCGCCGTCACGCGCGCGCGCACCACGGCGTCGCCCTCGAACGCGGGCACCTCGCGCACGCGGCCGACGCCGAGGATCGCGGACTGCGGCGGGTTCAGCACCGGCGTGAACGCGTCGACCACCGTGCCCTCGAGCGAGGTCACGGTGAACGTCCCGCCGGTGACGTCGTCGGGCGAGAGGGCGCCGGACTTCGCGCGCTCGTTGAGGTCGGCGACGGAGCGCGCGACGTCCTGCAGCGACCGCGTGGCCGCGTCGCGCACGACCGGCACCATCAGGCCGTCGTCGAGGTGCACCGCGAAGCCGACGTGCGCGACGGGCTCGTGGACGATGCGATCGCCCTCGAGGCGCGCGTGCAGTGCCGGGTGCTCGCCGAGCGCGAGCGCGCAGGCGCGCACGACCAGCGCGGTGAACGTGACCGCCACGCGCTCGCCACGCCACTCGCGGTTGAGGCCGTGGAGCATGCGCATCGCCTCATCGACGCGGGTCTCGGACGACAGCGTGAGCTGCGCGGACGACTGCAGGCTCGCGTGCATGCGCTCGCCGATCGTGCGGCGACGGCCGGCATAGGGTGTCGACGCCGCGGCGGGCGCGGGGGCGGCTCGTCCTTCGACAGGCTCAGGACGAACGGACGGAGCCGGCGGCTCGACACCGGCGGGCTGGCGGCTCGCTGCTCGCCCACGGCGTGCGACTGCCGCTTCGATGTCGCGCTCGATGACGCGGCCGCCGGGGCCGGAGCCCGCGAGCGTCGCCAGGTCGATGCCGGCCTGGCGGGCGAGGCGTCGCGCGTAGGGGCTCGCGACGACGCGGGCGGCCGGCCCGTCGCCGGCCGGCGCCGCCGGCGACTCCGTCGCGTGCAGCGCCTCCGCCGACGCCGCGACGCTCGCCTCGGCCGCCGCATCGGCCGCCGGCTCCGCCGCCACCGGCGGCGGCTCGTCGGACCCCGCCGGCGCGCTCCACTGCCGCGCCACCGCCGACAGGATCGCCGGCGGCACGCCGTCGTCGCCCTCCGCGAGCAGGCAGCCCACGACCGCGCCCGGCTGCAGCCGCGTCCCCTCCTCGACCAGCCGCGCGAGCCGGCCCTCGCCGTCGGCCTCCACCTCCATCTCGACCTTCTCGGTCTCCATCTCGAACAGCGCCACGCCGCGCCCCACGGCCGCGCCCTCCGCGACGAGCCAGCGCGTCAGCGTCGCCTCCTCCATCGTCATCCCGACCTTCGGCAGGTGGACCGCGACCGCCACCGCGCTAACCCTCGACCAGCCGCAGCACGGCGTCGTGGATGCCGTCGGCGTTCACGATCCACGCGCGTTCGAGCGGCGGGCTGTACGGCACCGGGCTCCACGGCCCGCCCAGCCGCGCCGGCGGCGCGTCGAGGTCGTCGAACGCCTCGGCCACGATCTGCGACGTGATCTCGGCGCCGATCCCACCGAACTGCACCGCCTCGTGCACGGTCAGCACCCGGTGCGTCTTGCGCACCGACGCCGCGATCGTGTCGATGTCGAGTGGCTGCAGGCTGCGCGGATCGACGACCTCGATCTCGATGCCGCGTTCGGCCAGCCGATCCGCCGCCGCGAGCGCCTCGTGCACCATGAACGCCGTCGCCACCACCGTCGCGTCGCGCCCCTCGCGCACCACGCGCGCCGAGCCGAGCGGCACGACGTGCTCGCCCTCGGGCACCGGCCCGCGCAGGCGGGCACAGCGCTTGTGCTGGATGAAGAAGACCGGGTTGTCCTCGCGGATCGCCGACGTGAGCAGGCCCTTCGCGTCGGCCGGGGTGCTCGGCATCACGACCTTCAGTCCGGGGATGTGGCAGAGGAGCGCCTCGAGGCTCTGCGAGTGCTGCGCCGCCATCCCGCCGCCGGCCCCCGCGTTGGCCAGCACCGTCAGCGGCAGCCGCGCCTTGCCGCCAAACATGTACTTGTTCTTCGCCATCTGGTTCAGGATCTGGTCGAAGCAGACGCCGATGAAGTCGATGAACATCACGCTCACGACGGGCCGCAGCCCCTGGAGCGCCGCGCCGATCGCGAGCCCGGCGATCGCGTTCTCCGAGATCGGCGTGTCGAGGATCCGCTCGGGGCCGAAGCGCGGCAGGATGCCGCGGGTCGTGCCGAAGACGTCGCCGCGTGCGGCGAGGTCGATGCCGGCGACGAAGACGTTCGGGTCGCGCTCCATCTCGGACATGAGCGCCTCGTTCACGGCCTGCAGATAGGTGATCTCGCGCTGGCCGGTCGCGGTCGGTTCGGTGGTGGTGGTCATGGGTGGATCCTCCGCCCGCATCTGTGCTCGCCTCCCGGCCCCTCAGCGGCGGCAGATTGCCGCCGACCGGTCGGCGGCAATCTGCCGCCGCTGAGGGGAGCCGGGGCCGGGCCTACGCCGTATACACGTCCGTCAGCAGCTCGCTCGTGTCCGGGTAGGGCGACGCCTCGGCGAAGCGGATGCCCTCCTCCACCTCACGCCGGATCTCGTCTCGCACGCGCTCGGCCGACTCGCCGCCGAGGATGCCCCGCGCCGCGAGCACGCCGGCGAGGATCTCGAATCGGGTCGCGCTGCCGCCACGCCGCACGCTCCTCGGCCGGGCGCGGGTCGTTCTCGCTCATGCCGGTGTGGTTGTAGAAGCGATAGGTGTCGGCCTCGATCAGCGTCGGGCCGTCGCCGGCGCGCGCCCGCGCCACCGCGTCGCGCGCCGCCGCGTAGACCGCGAGCACGTCCTGGCCGT
Organism: uncultured Chloroflexia bacterium; assembly: GCA_963728205.1. GTDB lineage: Bacteria > Chloroflexota > Dehalococcoidia > UBA2979 > UBA2979 > VGNK01. Next base: position 552,064 of record CAVSIV010000006.1, read on the forward strand.
CGACCGTGATGCCGGGGATGCCATAGGACGCGGCGCGGTCGGACAGCCGCGTGATCGCGCCCTGGTGATCCTGTGCGGTGAACTCGCCGTAGTGGTTGTTCTCGACGACGAAGATCGCCGGCAGCCGCAGCACCGCGGCGAGGTTCACCGCCTCGTGCCAGGTGCCCTCGTTCGTCGCGCCGTCGCCGGTGAAGCAGACGCACACGCGGCCGTCGCCGGCGTACTTCGCCGCGAACGCCGCGCCGGCGGCGATCGGCGGGCCGCCGCCGACGATGCCGTTCGCGCCGAGGATGCCGAGCTCGAGGTCGGCGATGTGCATCGAGCCGCCCTTGCCGCGGCAGTAGCCGTCGGCGCGGCCGAACAGCTCCGCGAACATGCGGCGCACGTCGCCGCCCTTCGCGATGCAGTGCCCGTGGCCGCGGTGCGTGCTCGTGATCGTGTCGGCCTGCTCGAGGTTCGCGCAGACGCCGACGGCGACCGCCTCCTCCCCGGCGTAGAGGTGGACCGCGCCCGGGATCTTCGCCTGCTCGGCGAGGCGGCCGGCCGCCTCCTCGAACTCCCGGATGCGCAGCATCGTGCGGTACATGTAGAGCAGCTGCTCGGCGTCGAGCTGCTCGGCCGTGGTGGTCATGGCGACCTCCATCCCAGACGCGGGCCATTCGCGGCGTGATGGTACGCCCGCGCGTTCCGGGCGCGCGCCGGCTTCAGGCCGGCCGCGTGCGGCAGCCGCCTCCGCGCCGGCGTTGATCGCACCGCGGCGGGCCCCTACAAGTTGGCAGCCGCTACCAGGTAAGGAGTTGCGCCCCGATGACCCGCACCGCGCGCCGACTCGCCGTCGGCATCACCTTCGCCGCCCTCGCACTCACGCCCGCGTTCGCCACCGCCGCCACGCCGGGCAACGCCGACGCCGCGGCCGCGTGCCGTGGCGACGGCTACCAGGCATACGTGCGCGCCGACAACTCGGGCTTCGACACCGTCGGCGCATGCGTCAGCTACGCGGCCCGTGGTGGGACGCTCTACAGCAAGTCCTCGCCCGACGCGATCCGCAGCCGGACCAAGCACAACGGCGACTAGCCGGTTCGCGCCGCCTCCGCGCGCGGCGAGCGACGGTCCTCGTCGGAAAGTCAAAGCGGCGGCAGATATGCCTCCGACAGGACGCGGACGCCGTCCGCGGCCGGCGCCGCGCTCCTGTCGGCGGCATATCTGCCGCCGCTTTGGGTGACGTTCATGCGCGCGCGGCGCCCCACCGGGCATGTCGACTGCCGTGCACACGCCGTCGGACCATGTGGCCCACGGCAGCGCTGACGGCTGTCGCTCGCCCGGAGGCGAACACGCGGCAAGCACCGACGCGGCGGGCGTGAAGCCCGCCGCGCGCCGTCAGCGCATCGCGTCCGCGATCAGTGCCCGCACGCGCTCCATGTGGGCCGCGTCCTCGTACTTCGACCGCGGCCAGAAGAAGCCGCGCAGGCCGTCCTTGCGGCGGCGCGGCACGACGTGCACGTGCAGGTGCGGCACGCTCTGGCTCACGCGGTTGTTCATCGCGACGAACGTGCCCTCGGCGTCCATCGCCCGCTCCACGGCGCGCGAGAGGCGCTGCGCGGTTGCGAAGAGCGGCGTCAGGAGGTCCGCCGGGAGGTCGCCCAGCGTCTCGACGTGCGCGCGCGGCACGAGCAGCGTGTGGCCGGGGAAGAGCGGGCGGTGGTCGAGGAACGCGATCACGTCGTCGTCGCGGTAGACGACCGGGGCGTCGACGTCGCCGGCAACGATGTCGCAGAAGGTGCAGTCCGGCGCGCGCTTCGTTGCGGGCATCAACCGCCTCCCCCGGCGAGAGCCTAGCGTCGCCGCCGCATCCGCGCGTCCGCCGCCGAGCAGCGTCCTGCGCTGGCCGGCATCCTCGGTTCGACGCGGTCGGCGGCGCCGAGGTCGCGCTTCGCGTGCGTCATGGCTGCGGTAGCATCCGTCCGACACCCACGTCAGCACAGCGCGTTCGGGAGTGCGTCATGCCCTACGCCGTGGACTTCACCACCGTCTCGACCGTCGGGCTGGAGTCGTCGCCGGTCGCGGCCGCGCTCGCCGGCCTGCGGGCGAACGAGGCTCGCTACTACAAGAACAAGTACGACCACGTCTTCACGGTGGAGCCCGCGAGCGACGCGAAGGCGACCGTCGACTGGGTGCACCGGATCCTCAAGGAGGAACGCAACCTCGTCATCTCGTCTCGCCCGCTCGAGGCCACGGCCTTCGAGGTCGAGCACATCCGCATGGCCTACGTCTTCTATGAGAGCGGACTGTCGATCAACGTGATGTACACCGTCGATGGCCCCGAGAAGCGAGCGGTCGGCTTCAAGCTCTCCGACGGGATGGAAGTCCCCGCCGAGCTCGCGCAGTTCAAGTTCGCGAGACAGAAGTCGAAGCTGGCCGGAACCATCCGCGGCTCCTACTTCGTCATCAAGAACGAATACTGACCCCGAGTACGCCGCAGCGTGCCACGCGCCTCCGACACCCCCGAGCTCGCGCCGGACGACGCCCTGCGCCGTCTCGCCGCGCTCGTCCGCGACGACCCCACGGCGGCGCCGTTCGCCGGCACGTGCCTCGTCGGCGGCGCCGTGCGCGACGCGCTGCTCGGGCGCGCCGTCGAGGAGGCGGACCTGGCGGTGCCGGGCGACGTCGAGGCCTTCGCGCGCCTCGCCGCCGGCGCGCTCGGCACGAACGTCGTCGCCATCGGCCGCGACCCGTGGCGGCTGTTCCGGCTGCCGCTCGCGCCCGGCCGCCAGGTCGACGTCGTCGCGATGCAGGGCGCGCGCGACGACGACCTCGCGCGGCGCGACTTCACCGTGAACGCGCTCGCCGTGCCGCTCGCCGACCTGCCGGCAGGCGGGCTCGTCGCGCTGCGGCGCGACGCCGTCGTCGACCCGCACGGCGGGCTCGCCGATCTCGACGGCCGCGTGCTGCGCGCCGTCGCGCCGGGCGCGATCGACGCCGACCCCGTGCGCGCGATGCGCGGCGTGCGGCTCGCCTGCACGCTCGGGTTCGCGATCGCGCCGGCGACCGTCGACGCGATCCGCGCGGCCGCGCCGCGGCTGCGCGACGTCGCGGGCGAGCGCGTCGGCGCCGAGCTGCTGCGTGTGTTCGCGAGCGACCGCGCCGCGCACGGCGTGCGGCTGATGGACGCGACGGGGCTGCTCGACGTGGTGTTCCCGTCGCTCGTCGCCGGCCGCGACCTCGACCAGCGGCCGGTCCACCGCTACCCGGTGCTCGAGCACGAGATCGTCGCGGCGGAGTGGATGGACGTGCTGCTCGCGGCGGCAGCGCCGGCCGACGGCAACGGCGACGCGACCGAGCGGGCGCGCGCGTGGCACGGGTTCTGGGACGCGGGGTGGCCGGACACGCGATGGGGGCCGCTGCGGCCGCACCTCGCGCGGCATCGCGTCGCGCTGCGCATCGCGACGCTGCTGCACGACGCCGGGAAGCCGGCGACGCGTTCGGTCGCGCCGGACGGGCGCACGCGCTTCCTCGGGCACCCCGAGGCCGGCGCGGCGATGGCGCGGGAGGACCTCGCGCGCTGGCGGCTGCCGCACGCGCTGGTCGAGCGCGTCGCGCTGCTGATCGAGCAGCACCTGCGCCCCGGCCAGGTCGCGTCGCCCGGACGGGCGCCGACCGCGAAGGCGCTGCACCGCTTTCACCAGGCGCTCGGCGACGCGACGCCCGACGTCTGTCTGCTCTTCCTCGCCGACTCGCTCTCGACGGTGGGCGCCGACGTGCTGCTGCTGCGCTGGCCGGCGTACGTCGCACACGTGCGGCGGGTGATCGAATGGCGGCCGCCCGCGCCGCCCGACGGCCGCGCGCGGCTGGTCGACGGCCGCGACGTGATCGGAGCCACCGGCCTCGCTCCGGGCCCCGCCGTCGGCCGCGTGCTCGACGCGGTCGAGGAGGCCGCCGCCACCGGCGAGGTGCGCACGCGCGAGGAGGCGCTCGCGCTGGCGCGGGCGCTGGCGGCCGCCGAAGCCGGCTCGAGCGGCGGGCGGTAGGGCGCCCGATCCCTCCGTCGCCCGGCGTGCGCACGGGGCCGCCACCGGGAGGCCACGTGGCCCGGAGCGCGCCGCGGCGTGTTCGCTCGGGGGTGTCGCCTCGTCACCGTCCCCGGCGACGGTGCGATCGGCACCCTGCCGGCTGCCGCTGGAATCCGGTTGCGTGGACGGCCGCTCGTACGCTCGATCCGAACGCACCCCTGTCGCCCGCGTTGGAACCGACATGAGCACGACACGCCCCACCCGCATTCGCTTCGCGATCCTCGCCGCCGCGGCCGCCGCGTTCGCCGCCGTCCTGCTGGCGGCGCCGGGCGGCCCGACGCCCGCACTGGCCGCCGCGAACGCGCTGACCGCGCCGCCGGTCGGCGGCCTCACGCAGGGCGTCGCCGGCACCACGGACCCCGCGGCGCTCGCCGCCGCGCAGGCGTTCCCCGTCGAGGCGATCTCGATGCTCGACGTCGCGACGCAGCAGTGGCTCATCTACGTGCCCGGCGCGCCGTCGCAGGTCGACACGCTGGGGTCGAGCGCGCTCACCGTGAACAGCGTCGTGACGATCCGCCGCACCGGCGCGCCGCCGGCGCCGGGCACGCCCGCCGCGGCCCCGTCCGGCGTCGCGCCGAGCGGCGCCGGCAACGCCCTGTCCGCGCCGGCACCCGGCGGCCTCACCGTCGGCGTCGCCGGCACGAACGACCCCGCGACGCTCGCGGCCGCGCAGTCGTTCCCCGTGGAGACGGTGACGCTGCTCGACATCCCGTCGCAGGCGTGGCTCGTCTACGTGCCGGGTGCTCCGGCCTTCGCCAGCTCGCTGCGCACCGGCATGCTGCAGGCCGGCTCGGTGGTGACGCTCCGCCGCGCGGGCGGGGCGGGCGCGACGCCGACGTCGACCCCCACCGCCACCACGCCGTCCGGCATCGACGCCGCGGCCGAGACGGCGCTGGTCACCGACGTGAACCAGGCGCGCGCCGCGGCCGGGTTGCCCGCGCTGGTCGTCGACGCGACGATCCGCTCGGTCGCGCGCTCGCACTCGCTCGACATGGTGCAGAACGACTACTTCGCGCATGACAGCCTGGACGGCACCGACCCGTTCCAGCGCATGCGCAACGCCGGCGTGACGTTCACCTACGCCGACGAGAACATCGCCGCCGGCAACACGGCCGACGAGGTGCACAGCGAGCTGATGAACTCGGCGCCGCACCGCGCGAACATCCTCGACCCGCGCATGCGGCGCATCGGCATCGGCGTCGCGACCGGCGGGACGTACGGGCTCACGGTGACCGAGGACTTCGCGGACTAACGCCGCCCAGCGGCGGGCGGATGCGCGCCGATCCGCTGCGCGGGACGCCGGCGGTTGCGTCCCGCGGCGAGCGGGGGGCGTGGCGCCCCCCGCTTCACGAACACGGAACCCGTGACGTCCGCGCGGAACCCGTGACGTCCGCGCGCGTAGTCGGAGGGCGACACGCCCTCCGCTCGCCGCGGGATGCGGGCGGCGCGCCCGCGTCCCGCCTACACCACCCCGGCGTCGTACAGCGCCGCCCGCTCCGCCGGGCCGTAGCCCAGCTCCGCGAGCACCTGGTCGTTGTGCTGGCCGGGATCGGGCGCGGCCGTGCGCACCGCGCCGGGCGTCCGCGATAGCCGGTACGGCGGCGCGAGCAGCTCCAGCTCGCCGAGCTCCGGGTGGACCACCTTCGCGGTCATCTCCATCGCACGCACCTGCTCGTGCGCGAACACCTCGTCGATCGCGAGGATCGGGCCGGCCGGCACGCCCGCCGCGTTCAGCGCGTCAATCAGGGCCTCCGACGTAAACGTCGCGATGCGCTCGGCGAGGATCGGCGTCAGCGCGTCGCGATGCGCGATGCGGTCCGGCGGACTGGCGAAGCGCGGGTCGCGCGCCAGGTCCGGCGCTCCCAGCACCTCGCACAGGCTCACCCACATCGCCTGCGTCGTGGCCGCGACGTTGACGAGGCCGTCGACCGTCGCGAAGCAGCCCGTGGGCGTCGTCGTCGGGTGGTTGTTGCCGGCCTGCGGCGGCACCTCGTGGTCGACGAGCCAGCGCGTCGCCTGGAAGTCGAGCATGTGCACCATCGCCTGCAGGAGCGACGTCGACACGCGCTGGCCGCGCCCGGAGCGCTCGCGCTCGAGCAGCGCGACGAGGATGCCCTGCGCGAGGAACAGCCCCGCGGTGAGGTCGGCGACGGGGATGCCGGCGCGCATCGGCCCGCGGCCGGGCTCGCCGGTGATCGACATCAGCCCGCCCATGCCCTGCGCGATCTGGTCGTAGCCGGGGCGGTCGCGCAGCGGGCCGTCCTCGCCGAAGCCGGAGATGCTCGCGTAGATCAGCCGGGGATTCACCGCGCTCAGCGTCTCGTAGCCGAGCCCCAGCCGGTCCATCACGCCGGGGCGGAAGTTCTCGACGAGCACGTCGGAGCGCTCGACGAGCCGCTTCAGGATCGCGACGCCGCGGTGATCCTTGAGGTTGAGCGTGAGCGAGCGCTTGTTGCGGTTGACGTTCTGGTAGTCGGAGCCCCGCGTCGCGAACGGCGGCGGGCCGTCGCTGCGCGCCGCGACCTGGACGACCTGCGCGCCCATGTCGGCCAGCTGGCGCACGGCCGTGGGCCCCGAGCGGACGCGCGCCATGTCGACGACGCGCACGTGCTCCAGCGGCAGGGGCATGCCCCGCTCCCTTCCCGCGATGGCATCCCGTCATACGGGATGCGCGCTCGTCATGGGGCCTCGCCGGCACGACCTCCGCACCGGGTCGCAGGCGACCGCTCGCCAGCGTAGCGCCCGGCTCCGGCTCGGATGTCTGCCGAATCCGCCCCACCGGACCGCGGCGACCTCGCACGGGCGCGCGTGAGGTCGCAGACGTAATGACGTTGTCACGTTTTTGCGCGGTCGTAGTCGCTTCCGCAGCCAGGCGGGGTCTAGCCTCCGCAGCAGTCCGGGCGGGGTGTGATGTCTCCTCGCAACAGAGGCACAGGAGGAGGCTGTAGGTGACTATGGACCAGAGAGAATCGAGCGGGGGACAGATATGAGGCGAACGATCGCGATTCTTGTCGCTGCCGTTCTGACCCTCGCGATTGTGGTGCCTGCGTCTGCGCAGACACCGCTCACCGTGACGCTTCCGGCCGGCGCGCCGGGGACGATCACGGCGTACGTGAACGGCCAGGCATGCGGCAGCGCCACGACGTCCGCCACCGGCACGTCGCTGCTCACGTTGAACGCGACGTGCATCACGCCGGGCGCCACCGTCTCGTTCAAGAACGCCAACGGGCTGAGTCTCGTCGGCACCGTCACGATCCCGGCCAGCGGCTCGGGCTCGCTGACGCTCACGAGCCTGAGCCTGGCGTCCCCGGTCACGATCACCATCCCGTCCGGGCCCACGGGCCAGATCACGGCGATGGTGAACGGGCAGGTCTGCGGCACCGTCAACGTGTCGTCGACCGCGACGACGTCGATCGAGCTGCCGGCGACGTGTGTCATCCCCAGTGCAACGGTGACCTTCACCGGCCCGGGCGGCGGGTCGCTGTCGGGCACGGTGACGATCCCGGCTTCCGGGAGCGGCACCCTGACGCTGGCGAACCTGAACTCGACGTCGCCGGTGAACATCACGCTGCCCGCGGGTAGCGGCACGATCACGGCGTACGTGAACGGCCAGGCCTGCGGCACTGCCACGCTGTCGGCCGGTTCGACCACGACCCTGTCGCTGCCGGCGACCTGCGCGCTCGCAGGCCAGACGGTCAGCTTCACCAACGGGAGCGGCGTGAACCTCGTCAACACGGTCACGATCCCGGCTTCCGGGAGCGGCACCGTCTCGCTCACGAGCCTGACGACGGTCGCGCCGGTGACCATCACGCTGCCGGCCGGCTCCGGCACGATCACGGCGTACGTGAACGGTGTGTCCTGCGGCAGCGCGACGCTGTCCGCCGGCTCCACGACGACGCTCACGCTGATGTCGTCCTGCGCCAGCCAGGGCGGGACGATCACGTTCAAGACCGCCCAGGGCGCCACGCTCGGCACGACCCTCACGGTCCCGGCCGGTGGCGGCTCCCTGACGGTCTCGAGCCTGAATCCGAGCGTCGTGATCGCGATTCCGTCCGGTCCGTCCGGCACGGTCACCGTGCTGGTGAACGGCCAGATCTGCGGCGTGGTGACGGTGAACCCGGACATGCCGTCCGCGTTCCAGCTGCCTAACTCGTGTGCGATCGCCGGGGCGACGGTCACGTTCACGACGCCGACCAATGCGTCGCTGAAGCAGACCCTCACGATCCCGGCGGTCGGCGGCACGATCACGCTGCCGAACCTGGACCTCACGCAGCCGCTCAACCTCGTGCTGCCTGCCGGCAACGAGACGGTCACCGTCCTCGTCAACGGCCAGGTCTGCGCGACGCAGACGCTGTCGGCGACGAGCACGACGACCATTGCGCTCCCGTCGACCTGCGTGGTCCCCGGCGCGGTCGTGACCTTCAGGGGCACGGCGGGCCCGATCGCGACGACGCTCGTCGTCCCGATCTCGGGCACGGGCACGCTGATCCTGACGTCGCTGGCCGGCGGTCCGCCGACGGCGACGCCGACGGTGCCCGGCCCGGCGGCCACCGGTAACGGCGGCCTCCTGGCGGCCGGCCAGGGCGGCTTCGACTGGATGGCGCTGGCGCTGGTCCTCGCGACCGTCGGTGCCACCGGCGGAGCGGCGCTCGTGATCCGCAAGCGCAGCTAGCGCTGCGGACTGCAGGGGCGCGTCCACCCCGGTGGGCGCGCCCCCTTCGCGCCGGCGCGCGGCTCACCCCGGTCGAGTCGCGCGCCGGCCATCCGATTGCCCCGAGGACACGGACTCATGTCGACCTGGTGGAAGTACGCGACCGTCGCGGCACTGCTCGCGGTCGCCCTGGTCTCCGCGACCGTGCTGGTCTCGCACGAGAGCACCCACAGCGGCACGCCGCTGGCGCGCTCGCTCACGGGCGCGCCGCACGGCTCGCAGGCAGCGGCCCCCGCCACCGGCGCCGCACGCGCCGACAGCGCCGGCAGCGCCGGCAGCGCCGCGAACGCGACCTCGGTCGCGGCCGGCCTGCTCGACGCGCCGACCGCCGTGGTCGGCGAGCTCGACGCGGGCGGCGACGCGACTCCCGTCGCGAGCGCACACCCGGCGACGCGCGCCGCCGCGACCGCCGCCGCGCAGGCGGCCACCGCCGGCGCAACCGCGTCGGCATCGGCCGGCTCGCGCGGCGAGGCCACCAGTCGCGCGCCCGCCGCCGTCGCGTCGCACGACGAGCCGTCCGGCGCGATCGCGCGGCTGCTCGCGCCGGCAGCAGGCATCGACGCCCCGGTCGTGCTCGGCGGCGTCGACGCGAACACGCACCTGATGGTCGCGCCACGCGGCCCGTGGGTCGTGGCGTGGTACGGCTACAGCGCGGTGCCGGGCCAGGGCGGCAACGCCGTCTTCGCCGGGCACGTCGACTACGTCAACGTCGGCGAGGCCGTGTTCTGGAACCTGCGCGACCTGCAGCCGGGCGACCGCATCGCGGTGCAGCTGGCCGACGGCCGGACGCTCGACTACCGCGTGCAGTTCAATCGCGTGTACGGCGCGTCGTCCGGCCCGTGGACGACCCTCTTCAGCCCGTCCGCCGGCAACGACGTGATCACGCTCTACACGTGCGACGGCACGTTCCACGACGGCGAGTACTCGTCGCGGCGCGTCGTGCGGGCCGTGCGCGACGGCTGATCGCTCCGCCCCCGCACCGCGCGCGGCGGGCGTCGCCATGCGGGCCGCAGCCCGCACGATCTCACGCGCACGTCACCGCACGCGCCCGGCGCCGCGCGGTGTCCTCCGCCGGGGCCCGTCACGAATTCGTGATAGGCATGGTTCCCCCGATGGATTCAGTCGAGTCGCCGGTGATACGACTCTGTAACCACAGGCGCGGTCGATGCTGGCCCTCGTGGCTCGCCTGCCCCGTCTAGCCGTCCGGAACTCGCACTGCTGCTGGGGACTGCCTTGATCCGCACTCGCCTCTCGGCCGCGCTTCGCGCGCGCGCCCCCTTCACCATCGCGTCCACCCTGCTCCTCGTTGCGCTCGGCCTGCTGGCGGCCTGCGGTCCGTCCAGCGGCGTCGCCGCGACCGGTGTCCCGGCCACCGCCACGCCGGAGGCCGTCGTCGTCGCCGCACCGGCGATCGCGGCACGCGGCGAGATCGACGGCGGCGCCGAGGCGCCCCCCACCGCGACCGGCGCGAGCGTGCGCGGCTCGCTCGCCCGCGTCGCCGCCCAGGATGCCGTCGAGCACATCGCCGCCATCGCGCAACAGCGCGAGCAGGCGCTCGCGCAGAAGGTGGTCACCGGCGACCCGCACTTCACGACGTACAGCGACGCCCACGACCTCGCGCCGTCCGACACACCAGACCCCGTCGTCGAACGCATCCAGATGCCGGCGGCCGGCATCGACACGCGCGTCGTGACCGGCTGGATCAGCTCGCAGAAGAACGTCATGCTCGCGCCGCGCGGCCCCTGGCCGATCGCGTGGTACGGCTACAGCGCCGTCCCCGGCCACGGCGGCAACGCGGTCTTCGCCGGCCACTACGACTACGTCAACGTCGGCTCGGCCGCGCTCGGCAACCTCTACAAGATGCAGCCTGGCGACACGATCCAGATCGTGATGACCGACGGCACGGTCCTCACCTACCGCGTCGCCTGGAATCGCACGTACTCGCGCAACGACGGTCCGTGGACGACGATCTTCAGCCCCCACGACGGCAACAACGTGATCACCGTCTACACGTGCTCCGGCAACTTCGTCGGCGGCGACTACAGCAACCGCCGCGTCGTGCGCGCCGTGCGCGTGGGGTAGGCGGAACGGGGGCGCACGGGTTGGCGGGCGACGCCGCTATCCCCTGCGCGCCACGAGTGATATCGAATGAGCGCCCGTTTCCGCGGGCGACATCGGCGGGGATGCAGCGCGTGACTGCGTGAGTCCGCGCCCGCCGGGGATCGCCGCATGCGGAAGCAACTCGAGATCGTCCTGGTCGTGTTGATTGTGGTCGCGCTCGGCGCCGGGGTACTAGCGTCGCGCGGGCTCGTGCATGCGGGCGCGCACGAGCAGCGCGTGCTCGTCGAGCGGTCGGCCACCGCCGCCCGCGCCGGCACGCCGGCGGAGGCGTCTGCGGCTGCGTCGGTCGTCTCCACCGGCGCCGAGATGGGCATCTCGATCGCACCGAGCGCGCGACGCCACGGCGGCGAGATCGACGCCGGCGGCGCGGCCACCGCTCCTCGCGCCGCGCTCACGGTCGCCTACGCGCGCGCGCTGATCGCGAGCGCGAGCGCCGCGGGGCCGAACGGCATCACCGGCGCCCAGGCCGGCGGCGGCGACGGTTACGTCACGAGCAACGCCGCCACCAATCCGCACGGCCTCGCGCCGTCCGACACGCCCAGCCCGATCGTCTCGCGCATCCGCGTCCCGGTCGCCGGCATCGACGCCGAGGTCGACACGGGCTACGTCGACCGCGGCACGAACGCCATGCTCGCCCCGCGCGGTCCGTGGGTCGTCGACTGGTACCCGTACAGCGCCGTCCCCGGCACGGGCGGCAACGCCGTGTTCGCCGGCCACGTCGACTACATCAACATCGGCGGCGCCGTGTTCTGGCACCTGCGCGACCTCGGCCCCGGCGACCACATCGAGATCACGCTCGCCGACGGCTCCGTGCTGACCTACGCGGTGGAGTACAACCGGCTCTACTCGGCGGCGTCGGGCCCGTGGAACGAGCTGTTCAACCCGGGCGCCGGCCACGACGTGCTGACCATCTACACCTGCGACGGCAACTTCGTGGGCGGCGACTACTCGAGCCGCCGCGTAGTGCGGGGCACTCGCGTGCGGTGATTTCCGCGCTCGCGCCGGCGGCAGCTGTTGCTGCCGCCGGCTGAATCCTCCTCCGCCCGCGTCAGCTTGCGCTGGGCACGGGCTCCGTCGGCGCGCGGTCGGCAGGAACATGCCACCGGTCAGGCCGGCGGTCGGTCGACCGGGGCCGGGTCGCGCGGCTGGCGCCGGCGCTCGCGTCGCGCCGCAGTTCCGCGGAACGATATGAGGAAGTCGAGCGATCCGCGCAAGCCGCCGCGGGCGCGAGCGCGGCAGAGCAAGCCACTTTGCCCAACCGCGCGCCGACGGAGGCCGTGCCCAGCGCCAGCTGACGCGGCCGGAGGAGGATCTAGCCCGCGGCCGCGCAAGCTGCCGCGGGCGCGAGCGCGGCACACCCAGCCACTTCGCGCCGACCGCGCGCCGACGGAGGCCGTGCCCAGCGCCAGCTGACGCGGCCGGAGGAGGATCTAGCCCGCGGCCGCGCAAGCTGCCGCGGGCGCGAGCGCGGGAAACACGGAGGCCGTGCCCAGCGCCAGCTGACGCGGCCGGAGGAGGATCTAGCCCGCGGCCGCGCAAGCTGCCGCGGGCGCGAGCGCGGCACACCCAGCCACTTCGCGCCGACCGCGCGCCGACGGAGGCCGCGCCCAGCGCCAGCTGACGCGGCCGGAGGAGGATCTAGCCCGCGGCCGCGCAAGCTGCCGCGGGCGCGAGCGCGGAAAGAACAAGCGCGCTAGCCGGGGACGGCGGACGCCGTCCCCGGCTAGCGCGCGAATTACAGCGCCTCGTTCCCCCGTTCCCCGGTGCGGATCCGGATCACGTCCTCGACGTCGATGACCGCGATCTTGCCGTCGCCGATCGCGCCGGTGCGCGCGGTCTGCTCAATCGTCGAGATCACGGTCGGCGCGTGCGCGTCGTCCGTGAGCACCTCGATGCGTACCTTCGGCACGAAGGCCACCTCGTACTCGTTGCCGCGGTAGGTCTCCGTGTGCCCGGCCTGGCGGCCGAAGCCCTCGATCGCGCTGGCCGACAGTCCACTCACGCCCGCCTCGCGGAGCGCGTCGCGGATGTCGTCGAGCTTGAACGGGTTCACGTAGGCGATGATGAGCTTCACGCGTCTCTCCCTACGCCCGCACGGCCGCGCTGGCCGGGTGCATCGCACCCGGGACGCCCATGCCGTCCGTGTGGTAGCCCGGCAGGCCGAGCTCGGGGATGTCGAGGCCCTCGAGCTCCATCGCCTCCGGCACGCGGTTCCCGCCGATCACCCGGTCGAGGACCTTGAAGAAGACCCACGCGGTGCCGAACGCCCACACGAAGCAGACGATCATGCCGATCAGCTGCGCGACCAACTGCCCGGCGTCGCCGAAGAAGAGGCCCTTCGGCGCGAGCCCGCCGTAGTTCATCGTGCCGTCGGCGAAGAGGCCGACGCACAGCTGACCGAACGCGCCGTTCACGCCGTGGACGCTGATGGCGCCCACCGGGTCGTCGATCTTCAGCACGCGGTCGACGAAGTTGACCGACCACACGACGAGCACGCCGGCGATCACGCCGATCAGCACGCCGATGTACGGGCTCACGAAGCCGCTGGGTGCGGTGATCGCGACCAGGCCGGCGAGCAGGCCGTTGATCGACATGCCCGGGTCCGGCTTGCCCTGCGTCCACCACGTGTAGGCCATCGCGCTCACCGCGCCGCCGGCCGAGGCGAGCATCGTCGTCGTCGCGATGATCCCGATGCGCAGGTTGCCGTTGCCGGCCGCGCCGAGCGTCGAGCCCGGGTTGAAGCCGAACCAGCCGAACGCCAGGATCAGCGTTCCCAGCACCGCGATCACGATGTTGTGGCCCGGGATCGCGTTGCTCGTCCCGTCCTTGTTGTACTTCCCGATGCGCGGCCCGAGGACGAGCGCCCCGGCCAGGCCGGTCCAGCCACCGACCGCGTGCACGACGCCGCTGCCGGCGAAGTCCAGGTACCCCGCGCCGAAGCCCTTGGCGCCGAGCTGCGACAGCCAGCCGCCGCCCCAGACCCAGTTGCCGAACACCGGGTAGATGATGATCGAGACGAAGAACCCGTAGCAGACGAACGACAGCCATCGCCACCGCTCGGCCATCGCGCCGGTGGGGATCGTGGCGGTGGTGTCCATGAACACCATCTCGAACAGGAAGAGGACGGCAACCCCGACGTCATATGAGGTGCCGGACAGGAAGAATCCCTTGTAGCCGAACAGGCCCCAGTCGACGCCGGCGAGGTGGACGGTGAATTCCTTGTTCAGGACCGCCAGCCCTCCGAGGTTCCCCACCCCGACGAGCCCCACGCCGCCCATCTGGATCGCGAAGCCCGCGATCCAGTAGCCGAGCATGCCGATGCCGTACACCATGTAGTTCATCAGCATGACGTGCATGGCGTTCTTCGCGCGGCAGAACCCGGTCTCGACCAGCGCGAAGCCGGCCTGCATGAACATGACCAGGTAGCCGGTCACGAGCACCCACGTGAAGTTGATGCCGAGGCGGTTCTGGTCGACCAGGTCGGCCAGCTTCACCGCGAACGGCTCGGACTTCATCGCGGCGTTGTAGTCGTCTTGCGTGATCGTGCCCGGCGCGACGCCGACGAGGTTCGAGCCCGAGCTGGTCGTCAGACCGGACTGGTCAGCCTTGGGCGCCGTCGTGGGACCGTCGGCGTGGGCCACCCCGCTGCCCGCCACGAAGGCCAGGGCGAACGCGGCGACGAACACCGGCAGCACGACGAGCGCGAGGCGGCGCAGGGACAGCTGCGTCAACAGGCGAGCCACCATTCGATGTGTTTCTCCTACTGCACTTCGGGATGGGGCGAACGAGTCCTGTCTCTGGCTCACCCTTCCTTTCCATGCGCCCCGCGCGCGCCACTCGCCTGCGCTCCGCGTGCGCCACTTGGATGCGCTCCGCGCGGGCCCTTGCGAGAGCCACGCGTGCCGCGTCCAGGTGCCGCGCTCGGCGCCGCGGGGGCGGCGCTCCGTCCGGCACGTGGGGCGCGCGGGAGGTGGACGACCCGGAGCGCTTCCTCGCGGTGCGCACCGAGGAGGGGGATGTCGAGGTTTCGCATGCCCGGGACGGCGACGAATCGCACGCCGCGCGGCGTCGTCTCGACGGCTTCGAAGTCGCCGAGCGGGCGGTACACGACGTTGTTCACGGCGAGGCCGCTCGTCATCACGCGCAGCCGCACGGGGATCGTGAGGATGCCGACGGTCGCGAGGATCACGACGAGCTCGGCGACGGGCGATACGAGCCCGCCGGCCGCCGTCAGCAGCAGCACGACGCCGATCGCGTAGACGTTCTTGCGCTGGAGCAGCGTGCGCTCGCGGAAGGTGAGGGCAATCTGGCGGACCTCGCGGCCCTCGACCTTCGCGCCGATGGGGAGCATCACCCGCATCAGCATCATCCCGAGCATCAGGGCGAACAGCAGCAGGACGGCCATCAGGCTCCCCTTTCCTCGACGGCGGCGGCCGCGCCGGCAAGCCGGTCGCGACGCCGCCGCTCGCGCTTGGTCTGGAACAGGCGCTGCACGGCGCGCCCGATCGACGCGAAGCCCCCGGCGGCCTCGACGCCGCCGAACTCCGCCTTCGCGTGCTCGCGCAGCAGCGTGAGCGCCCGGCGCAGGTGTGCCTCGAGCGCCGGGTCGCTGCCGTCGCAGTCGTGGAGCGCCTGCCGCAGCTCGGCGCGTGCGCGCGGCGTCACGCCGAGGCGCAGCCAGTAGTCGCCGAGCTGGAGCCGCGCGAAGGGCGAACGCGGGTCGATCTCGAGCGCGCGGTCGATCAGCGCGCGCGCCTCCTCGACCTCGAGCCGCAGCAGCGCGACGTGCGCCTGCAGCGCCAGGAGGTCGACGTCGTCCGGCGCGGCGGTCAGCGCCGCGTCGAGCAGCGCCTGCGCGCCGTCGAGGTCGTCGCGCCGCAGCAGCGCCTCGACGCGCGTGCGCAGCGGCTCGGCGGCGGCGGCGGACGGCGACGCGGCGAGCGGCGCCCCGCAGTGCGCGCAGAAGCGGGCGGCCGGCGCGCGGGCGCTCCCGCACGCCGGGCAAAACGGGAGATCGGTGCCTGCGGTCATCGTTCCCTCCCCGTCGGATGCGGGATCCCGCGATCCCGCGATGCGATGTGTCTCGGTGTGCTTCTCCCGCGTCGGGCAGCACGCATCCAGCCCGACTCATTGCCGAGAGAAGACGACAGCGGAGAGTGCTCCGCAGTGTCGCGGTCAGATGTAGGACTGCTGTGCGGTACGAACCGTCAGATAACCGAGGCTGGCATCCGTTCTTTCCGGCGGTGGGAGGGCCGGGAATGCCGACAGTTGTAGGAGCCGCGTGTGTCGTCGAGGTTTCGCACCGGTTTCACCGGGGATAAATCCGTGCTTCGGGATGGACGGTTCGCGTCGATCCCGTCGCTTCCGCTCCGGGCTCGAACCGGCTTCGGGGGGCGACGTCGGGCCGATCCCGTCGCTTCCGCTCCGGGCTCGAACCGGCTTCGGGGGGCGACGTCGGGCCGATCCCGTCGCTTCGGCTCCGGGCTCGAACCGGCTTCGGGGGGCGACGTCGGGCCGATCCCGTCGCTTCCGCTCCGGGCTCGAACCGGCCATGAGTCCGCTACAGTCGCGGCATGCACATCCTCGTGATGACCGGGATGACCCTTCCCGCCGTCTCCGATGACGACGTCGCGCGCATCCGCGACGCCGGCGGCGAGGGCACGCGCGTCACGGTCGTCGACAGCGTCGGCGAGGCCCTCGAGGTTTCGTCCGACGTCGAGGTGGTGATGGGCCGCGTCACGCCCGAGCTGTTCCGCGCGGCGCCGCGGCTGCGCTGGGTGCACGCGGTCGTCTCCGGGGTCGACGCGTTCCTCTACCCGGAGATGCGCGCGAGCGACGTCGTGCTCACGGGCGAGAAGGGGCTCGTCGGCGGGCACCTCGCGGATCACGCGTTCGCGCTGCTGCTCGCGCTCACCCGCGGCGTCGCGCAGGCGGTTCGCTATGGCGACGCCGCGTGGGACCACCGCATGGAGTTTCGCCGCGCCAACGTCGAACTCGCCGGCATGACCATGGGGATCGTCGGCCTCGGCGGCACCGGCCGCGAGATCGCACGGCGCGCCGTCGCCTTCGGCATGCGCTGCCGCGCGGTCGACCTCGCGGCGGTCCCGCCCTCGGACGACGTGCCGCTCGTCGCGGGGATGGACGCGCTCGATGCGCTGCTCGGCGCGTCGGACGTCGTGGCCGTCTGCTGCCCGCTCACCGACGCGACCCGGGGCCTCTTCGACGCCGCGGCCTTCGCGCGCATGCGGCCGACCGCGTGGCTCGTGAACGTCACGCGCGGCGGCATCGTCGACGACGCCGCGCTCGTCGATGCGCTCCGCGCCGGCCGCATCGCCGGCGCGGGGCTCGACGTCGTGCCGGAGGAGCCGCTGCCGCGCGGCCACCCGCTGTGGTCGTTGCCGAACGTGGTGCTGACGCCGCACACCGCCGGCGCGAGCCAGCTGCGCGCCGGGCGCAACGTCGAGCGCTTCTGCGCGAACCTGCGGCGCTGGCGCGCCGGGGAGCCGCTGATCGGGCTCGTTGATAAGGAGGCGGGGTTCTAGGCCCCCCGGCGATCCGGGGCGATCCCGTCGCTTCCGCTCCGGGCTCGAACCGGCGGCGGGCGCGCGCTAGGCGATTTGCTTCGCGAAGCGCTTCACCTGCTGGTCGAACTCCCGCGTCGACACGTCCACCAGCGTCTTGCCGTCCTCGTCCGACAGCACCAGCGTCACGAACCCGCCCCCTCCCGTGAACTGCAGGCCGGCCGCGTCCATCGATGCCTCCAGGCCGAGCCCGCCGTCGCCGAAGAACGCGCGCGCCCGCCGCATCACATCGGTCGGCGACTGCTTCGACGTGACCGTGAGTCGCAGCATGGCCGCCTCCTTCCGCATGAGAGCGTACGCCCGCCGGGCGACGCCGCTGCCGGTCGCCGCCCGCGAGAGAGGTGACGTGATCCGGCGACGAAACGACGGACAGCAAGCGCGCGATCCGCGCGAGTGAGGCGTTTGCTGAGCCCGCCGCAATCGGGTGATCTCGAGCCACCGGCCGGCCACATGCCGAACCTGCTCGATAAACAGTCGCCGAGCGGGAACCTCCGATGCGAGATTTGCCGGCAGGTTGCAACGAAACCGACACGCCCGCTGGATCGCCCCCCGTGGTGTCGACGTTTATCATCGTCGTCGGAAGCCACCCGCGTCGTCGCCCGCCGGCGGCCGCCGCGGATGCCCGCTTCCGACTCGATCGCGGGTTTCCGGGCCGGTCATCACCGTTTGGAGTCGACGGCGGCGCTGCAGCGACGCGTGCCCGGTCGGCGCGTGCAGAGGAGTGGACGATGGCGAAGTTCAGGGCGCTCGACCCGAAGTCGGTCGTGCTGGGGCGCGGGATCTCCGCGCGCGAGGCCCGGCGCCCGTACATCGAGGCGCTGCGGCAGGGCGACGCCGGTCGCGTCGACATCGAGCGCGGCGAGCGGCCGGGCTCCGTGAAGCGCCATCTGCAGGCGGCAGCGAAGGAGGTCGGCGTGCGCGTGCGCTCCTCGTGGGCGGACGGCAAGCAGCAGAGCCTCTACTGGAAGAAGGCGCGCTCGCGCTGATCCCCGCGGGGATCGGCACGAGCCGGCCCATGGCGGCACGTCCGCTGCAGCTGCCCGACCGCTTCGAGCGCCTCCTCGAGGAGTTGCGCGAGGTCGACCCGCTCGACCACGAGCGCGCCGACGAGGACGTCGAGTCGCTCGTCTACCGCGCCGCCCGCACGGGCGACGCGCTCCATCGCTGCGACGTCTGCGGCCGCCTGATCGTCGAGGTCGATGGCACCGTCGCTTTTCTCGGCGCGCACTACGGCCTCGACGACGACCAGCGCACCGCGCTGGGGGAGGCGATCATGCGCACCGAGGTCGAGACCGGCGACACCCTCAGCCCGAACTACTGCAGCTACCACGCCCAGATCACGAGCGAGTAGCCGAAGGCGGCCGCCTCCCACAGCGGCGGCAGATATGCCGCCGACAAATCCGCGGACGCAGTTCGCTGCGGCGGCCCCCCCTGTTCGCCCCCTTGTCCGCCCCGTTTCGGTACGATGTTCCTCCCACCACCGGAGAGCAGGGCGCATGACGATCGAGATCGAGTGGCAGGACCGGCAGGCGCGGCCGCGCTGCTTCTGCGATCACTGCCACGACGCGATCGCCGACGTCGACGACGGGCTCGCGCTCTGGGAAGAGCGCGACGTCACGGCCGTCGGCCGGCGCGGCGTGTTCCAGGTGCACCGCGGCTGCGTCGGCGACTTTCGCGGTTCGCGGATGTCCTGCACGGTCGGCGACTGGCTGTCGCAGGACCTCGCGTGGTTCCTCGCGAGCCTCGCGGACGGCGTCGGCTTCCGCACGGAGGAGCACGTCGAGCGCCTCGCGCGGACCGTCTCGATCTGAGCGGCGGCAGCGGGCCGCCGACCTGTCGGCGGCATGTCTGCCGCCGCTTTGGGAGACGGCGGACCACGCCGCCTGCGGCCCGGCGACGAGCCGCGTGTGGCCGGCGACGAGCCGCGTGTGGCCGGCGACGAGCCGCGTGTGGCCGGCGATGTTGCTGCACACAGACCAAGCGTCGCGCCGCCGACCGGGCCGGCGCGACCGGGCCAGGTTCACCGCACGGACCGGTTGCTGGGAACCACCCGCGAACGCGAGCGCGCCGCCGGTGCGCGGAGGGAGGACCCGGATGAGCTCCGCAATGCCCCGCGGCGGCGCCGCCGCCGGCACAGCCGTGCGGTCGGCCGCCGGCGCCACCAGCGCCGCGGCGATCGAGAGCGGCCCCACCTGGGACGCCGCCACCGACGCCGTGATCGCGGCGCTCGCCGGCGCCGAGGACGCGCACCTCGCCGTCGTCTTCGTCGACTCGCGCTTCAGCGACCACTACGTCGACGTCCTCGCGCGCCTGCGCGCGGCGCTGCGCCCCGGCCGGCTCGTCGGCTGCAGCGGCCAGGCCGTGATCGGCCCCGGCCGCGAGGCCGAGGACGCGCCCGCCGTCTCCGTGCTCCTGCTCCACCTGCCGGGCGCCGCGCTCACCCCGCTCACGCTCGACCCGGAGACCGCCTCCGCGCACGACCTCGACGCGCTCGACGGCGCCGCGGCCACGGCGCTGCTCGTCTTCGCCGACCCGTTCTCCGTGCACGTCGAGCACCTGCTCGCCGCCATCGAGCAGCGCCGCCCCGGCCTCACGCTGCTCGGCGGGATGGCGTCCTCGCACGACGGCGCGCGGCGCACCGCGGTCTTCCTCGACGGCGACGTGCACGACGCGGGCGTCGTCATGCTCGCGATCGGCGGCGCCGTGGAGCTGCGCACCGTCGTCGCGCAGGGCGCCGAGCCGATCGGCGAGGCGTGGACGATCACCGACTGCGAGCGGAACCTCGTGAAGACGCTCGGCAACCGGCCGCCGGTCGAGGTACTGCGCGAGACCATCGACGCGCTCGACCCGGAGACCAGCGCGCGCGCCAGCCGCAACCTGCTCGTCGGGCTCGCGCTCGACGAGTATCGCGACGCCTACGGCCGCGGCGACTACCTGATCCGCAACCTGCTCGGCTTCGACCAGGAGAGCGGCGCGATCGCGGTCAGCGCGAACGTGCACGTCGGCCAGACGCTGCAGTTCCAGTTCCGCGACGCCGTCGCCGCCGACGCCGACCTGCGCGAGCAGCTCGCGCGCTTCCCGGCCACGCTGGCCACCGGCGAGCACGTCGTGGGTGCGCTGCTGTGCACCTGCAACGGTCGCGGGCGCGGCCTCTTCGGCACGCCCGACCACGACGCGCGCGCCATCGCCGACGCGCTCGACGCGCTCCCGACCGCCGGCCTGTTCTGCAACGGCGAGATCGGCCCGGTGTCGGGGAAGGCGTTCCTCCACGGCTTCACGGCGAGCGTCGGCCTGTTCACGACGCGGTCGTTCCCCGCGCAATAAGCGCGCGCGGTACGGCCTGTCCTGAAGCCGTCGAGGGGTTTCAGGTCTCGTCGGGCAGTCAAAGCGGCGGCAGACATGCCGCCGACAGGACGCGGACGCAGTCCGCGGCTGGCGCCGCGCTTCTGTCGGCGGCATATCTGCCGCCGCTTTGGGTGACGTTCATGCGCGCACGGCGCCCCCGGGGGCATGCTGACTGCCGTGGACCGTGGGCCCCCTGGCGACCAGAGGCCACCCGCGCCGGCTATTCCACCGTGAACGGCGTGTGCATGCCGGTCTGGTAGTGGTCGACCGTCGACCCGGCCTCGCCGGGGACGATCAGGCACGCCAGCTCGTACTGCCCCGGCCGGAGGTCGACGAGGAACTGCGCCTCCTGCGCGGGCTTCAGCCCCTCGACGTCCGCCACCTCGTGCCTCTGGCCATCCGCGCCCACGGACACGACGGCGAGTTCGTGCGTCATCGACGTCGACCGGTTGTGCGCGACGAAGAGGATGGTGCCGGCGGGCACGCTCTTGACGTCGGGCGTGACGGCCCACTCCGTGAGGTCGACGTTGACCGTCGCGTCCGCGTCCTCGCCGGTCTGGCGGGCGGCCCCGGTCGGCGAGAGCTCGACGATCGTCGAGGGCCCGCCGGGGATGTAGCACTTCACCTTCTGCGCGGTGCCGTCGGAGGGCATCGTGAAGTCGATCTTCCGGGTGCGGCCGTCCGGGACGAGCACCTCCTCGACCTTGGTGCCGTCCACGCCCTCGACCTCGCGGTCGGCGCCGGCCTCGTTCTTCACGACGATCGTCAGCCGCTCGCCGGCGGCCGCCTGGATCGACGTGGGGGCGCAGGCGTCGGCGTGCGCGACGATGTTCACCTCGCGTCCGCCGCCGCCGCTCGAGCACGCGGCCAGCGCGGCGGCGGCGAGCAGGACGAGCGCCGTTGTCGGCATCTTCACGGTGGTGGTCCTTCCCACAGCGGCGGCAGACATGCCGCCGACCGAGCGCGGAGCACGTCCGCGGCTGGCGCCGCGTCCCCGTCGGCGGCATGTCTGCCGCCGCGGTGGGACGAGCTGTCTTGAGTCCACCTACGCCGCGCCGGGCGAGTCGCCCCGCCGCGCCTCAGGCGCCGGCGCCGGCGCGCGGCGCGGGCCGCCGACGCCGGCGAGGAACGTCGTGAGCCCGACGGCCAGGTAGGCCCAGAACAGGACGATCTGGCCCCATGTCGGCGCCGGGTCGTAGCCGAGCAGCGTGTGCAGGAACTTCCCGCCGGTGGTGGTGATCGAGAGCAGCGCGTTCGTGTCCCATGGCCGCGCGCCGAGGTTCGAGATCACGCCGGAGACCTGCAGCGCGGCGATGCCGTTCGAGAGCAGGCCGGCGCCGATCACGAGCACGACGACGCCGGTGATCGTGAAGAACTGCCGGATCGGCAGCCGGTGCGACCCGCGGTAGACGCCGTACCCCAGCACCGCCGCGATCGCGAAGCCGGCCGCGCCGCCCGTCCAGAACAGCAGCCCCGACCCGCGCGAGGCGGTCGACCCGGCGAAGAGGAAGAGCGCCGTCTCGATGCCCTCGCGGATGACCGCGGAGAACGCGAGCCCGGCGAGCGCGAGCACGGAGCCGCCCTCGACGGCGACCTCGACCTGCGAGCGCAGCTCGCGGCCGATGCCAGCGGCCTGGCGGCGCATCCAGAACACCATCCAGGTGAGGACGCCGACGGCGACGAGCATCGTGCCGCCCTCGAACGCCTCCTGGGCGGCGCCCGAGAGCTCGGCGGCGGTGAACTGCAGGAAGACGACGACCGCGGCCGTGACGGCGACGGCCGCGGTCGTGCCGAGCCAGATCTCGCGGAAGTGCCGGCGGTTGCCGGTGCGCGCCAGGTAGCCCAGCACGATGGCGACGACGAGCGCGATCTCGAACCCCTCGCGCAGCGTGACGAGGAAGGAGAAGAGCAAACCGGCCCCCGCTCGGTTGCCGCGCGCCCTCGACGGGGCGCACGCGTTAGTCCCTGTGATGTTTCAAGATTAGGTGATCCTAATCTCGACGTATAGTCTCCACGCTGACAAGGAATGAGTAGGGTCAGATGGACAGGGATGGTCTCGGCATTTTGGCGTAGCGGCGGCGGACTCCCCAAAGCGGCGGCAGACATGCCGCCGACAGAACGCGGACGCACGTCCGCGGCTGGCGCCGCGCCCCTGTCGGCGGCATGTCTGCCGCCGCTTTGGGGAGTCGCGCCGTGTCGGCCTACGCCCAGCTCTTGCCGCTCGGCGTGCGCAGCGCCTCGGACGGGAGCACCTCCGCGAGCGACTCGGCGATCAGCGTGCGCTGCTCGCCGGCACGCTTCTCCAGCACGCCATGCACGCGCACGAACGCCGCGGCGCGCACCTCGTCGCGGTACTGCTCGGTCAGCTCGCGGCTCACCAGCACGTTGACCAGCCCGAACTCGTCCTCGAGCAGCAGGAAGATGATCCCCTTCGCGGTGAGCGGACGCTGGCGGCACACCACCAGGCCGGCCACGTCGACCCGCCGCCCGCCGGGCAGCGACCGCAGGTGGAGGCTCGACGCCACGCCCTCGCCGAGCGCCGGGCGCAGGAACTGCATCGGGTGGCTGTCGGGCGACAGCGACAGCAGCTCGTAGTCGGCGGCCATGCGCTGGTAGGGGTCGAAGTCCGGCAGCGACACCTCGTCCTGCGCGGTCGGCAGCGCGAGCCGCAGCTGCCGCTCCGCCTTCGGCCGGCGCAGCGCCGCCTGCGCGAGCCCGCCCCCGAGCAGCCCCAGCTGCCAGATCAGCTCGCGCCGGTTCAGCCCGAACGCGTCGAACGCGCCGACGCGCACGAGGTTCGTCGTCGCCCGCCGGCTCAGCCCCGTGCGCTGCATGAAGTCGAACAGCGAGCGAAACGGCGCGTCCTTGCCGTCCTCGCCGTCCTCGCCGTCTTCGCCGTCCGCGCCTCGCCGCGCCGCCTCGACCCGCGTCCCGCCGGCCTCGCCCACCCCCTGCACGTAGCCCAGCCCGACCCGGATCGCGTCCGGGCCCTCCGCGGTGCACACCGCGCGGCTGACGTTGACGTCGGGCCGCCGCACCTCCACCCCGTGCCGCTTCGCGTCGTTCGTCAGCACGTGCGGCGGGTAGAAGCCCATCGGCTGCTCGTTGAACAGCGCCGCCATGTACTCCGCCGGGTAGTGGTGCTTCAGCCACGTCGACTGGTACGCGAGCAGCGCGAACGCCGCCCCGTGGGACTTCGGGAAGCCGAACTCCGCGAACCCCGGCAGGTTGTCGAACACGTGCTCCGACGCCGACCGCGGCACCCCGCGCTCGTCCGCGCCGGCGAGGAAGCGCTCGCGGTAGCGCTCCATCGCCTCGTGCGAGCGCTTGCGGCTCATCGCCCGGCGGAACTGCTCGGCCTCGCCGGCGGTGAAGCCGGCCATCGCCTGGCGACCTGAGCACCTGCTCCTGGTAGATCACGACGCCGAGCGTCTCCTCGAGCGCCCCCCGCACGCACGGGTGGGGCACCTCCACCACGTAGTGCGGGTTCGTCCGCTGCTTCTCCCGGCGCCGCACGTACGGGTTCACCGCGCCGCCCACGATGGGCCCGGGGCGCACGATGGCCACCTGGATGGCCAGCTCCTCGAGGTTGCGCGGCTGCGTGCGCCGGAGCATCGGGATCTGCGCGCGGCTCTCCATCTGGAAGACCCCCACCTTGTCGCCGCGACAGATGCCGTCGTAGACCGCCTCGTCCTGGAAGTCGATGCGCGAGAGGTCGGCGATGTGCCCGCGCTCACGCGCGATGAGGTCCACCGCCTCCTCGACCAGCGAGAGCATCCCCAGCGCGAGGAAGTCGATCTTCACCATGCCCGCGTCGTCGATGGAGTCCTTGTCCCAGTGGCAGAGGTAGCGGTTCGGCCACGCCGCGGGCTGCACGGGACGAAGTCGATGAGCGGGTCCGACGAGATGACCATCCCGCCCACGTGCTGCGAGATGTGCCGGGGAAGCCGGCGAGTACGTCGTCGGCCAGCTCGCCCAGCCGCGCGCGTGGAGCGGTCGGCGCCGCCCTCGAGCAGCGCGATCTCGTCGGCGAGCCCCGAGGCCGAACGTGCCGGCGAGCTTGGCCAGCTGGTCGAGCTCCCCCGCGGGCAGGCCCAGCGCCTTGCCGATGTCCCGCACCGCGCTGCGCAGGCGGTAGGTGGGGAAGATGCGACGAGCGCCGCGTGCTCCTTGCCGTACTGCTCGTAGACGCGCTCGATCAGCTGCTCGCGGATGTCGCGCGGGAAGTCGAGGTCGATGTCCGGCAGCGAGTGCAGCGCCTCGTTGAGGAAGCGGCCGAGGAAGAGCTTGGTGCTCACCGGGTCGATGTGGGAGAGCCCGATCAGGTAGCAGATGATCGAGGACACCGACGATCCCCGGCCGCGTCCCGGCGGCAGCCCGTGACCGGGCGCGCGGGGGTCGGCCGCGGACCTCGCGCGCGACCTCCTTGGCGAGCTCGAAGATCTCGTGGTAGACCAGGAAGAAGCCGGCCAGCCCGTGCTGGTCGACGAGCTTCAGCTCTGTGTGCAGGCGAGGCTCCGCGTCGTGCGCGCTGCGCCGGCGGGTACTTGCGGCCGATCGCTCGCAGGCAGAGCCGCCAGCGTCTCGATCGCGCCGCCGTCCGCGACCGGCGGCGACGGCAGGACCGTAGCCCAGGTCCTCGGTCAGGTCGAAGGCGCAGCGTCGCGCGATGCGCACGTGTTGGTCGGCGCCTCCGGGTGGTACTCCGCGAAGCGGTGCGCATGCTCCGCGGGCGAGCGCAGGAAGAATCGGCGTTGGGGCGGCGCTCGCGGTGGCTCTCGTCCAGCGTCTTGCGGTTCTTGATCGAGACGAGCACGTCCTGCAGCCGGTAGCGGTCGCGCTCGTGGTAGTGCACGTCGCCGGTGGCCACCACCCCGACCCCGATGCGCTCCGCCAGCGCGACGAGCGCGCGGTTGCGCGGGCGGTCGCCGTACACGAGGTTGTCCTGCAGCTCCACGAAGACGTTGCCGGCGCCGTACCACGCGACGAGCTCGCGCAGCGCCGCCGCCGCCTCGTCGATCCGGCCCTCGGCGGCGAGCCGCGGCACGCGCCCCTCGCGGCAGCCGGTGAGGACGATCACGCCCTCGGCGTGCGCGGGCAGCTCGGCGACGGGCAGGCAGGGGTCGAGCCTCCGCTCCTCCTTCTCGACGGGCCCGTCCGCGCGCAGGCCGAAGGCGATGCTCGAGAGCCGGCTGAGGTTGGCGTAGCCGCGACGCGTCTCGGCGAGCAGCGTGAGGTGCGAGCGCGTGCCGCCGGCGTCCGCGCCATCGCCCTCTGAGAATCGTCAGCTCGAGCCCGGTGATCGGCCGCAGCCCCGCCTCCTGCGCCGTGCGCGCGAACTCCATCGCGCCGAATAGCCCCTCGTGATCGGTGAGCGCGAGCGCGCGGTGGCCCTGCGCCGCCGCGGTCGCGAGCAGCTCGTCGATGTGCGACGCGCCGTCGAGCAGCGAGTAGTTCGAGTGGCAGTGCAGCTCGACGTACGGCACGGCGTCGAGCACCGACTCCGGCACGGGGTCCGTCGGCGAGCGCGGGGCGAGCGAGCGGGGGGTGTCCGGGGGGAGGTCGTCCCGGTCCACGATCCCGTTCGCGCTTCGGTCGACGCCTCCGTTCGGACTTCCGTTCGCCCTGGGCGCAGTCGAAGAGCGTGTCCGCCCCTCGAAATGCTGCCACGGCTCCATGTAGCCGGGGCGTTCGTCGTGACGACCGCGGGTCACCGGGGAGCCTGCCTGCCGAAACAGGTAACCCTGCAGGAGTGCCTGTTATCCCTGAATGCCAATTCGTTAGACTGATTACGCTTGGAGGTGCCTTTCATGGGAACCAACGTCGTGACCGTCTCCGAGAAGGGCGCCGTCGTCATCCCGAAGGAGATCCGCGAGCGATTCGGCATCTGTGCCGGAGACCGGATCCACGTCATGGCCTGGGGCGAAGAAATCGTCCTGCTCAAGATCCCGCCCGGCGACCCGATCGAACGCGGGCTGGGGCTGCTCAAAGGCGGCTCGATGCAGCGCATCCTCGAGGACAAGCGCCGTGAGCTGGAGGAAGAGGAGCGGGACCTGCCACCGCCGCGCGCGCACGCATGACCGCACCGGCACCCGATCGCTTCGTTCTCGATAGCTACGCAGTCCTCGCGTATCACCGCATGGAGCCCGGTGCTTCCGCGGTGCGCGATCTGCTGCGCCGAGCCGCCGACGGACACGCGTCGCTCTCGATGGCGGTCGTGAACATGGGCGAGGTCTACTACCGCACCGTCCGAGAGCTCGGGGCCCCCGCAGGAGTCCGCGCGCTGCGCGACTTCGTGGACTACCCCATCACGCTCGTTGACGTCAATCGCGATCTCGCCCTGGCCGGCGCCCTGCTCAAGGGCGAGCATCCCATCTCCTACGCCGACTGCATCGCCGCGGCGCTCGCGCAGCGGCTGGACGCCGCGGTCGTCACGGGCGACCGCGACTTCGCGCGCCTCGAGCACCTCGTGCGCGTGGAGTGGCTGCCGGCGGACGGGCCGGCCGGGGCGACCTAGTAGCGCTGCTCGTACCACTGCCCGTCCTCGTCGTCGCGGAAGAGGGTGAGCGGGCGGCCGCCCGCGAGGATCACGCGGAAGTAGGTGCGCGCGAGCCCCTCGCCCGACGGCGACGGCCGCCACCAGGCCTCGGCCACGCGCCAGGCCTCGTCAATCTGCTCGACGGGGAGGACGTCGCCTGCGCCGCCGCGGGTGTCGCGCGCGACCGCCAGCGGCAGGCCGTCCGCGTCGGCGCGCACGCGGAGCGGGCGGGGAAGGCCGAGGGGGCGGAGCGAAGGGCGAGTCACTGGGCACCTCCCCTGCCGTGCTGCTGCAGGTCCAAAGCGGCGGCAGATATGCCGCCGACAGGACGCGGACGCAGTCCGCGGCTGGCGCCGCGCTTCTGTCGGCGGCATATCTGCCGCCGCTTTGACGTTCCGACGAGGCCTGAAGCCCTTCGACAGGCTCAGGACGGGCTCTGGCCGCGCATCGGTCATTCATGCCTCGTAGTCCATCAACGCGTACCGCCGCTCCGGGAGGCGGCTCCACGGCTCGACGCACACCATGCGCGCGACCGGCGACGTGCCGTAGCGCACCTTCAGGTGGCGCACCATCTCGTCGAGCTGCTCGCGGCGGCGCGCGCGCTCGGTGAACAGGCTCTGCTGGCGCGCGCTCTCCGCGGTCAGCCCGCCCAGCTCCAGCTCGAGCAGCGCGACCGGGCCGGGGTAGTCCGCGTGCTCGAGCAGCGGGCGGATCGTCGTCCACAGGCGGTCGCGGTCGCCGGTCGGCTCCTTCAGCGTCTGCTCGCGCTCCCAGAGGCGGTCGTCCTCGGTGGTCGCGCGCAGGCGCAGCACGCGCACGAAGCGGCGCGCCGCGGCCGGCCGCCGCAGCGCTCGGCCGAGCAGCTGCTCCGCGGAGCGCGCCACCGACTCGCGGCTGACCAGCGGCGGGTCGGCCTGCGCGTGCTCGAGGATCCGCTCGCGCGCGAAGGGGTCCGGGCGCAGCGGCGACGGATCCTCGCCGCGCGCGGCGAGCCACGCGGCGCCGCCGGCCGGGCCGAACTGCGCCTCCACCGCGTGGCGCGGCAGGTCCGCCAGCGCGCCGAGCGTGCGCAGCCCGAGCAGCCGCAGATGATCGAGCGACTCCGCCGGCAGCGGCAGCCAGTCCGCCGGCAGGCGCGCGAGAAAGCCGGCGGCCGCGCCGGCGTCGTCGACCCGCAGCGCCGCGCCGGGCTCCGCCGCGCGCGCGGCGGCGGTCGCGGTGAAGCGCGCGCCGGCGATCCCGAGGCGCGGCCAGAACGCGGCAGGAATGCCGGGGAGGGACGCGCGCGGTCGCGCCTCCGCCGGTGCCGGCGATTCCGCCGGCGATTCCGCCGGCGAACGAGCCCCGAGCGGCCCCAGGATCGCCGCCTCCACGTCCCCGGCCCGCGGGTAGAGCGCCTCCGTCCCGCGCAGGTCCGCGTACAGCAGCGCATCCCCCGCGCTCGCCTCCGCCAGCGACGGCGTCTCCACCAGCGGGCTCACCGCCCCGAGCACCGCGGTCAGCCGCGCCAGCGCACGCGCCACCCGCGCCGCCCGCGGCTCGAGCACCGTCAGCGCCGGGCAGTACGCCGCCGCCTCGCGCAGCGTCATCCCCGCCCGCACCCCGCGCACCGCCGCCTGCGGCGTGGCGTCGACCACCCGCAGCCCCCGCTCGTCGCTCAGCGCGACGGGCGCCTCCGCGAGCGCGGGCCGTCGCCCCAGCTCACAGGCGAGCGCGAGAGACGGAACCAGCAGACAGGCAATCTTCATGGCATGCCCCCGCCAAGAGGCATGCCGATGCTAGTAGAACACCAGTTCTATTTCAAGGGGCGGGCGTCCTCAGCAGGCGACGACCGCGGCGCGCACGCCGGCCGCCGCGACGAGCCGCTCGAGGTCGCCGGCATCGCTCGTCAGGATCCGATCGCCCGCGCCGGCCACGAGCACGACCGTCGCGTCGATTGGGTCGTCCGTGCCGGCTCGCCCGACGAGCACGCCCGCGTCCGGGCCGAGCCGCGCGTCGACCGGGCGCACGTCGACGGCGCGCAGCAGCCGCGCGAGCTGCACCTGCCGTCCCGCGGGGTCGCGCCACACCTGACCGACGACGATCGCACTCGTGCGCAGGTCGAGCCCATGCCGCTCCGCGGCGCGCAGACGCGCAATCATCGCGCGGTCGTCGCGATCGACGGCGATGAATGCCCCGGCGTCCAGGACAAGCGCGCTCACGTCGACGGCACGCGACCCGGCAGCCCGAGCTCGGCTTCGGCCCGCTCCAGCTCGGCGGCCGTCAGCGGCCCGTGCGCGATCTCCCACCCGCCGAGGAACTCGCTCAGCGCCTCGGCACGCAGCTTCGCGGCCGCGGCCTCGGCCAGCCACGCCGAGAGACCCCGCCCGGACTGCTCGGCGGCTCGCCGGACCTCGTCGCCCAGCTCGGCTTCGAGCGAGATGCTCATCTTGTCGACCTTCATGGTGCAATCATACCACGGTATGACATACCGCGGTATGATTCGCGGCCGGCCGTATCAACCGGCGCGAACACCCTGCCGCCGCCCCGCTCATGATGCGCACCCTCCTCCGCCGCTCCCGTGCGCTCACCGGGACAGGAGAGCGCCGGAACGAGCGGATCCGATCGCAGGCGAACAGGGAGCGTCCGCGGGCGCCACCGCCGACGCGGCCGGGCTAGGATGCCGCCATCCCGGCCGCCTCGCGAGAAGGATCGCCCCATGACCACCGCCGCCGACTGGCTCGCCCTCACCCACGAAGAGGCGCTCGAACCGGACCTGCCGATCATCGACCCGCACCACCACTTCTGGGACCGGCCGAACAACCGCTACGTCCTCGAGGACCTGGCCGCCGACGTCGCCGATCACCGCGTGCGCCAGACCGTCTTCATCGAGTGCACCTCGATGTACCGCGCCGACGGCCCCGACGAGTTCCGCGTCGTCGGCGAGACCGAGTTCGTGCAGGGGCTCGCCGCGGTGAGCGCGAGCGGCCGCTACGGCGACCTCCGCGCCGCGGCCGGCATCGTCGGGAGCGCCGACCTGCGGCTGGGCGACCGCGTCGTGCCCGTGCTCGAGGCGCAGATCGCCGCCGCCCCGCAGCGCTTCCGCGGCATCCGCCATCGCGCCGCCTGGGCCGAGCCGGGCGTCCTGCCGAACCAGCCGGCGAGCCTGCAGCCGCATGTCCTGGTCGACCCGGACTTCCGCCGCGGCTTCGCCCACCTGCGCCGCTACGCACTCGTCTTCGAGGCCTGGCTCTACCACCCGCAGCTGCCCGAGCTGATCGACCTCGCGCGCGCGTTCCCGGACACGACGATCGTCCTCAACCACCTCGGCGGTCCGATCGGCGTCGGCCCCTACGCCGGCCGGCGCGACGAGATCCTCCCGGCATGGAAGCGCGACATCGCCGAGCTCGCGCGCTGCCCCAACGTGGTTGCGAAGGTCGGCGGCATCCAGATGGTCGTGAACGGCTACGGCTGGCACGAGCGCGAGCGCCCGCCCACCTCCGACGAGCTGCTCGCCGCGAACCGCGACTGGTACCTCCACACGATCGAGCAGTTCGGCCCGGACCGCTGCATGTTCGAGAGCAACTTCCCGGTCGACCGGCTGTCGTGCTCGTACACCGTGCTGTGGAACCAGTTCAAGAAGCTGACGCGCGACTTCTCGCCCGGCGAGCGCGCCGCGATGTTCCACGACACGGCGGCGCGCGTATACCGGATCTGAGTCCCCCCTGCCGGCGCCGCCAACCCAAAGCGGCGGCAGATATGCCGCCGACAGAACGGCGGCGCCATGCCGCCGCTCTCTCACCGCCAGCCCACCCACTATCATCCGGCCCCGAGAACGGAGCCGCCGATGACCACCTCGCCGCCCGACGACCTCGAGCAGCTGCTCGCCGACCTCACCAACGCCTACGGCCCCACCGGCTTCGAAGGGCCGGTGCGCCAGGTCATGCGCCGCGAGCTCACCCCGCTCGCCGCCGACGTGCAGACCGACGGGCTCGGCTCGCTGATCGCCCGCATCGACGGCGCCGCCGAGCGACCGCGCGTGATGCTCGCCGGGCACATGGACGAGCTCGGGCTGATGGTCCGGCGCATCACCGACGAGGGCTACCTCAAGTTCCAGACGCTCGGCGGCTGGCTCGACCAATCGCTGATCAACCAGCGCTGGGTCGTCCTCACCCGCGGCGGCGCCGTGCCGGGCGTCACCGGCATCAAGACCGTGCACGTCATGACGCCAGAGGCGCGCGGCAAGGTCTTCAAGCGCGACGACATCTTCATCGACGTCGGCGCAACCAGCCGCGAGGACGCCGAGCAGCGCCTCGGCATCCGCCCCGGCGACCCCGTCGCGCCCGACAGCCGGTTCACGCCGCTCGCCGGGGGCGAGCGCTACGTCGCGAAGGCGTGGGACGACCGCGTCGGGCTCGGGGTGATGGTGCTCGCCGTGCGACGCCTGCGCGAGCTCGGCCACCCCAACACCGTCTTCGCCGTGTCGACCGTCCAGGAGGAGGTCGGGCTGCGCGGCGCCCAGACCGCCGCGCACCGCGTCGAGCCCGACATCGGCCTCAACATCGAGTCGGGCGTCGCCGGCGACTACCCGGGCATCACCTTCGACGAGGCGCAGGAGCGCGTCGGCCACGGCCCCGCGATCTTCCTGCACGACTCGTCGATGCTCCCCAACCTCCGCCTGCGCGACTTCGTGATGGCGGTCGCCGAGGACGCCGGCATCCCCCTGCAGTTCGACGTGCTCTCCGGCTACGGCCAGGACGGCGCCGAGGTGCAGCGCTCGCGCTCCGGCGCGCCGTCGATCAACGTCGCGATCCCGACGCGCTACCTGCACAGCCACCACGGCGTCGTCGCGCGCGACGACGTGCTGCGCGCCGCGGAGCTCGTCGCGCAGGTCGTGCACCGCCTCGACGCCGCGCGCGTCGCGGAGCTGCGCGCGTTCGATTGAGCCCGGCGCGCGGCGCGCACATCCTCCGGACGCGCGGCAGGGCTCGTCGAAAAGCGGCGGCAGATATGCCGCCGACAGGACGCGGACGCAGTCCGCGGCTGGCGCCGCGCTTCTGTCGGCGGCATATCTGCCGCCGCTTTGGGTGACATTGCGCACACGGCAGGTCTGAGACCTGCAGCGCGCCCGACGGGCTGGAGCGGCGCGTGATGCGAGCCGCTCGCCGGTGGCGTGTGGGCCGCGATGGCGTTCAATGAATCGCGTGGACGGCCTCTTCACCGACGACGCCGCGATCCGCCGGGTGCACCGCGAGGGCGTCGTGCTGCTCGGCGGCGGCCGCGCGCTGCTGCTCCAGGTCGCACACCCGTCGGTGGCAGCCGCGGTCGAGGAGCACAGCTCGTACCGGCACGACCGCTGGGGCCGGCTGCTCCGCACGCTGCGCCCGACGCTGACGATCGTCTTCGGGACGACCGAGCAGGCGCGCGCGGCGGCCGCCGGCGTGAACGGGCTGCACGCGGGCGTGGTCGGGAGCGGCTACCGCGCGATGGACCCCGAGCTGCTGCGCTGGGTCCTCGCGACGCTGATCGACACGGCCCTGCTCATGCACGACCGGTTCCTCGGCACGCTCTCCGCGTCCGACGCCGAGCGCTACTACCAGGACATGTGCGTCGCGGGTCGGCTGCTCGGCATCCCGCCGGGGACGATGCCGTGCGACCTCGACGCGTTCCGCCGCTACTTCGACGGCGTGGTGGCGACGCTCGAGGTCGCGCCGGCGGCGCGGCGCATCGCGCGCGACCTCGCAGCGCCCGCGGGCTGGGTCACGCCCGCGATCCTGCTCGCGCGCGAGCTCACCGCCGGGCTGCTGCCGCCGCGCATTCGCGCGCAGTTCGGCTACCGCTGGGGGCCGCGGCGCGAGGCCGCGCTCACGGGCATCGCCCGCGCCAGTCGCCTCCTCCTCCCGCACGTCCCGGCGCCGCTGCGCGCACCGCCGGCGGTCGTGCTGCCGGCGGGCGTGCGCGTCGCGCCACGCCGCGGCGGGGCGGATGCGAGGCACCTGTGACGCGGGCCCCCGAGCGGGCGCAACGAAACCGCACGGCGTGCACCAGAACCGATCCGCGTCCTCACCCGTTCTAGGGATAGAGGGGTCGGGCGACGGATGGGAGCACCGCGATGAGCCAGACGCGCACCCAGGGCGCCTACCGCATTCACCACGATCCCGATGCCGGCAGCGGCTTCCGCGTCGTCCGCTGCGACATCTGCGAGCGCGACCTCGCGATCGTCGCCACGGAGCGCGAGGCGAACGTGATCATCGGCTGGCACGGTGTGGCACACGCCGGCGGTCGCGCCATGCTGCCCTAGCCGGAGCACGCGCCGGCTCACCGGACGCGCGCCACCGCGGTCACCGCCACCCCGCGGGCGCGACCCGGCGCGTGGCATGCCCCTTCCCCGCTTGGCCGCTCGCGTATAACAGAGGTCCGCGAGCGGCCAGCCCCGGGGAGCGCGCAATGGCCACCACCGAACCCGTCCGAGTGCTCGGCGGCACGCAGGGACGCCGTGCCGAGATCCTGTCCGCCGATGCGCTCTCCTTCCTCGCCGAGCTGCACCGCGCGTTCGACCCGCGCCGGCGCGAGCTCCTCGCCGCGCGCGCCGAGCGACGCGCCCGCTTCGCCGCCGGCGAACGGCCCGCCTTCCTCGACGCCACCCGCGAAGTCCGCGCCGGCGACTGGCGCGTCGCCCCGCCGCCCCCCGACCTGCGCGACCGGCGCGTGGAGATCACCGGCCCCACCGACCGCAAGATGGTGATCAACGCGCTCAACTCCGGCGCCCGCGTCTTCATGGCCGACTTCGAAGACGCGAACTCACCGACGTGGGCCAACATGGTCGACGGCCAGGCCAACCTCTTCGACGCCGTCCGCCGCCAGATCGACTTCACCGCCGACGACGGCCGCGCCTACCGCCTCGGCGACGCCCCCGCCGTGCTCGTCGTTCGCCCGCGCGGCTGGCACCTCCCCGAACGCCACCTCCTCGTCGACGGCGACCCCGTCGCCGGCTCGCTCTTCGACAGCGGTCTGTATGCCTTCCACAATGCACGGGAACTGCTCGCGCGGCGCACCGGCCCGTACCTTTACCTGCCGAAGCTCGAGAGCCACCTCGAGGCGCGCCTCTGGAACGACGTCTTCACCTTCATCGAGGAGCGGCTCGACCTCGGCCATGGCGCCATCCGCGCGACCGTGCTGATCGAGACGATCCCCGCCGCGTTCGAGATGGACGAGATCCTGTACGAGCTGCGCGACCACTCCGCCGGCCTCAACGCCGGCCGCTGGGACTACATCTTCAGCATCATCAAACAGCTCGGGCAGGACCCCGCCTTCGTCCTCCCGAACCGCAGCCAGGTCACGATGACCGTGCCCTTCATGCAGGCCTACGCGCGCCTGCTCGTCCAGACCTGCCACCGTCGCGGCGCCCATGCGATGGGCGGGATGGCCGCGTTCATCCCCAACCGCCGCGACCCCGACGCGACCGGCGTCGCGCTGGGCAAGGTGCGCGAGGACAAGCAGCGCGAGGCGAGCGAGGGCTTCGACGGCACGTGGGTCGCGCACCCCGACCTCGTCGACGTCGCCCGCGCCGTCTTCGACGCGCAGCTCGGCGACCGACCCAACCAGGTCGACCGGCTGCGCGACGACGTGACGGTCACGATGGACGACCTGCTCGACGTGCGCGTGCCCGGCGCCGCCTTCACGACCGCCGAGTTCGAGAACAACGCCGCCGTCGCGGTGCGCTACCTCGCGGCGTGGCTCGCCGGCACCGGCGCGGTCGCCATCAACAACCTCATGGAGGACGCCGCCACCGCCGAGATCGCGCGGGCGCAGCTCTGGCAGTGGTCGCGCTTCGGGGCGCAGCTCGACGATGGCCCCGCGCGCGTCACCCCCGAGCGCGTGCGCGACGCGCTGCGCACCGCCGCCGAGCGCGCGACCGCGGACCTGCCCGCCGGCGGCGCCGTGACCGCCGCCCACGCCGAGACCGCGCGCGAGGTGCTGGAGGCGACGACCGGCGGCGACACGCTGGCGGAGTTCGTCACGCTCCCCGCGTACGAGCACCTCTCGCCGCCCGCCGCCGGCGAGCGCCCGTGACCCGCGGCGATACAATCGATCGGAGACGCACCGCAACACGATGGGAGAGCGCACCATGCAACTCCAGCTCACGGACGACGAGGGCCGGCTGCTCGCGAAGATGGTCGAGCGTTACCGCGGCGAGCTCAGCATGGAGATCGCCGACACCGACAACTCGCGCTTCCACGACGAGCTGCGCGAGGAACAGGGCGTGCTGAACGCGCTCATCCAGAAGCTGCAGGGCGCTGGCGTCGGCGGCGCCTGACCCCGCCGCCCGCGCGGCACCGGTGGGCGCGGGGTCAGGCGCCCGCCCCCGACGAGCCTGCGACCGGCCGCGCGCGCAGCGGAGCGCGGGCGCTGGCCCACCGTGAAGTAGCCCGGGCGCTGGCCCACCGTCAAGTAGCCCGGGCGCTGGCGCACCGTGAAGGAGCCCGGGCGCTAGCCCACCGTAAAGTAGAACGTCGCGCCCGCGTCCGGCGCCGACTCCGCCCACACGCGGCCGCCGTGGCGCGCCACGATCCGCTCGACAATCGCCAGGCCCACGCCCGTGCCCTCGTACTCGTCGCCGCTGTGCAGCCGCTGGAACACGCCGAAGAGCCGGTCCGCCTCCGCCATGTCGAACCCCACGCCGTTGTCGCGCACGAAGATCGCGTCCGCGCCGTCCTGCGCCGTCCGCCCCACCTCGATGCGTGCCGGCGACCGGTGCCGCGTGAACTTCACCGCGTTCGACAGCAGGTTCACGAACACCCGCTGCATCAGCCCGGCGTCCACGTCCGCCTCGCCGAGGTCCCCAATCGCGAGGTCCAGCGCGTGGCCCTCGAGCTCGGAGTGCACCTCGTCGAGCGCCGCGTGCACCACCGACAGCAGCGCCGTCGGCCGCCGCTCCAGCCCCACCCGGCTCACGCGCGAGAACTGCAGCAGGTCGTCGATCAGCCGCGCCATCTGCTGCGCGCCGCCGCGGATGCGCGACAGGTAGCGCCGCGCCTCCGCGTCGAGCGTGTCGCCGAACTCCTCGTCGAGCATCTCCGAGAAGCCGTCGACCGTGCGCAGCGGCCCGCGCAGGTCGTGCGACACCGAGTACGTGAACGCCTCGAGCTCGCGGTTCACGTCGGTCAGCGCCGCCGTGCGCTCCTCGACGCGCCGCTCCAGCGTCGCGTTGAGGTCGTGCAGCTCGCGCGTGCGGCGCGACAGCGCCACCGCCATCGCGTCGAACGCGTGTCCCATCGTGCCCAGCTCGCCGCCCGCGTACGGCGGGCCGACCCGCGCCGCGAAGTCGCCGCCCGCGACGCGGCGCGTCGCGTCGATCAGCGCCCCCACCGGCCGCAGCACCGTGCGGTCGCTCGCGTACCACCCCGCGAGCAGCGCCGCCGCCGTCACGGCGCCCAGCAGCAGCAGGTCGCGGCGCAGCGCGTCGTCGGCGGGCGCGAACGCGGCCGCGCGCGGGACGCTCACGATCGCGAACGCGTCGCCGCCCAGCGCCGGCAGCGACGTGAACGCCACCAGCTCCGACGGCGCGCCGGCGGGTGCCCACTCGGTCGTCCCCCGGCCGCTCGCCGTCATCGTCGTGAACAGCGGCGTGTCGCGCAGCGACGCGCCCACCCCCGCGGCCGACTGCGGCGACCGCGGCACGCGCGCCAGCACCGTGCCCGCGCCGTCGGTCACCGCCGCGTACGAGCCGGGCGGGAGCTGCCCGATGGCCGCCGTCGGCTGCAGCTGCGCGAGATCGATCGCCGCGAACGCGAGCCCGCGCGGCGTGCCGTCGCCGCGGAGGATCGGCGTCGCGACGTTGAACGTCTGCTTGCCCGAGAGCCGGTCGACGATGAGATGGCCGACCGCGGAGCCGCGCGAGCGCATCGCCGCCTGGAAGTACGGGCGGTCCGCGAGGTTCACCGGAACGGGCAGCGGGACGCTCGAGCACAGCACGTTGCCGTCGGCGTCGGTGACGCCGACGCTCGCGTAGATCGAGCCGGGGTCGGAGAAGTGGGCGAAGTACCGGTCGCAGGCGAGGCCGTCGATGCTGTGGAAGTCGGGCAGCGTCCCGAAGAACATCGCGATCGGGAGCAGCATCTGGCGTGCGCCCGCGACGGCCTGCTGATCCTGCTCGGCGACCGTGCGCGCGATCTGCAGGCCCTGCTCGCGAACGCGCGCGCCGGCGTCCGCGCGGCGCTGCAGGCCGGTGCGCAGGGTCAGCAGGATCGCCGGGACCGCGACGATCGCCACGAGCAGCAGCAGCCGCACGCGGAGACTGCGCAAGACACGCAACGGGACTCACTCTCTGCGCGTGCGCCGGCCGGTCCGCTCCGGTGCGTGCGTCTCACGAGCGTAGCCGTCGGCCCGGCTTCGCTCGCGGCCCCGAGTGTACGGTGGGGGACAGGAGAGGGCACGACTCCCGGCCCGGCGCCGGCCGGCGCCCGGCACGGCTGCGGCGCCGCCCGTCTCGCCCGCGCGCGCTCTTTCAGCGCGCCTTCAGGGTCGAGCAGGACGCGAGCGCTACGGTCGGAACGGCACAGGTGCTGTGCCTGTTCCTCCCATGGGGCGCCGCCAGCTGCCTCTCTACCCCTCTGGATGGCGGCGTCCCCCTTCCCACCCACCCGGCCATCCGTCCCCGCCTGTCGCCGGCCGCAGACGGCAGTCGCCGTGCGGACACGGGACGTGACCCACAGCGGCGGCAGACATGCCGCCGACAGGGCGCCGGCTACCGCCGGCGTTTCCGGGCGGCCCGCCCGTTCGGCGGCCGGGTCCTGTCGGCGGCATGTCTGCCGCCGCTGTGACCTGGGGGCGCGAAGCCGGCTGCGCGCGAGCGGGGTTTCCGCCGCGACGCGACGCGGTACGCTCCGATCGCTCCCCCGGGACCGGGTCGACCGCCGATGCCTCGACACGCGCCACGCCCGCTGCGACTGCTCGCCACGGCGGCCGCCGTCGCCGCGCTCGCACTGAGCGCCGCGTGCGCGCCGTCCGGATCGAGCGCCACCAGCGGGCCGGCGACCTGTCCGCCCGCCACCCCCGCCGCCGGCGCCGTCGCGGCGCACCCGTTCGTCTGCGTCGACACGCCGACGCCGGGCACGACCGTCGGGCGGGCCGTCGCCGTGGCCGGTCGCGCCGCGAACTTCGGGCCGTTCCGCGTGACGGTCGACCTGATCGACGGCAGCGGCCTGATCGCGACGTCCGGCGTCGCGGAGTTCGGCGACGCGGGGGCGGCGGGGCACGTGCGCGCGTGGCGGATCGCGCTGTCGGTGCCTGCGGGCGTCGAGCCCGGCGAGATGACGCTGGTAGCGCGCGCGTTCGACCGGCAGCACCGCACGCTGGGGGAGCACGACGTGCCGGTGGTGTTGCGGTAGCGGAGGCGGGGAGGTGTCCCCATCATCCAGTCAAGCGGCGACGCGCGAGCGCATGGTGTGTGTTGCGTCGTAGGCGGTGCCGGACTTGAGCATCGCAAGGATCACGTCGCAGCGACGGCGAGCGAGGCAGATGATGGCGGCGTTGTGCTTCTTCCCCTGAGCGCGCTTGCGGTCGTAGAAGGCTCGGGAGGGCGGATGCCGCAGGGAGCAGAAGGCCGCGAGGAAGAGTGCATTCTTCAGCCGGTGGTTCCCCCGGCGGCTCCGCTTCTCGCCCCGGATGCTGGTACCCGACTGGCGCGTGACCGGAGCCAGTCCCGCGTAGCTCGCGAGCTGGGCGCCTGTGGCGAAGCGAGCGCCGTCACCGATCTCGGCGAGGATCTTCGCGCCGGTCCTGGGGCCCACGCCGGGGAGCGATATCAGGACCGGCCCCAGAGGGTGGCTGCGGAAGACCTCCTCGATCTGAACGAGGATCCGGCTGCGTCTGGCGTCGAGCCGGCCGAGTTCGGTGGCGAGCTCTGCAACGATCGGTCCAATGCGCCGCTCGCTTTGTACGGTGATCGTCTGGGCGTCGAGTGCGCTGAAGACCTCGTCCGCGAGGCGCGCGGCGACTCGGGGCGCCTGCCGGCGAAGCAGTCGCAGCACGGGACCACGGCCGGCCGCGCGGAGAGCCGACGGGGTGGGGTAGCGGGCAAGCAGCGCCCACGCCGCGGGGTGATCCAGTCGTGGACCGAGCACGGCCTCGAGTGGTGGATGCACGCTCGTGAGCATGTCGCGCAGCCGGTTCACCAGGCGGACTCGGTCCGCGGCGAGGTCATCGTCGTACCCCGAGAGGATGCGCAGCTCCTCGAGCAGCTCGTCGCCGACGGCCAGCCAGCGCAGGTTCCCTGGGTGGGTTCGTGCGAAGTCGGCAAGGACGAAGCTGTCGCGGACGTCCGTCTTCGCCTCGCCCGGGTAGAGATCTGCGGCTCGTCGCATGACCAGCCCGGGCACGTAGGCGACCGGGACACCGATCTCTCGGCACACGGCAAGCGTCAGCGCGGCGATCGACCCCGGCTGGTCCAACACCACTCCGGCATGCCCGATCGACGCTGCCGTCGACAGCAGCGCCTGAAGATCGGCCTGCTGATTCCGAACCGCGCGGGACGACAGCACCTCGCCGCCACCGTTGATCAGCGTTGCGTGGTGCTCGGTCTTTCCGACGTCGAGCCCAATGAACACATCGACCCGTGCCTCGGTCGGCATGCGCCCTCCGATCGCGACCGCGCTTTGCGCATCCGACCGGGTGCCTCGGCCTGCATCCACCTTACGAACGAGCGCTCACGGCGCCGGTCCCCATCAGCGGTCCACGGCACCCAGCATCACCGGTGGCAACACCCCCCAGGTCCTCGAACAGACAGGGGGCAGATGAGCCATGCCGGCGACGCCGGATGTGATCACGGGCCGCGGTCAGCCCGGCGATCGCGAAGAAGGTAAGGGGGGCCGGCAGCGGCGGCGCGCGGGCCGGATGCCCGCGACAGGGTCGGCGGCCTGTCTGCCGCCGCTGAGGGCGGGCGGCGGCGGGCGGCGAGGCCGGCCGGACCGCGGGCGGGCGGCGGCGGGCGGCGAGGCCGGCCGGACCGTGGGCGGACGCCGGCGGGCGGCGGGGCCGGCCGGACCGCGGGCGGACGCCGGCGGTGCGCGCGACCGTTACGGTGGGGGACGGCGGGCGCGCCCACGCCGCCGCGAGACGAAGCCGGAGCGCGCATGGCGTCCCCCGCACCCGCCGCTCCGCCTCGCTTCGACGCGCGCCGCAACGTCAGCCTGTTCTCCCTCCTCGGGCTCGTGCGCGACTTCAGCCCGCTCGTCGGCATCTGGGTCGTCTACCTCACCGGCTACCGCCACCTCACGCTCACCGAGGTGGGCGTGCTCGACGGCGCGTTCTGGGTCGTGAAGCTCGTCGCGCAGGTGCCGAGCGGCCTGCTGGCCGACCGCTACAGCCGCCGCTCGATGGTGCTGGCCGGGACGGTGATCGAGGCGTCGGGCGTCGTCGCGTTCGGGTTCGCCGCGGGGTTCGGCATGCTGCTGCTGTCGTACGTGCTGTGGTCGATCGGGATGGCGCTGAAGACCGGCAGCAACGACCAGGCGCTGCTCTACGACAGCCTCGCCTTCGGCGGGCGCCAGCAGGAGTTCGGCGACCGCTTCGGGCTGTACCAGGCGCTGGCGACGGTGGGTGCGCTCGGCGGGGGGCTGATCGGCGGGTTCGTCGCCGCGGCGCTCAACCTGCGCGTCGCGGTGCTTGCCGCGGTCATCCCCTACCTGCCGGCCGTGCTGATCCTGCTCGCGATGCGCGAGCCGCCACGCTCGGCCACCGTCACCGCGCCGTCGACGTACCTGGCCACGATCGTCGGCGGCCTGGGCGGGATGTGGCGCGACCGCGGCCTGCGCTACGCGGTGCTGTTCTCGATCGCGCTCAGCTCGTTCGCGCCGATCTTCTCGCTGCTGGCGCAGCCCTTCATGAGCACGCACCTGGTGCCGCTCGCGCTGTTCGGGGTGCTCGGCATCCCGGTGCGCGTGCTCGACGCCGGCGCCGCCTTCGCGAGCGGCCGCCTCGCGCGTCGCATCGGGCTGCCGCGCACGCTCGCGGCCGCGCTCGTGGCGATGACCGTGGGGGTGGCGGTGCTCACCGGCGTCGACCACGTGGCGGCGTTCGCCGGGTTCGTGATCGCATTCCCCGCGATCTCGCTCGCGCTGCCGGCGCTGGGCGGGTACGTGAACGACCGCACGGGGCAGCGGGTGCGGGCGACGGTGCTGTCGCTCACGCCGCTGGGGACGTCGTTCGCGTGGATCTTCGTGAGCGTGAGCGGCGGGGCGCTCGCCGAGCAGTCGCTGCAGCTGGCGTTCGGGGTGCTGGGCGCGCTGGTGGTGATCGCGTCGGTGGTGACGTACGTGCTGTGGCTGCGCGCGGAGCGGCCGCGGCTGGAGCGGGCGGGACGGTGAGGGGCCGCATCGGATGCGCGCGGGGCCATCGACCGTTGGCAAGCGGCGGCAGCATGCCGACGATACCGGGGCGGGCACACGGCCCGCCTTTCCCACAGACGCCGCGACACCGAAGTGCCGCGGGACATCGGCGGCATGCTGCCGCCGCTTGACACGGGCGATGGGGGCGCGGAACGCGCGCGCGGCGACGGCGGGCCGAAGGCCCGCCGTCTGTCGGCGGCATGTCTGCCGCCGCTTTGGGTTGGGCGCGGCTAGCGCGGCAGCGGGCGCCGGCGCTCCACCTCGACCACGTCGTCGTCGTCGTAGTCGCGGTACGAGCGGTCCCGGCGACCCCAGAACCGCCACCGCGAGTCGGCGTCGACCATCATCAGCGACGTCAGCCAGCCGGCGAAGCCGACCACCATCAGAATCACGCCGACCGTCGTCAGGTCGATGCCGCGCGTCGTCACGGTCACCGCGAACGCGAGGATCGCGCCGACGGCAATCAGGATGATGCTCACGGTCAGGCCCATGAGCGCACCTCCTCTCCCGTCATCGCTCGCCCCGCCCCCGGATCGGTCACGAGAGCGTGCGACCGATGCGCGTGCTCTCCGTCGCGCGCAGCTGCGCGCCCTCCTCGGCCGTGAACGTGTGTCCGCAGCCCTCGCAGTGGTAGGAGGCGACGCGGTCGTCGTGGCCCATGTCCTCCGCGCGGTCCCACCGCGGGATCATCGTCACGTGCGGGCAGCTCGCGTCCATCTCGCGCGGGTCCGCCGGCGCCCGGTCGGCGCCCCGGCTGCGCTCCTCTGCGGCGTGTCGTCGGCTCAGTCCGCGAAGCTTCATCGTCAGTGCTCCTCCGGGCCGCTCATCCGCCGCCGCCTCGAGTGAGGACGGCCGGCCCCGATGGTGGTGGTGCGACCCCTCTACTCGTTGAACGGAGCGCGCCCCGGCGCGTTGCTTGCATTCCTGTTGCAGCGCGCGCCCCGCCGGCGCGGCTCTCGGCGCCCCGGGGATGCCCTCGGCGCGGCCGGCGTGCCGCCCCCCGCGCCCGCGCCGCCGAGCCGCGGCGCGCGCCGATGCCGCGCTCGCGCCAGGTCGCGCGTGCTCGCCGGCACGGTCAACCGGGTGCGTTGCGGAATGCGTTCAGACCGGCGAACGGGCGCCCCGGCGTGTCGTTTTCGAGGCAGGGACCGCCGCAACACGGCCCCCGGGTGGACGCAGCGGGGAGCGGAACCATGGGCGTGATCGTGATCTGTCTCGTCGTGCTGGCCGCGGGTATCGGCGCCGAGGTGGGCGCCGGCCTCGCCGTGAACAATCCGGGCGCGCGCGACGTCTTACCTCCCGGGGCGCGAACGCGATCGGGTCGCACCGCCCGCTGACCGCCGAGCCGGCAGCGGCGGCCACCGGCCGCCTGCTGTGTCGGCGGCGTATCCGCCGCCGCTTTGGGGGGGCGGATACCCGCCCGGCCGTGTCGGCGGCGTATCCGCCGCCGCTTTGGGGGGGCGGATGCCCGCCCGGGCCGGTCGGCGGCGTATCCGCCGCCGCTGTGGGCGGGCGGATGCCCGCCCGGGCGAGAGGGAGCGCGATGCCCGCCACTGCACGCAGCCACCGCCCGGCACGCGGGCGCCACGCCGCGGCCTCCGGCGCGCACGGGCCCGTGGCGGCCCGCCCGCGCGCGGGTGCGACGCAGCGCCGCCCCGCGTCGCACCCGCGCGCGATCTCGCGCGCATTCGCGAGCGCCGCCAGCCGCAAGGGAACTGATAGCGCGCGCTTCGAGCCCGTAACGGCTGCGTACCGCCCCCGTGCCTAACGTGAACTCCATCGATCGGCACGACCTCCGCCGCCCGACCGCGTCGCGGCGTGGGGGGTCGGCGTCCGCCTACCGGGGAGCGTACGCGTGATACCTGCATGGCAAGTGGCCCGCATGCGGCGCGACCGTCTCGCGCTGTCCGCGCACGAGCGCCGCGGCGACCTCGCGCTCCCGCTCTTCGCCGGCGCCGCCACGCTCTTCTTCGCCGTCGGCATCCTCGCGCTCGCCCTCTCGGCGATGGTCTCGATCGGCACGCCCTACGTCGCCGACGCCTCGCACATCGAGTCGCCCCAGCAGCTGATCTCGACCTTCTCCAAGGGCGGCGCGCGCATCTACGACCGCAACGGCACCCTGCTCTACCAGTTCGTCGACCCGTACGCCGGCCTGCGCCGGCCCGTCCCGCTCACCGACATCTCGCCGTGGCTCGTGAAGGCCACCGTCGCCGTCGAGGACCCGACGTTCTACACGAACCCCGGCTTCAGCCCGCGCGGGCTCGCGCGCGCCGGCTACGAGAACTTCGCGCCGTGGGCGCACAACGGCGACGTGCTGCAGGGCTCCGGCGGCTCCGGCATCACCCAGCAGCTCGCGAAGAACATCTACATCCCGCCCGACCAGCGCCTGGAGCGGTCGATCTCGCGCAAGCTCAAGGAGCTCGCGATCGCCGTGCAGCTCACGCGCGAGTACCCGAAGGACCAGATCCTCGGCTGGTACCTGAACTCGATCTCGTACGGCGGCATCTACGTCGGCGCCGAGGCCGCCGCGCAGGGCTACTTCAGCGAGCACGCGAAGGACCTCACGCTCGGCCAGGCCGCGCTGCTCGCCGGCCTGCCGCAGTCGCCCGCCGCCTACGACCCCGTGGTCCACCCCGACGCCGCGCGCGCGCGGCGCGAGGAGGTGCTGCGGCTGATGGTCGAGCACGGCGCGATCACGCAGGCCCAGGCCGCGCAGGCCGCCACCGAGCCGATCCAGCTCCACAAGGAGCAGTTCAACATCCAGGCGCCGCACTTCGTCTTCGGCCCCGTCTTCGACGAGCTCAAGGCCCGCTTCGGCGAGAAGGCCATCTACAACGACGGCCTGATCGTCACCACCAGCCTCGACCTCCGCCTGCAGAACGCCGCGCAGGACATCCTCAACCAGGACATCGCCGCGCACGAGCAGGCCACCAACTCGCACAACGGCGCGATCGAGGCCGTCGACCCGAAGACCGGCGAGGTGCTCGTCTACCTCGGCAGCCGCGACTACTTCGACGACTCCATCGACGGCCGCGTCGACAACATCCGCTCGCTCAACTCGCCGGGCTCGACCCTCAAGCCGTTCACCTACATGACCGCGTTCGAGAAGGGCTGGGGCACCGGCACCGGCATCCCCGACGAGCCGTTCGTCTACCACGACATCGGCTCCGGCAAGGACTTCCTGCCGGTCAACGCCGGCAAGGACTACCAGG
The DNA here is from genome assembly GCA_963728205.1 of uncultured Chloroflexia bacterium. GTDB lineage: Bacteria > Chloroflexota > Dehalococcoidia > UBA2979 > UBA2979 > VGNK01. Next base: position 597,005 of record CAVSIV010000006.1, read on the forward strand.
GGATCGCCACCGCCGCGACCGGGCTCGGCAACTCGTCGAACGTCGCCGCCGTGCACACCATCCTGTTCGCCGGCGTGCCCTCCGTGGTGAAGACGCTGAAGGCCGTCGGCTACACGACCTTCGAGGACCCGAGCATGTACGGCCCCGCCCTCACCGTCGGCGGCACCGACATCAAGCTCGAGGACAGCGTGATGGGCTACACGGTGCTCGCGAACGAGGGGATCATGCGCGGCGAGCGCACCCTGCAGCAGCGCCCGTCCGACGTCCGCCAGATCGACCCGGTGACGATCCTCGACGTGAAGGACTCGACCGGGAAGGACCTCTACCACTTCGACCACCCGGTCGAGCAGCGCGTCGTCCCGGCCGCCGCCACGTACCTCGTGACGTCGATCCTCGACGACGGCAAGAACACCTGCGTGACGTGGTGGTGCGGCGCGCTCAAGCTGACGAACGGCATGCCCTCCGCGGTGAAGACCGGCGCGAGCCAGCCGTACATCGACTCCGACAACACCGGCGACACCTGGGCGCTCGGCTACACGAGCGAGCTCGTGGCCGGCGTGTGGGCCGGCAACTCGGACAACTCGCCGGCGCACGACCTCTTCTCGACGACCATCGCGTGGCAGACGTGGAACGACTTCATGGTGAAGGCGCACGAGATCATGGGCGTCACCGCGAAGCCGTTCACCGAGCCGCCCGGCGTCGTGACGAAGGTCGTCTGCTGGCCGTCGGGCAACCTCGCGACGGGCGCCTGCCCGTCGAACCACCGCTACACGAGCCTGTTCCTCGCCGACGTGAAGCCCGCGGTCGACACGTGGTGGCACAACGGCCAGCTCGCGATCCCGGCGTCGTTCTGGGGCAACTCGCAGGGCCAGCTCGTGAACGCGGTCAAGGGCGGGCTGGGCAACGGCGAGCAGATGATCGGCGCGCCGGGCGCGGCGGCGACGCCGGCGGCGGCGCCCGCGCCGGCCCCTGCGCAGCAGACGGCCTCGAACACCGGCTCGACGACGACGGCCGCGAACGGCGGCGCAAGCATCATCTCGCCGGGCGACGGCGGGACCGTGAGCGGCATGATCTCGATCGCCGGCATCGCGCAGTCCGACCACTTCCAGAGCTACTACCTCGACGCCACCGCCGGCGCCGTCCACGTCGTGCTCGCGATGGGCCACGCCCCGGCGAGCGGCGTGCTCGCGACCTGGAACACCACCGGCGTGCCGAACGGCATGTACACGGTGCGGCTCGTCGTGCAGGACGCGCAGCGCGGCACGATGCTCTCGAGCATCCGCGTGACCGTGGCAAACTGACGTCGTAGGACGCGGGCGTAAGCAGCGCGCGTGACGCGCGCTGTGCGCCGCGGGCGCCGCGGGCGCCGCGGGCGCCGCGGGCGCTGCGGGCGCTGCGGGCGCCCGGCGAGGCGATCCCCGGGGACACGGCCTACTTGCGCAAGACGGCGCGGCTGGTAGATTGCTGCCCGCGCGATCCATGGCGGCCGCGGTCGGGGGCCGATGTGGGCGGCAGGAGGAGACCTCCGGCGCTCCCGAGCGCTGAGAGCGCAACGGTCGGGCGGTTCGCGCGATTCTGATGGGCCGGTACTGGAGGAGGGTCGATTTTCCATGCGCAAGCGCACCGTGTCGGTGGCCGTCGTCAGCATGCTGGCGGCATCCATGCTCTTCGCGGGCACCGCGTTCGCGGCCTCGCCGAACCACGCGGCGCCCGGCACGCCCGGCACCCCGGGCTGCGTCGGTCAGACGACCGCGTACCTCGCCCAGGCGGCGTCGACCGTCGACCTGGGCATCAACCCCGGCATCGGCAACCTCGCGGACGCCGCGGGCCTCACCGTGGCGGAGGTGCACCAGGTGGTCATCGACTACTGCGGCAGCTAGTCGCGCCCGCTCGCCGGGCGGCCGCCGCGCGGCGAGCGGTCAGGACGGGGCCGGCGGAGACGCCGGCCTCGTTCGTGCCGAGCGGAAGCGGGCGCGCGCCCGGCACATCGAGACAGCAAGCCGGTCGGCTTCGGCTGGCCCGTCCTGCTCGCGTTCCTGCGGCTGTCGACCCGCCTCCAAATCTTCGCGCAGCCCTCGCGGCGACCGAGGCGTTCGACGTGGTCGAGGGCTGGCTCGCGCAGCCTCACGCGCTCGTGCTGCATCCCGCCGAGCGGCACCTCAGCGTCCTGCGCGGTCCCCTCGAGCCCGTCGGGACCGCCGGCAACCTCACGGCGGACGCACACCTCGCCGCCCTGGCAATCGAACACGGTGGCGAGGTGTGCTCGGCCGACGCCGACTTCGCGCGCTTCGCCGGGCTTCGCTGGAGCAACCCGCTCGCCACCTGAAGCGGCGACGCGCATCGAGCGGCGTGGGCCGTGCCGGGCCACCGCGCCGGCACGGCGCGCCGTACCCTGCGGCGTGCGCGGGCGCGCGGCGAAAGGGGCACGGAATGCGACTCGGTTTGCTGGCGGGGATGGGCACGGACTGGCGCGAGAGCCTGGAGAAGGTCCGCATCGCGGAGGACCTCGGGTACGAGCTCGTGGCGTCGGGCGAGGCGTGGAACGCGTCGTCGCTGCCGTGGCTCGCGGTGCTCGCCGCGAACACGACGAAGATCACGCTCGGCACGTCGATCCTCAACGTCTACTCGCGCACGCCAGCCGCGATCGCGCAGGAGTACGCCGCGCTCGAGGAGATCTCGGGCGGCCGCATGATGCTCGGGCTCGGCTCGTCCGGCGCCTACGTGATCGAGCACTTCCACGGCGTGCCGTTCGACCGGCCGCTGCGACGGCTGCGCGAGTACGTCGAGATCTTCAACATGCTGATCGCCGGCGAGCCCCTCAACTACGAGGGGCAGGTCTTCCAGATGAGCCGCGGCTTCCGCATCGACTACGAGCGCCCGCGCGGCCACGTCCCCGTCTACATCGCCGGCATCACGCCGAAGTCGATCCGCCAGACCGCCGAGATCGCCGACGGCATCCTGCCCATCCACTGGCCGGCGCAGCACTTCGCGACGCTGCGCGCGGAGCTCGCGGAGGGCGCGCAGGCGGTCGGCCGCGACGCGTCCGCGATCACGATCGCGCCGCAGACGTACGTCTTCATCACCGACGGCACGAACGACGACGAGCAGTGGGCGGCCGCGCGCAGGCCGCTGCAGTACTACATCAACCGCATGGGCGTCTTCTACTGGCAGATGCTCGAGCGCAACGGCTACGAGGCCGAGGTCGCGGCCTCGCGCGCGGCGTGGGCGGAGCGCGACGCCGCCGGCTCGATGGCCGCGATCAGCGAGCGCATGGTGCGCGACATCGAGGTGATCGGCCCGCTGGAGTCGGTCAAGGAGCAGCTCGAGGCGCGGTCGGAGCTGGGCGCGGAGCTGCAGCTGCTGCACATGCCGCCGGGCACGACGCAAGAGGTCGGGCGCGTGCTCGAGGCGTTCATCAAGTAGGCGGAGGCCGGTCGGTCGAGCGAGCTGCACGCCACCACAGCGGCGGCAGAGATGCCGCCGACAGCGCCGGTTGCGCCGAGCGAGCCGTCCGGCGCCCACAGCGGACTGCGGGTGAGGGGGCCGCTCGCTCGGCGGGGCTCGTCTCCGGCGGTGTTCAGCTGCCCGAGTCGGAGTCCAGGACCAGGACATCGAGCCCGTCGAACTGAGTGAACGCCCGGTCGGTCGTCACCAGCCGGTACTCGCCCGCGTCGGCGAACGCGGCGAGGTACGCATCCATCCAGAGTTTCGGCGAGGCGCTGGGACGGAGCGCCCATGCGGGCCATCGCTCCTCGAGTCCGGGCGGTTCGTCCACCACGATGCCGACTCGGCCGTCGGCAGCAAGGGCCTCGTACGCAGCCCAGGCCTCCGCGTTCGTCAGGGGCGGGTTCCCGTACGGCGCCAGGACCGCGCGGTTGGTCAGGAGACGCAGCAGCGACTGCTGCGTCGCACGACAAAAGAGGATGCTGACCGGCGTGTCGACGGCATCGAACCAGTCGCGCGTGCGCGGGTGGTGGACATGCGCCGACAGCGTGAGCGCGAGCCACACGTTGGTGTCACAGAGGTACGTCGTCACGCCGCGCCGCTCGGGTCGCTGGCGTTGCGCGCTTCCTCGTCCAGGAGCGCAGCCGCCGTCCGATCCGGCGTCATCTCCTGCTCGGGTCTTGCGGGATGTGCGCACATCACGAGCGGGAGGCGGACGCGCCTCCGCCCTGCCGGCGCCCCGCCCGCGTCCTGCGCCAGGCCGCGCTGCAGCAGGTCGGCAAAGACGTCCTTGAGGCGCCGGTTCTCGCGTACCGCGCGTAGCTTCACCTGGCGCACCAGATCGTCGGGAAGGTCGAGCGTGGTCTTCACCGAGCCAGCTTACCAGCAACCCGGGGAAATGGGCGATCGGCGTTGACGCTCCGTCCGATGCGCCGCGCGCGCGAACGGTCGCTGGTGTATCTCGCTGGGGACGCGGAGCAGCTGCTGGCTCACACGGCCCGACGATGCCAGCGACCGCCTGGTCACACCAGACCAGCCGGCAGGATTGCGGGCCGGCACCGCGCGCCGACGTTTGCGTCACCGGTTCGCGCCACGCTCCGGCGTATGGCGCACACACCAGACGAACCGGGCGGCGGCCACGGCGAGCGGAGCGCGGTCCCGGAGTCGCTCGATGGCGATCCCGCGCGCGGGATCCTGCTCGGCGTGCTCATCTCCGTGCTGTTTGTCTGGCTGCCGGCGCTGCTGATCGGGCGCGCGCTGCGGCGCGCGCTGTCGGCCGAGCGAAGGTCCGGCGCCGCGACGCCGGGGCGCTGAGACCGCATCCAGCTGAGTCGCTCGACACAAAGCGGCGGCAGACATGCCGCCGACAGATCGCGGCCGCAGGGCCGCGTCCCCCATCGGCGGCGTGTCTGCCGCCACGGTGACGGCGACGCCGGCGTCACGTCTGCCAGGCGTTGCGCGCATGCCCCGGCGGTGCGACGGGGGAGTCCGAGGCCAGGGGGCGAAGAGGCGAGCGGAGGGCGCGCCGACGGCCGACTTCGCGCGAGGTCACGGTGTTGCGCGGGCGGCGATAGCGGCGGCGAGAACGCCGCCGACCTGTCGGCGCCATGTCTGGCGCCGCTTTGGTGGCGCGGGGGCAACCCCGCGTGCCGGTGGCGCGGGGGCAACCCCGCGCGCCGGTGGCGCGGGGGCAACCCCGCTTTGGTGGCGCGGGGGCAACCCCGCGTGCCGGTGGCGCGGGCAACCCCGCGTGCCGGTGGCGCGGGGGCAACCCAGCGTGCCGGTGGCGCGGGGGGAACCCCGCGCGTCAAGTGCGACCGCGCGTCCGCCCGCCCCGACTACCGCGCCGACTCCGGCGGCTCGAACGCGACGTACCGGTCGTGGTCGAGCGCGCCCCGGTAGAGCGATACCTGCGCCTGGCCGGCGTTGCCGGCGTTCGTGTTTTCGAGCACCTCGACGGTGCCGGGCGTGAACCCGCCCTGCTTCCAGAACAGCACCCCCTGCAGCGGGTCCGCCGACTTCGGGCGGTACGTGATGCGCACGCTGCGCTGCTGCCCGTCGTCGACGGCGAGGAAGCCGGACACGACCGTCAGCCCGTTCTCGTACGAGTAGCCGGGCGGGCTGTCGAAACCGGTGGCGGCGACCAGCTGCGACCCCGGCAGCAGGTAGATGCGCGTGAAGTTGCCGAAGACGCCGGCGTCCTTTCGCAGCTTGCCCGCCTCGTAGTCGTAGATGCCACCGCCCACGCCGAAGCGCTTGTAGCGCGCGCCGTCGTAGGTGGAGACCTCGTTGCGCCACGTGATCAGCAGGTCGACGGTGCCGTCGCCGTGGCGCAGGTACGTGACGTCGCGGTGGATGGCCGGCTGGATCTTGTCGTACGAGAAGTTCGCGTCCACGACGCCGACGAAGTCCGCGTCCGCCCGCGGCTGCATCGCCCCCGACGCGCCGAAACGGTCGACGAGCGACTGCGCCCGCGGGTCGGTGACGTAGACCTGCAGGTGGCGGCCGGCGACCGCCTGCTGGAGCGCCTTCAGCAGCGCCGGCACCTGGTCGTGGCTCGCCGACTGCGCCCGGCCGAGCAGGTCCTCGAGCACCGGCTGGAGGTACGCCTCCTTCGCGGCGCTATGGAGTGTGCTGCGGGCGTCGTAGATCGCGTTGTCCGCCTGCACAAACCAGTTCGCCTGCGTCAGCGGCTCGGGGAACTGCGGGACCGAGATCGGCCCGAACACCCCGAGCAGCAGCCCCACCATCTCCGAGTCGACGGCGATCACCCCGTCCGGCGCGAGGTGCTGATCGGCCTGCATGAACTGCAGCACCTGCCGGCCGCTGTCCGGGAAGTTCGGCCACCAGTTCGCCTCGCGCAGCAGCCACACCGACGAGCCGAGGTAGCGGATCATCGGGTCCGGCGGCGGGCGGTCCGGCAGCGGCTTCGGGTCGAAGTCGTACGACGACCTGTAGTCCGACGACGCCACCTTCCCGTCCTTCACCGTGACGAGGCCCATCGTGCCGATGAACCCGCCCGTCGGCCGCAGCTCCTGGTCGTTCTGGCCGACGACCACGTAGGTCTTCGGCGTGCCGAACCCGAGCAGCGCGTCGAACGCGACCCGCAGGTCGCCCGTGAGCCGGATCCCGTCGGGCACGCGGTCGAGGTCGCCCGACAGCTGCGCGAGCATGTGGCCCGCCGGCGCGAAGGGGCCGCGCCACGACATCGCCGCGAGGCGGTCGACGTCGGGCCGCGCGGCGTCGAGCTGCGCGAGGCCCGCGCCGAGCGCGTCGCCGTTCGTCACGAAGACGCCGCGCGCGAGGTCGACGAGCGTGCCGTGGCCGTCGAACAGCGGCGCCGTCGCGCCGAGCACCTCGTCGGTCGCGCCCGCGACCTGGTCGCCGACGCGCAGCACGTCGGGCGCGTGGGCGACGTCGGGGCCGACGACCGGCAGCCAGCCGAGCCACGGCGCGACGCGCAGCAGGTAGCCGAGGCGGGCGCGCGCGTCCTCGAGCTCCACGCCCGCCGCCGCCGTCTGCGTGCGCGCCCGCGTGAAGTCCTCGCCGCTCGGCCAGCCCTGCGGGTCGAAGTGGATGAGCGGCCGCAGCGTGCCCTCGACCGACAGCAGGTCCGCGCGCGCCGCGAGGAGGTGGCGGCGGGCGTCGCGGACGCGGTGGAAGGCGTCGACGCCGGCGAACGCGAGGCGGCGAGGACGAGGACGACGACCGCGATGACGGCAAGCCGGCGCGCCGGGTGACGGCCGAGGAGACGGGCGCCGAGCGCGAAGCGCGCCCGCCGGGTCGAGCGCCCGTCGCGCGACTCCTCGTTCAGCATGCGTCGGACGGTAGCAAGGCGAGCCGCTGCGGGGCAGGTGGAAGTGGACGTGTCTCTAGAATGGTGGCGAAGCGCAACCAGGTGGGAGGTGGCGGCGCGCATGCCGAGCATCACCATCAACAACGTGCCGGAAGAGCTGCTGCAACGGCTGCGAGCACGGGCGCAGGCGCATCGCCGCTCGCTCGACGCGGAACTGCTGACGATCCTCGAGCGGGCCGTGAGCCGCCGGGGCCGGCTGAGCATCGAGGAGCTCCGCGCCCGGATTGACGCGGTGGGCTTCCCGCCGCGCGACGAGGCCGCAGAGGTCGTGCGCAGCGGCCGCGATGCCCGCGCGGGTCGTTGACGCGTCGGCGCCGGTCACGCTCGACGGCGCACTCGCCGCGGTCGCGAACCGGCTTGGCGTGGGTGCGTGAGTTATGACATCTCGCTCACGGTTCGTTGATGCTTTCGTGACCCGGCCGGGCGAACACTGGAAGCATGATGACTGCGTACACACCACACGCGCGGCGGGTCGCGCCGGCCCGCCGGATTGCGGACGAAGACGGCTCGCCGGCGCGGGGCATCCTGCTCGCCGTGGCGATCTCGGTCGCCGGGTTCTGGGCGCCGCTCGCCGTGCTGCTGGCCCGGCTGCGGTAGGCGCGCGGCAGGCCACAGCGGCGGCATATCTGCCGCCCCACAGCGGCGGCAGATACGCCGCCGACAGGACGCGGACGCAGTCCGCGGCTGGCGCCGCGCTTCTGTCGGCGGCATATCTGCCGCCGCTGTGGGTGCGGGTTCCGCGCACCAGCTGCCTCACGATCCACGGCGGGCCTGAAGCCCGCCGCGCGCCGGCCCGGTCAGCGACTCCACGAGGTCGGCGACGGCCACCTCTCCGCGCTCGGTGACGGGCTCGCGGGGCGGCAGCGCGAGCAGCGTCTCCACCGTCCCCCGCACCGCGTCCCGATCCCAACCGTCGGCGAAGTCGACGCTCGTGCCGTAGCCGCCGGCCGCGACGTCGCGCGCGATGCCGGACTCCTCCGCGGTGTGGAGGCCGCGCAGCACGAGCACGCGGCCGGGGCCGCGCAGCGTCTCGGCGATCGTGGAGTAGCCGGCCTTGGAGACGACCAGGCGCGAGGCGGCGAGCAGGTCCGGCCAGTAGACGTCGTCGGGCACGAGGTGGATGCCGCGCGGCAACCCCGCCCCGGCGCCGGCGAGCGACGCCGACGCGACCACCGGGATGCCGGCGCCGGCGCACGCCTCGGCGACCACCGCGAGCAGCTCGAGCGGCTGCTCGGCGGCGGGCGAGCGGCCCATCGCCCACGCCACGGGCGCCACGGACGGATCGAGCCCGTGGGCGCGGAGCGCGGCGCCGGCGTCCAGACGCGGCATGCGCGTGAGCAGGCCGACCGCGGACTGCTCGGCGACGGCGCCCAGCCCCGTCCCGAGCGGGAGGCGGCAGGCGACGTCGAAGCGGGCCACGCGCTCGCGCAGCGCGGCGACCTCGTCCGTCTCGCCGAGCAGCGACGCGTACTGCTCCTCCCACGAGAAGTTCGAGCAGAGCACCGACGCCGCGCCGCCGGCGCGCGCCAGGTCCGCGCCCCACGGCGTCGCGTCGGCGACGATCACGTCGGGGCGCCAGCCGGCGACGGCGGCGCGGACGGCAGCGTCGGGCTGCGCGAGCGACTCGCGCAGGCGCGCGCGCGTCGCGTCGGGGTCGACGCCCCGGCCCCCGGGGCGCACGACGAGGCCGCGGTCGAGCGCGGCGGCGCGCACGTCGGTCGCGGGGTGGCGCTCGCGCAGGCTCGCGGCGATCGCCTCGCCCGCGAGGACCAGCGTCGGCCAGCCGCGCCCCGCGACCTCGTCGATCAGCGCCGACATCCGCCCGGCGTGTCCCCAGCCGTGATCGCTGATCAGCAGCGCGACCCGCACCATGCGCGGCTCCTCCCCGCAATCCGACGAGGATCAGGGGGGATCCCCATAGGAACGAGCCGCGCCGGGCGACAGACTGGTGACGGGCCCGCGCACGCGACCGCCGCTATCCGCCGGACGGCCGCTGCCGATGATCCGTGTAGCGGGGTTTGTCCGCACCGAACGCACGCCCGCAGCAGGAGTGCCGCCATGGCTGCCCTTCGCAAGGTCGAACCCGAAGACCGGCGCCCGCGCCTCAGCGTGGTCCCGCGCACGATCCCGATGGAGTCGCTGGACGGCTCCCCGGCGCGCGGGATCCTGATCGGCGTCGTGGTGTCGGTGGCCGCGTTCTGGCTCCCGGCGGCGGTGCTGATCCTCAACCGCTAGTCCGCGCCGCCCAGAACTCCGTCAGCCACGTCTCCTGCGCCTCGGTGAGCTGCGTGCCCGGGCGCGCGACGCGCACCGCCTGCACGGCCTCGCGCAGGGAGAGCCCCTGCTGCTCGATCAGCAGCGCCGCGGCCACGGTCGGCGTGCGCTGGAGGCCCGCCTGGCAGTGCAGGTAGAGCAGCGCCGGCGCGCCGCCCGCCGGCTCCTCCGCGCGGAACCAGCGCAGCAACTCCAGCACCATCAGCCGCGTCGGCGCCTCGCGGTCGCGCACCGGGAAGCGGCGCCAGCGCACCCCGATCCGCTCCATGAACACCGGGTCATCCAGCGCCTCCTCGCGGAGGTCGGCGATCGCCGTGACGCCGGCCTGCTCGACCAGCGTGCCGTACTCGTCGCGGTCGAGCGCCGGCCCGATCAGGAGCCACGGCGCGGGACGCCCGATCGCGTGCGCGATCGAACTGTGGCCGCCCCCGGTGAGCCGCCCCCACAACCGGGAGAGTGCGTCGGTCATGACGGGCGGGATGGTAGCGCTTGCGGAGCCGCGCCGCGCCCCGGGACGTGTCGGGACGTCAATTCAAGCGGCGGCAGCATGCCGCCGATACTGGCGTGGCCCGGGGGCCGCGGTGGCATCGGCGGCATGCTGCCGCCGCTTGACTACGGGCTACGGGGTGGCCGTGGGCGGGGGGCGCGTGGAGGCGGGGGGTGCGGGCTCGGCATCCGACCCGGACTCGGCGTCGGGGTCGGCGGGGACGGGGCGTCGGGCGGCGACGCCGTTGATCTCGCGCTCGGCGCGGCGCAGCTCGCGCTCGTCGCGCTCGAGGTGGACCGCGCCGTTGCCGTTCGTCTCGACCGGCGGCGCCGCCTCGGGCTCGCCGGCCTCGGCGCGGCGCGCGAGCTGGGCGTCGCCGCGCACGCGGTCGAGCCGCTCGCGGGTGGAGTCGACGTACGCCTGGCGATACTCGGAGTGGTAGTAGGCGGTGTGCTTGCGCTGCACGCGGTTGATCACGACGCCGGCGAGCGGGTGGCCGGAGAGCGCGAGGTCCTCCACAGCGGCGCGTAGCGCCGGCGTGCGGGTCTTGCCGCCGCGCACGACGAGCACCGTCGCGTCCACCTCGGTGGCGAGCACCGACGCGTCGGTGACGGCGAGGATCGGCGGGCTGTCGATCAGCAGCAGGTCGAAGCGCGCGCGCAGCTGCGAGAGCACCTGCTTCATGCGCGTGGAGCCGAGCAGCTCCGACGGGTTCGCCGGGACCGGGCCCGAGGTCAGCACGGAGACGTTGGGGTACGCGGTGCGGTGGACGGTGCGCTCGGCCTCGGCGCCGCGGCCGGCCAGCAGCGTGGTCAGGCCCTCGGCGTTGTCGAGCCCGAACAGGCGGTGCTGCACCGGGCGGCGCAGGTCGGCGTCGATCACGCAGACGCGCAGGCCGGCCAGCCCGAACACGACCGCGAGGTTGCCGACCGTCGTCGTCTTGCCCTCGGTCGTCCCCGGGCTCGTGAACAGCACGACCTTCTTCTCGCGGCTCTCCCCGAGCGACAGCGCGTGCGAGAGGCCGGTGCGCGTTGCGCGGTACGCCTCCGCGACGGTCGAACGCGGGCTGTTCGCGGCCGGCAGCTGCGCGCCGGGGAACTTCGTCTTGCCGAACTCCTCGACCCGCCCCACCGTCGAGAGCCCGGTCGCCTCCGCCACGTCTTCGCCGGTCTTCACCGTGTCGTCGAGGTACTCGACGAGCAGCACGAGGCCCGACACGGCCATCAGCGCGAGGATCCCGCCGAGCGCGGCGTTGACCGTCTTGCGCGGCGAGACAGGCGCCTGCGGCGGCACCGCCCGCTCGACGATCGAGACCACCCCCGGGCGGCTCGAGAGATCGGACTGGTTGCTGTTGATGAAGGTCTCGCTGACCGTGTTCGCGATCGTGCTGGCGAGCTGCGGACTGCGGTCCTCCGCGCTCACCTCGAGCAGCTGCGTCGAACGGGGGTTGCTCACCGAGATCTTCTGCTGCAGGTGATCGACGTCCAGCGGCAGCTTGCCGTTGTCGATCGCCTGCTGCAGCACCGGCCGCAGCGTGATCAGGCTGCTGAAGGTGTTCGCGAGCTGCTGGCTGGTCTGGATGTCGTTGAGCTGGACGACGCCGCTCGCCTGGCGCTGCACCACCAGGAGGGTGGCCGTCGCCCGGTAGGTGGGGGGGATGCGAGTGGAAACCAGGTAGGCGACGACGGCGCCGAGCAGGGGGGCGGCGACGAGGAGCCACCACCAGCGACGGGCGATGCGCAGGTACTCGGTCAACTCCATGGGGCGGGGCCGGCCTCTCCCTGGGATCTTCGGCGCGTGACGCGGAGTTGTTCAAATGTCGGCGCACCGGGCGTCCGCACGGAACCGTCGGACTCTACGCGTGGACTCCCCACGTCCGCCATCCGGATTTCCCCGCGGTCACGACAAATTATCAGATCGATGTTGCCTTGGTTCATCAGGACTCATATGATTCCGGACAACTTTAGACGCTCCATGGACGGAGCGCCTCCGGTGCACGGACGCACGCGGACCCAGGGGGTACAGCATGATCAAGGTTCGCTCGCCACGTGCCATTGGAACATGGATCGCCATCGCGGTCGCGATCGCGGTCGCCGCGTTCGCGCTGATGCCCGGCTCGTGGGGCACCGCCGAGGGGCAGACCGCCGGTCCGCCGCCGCCGACGCCCGCGCCGGCAGCCACGCCGGTGACCGTGACCGTTCCGCCATCCGGTGGGACCGTGAGCGCGCCGGCGGCATCGGTTAGCATCACGCTCCCCGCCTCGGCAACGGGAGGCCAGCCGATCGTCGTGTCGGTCACGCCGCTCGGGGTCGGGAGCGGATCGCCGGCCCAGACCAACGCGGTGGCGCAGCAGGTGCTCGCCAGCCTCGGCATTCCCGCGCCCGCCGGTGAGATCACCGACCTCTTCCAGATCGACGCGTCGAACGCGTCCAGCGGCCAGGTCGTCCACAACCTCGACGGCACCGTGACCCTCACCGTCGCGATCAGCCCCGCCGTGCTCGCCGCGGCGGGCGGCAACCCCGCGAACGTCTCGCTGCAGTTCTTCGACACCGCCTCCGGGAAGTGGACGCCCGTCTCCTGCACGGCATCCGCCACCGGCCTCGCCTGCAACGTGAACCACTTCTCGGTCTGGGCGCAGGTGGTCACGAGCGCGCCGATCGCGGGCGCGGCGCCAACGCCGGCCGCTCCGACTTCCGCGCCGGTTCCGGCGGCGACGGGGTACGGGCCGGGAGCCTCGAGCCGCGCGGGCGTGAGCCCGCTCTGGTTCCTTGGTGCCGCCGTTGTTCTTGGCGGTCTTGGATTCGGTGGGCTGACGGTCACGCGGAAGCGCCGCGCCTAAGGCACGGCGGAACCCCGGACCTGCTCAACAACGCATGAGGCGGGAGAGTCTTCCCGCCTCATGCCGTGTCCGGGTGCCTCTCGAGTCGGTGCTGCTGGCGACATTCGAGCAGAACGAGCCCTCACGAACCGGCCGAGGCTGTCGACGATCGAACAGGGTGCGTGAAGTGCGCTCTTTCGCTCCCGGTGCGCGTCGACGCTGAGACCGAGCACAGATACAAGGGGTCGGTTATGTCTCAGAGCGATGGGTTCGTCGTCTGGCTGACCGGGCTTTCCGGAGCCGGTAAGTCGACGCTGGCCACGCGCCTGGCCGAGCACCTCAAGTCCGCAGGGATCGAGACCGAGGTTCTCGACGGCGACGAGGTTCGCGGCCACCTATCGCAGGGGCTCGGATTCTCGCGTGCCGATCGCAACGCGAATATTGCTCGCATTGCCTACGTGGCTCGCCTCTTGGCCGCGCATGGCGTTGCGGTCATCGTTGCGGCGATCTCCCCATACGCCGACGCGCGGGAGGAGGCGCGACGTAGCGTCGATCGCTTCGTCGAGGTCCACGTGGACTGCTCGCTGGACGAACTGACCCGCCGCGATCCGAAGGGGCTGTACGAACGAGCGCTCCGGGGTCAGATCGCGAACTTCACCGGAGTCTCCGATCCGTATGAATCGCCGGCGTCTCCGGAGGTCCGTGTGAACTCCGAACGTCAGACCGTGCAAGAGTCGCTCGACGACATCGTCGCCTACCTGCAGCGATCGGGTCTGGCACCCGCGACAAAGGGGCGGCCACCAACGACGCCCCTCACAGTTTCCGTTCCACTCCGCGAACTTCGCCCGCCGACGCATCGCCAACACCAGTTCGAGCACCTCGATCTGCTCGAGGCGGAAGCCGTATACATCTTCCGCGAGGTCGCTGCGGAATGTGAACGCCCGGCGCTCCTCTTCTCTGGCGGCAAGGACTCGGCCGTCATGCTGCGCGTTGCCGAAAAGGCATTCCTGCCGGCGAAGATTCCGTTCCCGGTCGTGCACGTGGACACCGGACACAACTTCCCTGAGGTGATTGACTTCCGTGATCGCCGCGCCGGGGAGCTCGGGGTGCGACTGCTCATCGGCTCCGTGCAGGAGGCGATTGACGCTGGCCGAGTCATCGACGAGACAGGGCCGCGCGCCACGCGCAATCGGCTACAGACCGAAGTGCTACTCGAAACTATCCGGAGATACCGCTTCGACGCGCTCTTCGGGGGTGGGCGTCGTGACGAAGAGAAGGCGCGCGCGAAGGAGCGGGTCTTCTCGTTCCGCGATGAGTTCGGTCAGTGGGACCCGAAGCGACAACGGCCGGAACTCTGGGATCTGTACAACGCGCGGAAACGTTCGGGCGAGCACCTGCGTGTGTTCCCGATCTCGAACTGGACGGAACTGGACGTATGGCAGTACATCGCGCGAGAGGAGATCGATCTTCCGTCGATCTACCGCGCGCATCGCCGGCCGGTCGTTCGACGGGACGGAATGCTCATGCCGGTCAGCGACTATCTCGTGCTCCTCGAAGGCGAGGCGCCGTTCGAGGCGACAGTACGGTTCCGCACCGTAGGCGATATGACGTGCACGGCGGCGGTCGAGTCACAGGCTGAGTGCCTCGATGACGTGATCGCCGAGATCGCGGCGACGCGCGTCACGGAGCGCGGTGAGACCCGCGCCGATGATCGTTTTTCTGAGACGGCGATGGAAGACCGCAAGCGCCTGGGGTACTTCTGATGGAACTCTTGCGATTCGTCGCAGTTGGGTCAGTGGACGACGGGAAGAGTACGCTCATCGGCCGTCTGCTCTACGACTCGAAGGCCATCTTCCAGGACCAGCTCGACTCGTTGGAGCGCGCGAGCATTCATCGGGGGAATGGCGCGATCGATCTCTCCCTGCTCACGGACGGGCTCCGGGCGGAGCGTGAGCAGGGGATCACAATCGACGTTGCGTACCGCTACTTTGCGACGCCCCGTCGCAAGTTCATCATCATCGATACCCCGGGCCACTTGCAATACACGCGGAACATGGTCACGGGTGCGTCAAACGCCGACCTGGCGCTCATCCTGATCGACGCTCGGCGCGGCGTCCTCGAGCAATCCCGCCGCCATGCGTTCATCGCGTCTCTACTCGGCATCCAGCACCTCGTTGTATGTGTGAACAAGATGGATCTGGTTGGGTGGAGCGAAGAACGCTTCGACGAGGTGCGAGCCGAGTTCTCGGAGTTCGCGGCGCGACTCGATACCACGGACGTGTCCTTCATCCCCATCTCCGCCCGAGACGGGGACAACGTTGTCGAACGTTCGCCTCACATGCAGTGGTATCAGGGGGCGACACTCCTCCACCTCCTCGAAGAGGTATATGTATCGGCGGATCGCAACCTGATCGACGTCCGCTTCCCCGTCCAGTACGTGATACGCGATTACTCCGCCGGATACCGCGGATATGCCGGCACCGTCGCCGGCGGAGTAATCCGGCGCGGCGACGAGGTCGTCGCCCTGCCGTCCGGAAGAGGCACCCGCGTCGCGAGCATCGAACGCTATGGCGAACTAGTGGATGAAGCGTTCGCTCCGATGGCGGTGACGATCCGCCTCGAGGACGAGCTCGACATTTCCCGCGGCGACATGATCTGCCGCTCGAACAACCGGCCGAGTATCGTCCAGCGGTTCGAGGCAATGGTGTGCTGGATGAGCGACAGCAGGGACCTCTCCCAGGGCGACCGGCTGCTCCTCAGGCAAACTACCCGCGAGGTGCGCGCCACCGTAGACAGCCTTCGGTACCGGATCGACGTCAACACGCTGCACCGGAAGCGTGGTGTCGATCACCTTTCATTGAACGACATCGGACGCGTGCGCTTTCAGAGCACGGCGCCGGTCCTGTTCGATGAGTACCGGCGAAACCGGAAGACCGGCGCGTTCATTCTCCTGGACGAGCAGACGAACGACACAGTCGCAGCGGGGATGACGGTCGATGTTGGCGTCTGACGTCCGCCCCTACCGCCCCGGGCAAGTTTCTGGTGACCGTCGGATAGCGCTCGTCCATCCATGGGTCGTCCACGCCCGCGGCGCCGAACGCGCCTTCTTCGAGATGGCGCGCACGTTCCCTGATGCGGATCTCTTCTTCCTCCACTACCGCCCCGAAGTGCTGCCGCCGGACTTGGCTCCCCGCGTACGCGGGAGCACGTTTCTTCAGCACGCACCATTTAAGACCCGAGCCTACAGGACATTCCTGCCCCTCCTTCCGTTAGCAGCGGACTCGCTTGAACTGCGCGGGTACGACATCGTTGTGTCCTCTTCCTATGGATGGACGCATGGCGCTGGGCGCGGACGCGATCTTCAGCGCATCAGCTACATGCACTCACCGCCGCGCTACCTCTGGGAGGAATCTCCCCCGGATCGCTTCGCACAAGCGCTCCGTCCTTTCCTCGGGCCGACCCTTTCGCGGCTTCGACGGTGGGACGTCGCGGCCGCCTCATCTGTGTCACAGTTCGTCGCGAACTCGAAGATATCGGCGGAGAGAATCATGGCGCGCTATGGTCGGATCTCCAAGGTGATCTATCCTCCGGTCGATACGGCGCGTTTCCGGCATCTCGATAGGGATCCGCACGGCTTCCTGCTCACGCTCGGCGAACTCGTCCCGTACAAGCGATTCGACCTTGCGGTGCTCGCGGCTGCCGCGACGCGTCGATCGTTGGTCGTCGTCGGTGACGGACCCGAACGTGCCCGGCTGAAGCGACTCGCGTCGGGTGCCGACGTACGCTTTGTGGGTCGCGTGACTGACCGCCAGCTCCTCGATCTGATGAGCGGTGCCGCCGCACTGCTCCACCCAGGGGTTGAAGACTTCGGTATTGTCATTGTCGAGGCGCTGGCAGCCGGTCTACCCGTCATCGGGGCTCCGACGGGAGGTGCCGCCGAAATCCTAACGGAGGGCACAGGGCTTCTGGCCCACGCGCTCGAAGTCTCCGCTTTCGCCGAGGCGATTGAGTCGGTGCTGCGGATCCGCGTCGCCTCTTGCGATCTACGCGAACGCGCGGAACACTTCGGGGTCGCGCGGTTCCGCACTGGGCTCGCCGACTTCGTTGCAGGCGCGGCGTTCTGACGTGTTGCTCATCGATGCAACAACTGCCGAGCACGCCACAGGAATCCGCGTGGTCATAGCGGGATTCCTGCGCGGCCTTGCGGCGGCCGAGCCCGGCACGCGGGACCAAGTCATGGTCGTGGCAGGCCCGCACACACCCGTGGCCCCATCACTGCGCGTATTTCGGGTGCCCATAGCATCGTCCCGACTTGGCCGACTGGCATACCAGCGCCTTGCCTTGCCGTTCCACATCTCGTTGCTTCGACGCAAAGGTTTGGCGATCGACCACGCACTACTGATGGACTCCTACCTCCCGTACATCAGCGGCGTGCGAGGCGTACGGTATACATGCTTCGTGCACGACGTGCTGCCGTTGACGCACCCGCAGTACTGGTCTCAGTCCCAACTACTCCTTAAGCGTTCCGCGTTCGCGACGATACGGCGGGCCCGAGCAGGGATCGTCACGTCGAGCGACTACAATGCCAACGAGATTCGGTGTGTGCTCGGCGTCGACGCGCGGGTCGCGCGCTTCGGGTGCGGACAGTTGAGCGACGATGACGCCGACTCGGCGGTCCCGGTCCGCGCGCGTCGCCCGCGCTTTGTCTTCGTCGGTTCAATCGAGCCGCGGAAGTGCGTGCTGCAACTCGTCGAGGCATTCGGAAGCCTCGTGGACGCGAGTGCCTCCGGCAGCGAACTCGTGTTGATCGGTAACGCGAGCGGGGACTACGGGCGCGCGGTCCGGCAACGAATCGCCGACCTTAGCCTGTTGGGGCGCGTACGGTTCGCCGGCGCGCTCCCTCCGCATGAGACGGTAGCGCTGATGCGCGACGCGCGAGCCGTCGTGTTTCCGTCCGTCGCCGAGGGCTTTGGGCTCCCAGTGCTCGAAGCGCTTGCATTGGGAACGCCCGTCGTGGCATCTGACATCGAGTCGATTCGCGGCTGGGCCGGCACGGCGGTGTTCTACGCAAGCCCAGGCGATGTGGGCTCCCTCGCGGCAGCGCTCGCTGCCACACCAGAGACTGGCGACTCGTCAGTTCCCTCGCGCGGCCAGCATGTCGCGCTGAGTTATCGTTGGCGAAGGTTCGCTGCTGAGCTCCTTAACTTCGCTCAGCAGCCACCCACGTAACGACGGCGAGGAGTCAATGCACAACGGCGCCGAACAGAGAGTCGCGAGCCTAGGTTCCCCCATCGGTACTTCAGTCGATGAGCGCTGAACTTCCGCCCGCGGGGATCGTCGTGCTAGCGATCTGTGGTTTGATCTTCCTGCAGCGCCCGCGGTGGCTACTGCCGCTGACCTTCGTGCTCTCTCCGTTTCAAGCCGCATCCGCGATCAGCGTCGCCTCCGGAAATACCGTAATTGGCATCCAGCCAGCATTGATACCCGGTACGTTCTTTTGTCTGCACATGATCCTGAATCGCGACTGGCATCATGTGACGGCGATATCGATCATTTATTCCACTGCTTCTATATTCGCTGTATACGCATCATTATCATCAATACTAATGCCGCAATTGTTCAACGGACAGGTGCTCGTCCTGTCGCCAAGGAATGGCATCGACATTTCAAGGCTAACCGAGCCTGCACCTCAGATCTCGAATTTGAACCAATCAGCTTACATCATATTCTACGTCACATTTTCGTTCTTAGCTGCCCATGAGATACGCCGAACGCCGATACCGTCAATTCGTGCGTACATCGCTGCGATCGTGATCGCCTCCTTCTTCGGAATCTACGATCTGATCAGCTATCACACGAGCCTTCCGTGGCCGTCCTCCGTCATTAACTCGAATATCGCTTACCGCCAACTGTTCGTACAGAGTATCGGTTCATTTCACCGATCTAGCAGTACGTTTACAGAGCCCTCCGCAGCCGCACTCTACTTATCTGCCGGATCAGTCTTCCTGCTGATCATGTGGCAGCGCACGCACAGGCGGAAATTCTTCGCGCTAGCGTGCCTGTCGATATCTGCGGCGCTATTCACACTCTCGACTACTGCGTATCTCACGCTCGGCATCTGCCTCCTATTCATCGTGTGTCGCTGGGCCGTGAACCGCGGCGACTTCAGAAACGCAGCACCAGCGATTCTTGGCACTGCACTACTCGCCGGAGTAGCGCTATTGGCGATTGCCTTGACAGGAATCGCGGGGGGAACATCTACAATCATCCAGGAGACGATCACCGAGAAGGCAAGCACAGTTTCCTTCACCAACCGATGGGCTGCCGACATGCACTCAGCTCAGCTGATCGCTCAAACCTACACTCTCGGAGCAGGGTGGGGCAGCAATCGGCCATCGAGCCTCTTAGCCAGCATTTTGAGCAATCTCGGGATTTGGGGTGCATTATTGGTCGGCGGCTTTATCATCACTCTTTCGAGAACTACTCGGCGCGCCATCGCGCATTCTCGCAACGACGCACACGAGCAGGAATCACGCGCGGTCTTGAGCGCTGCCGCGTACGCACTTCTAGCAATCGGCATCGCGGGAGTCGCCTCCAACCCGGACCTGTCGACTGTTGCGCTCTGGCTGGACATTTCGCTGGTCGCCGGCTTGGCCGCGCGGGTGTTGCAGACATCAATGCCGTATGAACAACCACGCAACGTGAGTCGCGCCTGGCAAGGGTCGATTATACCCAGTCGCCGACTCCCCGAGATCACCGACGGATCGCCGAACGCCTAAACAGCCGCCCGCACCCTCGCGCATCGATCTTCAGCCCTCTCGGGCATCGGCCGGGGTGGGGATGGTCGGATGTTGTGATCGAAAGGACTGGCTTTAATAACTCCTTCGTCAGCGAGGCCAGATGGCGGAAGAGTACCCATATGCGACTAGCAGCGGCCACGTCGCCGCAGTCACGATGAACTTCTGCCTGTTCGACATGGCAGATCTCCATTCGTCATCGAGTGTGATGCGCAACCTCCCCGTATCGAAGCGGATCGGGTTACCTGACACAGTGTGCGCGATACCTAGTTCAAGCTCGCCCGACAAGATCCGCTCCAAACGAGCGCGCGCCGGCGAGTCCAGTGAAAGGATTCCGCAGAGCAAATCCTGCGGCAGCTTGACGAAATCCTCGTATCGCACCAATCGATAGCTGCGCGCATAGCGTTTCAAGAGCGACGCCGTCAGGTTGTGCAACCACCACGACCGGATGCTCGACGCGGCACCGTATCGCGTCAGTTCCGCATGTCCAGAAGGGATTTCGGGATTGCGCTTGTGCCTTTGCCAGGAGAATGCCGTCGCGCGACTGTCTCGCACGAGATGGACGACGTCCACGTCGAAGTTTTCCATCGAACAGAGCAGTAACGCGAGCGAGGCATTCTTCGACGAATCCACGATGATGTCTGATCCGGATTCTACTCTAATGGCCCGGTAGAGCTCATTGACAGCCGTGACGTACGCACGATAATCGCTGGATCGCCTGAAGCGGTGCAGCACTCGAGATGGGAGATGCCGCGAGCGATCGACCCGAGCCGAAAGTAGCAGCATCCGGTCGATCTGCTGCTGGTCGTCCATGCTAAGGGATGCGCGACGCGCGACCGCTTGCCAAAAGGTGCATTCGCGAAACGGAGACCCACACCCGCATAGCCGATTCTCTTTAAACCCTCGCTCCCAAATCGTCCAAACCTCACCGACTGAAACAAAACCTGGTACTGCCCAACCACGCGATCCATCAATGTCGTACCGCTGCGGCCGGTACCGGCGATGAAAAGTATGCGTACCCGATCGTTACGGCCGAAAGTCAACAGTAGCCCCTTACATCACAAAGGATCGGATCCCCATCCGCCGTCTCGCCGTCCAAACAAGCCAACCGTTCCACGCAACCTTTGCGGCCACCAGGGCAATGGCTACGCCTTCGATCCCAAATGGACGCGCGACGAACGCGGCAGCGGCGACGAATGCGATAGCCGCCGCACCTTGGGCGATCGCCACGTCGTCCTGATGCCCAGTAGTCGATAGAAGGATCCCTACCGGCCCCGTACTGGAGTGTATGAGCTGGCCCACGAGAAGTATCCGAAGAGTGACCGCACCCTGCGAAAATCCGCTACCGAACAGTTCGAGCGCGGGCACCGCCCAGACGAACAAAACCCCTCCGCCCACGAGTGACAGCAGTGCACTGGCACGGGCCGCGTTTTGGGTGAAATGCCGTAGCGAGTCCTGCTGCCGCGTTACGTGTAGACGCGATATGACTGGAGCCGCGACAGCATTGATCGCAATCAAGGCGAAGCTGGCCACGAGCGCCAGACGCGATGCTGCGGCGAAGAGACCGGATGGTCCTGCACCGATCGCCATCCCTACGACGATCACCCCCGCCTGATCAATCACCGCGCCGAAGGCACCGACAAGGAGCAACGGGCCAGCAACGCGGACCCATAGCGACATCTCATACTGGCTCCGAGGAGACTCGGTCCTCTCGACGCCTTGCGGGCGGAAGTACATCCATTGGACGATGACCGCACCCGTGGCCCCGACGAGAGCGGCCAAGAGGGCGCCTTCCGGGAGCGGACCGCGGAGGGCGAAGATCAGAACCCCTGTTATCCCTGTTAGAGCAAAACGCCCGGGGGCGAAGGGAAGATATGCGACGACAATCCGCTCGTAGCTGCGCGCTAATTCTGTCTGTGTCGACAGCAGCGCAACGATCGGGACGATTGCCATGGAAATCAGGATTTCGCCCGGGCGTATGGCCGGTGGGTGCAGCGCCATGAGTCCGACCGCGGCGCAGCTGCCTGTAACTAGACCCCCAGCGAGGGATCCATATCGACTGAATCTAATTAAGCCCTGCAGGCGCGCATGATCCCCGGTGACTCGGTATTCAGGCACAAAGCGAAGGAGCGATTGGCCTAATCCAAGACCGCCTACGAGTGCAAGAATTGTGGCCCAGGAAAAGAGGTATGAATACGCACCAAATCCCAGAGGACCAAGCGTCCGTGCGAAGAACAGCTCGACACATAATCTGGTTGCCGTTCCGATGGTGTACAGGATAAACACCCAGGCCGCACCACCAATTACTGACGTGGCGAAGAATCCTGACGCCAAGACCGCGCGCGTCAGATGCCTGGCCCGCACGAGAAGTCCTGCTGCTTCTTCTGAGGACGTAGGCTCGCTCACTTTGGCTCGGATCTGCCGAACCGACGATTCACCGGTTAAAGCTCAGCATCATTTGCATTGTCACCTCCGGAAAAATCGAATGCGAGCCGCCGGTGGGCGGCGAGATTTGCGTTGCGTTGTGCGGAATACTGCTCCCACAACACCGCGCAACGCAACCTTAGGAAATTAGGGTAGTCCGCTATTCAGCTACGTCCCCCGCTCTGCTTAACTAATTGGGACATTTCAGGTACGATGCCCGCATGTGCACCGTCGGAAGCTAAAACATGAGCAAGAGAGCCACCGCGTCGTCGTCGTCACGCTCCTCAGCACGAGGCGGAACGGAGCCGCATCCGGGCTACTTCGCGATCAAGCGTGCGATTGATGTGGTGGCTGGCGGGGTGGCACTCGTCCTGGCACTCCCTGTCATGGTGGTCGTCGTCACCGCCATTAAGCTCGATTCGGCTGGACCTGTCCTTTACAAGCACTCGCGCGTCGGCGAGCGTGGCCGCATATTTGATTGCTACAAGTTTCGTTCGATGTACCACGGTGCAGCAGCGAGGCGCGAAGAGTTACGCCATTTGTCGCAGGTCGGCGGACCCGCGTTCAAGCTACCACGAGACCCACGGATAACCCGTGTTGGTCGAATCCTGCGCCGCACGAGCATCGACGAGCTACCGCAACTAATCCATGTCCTGCGCGGAGAGCTGAGTCTTGTAGGGCCACGTCCGCTATCTCTAGAGGATTTTCAAGGTCGGCACGATCATATTTCTGACGTCGCAATCCTTCGTCTTGTTGAGTCGCGGACTGAAGTCAAGCCGGGGTTGACCTGCCTGTGGCAAGTCTCGGGGCGTAGCAATCTCTCATTCAATAGTTGGATGCGGCTCGACGAAGAGTACATGCGGCGTCGCTCGATCCCATACGACTTATTTATCTTAGTTCGAACGGTTTGGGCAGTGATCTCAATGCATGGAGCGATGTAAGATTGCCCCCCATTGGGGCGATGATGGGCCCAGACTAGCCACCGGTGCAGCGCGGTGGCGAACGCGGATGGTCCGATGAGGCCGCACAGTCGGGGGGGCCGAACCGCCGCCTGTTCATGGGAGCGCTCGATCGCGTCCAGGGTCCGAAACTCTACATCCGCGATGCGGTCCGCTGGGCGCGGGACATCGGCGAGAGCGTACAGTATCTGACATGGACAAACGCGCCATTCTGCCCGGGTGGGAACAGGTGATAGTGCTGTTCCTCTACCGTCTGGCCAGACGTGTCAGAAATGTCTACCCGCTCTACGTTCTCACTCGCATCATCAACATCGCCGTGGTGCAGTTCCTACTGGGTGGAATCATCTTCCCACACGCTGAGATCGGAGAGGGCCTTCGTCTACCGCACGGAGCAATGGGAATTGTCATCCACGCGGACTGCAAGATCGGGAATAACGTCACAATTTTCCATCAGGTGACGATCGGCGTTCGTGAAGGCTCAGGCTCGTGGGGGGCACCTGTCATCGAGGACGGCGTCACCATCGGCGTAGGGGCTAAGATACTTGGTCCCATTACGATCGGGCGCGGGGCGACCATCGGCGCCAATGCTGTCGTCATTCGCGACGTGCCGGCGGGTTGGACTGCGGTGGGTGTGCCCGCGAAGAACATCCCGCCCAGCTAGGCGCGGAGCTCGACCTGCATTAGCGCTTTCGAACCGCCGCATCCGGTTCCTCTCACTCCGCTAACGGATCGTTGCTAAGTGAGGCAGTCCGGCGACGGGCATAAGCGGGGCGTCTCGGGCGTCATCGCTAAGCCGTCCGTGGGGTGCTCAGTGGGGCTCGTGCTCCGCCGTTCACCGTCAGGCGAGCGGACGGGTGCAATCAGATTGCCCCGTCCGCCGCCTTGGCAAGCCCAAGCCGCATCGGGAGCGTGGCTATGGCCACGCTCCCGATGTGAGTGCGTCCCCTACGACGCCGACACGACCTCGAGCGAGATCGGCACCGGCCCGAGGCCGGTCAGTCGCAGGTAGAGCGCGTCGAGACGGTTCACCGCCGTCAACGTGTTCGCGAACGCGGGCGCCCCGGGGACGTACGTCTGCCACGATTGCGTCGTCGCGTCGTACCGCGCGATCGAGACGACGCCGGCCGCGCCGGCGATGAGCGACGCGGGGTCGGTGTCGTCCGCCCCGGCGAAGCCGAAGGCGTTCAGCCCGGGCACGAGCGTCACCGTGCGGCGCCCGCGCGGCGGCGGGACGATGTCCGTCTCCGTCCAGTCGTGACCCGAGTAGGCGTTCACGAAGATCGCGTCGCCCTGGGTGAGCGTCCGCAGCGAGTTCACCAGCGGCGGCGCGCCCACGATGTACGAGTCGTACAGCTGCGTCTGCGGGTTGAACCGGGACACGCTCTCGACGCCGGACCCGAGCGTCCCGACGAAGTCGGCGATCGCGGTCCCGGTCGCGCCGGTGAACGTGACGGCGTTGAGGCGGCGCTCGAGCGTCCGGGTCACCTTCGGCAGCACGAAGACGGCGTAGAGCGTCAGGTGGTCCTGCGAGACGCGGACGGTGCCGTCCGCCGACACGGTGGCGGGCACCTGCACCCACCCGCCGGCGTCGACGTCGTAGGAGAAGACGGCCACGGTCGCGGGATCCGTCGTCGCGGTGTCGACGTGGAAGCTGCGCGGTGGGCGGCAGGTCGTTCACCCGCAGCACGCGGTGGCCGGCGGCGCTCACGCCGAGCTCACGCCCTCGCGCCCCGGGCGTCTCGTCTGAGGCTCTCGATCGCCTCCCATGTCACCGCATCGACCGGGATCCAGTCGAGGAATGCGAGCCGCTTCGCGTGGTTCGCGGTGTTCACCACGACCTCGAAACGCATCCGCGGCAGGCCGTCGAGCTGCCATGTCACCGGGAACGACCAGCGAATCTTCGGGGCGCGGGCCGGCGTGCGGTCCCACAGCTCCTGCAGCTCGCCGACCCGGTGGGGAACCCCCTCGACGAAGCGGTCGATCACGGAGGCGAAGTACGGGCTCAGCGACGAGAGGTCTTCGGCGCCGCGGCGATGGCCCTTCATCGTGGCGATGCCGACCTTCACCGCCTCGCGCCAGTTCACGAGCTTCGTCGCGATCCGCGGGTGGCTGACAACGCTCATCAGGTTCCGCGCAACGGGGTCGGGGTGCCTGGCGTCGAGCGAGACGTCCCACACGCGCTGCAGGAGCCGGTTCGCGCCGAGCACCTGCATCACCTCGTCGACGAGCGCGGCCGGCCACGGCCGACCCTCGAGGTCGCGCAGCGCCTCCTCGCGCTCGAAGAAGTAGTCGGCGTTCGACGGGCCGAGCAGCGAGCTGTCCGCCGGGTACCCGGCGGCGACCAGGATCTCGTCGCGGACGTCGCGGGGCGCCTTGAGCACGTCGAGCATGCGCACGAGCGACAGCCGCGACGGATGCCGCACCCCGGTCTCGTACTTGCCCAGCGACGAGACGGAGATCGGCACGAGCTTCGCGAGGGCTGCCTGCGAGAGCCCTCGCGAGCGTCGGAGGTCAGCCGCACGCTCCCACCACTCCATCGACTCGATGATCGCACAGCGGCCGCGGGGTCGGGCGGGCATGACGCTGCAATTTCGCTGCCAGTCGGCACGCCGGTCGATGCCGGCTGCAACAACTGCCGACGCAGCGCTCGGACTGAAGTGCTAGATTCGGCGCCTCCCGAGGTCGCGGGTGTCCCGTGCGCGGGCGTGCCCCGGCCGGAATCTCCAGGGAGGTCGCGTGGACGTCACTCGAGATGACGAGCGATCCCCGGGCGCGGCCCGCGACACCACGGCCGGCACGCCGTCTGCGATGGAAGGCACGGCGCCGCGCGTGCGGATCGTCGCGGACGAGGACGCGCACGTGGTCCGCGTCGACGGCGAGCCCGTGCCCGCCGCCACCGAGATGATGTTCCGGTTCGTGCAGCTGCTGGGCCGGCAGCCCGGCGCGGCGATGGCAACCGGCGACATCGGCCGGGCACTGTGGTCCGACCCCGACGCCCGGCAGAACGTCCAGTCGCTCGCGCGTCGCATCCGCGACCAGCTGACGGCGGCCGGCCATCCGGGCGGCGACCTCATCCTCACGCGGCCACGCTTCGGCTACGCGCTCGCGACGGCGGACACCGAGGCCGCAGACGCGGACACCAACGCTGCCGAGGCCGGCGTCGAGATCGCGTCCGTGGATGGGATGCGACGCCGGCCGCGACGGGCCGTGGCGTCCGCGATCGGCGTCGCGGTGATCGCCGTCGCATCGGTGGTCGCGCTGCCGCTCCACCGCCCGCCGGGCCACGCCCCGCCCGCCGGCGCGTCGGGCACGTACGCCTCATCAGAGAGCGTCGGACCGCCCGCCGTCACCGCCGTGATCGACGAGGGCATGGGCGATCAGATCGTCGTGCGTGGCTGGCCCGCGGGGACCGAGGTGACCGCGGACCTCCGCGCGCCGGACGGCGCGAGCATCGGCCGGTGGACGGCGGGCATCGGGAGCGGGGACTACACGGCGATCCACATCGGCAGGCGAGTCTTCCTGCCGGGCCAGACGCTCACGGTGTCCGGAGGATCGCGGCGGGAGTCGCTGGTCATCGCGCCGCTCGAGGTGGTGGCGCCTCTGGGTGCGAGCGTCGTCGCGGGACAGGCGCCGGCGAATGCGCTGGTCGTCGTCACGGCGAACTGCGCGGACGACGCCTGCGAGGTCAGCTCGGCGGTCCACGCCGATGCGCGCGGGGCGTTCCGGCTGGACCTCGGCGCGGAGCACGCGCTCGGCCCGGGGAGCCGCGTGTCCGTCTCGGTCGCCGACGTGAACGGGAACCGCGTGAGCTGGCAGGAATTGCTGCACTGACGGCCGCCTCAGACACAGCGACCGCGGCGAAGCCCTTGCCCGCAATGTTCTCGGTCGGCTCCCATTTCGCCGGGGCGCACCGCATACTGGCCGAAGGGAGCGAGCGCATGGCCACCGAGTTCGACGCCCAGAAGTTCCGCGGAGCTGGTGCTCCTGATCGCGCAGGAATCCGAGGAGGATCCGCGCTTCGGGGCGACCAAGCTCAATAAGATCCTGTACTTCTCCGACTTCAAGGCGTTCGCCGCCCTGGGGGAGTCGATCACCGGCGCCGCCTATCAGCGCCTGGATCGCGGCCCGGCCCCCGTCGAGCTGCTGCCTGAGCTGGACCGGATGGAACGTGAGGGAGAAATCGTTCGCGAGGAGCGCGCGTACTACAACCGCGTCCAGAAGGTCGTCCGTGCACGCCGCGCCTCACGCGCCGGCGAGCTCCTCGATCAGGACGAGCTCCGCATCGTCCGCACGGTGCTGCGGGACCTCCGCGACCTGGATGCGTCGCAGGTAAGCGCGCTCTCCCACCTCGAGGCAGGCTGGCAGCTCGCGGATGACCGCGAAGTCATTCCATACGAGGCGGCGTGGATCTCGGACCGGCGGCCGACGCGCCGCGAGCTGGAGCTCTGGAAGCAAGATGCCGAGGAGTGGCAATCCCACCGATCCGCTTCCTGAGCGTCCAGGCCGCGCACTGCACTTCGAGTTCCACACCGACACGCGCTTCTGGAACTCGCTCGCGGACCGAACACCATCTTGAGCATCCGTCGCGCCCCACCCCTCCACGAGGCGGAAGACGAGTCGGGCTCGCCGTGATCACGAGGTCCGGCGAGGCGCGCGGCGACGGAGTCGACCACCCCGCGACTGGGACTCCCATCCACCGTTTCGAGTCGCGCTCCCTGATAGGGAAAAACCCCTAAGGGTTTCCGTCTCCCTGCCGATGGTTCTAGTAGCCCCTCGCCCGCCGGGATGGCGGACACGCGAGCCGGGCTGAGCCCATCTGCACCCCTCAGCACTCCTGCTGAAGGCGCCGGGGACGGAGCCCGTATATGCCTGCGCTCCTTGCGCTCTTTCTCTCCCTGTGGAGCATCGTCGGCGGCCACGTCACGATTCACCAGCTCAACGGCCCGGTCCAGTTCACCGACCTCTACGGCAGCCCGCGCGAGGCCGCGGCGGCCACCGGCTGCGTGCACCGCCACCCCGACATGTGGCTGTCGCCCGACGTCGACATGGCGACGCTCGCGCACGAGACCGCGCACGCCGTCGACTGCCTCGACGACGGCCTGATGAACGACAGCCCGTCGCTGCGGCCGGCCGTGCGGCCGGCGTGGGTGTCGGACTACTGCTGGAACTCGGACGCCGAGTGGTACGCGTGCTCGGTCGTGTACTACCAGAGCGCCCACCCGTACACGGTCGCTCCGTGGGGGCCGGCCGCGATGGTCGCGGCGGGGGTGACGTCGCCGCACACCGCGCACGCGGCGATCGCGTCGCGGTAACCCCCCTGCCGACGGCGACCGGCGACGGCGACCGGCGACCGGCGACGGCGACGGCGACGGCGACGGCGACGGCGACGGCGAGCGGAGGGCGTGCCGCCCTCCGACCACGGGACGGGCGTCCTCGGGGCGTCCCACTCGAAGTCGGAGGGCGGCACGCCCTCCGCTCGCCGTCGGCGTTCGCGTCCGCCGGTCGCCGTTCGCGGTCGCCGCACGGTGTAGGGGAATCCCGTATTCTCGCGCGGCGCAGCCCTGCCTACGGTGACCACTGCGCGCTGGTCCCAATCGGCGGGGCGGGATCAGCGCGCGAGCGAATCGGAGTCCCCGATGGGCCGGAGCCCGGGGTCCCACGCCGGCACACCCTCGAGCGCGCGCGGCCGGCGGGCCGTCGCGGCGGCGACGGTCGTCGTCGCCCTCCTCGCGCTCGCGCCCGGCTCCTGGGGACGCGCGCACGGGCAGACCTCCGGGCCGGCGGCCACGCCGCCCCCGGCGCCCACCCCCATCGCGACCGCCGTGCCGGCCGCGGGCGGCACCCTCTCCGCGCCCAGCCAGCAGATCGCCGTGCAGCTGCCGGCCGGCGCGGCCGGGCAGGCGGTCGTCGTCGCAATCGTGCCGGTGGTGTCGCCGTCGGCGGCGCCCGTGCAGGACCAGGCGCGGCTCGAGGCGGTGCTGCAGAACCTCGGCGTGCCCGTCCCGCAGACGGCGTCGGGGCAGGCGGCGCTCGTCGTGCAGGTGTTCGAGCTCGGCGCGACGAGCGCGACGACGGGCGCGCCGGTCAACACGTTCGCCGTGCCGGTCACGATCTTCGTCGACGTCGCGCCCGAGGTGCGGGCGCTGGCGGGCGGCGACCTCTCGAACGTGTCGCTGCAGTTCTTCGACACCGCGACGGGGCGCTGGACGCCGGTGCCGTGCACGCCGACGACCATCGGGCTCGACTGCCGCGTGACGCACTTCTCGCTGTGGGCGGTGGTGGTGCGCGGCGTGCTCGCCAGCGGCGCGGCGCCGGGCCCCGCGCCGGCGGGGTCGCTGCCCGCGCCGGCGCCGTCGGGCGGCGGCGCGCTGGCCGGCACCGTGGGCGCGCTGCGGGACGGCGTCGCAACGCGCGCGATCCCGGCGGCGCTCGGCGCGCTGGCGCTCGCGCTCGTCGTGGCGCTCGCGGTCGCCGACGTGCCGCGGTTGCACCGGCGGTAGCGGGTCCGCCGGGCCCGACGGCGGCCGGTGGAGCGGCCCCGGCGGCGGTCAGGCGCGCGGTCGGGCAGCGGGCACCAGATCCACGACCTCGCCGTGCTGATCGGCCAACCCGCGATCCATGGTCGCCAGGCGTGCGCCCCGGGATCGCGCGAGATGCACGAGGTAGGTGTCGGTGACCTGTCGGTGGCCGACCACCTCGCCGAGCGGTACGTCGCGGTACGTCGCGTCGTCCGCCCAGAACTCGTAGCGGGGATGTGCGGCGAGCGTGTCGAGCATCCGCTGGGCGGTGCGCGCGGCAACGCCTTCGCGGACCAGCAGGCGGACCAGCGCGCCCTCGGTGATCGGGCAGGTGGCGAACGGGTCGCGGCTCGCGCCGAACCACGTCTCCGCCGCGTCGTGGTGCACGTGGTCGGCGACGAGCAGCGCGATGAGCACGTTGGCGTCGAGGAGGGTGGTCACGCCTCGTCGGCCTCGTCGGCCTCGCCGACTTCGCCGGCCCCGCCGGCCCCGCCGGCCCCGTCGACCTCATCATCCTGGAGCGCGCGGACGTCCTCGGTGGTCACGACCGTGCCCAGCCGGATCACGGGCAGGCCGGTGCGGGCGCTGCGCGCGACATCCGAGCGCGGCTCGGCGGCCAGGCCGCGCCGGATCAGGTCCGCGATCGTCGCGCTGAGGCTCCGCGACGTGTCGCGCGCGATGGCGCGAGCGCGCCGGTGCAGGTCCTCCGGGAGATCGACGGTGGTGCGCACCACGGCATCATAGCATCATGATGCCGTGGTGCGCACCCCGGGCCTCCGGCCCTCGGCCGCACGTGCGCCGTCCAGCGCCGGGTCAGCGCGGCCCTTCGGCAATCAGCGCGGCCGTCACCTGGGCCGCGGAGCGGCCGTCCGTCGAGCGCGCCGCGCCCACGCGGGGTCGTCGCGCGGCGCGCAGGGCGCGCGCCTTCTCCTCAATCGCCTCGCGCACGACGACCGCGAGCGAGACGTGGCGTCGCTCGGCCTCCGCTTCGAGCGTGCGCAGTGCCTCGGGCGAGCGCCGACCGTGGTGCGTCGCAGCCGGCTCATGATGCACGAGGATGGCGTCGCTCCCCGGTGGGCCCGCGGAATCTCACCCCCGCTCAACGTCTGCTCGACCCCTGCTCAACCTCCGCGACGCAGCATGTCGCCGCGCGTCCGAGGGATGCGCGAGCCGGCGCGCGCGCCCGACTCGCCCGGCCGCGCGGTTGCGCGCCGGGGCCGGGGCCGGGGACGCAGCGGGCGGGCGCGACGGCGACACATGCGCGCGACCACGGCCCGCCGGCGATCGCCGCGCGGCGATCGGAGCCATGCGATGCGGAAGCGGTCGATGCGAAGGCGCGCGGCGCCGGGCGTGCTGGCGGCGGCGCTGATCGTCGTCGCGCTCGCGCTCGCGCTCGCCCCCGCCGCCGGCCGCCCGTGGGGCGCCGCGCGCGCCCAGGAGCCGACCGTCACCGCCACGCCGGGCGTCGTCCACACCCCCGTCACCCCGACGCCGACGCCGACGCCCACGGCGTCGCCGACCACGGCTGTGCCGACGGCCACGCCGACCGCCTCCCCCGTCGCCGCGCCCACGACGGCCGCGCCGACCGCGACGCCGGGCGTGGTCCACACCCCGGTCATCCCGGCCGCGGCCGCCGCTGCGCCGGCGCCGGCCGCGGCCGCGCTCACCGCCGCCGGCGGCACGGTCGTGGCGCCCGGCGCCGGGATCGCCATCCTGCTGCCGCCCGGCGCGGTCGCGGCCCCGGTGATCGTCACGATCACCCCGGTGTCCGCGCCGTCCGCCGCGCCGCTCGAGGAGCAGCCGCGGCTGCAGGCGATCCTGCACGCGCTCGGCGTGCCGGTGCCGCCCTCGACCTCGGGCGCGGCCGCGCTGGTGCTGGGGCTCTTCCGGGTCGACGTCACCGACGCCGCGACGGGCGTGCCCGCCGGCCCGCTGGCGCAGCCCGCGACGCTCTCGGTCGACGTCGGCGCGCCGGCGCTGGCGGCCGCCGGCGGCGACCTCGCGGCGGTGTCGGTCCGCTCCTTCGACGCCGCGACGGGCACGTGGACGCCGGCGCCGTGCGCGGCGACGACGACGGGGCTGGACTGTCGCGTGACGCACTTCTCGCTGTGGGCGGTGGTGGCGCGCGGCGTGCTGGCCGCGGGCGTGCCGCCGGCGCCGGCGCCCGGCGGCGGCGTGCAGCCCGCGCCGGCGTCGGCGGGCGGGGGCGCGCTGGCGGCGGTGATCGGCGGGGCGCGCAGGGAGGGCCTGCGCGACCGCGCGGTGCCGTGGGCGCTCGCGCTGATGGTGATCGGCGTCGCGGGCTTGCTCGCGGTGGTCGAGCTGCCGCGGCTGCGTGCCCGGCGCACCGGCCCGCCGGACGAGCGGCGCATCTTCCCGGACAGCTGACCCGCGGTCCGGTGCGCGAGACGCAGCGACGCAGCGACGCAGCGACTGCGCCTCGGCCCGCGCCTCGCCTCGGCGTTCCCTCAACCCGCGCGCGCCATCTTCTCCTCGCCGCGTCCGTCGCCGGGGTCAACGGGGGGCGCGGCAACCACGCTCGCACCGCGGGCTCCGTGCGCCGAACCGCTCGACGACGCACGTCCCCGCGGCGCGCCCGCCGCCGAATAGCCTCCTCGCTCATGCGCCGCACGCGATCGAACCGAGACGCGGGATGCCGCCGCTGCTGTCGCTGCTCCTCGCGCTGTGGGCGATCGTGGGCTCGCACGTCGCGATCTCCGAGATGACGCACCCGGTCGAGTTCACGGACCTCTACGGCGTCCGGCGCGAAGGACCGGCCGCGACGGCGTGTCCGCACGGCGCGCCCGTGGTGTGGCTGTCGCCCTCCGCGACGCTCGCCGAGCTCGACCACGAGCTGGCGCACGCCGTCGACTGCCTCGACGACGGCACGATGAACGGCAGCCCGGGGCCGGCGCGCCCGGCGTCGCGGCCGGCGTGGGCGTCCGACTTCTGCTGGGACTCGCCGGTGGAGTGGTACGCGTGCCTGGTCGTGCACGACCTGCGCGTGCACCCGCAGGCGCCGGCCGCGTCCGCCGGCGGGAGCCGCGCGCCGGTCGCGCGGTTCGGCGGGTGGGTCGCGGCGCTGCGGTCGGTGCTGTCGCTCGTGTTCCCGCTCCCGCTGCCGCTCCTCTTGCCGCAGCGCACACAGCGGCGGCGTCCGCGACGTGACGGCACCGGCGGGCCGCGGTGAGCGGCGGCGCGTCGCATGCCGAGATCCAAAACGGCGGCAGACATGCCGCCGACAGGACGCGGACGCAGTTCGCCACCGGCGGGCCGCGGTGAGCGGCGGCGCGTCGCATGCCGCGATCCAAAACGGCGGCAGACATGCCGCCGACAGGACGCGGACGCAGTTCGCCACCGGCGGGCCGCGGTGAGCGGCGGCGCGTCGCATGCCGCGATCCAAAACGGCGGCAGACATGCCGCCGACAGGACGCGGACGCAGTCCGCCACCGGCGGGCCGCGGTGAGCGGCGGCGCGTCGCATGCCGCGATCCAAAGCGGCGGCAGACATGCCGCCGACAGGACGCGGACGGCAGTCCGCGCCCGGCCAGGCGCTTCTGTCGCCGGCCCTTCGCCCCGTTGAGGCGACCCATGTCTGTCGCCGCGTGGCGCCCGGGGTCCGCGCGGACTCGTAATCTCGCGGGACCCCCTTCTCAAAGCGACACATCGCGGCCCATCGTGTGAGCGAGCTCGTCATGGACGCAGCGTTGCTCCGGACGGCGGGCGACCTGGCGGAGCGCATGGAGCTCCGGGCAGACGACGCGGTGCACCTGGCGGCCCTCGTGCGGACCGGCGCGCCGGCGGACGTCACGTTCGCGTGCTGGGACGGCGCGCTGCGCCGCGCGGCGTCCGCGCTGGGGTACGACCTGCGGCCCGCGTAGCGCACGGCGTCGGGCAACCGATCCCGCGCGGTCGTGCCGATCCGTTCAGCGCCCGCGAATCACCGGCGCCACGCCGCGCGTGTCGATCACCGTCACGTCCGGCCGCTCGTGCTTCACCACGCGCAGGTACCACAGCGGGAACGTCAGCCCGTCGTCGTCGGAGCGGATCGTGCCGCCGCGCGGCGCGTGCGCGAGCGCCGCGCGGGCGGCGTCGAGCGCCGACCGGTCGCCGTGCAGCGAGACCTGCCGCGCGTTGATGCCGCCCCACAGCGCGACGACCGCCACCACCGCCACGCCGAGCCCCGCCGCCAGCGCCGGCAGCTCGCGGGCGCGCGAGCGGTCGCGCAGCCGGCGCCACGCCTCGGCGGCCCCCCACGCCGAGGTGAGGGCGGCGGCCATCGCCACCGTCGCGAGGTAGTCCTCGCGGCCGGTCGCGCGGTAGACGGAGACGAAGGCGAGCATCGCGACGACGTCGACGGCCAGCGCGGCGGTGAGCGCGGGGCGGGCGCGCCACGCGGCGAGCGCGCCGGCGGGGATGGCGAACCACGCCGGCGGCGGCACCTGCCGCAGCGCGAGCCGGATCGTCGGCGGCAGCGCCCGGCGCGCGTAGGCGAGCGACACGTCGGGCAGGCCGCGGTACTCGGAGCCGCTGAGGTGCGTCCACAGCCCGTGCAGCGTCGCGGTGTCCCCCCACGCGATCGGCGCGTGCGCGCGCGCCACCAGGTAGCCGACCGACCACGCCGCCGGCAGGAGGAACCCGGCGGCCGCCCACGCCAGCGCGCGCGCGCCCGGCCGCGCCGTCACCCCGGCGCGCGACCGCGACGGGGATCGCGAGCGCGAGCCCGGTGGGGTGGTTCCAGCAGAGGAGCCCGGCGACAAGCCCCGCGGCGAATGCCCGCGTTGCTCCCGGCGAACGGCCTCGCGTGAGCGAGCTGAGTCGCCGCCCCGACCCCGTGTCCGCCCCCGCGGCTCCCCCCGGCTCCGCGCCGCCGCTCAGCCGGCTCACGCCGGGCCGTTCCGCGCGGAGCGCCCCGGCATTGCTCGCGACGGCGAGCACCGCCGCCGCGAGCAGCGCCTGCAGCGCCAGCACCTCGGTGATGAGCGCCTCGGACCACGGGATCGGCGCCGTCGCGAAGAGCGCGCCGGCGAGCGCCGCCGCCCACCACGGCGTGCCGGCAATCCAGCGCCGCGCCGCGACGACGACCAGCGCCGCGGCGCCGGCCATGCACGCCGCCGAGAGCACGTTCGTGCGCAGCGCCGGCTCCGGCAGGAACGCGAGCACGTGCAGCGCGAGCCACCCGAGCGGCGTCCAGATCGCCTCGCCGGGCGGATGCCCCACGCCCAGCACCGAAGCCACCGACACGAGCTCGGCGCTGTCGGTGCTCCCGTGCACCGTTGCCACGGTCGGCGCAATCGTCGTGAGGGAGAGCGCGAACGCCGCCGCGCCCACCGCGACGGGCACGAGGAGATCCGGGCGCAGCCGCGTGCTCACGGCCGCGAGCGTACCCGCTGACCGCGACACGCGCGGAGCCCCCGCGCGCCGCGGCGAGCCGGTGCAGTCTCGCACAATCTCGTACAATGATGTACGAACTACGCCAGGTCGCCCACTCCGGAGCCAGCATGTCAGACCCGACGCCGCCAACCACCCAGACCGTCGCCGCGTCGGCTGCCCGGCAGCGGTGGAGCCAGCTGCTCAACCAGGTCTTCCGCCACGAGATCCGTGTCATCGTGGAGAAGAGCGGCGTGCCCGTCGCGGCGCTCGTATCGGCCGATGACCTGGCGCGCCTGGAACTCCTCGATCACGAGCGGGCCGAACGCTTTCGTGCGCTCGACGCGAGCTGGAAGGCGTTCGAGGGCGTGCCGGCGGCGGAGATCGAGCAGGAGGTCGCGCGCGCGGTTGAAGAGGCGCGAGCGCGCCGGCGTCTCGAGCCGCCCACCACCGGCCCGACGACGTGACGACTGCGGTCCTGGACACGAACGTCCTGGCCTCCGGGTTCGTCCGCCCGGAACCGCCACCCGGCAGGCTGCTCGCGGCGTGGCGCGCCGCGCGCTTCACGCTCGTCGTCTCCGAGCACATCCTCGATGAGCTGGGCCGGACGTTCGATGAGCCGTACTTCCGCGACCACCTCACCCCGGAGGAGCGCGCGGACAACCTCGCGCTGCTGCGCGCCGAGGCAGTCGTCGTGCCCATGACCGTGACGATCCGCGGCGTCGCCGCACACTCGGAGGATGACCTCGTGCTCGCCACGGCCGTCTCCGCGAACGCCGACTACCTCGTCACCGGCGACCGCGCACTGCGCGAGGTCGGGACGTTTCGAGGGCTGGTCATCCTCATGCCACGCGAGTTCCTCGACGGCGTGGTCGGCTGACCCCGGCTCGCGTTCGCGGCCGCCACCCGCCCGGGCGAGCAGCGCGGCATGAGCGCATCTGCTTTCGGCCCCGCACGCCACGCTGTACTGAACGGGCCGCCGAACAGCAGGGAGCTGACGCAGCAGCGCTCGCCGCAGCGGGGGCGCCCCGCCCGGCGCGCCACTTGACGTATTCCGCCCGGCGTCGCCACCATGACGCGCTCGGACGGCGGGGGGCGGAACGAGGACTCGTCATGCTCCCAGCTCACTTCGCCACCCCACGCCTGCGCCGGGCGCTCCTGCCCGCGGCCGTGCTCGCCGCCGCCGCGGCGCTCGCCGTCGCGCTCGTCGCGGCGGCCCCGCGTCGCGCCGCCGGCGCGTCGACCACCTACACGACCCTCGCCTCCCTCGAGCGCGACTTCGGCGACCCGCCCGGCACGACCTTCGCCCGGCTCCAGATCCCGTCGCTCGGCGTCAACGCGCCGGTCGGCCAGAGCGTCGCCGGCACCGACGGCAACATGTCGATGCCGCAGGGCCCGGCCGACGTCATGTGGTACGACCTCAGCCAGTGGTACGCGCTCGGCGGCGCGCCCGGCGCCGGCGGCAACGCCGTGTTCTCCGGCCACCTCGACTACGTCGCGAACGTCCCGTACGCGGGCGTGCGCTACGACGGCCCCGGCGTCTTCGCGCGCATCCACGAGTTGCGCATCGGCGACGAGATCGACGTCGCGTACCAGGGCCAGACCCTGCGCTACTTCGTGACGTGGAACCGCGACGTCCCGCCCGACTCGAACGAGTGGCCCTCGATCTTCAGCAACCAGGTCGGCATCGACAGCATCACGCTGTTCACGTGCGGCGGGACGTTCAACCTGTCGACGCGCGACTACTCGACGCGCGTCGCGGTGCGCGCGGAGCGCATCGAGGGCACGCCGGCGATCCTGCCGAAGCCGGCGCCCGGCGGCTTCACGTACGGCCGCGCCGGGACGAACAACCCCGTGGCGCTGGCGGCGGCGCAGAACTTCGCGGTGCAGAGCGTGTACGGCGAGGACGCGGCGACGCGGCAGTGGCTCGTCTACATCCCGGGCGCGCCGGCGTTCGTCGACACGCTCGTCGGGCACCTGGACCCGGCCGCGCTCGTGATCATCGTGCGGCAGGCGTCGTAGCGAGCAGCCGACGTCCGCCCGCGCCGGCGCCGCGTACGCCAGCGCGCGGCATGGCGAAGGCTCGCCATGCCGCGCGCTGGCCGGTGCGACGCCCCGGTCATGCTCGGGCGGCGCGCGCCGACCATGTCGTCCAGGAACTGCCGGGTCATGGCGAGGGTGTCGTCGACCGCCTGCCCCGTATTTCAGATGGATCTTCTGCATCGCGTTAACTCGGAGAGAGTGGGGTGGCTCGTACACTCCGCCGGTCCGTGACGGGACCCGGCACTCCCCGGCCGGCCCAGCCCGGACTTAATGCGGTGATCCCGCCCGATCGGCGGGCTCATCGTTGGCGGATCAACGAAGGGCCGGACATGCCCGTACCCGAGAGGAACGCTGGGTGAAGAGCAAGATGGGGCTGAAGGTAGGGGTGGGAGCCACCGCGCTCGCGCTCGTGCTGGCGCTGGTGGTGCTGGGGTCGCCGCGATCGGCGTCGGCGACGACGGCGACGATCTCCGGCCGGCTCTGGCTGGTGAGTTCCACGGTCGCGGGGAACGCCGTTCCCGCGAACATTCCCGCCACGACGCCCGACGTGACGTTCGACGTCAACTCGCCGATCGATTTCGCCGAGTACTCGTCGTCGACGGTCGGGCAGTGGCTGAGCTCGGGCGGCGCCTTCAACGTCGTGGAGAACACGCCGGGGGCGCTCTCGTCTTCCGTCAACACCGGCACGCTCGTGGCCTTCGGCGGCGTCGTGAGCGTGACCAACGGTGAAACCTTCACGGTGACGCACGACGACGGCCTCACGCTGATCATCGGGAGCACGAACCTCGGCTTCAGTGCGGGTCCGACTGCTCCGATCACGAGCACGGCCACCTACACGGGACCGACGGGGATCTTCGGCTTCCAGCTGGTCTACGGTGAGCTCTCCGGCGCACCGGCCGTGCTCCAGGTCGACCTGCCCCTGGCGACGCCGACGATCGCGCTGAATCCGCCGTCGGCCGTGAACCCGGTCGGCACGAACCACACGGTGACCGCGACCGTGGACGACAACAACGGCAACCCGGCGCAGGGCGTGACAGTCGACTTCTCGGTGACGAGCGGGCCGAACACCGGTGCGACCGGCACCTGTGCGGTCAACGCCGACTGCACGACCGACGCCAGTGGGAACGTCTCCTGGACGTACACCGGCGGGACGACCGCCGGGATCGACACGATCCAGGCGTGCGTCGAGCTGACGCAGACCTGCACCACGGCGATGAAGACGTGGTACGACCCGAACGCCGGTTTCGTGACCGGCGGCGGGTGGGTCGGCGCTCACGCGAACTTCGGCTTCGTGGCCAAGTACCAGTCGGGTTCCACGACGCCCGTGGGGAGCGTCGAGTACCAGGACCGCGACGCGGGCATCAAGTTCCACTCGAACAGCTTCGATGCGAACGGACTGATCGTGCTGGGTGACACGGCGACGGTCACCGGCACGGGCACGCTCAACGGCGTATCCGTGACGTTCACACTCACGGTCACCGACAACAGTCCGGACACGTTCGAGATTGCGTTCAGCACCGGGTATGACTCCGGGCTGCAGTCGCTCACGGGCGGCAACGTCCAGATCCACAGCTAGGCTGCACCGATCGGCGTGCCGAGAGGCAGAGGGGACATCCCCTCCGCCTCCCTCGACCCGTCGAGCCGATCGCTCGCCCGGGGGAGCGCCGTTCGTCCTCGCGCTCGGCCCCGCGCCCTGGTTCGCGGCCAGTCCCCGCGCGCCGCGCGGCAGCGGTGGCGCGGCTACGCGGTGCCGTCCCCGCTCGCGCGCACGAGCGCGGCGTCTGTGGCGCCCCCGCCGGAGCCGCCGGTGAGCATCGCGAAGCGGCGCCGCACCTGGGCGTAGCACTCGCAGGCCGCGGCTTCGAGCGCGGCGCGGTCGGCGATGGCGATCGCGCCGCGCGTGTAGGCGATGCAGCCGGCGTTGCGCAGGCCCTGGACGGCCTCGGTCACGCTCGGGCGTCGCGCGCCGAGCATCTCGCTCAGGAACTGCTGGGTCATCGGGAAGCTGTCGCCGTCGGAGCGGTCGTGCATCGCCAGCAGCCAGCGCGCGCTGCGCTGCGACACGCTGTGGAAGTGGTTGCACGCGCCGGACTGCACGAGCATCGCCATCAGCAGCCCGGCGTAGTGCGTGAGCAGCGCGCCGAGCACGCCCGATCGCTGCAGCTGCAGCCGCAGGGCGTCGCGGTCGACGACGATCGCCTGTCCCGGCAGCTGGACGACGGAGCGCCACGGGGACGGCTCGGGGCCGAGGCCGAGCGGGAAGCCCAGCACGCCCTCGCGGCCGATCACGCCGGCCTCGAGCGTCTCGCCGCCCGCGAGCACGGCGAGGATCGAGAGCGCGCCCGAGAGCGGGAAGTAGACGTCCTCGAGCCGCTGCTCCTGCTCGTAGACCAGGGCGCCCGGGAGGAGGGTCGTGCGTCGGGCGCCGCGCAGGAGCGCATCCCGCTCGCGCGCCGGGAGCGCGGCCAACAGCACGTTCTGGGTCGCGGGCAGTTGCGAACGCGTGTCGCCGACCATGGGCCGGTCCCCACCTTCGTCCGCGAGCGTACGCAGGCGGCGGTTGAGCGGGCAGGGACTTTCGGCGGGTAGCGTGGGGGACCCGGCGGAGGGCAGGCTGCCGGCGGGCGGCTGCCGCCGCGGTGAGTGGGACGGGGGACCGGGCCCGCTGGCGCCGTCCCGCACGAGCTGCTCGTGATCCGCAGCGGCTGCCGCCGGCCGGCAGCCGGCGGACCTGTCGGCGGCATGTCTGCCGCCGCTTTGGGCGGCGGCGCCGCCCCGCCCGCCCGCCGGCCGCCAGCCGGCGGACCTATCGGCGGCACGTCTGCCGCCGCTGAGGGCGGCATGCGCCGCCCGGCCCGCGAGCGCGAAACCCCCGGCGCGCTCGCTCCCCGCGCGCCTTGACCCGCGGGCCGCTCCGCCGATAATCGCGCCCATGCGCCTCGCACCGCGACCGGGCCACCTCAACCGCTTCGACCGCGCCGTGCTCGACACGCTCCTGCCCGCCGGCGCGCACCCGGCGCTCCCGCGCGGCGTCCTCGAGACCGGCTTCGACGCCTTCCTCGCCGACCTCGAGCGCGACGCCCCCGCGCGGCTGCGCCGCGCCTTCCGCCTCGGCCTCTTCGCCGCCGGCTGGGTCGCGCCGCTGCTCGTCCGCCGCGCGCCGCCGCTGTCGCGTCTCGCGGCCGCCGACCGCGAGCGCGCGCTCGAGGCGATGGAGCGCTCGCGCTTCGCCATCCCGCGCCAGCTCCTGTCGGTGCTCAAGACCGTCGTCGCGCTGCACTACGGCGCGCTCGACGACGTCCGCCGCGCGATCGGCTACGGCGCATGACCGCGCCCGCCGCGGCATCCGAACGCATGCCCGCCACGGACGCGGCATCCGAACACATGCCCGCCGCGGACGCGGCATCCGAACAGATGACCGCCGCGGACGCGGCGTTCGATTACGTCGTCGTCGGGTCGGGCGCGGGCGGGGCATCGGCGGCGCGCACGCTGGCGGACGCCACCGGCAGCATCGCCGTCGTCGAGGAGGGACCGGCTGTCGCGACGGCCGACTTCGACAGCCGCGCGCTCCCGACCTTCCACCGCCTCTACCGCGGGATGGGCGCGCAGGCGACCGGCGGCCGCGCGCCCATGCTCGTGCTGCAGGGGCGCTGCCTGGGCGGCACCACCGTCGTGAACTCCGCGATCCTGCGCCGCCTCCCCGAGGAGGTGTGGGCCGAGTGGGCGCGCGACCACGGGCTCGACCGCGCGTGGTCGTTCGCGCGGGTCGACGCGGCGGCCGCGGAGGTGGAGCGCGAGCTGGGCGCGACGCCGACGCCGGCCGCCGTGTGGGGCGGCAACAACGCGGCGCTGGCCCGCGCGGCGGCCGCGGCCGGCGCCGGGGTCGCGGGGCGGCCGACGCTGCGCAACGTCGTGGACTGCCGCGGCAGCGGCCGCTGCAACCTGGGCTGCCCGCACGGGGCGAAGCAGAGCATGCAGGTGTCGTACCTGCCCTACGCCCGCGAGCGCGGCGCGACGCTGTTCGCGGGCGAGCGCGTGGAGCGCGTGCTGCTCGACGGCCGCCGCGCGACGGGCGTGCGTACGGCGGCCCGCACGCTGCACGCGCGGCGCGCGGTGCTCGTGGCGGCGTCGGCGACGCAGACGCCGGGTGTGCTGTGGCGCAGCGGCGTGCGGTCGCCGCACCTCGGCGCGCACTTCCAGGGACACCCGGGGATGGCGATCGTCGGGCTGTTCGACGCGCCGGTGCGGATGGCAGCGGGCGCGACCCAGGGCTTCGAGGTCGACGGCTGGCGCGCGGAGTCGCGCGTGAAGGTCGAGACGCTCGCGCTGCC
Organism: uncultured Chloroflexia bacterium; assembly: GCA_963728205.1. Taxonomy (GTDB): domain Bacteria; phylum Chloroflexota; class Dehalococcoidia; order UBA2979; family UBA2979; genus VGNK01. The sequence goes on from CAVSIV010000006.1 coordinate 638,325, forward strand.
GCCGGAGATGTTCGCCGGCGGGCTGCCGGGCGTCGGCCGGCGCTGGGTGTCGCTGATCGCGGAGTACGCGCGCGCCGCGGTATGGGTGCTGCCGCTGCGCTCGCGCGGCGAGGGCAGCGTGGGGCTGGGCCGGCGCGACGGCCGCATGGCGTTCCGCCTCGCCCCCGGCGACCTCGCCAACCTGCGCCGCGGCCTGCGCCACGCCGCCGAGCTGATGTTCGCGGCCGGCGCGCGCGAGCTGGTGGTGCCGGTGCACGGGCTGCCCGAGCGCATCGGCCCCGCGCAGCTCGATCTCCTCGACGCCGCGAGCGACGACCCGGCTGCCTACTCGCTCACGCTGTCGCACCTCTTCGGCACCACGCGCATGAGCGCGCGGCCGGGCGCCGGCGTGGTCGACCTCGACTTCCGCGTGCGCGGCACCGACAACCTCTACGTCGTCGACTCCTCCGTCTTCCCGACGAACCTCGGCGTGAACCCGCAGCTCGCGATCATGTCGCTGGCGCGGCTGGCGTCCGAGCGGATCGCGTCGTGACGCTCGCGGCGATGCTCGACGGCGGGCGCGCGTCGGCGGTCGACGTCGGCGACTACCTCGACGGCCTGGCGCCGGCCGAGCGCGTGGCGGAGTGCGTCGCGCTCGGCGCGCAGCGGCAGCGCGCGCTGTGGGAGCTCGCGTCCGCGGCGCGGCCGGCGCGGCGGGGCATGCTCGTCGGCCCGCGCGACGGCGACGTCGCGACGTTCGCCGGTCGCAACTCGCTGCCGGTGCTGTCGCGGTTCGCGAAGCGGTTCGCGCGGCAGGGCGGCGAGGTGGTGGGGATGAACGCGCACCCGCTGCGCCGGCTGATCGGTCCCGGCTACTTCACGGTCGAGGCGACGGGGGCGGATGGGCTGCTGCGGTTCGACTACCGCCGCATCCCGGCCGCGGCGCCGCCCGGCTGGCCGGCCGTCGCGCCGAACACGCGGCCGCTCGCGCGCCCGGTCTACGGCAATCTCGTCGACGCGGTGGCGTGGGTGACGGCGGATGTCCTCGTGGGGTCCGCCACGCGCGCCGGCCGGCCGATCGGCTCGTACTTCGTGATCGCGTGCACCGCCGCCCTCAGCGGCGGCAGATAGGCCGCCGACGCCAGGGCGGGCCGTTGCCCGCCGAACCCGTTCGCCGGCTGCTGCCGGCGCCCCGTCGGCGGCATGTCTGCCGCCGCTGTGGCCGGCGCACGCCGACGCCAAGGCGGGCCGCTGCCCGCCTGCGCCGACGCCGCGGCCGTCCGCTGCACGCGCCGACGCCGCGGCCGGTCGCTGCTACGGCGGGCCGACGCCGGTCGACCCGTCCGCCGCCGGCAGCGTCAGGCGCAGCTCCGCGCCGGGCCCGCCCTCCTCGGGTTCCACCGCCGCCAGCTCGCCGCGCAGGCTGCGCGCCAGCTCGCGGCCGACGTACAACCCGATCCCGGTTCCCCGCTGGCGGCCCGACGTGTCCGCCCGGTAGTAGGCGTCGAAGATCCGCTCGCGCTCCCCGACGGGGATGCCGTCGCCCCCGTCGCGCACGCGCACGACGACCTGCTCGCCCTCGCACCGCACCACGATGCGCACCTGCGGCGTCGCGCCCCCGTACTTCACCGCGTTGTCGACGAGGTTCGTGAGGATCTGCGTCACCGCGCCCTCGTTCGCGTCCGCGACCGCGCCGCCCTCCTGCACGTCGCAGCGGATGACCGCGTGGCGATAGCGGCGGCGCAGCACCCGGGTCAGCGCGCTCGCGAGCTGGCCGACGTCGACCGGTTCGCGCGCGAACGCCATCTGCCCCGTCTCCACGCGCGCCAGGTCCAGGAAGAGGTCGACCGCGAACTGCAGCCGCTCGGCCTCGGACTGCACCATCTCGATGCTGTCGCGCAACGCCTCGCTCACGGCGGGGTCGTGGCGGTGGACGAGCCGGCGCGCACGCTGCGCGAAGCCGACGACGCTCGTCAGCGGCGAGCGCATCTCGTGCGACGCCACCGAGATGAAGTCGCGCATGCGCGCGTTGAGCATCTGCAGACGGTCCTCGGCACGCCGCTGCTCGGTGATATCAGACGCGAGCAGCCCGACGCCCGCGCCCTCGCCGACCGGCACGGCGTGGGCGACCACGAGCGACCGCGGCGGGTCGGCTCCCGCGGTCGCGATGCCCGTGACCTCGACGCGCACCGAGCCCTCCTCGGCGAGCGCGCGGTGGAATGCCGACTCGAGCTGCCCCCACAACGGCGGACACACGTCGGCCAGCGCCCGTCCGACCTGCGCCGCGGCGGGGTCGCCGCACATGCGTGCGAAGGCGTCGTTGAGGCGAACGAGGCGTCCCTCCGCGTCGAGCACGGCCTTCCCGGCGGGCGAGTTCGTGAACACCGCGTCGAGCAGCGCGCTCACCTCGTTCAGCGACCGCTGGTGCAGGTCGCGCTCGATGGCGTCGGCGGCCGCGCGCGCGTAGAGGTCGAGCAGCTCGAGCTCTTCGTCGCTGAACCGCCGGTGATGGAGGAAGTGCGTGGAGATCACGCCGAGCACGTCGCCGCCGCGTCCGATCATCGGCGTCGACTGCACGGCCAGCACGCCTTCCACCGCCATCACCGCGCGATGCTCCGCGAAGATGGCGTCGGTCGTCACGTCTTCCACGATCACGCGGGCTCGCCGCTGCAGCGCCACGCCGCACGCCGCCTCGTCGATGACCGACGCGAAGTGCTGCATGAACGGCGCGTCGAACCCGCGCTGCGCGACGATGCGCAGCGACCGTGTGCGTGCGTCGTAGAGCTGCACGTTCCCCTTGTCGGCGCCGAGCAAGTCGATCGCGGCGTCGAGCACGCTTGCCAGCGTCTCGTTGAGACCGCCCTCGGCGGAGACGAGGCGCTTCGTCAGGTCGTAGAGCCGGTAGAGGAGGGCCGGGCGGGGCAAATCGGTGGGGACGTCCAAGGGGCGCTCCAGGTCTTTCCCAGACGCGATGGCACGGATGGTCCCCGGCCAACGCATGCATCCGCCAGATTACCGAATAATAAGTCTAGCGATGGCCCGCTATCCGCCAGGTGACACAACGCGCCCCGCTCACTCCCCCCGCGCGTTGCGCCCGTCCGCGATACTCCACGCCGACCCCTGCACCCCGCCGAGAGGAACGCCCCCGTGGAGTACCGCGACCTCGTCCTCACCCGCGACGCCGGCGTCGCGACCGTCACGCTGAACCGCCCGGAGCGGCTCAACGCGATCAGCGCGAACCTCGTGCACGAGCTGCTCGACGTCGTCGAGACCACCGCGCGCGACGACGACACGCGCGTCCTCGTGATCACCGGCAACGGGCGCGGCTTCAGCGCCGGCGCCGACCTCGCGGCGACCGCCGAGGAGCGCGACGCCGACCGCGCCCTCGACGAGCGCGACGGCTACCGCCGCATGCTGCAGGGGCCGATCGGCCACTGGGGCGTCCTGTACTCCGCGCTCGGCCACTACCCGAAGCCGATGATCGCCGCCGTGAACGGCGTGGCCGCCGGCGCCGGGCTGTCGCTCGCGCTCGCCGCCGACATGCGCGTCGCCTCGACGCAGGCACGCTTCATCGCGGTCTTCGCGCGGCGCGGCATCGTGCCCGACACCGGCACGACCTACCACCTCACCCAGTACGTCGGCCGCGCCCGCGCCATCGAGATGATGATGACGGGCGACGAGGTCGACGCGGCGACGGCGCTGCAGTGGGGCCTCGCGAACCGCGTGGTCGAGCACGACGCGCTGATGACCGAGACGATGGCGCTCGCCCGGCGCCTCGCCGAGGGCCCGAGCGTGATGCTCGAGATCACGAAGCGCATCGTGAACGACATCACGCGCGAGGGGCTCGACCGGCAGCTGCAGAACGAGGCGTGGGCCGGCACGCGCGTCGCGCAGTCGGAGGACGCCGGCGAGGGCCGCGCGTCGTTCCTCGAGGGCCGCGCGCCGAAGTGGAGCGGGCGGTAGGGGCCCGCCCCGGCCCCCGCCCCGCCCCGTCAAGCGGCGGCAGCATGCCGCCGATGCCGGCCACGGCCGGCGCCGCCCCGCCCCGCCAAGCGGCGGCAGCATGCCGCCGATGCCGGCCACGGCCGGCCCCGCCCCGTCAAGCGGCGGCAGCATGCCGCCGATGCCGGCCGCGGCCGGCGCCGCCCCGCCCCGCCCCGTCAAGCGGCGGCAGCATGCCGCCGATGCCGGACGCACCTCAGCGGCGCCGAATGGGCGCCGGCCCGGGGGCGGCACGCCGCACCCGGTACGGTCGGCGGCATGTCTGCCGCCGCTTGGGCCTCGCGGCCCATCCGCCGGCGGGGGCGTCTGCCGCTGCTAGGCGGACGTCTCGGGCGGCGTGTACGTCCGCCCCCGCTCCCGGTACTCCTCGACCGTCTTCGTCGCGCCGTACCGCGGCCCGACGGCCTCGAAGATCGCCTTGCCGTCGTACGGCTCGCCGGCGATGGTCGCCTCGAGCGCGACCAGCACCGCGTGCCAGCCGGGCAGCACCTGCTCCGACCAGTGCGGCAGCAGCCCCTCGTGGCTGAAGTGCAGGCGCGTGCGCTCGCCGTCGGCCTCGAGGCGGAACGTGATCACCTGCGGCGTGTCGGTCTCGTCGCGGTTCCACTCGAAGGCGAGCAGCCGCGGCGGGTCCCATGCGGTGATCGGGCCGCCGGGCGGCATCGTGCCGCCGTGCAGCAGGTAGCGCGCGCCGGGCTCGACGGTGACCGACGCGACGCCCCACCACGCCGCCGCCTCCGCCGGTTCGACGAGCGCGCGCCACACGCGCTCGATCGGCGCGTCGACGACGCGATCGAAGTCGAGGCGTACCCGGTCGCCGACGGCCGTCTTCGTGCCGAGCCGATCAGTGCGCAGATCCATCGGTCGCTCCCCCGTCTCCGGCTGCTCGACGTGCTGCTGCAGCGCGTCGAGGCGGTCGGCCCAGAACGCGCGGTAGTCGTCGAGCCACGCCTGCATGTCGCGCAGCGGCGCGGCGCGCAGGCGGTAGATCCGACGCTGCCCCTCGCCGCGCCACGCGACCAGCCCGCACTCGCGCAGCACGCGCAGGTGCCGGGAGATCGCCGGGCGCGAGACGTCGAAGGCGCCGGCCACGTCGCCGGCCGTGCGCTCCCGGTCGCGCAGCAGCGCGAGGATCTCGCGGCGGGTGGGGTCGGCGACGGCCTCGAAGACTTCCATGGGCAATGTGTAACACGACCGTTACGTAACAGACAAGTTACGGTATGGGCGGCCCGGCGGGCCGCACCTCAGCGGCGCCAGATAGGGCGCCGACCCTGGCGGCGGCCGACGGCCGCCACGGCGGTCGGCGGCGTATCCGCCGCCGCTTGGGCCTGGCGGCCCATCCATCGTCGGCGGCGTGTCTGCCGCCGCTGGGCCTGGCGGCCCATTCACGGTCGACGCCCGCCTACCTGCCGCCTGGCCCGCCCGCCCACCGCTGCGCCATCCGCGCGAACCGCTCGTCGAGCGTGCCGCCGCCGTCCGCCGGCCGCCCGACCGCGCGGCCGGCCCGGTAGCCGAGCTGCCGGTACGACTCGAACTGGAGCTGGTCCATCTGCTGGTCGAGCGTCGAGTCGTACGGGAAGCGCGGGTTCGTCTGCCGCCAGTAGTTCACGATGTCGGGCGACAGCTGCTCCTCGACCAGGCCGCTCTTGATCACGACGAGCGTGCCGGCCTCGGCGTCGCCGGCGTTCCCGTGCCCGCCCGTCGCGGGGTACCGAATGGTGCCCGCCGCGAAGTACGACGGCACGAAGCCCGTCGCCGGGTCGCGCGCGAGCGGCCGCAGGTCGTCGAGGTCGATCTCGACGCCGAAGTCGACGCGCGCCAGCCGGATCGCGTCGCCGAGGTTGCCGAACCCGAGCGGCCCGTTGTCGTGCGTCTCGATGTCGGCCATCACCGCGATGATGTACTTGCAGCGCCGGCGCAGCAGTTCGTAGAGCCCCGAGTTCTCGAAGTGGCCGCCGTCGGAGAGGTAGACGAGTCCGTCGTCGCGCGAGGCCAGCCCGAACATCTCCTTCCAGTAGAGGGCGAGCGGCCGCTCGAACACCCACTGCGCGAAGCGACGGCGCCCCGGCGGGCGCGGGTTCTTCACCCAGCGTCCGAGCCGCACGTTGAACAGCGTGAGCACGATGCTGAGCGTGCGGGTCGTCTTCGTCCCCATGATCGGGCTGACCGCGGCGCCCGACACCGCGGCCGCGGCGGCGAGCGACATGCCGCCGAGCTCCGGCAGCTCCGCGGTGGGCAGCCAGCGGCTGAGCGCCGACCCCGAGTAGAGCGGCGCGATCACGAAGCAGTCGCCCTTGCGGTCGAGCAGCTTCGGTCCCTGGCTCGCGGGGAGGTTCAGCGTCGTGCAGATCAACGGGTAGGGCGCGGTCGGCGGCCGCTCCGCGGTGGGGACGAGGTCGCTCACGCTGCGACGAGACCGGTGCCAGACCTGCGTCCACCGCGCAGGGAACGCCGCCGCGGCGGGCACGCCCGCGGCCACGTCGCCGTCGCGCCCCGCCTCGCCCGGGGCGGCGCTCACGATCCATGTCTGGCCGATGCGCTCGACGTAGACGTCGTGCAGCGAGAGGTAATTGAGCAGCCGGGTGCCCCAGCCGCCGAAGATCGTGATCGCGATCGGCGCGGCTGCGCTGAGCCCGATCAGCTGCACGGAGAGCGGGCCGACGCCCCAGAGCGGGCCGAAGCCGGCGCCCCAGTGCCGCCACAGCACCCACGTCCAGGCGACGACGCCCATGCCGAGCAGGAGGTACCCGCCCACCCCGACGGCGACCGCCCACAACACCCGTCGCCCCGCCGCGTTCTTCGCGATCTTCCGGACGCCGACCACGACGGTGCTGCCGCTCACCGCCGAGAGCCCGGCGCCGCCCGCGCCGAGCGCGACGCCGCTGTACGTGCCGGCCGCCCAGTCCAGCAGCCACACCCCGCCCGCGACGGCGGACACCACGGCGATCAGTGCACTCGCGGACGCCGCGTACGGGAGCGCGCGTCGGAAGCGCCGTGTCCAGGCGTGCGCCGGGTCGTGGAAGAGGGCGGTCGCCGCGAAGGCGGCCACGCCGAACAGCACGACGGGCACGAGCGGCAGGACCCGGAGCACCCAGAGGTGGCCCTCGAGCGCCCACAGCCCACCGACCGTCACGAGCGTGAGCACCGGCAGCAGGAAGAAGCCCCAGAGCAGCACCGTCGACGCGACGAAGCGGCCGACCATGCGCCAGGTGTAACCATCGAACAGCCCGATGCCCCGGCCGAGCAGCTCCGCGTGGCCACGCACGTGGTAGAGCGCCGGCGACTCGTTGCCGTGCACCGGCACGCCGGCCTCCCGCGCCGCCGCCGCGAGCGCGCGGTCCGCGGCGGCGTCGACGCCGTCGCCGTCGCCGTCGCCGTCGCCGTCGGCGTCGCCGTCGTGGCCGTCGCGGCGACCGCCGGCGGGATCGAGGAAGCCGAACGGGAAGCGGCCGCGCGCCCACCCCAGGCGCGACGGACCCTCGGTGTACGGGAGGTCGTCCGCGCACAGGCCGGTGAGCGAGGTGCCGGCGTAACCGCCGCCGGAGACGGTCGAGAGGTAGTCGACGTCGGCGAGCAGGTCGTAGCGCGCGAGCGCCTGCAGGACGCCGAGGCTGAACACGGCCGCGCGCATGCCGCCGCCCGAGAGCGCGACGCCGTAGAGGCCGTTGCGCGCGTCCGGCCGCTCGGGGAAGGGCAGCGGGCGCCCGCGCGGCGGCGCCTCCACCTCCGCCGCGGTCGCCATCCCTCGCGCTGGTCGCCTCCGCGGCGCGCTTCGGGCGCACCCACCCGCGCAGCTCGGCCGCGAACATGCGCGCGAACGGCTCGTTGAGCAGCGCCTGCTCGTTGTCGTACCGGCACTCCATCGCGCCCGACCCGTGGGCTCCCCACCCGTACAGGTCGAGCGGCCCCGGGGCGCCGCCCGGCGCGGGCGCGCGGCGCAGCCGCTCCCACGCGTCGCGTGCGCACAGCACCTGGCCGCCGCGCGCCCCCGCGCAGAGCGCGTCGACCGCGCCGGCGTCGCCGCCGACGGCGATCGCGACCTGCAGGCGCGCGCCGGCGTGCGCGGGCTCGCGCAGCCCCAGCTGCACCGCGATCGCCGCCGCGAGCGCGCGGCCGGCGCCGCCGGCGAGCGCGAGCCGCAGCGGCGCGTCGACCCCGTCGCCGCCGGAGCGCTCCGCCGCCGGTGCGGCGGACGCGATCAGCGCCTCGTGCGCGGCGAGGATCGCCGGGCGCAGCGCCGGGTCGTCGAGCAGTCCCGCGGGATCCTCGTAGCGCAGGGCCAGCCACGCCGGGCCGCCGGCCGGACGCGCGTCGTCGCCGTTCGTCATCGCACACGACCCCGATCCACCGCGCGCTCGCGGGCCCGCCGCCCGGCCCGTCCGCCTCCGTGTACGCGCGGCACACTCACCCACCTCTCGCCACCCTGCGCCCGTCGCCGCCCCGGCATATGGCGGGCCCGATCGCCCGTGCGCGCCCCGTGCGCGCCCCGTCCGCGCCACTGCCGCGCCCGCCGGCTCGCGACGCGCACCGCGGACGCCTCCCGCCGCTCGCCGGTTGTACTCGCGGCTCGGCGCGCGCGTCCATCCCCGCCGCGGGCGCGGGCGGCGTGCCGCCCGTTCGGCGGTCGTGTAGCATGCCCCGACGACAAGGGCCGGGCGAACGAATCGGACCGCGCCGCCGCATGCCACCCGAGCCGCACGACCTCCCGCCGGCACCCGCCTCGCGCGCGACCGCGCCGTACCCCGCGGCCGGCCTCGCCGCGCTGCTCTCGCTGCTCGCACGCCTCGGCGTCGCCACGCTGAGCCGCGGCGACCGCGTCGCCGCCTTCGCCGCCTGGGTGCGCGGCCGCCAGGGGCGGCTGCACGCCGGCAACCTCGTCCTCGCACTCGGCCGCCGGCGCGTGCTGCTCGTCGCCGAGCCCGGCCTCTCGGCGCACGTGCTCGACGCCGCGCCGACCGCCGACGGCTACATCGAGGGGAAGCTGAAGCGCGACGCGATGGCGTTCCTCGCGCCGCGCGCGCTCACCATCAGCCACGGCGACGCCTGGTACCGCCGCCGCGCCTACAACCAGCAGGTGCTCGCCACCGGCGCCCCGCACCCGTCGCGCGACGCCTTCCTGCGCCACGTGCGCGACGCCTTCGCCATGCCGGTGCACTCAATCGACGACATCCGCGACCGCATGCGCGCGGTGATGCTGCGCGTGGTCGCCGGGCCCGGCGCGCCCGACACGCTCGGGACCGACGTCGAGGCGCTGTTCGAGGTCGTCGAGAGCCCGCTGCGCCGCCTGGCGCTGGGTCGCTTCTCCCGCCGCCGCCGCGCGCGCTTCTACGCGGCGCTGCGGCGCCGTCGCGCGGAGGCCCCGGCGGACACGCTGCTGGGCCGCGCGCGCGAGACCACCGCCGGGGAGCTCGAGCCCGACGAGGCGCTCGAGCAGGCGCCGCACTGGATGTTCACGTTCACGGGCTCGGCGACCGACCTGCTCACGCGCACGCTCGCGCTGCTCGGCTCGCGACCCGACGCCCGCCGCCGCGCCGTCGAGGAGATCCGCGCGGCCGGGCCGCTCGACGACCCCGCCAGCATCGACCGGCTGCGCTACCTCGAGGCCTGCGTCCTGGAGGCCGGCCGCCTCTTCCCGCCGGTCGCGCGCACGTTCCACGTCGCGCCGCGCGGCGACGCCTTCGACGGCCACGCCATCGCGCCCGGCGTCGAGGTCGCGCACTACTTCCCGCTGCTCACGCGCGACGCCGCGCGCGATCCGCGCGCGCACGCGTTCGACCCGGACCGCTGGCTCGCCGGAGCGCCGCCCGTGCCGCGCGCGGAGGCCGGCCTCTTCCTCAGCGGACCGCGGGCGTGCCCCGGGCGCGACCTCATCCTCTTCGTGATCGAGGCCGCGCTGGCATCGCTGCTCGCCTTCGACGACCAGCACGCCTACGCCGCGCCGCTCGCCGCCGACCCCGTCCCGCTGACCTTCCCGGCCGGCGCGCTCGCCTTCGCGCCCTGAGCGCCCCCGGCCGTCTCTCGCGAGCACGCGATCTCGACGATTGGAGCCCCGATGACCGAGCCCACGACGCGCACCACGAAGGCGGACCTGCTGCGCATGACGCAGCGCGCGCTCGACGCGCTCTACCGCGAGACCCCGGCGCCCGGCGCGGTGCCGACGGGCGATACGCGCGGCACGGTCGTCGTCTGTCCGTCCACGTGGCTGGCCGGCCCCCTGCGCGCGATCTCGCGCCGGCTCGCGTGGCAGGGCAAGGTCTTCAACCCGGCGACCGGGATGCTCGTGAACAAGATCACGCCGCTCCGCCTCCGCCGGATCCGCGCGAAGGTCTACATCGGCGAGTCATGGCTGGACGGCGCGCCCGCCACGATCATCGACTACTCGCGCACCTCGATCGTCGCGCGGATGGTCCGCGACGAGGTGCGCGAGGTCGCGCCGCACCTCTGGCTCGGCAAGGTCTTCCTCTGGCGCTGGCACGCGGTCGACTTCCTGCTGGAGGATTGAGGCGGGCAAGGCGGGGGCGGGGGGCGAGGCGGGGACGAGGCGGGGGCGAGGCGGGGGCGAGGCGATCCCGTCGCTGCCGCTCCGGGCTCGAAGCCGGCTCCCACGCCCGGAGCCGGCGGCCGAGCCCGGAGCCGCCCGTCGAGCCCGGAGCGGCAGCGACGGGATTACCCGAGAAAGGCACGACGCACCGCATGCCGTACCAGCAAGCCGTGACGCTGCGCATGCCGGTCCGCGCGGACCGGCTGGACGCGCTGCGCACCGAGCTCGCCGTGCTGGCCGCCGACCCCGCCGGCAACGACCGCCTGCCGATCGGCCGGCTGCGCGGCGTCCACTTCGCGCGCTTCGCCGTCATCCCCGGCGCCACCCCGCCCGGCGGCGGCGAGCCGATCGGCGACACGCTGATGTGGGCCGCGAGCGTCGACGGCTCGCGCGACGCGCACCTCGCGGACGTCGCGCGCGTCGGCGCGGAGGGGCTCGACCGCGTGCTCGCGCACTGCGCCGGCTACCCCGCGCCCGCCGACCGCGACGCGCGCTCGCGCCACGCCTACCTGCGCCGCCACGCGATCCCGACGCAGGCGTTCTACGCGAACTGGGTCGGGCGCACGGTCGAGCAGGTGCGCGACGAGGCGCGGCTGCGCGAGCGGCTGGAGACGCATGTCGACGAGCAGCGGCGCTGCGGCGCGTGGCACGGGCGCGGCCCGGCGGCGGTGCACGCCGCGATCCGCGCGCACGTGGCGTCGCAGCCGGCGCTGGCATGGGCGCTGCGACCGGCGTCGCGACCGCCGCTGCTGCGGCGGGCCGCGCGGCGCGCGCGGTTCCTCGGGCTCGTCGCGCTCGGCGTCGTCGCGTCGCCCGTGCTCGTGCCGGCCGGGCTCGCCGGGCTGCTCGTGATCCGCTTCAAGGAGTGGCAGGACGCGCGCCACCAGGTCGTCGACCGCCGACTCGTCTGCGCGCCGCGCTCGCCGCGGTCGAGGACCGCGCGGCGCAGAACCAGTTCACTGCCGTCGGGTTCGTGAAGCCCGGCGTCGTGCGCGCCACCGCCGCGAAGATCGTGCTCTGGCTCACCGGCGAGATCGCCGCCGGCGTCTACACGCACGGCGACCTGGGCACCGTGCAGCCGCTCGGACTGCACGGCGTCGACACGATCCACTTCGCGCGCTGGGTGAGCATCGACCGGGGCCGGCGCGTCGTGTTCATGAGCAACTACGACGGGTCGTTCGAGGCCTACATGGACGACTTCATCAACAAGGTCGCCTGGGGCCTCAACGGCGTGTTCAGCCACGGCGTCAACTACCCGCCGACGCGCTTCATGGTCTTCGGCGGCGCGCGCGACGAGCAGGCGTTCAAGGCGTTCCTGCGCCACCGCCAGGTGCTCACCGACGTCTGGTACTCGGCGTACCCGGAGCTGACGGCGGCCAACATCGCGAACAACGCCGCGATCCGCGCGGGGCTTGCGCGCGACCTGGACGACGAGGAGGCGGCGCGATGGCTCCAGCGCCTGTGAGCGGCGACGCGCTCGAGCGCGACGACATCCAGGGGCTCGTCGCCCGCGGCTACGGGTCGCTCCCGGCGGCGCGCTACCTGCTGTACCGCGTGACCGACGCCGCGGGCGCGCGCCGGGCGCTCGCCGCGCTCGCCGCCCGCGTGACCGACGCCGCGACGCGCCCGGAGACGGCCGCCGTCAACGTCGCGCTCACCGCCGCGGGGCTGGCGGCGCTGGGCGTCGACGAGACGACGCGCGGCACGTTCGCGTTCGAGTTCCGCGAGGGCATGACGGCGCCGCACCGCCGCGTCTTCCTCGGCGACGTCGGCCCGGACGCGCCCGAGGGCTGGACGTGGGGCGGGCCGGCGCACGCCCCGGTGCACGTCCTCGTCATGCTCTTCGCGCGCGACGCCGCCGGGCTCGACGCGCTCGCCGCGGCCATCACCGCCGAGACGCCGCCCGGTGCGCTGGCGCCGGCTGCGGCCCCGCTCGACGCGGGGCTGCTGCTCGACCCGGCGACGGGCGCGCTGCGCGAGCACTTCGGCTTCACCGACGGCATCTCGCAGCCCGAGATCGCGGGCATGCGCGACGCCGGCCCGCCGCCGGGCGCCACCGGCGTGCTGCAGCCGATCCGCGCCGGCGAGTTCGTGCTCGGCTACCCGAACGAGTACGGCCGGCTCACCGATCGTCCGCTGGTCGCCGCGCGGCGCGACCCGCACGCGCAGCTGCCGGCCGCCGCCGACGCGCCGGGTCAGCGCGACCTCGGCCGCAACGGGACGTACCTCGTCTTCCGGCACCTCGCGCAGCACGTGCGCCGCTTCTGGCAGACCGTCGACGACGCCGCGCGGGCGGATTCCCTCCCCGGCGCGCGGCAGGCGTCCGAGCCTGCCGTGCTCCCCGCGCCCGCCGCGGCCGACACCGCCGCCCTCCGCACGCGCCTCGCCGCGAAGCTGGTCGGCCGCTGGCCCGGCGGCGCACCGCTCGTGCGCGCGCCCGACGGCGATGACCCCGCGCTCGCCACCGAGAACGACTTCGCCTACCACCACGAGGACCCCGACGGCCTCGCCTGCCCGGTCGGCGCCCACGTGCGCCGCACCAACCCGCGCGACGCGCTCGGCCCCGGCCCCGGCACCGACGCGTCGCTCGTCGTGAACCGGCTGCACCGCATCCTGCGCCGGGGCCGCTCCTTCGGCGCCCCGCTCTCACCGACCTTCTCCCCGGACGAGGTGCTCGCCTCCGACGGCGACGACGGGGAACGCGGCCTGTACTTCCTCGCGCTCAACGCGAACCTCGGGCGGCAGTTCGAGTTCGTCCAGCACACCTGGATCAACAACCCGAAGTTCGGCGACGCGTACGCCGACACCGACCCGCTCGTCGGGACCCGCGAGACCGTCGGCGCCCTCGCGGCCGGCACCTTCACGATCCCCGAGTCGCCCGTGCGCCGCCGGCTCACGGGGCTGCCGCCGTTCGTCAGCGTGCGCGGCGGGGCGTACTTCTTCCTGCCCGGACTGCGCGCGCTGCGCTACCTCGCCACGCCGCCGGGTGACGACGCATGAGCGCGGGACTCGCCGCCGCTCGCGCCGTGCAGCGGACCGCGCAGGCCGCCGTCAACTGGACGCGCCGCCGCAACCCGGTCTACCGCGACACCTTCGACCGCCTCTGCCGCGACCGCCTCGAGTCGGCGGCGCAGTGGGCGATCAACGCGCGCCGGCCGGACGAGCACCTCGGCATCGCCGAGGAGCGCCCCGTGCCGGGCGAGGACATGGTCGCGCAGGCGGTCGCGGACCAGATGGCGCGCTTCCTCGAGCGCACCTACCCGCACGGCGGCGCCGAGCGGGCGGGGAACACGAAGACCTACGGCGTGGTGCGCGCCGCGTTCGAGGTCCCGGCCGACCTGCCGCCCGACCTGCGCGTCGGCGTCTTCGCGGAGCCGCGCATCTTCCGGGCCTACGTCCGCTTCGCCGGCCCCGGCCCCGTCGTCACCGACGACATCGTGAACAACGGGATCCTCAGCGTCGGCGTGAAGCTGATGGGCGTGCCCGGCCCCAAGCTGATCGACGACGAGGTGGCGACGCAGGACTTCCTCGGCATCAGCGCGCCGACCTTCACCACGCCGAACGTCGTCGAGAACCTCAAGCTCCAGCGCTGGCTCGGGCGCGGCGCCCCGGTCATGTACTTCCTCAACCCGCTCGACAGCCATTACCGGGACCTCGTGATGCAGGGGCTCTACGCGAAGAGCCACGCGAGCCCGCTCGAGCTGCGCTACTGGTCGACGACGCCGTACGCGTTCGGTGAGGGTCGCGCGGTGCAGTTCACGCTCGTGCCGCGCGTCCGCGGCCGCGCCCGCGTGCCGCGCCACCCCGGCCCGGACTACCTGCGCGAGGCGATGGTCGCCGCGCTCGCCGTGGGCGAGCGGGTCTTCGACTGCTACGTGCAGTTCCAGGTCGACCCGCACCGGCAGCCGATCGAGAACGCGTCGGTCGTGTGGCCCGAGCGCCTCTCGCCGTGGCGCCGCGTGGGCGTGCTGCGCATCCCGCCGCAGCGCTTCGATTCGCCCGCGCAGCTCGCGTTCGCGCACAACCTCTCGTTCAACCCGTGGCACGCGCTCGCCGAGCACCGCCCGCTCGGCAACCAGAACCGCGCGCGGCGGGTGATCTACCTCGAGACGTCGAAGCTGCGCCGCGCCCTCAACGGCGAGGCGCACGTCGAGCCGACCGGCGACGAGGTGTTCGACGCGGACGCGGCCGGGCCGCCGACACCCCCGGCGCCGACCCCACCGCCCCCACCCACAGCGGCGGCAGACACGCCGCCGACACCCCCGGCGCCGACCCCACCGCCCCCACCCACAGCGGCGGCAGACATGCCGCCGACACCCCCGGCGCCGACCCCACCGCCCCCACCCACAGCGGCGGCAGACATGCCGCCGACACCCCCGGCGCCGACCCCACCGCCCCCACCCACAGCGGCGGCAGACATGCCGCCGCACCCCCGCGCCGACCCCACCGCCCCCACCCACAGCGGCGGCAGACATGCCGCCGACAGCAGCGGCGGCGGCCACGCCGCCGATCCCCCCGGCGGCGGCAGACAGGCCGCCGGCTTCCCCAGCGGCGGCGACCCCGCCGCCGACCCAGCGAACCGCGGCGACTCCGCCGCGCATCCAGGGAGACGACCGATGACCATCGAGATGAACGTCGACCAGCTGCGCAACGCGCGCGAAGAGGGGCGCCGCCTGATCGACGCCGGCGACTACGCCGGCGCGATCGATGCGCTGTCCCCCGCCGCCGAGCACGACCCCGACGGCGACGTGCACGCGCTGCTCGCGATCGCCTGCTTCATGAGCGAGCAGTACACGCGCGCCACCGAGCACTACCGGCAGGCGCTCGAGCGCCGTCCCGACGAGGCCGACTGGCGTGCCGCATACGCACTCGCCGCCGCGAACGCGGAGTCGGAGGTCGACGTCTTCGTCCCCGAGCCGCACTTCTTCACGCGCGAGGAGCTGCTGGCGCCGCCGACCCTGGCGCCCGGCACACTGCCCGAGCCGCTCCCTGCGGCGACGGTGCATCTGCCCGGGCGCATCCGGCGCTCGGTCGGCGACGCGCTCGGGGCCGTCGCCACCGCCGGCATGGACTTCATCACGCGCGCCCTCGGCGCCGTCGCCGGCTACCGCGACGAGGTGTGGACGAACTGGTACCGCCGCCGCCTCGTGTTCGCGATCCTCACCCTCGCGTACATGCGCGAGCAGCTCAACGCGCACAACCTCAAGGACGTCTATCCACCGGGATCGCTGGTCGGCTTCGTCGAGCCGGGGCTGACGCCGCCTTCCGGCGTGACGCGCTTCCGCACCGCGGACGGCTCATGGAACAACCTCGCCAACCCGCGCGAGGGCGCCGCGGGCACGCGCTTCCCGCGCAACGTCGAGAACTCGGCGATCCACGCGGAGAGCGGCGAGCAGCTCCTCACGCCCAACCCCCGCGAGGTCAGCCGCCGGCTGCTCGCGCGTGACGGCCAGCTGAAGGAGGTGCCGTTCCTCAACATGTTCGCGGCGTCGTGGATCCAGTTCGAGAACCACGACTGGATCAACCACGCGGACAACCTCACGAACGAGATCATCGAGATTCCGCTGGCGGAGGACGACCCGGCGCGGCGGAGGTTCCGCCAGCGCGCGATCCTCGTCGGCAGGACGCAGCACGACCCCACGCGCCGGGACCACGGCGAGACCACGCCGGTGACCTTCATCAATGAGGTCACGCACTGGTGGGACGGCTCGCAGATCTACGGCAGCGACCAGGCGACGCAGGACCACCTGCGCGCGCACGAAGGCGGGAAGCTCCGCCTCAACCCGGACGGCACGCTCCCGCTCGACCGCAGCGGCGTCGAGACGACGGGCTTCACCCGCAACTGGTGGGTCGGGCTCTCGATGCTGCACACGCTGTTCGCCCACGAGCACAACGCGATCTGCGATCGCCTCGCCGCTGCCTACCCGCGGTGGGACGACAACCGCCTGTTCAACGTCGCGCGGCTGATCAACGCGGCGGTCATGGCGAAGATCCACTCGGTCGAATGGACGCCCGCCATCCTCCCCAACGCCGGGCTGAGCGACGGACTCAACGCGAACTGGTACGGGCTGCTCACCAACCTCTTCCGCTCCGGCGCGCACAAGCACACCGTCGCCGCGATCAACATCCGCAACCCCGAGCTGGGCGGCGTCGTCGGCAACCCGATCGACAAGCACGGCGCGTCGTTCGGCCTGACGGAGGAGTTCGTCGAGGTCTATCGCCTGCACTCGCTGCTGCCGGAGACGCTGCGGCTGCGACGGCTCGCGGATCCGGCGTCGGTGGAAGAGGTGGACTTCGCGCGCACCCGCCAGGCCGGGTCGCCGAAGGTGACGGCGCGCTACCCGCTCGCCGACCTCTACTACTCGTTCGGAAACCAGCACCCGGGCCAGCTGGTGCTGAACAACTACCCCGACTTCATGCGCGACTTCAGCATCCCGGGGAACCCCGTGTTCGACCTCGCCGCCGTCGACATCCTGCGCGCCCGCGAGCGCGGCGTGCCGCGCTACAACGCGTTCCGCCGCCAGCTCGGCCTCAACCCAATCCGCCGCATCGAGGACCTGACGGACGACCCGGAGTCGGTCCGCCGGCTCAAGGAGGTCTACGGCGACGACGCCGGCGCGGTGGAGCGCATCGACCTGATGGTGGGTACGCTGGCGGAGACGCACCGCCCGACCGGGTTCGGCTTCGGCGAGACGCTCTTCCAGATCTTCATCCTCAACGCGACGCGCCGCCTGCAGGCGGACCGCTTCTACACGGACGACTTCAACGAGGACACCTACACGAAGGAAGGCCTCGAGTGGATCGACCGGGCGGACCTCAAGCACGTGCTGCTGCGCAACTTCCCGGCGCTGGCGAACACGGGCCTGGCGAACGTGACGAACGCGTTCGAGCCGTGGGACACCGACGAGCGGCTCGACCCGGCGCGCCACCCGCTGCGCGCGTTCGACCGCTCACTGCGGCCGGACCCGTGGCGGGGCGATGCCTATCGCGGAGGGCGATGACCGGCACCGCGGGAGGGGGTTCGCCCCAAGGGGCGAGACCGGGTTGGCGGATGACTATTGTTCGGAAATGCCGTACAATCTGGTCTCCTCTGCATGCCCTCGCGTGGGTCCGAGCTGTCGCATTGGAGTGCCGGTATGCGCTTCTCGCTACGGTCAGGTTCATCCGCATCGCTGCCTCTCCGCACCACGCGGTCGCTCGTTCGCGTCCGCGCAGGGTCGGTGCGGCGATGCTGATCCTTCTGGTCGACGATGACATCCCATACGCGGAGATGAGCGCCGCGACGCTGCGCCAGGACGGGCATCGGGTCGTGCTCGCCGCCAGCGTCGACGCCGCCTGCACGGTCCTGGCCGCCGGGACCGCCGAGTGCGTGATCGTCGATGTGATGGAGGACGGCAGCGGGCTCGCCTTCGCTCGCGCGTCGCGCGAGCGCGACGCGAACCTCCCGATCGTCTTCGTCTCCCGCACGCCGAGCGAGCACGTCCTCGTGGACGCGTACGAGGCGGGGGCCGACGATTTCGTCGCGAAGCCGTTCAACCCGGTCGAGCTGCTGCTGCGGGTGCGCGCCGTGATGCGCCGCAGCGCGGTCGGAGCCGTGCCGTAAGCGAGCACGACGGGCCCGCGGCGCACGCGGTGGCTGCCGGCGACGGCGCCACGCATGTCGGCGACGCGGTGCGGTGGAACGGACGCGACCTCGGCGGATGGCGCGGTCCGAACCGTCCGCGGAGTCGGACACATGTACGCATGGGATGAGTTCGAATGCGCCTTGGCCGGAGGAGCAACGAATGCGAATCCTTGTCGTGGATCGAGATGAAGTGGCGGCGCGCGTGCTTGCGTTCGTCGCCCGCCAGCGAGGGCACACGCCGATCGTCGTGCTGGGGATCGAGGCCTTCCTCCAGGAAGCCGCCCTCCGCCCGACGGCCTGCATCCTGACGCTGCGCGAGCGAGGCGTCTCCCCGCGCGACGCGGCGCGCGCGATCCGCGCGCGCTATCCGGAGATCTGCCTGGTGGCCGCGCTGGACGGCGCGCAGGTCGGCGACGCGCTGCCCATGCTCGAGGACGGCGTGCAGGACGTGATGCGGTCCCCGTTCGATCCCCGCGAGGCGATCGTGCGTCTCGAGCTGCGCGTCCGCTCGCAGGACGTCACCGCCGCTCAGCGCGACGTCGTCGCGGTGGGCGACCTCGTCGTCGACCTGGACCGCTACGTCGCTCGCAAGAACGGCGTCCCGTTGCTGCTGACGAAGCTCGAACTGCGGCTCCTCTTCGCGCTGGCCGTGCGTCAGAACGTCGTGTCGCCAAGCGACGGACTCCGCCGATTCGCATGGGACACCTCGGACCCGCCCCTCGTCTCGTCGTTGAAGACCCACATCTCGCGTCTGCGCCTCAAGCTGGCCCAGGCCGGCGGCGCGCCGATGCGCATCGAGCCGCGCCACAGCCTCGGCTACACGCTGGTGGTTCGCACCGCGGAAGAAGTCCCCGCGGCGCCTGCGGTTTGACGCGGGGCGGTCTATTGGGCCTCCGCCCCGCGCGGTGGCCGGGACGGGCGTCGAGGCGCTGCGCCTGCGCCTCACCAGACCCCCGGGCGGCCGCGGAACGTCTTACCGCGTACATACGGCGCCCTCCGGAGGATCGGAGCAGCTCTCCCCGCCCATTCGCGACGAACCTCTTTCTCATCGTGATTATCACGATAGTACGAATAAATGTGATGCGAGTGGAATGCAGTCACATGCGATGGCAATGTTGACGCTACCCGCGAACACTGGGTTCACGGATACAGTGCGGACGGTGGTCGGGACGGGAACCGACGAGCGACACCCGGCGTAGCTGCCCGTCGCGAGGTGCCGCGCGGCCTGCATGAAGGAGGCTGGTCAGGCGAGGCCCGGATAGCCGTCGTTCGCCCCTTCGACGGACGAGACTGGAAGGACCGCCATGCGCCCGATGCGCATCGGCAGCTTCCCCGCTCGCTCCTTCGCGACGGTCCGTGACCTCCCGGCCCGACGATCGGGCCGGATACCGCGGCTGATTCGTCGGCCGCCGTCCCATACCGCTCACGATCGCGTTCACCGGTCCGACGTGAATGTCATGCGTTCGCGCGGTTCCGTGGTGTCGCATTGGAGGCCGGTATGCATCTCCCTCTGTGTTCGGGCTCGTCCGCACGCCCCGTGATCCGCACCACGCGTTCGTTGCTCCTTTGCGTCCGCGCGAGATCACGTTGCGTCCGCGCGGGATCACCCCGGCGATGCTGATCCTCCTGGTCGACGACGACGTCCCGTACGCGGAGATGGGCGCCGCGACGCTGCGCGGCGACAGGCACCGGGTCACCATCGCCACAAGCATCCGGGTGGCGTGCCAGGTCCTCCAGACCGGGGAACCGGA
This sequence comes from uncultured Chloroflexia bacterium, assembly GCA_963728205.1. Taxonomy (GTDB): domain Bacteria; phylum Chloroflexota; class Dehalococcoidia; order UBA2979; family UBA2979; genus VGNK01. The sequence continues at coordinate 658,222 of CAVSIV010000006.1, forward strand.
CTGTGTGATCGTCGATGTGATGGAGGACGGCAGCGGACTGGAGCTCGTTCGCGCGGCGCGCGCGCGCGACGCACGGCTTCCAATCGTCTTCATCTCGCGCACCGCGAACGAGGAGGTCCTGGTGCAGGCGTACGAGGCGGGGGCCGACGACTTCGTCCCGAAGCCGTTCAATCCGCGCGAGCTGCTCCTGCGTGTGCGCGCCGTGACGCGCCGCACCAGGTCCCCGCACACGACGCCGGGAGAGCGCGACGGGGTCGAGGCCCGCGCGCTGCCCGCCCGCACGGGCCCGGCGCTTGTCGGCAACGCCGTGCATTGGAACGGACTCGATCTCGGCTGCACGCCGCTGGAGGTCGAGCTGATGCGCGCGCTGATGTCGGCCGCCGGGCAGGTGGTCAGCTACGAGCAGCTGAACCACCGCCTGTGGGGGCACCAGGGGCGAGTTCGGCGGAACGCCGCTCAAGAAGTACGTCGCATCGCTCCGCCGCAAGCTCCAGGCGGCGGGGGCCGGGGACGGCGCCATCCGAACCGTCCGCGGGGTCGGATATCTGCTCGGACTGGATTAGTTCGCATGCGCCTTGGCCGGAGGAGCAACGAATGCGAATTCTCATCGTCGACCGGGATGAAGTCGCGGCGCGCGTGCTCGCGTTCGTCGCGCGCCAGCGGGGCCACTCGCCGACCGTGGTGATGGGGATCGAGGCCTTCCTCCAGCAAACACCGCTCCGCCCGGACGCGTGCATCCTCACGCTGCGCGAGGGAGGGGTCGCTCCGCGCGACGCGACCCGCGCGATCCGCGCGCGCTATCCGGCGATCTGCCTGCTGGTCGCGCTCGACCGCTCGCGGGACGACGAGGTGCTGCCCATGCTGGAGGACGGCGTGCAGGACGTGCTGCGGTCCCCCTTCGACCCGCGCGAGGCGATCGCGCGTCTCGAGCTGCGTGTCCGCTCGCAGGACGCTACCGCCGGCGACCGCGACGTCGTCGCGGTCGGCGACCTGGTGGTCGATCTCGGCACCTATGTCGCCCGCAAGAACGGCGTCCCGTTGCAGCTGACGAAGCTCGAACTGCGGCTCCTCTTCGCGCTGGCGATGCGCCAGAACGCCGTCACGAAGACCGACCAGCTCCTGGCGTTCGGATGGGACGCCGCGGAGCCACCGCTCGTCTCGTCGCTGAAGACGCACATGTCGCGTCTGCGCATCAAGCTGGCGCGAGCGGGCGGCGATCCGATGCGCATCGAGCCGCGCCACACCCTCGGCTACACCCTGGTGCGTCCGGCCGATGAGGAGGACTCCGAGGCGCCTGCGGTTTGAAGCGGACTTCGACCACGGTCACGCAATGCCCGCAGCCCGATCGACGACGTCGCCGTACGTCGCCACGGGCACGCCCACCTCGGGACCGCCGGGTGCGCACTGGCAGTGACTGTTGCCCGGCCCTCTCGCCGTTCACCACGCGCCATCTCCACTCCGCGCCGCTGCCGGCAGCCTCATTCCCGGCCATCACACCATCGTCACCACAGCGTGACGATCGCGTCGGTCGGCGACGGCGGCGTGCGTGCCGTGCCGACGCGGCTCGGTTCCCGCGCTCGAATCAGCGGGACGGCGTGGCGAGCGATTCCTGGCTGTCACGCGCGCGTAACGGCGCGGTGACAGCCGTCGCCGAGTATTGCGACCACTCATCGCAGAACGAGCCGCTGACACTGATGGCGCAGCGAATGAGCTTTCCGTACACGGAGGTTCGCATGGTTCTCAAGCAGCGTCCGAGTCGGCGACCTCCTCGCACCTCAGATCGTGCCTCAGCTCACGGGTCACCCGCTCATGCGGTTCCGTCGCCCGGCGCGCCTGCGTGCACTCACCACTGGGTGATCGAGCAGCCGGGACCCGAACCCACGAGCACGGGCCTCTGCCGCGGGTGCGGCGCGGAGCGCCAGTTTCCCACGCGGCTCTCGTGGATCCCGAGACGTGAGTTCATGCAGCAGCCGCGGGTCACCCCCGATCTCGGCCGTCCATCGAGCCGCACGTCCTTCGGCGCCGAGCGGGTCCTGTCCGACGACGTCGGATCCGGCCAGTGATGACGTCCTGGCGCGCGCTGCCCCTCGCGGTCGGCGGAGCGCGGCGGCCCGCTGACGCGGTAGCCGCTCGGGGCCGCTCGCTTCGTCACCGCGAGGTGTGACGCCTCGGTGACGGCAGTCGCGGACGATTCGGGGGCGCGAAACGCCGAGGGCCCGGCGGAAGCAGTGCGCAGTGACCTCAGGGAGGAATCTGGATGAATCTCTTGAAGAAGTACGCCTGGTACGGCTTCGCCGCCGTGGGAGCGGCCACAGCGGCGATCGTGCTGCTGTTCGCCGGTCCCGGCGGCACCGCTCAGGCCCTGGCGCTGAGCAACAACCTCGAGACGACGATCTCGGTCAGCACGAACGTGGCAACCGGGTCGAACACCTTCACTACCCTCCCGGCAATCACGCTCACCTGCGGCGTGGTCGATGTCACCGCCGGAGCCGCGAACGGGGTCTCCGGCATCACCCTCACCCTTGGTTCCGGGTGGACGTTCCTCGGTGGTGCCGCGCCGGCCATCACCTATGCCGCCTGGCCGGCCCCCGATGGGCAGGCGACCGGCACGCTCGCATCGGCCTCGACGATCACCGATGCCATCACGACCAGCTGCAGTCCCGGTAGCGTGGTGACGTTTACGGGTGTCCAGGTCAAGCCGCTCACCAGCGGCTCGGCCAGCACGACGATCTTCGCCGACATCAACACCGCGGACGTGACCGTGGCCAGGCTCACCGCCGTCGCCGCGCCGACGCCGACGCCGACCGCTACCGCCACGGCGGCGCCGACCGCTACCGCCACGGCCGCGCCGACCGCTACCGCCACGGCCGCGCCGACCGCTACCGCCACGGCCGCGCCGACCGCTACCGCCACGGCCGCGCCCACCGCTGCCCCCACGGTCGCGCCAACCGCTGCCCCCACGGCCGTGCCGACCGCTGCCCCCTCGGGTCCGCTGGCCGGCGCCCCGACCGCTACTCCGACGCCGGTTCCAACCGGCGGCGCCCCAACGCCGGCTCCGACCGGTAACGCTGGACTCGCCAATGGACCAGACGCGGGCCTGCCCCCCTGGGCAGTGGGGCTCCTCCTCTTCGCTGTGGCCGGGCTCGCGGTGACCGCGCGCCGCCTTGTTGCCGCTCGAACGGAACGGTAAGACCGCAGGTCCGCAGTGCAGGCCGCGAGCCAGCCTGCACTGCGCCGACCCGCACCCCTTCGTCATCCCCTCGCGGCGGTCCCGACCCCCGCCGCGAGGGGATGTGTCTGCTGCGCCGACCGGGGCGGAACGTCGCAACCGGTCGTCTTGCTGCTCGACCGTCCGCTGCGCCCGTGACGAGCGAACGCGCGCGCGGCGCTCCGTCGCGTACCGTGGACGCGCGCGGCCGCTGCAGCCGGAGGTGACGGGATGCCCTCGATGAAGCTCATCGCAGCGCTCATCCTCGCTGCGGTCCTCGTGGTGTTCGGTGCGCAGAACACGCAGTCCGTCACCTTTCACTTCCTGGTGTTCGAGGCGGGACCGCTGCCGGTCGTGCTCGTGGTGTTCGTCGCGGCCATCGTGGGAGCGCTTCTCGGTTGGATCGTGTCCGCGCCCGGCCGCCTCCGTGGGAGGCGTCGCCGCCGCGATCTCGAGCACCAGATCGCCGCGGCGCACGGGCAAGCCGCGCCCGCGGATGCACACGTCGACGAGCCGCCCTCACCCCCCACTGCGGAGTGACCCGCCACACGCGACGCAGTCGCTCGGCGCGCGGGCGGTCGCGCTCAGTGCTTCACGGTCACCCTGCACCGCTCAGCCGGATGGCACCCGCCTGAGCAGTGCGAGCGACCGCGCGTCGAGGGTGAGGGTGGCCCCGCTTTCCGACACCGGGGACGCAGTCTGGTCGTGGATGCTCGTCGCCAGGGCTCGCTCCCAGCGCCAGTCGCCGTCCGCGACACGGGGAAGGGTGAAGTCGACCGGCGAGCCGTCGGCGTTGAACATGAGCAGGAACGAGTCATCACGGACCAATTCGCCGCGCGGGCCGCGGTCCAGCGCCTCGCCGTCGAGATAGACCGTCAGCGCGTGGGCGAACGCCGTCTCCCAGTCCTCGTCGGTCATCTCGGAGCCGTCCGGGGGGAACCAGACGATGTCGCGGACGTCCGCGCCGTGGACGGGGCGGTCGTGGAACCAGCGACGCCGCTGGAACGCGGGGTGCTCGCGACGGAACCGGATGAGGTCGCGCGTGAACCCGAGGAGCGCGTGGTCCGCACCCTCCCAGTCGAGCCAGCTGAGCTCGTTGTCCTGGCAGTAGGCGTTGTCGTTGCCGCCCTGCGTTCGACCAATCTCGTCGCCGGAGAGCAGCATCGGGACACCCTGCGAGAGCAGCATCGTGGCGAGGAAGTTGCGCTGCTGAACGGCGCGCAGCGCGTTCGTCGCCGGGTCGTCGGTCGGCCCCTCGCTGCCGCAGTTCCATGAGCGGTTCTGGCTCTCGCCGTCCCGGTTGTCTTCGCCGTTCGCTTCGTTGTGCTTCTCGTTGTACGAGACGAGGTCGCGGAGCGTGAAGCCGTCGTGCGCGGTGACGAAGTTCACGCTGGCGAACGGACTGCGGCCGTTGCTCTGGTAGAGGTCCGAGCTCCCCGTCAGCCGCGTGGCGAACTCCGCGAGGCCGGCCGGCTCGCCGCGCCAGTAGTCGCGCACGGTGTCGCGGTACTTCCCGTTCCACTCCGCCCAGAGTGGCGGGAAGTTGCCGACCTGGTAGCCGCCGTCGCCGACATCCCACGGCTCGGCGATCAGCTTCACCTGGCTGATCACGGGATCCTGATGGATCACGTCGAAGAACGCCGAGAGCCGGTCGACGTCGTACAGCCCGCGCGCGAGCTCCGCGGCGAGATCGAAGCGAAAGCCGTCTACGTGCATCTCGAGCACCCAGTACCGCAGCGAATCCATGATCAACTGCAGCACGCTCGCATGCCGGGTGTTCAGGCTATTCCCCGTGCCCGTGTAGTCCATGTAATGGCGCGGGTCGCCCTCGACGAGGCGGTAATACGTGGCGTTGTCGATCCCCTTGAAGCAGAGCTCCGGACCCAGGTGGTTCTGCTCGGCCGTGTGGTTGTAGACCACGTCGAGAATCACCTCGATCCCGGCCGCATGGAGCGCCTTCACCATCTCCTTGAACTCGCGTACCTGTTCGCCGAGCGCTCCGGCGCTGGCATACGCGCTGTGCGGCGCGAGAAAGCCGATCGAGTTGTAGCCCCAGTAGTTGCGCAGGCCCATCTCGACGAGACGCGGGTCGTGCACGAACTGGTGCACCGGCATCAGCTCGATCGCCGTGACACCCAGCGCCGTGAGGTACTCGAGCGACGCCGCGTGGGCGAGCCCCGCGTAGGTGCCCCGCAGCGCCGGCGGCACGTCCGGGTTCCGCATGCTGAACCCCTTCACGTGCAGCTCGTAAACCACCGTCTCGTGCAACGGGGTGTGCGGCCGCTGGTCGTCACCCCAGTCGAACGCAGGATCGATCACGACCGACTTCGGCACGAAGGGTGCGCTGTCGTCGTCGTTCCGCGCGTTCTCGTCGTCCTGCTGGTACGGGAAGACCGCGTGCTCCCACTGGACCTCCCCGGCGACCGCCTTGGCGTAGGGGTCGAGCAGCAGCTTCGCGGGGTTGCAGCGGCGGCCCGACCCGGGATCCCAGGGGCCGTGCACCCGAAACCCGTACCGCTGTCCGGGCGCGACGCCCGGCAGATAGCCGTGCCAGACGAAGCCGGTGACCTCCGGCAGGTCGACGTGCGTCTCGCCCTGGTTCTCATCGAAGAGACAGAGCTCGACGCGCTCCGCCACTTCCGAGAACAGCGAGAAATTGCAGCCCGCGCCGTCCCACGTCGCACCCAGCGGATACGGACGCCCGGGCCAGATCTCCATCTCCTCCTCCGTCCGTCCGGCCATCCCGTGTGCCGAATGCCCTTCTCGGCGGCCGCGTCAGCCGCACGCGCCCTGAGCGGGGCGGCGACTCGGCCGCCGTCGGGACGTGCGCGGCAATCGAAGCGACGGTGGCGCGCCGCCGGCGGCGCCCGCCCTGATGCGGCCGACCGGCCGGAGCCTCGGACGCCCCCGGGGCTCATGGGTTCACGTCAGCGCGACGCGCTCCTCGACCTGGTCTTCGGAGCACAGCTGTTCGCTGCCGGCGCGCGACGGATTGTGCGGGCTCTCGATGTGGCGGACCCGGATCCAGCGGCCCTCCACCGTCGGTGCGATGACTTCGGCGATCGTGCCATCCGCCAACCGGACGCGATCACCGACCTCCAGGTCGAACAAATCCATGCCTCACCTCGATCGGAGCATCGGCGCCGGCCGGGCCGCTCGCTCTCGCGCATCCATTATCCACGGAGCCCGTGCGGAGCCGGTGGCACGGCAGCTCGACGGCAGCCGCCCCCGTCGGCCGGGCCCGCGACGGCGCCGGCACGCGCCACGACGTCGCGGCGCACCGCGCGGCCGACGGGCCCTCGATGGGCCGCTAGGATGACCGCACGTGCGGGTATCCGCGACGCGGAGATGAGCATGGCGGACCTTCGCCTGGCCGAGCTCGTAACGGCGCTCTCGCTGGCCACCGACCTGGGCATGGGCCAGCCGATGGAGCACGCCCTCCGCACCTGCCTGGTCTCCTTGCGCCTCGGCCGGGCGCTCGGGCTGGAGCCGGACGAGCTGCGCGACGTCTACTACGTGGCGCTCCTGCGCTTCATCGGGTGCACGGCCGACAGCCACGAGACCGCCGTCGCCGTCGGCGGCGACGAGATCGCCTTCCGCGAGAACGCCGCACCCGCGCTCGGCGGGTCACAGCTCGAGTTCGTTGCCCGTGCCGTCACGGGGCTCGGCCGCGGCGGGGGCGCGCGCGGACGGGCGCGGGCGGTGGGCGGCTTCCTCGCGCACGGACGTCGCATCCCGGCCGGCATCGCGGCGCACTGCGAGCTCGCCGAGCTCCTCGCGCGGCGCCTGGGGCTCGGCGCCCGCGCGCGGCGCGGCCTCGCCCACGGGCTGGAGCGCTGGGACGGGCACGGGATGCCCCGGGGAATCGCCGGCGAGGCGATCGAGCGGTCCGCGCGCATCGTCTTCCTCGCGCGCGACGTCGACGTGCTGTACCGCGCCGTCGGCGCGGGCGAGGCGGCGGCCATTGTGCATCGCCGTCGCGGACGCTCGTACGATCCGGCGGTCGTCGACGCATTCGAGCGGTGCCGCGGCGACCTCGACGAGGATCTTGAGACCGACGCCGTCTGGGAGCGCGTGATGGAGGCGGAGCCAGAGCCGCGCGTCGCGGTCCCCGCGTCCGGCCTCGACGGCCTGCTCGAGGTGTTCGCGGACTTCGTCGACGTGAAGTCGCCGTACACGCTCGGTCACTCGCGGGCCGTCGCGGCCCTCGCAGCGGCCGCGGCGCCCGCCGCGGGGCTGCACGCCGCGGAGGCCGTCGCCGTGCGCCGCGCCGCGCTCGTTCACGACCTCGGACGTGTCGGCGTGCCGAACGGCGTGTGGGACCGGCCGGGCCCGCTCGGCGACGCCGACTGGGAACGGGTGCGTCTCCACACCTACTACAGCGAGCGCATCCTCGCCCGCTCGCCGATGCTGGCGCCGCTGGCGACGATCGCCGGGATGCATCACGAGCGGCTCGACGGCTCCGGCTACCACCGCGGCGCCGCGACCGGCATCCCCGCCGCCGCCCGGCTGCTCGCGGCCGCGGACGCCTACCAGGCGATGACGCAGGCGCGCGCGCACCGGCCGGCGCTCCGGCCCGATGAAGCGGCCGCGCAGCTGCACGCCGAGGTCGCCGCCGGCCGGCTGGACCGGGTCGCCGCCGACGCCGTCCTCGGCGCCGCCGGCCAGCCGCGCGTGCCGAGCCGCTCGCCCTGGCCGGCCGGGCTCACCGATCGCGAGGTCGAGGTCCTCCGGATGATCGCCCGTGGGCAGACGAAGCGCGCGGTGGCGGAGACGCTCGTGATCGCGCCGGCCACAGTCGACCACCACGTACGGCACATCTACGAGAAGGCCGGCGTCTCCAGCCGCGCCGCAGCGGCCGTCTTCGCGCTCGACCACGGCCTCCTCACGTAGCGGCGCCCTCGCGTCGCCGTCCGGCTCGGACGTGCACACCCGGCCAGGACCGCGCGGGAATAGCGCGATCGCGCGATGCCGCGTGCCCTCACCCCCTTCAACCTCACCCGTGTAGCGCTGAAGGGAGCGTGCCATGCCAACCATCTCCGTGAACGACGCGACCATCTACTACGAGGAGCGAGGCGAGGGCCCGGCCGTCCTGTTCGTGCACGGCATGTGCGGGAACGCGGACGTCTGGCGTGATCAGGTCGACCGGCTGTCGGACGCCTTCCGCTGCGTCGCCTACGACCGGCGGGGACACACGCGGAGCACACTGGGCGGCGTCGAGCAGCGGAGCGTAGAGCTGCACGCCGACGACGACGCCGCGCTGATCCGCGCGCTCGACCTGGCGCCGTGCCTCCTCGTCGGCAGCAGCTCCGGTGCGCGCATCGGACTGGACGTCGCGCGTCGCTCCCCCGAGCTGCTGAGGGGCGCCGTCCTCTCGGAGCCGCCGCTGTTCGCGCTCGACCCCGAGGGCGGGGCGCAGTTCATGGCCGACGTTCGGCCCCGCGTCGAGGACGCGATGCGGACGGGCGGTCCGCCCGCGGCCGTCGACGCCTTCCTCGACTTCGTCGCCCCCGGCCTGCTCGACGGTGACGAGCGCCGGCGCGCGGCCTACCACGCGAACGCGGGCGAACTCCTGCCGGACCTGCAGATGCCCCCGTACGTGGTCACCGCCGAGGACCTCGCCGCACTGCGCGTCCCGTGCCTCGCACTTCGCGGGGACCGCAGTCACGCGCTGTTCATGCGGATCGTCGATCGGCTGGCGGCGGCCGTCCCGGGCGCGGAACGGGTCGTGCTCGGCGATGCGAACCACTCGACGTACGTCGACCAGCCGCGCGCCTTCTCCGAGGCGGTGCGGTCGTTCGCGATGCGCCATGCGAGCGTGGCGACGCGCTGACGTCGTCGCTGCGGCACCCGAACCGCGGGCCCGCCGCGACAATCCGCGCCGTGTACCGGCTCGGCCGCCGCCCGCCAACGTCGCGCCGTCGTGCGCGACGCCGTGCCGCGGCGCACGTCGGCGGCGTGCGATCACCGCTCACGAGCCGAGCGTGATCAGCCGTCCCCAGTCGAACGCCGACGGCCCGCCGCCCGCCTCCGGCGCGACGCCCACCCACGCGTGCGCGTGCGCGGTGCCCGCGGTGAGCACGCCGGCGCCACGCACGACGACGTCCGCCGACCACGCCTGCGCCGTCCCGGTGCATGCCGACGACGCCGTGCCGGTCGCCGCGACGCCGTCCTTCCAGACCATCACCCAGATCTGGACCGGAACCGCGTCCGCCGTGGGCCCTTCGCAGTCGACCGTCCCGGCGACGTGGACGGTGTGCCCGTCGGCGGCCAGGCTCGCCGTCGGGGCGAAGTTGCTGAACAGCTCCGGGGTGCTCTGGTCCGTCTTCTTCGTGATGATGATCGCCTTCGCCGCGGACGCGACGGTCGTCAGCATCAGTGCCGCGACGAGGGCGCAGGCCAGCGCGGTCGCCGCTCGACGGGCGGGGACGCGCCCGCGCCCCGACATCCACAGTTGCATCGATCCCCTCCTTCGCACCGCGCGCGACGCCATCCGGCCCGACAATGGCCGCCGGCACCCACGCGCGCGCCGTCACCGTCGGACCGTGCACTGAGGATCTCGGCCCGACACCTGCGGCCGCGCGATCGCATCGGGCCGCTCGCGCACCCTAGATCACGCGAGGACGCCGTCGCATCGGACGTCCGTCCGATTCGCGGACTCCGCGGCGACGCCGCCGCGGCGACGATGACGGTGATCGGCGATCCGCCGGATGCGATGCCGGCGCCGGTCGTCGAACTCGCCGCCCGCGACGCCGCTATCATCCGTCGCCCCGGCTGCTCCACTCCCCGGGCGCGGAGCGGATCGCGGGCATCCTCGGCGGACGGAACGGACGACGATGGTCGACACCGATTACCCCCTGCTCGAGCCCGCGCACGAGGCGCGCCGGCTCGCCGCCCTCGAGCGGCTCGAGGTGCTGGACTCCGAGCCGGAGGCGACGTTCGAGGCCGTCGTCGCCGCGCTGGCGGCCGCGCTCGACGCGCCGATCGCGCTGATCACGCTGGTCGACCGCGAACGCTGCTGGTACAAGGCCGAGCTCGGGATGGGCGTCTCGGAGATGCCCCGTGCCGACAACATGTGCGACGCCGTCCTCCAGCTCGATGACGTCTACGTCGTCCCCGATGCCCGGGCCGCGACCGGCCTCGTCACCGCGCCGCTGCGCCGAAAGGGCCTGCGCGCCTACATCGGCGCGCCGCTGCGGTCGCGCGAGGGCGTGCCGATTGGCACGCTCTGCGCCGTCGACACGCGGCCGCGCGACGTCACGGCGCGCGAGACCGGCATCGTGTCGGCGCTCGCCGCGGTGGTGAGCGACGCGCTGGAGCTGCGGCTGCACGCGCGACGCATGGCGCAGGCGGAAGAGTCGCTGCGCGAGCTGAACCGGCGGCTGGCGGCGGCGAACGAGAACAAGAGCGCCTTCCTCGCCAGCATGTCGCACGAGCTGCGCACCCCGCTCAACGGCATCCTCGGCGCCTCCGAGCTGCTCGGCGCGGGGCTCTTCGGCGATCTCAACGCCAAGCAGGCGGAGTACGTGCACGACATCCACCAGAGCGGGACGCATCTGCTCAGCCTGATCAACGACATCCTCGACCTCTCGCGGATCGAGGCCGGCCAGACGGAGCTCGATCGCGAGCCGCTCGACGTCGGGCGGCTGATGGAGAGCAGCGCCGCCGTCGTGCGCGGGATTGCGACCGCGAAGTCGCTCGCCCTCGACGTCGTTCCCCCGCCCGAGCCCATCGCGGTCCTCGTCGACGAGCGCCGCATCAAGCAGGTGGCCTGCAACCTCCTCAGCAACGCGGTGAAGTTCGCGCCCGAGCACGGACACGTCCGCTTCCTGGCGCGCCGCGCCGGCGGCGAGGTCGTGTTCAGCGTGGAGGACGACGGCCCCGGCGTCCCGCCGGCCCACCGCGAGCGCATCTTCGAGCAGTTCTTCCGCCTCCCGAGCGACCAGGAGGGGACGGGACTCGGGCTGACGGTGGCGAAGCAGCTCGTGGAGCTCCACGGCGGCCGCATCTGGCTCGACGCCGGGACCGGGCGCGGCAGCCGCTTCTGCTTCTCGGTCCCGCTCGAGGCACCGCGATAGTCAGTCCGCGGCGGCGCCGCCGAGCAGGTCGCCCACGACCGCCAGGAACTCGCCGAAGCGCAGCGGCTTCGTGAGGTGCACGTCGCAACCGGCGTCCCGCACCCGCTGCTCGTCCGCCGGCATCGCGTACGCGGTCACGGCCACCACGGGGATCGCGCGTGTCGCCGGGGCGGCCTTCAGCCGGCGCGTGACCTCGACCCCGTCGAGGTCGGGCAGCCCGATGTCCATCACGACCAGGTCGAACCGCTCCGCCGCCCGCGCCAGCGCGCCGTAGCCGGTCGTGGCCTCCGCCGTCTCGTAGCCATGCGCGGCGAGCACGTCCCGCATCAGCTTGAGGCTGATCGCATCGTCCTCCACGAGCAGGATCCGCTTGCGGACCGCCCCGGCCCCACCCTCGCCGGGCGGCTGCGGGCGCCCCTCCGGGCTCACGACGGCCTCGTCGCGAAGCGATAGCCGAAGCCGCGCTCGGTGCGCAGCCAGCGCGGGCTCGCGGGATTCCGGCTCGAGCTTCTTGCGGAGCCGCCACAGGTAGACCCGCAGGAAGTCGACGTCGTCGACGTACTCGGGTCCCCAGATCTCCGACAGCAGCGCGGCCTGCGGCCGCACACGGTCGGGCGCCGCCGCGAGCGCGACGAGCAGCCGGAACTCCGTCGGCGTCAGCTCGACCCGCTCGCCGTCGCGCGTGACGCGGTGCCCGGCCGAGTCGATCGCCAGCCGGTCGTCCTGGTAGAGCAGGTCGCTCTCGGTCGCCTCGGACGCGCGCGTGCGCCGCAGGACGGCCCGGACGCGGGCGACGAGGTGCGCCGGAGAGATCGGCTTCGAGACGAAGTCGTCCGCGCCCAGGTCGAGGCCGCGGATCATCTCCTCTTCGCGCTCCAGCGACGTGAGCATGACGACGGGAACGTCGGAGAGCTCGCGCAGCCGGGCGCAGACGGTCCAGCCGTCCATGCCGGGCATGAGCACGTCCAGCAGCACGAGGTCGGGACGCGACTCGTAGAGCAGCCGCAGGCCCTCGACGCCGTCGGCCGCCTCCACGACGCCGAGACCGGCATGGGTCAGCGCGTCGCGCGCGACCTTCCGGTCGAGATCGTTGTCATCGATGATCAGCACGCAAGCCATCTGGCCGTCCGAACCTCGATGCGCGAGCCGTGGACCGCCCGGATCCTAGGCCGTCCGCCCGCGCGTACACAGGGTCCGGAGGGCCCGGGCTCCCAAGATTTATCCAGCGTTCACCGGCCGTTCATGAGCCGTTGATCTCCGGGGCGCGATGCTGCCGCCACCGGCCGGGCGCGGGCGAACGCCCGTCCCGACCGGCAACGGAGCGCGAAGGGAGAGACGCATGCGAGCATCCATGGGTGAGCTGCCGGTGTTGCTCGAGGCCGGCCCGGCGTCGGTGCGGGGAGCGGACTGGGGCGGTATGCGCGTCGCGGTCGTGTCGGTTCCCGCCGGCACCGACTTCGGTCCGCTGCTGGCCGGCCTGCCGCGAGATCGCTGCCAGGCCCCCCACTGGGGGTACGTGATCAAGGGCCGGCTCCGGGTGGAGTTCGAGGACGACGTCGAGATCCTGCAGGCCGGCGACTACTACCACCTGAAGCCGGGGCACACCGGCGTCGCCGAGGAGGACACCGAGTTCATCGAGGTCAGCCCGCCCGACGCGCACCAGCGCTTCATCGAGAACGCGCGGCGAAACCTCGGCGCGATGGCGCGGGCGGCGACGTAGTCGGCCCTCCCGTGGGCCGGCACGATCATGTCGCGCGCGCGGTCGGCCGGACCGCGCGCGCGTCGCTCTCCGGACCCCCCTCGTCGAGGTCCGTCCGCCGCACGCGGTTGTGGGCCCGCGCCGACGGGGAGCGGCACGTCGATCGCAGCCGGACAGGCGCGTCGCGCCGCGAAGCATCACGCAGACGCGAAGCGACCGGGCATCCTCGCGCCGACGACCCGGCTGTCCACGCGCGGTGACGGAGCGGTGGCGCGCTGATCCGGCGATTCGCGCACGAACGAACCCGCTGGGTTGTCCGGCCGTGGCCGTTGGATGTCGCACATCAGCTGGCGAAGCTCGGGTGATGGGGCCAACCCCAGCTCCCTGCGCAACGACGCGCGATACCGCTCGAACGCGGCGATCGCCTCGGAACGGTTCCCCTCGGCGAGATGCACGTGAATCAGGGTCGCACTCGCGGTTTCGCGCAGCGGATCGGCCCTGACCGCGGCGAGCGCCGCGCTCGTGGCGTCGGCGAAGCGCCCGACGCGGGCCAGGTGGTGCGCAAGTGCTTCCAGCGCGTGGAGGCGCAACTGCCGCCAGTCCTCCGCTTCGACGATGCTCCAGTCCTCGTACCAGCCGGGCAGCAGCTCCTGGGAGAGCATCGCCACCGCGGTGCGGACGGTGTCCACCGCGTCCGGTGCATCCCCCGCGACCAGCAGACGGTTCGCCAGCGCACGTGCCTCGCGAAGGTCCACCCGGACGCTCGCATCGAGCGCCAGGTCGACCGCATCCACGCGGACCGCTCGACGCGAGACCGCGTCGAGCCGGGAGAGTGCCGACCGGAGCGCAGCGTGTGCATGGGGTTCGGAGGCCTCGGGCCACAGCGCCCCTGCCGCCGCGGTGCGAGTCACGGTCCGATTCTGGAAGGCGAGAAACGCGAGCAACCGCTGCGAGCCTGCTGGCAGGACGCGCGCCTCATCCCCGTCCAGCAGCCGAAACGCTCCGAGCATGAGCAGCCGCAACTCACGGTCGCAGGGCGCGGCCGTGGATGGACCGTGCCGGTTGTCAACGCTGGCGACGCGCAGAGCGCTCACTGCTCAATCCTGTCGCTGCGCGCAGAGCGCGAGAGCCGCGCCCTGATCGCGAATCCGTTTCGCGCGTCCGGCAGCAAAGCCTAGAGCGCGTGCGCAGCGACGCGAGAGGCGAAAGTACTGTCTCAGGCGGGGCCATCGGGGCGAGACTCAGAGCGGACGCCGGGGCTGCTCCGACTCACCGGCCGCCGGCGGCGTCCGCGCCGCCGCACCACCAACGTGCCGTGGAGCATGTTCATGCCGCAGGCGAAGCCGACCCCCACTTGCGGTGTGGGTCACAACGTGCGGCTTGGGGCAGCGTCGTTCGGGCGGGCAAGTGCGCAGGTGTAACGCTCCCGTAACGGTGCTTGAAAGAGCCTCCGGAAGCCCGGAACGGCACGGTACCGTGGCGAGCGGGTGAGTCCGGGAGAAGCTGCGTGAATGCCTTGCAGAAGGACGCGTGGTACGCGTTCGCCGTTCTAGGGGCCGCCGCATTCGCCATAGCGTTGCTGTTCGCCGGTCCTGCCGGCACCGCATCCGCGGTGGCGTTGAGCAACAACCTCGAAACGTCGATCTCGCTGGGTACGAACGTGGCGACGGGATCGAATACCTTCACGACCCTTCCGGCGATCACACTCACGTGCAACGGTGCGGTCGACGTCACGGCGGGTGCCGCGGACGGGGTTTCCGGCATCACGCTGACCCTCGGCGCCGGGTGGACGTTTGCCGGTGGTGCCGCGCCGGCGATCACGTATGCGGCCTGGCCAGCCCCCGACGGGCAGGCGACGGGCACGATCGCATCCGCCTCGACGATCACCGACAACATCACCACCAGCTGCAGTCCCGGTAGCGTTGTGACGTTCACCGGTGTCCAGGTCAAACCGCTCACGGCCGGCTCGGGCAGCGCGACGATCATCGCGGACATCAGCACCGCGGACGTGACGGTGGCCAGGCTCACGGCGGTCACCGCGCCCGCGACGCAGGTGAACGTGGAGACGGCCGCCGACGGCTCCGGCACCGTCGTCGCCACCCAGTCGATCGCGCCCGGCGCCACCGTCACCGGCTACGCGATCAGCCGCGATGCTTCCAACGTGTTCGTCGCGAACGTCGCGGCGACCGCCTGGTCGCTCACCGCCAAGACCGGCGGCGTCGTCGACGGCGACCTCGTCCCCGCCGGCGACGCGAAGAGCGCCGTCTTCACCGGCAACCTGGCCGGCAGCGCGGTGATCCACGTCACCAGCGGCGCCCTGACCCCCGGTGACTCCGGCACGATCACCGTGACGGCCGCGCCCGCGACGCACGTCAACGTGGAGACGGCCGCCGACGGCTCCGGCACCATCGTCGCCACCCACTCGATCGCGCCCGGCGCCACCGTCACCGGCTACGCCGTCAGCCGCGACGCCGGCAACGCGTTCGTCGCGAACGTCGCGGCGACGACCTGGTCGCTCACCGCCAAGACCGGCGGCGTCGTCGACGGCGACCTCGTCCCCGCCGGCGACGCGAAGAGCGCCGTGTTCACCGGCAGCCTGCCCGGCAGCGCGGTGATCCACGTCACCAGCGGCGCCCTGATCCCCGGTGACTCCGGCACGATCACCGTGACGACGCCACCACCGCCGCCACCGCCGCCGCCACCACCACCTGCGCCGGCACCGGCGCCGGCACCGGCGCCGGCCCCGAAGAAAGTGCTCGTGTTTCTCCCGCTCGTACCGCTGGCACCCGCCGCGCCCCTGATCGTGGCCGTACCCGATGTTGCGGAGTGCCCGCCGGGCTCCGTGGCCGTACCCCCGGTGGTCATCCCGCCGGGAGTCGACGAGGTGGCCGTGCCGCCGGTCGAGCTGGCGCCGGGCACCGCGCTGGTATGCGTGCCGGTGATCGCGCCGCCGGGGATCGTGCCGGCGGTCATCGCAGGGCCGCCGCCGGTGGCGCCGCCCGCTGCCGTGCCGACTCCGGCGGCGACGGGCAACGGTGGGCTGGTTGAGGACGGACGCTCGAGCGTGCCGCGCGGGGCGGCGGGCCTCCTCCTCGTCGGAGCGGCGATCCTCGCCGTGGCTGCGCGGAGCATCGTTGGTCGTCGAGCGGAGCAGTAGGCGGCACGTCCGCAATCCCCGGGGCACGCGGCCGATGCCGGCGTCCGGGACAACGAAAGCCGAGGCACCATGAATTCACTCCGCGTCTTGCTCGGAATGCACCGACCGCGGTGGCTGCCGATCGGGGCGGCCGCGGCGGTCCTGGCGATCGGAATCGTGGCGGTCAGCCTGCTCGTTTCGACGCCGACACGGGCCAGCGCTGCGACGGCCGCGCAGTGCAACGGTGAGATGAACGGCGGCGGGACCGAGGTGGCGTGCACCATCACGGTGATCAACTACGTCACCGAGACCGGCGCGCTTTCGGCAACGCCGCCCTCGACGATCACCACGACGAGGTGCGTCGGCGCGTCCGGCCCGCTCTCCTCGCTGACCTGCACCACCGCGACGACCACGCTGACGGCGCCGGTCCTGACCGTCCAGCAGTGCAACGGGTCGGGTAACGGCGGTGGCGGGACCGTGAACTGCACGGTCACGATCACGAACCACTTCACGGGCAGCCGGGATGCCATCACGGCCGCAACGCTGTACGCGACGGTGTACCAGTGCGTCGGTTCGGAAATCACCGGACCCGGCGCGCCGGCGATCTGCACCCCCGTCAATACCCCCGGCATCACGTCCGTCACGGCGGCCACCGTCGGCCAGTGCAACGGCTCCGGTAACGGTGGAACGAGCGTCGGGTTCGTCTGCACCGTGACCGGCGGATCCACGATGACCTCGCTCCTGCCGGTGAACGTCGACCAGTGCAACGACTCGGGCAACGGCGGCGGCGCTCTCGTCACCTGTCAGGCCACGGTCGTGAACGATGTCATCGCGGTGGCAGCCGCGGCGACGCCGACTGCTGCCGCAACCGCAGCACCGACGGCCGCCGCAACCGCAGCACCGACGGCCGCCGCAACCGCAGCACCGACAGCGGCCCCAACCGCAGCACCGACGGCCGCCGCAACCGCAGCACCGACAGCGGCCCCAACCACAGCACCGACGGCTGCCGCAACCGCAGCACCGACGGCGGCACCAACCGCAGCACCGACGCCGGCTGCGACCGGTAACGGTGGACTCATCGGCGGACGAAACACGGGCCTGCCGATCTGGGCGGCGGCGCTCCTCGTCCTCGGAGTGGCCGGTCTCGCGGTAGCTGCGCGCCGCGTTGTTCCCGCTCGAGCGGAACGGTAGATGGCGGATTCACCGCGCAGGCTGAGTGCCGGCCTGCGTGGTGAACCTCTGGCCGCGGTGGCGAACGGGCCATGCTCCGCTTCGGCGAGCTCACGGTTGAGACTCGCTCGAAGACGCGCGAGTCCTGTGGCAGCGATGACCTCATCGCCGAAGCACGGACGATGACGAAACCGGTGGCGGTCACCTGCCTGTTTCTGGACATCGGCGGTGTCCTGCTCACCAACGGGTGGGATCGTCATGCCCGCGCACGGGCGACGACGCACTTCGCGCTCGACCTGGCTGAGCTGGAGGAGCGACACCACCTGATGTTCGAAACCTACGAGGTGGGGAAGTTCACGCTGGAGGAGTATCTGGCGCGGGTCGTCTTCTACCAGCGGCGAACGTTCACACCGGACCAGTTTCGCCGTTTCATGTTCGCCCAGTCGAAACCGTATCCCGAGATGATCGACCTGGTGGCCCGGCTCAAGGTTCGGCACGGGCTGAAGATCGCCGTGGTCAGCAACGAGGCTCGCGAGCTCAACCTCTATCGAATACGCAAGTTCAAACTTGCCGGTCTTGTCGATGCCTTTATTTCCTCCAGCTTCGTCCACCTCCGCAAGCCCGACGCGGACATCTTCCGGCTTGCGCTGGACGTCACCCAGGTATCACCACGCCACGTGGTCTTTGTCGACAACACGCCGATGTTCGTCGCGCTCGCCGAGGACATGGGGATTCGTGGCGTGATTCACACGGATCATCGCTCCACGCGCGCGAAACTGGCTGTGCTGGGATTGCCGAGTGATGAAGGAGTCATCCATGACACCAGCTAATCCGCGCGTTCCGACGTTCGGTGGCGAATCGTGAACACGCCCGCAACCATGACACCGACTCTTGCCCCGGACCTCCTCCACAAGATCGATGCTTACTGGCGCGCCGCAAACTACCTCTCGGTCGGGCAGATCTATCTCTACGACAATCCGCTGCTGAAGCGGCCGCTCACGCTCTCGGACGTCAAGCCCTCGGTGGTCGGCCACTGGGGCACGACGCCGGGTCAGAACTTCATCTATGTGCACCTGAACCGGGTCATCAAGAAATACGACCTGGACATGTTCTACATCGCCGGTCCCGGTCACGGCGGACCGGCGGTGGTGGCCAACACGTACCTCGAGGGCACCTACAGCGAGATCTATCCGGACGTCAGCCGGGACGAGGCGGGCTTGAAGAAGCTGTTCAAGCAGTTCTCGTTCCCCGGCGGGATCTCCAGCCACGCGGCGCCGACGACGCCGGGATCGATTCACGAGGGCGGCGAGCTGGGCTACTCGCTCAGCCACGCCTTCGGGGCCGCGTTCGACAACCCGGATCTGATCGTCGCCTGCGTGATCGGCGATGGCGAAGCGGAGACGGGGCCACTGGCGACGGCGTGGCAGTCCAACAAGTTCCTCGACCCGGTCACCGACGGCGCGGTGCTGCCGATCCTGCACCTCAACGGCTACAAGATCAGCAACCCGACTGTCCTGGCCCGCGTCGAGCACGAGGAGTTGGAGCAGTTCCTCCGGGGCTGCGGCTGGATCCCCTACTTCGTGGAGGGCGACGAGCCGAACGCGATGCATGAACTCATGGCCGCTGCGGTGGAAGAGGCCGTCCAGGCGATTCGGGAGATCCAGCGCAACGCTCGGAGCAACAACGACCCGGCGCGCCCGCGCTGGCCGGTGATCGTCCTCAAGTCACCCAAGGGCTGGACCGGACCGAAGGTCGTCGACGGTCTGCAGATCGAAGGTACGTTCCGCGCGCACCAGGTACCGCTCCTGGTCGATGCCGATCATCCCGATCACGTCGAGCAGCTCGAACACTGGATGAAGAGCTACCAGGCCGAGGAGCTGTTCGATGAACAGGGCCGCCTCCTGCCGGAGCTGGCCGAGCTGGCGCCGGAGGGCGACCGGCGGATGGGCGCGAACCCGCACACGAACGGCGGCGTGCTGCTGCGCGACCTGCGCATGCCGGACTTCCGCGCGCACGCGGTGACTGTGCCTTCGCCCGGCGCCGTCGACGGCCAGGACACGCTCGTCCTGGGCGGTTTCCTGCGTGACGTCGCCAGGCTGAACCAGGAGCAGCGCAACTTCCGCGTCTTCGGGCCCGATGAAACGCTGTCGAATCTGCTGGGAGCGGTCTTCGAGTCCACCGACCGCCAGTGGGACGCCCGGGAAGTCGCGAACGACGAGTTCCTCTCGCCCAGCGGACGCGTGCTGGACTCGATGCTGAGCGAGCACCAGTGCGAGGGCTGGCTAGAGGGATATTTGTTGACCGGGCGCCACGGACTGTTCAACAGCTACGAAGCATTCGTGCGCATCGTCGATTCGATGTTCAGCCAGCACGCCAAGTGGCTGAAGGTCACGTTGGAGCTGCCCTGGCGCCGCAAGATCGCGTCGCTGAACTACCTCCTCGCCTCGCACGTCTGGCAGCAGGATCACAACGGCTTCACGCACCAGGACCCCGGCTTCCTCGACCACGTCATCAACAAGAAGGCCGATATCGTGCGGGTGTATTTGCCGCCCGATGCCAACTGCCTGCTCTCGGTCTTCGATCACTGCCTGCGCAGCCGCCACTACGTCAACGTGGTGGTCGCCGGCAAGCACGCCCTGCCGCAATGGCTGTCGATGGACGAAGCGGTCGTGCACTGCACCGAAGGCGTCGGTATCTGGCAGTGGGCCAGCAACGACCAGGGCGCCGATCCGGACGTCGTGATGGCCTGCTGCGGCGACACGCCGACGCTGGAGATCCTCGCGGCGGTCTCCATCCTGCGTCAGCATCTTCCCGATCTGAAGATCCGGGTCGTCAACGTCGTCGATCTGATGCGGCTGCAGCCGAGCGCGGAGCATCCTCATGGGTTGAGCGACCAGGATTACGACGCACTCTTCACCACAGACAAACCGATCGTCTTCGGCTTCCATGGCTACCCCTGGCTCGTCCACCGGCTGACCTACCGCCGCACCAACCGCAACCTGCACGTCCGTGGCTACAAGGAAGAGGGCACGATCACGACGGCGTTCGACATGAGGGTGCAGAACGAACTCGATCGGTTTCATCTCGTGCAGGACGTCGTCGATCGGCTGCCGCACCTGGGCGCTCGCGGGGCATACCTGAAGCAGTCGATGCAGGACAAGCTCATCGAGCACAAGCAGTACATCGACGCGCACGGCGAGGATCTGCCGGAAATCCGCAACTGGAAGTGGGGCAACCCCACATGAACGAGCAGAGACTCATCGCCACCGCGCAAGCGCTGGTCGCCGGCGACAAGGGCCTGCTGGCCATCGACGAAAGCGATCACACCTGCAACGAGCGCTTCGCCGGCCTGGGGATTCCCCAGACCGTGGAGGCGCGGCGCGCGTACCGGGAGTTGCTGGTGACCACGCCCGGCCTGGGTGAGTGCATCAGTGGCGTGATCCTCTACGACGAGACGATCCGCCAGCAGACGCGAGGCGGCACGCCGTTCCTGACCGTCCTCACCGATGCGGGAATCATTCCCGGGATCAAGGTGGACACGGGCGCCGACGCCATGGCAGGTCACCCAGGGGAACACGTCACCGAGGGACTGGATGGACTGCGCGCGCGCCTGGCGGGATACGCCCGGATGGGGGCGCGCTTCGCCAAGTGGCGCGCGGTCATCGCGGTGGGCCCCGGCATTCCCAGTCGCGGCTGTCTCGAGGCCAACGCGCACGCGCTCGCTCGCTACGCCGCGTTGTGCCAGGAGGCCGGGCTGGTTCCCATGGTCGAACCGGAAGTCCTGATGGACGGCAACCATGACATCCACCGCAGCGGCGAGGTCACGGAGGAGGCCCTGCGCGCGGTCTTCGGCCAGCTGTCCACGCAGGGGGTGATGCTCGAGGGGGTGATCCTGAAGCCCAACATGGTGCTCCCCGGGTTGACGTGCCCCAGGCAGGCATCGGCAGACGACGTCGCCGATGCGACGCTGACGAGCCTCTCACGAACCGTCCCCGCTGCCGTTGCGGGGATCGCGTTGCTGTCGGGCGGCCAGTCCGCTGAGCTGGCCTCGGCCCGTTTGAACGCCATGCACGTCAGGTATCGGTCCCGACTGCCGTGGCCGCTGACGTTCTCGTTTGGACGCGCCATCCAGGAACCGGCTCTCGACATCTGGCGGGGCAGCGACGATGCCGTGGTGGCGGCACAGCGGGCGCTGTCCCATCGAGCGAACTGCGACCGGGCCGCGCGGCGTGGTGAGTACACGCCGGCGATGGAGGCCGCGGAGCCCGTGACCACGGATATCCCACCGGCCGCTACACCTGCGGCCTAGCCGAGACGGAGGGGGAGACCCGCCATGGCGCCCGATGCCGACCCGCACAAGGCTCCCGAGTCGAAGCCGGCACCGAACGCCGGTCCGGCGGACGATCTGAAGTCCCTGCCTCTGTCCGAGGTGGAAAAGCAGCTGGGGTCGTCTCCGGACGGTCTCACCCAGGCTGAGGCAGAGAAGCGACTGACCCACTACGGGCCGAACGAGATTGCAGAGAAGAAGCCCAATCCGTTCCTGAAGTTCCTCACGTACTTCTGGGGTCCGATTCCGTGGATGATCGAGGCGGCCGTCATCCTCTCGGCGGCCGCCCGGCACTGGGAGGACTTCGGCATCATCCTCGTGCTGCTCCTCGCCAATGCCGTGGTGGGGTTCTGGGAAGAGCACCAGGCGGGCAACGCCATCGACGCGCTGAAGGCCGGGCTGGCGATCAGGGCCCGGGTGAGACGCGACGGCAAGTGGATCACCCCGGCGGCGCGTGAGCTGGTGCCGGGCGACGTCATCCGCATGCGCCTCGGTGACATCGTGCCAGCGGACGCGCGCCTGCTGGAGGGCGATCCGGTCGAGGTCGACGAGTCCGCGCTGACGGGTGAGTCGTTGCCCGCGACGCGCAAGACCGGCGAGGCGGTGTTCTCCGGATCGATCATCCGGCAGGGTGAAGTCAGCGCGCTGGTCTACGCCACGGGTACGAACACCTTCTTCGGTGAGACAGCGCAGCTCGTGCAGGGCGCGCAGACCGTCAGCCACTTCCAGCAGGCGGTGCTGAAGATTGGCAACTTCCTCATCATCTTCGCGATCTCCCTGGTCGCGGTGATCATTGCCGTCTCGATCATCCGCGGCGACGAGATCTTGACCACCCTGCAGTTCGCCCTGGTGCTGACGGTGGCCTCGATTCCCGTGGCGATGCCAACGGTGCTGTCGGTGACGATGGCGGTCGGCGCGCGCCTGCTCGCCAAGAAGCAGGCGATCGTGAGCCGGCTGGTCGCCATCGAGGAGCTGGCGGGGGTCGACGTGCTGTGCACGGACAAGACGGGCACGCTCACCCAGAACAAGCTGACGCTGGGCGACCCGTTCGGCGTGAACGGGCTCCCGCCCGAGCAGGTCGTCCTGGCTGCCGCCCTAGCGTCCCGCGCGGACGACAACGACACCATCGACCTCGCCGTCCTCTCCGGCCTGAAGGACGACCAGGTCTTGACCGGCTACCAGGTCGTCCAATTCGAGCCATTCAACCCGGTGGACAAGCGCACCGAGGCGACCGTGACGGGCGCGGACGGCGCGGCGTTCAGGGTCACGAAGGGCGCGCCGCAGGTGATCCTGGAGCTGTCGTCCGATGTCGCGCAGGTGACGCCCGCGGTCGACCAGGCCGTCAACGAGTTCGCGACGCGGGGCTTCCGCTCGCTCGGCGTGGCGCGGGCCGACGGTGACGGCCCCTGGAAGTTCGTGGGCGTGCTGCCCCTGTTCGATCCGCCGCGCGACGACGCGAAGGCGACCATCGCGGCCGCGCGACAGATGGGCGTGACGGTCAAGATGGTGACCGGCGACCAGATGGCGATCGCGAAGGAGACGGCCAAGAAGGTCGGACTGGGCACGAACATTCTCGACGCCACCGGACTGGGCGACGACAAGCACGAAGCGACGGCGGCGGCATCCGACTCGATCGAGGGCGCCGACGGGTTCGCCCAGGTGTTCCCCGAGCACAAGTTCCACATCGTGGACGTCCTGCAGCAGCGCGGCCACATCGTCGGCATGACAGGCGACGGGGTGAACGACGCCCCCGCGCTGAAGAAGGCCGACTGCGGCATTGCCGTCTCGGGCGCGACGGACGCGGCTCGCGCTGCGGCATCCATCGTCCTGCTGACACCCGGACTCTCGGTGATCATCGACGCCATCCGGGAGAGCCGACGCATCTTCCAGCGCATGAACAGCTACGCGATCTACCGCATCGCGGAGACGCTGCGCGTCCTGTTGTTCATGACGCTTGCGATCCTGATCTTCAACTTCTACCCGGTCACCGCGGTCATGATCGTGATGCTGGCGTTGCTGAACGACGGCGCGATCCTGTCGATCGCCTACGACAACGTGCACTACAAAGACGAGCCTGAAGCCTGGAACATGCGCCTGGTGCTGGGGATCTCCACGGTGCTGGGCGTCATCGGTGTCGTGGCGGCGTTCGGCCTGTTCCTGCTCGGGGAGCGCGTCTTCCACCTCGACCACGCGCATATCCAGACGCTGATGTATCTCAAGCTCTCGGTGGCCGGACATCTGACGATCTTCCTGACGCGCACGCGCGGCCCGTTCTGGTCCATCCGCCCGGCGCGGGTGCTCCTCGTTGCCGTGTTCGGCACGCAGGCCATCGCGACACTGATCGCGGTGTACGGGCTGTTCATGACACCCCTCGGCTGGGGCGGGGCGTTGTTCGTGTGGGGCTATGCGCTGACCTGGTTCCTCTTCAACGACCGGGTGAAACTGCTCGCCTATCGGGTACTCGACCATCCACGAGCGCCCGCGTTGGCCGGGGGTCCGCCGGCGGATCCGACAGCCCAGATCGCCGCACGGGCCTACGCGCTCTACGAGCAGCGCGGTCACCGCGAGGGCCACGCGGACGAGGACTGGATCGACGCCGAGCGAACCGCCCGCAAGGACGCGCCGCAGCCGGCGGCTGGGACCGATGTCCAACCCGCTGCGGCAGCTCCTCACGAGCCTGCGACGACCACCGACGTGCAGCCGGATGTGAAGCCCGAACCACAAGCTGAGGCGGCGCCCGACGCTCAGCCGGACACCAAGGCCGAACCACCGGCGGCGGCGGCCCGCGTTCAGCCGGATGCCGAGGCCAAACCACCGGCTGCTGCGGCGCCCGACGTTCAGCCGGCCGCCGGCCCCGAGCCCGATGCGAGCGACAGCATGACGACGCTGCTCAACACGTCGCTCGGCGAACTGCTCGTCGCCGGCATCGTCAAAGACCCGGAGGATGCCGGGCGCGTCATCGCGGCGGCCATCAACGAGGCTGGGGCCAAGGTCCCGGCCACGAAGACGCCTGGCCCTCCCACCACGCCCCCACCCGGGACCGATGCCGAGCCACAGCCTGAGCCCAGGGCGTCGCCGGACGGGCCGGCACCACCCGCGTGACGTTGCCCCGCGGGGCCCCGAGGCCGCGTGCTGGAGCGACGCGCTCGGCGACCGCCGATCACACCGCATCATGTTGATGGCGGTGTGCGCGTCGCCGGGACGCACGCGCCCCGCGTCGTCGCGCGGTGCCCGGACGGCGGAGACGAGCTGATGGTGGGACGGCGGTTCGTTGGGGCGCTTCGAGCCGCTCGTACGCGAACGGCTGCGCGGCCGCCGGGCGCGGTGCGCCCGGTGGCCGCCAGCGTTCCTGCGCTTCGAGCACCCTCGCGTCGGGGCCGCCCTGGCGCGGTGACGGCCCGGTGATGGCCGCGGACTAGCCTGTCCATGTGCGGTTGCGGCGGCGGACGGGTTCAGCGCAGCCGCACGGCAGGCGGACACGAGCGGCGCCGGGCGTCGCAGGGACTGGAGCACCTCGGATGGCAGGAACGAAGGATCAGATCAAGGGCAAGGCGAACGAGGCGGTCGGCGCCGCGCGCAAGAAGGCCGGTCAGCTGGTCGGCAACCCGAAGCTGACGGCGAAGGGCACCGGCCAGCAGCGCAAGGGGAAGGCGCAGGGCATCGTCGGGAAGGCCAGGGAGAAGCTGTCGGCGGCGGGCGCGGAGGGCCAGATCAAGGGCAAGGCGAACGAGGCGGTCGGCGCCGCGCGCAAGAAGGCCGGTCAGCTGGTCGGCAACCCGAAGCTGACGGCGAAGGGCACCGGCCAGCAGCGCAAAGGGAAGGTGCAGGGCATCGTCGGGAAGGCCAGGGGGAAGCTGTCCTGACGGCGATCGCCACGCGCACGGCGCACGCGACGCGAAGGGTCGTCTGACCGCCTTCGTTCCCCTTGCCCTCCATCGTCCCGTGCCGTCCCGGCGGGACGACACGCACCACATTCCCCGGGCAGCTCACGCCGGGGGCTTCAGTTCGCGCCCATCGCGGACATCTCCGCGGTCACGAATTGGTCGCCGATTCCACGGATCGCCGACACCGGCACGACCGTGCTCGTCCCGCCGAGACCAAGGACTCCCCCTTCGTGCGCCTCCACCTCGGTGAGCGCACCCGTCTCGTCGTCGATCGTCAACGCTCGCACGTCACCCAGGTACTTGGCCTCGCTATTCAGGACTCGAAGACCGACCAGGTCGCTGAGGGCTCGCATGCGATTCAGGCTGCCCTCGGGCGGCTCTGTCTGGCCGAAGTCAACGTCCGTGACGGTGAGCGCCTCTGCGCCGATGTGCTGAACCGCTCCGAACGGGAGGATGAGACGGGTTCCATCATGCCGGAGGACGAGTGAGGCGACGCGCAACTGATCGATATCGAACAGCACATCGTCCACGGTCCCGAGCGACGCTCCGCCGCTCATGCTCACCACGGTCCGGTTCTTCAGCTGGCTGGCGTCCATAGGTATCCCCATTTCGAGATGATGAGGGCGGGCGATTCTTCCGAGGAATCAACTGCGAAGCGTTGGCGCTTCGCAAGCGAGGACAGATGGGCTCGATCGATCCCTCAGGCTCACGCTGCGTCGTCGCGGATCGGGCGGCGCTTCGAACGCCGGCCAAGCGCCGCTCCCTGTCGATCGACGTGTCGTGAATGTAGGCGGAGTGTGTCACAGGGCCGTTACCGTGTTCGGACCCCACGCCCTCCGCCGTGCTGATCGACCGGCCGCACCCTGAACGACCGGCTCCCTGATGGTCCGAGCCGGTCACTCGGCATGCGCACGGCCGCGCCGCGATTCAGGGAAGCGCGACGAGTCCGATCATCCCGATCACGAACAGGACGAGGACCGCGAGCGAGTCGACGCCCATGCGCAGGATCTGGCGCCGCGGACGGAACACGAGGCCCGCGACGTAGACGAGCGTGAGCAGCGCACCGAGTGCGGTGAGGTAGATGTCGGTGGGCTCCGCCGCCGGCAGCACGGCCTTGCCGCTGATCACCGTGACGAGCAGGAACAGCACGGGCAAGAACGCGTTGCCGCCGAAGACGTCACCCATCGCCAGCTTGTAGTCGCCGGCGCGCGCGGCCGTCAGCCCGGTGGACAGCTCGGGGAGCGACGTGGCGGCCGCCAGCACGGTCGCGCCGAACAAGACGCCCGACAGCCCCAGGTTCCCGAAGAACACTTCGCCGCTCCTCTCGACGGCGAAGCCGGCGATCAGCGTGAGCAACGCGGCGACGCCGAAGACGCTGACCGCACGGACGGTGCTGACGTGTCGCCGGGTCGCCTGTTGCTCGTGCGCGGCGCGGTGGTGTCCACGCGGCCGGTCCTGACCGCCGGGCGCCTCACCACCCTCAGTCCACGGCAGCCGGCCGCCCGGGCCGCCAATCAGGCCCAAACCGATGAGCCACACGATCGCGATCAGCACGGGTGCCGGCGTGAGCCGGAACGCGATCAAGTTCGCCGGCAGTTGCGAGCCGGCGATGACCACCATCAGCACGCCCACGACGAGGCACGCTTCCAACACCAGCGTCAGGCTGCCCGCCATGAAGGTCAGCGGGTTCCGCGTCCGCACGCCAAACGCGTCGACGGCCACGAGCACCAGCGTCTGCATGGCGATGCCGCCAAGCAGGTTCCCGACCGCGATCTCGACGTGTCCGGTCACTGCCGCGGTGGTCGTGATCGCGATCTCGGGCAGGTTGGTCGCCAGCGCGAGCAGGATCATCCCACCGAGCGCCGCGCCGAGATGCAGGCGCTCGGCCAGGACGTCTGTGTAGTTCGACAGCTGGACCCCGGCGCCCCAGATCGCGGCCGCGGATGCGATGAAGACTGCGAGGAGGACCGCGGACGGCAGGGAAGACACGGCGGCCTCTCAGGCGCGCGACACGGGCCGAGCAAGCGCGGCGGCGGCTCCGGCCTGCCGACGCGTGGAGAGACCACGACCTCGTATTCCCGTCGGCGATCGGGACGCCGTGGTGGTCACGGTGATCCTGTTAGATCGTCGGCGGGGCGGATGGGACGCGATCCCTGCGGATCGCGCCGTGCGCCAGCCCGGCGGTGAACTGCGCCACGTCGTATTCGTAGCCGCAGAGGATGCAGAGGAGGTTCGCGTCGTCACGCATCAGCCTCCCACCACAGCGCGGGCACTCGAGCCGGCCGGCGCGCGTGCGCGGCATCCCCACCTGCTCGACCTTGCGCGCGACCGCTTCGACCCGCTGGAACAGCGGGGGCGCGTGCTTCGTTGCCGTCGCGGACATGTGTGCCGCCCTTTCGGGAGCCACGGGGACCATGGGGTGGGAGCGGTCGGAGGAGGTTCGCTGTCGCGGCGTTACGGCGCCGTCACACAGCCCGGACGGCAAGAGCATGTGGGTCTGACCGGTCTCGGCCATCATCGAGACGTGCGACGCGATCGGAGCGACGGTTGCCCATGGCGGGCGGTGCCCGCCTGATGCTGGGCACCCTCCGGGCCTTCGACGGCCCCGACGCGATTCGTTCGCGCGCGTCGGTTATCCACCCGCGGGTCCGTCGCACCGCGGCGCATGGGCAGGTCGGGCGGCACGAGCCGCGCGCGTACGACAGGTCGACCGGTCGAGGGGCTGGCGCGCCGGGCAGGATTCGAACCTGCGACCGGCAGTTCCGAAGACTGCTGCTCTATCCCCTGAGCTACCGGCGCGCTGCGCTGATCTTGCCAGCAATCGCACCGCCGCGCACGCGCCACCGGACGGAGCCGCCATGCCACGCCTGGTCGTCGACGCGATGAACGTGATCGGGGCACGCCCGGACGGGTGGTGGCGCGACCGCGCCGGCGCTGCGCGACGCCTCGTGCGCAACCTCGAGCGGCTGGCCCGCGACCGCGACGAGCGCGTCGTCGTCGTGCTCGACGGCCGCCCGCTGCCGGACCTCCCGGAAGGCGAGCGCGGCGACCTGCTCGTCCTCTACGCCGAGCGGCCCGGCCCGAACGCCGCAGACCGCCGCATCGAGGAGTACGTCGCCGCCGACCCCGACCCCGCGTCGCTGCTCGTCGTGACCTCCGACGCCGACCTCGCGCGCCGCGTGCGCGCCCTCGGCGCGCGCGTCGAGGGCGCGTCCGCCTGGCGTCGCCGCATCGATGAGGCCGGCTGAGGCGAGCGGCGGGCCGACGCCGAGGCGCGCGGCAGGCCTCAGACCTCGTCGGAAAGTCAAAGCGGCGGCAGAAATGCCGCCGACCGGACGCGGACGCAGTCCGCGGCTGGCGCCGCGCTTCTGTCGGCGGCATATCTGCCGCCGCTTTGGGTGACGTTCATGCGCGCACGGCGCCCCACCGGGGCATGTCGACTGCCGTGTGCAGCAGCCGCCTCCCTCCCCCCGCGCCCCGGCGAGCCTGCGTCTCCCAGCGCGCCGTACCCTCATCGCATGCCCGACGTCCGCGACGAAGACCGCGAGCACCTCCGCCGCGCCATGGCGCTCCACACGCGCGGCGAGATCGACGCCGCACTCGCCGAGGCGGACGCGGCCGTGGCCGGCTCGCCGGCCTTCGGCGAGGCGCACGCCTACATCGGCAACACGCTCGTCACGCGCAAGCGCCGCTTCGCCGACGGCCTCGCCGCGCTCGACCGTGCCGTCGCGACGCTGCCCGCCGACCCCGTCGTCCGCTACACGTCCGGGTGGTGCCGCGAGTTCGTCGCGAACGAGCTGGCCCGTCCCAAGCGACCGCACCAGCCCGTCGACGCCGACGCCCCCGCGCTCTACGCCGCCGCCCGCGCCGAGTTCCTCGCCGCGCTCGAGCTCGATCCCGACGACCAGGTCCGCGGCGACATCGAGGACATGCTCGACGTGATCGCCGCCGCCACCGGCGAGCCGTGGGACGAGTCGCTCGTCGCGCGCGCGAAGCCGCGCGAGCGGTAGCCCCCGGGCGCGCGGCAGAGCCTCGTCGGAAAGTCACAGCGGCGGCAGATATGCCGCCGACAGGACGCGGACGCAGTCCGCGGCTGGCGCCGCGCTTCTGTCGGCGGCATGTCTGCCGCCGCTGTGGGTGACGTTCATGCGCGCACGGCGCCCCCCGGGGCATGCTGACTGCCGTCCGCAGTGAGCGCCTCCCGCGCCCACGCGAGCGCCGCGCCCACCGCGCCGCCCGTCGCGCCCGGCGGGCGCGCTATCCTCGCCCCATGCCACACCTCGACCTCGACGACGGCTTCCGCCTCTACTACGAGGTCCACGGCCCCGCACACGGCCCTGCGCTCCTCCTCGCGCACGGCGCCGGCGGGAACGCGCTCTCGTGGTGGCAGCAGGTCCCCGCCTTCGCCGACCGCTATCGCGTCATCACCTTCGACCACCGCGCCTTCGGCCGCTCGCCTGACCTACACGACGGCCCGGGCCGCATCGCGTTCGGCACCGACGTGCGCGCGCTGCTCGTCCACCTCGGCATCGAGCGCGTCCACTTCGTCGCCCACTCCATGGGTGGGCGCACCGCCTTCGGCCTGTTCTCGCGCGCGCCGGAGTTGGTCGCGTCGCTCACCTACTCCGGGACGAACGGCGGCTGCGTCGACGACCGCTATCGCGCGCTGCGCCGGCAGCTCGAGGACGACGGCCACATGGCCGGCTCGCTGCTCTCGCGCGCCACGCACCACGACTACGCCGACGCCGCGCCCGACATGCACTTCCTCTACCGCCAGATCCGCGGCATCAACCCGCGCCGGCCGCGCGACTTCCTCGCGCCGACCGGCCGCATGGTGAACTACCGCGGGTCGACGGCCGGCCGGCTGCGCGACAGCGGCATTCCCATCCTCTGGGTCGTCGGCGCGCACGACCGCGTGATCCCGCCGCCCCTGATCCGCATCTCGCACGACCTCACGCCGGGCTCGCGCTACGTCGAGGTCCCCGGCGCCGGCCACTCCGCGTACTTCGAGCGGCCCGATGCGTGGAACGCCGCCGTGCGCGACTTCCTCGACGCCGTCGAAGACGGCCGCGCAATCGCGCCTGCGGTCGAGCCGCGGGGGAGTGCCCGCGGCTCCGCGTCGCCCGCCCCGTGACCGCCCGCCCCGCCCTCGACGTCCGCCCCGTCAGGCCCGACCGCTGGGCCGATCTCGAGCGGCTGTTCGGCCCGAGCGGCGCGTACGGCGGCTGCTGGTGCATGTTCCCGCGCGTCACGGGCCGCGAGCACGCGGCGAACGGCAACGCCGGCAACCGTGCGGCGATGCGCGCGATCGTCGAGGCCGGCCGCGTGCCGGGCCTCCTCGGCTACCGCGGCGACGCGCCCGTGGGCTGGGTGTCGGTCGCCCCGCGGCCGGAGTTCGCGCGCGTGACGCGCTCGCCGCTGACGAAGCCGCCGCGCGACGCCGCCGCCGACGGCACGACCTTCGCCGTCGTCTGCTTCTTCATCGCGCGCGGCCACCGGCGCACCGGCGTCGGGCGCGCGCTGCTGAAGGCGGCGGTCGCGCACGCCGCCGCGCACGGCGCGACGGCGGTCGAGGGCTACCCCGTCGACGCCGCCGGCGGGCGCATCGCCGAGGCCGCGGGGTGGCACGGCACGCTCGCGATGTTCGAGGCCGCGGGCTTCACGGTCGTCGAACGGCGCGCCCCCGCGCGCCCGATCGTGCGCCGCGCGACCGGGTGACGCGCGCGACCTGCTGGCGGCGTGTCTGACGCCGCTACACCTGCCGGCCGCCGCTACGCTCGCGGACGGCAACCCACGGCGGCGGCAGACGCGCCGCCGACGGCCGCCGCGCGACAGCGCGGAATCCCCGCTCCCCGCGCGTCGCTACGCCCGCGCGTTGATCTCCTTCGCCAGGTCGAAGTCCTGCTGCGTGATCCCGCCCGCGTCGTGCGTCGACAGCGCGATGCCGACCCTGTTGTAGACGTTCGACAGGTTCGGGTGATGGTTCGCCCGCTCGGCCAGCACGCCGACCTGCGCGATGAACCCCAGCGCCCCGACGAAGTCGTCGAACTCGAAGTCGCGCGCGATCGCGTCGCCGTCGCGCCGCCAGCCGGGCACGCCGTTGAGCGCGTCGCGGACCTGGTCGTCGGTCATCTTCTCGGCCATGGGTGTGTCCTCCTCGTGCACCTTCGAGGCTACCGCCCGCTGGCGCGCGTCAAGCGGCGGCAGCATGCCGCCGATGCCAGCGCGGCCCCGGGGCCGCGGGAGTATCGGCGGCATGCTGCCGCCGCTTGACTCACATCACCGGTTGCCACGCGCACTCCCCGCGGGCCCGCCGCGCGCTCAGACGGTAACCTCGTAAGCGAGCGGGACGCGACGCGGGAGGGACTGCGGCGATGAGCACCATCCTCGAGACCTATGAGTCGATGCACGCAGGCTCGAAGCGGCTCGCCGCGCGCGCCCGCAACGTCTTCCCCTCCGGCGTCACGCACGACGCCCGCGCCTTCACCCCGTGGCCGATCTACGTCGACCGCGCGCGCGGGCCGCGCAAGTGGGACGTCGACGGCAACGAGTACGTCGACTACATCGGCGGCCACGGCGCGCTGCTGCTCGGCCACAACCGCCCGGAGGTGATGGACGCGATCCGCGCGGCGCTCGACCGCGGCACGCACTTCGGCTCCTCGCACGACACGGAGATCGAGTGGGGCGAGCAGGTGCTGAAGATGGTGCCGTGCGCCGAGCGCGTGCGCTTCACGTCGTCGGGCACCGAGGCCACGATGATGGCGCTGCGCCTCGCCCGCGCCTACACCGGCCGCGAGCGCGTCGTGAAGCTCGAGGACCACTTCCACGGCTGGCACGACCTCGTCGTCGGCCGGCTGCGCCTCGACGACCCGCACCCGCACTCCCCCGGCGTCCCCGAGGGCTTCTACGACGCGCTCACAATCGTCCCCGCCGGCGACACCGCCGCGATGGGCGAGGCCCTCGCGGCCCGCGACGTCGCCGCCGTGATCCTCGAGCCGACCGGCGCGCACTGGGGCACGCACCCAACCGACGCGGCCTACCTGCGCGAGCTCCGCAGGCTCACCGCCGAGACCGGGACGCTGCTGATCATGGACGAGGTGATCACCGGCTTCCGCATGGCGCCGGGCGGCTGCTCGGAAGCGTGGGGCGTCGTGCCGGACCTCTCCACGCACGCCAAGATCCTCGCGGGCGGCATGCCCGGGGGGTGCGTCACCGGCCGCGCCGACGTGGTGTCGATGCTCGAGAATCCGCGAGGACACCGAGTGGAACCGCAAGGAGCGCATCAGCCACCAGGGCACGTACAACGCGAACCCCGTCGCGGCATCCGCCGGGCTCACCGCGCTCCGCATCATCGAGTCGCAGGGCGAATGCGCGAAGGCAGACGCGACGACGGCGACCCTGGTGCGCGGCCTCAACGCGTTGTTCCGCGAGCTGTCGGTGCCCGGGTCCGCGTGGGCGGTGTCGAGCATGTGGCACACGAACCTCGGCTACGACGCGCCCGTGCCGGCCGACGTCGAGTGGGATGCCGCCGACCAGCCGCGCGGCGTCGACGACGGGCTGCTCCTGCACCTGCGCCGCGCCCTCTTCAACCACGGCGTGGACCTGATGAGCACCGGGGGCATGGTCTCGTCGTCCCATGGCGACGCCGAGATCGAGGCGACCGTCGCGGGCTTCCGCGCCGCGGTCGGCGACCTGCGCGCGGAGGGCCTGCTGGACTGATCGGCGCGGGCCTCGCCCGCGGGATGTCGGCGGCATATCTGCCGCCGCTGTGGCCGCCACCCGCAACCCCGAAGCGGCGGCAGACATGCCGCCGACAGACCTCGCGCGACAGCGCGGGCCCCCGGCGCCCACCCGCGCCCCGGCGCCGCCCTCCACAATTCGCCACGCAAACTGGGCATTTTCCCGGGTATGCAGCCGGCCGGGGCTCTGACATACTCCCTCGCCGTGCGGCGGAGAATTCGCGGGACGCTCGCCCGGGCAGCCGGGTGGGCAGCGCTCGCGTCGCTATCGAGCCTCGCGCTCGCGCTCCTGGTGGGCGTGGGCGGCTTCCGGGCGCTCGATGCCGGCGCCCACGTCGCGGTCGTCCGCGTCACGCACTCCAGCCGCCCCGCCCTCGCGCTCATCGAGGCGATGCACCGCGTCGAGCACGCGCAGGCCGCCGAGGCCGCCGCGACCGATCCCCTCGTCTCGATCGCCCCGGCCGCAGTGCACGCCCGGGCCGCGCAGGCGCGGTTCGCGGCGGAGCCCACGAGCGCGCCCACCACCGCCACCCTCGCCATCCAGTCACGGCCCCAGGCGCTCAGCATCGCCACGCCCGACCTCGCACCCGGCGATCGCGTCGAGGTGCCCGTCACGTTCTATTACTGCCAGGACGGCTCCGGCGGTTACCCGCGCGGCGACGGCGGCGGCTTCTGCGGACTGATGCGCGACGGCACGCGCGTCTATCCCGGCGCGGCCGCCTGCGCCTACCGCTACCTCGGCCAGGTCTTCCGCATCGTCGGCGACCCCACGGGGCGCATCTACAGGTGCGCGGACACCGGCAGCGCCATCCATGGCCTGCACCGCGACATCTGGTTCAACAACAGCGACGACGGCTGGGTGTGGCAGCTCGCGGTCGGCCGCTCGGCCACCATCGAGATCCTGCCGTAGGCGTCGCGATCCGGGCGGGCGCCCGCTCCGATTTTCCTCGCGATTCAGCACAAATCGGCAGATAACGTGTCGTATCGACATGTCATCCGCCGTTTGCACAGCCCGCATTCCGCAGGATCGCGCATCGACGCCTCTTCACGTTCATCATAGACTTGTGCCTTAGAGCACAAACTGATTACGTGAGTGCAGCGAGATTACAGCTGGCGCTGCCCCGTGGCAGCCCCGTTCGCACGGCGGGACAGCGATTTTGATCAGAGAGGTGAAGGACTTCGATGACCCAGAACGGTGACCGGTTCGTCCAGCGTCGCGCCGTCGGCCAGCGCATTCGCGAGTGGCGGCTGAAGCGCGAACTGTCGCAGGCCGAGGTGGCGCGCCAGTCCGGCATCACGCAGGCCTCGCTGTCGAACTACGAGAACGGCAAGCGCGACCTGCCCCTGTCGACGCTGCTCGGCGTGACGTCCGCGCTCAACGTGTCGCTCGGCGACCTGCTCGACATGCCCGAGGTGATCGTCATCCGCGACTCGACGCTCGGCCACGCGGTTGAGCAGCTGGTCCGCCGGCCGGACCTGGCCGCGCCGATGGTCGGAGCCGACGCCGCGCTCTAGCGCGTGTCGTCCGGAAGACTTCTGCGAGGCCCCGCGACGCGGGGCCTCTTCTTTGGCGCTTATACTGGCCGTCGACACACCAATCGGGCCGTCCCCGCGATGACGCACCATGACGCTGTGCCGGGCCGGTCGGCGTCGCTCCCCTCTCATCGACGCGGCCACGATGCGCTACCGTGCTGGCAATGCGACCCCCTGCGTAAGGAGCCGAGCCATGGTTAACCAGCGTGCACTGCCCGCCGAGCGTCCGATGACGGTCGGCCAGCTGCGGGCATCCGGCTACCAGGTGCGGCCCGTGCGCGAGGAGATGCGGAACAACCTCATCGCCCGCCTGCGCTCCGGGGAGTCGCTCTTCCCGGGCATCGTCGGCTACGAGGAGACCGTCATCCCGCAGCTGGAGAACGCGATCCTCTCGGGGCAGGACATCATCCTGCTCGGCGAGCGCGGGCAGGCGAAGTCGCGCATCATTCGCAGCCTCACGAGCCTGCTCGACGAGTGGACGCCCGTCCTCGCCGGCTGCGAGATCCCGGAGAACCCGTTCGCGCCGATCAGCCGCCAGGGTCGCGAGCTGGTGGAGGAGCACGGCGAGGACGCGATGCTCGAGTGGGTCCACCGCGACGACCGCTACGGCGAGAAGCTCGCGACGCCCGACATCACCATCGCCGACCTGATCGGCGAGGTGGACCCGATCAAGGTCGCCGAGGGCCGCTACCTCTCCGATGAGCTCACCATCCACTACGGCCTGATCCCGCACACCAACCGCGGCATCTTCGCCATCAACGAGCTGCCCGACCTCGCCGAGCGCATCCAGGTCGGCCTCCTCAACGTGATGGAGGAGCGCGACGTCCAGATCCGCGGCCACAAGGTGCGCCTGCCGCTCGACGTGCTGATCGTCGCGACGGCGAACCCCGAGGACTACACGAACCGCGGCCGCATCATCACCCCGCTCAAGGACCGCTACGGCTCGCAGATCCGCACCCACTACCCGCGGACCATCGAGCACGAGATGCGGATCATGGAGCAGGAGGGCACGGTCTTCGAGAGCGACGACTTCGACGTCGCGGTGCCCGAGTACATGAAGGAGATCGTCGCGGAGATCACGCGGCTGGCCCGCCGCTCGCCCGACGTCAACCAGCGCTCCGGCGTCTCGGTGCGCGCCTCGGTCGCAAACTACGAGGCGATGCTCGCGAACGCCCTGCGCCGCGCCATCCGGCTCGGCGAGACCGACGTCGTGCCGCGCGTGTCGGACCTCCCGTTCGTCATGCCGGCGCTGCAGGGCAAGGTCGAGCTCGAGACCGTCGAAGAGGGCAAGGACGAGCAGATCATCGAACGCCTGATCCACGGCGCGGTGGTCGCGGTGTTCAACCGCACGACCGCCGATGCGACGCTCGAGCCGGTGATCGAGGCCTTCAAGAGCGGCATCTCGGTGGAGACCGGCGAAGCGATGGCCTCGGGGCAGTACCAGCGGCTGCTCGGCCAGATCGACGGCCTCAAGCCGATCGTCGACTCCGTGACGCACGGCGACGCGCGCTCGGCGGTGCAGGCGTCGGCCATCGAGTTCGTGCTCGAAGGCCTGCACCTGAACAAGCGACTGAACAAGGACACGCTCCCGGGCCAGGCCCGCTACCGCGGGTAGGCCCGACCGGCACGTCCCGGACGGGGGAATCATGGCCATCCGCTACCGCTACAGCGAGTGGGACGGCACGCAGGACATCCCGGGGCTCGACGCGGAAGAGGTGCTCGAGGCCCTCTCCGACGACCTGATGAACTTCGGCGACCTCCAGCACGCGCTGCGCAACCTGATGCAGCGCGGGATGCGCACGCCGCAGGGCGGACGCATGCAGGGCCTGCGCGACCTGCTCCAGCAGCTGCGCCAGCAGCGCCGGCAGCGGCTCGACCAGTTCGACCTCGGCGGTGTGATGGAGAACCTCCGCCAGCAGCTCGACGAGATCCTCGGCCTCGAGCGCGACGCCATCCAGGAACGGCTCGACCAGGCCGGTCCGCAGGGCGAGCCCCGCGCCGAAGGCCCGGAGGGCGGTGAGGGCGAGCGGGGCGACGGCCAGGACGGCGAGAGCGGCGACCAGTCCGGCCAGGATGGCCAACAGGGCCAGGACGGCCAGCAGGGTCCCCCCCGCGCCGGAGGTGCGCCGAACCAGCACGGCCAACAGGGCCACCGCGGCCAGCAGGCGCAGCGCGGCCAGCACGGACAGGGCCAGCGCGGCCAGCGACAGCGCGGCACGCCGCAGGCCGGCCAACAGGGCCAGTCGAGCGAGTCCGGCGACGAGGGCGCGGAGCGCGCCGACGGCCAGCCCGGCGGCCAGCAGTCCGGCGGCGCCGGCGACGAGCAGCAGCAGTTCCAGGACATGCTGCGCCGCATCGCCGAGCGCAAGCAGGAGGCCCTCGACCAGCTCCCCGAGGACCCCGCCGGCCAGGTCCGCGCACTGCAGGAGTACGAGTTCCTCGACCCCGACGCCCGCGACAAGTTCCAGCAGCTGCTCCAGCAGCTGAAGGAGTCGATGGCCCAGTCGTTCTTCAACGACGTCCAGAAGATGGTCGAGCAGATGTCCGAGGGCGACATGCAGCGCATGAAGGACATGGTCCGCGCGCTGAACGACATGCTCGCCCAGAAGATGCGCGGCGCGGAGCCCGACTTCGACTCCTTCATGGAGCAGTTCGGCGACATGTTCGGCGACAACCCGCCGCAGTCCCTCGACGAGCTCCTCCAGCAGATGCAGGCGCAGATGTCGGCGATGCAGTCGCTCATGGAGTCGCTGCCCTCCGACCAGCGCCAGCAACTGCAGGGCTTGCTCTCCGACAAGCTCGGCGACCCCGAGCTGGAGTCCGAGCTCTCCGAGCTCGCGCAGAACCTCGACTTCCTCAACCCCTCGCGCGACCGCCCCTCGTCGTATCCGTTCCGCGGCGACGAGGAGATCGACCTCCAGCAGGCGATGAGCCTGATGCAGGAGATGCAGCAGCTCGATCAGCTCGAGCGCGACGTCGAACGCGCCCAGTACACGGGCGAGCTCGACCAGGTCGACGTCGACCAGCTCCGCGAGCTGCTCGGCGACGACGCGGTGAACACGTTCGAGGAGCTGAAGGACCTGCTCGAGACGCTCGAGCAGGCCGGCTACATCCGCAAGCAGGGCGACGAGTGGGAGCTGACCCCGCGCGGCACGCGCATGATCGGCCAGAAGGCGCTCGCCGAGATCTACCGCCAGCTGAAGAGCCAGGGCATCGGGAACCACAACGTCCCGGAGTCCGGCCGGCACGGCGAGCGCATCGACGAGTCGAAGCCGTACGAGTTCGGCGACCCGTTCCACCTGCACATGCAGAAGACGATCATGAACGCGCTCGAGCGCGAGGGCCCCGCGCGCCTCCCGATCCCGCTCACGCCCGACGACTTCGAGATCTACCGCTCGGAGCTCGTCACCCAGACGACGACCGTGCTGATGGTCGACCTCTCGTGGTCGATGGCGCTGCGCGGCTCGTTCCAGGCGGCGAAGAAGGTCGCGCTCGCGCTGCAGAACCTGATCAAGGCGCAATACCCGCGCGACAGCCTCTACATCATCGGGTTCTCGGCCTACGCCCGGGAGCTGAAGGCGCACGAGCTGCCGTACGTGCGATGGGACGAGTCCGTCCTCGGCACGAACATGCACCACGCGCTGCTGCTCGCCGAGAAGCTGCTCTCGCGGCATCGCGGCGGCACGCGCCAGATCCTGATGATCTCGGACGGCGAGCCGACGGCGCACCTCGAGCGGGGCCGCTCGCAGTTCGCCTACCCGCCGAGCCCGATCACGATCCGCGAGACGCTGAAGGCCGTGAAGCGGGTCACCCAGCAGGAGATCACGATCAACACCTTCATGCTGGATCGGAACTACTACCTCAAGGAGTTCGTGAACCAGCTGGCGAAGATCAACGGCGGCCGCGTCTTCTACACCACGCCGGACAAGCTCGGCGAGTACATCCTCGTCGACTACGTCCAGCACAAGCGGAAGCGCCTCTCAGCGCGCACGTAGGTGAGTGGAGTGCGGAGGGAAGTCCGGCGGGCCTCCGGCCCGGCCGGACTTCCCTCCGCACTCCGGCCAGACGCCACTACCGCGCCCGGCCGCCACCGGCCATGCTTGACGCATGCGTCGACTGACGGTCTTGCTGGTGCTGCTGCTCGCCATCGTCGTGACCGGCACGACGTGGTTCGCCGTCTTCGAGCACTTCGACCTCGTCGACGCCTTCTACCAGGTCATCCTCACGCTCTCGACGGTCGGCTTCGAGGAGGTGCACCCGCTCGACCCGAGCGGACGCATCTTCACGATCTTCCTCATCCTCGGCGGCATCGGCGTCATGGCGACCGCCGCCACCCAGGTGGTCGAGCTCGTCGTCGTCGGCGAGCTGCAGGAGCGACTCGGGCTTGTGCGCTCGGGTCGAAAGGTGCGACGAATGGCGGACCACTACATCGTGTGCGGGTTCGGACGCGTCGGCGAGGAGATCGCGCGCGAGCTGCGCAATCGCCACGCCGAGGTCGTCGTCGTCGAGATGCAGCCCGACCGGCTGGCGCTGGCGCGCGAGCTCGGCTGCGGCACCGTGCAGGGCGACGCCACGGAGGAACCGCAGCTCGTCGAGGCCGGCGTGCAGCGCGCCCGGGTGCTGATCGCCGCCGCCGACTCCGACGTCGGCAACACCTACATCGCGCTCACCGCGCGCTCGCTCAACCCGCGCATCTTCATCGTCGCGCGCGCCGGCTCCGACGCCGCCGAGGCGCGCCTGCGCACCGCCGGCGCCGACCGCGTGATCTCGCCGTACCGCATCAGTGGGCGGCGCATGGCGCTCGCCGCCGTCCAGCCGATGATCCTCGACTTCGTCGACTTCCTCGCGACGCAGCGCGACGGCAACGCTGGCGTGCTCGCCGAGATCGTGGTGGACGAAACCCTCGCCGGTCGCACCATCGCCGACGCCTTCGCCGACGACGCGATCCGCGTGCTGGGCCTCGCGCGCTCGGGCGACCCGATCGTCGTCGGCCCGGGCGGCTCGGTGCGGCTGCAGTCCGGCGACCAGCTCATGATCTACGGCACGCAGGCGGCCATCGAGGCGCTGTCGGCGCGCAGCGCGGCGAACGGCCCGGCCTGAGCCGGCTGAGGAGCCACGCGGTCCCCGTGCTGACGAGCCGCTCACTCCGAGCCGCCGACGAGCCGCTCACTCCGAGGCGCTTCTCAGCCCGCTGATGCGGGGCCGTTCGCCGAGAGACGACTAAATCCACACTCCGGGCTCGGCCTGCCAGAAGAACTGCACGAGCATGCCGCCGGTGTCACGCGGGTGGATGAACGCCTCGCGCCACGGCACGTCGTTCGTCTCGCCCGCACGCTCGCCGAACACGTGCACGCCGTGGTGCGTGCATGCCGCGAGCGCCCGCTCCCAGTCGCCCACCTCGAACGTCACGTGGTGCATCGACGGGCCACGCTCCTCCAGGAAGCGCTGGATGAACGAATCCGGGCCGGCCGGTGCGATGACCTCGAAGCGCAGCTGTCGCGTCGTCGTCTCCAGCACGACCGTGCGAAAGCCCGAGCCGGCGTCCCCGTCGTCGGGCGTGCGGAAGACCTCGTGCATGCCGAAGACGCGCGTGTACCAGTCGGCGAGCTCGTCGCGGTCGGCGTGCGCATGGGCGAGATGGTTCACGGCGATGATGCCGAGCGTGTGCTCCGACTCGTCCTCGAACGGCTCCCCCGTGTGCCACGGCTCGCCGGCATAGAGCTGGTAGAGAAAGCCCTGGCCGCCCTGCCGTGGATGGACGTAGGTCACCCCGTGCGGGTCGGACGCGCGGTCGCCGCCCTCGCTCGCAGTGCCCCCGCCGGCCGGCTCGGCGGCGATGGCGCTCGCCCACGGCGCGCTCGCCTCGGGCGCACGCGGGGTCATGCCCGCCGGCATCGGCGCGTCGCCCACCTCCACCTCGCCGGGAGCGGCGCCCGCACCGTCATCGCCCCCACCGTCCGCTCCGTCTCCATCGGCGTCGTCGCCGTCGCGCCGCGATCCCCACGGCGTGATGCCCACCACGCGCAGCCCCGCCTCCGCCGCGCCGATGTCCGGCACGCGCAGCGCGACGTGGTGCAGCCCGGGCCCGTGCGCCCCGCGCAGGAAGCGGTGGAGGTAGGAGTCGGGCCCGTTCGGCGCGAGCACCTCCCAGCCGAGCCCCGAGTGGCCGGGAATGTCGAGGTTCGCGCCGAAGAAGCCTGGCTCCTCGAAGCGGCCCGCGTACCGGAAGCCGAACAACGACTGCAGCAATTCGATCTGCGGGTCGAGCTCCGCGACGGCCATGCTGATGTGGTCGAACCGGGAGATCTCGATCACGGGGCCTCCTCACCGGGCAGGAGTCGCCATTCTAGCGAAGCGCCCCGTAGGCGCCCCCCGCAGCAGCACCTGCGCGAGACGCGCTGTGTCTCACGCGGACCCGACGCTAGCATCGCCCGGTGACCGAAGCCGCCCGCCCGACCGCGCGCCTCGCCGTCATCGTGCGCAACCCACGCGCTCGCGGCGCCGTCGACGCCGCGCCGCTCC
Source organism: uncultured Chloroflexia bacterium (assembly GCA_963728205.1). Lineage (GTDB taxonomy): Bacteria > Chloroflexota > Dehalococcoidia > UBA2979 > UBA2979 > VGNK01. The sequence continues at coordinate 699,518 of CAVSIV010000006.1, forward strand.
GCGACGCCGCGGCCGGCCTGCGCGCCGCCGGCTGGCGGGTCGAGCTCGTCGACACCAACGCCCGCGCCCACGCCACCGCGCTCGCGCGCGACGCCGCCGCCGCCGGCGCAGAGGTCGTCGTCGCCTGCGGCGGCGACGGCACGATCGGTGAGGCCGCGCATGCGCTCGTCGGCACCGACACCGCGCTCGCCACGATCCCCGCCGGCACCGCCAACGTCTGGGCGCGCGAGGCCCGCATCCCGCGCGGCGACCCGGCGCGCGCGCTCGCGCTCCTCGAAGGCGGACGACGAGCGCTGATCGACATCGGCGAGGCGACGCTCGCCGACGCTCCGCCGCGCCGCTTCTTCCTCGTCTGCAGCACCGGCGTCGACGCGGCGGTGGTCGAGAGCGTGGAGGCGCATCCCCGGCTCAAGCGACTGCTCGGCCGGGCATCGTTCGTCGCGATCGGCGCGGCGAAGGTCGCGACGCTGCGTCCGTCGGATGCGGAGATCGCGCTCGACGGCGGCCCCCCGCGCCGCGCCGCGCTCCTCATGGCCGTGCTCAGCAACACGCGGCTCTACGGCGGCACCGTGCCGCTCACCCACGCGGCGCGCGCCAACGACGGCCGGCTCGACGTCGTGACCTTCGAGGACCGCGGCCCGCGTCTTCTCCGCCCCGCGCGCTACGTCGCGCTCGCCACGCGCGTGCTGCTGCGGCGCATCGGCAATCCCTCGGCCGCGCCGCCGCGCGGCGGCATCGCGTACCGCCAGGCCGAGCGCATCGAAATCCGCCCGTCGCGGCGCCTCGCCGTCGAGACGGACGGCGAGGCGATCGGCCACTGCACCCCCGACGCCCCGCTCTCGGTACGCGTCCTCCCCCGCGCGCTGACGATGGTGGTGGGCCCCGGCCCGAACCGCGTGCTCGGCGATACGTAGCGGCTCGCGATCGTCCCCACAGCGGCGGCAGACATGCCGCCGACCGGTCGCGGCCCGAGGGCCGCGTTGGCGTCGGCGGCATGTCTGCCGCCGCTTAGGTTCGCGTCACCGACCCCTCCGCCAGCCGGTACCGCGTCGCGCCGGGGAGTTCCGATGCCGACGGGCGGTCCTCGTCGGGCGTCGTGATGATCACCTGGTCGACCCCGTACGCCACGCCGAGCACCCGCTCGCGGCGGCGCGCGTCGAGCTCCGACAGGATGTCGTCGAGCAGCAGCACCGGCGGGTCGCCGGTGCGGTCCACCGACAGCGCCACCTCGGCCAGCCGCAGCGCGAGCGCCACGGTGCGCTGCTGCCCGCGCGACGCGAACGCCGCCGCCTCGCGGTCGTCGATCGCGAACGACACGTCGTCGCGGTGCGGGCCGATGCGCGTCATGCCGCGATCGATGTCGGCGCCGCGGCCGGCCTCGAACGCCGCGCGCAGCCGCTCCGCGAGATCGTGCTCGGCCAGCGCCGCCGAGACGTCGTCGGGGACGGCCGGCCGGTAGCAGATCGCCAGCCGCTCGCCGGGCGGGCCGAGCTCCGCGTAGCGCTCGGCGGCATCGCGCCCCAGCCGGTGCAGCGCCGACGCGCGCCCGGCCAGCAGCACCGCGCCCGCCGCGGCCAGCTCCTCGTCCCAGAACTCGAGCTGGTCGGCGCCGCGCGACCGCCGCTCCTGCAGCCGCCGCAGCAGGCTGTTGCGCTGCTGCAGCACGCGCGCGTAGCGCTGCGATGCCCGCACGTACGCCGGGTCGATCTGCGCCAGCGTGATGTCGAGATAGCGGCGCCGCAGCGCCGGCGGGCCCTCGACGATGCGCATGTCCTCCGCCGAGAACATCACCACGCGCAGGTGGCCGATCAGGTCGGACGCGCGCCGGGCGATGCCGTTCACCCGGAAGCGTCGCGACGCCCGCAGCCCCGCCGCACCGGTCGCGTGCTCGCCGCCGATCACCGCGACCTCGAGCGTCGTCCGGCCGGCCGCCGTCGTCACCTCGGCCTCCAGGCGCGCCGCCGGCAGCGGGTCCTCTGCGACCGATTGCCAGGAGATGAGGTCGGCGTCGGTGCCCGGTCGCGCGCTGCGCGTCGTCGCGAGCAGCGCGATCGACTCCAGCAGGTTCGTCTTGCCGCTCGCGTTCGCGCCCACGACGAGGTGCGCGCCGCGCGTCAGCTCGAGCTCGAGCCGGCGGAAGGTGCGCACGTTGGTGAGTTCGAGGCGCGCGAGGTGCATGCCCGTCGATTATGCACGACGTCGCCGTTCGCCGCGGGCCTCGGGGTGGCCGGCTCAGCCCGCTGACGCGGGGCCGTTCGCCGCGGCGCGGAGGGCCACGCAGAACCGCGCGCCGCCGCCGGGCACGTCCTCGACCCAGATGCGTCCGCCCTGCAGCTGCGTCAGCCGTCGCGCGACGGCGAGCCCCAGCCCGGAGCCGGGCACCTCCGCCGCGCCCGCGCGGCGCACGCGGTAGTACGACTCGAAGATGCGCTTGCGATCCGCGGGGTCGACGCCGGGTCCCGAGTCGTCGACCTCGATGCGCACCTCGCCGCTGGCCGGCATCGCCGTGCGCACGACGATCTCGCCGCCCATCGGCGTGTGCCGGTTCGCGTTCGAGAGGAGGTTCAGCATCACCTGCTCGAGGTGACGGCGGTCCGCGGTCGCGTAGACCGCGTGCTCCGGCAGCTCCAGGCGCAGCGATTGCTCGCGCAGCATGAACGCCGGCCGCAGCACCGTCTCCGCGACGCGCAGCGCCTCGCAGACGTCGACCGGCGCGGGGTCGAAGCGAAGGATGTCGGCGTCCGGGCGGCCGAGCTCGAGCAGGTCGTTGATGAGCGAAGTGAGCCAATCGACGCCGCGCGTGAGCGACGTCATCAGCTCGCCATGGCCACCCGCCGCGTCGTCGGCGCCCTCGGCCGTGATCAAATCCGCGAACGCGTGGATCGAGGTGAGGGGCGTGCGCACCTCGTGGGCGATCGCGGCGAGGAATTCGCGGTGGCGCTGTGCCTGGTCCTCGAGCTCGCGCTCGCGCGCGTACGCCGCTTCGTAGAGCTCGGCCTGGTGCAGGATCGCGGCGAGCGGGCGGCTCGTCAGTTCGAGCAGCGCGGGATCGCGCAACGCACCGGCACGCGTCGCCGCGAGGGCCAGCACGCCGATCACCTCCTCGCCGCCGAGCAGGGGGACCGTCGCCAGCCACGGCCGGCGACCGAGGGCCGGCAGCAGCGGGTCGACCCAGGGATGCGCCTCGCGCACGCGTCGGAGCGTCGGCACCGGCGAGTCGTCGCCGAGCGGGACGTCCGGCGCGCCGTCGACCCACCCCGCGGGGTAGCCGGACGCGACGAGCGGGCGCAGCTCCGGCCCGCCGGCGTCGACGAGGGCGATCAGGCCGGCGTCGGCGAGCCCGGCCGCGACGAGCGCCGTCAGCGCGACGGCGGCGGCCTCCCGGATGCGTCGCGGCTCGCTGGCGAGATCAAGCAGCAGCGTCGCGAGCGCCAGCCGGCGGCGCTCGCGCATCAGCGAATGGAGGTGCGCGTAGACCGCCGCGAGCAGCAGCACGGCGAGCGCGACGTCGACCGCGGCCACCGGGGCGTCGAGCGCCTCGCGTCGGCCGAGCGTGATCGCGAAGTGCGCCGCGAGCACCACGAGGGCGACGACGAGCGCGACGAGCCGCAGACGCGCGCCCTGCCGCGTGATCGCCGCGAAGGCGCTCATCGCGTCGGCCCCGAGCGCGACCGCCGTCCGGGCGCGCCGCCCGCCGGTCCGTGGTTCACGAGATGCCCGTCCACCCCCGCCGCGGGGGCCCCCGGGGTTGGCGGCAGCTTAACCGAGCGCGACGCGCAGGGTGCGTTCCGCCGCCGAGCTGCCTTCGACGTGCGCGCGCTGTCCGAGTCGCCCGGCGAGTCCCGCCGCGATCTCGGTCGACGTCACGGGTTCGCGCAGCTGCAGGCGCAGTCGCGCCTCGCCCTGCGAGTACGCCTCGACGGTGGCCTCGCGCACGGCGCCCAGGTGGGCGAGTGCGTCCTGCACCCGCATCAGGCCCTGGAAGCCGGCCACCGGGGAGACGCGCAGCGTGACCGAGCCCGCGTCCGGGGAGAAGCGGTCGCCGGCGGCTTCGGTCTCGGGCTGCGGCGACTCCGCGCGGGGCGGCGGGGCGCCGGCGGGCGGCTCGGCCGGGCGGTACGACGACCCGGCAGGGGGCGCGGCGGGGGGCACATTCTGGCCGACGGCCTCGCGCAGCGGCTCGCCGCGGCCGGGCTCGAAGGGCGTCGGCGGGGGCGGCGCGGACGGCCTGGGCGCGGGCTCGACGGGAGCGGCCTCACGCGGCGCCGCGGGCGGGGGCGGCCGCGCGGCGGAGCCGGCGGAACGACGGAGAGCGTGCGCGCGGGCGGCGGCTCGACGGCGGCCGCGGGCGGCTCCGCGCGATACGGCGGCGCGGCGGGCGGCTCCGCGCGATACGGCGGCGCGGCGGGCGGCGGCGCGGCCGACGCGGCGGGCTCGTAGGCGAGGCGCTCGAGCGGCGGCGGAACCGCGGGACGCGGCGGGTAGGCGGGCTCGAAGTCGGCGCGCGACGTCTCCGGCGCGTAGGCGGGACGCCGCGGCGGCGGCGGCGGGCGGCGGCGGCATCGGCGCGGCGGGCGGCGCGACGGTGGGCGCCGGCCGTGCCGCCGCCGGCGCGGACGCGCCCCCCGCGCCCGCTCCGCGCAGCAGCGACTCGATGCGCTCGAGGCGCGCGCGGATGTCGCGCACCTCGCCGGTCAGCACCGTCAGCGACTGCTGCACCGCGGCGATCGCCGGGTCGGCCCCACGGCCGAGCAGCTCGCGCGCCTGCGCGACGGAGTCGTCGATGATGCGGTGGGCGCGCTCGCGGGCATCCTCGAGGATCAGCTCGACGTCGGCGGCGGCGGCGGCGGTCGACGGCACGTCCGTGGCGGGCACGCCGTGCGCGCCCGGCGGGCGCGGCGCGCTGCCGGCGCGCGGCGACTGCGGCAGCGGCGTGCGCGCGGGAGGCGGCGCCGCCGCCGGCGGGTGCGCCGACGCGCGCTCGGCGCCGTCGCCGCCGCGCGGCCCGTCGCCCCCAATCGTCACGAGCAGCAATCCCAGCGCGCGCAGCACGGCGCCGAAGCGCTCCTCGGCCGACTGCGCCAGCCGGCCGGCGCCGCTCTCCGCACCACGAAGCTCGCGCAGGAGTTCGTCGTCATAGGGCATCGCTGAACCGTTCGTCCCGTCGCTACGCCCCCGGCGTCGCCGGCGTGTGCGTCACGAACTTATACCCGACCCCTCGTTCGTTCACAATCATCGCGTCGTCCTGCGGGTCGTCGCCGAGCTTCTTCCGCAGGTGCTGGATGTGCACCTTCAGGTAGTCCGTCTCGTCCATGTACTCGCGACCCCACACCTTGGCGAGCAGCGTGCGGAAGGTCAGCACCCGGTTCGGGTTGCGCGTCAGGTGATAGAGCAGGCCGTACTCGATCGGCGTGAGGTGCACGCGCTGGCCGCGCACGCCGACCTCGCGGCTGCCGTAGTCGACGTGCACGACGCCGTCGTCGAACGGCGGCCCCTCGTTCGCCGGCACCGACGACTCCGTGCGTCGCAGCACCGCGCGCACCCGCGCGAGCAGCTCGATGTGCGAGAAGGGCTTGGTGATGTAGTCGTCGGCGCCGAGCTCGAGGCCGCGCACCTTGTCGAGCTCCTCGTGGCGCGCGGTGAGCATCAGGATCGGCACCTCGGAGAAGTGCCGGATGCGCTGACAGACCTCGAAGCCGTCCATGTCCGGCAGGCCGATGTCGAGGATGACGACGTCGGGCATGTCGCTGGCGACGCATTCGACGCCGGCCTCGCCGCTCGCGGCGTGCACGACCTCGGCCTCCGGCCAGCGCAGGCCAAACGTCAGCTGCACGATTTCGACGATGTCCGGTTCGTCGTCGATGACGAGCACACGCATTGTGCGCAGTGTAGCGATCCATATCGGGCGCGTGTACCCCGGGAGGGACCGCGCGGGCGCCGGCGAGCGCGCGATGTTGCTGCGCCGACGGCGCTTCCCGCTGGGGGGATTTCGTGTAGACTGCGCGCGTCTCAGAGCCCCCAACCCAGCCACCGCAGCGCATAGCACCATGCGTGGTTTCGCGACGCGGCCCACATGGAGGTCGAATGCAGAAGTACATCATCCGACGCCTTGTCCTGATGATCCCGACGCTCTTCGGGCTGACGTTCCTGGTGTTCACGATGGTGCGGCTGATGCCCGGCGACATCGTCGCGCTGATTGCCGGCGACTACGGGGCAACGAGTCAGGCGACGCGACAGGCGATCCTGAAGGACTTCCAGCTCGACAAGAACATTCCCGAGCAATACGTGATCTGGCTCGGCCAGGTGAGCCGGCTGAACATCGGCCGCTCGCTCATCAGTGGCCGCAGCGTCCAGAGCGAGCTCGGGTCGCGGCTGCCGGTCACGCTCGAGCTCGGCGTGCTGGCGCTGCTGTTCTCCGTGGCGATGGGCATCCCGATCGGGATCCTGTCCGCGGTCAAACAGGACAGTGTGGCGGACTATACGGGCCGGAGCTTAGCCATCGGCCTGCTGGCCGCGCCCAACTTCTGGATCGCGCTCGTGCTGATCGCGCTCGCGGGCAGATATTTCAGATGGGGCGTCCCACCAACAACCTATGTCGGGTTGACCGAGAACCCGATCGCCAACCTCAAGCTGATGGCCATCCCGGCGATGCTGCTGGGAGCGGCCTCGTCCGGCGGCGTGATGCGGTTCACACGCACCGCCATGCTCGAGGTGCTGCGCCAGGACTACATCCGGACGGCGCGCTCCAAGGGCCTCGCCGACCGCGTCGTGATCATCCGGCACGCGCTGAAGAACGCGCTGATCCCGGTGATCACGGTCATCGGACTGAGCGTGCCGACGCTCGTCGGCGGCTCGGTCATCATCGAGAGCGTGTACTCGATCCCCGGCATGGGGCGGTACTACATCTCCGCGATTAACCAGCTCGACTTCCCGGTCGTGCAGGCCATCAACCTCGTGACCGCGATGGCGGTGATCATGGCCAACCTCGGCGTGGACATCACCTACTCGTGGCTGAACCCGCGGATCAGGTACTCCTAATGGCGACCAACGCGCTCGACACCGGCGCCTTCTTCGCGGCCCCGGCACCGTTCTACCGCCGCTACCCGTCGACCACCTGGCGGTTCATCCGGCAGTACCCGCTCGGCGCCTTCGGCGCGCTGATCGTGATCATCCTGCTGGCGATGGCCGCCGTGCCGGCGGTGTTCACGCCGCTCTCCGCACAGGACCCGCTGAAGCAGGCGATCATCGATCGCCTGCAGGGTCCGTCGCTCGCCCACTGGTTCGGCACCGACGAGCTCGGGCGTGACATGTACTCGCGCATCGTCTACGGCGCGCGCACGTCGATCATCATCGGGTTCGGCGTCGTGTTCCTCAGCCAGATCCTCGCGATGACGTTCGGCACCGTGTCGGGTTACCGCGGCGGCGCGTTCGACACCGTCTTCCAGCGCTTCATCGACATCGGGCAGGCCATGCCCGGCCTGGTCTTCGTCATCCTCGTGCTCGTCACGCTGCGCAGCCGCATCGGCGACATCGGCGCCATCGTCCTCTCGGTCGGCCTGCTCATCGCGACGGGTTCGTCACGCACGATCAGAGGTGTCGCGCTCTCGATTGCGACCGAGCAATACGTCGAAGCGGCACGCGCGCTGGGCGCACGTGACATCCGCATCATGTTCCGGCACGTCATACCGAACCTGTTCTCCATCGTGCTGGTGAGCGCGTCGATCCTGGTGGGCAGCGCGGTGCTGATCGAGGCGGCGCTGTCGTTCCTGGGCTACGGCGTGCAGCCGCCGACCCCGAGCTGGGGCCGCATGCTGAACGACGCGCGCCAGAACCTCGTGCGCGCGCCGCACCTCGCGATCTTCCCGGGCCTCGTGATCTTCTTCACGGTCTACAGCTTCAACATGCTGGGCGACGCCCTGCGCGACAAGCTGGACCCGCGCCTGCGGGGCTCGAAGTAGCGGGCATCGCTCGCACGGTTCCGTCCACGCGAAGAGCGGCGCAGATGCGCCGCTCTTCTCTTTGGCGCGCGGCAGCCTTCAGGCCTGCCGTGTGCAGTGGCCACCTCTCGCTGCCTGCGGTGGCCACCTCAGCGGCGAGAGGTCGCCGCCTCCTGTCGAGGGAGGCACTCGCGATCCACGGCAGTGGCGCCGTGCGCGCATGAACGTCACCCAAAGCGGCGGCAGATATGCCGCCGACAGAAGCGCGGCGCCAGCCGCGGACTGCGTCCGCGTCCTGTCGGCGGCATGTCTGCCGCCGCTTTGACATTCCGACGAGCCCCCAAACCCGCCGCGCGCCGGAGGGCGATCGTGTATCGTCCTCCGCCGGACTCGACTCCCGACCCGATCCGAAGGAGCGCGCGATGCAGATGACCGGCGGCCAGGCCCTGGCGCAGTCGCTCAAGCTCGAGGGCATCGAGACGATCTTCGCGCTCCCCGGCATCCAGCTCGACTACGCCGTCGACGCGCTGTGGGAGGAGCGGGACCACTTCAAGATCGTGCACACGCGCCACGAGCAGGCCACCGCGTACATGGCCGACGGCTTCGCGCGCACGACCGGCGAGATCGGCACGTCGCTCGTCGTGCCCGGCCCGGGGCTGCTGAACGCCGCCGCCGGGCTGTCGACCGCATACGCCTGCAGCTCGCCGGTGCTCTGCGTCTCCGGCCAGATCCAGTCGGACCAGATCGGCCTCGGCCGCGGCGCGCTGCATGAGATCAACAACCAGCTCGAGACGATCTCGTCCGTCGTGAAGCACGCCGAGCGCGCGATGACGCCGCAGGAGATCCCGGGCATGGTGCACCGCGCGATCCGCGAGCTGCAGACGGGCCGCCCGCGCCCGGTCGAGATCGAGGTCCCGCCCGACGTGCTGGGCGCCGTCGCCGACGTGACGCTGATGGAGCCGGAGGCGTACGACCGCTCGCGCGAGCACCCGGCCGACGAGGACGCGCTCGAGCGCGCGGCGCAGGTGCTCGGTCGCGCCGAGCGCCCGCTCATCTGCAGCGGCGGCGGCGTGCTCTCCGCCGGCGCGTGGGAGGAGCTGCGCGAGCTCTCGCGCATCCTCGAGGCGCCCGTGCTGATGACGAGCAACGGCCGCGGCGCCGTCTCCGACCGCGACTACCACGCGCTCTCCGGCCAGGTCGCGACGCGTGCGCTGCTCGGCCAGGCCGACGCGATCCTCGCCGTCGGCACGCGCTTCATGGTCTCGATCAGCCCGCAGCTGGGCGGCACGATCGCCGACGGCGCGCAGGTGATCCAGGTCGACGTCGACCCCGAGGAGGTCGGCCGCAACCGCACGCCCGACATCGGCATCGTCGCCGACGCGAAGGCCGCGCTCTCCGGGCTCGTGGCCCGCGTGCCGGCGCGCAACCGCAAGCGCGAGTCACGCGAGGCCGAGCTGACCGCCGTGCGCGACGAGGCCCGACGGCGCTGGTCGGAAGCCGAGCTGCAGTCGGCATACGGGATGGTCCTGCGCGAAGAGCTGCCCGACGACGGCATCGTGGTGAGCGAGAGCACGCAGGTCGGCTACTGGTGCAACGGCGGCGCGTTCCCCGTCTACGAGCCGCGCACGTTCCTGACGTCGGGCTACCAGGGCACGCTCGGCTACGGCTTTGCCACGGCGCTCGGCGCGCAGGTCGGCAACCCCGACCGCAGGGTCGTCTCGATCAACGGCGACGGCGGCTTCATGTACAACGTGCAGGAGCTGTCGACGATGGCGCAGCAGCACATCCCGCTGGTCACGGTCGTCTTCAACGACAACGCGTTCGGCAACGTCCGCCGCATCCAGACGCTGCGCTACAACAACCACACGCTCGCGACCGAGCTGCACAACCCCGACTTCGTCACGCTCGCCGGCGCGTTCGGCATCGCCGGCTACCGCGCCGAGGGCCCCGACGCGTTCCGCAAAACGTTGCGCGAAGCGCTCGCGAACGGCCGGCCGGCGCTGATCGAGGTGCCGATGCCGCCCGCCGCCGGCCTGAGCGGCGCGTTCGCGATGGAGCCGCTGCCGCCGCGGCCGGTGCTGCATTAGGCGCGCGGCAGAGCCCGTCCTGAGCCTCCCGAAGGGCTTCAGGCCTGGCGTGTCAGTGGCTGCACTCGCAAGGTCACGGCAGGCCCGAAGCCGGCCGCGCGCCATCGAAAGGACCACCCCGTGCCCGACCCGCTCCGCATCGGCCTGATCGGCGCCGGCGCCAACACCCGCCTGCGACACATCCCCGGCTTCCGCGCCATCGACGGCGTCGAGGTCGTCGCCGTGTGCAACCGCAGCGAGGAGAGCGGCCGCCGCATCGCCGACGAGTTCGGCATCGCGCGCGTCGAAACCGACCCGGCAGCGATCTTCGCCGCGGGCGACGTCGACGCCGTCTGCATCGGCACCTGGCCGTACATGCACCGCGAGTACACCGTGCGCGCGCTCGAGGCCGGCAAGCACGTGCTCTGCGAGGCGCGCATGGCAATGGACGCGACCGAGGCCCGCACGATGCTCACCGCCGCGCAGGCGCACCCCGACCTCGTCGCGCAGATCGTGCCGGCGCCGTTCGACTTCAAGTCGTGGCCCACCATCCGACGCGCGGTCAACGACGGCACGCTCGGCGACATCCGCGAGGTGCACGTCACGCTGCTCAGCGGCCAGTCGCTGAACCTCGCCGCGCCCCCGCACTGGCGCGAGCAGACGGCGCTATCGGGCATGAACACGATGATGTTCGGGATCCTCGTCGAGGTCGTGACCCGCTGGCTCGGCCCGACGCGGCGGGTGATGGCCGACGGCGCCACGTTCATCACCGAGCGCCGCGCGCCGGACGGCCGCACGGTCGCGCTCGACGTCCCCGACAGCCTCGGCGTGCTCGCAAACTTGGAGCGCGGCGCACGCGTCACCTACCGCGTGAGCACCGTGTTGAACGCGCCGCGCGACGTGAACGGCATCTCGATCTACGGGACGAAGGCGACGCTGCACTGGGAGATGGGCGACCGCATGAGCTTCGCCGCGCTCGGCGAGCAGCCGGCGCCGCTGGAGCCCGACGCCGGGACCGCCGGGGAATGGCGCGTCGAGCAGGACTTCGTCGACTCGATCCGCGACGGCAAGCCGGTCGAGCTGACGAACTTCGAGGACGGCGTCCACTACATGCGCGTCACCGAGGCCGTCGCGCGCAGCCGCGCCGAGGGCCGCTCCGTCGCGCTCGACGAGGTGTAGGCCGCGCAGGCGGCGGCCGAGATGCCGCCCGTGCCGGCCTCGCCCGGCGGGCCGCACTTCATGGCGTCCGACCGCCGACCGGGATCTGTCGGCGGCATGTCTGCCGCCGCTTAGCCGATCAGCAGCGTCGCCACGACGCCGGCATGATCCGACGCGAAGACCTCGCCGGCAGGTGCCGCGCCCACGACCGCCGCGGACACCGGCTGCACGCCGCTGCCGAGCAGCACGTGATCGATCCGGCGGCTGTACGGACCCGCCGCGGCGCGGCCGTCCTCGCAGCACGTGAGGCCGTCGCCCGTTCCGGCCGCCGCCCAGGCGTCGGCCAGCTGGCCCGTCAGCAGCGCGAACGCGGCGTCGGGCGACGGGGGACCGCAATTCAGGTCCCCGAGCAGCACGGTCGCCGGCCCGGACATCGGGCCGGCCAGCAGCTCCGCCGCCTGCGCGCGCCGAGCCTCGTCCGCGCCGGCCGTGCCCTCGAGGTGCGTGTTCACGACCCGGACCGCGCGGCCGCCGACCTCCACGTCGACTGCCGTCCAGCCCCGCGTGAGCGGGCCAATCACCGGGATCGGCAGCGACGTCGCGAAGTGCGCAGCCTCCGTCTCGAGCACGCGCGGCGGCGATGCCCCGCCCGACCGCACCAGCGTCACGTTGCGGTCGGTGAGGCGCACGCGCATCGGCTGCGGCCCCGCGAGCGGGAGCTCCGCCGCAAACGCGTCGACGCTCGCCGCCACCGCGTAGCTCAGCCCACGCAGCGTGAGTGCGTCGAGCAGCAGCTGGAGGAAGTCGAGCGCCACGTCCGTCGCCGGCCCGGGCGCGTCGAGCGGCGCCGTCTGGAAGAGGGCGACCTCCTGCAGCCCGACCACGTCCGGCTGCGCGCCGGCGATCTCGTCGGCCCACGCCTCCGCGCGCGCCGGCGGCCGGGAGGCCGCGACGTGCCCCCACGCATCCGCCGGCGAGACGCGGCCGGACATCAGCGCGTCGGGGTCGAAGCCGAACGAGACGTTGCGCGTCGCGACCGTGAGCCGCGCGCCGGAGTTCGTCACCACGCCTAGAGCCCGCTCCAGCGCGGCGCGCGCTTCTCGGAGAACGCCACCGGGCCCTCGACGCGGTCCGGGCTCGCGTTGTGGCGCTGCAGCCAGTGGTAGTTGCGGTTGATCGCCGACTCCAGCGGCAGGTCGAGGCCGCGCAGCGCGCCCTCCTTCGTGCCGCGCACGGACAGCGGCGCGCACTCCAGGATCTCGCGCGCCCACCGCTCGGCCGTCGGCATCAGCTGGTCGTGCGGGACGACCTCGTTCACCAGGCCGTAGCGCTCGGCGGTGTGCGCATCGATGTTCTTCGCCGTCAGCATCATGCCCATCGCGAGCTTGAGCGGGATCTGGCGCGGCAGCCGGTGGATGCCGCCGGCGCCGGCGTAGAGCCCGACGCGAGGCTCGGGCAGCCCGAAGCGCGCCTGGTCGGAGGCGACGATGATGTCGCACGCCAGCGCGATCTCGCAGCCGCCGCCCATCGCCCACCCGTTCACCGCCGCGATCACCGGCTTGAACAGGTCCCAGCGGTCGGTGATGCCGCCGAACCCGCCGCGGCGCGGCGTGACCCCCTGCGGCAGCCGCCCGGTGCCCGACGCCGTCGCCTTCAGGTCGTTCCCGGCGGAGAACGCGCGACCGGCGCCCGTGAGGATCGCAACCCACACGTCGTCGTCCGCCGCGAAGTCGTCCCAGATGCCGGCGAGCTCGTGGTTCGCCTGCGCATGCAGGGCGTTCAGGACCTCGGGGCGATTGAGGGTGACGTACGCGACGCGGTCGCGCTTCTCGTACGTGGCGAAGTCGTAGGCCATGCATCGGCTCCTATCGCGGCCCCGGCGCGGCCCGCCGCGCCCCCGGGGCGCGCGCATTCTAGACGATGCTTCGCGTCGCGCCCGGCGCGCCGGGTAGACTCGGGCGGCTCGCGGCGCGGCGCCGCGACGGGGGACACGGAGCGAGGATGTCGCGAGGCGTCTGGGTGCGGATCGACGGCGGGGGTCCCGAGTGGGCGCTCGAGAGCATGCTGCTCCGCCTGGCGATCAACGCCGCCGGCCTGCTGCTCGCCGCGGCGCTGGTCCCCGGGATCACGATCGGCGACTGGCAGTCGTTCGTCGCCGCGATCGCCATCTTCGGCATCGTGAACATGCTGCTGCGGCCGATCGCGATGCTCCTCTCGTGCTGCCTGATCGTGTTCACCTTCGGGTTCTTCGTGCTCGTCGTGAACGCGATCCTGCTCGCGGCGACCGCATGGACGGCCGGCCGGCTCGGTCTCAACTTCACGGTCGACGGCTTCTGGTCCGCGTTCTTCGGCGCGCTGATCATCTCGGTCGTGTCGGTGCTCGCGAGCATCTTCGTCCGCCGCCCGGTCCGCCGGGTGATGTAGCGCCGCGCACTCCTTCTCCACGCGCACTCCGTGCTCGCGTGAGCACACTCCCTTCGGGCCGTACCATCAGGTGAACCGCTCGGAAGGGCACGGACGTCCTTGGACCCGATCGATCGCGGACTCGAGGGCCTGGTCAACGGGCTCGCCGGCCACAACGCGCTCATCGACTCCCTCGCGCGCTTCGCGGCGAGCGACCTCGTCTTCTTCGTCGTGCCGGTGGTGCTCCTGCTCTGGTTCTGGCCGTCGCCGAGCCAGGCGACACGCCAGCGGTACGTCGGCGCCATCGTGGTGGGCGGGGTGCTCGCGCTCGCCATCGGCACGTTCGCCGGCGCGCTGCGCACGGAGTCGCGCCCGTTCGCCGTCGACGCGACGGTCACGAAGCTGATCCCGCACGCCGCCGACAACAGCTTCCCGAGCGATCACGCACTGCTCGCGTTCAGCGTCTCCTGGGTGATCCTCTGGTGGCGCCGGGCGGCCGGTGCCGTCGCGCTGGCGCTGGCGTGCCTGGTCGCGCTGGGTCGCGTGGTCGTCGGCGTGCACTGGCCGATCGACGTCGTCGGCAGCGCGCTGATCGCGCTCCTGGCCGCGTGGATCGCCGTCTTCAGCGTGCCGCTGTGGGCGTACCCGCAGCGCGTCGCGAGCCGCGTGCTGCCGGAGTGGCTCGTGGCGAGCCCGGAGAGCGACGCGGACGATCCGACCCGCGCGGCCGAGGAGCGCGCCCCCGCCTGATCGGCGCGGGACCGTCAAGCGGCGGCAGCATGCCGCCGATAGAAGCGCGGCGACAGCCGCGGACGGTGTCCGCGCCCGGTCGGCGGCATGCTGCCGCCGCTTGACGTTCATGCCGCGCGCCTACTGGCCGACCGGCGCCCTGCCCTTGCGCAGCATCCGCGGGCCGCGGCCGGCGCGCGACGGCGTGCCGGGCGGCTCGACGCGCACTGCGCACGCCTTGTACTCCGGAATCCCCGACGCCACGTCGAGCACGTGGTTCGTGAGGAAGTTCGCGGCCATGCCCTCGAGCTGCACGAACGGGACGAACAGCTCGCCCCGTCGCATGCGGTCGACGACGTGCACCTCCGCGACAATCTCGCCGCGCCGCGACGCCAGCTGCACGGCGTCGCCCTCTGCCACGCCCAGCCGGTCGGCGTCCGCCGGGTGCATGTCGACGGCGACGACCGGCACGAGCTCGAGCAGGCCCGGCACGCGACGCGTGATCGTGCCGGTGTGCCAGTGGTAGAGCGAGCGCCCGGTGATCAGCGTGTACGGGAAGCGCTTCGACGGCAGCTCCGCCGCGGGCGGTCCCTGCTCCACCGCCACGAACTTGCCGAGCCCGCGCGGGAAGTCGTCCTGGAACAGCCGCGGCGTGCCGGGGTGGTCCGGCGTCGGGCACGGCCACTGGATGCCGCCCTCGCGCTCGAGCCGCGCGTGCGACAGCCCGGCGATGATCGGCATCAGCGACGCCATCTCGTCAAAGATCTCCGCCGCCGACCGGTGCTCGTAGGCGCGCGTCGGTCGCTCGAGGATGCGGCACACGCGCCGCGCGATGTCCTCCGTGATCGCCCAGTCGTCCCGCGCCTCGCCGGGCGGCGGCAGGATCGGCCGCACGAGCTGCACGCGCCGCTCGCTGTTCGTGAACGTGCCGTGCTTCTCCGCGAACGACGTCGCCGGCAGGATCACGTCGGCGATCTCGGCCGTCTCGTGCATGAAGATGTCCTGCACGACGAGGAAGTCGAGGTGCTCGAACGCCTCGCGCGCGTGTGCCAGGTAGGGGTCCGAGATCAGCGGGTTCTCGCCGACGACGTACATCGTGCGCAGCCGGCCCTCGAGCATCTCGTCGATCATCGCCGTCGACTGCAGCCCGGCGGCACGGTCGATGTCGGACTCCCACGCCGCCGAGTACTTGTCGTGCGCGGGGCCGTCGAGCGGCTCGTAGCCGGGGAAGACGTTCGGGAGACAGCCGGAGTCCGAGCAGCCCTGCACGTTGTTCTGCCCGCGTAGCGGGGAGATGCCGTTGCCCGGCCTGCCGACCTGCCCGGTGAGCAGCGCGAGGTTGATCAGCGACCGCGCGTTGTCCGAGCCGTTCGTGTGCTGGGTGATCCCCATGCCCCAGATCATGCAGGAGCCGCGCTCGTGGCCGTCGCGGTCCGGCCGCGGCCGCGCGTAGAGCCGCGCGGCGCGACGGATGTCGTCGGCGGGCACGCCGGTCACGCGCTCGGCATCCTCCGGCGTGACCTGCTCCGCGGCCGCGCGCCAGGCGTCGAAGTTCTCGGTACGCCGCGCGACGAAGTCGCGATCCCAGAGCTCCTCCTCGAGGATGACGTGCGCCATCGCGTTGAACAGCGCCACGTCGGTGCCCGGCCGCGGCTGCAGGTGGATCTCCGCGACGTCGCAGATGTCGACGCGGATCGGGTTCACGACGATCAGCGCGGCCCCCCGCGCCTCGACGGCGCGGCGGATGCGCGACGCGACCACCGGGTGGTTCTGCCCGGTGTCGCTGCCGACGACGAGCAGCGTGCCGGCGTTGTCGTAGTCCTCGTACGAGTTGCTCGTCGCGCCGGTGCCGACCTGCTCCTGCAGCGCGACGACCGACGGCGCGTGGCACAGCCGGGAGCAGTGGTCGATCGAATTCGTGCCCATCACGGCGCGCACGAACTTCTGCAGGACGTAGCCGTCCTCGTTCGTGGCCTTCGCCGAGGCGATGCCGGCGAACGAACCCAGCGAGTCCGCGAAGCGCCCGGCGACGAGGTCGAGCGCCTCGTCCCATGTCGCCCGCTCGAACTTGCCGTCGCGCTTGATCAGCGGGTGCGTGAGCCGCTCCTCGGATGTGACGAACGGCAGGCCGAAGCGGCCCTTCACGCAGGTCATGCCCTGGGACGAGCCGTTGTCGGGCTCGCCGTCGACCCACGCGATCTCGCCGTCGCGCTCGTGGACGGCGAGGCCGCAGCCGACGCCGCAGTACGGGCACGTCGTGTGGACGGTCGTCGTCGCGCCCTGGCGGCCGCTCGCCGTCGCCGGGGCGCCGGCCTTCGGGAAGAGCGCGCCGGTGGGGCATTGCGAGATGCACTGGCCGCACGAGGTGCAGGTCGAGTCCTCCCAGAGCGAGTCGAAGGCAGCGCCGATGTGCGCGGTCTCGCCGCGGCCGTTGATGCCGATCGCGCCGATGTGCTGTGTGCGCTGGCAGGCGTCCACGCAGCGGCCGCAGAGGATGCAGTCGGCCATGTTCAGGGTGAAGAAGACGTTGGAGTCGTCCTGCGGCGCCCGGACGCGCGGCGCGAACGACGAGGCGTCGAGGCCGTGCGCCTGCGCGTGGTGCGTGGCCATGCCCTTGCCGCGGCCGTCGGCGGACATGCCGACGGTGAGGTCGAGGACGCCGCGGCGCACGCGCACCGCGCGCTCCGACTGCGTGCGGACGACGGCGCCGGCGGCGGCGGCCGGCGTGTGGCAGGCGGCGGCGAGGCGCGGCGCGCCGTCGACCTCGACGAGGCACGTGCGGCACGCGGCGAGCGGACCGCGCGCGTCCGGCTTGCAGAGGTGGGGAAGGTCGACGCCGGCGGCGAGCACCGCGTCGAGCAGCGTCGCGCCGCGGGGGACCTGGACGGTGATGCCATCGACGGTGACGTCAATCGGCGGAGCCATGACGGGCATGTCCAGGGGCATTGGAAGGCCTCCGTGTGGTTGGCGCGGGCCGTGGCCCGCTCTCACATCGGCGGCATGCTGCCGCCGCTTGACGTGAACCGGTCGAGCGCTCAGTCGAACGCGGCCGGGAACGTCTCCAGCGCGGACGCCACCGGGCGACCGGCCATGCCGCCGAGCTGGCACAGCGACGCCTCGGTCAGCACCTCGATCACCTCGGCGATGCGCGCGCGGTCCGGCGTGGGCGCCTCGAGCAGGCCGAGCAGCCGCGCGGTGCCCTCGCGGCACGGCGTGCACTCGCCGCACGACTCGCGCATGTTGTACGCGGTCAGCGAGCGCGTGATCGCCGCGATGTCGGCGTCCGGCGGCAGCACCACCGCGCCGCCCGCGCCCAGGCCGCGCATCTCCAGCGGCCGGTCGAACTCGGCGGGCGGCACGAACCGGCCCGACGGCCCGCCGAGCAGCACCGCGCTCACCCGGCCCGGCATCGCCCCGGCCATCGCCAGCACGCCCGCCCACGTCATCGCGCCGTCGACCGGCACCTCGTACAGCCCCGGCCGCGGCACGGCGCCGGAGAGCGGCAGCAGCTTCGTCGGCGGTGGCGGGTCGTCGAACACCGTCGTCACGGCGGCGAGCGTCTCGGCGTTGTTGATCACGGTCGGGCGGCCGAACACGCCCTGGTCGGTCGCGTACGGCGGCTTGAAGCGCGGCACCGGCCGCTCGCCCTCGACGCTGTTCATGATCACCGACTCTTCGCCGCAGACGTACCCGCCCGCGCCGGAGCGGACCTCAATCTCGGCGGCCACGCGCGCACCGAGCGCGTCCCCGCCCACGATGCCGGCGGCGCGAGCGTCGGCCAGCGCGGCCTCGAAGGCGGCGCGGGCCTTGCGCGCCTGGCCGTTCACGTAGACGAAGACGCGGGTCACGCCGGTCGCGTGGCAGCACATCAGGATGCCCTCGAGCAGGCGGTGCGGGTCGCCCTCGAGCAGGTGGCGGTCCTTGAACACGCCGGGCTCGCCCTCCTCGGCGTTGACGAGCAGCACCTTCTCGCCGCCGTGCGCCGCGACGAGCTTCCATTTCGTCGGCACCGCGAAGTGCGCGCCGCCGCGGCCCGTCAGGCCGGCGCGCTCGACGGCTGCGATCGTCTCCTCGGGCGGCCGGCTGAGGGCGTACGCGAGCGCCGCGTAGGCGCCGCGGCCGAGCACGTCGGCGAGCGAGCCGTCGTTGCGTCCCAGGCGCGCCGCGAGCCCGCGCTCGCCGGTGCCGGCATAGCCCTCGGCGTCGCAGCGGCCCTCGAGGCAGTCGACGACGGACTGCGGGCCGGCCTGGTCCAGCCTCGCGTGGCGGTGGACGTGGCCCTCGCGGACGACGGTGGCGGCCGGCGCGGCCCAGCACGCGCCGTCGCACGCGGCCTCCGCGAGCACGCCGGCGCGCGGGCCGAGCGCTTCGCGCAGCGCGTCGAGCGCCAGCGCGGCGCCGACGGCGTCGCCGCAGGTGCCGCGGTGCATTAGCACGCGCGGGGCGGCCGGCGCGGGGTGCGCGGTGCGCAGCGCGGCGTAGGCGTCGGGGAGGCGCGCGGTGGTCATCGCTTCGCTCGCGTTCGGCCCGCGGGGCGGGCCGTTGCGGCGCGCTCCACCGGGGCGTCGGCGAGCCGCGCCCGGAGCTCGTCGGGCGTGAGGCGGCCGTGCAGGCGCTCGTGCTCGTCGACGACGACCGGCGCGAGCGCGCACAGGAACTGGCAGTCGACGCCCGCCGTCCGCTCCGGCGCGGCCGCGAGGAGCGCGGCGGCGCCGGCGAGGTCGCACGCGACGCCGGTGCACACGTGCCACCGGCCGGGAACCGGCGGCGCGAGGCGCAGCTCCGAATAGGCGGTCGCGGTCGCGTACACCTCGGACGCCGGCACGCGCGTGTGCCGGTGGACGTGCTCGATCGCCTCGCGCGGCAGCCAGCCCAGCGCGTCCTGCGCCGCGTGCAGCGCCGGCAGCAGCTGGTCCTTGCGACGCGGCAGCGCGTCGATCGCGGCGGCGGCGGCCGCGAGCGCGGCCGGGTCGGCGGCCTGCAGGTTCGCGTTCGAGTCGAGCGTCATGGCGGCATTGTAGAGCGCGCGTCGCGGGGGATCAGGCGAGGCGCGGCACGCTTCGTATGCGCCGCGCAGCGACCTGTTCGCGGACGTCGCGCTCGGGGACGCCGCCTAGTCTTCGAGCAGGCTCTCCGCGATCGCGTTGAGCTGCGCGTCGGTCACCCCTGCCGCCGCGAGGTAGCCGACGGCGGACCCGTGCCGCTCGTCGACCCCGGCCAGCGCGAGCGCCATCACGTCCGGGTTCGCGATCGCGGGCCCGGTGCGCGCGGTGCCGTAGAAGGCGGCGAGGCGCGCGGCCCCGGCGTCGTCGAAGACGAGGTGGCGCGCGGTGAGGGCGTAGTCCTCGACGATCGTGTCGCGATCGACGCCGAGCGCCGATAGCAGCAGCGCCGCGAGCAGCCCGGTGCGGTCCTTCCCGGCGGTGCAATGGAAGACGGTGGCACCCTCGGGCGAATCCGCGAGGTGGCCGAAGATGCGGGCGACGGTGGGTCGGCCCTCGTCGAGCATGCTGAGGTAACCCGCGGCGACCGGCCGCGGGTCGTCCCGGTCGGCGGCCGGGGCCGGCACGGCGGCGCGGTGCGCCGCGGTCTCGACCTCTGCGATCAGCGGCACGTGGTGGTGCCGCACGCCGCGCGCGCCGAGCGGGCCCGCGCCGAAATGGCTGCGCTCGGCGAGCGTGCGCAGGTCGAAGACGTCGGTGACCGCGAGCGATGCGATCGTGTCGACGTCGCGCGGCGTGACCAGCTCGAGCGCGGCGGAGCGAAAGACGCGCCGCCAGCGGACGCGATGACCGTCGGCCGTCGCGTACCCGCCGAGGTCGCGGAAGTTCTGTGCGCCGTCGAGGGCGATCAGTCGCTCGAGGTCGTCTTCGGCGCGGTGGACAAGCGTGCTGTGGTGCTGCATGAATTCATTCTGCCGCGATCGCGCCGGCGGCGTGTTGTCGCCGCGTAAACGGCGAACGCCGCGTCGCCGGCTACCCCGCGGTCGCCGCGTCGCCGACCGTCAGCTCGCCCCCGGAGCGCGGGACCGCGAGCACGCCCATCGTCGGCTCGTCCTGGCCCATGCCGCGCGTCAGCGTCGTCATCACCTGCAGGTCCCGCTCGCCCGTCACCGGGTTCGCGTGCGTTGCGAGACAGCGGATCACCGGGCCGGTGACCTCGAACTCGAGCGCACCGACGCGCACCGAGCGCCCGATCCACTCGAGCTCCTCCCACGGACGCAGGCCGTCGAGCACGACGTTCATGCGAAAGCGCCGCTCGTCGACCTCCGCGCCGATCACCTCGGCCAGCGCAGCGACGCTCGCCGACGCCATGAGCGTGACATGCCGCGGTCCGCGGTCGTGGAAGCGCGGCGTCGCGCCGTCGCCGACGAGGTGGAGCGCGTCGCCGGGTTTCAGCGACGAGTCGTCGAGGCCGCGCACGTACGCGGTCACCGCGTCGGCGAGGCGACGGCGGTCGGCAGGGTCCGCAACGTCGCCGACCGCGAGCGTCCTGCCGTCGAGGCGCACTTCGAGGCGACGGGTGTCGGCGTCGAATGCGGCGGCGAGCCGCGCGAGGCCGGGGGTGTTCATCAGCACCGTGAAGCGTTCTTTGCGCCACCAGTCGGCGCCGGCCATCTCGCGATCGGGGGCGGCGAGCGCGCTCTGGAGCAGGAAGCCGAGCACGCGGTCGCCCTCGGGTGCGCCGGAGGCGAGGACCCGGAGCCGGTCGCACGGCTCGGCCGACATGCCCTTCACGGGGTAGCGGTAGAGGCGGGCGACGGTGGCGGTCATGCGCCGCATGATAGGCGAGCGGAAGGCGTGCCGCCTTCCGACTCAGCGACGCCGCGACACCGTCGACCGCCGGGCCGGACGCTGGCCGACGGTTGATTCGCGTGCCGAGTCGGAGGGCGGCGCGCCCTCCGCTCGCCGAGTCTCGCGTCGCTACCGCACGGTGCTCGACTGCGCCTGCTTCACGACCTCGATGCGGTCGGGGAGGCGTTCCGCCAGCTCCGGCACGTGGGAGATCACGCCGATCACGCGCGTGCCGCCGGCGAGGGTCTCGAGGCCCTGCACGGCGAGGTCCAGCGACTCCGCATCCAGCGAGCCGAAACCCTCGTCGAGGAAGAGCGACTCCAGCGCGACGGCGCCGCCGGCGCCCGACAGCTGGGGGAGGTGCTCGGAGAGCGACAGCGCGAGCGCGAGGCTCGCGAGGAACGTCTCGCCGCCGGAGAGCGTCTTCACCGAGCGGCGCTCGTCCCCGTTGAGACGGTCGACCACGAGAAACTCGTCGTCCTCCGCGATCAGCTCGTAGCGCCCGCTCGTGAACTGTCCCAGGTGCTGCGAGGCGTCGGCGGCGAGCAGCTGCATCGCCTCCTGCTGCACGTAGGCGATGAAGCGGTTGCCGCGCAGCTCCTGCTCGAGCGCGCCGGCGAGCGCGGCCGACGCCTCGTGTGAGCGGATCTCGTCGCGCATGCGCTGCGACTCCGCGACGGCACCGTGCGCGTGCTTGAGCCGCTCGCCCAGCGCGCCGAGCTGACCGGAGACGCCGCGCTCCTCCGCCTCGTGCGCGAGCATGATCCCGCGCAGCGGCTCGATGCCGGGCTCGCCGTCCGCGACCGCCTCGCGCCAGGCGCCGGCGAACGCCGCGCGCGCCGCCGCGGCGGCGTCCTCCGCCTCCCGACACGCGGCTGCCGCCGCCGTCGACTCCGCACCCGCCTGCGCGCGCGCCGCCTCCCGCGCCTCGCGCTGGCCCTGGGCCGCGGCGAGCGCCGCGGCCAGCTCCCCCAGCAACGCGTCGAGCGCGCGCGCCCGCGTCGCGCGTTGCTCCGCCGCTGCGAGCTGCGCCCGCAGCTCGACGGGCGGCGCGTCGTCGTCCCCGCGCCGGGCGGCGAGCCGCTCTTCCGCCACCGCGCGCGCCGCGTCCGCCTGCTCGCGCGCCTGCGCCGCCCGCTCGAGCGCGACCGCCGCCTCGCGGTCGGCGCGCTCGGCGTCGCGGGCGACGGCGCCGGCATCCGCAGCCGTCCGCGCGGCCTGCAGGTACGCCTCGACGTCCGCGATCAGCGCCGCCGGCGCCGCGTCGTCCTCGGCGCGCGGCCCGTCGGCCGGCACGACCTCCTGCGGCACCCGCGCCAGCGCCAGCCGCAGCGCGCTCGCCGCCTCGCGGTGCGCGGCCGCCGCCCGGCGCGCGGTGACGGCCCGCTCGCGCGCTGCGCCCACCGCGGCCATCGCGGCCTCGAAGGCCGCGGGCAGTCCGTCCTCCGCGGCGAAGCCGAGGCGCGCGTCGACGTCGGCGCGGCGCTGCTGAAGGTCGGCGAGCATGCGCGTCGCGGCCTCGGCGCGCGCGGTCGACGCGGCGACGGCGGCGGAGCGCTCCTCGGCGAGCGCACGCGCCTCCTGCAGCACGTGCTCCGCCTCGCGCACCGCCGCTGCGGCCGCGTCGAGGTTCGGCGCCTCCTCCGGGTGGATCTCGGTGATCGTCTCGCCGCACACCGGGCAGCGATCGCCGGGCTTGAGCGCCCGCTGCAGCCGCGCCGCGGCGTGGCGAACGCGCAACGACTCCAGCAGCTCGCGACGCGTCTCCACGGCGGCGACCGCCCGGTCGCGCGCCTTCACCGCCGACGCGCTCGCGGCCTTCGCCTGCTTCAGATCGTCGCGCGCCAGCGCGCCAATCTCGCGCGCCTCCCGCAGCTCGTCGCGCAGCTGCTCGTACGTCGCGCAAATCGCCTCGAGCTGGCGCGCGTGCTCCGCCCGTTCCGCCTCCTGCCGTTCGGCCGCGCCCTGCTCCGCGTCGGCCTCCGCCGCCGCGCCCTCGCGCTGCTCCGCCGCGCGCATCGCCCGCCCGGCGGCGGACGCCAGCACCGCGGCGGCCGCGCCGCGCGCGGCTTCGGCGTGCGCGCTCTCCTGCAGCGCCTTCGCGTGGGCCACGGCCGCGCGCTGCGCCCCCGCCCGCGCCTCCTGCAGCGCGCGCTCCGCCGCGGCAAGCGCAGCGGCCGCCTGTGCGACGTCGCGCTCGGCCTCCTCGCGCAGCGCGATCAGCGACACACGGCGCTCCACCTCGCGGTGCGCGTCGGCGTCGTAGCCCAGCCGCGCGCGCTCCGCTTCCGCGGCCGCGCGCTCCTTGGTCGCCTGCGCGATGCGCGTGCTCGACGCGGTCAGCTCCTGCTCCGCGCGCGCCAGCGCGTCGGCCGCGCTGCGGGCCCGCTGCCCGGCCTGCGCCGCCGCCTTCGCCGCGTCGCGGTCGGCGCGCGCGAGCTCGGCGAGCGCGGCCAGCCGCTCGCGGCGCTCCGCGAGCACGCCCGCCCGCGTCTCGAGCGTCGCGCGCTCCGCCTCGAGCGCCGCGATCGACTCCGGCGTGGCGACGTCGAGCCGCGCGAGCTGCGTCTGCAGCGTCTCGGCCCGCGTGCGCGACTGGCCGGCCCGCCGCGCGGCGATGCCGCGCGCCTCGGCGTAGATGCCGAGGCCGAGCAGCCGCGTCATGATGTCGCGCCGCTCGCGCTGGTCGCCCTTGAGGAACGAGTCGAACGCGCCCTGCGGCAGGAGGACGGTGCGGATGAACGTCTGGTAGTCGAGGCCGAGCACCTTCGTCACCTGTTCCGTGACGTCGCGCGAGCGGTCCGCGATCGGCTCCCACTCGCCGTCCTCCGTCTGGCGCTCGAACCGCGTCGCGGTCGTGCCGGGCGCGCGCCGGCTCACGCGGTAGTGGCGGCCGCGCGTCGAGAACTCGAAGTGCACGGACATCGCGTTCGCACCGTGAGAGATCAGCTGGCGCGTCGACGCGCCCACGCGCGGCACCTGGCCGTACAGCGCCCACGTGATCGCGTCGAGCAGCGACGACTTCCCGGCGCCGGTCGGACCCGTGATGACGAACAGCCGCCGCCCCTCGAAGTCGACGCTGGTCGATTCGCGAAAGGCGGTGAACCCCTTGAGCTCGAGGCGCAGCGGCTTCACGACAGCACCACCGCCTCTTCCATCAACTCCCGGAAGAGGGCGAGCAGCTCGAGCCTGGGCTCGGCGCCGTGCTCGGCGCGGTAGTAGCGGACGAACAGCTGCTCGGGGGAGAGCGTCGCGAACTCCGACTCGGGACTCGCCGCGTCGTCGCGCTGGTAGTCGAGCCGCACGTCGACGGCCTGCGGGATCGCCTCGCGCAGCCGCTGCGCCAGCCCCGGCTCGGGCGCGTCGACCTCGAGCACGGCCCGGACGTAGGCGTCGCCGGCCCCGGCAGCCGCCGCGATCACCGCGTCAGGTGTCCCGCGCAGCTCCATGAGCTGGCGGCCGCGCGCGAGCGGGATCGCCCGCTGCTCGACCGGCCGCCCGGGCCGCGCGTCGATCACGCGCACGACCTTCTGCTGGCCGCGCTCGCCGAAGTCGAGCTGAAGGGGCGAGCCCGCGTAGGCGGTCGGCGCCGGCGCGTCGGCGATCACCTGCGGCTGATGGATGTGGCCGAGCGCGAGGTACTGCGGCTCCGCCGGCAGCGCCTGCGGCGAGACGCCGTAGGTCTTGTCGATGTGCAGCCGGCGCTCCGAGCCGTCGACCGCCGCGAGCAGCGCGCCGTCGACGAAGAGGTGCCCGGCCAGGAGGTGGATGCGGCCCGGCATGAAGCCCTCGACCATCCGCGCGTACACGTTTGCCACGCGGTCGTGGTACGTCTTGCGCGACTCCGCCTCGTCCTGCACGACCTCGAGCGCGTCGAGCACCTTGCCGTCCGGCACCCACGGGATCGCCGCCACCTCTGCGACCTCGGCTTCCTGCATGCCGGGATGCCCGGCGGGGCCCCGCGTGAAGGTCACGATCCCGCCGGCGCTCGCGGGCAGGATCACGTTCGACTGCACGCGCACGCCGACCAGCTCCGACAGCCGCCCCATCGCCTCGAGGCGGCGCGGTGAGTCGTGGTTGCCGGCAAGCAGCAGCACCTCGACGCCGGCGCCGACGAACTCGCGCAGCGAGTCGAACAGGAGCCGCTCGGAGCCGGGGCCCGGCGAGGCGCTGTCGAAGATGTCGCCGGCGACGATCAGGACGTCGACACGCTCGTGCGTGGCGACGTCGAGGATCTCGGCGAGGACGTCGTGCATCTCCTCCGCGCGCGAGCGGCCGCGCAGCGTGCGGCCGAGGTGCCAGTCGGCGGTGTGGAGGAAGCGCATCAGGCGCCACCTTGTGCTCGCGCGGGCTTCCGCCCGCGTCGGCTGTCCGGGCGCGCGGCCCGTCGGCAAGTCACAGCGGCGGCAGATCTGCCGCCGACACGACGCGGACGCAGTCCGCGGCTGTCGCCGCGCTCCTGTCGGCGGCATATCTGCCGCCGCTTCACGATCATGCTCATGCCCGCCGCGCGCCCGGACTTCGCTGCCATCAGTCCTCGAACCTCCGCGCGCCGTTCGCCGGCGCGGCGAAGCGGCGCTCGACGACCGCCGCGGCGTCCGCGGCGCCGTTCACCGGCGCGGCACCCACCTCCTGCTTGCGCGTCGCCCACGACGGGTGCGGGAACTGCACGAGCAGCGGCACCGGGATCTCCGGCTGCGCGACGATCATCGAACCGGGCTTGAGCAGCGACGCCCGCTCCCGCATCACCGGGCCGAGGAAGCGGTACTCGCCCCGCTGCGCCTCGGCGGTGTCCAGCCGGCCCACCACGCGGAACGACGAGTTCGAGATGATGCGCGGCTCCACCTCGCTCGCCGTCTGCTGCGCGCCGATCAGGATCACGCCGAGCGAGCGGCCGCGCTCGGCGATGTCGAGCAGCACCTCCTTGATCGGGCTGTAGCCCTCGCGCGGCGCGTACTTGTTCAGCTCGTCGACCACGATGAACAGCGGCGGCGGCCGCTCCGCGCCGCCGCGAGCCTCGCGCTCCTCGAGCTGCTGCTTGAGCACGGCGCCGACGACGAACCGCTGCGCGCGGTCGTGCAGCCGGTGCAGGTCGACCACCGACACCTGGCGGTCGAGCGCGATGCCGTGCGGCCGGTCGGCGTGCACGAAGTCGCTGCCGCGCACGAGGTGGCCGACGTGCGGCGCAGCGGCCCGCAGCCGCCGCATGAACGCGCGCACCGTCCCCACCGCGGCCGCGCCGGTGCCCTGCCCGGCCCATTTCGCGGCGAGCTCGTTCTCGGGGTCGACGTGCTCGTCGATCACGTCGAGCAGCTCGTCGAACGTCGTCACCGGCGCGCCGTCGACCTCGACGTCCGCGCCGTCGCGCGGGCTCAGGCGCGCCGCGATGCGGAGCTTCGCCTCGACGGCGTCGACGACGAACTGCACCTGCGAGCGGTCGTGATCGCCGTCCGCGAAGAGGAACTGGATCAGCCCCTGCTCGCAGAACTCCCGCAGCGTCCAGCAGAACGCGGTCACGCCTTCCTGCCGCGAACCCGTGTCGGGTAGCGGCTCGCTGCCGCGGCGCGTCGGCGCGAACAGTCGCACCGACCCGAACGGCTGCGCGGGCAGCCCGAGCGACGCGTAGTCGGCTCGCAACTCCGGCTCGGCGTCGAGCCGCGCGTTGGGGCGGTCGAGGAACAGCAGGTCCTCGCCCTTCACGTTGAAGATCAGCGCCTTCGCGTTCGCGGCGCGGTCGCCGAGCGCGCCGCCCTCGAACAGCGCATAGAGGAGGAACGTCGCGTACGACGTCTTCGTCGCGACGCCGGACACGCCCGAGATGTTGACGTGCGCGCCACGCGTGCCGTCGAGGAACTCCAGGTTCCCGAACACCGGCTCGCCCGACCGCGACCGGCCCAGCGGCAGCTGCTCGCGCATACCGTCGAAGAACAGCGCGGTGCTGCGCGCGGCGCCCGCGGCGATCTCGACCGGCTGGCCCGGCATCGGCGGCACGTAGATCTCGGGCTCGACGCGCGTGACCGCGACGTGCGCCGCGACGACCGTCTGCGCCGGCAGCACGCCCTCGTTCGCGAGCGCGACGTCGGACGTGAGCGTCACGCCCTCCTGCCGCGCGGTGACCTCGTCGACGACGCCATAGATGTCGATCGCCTCGCCACTCGGCAGCGCGGTGCGGACGTGCACGACATCGTCGAGCTGGAGGTAGCGCTCGGGGTCGACGAGCACGGAGAAGCCGAGCGGCGAGGCCGCGGCGTCCTCGGTGCCGAGCACGAGACCGCGGTGCAGGTCCTCGTTCATCCGAACACCTCCTCGCGCGCCGGGCGCGCGACCGATGCGGTGACCAGGCGCCGGATGAAGAGCCGGTCGCCGAGCAGGTGCGTGAGGCGGGCCTCGAGCGCCGCGACCGGCGTGAGGTTCTGCGGCGCGCGCGGGTCGCGCACGGGCGACGACGCAAGACGCGGCATCAGCACGGCGGTCTCGTCGGCGAGCCGGACGGCCTCGGCGAGCGGCAGCGTGCCCGACGTCTCGAGCCGCATGACGCCGCCGAGCGGGTGGTACTGCACCCCGAGGTCGGCGAGCCGCAGGAACCAGGAGTAGCGGCCGTCGGTCTGCGCGCCGCCGTTCACGGCCTGCGCGTCGGCGGGCGGGATGTGGAACACGGGCGTGCGCTCGCCGGCGCGCAGCGTCGGCAGCAGGTCCATCTCCGCACGGCCGATGTACCACTGCTGGATGCGCTTGATGTAGCCGACGACGTGTCGCCCCGGCGAGCGGAGCGAGCGCAGCGGGCCGTCGACCAGCGTGAGCGCCGACTCGTCCCGCGACAGCTCCTCGGCGAGCTTCGATTCCTCGTCGAGCATCACCTGGTTCAGCCGCGCGACCAGCGCGTTCGCGGTCGACGCGCGCCGCACCGGCTCGGCGCGAAAGACGAGCCGCGCGCGGCCGGCGGTCATCTCGATGTCGGGGGCCGCACCGTCGTCGACGAGCCCGGCGGCGTCTCCGGTGTAGAAGTACCGGCGCTCGATGCGCATGCGGTCGTCGAGCAGCCGCGCGGGGACGCCCTGGCGGCGGCGCGGGGCGGCGCCGTCGAACGGCCCGCAGCGCACGGCGCCGACGCCGAACGACCCGAACAGCCCGAAGATCGGGGTGCCGTCCGGCGCGTCGTCCATCGCGTGCGCCTCGGCGCGACGCACGCCATCCACCACCTGCACGGCCGGGAGCGAGGCCGGCGCGGGGGTGACCGGCTGCCATACGTGCCGCTCCACGGTGACGTCGGGCGGCCCGGCCGCGGCCTCGTCGGCCTCGGCGTCGAACTGCATCGAGGTGCCGTACTCGGGCTGCCAGGGCAGGAGTCGGACGGACATCGGATCGCCTGGGAGTCGGGGAGACACCGCGGTCTGGAAGGGACCCGCGCAGTATAGCGCATCGAACACCAGTTCGGGTCAGGTGCTTCAGCGATTACGGGGTTTCCGGCCGCACGGCTTCCGTCCTCGAAGCGGCGGGAGACATGCCGCCGACAGGACGCGGACGCAGTCCGCGGCTGGCGCCGCGCTTCTGTCGGCGGCATGTCTGCCGCCGCTTTGACTCCAGGGGACCCGACGCCTGCCCCGTGGCCCCGGTGGCACCCGTCAGCGGCGGGCGTTACGCCCGGCGTTCGCCGTCGGCGCCTTCGCCGCTTACGCTCGCTTCCCATGACAGAGCACCGCCCCGAGCGCGTCTTCGAGCCCGGTGTCGACCGTGCGCGCTACGTGCAGCGCATGTTCGGCGAGATCTCCGACCGCTACGACCTCCTCAACCGGGTGATGACGCTCGGGCAGGACCAGTCGTGGCGGCGCGAGGCCGCGCGCGAGCTGGTCCGGCCCGGCGACTGCGTCGTCGACGTCGGCTGCGGCACGGGCGACCTGACGTTCGCGTGCCTCGAGGCCGGCGCGGACAACGTCGCGGCCGTCGACTTCGCCCGGCCGATGCTCGGCCGCGCGCGGGCGAAGGCCATCCACATGGGCCTGCGCGACCGCGTGTGCTGGGTGCACGGCGACGCCACGCGGCTGCCGCTCGGCGACGCCAGCGTCGACGGCTGGTGCTCCGCGTTCGTCGTCCGCAACATCCCCGACCTCGACGCCGCGCTGGCCGAGGCCTTCCGCGTGCTGCGCCCCGGCGGCCGGCTGGCGACGCTCGAGATCCCGCGCATGGATCGGGGCTGGCTGCGCCCCCTGGCGCGCGTGCACTTCCAGCGTGTCGTGCCGCTCCTCGGTCGCGCCATCGCCGGACACGCCGAGGCGTACCGCTACCTGCCGGTGTCGGTGGACCACTTCCTCACGCCGCCGGAGTTCACGCGCCGCCTGATCGCGGCCGGCTTCCGCATGCGCCGCGTCGACCTGCTGATGCTGAACACGGTGGCGCTGCACGTCGCCGAGAAGCCGGCGGTCCCGGCGGACGGCTCCGCGTTGGCGGGCTGAGCAGCCGTCGGCCCCCGTGACATGCTCGATGAGCGCGGGCCGAGCGGCCCGCGGCGCGCGCTACCTCAGGAACGCATCACCCAGGGGCGAACGCGGCACGTCATCGCCGGCGTTCACCATGTGGTGCGCGAGCGGGCCCAGGCCGGACAGCACCTCCGCGATCTCCTGCTCGCCGACACCCGCCTCGCGCATCGCCGTCGTGAACAGGCGCAGCCAGCGGCCGGCGGCGCGCTCGTCGATCACGAACGGGAAGTGGCGCATCCGCAGCCGCGGGTGGCCGTAGCGCTCGCTGTAGCGCGGCTCGCCGCCGAGCCACTGCTCGACGAACAGCTTCTGCTTCTCGCGCCCGGGGCCCAGGTCGTCGGGGAAGAGCGGGCGCAGCACCTCGTCGCGCTCCACGTGGTCGTAGAAGGCGTCGACGATGCGCTCGACGGCGGCGCGCCCGCCGACGCGCTCGAACAGCGGCGCGGCGCCCTCGGGCGCGCGGGCCGGCCGCCGCGACGGCGGTGGCGACGCGGGGAGGTCGCGGGGGGAGGTCATGGGCTCGTCTCGTCTCCGGGGCGTCGCGCCTCGCGCCGCACGTCCGCCGTGTCGTCGCGTCGCTCGTACCCGGAGCAGGCGCGCACCGGCAGCGGCGGGTACTTCGGAAAGCGCGGGTCCGCTTCCGACCGGCCGCAGCGCAGGAACACGGAGCCGCGCGCGCTCTCGACGCGTCGCGACCACGCGCAGGTGTCGCACAGGCCGGCCGGGACGAGGGTCACGCACTCAGTGTAGGCGACGCGGGCTGGAGGCGTGCTTCGCGCGGCGCTCGGTCGAGGCGCCGGTCGCCGCCGGTCGCCGGGCGGTGCGCCGGCCACTGGTAGGATCGTCGTCCACGACGACGCGACGCCCGGCAAGGAACACGATGCACGCCCACCTCCAGGCCGTGATGCCCTACGAGCTCCATGGCACCCGCTACTACCAGCTCGTCTTCGTCCCCGAGGGGCAGCAGCGCCCGCAGCAGGCGCGCCTCTCGCACGACATGATCTACGCGGACCCGCGGCCGGGCGATCAGATCGAGGTGCACGCCATCCTGGGCGTCGTCGACCGCGTCGAGCGCGCCGCCGCCGCCGACTGAGCGGACCGAGCACCAGGCGAGGAGCACACGTGACGAACCAGCCGGCCGACGGCGAGACGCCGCCGGGCCTCCGCTTTCCCGACAGCGACGACTTCCCGACGGGCCCCGCCGTCGGCGAACCGCTCCCGGACTTCACGCTCCCAGACCAGTCCGGCGCGCCGGTCACGTTCTCCGCGGCGCGCGGCGACCGGCGGGCGGCCGTCGTCTTTCTGCGCTCGTCGCGCTGGTGACCGTACTGCCGCACGCAGCTGGTTCAGCTGCAGCAGCACCTGGCGGACTTCGAGGCCGAGGGCGTCGCCGTCTTCGCGATCCTGCCGGACGCGCCCGAGGCGCTGGCCGCGTTCGCGACCGAGTACGGCATCACCTACCCGTTGCTGAGCGACGCCGACTCCGCGGCGATCCGCCGCTTCGGCATCCTCAACACGCTGATCCGGCCGGACGAGGCAATCTACGGCATTCCCTATCCCGGCACGTACATCACCGACGCGCAGGGCGTCGTCGTGGAGAAGCGCTTCTACCGCCGCTACCAGGTGCGCGACGACGTCGAGTCGCTGCTGCACGCGCGCTTCGGCGCCGCGCTGCACGCCGAGCAGGACGCGGCGGTCGCGGCCGAGTCGCCGGGCGTGCGGGTGAGCGCGGTCCTCGGCGGCAGCGAGTTCGTGTTCCAGCGGCGCGCGACGCTGTTCGTGCGGCTCGACCTCGACGCCGGTCTGCACGTCTACGGCCCGCCGGTGCCGGAGGGCTACATCGGCACCGAGGTCACCGTCGCCGGCCCGGACGGCCTGATCGTCGAGCCGGCGGCCTACCCGCCGACGCACCCCGTGCGCTTCGAGGCGCTGAACGAGACGCTGCACGTGATCGAGAGCCCCGTCGAGATCGCCGTCCCGCTCACGGCGAACATCCGCGAGGGCGACGCGGTCCCGCTGGAGATCACGGTCCAGTACCAGGCGTGCGACGACCGCCAGTGCTTCCTTCCGCAGCGCCAGGTGCTGCAGCTCGACGTCCCGCTGGCGCCGCTGAACCGCCCGCCGCGCCGGGGCTAGCCGTCGCGACGCCATCCGCCGCCGCGAGCGCCATCCGCCGCCGCGACGCCATCCGCCGCCGCGACGCCATCCGCCGGCGGGACGCCATCCGCCGCCGCGACGCCATCCGCCGGCGGGACGCCATCCGCCGCCGCGAGCGCCATCCGCCGCCGCGACGCCATCCGCCGCCGCGACGCCATCCGCCGCACGCCATCCGCCGCAGCGACGCCATCCGCCGGCGCGACGCCATCCGCCGGCGGGACGCCATCCGCCGCCACAGCGGCGGCAGATATGCCGCCGACAGGGCGCGGACGCAGTCCGCGGCTGACACCGCCCATCCGTCGGCGGCATGTCTGCCGCCGCTGTGGCGGACCGCCCGCGCCACCTCGACTCATCCCGGCATGGAACGCACCGATCGGGAGGGATCGGCACCCTGCCTGGTGCCGCTCGACCCCACTGGCGCTCGGCACCCTGCCTGGTGCCGCTCGACGCCACGGGCGGTGCCCCTACGATCGCGACATGACGAACGCCCCCGCCGCCGCGCCCGACACCGCCCGCCTGCTCGTCCAGTGTCCCGACCAGCCCGGCATCGTCGCGGCCGTATCGAGCTTCCTCTTCGCCCACGGCGCGAACATCGTCCAGGCCGACCAGTTCTCGTCGCTCGGCGGGCACGGCCGCTTCTTCATGCGCACGGAGTTCGAGCTCGGCGGGCTTGACCGGCCGATCGGCGACGTGGAGCGCGCGTTCGCTGCCGAGATCGCGCCGCGCTTCGAGATGGAGTGGCGCGTCTCGCTCGCCGCGCGCCGGCCGCGCGTCGCGATCCTCGTGTCGCGCTTCGATCACTGCCTGCTCGAGCTGCTCTGGCGCTGGGGCCGCGGCGAGCTCGCGATCGACATCGCCGTCGTGATCTCGAACCACGACCGCCTGCGCGAGGCCGTCGAGCGCTTCGGCATCCCGTTCCGCCACCTGCCGGTGACGCGCGAGACGAAGGCGGCGCAGGAGGCGGAGATCCTCGACCTCGTCGACGCGGAGCGCGTCGACCTGATCGTGCTCGCGCGCTACATGCAGATCCTGTCGAGCGACTTCGTCGCACGGCACCCGGCGCGCGTGATCAACATCCACCACTCGTTCCTGCCCGCGTTCGCCGGCGCCGACCCGTACGGCCAGGCGTTCGACCGCGGCGTCAAGATCATCGGCGCGACGGCGCACTACGCGACGCAGGACCTCGACGAGGGGCCGATCATCGAGCAGGACGTGGTGCGGGTGTCGCACCGTGACACGCGCGACGACCTGGTGCGGCTGGGGCGCGAGGTGGAGCGGTCGGTGCTGGCGCGCGCGGTGCAGTGGCACATCGAGGACCGGGTGTTCGTGCACGGCAACAAGACGGTGGTGTTCCGATAAACCGTCATCCTTGCTAACATCGTTGCAATGACTCACCACCCCGCGCTGCGATGGCGCGGACACCGCACCCCTGGTTCGCCTCACCTGGTCTGCCCGGCCACACTGCGCGGAGACGTGCTGTGACCCCGCTGCGCGGCATCATCGGCCGCATCTCCGGGCGCCGCCCGGCCGACGCGAACACGACCGGCGGCGGCGCCGCGACCCCTTCCGCGCCCGCCCGCACCCCCAGCACCCAGCCCCGCGCCGAGGCAGGCTCCGACCGCTCCGGCTCATCAGCACGACAGGGACCCGACACGAATTCGAACACGCAGGAACGCCCGGCCGCTTCGCGCAGCCGTGGCTCGCGCGGCGGCCGCGGACGCGGCGGCCGCGGCAAGAACACGTCCACCGAGAACACGACCACGACGACGCAGGCGCCGCAGGCCGCGCCTGAGCCGAAGGCCGCCGCCGCGAAGCCGGCCGCGTACTCGTGGGGCAAGAAGGCCAGCGACGACGAGTCGGCCCGGCAGGTGCTCGAGGAGCGCCGCCGCGACCGCAATCGCCGTCGCGGCCGCTACCGCCCGCCCGGGAAGCTCGAGGCGCCGCTCCCCGAGGACGTAGCGTTCCGGTCGGCCGACGAGGGCGGCGACCGCTCGATCCTCCCCGCCCGCCGCCGCCGCCCCAAGGGGCTGCGCACGACCGAGCGCGTGCTCGTCGGCGGCGCGCGCATGCTGACCGGATTCGTCAGTCGGCCCTTCAACACCGGCGACCTCACGCCGCACCCGCTCGAGGCCGGCGCGCACGCCGCCGACCGCTCGACACCCCCCGGGGCCGGGGCTGCGGTTGACGCGGAGGCCGACGTCGACGCGACGCTCGAGGCGGACGTCGATACGACGATTGCCGGCGAGCCGGACATGGACGCGAAGGCCGTCGCGGCGCGCGAGCTCGCGGCCGCGTCGTCCGCGGACACCGGCGACGGCGCGGCGGCGACGCGCAAGCGTCGTCGCGGTCGGCGCGGCGGACGCGGGCGGCGACGCCCGGAGCAGAACGGCGCCACGGCCGCCGGCGCGCACGACGAGCACGACGAGCACGACGAGCGCGTCGCGGAGGCCGACGTCGCGGCCCAGACCGAGGTGGCCGAACCGGCCCAGACCGAGGTGGTGGCCGCGTCGGCCCAGGCCGAGCCCGAGCCGACGCGGACCCCGCGCAGCGCCGAGACCACCCTCGTGCAGCCGACCCCCGCCGAGGAGACCACCGTCGAGGAGACCCCGGCGCCGGCGCGTCGCACGCGGCGTCGCCCCGCCGCGACCGATGATCGCGCGACGAGCGACCGCTCGACCGACACGGCGGCCGCGGCAGACGCGGATGCCGGAGCCGCCGCCTCCGCGGCGGAGGCGAACGCCAACGCCAACGCCGACGCCAATCGCGCGTCCGCAGCCGACGCCGGTACGGCGGTCGCGGAGCCGACCACGTCCCGCGGCACGCGCCGCTCGTCGTCGTCGGGCAGGCGCACCGCCCCCGCGGCGGCGATCGCGGACGCCGACCTGCCGGCCGCCTTCTCGGCGCTCGGCCTCGCCCGGCCGACGCTCGAGCTGCTCGCCGGCTACGGCTTCGGCGTGCCGACGCCGATCCAGGAGCGCGCCGTCCCCGAGCTGCTCAACGGCCGCGACGTCGTCGGCATCGCCCAGACCGGCAGCGGCAAGACGATCGCGTTCGGCGCGCCGATGGTCGAGCGGCTCGACCCGGACCTGCGCGCCGTGCAGGCGATCGTGCTCGTGCCGACGCGCGAGCTGGCGCAGCAGGTGCTCGAGGTGATCGCCAACCTCGGCGCGCCGTACGGCCTCGAGGCAGTCGGCCTGCTCGGCGGGCGCTCCCTCGATCGCGACTTCAAGGCGCTGGAGCGCAACCCGCACATCGTCGTCGGCACGCCCGGCCGCATCATCGACCACCTCGGCCGGCGCACGCTGTCGCTCCGGCAGGTGCGCTACGCGGTGCTCGACGAGGCAGACCAGATGCTCGACATCGGCTTCATGCCCGACATCCGCCGCATCCTCGGCCGCACCCCGCGCGCCCGGCAGACGGCGCTGTTCTCGGCGACGATGCCGACGTCGATTCAGCGGCTCGTCTACCAGTTCATGCACGACCCGGTCACCTGCTCGGTCGACCCCGAGCTCAGCACCGTCGAGTCGGTTCAGCAGATCTATTACGAGGTCGCGTCGCGCGACAAGGTGCGCGGCCTCAAGGAGCTGGTGGAGCGCGAGCTCAAGGGGCGCACGCTCGTCTTCTGCAAGATGAAGCGCGGCGTCGACCGCGTGGCGCAGCGGCTCGACGACGCCGGCGTGCGCGTCGGCGCCCTGCACGGCGACATGGACCAGTCGCGCCGCGACCACGTCGTGCGGGATTTCCGCGAGGGCAAGCTCGACATCCTGATCGCGACGAACGTCGCCGCGCGCGGCCTCGACATCCCCGAGATCACGCACGTCGTGAATTTCGACTTCCCGCAGAACCTCGAGGAGTACGTGCACCGCATCGGCCGCACCGGCCGCGCCGGTCGCGACGGCAAGGCGATCACGTTCGTCTGCGAGGACGACCTCGATGCGCTCGTGGAGCTGCAGTCCGAGTTCGGCGACCGACTCACCACCGAGCGACTCGAGCTGTACTAAGCGGCGGCAGACACGCCGCCGATATCACCGCGGCCCACGGGCCGCGTCCCGCGGCGGGCACGGCCCGCCGCTACATCGGCGGCGTGTCTGCCGCCGCTTGCCGCTTGCCGCTTGCCGCTTGCCGCTTGCCGCTTGCCGCTTGCCGCTTGCCGCTTGCCGCGTGTCGCGCATCGCCGCGCCCGGCTAGTCGCCCGCCGGCACCCCCGCCGACACCGCGGCGCGGATGAACGCGTTCGCCCGCGCGTTCGCCTCGCGGGCGATCGTGAGCGGCATGCCGACGAACCCGTGGATGCCGCCGGGGTACACCGCCAGCTCCGCCTCGTTTCCCGTCGCACGCCACCGCTCGTACATGAACAGCGTGTCGTCGAGCAGCGGGTCCTCGGTGCCGACCGTGAACAGCGCCGGTGGCATGTCGTGCAGGCGCGCGAACAGCGGCGAGACGTCGGGGTCGCGCCGGTCGCGGTCGGGGCCGAGGTAGTGGTCGTAGAACCACGCCATCGTCGCGGTCGGGATCAGCAGGCCGTCGGTGCGGAAGCGCTGGCTCGGCGTCATCGACAGGTCGTAGACGCCGAAGACGAGGTTCGCGGCGGCGAAGCCGGTGAAGGCGTGGCGGTCGCGCATGCGCAGCAGCGTCGCGGCGGCGAGGTGCCCGCCGGCGGAGCCGCCGCCGATCACGAGCCGGTCGGTGCCGAACTCCGCGCTCGCGTGCTCCACGAGCCAGGTCGCCGCGGCCTCGCAATCGTCGTTGCCGGCCGGATACGCGTGCTCGGGCGCGAGCCGGTATTCGACGCTGATCACCGCGACGTTCGCCGTGGTGGCGGCCTCCCACAGCGAGACGTCCTGGCCGTCCGCCGCGCCGAGCACCCAGCCGCCGCCGTGAATGTAGAGGTAGACGCCGTCGACGCGGTCGGGCACCAGGAGCCGCACCGGAACGCGCAGCCCGTTCGCCTCGATGGTGCGCTGTTGCGCCTGCTCGAGCCGCACGAGCGGCCCGCTGACCGCGCTCCCCTTCTCGCGTGCCGCGCGGATGGCAGCGGGCTGCTGGGTGTGCGTCGGCGGCGCCTGCGCGAGCAGCTCCGCCACGCGCGCGTTGAAGGCGCGCGTCTCCTCGCTGACGGCCGTTGGCAGGAAGACGGCGGGATCGACATCGCGGCGGTCGGACATGCTGTGGCCTCCCCTCGGAGCGCGCGCTGGACGGGCCGCATGGTAGCCGCCCCCGCAACGCGGCGAGCAGCAGTCGTCAGGCTGCTATTTCCAGGGGCGTCGACCGCCGTCGCCGCTTCGCCGCCGATCCGCCGCGCACGACGCGGAGGTCCGGGCGTTCCGGTCGCCGCGCTCTCCCCGAACACCGGGGGCTCACGCGGCCCGGCTCGCCGCCGGCGCCCCCCGGTCGCCTCTGGCGTGCGCCCGGGGCCGCCCGCATACTCACCGCATCACGAGCACGGGGCGAGGGGGCAGCGGTGCGACGGATCTCCATCGGCATCAACTGGCAGGGCGACTTCAACCTGGACGACGTCGTCCAGCAGGCGAAGGTCGCCGACGACGCGGGGGTCGACTCCCTCTTCGTCGCCGAGGCCTGGGGCCGCGACGCCTTCAGCATCCTCGCCGTGCTCGCCCGCGAGACCCACAACATCAAGCTCGGCACGAGCATCGTGAACATCTACTCGCGCAGCGCAGCCGCGATCGCGCAGCACTTCGCGACGCTCGACGAGATGTCGCAGGGCCGCATGATCATCGGGCTCGGCAGCTCCGGCCCGAACGTGATCGAGCACTTCCACGGCGTGAAGTTCGAGAAGCCCCTCACGCGCGTGAAGGAGTACGTCGACGTCATCAACATGCTGATGGCCGAGGAGCCCCTCAATTACAGGGGCAAGATCTACGATCTGCAGCGCGGCTTCACGCTCCGCTTCAAGCCGTTCCGGCCGCACATCCCGATCTTCCTC
Organism: uncultured Chloroflexia bacterium; assembly: GCA_963728205.1. GTDB lineage: Bacteria > Chloroflexota > Dehalococcoidia > UBA2979 > UBA2979 > VGNK01. The sequence continues at coordinate 737,180 of CAVSIV010000006.1, forward strand.
GCGTCGATCACGCCGAAGTCGCTGCAGCAGACGGCGGCCATCGCCGACGGCTGGTTCCCGATCTTCATCCCGAAGGCGCAGTGGAAGCCGCAGCTGGACGCCTTCCGCGGCTACGTGCGCGACGCCGGCCGCAACCCGGACGACGTGATCGTGCGCAACCCCAACGGCGTCACGGTGACCGACAAGCCCGAGCGCGCGCGGGAGGCCACGGCGGCCGGCGCGTCGTTCTACATCGCGCGCATGGGCGACTTCTACTACGAGCACTTCGTGCGCATGGGCTACGCCGACGAGGCGAACGCGGTGCGCAAGGCGTGGGCCGAGGGCGGCTCCACCGCCGGCGCGGCCGCGCTCCCCGAGGACCTCGTGGACGAACTCGGCACCGCCGGCTCGGTCGAGGAGTGCATCGACGCGATGGAGCAGGCCGAGGCGGCCGGCTTCCAGATGCACTCGGTCGGCGTGGCGGAGCGCGACCCGAAGAAGCGCGGGGAGATCTACCGGCAGCTCGTGGGGTAGCCGAGAGCGCGTCCCGCCGCCCGTGCCGCCCGTCCGCGGGCCGCGGCGACGGCCCGCCGTGCGGTCCGCGGCGGTGCCACCGCGCCGCGACGTCGACCAGACGCTCGCCGGCGGCGCTGAGTCGCGCGGTGCGACGCCTCTCTACGGGCGACGTGCGCCCGTCGCCGCGGGCTGAGGCTGCGGGCGCCGTCCAACGATTCCCACGTCAGCGGTGGCGTCGCGACGACGATCCGATCCACTCCCCGACGGCGAACGCGGCGCCGAGCGCCGCGCCTGAGCGTCTCGGGTGCCGCAATAGCCTCGTGACATCACTGGACAGCAGCGACACGCGCCTGTGATCGCTCCACGCGTACGGTATCGCGGGAACCCCGAACGTCACGCGGGGCGCCGCGGTCAGACGCAGCGTGCCCTTCCCGGAGAAGCAGCGCACAAGCCGCGATGGCCCGCACGGACACGAGCGGCGCCGGTCGTCCCACCGACTTGCAGGCGCCGATCACAACGGAGCAGCAGTGAAGGAGCAGTCGAATGGCAGACGGGCAGAGCGGCGGACAGCCGTCGGCGACCGAGGAGGCACGCGTCCAGGCGGAGCGCACCCGCGAGCAGGCCGAGGATCTGGCCTCGCGCGCGAGCGAGCGCGCGGCGCAGGTGGGTGAGCAGGCACGCGCAACGCTCGAGGAACAGAGCGAGCGCGGTCGCGAGCGCGTGGCCGAGAACATGGACCAGATCGCGGACCGCCTGCGCGGGCAGGGTGACGGCGGACCGACCGGCAAGGTGACTGACCGCGCAGCCGAGGGCATCGAGCGCACCGCCGGGTATCTGCGCGAGCGGGACGCCGGCGAGATGCTCTCCGGCTTCGAGGGGTACGTGCGGAAGCATCCGCTCCAGGGCGTCGCCGTCGCCGTCGCCGCCGGCTTCCTCGTTGCGCGAATGCTGCGCTAGACGGAGGGGGGAGTGACATGAACGAAGCAGGAACGCGACCCCTTCGCGAAGACCTGCATCGCGGACAGTCCGAGGTACGCGGAATCGGCAAGGAGACGTCGGAGCTCGCGGCGGACTTCGCCGAGCTCATCCGGCTGGAGCTCGAGCTGGCGAAGAGCGAGCTCGGGCAAATCGGCAGCAGGGCGGCACGCGGCGCCACGTGGGGCGCCATCGCCGGCGGGACGGGATTCTGGATGGCCGGGTTCCTCGGCCTCGCGGCGATGTTCGCGCTCGCAATCGTGATCCCGCTCTGGGCGGCTGCCCTCGTGACGGCCGCCGGCTGGGGCATGGTCGCCCTGCCGGCCGCGGCCATCGCGTACGGGCGCATCCGCCAGGCCACGAGCAAGCCGGAACGCACGATCGCAACGCTGAAAGAGGATCTCGAATGGGCTCGACACCTGGCGACACGGAGCAACGGATCCGATGGCAACGGGACGTAATCGCGCGCAAGGTCGACCAACTCGAGCAGCGCGCCGAGTCGGACATCAAGCGGGCGCGCCGCCGTGCGGCGTTCCGCGCGACCCACGTGGCGGACCTGGTCCCCGGCGTCCCGGCGATCGCCCGCGCCGCCCGCGAGCGCCCGCTGCAGGTGCTCGGCGGATCGGTGGCGGCCGGGTTCGCGGTCGGCTGGTTGACCGGTCACTCGAACGACGGTGACGCGCGTCGCCCGGCGGCCATCGAGTCGCGGTCCTCGGACCATGGCACGGGCCGCGGGTGGCTCTCCCTGGCGCCGCTGGGGCTGGCCGGTGCGCTCGTCATCCTGTCGCTGGCGCGCCGGTACCGGTCCGAGTAGGGAACGGCCCGCGCGCCGGCACGCGGCGAGCCGAGCCGGCCCCCTCTACACCGCGTCCACCTCGGCCGGCTCTTCCTCCTCGCGCCCGCGGCGCAGCCGCCCCAGCGCGTCCCCGAGGAAGTCGCCGACGTTGCGCAGCACCGAGGCGCCCGGCCGCCGCTCGCGGCCCAGCCGTCGCACGCGCTGCTCGCGGCGACGGCGTCGCGCCGATCCGCGGCCGTGCATCGCCTCCGCCAGCGCCCGGCGCAACGCCGGCGCCAGCAACCGCGCGGCGCCCTGCGCATCCGCCTGGGCACCCCCCGCGGGCTCCGCGACGATCAGGTCGATGGCGCCGAGCTCCAGCAGGTCGCGCGCCGCGACGCCGAGCGCCTCCGCCACTTCCGGCGCGCGCTCGCGATCGCGGAAGAGGATCGCCGCGGCGCCCTCCGGCGACGTGATCGCGTACATCGCGTTCTGCTGCATCAGGATGCGGTCCGCGACCGTCAGCGCCAGCGCGCCGCCCGACCCGCCCTCGCCGATCACGACCGACACCGTCGGCGTCGTCAGCGACGCCATCGTCGCCAGGCAGTCCGAGATCGCGCCGGCGAGACCGGCCGCCTCGTCCGCGATGCCGTCGTGCGCTCCCGGCGTGTCGACGAGCGTCACCAGCGGCAGCTCCAGCCGCTCGGCGAGCAGCATCAGCCGGCGCGCCTTGCGGTAGCCCGCCGCCGACATCCGCCCGTCGTGCCGCGCGCCCGCGAGGTCGAGGTCGCCGCGCTCCTGCCCCAGGATGACGACGTTCGTGTCCCCGATGCGCCCGAGCCCGCCGACCAGCGCGGGGTCGTCCTCGCCGGCCCGGTCGCCGAGCAGCGGGACGAAGTCCGACGTCAGCCGGTCGATGTACTGCATCGCGCGCGGCCGCCCCGGGTCGCGCGCCCGCTCCACGACCGACCAGCCGCCGTCGAGGTCGCGCACCTCGACCGGCGGCGGCAGCAGGTCGGGGTCGGGCGGCGCCGGGCGGCGCAGCAGCGTCGCGATGCGGATCAGGTAGTCGCGGATCGCGACGCGCGGCAGCACCGCGTCGACCTGCCCGGCCGCGAGCAGGTCCTCCGCGCGCAGCGCCTCGCGCGACTCGCCGGCGTCGTGCACGGCGCGCACGCGTGGCCCGGCGAAGCCAATCAGCGCGCCCTGCTCGGCGATGATGACGTCGGCCTGCGTGGCGTACGACGCGTAGACGCCACCCGTGGTCGGGTCGGCCAGCATCGAGATCATCGGCACGCCGGCCTCGTGCAGGCGCGCGGCCGCCGCGGCGGTCTTCGACATCTGGAACAGCGCGACGATGCCCTCCTGCATGCGCGCGCCGCCCGAGCACGTCACCGCGATGAACGGCAGGTCGGCATCGCGCGCGCGGTCCATGGCGGTCGCGACGCGCTCGCCGACGGCGTAGCCCATCGACCCGCCGATGAATCGGAAGTCGCTGACGGCGGCGACGACGTTGATCCCGCCGATGCGCGCCGTGCCGGTGACCACGGCCTCCTCGCCGCCGCTCTTGCGCCGTGCCTCCTCGAGCCGCTCGGGATACGGCCGCGAGTCGGCGAAGTGGAGTGGGTCGGGGGTCTCGGTGCCGGAGAACTGCTCGTCGAACGAGCCGGCGTCGAAGAGCAGCGCGATCCACTCGCGCGCGGCGATCGGCTCGAGCGCCGCGGGCGGTGCGCCGGCGGCGGTGTTCGCCCCGGTCGTCTCGGGCGTGGGCATGGACGTGGGGTCTGGCATGGGCCGCTCCGGTGCTGCTGCTGACGAATCCAGATTCATTCTAGATGCAGCGTCGCGGCTGCCTGCAGGGGGTGGACCCGCCGGGGTCACGCGGCGGCACTGGCGCCCCGCCGCGGCGGCGGAGACGCCGCCGATCTGTCGGCGGCACTGGCGCCCCGCCGCGGCGGCGGAGACGCCGCCGATCTGTCGGCGGCACTGGCGCCCCGCCGCGGCGGCGGAGACGCCGCCGCTCTGTCGGCGGCATGTCTGCCGCCGCTTAGAAGAAGCGCCGCAGCGCTGACACCGTCACGTCGAGCTGATCGTGGTGCACCCAGTGGCCGGCGTCCGCGACGATCTGCGTGCGCGAGTCGCGGAAGTACTCGTCGAGCGGCTTTCCCTCGTAGCGGTCGCGGTGGAACGGCGACTCGGTGCCGGCGAGGTGCAGCACCGGGCACTCCACCGCCGCGAAGATGCGCGCCATGTCCTCCGCGGCAATCTCGACCGGCGAGCGGCCGCGCACCCACGCGTCGAACTTCCACACGTAGCCGCCATCGATCCCGAGCGTCCCCCAGCGCGCGAGATGCATCGCCATCTCGGGGGTGAGATGCGGGTTCGCCTCGTGCATGCGGTCGCGCGCCTCGTCAATCGTCGGGTAGACGCGCGGCGTCTGGTGCTCGTACGAGCGCGTGCGCTGCGCCCACTCGCGGAACCGCTCGGGCGTGACGCGCTCGTCGTGCTCCATGCGCGCACCGGCGCCCTCGATGGAGACGACGCGCTCGAACATCGAGGGGAACGTGCCTGCGGTGAGCAACGCGATGGCGCCGCCGAACGAGTGGCCGACGACCGTCGCCCGCCCGCCGACCAGCTCGATCAGCGCGACGAGGTCGAGCGCATGCTCGGCGAGCGAGTACAGGCTGCCGGTCGCGTGCTGCGAGTCGCCGTGGCCCCGCAGATCGCACGCGATCACGTGGTAGTCGTCGCGAAAGGCCTCCGCGACGCGATCCCACGACCGCGAGTGGTCGCGACCACCGTGCACCAGGATCAGCGGCGGATGCTCGGCATCCCCCCACGTCCAGTAGGAGAGCCGCAGCCGCTGCGACTGGTAGTAGTGCTGCCACGGTTCGGGCACAGACGCTCCTCGCACTGCACGGCCCGTGGGAGTCGCTCTCGTTGCACTCCCGGCGCCGCCCGGCTTGACGCGCGCGATCGGCCGTCCCTACCGTCGGCGCGTGGCCGAGGATACCGGCGCGACAGCAGCCGACGATCAACTGCCCGCGTATGTGCGCGGGCTTCTCGATCCCGCCGCCTACCCACACGCGCCCTCCCGCGTGACCCCGGTGCAGACGCACATCTCCTATGTCTTCCTCGCCGACGACCTCGTCTACAAGACGAAGAAGCCGGTCGACTTCGGCTTCATCAACCAGGTCGACGCCGCCGCGCGCGAGCGCTTCTGCCACGCGGAGGTCGATCTCAACCGCCGCCTCGCGCCCGACGTCTATCTCGACGTCGTGCCGGTCGTGCGACTCGCGGGCGGCGGCTTTGCGGTCGAGCCGTCGCCCGACCGAGCCGCCGGCGGCGAGGTCGTGGAGTGGGCGGTGAAGATGCGCCGCCTGCCCGACGACCGCACGCTCGCCGCGCTGCTCGCCGCGCACGACGCGCCGGCCGACATCGTGCCGCGCCTCGTCTCGCGGCTGGTCGCGTTCCACGAGCAGGCGCGGCGCGTCCCCAACGACCCCGCCTTCGCCGGCGGCGCGGCGGAGCGCGCGTGGTGGACGCGCGAGTCGGGCGAGGGCGAGGGCTTCATCGGCCGCACGTGGGACGCGCGCGACGCCGCCCGCACGCGTCGCTTCGCCGAGACGACCGTCGAGAGGGAGCAGGCGCTCTTCGACGCGCGGCTCGCCGACGGGCTCGTCGTCGAGGGCCACGGCGACCTGCACGCCAACCACGTCTACGTGCTCGGCCCGCGCGTCGAGGACCTCGCGATCGTCGACTGCATCGAGTTCAGCGACTGGTTCCAGTTCCGCTACCTCGACGTCGGCTACGACGTCGCGTTCCTGGCGATGGACCTCGAGGCGCGCGGCTACCCGGAGCTCGGCGACGAGCTCGCCGGCCGCTACATCGCGCGGCGGCAGGACGAGACGATGGGCGTGCTGCAGCCGCTGCACCGCGCGTTTCGCGCGTTCGTGCGCGGGAAGGTGGAGTCGATCGGCGCGTTCGCGCCCGAGGTGCCGGTCGAAGAGCGGCGGCGGCTCGAGCGCTCCGCCGCGGCCTACTTCCGGCTGGCCGCGCAGTATGCGGATCGGCGCGCCGACCCGGCCGTGATCGTGCTCGCCGGGCTCTCCGGCACCGGGAAGTCGACGGTCGGCGGGGCGCTCGCGGGGCGCATCGGCGCGGCGATGGTGTCGTCCGACCGCGTGCGCCGCGACCTCGGGGGGTCGTCGCGCATGTGGCAGCGGTTCGAAGAGGGCGCGTACTCGCCGGAGCTCAGCGCGCGCACCTACGCGGAGATGCGCCGCCGCGCGGCGGCCCACCTCGCGGCCGGCCGGCCGGTGATCCTGGACGCCACGCACGCGCGCCGCGCCGACCGCGACGCCGCGCAGCAGCTCGCGCGCGACGCCGGCGTGCCGTCACTGATCGTCGAGCTGCGGCTCGACGGCGCGGAGGCGCTGGCGCGCCTGGCCGAGCGCGAGCTCGCGCAGCACGACACGCGCGTCGACCCCGAGGCGTTCCGGCAGCACGTCGGGTCGTTCGAGGCGATCACACCGGCCGAGGGCCGGCTGCTCTCGGTCGACGCCGCGCAGCCGCCCGGCATGCTCGCGCGCGAAGCCGCCGACGCGCTCGCGGACTGACGCGGGCGGGGCCGCGCGTGCCCGCCGTCAAGCGGCGGCAGACATGCCGCCGACGGAACGCGGACGCAGTCCGCGGCTGGCGCCGCGCGTCGTGTCGGCGGCATGTCTGCCGCCGCTTTGGCCGCCCCGCTCGCCGGGGGCGGCGCCGGTGCTACATTCGGCGCCGTTCGCCCCGTCGCCGAGGAGCCGCCCATGCCCGAGTCCCTCACCCCCGAGCTCGTCGCACTGCGCGACCGCGTGCAGGCCTTCGTCGACGACGACCTGCGTCCGCTGGAGGACGCGCTCGGCGACGACCCGGACCCCGCGGTCCCCGACGACACGCGACGCCGCGTGCGCGAGCGCTCCCGCGAGCTCGGCCTCTTCCAGATGACGCAGCCGGCCGCGTTCGGCGGCGCCTCGACGGGGCCGCTCGCACTCACGGTCGTGCGCGAGACGCTCGCCGCCGCCAACCTCCGCCTCACCCGCTTCGTCTTCGGCCCCGGCCCGGGCGTGCTCGGGCAGGCCACCGGTGAGCTGCGCGAGCGCTATCTCGAACCGCTGCTGCGCGGCGAGAAGAGCGGCGCGTGGGCGTTCACCGAGCCGGCCGTCATGGCCGACGGCCAGCGCCCGACGTGGGCGCGCCGCGACGGCGACGACCTCGTGATCACCGGCCGCAAGGCCTACGTCAGCGGCGGCGCCACCGCCGACTTCTACTCGGTGCTGGTCAACGTCGAGGAGGACGCCGGCGGCCCCGGCGGCACCGCCATGGTCGTCGTCGACCGCGACGTGCCCGGGCTGTCGATCGAGCGCGCGTTCCACAGCATGGAGGGCGGCAACCACGTCGAGCTGCACCTCGACGGCGTGCGCGTGCCGCAGAGCCGCGTGGTCGGCAAGGTGGGCGAGGGCATGCCGCGCGCGCTTGGCAACATCAGCCAGATGCGGCTCGGCATGGCCGCGCAGGCCTCCGGTCTCGCGATATGGACGACCAACTACGTCGAGCAGCACATCACCGCGCCGCACCGCAGCGGCGTGCGCCTGGGCGACCGCGAGGGCGTGCGCATGCACTTCGCCGAGATGCGCATCGGCACCTACGCCGCGCGCGCGATGCTCTACCGCACCGCGCGCCTGGTGGAGGCGGCCGAGCGCGAGGACGAGGTGATGAACGAGGTGATGGCGACAAAGGTCTTCACGACCGAGCACGTCGGCCGGGCCGTCGACACCGCGATCCAGCTCGTCGGCGGCCAGGCGCTGATCGTGGGCCATCCGCTGGAGCGGCTCTACCGCCAGGTGCGGTCGATGCGCATCGCCGAGGGCGCGTCGGACCTGCTGCGCCTCAACCTCGCGCGCGGCCGCATCGAGTTCCACGCGGGCCGGCTGTAGCGACGTCGGACGCGCCGCCGCGCACAACGACGGCAGGCGCCAACGGCGAGCGGCGAGCCGCCGGCCCGCTGGTATCGTCGGCCACGTGACGACCTCTCCCGACCGGCCCACCCTCCGCATCGTCGGCTGGAACATCCGCGCCGGCGGCGGACGGCGCGCCGTCGCGATCGCCGACCAGCTCGCGCGCTGGTCCCCCGACGTCGTCGCACTGAGCGAGTTCCGGGCCACCCCGCCGAGCGCCGCGCTCGCGGCCGCCCTCGCCGCCGCCGGCCTCGCGCATCAGCGCACCACCGCCGACCCGCGCGACCCGCGCACGAACGCGCTGCTGCTCGCAGCGCGCTGGCCCGTACGCGCCGTCGGGCTGCAGCGCGCTCCGGCCGAGCCGCGGCGCTGGCTGCTCGCGCGCGTCGCCGCGCCCGCCGCTGCCGGCGGTCCGTTCGCGGTCGGCGCGCTGCACGCGCCGAACTTCGTGACCGGCCGCAAGCTGCCGTTCCTCGACGCGCTGCACGACGTCGTCCGCGCGTGGCGCGGCGGCCCTGCGCTGCTGATCGGCGACACTAACACCGGCCGCAGCGGAGTCGACGAAGAGTCGCCGGTCTTCGACCGCCGTCACCACGACTGGATGGAGGCGATGCACGCGCGCTGGCCCGACGCCTTCCGGCACCACCACGGCGACGGCGCCCGCGCGTTCACCTGGTACTCGCCGAACGCGGGAAACGGGTTCCGGCTGGACGAGGCGTTCCTCGAGCGCCGTCTCGCACGGCGCCTGCTCGACGTCCGCTACGCGTGGGGCGCGGACGCGGCGCCGGCCGCCGCCCGGCGCGACGCGCTCAGCGACCACGCCGCGCTGATTGTCGACCTCGCCCGCTGACCCCTCCCCCAAGCGGCGGCAGACACGCCGCCGATATCGGCGGCGGCCGCGGCCGCCGATCCGCGGCAACGCACACCGGCGGCGTGGGCGCGGCGCCTGCGCCGGGTCTTGCCTGCTCGCTCCGGGATCGGCGGCGGCCGCCGCCGGCCACATCGGCGGCGTGTCTGCCGCCGCTTGCGGCGGACGGGCGGCGCGCCCGACCGCCCTACTTCCGCGCCATCGCGGCCGCCGCGTCGAACGTCGCCTGGATCGAGCGGCGCATCACGGCGTCGACGTCGTCCTCGCTCGCGCCGTGCTCGCGCAGCCACGGCAGCTCCCACGTCGGCACCGGCAGCCAGCAGTCGGGGTTCGCCGGCCGCGGGCCGCCGAAGCGCATGCACGGCGAGCCGTCGTGGCCCAGGCACGTCTGCTCGGCGTAGCCCGCCTGGATCAGCTCGAGCGCGAGGCCCGCGCGACGCTCCATCTCCTCCTCGCCGCGCATCGTCCCGAAGCGGTCGAGCCCGACGGTCGAGCCGCGCGCCGCCAGGCGCTTGAGGTAGTCGACGTCGTGCGAGTCGTTCGAGTGGCCGATGGTGACGGCGCGCAGGTCGAGGCCCTCGTCCTCGAAGATGTCGAGCAGCGGGGTGCCGAGCTCGTCGGTCGCGAGCGTGTGGCACGAGATCGGCACGCCGGCCGCCTTCGCCGCGCGGGCGGCGCCGCGCGCGCAGCGCTCGAGGTTCGCGCGCGGGCTGAAGCCCGGCGGGCCGTCGTTGAGCCGGTACTCGAGGTCCCACGCCAGCTTGATGATGCCGGGCTTGATGCTGGTGCCCTCGATGCCGTCGCGGAGCTCTCGCAGGAAGTGCTCGGCGACGTCGTCCGGGTCGCGGCCCATCAGGTACGCGGGCACCCAGCGGTAGACGCCGGTCGCGCACACGACGTGCACGCCGGTGTTGGCCTCGGCGACGCGCTGGAACAGCGCGATCTGCCGGCCGAGGTCGAACGGCGTGAGGTCGATCAGCGCGTCGATGCCGGCGGCCTTCACGCGCTTGAGCGCCTCGACGTTCGACGCGACGGCCTCGTCCGTGTCGAAGATCCAGGGCAGCCGCTCCATGCCGGCGGCGCCTGCCGTGAAGTGCTCGTGCGACAGCGTGCGGCCGAGCTGGCTGCTGTCGATCGGCCCGTTGATGGTCTGAACGGTGCTCACCGAGATCGCTCCCCCCGCGATGCAGGCCGGGCCGCGTCGATGCGCGGCCGTGCTGGCGTGCGCACTCTACGCCATGCATTTCCGCGCTCGTGGTGCGCGGTCCCGCGCTCGCGCGGGACCGCGCACCAATCCTCCTCCGCGCATGTCGGCTGACACCGGCACGCGCTCCGTCGGCGCGCGGTCGTCGTGATGCGGCTCGGCGGCATGCGCGCGGAGAGACGCCGTACTATGGCGCGCGCCGCACACGCGAGGGAGGCCCCGATGTCCATCGACGAAGCGCTGCTCCGGCACCTCTACCGCTACGATCGCACGCTGCCGCTCCTGCCCACGAGCGAACCCGAGACCGTGATCGACATGCGCACGATGGCGCCGGTCGAGTCGCTCGCGCGTGAGCGCGTGACGTTCGGCTCGACGCACGATCAGCGCGTGCTCGCCACCCTCACGATGCCGGCGACGGGCGCGCCGTTCGCGGCGATCATCCTGCAGCACGGCTCGACGCCGATGGGCCGGCACTCCTGGCAGACGCGGCCCGCCGGCCCGCTGCACGTCACGCTCGCGCAGGCCGGGTTCATGACGGTCGCCGTCGACGCCTACGGCTTCGGCTCGCGTGAGACGCCCGACGACCGCGGTCGCCTGCGCAGCGACCGGCCCGACCTCCTCTTCCGCACACGCGACCAGCGCATGCAGGCGGTGCAGGATCTGATGCGCACCGTCGACCACCTGCAGACACGCGACGACGTTCGCGGCGATGCGATCGGCTACCTCGGCGTGTCGATGGGCTGCCGCATCGGCGTGCCGTTCTTCGCGCTCGACCCGCGGGTCGCCGCCGGCGCGTTCTTCGTCGGCGGCACCGCGCCGTACTCGCGCTTCGCGGTGCGCGGGACCGCGTTCGCCGACCTCGAGAGCGACGAGCGCCTGGCATTCGAGCTGACCGATCCGATCACCTTCGCGCCGCTCACCGCCGGCCGTCCCGTGTTCATGGCGAACGGCCGGCGCGACGTGCTCGTCACGGAGGAGGGCGGCCGCGTGCTGCAGGCCGCGATGGGCGAGCCAAAGACGCTGCGCTGGTTCGAGGGCGGCCACGGCGAGTCGCCGCCGGAGCTGTTCGACGAGGCGCGCGACTTCCTCGCCGAGCACCTCGGCGCACGCGTAGCCGCCGGACGGTGATCAACACGCACCGCCTCGCCACAATCGCCGCGTCGCAAGCGGCGGCAGACACGCCGCCGACCGCGGCGCTGCCGCACGACCGCGCGCCGCGGCCCGCGCTCGCCCCCCTCAGCGGCGGCAGACACGCCGCCGACACCGAACGCGTCCTGGAGGGCGCGACCTGCCGGCGGCGTGTCTGCCGCCGCTGAGGTTCACTCCGGACCCCGCCCGTCCCCGACGACCCGGCCACGAAGGAGCCCCCGATGCCCGCACTCCAGTATTGCCCCCGCTGCGCCACCACCCTCACCACGAAGCCCGACGGCGGCCGCGACCGCCTCGCCTGCCCCGACGATTCGTGCGGCTTCATCCACTACGGCGACTTCTCGATCGGCTGCGCCGGCGTCGTGATCCGCGACGGCCGCGCGCTGCTCGTGCAGCGCGGCATGCAGCCGTTCGCCGGCTCGTGGCAGATCCCCGGCGGCTACGTCGAGCACGACGAGCCGCTCACGCTCGCGGTCGAGCGGGAGGTGCTCGAGGAGGCGAACATCGAGGCGAAGGTGCGCGACGTGATCGCGTTCCGCCACTCGATCGGCGGCTCGATCGGCGGGCCGAGCACGAACCTCTACGTCGTCTTCCGCCTCGACCCCGTTTCCGGCGAGCCGCAGGCCGACGGCGACGAGGTCCGCGAAGCCGGGTTCTTCACGCTCGACGAGATGGCGCAGATGGAGGCCGTGCAGGGGCTGTCGCGCTGGGCGATCGAGAAGGCCCTCGCGACCCCGACGGACGGCGGGCTCCAGCTCGACTCCGGCGCGATGGGGAGCGTGCGTCCCGGCTGGCAGCTGTTCGGTCTGCCGCACTGAGCCGCCAGGCGCCGGGAGGGGTCCGCCCGGGTAGCCACGGGTACCCCCGGGGTGTATTCTGCCTCGACGAACTCTTCCGTGAACGTAATGGTCACGGTTGGCCTGTCTGAACCGCGCGTTGCGCCCCACCGAGCGGAGCCTCCCGTGAGCATCACGCCACCCCCGTCGCGACGGGCCGATGATGAGAGCGATCCTCGCGGACACACGGGCCTGACCGGCGCACGAAACGGCGAGACGCACCTCAACGGTGCGATGAATGGGCGACACAGCGCGGTCGCCGAGCCGCCCCCGCCGCCGCCCTCAGCTGCCCCGATCGCGACCGAGAGCGGCCGTCGCGGCGCACCGCCGTCACGCGGCCGCGCCGTCGCGGCGAACATGTTCGACTCGCTGTCGCACACCGGCTTCCGCTGGTTCTTCGGCGCGATGATGGGCCAGATGGCCTCGATGAACATGCAGATGCTCGTCCGGGGCTACCTCGTCTATCAGATCACCGGCTCGTACGCAGACCTCGGCGTCGTCTCGCTCGCGTCGGCCGCGCCGATGATCCTGCTCTCGCTCCACGGCGGCGTGATCGCCGATCGCGTGCCCTGGAAGAAGTACGTGGTGATGGGGGGCCAGTTCCTCAGCGCGATGAACGCGCTGTGGATCGCCCTCCTCCTCGTGGTGGGAGTGCTCTCGTTCCCGGCGCTGCTCGTGGCCGCCGTCCTCCAGGGCGTGATCCAGGCGCTGATGATGCCGGCGCGCCAGGCGATGATCCCCGAGGTCGTCGGGATGCGGCGGCTGATGAACGCCGTCGCGCTGAACTCGGCGGGCATGAACTCGATGCGCCTGATCGCCCCGGCGATCGGCGGGTTCCTGCTCGCGCTCTGGAACCCGTCCTGGGTCTACTTCATCATGACCGCCGGCTACCTCTGGGCGACGGTGCTGCTGATCAAGGTGCCGAAGGAGCCCGACCCCGCCTTCTACGACGACCGCCAGGGCGGCACGCCACGCGGCGGCCGGCGCCACGAGCCGGGCGGCCTGTTCGACGGCATCCGCTACATCATGCACGAGCCGACGCTCCGCATGATCCTCGGCGTGAACGTGCTGCTGATCCTGATGTCGATGCCCTACGTCTTCCTGCTGCCCGGCTTCGTCGAGAGCGTGCTGCACGAGGGCCCGGACAAGCTCGGACTCTTGCTCAGCTTCACCGGCGGCGGATCGCTCGTCGGCGCGCTCGTGATCGCCGCGCTGCCGCCGAAGCGGCGAGGCATGCTCTTCCTCCTCTCGTCGCTCTTCCAGGGCATCATGCTGATCGTCTTCTCGTGGTCCACGTGGTTCTGGATCACGGCGCCGGTCATGGCGCTGATGGGCATCGGACAGGCGGGACGGCAGTCGTTCAGCAACGTCCTCGTCCAGTCGTACACGGACGACGAGCACCGCGGGCGCGTGATGAGCGTCTACATGTGGCAGTTCGGCCTGACGTCGCTCGGGACCTTCATCGTCGGCGTCATGGCGTCGCTGATCGGCGCGCAGCTGGCGCTGGGCGGCACGTCCGTCGCGATGGTGGTCATCGCGCTGGCCGTGCTCGCGTTCTCGCCGCGCATGCGCAACCTCGACTAGCACCGGCCCCGCCGGTTCCGGCGTCCGTTCGCGGCGAGTGGACGGGCCTCGCGCGCGCGTAGGAACATGCGGCGCGTGAACGGGTTCGCAGCGCAAGAGCGAAGCGGCAGCTGGCGCTGGGCGATCCCCGCGCTGCTCCTCGTCGCACCCTTCGCCCTCTGGCCCATCGGCGCGCTCGCCTGGCGCGCCGCGTCGCCCGGGGGCGCGCTCTCCGCGAGCGTCGTCGCCGACATGGCGCGCAGTCGCTTCTACTGGGGCCGGCTCGGGTACACGACGCTCGAGGCGACGGCCTCGCTCGCGCTCGCACTCGTCGTGGGGCTGCCCACGGCCTACGTCTGCTCGCGGCTGCGCTTCCCGCTGCGCAGCCTGCTCCGGCTGCTCGCGACGCTGCCACTCCTCGTACCGACGCTCGTCATCGCCCTCGCCTTCCGCCAGGTGCTCGCGCCGGGCGGGTGGCTGAACGACGTCCTCGCGGGGCTCGGGCTGGCCCCCGTCCACGCGGCCGGCGCGTTCTGGCCGATCCTCGCGGCGCACACGATGTACGGCGTCGCCGTGGTCGCGGCGCTCGTCGGCAACGCCTGGGCGTCCGTCGACGTGCGTGCCGAGGAGGACGCGGCGCTGCTCGGCGCCGACCCGCGCGGCGTCTTCCGGCACACGACGCTGCCCGCGCTGATGCCGGCGCTGCGGCTCGCATCCGCCATCGTCTTCGTGTTCGCGTTCACGTCCTTCGCGATCGTGCTGGTGCTCGGGCGGCCGGGCCTGGACACGCTCGAGGTCGTGATCTTCCGCGCGGCGCTCGCCGAGACACGGCTGCCGCAGGCCGCGGTGCTCGTGATCGTCCAGGTCGCGGCGACGACGCTCGCGCTGCTCGCGTTCGGCGCGGGCGGCGATTCCGAGCGCGGCGCGCTCCCCGTCGGCACCGGCGGTCACGACGTGCCGCCCCTGCGCGAGGCGAGCTGGCAGCAGCGGGCGCTCGTGCTCGCCGTCGTCGCCGCGATCGCGCTGCTCACGCTCGCGCCGCTCGCGGCGCTCGTCGCCGGCGCGCTCAGGACCGGCGCCGCCGGCGGCGTCACGGCCGCGCACTTCCGCCATCTCGTCGACCACGCGGATGCCGCCGGCGTCGCGCCGCTCGACGCGCTCCGCTGGAGCGCGACCTTCGCCGCCGGCGTCGGCCTGCTCGCCATGATCGCCGGCACCGCCGGCGCGCTGGCCGTCGCTCGGTCGCGCGGGGCGGGGGGCGTGCTGCTCCGCGCCGTGCTGCGCCTGCCGCTCGCGGTGCCGGCGGTCGGGCTCGCGCTCGCGTTCCTGCTCACGTTCCACCACGGGTGGAACGACCTGCGCGGGTCGCCCTGGCTCGTGCTGGCAGCGCACACGGTGATCGCCTATCCGATCGTGCTGCGCGTCGTGCTCGGCGCGCCGCGTGCCGACACCGCGCACCTCGCCGACGCCGCACGCATGCTCGGCGCGTCGGGCTGGACCGTGTGGCGCGCCGTGCGGCTGCCGCCGGTGCGCCGCGCGATGCTCGTCGGCGCGCTGCTCGCCGCCGGGCTGTCGCTCGGCGAGTTCGGCGCCACATCGCTGCTGCAGCGCCCCGCCTTCGCCACCGCGCCGATCGCGATCTACGGCGCGCTCGTCCAGCCCGGCTCCGACGCGCTGGGGCGCGCGCTCGCCCTCTCGACCATCCTGCTCGCCGCCGCCGCCGCGCTCTTCCTCGCGGTGGAGCTCGCGCGCCGGCGCGACGCGAGGCCACGCTGATGTCGCGCCTCGAGGTCCGCTCGCTCTCGCGCTTCGACCCCGACCGCGCGACCGTGATCGAAGAGGTGTCGTTCGGCGTCGAGGAGGGCCGCATCTGCGCCATCGTCGGCCCGCCCGGCTGCGGGTCCACGTCGACCCTGCGCCAGGTGGCGGGTCTCGACCGGCCGGACGCCGGCGACGTGCTGCTCGGCGAGCGCACACTCGCGCCGATCCCGCCCCACCGGCGCGGCATCGGCATGGTTACCACCGACGTGGCGCTGTTCCCCGACCTCGACGTGCGCCGCAACGTCGAGTTCGGCCTGCGCATGCGGCGCTGGCCGCGCGGCAACCGCGAACAGCGCGCCGCCGCGATGCTCGCGCGCTTCGGCCTCTGGCCGCTCGCCGCGCGACGCGTCGACACGCTGTCCCCCGTCGAGCGCCTGCGCGTCGCGCTCGCGCGCGCGCTGGCGCCGCAGCCGGCGCTGCTGCTGCTCGACGCCCCGCTCGCGGCGATCGACGAAGCACACCGCGCCGCCGTGCGGACGGAGCTCGCCGACGCGCTGCGCGCGGCGGAGACGACGACGGTCGTCGCCACGCACGACCTGCGCGACGCGATCGCGATCGCCGACGACATCGTCGTCATGGACGAGGGCCGCGTCCTGCAGAGCGGCCCGCTGGCCCGCGTGCTCGCAAGCCCCGGCTCCGTGCGAGTCGCGGCACTGGTCGGCTACGAGACGCTGATCTCCGGCGAGGTGCTCGACGGCCGCGTGGTCGAGGAGGGCGTCGGCGCGATGCGCGTGCCCGACGGCTTCCCGCTCGAGCACGCGGCGGTGGTCCTGGCGCACCCGTCGACACTGCTGGGCGTGCCGCCGGGGCTCAACCTCGGCAGCGGCGTGAGCGGCACCGTCGCAGCGGTGCACCCGCAGGGGCCGATGCACCTGCTCGAGCTCGAGGTCGGCGAACGCCGGCTCGAGGTGCGCTGGGAGTGGGACCTGCGGCCGCCGGCGCTCGGAACGCAGCTCGAGGTGGTGGCACGCCCCGGCACCCTGCGCTACTTCAACGCGCCGTGGCCGCCCGTCCCGCCCACGCGCGCGCCCGAGCCGGAACCGGAACCCGCCGCGGCCGAAGGCGAGGACGACGAGGAGCCGGAGGAGGCGATGTCGACGCCGGAGCCCGCCAGCGACGAGGAGGCGGGCCCGCCGTCCACGGAGCCGCCGTCCGCGGCCCCGCCGTCCGCGGCCCCGCCGTCCGCGGCCCCGCCGTCCGCGGCCGCGCCGTCCGCGGAGCCGCCGTCCGCGGAGCCGCCCCGCGAGACTACCGCCGACCGCGACGCCAGCCCGCCCGCGTCGGCGGTGCCGCCCGCCCGGCGCGGCGAACCCGCGCCGGAGCGAGGGCAGCACGGGACTCGCGTCCCGCCGCCGTCCGCGACACCGCCGAGCCCGCGCCATCCGAGCATGCCCACTTTCGACTGACGAGAATCTCGACGGGCGCTGGCGCGCCCGATTACGCTGGCTCGCGATGCAACCACCAGCCGTCGATGCGCTGATCCGTCGAGACCCCGAGGCGCGCGCCCTGCGCGCGCTCGCGCGCGCCGTCGAGCGACTCCCGAGCCACCGCCACCCCGAGGACGCCCTGCAGATCGTCGTCGATCTCGCGCGCTCGCTGACGCACGCGACCTACGGCGCGCTTGCCGTGACCGACGAGCACGACCGCACCCAGGGCTTCGTGGTCTCCGGCGTCGACCCCGAGCGCATGCGCAGGCTGCGCACGCCGCCGCAGGGCCACGGGCCGCTCGGCTCGCTCCGCGAGGACGGCCGACCCGTCCGCTACGACGACGTCCGCCTGCACGCCAGGGCGTTCGGGTTCCCGCCACACCACCCCGAGATGCAGCGCATGCTCGGCGTCGCGCTGTGGGCGTTCGGCGAGGTGCGCGGCTCGCTCTACGTGACCGACCGCCGGGACGACAATCCGTTCGACGACGGCGACGAGCTCGTCGTCGTCACGCTGGCGCGGCACGCGGGCCACGTCATCGAGACGGAGTGGTACTAGCGCGCGGCGAGGGCGAGAGCGGTGGCTACTTCGCCACGTACCGGTCGAACCACTCGATCGACTTCAGCCACGAGTCCATCGCCGCCGGCTCGTTGTACGACGGACGCGTGTCGTTGAAGAACGAGTGGCCCGCGCCGGGGTAGATCGTGACGTCGCTCGGGACGCCCGACTCCTTGAGGGTGTCGCGCAGCATCTCGACCTGCGGGACCGGGATGCCCTGGTCCTCCTCGCCGTAGGAACCGAGCACCGGCACCTTGATGCCGGCGATCTGCTCCTTCGCCGGCATGCCGCCGCCGTAGTAGACGTGCACCGCGTCGACGTTCGAGGTCGGCCGGATCGCGGTGGCGAGCGCGAGGCCGCCGCCCATGCAGTAGCCGACGCACCCGGCCTTCGCGACGCCGCGCTCGTCCTTCAGCCATGCGATCGCGGCGTCAATCTCGCGCGAGGCGACGTCGCGCTCCATGGACATCGCAAGCTTGCGCGCCTCGTCCGGCTCGCTGGCGACCTGGCCGTGGTAGAGGTCGGGCGCGAAGGCGAGGTAGCCCTCGACGGCGTAGCGATCGGCGATCTCCTTGATGTCGGGGGTGAGTCCCCACCACTCCTGGATCACGACGAGGCCGCCCTTCGGCGTGCCGTCGGGCTCGGAGAGGTAGCCGCTCACCTTGACGCCGTTGTGCTCAATGTCGATATCGGGCATGCCGTCTTCCCCTCAGGTGCGCTCGGGACAACGGTGGCGAGTATACGCATCCGTCCGCCGCCATCGCCCGGGCTGCGCGGGTTGCGCGGGTTGCGCGGGTTGCGCGGCATGCTCAGCCCGCTCACACGGGGCCGTTCGCCCCGGCTACTGGATGTCCGCGGGTGTGATCGTGAACAGCGTGCGGCAGTGGTCGCCGGCCGCCACCTGGTGAGCGAGGTACCAGCCATCGGGCGCCTCGATGGCGAACTCGTAGGGGCGCGGCGGCTTGTGCACGTCGAGCGACTCGGCCTGCATCTGGTCGACCTCGATCACGACGCCGCTGGTGTCGATGAACGCGATGTCGAGGTTGATGTGCGTGTTCTTCATCCAGAAGCCGGCGTTGCCTTTGGCGTCCGGGTAGTAGAAGAGCATGCCCCGGCCCTCGAGCGTGGAGCGGCCGGAGAGCCCGATGCCGTACTCCGAGACCCTCGGGACCTCGACGGGGAGGGTCACCGTTGTGCCGTCCGCGCGCGTGAACTCCACGACCGGGAGCTGATCGGTGGGGATGGCGGCGGTGGAGGCGACGCGTTCGCCGCTGGGTGTCGCGGTACCCGTGGGGGCGGTCGTGGGAGCCGCGGTGGCGGTCGTGGGAGCCGCGGTGGTGGCGGCGGTCGTCGCCGGCGAGGCTGAGGCGGCGGCCCTCGGCGGAGCGGCGGTCGTCGCCGCGCGCACCGGCGACGCGGGTGAGGACGCCGATGGCGTGGCCGTCGCGGACGAGCCGCTGCAGGCCGCGAGCGTCAGCGACGCGAGCGCGAGCACGCACGCCAGGAGGCGGCGGGCCGAGCGGAGGCGAGTCGCGATGCTGCGGGGCACGGACACGATGGTAGAGAGGCGCGCCGTCGATTGACAACGTGGCGAGGGGCCTGACACGCTCAGAATCCGATGCCCAACCGCACGCTGGACGTGGCGCTGCGTCTCTGGCCGCAGGCCCGGGACGCCGGCACCATCGACGACCCGTCGGACCTCGACGCCCTGCTGGAGACGCAGGGTCAACCCGGCGCGCCCGCGTTCGAGGCGGGCGTGCGGGGCACGTTCGCGTGCTTCCTCCCCGGCGAGGAAGCCACGCTCACGCTGCCGACCGGCGAGCAGACCGCGTCGGACGCGGAGGCGCGCTTCGTCGGCCACCTGCTCGTCACGCGCACGCTGCTCGCCGC
The DNA here is from genome assembly GCA_963728205.1 of uncultured Chloroflexia bacterium. GTDB lineage: Bacteria > Chloroflexota > Dehalococcoidia > UBA2979 > UBA2979 > VGNK01. The sequence continues at coordinate 756,738 of CAVSIV010000006.1, forward strand.
CGGCCTCCACGTCGACGACCGCGTGACCGCCGCGATGGCCGACGCCTACGCGCTGTCGTGGACCGCGCGCGACAGCACCCGCTACGGCCAGACGCCGCTCGCGCTCGCGACGTCGCTCTGGCTCATCGCCCTCGACCCGGCCGGCGCGTCGGACCACCCGCTCCCGATCGACTGGAGCCCCGCGTGCTTCGCCGACGCCGAGCGCTGGGATCTCGGGTACCGGCTGTTCTCGCACTACGACATCCGCGAGCGCGCCATCGACTGGGCGACGTTCGTCAGCGCGGCGCCGGGGCGGCACGAGGGCGTGTCGGTGTTCGCGATCGTGGAGCCGCTGCTGCGGCTCGGCCAGGACGCGCGGGTGCGGATCGCGCTCGCGGCGCTGAGCGAGGCGGCGGAACGTTCCGGCGGGCGTGCGCCCGCCGCGGCGATGCTCGAGCGCGGTCGCATCGCCGCGCTGCTGCAGGCGTTCGTACGCGACGTGGTGCGCCGCCCCGCCGGCGGCCCCGAGAACCGCCCCCGACCGCAGGTATAGGCGGGCCCGCTCCGGAACGGCGCTGACGTGCGCCTCAGCGGCGGCAGACGTGCCACCTCAGCGGCGGCGGACGCCGCCGACAGGACGGCGGCGTCCGCCGCCGATTCGCGCGCGGGTTCCACCGCCCGGCGGCCCTGCCGCCGGAACTGTCGGCGGCATGTCTGCCGCCGCTGAGGCGGCGTGTGCCATGTCGAGTCGCGTCGGGATGGGTCGCGACGGCAACGGCAGCGGGAAGCGAGCGCGGCCGCTCGCCCGAGGCGGTCAGTCCGCCGCGACGCGCCCGGCCGAGTCTTCACCCAGCGCCGACTCCGGCTCGCCGGGGATCTCGGTGTCGCCGAGGTTCACGTTTGCGATCTCGTTGATGCGCTCGAGCACCGTGAGCAACTCACGGTCGTCGTCCTTCGCCATGTCCGGGATGTGGTAGCCGCCGAACGCGTCGACCACCGTCTTGTGGTCGTCGATCACGAAGTCCGGCACGACCGGCACGCCGAAGGTCTTCAGCCGCTCGTGGTGATCCTCGAGCGGCTTGATGAAGTAGTCGGTGATGTACTCGTCGAGGTCGTGGCGCTTCATGTCCCAGCGCCGGATGCCGACGCCCGACCAGATGTAGATCGTGTGTCCGGCTTCGCGCAGGGACTCGAAGACCTCGCGCGTGTGGTTGCGCAGCTTGCCGTTCCACATGATCAGCGTGTTGTCGACGTCGAAGAAGATGTTCAACTTGCGCACGGGGTGTTGGGGCTCTCCTTCGCGGACGGCCGTCGAGGGGCGATCCGTGGGTGCTCGGTGGGCGGGACCGTCAGGCGAGTCTAACCCGCCGGACGGCTACGCCGGGACGCCCGCGTGCTTGCCGATGAACGCGCCCACGGCCTGGTTGTACGCGAGCGCGTCCTCGAAGTAGACGGAGTGCCCGAGGCCCGGGAACTCGCGGTACTCGGAGCCGGGAACCAGCTCGTGGACGCGGCGGATGATCGCCGGCGGCGTCAGCGCGTCCTCGCCGCCCACGATGAACAGCGTCGGCACCGTCAGGCGCGACACGCGCTCGCGGTCGGGCGCGCCGCCGACGGGCATGCCGGTCGCGGCGTCGCGCGGCGGGTTGAGCCCGGCGATCTGGCGGTAGAGGAACGTGCGCGCCGCCTGGCTCGCCTGGAATGAGGCGCCGAGCGCTCGCTCGGCCAGCGGCGTGTCCTGCCCCGGCGCCTGCTCACGCAGGCGCCGCGCTTCGTCCTGCAGCTCCGGCCAGTCGAAGAAGCCCCACGTGTCGCACATCACCAGCGCCGTCACGCGCTGGGGGTGGTCGACGGTGAACCCGAGCGCCGTGCGCCCGCCCATCGACTGCGCGACGAGCGCCGCGCGGTCGATCTGCAGTTCATCGAGCAGCAGCTCGAGGTCGCGCACGAACTCCGTCGCGCCCTTCTGCTCGGGGTCCGTCGAGCTGCCGAAGCCGCGGTGGTCGATCGTGACGCAGCGGTAGCGGTCGCGGAACGCCGGCACCTGCTGCCACCACGACAGGTGGTTGCCGGCGGCCCCGTGCAGGAAGACCACGGCCGGTCCCTCGCCGTGGCTCTCGTAGTACAGGTCGATCCCGTTGAGCTGGGCGATCGGCATGGCTCACTCCTCCCGGGCGGCTTCCTCGGGCGGCAGCACGCACGAGGTGAACGTGAAGGCGAAGGCGGCGAGCCCGTCGGACTCGGTCTCGAGCACGAGTGAGCGGCGCTCGACCTCGTCGCTGCGGACGAGACTGTACATGCGCGGGGCGTCGACGTGGACGGTGCCGTCGGCGGCGACGTCCTCGCCCGCGAGGTCGCCCGGCGGCGCGCCGTCGACGCGCACGCGGAGTGTGCCGGAGCCCCCGGCCATCGGCGGGTGCAGCACGAGGTTGACGTCCGCGGCCATGGAGTCGAGGTGGATGCGGCTCGGGTGCGACGCGCCGAACGGCCGCGCGGCGCTCTCGGCCTGCAGCAGCCAGTCGCCCTCGAGGTAGAGCGTGCCGTCCATGTGCTTGCCGGGGTCGGTGAAGGTCATCGGGCGGTCGGGCGTGACGGTGCCGACGTTGCCGAGGCGGCCGCGCGCATAGCCGCAGTAGAGCTCGGGCGTGACGTGGTAGCAGACCGCGCCGGGCCCGTCCTCCGGTCGCACCGGCTCCATGATCTCGGGGAGCGGCGTCGCGAAGCCGGGCTGCTCGGCGAGCAGGTGCTGGATCAGCTGCTCGGACTCGCCGTAGGCGCCCTCGCCGAAGTGGCGCGCCTTGATCTTGCCGTCGACGCCGACGAAGTACTTCGCGGGCCAGTACTTGTTCGCGTAGGCCTGCCAGATCTTGTACTCGTTGTCGAGGACGACCGGGTAGTCGATGGCCTGCGCCGCGACGGCGCGACGCACGTGATCGGCGTTGCGCGCGAAGCCGAACTCCGGCGTGTGCACGCCGACGATCACGAGCCCGTGATCGGCGTAGCGGCGGTGCCACTCGGTGAGGTACGGCAGCGTGCGCAGGCAGTTCACGCAGGTGTAGTCCCAGAAGTCGACGAGGACGACCTTCCCCGAGCCGCGCACGGCGACGGGTCCGCCCTGGAGCCACTCGCCGCCCGTGAACTCGGGGGCATAGACCGGCCCCTGCTCCTCCTGCGTCATCGGCGCGTCCTCTCCCTGCGGGCGAGTGTACGACGGGACCCCGTCGCCGGCGGCGCCGGACACGCCGTCGATATCGGTCGGCGTGCGGGCTTCGACCCACGCGTTGCGGGCACGCCGGTCGAGCCATGTCGCGCTCGCCACGGCCCGCGGCCTTCGTCGCATACTAACGCTTGTCGTTATTATCGCGGCGCGTTACGCTTGCGCCGTGATTGGGAGCTTCCGGGACCGAGACGCTGAGCGCCTGTTCGCGCGTCAGTCCGTTCGGAGATGGTCGCCTGAACTGCAGCGGGTTGCGCTTCGGAAGTTGCGGATGCTCGACGCCGCGGAACGTCTCGACGACCTGCGCGTGCCACCGGGGAATCGCCTGGAACGACTGAGTGGGGACCGCGCCCGGCAGCGCAGCATTCGCATCAACGACCGGTGGCGAATCTGCTTCCGCTGGCGGTCGGGGGACGCATACGAGGTTGAGATCGTTGACTACCACGTGTGAGGCGATGTGATGACAGTCAAGAAGCTTGCGCCGATCCACCCGGGTGAAGTGCTACTCGAAGAGTTCCTGAAGCCGATGGGGATGAGCCAGTACCGACTCGCGACCGACATCAGCGTGCCACCGCGTCGGATCAACGAGATCGTTCACCACACGAGAGGGATCTCCGCGGATACCGCACTGCGGCTCTCCCGTTACTTCGGGACCACGGAGCGCTTCTGGCTCAACCTGCAGGCGCAATACGATCTCGACGTGGAGCGCGACCGTCTTGGTGATCGGCTCGACCGGGAGGTCATCAAGAGGGCGGGCTGAGAGCCCTCGCTGGCTTCGGCGATCACCCGCCCGCGCAACGCAGCACCAGGAACGGTGCGCATGCCGAGGCGCTCTCCCCGGGTTCCCGCGCACGCAAGACGGCTGCCCCTCGGCGCGGATGCACGTTCATCGCTACGGGCGGTCGACGGCCTCCGGGGGTTCCACGGCGGCAGCCCGGCGGCCAAACGGAGCGAAGCTGCTCCAGAACAGCAGCGACAACGCGACGCCTGCGAGTCCGACGGCGATCAGGATCGCGCCCACGATCTTGATGTCGATGCCGGCGATCGTGTAGTTCACCGCCCACGCGAGGATCGCGCCGACGGCGACGAGAAACAGACTGAATCCGATGCTCATGGTTCCGCTCTCCATTTCGGGCCGCTGCACGCGGGCAGTTCGGCATCACCGATCGTCCGTCGGAGGACGGTCGTCTGGTCCTGCAGCCGTCGATCTCCGTCCGGCGCCCGCGCGGCCGAGGGCGAAGCCGGCATCGCGCCTAGATCGCGCTGCGCCGGCCGCCGCCGCTCGCCAGCATGCGGAATACGAAGATCACCAGGATCGCGCCGCCCGCCGCGATGGCGATGCTGCGAGGGTTGAACCCCGTGACGTCCCCAAAGCCGAGTGCGGTGCTGATGAACCCGCCGACGATTGCCCCGGCCACGCCGAGCACCGCTGCCAGCACGAGGCGTCGCAACCCGATGCCACCGGGCCCTCCGCCCAGCACGAACTCCGCGAGCAAGCCCGCGACCAGTCCAACGAGAACCCACGTGAAGAAACCCACGTCCCGCGCCTCCCTGCCAATCCGACCCGGACCATCGTCAGTCCGAGGCGTCACGCGAGCGTTACGCGCGACCCGTTCACTCGTGTCGGGACGAGACGCGTTGCGTCCGTCTCTCGCGGCGTCGGCGCCCCGCGCCCTGCGGCCGGGGCTCCGAGCACGGCGACCTCGTCGCGGACGTCGTGGAGCCGGGCGCGTTCAGTCGAGCGGGCATTGCGGCATGCGCGCAGCGGCGCGATGCCAGAATGCGTCGCCGTCGGCATGCGCTTGGTGATCGGGGTCGTGCGTGGCCTGCGGCCGTGCGACGGTCGGCCGTCTACCCGGGCGGCGGCGCCGAAGCCAGTACCGTTCCCAGTACGTCATGTCTGCCATCGCGCGTCTCCCATCGCAGTGCGTTGATGGATCCCCATTGCGGCGCCGCGGCGGAACGTGGTCACGACCGGCCGGCCGCGCCGCGCGCCTCCGCCGGCTCGACCGCCGTGCGGTTTCGCGCGGCGGACGACGGTGCCGGTGCCGGTGCGGGTGCCGGTGCGGCGAGGCCGACTTCGAGCCGCGCGTCGCCGAGTCGATGCCCGTTCAGCGCGGCGATCGCCTTCGCCGCCGCTCCGGGCGTCATGTCGACGTACGCGATCGCGCCGGGACGCCGCGTCGCCGCGTGGACCGGGCGCATGTAGCCGAGCACCTCCCCATGCGGCAGGAGCAGCGAGCGGATCGTCGCCTCCGTGGCGCCATCGGGCAGGTTGCCGATCTGGACTCTCTGGCGTTGCTCGCCACGCGTCAGCTGATCAACCAAGGGACGTCTCTCTCCCCGACGGCGGGCGGCGTCGGCAGGCCGGCGCGCGGTGCCCGCGATCGGTGTTGCGGCGTGTTCCGGGCGAGGTCGAACTCCGCGGCATCACCAGCCTCGGCCATGGGCTGTGACGCGAGCGTGACAACCGCGATCTCAGCCTCGGGGCGGATGCACGAGGCGAACGCGGCCGGGATCGCGGCCGGTCGGGGTCGGGGTCATTCGGGGGTGGCGGATGAGGGCGCGTGGGCGCGTGCCGTCGGTAACTGCCCGGGATCCCACCAGAGCGACGGGCACGCGCAGGGAGTCGCACTCCCGGGTCAGGCGGCTGAGGTGCTCGAGATCCTCGACCGCCCGGCGGGATCGACTAGGCGCGCGGCCGCGCCTCGCTCACCTTGAGCGCCTGTCCGCCAAGCTCGTGGCCGTCGACCGCCTTGATCGCGTTGGGGGCATCCGCCTGCGACATCACCACGAACGCGTAGCCCGCCGGGGACTTGGCGGGGTCCTCCGAGGGGCGCTCATACGAGGTGACGGCGCCGTGCACCGCGAAGAGCGCACGGACGTCCGCCTCGCTCGCGCTCGGCGCGAGATTGCCGAAGTGAATCCGCTGGGTCGCCTTGGAGTCGATAGTCTGCTCAGTCAATGACACACTCTTCCATCCGGACAAGCCGGAATACGAGCGCTGTCCCATGTTGGGACGGCGCTTCATCCGAGTCTCGAATCTCAGGAGCCGATACGTGTGGGGGACGTGCCTGCGGCGGAGCATGAGGCGCGCACTTCGGGTGCGCTATGGATCACGGTAGCACCGCGACGGTACCGGCGCGCGTCGGCGTGATGCGGGAATCATCGCATCGTCGACATGAATGCCGCAGCATTCGTCGCGCACTGGGTCTGCGATTTCGCGGGCGCGTTCTCGTCGCGAATGCCTCGGGGCCGGACGTCGCACCCCGGATGTGACGGCGGCGACACGCAGGCACCCGGCCGCGCGCTCGCGGTCCGTGCCGGTGCGACGAACCGTGGTACGGTGAGAGCCGGCGCGTTCCAGACGCGCACCTCAGATTCCCCTCAGCCGGCACGTCCCGCACACGTTCCCCCTCTCGAGAATCTGAGCTCGGAAGGCGCCCGGTCCGGATGGACCGGGGCGTTGATGCCGGGCATCGCCCGGCCGGAAGAGCCGCCCGTCACCATCGCCGTCCGCCGGTTGAGCGCTTCCCGCCGCGGCGAGCGTCGGACGTGCGCACCCGGCTTTCGGCCGGCGATCCGGTGCACGCGCGGCGCGCGCCGCGTCCACCCAGGCAAGAGGCAGAGGAGTCCGACCATGGCCGATGTCATGGCTGAGCGCGTACGTCGCGCGTCGCGGCTCACGCTGAGCGCGCCGCCGGCGACATCCGCCGCCTCGCACCTCGCGGCAGGAGCATGACCGCGATTCGCTCTGCCATCAGCCGTTCGGCCCCGGCTTCGCCGTGGGACAGTCGAGAGCCCATTCGCCAGGAGCTCTTCGGCGTCGACCGCCTCGAACGGCACGCGCGGAGCCTCGCGGCGGCGCAGCCGGTGACGGCGAAGCCCGCGCGGGGCCACTCGCTGACGGCGCGGCTCGCCGACAACGCGGCCGTCCTGGTCGCGGCGCATCGCGACATTGCCGCGGCGGTCGACGCGGGACAGGCGATCACCCCGGCGGCAGAGTGGCTGCTCGACAACTACTACCTGGTCGAAGCGCACATCCGCCAGATGCCGGTCGCCCTGCCGCGGGGCTACTACCGGCAGCTGCCGAAGCTCGCCGACGGCCCGTTTGCCGGGTACCCGCGCGTGTTCGGCCTGGCCTGGGCCTTCGTCGCCCACACGGACAGCCGGTTCGAACCCGAGATGCTGTGCCGCTACGTGCAGGCCTACCAGCAGGTCCAGCCGCTCACGATCGGCGAGCTCTGGGCGGTGGCGATCACGCTGCGCATCGTGCTCGTCGAGGATCTCCGGCGCCTCGCCGAGCGAACCGTGAACGGCAGCGCCGCGCGGCAGGAGGCGGACGCTGTCGCCGACCGCCTGCTGGGTGTCGGGGGACGCTCCGCGGAATCGGTGGCCGTGGTGCTCGCCGAACACGGGCGCGCCCCGCTGCCCGAGGCGTTCGCCGTGCAACTCGCCCTGCGGCTGCGCGACCAGGATCCGCAGATCACCCCCGCGTTGACGTGGCTCGACGAGCGCCTCGCCGCGCAGGGGACGACGACCGACGCGGCCGTCCACGACGAGCACCAGAGCAGCGGCGTCGCGAACGTCACGGTGCGCAACATCATCACGAGCATGCGCCTGATCGCCGAGGTGGACTGGACCGAGCTGTTCGAGCGGATGAGCCTCGTCCACTCGGCGCTGGCGGCCGGCCCGGGATTCTCGGACATGGACTTCCCGACGCGGAACCTCTACCGCAGCGCGGTCGAGCAGCTGGCGCGCGGGTCGCACCACACAGAGCTCGACGTCGCGCAGAGCGCCGTGCTGGCGGCAGCCCGAGCCGCTCCCGCAGCCGAGCGCGACGCGCCGCGCGAGGGCGATGCCGGCTATTACCTCGTCGGCGGAGGACGTCGCGACTTCGAAGCGGTCGATGGGCGTCCGGCCCCCGCTGCGCCTCCGCGTCGGTCGCCTGAGCCGCTCGCTCGGCATCGGCGGCTATATCGGCGCCATCGCTCTCGTCGCCGCGGCGCTCCTCGCCATCCCGTTGTCCGCGCTGGCCGCGGAGGGCCTCGGCGTTCGGTGGCTGAGCGTGCTCGGTGTGCTGGGCGCGATCCCCGCGATCGACGCGGCCGTCGCGCTGGTGAACCGCATCGTCGCGCGCGGCTTCGGCGCAACCCTCCTGCCCGGCGCTGGAACTCCGCGACGGCGTTCCGCAGCGCCTGCGCACGCTCGTCGCGGTGCCGACCTGCTCACGACGCCGGAGGCGGTCGAGGAGCAGATTGAGCGCCTGGAGATCCACCACCTCGCGAGCGCGGACGGCGACCTGCACTTCGCCTTGCTCTCCGACTGGGTCGACGCCGACACCGAGCACGACGAGCGCGACGACGCCCTGCTCGCCGCCGCGGCAGCCGGGATCGCGCAGCTCAACCGGCGTTACGGCCCGGCGCCGGCCGGCGACCGCTTCCTGCTGCTCCATCGCCGACGCGTCTGGAACCAGGGCGAAGGGCGCTGGATCGGCTGGGAGCGGAAGCGCGGCAAGCTCCACGAGTTGAACCGGCTGCTGCGCGGCGCGACCGACACCACGTTCCTGGACGTCCACGGGCAACCGCCGGCCGTGCCGCCGGACGTCCGGTACGTGATCACGCTCGACGCCGACACCCGGCTGCCGCGGGAGACCGTGCGCCGCCTGATCGGAAAGATGGCGCATCCGCTCAACCGGCCCCGCCTCGACGCCGTCGCCGGCAGGGTCGTGGAGGGCTATGCGGTGCTCCAGCCGCGTGTCACGCCGTCGCTGCCGGTGGGGCGCGAGGGCTCGCTCTTCCAGCGCATCTTCTCCAGCATGAGCGGCATCGACCCCTACGCCTCCGCCGTCTCGGACGTGTACCAGGACCTCTTCGGCGAAGGCTCCTACACCGGCAAGGGCATCTACGACGTCGACGCCTTCGAGGCGGCGCTCGCCGGCCGGGTCCCGGACTCTACGCTGCTCAGCCACGACCTGTTCGAAGGCGTGTTCGCCCGCGCCGGCCTCGCCTCCGACGTCGAGGTCGTCGAGGAGTTCCCCGCGCGCTACGACGTCGCGGCCGTGCGTCACCACCGCTGGGCGCGGGGCGACTGGCAGCTGCTGCCGTGGATCATCGGGCGCGGGCGCGGGACCGGGCCGGCGGGCGGGCCGCGAGCGCGACGCGATCCCGGCGATCGGCCGCTGGAAGATGCTCGACAACCTGCGGCGGACGCTGTCGGCGCCCGCCGCGGTCGCGGCCCTGGTGGCCGGGATGCGCCCTGCCGCTCGCGGGCGCTGTCCACCTGGATCGCGTTCGTCCTCGTCGACGATCGTGATGCCGACGCTGATCCCGATCGTCGGCACCATCGTGCCGCGCCGCCCCGGGATCACGGCGCGCAGCCAGCTGCGAGCGCTCGGCGACGATCTCCGCCTCGCCGCGACGCTGTCGGTCCTGCTGATCGCCTTCCTCGCTCACCAGGCGTGGCTGATGAGCGACGCGATCGGACGCACCCGTCGTGCGCATGTGCGTCACCCACCGGCACCTGCTGGAATGGGTGCCGAACGGCCCAGGCCGCGATCGATCCGCGGCTCGGGCTGATCGGCTTCTACCGCCGGATGGCCGCCGCGCCGATCGTCGCCGCGGTCGCGGTCGCCGTCGCCGCGCTGTGGGGGCATGGGACGTGGCCGCTGGCGGCGGCGTTCGCGGTGCTGGTGGGTCGCGTCACCCGCCATCGCGCGTCGGGCGAGCATCTCTCCGCTGGTCACGAGCCGGCTCCCGGTGTCGGACGCGGACGCCCGCGCGCTGGGCTGACGCCCGCCGGACCTGGCGGTTCTTCGAGACGTTCGTGACGGACGCCGATCACATGCTGCCGCCGGACAACTTCCAGGAGGACCCGGCTCCGGCGCTCGCCAGCCGGACCTCGCCGACGAACCTCGGCCTCTACCTCCTGTCGGTGGTCTGCGCCCGGGACTTCGGATGGATCGGCACGCTCGACGCGGTCGAGCGGCTCGAGGCGACGCTCGCCACCATGAGCGGCCTCGCTCGCTTCCGCGGGCACTTCTACAACTGGTACGACACCCGGGAGCTGCGGCCGCTCGATCCGCGCTACATCTCGTCCGTCGACAGCGGCAACCTCGCCGGCCACCTGATCGCCCTCGCCAACGCCTGCCGCGAGTGGCGCTGCGCGCCGCTCGCCGACGAGCGGCGTCTCGCCGGCATCGGCGACGCGCTCGACCTGGCGCGCGACGAGGCGGACCGCCTGCCGCGACGGACGCCGCATGGAGACGGCGACCTGGCGCCAGTTCGACGACGCGCACGCCGCGGTCATCGCCGAGGTGCGGCGGCCGCCCGCGGTCCGCGAGGACATCGCGCAACGGCTCGCCACGCTGTCCACCCAGGCCGAGACCGTCGCCGACATCGCCCGCGGGCTCGCCAGCGAGCGCGACGAGGACGCCGGCGCGGACCTGCTCTTCTGGGCCGACGCGACCAGCGCCGCGATCGACGCGCACCGACGCGACCTCGCCGCATCGGCCGACGCGGCCGCCGCGGGTGCGTCCCGCCTGGTCGCCCTCGAAGAGTCCGCGCGGGCGATGGCGCTCGCGATGGAGTTCGGCTTCCTGCTCGACCCCGACCGCAAGCTGCTCTCGATCGGCTACTCGGTGGCCGACGGGGCGCTCGACCCGAGCTGCTACGACCTGCTCGCTTCAGAGGCGCGGCTCGCGAGCTTCCTGGCGATCGCCAAGGGCGACGTGCCGGCGCGTCACTGGTTCCGCCTCGGCCGCGCGGTCACGCCGGTCGCCCACGGCGCCGCGCTGATCTCGTGGTCCGGGTCGATGTTCGAGTACCTGATGCCGTCGCTCGTGATGCGCGCGCCGGCCGACAGCCTGATCGAGCGGACGAACCGGCTGATCGTGCGCCGCCAGATCGACTACGCCGCGACGCTCGGCCTGCCCTGGGGCATCTCGGAATCGGCCTACAACGCGCGCGATCTGGAACTTCACCTACCAGTACTCGAGCTTCGGCGATCCCCGGCCTCGGGCTGAAGCGCGGCCTCGGCGACAACGCCGTGGTCGTCGCCCTACGCCACCGCGCTGGCGACGATGGTCGACCCGCACGCCGCGGCCGCACAACTTCGCGCGCCTCGCCGATGCCGGCGCGCGCGGCCGCTACGGGTTCTACGAGGCCCTGGACTTCACGCCGGTCCGGCTCCCGGAGGGCGCAGCGCGTCGCGATCGTGCGAGCCTTCATGGCCCACCACCAGGGCATGACGATCGTCGCCATCGCGGACGCGCTGCTCGACGGCGCCATGCGCACGCGCTTCCACGCCGAGCCCATCGTCCAGGCGACGGAGCTCCTGCTGCAGGAGCGCATCCCGCGGGACGTCGCGATCGCCGCGTCCCCGGCCGACGGAGGCGGAGTCGAGCGCCAGGATCCGCGAGAGCGGACCGCGCGGCGACCGTCGGTTCCGCTCCGCGCACGACGCGACGCCTGCCACGCAACTGCTGTCGAACGGGCGCTACGCGGTGATGCTCACCGCCGCCGGCTCCGGCTACAGCCGCTGGCGGGACCTGGCCGTGACCCGGTGGCGCGAGGACGCGACCTGCGACGACTGGGGTTCGTACGTGTTCCTCAGGGACGTGCGCAGCGGCCACGTCTGGTCGGCGGGCTTCCAGCCCGCCGGCGTGGAGCCCGACGACTACGAGGTCGCGTTCAGCGAGGATCGCGCCGAGTTCACGCGGCGCGACGGCGCGCTGACCACGACGATGGAGGTGCTGGTCTCGCCCGAAGACGACGCCGAGGTGCGCCGCGTCACGATCGTCAACTCCGGCAGCGGCGTGCGCGAGATCGACGTCACGTCCTACGCCGAGGTCGTGCTGGCGCCGCAGGCCGCCGACGTGGCCGCATCCGGCGTTCTCGAAGCTGTTCGTCGCAGACCGAGTACGTCCCCGACCTCGGCGCCATCGTGGCGACCCGCCGACGTCGCGGGCCCGCTGAGCCCGAGATCTGGGCCGCGCACCTGGCGGTCGTCGTCGGCGATGCCGTGGGCAAGCCGCAGGTCGAGACCGACCGGGTCCGATTCCTCGGCCGCGGCCGCGGCGTCCGCAGCCCGATCGCGATGGTCGACGGCCGGCCGCTCTCGAACACGGTCGGCAGCGTGCTCGATCCCGTCTTCGCGCTGCGGTACCGCATGCGGATCGCGCCCGGCGCGACCGCGCAGGTTGCGTTCTGGACGGTGGTCGCGTCGTCGCGGCGACGCGCTGCTCGAACTCGTCGACAAGCACCGGGACACGGCCGCGTTCGAGCGCGTCTGCCACGCTGGCCTGGACGCAGGCGCAGGTCCAGCTCCATCACCTCGGCATCGGCCCGGGCGAAGCCGCCCTGTTCCAGCGTCTCGCGGGACACGTCCTCTATGCCGCGCCGACGCTGCGGCCCTCCTCCGACGCCATCCGGCGCGGCGCCGGCGGACAGCCCGGCCTGTGGCCGCAGGGCATCTCCGGCGACCTGCCGATCGTGCTTCTGCGCATCGCCGACAGCGGGAGCCTCGACGTCGCCCGCCAGCTGCTGCAGGCGCACGAGTACTGGCGGATGAAGCAGCTCGCCGTCGACCTCGTGATCCTGAACGAGCGCGCGTCTTCCTACACGCAGGACCTGCAGGTGGCGCTCGAGGCCCTGGTCCGCGCGAGCCAGTCTCGGCCGCAGGTCGGCGCGGAGCAGCTGCCGCGGCCGCGTCTTCGTGCTCCGCGCGGACCTGCTCTCGGCCGAGACGCGCGCCCTGCTCACGTCGGTCGCGCGGGTGGTGCTCGTCGCCGAGCGCGGGCGCCTCTCCGATCAGCTCGACCGCGTCACCGACCACGGCGTGAGCGAGCGGCCGGTGACGCGGCGCGCCGCTGCCGCACCGCCGCCGGAGGTCGCGCCGCCGGTGCCGGACCTCGAGTTCTTCAACGGGCTCGGTGGCTTCGCCGACGGCGGACGGGAGTACGTGACGATCCTCGGCCCGGGCCAGTCGACGCCCGCGCCGTGGATCAACGTCGTCGCCAACCCCACCTTCGGGTTCCAGGTCGCGGCGGAAGGCGGCGGGTCCACCTGGTCGGTCAACAGCCGCGAGCACCAGCTCACCCCCTGGTCGAACGACCCGGTCTCCGACCAGCCGGGCGAGGCGTTCTACCTGCGCGACGACGACACCGGCGATCTCTGGAGCCCGACGGCTCTGCCGATCCGCGAGGAGGCCGGCGACCTACGTCGCCCGCCACGGCCGGGGATACAGCCGCTTCGAGCACACGTCGCACGGGATCGCGGCGCGACCTCCTGCAGTACGTGCCGATCGACGACCCGATCAAGATCTCGCGCCTCGCGCTGCGCAACACGTCGAGCCGCTCGCGGCGTCTCTCGGTGACCGCCTACGCGGAATGGGTGCTCGGACCGTCGCGGGCATCGTCGGCTCCCTTCGTCACCACCGAGATCGATCCGGCCACCGGCGCGATGTTCGCCCGCAACCGTGGAACCCGGCCTTCGGGTCGCGCGTCGCCTTCGCCGACTTCGGCGGGCGCCAGACGGACTGGACGGGCGACCGGCGCGAGTTCATCGGCCGCAACGGAACGCTCGCCGCGCCGCGCGGCGCTCGCGCGATGCGACGCCGCTGTCCGGCGCCGTCGGCGCCGGGCTCGATCCCTGCGGCGCGCTGCGGACGACGGTCGAGCTGCCGCCGAACGGGAGCGTCGAGCTCGTCTTCTTCCTCGGCGAGGCCGAGAGCGCCGAAGCGCGCGCGAGACGCTGATCGCGCAGCTACCGCGCCGCCGACCTCGACGCCGTGCGGTCCGAGGTCGGCCGAGTACTGGGACGACGTCCTCGGGACGGTCCAGGTGAAGACGCCCGACCGGGCGATGGACATCATGCTGAACGGCTGGCTGCTCTACCAGACGCTCGCCTGCCGCATCTGGGCCCGCTCCGCCTTCTACCAGGCGAGCGGCGCCTACGGCTTCCGCGACCAGCTGCAGGACGGCATGGCGCTCGCCACCGCGCGCCCGCCGCTGACCCGCGAGCACCTGCTGCGGGCGGCGGCGCGGCAGTTCGTCGAAGGCGACGTCCAGCACTGGTGGCTGCCGCAGCTCCGGCCAGGGCGTGCGCACCCGGATCTCCGACGACCGTGCGTGGCTCGCCTACGCCGTCGCCCACTACGTCGGCGCCACCGGCGACGCCGCTGTTCTCGACGAGTTGGTCCCCTTCCTCGAAGGGCCAGAGCCTCGCGGCGGGCGAGCACGACAGCGTTCTTCCAGCCGGCGGTCGCCGACGAGACCGGCACGCTCTTCGAGCACTGCGCCCGCGCCCTCGACCAGAGCCTGGCGCTCGGCCGCCACGGCCTGCCGCTGATCGGCACCGGCGACTGGAACGACGGCATGAACCGCGTCGGCGAGCGAGGGCCAGGGCGAGAGCGTCTGGCTCGGCTGGTTCCTGCACGCGACGCTCTCGGCCTTTGCATCCCGCTCGCCGATCGCGCGCGGCGAGACGGCCCGCGCCGCGATCATGGCGCGCGCACGTCGCCGCGCTGCAGGCATCGCTCGAGCGCGAGGCGTGGGACGGCGACTGGTACCGGCGCGCGCTACTTCGACGACGGCACGCCGCTCGGCTCGGCGACGAGCGACGAGTGCCGGATCGACTCGATCGCGCAGTCCTGGGCGGTGATCTCGGGCGCGGCGCGACCCGAGCGCGCTGCCCGCGCGATGGCGGCGGTCGAGCGTGAGCTGATCCGTCCCGCGGATGGGTTGGCGCTGCTGTTCGCGCCGCCGTTCGACAGGACGCCGCTCGATCCCGGCTACATCAAGGGCTATCCGCCCGGCATCCGCGAGAACGGCGGCCAGTACACCCACGCCGCCCTGTGGTCGCGTGATGGCGTTCGCCGCGCTCGGCGAGGGCGACAAGGCGGTCGACCTGTTCGCGCTCCTCAATCCGATCAACCACACCCGGACGCGCGCGGACGTGCACCGCTACAAGGTGGAGCCCTATGTCGTGGCCGCCGACGTCTACGCCGCGCCGCCGCACGTCGGGCGCGGCGGCTGGACCTGGTACACCGGGCTCGGCCGGCTGGATGCAGCGCGCCGGCGTCGAGAGCATCCTCGGGACTGCGCCTGCGGGGCGGCGTCCTGCATCTCGATCCCTGCATCCCGAAGACGTGGCCGGGGTTCGAGATCGCGCTTCGGTACGGCTCGGCGCGCTACGAGATCCGCGGTCGAGAACCCGGACGGCGTCGGCCGCGGGATCGCGAGCGCGCGCCTGGACGGGACGACGCTCGTGGAGCGGCCGCTCCGGGTCCCCCTCGCCGACGATGGCGCCACCCACTTGCTTCTCATTGAGCTGGGGTAGCCGTGCGCTGCGATGAGCGGCGGCTTCGCTCGCACTCGTTGCAATGCCGTGTGCTGATTATGACAATGGCGATGCGGTGCGGGACGAGCGGTCCTCGCCGCCGGGAGCCGGCGCTCGCAGGGCACATGCCGCGAGCGGTCATGGTGGGCCCTGCGCGCATCGGTCGCGCCGGGTGGGGGGGAGGCGACCCGTGAGCAACCGTTCGCATGCGGCGACGGTGGTGGGTTCCGAGGATCTGCACATCTCGCTCCTCGGAACCTTTCGACTGATGATCGGCACCGAACCGGTCGCGCTGCCCGTCGCGTCGCAGCACCTGCTCGCCTTCCTCGCGCTGCGCGACCGCGCCGTAACGCGCCAGACGATCGCAGGGACCCTCTGGTCGGACGCCTCGGAGATCCACGCGCTCGCGAGCCTGCGGTCGACGCTCTCCCGCCTCGATGACCTCGCGCGACGCGCCGTGGACGTGAGTTCCGCCGATCTGGCGCTCGCACCGGCGGTGGCGGTGGACATGCGCGAGACGCGCGCCCTCGCGCACCGGTTGCTCGCGCTCGCTCCCCTGCGATCCGGGGATCTGAGCGCCGAGGCGATCGCCGGGCTCTCCGCAGATCTGCTCCCGGATTGGTACGACGACTGGGCGGTCGCGGAGGCCGAGGAGTGGCGTCAGCTCCGCCTGCACGCGCTGGAGGCGCTGGCGAACCGGCTGCTGGAAGCCCGTCGTTTCGGGGATGCGTCGGCCGCCGCGCTGGCTGCGATGAAGGCGGACCCGCTCCGGGAGAGCGCGCATGTCCTGCTCGTCCGCGTGCACCTCGCGGAAGGGAACCAGGCCGAGGCGCTCGGCGCGTACCACCGCTACGCCGCCCTGCTCCGGCACGAGCTCGGTCTGAGTCCGACGCCCCTGCTCCGGGCGCTCGTGCGCGATCTCCTGCGCGAGTAACGCGCGCGTGACGACGCACGCATAGCGTGAAGGCATGCCTGAAGATCGCACCGGCATCCTGATCATTCGAGCGTGGCTGGAACGCGAGTCGACCGCGCCGCTCCGCGCGCACATCCGCCAGACCACCGACATCGCCGGCGGCCTGCGGGACGGCACCACCGTGACGAACGAGGATGCCGTCGCGACGATCGTCCGCACGTGGCTGCACGACGTCCTGCTGGATACCGCCCCACCCCCGGATCCCGAGCCCGCGTCCTGACCCGTCACCCCCGCGCCGACCGCGCAAGCCGAGCCAGGTGACGCGGAGCTCCCGGCTGCCGCCACGGCCCTTGGCGGCTGTCACGGTGTGGTGACGGCCGCGTCACGGCGGAAACCGCAGAATCTCCCGGCCCCTCATGGGGGCTCACCGGTTGGAGGCACCCATGCGCTACCCCCGTCGCCCGAGACTTCCCGTGCTGGTGGACGGCCGGCGTGACGGGCAGTGCGCCGCATCCGAAGCAGCCGAACGCACGCCGGTGGAGGACGGGACCGAGCGACAGCAGCGCGAGCTTTCGGATCTCGTCCGTCGAAACGCTGCGTTCCTCGCGATTCTCTCCCATGAGCTGCGCAATTCCCTCGCTCCGATCTTGAACGCCGCGCGCTTCCTGGGACGGCAGCCGAACCAGAGCGAGGTGCAGCGGCAGGCCGGCGGAATCATCGAGCACCAGGTGCTCCAGCTGTCGTACCTGGTCGGGGACCTCCTGGACGTCTCGCGCCTGGCGACCGGGAAGATCTCTCTGCGGCTCGAACGCGTCGCGCTCGACGCGGTGCTCGCCCACGCCGCCGATGCCGTCCGGCCGGAGATGGAGCGTCGCGGCCACCTACTGCGCGTCGACCTGCCGGGCACGCCCGTCTGGGTCACGGCCGACGCGGCCCGGATCGAAGAGATCCTCGTGAACCTGCTGCTCAACGCGGCGAAGTACACCGAGAACGGCGGCCGGATCTCCGCGACCCTCGACCAGGCAGGGAGCGATGCCCGGATCAGCGTGCGCGACAACGGGGCGGGGATCCCGCCCGAGCTGCTGTCCGCCGTCTTCGATCTCTTCGCGCAGGCCGAGCGCACATACGACCGTGCGGAAGGTGGGCTCGGCATCGGCCTCGCGCTCGTCAAGCAGATTGCCGAGCTCCACGGGGGCTCCGTCGCGGTGCGGAGCGTCCAGGGTGAGGGCAGCGAATTTGTCGTGCGCATCCCGCTGGCGTCTCGGTCGCCGGAAGCCGACGTGCCGACGAGGCACGATCGCGCCCCGTCCACCTCCGCCCCGGGCCTGCGGATCCTGGTCGTCGACGACAGCAACGAGCTCGCCACCACGTTCCGGATGTGGCTCGAAGACTTCGGCCACGTGGTCCGCACCGCGCTCGACGGACCCGCCGCCCTGGATGTCGCGGTCGCGTTTCGCCCGGAGGTCGTCATGATGGACATCGGGCTGCCCGGGAGCAGCGGGCTGGAGGTCGCGCAGCGGATGCGTGCCGAGCCTGCCCTCCGGGACGTGGTGCTCATCGCGATGACCGGGTACGGGAGCGATCGCGTCCGGGAGGCGTCACGCCGGGCGGGCTTCGACCATCACTTCGTCAAGCCGCCGGACTTCGCGCGCCTCGAGGAGCTGCTGGGCGAGATCGCCGGCGAGCTCGCGACGATGCCGGTTACGGGATGACGGCTCCGAGGGCCCCGGGGCCGGAAAAGCTTCTACGCATCGCGCGCACGCGGGCGGAGACGCCCGACGAGTTCCGGCTGTCGCTGCTCGGGGCGTTCGATCTCCGAGAGGGCGCGGTCCCGATCGCCCTGCCCGGGAGTTCGCAACGGCTCCTGGCCTTCCTCAGCATCCGGGAGCGGAGCGTGACGCGCGCGGCCGTGGCGGGAACGCTGTGGCCGGAGGCGACCGAAGAGCACGCGCACGCGAGCCTGCGCACGCTGCTCGCGCGACTCGACGCCCGCACCCGCAAGGCACTGCGCGTGAACGTGCTCGATCTCAGCCTGAGCGGCGGCGCGCGGGTCGACCTGCGCGACTCCCAGGCGCTCGCGCACCGGTTGCTGATCGTGGATCCCGACTCGGACGACCGCGACCTCAGCCAGGCCGCGATCGCGGCGCTGTCGTCCGATCTCCTGCCGGACTGGTACGAGGACTGGCTGGCTCCCGCCGCGGCGGAGTGGCACGAGCTGCGCCTGCGCGCGCTCGAAGCGCTTGCCGGCAGGCTGACGGCCGTCGGCCGCTACGAGGACGCCGTGCAGGCGGCCGGCCGCGTGATCGCCGCCGAGCCGTTGCGCGAGACCGCGCAGGCGGCCCTGATCCGCGCCTACCAGGCGGAGGGAGACCGCATCTCCGCACGCGCGGCCTTCGAGCGCTACCGCACGGCCCTGCGCATCGACGCCGCGACCGAACCGACGCCCGAGCTGCACGCGCTGCTCTCCGCTCCGCCTCCGTCCCCCGACGTCCCGTCCGTCCTGCGCGAGGTCCAGACCGCCGCGGCCGGGGAGGACACCCGCGCGTTCGAGGTTGTCGCCTCGGGCATCAGCATGGAGCCATCGATCCGGCACGGCGACAAGCTGCTCGTCAGCCAGGACATCGACCTCGTCGCGGGCCGCATCGTCGTCGCGGTGCACGGCGGCGTGTGGATCGTCAAGCGCCTCGCGGGGCGCGAAGGCGCACTGGTGCTGCGCAGCGACAACGTCGACGAGGAAGTCGCGCTCAAGGACGTCGAGGTGAAGGGCATCGTCGTGGAGTTGCGGCGAACGCTGTAAACCGCGGCCCGTCCTTCGAGCGTGCTGGCACTTCCGGCCTGCCGATGCGCCGGCGTCGGCAGCCGAGCGCGCCGCCTGTGTGCGCGGTCGACGCCATCGCGATCACGCCAGAGCACGGACCGGGCGCGTCACATCGGCCATGCGAGGCGGCCGCCCGCTTGAACCGGAGGGGGCAGCGACGGCGGTGACGCGCTGGGCGACAGGCCGGCCTGCCACGCAGGTCGCTCGCTCGAACTGACGGCGGGAGGAGCGAGGGCGCTCGAGACCTTCGGCGCCGATGCGCCGGTTTCGATCCACATCCGCACGCGCCAGTTCTTCACGAACCGGTACCACCATGGTGTCTGCATCTCGGACTTCGCCATCCTTCTGTGCGGCGCGCACCCAGTGCGCCTGTCCGCCCGTCGCTGCGCGCTTGCCACTGCACAACGGCGTCTGCGTGATCCCGTAGTACCGCGTCGACCATCACCGGCGCGTCACGCGTGCAGTGCAACCGCGTGAGTGCACGGGACCCCGATCACCGAACTCCGGCCCTCCCGGAACTTCGGGGCCACGGAGCGCCTCTGGCTCCACCTGCAGGCGCGATACGATCTCGATGCGGAGCGCGGCCGTCTCCTCCGGCCGGCCGATCCCTGCCTGCGCAGAATCCGCGGCGTGGTGGGAGTGCTGCAGCTGATCCTCCCGAACGTCCGAGATCCTCGGCTCGTGACGGTGCGCCGCGGTGGGACCCTCACCGATGCCGATCACCGGCTCCTCGCCCTGTGGGCGGCATCGTGCGCGGCGCATGTCCTCGACCGCTTCGAGTCGGCGCAGCCCGGGGACCAGCGACCGCGACGGGCGATCGAGCAGGCCCGCGCCTGGGTGCGCGGCGAGGCCACGATGACCCAGGCGCGCACGGCGGCCGGCCATGCGAACGCCGCTGCCAGGAACCTGACCGGGGCGGGACGGCATGCCGCGTACGCGGCCGGCCAGGCGGCGGCCGTCGCACACGTCGCCGCGCACGAGCTCGGTGCAGCCGCCTATGCGATCAAGGCCGCGCGTGCTGCCGCGCCGAACGGGGAGGGCGAGAGCGCGGGGCGACTCGAGTGTCGGTGGCAGCGGGACCGGCTCCCGGGGGCGATTCGCGAGCTCGTACTCGACGACGAGCGGTTGCGGAACGAGCTCTGCTGGTTGGTGTTCGACTGCTGAGAGCGCCCGGCGGCGCCGGCAGGGTCGGGGACGGGGAGTCGGACGGGGCTCGCGCCCCGGCCGATATCGGCGGCGTGTCTGCCGCCGCTTGACGGGCGTGTCGCGGCGCGTCCGGGGCGCTGCCGCGCCGTCCGTCGGCGGCATGTCTGCCGCCGCTGTGGGCGGCGCTTGCGCGCGGCCGGTACGCGTGCCGCCGGCGTGTGCGCGGCCGGTACGCGCGCCGCCGGCGTGTGCGCGGCCGGTACGCGCGCCGCCGGCGTGTGCGCGGCCGGTGCGCGCGCGGCCGGCGCGCCCTACCGCCGGCGACGCGTCCGCGGCTTCGGCGGCGCCGGCTCCGTGCCGTTCAGCCGCGCCTCGACCGCGGCCATGCGGTCCTTGAGGCGCTGGTTCTCGTCGCGCAGCTTCTCGACCTCCGTGCCGAGGTTGCGCACGTCCGCCTGCCGGTCCGCGTGCTCGCGGATGTCGCGCGCGGCGACGCGCGCGGAGCGCGCGAGCCGTCCGTCGAGCGTGCGCTCGCGCACGCGGTCGAGCGTGGCGATCGCGGCGGGGTCGGCGAGCTTCGCCAGCGCGTCGATCGCGGTGAGCTGCACGCGCAGCGGGTCGCCCTCCGCCAGCTCCTCGAGCCGCTCGCGCACGCGCACCCGCTCCGCCGGCTCGCAGTACGGCGCGAGCTCGCCGAGCGCGGCCGCCGCCGCGCGGCGCGCGTTCGGGTGCACGCCCCAGCGCGTGTGCTCGAGCAGCACCGGCAGCACCGCGATGTCGCGCAGCGCGCCCAGCCCGGCGAGCGCCCCGGCGGTGATCACGTCGTTGTGCGCCGGCCGCCCCAGGACCTGCCGCAGCCGCCGGTCCACCCCCGGCTGCAGCGTCTTGCCGAGCGCCGTCGCTGCCGCGGCCTGCACGTAGTACGAGCGATCGCCGCGCACCGCCAGCAGCGCGTCGAGCGCGCGCGCCGCACGCGCGTCGCGGAAGTTGCCCAGCGCCGACGCCACCGCGCGCCGCACCCGCGCCGGCTCCACGGCCACGGCCTCGACGAGCGCGTCGAGCGCGCCTTCCGCCTTCGTACCGCCCAGCGCCGCCGCGATCTCGGCCCGCACGAACGGCGCCTCGCGGTCGTTCAGCAGCGCCGCCCGCAGCGCCTCGAACGCGCGCGGCGTGCCGACCTTCGCCAGCGCCTTCGCCGCGTCGATCCGCCCGACCGCCTCCGGGTCGCCGGCCAGCCGCGCGCGCAACTGCCCCTCGCCCGGCTCGAAGTCGAGCGTCTTCAGCACGCGCCCGGCGGGATCGATCGAGACAAACGCCGGCTCCTCGGCCAGCTCGAACACGAACGCGTGCGACGCCTCCGTGACCTGCCGCGTGAACCGCCGGAAGTCGCCGCCGACCATGAAGCCGATCTCGATCGGCGTGCGATAGATCGACGTCAGCGCGTCCGGCTGCTGCGTCTGCGCGAGGTGCACGGTCGCGAGCCGGTGGTCGCGGTCCCACTCGTACGTCGCCTTGAACTCCGGGTGGCCGGCCTTCCACACCCACTGGTCGAAGAACCAGTCCATGTTGCGGCCGGTCGCCTCCTCCACCGCGCGCTGCAGGTCGTGCGTGAGGACGTCGCGCTCGCGATGCGTCTCCACGTAGTGGTGGATCGCACGCCACCACAGGTCGTCGCCCAGGTTGTAGCGAAGCATGTCGAGCACGACCGACCCGCGCTCGTAGAGGTGGCGGTCGAAGATGTCGATCGGGTCGCGGTAGACGTTCTCGACGATCGGGCGGCGGTAGTGCTTCGCGTCCTCGTCGAGGTACTGGTTCGCCTTCTCCATCACGTCGTGGCGGAACGCGTCCCAGCCGCGATGGTGCTCGACGAAGAGCGCGTCGAAGTACGTCGCGAAGCTCTCGTTCAGCCAGCCGTGCGACCACTCGCGGCACGTCAGCAGGTCGCCGAACCACTGGTGCGCGAGCTCGTGCGCCGAGAGCGAGTCGCACATCTCGACGACGTCCTCGTGGGCGCGCTCGTCGTGCAGCACGGTGTCGGTCATCGTCGTCGCCGACGTGTTCTCCATGCCGCCGAAGATGAAGTCGGCGATGGCGATGGTGGCGTACTTCGCCCACGGGTAGTCGACGCCAATCGCGTCCGAGAAGAAGCGCACCATCTCGGGCGTGCGGCCGAATGCGCGGCGCAGGGCGGCGGCGGTGCCCGTGGCGCCGTAGTACGGGGTCGGCACGCTCCGCGCGCGGTCCTCGACCGCGTCGAACTCGCCGGCGGTGAGCGTGACGAGGTAGGCGGGGTGCGGCAGGTCCTGCACCCAGTGGAACGTCGAGCGGCGGCGACGGCGGTCGTCGCGCTGCGACTCGAGCCGGCCGTTCGAGACGGCGGTCCAGCCGAGCGGGACGGTGGCAACGACCTCCGTGGTGAACTTCTCGCCGGGGAAGTCGAGGCACGGGAAGTAGTGCGGGCTGTCCTCGGGCTGGCCCTGCGTCCAGATCTGCGTCGGGCGATCGGGGTAGCCCGGGTCGGGCGCGTTGAAGTAGAGGCCCCGGCGGGGGCGGCAGCGATAGCGGACGACCGTCGTGATCGGCTCGTCGGCCGGGCACGCGCCGCCGAGGTGCACGCTCAGCGTGCGGTCGCCCACCGCGAACTCCAGGCGCTCGCCCTCGCCGTCCGTCACCGACTCGACGTCGAGATCGACGGCGTCGAAGACCGCCGTGTCGAGCTCGTCGATGCGCGGGTGGAAGGTGGTCGTCGCGATGCCGTGGACCTCGCGGTTGCGCAGGTCGAAGTCGAACTCGAGCTTGAGGTGCTCGACCTTGAAGAAGCGGTCGCGGCCCCACACCGGCGCGTCGCCCGGCAGTGGGAACGGGCGGTGGCGAGGGGTGGCGGCGGCGGGCGACGGCTGCAGGCCGTGGCAGTGCTCGAGTTCGAATTCGCTCACGTGGCATCCCTCATCTCCGCGCGCGGTCGTGCACGCCGTGGCGGTCGGAGGATTGTGCGCCGGCGGCCGGAAGCGCAACACGGCCCGGGGTGGCGCGGCCCCGGCGCGCGGCGTCGCGGCTCGCCGCACGGCAAGCGGCGGCAGACATGCCGCCGACAGATGCGCGGCGCCAGCCGCGGACTGCGTCCGCGTCCTGTCGGCGGCATGTCTGCCGCCGCTTTGGCGACGGCGGCAGGCGTGACGTCTGCCGCGCGCAGCGACCCGCGTGCGACCGTTCCTACCGCGGCAGGCGGTCGAGGTACGCAAGCACCAGGCGCAGCGCCTCCTGCGCGGCGGCCATCTTCGTCGCCTCGCGGTCGCCCGGGAACTGGCACCGCGTGACGCGGTCCTCACCGTCCGCGACAATCCCGATGTAGTACAGCCCGCCCGGGCGGTCCGGGTTGCCGGTCGGGCCGGCGATGCCGGACTCCGCGACCACCACGTCGGCGTGCATCGCCGCCCGCACGCCGCGCGCCATCGCGCGCACCGCCTCCTCGGAGACCGAGCCGTGCGTGCGCAGCGTCTCCGCGTCGACGCCCATCACCTCGACCTTCGCCGGGCCGCGGTACGCGGTGACGCCGCCGATGAAGACCTTTGACGACCCCGGCACGTTGGTGAGCAGGTGACCGATCAGCCCGCCCACCGTCGACTCCGCGGTCGCGATCGTGAGACCGCGCTCGGTCATGCGCTCGACGACCGCGAACTCGCGGCCGTGCGGTGGGGCGCCGCCGGGGTTCGGGCCGGCGGCGGCGGACGTTGCGGCCGGGCGTTCGGGGTCGGGGTTCGGCGTGGGGGTTGTCGTCATGCGGGGCTCCTCGCGACGTGCCGGCCCGCCGCGCGGGCCGGTCAGCGCGCAGGATAGCCCGGCGCCGCGACGATCTTGCCGATCTGCCCGATGTGATCGCGGTCGTGGACCTCCTGGAAGAGAAACCAGCCGCGGCAGTTGAGGTCGCCGAAGAACGCATGCGCGGCGGCCCCGACGAGGTCCGGCTGCGCGGGCAGGCGCGTCGGCAGCGCGGCGAAGTCCACGGAGTGCTCGGTGAGCTGGCGGCGCAGCGCGGCAATGTCGTACGGGGCGCTCTCCGGCTGGGCGCCCGGCCCCGTCGAGCGCGCGGCCGGCGCGCCGGAGGCGAGCGCCTCGATCACGCGCAGCACATCGCGCGACGCGTTCAGCGCGTGGCGTGCGACCTCGACGATGCTCCACCCTTCGCCGGCCGGCTTCCACTCGGCCTGCCCCTGCGAGACCGGCTCGAGCAGCGCGAGCAGCTCGAGGCGCGCGCGCACGACCGTGGGCCAGAGCGCGATGAAGTCGCGCTCCGCGGACTCGGTGGTGAGGTAGTCGCGCAGGCGAGCGATCTGTCGCGTGCGGGCGTCGTCCGCCTCGGCGGTCACGAGGCGGCGCCGCCGCGGCCCGTCACGCGCTGCGTCGCGCGGCCGAAGCGCGTGCGGTTGTCGTCGCCGCCGCGCAGCACGAGGTCCGACTGCGCCTCGAGCGCGGCCGCGTTGCCGGGCGCCGCCGCGTCGATCACGCGCTTCGCCCACGACATCGCCAGCGGCGAGCCCGACGCGATCTGCGCCGCGATCTCGGCGACCGTGGCGTCGAGCGCATCCGGCGCCACGACGCGGTTCACGAGCCCGATGCGCGCGGCCTCCTCGGCGTCCACGACGCGCGACGTGTAGATCAGCTCCTTCGCGAGCGCAGGCGCGATCAGCTTCGCCAGCCCGGCCGCTCCGACCACGAGCCCGTAGTCGGCGCCGGGAAAGCGGAACCGCGTGCGGTCGGTCACGACCCGCAGGTCGCACGCGCACGCCAGCAGCGCGCCGGCGCCGTACGCCGGCCCGTCGACCGCCGCGATGGTCGGCTTCGGCGACGCCCCGACACGCGCCGCGGCGTCCGCGGAGGGGTTGAAGCGGCGCTGGCCGCCCTCGTACGCGGCGAGCGACTCCGTCATGTCGGCGCCGGCGCTGAACGCGCCGTCGGTGCCCTCGACGACGATCACGACGACAGAGTCGTCCGCGTCGAGCCGCGCCATCGCGTCCTGGATCTCGGCGGCCATCGCCGCGCTGATCGCGTTGCGCTTGTCCGGGCGCTCGAGGCGCATGCGGCCGATGCCGTCGTCCACGCGTACCGCGATCAGTGACATGTTCATCCTCCAAGCGGCGGCAGAGATGCCGCCGACGGGTCGGCGGCATCTCTGCCGCCGCTCTGCTTCGTTCGCGGGCGCCTGCCGCCGGGCTTCGCTACCGAATGGCGCCCGCGTCGCGGAGCGCGCCAATCTCCTCGGTGGAGTATCCGACACCCGCGAGGATGTCGTCGTTGTCGCGACCCAGCGGGGGCGCCGCGCCCTGCACCGCCGGCGGCGAGGCCGTCATCTTCCACGCCGGCGCAACCATCACCTGCGGACCCGTGATGTCGTGGTCGAGCGCGACCGTGTACTCGTTCGCCTCGACCTGTGGGTGGTCGAGCAGCTCCTGCGTGAAGAGGACCGGGCTCACCGGCACCCCGCCGCGCTCGAACGCCTCGACCCACTCGTCGCTCGTCTTCGCGTGGATCTGCTCCTCGACATACGCCATCACCTCGGCGTCGCGCTGCTGCTGCTCGGGGCTCATCGGGTCGTAGTCGGAGTCGTCGCGGTTGTGCTCGAAGCCGACGACGGCGCGCACCTTCGCGCGCAGCGACGCCGACAGCGCGCCGACCGCGATGGCGCCGTCCTTCGTGAGGAAGCAGCGGTAGTAGACGTTCCCGCCGGCGGCGCGACGCAGGATCGCGTTGCGCTCGTCGAGGAACTCGGCGTACGGCGTGCCGTCCGCGCGCGCCCGCTCGAGCGCCTCCATGAAGCCGGCGCGCTGCGCGGCGTCGGCGGCCGGCAGCGACATGAACGAGCTGGTCTGCACGGTGAGCGCGTTCGCCAGCAGCGACGTCTCCACCATCTGGCCCTTGCCGGTCATCGCCCGGTAGAAGAGGGCGGCGCAGGTGCCGAGCGCGAGGGAGTAGCCGGTGCTCCAGTCGGCGAACGGGGGCGGCACCAGCGGCACGCCCCTGTCGTCGACCTTGCCGACGGCCGACATCAGCCCCGACGCCGCCTGGACGACGATGTCGTAGCCCGGCCGGTTCGCCCACGGGCCGTTGCGCCCGAAGGCCGTGTTGTCGACGTAGATCAGGTCGGGCTTGATCGCGCGCAGGGTGTCGTAGTCGATGCGGAGCCGCGCCGCGACGTCGGGCCGGTAGTTGATCACGACGACGTCGATGTCGCGCACGATGCGGTGGATCGCCTCCTGCGCGCGCGGGTCGGCGACATCGATCGCGAGCGAGCGCTTCCCGCGGTTGAGCGACTGGAACATCTTCGACTCGAGCGGGATGAATTGCGCCTGCAGGCGCCACGGCTCGCCCTGCGGCGGCTCCACCTTGATCACGTCGGCGCCGAGGTCGGAGAGGATCTGGCACCCGAGGGGTCCGGCGATGATCTGGGTGAATTCCAGCACCTTGATGCCGGCGAGCGGTCCGGATGCCATGCGGGGCGTACCTTCCAGCGTGCGTGAGAGTCGGGGCCGCGGGGATAGTACGAGGCGCGTCCGCGGGGGCCAAATTCGATGACCGGGCGGCGTGCCACCCGCGCCCTCCCGGACGCGGCCGTGCGCACTTCCGGACGGAACGACGCGCCCTCCCGGACGCGACCGTGCGCGCTTCCGGACGGAACGACGCGCCCTTCGGACGCGGTCGTGTGTCGTCAAGCGGCGGCAGCATGCCGCCGATGCCACCGACGGCGCGAGCCGTCGCGGTCACCGGCGCGTCCCGCAATGCCGCGGGGCCCCGAAACCCTCCGGGTGTCCGTCGCCCTCGCGCGGCCGACACTTCACCCCATGCCCCCAGCACCGGTCGACCGTACGTGGCTCCTGACGTGGACGACCTACGGCACCTGGCTGCCCGGCGACGCACGAGGTTCGAAGATCCGCGTGCGCGACGGCCGAGGCGCGCGTGCGACGGAGCTCGTTCCCGGGGGGACCCGCAACGCGAATGCGCTCCGAGACGCCGCGCGTGCACGTCTCAAGCAGGACCCGATCCGCTTGACGAGCAAGCAGGCGGAGGTGGCCGCCGACGCGATCCAAGAGGAGGCGGAGCGGAGAGGATGGACCGCGTTTGCGATCGCCGTGATGGCGAACCACGCACACGTCACCGTCGGCGTCGCGGGTGACCCCGCCGGCGGATCCCTCCTGCACGCGCTGAAGTCGCACGCCTCTCGCGTGCTCAACATGGAGTGGCGTCGGCCTGCCGCGGGGACGTGGTGGACTCAGGGAGGCTCGACGAGGGTGCTGAGGTCGGAACCGGCGGTGATCGCAGCCGTTCGATACGTCCGCGATCAGGAGTATCCGCTCGTGGTGCGGCTCGACACGCGCATGTGGGGTGGCGCCGTGTGAGGTCGTGTCGGGGCGCGGTCGACGGAGCGGCGGCCCTGGCCGCCGCTCGCATCGGCGGCATGCTGCCGCCGCTTGACGACGGGCGTCGCGGTCGCGCGCGGCGGACGGGGGCGCCGCTTGACGACGGGCGCGGGGGCGCCGGGCCAACCCGCTACGCAATCACCCCCTGCTCGCGCAGCTTCGCGATCTCCGCGTCGCCGTACCCGGCGCGACGCACGTACTCGTCGGTGTCGGCGCCCAGCCGCGGCGACGGGCCCTGCGCGGCGAGCGGCGTCTTCGCCATGCCGAGGATCGGCCCCACCTGCCGCTGCGGCCCGCTCAGCTCATGCTCGAGCGACACGATCATCTCGTTCGCCTGCACCTGCGGGTCGTCGAGCAGGTCCTCCGGGAACGTCACCGGCCCGGCCGGCACGCCCTCGCGGTCGAAGATCTCCATCCACTCGTCGGTCGTCTTCGACCGCAGGATTGCCTCGACCTCCGCCACCGCGCCGGCGGCCTTCTGCTGCCACGCGGGGTCGAGCGGGTTGAACTCCGGGTCCGCCATGCCGAGGAACTCGGTGCCGATCGCCTTGCGCACCTTCGCCCACAGCGACGCCGACAGCGCGCCGACCGCCAGCGCCCCGTCCTTCGTCGAGTACGCGCGGTAGTAGATGTTGCCGGCGGCCAGCGCACGCATCGGGTTGTGCGCGGCGACGAGCTCCGGGTACGTCGCGCCCTGTGCCTCCAGCTCGTGCACCCGCGCCATCCGCGCGTGCACCATCTCGTCCGCCACCGGGAGGTCGAACACGATGCTGCCCTGGAAGGCGAGCGCCGTGTTCAGCAGCGTCGACGTGATCAGCTGCCCCTCGCCGGTGCGCTCGCGGTGGTACAGCGCCGCGCACACGCCCCACGCGATCGCGAGCCCGGTGCCGTAGTCGGCGATCGGCGTCGACCGGATGGGGTCGGGCGCGCCCTTCGGGTCGACCTTGCCCTCGCCGGCCATCAGGCCGGACACCGCCTGCACGACCACGTCGTAGCCCGGCCGGTGCGACCACGGTCCGCGCCGCCCGAACGCGGTGTTGTCGACGTAGATCAGGTCCGGCCGGATCGCGCTCAGCGTGTCGTAGTCGATGCGCAGCCGCGCCGGCACGTCCGGCCGGTAGTTCACGACCACGACGTCGATCTCCGGCATCAGCCGGTGGACGATCTCTTGCGCCGCCGGGTCCTGCAGCGATAGCACCAGCGACTTCTTGCCGCGGTTGAGCGACTGGAAGTACTTCGCCTCGCCGGGCATGAACTGCGAGAACTGCCGCCATGGCTCGCCCTCGGGCGGCTCGACCTTGATCACCTCCGCGCCCATGTCGGACAGGTTCTGACAGCCGAACGGCCCGGCGATGATCTGCGTGAACTCCAGGACCTTGATGCCGTCGAGCGGGCCGCTGGCCATCGGATCGCCTCCATCTGTGTTCGTCACGCGTCGTCCACACGAACGTCGGCGGGGCGCGGGGGGCGTGCGCGAGTCCCGGAGCCGTGCCAGCGGATACTAGGACATCGCGACGCAGGGCCGGGAATCACCGCCGCCCCATCGCGCCGGCGACGCCGCCGGGGCGCGCTCTTGTCGGCGTCCGACCCCCTGCATACGCTGACGCGACCGTGCGCACGAACGCCGACCCCGACGACGGCTCTGGCTTTGCCGGCCTGCCTTTCGGCGCGGAGGCGATCGCTTCGCTGCTCGCGCCCGCCGTCGGCGCGCTGACGCCGCCGACCTCGCTCTCGCCGCTCCCCTACGACCTCAACGCCGGCGTGCCCGACCGCAGCAGCCTCCCCGCGCGCGACCTCGCCTACGCGGCGCAGGCGGTGCTCGCCGAGGACGCGGCGGGCGCGCTCACCTACGGCGGCGCCCAGGGCTACGAGCCGCTGCGCGCATGGATCGCCCGCCGCCAGGCCGCCGAGACCGGACTCGACCTCACGCCCGCACAGGTCACGATCACGCTCCGGCAGCGCGCACGCGCTGGACAACATCGCCGCCACGTTCCTCGGCCCGGGCGACGTCGCGATCGTGGGCGCGCCGTCCTACCCCGGCGCGATCCGCACCTTCCGCGCGCGCGGCGCGCGCGTCGCGACCGTCCCGCAGGACGACGACGGCATGCGCATGGACGCGCTGGCCGCCGCGCTCGAGGAGCAGCGCGCGGCCGGCACGCCGGCGAAGCTCGTGTACGTCGTCAGCAACTATGACAACCCCTCGGGGGCGACGCTGCCGGAGGCGCGCCGCGCGGAGCTGGTCGCGCTCGCCCGCCGCCACGGCGCGCTGATCGTCGAGGACGACGCCTACACGGGCATCGACCTCGACGGGCCGCCGCCGCCGTCGGTCTTCCAGGTCGCCGAGGGCCGCGGCGTGATGCGGGTGGGCAGCTTCTCGAAGACCGTCGCCACCGGGCTGCGCGTCGGCTGGGTGCTCGCCAGCCCCGAGATCGTCGAGCGGCTGGTGTTCATGCGCTTCGACAACGGGGCGTCGCCGTTCGTGCAGCGCGTGCTGATGCACTACCTGGCGTCGGGCGGCTTCGAGCCGCACGTGCGGGGCCTGCAGGCGATCTACCGCGAGCGGCGCGACGTCTCAGCCGCGGCGCTCGTCGAGCACTGCGAGCCCTACCTCACCTTCCGCAAGCCGGCGGGCGGCTTCTTCCACTGGCTGCGCCTGCGCGACGGGCTGCACGCCGCCGACGTGACCGCGGCCGCGGCGCGCCGCGGCGTCGCCGTCACGCCGGGCACCGGCTACTTCGCCTCCGGCGGCGGGGACGACCGCCTGCGCCTCGTCTACTCCGCGCTCCCCCCGCGTCACCTGCGCGAGGCCATCACGCGTTTCGCCGCCGCGCTCGAGGAGGTGGCAAGCTCTTCGCCCGGGGGCACGGCGGCGAACGGCACGGCGTGAGCCGGCTGAGCCGCCACTCTGACCGCCCGACTGCTCAACCGGCTGACACCGCGCCGTTCCTCCGGCGGCGGGCGGCGGGCGGCGGCATCGGGGTACACCCCACATTGAAGGCTGACATCACGAGACATAGGATGACTGGAATACGCACGTTCTGACCGGTCCGTGCGTTCGAACACACGTCCAGCAGTGATCAGCCCTACGGAGCCCCCCAGTGACGGTGGAATCAGCCCAAGGCCTGGCCGAGGAACTCGCGCAGCTCTGGTCGCACTACGACCTCGACGCTCTCACCAGCGATGCTGCCCAGTACCTGAGCGCCGGCACGGCTACCGACTGGGGACTGTCGTCGCGCGACGGCATGTCGGCTTCCATCATCTCGCTCGGCGGCGGCATCCCGGATCCGGCGAGCCTGCCCCGTCGCGAGCTCGTCGACGCCATGAACCGCGCGCTCTCCGTCCCGGACGACGGCCCGCTGCGCTACGGCGGCGGCGTCGGCTACGAGCCGCTGCGCGTCGCGCTGGCCGAGCGCTACACGCGCGACCGCGGCCTGCCCGTCGGCCCCGAGCACTTCACGCTCACGAACGGCAGCGCCGGCGCGATCGACCTCGTGTGCGCGGCGTTCATCTCGCCCGGCGACGTCGTGATCGCCGAGGCGCCCACCTTCTCCGGCTCGCTGCGCACCTTCCGCGGTCACCAGGCGGAGGTCGTCACCGTCGGTATGGACCACCAGGGCATGCACACCGACGAGCTCGAGGCGACCGTCGAACGCCTGCTCGCGCAGGGCAAGCGCGTCAAGCTCATCTACACGATCACGAACTTCCACAACCCCATGGGCGCCGCGATGACGATGGCGCGCCGGGAGCACCTGCTCCGCATCGCCGCGCGCCACGGCATCCTCGTGCTCGACGACGACGCGTACGGCGACATCTACTTCGGCGAGGCGGCCCCGCGCGCGCTCTCGGCGCTGTCGGGCGGCCACGGCGTGATCACCGCCGGGACGTTCTCGAAGATGATCGCCACCGGCATCCGCGTCGGCTGGATCCACGCGAACCCCGAGATCATCGAGCGCTGCACGCGCATGCGCTTCGAGATGGGCAACAGCCCGCTGCTCCACCGCATGCTGTTCGAGTACATGAAGGACGGCGCGCTGGACCAGCACCTCGAGACGGTGCGCGCGCTGTACGCCGAGAAGCTCGACATCCTCACGACCGCACTCCACGAGTACTGCGAGCCCTACCTCTCCTGGAAGAAGCCGCAGGGCGGGTTCTTCCTCTGGGTCTCGCTGCGCGACGGCTTGAAGGCCGACCGCCTGCAGGAGATCGGGCTCGAGGAGGGCATCTCGTTCCCGCTCGGCTACGCGTTCTTCCCGGACCGCATCGACACGACCGGCGAGCACATCCGCCTCGCCTTCTCGTGGACGGCGAAAGAGGATCTCCGCGAGGCCGCCCGGCGCCTCGGTCGCGCCTGCGAGCGGGCGATGAACGCCGCGGAGGCCGGGAAGTAGCGCCGGCGCGGGCGCGTCCCCCATCCCCCCTCGGCCCTCCCGGCGCAGCCTCGCCGAGCGATCGGCTACAGTGCGCCGCGTCACCGCGCCCGGCCTCGCCGCGCGTGCCGCACCGCTGAAGGAGGGGACGATGCCGCAGCGCCGTGTGCCGCGCGCATTCACGCTGCCGTGGGGCAGCGGACAGGTCGTCGAGGAGGCCGCGATCGAGGGCGGACTGCACGCGCCGTCGCTGCAGCTCCTCAACTACGAGCGCGGCGAGAAGAAGGGCCAGGCGGCGATCCGCTTCGCGGCCTACAGCCAGGACGGCGAGCTCGAGCACCGCGCGCTGATCGTGAACGAGCGCGAATTTCAGGCGCTGCGCCGCGAGATCGCGCGGTCGCCCCGCCTCAAGGCGCTGCTCCGGCGGCTCGTCGACTGACCGGAACCCCGCCACCCGCCATCCGCGACGCGCGCCGCGGCGACCGCCGCGCGCTGCGCGACCTCAGCCGGCGCGCACTCGCCGGCAGCGGCGGCGAGGTCGCCGACCCGCGCTGGGATCGCGACCTCCTCGACGTCGACGCCGCCTACATGCGCGACGGCGGCGCATTCCTCGTCGCGGTCGAACGCGGACGCATCGTCGCGATGGGCGGCCTGCGCCGGCTCGACGCCGGCCGCTTCGAGGTCGTGCGCATGCGGGTCGCACCCGACCGCCGGCGCCGCGGACTCGCGCGCGTGGTCCTCGCGGCGCTCGAGACGCGCCGCGCGGGCCGGCGCCCGCGAGCTCGTGCTCGAGACCACCGTCGCCCAGCGCCCCGCCCGCGCGCTCTACGCGCACGCCGGCTACCGCGTCGCGCGACGCCGCCGCCGCCGGATCGGCGACGCGGTGTTCGACGTCATGGAGTACGCAAAGCCGCTCTGACCGCCGCACGCGCGGCGCGGCGGCCCGCCAAATTTCCACAGCCTCTGTGTATGCTGGCGTACGGTACATAGTGTTATGTTGGTGCCTATACTTCGCGCGCGGCCGGTTACGGATGGACGCGCGTTATGCCCGACTCCCCACGGGCCACGCCGGCGTCGCCGGTGGGCCTCGGCCAGCCCCGGCAACGCCTGCGTGAGCTCTCCCACCTCATCCGCTCGTTCAGCGAACTCGTCATCGTCGTCGACGAACACCTGCACGTCGTCGAGTGCGACGGCCCCGTCGAGCGCCTGTGGGGGATCGAGCGCGCGGAGCTCCTCGGCGAGACCATCCCGACGATGACGCGGCGGCTGGCGTTGCTGGACGGCGAGGGTGGAGCCATCCCGATCGATCATGCCCCCACCGCCCGTGCCCTCGCGGCCGGGCATGCCCAGGTCGACCCGATCATCGGCATCCGGCGCCCCGATGGCAGCGTGCGCTGGGCGCACGTCGTCGCGACGCCAACGCCCGCCGCGGACGGGCGGCCCGGGGGCGTGACCAGCATCTGGACCGACCTCACCCCCATCGTCGAGCACGACACGTCCGAGGAGCGCGTTCGCGAGCGGACGGCCGTCCTCGAGTCGACGGTCGCCGAGCTCGAGGCGTTCAGCTACACGGTCTCGCACGACCTGCGCGGTCCGTCGCGCGCCATCGGCACGATGGTCGACGTGCTGCTGGAGCAGTCGGGCGAGCGCCTGGACGACGACGGCCGCGAGCTGCTGGGCCGCATCCGCGACACGGCCTCGCGGATGGACGCGCTGACGAGCGTGCTGCTCGAGCTCGCCGCGGTCGCCCGCGCCGAACCGCGCCGCGTGCCGCTCGACCTCGGCGCGATCGCGCGGGAGGAGCTCGCGGCGCTGCAGGCTGCGCAGCGCGATCGCGTCGTACGGTGCGACGTCGACGACGCGCTCTGCGCCAGCGCCGACGAGTCGCTCGTCCGCGTCGTCCTCCACAATCTGCTGAGCAACGCCTGGAAGTTCACGGCGCCGCGGCACGCCGGCCACATCCACGTGGGAGCGCGCGACGTCGACGGCGAGCCGGTGTTCTTCGTCCACGACAACGGCGTGGGGTTCGACCCGGCCGATGCCGATCGGCTGTTCCTCCCGTTCGAGCGGCTGCATCGCGAGCACGCGTTCGAAGGCACCGGCGTCGGCCTGGCCACGGTGCGACGCGTGATCGCGCGCCACGACGGGCGCGTGTGGGCGGAGGGCGTGCCGGGCCGGGGTGCGACCTTCTTCTTCACGCTCGCGCCGCCACCCGTCACGACGGCCTGCGCGTTGCTGGCGGACGGCGCGGAGCGGTAGCCTCGATCCGAACCCGTTTCGCCCCCGCAACACCCCGGAGGCCGGCATGACGAGCCAGGTCGTCGTCGACGCGTCGGATACCACGTTTCAGCAGGATGTCATTGAGCGTTCGCGGCACGTCCCGGTCGTGGTCGACTTCTGGGCGCCGTGGTGCGGGCCGTGCCGGACGCTTGGGCCGCTGATCGAGCGCGTGGCCGCCGAGTCGGGCGGCGCGGTGCAGCTCGTGAAGGTGAACATCGACGAGAACCCGGGCGTCGCGACGACGTTCGGCATTCAGAGCATCCCCAACGTGATCGCGTTCCGCGACGGGGCGCCGGCGGCGCAGTTCGTGGGCGCGCAGCCCGAGCCCGCGGTGCGCCAGTTCTTCCAGGGACTCGTCCCGACGCAGGCCGACCGGCTCGCCGAACAGGGCGCGCGCGCGCTCGGCGCCGGCGACCTCGACGCCGCGCGCGCGGCGTTCGAGCAGGCGCTCGGCGTCGACGCGGAGCACCGCGGCGCTTCCATCGGGCTCGCGGCAATCCTGCTCGAGACGGGCGACCTCGACCGGGCCGAAGAGCTGTCGGCGCGCTGGCCGCGCGACGTCAACGCGAAGCGCATCCTCGGCCACGTGCACTTCCGGCGCGCGGCGGGCGGCGCCGATCGCGCCGCGCTGGAAGCGCGCCTCGCGGCCGACGACAACGATGCCGACGCGCACTATCGCCTCGGCGCGCTGCTCGCGCTCGACGGCGAGTGGGAGCCGGCACTCGAGCACCTGCTGACGACGGTCATGCTCGACCGCAAGCTCGACGACGATGGCGGCCGCCTGCGCATGCTCGACGCGTTCTCGCTCATGGGCGACGACCACGAACTGACGCAGGAGTTCCGGCGCCGCCTCGCGAACGTGCTGTTCTAGGCACGCTGGTGAGCGCGCGGCAGGTCGCCTTCAAACAGGTCGACGTCTTCACGGACCGGCCGTTCTTCGGCAACCCCGTAGCGGTAGTGCTCGACGCGCGCGACCTCGCGGATGGCGACATGCAGCGCATCGCGGCGTGGACGAACCTCTCCGAGACGACCTTCGTCCTGCCGTCGGACCGCGCCGACTACCGGCTACGCATCTTCTCGCCGCGCGGCGAGCTGCCGTTCGCGGGGCACCCGACGGTCGGGTCGGCGCACGCCGTGATCGAGGCCGGCATCGCTGTGCCACGCGGTCCGGGCGACGGCACGGGGATGCTCACGCAGGAGTGCGCCGCGGGGCTGATCGCGCTGCGCGCCGAGGGTGCGCGCATCGTCGCGACGGTGCCGCCACCGAAGGTCGTGCGCGAGGCCGCGGTCGTCGCGGCCGACGTGGCGAGCGCGCTGGGCGCGCCGCTCGCGGCGCAACCGGCGCCGCTCGCGATCGACGTCGGGCCGGTGTGGCTGATCGCACAGGTGGCGTCGGCGGAGGCGTTGAGCCGCGCGGCGCCGGACCTCGGCGCCGTCGAGGCGCTGAGCCGCGCGCTGGGCGTGACGGGTGTCACGGCGTTCGCCTTCGAGCAGGGCGCCGAGCCGGGCGCGCCCCGCCTGCGCGTGCGTTCCTTCGCGCCCGTGGCGGGCGTGCCCGAGGATCCGGTATGCGGCAGCGGCAACGCCGCCGTCGGCGCCTACCTCGGCGCGACCGGGTTGCTCGCCCGCACCGGTGCCGCCTACGTGGCGTCGCAGGGCCGCGAGCTGGGCCGCGACGGCGCGGTGGCCGTCGAGGTCCGCGGCCACGAGGTGTCAATCGGCGGCGCGGCGGTCACGGTGATCGAGGGCACGATCCGGCTCGCGTAACCGGCCACGCGCGATACGCGTCGCCCCGCGTCGAGCGGCAGTTGGCAGACTGCCGATCTCTCCCAACCCTGCGCACGCCGCGAAGCGTGTCGGCGCGCCCTCACCGTCCGCCCGACAATCTCAGAGCCGCCCGAGAAGCTCCTTCCACTCCGCTTCGACCCACAGCGCGAGGCACCCCTTCTGCTCCGCCACGTACCGCACGCCCGCGCCCACCGCGAGTTCGCTCCGCAACACGCGTCGCGACCCGCCCTGCGTCCACCAGGCGACGCGCCGCCCGTACGCGCGGTTCAGCTCGCGGGCCCCGAACGCCTTGAACCGTCCCAGCGCAGCGAGCGCTTCCTCGGTGTCGCCCGGCGGCGGCAGCCCGACGACGAGGTGAACGTGGTTCGCCATCACCGCGGCCACGAGGAGAGGCCAGCGCTGGATCCGCGCGGTCGCGCGTATTTCACCGAGCACCGTGTGCGCCTGGGAAGCCGTCAGCAGCACCGGCGGCTCTCGCAGCGCGTCGAGGGCCGCCCGCCGCAACGCGGGGTTGTCGCGGTCGAGCGGCGTACCCGGCGTGTTGTGCCGCGTGCGTTCGCCGGAGGGTCGGCGGACCGTGCTCACGAAGCCGCGCCGGTCGCCGGGGAGGCGCGTCGCGTTGGTGGTCCAGGTGAGCAGCCAGTAGCGGTGTTCCACGACGACGGGTATGCACCGACGAGGTGCGGGCGAACAGGGGGGCCATCAGATTTCGGGGGCAACATTCGAGCGGCAGCCGGGAGGGTGCCGATCGCCCCCGCGGCAGCCCCGACGCACCGTTCGCCCGCGCGGCAGCCGCGACGCGCCGATCGCCCCGCGACGGCCGGGGCGCGCCGACACGCTCGGCGGTTCAGCACGCGGTTGGGAGAGATCGGCAGTCTGCCAACTGCCGCTCGACGTGCGGCGATGTGCGGCGATGTGCGGCGATGTGGGCATGTGCGGCGATGTGCGGCGATGTGCGGCGATGTGCGGCGATGTGCGGCGATGTGCGGCTACACCTCTGCGCGCAGGTACGCCGTCGCGAGCGAGTCGGCGTACTCGTTCCATCGCGAACCGTCGTGCGCGCGGATCCACTGGATGCGCACGTGCGGGCGCTCGCGGAAGAGCGCGTAGGCGCGCTGCACGAGCTCGAGGTTCTTCACCTCGCCGTCGCGACGACGCCACCCGTTGCGCGCCCAGCCCGCCGCCCACTTCGTCAGGGTGTCGACGACCAGCCGGCTGTCGGTGTAGACGTCGAGCGCCTCGTCGGGCGCGATCATCGAGAGCCCCGCGATCATCGCCGTCAGCTCCATGCGGTTGTTCGTCGTGCTCGGGTCGGCGCCGTGCTGCGCATCGACGACCTCGCCGTCGCGCACGCGCACCGCTCCCCAGCCGCCGGGGCCGGGATTGCCCGAGCACGAGCCGTCCGTGAAGACGCCGGTGGAGGGGCCGTCGTGGAAGCGCGAGAGGACCTGCGCGGTTGTGAGCAACTGGCCGTACGACGCCGACGCGCCGGGACGTCCGCCGCGCGGCCGCCCGGCGGGGCGCGCTGCCGGGCGCGGCCGCGCCGACCAGCCGCCGCCGCGGCTACTCAAGGCTGATCCCGTTGTAGAGCATCGCGGGATCCCCCTTGAACACGTCGCTTTCGAGGTTCGCCAGCACCACCACCGGCCGGTCCGAGACGATCACCGCGCTCCCCACCCAGCCGTCCGGCAGCCGGTGATCCTCCCACTGCCGGAACGTCGCCTGGCCCGGGACGATCTCCGGGTCGCCGATCAGCCCCGTCGGGAACTGCTTCGAGTAGTAGACGACGTGGACGTGCGCCGTGGAGCCGTCGAACGTGAGGACGCGGAACCACGAGTTCCAGCCCTTGCTCGCCCCGAACGGACCGTAGTTCTTGTCCATCACCGGCAGCACGACCTGCTTCGACGCCTCCGCCGCGGAGAAGCCGCGGTACGTCGAGAACGCCCCGCTGGGCGACACGCGCTCCACGACCACCGCGATCGGCTCCACCGCCTGCATGCGCACGTGGCCGATGAACGTGCTGGGCAGCGACTTGTCGGCGGACAGGCAGCCGGCGGCGGCGTCCCGCGCCTGGTCGCAGGTGAGCGAGCCGTCGACCGTCACCGTGTTCTCGATCTCCACCGCGTTGCCCTGGCCGTCCGTGCCCTCGAAGCGCAGCGTCACCTGGTTGGGGACGCTCGGGTCGCCGCTCATGATGCGGAACCGCGTCGTCCAGCTCGACTGCCCCTCGGTGCCGTTGCGGTCGACCATCGGCAGGACGATGACGCGGTTCACCTCGTCGCTGTTGATGCCGCGGTACGTGCCGATGCCGGCGCGGTTGCGGTCACGCGTGTCGACCATGAGCGATGGCAGCTGATCGTTCGCGGCGACGCCGCTGTCCGTGGGGAAGGTCTTCACCACCGCGGCGCCGTCGAAGCCGACCGGGACCGGCAGCGACTTCTCGTCGCGCAGCAGCGTGGCGTGGGGCGCGAGCAGCGTGCCGCCCTGCGCACAGCCCGGCGTGCCCGCCGGCGGGTCCTGCGCCGCCGGGGCCATCTTGCCCTCGGGGTAGTAGCGCAGCTGCACGCACGCCGCCTTGTCCGCGCTCGTGTTCTCGATGGTGAGACGCGAGACGTAGTCCTTCGTGTTCACGACGAGCGGGGCGTACTGCGACGGCGTCGGCGAGCCGAGCCGCAGGCTGTCGCCGCTGATCTCGAAGGTGCCGTCCGTGCGCATCACGTCGCGCGCCATCAACGTGACGAACGGCTGGTCGACGGTGATGTGCCCGGAGCCGCGGTACCCGGTGGGAAGCTCGGTGTTCGTCTGCTGGAAGAAGGTCCAGCCAAAGCCGGGCTGGAGCGCGGGGCAGGCGTCGTTGTCGGGACAGGTGTCGCCGCTGACGCGATGGCCGGCCATGTCGTAGTAGTCGACCTGGATGTTCGCGGGCGAGTTGCCGACGTTCTGGACGCGCACCCACGAGTTCTCGTCGCCGAGGTCGATGGCCTGCGACGCGGAGCGGGAGGTGTCCGAGATCAGCGCGGCGAGCACCACCGCCAGCGCGAGCATCGCGGCCACGCCCACGCGCGGCGAGACGCGGGGCAGGCGCTGAAGCAGTCCGGGCACGGGCAACGCAGCCTCTCCCCCCGCCGCCGCGGATCATAGGGGATGGGTCCGCTTCGGGCCCCCGCACGATGACGTGAGAATCCCCGCATCTCTCTCGGCACGACATCTCCACGGACCCGGCATCTTCACGGGCAAGCTGGGCGACTCCGCTGATGCGGGCTCGGCCGCCGCCGGCGGCTCTCGGATGCGTCGCCGGTGGCACGGCGTCGCGCATGCCGGCGCCCCGGGTCGGCCCGCCGCGTCGCTCCGGAGCGTCGATGGCGCGCTGATTGCCCCGCTGCTACAATCGCCGTCCCGGTCGCACCGCGACCCGCGCGCGGGGTGTAGCTCAGCCTGGCAGAGCGCTTCGTTCGGGACGAAGAGGCCCCCAGTTCAAATCTGGGCACCCCGACCATTCTTCACCGTCTTCCCCCTGCTTTCGTCCCTGTGCGTTACGTGCCGCGCACCGTATTCTCGCGGGCCTTCGTGCCGGAAGGGCGCGGGATCGGGGATCCTCCCAGCGTGGCAGGCGTGGCGCCGGGCCACGATAGCGAGGCGTTCTTTATGCCGTGCTGACGGCCTGACACGCACACTGTGGCGCCACGCGCGTTGACAGGGACAGGGCGCAACAACAGGGAAACCTTTTCAGGCAACAATCGTTCTTCGAGGAAAGCCCCGCGGCCCCCGGGCCGGCGAGGCGTGCCGGGGTCATCAGGACGCCGGGGTCTAGGATCAAATCAATGGTGCAGAACGCAGAGCGGGCGGCGATCGTGGTCAGGAGTCGGAAGCAACGGGTCGAGGCGGCGATCGCTGCCGCGCTCGAGGGCGACTGGAAGCAGGCGGCCGCCGAGAACCGCGGCCTGCTCAACGAGAACCCGCGCGACGTCGAGGCGGCCAACCGTCTCGGCAAGGCGCTCACCGAGCTCGGGCAGAAGAAGCAGGCGATCGAGGCGTACCGCGCTGCCCTCGCGGCGGACCCGTCGAACGCGATCGCGCGCAAGAACATCGCGCGGCTCGAGGACACGAAGGCGGTGAAGCCCCCGCGTGCCCGCCCCGCGGCGCCGCGCGAGATCGCGAAGGTCACGACCTCACTGATCGAGGCGTCCGACCGCGCGGCCGAGTTCGTGCTGCAGCAGGCCAACGGCCCGGCCCTGGCGAAGCTCGACCCGGGCGACGCCGCGCAGCTCGAGCCGAACGCGCGCGGGATCGCGGTGAAGAGCCTGACGGGCGAGTTGCTCGGGTACATCGAGCCGCGCGCCGGCCTGCGCCTCCGCCGCATGATCGAGGGCGGCAACAAGTACGCCGCCGTGATCCGCGCGATCACGAGCGACCACGGCGCCATCGTCCACGTGCGCGAGACCTACAAGCACCCGTCGCTCGTCGGCCAGGCCTCGTTCCTGCAGTCGCCGAACGCGCGCAAGCGGGTCTTCCGCGCGTACACGAAGAGCTCCGTCGTGCGCTATGACCGCGACACGGAGTTCGACGTGGACGAGTCCGAGGGACCCTCCGCCGACGCCTGGCGCCCGCGCGGCCGCGCACTCGCGGAGTCCGACGACGACGAGCAGGAGTCGACCCCGTTCTCCGACGACACGTTCGAGTCGGACGACGATGAGATCGAGCTCGAGGAGGACGACGACTCGGGCGCGGACGACGACGAGGAGGAGGAGTAGCCGCGCGGCCGCTCCTTCGACGGCGCACACCACGGGCGGCCGGGCGATGAGCCCGGCCGCTGCAATCCCGGCTCCGGCGCGCGCCCGCCGCGTTACGATGCGGCGATGAACAGCTCGCGCCCTCGCATCCTGGTCACGCGCGCGGAGGACGTCGCCGGCGAGCGCTGGGACGACTACGCCGCCTGCGTGCACGAGGTCGGCGGCGAGCCGGTCGCCGGCGACCTCGCCGAATTCAGCGGGTCGCCGACGCTCGCTGCATGGGACGGGCTGCTCGTCACCGCCGGTGTCGACGTCGACCCGGCGCGCTACGGCGAGCCCCGCTCCGCGCGTGTGAGCGACGTCAACCCCGAGCGCGACGCGTTCGAGTCGGCACTGCTCGCGGAGGCCGCGCGGCGGCGCGTGCCCGTCTTCGCGATCTGTCGCGGAGCGCAGAATCCTGAACGTCGCGCGCGGCGGGTCGCTGGTCCAGCACCTGGAGGCGCGCGAGCCGCATCGCGCGCGCCGCGGCGAGGACGGCGTGAGCATCGCATCGGGGTGGCACGCGGTCGCCGTCGCACCCGGGTCACTGCTCGCCCGCGCCGCCGGCGGCGCGGAGTCGCTGCGCGTGAACTCGCGGCACCACCAGGCGATCACGCGCGAGCGGATCGCGCCCGGCCTCGTCGCGACCGGCGTCGCGCCCGACGGCGTGGTCGAGGCGATCGAGGACCCGGCGCAGCCGTGGACGCTCGGCGTGCAGTGGCATCCCGAGCGCGACGAGATGGCGCGCGACCCGACGCTCGCCGCCGGCTCGGCGCGGCTGTTCGCCGCGTTCGTCGACGCCTGCGCCGGGCGGGACTCAGCGGCGGCGCACCCCGCCCGCGAGGAGGCACGATGAACGACGCCGCGGCGCCATTCCTCTATTTCGGCTACGGCTCGAACCTCGACGCCGACCGGCTGCACATCCACTGCCCGTCCGCGCGGCTCGTGACGATCGCGCGTCTCGCGGACCACCGGCTGGCCTTCAGCATCGAGAGCAAGCGCAACTGGCACGGCGGTGTCGGCGACGTGCGCGCCACGCCCGGCGACGAGGTGTGGGGCGCCGTCTGGCTGATCGACGGCGCGGAGAGCCACCCGCTCGACGAGCAGGAGGGCGTCTTCCGCGACCCGCCCGCCTACCGCCGCATCACGGTCGCGGTGGAGACCCCGGCCGGCGACGTGATCCGCTGCCGCTCCTACCAGGTCGTCGCCCCCGATCCCGAGGGCTTCGCCCCGTCGCCCGCCTACCGCGAGACGATCCTGCGCGGCGCGCGGTCGCTCGGCCTGCCGGCGTCGTACCTCGCGCGCCTGGAAGCGATCGCGGACAACGGCTACGAAGGCGGCGGGCCGGCGTAGGGCTGCCGGAGGAACGAACGTCGCGTCAGGCCGCCGAGGCGCGACTCATCGCCCGCTCGACCGCCCAGCGGACGAACTCCCGGGCCTCGGCGGTCGCCGCCTCGTCCACGGTGGTGTCGGCGCGCCAGGCGCGAGCGCGCTCGACCGTCGAGCGCCATGGCTCCGGCAGCCGGCGCTGCGCCCACTCCACCGCCTCCTCCTCCGTGCGGCCCAGCCCCGCCTCCAGCATGTCGAGGCAGTGGCAGAGCGCGGTGACTGCGTAGGCCATGTCGCTGCGGCGGGGGGGCGGCTGGCCGGGCGCCGACGCCTTCTCAATCCACGCGGTCCACTCGGGCAGGCGCTCCCTGAGCGCTGCGCGCAGCGCCTCGTCCGCGCTCGCTCCCCCGTCCGCCGGCAGGTCCGGCGCGGCGGGAGAGCCCGGTCGGTCGCCGGCCGCGTGATCGGCATCGGGGGCGAGATCGGCCCGGGATTCCGCGTCTGCCGGCACGTCCGCGGGTCCGGGGTCGAGCGGCGGCTGCGCGTACGCCGCCAGCATCGAGCGGAACGCCCGCAGCTCCTCGATGCGCCGCTCGAGCGTCGCGAGCTCATCGCGCAGCACCGCCGCGCGTCGCCCGGCCGCCGCCTCGTCCGCCTCGATCCGAAGCCACACCGAGCCATCGAGGGCCGGCAACGCCGTCGCGGATGTCATCGGGCACCTCCTGCGCCAGGCGCGCACCGTCTGCGCGCAACGCGATCCTGCGAGATCGAAGCGCGCACCGCGTCCCGGCAATCGTGGATGTTCTGTAAACAAACGTGGTCACGGCGCCCACTGCGCGCTCGAGGGCGCCGACGCGGTGCGCGGCCGGTCCGCGGCCGCCTGCCGACAGGTTCGACGCCGCTCGCCTCGTCAGTTTCCGGGCCGGCGGGCGAGACGTAGAACGGCGTACGCGCGTACCATGGAAGGGCTCATCCCGGCACTCGGCTTGACCCTTCCCCAGTCGAGCACGCGCATCGCGTGAAGGACGTCTGCATGGTCCAGGACACCCCGGAGAACGTCGGTCTCGTCCGCATCGAGGACGAGATGCGGGACTCCTATCTCGACTACGCGATGTCGGTCATCGTCTCGCGCGCGCTGCCGGACGTGCGCGACGGCCTGAAGCCCGTCCAGCGCCGCATCCTCTTCGGCATGCAGGAGCTGGGCGTCGGCCCGAACTCCTCGTTCAAGAAGACGGCCCGCATCGTCGGCGAGGTGATGGGGAAGTTCCACCCGCACGGCGACTCCGCGATCTACGACGCCCTCGTGCGCATGGCCCAGGACTTCACCATGCGCTACCCGCTGGTGACCGGCCAGGGCAACTTCGGCTCGATCGACGGCGACCCGCCCGCGCAGATGCGCTACACCGAGGCGCGCCTCGCCCCCATCGCGAGCGAGATGATCGCCGACCTCGACCGCAACACCGTCGACTTCCAGCCCAACTTCGACGACACGATCAACGAGCCGATCGTGATGCCGTCGCGGCTGCCGAACCTGCTCCTCAACGGCGCCAGCGGCATCGCCGTCGGGATGGCGACGAACATCCCCCCGCACAACCTCATCGAGATCTGCGACGCCGTCGTCGCGGTGATCGACAACCCCGAGATCTCGATCGACGCCCTGCTCGAGATCGTGAAGGGACCCGACTTCCCGACGGCCGCCATGATCTTCAACCAGGCGGAGATCCGGCAGGCCTATGCGACCGGCCGCGGCCGCATCACGATGCGCGCGCGGATGGAGCTCGAGGAGTCGAAGGCCGGCCGCCACCAGATCGTCGTCACCGAGCTGCCGTACCAGACGAACAAGGCGACGCTGCTCGAGCGCATCGCCGACATGGTGCGCAGCAAGCGCATCGAGGGCATCTCCGACCTGCGCGACGAGTCTGACCGCCACGGCATGCGCGTGGTGATTGAGCTCGGGCGCACCGCCACGTACCAGTCGGTGCGCAACCAGCTCTACAAGCACTCCGCGCTGCAGTCGACGTTCGCGTTCAACATGCTCGCGCTCGACGGCGGACAGCCGAAGACGCTGAACCTGCGCGACGCGCTGCAGGCGTTCGTCAACCATCGCCGCGAGGTCATCCGCCGCCGCAGCGAGTTCGACCTGGAGAAGGCCCGCGAGCGCGCGCACATCCTCGAGGGCCTGCTCAAGGCGCTCGAGAACCTCGACGCGATCATCAAGGCGATCCGCGAATCGGAGTCGGCCGA
Organism: uncultured Chloroflexia bacterium; assembly: GCA_963728205.1. Taxonomy (GTDB): domain Bacteria; phylum Chloroflexota; class Dehalococcoidia; order UBA2979; family UBA2979; genus VGNK01. Next base: position 801,338 of record CAVSIV010000006.1, read on the forward strand.
CGCCGCGAAGACTGCGCTGCAGGGCCAACCGTTCGACCTCTCCGAGCGGCAGGCGCAGGCCGTGCTGGACATGCAGCTGCGGCGCCTCGCCGCCCTCGAGCGCCAGAAGATCGAGGACGAGCACAAGCAGCTCATGGAGCTCATCACCTACCTCGAAGATCTGCTGGCGAATCCCTACAAGATCGACGGGCTGATCAAGGACGACTGCGCCGAGCTCAAGGAGAAGTACGGCGACGCGCGCCGCACGCAGATCGTGCGTCAGGCCGTCGAGGACATCTCCGAGGAGGACCTCGTCCCGCACCAGCAGGTGGTGGTGACGATCTCCGAGCGCGGCTACATGAAGCGCGTCCCGCTCGACACCTACCGGGTGCAGCGCCGCGGCGGCCGCGGCGTGACCGGCATGACGACGCGCGAGGAGGACGCCGTCCGCCACCTGCTCGTCTGCGATACGCACGACGGGCTCCTGCTCTTCACGCGCGGCGGCAAGGTCTACCAGCTCAAGGGCTTCGAGGTCCCCGAGGGCTCGCGTACCGCGCGCGGCATCCCCGTGGCGAACCTCGTCGAGATGCAGTCCGACGACCGCGTCACCGCGGTGGTGGTCGTGAAGGACTTCTCCCGGGACTCGATGCTGCTCGTGACCGACGCCGGCGAGGTGAAGCGCACGCCGCTCAACCACTTTGAGTCGGTGCGGCGCAACGGCCTGATCGCGATGAACCTCGCCGAAGGCGACTGGCTCGTCTCGGCCCGCGCCGCGCGCGCCGAGGACGACGTCATCATCGTCGCGTCCGACGGCCAGGCCATGCGCTTCAACGTCGGCATCCTGCGCGTCGCCTCGCGGACGTCGGGCGGCGTACGCGGCATCCGGCTGAAGGGCGACGCGCGCGTGATCGCCACCGTCATCGACTCGGACGGGGACGACATGCTCGTGGTCTCCGAGAAGGGCCTCGGCAAGCGCACGCCGATCACCGAGTACCCGAGCAAGGGCCGCGGGGGCGGCGGCGTGATCACGTTCAGGGTGTCGTCGCGGTCCGGCGCGCTGGCCGTCGCGCGCGCGGTGCGCCCGGAGCAGGAACTGATCCTCGTGTCGGCCGAGGGCATCGTGATGCGCTGCCGCGCCGACACCATCAGCCAGCAGGGCCGCTCGACGCAGGGCGTGCAGGTGATGAATGTCGGTGCGACCGACAAGGTCGCCGCGCTGGCCGTCATCGACCTGTCGAACGCGCCGGGCGCCTCGCCGTTCCGCCGGACGGCGGGGACGAGGACGACGACGGCGATGCGCCGGAGGCGCCGCCGTCCGGCAACGGCGCCACGCCGGCCGCGAAGCGGGCCGCGTCGACCCGGACGGCGGCGCCGGCGGCGAAGCAGCCCCGACGCCGCAAGTAGGCGCGCCCGCCCGCCTCGCGGAGATGCTCACGACCCGCGTGCGTGCGACAATCGGCACATGCCACTCGACGACCTCGGCGAGTTCGGGCTGATCGACCGCATCGTTGCGCGGCTCGGCGACGCCGCCGCGCGCGACATCCTCGTGCCACCCGGCGACGACGCCGCCGCGTGGGCCGTCGAGCGCGGCGCGGCGGTCGCCACGATCGACGCGCTCGCCGAGGGCACCCACTGGCGCGCCGACACGATGACCTACTTCGACGTCGGCTGGCGGACCGTCGCCTGCAACGTCTCGGATCTGGCGGCGATGGGCGCGCGTCCCGGCCACCTGCTCGTCGCAGCGATGCTCGGGCCCGCGCTCACGCTCGACGACCTCGACGCGTTCATCGACGGCATGGCCGCCGCCTGCCGCCGCCACGGCGTACACGTCGCCGGCGGCAACATCGTGCGGGCCGCCTCGACCGCCTTCACGATCGCCGCGTACGGCAGCGCGGCCGTCGACGCCGACGGGCAGGCGCGTGTGCTGCGCCGCAACGGCGCGCGTCCCGGCGACGCGGTCGCCGTCTCCGGCACCCTCGGCGCATCCGGCGCCGGCCTCGCCCTGATCCGCGCCGGCAGGGCGGACGAGGCGGCCGCGGCGCCGCTCGTCGAAGTGCATCGCCGGCCCCTCGCGCGCCCCGAGCTCGGTCTGCGCGCGGTCGCCGCCGGCGTGCGCTGCGGGATCGACGTCTCCGACGGGCTGGCCCAGGACGCCGGTCACCTCGCCGAGCGCTCGCAGGTCGGCATCGAGATCGCAGCCGCGCAGGTGCCCGTCGCGCCGGGCGCGGCAGCCCTCCTCGGGGACACGGCCGCGCTCGACCAGGCGCTCGGCGGCGGCGAGGACTACGAGCTCATCCTCACGGGTCCGCGCGACGTGCTGCGCGCGCTCGAGACGCCCGCGCTGCCGGTCACGCTGATCGGCCGGGTGGTCGCCGACCACCCGGGGGAAGTGGTGATCTGGACCGACGACGGCCAGCCGTACCATCCGCCCACCGCGGGGTGGGACCAGGTGCGATCGGCGGCCGCGCCATGAGCACCGCCACCCGCCTCACGCTGACCACCACGGGCGTCGCGAAGACGCGCGCCCTCGGCCGCCGGATGGCGCGGCTGCTGCGACCCGGCGACGTCCTGCTGCTCCAGGGGCCGCTCGGCGCCGGCAAAACCGCGCTGGCCCAGGGCATCGGAGCGGGGCTCAAGGTGGAGAGCATCGTGAACAGCCCCACCTTCGTGCTGATGGCACGCCACGAGGGCAACGTGCCGCTCTACCACGCCGACCTCTACCGGCTGACCGAGCCGGAGGAGGTCGCGGAGCTGGCACTCGGCGAGCAGGCCGCGGACGGCGTCCTGCTGGTCGAGTGGCCCGAGCGGGGGCTCGACGCGCTCCCCGCCGAGCACCTCCTCGTCGCCCTCGAGCCGCAGCCGGACCACGAGCATGGGCGTCGCATCACCCTCGTCGCGGTAGGCGAGCGCTACCGCCGCGTGCTCGACGGGTTGCAGTAGCCGCGCGTACCCGGGCGTCTCACGCATCCCTCGCCCGCTGCGGTCCAGCTCAGTCACGCGACCGCGCGGCCCGCATCAGGCATGTCATTCCCGCAGCAGAAGGCGTCGGCATGGCGTCTGCACCGGCCCGGACCGTCGTGATCGAGATCAACAGCCTGAGCCGTGAGAAGTCCTCGACGCGGCAGGACGAAGGCCCCACGCAGCGAGCGGGCTCACGGGGTATCGTGCCACGGGCGGACTTCGAACCCTGACTCCCCCGGGGGGGATGTCTGTGTCTTTCGATACGTCACACCACGACGCGCCTGTGGGCGACTTTCTCGCTGGCGACAGCGAAATGGCGGCACTGACGCGCGCCTTCGACTGGTCGCGCACCCCGGTCGGGCCGATTGCGCGGTGGTCGCGAAGTCTGCGCACGCTGATCCATATGATCGTGTCCTCACCCCATCCCATGTTTCTGTGGTGGGGTCCGGAGCTCATCCAGTTCTACAACGATGGCTATCGACCGAGCCTGGGCGATCGCCACCCGAGGGCCCTCGGAGCGCGCGGGCCAGAGTTCTGGGATGACATCTGGCCGATCATCGGCCCCGACATCGCGGCGGTGACGCAGCGGGGCGAGTCCGTGTGGCACACGGACCGCCTGGTACCAATCATCCGCAACGGCCGGCTGCAGGAAGTCTATTGGACCTATAGCTACAGCCCCGTGCTCGACGACGACGGCAGCGTCGGCGGGGCACTGGTCACGGTCCAGGAGACGACACCCCGGGTCCTCACGGAACGTCGCATGTCGATGCTGTGGCGCATCGCCGAGCGCACCGCTGCCGAAGCGAGAAACGTCGCCGACGCATTCCGCATTACCGCCGACGTGCTCGTCGAGAACGATGCCGACATTACGTTCACACTGCTCTATTTCCTCGATCGGGATGCGCAGACGTTGCGCCTGGCCAGCCGCGGGAACGACGTGCCGCCCGCCGCTGCTCCGGAGTCCGTCGACCTCGCCGAGGCAGCCCCCGATCGGGGTGGCTGGCCGCTCGCGGAAGTCGCACGATCCGGCAGGGCGGTGCTCGTCACCGACCTCCCGTCACGAGGGGTCGCCCTCCCGGGCGGACGCTGGCCGGAACCGACTGACAGCGCGATGGTCATTCCGATCGCGAGCCAGGGCGAGTTGGATGGCGTGCTGGTCGCCGGGCTGAGCCCCCGTCTCGGCATCGACGAGCACTATCGGAACTTCCTGGATCTGGTCGCGAACCAGATCGCCGGAGCGATCAACAACGGCCGGAGCCACGAGGTTGAGCGCGCGCGCGCCCAGGCGCTCGCGGAACTGGATCGAGCCAAGACGGCGTTCTTCGCCAACGTCAGCCATGAGTTCCGGACGCCGCTGACCCTCATGCTGGGTCCGCTCGAGGACCTGCTCGCGCGGCCTGCTTCAACACTGGCGCCCGAGGACCATGAGGCGCTGATGGTGATGCATCGCAACGGACGCCGCCTGCTCAAGCTCGTGAACACGCTGCTCGACTTCTCCCGGATCGAAGCCGGCCGCGCTCACGCCGCCTATGAGGCGACGGACATCGCCACCTACACCGCGAATCTCGCGAGCGTGTTCCGGGCGGCCATCGAACGAGCGGGGATGAGGCTGACGGTGACGTGCCCGCCCCTCGCCGAACCCGTCTTCGTCGACCGGGATATGTGGGAGAAGATCGTTCTGAATCTCGTATCGAACGCCTTCAAGTACACGTTCGCGGGCGAGATCACGGTGACGGTCGGTCTCGAGGACGGACGCGCGGTGCTCACGGTGCGTGACACCGGTATCGGCATCCCCGCCCATGAGCTCCCCAACCTCTTCAACCGTTTCCATCGCGTCGAAGGCGCGCAGGGCCGAACCCAGGAGGGGACGGGGATCGGGCTGGCGATGGTGCAGGAGCTGGTTCACCTGCACGGCGGGACCGTCACGGTCGAGAGCGTGCTCAACGAGGGCAGCAGCTTCCAGGTGGCGATTCCGCTGGGCACCGCCCATCTCCCCGCCGAACACATCACCACCGAACGGGCTGGTGCCGCCCCGCTGCCCGCCACCGACTTCGTCGAAGAGGCGCTGCGATGGCTCCCCGACCCCGAGGCTGAAGCGCAGCCGTCCGAGCTGCTGCCAGTCGAAGCCTCACCACATCCTGGACGATCGGGCCCCAGACCGACGGTGCTGCTCGCCGACGACAACGCGGACATGCGTGCGTACGTCACTCGTCTGCTCGCCGACCAGTACAACGTGATCGCGGTGTCGGATGGCCAGGAAGCCCTCCGCAGCGCGCAGGAGGTCCAGCTCGACATCGTCGTCAGTGACGTGATGATGCCTCGCCTCGATGGGTTCTCCTTGCTGCAGGCCTTACGAATGAACCCGGCGACGAGCTCGATCCCCGTCATCCTGCTCTCTGCGCGTGCAGGGGAGGAGGCGCGGATCGATGGCCTCAGGGCCGGCGCCGACGATTACCTCACGAAGCCGTTCAGCGCGCGAGAGCTCGTTGCCCGGGTGGAAGCTCACCTCAAGCTCGCCGCCATGCGTGCGGAGGGGATCCGTCTCGCCGCCGCAGCACGCGAGCGCATGGAATCCGCGATGGAGCAGGCGCCGGCGGCGCTCTGCCTGCTCACCGGGCCAGACCATGTCTTCGTGCTCGCCAACCCGCCCTATCTCGAACTCATGCGTGTGCACTCCGTGATCGGCAAACCCATGCGCGAGGCGCTGCCGGACGCTGAGGGCCAGGGCCAAATCGAGCTGCTCGACCGGGTGTACCAGACCGGCGAGCCATATGTAGGGACTGAGCATCATCTCGAACTCGATCGCAACGGCGACGGGACGTATGAATCGCTGTACATGAACTTCGTCTACGCCCCGACCCGGGATACGCGGGGCGTCATCGACGGCATCTTCATCCACCTCTATGACGTCACTCAGCAGGTTGAGGCGCGCGTGGCCGCGGAGGATGCTGCGCGAGCGAGGGACCAATTCCTCTCGATCGCTTCGCACGAGCTGCGCAGCCCCGTCACGGCATTGAAGGGGACCGCCCAGTTCCTGCGACGGGCACAGGCAAATGGACGGCTGACGGAGGAACGGCTCGACACGCTGCTGGCGACGCTTGAAGCGAGTGCCAATCGTCTCGCGACGCTGATCGACGACCTGCTCGACGTCGCGAGGCTGCAGCGCGGCGATTTGCCCCTTCGACGAACGCCCACGGACATGTCGCATCTGGTGCGCGAGCTCGTACGCCACGGGGAGTGGGGTGAGGCCCAGTTCGTGATGGACGCGGAACCTGACCTCGAGGTGACGATCGATCCGGACCGGATCGGCCAGGTGGTATCGAACCTCCTGGATAATGCGGTGAAATACTCGCCCCCCGGCGAGCCAATCAGCGTGCGCCTTCGGACGCGCGATGAGGGTGTCCTGCTCGAGATTCAGGACTCGGGGATCGGTCTCCCGGCTGACTCCCTCGAGTCGATCTTCATCCCGTTCGGGCGCGCCGCCAATGCCCAGCGTACGAATATTCCGGGGCTGGGCCTCGGCCTCCATGTATCCAGGCGCATCGCCGAGCAACACGGCGGCAGGCTCTGGGCCGAGAGCGACGGCGAGGGTATGGGCACGCTGATGTCGTTGTGGCTTCCCTCCGGGGAGGACGTGGAGGTGTAACGCCGCCCCGGTCGCGAATCGACAACCGGCGGAGCGCCCTGCCGAGCTGCGACTCCACCCCGACATCGTCGCGGAGACGACGCCGGGTGGTGAGCTGCCGGGGCGCGGCCTTCGAGCTCTGTGGCCTGTGGCCGAAATCGCGATGCGCACGTCTGACCCTGCGGGCGCGCGGCCGATTCTGTGGGTCGGCCCGACTGCCACGCCGGGCTCGTACGGGGATTTGCAACCACTCGCGAGATATGCCCGGCGGCTAGAGGAGGACGCGGAGGAGCACGATGACCAGAATGATCACCAGAACGGTGCCTATACCGATATACATGCCGATATCTCCTCTCGCCGCAGCTATTTCGCAGAGGTTTGCAGGCGCCGCATGCTGCGAGTGCAACGCGCTGGCGAAATGCGTCGGGATTCCATGCCAGTTTTCTGTGTCACCTGGATGATCGGCGCCTGGCGGCCGAGCCCGCTCGCCCGTCCTGTCCGTCAGGGATGATCGCGTCCGCGCGCTCCGAGCGGCATCCCGCCACGATCCGCTCGTCCGCCCACTCGAGCAGCCCGGTGTTGTCGCGCCGATGACCATGTCCCCGTTCGCGGCGACTGCCGCCCGGCCGACCCTGCCTGGCGCCGCTCGCCTGCGGGCGGGACAGACCGTAGCCTCCTCACATGGGCATCGACCTCGCGATCGACACCGCCGGCGACGACGCCTCGCTCGCGCTCCTCGACGGCGACCGCGTGGTCGCCGAGCGCGCCTGGCACATCGAGACGAACGTCACGCAGGAACTGCTCGGCGCGCTCGATGCGCTCTTCGTCGAGGCAGGCGTGGCGCGCGACGCCGTCGCACGGATCGCCGTCGACGTCGGGCCGGGCGGCTACAGCGGGCTGCGCTCCGGCGTCGCCGCCGCGCAGGGCATCGCGCTCGCGCTCGGCGTGCCGCTCGCCGGCGTCTCGCGCCTCGAGGCCGACGCGTACCCGCACCTGCTCGCCCGCCCGCGCGGCACCCCCGTCGTCGCCGCGCACGACGCCGGACGCTCCGGCATCGCGTGGGCCGCCTACACGCTGCCGCCCGCGCCGGAGGCGCTCGAGGCGGAGGGACGGAGCGCGCCGCCCGACGCCCTCGTCGCCGCGCGGCTCGATCCCGCCGTCGACGCCGTGGCCGCGGCGCCCGCCGGCGCCCCCTGGTGCGGGGAGGCGAGCGACGAGCTGCGTGCCGCCCTCGCCGACCGCGCCGCGCGAGACGCTGAGCCGGGGAACGGCGACACTGTGCCACGGCTCGAGGCGCGTGCGGTCACGATCGTCCGGCTCGCGCGCCTGCACGACGCCTTCGGCGACCCCGCGCTCGTGGACGTCGTCTACCTCCGACCGCCGTCGATCACGAAGCCAAAGCGCTAGCCAACGCGCACAGCAGAGAGGACCCGATTCGTGGAGCGCACCCTGATCCTGGTGAAGCCCGACGCCATGCAGCGCGGCCTGGCGTTCGAAGTGCTCGGCCGGCTCGAGCGCCGCGGCCTGCGGCTCGCCGGCCTGCGCCTGCTCCAGGTCGACGAGGCGATGGCGAAGCGCCACTACGGCGAGCACGAGGGCAAGCCGTTCTTCCAGGGGCTCGTGAGCTACATCACGTCGTCGCCGATCATCGCCGCCGTCTTCGAGGGCACGAACGCCGTCGCCGCCGCGCGCCAGACCATGGGCGCGACGAAGCCCACCGAGTCCGCGCCCGGCACCATCCGCGGCGACCTCGGCCTGGAGATCGGCCGCAACCTCGTGCACGGCTCCGACAGCCCGCAGAGCGCGGAGCGCGAGATCGGCATCTTCTTCGAAGGCCAGCCCGTGCTCGACTGGAAGCGCGACACCGACCGCTGGGTGTTCGAGTAGCGATGCCGGCCGGTCGCCGACACGCTCGGCGGCCCATCGAAGCTCGTGCCCACGCGATGCATGCGATCAGCCATCGGTAGTCACCACATGACGAAGGTCCCACGCGCGGCTGCGATCGCCCCCGAACGCCCGCATCTGAACATCTAGCGGTCCGGACGGTCTCGGACCGTCGGAGCGCGAGAGTCCCTCGACCGAGGCCCTACTATTGTCAGGTCGCACCCACGCCCGATGAACGCCGCGCTGGTCATGCTCGAATGCTCGGCAGGCGTCTTGCCCGTGATCATCGTGCGGGCGCCGGCCGGTCGGGGACTCGAATATTGGAGAATGCCATCAGGCTGCGTCGCTCGGCTGACCGTGGCGGAACGCGGACAACGCTTCGCTCTGCGATGGCGCGAACTGACGGTGCGAAGTTCGCGACCCCTCTGAGCAGCAAGCCCATCGCCTGTTCGCGCCTCCCTCGCGGGACGCGGGGGTCCTGAGCGGTGCCGCGAGACCTGACGCTCGGCAACGGACGGATGCTCGTCACTTTTGATTCGAGGTATTCCCTCAGCGACATCTACTACCCGCACATCGGTACTGAGAACCATGCGTATCAGCGGCACTCTCGGCTTGGTGTATGGGCAGATGGGGATTTCGCGTGGCTCGATGACTCGAGTTGGGAGCGCTCACTGCGTTACGCCGACCACACGCTTGTCACGCGCGTGGAGGCACGCAACGCGCGCCTGGGTCTCCACCTTACGCTCGCCGACGCCGTGGACTTCGATCGCAATGTGCTATTGCGAAGATTCACCGTCATAAACACCTCCCCCACCCCGGCCGAGGTGCGACTTTTCCTGCACCTCGACATCGCACTCGGTGGAAATTCTGTCGGAGATACGGTGTTCTATCATCCCGAATATGGCGCGCTCGTCGCCTACAAGAACGTGCACTATTTGTTGCTGAGCGGGCAGACCTCCGAGCGAACAGGACTCGATGGCTGGACAGCGTCTCCAAAGGGTGCCGGCTACGGAAGCTGGGTCGATGCCGAAGATGGCGCGCTGAACGGAACGCCACTAGCGTTCGGGGCGGTCGACTGCGTCGGCGAGCTGCGCCTGGGCACAGTGCTGCCCGACCGCCCGACAGTCGCCCACGGATGGCTGGCAGCGGCGTCGAGCCTCGAGGATGTGGGAGAGCTCCACGCGAGCGTGCTCGGACGCGGCCCCGATAGTTACATCGAGCGGACACGGCACTACTGGCACGGTTGGGTCGCGAAGGAGGGTGAGCGACTCTCCGGACTCGAGATCTTGCCGAAAGCGGTCCAGGAGCTCTACGTACGAAGCCTGTTGCTCGCCCGCGCGCAGACAGATGCGGCCGGCGCGATCGTGGCGTCCCCGGACTCTGACATCTCCGGCGCGTACAGCCCGACCGGCAAGTCCGTGGCGCCGGTGACCGATCTGTTCCGCGGACACGAGAACTATGCGTACTGCTGGCCGCGTGACGGGTCGTTCGTGGCGATCGCCCTCAATGACGCCGGGTACGACCCCGCCGCCCGGCGCTTTCTTGAGTTCTGCGCGCGCAACATGAGCCAGAGCAGGGACGGTCGTCACGCATACATGTTGCAGAAGTACCTCTCGAACGGATCGGTGGCCAGCAACGTCATTGCCTGGATCGATGACCGGGGCGCTTCACGACTCCCCATCCAGGAGGACGAGACTGCACTTGTGCTCATCGCGCTACGCAACCACTACGAACGAACGCATGACTGGGAGTTCGTCGCATCGCTTTACCACGGGATGATGACGAAGATGGCGAATTTCCTGGCTGATTTCCGCGATCCCGCGACGGGACTGCCCCTCCCCAGCCAGGACCTCTGGGAGGAGGGCGAAGGCGTCCACGCGTTCACTGTGGCGACCGTCTGGCGGGCGTTGCGTGACGTCGCGTATTTCACGGAGTTATTCAGCGAGCCGGCGCTGACTGAGCTGTACCTGCGGGCGGCAGACGAAATCAAGCGCGGCGTCGAGGAGCACATCTATGATGACGCTGCAGGGCGGTTTGCCCGCGCTCTCCGTCGTGACCACCTCGGGCGCTACCAGCGCGACTCGACGGTCGATGCGAGTCTCTGGGCCCTTTCGTACTTTGGCATGTTCGACGCCGACGATCCGCGCATGGTCGCGACGATGGCAAGCGTGGAATCCACGCTTACAGTCGCCGGCGAGCATGGTGGGCTCGCACGCTACGAGGGTGACCGCTACCAACAGCGGCAGCGGGCCGCCGACATGGGCGTCGCCGGCAACCCGTGGTTCTTGTGCACCCTCTGGCTCGCGCAGTACAAGGTGCAGCGCGCGAAGCACCTGGCTGATCTCGAGCCGGCGCTCCGCTTGATCGAGCGCGTGGCCGCCGGTGCACTCCCCAGCGGCGCCCTGCCGGAGCAGATCGATCCGGCGTCCGGCGAGCCGGCGGGCGCCACGCCGCTGACATGGGCGCATGGGACCGTCGTCTTGACCGTACTTCAGTACCTTGCAACGAGGGCTGGCCTCGTGACCCGCTCGGAATGACGCCGGCACTCGAACGCGGTGGTTGCCCGGGCCCGGCAGGACCGGTGGGTCGAGGCGATGCCGCCGCGTAGCACGATTGCCGCCGACAAGGGAAGCGATGATGTCTTCACTCCGATGGTGGCAGTCGAGCATGATCTACCAGGTTCTCGCTTCGTCCTTCATGGACACCAATGGCGACGGCGAAGGTGACCTCCAAGGGATAATCGAACGGCTGGACTATCTCCAGTGGCTGGGTGCCACGGCGATTTGGCTCACGCCGATCTATCCGTCGCCGATGGCCGACCTCGGCTACGACGTGAGTGACTACACCGGGGTCGGCTCCCGGTTCGGATCGCTCGAGGACTTCGATCGCCTCGTGAGCGACGCGCACGCACGCGGTATCAAGATCATCATGGATTGGGTCCCGAACCACACATCCGACCAGCATCCGTGGTTCGTAGAGTCACGCTCCAGCCGCGATAGTCGGCGACGTGACTGGTACATCTGGCGACCTGCGACAGGCACCAACTCCCCGCCAACCAACTGGCGCGCGGTGTTTGGCGGCAGCGCCTGGGAGTGGGACGAAGCGACTGGAGAGTTTTACTATCACTCGTTCCTCGAGTCGCAACCGGACTTGAATTGGCGGAACCCGGAGGTTCAAGCGGCTGTCTTGGACGCGATGCGGTTCTGGCTACGGATCGGCGTCGACGGCTTTCGTGTCGATGCGGCCTCGTGGCTCATCAAGGATGAACAGTTCCGCGACAATCCGCCCAATCCAAACTATCACCCCGAGAGCGATGGCCCGGATCAAGAAGTCATACCTCTGTACACATGGGACCAGCCGGGCGTGCATGAGGTATTAGCGAACATGCGCCGAGTGGTTGATGAGTTCGACGATCGGCTGCTTGCGGGGGAACTGGTGTTACCCATCGAGAGCATGGTGCAGTACTACGGAAGACAGCATCCGGAATTGCACCTGCCGCTGAACATGCACCCGATATGGGCAAACTGGAGCGCTGAGGACCTCGGCACAGTCATCGAAACCTACGAACGAGAGCGGCCCGCGAGCGGCTGGCCAACCTGGACGCTCAGTACTCACGATTTCTCGCGTATCGCCTCGCGTCTTCCTGGCGACCAGACGCGGGTCGCAGCCATGCTACTGCTCACCCTGGGGGGAACGCCGACGCACTACTACGGCGAAGAGGTCGGGATGCGAGGAGTCGCCATCGCGCCGGAAGACGCCAAGGACCCCCAGGGACGGCGCATCGGTCGAAACCGCGATCCCGCGCGCACGCCGATGCAGTGGGACGCGAGTCCTACGGCAGGATTCACGACGGGCGATCCATGGCTCCCCATCGGGGACGACGTGCGAGCAGCCAACGTAGCGGCGCAGAAAGAGGACCCGCACTCCCTGCTCACGCTCTATCGTCGCCTGATCGAGCTGCGCGCGCGACACCCGACGTTGGTGGCGGGTTCCCTTGAAGTTGTCTCGCGGCAGAATCCGCTGCTGGTCTACCGGCGTGCGAGCGAGGATGGGCACTATCTCGTCGTGCTCAACATGAGTGACGACCCGCAATCCTACGATATCTGGCAGGCTCGCGGCCAACTCTTGCTGTCAACGTTTCTGGACCGGCAAAACGAGGAGATCAGGGACAGGCTCGAGTTGCGAGCGAACGAGGGAATACTCGTGCGAATGTCATACGTATAACCCCGGAGCTCGTCGACGGTTGTCGACCCGCATCTGTTGAGACTCGGGCCGCGGGTGTCGCCACGAGAACTCTCGGCGCGGCCCGGCAAACGAAACCGCGATGAAGATCAGAATGATAACGAGGACCGTCCCAATACCGCATGGGCTCTCTCCTCTCCCAGCGTTCATCTCGAAGAGAATTGCACGAATCGCATCCTGCAATAGTTCTTACGCGCTGGCCACGTGCGTCTGAATTCCATGCCAGATTTGTGCTGTGTCACCACAGGCGATAGGTGGCCCGCCAGGCTGAGCCGCGACTCGCCGGTCCTCGTCAGGCAGGACTCGCGGCGCGCGTCTTCGCGGACGATGCGGGTTGTTCGCCATCGCGCACTGCGGACCTCCCCGGCGTCGACCCAGTCGCCTACGTGCGGCGCCACGGTGGCGCGGTCATGGCGGGGCGTGGACGCGCAACCACCTCAAGCACTTCGCGGTGTTCCTGCGGGCCCGCAGGCGCCGGACTGAGCGGTGATGCGTTTGCCCATACGTGGGCACCCGCGGGTCGCATGGCGAATCCCGGCCAAGGGGCGAGCCGACATTCGCCATGCGACCGGCGCTGCGGGCGGGCGGGCGCCGATCGAACTGAAGACGACGGGCAGCTAGCGCTTGTCGCGGATCGCCGAGATCAGCTCGCCTTTGCTCATCTTGCTGCGGCCGCCGACGTCGAGCTTCTTCGCGACGTTGTAGAGCTCGTCCTTCGTCCGGCTCTCGAGCTCCGCGTTCGGATTGCCGGTGCCCGACGTCGTCTTCTTGCCGCTCTTCGTGCGGCCTTCCTCGCGGCGGGCCTTGTTCACGGTGCGCGCCGCGATCTCCTCGGCGCGCGACGTCGAGCGGCCGCGATCCATCTGCGACTCTTTGATCGACTCGTACTTCTTTTCGTCTTTCTTCGACCATGCGCGTGGCATCAGAAGTACCTCCTGAAACCAACGTACCGGGTAGGCGAAAGGGACACGTTTGCAACGGGGAGGGGCGGGGGGACGGGGGGCGGAGGGGGGCGGACGGACGGGGGACTGGAGACGGACGGACGTGCGTCCGCCCTACTGTCGGCGGCATGTCTGCCGCCGCTGTGGCGGCGACGGCGGGGGCCCAAAGCGGCGGCAGATATGCCGCCGACAGAAGGGAGGCGCGCGCCTCCCTTCCCCCCATCCCCCTTCTTCTACTGGATGCGCACGACTTCCTGCGCGCGGTTCCACAGCCCCTCGAGGTTGTAGTAGACGCGCCGCTCGGGCGAGAACAGGTGCACGATCACGCCGCCGCCGGCGTCGACCAGGACCCAGCCGCCCTCGGCGTCACCCTCCGCGTGCGGACGGCTCCCGCCGCGCAGCAGCACGGTCTCCTCGAGCGCGTCGATCACCGCGCGCGACTGCCGGACGTTGTCGATGGTCGCGATGATGAAGTAGTCGGCCCAGGTCGTGAGCCCCTTGAGGTCCAGCAGGACGACGTCCGCCGCCTGGCGGTCGACGAGAGTGTCGACGAGCGCGTGTGCGAGAATCGGTGCTCTGCAGTTGGGCCTCCCTGCCGCGTCGCCAGTATAGGTGACCTCCCGGGCGAACGGCTCGGCGTCGGCGGGCTGAGGGGTTGGCGCGGATCGCCGGTCCCGTCGCGAGCGCCACGGGGCGGCGCGGGCTGCTCAGCCCGCTCACGCGATGCCGTTCGCCGTGGCGGCTGCCTACACTGGTCGGCATGACCGAACGGGTGCTCGTCGCCATGTCCGGCGGCGTCGACTCCGCCGTCGCCGCAGCGCTGCTGCACGCGCAGGGGTACGACGTCGTCGGCGTCACGCTGCGGCTGTACACGGAGGCGGACGACACCGCCCTGTCGTCCGGGCGCACCTGCTGCGGCATCGAGGACGTCGGCGACGCCCGCGCCGCCGCGCAGCGCATCGGGATCCCGCACTACGTCCTCAACATGGAGCGCGAGTTCGAGCGCGACGTCATCGGCGCCTTCGTCGACGCCTACCGCGACGGCCGCACGCCGAACCCCTGCCTCGCCTGCAACCAGCACGTGAAGTTCTCGACGCTGCTCGACCGCGCGCTGGCCATGGGCGTCGACCGCCTCGCGACCGGCCACTACGCCCGCGTCGTGCCCGCGCCCGACGGCGACGGCCACCGCCTGCATCGCGCCGTCGACGACGCGAAGGACCAGTCGTACGTGCTGTACACGCTCGGCCAGGAGGCGCTCGCGCGGACGCTCTTCCCGCTCGGCGGGCTGACGAAGACCGAGACGCGCCGCATCGCGCGCGAGTGGGGACTGCCGCTCGCCGACAAGCCGGACAGCGTCGACATCTGCTTCGTCCCCGGCGGCGACTATCGCGAGCTGCTGCGCGCCCGCGGCGTCGGCGACGCGCCCGGCGCGATCGTCACCGCCGACGGCGTCGAGGTCGGCCGCCACGACGGCGTCGCGAACTTCACGGTCGGCCAGCGCCGCGGGCTCGGGCTCGGCGGCGGCGGCGGCGGCCGGCGCTTCGTCACCGCGCTCGAGCCGTCGCGCAACGTCGTGGTCGTCGGCGGCGAAGACGCGCTCGCGCGCGACGCGCTCGTCGCCACCGACCCGCGCTGGGTCGCCGCGCCGCCCGTCGTCGGCGAACGGCTGCACGCGCGCATCCGCTACCACGCCGAGGACCTCCCCGCGCGCGTCGCCGCGCTGGACGCGACGTCGTTCCGCCTGGAGTTCGAGCGCCCGGTGCGCGCCGTCGCCCCCGGCCAGGCGGCCGTGCTGTATCGCGGCACCGAGGTCGTCGGCGGCGGCGTGATCGCGCGCTGACGAGGGTGTGCGCGGAACGCCGAATGTCGAATGTCGAGCGGCAGCTGGAAGGCTGCCGATCTCCCCAATCCCGTCGCTCACCGCGACGCTCTGCGGGCGCATCGGGGGCGGGCGGACGATGGGCATCGCCGTCCCCGGGGAAGCACGACGGCCCGCCTGTCGCGCACCGTGATCGGCAGCCTTCCAGCTGCCGCTCGATCGGCCCGCTTCGCGCGGCGGGACAGACCCCGGTAGGATGGGGGAACGCACTGCGCGAACGAGCGACGAGGGGAGCCCTCCACCGACCATGAACCTCGCCGACCTGCGCGACATCGTCATCATCGTCTACGGCGTGCTCGGGATCTTGCTCTTCCTGATCCTGATCGCCGTGGCGGTTGGCGTGTTCATCATCGCCCGCCAGCTGAACCGCATGGTTCACGAACTGGTCAACGACCCGCTCAATCCGACCCTCGAGGAAGTGCACAAGACCGTGCAGAACGTGCGCGGGGCGAGCGAGTTCATGGTCGACCGCGCCGTGCACCCGGTGATCCGCACGATCGCCGTCGTGCGCGGCGTGCGTCGCGGGGTCGGCGTGCTCACCGGCCTGCCCTCGCGGCTGCGGAGGTAGGACCCGCATGAAGCTGCTCACGTTCGCCGGCTTCGCCGGCGCCGCCGCGGCCGGCTTCTTCGCCGCGAAGACGCTGCTGGAGCGCGAGGATCTCCTCGACCGCGTGCCCGCGCCGGCGCGACCACCGATCGCGGCCGCGCGTGCGCGCCTGCTCGCCGCGCGGCGACGCGCGTCCACGGTCGTCGCCGAGGCGAAGCGCGAGCGGGATGCCGCCGAGATCGAGCTCACCGCCGACTACTACCGTCGCGTCGGCCGTCCCGTGCCCACGGGGCTCGGCGGCGCCGCGCCCGCTGCCTCGCAACGGCAGCCGGTCTGGCGTCCCGGCGACCCAATCTAGCGCGCCTCCACCGTCTCGGCCTTAGGGCCACCCTTCCCTATACTGACCGGCGGAGAGGTGGCCGAGTGGTTGAAGGCGCGTGTCTCGAAAACACGTAGACGATGAGTCTCGCGGGTTCGAATCCCGCCCTCTCCGCCATGATCTGCCGCGCTCTGATCCTCCTCCGGCCGCGTCAGCTCGCGCTGGGCACGGCCTCCGTCGGCGCGCGGTCGGGGTGAGGAGCGAAGGTCCCCACGCGGCCGCGTCGGCTTGCGCCGGGCACGGCCACCGTCGGCGCGCGATCGGGCTGAGGTGCGCAGTCGCCGGCGCGGTCTCGCGTCGGCGGCAGCTGGAAGGCTGCCGATCTCAGCGCGATCCGCGCAGTCGCCGGCGAGACACGAGCCGCGCGGGACGGATCGGCACCCTGCCGGGTGCCGCTCGAGGCACACCTCCGCGGCGACCGCGCGCCGACGGAGCCCGCGACCGGCGCAAGCCGACGCAGGCGGAGGAGGATGAGAGCGCGGCGAAACACGGAGAGGTGCTGGAGTGGTTGAACAGGCTCGCCTGGAAAGCGGGTAGAGGGCGAAAGCTCTCTCGTGGGTTCGAATCCCACCCTCTCCGCCAGCAAGATCACACGCCGCGCCCCGTGCGCGGCGTGTTCGTCTCCGCTCGGCGCGTCGTCACTCCCCGCGGAGCAGGGGGAGGTGCATCGTGAACGTCGAGCCGACCGCGGGCTTGCTGCGCACCTCGATGCGCCCACCGTGCGCGGTCACGATCCCGTTCGCCAGGTAGAGGCCGAGGCCGAGCCCGTCGGACTGCGCCGAGCGCTGCGCCTGGTAGAAGCGCTCGAAGATGTGCTGCAGATCCCGGGACGGGATGCCCTCGCCGACGTCGGTCACCGCGACCGTCGCGTCGCCATCCGCGCGCCCGACGCGCACCGTCACCGGCGTGTCCTCCGGCGAGTGCTTGAGCGCGTTCGTCAGCAGGTTCTCGACGACCTCGATCAGCCGGTCGCCGTCGCCGCGCACCACGAGCCGCGACGCGCCCTCGCCCACGCCCTCCATTTCGATCACGCGTCCCACGTAGGCCGCGCGCGCCAGCGCCACGGCCTGGTCCACCACGCCGCCGATCTCGACCGGCTCCAGCGTGAGATCGAGCGCGCCGCGCTCCAGGCGGCTGACGTCGAGCAGCTCGCCGACCATCCGCGCCATGCGCTGCGTCTGCTCGAACGCCTCCGTCGCGCTGCGGCGGACGGCGTCGCTGGCGCCCTCGCTGCGCAGCAGCCGCAGCAGCCGCTGCTCGTAGCCGAGCACCGCCGTCAGCGGCGTGCGCAGCTCGTGGCTCGCGACCGAGATCAGGTGCTCGCGCGCCCGCTGCGACATGCGCTCGCCGATGTCGCGGACGATCAGCAGGCCGGCCGCGCGACCCTCCGTCGTGATCGGCCGCCCGGTCGCGTCGAACCACCCGCGCGCCCCGTCCGGCGCGACCAGTCGGAAGTCCTGCGTGAACGTCTCGCCGCGGGCCAGCCGCGCGTACGGCGTGTCCGCGCTCGCCAGCGGCTCCTCGCGGTCGTCGCGGAACTCGAGCGTTCCGTCGTGCCCCATCCGCGCGAGCAGCGCGTCGAACGCCGGGTTCGACCGGGTCACCTCGCCCGACTCGTCCAGCACCGCGACGGCATCCGACATGCTCTCGAGGATCACCGCCAGTTCCGCGTGCGCCGTCTCCGCCGCCTCTCGCTGCTCGGCGAGCTCGCGGCTGCGCGCGTCCAGGTCGGCATTGCTCAGCTCGAGCTCCTCCACCGTCGCGCGCATCTCCTCGTTGACCGTCTCGAACTCCTCGTTGCTCGCCTGCAGCTCCTCGCTGTAGGTCTCGAGCTCCTCGTTCGCCGCCTCCGCCTGCGCGGTCGCCTCGCGCAGCGACTCCTCGAGGTTGGCGAGGTCGCTGTTCGCGGCGAGCAGCCGCTCGTTCGTCTCCGTGAGCCCACGCATCATCGCGCTGAGGCGCTCCATCTCCGCGCGCTGCTGCTCGAGCGCCTCGTCGGCGGCCATGCGCCGGCGCAGCGTGGTCGTCACGTCGACCACGCTGATCAGCACCATCGCCGGCTGACCGCCGCCCTCCGCGCCGTCGCCCCGCGGGACACACGAGATCTGGAGAAAGCGCTCCTCGCCCATCCCGACCTCGGCCGTGACCGTCGCCTCGATGGTCTGCAGCGCCTGCTCCTGGAACGCCGCGTCGATCGCCGATCGGAGGTCGTCCGTGGGCATGCTCGCGAGCAGGTGCAGCAGGTCCTCGCCGAGCGCCAGCCCGTGGATCCCGAGCAGCGTCCGCGCGGCGGCGTTGATGTGCCGGATGTCGTAGCGGCGGTCCACCAGCAGCACGCCGACCGGCAGCCGCTGCACGACGTCGTCGTACTCGCCGCGCCGCCACGAGGGGCCGGCGGGATCGGACAGCGCGCCCCGCGGCAGCACGGGCGACAGGCGTGACGACGCGTACGGCTGATCGCTCGCCGTCCGCGCCGCCCGGTCGAACGCGACGCGCTCCTCCGTCCGACGAAAGATGCGGAAGCGGCTCGCCTCCGCGGCGAAGGCCTCGGCCAGCGGCCGCACGTTCTCGGCGCTGCCCAGCACGAGGCAGCCGCCGGGGCGCAGCGAGAACGCCAGCGACTGCAGCACGCGGCGCTGCAGATCGGTCGTGAAGTACATCAGCACGTTGCGGCACAGCACCATGTCGATCTGCGGGAACGGGGCCCGCGCGCTGAGGTCGTGCTCGCCGAAGACGATGCGGTCGCGCACCGACTCGCGCACGTCGCACTCGCCGTCGGTCCCCGTGAAGTAGCGGTCGCGGACCGCCGGCTCCAGGTGCGCGAGCGCCGCCGCCGGGTAGACCCCGCGCCGCGCGAACTCGATCGACGGGGTGTCGACGTCGGTCGCGAAGATGCGCAGCGGCAGCTCGGGGTCGAGCTCGAGCGTGAGGATGGCGAGCGAGTAGGCCTCCTCGCCCGTCGCGCAGCCCGCGGACCACAGGCGGAGCGGCTCGCCGCGCTCGCGCGCGCGCGTCATGAGCCCGGGCAGGACGCGCTCGCGCAGGTAGTCGAAGGCCTCCGGGTCGCGGAAGAACTGCGTGACCTTGATCAGCAGGCCGCGGACAAGCTGCTCTTCCTCGTCGGGGTGGTCGCGCAGGTGCTCGCGGTATGCCGCCAGGTCGCGGGCGCCGACGGCGAGCATGCGCCGCTGCAGGCGACGCGTGACGGTCCCCTCGCGGTAGTCGCTGAAGTCGAGCCCGCGCCGCTCGCGCACGTCGGCGAGCAGGCCGCGCATGCCGTCCTCGTCCGCAGCGCGCGTCGGCAGGCCGACCTCCGTCACAATCGCCTGCAGCAGCGGGCCGATGTCGTCCAGCTCCGCGACGAAGTCAATCGTCGGCGGCTGCAGCGAGCGCGGCATGCCCGGGAACGCCGCCGTCGCCGGGTTCTGCACGACGACCGTGCCGCCGGCCTCGTGGACGAGCCGCGCGCCGGCCGCGCCGTCGGAGCCGGTGCCGGTGAGCACGACGGCGACCAGCCGCTCGCCGAACACCTCGGCGGCGCTCGCGAACAGCGCGTCCACCGACGGTGTCGACGGCGCGGAGGCCGGCCGCAGCGCGACCACGTGATCGGTGATCGCGATGTCGCGGTTGGAGGGGACGACGAAGATCTCGCCGTCGACGAGCGAGCACTCGTCGGAGACCATGCGCACGGGCAGCGAGGTGTGGCGCTCGAGGATCTCCTGCAGGCGGCTCGGCCGCCCGGGAGAGAGATGCTGCGCGATGACGACGGCCGCCGGCAGATCGATCGGCACGGTCGCCACCACGCGCGAGAGGGCTTCGATGCCTCCCGCCGATGCGCCGATGACCACGAGATGTGACGAGGCCGCAGCCGCCGTCATGCCATGCAATCCCCCCACCGCCGGAGGCGAGGATACGCCCCGCGCGAGGCTGCGACGGCAATGTGATGCGCGCGCGGCAGGCGGCGGCGGGGACGGCGCCAATCTCAACGCGGCCTTCCGGCCGCGACCTGTCGGCGGCATGTCTGCCGCCGCTTTGGTCGGCGGCGTGTCTGCCGCCGCTTTGGTCGGCGGCATGTCTGCCGCCGCTTTGGTCGGCGGCATGTCTGCCGCCGCTTTGGTCGGCGGCGTGTCTGCCGCCGCTTTGGTCGGCGGCATGTCTGCCGCCGCTTTGGTCGGCGGCATGTCTGCCGCCGCTTTGGTCGGCGGCGTGTCTGCCGCCGCTTTGGTCGGCGGCATGTCTGCCGCCGCTTTGGTCGGCGGCATGTCTGCCGCCGCTTTGGTCGGCGGCATGTCTGCCGCCGCTTTGGTCGGCGGCGTGTCTGCCGCCGCTTTGGTCGGCGGCGTGTCTGCCGCCGCTTTGGTCGGCGGCGTGTCTGCCGCCGCTTTGGTCGGCGGCGTGTCTGCCGCCGCTTTGGTCGGCGGCGTGTCTGCCGCCGCTTTGGTCGGCGGCGTGTCTGCCGCCGCTTTGGTCGGCGGCGTGTCTGCCGCCGCTTTGGTCGGCGGCGTGTCTGCCGCCGCTTTGGTCGGCGGCATGTCTGCCGCCGCTTTGGTCGGCGGCGTGTCTGCCGCCGCTTTGGTCGGCGGCGTGTCTGCCGCCGCTTTGGTCGGCGGCGTGTCTGCCGCCGCTTTGGTCGGCGGCGTGTCTGCCGCCGCTTTGGTCGGCGGCGTGTCTGCCGCCGCTTTGGTCGGCGGCATGTCTGCCGCCGCTTTGGTCGGCGGCGTGTCTGCCGCCGCTTTGGTCGGCGGCATGTCTGCCGCCGCTTTGGTCGGCGGCGTGTCTGCCGCCGCGTTGGTCGGCGGCGTGTCTGCCGCCGCTTTGGTCGGCGGCGTGTCTGCCGCCGCTTTGGTCGGCGGCATGTCTGCCGCCGCGCTGGTCGGCGGTGTGTCAGTCCGCGGCAAACAGCTCCTCGACGTCGGACTCGCTCAGGTCGAACGCGGCGCCGGCCTCCGCGTCGAAGATGCCGGCGGCGAGGTGGCGCTTGCGGTCCTTCAGCGACTCGATCTTCTCCTCGATCGAGTCGGCGGCGACGAGCCGGTAGACGAAGACGGGCTTGTCCTGGCCGATGCGGTGCGCGCGGTTCGTCGCCTGCTCCTCGGCGGCCGGGTTCCACCACGGGTCGTAGTGGATCACCGTGTCGGCGGCGGTGAGGTTCAGGCCTACGCCGCCGGCCTTCAGGCTGACCAGGAACACCGGCACCGCGCCCGACTGGAACGCGCGGATCGCCGCCTCGCGGTCGCGCGTGTCGCCCGTGAGCAGCGCGTACCGCAGGCCGACCGCGTCGAGCGCCTCCTCGATCAGCGCCAGCATCGAGGTGAACTGCGAGAACACGAGCACGCGCCGGCCGTCCTCGACGAGATCCGGCAGCATCTCCAGCAGCCGGTCGAGCTTCGCCGATCGCGCGCGCGTCGCCTTCGCCGTCTCCAGCCGCAGCAGCCGCGGGTCGCAGCAGGCCTGGCGCATCTTCAGCAGCGCGTCGAGCACCACGATGTGGCTGCGCGCGAGGCCGTGCCCGGCGATCGCCCGGCGCACGCGCTCGTCCATCGCGAGGCGGACGCTCTCGTAGAGGTCGCGCTGCGCCGGCGCCATCTCCACGCGCTCCACCATCTCGGTGTTCGGCGGCAGCTCGCTCGGCGACCTCGCCCTTCGTGCGGCGCAGCAGGAACGGCCGCAGCCGCCGCGCGAGCCGGCGGCGACGGTCGACGTCGCCGTCGCGCTCGATCGGGCGCGCGCCACTGCTGGTTGAAGTGCTGGCGGTCCCCGAGGAAGCCCGGCGAGACGAACGCGAAGAGCGACCAGAGGTCGCCGAGGTGGTTCTCCATCGGCGTGCCGGTGAGGCAGAAGCGCTGGCGGGCCCGCAGCTCGCGCGCCGCCCGCGACACCGCCGCGTTCGGGTTCTTGATCGTCTGCGCCTCGTCCAGCACCACCGCGTGCCACTCACGCGCGCCCAGCACCGCCGCGTCGCGCGACAGCAGCGGGTAGGTGGTGACGACGACGTCGTGCTCGGCGATCGCGTCGAAGCGCGCGGCGCGGTCGGGGCCGTGCAGCACGAGCACGCGCAGCCCGGGCGCGAAGCGCGCCGCCTCGTCGCGCCACACCGACGCCACGCTCGTCGGCGCCACGATCAGCGACGGCCGGTCCGCGCGACCGCACTCCCGCTCGATCGCCAGGTGCGCCAGCGTCTGGACGGTCTTCCCCAGCCCCATGTCGTCCGCGAGCACCCCGCCGAGCCCCGCCGCCCCGAGCAGCTGGAGCCAGTCGACCCCGCGCGCCTGGTAGTCGCGGAGCGTCGCCCCGAACCACGCCGGCGGCTCGACGTGCGGGATCCCGTCCGCGCCGCGCAGCGTCGCGCCGAGCGACCGCAGCCGCTCGCCGCCCTGCCACTCGACGCCGGCGCCGGCCTCCTCCTCCGCCAGCGCCAGCTCGGCGGCGCTGCGCGTCGAGAGCCGCACCGTGCCGTCGCCGGCGTCCACCAGCCCGGCGTCGAACAGCTCGCGCAGCGCGCGGGCGATCGCCCACAGCCGGCGCGCCGGCAGCGCGAGCGTGCGGCCGTCGGGCAGCGGCACGAAGCTCAGGGCGTCGTCCTCGGGCGGGTCGCCGGCCAGCAGCGCGTCGAAGCGGCGCGTCGCGATCAGCTGCACCAGCGGCTCGGTCAGATCCACGCGCTCGCCGTCGACCACGACGCCCAGGTCGAGGTCGAACCAGTCGATGCCCGTCGTCTCGTCGAGGCGCGCCTCGAGCGGCCCGTCCGCGCGGACGACGTGCACCGGGAAGTCGGGCGCGACCGCGACCTCCCACCCCTCCGCGCGGAGGACCGGCGCGTCCCGCGCGAGGAAGCGCAGCCAGGCGTCATCGCCGCCGCCGCGGACGGTCATGTCCCCGGGCTCGACGCCCGCGGCCGCGTACGGTCCGGGCTCGGGAAGCGGCTGCAGGCCGAGGCGGCGCAGGCGCTGGTGCGCCGCGCGCTCGGCCGCCGTGTCGCGCTCGACCTCGATCATGCGCTGGTCGCGCACGAAGCGATCGCGGTCGCGGCTCTCGTGCGCCGGGATCGTCGCCGCGCCGTACCGGAACGCCAGGCGCGCGACCGGGACCGGGCCGGGACGCCACGCCGCCCACGCGGGGGCGAACGGCGGCGGCTGCACCGTCAGCAGCAGCTGCGGCGCCGGCGGTCCCGCGACGTGCTCCATCGGCTGCAGCGGCGGCGGCTGCAGCGCGGCCAGCGTCGGCAGCCGGGCGGCCAGCGCCGAGCCCAGGAGCTGCTCGCGTCCGGCCGGCACCGGCGGCGCCGCGAAGAGCGCCTCCGCGACGCGCGGCGAGAGCCCGGTGTCGAGCGGCCCCGCCAGCCCGGCGCCCGCGTCGACGTACCACGGCGGCGCGAGGCACACCGCCTCGACGCGCGGCCGCGCCGTCTCCGCCGCAGCGCGGCGCGTGCCGTGCGCGCCGCGGTCAGTGGCAGCGTCCCCGCCGCGGTCATCGCCGGCCGGCTCGCCGTCGTGCGCGCCGCGCGCATCGCCGGCCGGCTCGCCGTCGACGACGTCGAACTCCAGGTGCTGCGCCGCGTCGTCGCCCAGCCGCCAGCGCGGCCGCGCCGTCCGCGGCTCGCCGCGGGCGAGCGCGGGGCCGGCCAGGTCGCCCCACCGCGCGCGCCCCGTCGCGAGGATCGCGTCGAGCACGCGCGCGCCCTCCTCGCCGGCGAGTGCGATCGCGTCGGTGCCGTAGTAGACGCGGCGCGCGATCCCGTCGAGCCCGGCGAGGATGGCGTGATCCGAGCGCCGCAGGAACCGCGCCGGCGTGCCCTGGACCGCCTGCACCGGGCGGTAGGGCGTGACGCGATCGGAGAACGTCCCGTCCTTGAGCAGCCGCACCGACAGCGGCCGCACGACGAGCCGCGGGGTGCCGCGCGGCGCGGGCCGCCGCAGCTCGAGGACGTAGATCAGCCGCTGCCGGATCTCCGGCGGGTACGCCTCGCCCTCGGACGCGGACGCCGCCGTGACCTCGTCGAGCCAGGCCGCGAGGTCCGCGCCCAGCGCCGGCGTCTCGCGGCGCGCCGCCGGCTCGCGGTCGGCCGCGTCGTCCGCCGGCTGCTCGCCGGACGGCGGCGGCGTTCGCGGCGGGACGGCACTCGCGTCGGGCTCCCCCGCGTCCCGGATCGACGCCAGCAGCGTCGCCGCGATGTGCTTGCAGTCGAGCTGCATCGGGCAGGTGCACGACCCGCGAATCAGCCACCCGCCGACGCGCCGCGGCCGCACCACGATCGAGACGTTGTACGGCGCCCGCCGGCTGCCCTGCACCTCCGCGTCGACGAACGTCGCGTCGTCGACGTCCTTCACCCGGACCCGCGAGACGCGCCCGTCGCGCCGGTAGGCTTCGCCGCGCTCGACGGCCGACCGCGGCAGCGCGCGCTCCACGTCCTCGCGCGACAGCGGCGCGGGGCCGGAGGGCGGCGTGTCACGGCGCGAGTACCCGCGGCGGCGAGCGGGGGTCATCAGGCACAGTCCGGAGCAGGGGCGGCGAGTCGGATCCCGGGCATACACGAGCAGCCTAGCGGATCGGCGCGCGGCGGGATGAAGAGGCGGCCGGCTACTCCGGCAACAGCCGGTACGGCCGTCCGTCGCGCGACCGCAGCGTAGAGAAGTGGCGGCGGTCGAGCGTGACGATCAACTCCGTCCCAAGCCGATCGGCGAGCACGGCGACGGATGCGTCGGTGCCACCCAGCGGGAAATCCCCGGAACGCTCCACGAGAGCCGCGATCATCTCCCACTCACCGGACGCCGGCGGCTCGACCTCGAGGCGCGCCAGACCGCGCAGGAATGCCCCCTCCACCGATGGACCGAGTCGCCGCCCGACGAGGTACGTGACCTCGGCGATGACCAGCGCCGGGACGACGAGGTCGAGGTCCGCGCGCTGCAGCACCTCGACACAACGGCGGTGATCCTGGTCGTCCGCGTCGACCGCCGCGTAGAGCGGTCCGGCATCAACGACCGCGATCATTCCCGACCCACTCGGCGTCGAGAATCGCCTCGATGTCGCGCGCCGTGGAGTGATGACCGCTGCGACCGAGGGCGATAAACGGGAGATCGCGGTGCTTGCCGCGGCTCAGTCGGGCCTCGATCGCTTCGCGCGCAACCTGCGAGACGCCGACGCCGCGCCGTCTCGCCTCACGCTCGAGTGCGGCGGCGAGGTCATCGGGCAGACTGATCGTGGTGCGCTTCATACACGCATACTAGCACACGATGGCCCGTGTCCCCGCGGCAGGTGTCGAAGCGTGCCGGGACAGCGGCTGCTCAGGGGCCGGGGGTCGCCACCTCGTGGTGGCTGAGGCGCCCACTGCACACGGCGGGCCTGAAGCCCGCCGCGCGCCCAGGCGGCGGCGGATACGCCGCCGACGGGTCGCGGCCAGAAGGCCGCGTCGATGTCGGCGGCGTGTCTGCCGCCGCTTAGCTCACGCGCTCCGCGCGCACGACCACGCGGTCGCTGTACGAGTGCGTCTGGAAGTCGAAGTCGCCGCCGCAGGTGTAGAGCGTGATCGAGTCGACCGACACGTCGCTGCTCCAGATCGACGCCCAGTCGTTGTAGGACTCGCTCAGCTTCTTCGTCCACGCCACCGCGTACTTCAGCTGCTGGCCGTTGTAGTCGACCTCGATGATGTCGCCGGGCGACAGCAGCCGCAGGCCCGAGAAGATGCCGGGGCCGCGGTAGTACGAGTTGTCCGCGTAGGGCACGTGCGCCGCGTAGTCGACGTGGCCCGAGAAGATCGCGTTGCCGCCGGAGCCCGGCGCGCCGCCCATGCCGGGGAAGAGGCGCAGGTCGTACCAGGTCACCTCGACCGGGTTGTAGGGCGCCGTCATCACCGCGTCGGAGCCGACCAGTGCCGACCGCACCGGGCCGTCCACCCCGAGCACCGGGATCTTGAGGCGCGCGTAGCCGGCGTCGGGCGGGTCGCCGAACTGCTTCACCAGCGCGTCGAGCGTCGTGATCGTGCCCGGGTCCTGCGTGGCGTCGGCCGCCGGCGTGGCGCTGCCGGTCCCCGACGGGGTCGCCGTCCCGGTCCCGCCCGCCGTGGCCGACGGGCTGCCCGACGCCGCCGGCGTCGCGGTCGCCGTGCGGACGCTCACGCCGTCGGCGGAGCCCTTCGAGCACGCCGCCGCGAGCAGCGCGACGGCCGCGAGCGCCGCCAGCGCCGCGACGAGCGGCAGGCGGCCAAGACGACGGCGAAGGGGGGCGGGGTCGGTGTCCTGCGCATCCTGCCGCGGCGTGACGGGCGCCATCGACGATCCTCCTGTGCGACGCCCCCGCCACCCGGCGACCGGGTCATCGACCGGGCGCACGGAGCGGCGCGCGGGTCGGCTGGTCGATGCCCTCGGGGCGACTCTATCGGGTCTATCGGGAATACGGTCGTTCCATCCTAGCGCGGGTCGCGGGTTGGTTCACCGGGCGCCTGCGCCTCCGCCCACAGCGGCGGCAGACATGCCGCCGACAGGCCGCGGGCGTCGGCCCGCGTCCGGTGCGCGCCTCGCGGCCCGCAGTCCGTCGGCGGCATGTCTGCCGCCGCTGTGGGCGGAAGCGCTGCCTGCATCACCGCGCCACGAACACGATCGTCCCGGCGAGCACCATCTGCGACGGGTACGCCGCGTCGAACGCCGCGCGCGCGAACGGGGGCGCCCCCGGGATCAGCACGTTCGCCTTGCCGCCGTCGAACGTCGTCACCGACATCCCGCCGGCGGCCAGCGTCGCCGCGGCGAGCTGAGCGACCGTGCCGCCCGTCCACACCGCGGGGTTGATCCCGCGCGCGGTGAGCGGCCGGTCGAACGTCGCCAGGCCGCCCGAGGCGGGCAGGTACACCGTGACCGTCGCCGGCGCCGACGTCACGCCGCCGTTCGAGAAGGCGTAGGTGAAGGCGTCGAGCCCCGCCGCCCCGACGTTCGGCGTGTAGTCGACGCTCGCCGTGCACACCACCAGCACCGGCGGCTGCCCCGTCGGCGGCTGCGCCGGCACCGTGCAGCTCGGCGCGCCCATGCCCGAGAGCGTGCCGAAGTGCGGACCGGCGACGATGGCGAACGCCGGGTGGTCGGCGGGCACGGCCGAGTCGGAGCCGTCGAACGTGACCGTCACCGGCTGCGGCGGCGTCGTGGACGCGATGGTCAGCTGGGCGTCGTGAGCGACCGGCGCGGGCGTCGGGGTGACGGCGAGGGCGGCGGACGGCCCGCCGGCGCCCGCGAGCAGCAGCAGCGCCGCGACCACCGCGCCGGCCGCGAGGGCGATTCGGATGACGGGGAAGCCGTGCCGCACCTGGACCTCCGCCCGTGCAGGTCGAACCGTATCAGCCTAACGCGCGAACCGGGCGATCCGTTCCGGCGGGCACGGGATTGGGTGGGCGGCCCGGCCGCCGGTCGCCGCAGCGGCGGCAGACATGCCGCCGACAGCCCGGCGGCGCGCGCCGCCGGCGCGCGGGACGCGCCCGCGTTCCGACGAGCCCCTCGTGTGAGAGAGGCTGCGACGCGAATCGCGGCCCAGCGGGCCGCGATTTGTCGGCGGCATGTCTGCCGCCGCTGTGGGTTGCGCGAGCAGACCGCGGATTGCGCCGCGATGTGCCATGGGTGCGATATTCTGATTTTCAGAATTACCAGCAGACACGCGCCGCGGAGGCCCCGCATGCCAGACGCTCCGGCCCGACACAAAGTGGTCAGAACCCTCGCGCGAGGGCAGGTCACCATCCCCAACGAATTCCGCCGCGCACTCGGGATCGAAGCCGAGACGATGCTCAGCGTCACGCTCGTCGGCGACCACCTCGAGATCGCCCCCGTGCGGGTCCCGAGCGACCTGCGCCGGTACACGGACGAGGACATCGCCCGCTTCCTCGAAGAGGATCGCCTCGACGAAGAGACGGCGAGGCGCGTCCGCAAGCTCATCGAGCGCGGCTCCAGCTAGCGTGGCGCCGGCACGGGGACTCGTCTTCCTCGACGCGAGCGTCCTCGTCGCCGCCGCGCACTCCCCCACCGGCGGCTCCGCCGCCGCGCTGCTGGTGTGCGGAGGGCCGCGCTTTCGCGGCGCTGTCACGATGCGCGTGCTCGAGGAGGCGCGCCTGAACGTCGCCGAGAAGTTCCCCGGCGGGGATCTCGCGCGGTTCTACCAGCAGCTCGCGGCGCTCGAGCCGGAGATCGTTCCGCCGCCGCCGGCGGAACTCCTCGCCGAGTGCGTTCCGCTGACCACGGAGAAGGACGCCCACGTGCTCGCCGGCGCGCTCGGCTGCCGCGCCGCGTACCTGCTCACGCTCGACCGCCGCCACCTGCTGACGCGCGCGGTGGGCGAGGCGGCCCTGTCGACGCGCGTGCTCACGCCGGGCACGTTTCTGCAGGAGCTGCTGGCGTAAGCCCGGCGCCGCACAGCGGCGGCAGACATGACGCCGGCAGGTGCACGGCGCGAGCCGCGCGGTGGCCTGCGGTTGCGTCGGCGGCGGACGCCGCCCGTCTGTCGGCGGCATGTCTGCCGCCGCTGTGGACGGAACGGTGACCGCCGCGGCGGCCTGCGGTTGCGTCGGTGGCGGACGCCGTCCGTCTGTCGGCGGCATGTCTGCCGCCGCTGTGGACGGAACGGTGACCGCCGCGGTGGCCTGCGGTTGCGTCGGTGGCGGACGCCGCCCGTCTGTCGGCGGCATGTCTGCCGCCGCTTTGGACGGAACGGTGACCGCCGCGGCGGCCTGCGGTTGCGCCGGCGGCGGACGCCGCCCGTCTGTCGGCGGCATGTCTGCCGCCGCTGTGGACGGAACGATGACCGCCGCGGCCGCCTGCGGTTGCGTCGGTGGCGGACGCCGTCCGTCTGTCGGCGGCACATGTCTGCCGCCGCTGTGGGCGGCCGCCGCGGCGCGCGTGCCGGCAGCTACAGGATCGTGACGAGCACCACCGTGTTCGCCGGCACGTCGTCGCCGGGGAACGCGAGCGCGAAGCCCTGGTTCACGAACGCCGGCGCGCCGACCACCAGCACCACCGGCACGCCGTTCACGTACGCCGTCACCGACGTCGCCCCGGCGGCGGCGGCCGCGGACTCCACCTGCTCCACCGTCCCGCCCTGCCAGATGGCCGCGTTCACGCCGGTCAGCGTCAGCGGCCGGTCGAACGTGCCGGGGCCGCCGGTCGGCGCCGGCGTCCCCGTGGCGGTCGCGGTGGGCGTGGCCGTGGCGGTCGCCGACGGGGTCGGCGTGGCCGTCGCCACCGTCGACGGCAGCGTGATCGAGATCGTCGCGAAGTTCGAGGTCAGCCCGCCGTTGGTGAACGTGAAGCCGAACGCGTCGGTGCCGATGGCGTTCGCCACCGGCGTGTACTTCACCTCGGCCGTGCAGGAGATCGACGTCGACGCGCCGCTCTGCGGCACGTTCTGCGTGCACGTCACCGCCGCGATCGGCGCGAGCGTGCCCTTCGCCGGGAAGCTCGCGATCGCGAACGACGGGTCGTTCGCCGCCGCCTGCTGCGACGCGTTCAGCACCACCGTGACCGGCGCCGGCGGATACGTCGACCCGATCGTGATCGACCCGTCCTGCGCGACCGGTGAGCCCGGCGCCGGCGTCGCGGTCGGGGTCGCCGTCGGCGTCGCGGTGGCGGTGGCGGTCGGAGTCGGCGTGGGTGTCGGCGTCTGCGCGCCGGTCAGCGCGGGCAGCGCGACGAGCAGCGCCAGCGCGACCACGGCGCCGGCGAACGGGATGCGATAGCGCATGAGCGACTCCGAACGGCTGCCCCCGCCGAGGCAATCCTACACCCACAACGGATCAGGTTCCCGATCCGTTCCGCCTGGCGTGGCTCCGCGGCAGCCACAGCGGCGTCAGACAGCCGCCACAGGCCGGCGCCCGCAAGGCGCCGCGGGTCGCGGCCGCTCCCGTCGCCCATCTGTCGGTGCCCCTTCGGCTCCGCTCAGGGCAGGCTGAGTCTCACGCCGCTCTGGCGAATCAGGCGTCGACGGCTACCGCCGACCGCGATCGCGCAGTCCCTGAGATCAACCCCGCTGCGTCTGCCTGCTCGTGAAGGCGGTCGTGGCGGCGATCCGGACACCGAGCCGAGAAAGTCGTCCGGCCCCGGACGCGATGTGGCCAGAGGATGATCGAGCGCTTGCACAGGGCGCCCAGGTCTGACGCCTCGTTGGGCCGCGAGATGGTACACTGCGAGCGTGGCACTGATGCCACGCTCCGATCGAAGGGCTCACAAGATGCCGAAACGATCAGCCGCCAACTTCCACAAGCGCATGCTCGCCGCACGCATGCGGGATCCCGAGTTTCGCCAGGAGTACCAGCGTGCGCGGCGCGAGATCGACCAGGTCGATGCCGTGATCCGGCAACTTGACCGCCTTCGCGAAGAGGCCGGCATCTCGAAGGCCGCCCTCGCACGCAACATCGGCCGCGACCCGTCGAGCATCCGCCGGCTGTTCACCGCAAGCGGCAATCCCGAGCTGCTGCTCGTGGCCTCCATCGCCGAAGACCTCGACGCCGAGATCCGCGTGGTCCCACGCAAACGCGCTCGTGGGCAAGGCGATCCATCTGCGGCCTGACCTGCCTGCAATCAACGAACGGCCGCGCTCCGTTGACATGGGACACCGTCTACTACGCAGCAAGCGACGGCAGCGTGCCCGCGGCGGACTTCCTCGACCGCTGCCCGTCCCGGGTTGCTGCGACGATCCTGGCGGTACTCGACGCCGTCGCCACCGCACCGCCGCCCCAATTCTCCGGCGGCGGCAGGTGGGAAGCCATGCACGGCGAGATGCACGGCTACTACGAAGTGCGCACGACCCGTCCCGGCCGCGAGCACTTCCGGCTGTTCTGCCTCCTCGAGAATGGCACTCCAACGGAGCTGGCTCGACGCGGACTCGACGGACCGGCGATCGCCGTGCTTACGGGAATGCGCAAGCCCTCGCGCACGACGTTCAGCGCCCACGACTACGCGGCCGTGCACCGGATCGGCGAAGACCACCGGTCGAAGTTCCCGCGTCGCCTCGCCGTCTAGCCGAACGGCCGGCGGTGTGAAAGTGAACCGCTGCCACCCGGCCGCCGCCCGCGGGCCAGCGGCGCCTGCGGGCGCCGACATGCGGCATCACGCGCGACATGGGTGCGCCGATCGCTCCCCTGGAGGCTTGCCGAACGAGCAAACAGCCCTCGCGGTGCGCGGGGCCAGGGTCCGCGAGTTATACTGGCGGTATGAAGACCGCCATCTCCCTGCCCGACGAGCTCTTCGAGGCCATGGAACAACTCGTTCGCCGCTCCGGTGGCAGCCGGAGCGAGCTGTACGCCTCCGCCCTCCGCGAGTACGTGCAGCGCCACTCGCCGGATGCGGTCACAGAGGCGATGAACGAGACCCTCCGCCAGCTGAACGGCGAGTCCGGCTACGACTTCAGCAGTACGGCAGCGCAACGCATCCTGGCGGA
Organism: uncultured Chloroflexia bacterium; assembly: GCA_963728205.1. Taxonomy (GTDB): domain Bacteria; phylum Chloroflexota; class Dehalococcoidia; order UBA2979; family UBA2979; genus VGNK01. The sequence continues at coordinate 833,174 of CAVSIV010000006.1, forward strand.
CAGCGAGTGGTGATCTCGCAGGGCGAGATCTGGTGGGCGGACCTTCCCGCACCATCCGGGTCAGCGCCCGGCTTCCGTCGCCCCGTGCTGGTCGTCCAGGGCGACGACCTCAATCGCAGCGACCTCCGGACGGTGATCTGCGTCGCCCTCACCAGCAACCTGCGGTGGGCAGGAGCACCGGGCAACGTCGTCCTTCCCGCCAGTACGTCCCGCCTCCCCAGGGATTCCGTGGTCAACGTCTCGCAGATCGTCACGCTCGATCGCGAGGCATTGACGGACCGGGTTGCGCGGATTCCACGACCAACGCTCGCGGTCGTGCTCGCGGGGATCGACGTCGCACTCGGAAAGCCGCGCTGACCGGGGAGGTTGCCGGTCCCCCCGGCTGCCCGCCGCCGCGCGCCAAAGCGGCGTCAGACATGACGCCGACGGACCCGGCGGCGCGAGCCGCCTGGCGGGCCGCGATGACGCCGAGCGTCGCCTTCGGGGGAGGCGCGGGATGGTCCCCGCACCCGGGTTGGCGGCGGCCGAAGCGCCGCCGACCTGTCGGCGTCATGTCTGACGCCGCTTTGGTCGCGGGGGTATCGCCCTACTTCACGAGCACGACGACGATGTCGCCGTGGTTCGGCTCCCGCAGGCTCGAGGGGAGGCGCGGGATGGTCCCCGCACCCGGGTTGGCGGCGGCCGAAGCGCCGCCGACCTGTCGGCGTCATGTCTGACGCCGCTTTGGTCGCGGGGGTATCGCCCTACTTCGCGAGCACGACGACGATGTCGCCGTGGTTCAGCTCCCGCAGGCTCGAGGGGAGGCGCGGGATGGTCCCCGCACCCGGGTTGGCGGCGGCCGAAGCGCCGCCGACCTGTCGGCGTCATGTCTGACGCCGCTTTGGGCGCGGGGTATCGCCCTACTTCACGAGCACGACGACGATGTCGCCGTGGTTCAGCTCCCGCAGGCTCGAGACGAAGTCCGGCGCCCCGGCGACGTACTGCCGCACCATCCCGCCCGAGACCCGGAACACGAGCTGCACCTGCCGCGGGATCGTCGCGACCGCATCCGCGATCGGCGTCGCGTCCGCGCCGTCCCACGTGAGGAGGCCGTAGCCGGACCCCGGCGGGAGCGCGCCGGTGAAGCCGCCGACCGCCACGACGTCGGTCGCCGCGGTGAGGTTCACCTGCTGCGGGGTCGTGCTCCACGTCGCGACCTGCGTCGCGGCGAGCCCCGGGTCCACCGCGCCGTACATCAGCAGGAAGCGCACGTCGTCGCCCGGCGCCGGGCAGCCGGCGTGGGTCTCCGACGACGCCACCGAGAGCATGTAGAACCCGCTGCCGGCGCCGGTCTTCGTGACGTCCGCGGTGCCGCAGACGGCGGGCTCATGCCCCGGCGCGGCCGGACCCAGCGCGCGCACCTTCGACGGCAGCGCGCCCGACTGATCCGCGTAGACGAAACCGAAGATCGTCGACGCGCCCCCATCGGCCCGCGCGCGTCCCGCCGTCGCCGGCAGGAGCGCGCCGGCGACGAGCACCGCGGTCATGATTACCAGGATCGCCAGCGCGCGCGGACTGCGCGCAGCGCTACCGAGCCGACCGGTCCCGGCTCTCGAATCCATCACACCCGACCCCCGTCCGCCCCGGCGCAGTCGCGCGCGGAACGAGAAGATTGCGGAACCGGCCCCGCCGGCTCCCTTCCGCGTTCGACCCGTGGTCGTGTCGAGCGGGGAAGGGAGTCCCCGTCCCCTCCGAGGAGAGGACGGGGGTCCCGTTCACGAACGTGCGCCGCTCGCGAGGAGCGGCGCGCGCTCGAGCTGCGTGCCTAGCGGCGGCGCGTGGCGGCGCGAGCGCCACCGACCGCGATCACCGCGAAGGCGGCCAGCGCCAGCATCGAGGCGAGCCCCGTGCTGTGGCCGACCAGGAAGCCCGCGTTGCCGGTGCCGGCCGGGGCCGGAGCCGTGCTCGTGGCCGTCGGGGTCGCCGTGGCCGAGGCCGTCAGCGTGACACCGTTGGCAACGTTCGCCGGCGCGCCGCCGGCCTTGTAGGTCTCCTTGGCCGTGGTCGGGGCGCCGTTCAGCGTGAAGGTGAGCGTGTCACCGTCCGCCGGGCTGCAGGTCGCGTTGGACGCGATCTGGAGCTGCCACTGGCCGCTGGCGTCGGCCGTAGCCGTGCCGCAGGACTTGGCGCCGTCGAAGACCTCGACCTTGTCGCCGGCCTTGAGGCCGACGCCGTAGACCGTCATCGGGGGCACCTGCGCCGAGGCGATCGTCGCGAACATCATGAGCGCGACGGCCGCGACGCCGAACGGCACCGCCATTTTCCGGAGAAGACTCATCTGCAAGAACTCCTTTGAGTTCTGACCCGCCCCTGGGTGGTTAGCCATCCGTCCCCCTCACGCTCGTGAGCGTCCGGCGGAGCTGGGTGGGTACGCGTGCCTCCCTCATCGCGAGATGGCCGGGAGGCGGAGACAAGGTTCACCCCCCGCCCCGAGAGGACGGGGGGTGAACCGCTAGTCGCTTACTTGACGACGAGGACGATCGTGCCCGCCGGGACCTCGTTCGGGAAGGCGGCGTTGAACGCCGCGTTCACGAACGCCGGGGCGCCCGGGATGAGCACAACGGCCTGGCCGTTGACGAAGACCGTCACCGAGATGCCGCCCGCCGCGGAGACCGCGGACGAGAGCTGGGCAACCGTGCCGCCGTTCCAGACCGCGGTGTTGACACCGACGTTCGGGATTGCGCGGTCAAAGGTGCCCGCGCCGGTCGTGCCGGTCGGGGTCGCCGTCGGCGTGGCCGCCGGGGCACCGACAGTGGCAACCGTCGAGTCAACGACGGAACCGGATGCGCTCGGGCACGTCGGGGCCGCAGAGGAACCGGTCTGAGCGGCGACCAAGACACTGCCCGAGGTACCGGTCAGTGCAGCCGTCGTGTTCGCCGTCCCGCTCGACGTGGTGCCGCACGCGACCGAAACAACACCCTGGGTCGAGGGGATGTTAAAGGTCACGACGGTGCCGTTTGCGGCCATGTTGCCAGAGGCATCCACAACCGTCGCCGTCACCTTGTTGGCCGTCACTGCAGCAGTAACAGTTGCCGGCTTGCCAGCCGCCGTCACCGTCGCCGTCGCGGCCGGAACCGACGACGTCGTGATGTCAGTCGCGGTGATCGTCGCCGTGCCAAGCTGGGTGGCGGATGCGCAGTACGTGACGTACGCGTAGCCCGGCGTCCCGCTCAGCGAGGCCGTTGTCGCCGTGACCGCCTTGGCCGTAGTCGAGGTGGCCGGGGTTGCCAGACAAGCCGCGCTGGCGCCGCTCGCCAGGAAGCCCTTGTCCACCGAAACCTGCAGGAGCTGACCGTTGACGCCAGCACCCGTCGCGTCAGTGACGCGGAAAAGCACGTTCGTACCCGTGGTCGGCGACGTGTAGGACGCCGACGAGCTGCTGGCCGCAACGTTCGCGTCAGTGACCTTCACCGTCGTGAGGGTCGTCGGCGTCGTGCCGGTCGCAGCCTGCAGCGTCAGCGTCGTCGTGTCGACAGCGCTGAGCGACGGAACGGAGGCAACGATGGTGTCGCTACCCGACGTCCCATTGCCCTTGTATGCGACCGACGCACAGCCGGTCGTCGCGTCCGTGAAGGAGCTCGCCGAGTTGGTGCCGGTCGCAACGAAGAGACCCAGGCTGCCAGTGAAGTTCACCTGCGTGGGAGCAGTGGGAACGGGCGAGACACAAGCCTTGATGGTCGACGCCTGCGCGCCGCTCGCAGCGATCGTTGCCGGGGTCGCGATGACTGAAACGGCGTTTGAGGTCGAAACAGTCAGCGCACCCGCAACCGGCGTACCGAAGGTACCAGCCGCACCGCCGCCGAGTGCGGACGTGATATTGCCAGTGGCAGCAGTGGTGCTAATGGGCCGCACCTGAATGCCGGAGATGGTGACCGTGTCACCAGCGACATTCGCGGTAGTGGCCGTGCCGGTGGTAATCGTGGCGGCCGCAACCGTAGCCGTTCCAGCGACGCCCGCGACTGTGCCGGTCGTGGTAACCGTCACGGTAGCCGCTGTATTGAACTCCCAGTCCGCGCTCGGCCGGGAAAGCACGATCGAGTCGCCAATCGCGATATCTCCGGTCGCACCGGTCGTGAACTTAGCGTCCGGCAGAGTCGTCCAGGCACCAGTCCCAGTCGTCGCGTTCGTTGCCAGCGAGATGGTGGCGCTGGCGGAGCTTGTCGTCGTCGCCGCCGCACTCGCCGTCCGCGCCGTTCCCGAAACGAGCAGCGCTACAGCGAGCACCAACGACGCGGCAACAGCAGAGCCGTACCACGCGTACTTCTTGAAAAGACTCAAAGCAGTTGTCCTCCAATTGAGAACGTTGTCACTCGATAACACGCACTTCGATTCTCTGCGATGCCTCCTCTCGCCGCGTCCGGCTCCTCCGTGAGGGGGAGCGCCCCGTTCCTGGCAGAACGGCGGCCGGCGAGCCTTCTTTCCAAGCGGTGCTGATACCGCCGCTCGAGCAAAACGCCACCAGCGCCGCTCGAAATCACGCTCGCTGCGAACCTTCGAAATCCGCGACGGGCGGCGTGGTCCAAGACACACACCTCACGCCACGAGACTTAGAACGCCCCCGGGCAAGACTGAGTTAACAGCGGGGGTGGGCCTGATACGCAGTAAAGAGGTAACCGGGCAAGACGAGTGGCGCGACCTGACGAACGCCCGCAGGTCGATCCCCTATCGGGAGCGCGCTAGCCGGTGACCGCGCGATCGGCGACGATCGTCCAAGCATTGATCTCAGCACGACGCCGGCGCACCTGAAGGAAGCGGCTGCCATGACGAACTCAAACCACCGACGCGCCGAGTCAGACGCGACCGCCGCGTTCGGCGGCAACGGTCAGCCGGACGGACCGCGTCGCTGGTTTCGTGGACCATGGGGCGTGGTCGCGGCCGGTGGACTGATTACGGCAGTGCTTGCCGCCACGCTCGTGATCCTGCTTCCGCGGGGCGATCACTCCCGCGAACCCGCGAAGACGACCACCCCAGTCGCGCATGTCGTTACCGGTGGCATTGGGGACCCACTTCGCGTCGGATCGCTCGCCCTGAGGGTGATCGAAGTCAACGCGGCCTTCGATGGTAGCCACTATGCACCCGCGAACACCGCTACCTCCGCCGTCCATATCGCAGTGACTAACGCAGGAGATACCGGCAATCCCATTCAGCTGGCGACAAAGGACTTTCGCCTGATCGACGAAGATGCAGGCGGCCATGGAACCGTGGGTTGCGCGCAATGTCCCGCGGTGATCGGCAACGTCAATCAGCTCGTTCCTAACGGCGGGATCGACGGGTGGTTGTACTTCGCGTTGCCCGCGGGAACGACAGCCAGCCAACTCGTCTACACCGGAGCTACCGGGATCACGGCCACGATCACGCTCCGCTAGGCGAAGCGAACCTACGGGGCCACGGCGTCGGGCGGGACAGTACCAACCGCCCGCGTCGCCGAGGGCACCACCGTCGCGGGCGCCGTCGAACTCGATGCCGCGGTTCCTCTCCCGTTCGGGGTCCCCGACGGACTCGCCGCTGGGGTGAGAGCATCGGTTGTGGCCGGTATGGCGGTCCCCGTCGCCTGTACCGTCGCCGTCACCGTGCTTGTCGGCGTTTCGGTGGTGTCGGCCGTCGGCGTCTCCGTCGCAGTTACCTCGGACGTCGGCGTCGCCGTCTCCGTCGCCTCGGGCGTCGCCGTCGCCGTCTCCGTCGCCACAGGCGTCCCGGCGTCCCCGTGCGACTCGAGGTAGCGCGCCGCGGTCACGACGCCCTGGTCGGCCGTCACCTGCGCGGCGCTCAGCGCACCCTCGGCGCCCGCCTCGGGCTTCGCCGTCTGCAGCACCTGCCGGCTCTGGTTCGCGGCGCGCGCGTACTGCGCGACGGTGCCGGGGTCGACGCGCTCGGGCTGCGCGGCGATCTGCTGCTGCACCGAGGCGTTGTCCTCGGTCACGCGGCGGAGGAGGTCGGTCTGCACGGGCACGCCGCGCTGCGTGTTGCTCGCGATCTCGGCGAGCGTGGTCTGCAGCCGTGCGAGCTGCGCGTCGAGCGAGCGCGGGGTCTGGTTCTCGACGGTCGGGCCGGTCGCCAGCTGCGGCGTGCCGGAAAGGCCGCCGCCGGCGAAGGCGGTGAAGGTGATCGCCGCGGCGGCGGCCGCGGCGGCCATCGGCGCGAACACCGAGACGACGCGGGTGCGCAGGCGGCGCCGGCGCTCGGCCGCGAGCGACACGGGCGCGCGCTCCATGCGGTGCAGGATCGCGGCGCGCGAGCGGGCGCGGTAGGAGTCGAAGGCGGGGCCATCGGTGGCGTCGGCGAAGAGGTGCTGGAGGACGGCGGCGGTCTGGACGAGGCCGGCGAGCGCGGGGTCTTCGCGCGGATCGACGTCGGGCTCGCGACCGGACGCGAGCTCCTCGAGCGCCTCGTCCAGGCGCTGGGCCTCGGCCAGGTCGGCGGCGTCCCCGGTGAAGAGGGGGTCCCCCCGCCGGGTATCCCCGGCGTCGAAGGAGTGCAGCGGCTGGTCTGCCGACATCTCCGACCCGTTCCGGGCCGCCCACGCGTGGGGCGGCCACACTGTGCCGGTGAGTCGCCGGGCGGCTTGCGCCGGCCGCGCGCCATCGGGGCTGGCGGAGCATCGTCGGTGGCGCCGTGCCGTGGGTTCGCCCTGCGGCGACTGGCCCCCGCCAGGCTCGGCGGTCCGCGATGATCCTCTCGTGGTCTGCGCGACCGGCGGGCGTTAGGCCCGGGGGTCGCCTGCTGGTGGCGTCAGCAGCGGGCGGTACGCCCGCTGTGCGCCTGTGTGCGGCGGGCCGTGGCCCGCTGTGCGCCTGGCAGCGGGCGGGACGCCCGCTGTGCGCCTGTGTGCGGCGGGCCGTGGCCCGCTGTGCGCCTGGCAGCGGGCGGGACGCCCGCTGTGCGCCTGGGCAGCGGGCCTACCGCCCGCTGTGCGCCTGGCAGCGGGCGATACGCCCGCTGTGCGCCTGGGTCGCGGACGGACGTCCGCGGCGTTCCTACTGGTCCGCGCTCCGCACCCAACTGGGCTCGGGGCGCGTGTCGCGGAGGATCTGCTTCAGGCGCTGCACGCCCTTGTGCTGCAGCACCTTGACGTTGCCCTGCTGCTTCCCGAGCGCCTCGGCCGTTTCCGCGACGGAGAGGCCGGCGCCGAATCGCAGGCGAATCACGTCGCGCTGCGCTTCGGGGAGCAGTTCGACCGCGTCAAAGACCTCCTCGATCGTCAACTGCGTCTCGGCGAGGTCCTGCGGGCCGCGGCGCTCGTCCGCGATCCAGTCCGGGACCTCGGCGCCCGGGTCGTCCTTCACCACGCGGCGATGGACGGTGGCCCGGCGGTGGAACGAGACGACGTGGTTGTGAGCGATGCGGAACAGCCAGGCCGCGAAGGGGCTGCGCTCCCCCGCGCCGATGTCCCGCCACTCGAACCCGTCGACCGCCCCCAGGACCTTGAGGAAGATCTCTTCCGCGAGGTCCTCCGCGTCCGTCTCGTTGCCGACGCGCGCCAGGCAGTAGCGATACAGCCTGGTGACGTACGCGTCGTACAGGAGGCCTACCGCCTCCAGGTCTCCGTGAGCGGCACGCTGCACGTACTCGCGCTCGACGGCGACGGACAGCTGGTTCGGATTCGACGGCGCTGGTCTCGCGGGATCCCCCGTTCGTCGCGGGGAGTCGGCAGCGGGATCGGCGCCCTCGGCGTGTGGCGAGATGTCTGCCACCGGGCTTCCCTTCGCGCCGGCCCCCGCTGCGACCGGCCCCGGTGGGCCGTCCAGTGCATCGGGATCGCGGGACGGGCTCCCCGCACCGGCATGACCGGGGAGGTGCGCGTCCGCACGAGTATAGGTGGCCTGCGCCAAGGGGAGAGGTGTGTCGGACATCTCCCACCGCACTATCAACAACGGTACGGACCGTGACCGGGTTAACGGGGGGCGCAGGCGCGGGGGCCGCATGAGGTGTAACGAAGGCGGAGGGGGATTCGTTCCGGGGCGGTTTGCATGGCGCGCGGTCACGCGCCTTTACCAGCTCGCTGGCTTCGAGAAGGTCCCCGTGGCGTCCGTGAGTGTGGTCGGGAACTGACTTGCGGAGAGGACCCCCGCGCGAATCGGTTTGTAGAAGGTCGAGACGTTCCGCAGATCGTACGCCTGCTTCTTGTGGGGGTTCAGCAGTCCCACCGGCAGCCGCAGGTCATTCATCACGAGCTCAATCGGCGTCTTGAGGTCGGAGTCGTTGGAGATGACGACCGCCTGTTCGAACCCTCCACGATGCGCATCGTGGAGCGGGTGGCTGGCCAGATTCACGTCGGAGCCCTTCTCCTCGGTGTCATGGACCCACACGTATCCGCCTCCGTTCACGAGGGGGCGGGACTTCTGCTTTGCGAGGAAGCGCCCGAGGTAGACCGTGACGCACGGAATGTCGCAAGGGCCCGCAGGTCGATCTGTTGTCGCTGGGCCGCCTGCGGGTCCGACGGGCGGCTGGTCACGGGTGCTGTGAAGTAGCGGATGCGCTGAACTTGATGGCCGGGGAAGCAGGTGCCGGCACAGCGTCTCGATGTCGATCCACTTGTACACGGTGCCCTTCAGGGCGCCGTAGTACAGGTTGAAACCGTCCACGTACACATTCGTGCGCATAGGCAGAGACCCCCGTCACCGGGGGTCTCGCGCCCAGCGGCCGAGGCCACTGGGGGGATATCGGGATCGATCCTGACCCGCCCCGGTCAACATGTCACGCGAGAACGGCCAACAACTACCCGCAAATGTGGTGGCCGGGTCCGCCCGCAGCGAAAGCTACCAGCGTTCCTCGCGCGACCGGCACGACACCTGCGGATTTGCAGGGGCGTGCCCGCAATCCAGACGGTGCTAGGAAGGGGCCGGCGAGCGAGGATCGCATGCGAACCGCCGTCGGGCCGACCGGCGGCGCGCAGAGCCAACGGGCGGCCACGGGAGTGTGCGTGTTACGATGTATTGCGCTGCAATAAGCGAGGCCGCGATGCCCCAATCGACCATGAGCCTCCGTCTCGACGACGAGCTGCGCACCCGCCTCGCCGATGCCGCCACGCAGGCGGGGACGACCGTCACGGCGCTGGTCGACCGCTTCGTGCGCGAGGGCCTCGCCCTGGACGGCCACCCCGGCATCACGTTCAAGCCCGGGCCGTCCGGGCGGCGCGCGGCGCTCGCCGGCGGGCCCGACGTCTGGGAGGTGGTAGCCGCGCTGCGCGACGTCGCGGGGACCGGGTCGCAGCGGGTCGCCGCGCTGGCGGCGCAGTTCGGCATCCACGAGCGCCAGGTCGTCGCGGCGCTCGACTACGCAGCCGCGCACCGCGACGAAGTGGAGGCACGGGTCCGCGCGAACGACCGTGCGCTCGAGGAGGCGGAGCGCGTGGCCCTCGAACGGGGGCGCCTGCTCGCGTGAAGTTCCTCGTCGACGGGATGCTCCCGCCGGCGGTCGCGGACCTCCTGAACGCCTCCGGGCACGACGCGGTCACCCCGGCCGACCTGGGCGCCCACAGCCTTCCCGACGACGTGCTGGTCCGGCTGGCGACGGCGGAGGCGCGCGTGATCGTCACCGAGAACGCAAGCGACTTCGCCCGCGTCGCGACGTGCCCGGTGCTGTTCGTCCGCAAGTCATGGTGGCCGACGGGCGCGCTCGCGGAGGGGCTGGCGCGCTCGCTCGACCGATGGGCGACGGCGCATCCCGACCCCGGGCCGTGGCCGCACTGGCTCGAGTCGACGGAGCGCTGACCGATCGCCCGGGGAAGGTGGGCGGCGGCGTGGTCACGGGGCGGCGTGGTCGCCAGGGTCGTGGGGTCACGGGGTCGTGGCGTCACGGGGGTCACGGGGTCGTGGGGTCACGGGGTCGCGCGTTGATCCTCAGCCCGCTCACGCGGCGGCCGTTCGCCGTGGCGTAACTCGAGTCGGTCCGCGGCCACGCGCCTGAATGGTAGAATCGCCATACGCGATGGTAGACGCGGACCCGAGGTGCGACGTGAGCATGAACATCAAGAGCGAGGACGCACACCGACTCGCCCGCGAGTTGGCGTCGCTGACAGGCGAGAGCGTCACCGCTGCCGTGACGGAGGCCCTGCGCGAGCGCCTCGAGCGCGTTCGCCGCGAGCGGGGCGAAGAGACGCTCGCCGACCGGTTGGCCGCTATCTGCCGAGCATCCGCGCCACACTTCCGGGAGGGGTTCCGGTCCGCCAATCATGCCGACCTCCTGTACGACCAGCGCGGCCTGCCGCGGTGATCCTCGAGACCTCCGCGCTTCTCGCGATGCTGCTCGACGAGCCGGACGCCGAGGCGTATCAGCGGGCGATCGACGCTGCGTCGACGCGGCGGATATCCGCGGGCACGCTGCTCGAGACGTGCATCGTGGTGGACGGCAACGGCGATGCGGTCGCCGGTCGCCTCCTCGACAATCTCCTCGCCGCAGCGGGGGTCGCGGTTGAGCCGGTCACGGTGGAGCAGGTGCGCATCGCGCGCGCCGCCTACCGCGACTTCGGCCGGGGAAGCGGTCATCCGGCGCGCCTGAACTTCGGTGACTGCTTCGCGTATGCGCTCGCCAGGGCCACCGGCGAGCCGCTGCTGTTCAAGGGCGAGGACTTCGCGCAAACCGACCTCCGCTCCGCGCTGACCTAGCGCGCAACCACAGCGGCGGCAGACATGCCGCCGACAGAACGCGGACGCCAGTCTGCGCGGCCGGCGCCGGGGCGCCTGTCGGCGGCATGTCTGCCGCCGCTGTGGTTCATGGGGTGGCCCGCGCACAGAAAGTGGGCGGGCCGCCCCGGGAGAGGCGGCCCGCCTGCGAAGCGGTCGGACGGCGGGCCGGTCCGCCCGCGCGCGCTTCGCTACTTGACGACCAGCACGATCGTGCCGGCGGGAACGGTCGAGGGATACGTCGCGTTGAACTCGGCGTTCACGAACGCCGGGGCGCCGGGGATCAGCACCTGGGCCTTGCCGTTGACGAAGACCGTCACCGAGATGCCCTGCGCCGCGAGCGTCGCGGACGCCATCTGCTGCACGGTGCCGCCCTGCCAGATCACGGGGTTGACGCCGACCGTGTCGATCGGGCGGTCGAACTTGCCGAGCAGGTTGACCGCAAGCGCGCTCAGGCTCGTGACGTCGGCGACGTCGTTCGTGCCGTTGGAGACCGTCGCGTCGCCGTCGAGCGAGATGCCGATCGTGCCGGAGGCGGTGTCGGCGGTGTCGGGCTGCACCTTGATGCCGGACAGCATGAGCGTGTCACCGGCGGCGGAGCCGGTGGTCACGTTCAGCACGATCTCGTGCTGCGTCGGGGTGACGGTGCCGGTGGCGGCGCCGCCGATCTGGAGCGTGCCGGTGCCGCCGACGGTGTAGGTGACCGGGGCGGAGGTGTCGAACGACCAGCCGGTCGGGGCCTCGATCTTGATGCCGTTGGCGGTGGTCATCTCGTTGCCGGTCGCCGTGATCGTGATCGGCGTGAGCGCCGTGAAGGTGTTGGCGCCGGTCGCGGCGTTGGTCGTCGGCTGGATCACGGCGTCGGCGCGCGTGGTCACCGTCGGCGCCGCGGCCTGCGCGAGGCCGGGCGCGGCCGCGAGGAGCATGCCGGCCGAGGCCGCGAGTGCAGCGATGGCGGCGCCTCCGCGCCAGGTCCAGGTGCGCAGTCTGCTCATAGGTGCGTGGTTCCTCTCCTGTGGGTGGTTGCGCTGTCGAGGGTTCCAACGACGGCGGGAACGGGAGGGTTCGCGCGAGATCGCGCGATCGTGCGGATCGATAGGGAATCGATAGGGGCGCATCGCCGCCACAGCGGCGGCAGACATGCCGCCGACAGGGACGCGGCGCCAGCCGCGCGGACCGGCGTCCGCGTGCTGTCGGCGGCATGTCTGCCGCCGCTGTGGTTCGCGCAGGTCACCTTGCGGGCGGTGGCCGTCAAGCCTGACGGCGACGGGAATGCGCTCGGCCGCCACCCTGTGCACATGGACCGGTACTGGCTGCTCACCTGGACGACGTATGGCACGTGGCTCCCCGGCGATCCCCGCGGCTCCACGCTGCGCGTCCCCGACGTGGACGGCGACGGACGCTCGCGGACGTTCCTTCGGCTGAAGGGCGAGGGCGGCCGCGCCCGCGGGCTCGCCCGCAGCGCGGCGCGGCGGATGACGGGGCCGCCGGCGCGGCTCACGGCGGACGAGGCGCGGGTCGTCCTGGACGAGATCCGCTCGCAGGCGCGCTTCCGGCGATGGGCGCTGCCGGCATGCGCGGTGATGGCGAATCACGTCCACGCCGTCGTGGGACTCGGCCCGGATGAGGAGCCGTCGCGCGCGCTGCACGCGTTCAAGGCGTACGCGAGCCGCGCGCTGAACGACCGCCGCGGACGACCGGCGGGAGGCACGTGGTGGACGCAGTCGGGATCCACGCAGCGGCTGCGATGGGAGGCGAACGGCGTCGCCGCCGTGCGCTACGTGCGCGAGCAGCCCTACCCGCTCGCGGTCTGGATCGCACCGGGCGTCGACCCAACCGGCGGCGGTGGCTGACGGGGCGCCGGGCGGCGATCGCCGACACGCCGCCACCCACAGTCGCCACCCACAGTCGCCAGCCACAGTCGGTACCCACAGTCGCCACCCACAGTCGCCACCCACAGTCGCCACCCACAGTCGCCAGCCACAGTCGCCACCCACAGTCGCGAACCACAGCGGCGGCAGATATGCCGCCGACAGCCCGCGGACGCCAGTCCGCGCGGCTAGCGCCGCGCATCTGTCGGCGGCATATCTGCCGCCGCTGTGGTTCGCGGTTGCCCCCGGCCCGCGCGGTGGTCCGCGGTGCCGGCCCGCGCGGTTGCCCCCGGGCCGCGCGGGGGTTCGCGGTTGCCCCCGGCCCGCGCGGTGGTCCGCAGCGCCGGCCGCGCGAACCCGCGTTACCCACCCGCGCGCTATCGTTCGCGCCGCAGCAGAGGGGGACGCGCGTGACGCTACGGCTGGTCGGGCAGGACGACGGCGACGCGCCGGGGGCGGGCATCTTCGACGGCGTGCGCGTCGTCGACACGACGACCGGCATCGCGGGCCCGTACGCGACGATGTTCCTCGCCGATCACGGCGCCGACGTGATCAAGGTCGAGCCGCCGGGCGGCGATCCGTTTCGCGCGAGCCTCGCGTTCCAGACGCTGAACCGCGGCAAGCGCTCCGCGGTGCTCGACCTCACGAGCGACAGCGGCCGCTCGCGCTTCGCGCTGCTCGCCGCCTCGGCGGACGTGGTCGTCGTCGACGAGCCGCAGCGCCGCGCGGCGACGCTGGGCATCGACTACGCGACGCTGGCGGCGGCGAACCGCGCGCTCGTCTACCTCGCCGTGCCGCCGTTCGGCGAGCGCGGGCCGTTCGTGGACCGGCCGGCGTCGCCGGCACTGGTGGCCGCGGTGAGCGGGCTGCTCGCGTCGCAGATGTCGTACTCCGGCGACCCGGTGCACCTCGTGCTGCCGCTGGCGTCGTACGGCACGGGCGCGATGGGCGCGGCGGCGGTGGCGGGGGCGCTGTACGCGCGCGAACGGTGGGGGCGCGGGCAGTTCGTCGAGGTCTCGGAGCTGGCGGGCGCGCTCGCGCTGCAGGTCGGCGGCGTGCGGTCGGACCAGGTGCCGGGCGCGCCGGACCGCGCGCCGAGCCCGTTCGGCGCGAAGGGCCGGCTGCCGGCATACCGCCTCTACCAGGCCGCCGACGGGAAGTGGTTCTTCCTCGCGTGCGGCTCGGCGCAGTTCTTCCATCGCATGCTGATCGCCATCGACCACCCGGAGCTGGCGGCGGACCCGCGGCTCGAGAACGCGCCGTGGGGGCTGTTCACGCCCGAGGCGATCGAGGCCCTCGTCCCGATGCTGGAGTCGCTCTTCGCGACGCAGCCGCGCGACCACTGGCTGCGCCTCTTCCACGACGCCGACGTCCCGGCGCAGCCGGTGCAGACGCGCGACGAGTACTTCGCGAGCGACGTGGTGGCCGCGAACGCGATGCGGCAGTCGGTGCACGACGACGCGCTGGGCGAGGTCGAGATGATGGGCGTGCCGCTGGTGACGACGGCCGCGCCCGGCGCGATCCGCGGTCCCGCGCCGAAGCTCGGCGAGCACACCGACGTGGTGCTCGCGGAGGCGGCGACGGAGCGGCGCGCCGACGCGCGGCTGCGCGCGGTGCCGTCGCGCGGCCCGCTTCCGGCCGGCCGTGATCGTGAGGCGTCCACTGCACACGGCGGGCCGGAAGCCCGCCGCGCGCCCGGGCCGGGCGAGCGGGCCGGTTCGGGCGAGCAGCCCGCGATGCTCGAAGGGCTGCGCGTCCTCGAATCTCTCCTCGTTCATCGCGGGGCCCGTCCTGCCCCGCCATCTCGCGATGCTCGGCGCCGACGTGACGAAGGTGGAGGCGCCGACGGGCGACGCGTTCCGGCAGATGGGGCTCGGATTCCTCGGGTGGAACCAGGGCAAGCGCGACATCGCGCTCGACCTGCGCCTGCCGGCGGCGCGCGAGGTCGCCTACCGCATCGTGCGCGAGGCCGACGTCGTGGTGCAGAACTTCCGGCCGGGCGTGGCCGAGCGGCTGGGGGTCGACGTCGCGACGCTGCGGGCGATCAACCCGCGGGTCGTCTACCTCGAGTCGCCCGGCTGGGGCGACGACGAGTCGCTGCGCGCGGCGCCGGGCTTCGACCCGCTCGTGCAGGCGGTGTCGGGCGCGATGGCCGCGCAGGGCGGCGCCGCCGAGCCGGTCTTCCACACGGTCGCGCTGAACGACGTGATGACGCCGGCGATCGGCACCTTCGGCGTGCTCGCCGCGCTGTACCACCGCGAGCGCACCGGCGACGGCCAGCTGGTGAAGACCGCGCTCGCCCGCACGGGCCTCGCGATCCAGGCGGGCGAGTTCACGCGCGTGGTCCGCGCGCGGCGGCCTGCAGGCCCGCCGTGGAGCGAGTCGGCGCTGGATGCCCGCCCGCCCGCGCCCCCTCGCGCTTCGGACCTCGGCACCGGCGAGTTCCCCGCCGGCGGGCGCGACTACCCCGGCCCGAGCGCCGGACGCCGCTGGTACCGCTGCGGCGACGACCGCGACCTCTACGTCGAGGCGGGCGCGCCCGACCAGCGCCGCGCGCTGGTCGCCACCGCCGGCGCGGCGCTCGACGCGGACGCGCTCGCGGCGCCCCTCGGCACGCACGTCTGCGAGACGGCGACGGACGCGCTGGCGTCGGCGTTCCAGACGCGGGCGCGCGACGAGTGGGTCGCGGCGCTCGACGCCGCCGGCGTGCCGTGCGCGCCGATCGTCGCGCGGTCGGAGCTGCTGGACGCCGCGCACATCCGCGCGAACGGCCTGGTGGTCGACCAGGACGACCCGCAGTGGGGGCGCACCACCAACACCGGCATGCTGATCCGCGCCGCGGGCACGCCCGGCCGCATCGTGCTGCGCGCGCCGGCGCTCTCCGAGCACGCGACCGAGATCCTCGACGAGCTCGGCTACTCGGCGGAGGAGCAGCGCGCGCTGGTCGCAGCCGGCGCGGTCAAGCTGCCGTAGCCGCGCGTCACCTCGGCGGCGGCAGACATGCCGCCGACAGCGGCGGGGCGCCAGCCGGGCGGACCTGGCTTCCGCGGACCCTGTCGCGGACGGGCGTCCGCGTCCTGTCGGCGGCATGTCTGCCGCCGCTGAGGGGCAGCATCGCCGTCCGCGCGGGCGGCGCCGCGGGTGTCCGCGGCCGGCTTTGTGACCCCGGATGCACAACGCGACCCTTCGGATAGACTGCGCCGATGGAAATTGTGCAGGCCAAGTACGTGCTGCGCGCGCAGGAGATGTGGCGCGCGGTCGCCTTCTGGCGCGACGCGCTCGGCCTGCAGGTGCGCTTCGGCGACGACGAGTGGACGGAGATGCCGTTCACCGCGGGCGCGCTGCTCGTGCTCCAGGCCGGCCACGACGGCTCGCGGCGCCGCAGCGGCCTGAGTCTCGAGGTCGCGGACATCGCGGTCGCGATCGCGGCGGCGCAGAGAGCGGGCGGCCGCGTGCTGCACGCGCCGCACCGACCGGCCGGTCAGACCTTCCAGCTCGCCGAGCTCATCGACACCGAGGGCAACGTCTTCCGCCTGACCGAGGGCGCCTGAGGGCCGACGCCCGGCCGCGACGCCGCGCGGGCGCTCAGCGCGTCGCCGGCCCCGATTGCGGACGGCCTTCGTGGGCGATCTCCTGCTCGAGCAGGTGCAGTCGCAGCGCGTCCCAGAGCGCGCGCAGGCTGGCCGCGTCGTGCTCGCCGCCGGGCGCCCCGGCGGCGTCGCGCAGGGCGGCGGCGTCCTTCGCGAGCAACCCCGCCGTGGCGGACGGATGCACAATCAGCGGTCCGCGCCACACGGTGATGCGGCGGCAGGCACTGCAGATCGACCAGCGGACGTCGGGTAAGGGACGGTCGGTGGAGAGCCACCACTGCTCGCCGTGCGTGCCGCAGCGCGGACAGGCGAACCAGTCACGCCGGGTGGTGCGCTCCACGCGCAGCTCCTTCCCGGCCTGGAGTGTTCGGGGGGCGGTCCGCCTGACGGCCGGGCGGGACCCTGGCGGACCGCCCCCTATAGCGAACAGACCGACGGCGCTCGCCGTTCTTACACTCGGTCGCGGCGAACTTTCCGAGAGCTTGAAGATTTAGCAAGGTTTTCCCCGCGGAACGTGGCTTCTCGGTCGAAATCGGGGTTCTCCCGACGTTGGGGCGGGCGGATACCCGCTATTTTTCCGGGGACGGTCGGGCGACCTTCAGGGGCTGGCTTTGGGCGCGCATGGACTCGCGTGCCCGGAACGCACCGGGACAAGATGGTCTCGACTGATCGCACGGATGGCGCACTCGACATCGTCGCCGAACGCCGCGTGCGCGCGGCCCAGGCGGGCGACCACGACGCCTTCCAGGACCTCATGGGCGAGTACGCGCCCTTCGTCGAGTCCCTCGTGTACTCGATGGTCCGCAATCGCGACGACGCTCACGACGTCTCCCAGGAAGTCTGGATCAAGGTCGCGGAGCGGCTGCCGCAGCTGCGCGAGCCGGAGCGCTTCCCGGCGTGGCTGCGTCGCGTCGCGCGCAACAGCGCGCTGCACCACATCGACGCGCGCGGCACGCGCCGTCGCCACACCTTCGAGGTCGAGGACGACGCGCTGGCGGCGCTGCCCGGCCGGGCGTCGGAGATGCCCGAGCAGGAGCTCGAGTCGCGCGACCGGCAGCGCAAGCTGTGGCAGGCGCTGGGCGAGCTGAGCGAACGCGACCGCGCGGTGCTCAACCTGCGGGTCGCGCAGGGGCTGCCGTACGACCAGGTCGCGCGCTCGCTCGGGATGTCGCGCAACGCGGCGGAGGTGTGCCTGCACCGCGCGCGCGAGCGCCTGCGCCGCCTCTACCTCGCGGCCGACGCGGCCAAGAGCTGCGACGTGCAGCCGCTGGAGCTGAGTGGCCTGCTGGACCGCGACGCCCTGCCGCGCGAGGAGCGTGAGCGGCTGCTGGCGCACGTCGAGCGCTGCGACGGCTGCCGCGAGACGTTCGAGGCGATGCGCGCGGGCGAGTCGCTGTACCGCAACTTCGGCGTGGGGATGCTGCCCGGGCTGGCGGCGTCGGGATCACCGCTGGCGCTGCTGGTCGCGAAGGCGCACGCGGTGCTGTCACTGGGCGTGCGGGTGAAGGCGCTGCTCGCCGGCGGTTCCGGCGCGGGCGCCGGCACGGGCGCGGGGGCGGGCGCCGCGACGGGCGCGGCCTCGGCCGCCTCGGCGGCGTCCGCGACGACGGCGGCGACCACTGCATCCGCTGCATCCGCGGCTTCGGCTGCGACCGCGGCCTCCGCTGCGGCCGGGTCGGCGATGGCGGCGTCCACCGCCGCGGGGTCGATCACGGCGGCCACGGGGATGACGGCGGCGGGCGCGAGCACGCTCGCCGGCACGGCCGCGGCGGTCGGCGGCGTCGCGACGGCCACCGCGGGCGCGAGCCTGGTGGCGAAGGCGGCGATCGCCGTCGCAATCGTGGGGAGCGCGGTGACGCAATCCGCGCCGCCGGTCGCGACGCCGGCCGCCTTCCAGGCGCCCGTCGCGACGCACGCGTCCGCGCAGCCGGCGACGAGCGCCCCGCTCGCCCGCGCCGCGACCGGCGCCGAGTCGCCGCGGCTGATCGCGCCCGCATCGACGAGCGCCGGCGCGCCGGCGGCGCCGCTCAGCGCCCCGGCGGCGGCGCCGCTCGTGCCGCCGGCGGCCGCGACCGCGCTCCCGGCACACGGCCCGCACGGCGAGTCGACCGGCGCGACGGAGTCGACCGCTCCGCGCGACGCGACCCTCCCGAGCGATGACTTCGCACCGCTGCCGCCACCCGACGCGCTCGTCTCCGCAGCGCCCGGACGCCGCGGCGCGGGGCACGCCGTGCCCGCTCCCGACATCGGCTCGGCGGGCCCGGCCGACCCGGCCACCCCCGCCACGACCGACGATCCGCTGGTGAGCGCGGCGGCCGGCCGGCACGCCGGTGCGACCGGCGGCAGGGCGCCCGCAGTCGCGCCGTCGTCGACGCACCCGGGACGCCGGGCCGGCGTCGACACGCCGACGCGCAACATCGACAGCGCCACGCCCGACGGCGCGCTGGCGCACGACGGCTCCGGCGACGGCGGCTCGCATGCGGGCACGCGCGGCACGATCAACGGTCGGTCGACGCCGACGGCGACCACGCCGAAGCGGGCCGTCGCGGCGAGCTCCGGGAAGACGGCCACGCCCGCCGACGGCCGGAGCATCTTCGGCGGCCTCGTCGCGGCACTGACCGGGTCGACGTCGCAGGACGGCGCCGCGACCTCGAGCGGCGCCGCCGAGCGCGCGGCCCTCTCGATGCCGGCGAGCGGCGTGCACACGGACTCGAGCGGCAGTGAGCGCGGGCTCGTCGCGCTGATCGCGGCGCACGCGCCGACGGTCGCGGGCGGCGACGGCCCTGCCATGCCGTCGCACGGCAACGCGGTCGACCGGCCCGAAAGCGGTGCTCGTGGCAACACCCCGAGCGCCGCCTTCGTGGCGGCCGTCGACCAGGCGGTTCGTGCCGCGGCCGCCGGTCAGGGCGCGGCGAGCCCGGCCGACGTCGTCGGGCACGCGATCGAGGCGCTGCGGGGCACCGCGCAACAGTCGGCCTTCGCGACGACCATCGTCGCCGCCGTCGATCACGGCACTGCCAACAGCAACGGCAACGGCAACGGCAACGGCAACGGCAACGGCAACGGCAACGTGAATACCCGCGCCAACACCAACACCAACGCCAACGCCAACGCCAACGCCAACACGGACGCGAGCGGCCACCCGCACCCCAACGCCGTCGCGGTCCAGTTGAGTTCGCACGGCAGCCCCGGCCACGCGGATCGCGCCGGCGCGAGCGGTGACCACGGCAACGCCGGCGACCACCCCTTCCACGGCAATCTCAGAAGCAACGGTCACGGACGCGGCAGCGACTGATCGGACGCCCGTCCGCCCGTTCGCCCGGCCACCGTCCCCGCCCTACCGGATCCCCGGCACTCCGGAACCGCGCCTGCCACCTGTCCGTCCCGCCGCCTTGCGCCGGCTTGCGCCGCGCGGGCGCGCTCGCGCCTGACGTGCCGTAGGCTGTCGCACCGACTGCAGCAGGCATCGCGAGCGCGGAGGCACGCATGGAGTTCGTCCTGTCCGAGGAGCACCAGCTCATCCAGCACACGGCCCGGCGCATCGCGCAGGACGTGATCGCACCGCGCGCGGCGGAAGTCGACGCGACCGGCGAGTACCCCGAGGACTACTTCCAGGCCTTCCGCGACGCCGGGCTCCTCGGCATCACACTCCCGAAGGAGGTCGGCGGCGCCGACGCGGGGACGCTCGCGCTCACGCTCGCGGTCGAGGAGGTCGCGAAGTACGACTGCTCGGCCGGGCTGATGCTGCTGCTGTCGTCGCTCTCCACGCACACGATCAAGTTCTTCGGCACCGACGCGCAGCGCCGCGACTACATCGGCCCGGTGGCGCGCGGCGAGAAGAAGGGCGCGTTCTGCCTCACCGAGCCGGACGCGGGCTCCGACGTGGCTGGCCTGCGCGCCCGTGCCGTGCGCGACGGAGACGACTACCTGATCAGCGGGCAGAAGTGCTTCATCTCGGGCGGGCCGCTGGCCGACCAGGTCGTCGTCTTCGCGAAGACCGACCCGAACGACCCGCGCTCGCTGAGCGCGTTCGTCGTCGACACCGACATGCCGGGCTTCGAGGTGACGTCGGTGGACCGCAAGATGGGCGTGCGCGGCGTGCCCACCGGGGTGCTGTCGTTCGACGACGTGCGCGTGCCGAAGTCGCGCCTCGTGGGCGAGCAGGAGGGCCTCGGCATGCGCGGCCCGCTGACGACGCTGAACTCGCTGCGGCCGGTGGTGGGCGCGCGCGGCGTGGGGCTGGCGGAGGGTGCGCTGACGTACGCGCTCGACTACGCGCGCGAGCGGCGGGCGTTCGGATCGCCGCTCACCGACCTGCAGGCGATCCAGATGAAGCTCGCGAACATGGCGATTGAGATCGAGGCGGCGCGGCTGCTCGTCTACCAGGGCTCGTGGCTGGTGGACCAGCCGGACTTCGGGCCGTCGAAGGCGCACTACCTGTCGATGGCGAAGGCGTACGCGACGGAGATGGCGAACCGGGTGGCGTCGGAGGCGATCCAGGTGCTGGGCGGGCAGGGGTACATGATGGACCACCCGCTGGAGCGCCACTATCGCGACGCGCGACAGCTGATGATCGTGGAGGGGACGTCGGAGATTCAGCGCGTGATCATCGCGCGATCGCTGATCGACCGGAACCTCGTGTATCCGTAGCAGCGCCGCGTTGGCGACGGCCGACTACGCGGTCAGGGCGCGTCGGCGGACCGGGCCGGCTCGGAGGGCCGCAGCGCTCCGCGCGTGCGTGGAGTGGTCTCGCGGTTCGGCGCCCGCCGCCGTGCTCGGCGTGCGCGAGCCGCGGTCTGGTCGACCCGCCCAAGGAACTCTCGCTCGCGGTGCTCCTCGTAGAGATTGACCGTCGTGGCCCCCCCGTCCGACGCGACATCCTCGGCGATGCGCTCGAGCTTCTGCTCCATCTGGAACTCGAACTGCTCGCGCTCCTCGGCGCTGGGAATCGCCGCCGGACCGGACTTCCGATAGGTCAGCTCGGGGTGCTCGCCGGGGAGCGCCGTGCCGGCGATCGGCGCGGACACCTCCTGCTCGAGATGCCAGTACGTCCCGCGATCGGGGATCCGCCGCGGCGAGCCCTCGCGGAAGACGAACGCCTGGAAATCGCGCGAGACGACCCGCTTCGCATCTTCGTCGCACGCCGGGCATGCGGCCGGCTCCGCTGCGCGGCGCGCGGATCGCGCGAGCGCCTCGAACACGGCGTCGCAGCCCTCGCAGTAGTACTCGTACAGCGGCATGGTGGGCGGCTCCTTCCGGGACTCAGGCCGGTTCCGAGCTCACGACGCGCTCGGCGAACAGCGCGTCAATCGCGCGGGCGTCGTAACCGAGCTCTCCGAGCAGCGCGCGGGTGTGCTCGCCCGCGAGCACGCCCGGGCCGAGACGCAGCGCGCTCTCCGAGAAGTGGGTGAGCCCGCCATGGCGCAGGTAGGGGCCCCAGCGGGTGTGCTCGGCGGGTGACACGAACCCGTTCTCGCGGGCGTGGTCGCTCTCGAGGAAGAACTCCGCGGGCGTCGCGGCGTCCGCGCGGACGCACGCCACGCCGGCTGTCGCGAGCACGCGCTCCCACTCGTCCGCCGGGCAGCCCGCGAAAGCGCCGGTGAGCGCCTCGACCAGATCGGCGTCGTGCCGGCGACGCGCGTCCGCGTCGCGAAAGCGGGGATCCTCGGCGAGACCGCGATCTCCCAGGGCACGCGTCAGGGCGGTCCAGTCCGCGGGCTCGGGGCAGGCGAGGAAGAGCCAGGTGTCGTCGCGCGCGGGATACAGCCGGTAGAGGGCGTGCAGACCGCGCAAGCCCGCGTCGGGAGCGGGGCGCGGCGGCTTGCCCTCGTACCAGACGAAGTCGTCGCTGTTCGCGTAGGCGTTGGCGCTCATCATGTTGCACTGCACGTGCTGCCCGGTGCCCTGGGTCGCGCGGACGTACAGCGCGAGCAGCACGGCGCTGGCGATGACGAGCGACGTGTTCGGGTCCGGGTTGACCTCGTTCGCTCGCATCAGCTGCCGCGCGGTCTCGCGCAGCTCTTCGACGTCGTCGGAGACACGCAAGGCCGCCGCCCCACCCGCCTGCATGTAGGCGCCGCCCAGGGATGCGCCGGGCACGGGGTGGGCGTTCGGCCGGTGCGCGTACGGCCCGTCGGAGCCGTACCCGGTCGCCGAGACGTACACGATGTCGGGGCGCACGGCGCGCGCCTGCTCGTACCCGATGCCGAGGCGCTCGGGGACGCCCGGGCGGAAGTTGTGCACGAGCACGTCGGCGCGCGCCATGAGCGCACGGGCGATCGCGCGACCGCGCGGGTCCTTGAGGTCGAGGCAGAGGCTCTCCTTGCTGGCGGTGGTCTTCGTCGCACCGACGCCGCTGAGCATGCCGCGCATCGGGTCCCCGTCGATGCTCTCGACCTTGATCACGCGTGCGCCGAGATCGCCGAGGATCGAGCAGGCGTAGGGCGTCGCGATGATCGTCGCGAACTCGAGAACCGTGATCCCGCGCAGGGGCGCCTCCCCGGGTGCGCGGAGCGGCGGCGTGTCCGGCGGGACGTGCTCCACGCGCGGTCGCCAGTTCGCGTCCTGGTGCTCGCCGGGATCGGGGATCGTGAGCGCGGGCCTGGCCGGGGTGCGCGACATGTGCGCGAGCGGGCCGATCTGCTGCATGCGGCCGAACCGGCGCGTCTGCACCTCGATCACGTCACCGTTGTGCACGAGTTGCGGGTGGGAGAGAGCCGACTGCGTGTCGCCGAACCGCTCCGCCGCCACGTTCCCGTCGGCGATGAAGTCGGCCATCCAGTCGTCCGCCGGTCGCTCGCGCACCCGGCGCAGGATGCGGTCCCGCAGCTCCTCGCGCGCGGCCTCGGAGTAGGCGTTCGGCGGGACCTGGTAGCGCGAGTCTGCGTAGATCTCGTCGAGGCCGGCGACGCGGATGAAGGAGTGGAAGAGGTGCTCGACGAGGTTGCCGAGCTGGATCCACGTGCCGTCGGCGGCAAGCACCGGGTGGTACTGCAGGGTCGGCATCCGCCCGAACTGCTCGTTCGGATCCGTGGGGAATGCCTCGGGGCGGCTGCGACGGAGCTGGAGCGTGAGCAGGCCGCCGAGGTCGTACGGCATCATGCCCTGGAGCAGGCTCGTCTCGACGTGTTGCCCGCTGCCGGTCGACCGGCGGACGAGCAGCGCGGCGACGATGCCCTGCAGCGCCGCCTGGGCGGCGACGTGCTGCCCAACGGGCACGTACGCGTAGACGGGGCCCGGCCGGGAAAGCTGCCCGGCGAAGGTCATCATGCGCCCCGCCTTCGCCGCGACGATTCCCTCGTGTCCGCGGTACTCGGCGAGGGGGCCGTGCGCGCCGAAGCCGGTGATGGCGCACGAGATCAGCCGCGCGTTGAGCGCAGCCAGCGACTCGCGATCGACGCCGAGCCGGCGGGCCGACGACGGGCGGCCCGAGAAGACCAGGACATCCGCGTCGGCGGCGAGCGCATGGAGGCGCTCCCGGCCGTCCGCGGCACCGAGATCCAGCACGAGGCTGCGCGTCCCGCGGAGCCACATCGGCGCCGCCGGCTGACGCCGCAGCGGTTCGCCGCCCGGCCGCTCGATCGTGAGGACGTCCGCGCCGAAGTCGGCGAGCACCATCCCGGCGACGGCCGCGGGTGGGCGCGGCGACACGTTGAGCACCCGGAGGCCGTCGAGCGCCGGAGCGACGGCCCCGTCGGCGGGGGTCACGAGCTCCCCCGCAGGCGCGGGTCGAGGACGTCGCGCAGCGCGTCGCCGAACATGTTGACGCCGAAGACCACAAGCGCCAGGGCGATGGTCGGAGCAACCAGCATCCACGGTGCGGCGAACATGTAGGCCCGGCCGTCCGCCGCGACCATCCCGCCCCACGAGGGGGTGGGCGGCGGCACGCCGTAGCCGAGGAAGCTGAGCGACGCCTCCGCGAGGATCACGCCGCTGAAGCCGATCGAGGCCATGATGATCGCGGTCGGCATGATGTTCGGGAGCAGATGGCGGAAGAGGATCCGCACGTGCCCGGCGCCGATCGCGCTGGCCGACTCGACGTAGGTGCTGTTGAGGATGGACATGGTCGCGCCGCGCATCACGCGGCTCTCGACGATCATGCGGCGGACCGACAGCGCGATGATGACGTTCAGGAGGCTGGGCCCCAGGACGACCATGATTGCGATCAGCATGATCAGGTACGGGATCGCCTGGACGGTGTCGACCAGGCGCTGGACGAAGTAGTCCACCCATCCACCGAAGTACGCGCTCGCCATGCCGATGGCGATCTCGGGAATCATCGCGAAGACGGTCACCGCGACGCCGACCTCGAGCGAGGTGCGCGCGCCGAAGATCACGCGGCTGAGGATGTCGCGGCCGAACTGATCGGTCCCCGCCAGGTGGCTGGCCGAGGGACCGACCAGTGCGGCGGTGGAATCGGTCGCGAGGGCTCCATACGGAGCGATCACGTTCGCCAGCGCAGCCGTCAACACGAGTGCGACGAACACGATGGCGCCGAAGGCGCCGAGCGGCTTGTGCCGCGTGAACCGCCAGGCGCGCCGCCAGGCGGACGAAAGCGGCGTGCGCGCGCCGGGCAGCGCCGGCCCGCGCATCGCTTCCGTGGAGACTGAGGCGGTCATCGCACGCGTCCGTTCCCCGGCCGGTCGGCTGGACCTATGAGTAGCGAATTCGCGGATCAAGCCAACCGTAGGAGAGGTCGATCAGGAGATTGATCACCATCACGAAGAAGCCCACGATCACCACGACCCCCTGCACGATCGGGTAGTCCCGGTTGCCCAGCGCGCTCAGGAGCAGGCGTCCCACGCCCGGAATGGCGAAGACGGCCTCGATGATCACCGAGCCGCCGATCAAGAACGCCACCTGCAGGCCCATCAGCGTGACGACCGGGATCAGCGCGTTCTTCATCGCGTGACGCAGGATCACCTGCTCGCCGCGCATGCCCTTCGCCCGCGCGGTCCGGATGTAGTCCTCGCGCAACACGTCGAGCATCGTCGTCCTCATCAACCGCATGATGGTCGCGGACAACGCAAGGCCGAGCACGATCGCCGGCAGGAGAATGATCTTGATGTTCGCAAAGGGGTCCTCGGTGATCCCCACGTAGTGCAGACTCGGTGCCCACCCCCACCAGATCGCGGGAAACACGACGACGAAGGTCGCGACGGCAAACGTCGGCACGCTGATCCCCAGGATCGCGATGCTGCGGGATATGTAGTCGAGCGGTGTGTCCTGGTAGACGGCCGAGATCGTGCCGACCAGCACGCCAAACAGTGCGCCGACGATGATCGCGACGATTCCGATCTCGATCGTGGCGCCGGCGCGCTGGAGGATCATGGAACCGACCGCCTGGTGGGTCCAGAGCGAGTGGCCGAAATCGCCGTGGAGCACGCCGCCGACGTAGTGCAGATAGCGGACGATCAGCGGTTGATCGAGCCCGAGCTGATGCTCGAGCAGGCGACGGCTCTGGTCGTCACGTCCGCCGAAGTTCGCCTCCAGCATCAGATCGACGATGTCGCCCGGGATGAGCCGGACGAGCAGGACGACGGAGAACAGCAGCAGGAGGACCGTCGGAACGAGCCCAACGATGCGCCGCGCCGCGTACTTGGCCATCGGACTTCCCCTCGGCACGCCACCCGGACGCCGGGAGGCTAGCGATCCTCACCCCGCACGTAAATTACCTATGTAATTGAAGTCTGGTTGCCGGCCCTCCATCGTTGCGGCTCGGGCGCCGTCCGCACGATCGCTGGATGCCGCCCGTCGACGCCTCACGGATGGAGGGATGTCATGCCAGAGGGGAGCTACTGGAAGCGGGCGAGGTTCAGCCGGCGCTCCGCGTTGCGTTATGCGACGGTCGGTGCCGGCGGGCTGCTGGGTGCCGCGCTCGTGGGGTGTGGCGGCGGCTCGAGCGCCTCGCCGACGGCCGGCACCGGCGGAGCCGGCGCGACGCAGGCAAGCGGCGGCACGAGCACCGGCGGCGGTGGAGGTGTGCCCAAGGACGTGAAGCGGGCCCCGGGCGCCGATCCAAAATTCGGCGACACGCCCGTCAACGCCAAGGACGTCAAGCAGGGCGGAACGTACACCTTCTACAAGACCGACACGACGCGCCAGCAGGACCCGGATATCTCGATCGCCGGGTCCGATCACGAGTTTCTCAACGACCGGCTGTTCTACGCGAACGGCTTCACCATGGAGCTGACGCCGGATCTCCTGGCGTCGTACGAGCCGAAGAGCCCGCTCGAGACGATCCTGCACCTCCGGCCGGGCGTGAAGACGATCGCGCGCGCGCCGGTGAACGGCCGCGTCTTCACCGCCGAGGACGTCGCGTACAGCATCAACCGCAAGGCCGGCATTCTCGATCCCAAGGCGGCGGAGAAGTACGCGCGGCGGAGCCAGTTCGAGGGGCTCACCAAGGCCGAGGCCGTGGACGACGTCACCGTCCGCCTGGTGATGGAGAAGCCGAACGGAGCGCTGCTGGCCGCCTTCGCCGATCCGCGCGCGCAGATGATCCCGAAGGAGCAGGACTCCATCGGCTACTCGGACCCGGTGAAGTTCGTCGGCACCGGCGCATGGATTGAGACGGACTTCGTCCAGGGCAACAAGCAGGTGTTCAAGGCGAATCCGGACTACTACCGGAAGTGGGACGAAGGGGGGAAGCCGGGCATCGACTCGGTCGAGATCATCGTGATCGGCGACCGGTCCTCGGCCCTCGCCGCGTTCATCAGCGGGCAGCTGAGCACCCTCGCCGGCGTGCAGCCGCACGAGGAGCCGCAGATCAAGGCGTCGCGTAAAGACGCACAGTGGTTCACGCAGCCGAGTTCCACGTGGGATCACTGGGCGGTGAACCTGAAGAACCCGCTCTTCCAGGACGACCGCGTCCGCCAGGCGATGCAGTTGTCCATCGACTACAAGGCGCTCGGCGACGGCGCGGGCCCCGGGTGGCTCTACAGCGGCCCGCTGCACAGCATGTTCCCCGAAGCCCTCACCTCCGACGAGGTGAAGGCGCTTCCCGGGTACAACCCGGACACGAAGGAGAAGGACCAGGCCGACGCGGCGAAGCTGATGGCCGCCGCCGGCTTCCCCGATGGCGCGGGCATGAAGTTCAACACGATCATGACGCAGTCCGCGGGACGAACGTTCGACAACGGGGTCCGGATCAAAGACACGTGGTCCAAGGTGTTCCCGAAGCTCGAGATGCAGCTGACGCCCGTGACCGACTACGGGTCGTTCACGAACCTGCTCAACACCAAGCAGTTCGAGACGCGGAGCTACAACCACACCATGGTGCCCAATGCGACGCTCGATGGGCGCACGTACTACTACTCAACGGGAGGCCGCAACTACCAGTCGTTCAACAAGCCATGGGCGGATGAAGCGCTCGACAAGATGATGCAGGCGCAGACGATGGAAGAGCGCAAGCAGGTGATTCGACCGTTCCAGTTGCAGTACATCAAGGAGGGGCCGCCGCTGCTCCAGTTGTACGTTCCGCATGACGTCAACGTGTTCCAGGCGAACTTCGCCGGCATGGACCTCGTTGCGGGCACCTGGGCGTACGGCCTGCAGACGTACGGAGTCGGCGAGCGCTGGTACTGGCAGACCGCCTGAGCGGCGCGATTCCAGTTCGACACGAGCGAGCCGCGGAGCACCTTCCGCGGCTCGCTCGTTGTTCGGCACCGCAGCCGCGGCCGCACTGTCGCCTCGTGCGTGTCTCGCCGCTGCTGCACAGGTGGACTCACCCGATCGTCCGGATCGTCCGGGCGATCGCGTCCGGACCACACCCTCGCGTTGATGCCACGAACACACTTGTAGTTACAGCCGCCGCCGGCGTCGCTACCCTCCGCCTGGGCCGGGTGAGCGGGAGGGGGAGGGGCCCGTGTCGTCGCTACACCCGTTGCAATCGCGCTCGAGCTTCGGGGCGTGGATTCGCCGCTCGAGGCAGGAGTTGGGCTGGACGCAGGAGGAGCTCGCGTGGTGGTCGCACGTCGCGCAGGCATCGATCTCCAACTACGAGACCGGGCGGCACGACATCCCGCTGTCGATCTGGATCGACATGTGCCGGGCGCTCGGTAAGCGGCCCGACCTGGTGCTCGGAAGCCTCCTCGAGGCGGACGATTCGGCCGCGGGCTGAGCCCGACCGCGGGCTGACCACGGGCCTTCGCCCGGCCGCGCGGCGCACCTGTCGCCGTCGACACGGATGGGCCGCGCGCCGGACGGCGCGCGGCCGTTCGCTTACATTTCCTCCCATGGACAACGTCAGCCGCTATCCCCTCGACGCGCTGGCCGCGCAGGTCGGCACGCCCTTCTACCTCTACGACCTTGGCATCCTCCACGCGCGCATGGGCGACGTCGCGGCGACGACCGCGGGCGCCCGCCTGCAGGCCCGCTATGCGATGAAGGCGAACTCCGCGCGCGTCGTGCTCGACGCCGCGCGCGAGGCGGGGCTGTGGATCGACGCGGTCAGCGGCAACGAGGTGGAGCGCGCGCTCCGCGCCGGCTTCGCCGCCGGCCACGAGCCGCCGACGATCATGTACACGGCCGACGTCTTCCGCGACAACGCGCTCGCGACCATCGTGGAGGACGGCATCCTGCCGAACGTCGGCTCGCCCGGGATGGTGCGCCAGCTGCACGACGCCGGGTACGCCGGCCCGATCGCGCTGCGCGTGAACCCCGGCTTCGGGCACGGGCACGTCGCCGCGTGCGACACCGGCGGCCCGTCGTCCAAGCACGGCATCTGGCTCGACGCAGTGGGCGACGTCGCGGACGACGCCCGGCGCGCCGGCTTCCCCGTCGTCGCGCTGCACGCGCACGTCGGCACCGGTCCCGAGATCGCGGAGTTCGACCACAACATGCGGCGGCTCGTCGACGTCTTCGCCGAGCTGCTGCCGCGCTTCCCGGACGCGGCGTCGGTGAACCTCGGCGGCGGCATCCCGCACGCGTACCGTCGCGAGGGCGCGACCTTCGACATGGCCGGCTATCGCGGCCTGCTGCTCGAGGCGGCGTCGACGCTGGCGGAATCGTCGGGGCGGCCGGTGCGCATGGAGATCGAGCCGGGACGCTACCCCGTCGCCGGCATGGGCCTCCTCGTCGCGCGCGTGACCGACGTGAAGGACACGCAGGCGAACGAGCGCGGGCCGGGACATCGGTTCGTGATGGTCGACGCCGGCTTCAACGACCTGATCCGCCCGGCGATGTACGGCTCGTACCACGAGATCTCGATCGTCGGGCGGGGCGCGGGGCGCGCGCCGGAGCCGCTCGTCGTCGCCGGGCCGCTGTGCGAGAGCGGCGACGTCTTCACGCGCGACGACCACGAGCTGCTCGCGCCGCGCCGGCTGCCGCGGCCGGAGCCGGGCGACCTGCTGGTGCTGCACGACGCCGGCGCGTACGGCGCGGCGATGGCGTCGAACTACGTCTCGATGGGGCGCGCGCCGCAGGTGGCGTGGGACGACGGGCGCGCGACGCTGGTTACGCGTCGCGAAACGCTCGACGACATCCTGCGGCTGGAGACGTCGGAGCCCGTGCGCGTGTAGCGAGGTTCGCCCGCCTCGGCCTCCGCGAGCGCAGGATTGGGCGCGCCGCCCGCAGGGGTGCCATGGCGCAGCGGCCCTGCGGGCGCACGGCAGCGGTTCGCCCACGACGCGTCACCAGAGTCATCGCAGTTTCGTAACAGTTGCCCTGGTAGCTGAGACAACAGTCTCACGCACAGGTCACCGGTCAGGTCTGACCCTGCTCCGTTGCCGATTCTGCGTGCTTGCCCGGCGCCCACGTGTCCCATTACCGTCGAGCTTCGGCGGGGTCAGAGGGACGGCGATCCGGTGCACACCCGCCACTGGCACCTGAACGGTGCCTCGACTCGCGTTCTCATCGGTCTGTTCCTGCTGCTCGTCGCCCTCGTCGGGGGACGGCCAGCGACGGCATCGGCGCAGACCCCCGCCTGGGTCGACACGGGCGGGGACTGCCTGCGCATGCGTGCCGAGCCCGGACTGCAGGGAGCGGACCTGACCTGCCTTCCCCACGGCACCGCGATCACGCTCCTCGCCGGCTCCGAGCAGCGAGATGGATTCACATGGCGCCAGGTCGAGTACCAGGCGCGGGTGGGGTGGGTCGCAGCGCCGTACATCACGACCCAGCCGCAGGATGTCCAGCCGCTCACCGAGCGCCCGCACGGGGCGCCTCCCGGGCTCCTCGAGCCCCCTGTCGGCGGGATGACCATGGGACTCGTGTCGGGTGCCGATCCGGCGGCGATCATCGCCGCTCTCCCTTACCCGGTCGTGAGCATGTGGCACCTCGATATCGCCTCGCAGCAGCTGCTGCGCTTCGTCCCGGGCGCACCTCCGTTCGTCAACACGCTCATGACGCTTGACCCCGGCGACGTCGTCTCGGTGACGCGGGCGGGAGCGATTGCCGCCGTGGGCCCCCCGCCCGAGGCCTCGCTGACCGTCGCAGGAACGCCAGACGTCCTGATGGTCCCCCCGGTCGGCGGCGTGACACAGGGGCTCTCCGGGACGACCGATCCGAAGTTCCTCGCTCAGGCACAGCCCTTCACGGTGGAGAGCGTCTCGTACTTCGACGTGGGATCGCAGCAGTGGCTGGTATACGTGCCCGGCGCTCCGGATGCGGCAAACACATTGCGGCAAGGTCAGCTTCGAGTCGACAGCGTTGTTT
Source organism: uncultured Chloroflexia bacterium (assembly GCA_963728205.1). Taxonomy (GTDB): domain Bacteria; phylum Chloroflexota; class Dehalococcoidia; order UBA2979; family UBA2979; genus VGNK01. The sequence continues at coordinate 863,951 of CAVSIV010000006.1, forward strand.
CGGTCATGCGCGGCCCGGACGCGGCACCCGTCCCGGGGTCCGCAACCGCCACTCGCTTCGAGACAACGATCACGTATTACTACTGCGTTCCCGGTTCGAATCAGGCCGGGATCGGTGACGTCGGTGGGTACTGTGGTGCGATGGCAAACGGCGACCCCGTGCACGCGGGTGCTGCCGCATGTGCGCCGCAGAACCTGGGCCAACGGTTCACCATCGAGGGGGATCCGACGGGCCGGACGTACACCTGTGCCGACACCGGTGGCTCGGTCCTCCAGGACCACCGGGACGTCTGGTTCATGAACAGCGATGACGGGTACGCGTGGTGGGGCCGGGTCGGGCCCACGGCCATCATCGACATCGTGAACTAGCGTTCATCGCCAGGCGGCTCTCGCAGGGTCACGGCGTCTCCGTCGACGTCCCGGTGCCGCTCGCCGCCGGCGTGCCCGTGCCCTCCGGTGTCGGCGTGGCGCTCGCGGCCGCCTGGCGCGCAGCCTCCGCGGCCGCGGGGTCGTACGGGCGGCGCGACTCCTCCACCCAGGTGGCCCACGCCTCCTTCGGCTGGTCCTTCGTGTCGCGCAGGCCGATGTGCGCGAGCAGGTCGTACGGCGGCGCCGTCGCGAAGGAGAGATCCTGCGCGGCGAACCAGATCACCAGCGGCGAGCCCAGCCAGTTGGCGTCGTCGAACAACCGCTGCACGAAGCGGCGCTGCTCTGGCGGCGTCGACGAGTTGAAGCCCTCGCGCACCTGGCCGGACGAGTAACCGACCGAGGCAAATGCTACCGGCAGCGACGAGTGATCGCGGATCTGCCGGTAATACAGCGGGGGGACCTTGCGCGCGACCTGGTACGCGAACGACGGGTACGTCGTGATCGCGACGAGGTCCATGCGGCCCTTGAACTGGTCGAGCAGCTCCCAGCGCGGCGCGTGCGGCGGCTCCCACGGGATCACGCCGAGCAGCTCCTCGTACTGGAACGTCGGGAACACCTGGATGTCCGGCGCGATCTGCTTCACGGCGTCGTACGCCTGTGCGTACGCGGTGAGGAACTGCGCATAGGCGGCAGGGTTCCGCTCGAAGGTCGCGTTGACCTCGCTGCCGATCGCAAGGAACGCGGGATGTTCGTTGCGCGCGACGAACACGGCGTCGTCGACCAGCGCCTGGCGCAGGTGGGGGTCGTCGAGCTGCTTGCCCTGCTCGTCGGCAGGCAGCCCGTTGAGGCGGTCGCGCGATGCGGGGTCGAAGACGTCGAGCGCGACCATGAGCGTGAGCCCGCGCGCCTTCGCGGCCTCGCGGTCGCTCAGCGTCTGGTCGCGCAGGCCGGCGGCGATGCTCGCGCCCGGCAGGAACGACGACCACGCCGGCGCGCGCTGGATCAGCAGCACCTCGCCGTAGTTGGCCGCGAGGTCGAACGTCTGCTGGTAGGCGGCATCGGTGAGCTCGCTCGGCGTCGCCGAGAAGCCCATCAGGTACGCGCGCGGCGGACCGGCGGTGGCGCGCGGCGTGCGTGAGGGCGCGGTCGTGATCTGCTCGGTGCGGCAGGCGGCGCCGATCAGCGCCACGAAGAGCAGCGCCGCGAGGAGGGTGAGCCGGCGAGTCGGGGGCACGCATGGATTGTCCCCGGCGCCGGCGGGCAGGGTCAACGACGGGCGAGTCCCGGCGAGGCGTCACGGCGTGGCCGGCTGCGGCGTGGCCGGCTGCGGCGTGGCCGGCTGCGGCGACCGGCTACCGCGACCGGCAGCGGCGGCCGGCAGCGGCGGCCGGCAGCGGCGGCCGGCAGCGGCGGCTGCAGCCGGACCTCGGCGGCGACCGGCTACCGCGACCGGCAGCGGGGGGCGGCACCGGCGGCTGCAGCCGGGACCTCGGCGGTCACGGGCGGCCCCGGCCACAGCGGCGGCAGACATGCCGCCGACCTGTCGGCGGCATGTCTGCCGCCGCTGTGGGACTGGCGGATCGGGGAAACCCCGACGTGGAGACGCTCCCCGCCTGTCGAACATCCCCACAACGGCAGGGCCCGCACCCACCCGTGGGGAGGATTCGCCTGATGGTGATGTCAATCGACGACCTGCGAAGCGAGCTGCGCTCCGTCACGTCGCCCTCGGATGCTCGCGCGCTGTTGAGCCGCGCGGCACGGATCGCCGGGGTCCCGGCGAACCGACCGCTCGAGCTCCGTGAGCTGCTCCTGGTGTGCGAGGCGCTGGCCGCCGAGGGCGGCCTGATCCAGCGCATCGCCGAGTCGGTCGCGACCCGCGCACTGACCGACTGAACGCCGGCTCCCGCGCCAATCGCGGCGCGCACCAGTCGTCGCAGCCGCCGCGCGCGGCCGGACCGCCGGCCGCGCGTCGTCGCGCCCACGCCGCTCGGGAACGCGCGTCTCGAATGGCGAACAGACCGCAGGCTCCGCTCCCCATCTCCCCTGTGCCGCCCGCAATCGGTGCCGATGATTGGCATGTCAGGGTTTCCCCTACGGGGCGCCTCCGGGACGACACCCGACGACACGACGTCGCGGGCAGGCCGGGGACGAAGGGAGGCGGGCGTTGCTGAGCAGGCTGTTCGGACGGCTTCGTCGCGATCCGCTCCGCCGCCGGGTCGAGGCATCGATCAAGCGCGGCACGGGACTGTCGAAGAGCGAGTGGCTCCTCACCGAGCTTCCCTTCGACGACGACGACATCAATCAGCTCAACGACGACATGGTCGGCTGGTGCCAGGAGCGCATCGCGGAGTCGCGGCGCCCGTACGGCATCGACCAGATGGCGCTCGCCGTGGCGTGCGCGGTGCCCGGCGGCCGGCCGCTGGCATCGGCGAGCTTCGGGGTCTTCCGCCCGGTCGAGTTCTACGCCGACGGCGGCGTGGCGGACCGGCTGGCGCACTTCCTGCACTCGATTCCCGTGGACGACCTCAACCGCCGCCACACCGGGGTACGCTTCGCCGCCGCGCTCTTCTCGTGGGGCGACATCGCGCGCGACACCGTGTTCGCCGACGAGTAGCGCGCCGGCCGTCCCCGGAGCCTCGCGCAGCGGCAGTCCACGCGGGCTGCCGCTCGTCGGTACAGTGACCCCCACATGGAACGCGATCGCTTCCGCCGCCTCGTGCGCCGCGCCATCCGGTCGCTGCCTCCCGAGCTCGCCGCGCGTCTCGACAACGTCGACATCGTGATCGAACGCGAGCCCTCGCCATACGACCTGCAGTCAGCCCGCGAGGAGCCGGGCGCCGGCGACGTGCTGTTCGGGCTCTACATCGGCACGCCGCTCACGGAGCGCGAGCAGTACGGGATGACGCTGCCCGATCGCATCGTGATCTTCCAGGGGCCGCTCGAGCGCGCGTTCCAGCCACGCGACATCCCGCGCGAGGTGCGCACCACCGTCGTGCACGAGCTCGCGCACCACTTCGGCATCGACGACGAGCGGCTCGACGCGCTCGGGCTGGGCTAGGTGCGCGCGCGCACCGCGCGACCGCGCTAGTCTCGCCCACGGCCTGCAGCAGGACGGGGAGAGCGCGTGATCAGCGAACGCTTCGTGATCGGCATCGACGACACCGACGCGCCGAGCGGCGACGGCGACGGCACGAGCGCGCTCGCGCGGCGCCTCGCGGCGAAGGCGGAGGCCGAGGGCTTCGCCACGTCGCTCGGCGTGACGCGGCACGCGCTCACCGACAGCGACAAGGTGCGGCGCACGGACCGCAACCTCTGCTACGCGGTGGAGATCGAGACCGACCGGGACGTGCTCGACGTGGAGGACTTCGTCGTGGCGTTCGTGCGCGGGGAGGCGTCGCGCGAGGCGAGCCCGGGCATGGCGCTGCTGTCGCGGCACTCCGACATGCCGCACGCGCTGGCGTTCGGGCGGCGCGCGCAGCAGGAGGTGATGAAGCTCGAGGAGGCGGAGCGCTACGCCGCGGAGGCGAACGTGCTGCTGCGCGGGCTCGGCGGGTCGCGCGCGGGGATGATCGGCGCGCTGGCCGCCGCGGGGTTGCGCGGCGGCGGCAAGGACGGGCGCTACACGGATCTGCGCGGCATCCGCGACCTCGCCGGCCGCGTCACCGCCGGCCAGATCCGCGCGACGAGCGACCTGCAGCGCATCCTCGACGCCGACGAGGGCGCGGAGCTCGACCGCGACGACCCAATCGAGACGCTCGACTGGATCCGGCCGCGCGTCGAGGAGGGGCAGCCCGTGCTGCGCGTGCGGCGGTCGCCGGAGGACCGGCACCTGTGGGTGCCGGTGGACCGCAAGCCGGCGTAAGCCGGACCCCCTACCCGGCCGGCGGCACTCGCGGCACGGGATACGCGGCCGCGAGGTCGGTCCCGGTGCACGCGAACGGCTCGGCAACGACCGCGCCCCCGCCGGCCGTCACCTGGACGCCGCGCGTGCTCGACACGATGCCCATCCCGGGGAGATCGGACGCGATGTTCGCGTAGGCAATCCGCTTCGCGCCGGCGGATGCAACGTGCACGAGGTGCCGCGGGCTCGACGTGCTCGTGCGTGCGACGTAGACGTTTGCGACATCGAGCGCGGACTCCCCGCGCATCTTGAACGGCGTCGCCCGGTCCACGTAGGCGTTCACGACCCGCATGGCGGTCCCGTCCCCGAGGTCGGCGAAGGCGTCGGCGAGCGCGGACCCGTACCCGCCGAAGACGCTGACGCGGGAGCGGCAGCCTTCGACCAGCGAGACGCCGGTGTGCGCGCCGCGGACCGAGAAGTTGCGCAGCACGATCTCGCCGCCCGCGCCGGCCGCCTCGCAGACGATGCCCGCCGAGGGCCGCCCGCCGTCCACCGCGACAAGGTCGGATGCGGTGCAGCCGTCGAGCTCGACGCGGAAGTCGCCGTCGCCGTTACGCGCGAGGATCTTCCACCCGGCGCTTGCGCCGCTCACGCTGCAGCCGACGTAGCGCGTCCCGGCGGCGCGGTCCTGGAAGCCGGTCGGAATGATGCCGCCGCCGGGCGGCGTCCGCGGCTCGCGAACCCGGCAGTTCACGAACGTCGTGTCAATCCCGGACTCGTGCGTGTCGAACGGCTCGCCTCGCGCGTTCACCGAGAGCGAGTCGTGGATCAGCGTCGCGATCGGCTCGCCGTAGAACGCCCAGCGGTCCGCCTCGAACGCCGCGTCCTTCGGATAGCCCGTCGTGAAGAGGTGGCGCGCCCCTTCGCCCTGGACGCGGATGGTGGCGGCGTAGTTGGCGCCGTACGCCTCGACGCCGTAGCCGTAGGCGCCGATCGCGGGCGCGTTCACGATGTCGTCCGTGGTCACGTCGACGTCCGCCATCCAGCAATTGGCGAGCTTCAGCCCCGTGTCCCACGCGGAGTGGATGTGGCAATCGGCGACCTGCGGCCGCACGAGCGACTGGAGCGACACCGCGCCGGCGCCGTCCCGCGCGATCGCCTCGTCGTGCACATCGCCGTCGGCCTCGATCCAGAGCGAGCGCAGTGAGACCGGCTGGCGCTCGAGGACGCGGACGAGTGGCCGCCCCGCGTAGCGGAGACGAAGCAGGCCGTGCACCAGGACGTGTCGCTTCGAAGCGTCGACCGCACGAACCTCGAAGAGCTCGCCCGCATAGTTTCGCGCCCCGGCGGCGCCGTATGGGCGCGCGTCGTCCGAGTAAATCTTGCAGATGTCGTTGACGTGAAACGCCGACGCGTCGTCGACGGTCAGCCGAGTGACACGTGACTGCACGTCGAGATCGACCTCGTCGATCGCGACGACGGGCCGGGGGTCCGAGGCGGCGCCGGCGAACGCAAAGGCGGGCGCTCCGGGGCCGTAGCGGATGCGGGTAGGCGGCCCCTGGCCCTCGATGCGCGTCGGCCGGTCCACCGGCACCGACACGCCGTGCGGGAAGATGAACGTGCCTTCGCTCAGCAGGACGCGCCCCCCGGCGGGCGGCAGGGCGGCGATCGCGCGCGCCACCTGCGCATCGTCGTTCGCGCCGTCGCAGCGGTAGTCCGCCGATGACCGGCTGCGCGCGCCGGCATCGTGCGCGGCGACGGTCACGGCGGCGCGAACGTCCTGCGAGCAGCCGTCGCCTGCGAGCGACGGATCGGGAACCACCGCTGCGCCGGCGGGGCCGGCAGCGAGCGCGGCGAGCGCCGGCGCGACCGCCGCGGCGGCGGCGGCGCGGCGAAGCAGCGCACGGCGCGTCACGGCGGTGCGGGGCTGCGGCCGGGATGGCATGACGGGTCGCTCCCTCCCCCGCGCCTTCCCCGGGCGCGGCGGGGCGCGGGGCGCGGTGCTCCTCGACGGTACGCGCCGGACAATCGTGCAGTCAGCGACGGGCTGCGGGGCAGTCGGGAAGACCCGCGTCGCGCGTCGCGCCGCGGCGGGCGCGCAGCCGCAGATTACCGGAGCGCGACGAAGGCGCCGACCACACCCGACGCCACCCCCGAGACCCGCGCCCGTACCCCGATCTGCCCGCCCACCGCGGACGGGGCCTCGCGCGGCGGCGGCTGCGCGCGCCGCTGCCGCGTCGTCGCAGCTGCTCGGTGCGGCGACGACGTCGTCGATCCCGTCCCACGCGGTTGGGGCGGCGAGGAGGGGGGCGACGAGGGATCCGCGCCGCGCGAGCCCGCGGAGGCGCGCCGCTGCGCCGCGGGGCGCGTGGCTTCCGAGGCGTTCGAGCCGCTCGAGGCGATCGAGCCGGTCGGCTTCGCTGCGCCCGCTGCGTGTCCGTGAGCGGCGGCTGCCTGCGGCGCGGGGGACGCGCCGGACCGGCTCGCGGAAGCGCCGCGCTCGCTCGCCGCGATGGCGCGGGAGCGGCCCGTGGCCGGCGAGCCGGCGGCCACGGGAGGCGCCCCGCTCTGCGGCGCGGGCGACACGGCGTGCGCGTACCGTCCTGCCGGGACCGACGTCCGGCTCGCCGTCGCGGGCGTCGCGGGGCTGGAGCGCCCTGCCGGCACCGCCGCGACGTCGCGGTCGGGCGTTGTGCGCGGGGCGTCGGAACCGCGCGCGCCCGGTGCCGACGGCGGCCACCAGGCCACCGGAGAGGCAGGCGATCCGAAGGAGCCGGGCCCCCGCACCGCCGGCGCAGCCTCGCCTCCAGGCGGTCCGGAGCGGGCAAGGCCGCCCGCCGTCACGGCCGCGCCGGCCGCGCCGGCCGCGCCGGCCGCGCCGGCCGCGGGCGTCGCTTCGTGGACGCGCGGGTGGCGCGGGCGTTCGCCGACCCACTCGCGACGCGCGGGACCGCCCAGCGCGACGAGCGTGAGGACGGCGAACGCCAGCATCCCGCCGAGCCCGGCCGCGTGCTTCGCGAACGAGCCGGCTCCGCGGGCGACGGCCGGCCGTCGCAACGCGGCATCGCGCCCCGACCGGCGCAGCGCGCGCAGCAGTCCGCCGGGCCGGCGGATCGCGCCGAGCAGCGCGCTCGCCGCGAGGCCCGTGCGGCGGCGGTCCTCCGGGGCGCGCATCAACGACAGCCAGCCGTCGCACGCCGCGCACTCCGCGGCGTGGCGCGCGAGCGTCGTGGACTCGCGCTCCGAGAGCGTGCCCGCCGCGAGCTCCGAGAGTCGGTGGAGCGCCTGCGTGCAGCCCACCTCGATTCCCTCGGCCCGGAGGTACGTGTCCGCGAGACGTCGGCGCGCGCGTGAGGTCAGCGTCTCCGCGGCGCCGCGCGAGACGCCGAGCGTCCGGCCAATCGCCTCGTAGGAGCGCCCCTCCAGCTCGCGCATCACGAGCGCGCGGCGCGAGCGCTCGGGCAGCAGGGAGAGCGCGACCCAGACCCGAGCGCGCTCGTCGAGCGAGAGCACCCGCTCGCCGGGGTCCGAGGCATGGATGTCGCGCGGCTGGTGCCGGGGTTGCCCGCCGTCGTCGCGATCGAGCGACACGAGCTGCGGACGGCGGCGGCGCTTGCGCAGGAAGTCGAACGCTGCGTTCAACGAGAGCCGGGACAGCCAGGATCGGAAGCGATCGGGATGCTCGAGGCCGTGCAGCGACAGCGCGACGAGGAGCCAGACCTCCTGGGCGACGTCGGCGGCGTCGTCGGGATTGCGCAGGGGACGCAGCAGGAGGTGTCGCACGTACTCGTCGTACTCGTCGACGAGTCGCTCGAAGGCGCCGGGCTCGCCATCCCGCGCGCGACGCACCCACGCACCCACATCGAACTCCACGGGGTCGTGCATCGCGCGCTGCTCTCTTCCCCCGGCAGCGCGGGAGGCTAGCACGCCCGCCCGGCCCCCGCGAGACCGCGGTGGGAGGTCGGTCGACGCGGCGGGACGCGCGTGAATCCGCGTGCCGGCGGGATGCGAGGGAACTGCAAGGCGCCGACCGGCGATGCGTGTAAGTCGGCCGAGCGACTTCACGTCTCATTAAGCAGAGCGAATCGGCGCGGTTCGATCCGCTCGTCGCACCCCGGTCCCCGAGACGACGGCAACGACGTGGAGCCGGCGCGTGTTTCGCGCGCTCGGAGGGTTTCGCGTTCCCGACGCCGCCGGTGATCAAGCGGGGTGGGCAGCAAGCAGTGGGTCGGTGGAAAGGAGGTGAGGATGCATCGTTGGCGACGGCTGCTTGCGATCGGTTCGGTACCGGTCGCGGGCCTGATCCTCGTCACGAGCGCGATCGCGGCGAGACCGCCGGACAACCAGAAGGTCTCTGTCTGCCACGTGACGGGACAGGGCACGTTCAGGGAGATCTCCGTCTCCGAGCGAGCCCTTCCCGCCCTCGAGGCGCACGGCGACGTCGTGGCGAACGAGTTCGGGTACTGCCCGAGCTAAGGCTCGGGTGAGATTCGCGAGCGACCGGCGCCGGTCCGCCCGCCCGATGGCGTGGCCCCATCATCGGCGGCCGGCGGCGACCGACCGACGGTGCCGGTCGCTCGCAGCCACCTGCAACGCAGGGCACAGGGAGGAGACGCGGGTGCGGCTTATCGTCACCATTCCCGCGAAGGACGAGAGCGAGAACATCGCGGAGGTGATCCGCGAGATCCCCCGCACCATCCCGGGCGTGTCGTCCGTGAGCGTGCTCGTCGTCGACGACGGCTCGGGAGACGGCACTGCCGACGTCGCGATGCGCGCCGGGGCAGACCGCGTCGTCCGCAACAAGCGGAACATGGGGCTCGCCTACAGCTTTCAGCGCGCGCTCGGCGAGGCGCTGGGCATGGGCGCCGACGTCATCGTCAACACCGACGGCGACAACCACTACGACCAGGCGGCGATCCCGCGGCTGGTTGCGCCCGTCGTGGCCGGCGAGGCCGACATCGTGATCGGCAGCCGCGTGCTCGACGACGTCGACATGCCGATGGCGAACCGCTACGGCAACCGCCTCGCAAACGCGGTGATGCAGCGCCTTCTCGCGCTGCCCGGGGTCGACGTCTCGACGGGCTTCCGGGCGTACTCGCGCGAGGCGGCGCTGCGCCTCGTGGTGATGTCTCGCCACACGTACACCCACGAGTCGCTGCTCTCCGCGATCGATCAGCAGCTCGTGATCGCGAACCTGCCGATTCCCGCGCGCACGGTCAGTCGCCCGTCGCGCCTGATCAGCAGCGTGCCCCGCCACATCTACCGCGCGGGCACCACGATCCTGCGCTCGTTCCTGCTGTACCGGCCGCTCGCGGTCTTCCTGCTCGTCGGCGCGCTGCTGGTTGGCGCGAGCGGGTTGCTCGGCCTGCGCTTCGCCGGGCACTGGCTTGCCGGCGACGGCAGCGGACATGTCCAGTCGCTGCTCCTCGCGCTCGGGCTGCTCTACACCGGGGGCCAGGTGATCCTCCTCGGGCTCCTGGCGGATGCGCTGCGCGCCAACCGCGTGGTCGCGCAGGAAGTGCTGCGCAATACCCGTCTCATGGTCGCGGGCGAGCACCGGACCGCCCTCCGGGCGCGGGCGAATGCCGCCCGCGCGAACGGCGCGTCCGCGAACGGCGCACCCGTCGCCGGTGAGGCGATTGCCGAGGCGGCCATCGCGCTCTCTGCGCGGAACCTTCGTGCGCCCCGACCGTAGCGTCGCGCCGGCGGACCGGCGCGACGCGCTCGGCGAAGCGGCGGGCGCGCCCGATGGTGCCCGCGCGCCGCGCGCCGCCGCGGCGGTGTGGGTCGACCGGCGCGTCTCGTTGATCGCGGCAGCGCGCGGCGGCATGCCCGCCCCTGCCGGCGCACACGGGCGGGGCAAGCCGCCGTGGCACGTGCTCCGCGCGGCGCGGACGGGCACGACGGCGCCCGCCATCGGCGCGGCGGTGCTCGTCAGCGCCGCGCTCGCCGCCTGGATGGCTCCCGCCGCCGCCGCGAGGACCGGCGCGCTCGCCGCCGCGGCGGCCGGCGCGGGACTCGCCCTCCTGGGCGCAAGCGACGTCCGGCCACCGTCGGTGCTGACGGCCGGCGCGCTCGCCCTCGTGACCGCGGGCGCGACGCTCACGCTCGGCGCGCTCGCGCTCGCGATCGCGCGACTGCCGATCGCGCCCGCCACCGTGCTCGCGATCGCCGCGCTCCCGGTGGTCGCCGCCGTCGCCGTCCACCGGCGCGGCCGAGCGCATGCCGCCGATCGCGCGGCGCCCGCATCGCAGTCCGACACCGCGTCACCCGACGGCGGCGAGCTGCCATCCAGGGCTCAGCTCGTCGTCGCGACGGTCGTCACCGCCGCGGTGGCGCTGCTGGTCCTCGGGCCGGGACCGGAGGCACTGGCTCTCATCGGTTACGCCGGATTGTTCGCCTGGCGGCTCGGGTTCTCGGGCGGCTCGCTCCGGGGTCGCGGGTCGGGAGTGGCCGGGGAGCCGGCCACTCCCGACCCGCGCGAGACGCGTCTCCGGCGGCTCGCCGCGCACGCCGACGTGCTCCCCATCGCCCTCGTCGCGCTCGTGCTCGGGACGCGGCTCGTGCCGTTCCTGCGCTCGGCCGTGCCCCTGGGGTACGACACGGGCCTGTACCGCGCCGTGCAGCGCGACTTCGCCGCCGCCCTTCCGGCGCTGCCGGCCTTCCCGCCGCACGCGTGGGCCGCCGCGCAGCCCCCGGGGCTGTTCCTGCTCTCCGACCTCCTGCACCTGGCCGGGGTCCCGGCCGACGCCGCGCTGTGGGGCCTGCTGGTGCTCGCGCAACTCGTCGGCGGCGCCGGGATCTGGCTGCTCGCAAACGACACCGCCGGCCGGCGCGCCGCCCACTGGGCGCTCGTGCTCTTCGCGCTCTCCACCGTCCAGTACACGATCTTCTACGACGTCTACTTCAAGCAGGTCCTCGCACTGGCGCTGCTCCCATACGTCCTGTGGCTGTGGCGCCGCGAGTCCTGGCTCGCGGTGCCGGTCGGCGCGTTCCTCGCCGCCACGCACAACATGAGCTTCCTGCTGCTGGGGCTCGTCCTGCTCTCCGACACCCTCTGGCTCGAGCGCCATCCCGGGGGGCCGCGCGCGGCCGTCCGGGCGCTGCTCGCCCGCCGCTACCAGCTGGTCGCGGGCGGCTGCGTGCTGGTGCTCGGACTCGCGGGCTACGCCTTCGCGCCCCGCGCGATCGGCGACTTTCTCTCACCCGACGTCGCAGCGACGCTCGCCCGCTTCGGCGTGGGCGCACAGGCGTCCGCCGGCAGCCTGCGCGTCGACCCCCGTTACTACGTCGCGCTCGTCCTGCCGCTCGTCCCGTTCGCCGCCCTCGCATGCGCCGCGCGCTGGCGAAACGCGCGGCTGCGACTCGTGCTGCTGTGGGCGGCGTGGGCCGGCGTGTTCGCGTTCGGCAACCTGATCTTCGCGCGCCGGTTCATCGCCTCGTTCGATCCGGCGTTCGTGATGCTCGCCGCGGTCGCCCTGGGCGCCCTCACCGCCGGGCCGCTCGCCGGTGCCGCACGGCCGTTCGCGGCGATCGCCGTGCTGAGCGCGGTGCTGCTGCTCGGCCGCACCATGCGCGACCTGCGCCCGGCGATCGCGATCGACGACCTCCGCGACCTGCAGACGGCGAGCCATGCGATCCCGGCCGATGCCTACCTGATGTCGATCGAGGGATCTGATTCCGCGTGGGTGCGCGGGTACGGGGCGCACGACACGATCGCGCCCGGGCTCCTGGGCTACGACCGCTGGTCCGAGAGCCAGTGGGCCACCTTCTGGGCACCGCCATCGCCCGACGCGCGCTACGCGCTGCTCGCGATGTACGACCACCCGATCTACGTCTTCATGCGGGCCGACCGAACCAACCCCGGCATCGTCGAGGACCCGCGGTTCGAGCGCGTGACGCGGACTCTCTGGCGGTACGTCCCGCCGGTGGGACAGCGATGACACGCGCACGCAAGGGCCGGTGCAGCGGGCGCGACCCCGTCGTCGCGTGCGAAGGAGCAGCATGATGCGCATCGCCGTCGTGGGACAGGGATACGTGGGCGTAACCGCCGCCGCGTGCCTCGCCGAGGCAGGGCACCACGTGGTCGGGATCGAGAGCGATCTCGGTCGCCTGCGGCTGCTCCGGCACGGGCGGCCGCCGGTGTACGAGCCGGGGCTCGCGGAGCTGCTCGGCGCTACGATGCGCTCCGGGCGCCTGACCTTCCGGGCGTCGCTCTCCGGCATCGCCGTTCCCATGGACGCCGCGATCATCGCGGTCGGCTCGCCGCCGCTGCCCTCGGGCGGCGCCGACCTGCGCCAGGTGACCACCGCCATCGCGGACGTGGCCGCGATGCGCCCGGCACCCCGACTGATCCTCGTGAAGAGCACGGTGCCGCCCGGGACGAGCGAACGGCTGCTCGCGGAAGCGGACCCCGCGCTGGACCTCGCGCGACGGTACGTCGTCAGTCCCGAGTTCCTCGCCCTCGGGTCCGCGCTACGCGACTGGCGCACGCCCAGCCGCATCGTGGTCGGGCTGCACGAGCAAGCGCTGATGCCTGAGCTGCGTGAGCTGTACCGCGGCATCGATGCCCCGTGGGTGGTGACCGACCCGACCACGGCAGAGATGGCGAAGTACGCCAGCAACGCCTTTCTTGCGACCAAGATCAGCTTCATGAACGAGATCGCGAACCTCTGCGAGGAGGTAGGCGGGAACGTCGACGACGTCGCGTTCGGGATGTCGCTCGACCCCCGCATCGGCCGCGGCTACCTGCGGCCGGGCGTCGGCTACGGAGGGTCGTGCTTCCCCAAGGACACACGGGCGCTCGCGCACCTCTCGAACCTCGCCGGCCACGCGATGCCGCTGCTCGACGCGGTGATCACGGTGAACAACGCGCAGCGCCTGCGGGTCGTGCGCGCGGTGCGCGCGGGTCTGCGCGAGCCGGGGGGCGTGGTCGCCGTGCTGGGCCTCGCCTTCAAGCCGGGGACCGACGACGTGCGCGAAGCGCCGAGCCTCACGGTCATCCCGGAGCTCGCCTCGCTCGGCTTCGACGTGCGCGCGTGGGATCCGGTGGTGGACCCGAGGGCGGCGGCACGCGCCCTCCCCGGCATCGCACGCGCCGAGACGCTCGAGGCGGCGCTCGCCGGGGCCTCCGCGGCGGTCGTGCTCACCGAGTGGCAGGAGATCCGGGACGCTCCATGGGAACAGCTGGTCCCGACCATGCGGCCGCCCCGCCTGGTCGTCGACGGGCGCAATTGCCTGGACGCCGCGCGGCTGCGCGCGCTGACCGATGCGTATCGCGGCGTCGGCCGGTCCGCGCCGCACCCCGTGCGCGCGACGGACCGCGCCGCTCGCGCCGGCACGCAGGCACGCGGGCGCACGGCAAACGCCCTCGTCGCGGCGCTCGGCGACTGACGAGCGACGTGGAGCACGCCATGACGAGCAAGCCGGTCGCCAATCGCCGAGCGTCCGCACCGGCGTCCACGCCGGTCGGTGTGACGCTGCTCGGCCCGCTGCCTCCGCTGCGGGCAATCAGCGCCTACACGGGGGCGCTGGTCGCCGCCCTGGCCGCGCATCCCGACGTCGCCCTCGACGTGGTCTCGTTCGGGGATCTCTACCCCACCGCGCTCTATCCGGGCGGAGAGCCCGTCAATCGGGACGCGCGCCCCTATGCGCCTCCTCCCGGTGTCCGGCTGCGGCGCCGGCTCCACTGGTGGAACCCGCTGGGCTGGATTCTGTCCGGCTGCACGGCGCGCGGGAGCATCCTCCATGCGCAGTGGTGGACGTACGCGCTCGCCCCGCTCTACCTCGTCGTGCTGGCCCTCGCGCGACTGCGCGGGAAGCGCGTGATCCTCACCGTGCACAACGTGAAGCCGCACGAAGGTGGACGGCTCCGTGCGTGGCTGCACCGCTGCGTCCTGCCGCTCGCACACGTCGTGATCGTGCACTCGGAGGCGAATCGCGCGGCGATGGCGCGGCTCACCCGCGCCCCGGTGTGCGTCGTGCCGCACGGATCGCTGACGCTGCGCTCCGACCTCGCGGGCTATGTGCGCGACCAGCGCGCGGCCGCGCGCGGGCGGCTGGGGCTCCCGGCCGACGCCGAGGTCGTGCTGCTCTTCGGCCACCTCCGCCCCTACAAGGGGCTGGACGTGCTCCTCGACGCGTTCTGCGGCGTGCGGGCGCGCCGGCCGCATGCGCGGCTGCTCGTCGTCGGGCAGGACTGGGGGACCGCCGGAGCCGCCGAAGCGCACATCGCGGCGCTCGGGCTCGCGGACGCGGTGACGCTTCGGCTCGGCTTCGCAAGCGACAATCGGCTCGCCGACGCACTGGCGGCCAGCGACGTCGTCGCCTTCCCGTACACGCACTTCGACGGCCAGAGCGGCGCCGCGAGCCTGGCGATCGCGGCGGGCCTGCCGCTGGTCGTATCCCGGCTCGGGGGCCTGCCCGACCTCGTCGACGAGCCCGCGGTCGTGGTCGAGCCCGGGTCGGATCGCGACCTCGCGCGCGCCCTCGTCCGGGTGCTCGCGGACGACGCGCTGCGCGAACGGCTGCGCGCGGCCGCGCTCACCCGCGCCGCGGCGCTCGGCTGGGACGGCGTCGCGGAGCGCACGGTCGCGGTCTACGCGGAGGCCGTCGCGCCGCGAGCCGGCCGCGCCCGCCGCTTCCCGGTGCGGTTGCAGCTGCGCGCGCTGATCCCGCTGCTGGTCAGCGCCGTCGCGTTCGCGGCCATCGCGATCGGCGGCGTGGACGTGGCGCGGAGCGCGCACTACCTGGTCGCCGCGAATCCGTCCCTCCTGGTCGCGGCGGGCCTGGCCGTGATCGCGATGCGGGTGCTGCGCGCGTGGCGATGGGGGTTGCTCTTCCCGGTCGGCGGCCTGCCGCGTCCGCCGCTCGGCCGGCAGATCGGCCTCGTGCTCGTATCGGACTCCGTCAACAGCGTGCTGCCGCGCGCGGCCACGACGGCCGGCCGCGCGTGGCTGGGCAGCTACGTGCATGCCGCGCCGCTCGCCCGCGTGGCGGTGACGATCGCGGTCGAGCTCGCGCTGGACCTGGCGACCGCCGTCGCGCTGCTCGGCGTCGTGCTGCCGTTCCTGGTCATCGACGGCCGCGCGCCGGCGGCGGCGATCGCGGTCTGTGGGAGCGCCGCCGCGATCGCCCTCATCCGGATGGTCGCGCGCACCCGTCCGCGGCTGCCCGCCAGGCTCCCCGGCCCGGTGGCGCCCGTCGCTCACCGCCTCCGCGCGGCGCTGACGCCGGCGCCTCAATCGGGCGCGAGCATGCGCGCGGCGATGGTCGCGAGCGTCGCCGTCCACCTGGCGCGCGTGGCGGCGTTTCTCCTCGTCGCCGCCGCGCTCGGCGGATTGCCCCGATCCGGCGTGGCGCTGGCGGCCATCGCGTCCGCACCGAGCCAGCTGGTGCCGTTCACGTTCGGCGGCCTGGGCGTGCGCGAGGCGATCCTGATTGCCGTGCTCTCCCGCTTCGGAGTGGCGCCGGAGGTAAGCGTCGCGCTCGGCCTCACCGTGTTTCTCGTCTCATCGGGCTCGGCGCTCCTCGGGATCGTCGCCGTGCCGTTCATGTGGAAGGCACGCGTCCGCGAGCCCGGGCTCGAAAGCGAGGCGGCATGACCGCCGTTCTCGGTCGCGCCGCGGAGCCGGCGGCCGCGACAACGCCGTGGTCGTCGCGGCCGCTCGCGGTCGCGCGGCAACGCCCGCGCGCGATCCTGGCAGGCGCGTGCATCGTCCTCGGCCTCGGCGCGCTCCTGCTCTACGCCTGGGCGATGGCGTACGGATCGGACGCGGGTGCGCCGACGTTCAACTCCCCGCGCGCGAACAGCAACTTCGTGATCGCGCAGCACGTCGCCGCCGGCGGCGGCTTCGGGGTCCCGCTGGCCCACTACGGCGAGCTGCCCCCGGAGATCGCGCCCGCGCTCACCCCTCGCGACTCGGCTCGCCTCGGCGATCGCGTGGTGCCCAAGACGTTCCTCTCCGAGGTGGTGCTCCTCGCCGGCGCGCTGCGCGTCGGGGACTGGGCTGCGCTGCTGCTCACCCCGGTGCTCGGCGCCGCGGCGGTCGTCGGCGTCTGCGTGCTCGGCTGGTCCGTGGCCGGGCGACGCGGCGTAGGCGCCGCGATCGTCGGCGGCGGCTCGGCGGCGATCTTCGCGGTCTGGCCGGCGCAGTGGATCGTAGAGAGCCGCGCGTACGAGCCGGGCGACGCGCTCGCCCTGTGCGCGTTCGTCCTCGGCGTCGTCGCGCTGTGGCCGGTGCTCGCGGGCGAGCGCGTCTCGCCGCGGCGGGCGGCGGCGGTGGGGGCGCTGTTCGGGCTCTCGATCGCGACCCGCTATCCGAACCTGCTGATCACCGCCATCCCCCTGTTGCTCCTCCTCCTGTCGCCGGGCACCGCGAGACGGGCGATCGTCTTCGTGGCGGCGTTCGTGCCGCTCGCGGTGCTCGGCCTGCTCGTGCTGGCGGGCAACCTCGTCGTCTACGGATCGCCGCTGACCACCGGATACGCGCTGGCCGTCGACGAGCTCCGGCAGTCGGTTCCCATCGACTCGGCGGGGTTCTTCGGCTTCAACCTGCAGGCGTTCGGCCAGTACATGCACGCCTACCTGCTCAACCCGGTGCTGGGCGGCCCGCTCCTCGCCGGCGTCGCCGTGGCCCTGGTGCTGCTCGTGCGCCGGTGGCGCGAGCCCGACGGCGAGGCCCTCTACGCCGCGATCGCCGTCTGGACGCTGCTGGTGCTGACCGTCGTATACGGCGGCCAGGAGGCACACGGCGTGGATGGGTTCGTCGTGAACAGCTCGTTCATGCGGTACCTGCTCCCGGCGGCGGCGCTGCTCATCCCGCCGGTCGTCCTCGCGGTCACCCGGATGGTGGCGGGCGCGCTGCGGTCGGGACGCGGGCGCGGGATGCTCGCCGCGACGGCGGCGCTCGCCCTGCTCGCGAGCGTCCTGGTGGGGAGCGTCGAGGTCGCGGTCGGCCAGGCGGGGGGCATCCGGGACCGCCGCGGCGTGGTGAGCCGGCTCGAGCAGGCGCGAACCGAGAATCGTCGCCGCGACCGACGACCGCTCGCTCATCATCACCCGCACCTACGACAAGGTGCTCTACCCGCAGCGCGCCGCGCTCGTCGCGACCGCGCTGATCCGCTCCGACACGGCCATCGAAAAGGGCGCCTCCGTCACGTGGAGGCTCGTCCCCGACGACGAGCAGCTCGCGCTGGACGCCCAGATGATCGACGCGCGGAAGTACCGGCTGTTCCTGCTCAACGACGGCATCGTCTCCGACGTCGACGCGCTCCAGTCCCGGCTCGCCGCCGAGGGCCTCGTGCTCGAGCGCGTCTCCAGCGCGCCGTCCGTCCACCTCTATGAGCTGCGGCCCGCGGCGCTCGCCGGACCCGTCGCAACCGGGACGCTGCCGGGGGACGGCCGCTCTCTCGACACGTGGGAAGCGCCCGACGGCACGCGCGTCATGGTCGTCGGCCACGACGCATCGCCGCACCTGACCGTGGTTGCGCGCCGGGGAGCCCGGCTCGTCCACGAGGCCGACTACGGGCTGCCGGGCGTCGCGCGCGGCGTGCAGTCGTGGGTGGCCCCCGACGGCGGACGGCTGGTTGCCGTCGCGCACGTCGGCAGCCCCGACTTCACGCTGCTGCACTGGGACGGGACGGCCCTCTCGGAGGTCGCGGCGTTCAACCTGCCCGGCGACGGGCGTGCCGTGGAGACGTGGGAACAGGGGGGCGCCCGCCTGATCGCCGTGGGCCACTACCGCAGCCCGGGTCTCACGCTGCTGCGATGGGACGGCCACGCGCTGACGGCCGCCGGAAGCGCAGCGATGCCCGGCATCGTGATCGGCATCGACTCGTGGGACGCGCGGGACGGCACGCGCCGCCTCGCGGTCACGCACGACGGCGCCCCCTACCTCAGCCTGCTGAGCTGGGATGGGGCGGCCTTTACGCAGCAGCCGTCCGTCGATCCGCTGCCGGGACCGGGCCGCGGCGTGACGAGCTGGGCGGACGGCGACGCGCGCCTCGTCGCGGTCGGATCCATGGGCGACCCGGCGTTCACCCTGCTGCGATGGCGGGGCTCGCAGGCGACGACCCTGGGGACGTTCGCGCTTCCCGGCACCGCGTGGGTGGTCCGCAGCTGGGCGGACGCCGGCGATCGTGTGATCGCCGTCGGCCACGACGGCAGCCCGCACCTCACGCTGCTGCGATGGGACGGCTCCCGGCTCAGCAGCGACGGCAGCTTCGCGCTGCCGGGCACCGCGCTGGGGATGCGGACCTGGACCGCGCCGGTGGGTCGGCTGATCGCCGTCGCGCACGAGCGGCCGCCCTACCTCACGCTGGTGCGCGCCGTCGGACCGAACGGGCCGGCCGCGCACGCGCAGTCGCCGACCGGGTGCGCGCGCGACGGCCCCTGCGCCCCGATTCCGGCGACGCCGTCGCCGTCCGCATCGATCCAGACCCGCCCGCAGGAGGAGCCCCGATGATGGAACTGACCGCGCCGCCCCGCGTCGCCGCCCTGAGCAACGAGGACTACGATGCCAGCGCCACCGTGCGCGACATGCGCAGCCTCGAGCGCTGCCTCGACTACATCCGCGACCACGCGGACCACCCGCTGAATAGCCTCCTCGACCTCGGCTGCGGCCGCGGCTGGCTGACGCTGCACGTCGCCTCGCGCCTCGGCATCGAGGCCATGGCCGGCATCGACCGGGACGCCGAGCGGCTGGCCGTCGCCAGCGAGCGGGGCATCCGCGCCTGGAAGCTCGACCTCGAGCACCACGCCTACCCGGTCGAGATGTGCTCGCAGGACGTCGTCTGCACCTTCGGAATGTTCGAGCACATCGTGTACTACGACCACGTGCTCAGCGAGGTGCGCCGCGTACTCCGCCCGGGGGGCTGGCTGCTGATCGCGATGCCGAACCTGGGCAGCTACCTGAACCGGCTCTCGTTGCTCGTCGGGGCGCAGCCACGGAACGTCGAGATCTCGAAGGAAGTCCCGGCCGGCATCATGCGCGCGTACAAGGGCCGGCTGAACGACGACGGCAGACCGATCGGGCACATCCACACCGCCACGCTGTCGGCAATGCGCGAGGTGCTCGCCCACCACGGCTTCGACACGCAGGTCGTGCAGAGCTCCAGCCCGGACTTCGGCAGCCGGCTCGTCCGGATCGCCAATCAGACGCTCGGCCGGTTCCCATCGCTCGCGCGCCGCTACATCATCGTCGCCCGGCGGCGGGACTAGCGGGGAGGGGCGGCGGCGCTGCCGGGACGGGTCTGTCCGACGGGGTCAGTCGAGCAGGTGGAGGATCTCCGCTGCCTCCTCGAGCGCGGAGACGACGCGCAGCGCGTCCCACACGTCGGCGCCGCGCGCGTACGCGCCGTGGCCGCGCACGACCACCACCGGCACGTCGGCGAGCGCCGCCGCGACCGGCTCGGCGGAGCGCTCCCACTCCGTCTCCACGACCGGCACGCGCGGGATGAAGAGCCGCCCCTCGAGGTTGCGCGGCTCGATGGCGTCGCGGTGGAAGCCGAGCGCGATCGCGTGCACCGGGTGCGCGTGGACGACCGCGCCGGCGTCGGGGCACGCCGCGTAGACGGCGAGGTGGATGCGCGTGTCGGACGACGGCGCCGGCGCGCCGGCGTCCCGCGCGCGACCGTCCGCGTCCACCTCCACGAGGCGCTCCCGCGTGAGCCGGCCGAGCATCGCGCCCGTGGCGCTGATCAGCGCGCCGCCGCCCGGCGCACGCACGGAGACGTTCCCCCCGTGCGACGTCACGAGCCGCGCGGTCCACAGGTCGCGCCCGACCGCAACGAGGTTCTCCCAGTCGAGCATGGCGTCTGGCATCGGAGCCTCCGTCGCAACCCCCCACAGCGGCGGCAAATATGCCGCCGACCGGTGCGCGGCGTCGGCCGCGCGGGCAGGAAGCCCGCGTGCTGTCGGCGGCATGTCTGCCGCCGCCGTGGGCCGCTAGAACCCGCCGCCGTTCACGGTCAGCCGCTGGTTTGTCACGTAGCGCCCGCTGTCGCCGACGAAGTACAGCACCGCGTTCGCGATGTCCTCCGGCTGGCACACGTGTCCGAATGGCATGTTGGCGTCGAGCTCGCGCATGTCCTTGATGCCCCGCGTCGCGCGGGCCAGCCGGAAGCCCATGTCGCTCTCGACGAGCCCCGGCGCGACGACGTTCACGCGGATGCCGTGCTTGCGCTCTTCCTTCGCCAGCGTGTAGGCCACCGCCTCCATGCCGGCCTTCCCCATGTTGTACGGCGCCCCGCGCGCCCCGAACGACTGCGCCGCGCCCGACGAGATCATCACGACGTCGCCGCGCTCCAGCTCGCGCATCTGCGGCACGAGCAGCTTCGACACGTAGAACGCGCCGTAGGTGTGCGTCGCGATCACGCGCTCGAGCTCGGCCGGGTCGGTGTCGACCACGGAGTTGCCGCGCGACGCGATCCCCGCGTTGTTCACGAGGATGCCGACTGAGCCGAAGTCGGCGAGCACGCGCTGCGTCATCGCCTCGACCTGCGCGTAGTCGGAGACGTCCGCCTGGTAGACCTCGGCGCGACGGCCGAGCGCGCGCACCTGCTCCGCCGTCTCGTTTGCGGCGTCCGGCGTGCGCGTGTAGTTGATCGCGACGTCGGCGCCGGCGCGCGCCAGCGCGAGCGACGATGCCCCGGCCGATGCCGCGCCCGCCGCCGGTGACGAGGGCGTTGCGGCCGCTGAGAGGTCGATGGTGACGGCCATCGCTAGAACCCTCCGCCGCTGACGGTGATGCGCTGGTTGGTGATGTAGCGGGCCTCGTCGCTCGCCAGGAAGACGACGGCGTTCGCGATGTCGGCAGGCTGGCAGAGGAAGCCGAACGGCTGGCTCGCCTCGAGCTCGTGGATGTCCTGCACGCCGCGCGTGAACTTCACGAGCGCCTCGCCCATGTCGGTCTCGACGAGCCCCGGCGCCACGACGTTGACGTGGATGCCGTGCTGCCGCTCCTCCTTCGCCAGCGTGTACGCCAGCGCCTCCATCGCCGACTTGGCGGCGCTGTACGTGCCGCCCGTCGGCCCGAAGCTCTGCGCGCCCACCGACGAGATCATCACGACGTCGCCGCGGGGCCGCTCGCGCATCTGCGGGACGAGGAGCTGGCACATGTGGAACGACCCGATGGCGTGGGTCTCCATCAGCCAGCGGAAGTCCTCGGGCTTCGTGTCGGCGATGAACGGCCGGCCGATGGCGGTCGCGCCGACGCCCGCGTTGTTCACGAGGATGTCGACGTAGCCGAACTCGTCGAGCGCGCGCTGCGTCATTGCCTCGCACTGCGCGCGGTCGGCGACGTCGCCCTGCACGGCGAGCGCGCGGCGGCCGAGGCCGCGCACGGCGGCCGCCACCTCGTCGGCGGCGGCGGAGTTCTTCGCGTAGTTGATGGCGACGTCGGCGCCGGCTTCGGCGAGCTTGAGGCAGATGCCGCGGCCGATGCCGCGCCCGCCGCCGGTCACGAACGCGACGCGCCCCTCCAGGCTGGGCATGTGCTGTCGTCCCTCCCCGTGGGATGACCGGCGGTGCCGGCCCGCTTCCCGGCGCGGAGTCTAGGGGCGCGCCCGGGGGCCGTCGAACGGATGCGGAACGGGACCGGGTGAACGCCGGATGGCGGGCGACGCCGGCGCCGGACGGCTGGCGCGCCGGCGCTGGACGGCAGACGCGCCGGCGCCGGACGGTGGGCGATGCCAGCGCCGGACCGCTGGCGACGCCAGCGCCGGACGGCTGGCGCGCCGGCGCCGGACGACGGGCGATGCCAGCGCCGGACCGCTGGCGACGCCAGCGCCGGACGGCCGGCGCGCCGACCGCGGCGGCAGACATGCCGCCGACAGGTGCGCGCCAGCCGCGCGGCTGGCGCCGCAATCTGTCGGCGGCATGTCTGCCGCCGCTGTGGGCCGAGGGGCACACCGGTCAGCGATCCAGCGTGATGCGATCGGAGCGGCCGTCCGCGCGTGCGTAGCACTCGCACGCCGCCGCCTCCAGCCCGGCGCGGTCGCAGACCGTGACCACGCCGCGCGAGTGCGCAATCAGTCCCATCTGCGAGAGCGCGTTCACCGTGATCGAGATCGTGGGACGGTGCGTGCCGACCATGTCGGCGAGGTCCTGCTGGGTGAGCGGAAACGAGTCCTCGGCCGACCGATCCTGCAGCCCGAGCAGCCAGCGCGCCGTCCGCTCGCGCACCGAGTGGAAGCGGCTGCACAGCGCCGACTGCGCGAGCTGCGCGACGATGGCGCCGGCGTAGACGTGCACGAGGGAGAGCAGCGGGGCATTCCCGGCGGCACGCGCGCGGAAGCGATCCGCGCCCATCACGAGCGCGGAGCCCCCCAGCAGCACGGTCGCATGCCATGGCGCGCCACGCTCGCTGAAGATCGTTGTCGGATCGATCATCCCCTCGTGCCCGACGATGGTCGCCTGCACGCTGCTGCCTTCGCGACTCTCGGGGGTCAGCGAGATGGCGCCGGCAAGAGGGAACCAGACCGAGGACGCCACCTCGCCCTGTGCGACGAGCACCTGCCCCGCATCGAGCGGCCGTTCCACAAGCTCGGAGGCGAGCGCCTCGAGCGTCGCGCGGGGAAGCCTGGCGAGCAGCCGATTCTTCCCGAGCGCATCGTCCACGAGACCTCCCGACCGTGCCAAACGCGTTGGTCGAACGTCGAGCAAGCGCCCTGCCCGCGGGATGCGAGACCCCGTCGTCGCGGACTACGCAGGGCGAGTTGTGGCGACACTATGAATCGCCTGCGTCGCTGTCGGTCAGCAATCAAACACTTGCGCAGAGCGCGTCCCCAAACGGGCTCGCGCGAGCGGCCACACGCGCGCTGTGGCGGCCGTTGGAGGTCGGTCCAATCGACGTCCGCACGTCCCCGCCGGGGGCGCGGCGCATCGGCCCGGCGCACGGCGGCGCACACGGCCGCTCGCGCGGAGACCAGGAGGGGGCGTCGCGGCCTAGTCGAGGGCCGCCGTGCGCGGAGTGGGCGCCACGCCGCGCACCTCGGGGCGTCCCCGCGTCATCCAGAGGAAGGTCGGCGTCCCGAGCAGCAGCACGACCGCGCCGAAGTAGAAGGCGGCCGTCGGCGCGCCGAACACCCCGACCACCAATCCTCCCGCCACGGAGCCGATGAGCACGCCCACGCCGTTGCCCGCGGCGCCGAGCCCCAGCACGGTGCCCATCCCCACGCGCCGCCCCACGGCAACCTGCATCGCGCCGGCACCGACCAGCGCCGCGCTGGACCCGAGCCCGACGCCGAACAGCAGCACGAAGATCAGCGCCAGGTGCGACACGACGCCGAGCAGGAAGAGCGTCACCGCGGAGAACAGCAGCCCGAAGATGACCACGCCCCGGCGGCTGCTCGCGTCGGCGAGGTAGCCGGCCACCGGCTGCGCGAACGCGCTCGCGACGCTCTCCATCGAGAACGCCACGCCGATCAGCAGCGGGTCGACGCCGAGGTTCTCGAGCCGCACGCCCAGGAAGCTCAGCGTCGCGCCGAACGTGAGCGAGCTGAGCGCCATGAGGAACGTCAGCGCGAGCACCATGCGATCGCCCAGCGCGCGCATCGATGCCATGCCGCCGCCCGCGCGCCCGACGATGCCACCGGCGCGCTCCGCCGCGCTGTGGCGCGGCAGCAGCAGCGCGACGATCACCGCCGCCGATCCCATCAGCAGGGCCATCCCCACGAAGACGCTGGAGAACCCGAACGCCTGCCGGATGGCGCCGGCGAAGATTGGACCGGTGCCGTAGCCCAGGACGTCGGCCGTCGCGAAGACGCCGAACCAGCGACCCTCGCGACCCTCGGGCACGATGTCGCCGATGTACGCGCGGGCGACGGCGAAGATCAGGCTGGTGCCGCAGCCGCTGAGCAGGCGGAAGGCGAGCACCTGCGCGAGCGACGTCGCGGTGAGGTAGCCGAACGCCGCGACGAAGTACGCGAGCAGCCCGAGGACGATGAAGGGCTTCCGGCCGTAGCGGTCGGACCAGCCGCCGGCGAACGGCGAGACCGCCGTCTGGCTGACCGCGAAGATCGAGAACGTCAGGCCGATCCAGATGCCGCTCGCGCCGAGGTCCTTCGCGTAGACCGGCAGCAGGGGGCTGACCATGGAGATGCCCATGTTCGCGACGAGATCGGCCAGGAAGAGAACGACGAACGGTCGCGAGCGCATCGGGCCACGCTAGCATCGGATCGCGTCAGGGCCGACCGGTGGAACGCGGCGGCCACCACGAGCGTTGAGATCCGCATGAGACGCCTGCGACCGAACCTGTTGGCGGGCCTCGCGGCCCTCGCAGGCGCGTGCCTGCTCGCGGCGTGCGCGAGCGGCGCGGGCGGGTCGGCGACGCCGGCCGGCCGGGCAACAGCGGGCGCGACGGGCACGACGATCCCCAGCGCGACGCCGGCGCCGTCTGTCGTGGCGACGGCGTCGGGCGGCGGCAGCGCGACCGCCGTGAGCGCGACGGCGCTGCCCGGCCGCACCGTCACGCCGCAGCCGCCGGGTACGACAGCGACGCCCGCGCCCACGCCCACGCTCCCGCCCGTCACGCCGACACCGCTGGCGACGCCGACACCGCCCGCGACCGGCGCCGGCGTCTACGGGCTGATCACGGTGGGGCCGACCTGCCCGGTCGAGCGCGCCGACCAGCCGTGCCCCCCGCGCGCCTACGACGGCACGCTGTCGTTCCAGGACGCGTCGGGGCACGAGGCCGCGCGCGTGACCGCGGGGTCCGACGGGCAGTACGCGGTGAAGCTCGCCGCCGGCACGTACCACGTCGTCCCGATGACGACGGGCGGCGGCATGCTGCCGCATGGCAACCCCACGGACGTCACGGTGACGAGCGGCCAGTGGACGCGACTCGACGTCATCTACGACAGCGGAATCCGGTAGCGAGCGCCCCCGTGCCGCGCCCCGCGGCGAGCCGCCGGCAGCCTCGGCGGCTTTCCGATCGGAACACCGCCACCGCCCGCCGGGCCTACCGGCCCGCGACGAACGCGACCGTCTCGGCGATCGCCTCCGCCAGGTTCTCGGCCTCGGTGCGGCCCGACGCCTTGCGCGGCTTCAGCGAGTGGTCGCCGTCGGGCAGCCAGTGCACGCGAATGGCGGGCGACAACTCGTAGCCCGCGACTTCCCCGCGCGCGCCCATCGGGTCGCGCTCACCCTGCAGGATGAGCGCCGGCGTGCGGAGGTGCTCGAGGTGAGCCGTGCGCAGCACGCGCGGCCGGCCGGCGGGATGGAATGGGTAGCCGAGGCACACGAGACCGTCGACGCCGGCCTCGTCGGCGACCATCGACGCGATGCGCCCGCCCATCGACTTCCCACCGATCACGAGCACTCCGCCGGCGGCGGGGCGCGCCGCGGCGATGGCCGCGCGATAGGCGTCGAGCAGCACCGGCTGACGGTCGGGCGCCCCGCCACGGCCGGTCGTCCGGCGCGCCGCCATGTACGGGAACTCGAAGCGCACGACCCGGATGCCGGCCTCCCCCACGCCGCGCGCGACCGTCGTCATGAAGGGGTGGTCCATCGGCGCGCCGGCGCCGTGCGCGCAGAGGAAGAGGCGCGGCGCGTCCGCGGGGCCGTCGACGAGGAACCGGGGCGCGTCCGCCATCAGGTCACCTCCGCCGCGTGCCGCGCGACCAGGCGCGCCGCCGCCGCCGCCACGAGCTCCGGCGCGCGGCGCATCGCCTCCGCCTCGTCGAGCGCGCCGTCCGCGTCGACCAGGGACTCCGTATCGACGATGTCCGCCGGCACGCCGTCGACGCGCCCGGCCACGGCCATGCACGGCCGGCCGGCGGCGTGCGCGATCGCCGCGACGCTCGCGACCGTCTT
The DNA here is from genome assembly GCA_963728205.1 of uncultured Chloroflexia bacterium. GTDB lineage: Bacteria > Chloroflexota > Dehalococcoidia > UBA2979 > UBA2979 > VGNK01. The sequence continues at coordinate 889,974 of CAVSIV010000006.1, forward strand.
GCCGAAGCCCGTCTGCGCGTCGAGCCGGCCCTCGCCCGTCACGACGAGGTCGGCGGCGACGACGGCGGCCCGCAGCCCGACGGCGTCGCCGACGAGCGCCGCGCCCGACTCGATCGACGCGCTCCCGCCGGCGGCGCGCGCCGCGGCGAGCAGCCCCACCGGCAGCCCGCCACCCGCGCCCGCGCCCGCCAGCCCGCGCACGTCGAGGTCGAGCGTCGCCGCGAGCACCTCGGCCCATCGCGCGAGCGCCTGCTCGAGCGCCGGCGCCATCCAGTCGGCGACGCCCTTCTGCGGGCCGTAGATCGCGGTCGCGCCCGTCGCGCCGAGCAGCGGGTTGGTGACGTCGACCGCGACGCGCAGCGCGACGTCGCGCAGCGCCGGCTCGACGCCGCTCGCGTCGACCCGCGCGAGCCGCACGAGCGCCAGGCCGCCCGGCGGCAGCGGGTCGTCGTTGGCGTCGAGCAGCCGCAGCCCGAGCGCGCGCGCCGCGCCGGAGCCGCCGTCGTTCGTCCCGGTCCCGCCGACGCCGACGACGATCCGTCGCGCGCCGCGCCGCAGCGCGTCGCGCAGCTGGTCGCCCACGCCCTCGGTGGAGGCGAGCGCCGGGCGGCGCTCGGCCGCCGGCAGCAGGACGAGCCCCGCGGTCGCCGCCGCCTCGATCACGGCCGCCGGCGGGTCGCCGGCGAGGAGCGCGTACGCGGCGTCCTCGACCGGCGCGCCGAGCGGGCCGCGCGCCGCCGCGCGCACGAGCGTCGCGCCCGACGCCTGCGCCACGATCGCGGCGGTGCCGGGCCCACCATCGGCGAGCGGCAGCTCGCGCACGTCGGCGCCGGGCAGCGCGCGACGCACCCCGTCGGCGATGGCGCGCGCGGCCGCGACCGCCGTCAGCGACCCTTTGAACTCCTGCGGACAGACGAGGACGCGCGGCGCGGACATCCGCCGGCCGCGCTCAGATGCCCCAGCGCAGCCGGATGACCGCGGCGATCAGGATCGCGAGCACGTAGGCGTAGCCGACGACGCGCAGCTTGCGTCCGAAGCGCCCGACCCACCTCGGACGGAACAGGTAGTAATAGGCACCGAACACGATGCCGAGCAGGATCAGCGGGAGCATGGACCCCTCCACGCCCCATCGTAAACGACCGCCGCCGCAGGGTTGACTCGAACACCCGTTCTGATTATCGTGAGCACCTACTCGAACGCCCGTTCGGATTCCACGGGAGCCGTGCCATGCCGCTCATTGCACCCCTTCGCCCCGCCGCCCCTCCGGTGGCGCCCGCAGTTGCGACGCCCGCGCCGAGCGCCGTCGCGCCCGCCGCGCCGCGGTTGCGTCGCATGCTCGCGGTCGGCCCGCGTTGCCCGGACTGCGGCGGGCCGCTGGCGTACGGCGAAGGCTGCCGGCTCTGCCCGGTCTGCGGTCACTCCTCGTGCGCCTGATCGGCTAGCGCACGCCGAGCAGCGCGGGCAGCTCCTCGAGCGACGCGATTCGTGCGTCGACCGCGTGGGGCAGACCGAAGAACCCATCGCCGCGGTCGAGCCAGACCGCCGCCATGCCCGCGCCGCGCGCGCCGACGACGTCGTGCTCGGGGTTGTCGCCGACGTAGAGCGCCGTCTCCGGGCGCCCACCGACGGCCTCGAGCGCGAGCGCGAAGATCGCCGGGTCGGGCTTGCGCAGGTCGACCTCCTCGGAGACAACGACCGCGTCGACCCGCGTCGCGATCCCGAGCGCGTCCAGCTTCCGGTGCTGGTCGCGGGCGAGGCCGTTGCTGATGACCGCGAGGCGCAGTCGGCCGGCCAGCCGCTCGAGCGCCGGCAGCGCGTCCGGGTAGAGCCGTGCGCGGTCGACCGAGATCGCGATGTAGCGATCGGCGATCGCCTCGGCGGCATGCGCATGCCCGGCGCTGCGATCCGCGACGAGGCGGCGGAAGCCTTCGCGGACGAAGTCGTCGCTCCACTCACCGCCGCCGGCGCGCACCTGCGCGTCGTGCATGTAGCGGCGCACGTAGTCGTCGTACACGAGCCGGCTGTTGCCGAGCCGCGCCAGCGCCGGCGCGATCTCGAGCAGCGACGGCCACACGGCGGCGAAGCCGGCGTGCCAGCCGCTCAGCGTGTCGACCAGGGTGCCGTCGAGGTCGAGACAGACCGTCTCGACGTACGCGAACGGCGCGCCGGAGGCGCGCCCGCGGTCGCTAGTCCTCGTCGTCTTGGTCGTCCTCGTCTTCGCCGTCTTCGTCGTCCTCGAGGTCGTCCTCCGCGAAGACGCCCACGCGCTCGCCGCGCCACACCGTCACCACGAAGTCCTCGCGGTACGGGTCCGCGGTCGTGACGATGCGGTCGTCGATCTCGGCGATCAGGTCCTCGACGCCCTCGTCGTCGACGCTCGCGTCGACCGCGAGCGTCGCGAACGCGACGGACGACGTGAAGTGCACGTCCACCCGGCCGATCGGCGCGCCGCCGTCCTCGATCACCCACTGCTCGGAATACGGCGTCCGCGCTTCGCGCTCGAACCGGTAGTCCGCCATCGCTGCCCCCTGCCGTCGATTGCGTTCGCTGCTTGCGGTCGATGCCGCGTCAGTCGCGGGTCTGGCCGTTGCCCAGCACCACCCACTTGTAGGACGTGAGCTCGCGCAGCCCCATCGGGCCGCGCGCGTGCATCTTCTGCGTCGAGATGCCGACCTCGACGCCGAGCCCGAACTGGCCCCCGTCATGGAAGTACGTCGAAGCGTTCACGAACACGCCCGCCGCGTCGACCTCGCGGATAAACCGCTGCGACGCCGCGTAGGAGTCCGTCACGATCGCCTCGGAGTGGCCGCTGCCGTGCGCGTCGATGTGCGCGAGGGCATCGTCGAAGGAGTCGACGACGCGGACGGAGCAGTCGAGCGAGAGCCACTCGCGGTCGTAGTCGTCGGGCTGCACCGGGGCGGTCGCCGCGCCGCCGGCCAGCGGCGCGGCGCGCTCGTCGACGTGGAGCGTCACACCGTGGTCGCCGAGCGCGCCCGCGAGCATCGGCACGAACGCGCTCGCGACGCCCGCGTGCACGAGGATCGTGTCGATGGCGTTGCACACCGACGGGCGCTTCGTCTTCGCGTTGACCGCGATGTCGCGCGCCATCGCGAGGTCCGCGCGGTCGTCGATGTAGAGGTGGCAGACGCCGATGCCGCCCGCGACCACCGGCATCGTCGCCTCGTCGCGCACGCGCCGGATCAGGCCGGCGCCGCCGCGCGGGATCATCAGGTCGATCGACTCCGCCGCGCGGAGCATCGCGCCGACCTCGTCGCGGTCGGTGGAGTCGATGAACTGCACGATGCCGGCGGGCAACCCCGCCGCCGCCGCCGCGTCCACGACGATCTGCGCGAGCACCGCCGAGCTGTCGTGCGCGTCGGTGCCGGAGCGCAGCACCACGCCGTTGCCGGACTTCAGGCAGATCGCCGCGATGTCGACGGTGACGTTCGGACGCGACTCGTAGATGGCGCCGATCACGCCGAGCGGGACGCGCATGCGACCGATCTGCAGGCCATTCGGCCGCATCGCGAGCTCTTCGATCTGGCCGACCGGGTCCGGCAGCGCCGCCACCGCGCGCACGTCGCGCGCGATGCCGTGGATCCGCTCGGGCGTGAGGTCCATGCGGTCGAGGAACGAGCCGGCGACGCCGTTCGCGCGGGCGCGCTCGAGCTCGGGGCCGTTGACGTCGAGGATGCGCCGCTCGTCCGCCTCGATCGCGTCGGCGATCGCGAGCAGCGCGCGGTCCTTCTGGAGCGTGGACACCGCGCCCATCGCGCGGCTCGCCCTGCGGGCGAGCGCTGCCTTCGTGGCGGCTTCGGAGCGCGCGGTGATCGTCATGCAGCGAGTGTACGGGGCGGGCGCCGGAGCGTCAGCGACGCGAACCCGGCACCGTCGTCGCAGGCGAGCCGGACGCCCGCGGATTGCCGGGAACGAAACGGGGGCCCCGCCCGGGGCCCCCGTCGTCCGCATCGCTCGGCCGCGCGCGCGACTAGACCGTCGCCTCCTCCGCCACCTCGGCGTCCTCCGGCTCCGCGACGTGCGCGGCGCCCGCGTGCCGCGTGAACGTGAACTCGCCGTGCTCGTCGACGTCCACCGCGATCGAGTCGCCGGGCTCGAACTCGCCGAGCAGCACGCGCTTCGCCAGCGGGTTCTCGACCCGCCGCTCCACCGTGCGGCGCAGCGGCCGCGCCCCGAAGTTCGGGTCGAAGCCCTCCTTCACGAGCGCCGCCAGCGCGGCGTCGCTCACCGTGAACTCCACGTGCCGCTCGCCCAGCCGCTCGCGGACCTCCGCGATCTCCAGCCGCGCGATCTGCGCGATCTCCGGCTCCGTCAGCGGCTCGAAGACGATGATGTCGTCGACGCGGTTGAGGAACTCCGGCCGGAACCCGCGCCGCAGCGCGTTCTCCACGGACTTCCGCAGCGAGTCGGCCTCCGCCTCGCTCTTCGCGCGCACGAAGCCGATCGGCTGCGTCTTCTCCCCGGTGCCGAGGTTCGACGTCATGATGATCACGGTGTTGCGGAAGTCCACCGTGCGGCCGTGCGTGTCGGTCAGCCGGCCGTCGTCCATCACCTGCAGCAGCGTGTTGAAGACGTCCGGGTGCGCCTTCTCGATCTCGTCGAACAGGATCACCCGGTACGGCCGGCGGCGGACCTGCTCGGTGAGCTCGCCCGCCTGGTCGTAGCCGATGTAGCCCGGCGGCGCGCCGACCAGCCGCGACACCGTGTGCCGCTCCTGGTACTCCGACATGTCGAGCCGGATCAGCGCGTCCGCGTCGTCGAACAGGTACTCCGCGAGCGCCTTCGCCAGGTACGTCTTCCCGACGCCGGTGGGCCCGACGAAGATGAACGACCCGATCGGCCGCCGCGGGTCCTTGAGCCCGCTGCGCGCGCGCCGGATGGCGTCCGACAGCACCTCGATGGCGCGGTCCTGGCCGATCACGCGCTTGTGCAGCTCCTCCTCCATGTGCAGGAGCTTCTCCGCCTCGCCCTCGAGCATGCGGTCGACCGGGATGCCGGTCATCTGCGCGATCAGCGACGCGATGTCCGCGACGTCGACCTCGTCGGAGAGGCCGTGCTCGGTCGCGTAGGCGGTGCGGCGCTGCTCGTACTCCTGCTGGATCTGGACGACCTCCTGCTTCACGCGGGCGGCCTCCTCGTAGTCCTCGCGCGCTGCCGCGGCCTCGATGCGCGCGTTCGCGCTGTCGAGCCGCTGCTTGAGGTCGCGCAGGTCCGGCGAGAGCGACTCGGCCTCGATCACGTGCCGCGAGGCGGCCTCGTCGATCAGGTCGATCGCCTTGTCCGGGAGGTTGCGCTCGGTGATGTAGCGCGCGCTGAGGTTGACCGCCGCCTCGATCGCCGCGTCGGTGATCTTGACGCCGTGGTGCTCCTCGTAGCGCGGCCGGATGCCGCGCAGGATCTGGATGGCCTCGTCCTCCGACGGCTCGTCGACGTAGACCGGCGAGAAGCGCCGCTCCAGCGCCGGGTCCTCCTCGATGTTCTGGCGGTACTCGTCGAGCGTGGTCGCGCCGATCACGTGCAGCTCGCCGCGCGCCAGCGCCGGCTTCATCATGTTCGACGCATCGATGGCGCCCTCGGCGCCGCCGGCGCCGACGACCTGGTGCAGCTCGTCGATGAAGAGGATCACCTCGCCGGCGGAGTCCTTGACCTCCTTCATCACGGCCTGCAGCCGCTCCTCGAACTCGCCGCGGAACTTCGAGCCGGCGAGCAGCGCGCCCATGTCGAGCGCGAGCACGCGCTTGTCGCGCAGCCGCTCCGGCACGTCGCCGGCGACGATGCGCTCTGCGAGCCCCTCGACGACGGCCGTCTTGCCGACGCCGGCCTCGCCGATCAGCACGGGGTTGTTCTTCGTGCGCCGGTTGAGCACCTGCATCACGCGCGCGACCTCGACCTCGCGCCCGATCACCGGGTCGAGCTGGCCCTCGCGCGCGAGCTCGGTGAGGTCGCGGCTGTACTTCTCCAGCGAGCGGTAGCGCGACTCCGCCGTCGGCGAGTCGACGCGCGCCGAGCCGCGGATGTCGCGCAGCGCGCGGTAGATGCGCTCCTTCGTGATCTGGAACTCGGCCAGGATGCGAGCGGCGTCGCCCTCGCGCTCGTCCGAGATCGCGATCAGGAGGTGCTCGACGCCGACGTACTCGTCCTGCAGGCGGTCGGCCTCGGCGTTCGCGGCCTCGAGCATGCGCACGATGCGCGGCGTCGTGTAGATCTGGACGACGTCGTATTCGAGGCGCGGCGCCTTATCGAGCGTCGCCTTGATCGCGCGCGCCACGGCGTCGACGTCGATGCCCATCTTCGTGAGCACCTCGCGAGCGAGCCCGTCCTTGAAGCGGACGAGCGCGAAGAGCACGTGCTCGACGTCCCACTGCGCGTGCCGCGACTCGCGGACGAGCTGCTGGGAGGCCTGCAGCACCTGCTGCGCCTGCTCGGTGAATCGGTCCTGTCTCATCATCTGGCGTGTCCTGCCTTCATCTGTTGTTCGGGGCGAACGGCGTGTCAGCTCGCCGGCTCGTCGTGCCGGCCGCCGCGGAGGCGAGCGATCTCCTGCGTGGCCCGCTCGAGCTGCATGCGCAGCTCCTCGATTTGCCGGCCCATCCGCAGGATGACGTCGACGCCGGCGAGATTGACGCCCAGGTCGTTGACCAGGCGCACCACCTGCCGCAGCCGCTCGACGTCTTCGTGCGAGAAGAGCCGCGTGTTGCCGCCGGAGCGGGCGGGCCGGATCAGGCCGACGCGCTCGTACTGGCGGATCGTCTGCTGGTGGAGCCCGACCATCCTCGACACGATCGAGATCTGGAACACGGGCTCGTCGCGCGGGATGCCGTGCGCGTCGCGCCGGCGGGGGGTGCGCGGCTCGTTCATGCCGCACCCGCCTTCGAGCCGTCCTTCGACGCGCCGCCGGCGGCCGTGCGGCGCAGCTCCTCGAGGAGCCGCCGCTGCTCGTCGCTCAGGCGCTCCGGCAGCACGAGGCGGACCTTCGCGTAGAGGTCGCCGAACCCGCCGCCGCGCTTCGGCATGCCCTGCCCGGCGAGGCGGAACACCTTGCCGGCCGGCGTGCCCGTCGGCAGGCGCAGCGCGAGCGCCTTGCCTTTCGGCGTCGGCACGTGCGCCTCGCCGCCGAGCGCCGCGTCCCACGCGGGGACGTCGACGTCGACGTGCAGGTCGTGGCCCTCGCGCCGGAAGCGCGGGTGCGGCGCGACGTGCACGCGCAGAAAGAGGTCGCCAGGGGCCGCGCCGTTTCCGCCCGGCTGGCCCTTGCCGGCGATGCGCACGCGCGTGCCGTCGTCGACGCCCGCCGGCACGTTCACCTCGATGCGGCGCACCGGCGAGCCGATGCCGCTGCCGCGGCACGCGTGGCACGTCGCGCCCGCGAGCTGGCCCTGGCCGCCGCACACCACGCACGGCTGCTGGCCCTCGCGGATCTCGACGGTGCGCGTCGTGCCGCGGTAGGCGTCCTCGAGGCTGATGGTGACGTCGTGCTCGACGTCGGCGCCGCGACGCCGACCGGCGCCCGCGCCCGCGCCCGCGCCGCCGCGGCCGGCCGCGCGGCCAAAGAGCGTCTCGAAGATGCCGCCGCCGGCGCCCGGGCCGCCCGCGCCGCCGGCCGCGCGGCCGCCGAAGCCGAACAGGTCGCCCAGCCCGCCGAGGTCGCCCTGCTGCGCGCCGTTGCCGTCGAACGAGAAGGAGTAGCCCCCCGGCCCACCGCCGGCGCCCTGGCGGCGGCGCATCGCCTCGATCTCGTCGGCGTGCTGCCACTGGTCACCGTACTTGTCGTACTTCTTGCGGTTCTCGGGGTCCGCGAGCACCTCGTGCGCGCGATTGATCTCCTTGAAGCGCTCCTCGGCGCTCGCGTCGCCCGGGTTCACGTCCGGGTGGTACTTGCGGGCGAGCGCGCGGAACGCCTTCCGAATCTCCTTCTGGGAGGCGGTGCGCGGTACGCCCAGCACGTCGTAGTAGTTGGTGGCCATGCGCGTAGTATAGCCACTGGATCTGCGTCTGTCACGCGCAGATCTCTTGACCGCCCACAGAGTTCCGATCTAGCATGCATTCCGGAAGTTCTTCACGCGGCGCCTCGCTTCGGCGGGGGCCGACGACGGACAGCCCAGGCAACAAGGGGGTATTCACATGGCAAACATCACCGTCCGCGATCCGTTCGAGATGACCGGCAACCTGCGCAACATGATGGACCGCCTCTTCGACGACACCTTCGGACGCGTCGCCGCCCCGTTCCTCGAGGAGGGCACGCTCCCGGTCGATATGTTCGAGAAGGGCGGCAAGCTCGTCGTGCGCGCGTCGCTCCCCGGCTTCAAGGAAGACGAGATTGACGTCCAGGTCCACGAGGGCGTCCTCTCGATCACCGCGCGCAAGTCGCGCGAGCACGAGGAGCAGGGCGACCGCTGGTACCGTCGCGAGCGCTCGTACGGCTCGCTGAGCCGGCGCATCGCGCTCCCGGGGGTCGTGCGCGACGCCGAGGTGGACGCGACGCTCGACAACGGCGTGCTCACGCTCGCGATGGCGTTGCCCGAGGCCGCGAAGCCGAAGCAGATCCAGGTCAAGAGCACCGGCACGAACGGCACGACGTAACGCGGGAGCGGCATGAGCCGCCGGGTACCGAGTCGCAGGAGAGCCCCGGAGGACCGGGGCTCTCGCCGTTTCAGTCCACTGCCAGGATCAGTTCAGCAGCCCGATCGCTGCGAGCGCGGCACCGGCTGGGCCCGTGGCAGCGAGTGCGGAGAGGCCGCCGATCAGGCCCACGACCAGGCCCCTCACGGCCGCGGAACGGGTCGTCGCAGCCCTGGCATCGGCCCATGCGCGCTTCGTGCGCGTGCTGACGTCGCGGTCGACTTCAGCATGCATGGTGCGTTGCGCGACCCCGTACCAGGCACGTGCGCGTGCGAGTTGCCCCATCGCGCCGTGTGCTCTGATGAGCAGGCAATAGATGTCCTCCCGGCAGGGGTCGAGCTGGACGATGCGATGCGCGCAGTCGATCGCGCGCATGTAGTTGTGCGCCTCCATCGCCTCGGCCGCGACCCGCTCGAGGGCATAGAGGTACTGGTCGCGCAGGCGCTCGCGCGTCATGAGCGCCCAGTCCTCGTACACATCGTCGGGAAGGTAGTCGCCCCCGTAGAGCGCGACGGCCCGCCCAAAGGCCAGGCTCGCTTCGCCTGTCTGCCCCGCCGCCTCATGCGCCATCGCATCCCGCACGCACCGCTCGAACTCGTCCGCATCGAGCGTGACGTCCTCCCCCAGTGCGTAGACGCCGTGCCGCATGATCACCCAGTTCCGCGCCTCCCCGGACTCGCACTCCAGAGCGCGACGCAGGTAGTGAGCCGTGACCTTGAGCGACAGGAACGCGGCATCAGGAAGCGAATCCGGCCAGAGCATGTCCGCGATCGCCTCCTTGGACAGGCTCCGTTGCGGGCTCCCGGCAAGCACCTTCAGCAGGCTCAGCGACTTCGGACGAATCCTCTCCGTCACGTCGACGTCGCCGATCCGGACCGAGGTCTGACCCAGGAGCTTGAGATAGAGGCGAGGGAGCGGAACAGACACGAGGATCCACCCATCGTTGGGGCGATGATTCATGTGGATAACGCGGACGCCGCTACCGGCGAGATATCGCCCGATCTCGAAGGCCGAGATCCGGGCGTCAGACTCTCAACTGGGGGATTCTAGGCCCCCTGGATTCCCGTCCGAATAAGGGAATCAGCAGAGCCCGTGAACGATCCATTTGAGACCCCTGCGCTACACGTTCGGGGGGCGCCCGCGTTGCAGCTCGCGCCGGGCGGGCGTGCTCCCGGTCGCGTCGGATGCGCCGAACCTCGAGCCGGCGGGCGGACCGCACGTGAGCGGAGCGTCGCCGCCGCGGACGGGCATCGAGCAGCGGCCTGCGGTCGCGGCTAGAGCACCGGGGTGCGGTGGCGGACGCTCGAGGTGAGGACCGCCGCAGTGAGGACCAGGTGACGAGTCGCCGTCAGCGTGTACTTGAACGGAACCCGCCACCAGCGACGGGCGCGCCGGTCTCTCTCAACCATCGAGCGGTAGGCCCAGAGCCAGGGCATCGCCGTCACGATGGGCCATGGTCGACGGCGGACGAGGGCGAAGAGTACGCCGGCAATCATCGCGTAGAAGCACGCCTGTTCGCGGGAGTAGAAGTAGCGTCCCCAGAGGGCTCGGCGCAGTTCCGGAAACTCGCGGACGAGCTTCGGCATGATCTGCGCGCGGATGGGCTCCATGAGCCACGCCACGAATGGCATGTTCGTGGCCTCGTGATAGACCACCGCCTCCGGCACGAACTGCGCGCGGTAGCCCGCGCGCTGTACGCGCCACGCGAGGTCGGTGTCCTCGCCGCCCACGGGTAACCCGAACGGGAACGTGCCGTAGGCCTCATTGAAGCCGCCGAGCGCCTCCACGACGTCGCGTCGATAGAAGGCGTTCGCCGTGGCGTATACGAAGTCCTCGCGGGCGTGTGTGATCTGATGATGGAAGAATCCAGGGATACGATGCTCATTGTTACGGGCGTGGATCGGTCCGGCGATCAGGCCAACTTCGTCTCGCAGGTGCGCGACTCCCGTCCGAACCCACCGCGCGGGAGGACGACAGTCGCTGTCGGTGAAGGCGAGGATTTCGCCGCGCGATCGCGCGATGCCGTAGTTCCGCGATGCGGCCGGTCCGCGGTTCTCCTTCCGATAGAACCTCACCGGGCACGGCGCCGACGCCGAGATCCGCCTCACGACCTCCTCGGTGTCATCATCGGACGAGTTATCGACCACGATGATCTCGAGCCGATCCGGCGGATAGTCCTGCGCGACGAGATCCGCGAGAGTATCGGCGAGAGGTACCGCGCGATTGTAGGTCGGAACGATCACCGACACCGCCGGCAGAGCGCACTCATCCGGGTCCGTGCTGCGCGCGCTTCCTGGATGCACTCGATGCTCCCACTTCGCCGGCTCGCACACCGCGCACCGTCGGACGCTAGGCGGGCCGGGTTAATCCGCGGTTAGACCTGCCCGTCACGCGGCTCGACGCAGGAACGGTCGCGGAACCGCTACAGGACGGGCCGTCCTGCACGGACGGATCCCCGCGCCAGGCCGACACACCAGGCAACCTGGGCCGCGGCGACGCGCGCTGCGCTCCGGGCCGACGGGCGCCAGCGGGATGGCCGCACACCGAACCGACGCCCGAGTTGCGCGAGCCATGGGACGGCGAGCACGAGCGGCCGCCGATCCCGCCGCAACGCAGCGGCCGCAGCCCCCAGCAGCATCAGGTCAAAGTTCCGTGTCTCGCGAGACGCGAAGACGCCCATCACGAGCCCGCCTCGCATCTCCGGCACGGTGCGGTACATGGTCGGCAGGCCGCTCGCCGCGCGCACCTGGTTCCAGAACCCGCCCGGCGACGGGAAGCGCCGCCCCACCGCGACCTGCTCGCTATAGCGCGACCGCCACCCGTGGCGCTGGAGCCGCCAGGCGAGCTCCGCGTCCCAGCCGATCGTCGCCTCGCCGCCACCCAGAGACGGATCGAAGCCGCCGACCGCAGCCACGGCATCCCTGCGATGCGCCGTGTTCCAGACCGGGAAGAGGTCCAGGCGGGGGCGTTCGCGCCACTCGTGATCGGGCCGTGTGCCGGGCGTATCCAGGAACTTCGGGTGGCTCTCGGCGGCGGCGTAGACCGGGCCGCTCACCACCCCCGTGTCGGCGTCGAATCTCGCGTACGCACGACTCCACCCAGTCCGCGGGAACCTCGCAGCGGTCATCCGTGTGGACGATGACGTCGGCGTCGGTCGCACGCATCGCCAGGTTCCGCGCGGAGGGTCCCTCGGCGGGAGAGGCGACAATGTCGCGGACGCGGCCCTGCGTGCGTTGCGCACACTGCTCGAGCGCGCCCGTCACGTCCGGGCGCCGTCCATCGTGGAGCACGAGGATCTCCGTGCGATCGATCGGGAAGGTCTGCTGGAGCAGGGCGTCCAGGGACCGCGTCAGCCGCTCCCCCCCGGCGTGGGCGGACACGACAACCGCGACCCGGGGATCGGGCGGCGGCGGCCCGCAGTCATCGCCGGGGCGTGGCGCCAGCTCCGCGACCAGCGTGTCCGCGGCGTTCGGCACGCGCGTCTCGGCAACGCGCGCGAGGCGGCACCCCAGGTAGCGAGCGAGGGTCATCAGCTCGAAGTCGCGCAGGAGGCGGCGGCCCGCGACGCAGTCGATGCGCTCGGGAACGAACCCGCACTCCAGCGCGAGCTCGGTCAGCTCGTCCCGGTGGTACTCGTGCACCGTGGGGAGCGGCGGTCGACCGAACGAGAAGGGCGGCGCGGCGTGGCGCAGCGAGAAGCGCCGACCGGCAACGGCGTTCAGCCGGTTCCCGAGCCTGCTCTGGTTGACCGTGGCGAGGAACACCCGTCCGCCGGACCGCAGGCCGCGGCGGAGCGCTCTGAGGAACTCGCGCTCACCGCGGGGCAGTGCCTCCAGCACGAATGGGACAACGATCGCCGCATACCGCTTCTCGATCGGTCCAGGATCCGAGAGCGTCGCCGCCGTCACGTCTCGCTCGACGCGCCCCAGCATGTCGTCGCTGAAGTGAGATCCGGGAAAGCGCCAGAGGGACAGGTCGAATCCGCGAGCGACCAGCACGCTCGCCAGCAGCTCCCCACCGCCGATCAGCAGGACGGGACTACCCGGCGCGATGTGGCGCTCCAGGCGTCGCACGAGATCCGCGGCGAGCGGCAGCTCGTCGTTCAGGTGGTGGTATTCGCGCTCGGTGAGCGAGAGGCTGTCCAGCACGTCCTCGACGATGCGCAGGTAGCCGGGGCGTCGGGAGCGGTTCCGCCCCGGCGCCGCCTGCACGTCGGTCACGCGGGCCACGGCTGGAGCTCCACGCTGCGCAGGTCGCCGCCGTCTGCCATCGCAATCAGCAGCTGCTCGGTCACCGCGCCGATGCGATCGAGGCTGAACTGCATCGCCCACGCTCGACAGCGATCCGCGGTCCCCGGCCGGCGCGCGATCTCGATCGCCTCGATCACGGCATCGGCCAGCTGCTGGGCGCGCAGCTCGCTGACCAGGTCGCCATACGTCTCGAGCGGCACCGTGACGCCGACGTCGGGGCTGCGCATGATCTCGCCCGGTCCGGCGGAGGAGCTGCAGACCACGGGGGTGCCGCAGGCGAGCGATTCGGTCACCACCATGCCAAAGGCCTCCTCGACCGAGGGGAGGACGGTCACGGCCGCGCGGCTGTACTCCATCGGCAGGGCCCGCAGCGCCCCCGCCCCCGGCACCTCGATGGCCGCGCGCGCCGCCGCCCCGGGCACGAGCGCCTCCATGCGCTCGAGCGTGTACACGTCGGAGCCGCGGTCGAAGCCGAGCCCGAACGGTCCGGCGAGCACCAGCGTCGCCCGCGGGCACCGGCGATGGATCTCGTTCCACGCGCGGAGCAGCAATGGCCCGCCCTTGCGCGGGTCGCCCAGGTCTCCGGTGAAGAGGACGCGCGGCGCCGACAGGTCCTTCGGCGCGGATGGGGTGAACGTCTCCGTGTTGACGGGCGGCGGCAGTGCCATGGCCGGCACGCCGTACGTCGCCTCCATCTCGCGCGCGCCGCCCGGCGTCAGCGCAGCGACCCGGTCGGCGTGGCGCATGAGCTGCTCGAAGACCAGGCGATCCACGCGCCCGGGCCAGCGGTGCGTCCGCAGCACCATGTGGAACAGGTACGGGAGGTCGAGCGCCCGCCGCAGCAGCGGTGCGGTCACGATGCCCGAGTAGCTCCAGAGGTGCGCCGCGTCGTAGTGCCCGCGCACCAGGTGCCAGGTCGCCTGGGTGCCGAACGCATACAGCCGCAGGAGCGGACCGTAGTTGTTGAGCACCGGGTGCACCGCCTGGCGCAGGTAGATCACGCGGACGGCGCCGTCATACGCGACGCGGCCGCGGCCCGGCTTCGAGGTGATGATGTCCACGTGGTGTCCGCGCGCCGCGAGGTAGCCGGTCAGGTCGTGGATGCAGCGTTCGACGCCGCGGCGCATGTACGGCCAGTAGGCGGGATAGGGATAGGCGATCCTCACGATCTGGCTCCCCGTGCGCCTGCTGGCCGGAGCGGCGACGTGCCACGACGCCTGCGACGTCTACTTGAACGCGTGGAAGATGACCTTCGGGATGTTCCTGCGGAAGTTGGAATTGAGCAGGAAGCGCGACTGCTCCTCGACCCGCGAGAAGCGCGCGAGGTGCAGCCAGAGCTTGTACGTCAGCACGCTCGGCTGCCACCACACGTCGCCCTGGCCCGCCCAGCAGAACTGCGCGACCGCGTCCTGGCCGTGGTCGTCCAGATCGGGGTTGTAGACGTCCCCGAACACCGCGAAGCCGCGCGTCACGGTAGAGATCGACTCCATCGCACGCAGCGGGTCGCGCAGGTGGATGAGCAGGTCGCTACAGAAGACCATGTCGAACGTGCCCAGGCGCTCCGGGCTCACGTCGTAGACGCTGCACGTCTCGTACTGGACGTTCGAGCCGAGGACCTCCTTCGCGATGCGGAAGCCCTCACCCTTCGTGATCTTCGGGACGTTCTCCTCCCACTTGTCCCACCACAGGCGCGGGACGTCGGTGCTGTGCGTGTCGGCGACGTCGATGGCAACGACATCCGCACCGCGCCGCTCGAACTCGAACGCCCAGAACCCGTCGAACGTGGCGACGTCGAGGACGCGCATCCCGGACATGTCCCGGGGCAGGTGGTAGTAGGGCAGCTGTTCGCGATGGTCGACGTAGCCGGGCGTGGTCACGCCATGCGGGAGCTCGAGCGTGTGGTACCAGTCATATCCGCTGATGCGCTCCAGGATCGCGCGGGCTTCGGGGGTCGCCGGCACGTTCATCGGCACCACCGGCTTCTCCGCGGGGAAGCCGGCGCGGTACATGTCCGCGCCCTTGTGCAGGCTCTGTTGCGAACGCCGACGGGCGCGCGAGAGCGCGCGGAACGGAGCGCTTCCGAGCAGCGACTCCGCGATCGTGGCGTCGAGCCCCAGCCCAATGTCGACCGGCCCGAGGCTGAGGCGCGTTTCGCGCACCTTCCGCCGCAGTCGACCGTCCCTCACCATCGTCATGATGTCCTCCTCGTCGGCGAATCGATCGACCGGCACGACGGCCACGAACGAGCATCGGCGCCGGGCCCGTTCGCCGGCCTGGCGTTCCGCCGGCAGTGGCGGACTTCCCCGGCCGGCGCAGAGCCTCCCGACACGGTGAGCAGGCGGGCTCCCGCAGCCCGCGTCTGCTGGAAGTGCCGGCGCGCTGATGGGCGGGATTCTCGGGCCGACGCAGTTAACCGCGAGTTACGCCGGTCGGGTGCCGGCCGGCCCCCGGGCGCCGACGCGAACGCGTGGCCCACCCTCCGGGACTGTGGACGCGCGTCGCGGGACGCGCTCAGAGCACGATGCGGCGATGGCGCACGCTTCCGTACCAGAGGGAGAGGACGAGCAGCAGCGAGCTCTCCACCTGGATCGCCAGGCGCAGCGCCGCGCGGGCCCAGCGGCCCGGGGGCCAGGCATCAATACGCAGGATGGGCATGACCGAGCGGAGCCAGGGCAACGCGAGCAGGAGCGCCGGCCGCCGCCGCCACCCGCACAGCGCGGCCGCAATGAAGAGGTAGAACTGCGCCGTCTGTCGCTTGAGAAAGAAGCGACGGTAGAAGCACATGGTGCGCAGCTCCGGGGCGACCGCGACCATCCGCGGGACGACCTGCGCCTGCACGGCGTTGAGCAGGTACTCGCGCGCCGACACCGGCGACGCCTGGTGCCGCACCGCGGCCGCCGGCGCAAACGCCGAGGCGTAACCGGCGCGCTTCACACGCCACGCCATCTCGGTGTCGTCCCCGCCGATGGGCTGCCCCCAGGCGTACGTGCGGGAGCGCTCGTCAAAGCCACCCAGCCGGAGGAAGACGTCGCGCCGGTAGAAGATGTTCGCGGTCGGGTACAGCCCCTCCTCGCGGTCGACGGCGTTGATCTGGTGCACGAAGAACGGCGCGTCCCGACCGACGGGGATCGGCAGGATCGGCCCGCACACGAGCCCGGTGCCGGCAGTGAACGCCCCGACGCCGGAGCTGAGCCAGCCGGGCTCGGGGAGACAATCGCTGTCCGTGAACGCGACGAACTCGCCGGCGGCGAGCTCGGCGCCGCGGTTCCGCGACGAGGCGGGCCCGTCGTTCTCCTTGCGCACGTACCGCACGGGCAGCCCGCCTTCGGTTGCCCGCAGGACGACGTCGCGCGTCTCGTCGTCCGACTCGTTGTCCACGACGATGATTTCCGCGCGCGCGAGGGAGAACGTCTGCTGCGACAGCGCCACCAGGAGGTCGCGGAGTTGCGGCGCCCGGTTGCGCGTCGGGACAACGATGCTGACGAGCGGCGCGCCGGAAGCGGTGGGGCGATCCGGGGTCCCGCCCGTCCGGTGCGCGTCAGTACTCACCGAGCGAGCCCCGCCGCTTCGCGTGCGCGACCGCCCGGTCGAACGTCAACGTCCCGACCGGCACGAGGATCAGCGCCGTCAGCGCGAGCACGAGGACCTGCGGCGCCACGGCGGTCGGCGGCCGCCCGTCGAGGCCGGCCCGCACTCCGTCGAGGACGTAGGTGATCGGGAGCAGCATCGCGAACGGATGCAGCCAGCTCGGGAGAACGCTGACGGGGAACACCACGCCGCCGAGCAGCGCCATCGCGCCGGCGTAGGCGAGGCGAATCGGGTCGCCCTGCTTCACCACGATGACGAACGCACCCGAGAGCGCGCCGATACCCGCGAACGTGCCGATCGCCGGCAGCGCCACGAGCAAGATCGTGAGCGGGTCGGCGCCGCGCCAGAAGCCCAGCGCAACCACCCCGAAGCCGATGAGGATCACCGCGCGGAGTATCGCGAGCAGGAAGCGAAACAGCCAGAACGACAACAGCAGCGTGGTGGTGGAGATCGGCGCGAGCAGGACCGGCTCGAGCGTGCCCGCGCGCTGGCTGTCGCTGATGTGAGCGGGGAGGCCGTTCATCGCCTGTGCCATGAGGTCCATCACGGCGAGCCCGACGAGCAGGAACGCCACGTAGCTCCCGCCCTCCTCTCCGATCAGCTTCGAGCGATCCCCGACCGCGTTGCCGCCGAGGAAGACGATGGCCGCGAGCACGATCACCGACGCCAGCTGCCAGAACGCGGCAAGCCGGTAGCTGCTCCAGACCAGGAAGTCCCGCCGCAGGTATCCGAACACGACCGTCACGCCGGCACCTCCTCGCGCGGCACGCGCGGCTGGCCCTTCGCGATCCGCGAGAACACCTCCTCCAGGGGGAGGTCGCGTCGCTCGCACGACCACACGCTGCCGCCGCTCGTCACGACGTGACCGATCACGGCGGGGATGCTGGGGCGGCCGCGCTCGATGCCGAGTCGCACCAGCCGCCTGCCATCGGCCATTGGCAGGCTCTCCACCGCGGTCACCCCCCGGATTCGACGAAGCTCATCGAGGGTCGCCCGACCCAGCGGCCCCACGGTGAGCTCGTACACATCGTCGGCCTCGATGAAGTCGCGGAGGTCCGAGACGCTCCCGCTGACCTGGATCGCGCCGTGGTTGATGAACGCCAGGCGATCGCACAGGTACTCGGCTTCGGCCATGATGTTCGTCGCGATGAGAACGCAGCGATGCTCGCCGACGACGCGCTCCTTGATCAGGCTCCGCAGCTCCTCGGAGCCGACCGGATCGAGGGTTCTCGTCGGCTCGTCCATGATCAGGATGTCGGGATCGTGGAGGAGGCCGCGCGCGATCGAAACGCGCTGGCGCATGCCGGACGAGAAGTGGTGCATCCGCACGTCCGCTGCGTGGGAGATGCCCACGACCTCGAGCAGCTCCATCGCCCGACGCTTCGCCTCGCGACGCGACATTCCGTAGAGCGACGCGTAGAAGGCGAGGTTCTCGAGGGCCGAGAGGCGCCAGTAGAACGTGCGCTCGTCCCCGTAGACGACCCCGAGCTTGCGTCGCACCGCGAGACCATGCGACCGCACGTCGAGCCCGTCCACCGTCACCGTCCCCGCGGTCGGCAGGGTCAGGGTGGCGATCACCTTCACCAGCGTGGTCTTCCCGGCCCCGTTGGGGCCCAGCAGCCCGCAGATCTCGCCGCGGTCGACCGCGAGGCTGAGGTGATCCAGCGCGACGGCGCCGGGATCGCGCCGCAGCAGCGACCGCCAGCCCTGCTGCTGCGGAAACCGCACGACGAGTTCGCTGGCGACGATGGCTGCGGATGTCATGTGGCGTGATGAAAGCCGCCGGCTGGATAACTGGCAGTTAACCGCGGGGCCACAGACTCCGCAGGCTCCCCTCGAACGGAGTGCAGCTCGCGACGGATCGGGCTCCCTCCCTGCCGTCTCCGCGGTCCGACCGTTCCGTCAGGAGGTCCGGCGTGCCGCCACGACTCGTCCGCCCGCTTGCCGTCGCCCTCCTCGTCTTCGCCACATTCGGCGCGGTGCGCTCCACCGCGGCCGCACCCATCTCCCTCACCACCGTCGACCAGACGTTCGGGACGGGGGGCTTCACGACGGTGGACATCGGCGGACCCGGGGGCCCAAACGGTCAGCAGGAGGACGAGCCGTTCTCCATCGTCGTGCAGCCGGACGGCAACTACGTCGTCGCCGGGAAGGCGTTGAATCCGCGAACGAAGAACATCGACTTCGCGATTCTCCGCTACACGCCGCGCGGAGTGCTCGACTCCACCTTTGGCTGGAACGGCATCGTGCTCGTGGACTTCACCGGGGATCACGACGAGGCGATGTCGGTCGCGTTGCAGCCGGACGGGAAGATTCTCGTCGCCGGGCTCGCGGGTCGCTCGAACGGGAACAGCGACTTCGGACTGGTGCGCCTCAACCGGAACGGCAGCCGCGACACGACGTTCGGCTGGAACGGCGTCGTGATGACCGACTTCTTCGGCCAGCCCGACCAGGCGCTGGGGGTGGTCCTGCAGAGCGACGGCAAGATCATCGTCGGCGGGTACGCGACCCGAAGCGCCGGCAACATGGACTTCGCGCTCGCGCGCTACTACCCGACGGGGGCGGTCGACGCGACGTTCGGAATCGGCGGCCGCTCGACGGCGAACTTCTGGGGCCGCATCGACGCCATCTACAAGCTCGCGCTCAATCCTCTGGGGCGCATCGTCGCCGCCGGGGTCGCGCAGCGGCCCGACGGCACGATGGACTTCGCGGTCGGCCGCTTCCAGGCCAGCGGTGCACCCGACAGCACGTTCGGGCTCGGCGGCTTCGTCGCGACGGATTTCTTCGGCGACCAGGACGTCGCCTATTCGCTGCTCGTCGAGCCCGACAGCTCAATCGTCGCCGGGGGGATCGCATACAACCCCGCCGGAGGCGGCGGGGACCTGGCCCTCGTGAAATACCTGGCGAACGGAGCGATCGACACGTCGTTCGCCCGCTCCGGAACGACGCCCGGCAAGGTGATCGTGGACTTCTTCGGCGACTACGACCAGGCGCTGTGGCTGGTGCGGCAGCCTGATGGCAAGATCGTCGCCATCGGTCATGCCAAGGACCAGGCGCGGAGCTTCAACTTCGGCCTCGCGCGGTTCGCGCCGAACGGCGAGCTGGATCCGACGTTCGGCAGCGGCGGCACATACGTCACCGACTTCTACAGCGGCCCGGATGGCGCGCATGCCGGCGCGTTGCTCGACGACGGCGCCCTGATCGTCGTCGGCGACGCGTTTGTCCCCGCGACGGACAGCGACGACTTCACGATCATCAGGTACCTGGTCTCCGACCCGAGCTGGATCGCCGGGGTCGTGCGCTCGCTGCCCGCGACCGCCTTCGACGACGCGGCGCGCGGCGCGAGCATCGCGGCATCGCTCGACGACGCACAGGCCGCGCTCGCGAGCGGCGACGCTGCGGGCGCGCTCTCGCCGTTGCAGACGCTCGAGTCGCACCTGCAGGGATGCCCGGCGAGCCCCGACGGCGACGCGTGGATCGTCGATTGCGCCGCCCAGGTGCGCGTGCGTGGCCTGGTCGAGAGCGTCATCGCCAGGCTCGCGCCCTAGCGATGGCCGCCCCGCGCGATCCCGCGAAAGGCATCGCTCCGCTGCCGTCACGCGGCCCGACCGCGCCCGGCGAGCTCAGCGCCCCGTGGGTCACCTGGGCCCTCTCGCAGGGTGGGCTTCGGCTGGACGCGCCGGTCGCGTCAATCGAGGTCGAGACGCTCAAGTCGCAGGCTGCCCTCACCGGCAGCGTCGCGCGCGTGCGGCTTCGCGCGCCCGGCGCCGGACTCCCGCCATCGCTGATCGCGAAGTTCCCCGCCTCGACCGGTCCCACCCGCGCACTGGCGGAGCGCTTCGACCTGTACCGCCGTGAGGCGCGGTTTTACCGCGAGCTCGCCGCGACCTGCGGGGTACCGACGCCGCGGCCGTACTACACGCCGCGCGACGACGAGCCGAGCGTGCTGCTAATCGAGGATCTCGTCGACACCGTCTCCGTGGACGTGGTCGACGGCGCGTCCTTCGATCAGGTCGCCGCCGTCGTCGAGCTCCTGGCGCCAATGCACGCTCGCTTCTGGAACGACACCGCGCTCGCCGCGCACTCGTGGCTGCCGGCCCCGAACAACGCCGTGATCCTCGAGCTGGTCGGAGAGCTGGGTACGCACCCCTGGCGCCAGTTCCGCCGGCAGTTCGCTCGCTCGCTGCCGGCAGACGTCGTGGACATCGGCGATCGACTTGCCGTCGACCGCACCGTGCTCGACCGCCTCTCCGCCGCCCCCTGGACGCTCGTGCACGGCGACATGCGCATCCACAACATCCTGTTTCGCTCCGATCGCCCCGCGCAGCCGCGAGCGGTGATCGACTGGCAGACCGCCACGCGCGGGAGAGGCCCGCTCGACCTCGCCCACCTCTTCGTCAACAGCCTTGACGTCGAGGACCGCCGGCGGGCGGAGGCGGACCTGCTGCCCCGCTACCACGCGCTCCTGCGCGCGGCGGGCGTCGCCGGGTACGAGCTCGAGGATTGCCGGATCGACTATCGCCTCGCCGTCGCCAACCAGTTCAGCCAGGTGGTCGCGCTCAACGCCCTGATCGACCCGTTGTCGAAGCTCGACGACGAGGTCGCGACGTCGACGGGCGCTCGTCTCGTCGCGGCGCTCCGCGAGCTGCGGGTGCTCGACATCCTCCCGCCGACGCGGCGCCAGCGCGTCCGGGCACGCGTGAAGCGCGTGCTCCCCGCGCCGGCGAGGCGGCTCGCGCGCGCCGCGCTGCGCCGCCGCTGACGAGGCGTGCCGCTCGCGCCCGCGGCCGGCGCCATCGCGCTCCGCCGGCCTCGACCCCGGTCATACGCGCGAGGCGCTGCCATCTCCATTAACTGCCGCGTAACTCGACGCATCTTAGATACGCGGACCGGGGACCTGCGGCGCGATCGCCAGGTTGGGGTCCCGCGCTCCCGCATGAGCGTCGCAAGACGCAGATACACGAGGACGGCGGCTGTGTCGTTGAGCGTCGAGAAGAAGCTGACCGTCGCGGGGCTCGAGCTCGGGCTCGGCGTCGATGCCGCCCGCGCTGAGGCGCTGCGCACCAGTGGAGCCTATCGTCGCGTCCTGCAGCCGGCGCTCCTTGCTGCCAGGCGGCTGCGGCGAACGCGCCCCTCCGGCGCGGGCCCGGCGGTCGCCTCTGAAACGCGGGGGTCCCGGCCCGCGCCGCCCGCGACGGTGCAGCACGACCCGCGCGCCGCCGAGATCTGGGCCCAGATCGCGGACATCGGCTGGTACCACACCATCGACCTCGGACACGGCGTGGCGACGCCCGGCTTCATCGACAACCGGCCCACCGTCCATCGCTTCGGCATCCCGCAGGCGCTCACCGGGGCGCGCTGTCTCGACATCGGCACCTACGACGGTTTCTGGGCGTTCGAGTTTGAGCGGCGCGGGGCGACCGAGTCCATCGGCATCGACGTCGACTCCCCGGCCGACTACGACATCCCCCGTCCCTTCCGGTTGCTGGCCGACGAGCGCGCGGAGCACGCCCCGGAGACGCTCGAGCGCGACTGGAACACGCAGATGGCGCCCGTGGGCATGCAGTGGCCGGGCCAGGGCTTCCACGTCGCCGCGCGTCTGCTCGGGTCGAAGGCGCGCCGCGAGGTGCTCAACGTCTACGACCTCGCACCCGAGCGGCTGGGGATGTTCGACCTCGTCTTCATCAGCCAGCTGCTCCTCCGCCTGCGCGACCCCCAGACGGTGCTCGACAACATGATCTCGGTCACGAAGCCGGGTGGGTGCGCAATTGTGGCCGAGGGATACGACCCCGAATTGGAGCGACTCTCTCAGCCGGTCAGCCGCTTCGTCGGCGTGCAGTCGATGGGCATCTGGTGGTCGCACAGCATCAAGGCCATGAAGTTGATCATGGAGACGGCCGGCTACGAGCGCGTCGCGGTCGTGTCGACCTTCGAGGCCGAGAACCGCGTGGGACGCTTCCCGAAGGTCGTGCTGCGCGGCTACGCGCCGCCGGCCTAGCGGATCCGCCCGGGTGTCGCGTCGAGGCTCGACGTCCGAGGGGTGAGCAATGGAGCTCAACCAGTTCATCCGCCTCGTGGTTCGGCGCTGGTACATCGTCGCCGTGCTGCTCGTGGCGGCGTATGCCGGCACGTGGCTCTACCACGCGGTCACGCAGCGGGCGAAGGCAACGGGAACCGTGGCGGTTCTTCAGCCCTACGTGGCCGCGCCCGGCGAGTACATCCCTCCGCAGATCACGTTCGACACCATGGACGAGAGCGCGGAACTCGCGCGGCGCGTCCAGAGCCGGCTGCACGACGGGACGTCGGCGGAGACACTCCAGAACGGGATCGACATCGGCCTGCGGATCTCCAACCGACCGACGCTGACGCCGCTGTACGAGGTCAGTTACTCGGACCGCGACACGGCGCGTGCGGAGCGCGTCGCAGGGATCGTGCTCGATGAGGCGATCGCGCTCTACGGCGAGCTCAACCGGCCCGCCGAGAAAGACGTGCGGGCGGCGTTCGAGGGCGAACGCCAGCGTGCGCAGGCCGCGGCCGACGCAGCCCAGGCGGCGCTCGCGAAGTTCGAGTCCGAGAACGACGCCTTCAATCTCACCGCGCGGCAGGACCAGACCCGCGGCTACCTGACCCAGCTCCACCTGCTCGCGTTGCAGCGCGGGTCCGGCGGAACCGGCTCGCTGTTGACCGCGGCGACGGCCGAGCTGGATCGGCTGACGCGCCTCGAGCCCGAGTACACGCGGCTGAAGAGCGAGGCCGACCTCGCGCAGACCGACCTGTACCGAGTCGACGCGCGCGTGAGCGATCTCACGGCGGCCCTGCCGGCCGGGCCCGCGATCCAGCCGTTCCTCGACGACGCGACGAGCAACCTCCGCGCGGCAAAGGCGCGCGACGCGGCGGCGCAGGACGCGCTCGCCGCCTTCCGCCAGAGCAACGCCGTAGCGGATGTGACGGGGAGCCGGCAGGCGCAGCTTGCGCTCGTCAATCAGCTGCAGCTCGCCGAGACCTCGACCAGCGCGGGGAGCGGCACGATCGACGCGGCGATCGCCGAGCAGGAAACGGCGCTCGAGCGGCTCAACGCCCTCGCACCGCAGTACTCGCAATTGAGCCTCCAGGTCGGCCGGGCGGAGAGCCAGCTGTCGGCCCTCGAGCAGCACATCCAGGAAATCGTCGGAGCCCAGGCGCTGCCATCGCAGAGCCAGACGCTGGTGCTCGAGCGCCCGACCCTGCAGTCGGACGTGTTCTGGATCCTGCTCACCTACGCCCTCGCCACCGTCGTCGCAGCATTCGCGGGCCTGACCCTCATCTACCTGCTGGGCGTCCTTGCCCGGAGGGCTCTGACCGTCGAGGAGATCGAAGCCCGACTCGGGCTTCCGGTATTCGCGACCGTGACAGAGGTCGGCTCGCGGAAGGGAGTCCTATGACCGCGGTCACCGTCTCAACCTCGCGAACGCTGCGCTCGTTGCTCCTCCGCCGGCGGCCGCGGCGACGCACGAGCGCCGTCTCCAGAGTTGCCGTCGGCGACGGCTCATTCGGAGGGGAGCAGTACCGCCTGCTCGCCCTCCACCTCGCGACGAACATGCGCAACCGGGATCAGAAGACCATCGCGCTGTTCCGCCCCACCGCCCGCGTGCCCGGGACGTCCATCGCGCTGAACCTTGCGGCCGCGCTCGCTCAGCACGTCGAGGTCGTCGTGCTGAGCACGTCACCGGTGGATCGGGAGCTGCTCGACGCGGCGGCGTTGCTCGCGGAACGCAGCCATCGCGTGACCGGGCAGGTGATCTCCGAATCACAGGTTCCGGCGCGGATCGACGACGTCACCGACGCCTCGACCTTCGTCCTCGTCGACAGCCCGCCCGCGGATCGATCGAGCGGCGCCTACCACATCGCGCAGGCGGCAAAGCACGTGCTTTACCTGCTGCCGGAGAACGTCCACGAGCTGGACACGCACGAGCGGAACGTGCGTCAGCTCCGGCGGTTGCAGGTGAACGTGCTCGGCGTCCTGCTGTGCGGCGGCTAGCGGGCTCATGGCCCGCGCCGCCGCCGCTGCGGCAGTGATCGCCGCGCTCGCGGCGGCCGCCACCGGGACGCCGGGCCCGCAATGACGCACGCCGTCACCGCTTCCGGCGGCGCGCGGCCATCGCCGCTGCGTCGCGCGCTGCGCACGTTCCTGCACGCGGTCCTGCTGCTGGCGTGCGCATTCGTCCTCTACGTTGCGAGCGTCGGCGGCCTGCTCGCTCTCGTGCTTGCTCTGTTCGTTGCCGGCGCGATCGCGCTCGCGGCGTACCGGTGGCCGACCGGCGCGACGCTCGCGATGCTCGTGATCGTCCCGATGTCCCGCAGCGTCTCCTTTGTCGCCTTCGCCACCTCGCGGTCCGCGCTGGTGCTGCACGCCAGCCAGCTGCTGAAGGACGAGCTGCTGATCGCGGTCCTCCTCGGGGTGCTCAACCTCGCGTTCCTGCGACGGCGGTGGCCGCGCGTGCACCTGATCGATCTCGCCGTCGCGGCCTACCTCGCCGTCACCCTCGTCTACGTCGCCTATCCGGGCGTCGACCACAGCAGCGGCAGCGTGTTCGCTCGGTTCCTCGCATGGCGCCAGGACGGCTTCTACGTCCTCGCCTACTTCGTGGGCCGGGGGATCACGCTCCGCCGCGCCGACCTCACCCGCGCGCTCGGGATCGCGGGGACGATGAGCGTCGCCGTCGCGGTCTTCGCGGTGTTCGAGTTCGCGGCACCCGGGCTGAGCAACGGCCTGCTCAACAAGCTCGGATTCTCGGGCTTCATGGCGGCGATTGGCACCCCGCACGAGGTGCTCGCGGTCCGCAGCCGCGGCATCGGTGCGGCCGACCTCGCGCGGGCATCGTCCTTCTTCTTCGCCGACCTCGGCCTTGCGTACTACCAGCTCGTCGTGATTCCCGTGGCGGCCGGTCTGTTCGTCTTCAGTCGCGGCAGACTGCACCGCCGGGCAGCGCACGCGGGCTTCGTGCTGCTGATGATCGGCGTGCTCGGCCTCACGGTGACCCGCAGTGCCATCGCGGTCGCCGGGCTCGGGCTCGTCGTCGTCCTCCTGCTGCGCCCCTCCTATCTCCACGCCGCGGCCATCCTTCTCGGCGCCGGAGCGCTGCTCCTCGCGTTCATGCTCGTCGAAGGCATCCGGCCCGACGGCCTGCTCGCGCTCGGTTCGCTCAACGAAGGATCCGCGCAGTCGCATCTGGCGCTGCTGCACGAGGCGCTCGCGACGCTACAGCAATTCCCCGGCGGCCTCGGACTCGGCAACGGCAGCCATGTCGCGAACCAGCTGGCGACGTTCGGGGTCATGCTGCCCGTCTCCGCCGCCGAGTCCTGGTACCTGCAGCTCGGGCTCGAGATGGGCGTCCTCGGGATCGCGGCGTTCACCGTCGCCCTGCTCAGCGCGACGTTCTTCGCAATGGCGAATCACTTCCGGGTGCAGGACGACCTGCTGCGCGCGCTCACGCTCGGCACGGCCGCGCTGGGCGCGAGCCTGATCGCGATCAGCGTGGTGCAGCCCGTCTGGGCGGCCGTACACGTCCCCTTCTTCTTCTGGCTCCTGGTCGGCATTGCCGTGCGCGCGCCGGTCCTCGATCGTCAGTGGCGCGCGAGCGGCGAGAGCCCGGTCCCGCCGCCCCGCGCGTCGGCGCCCGGCTAACGCCCGCCGCCCGACGCCCCGGGCCGGACGGCCCGGCACCACCGCGCCTGCGCCCCGGGGCACCCGCGGCTCCACGCCGCGACTCCGCGTCTCCCGCGAGATCCGCGCGCTGCGATCCCGCCGGCGATCTCTTTCGCTTCGATGGCACCCGATGACGTAACCATCCCGCGATCCATCGCTGCTGGGTTAACTCACCCGTAACCGCTCGATTCATAGGGTCCGACCTGTCACCGGGGCACACGAACCGAACCGAGTCGTGACGTGCGGGTAGGACTCATGGGGCGGTCACTGCGCCCGCCGCTCACCGGCATCGGGCGACATACCGCGAACCTGGTTCGAGGGCTGGCCGGCCGACTGAGCCCCGGGGATCTCAGCGTCTACATCCCCAGGGACGCCGCTGCGGCGGTCGCGGATGTCCGCTGCCGTGTCGTCTCCGCTCCGATCCCCACCCCTCACGAGCTGCTGCGCGGCCTGTGGGAGCAGACATGGGTGGCTCGCGACGTGCGGGCGCGACGACCGGACGTCTACCACTCCCCGAACTACGGGCTCCCGCTCGCGCTCCCGTGCCCGTCGGTCGTCACCGTGCATGACCTCGCGTTCCTCGACCGACGGTTCCATCACCGTAGGCTCGGCGCCTACCTCCGGTTCGCGACCGCGCTCTCCGTGCGCCGCGCGACCCATGTCATCGCCGTCTCGCAGTACACGCGCGACCGCATGCTCGCGACCTACCCGGTCGCCAGCGATCGCGTCTCGGTGGTCTACAACGGCCTGGATCCTCGCTACGAGACGCTCCCGTCCGCCCGCGCAGTGCAGCGCTTCCTCGCGACGATCGCGCAGGCACGTCCGTACGTCCTCTTCGTCGGCACGATCGAGCCGCGCAAGAACCTGCCGCGCCTCGTGCGCGCGTTCGAGCTGGTCGCGCCGAAGCAGCCCGCCCTCGACTTGCTGATCTGCGGAACGTGGGGCTGGCGCTACGGAGCCGCGCGGGAGGCGATTGAGCGGTCGGCCTTCCGCGACCGCATCCGCGTGCTCGGCTATCTCCCGTCCGCGGACCTGCCGCTCCTGTATGCGGGAGCTCGCGTCCTCGTCTACCCGTCCCTCGAGGAGGGGTTCGGTTTCCCACCGCTGGAGGCGATGGCGATGGGAACGCCGGTCATCACGAGCGACACGAGCGCGCTCCCCGAGGTCGTCGGCGATGCCGGTGTCCTCGTCGACCCCACCGATGTCGGCGCGATCACGGCGGCGCTCCTGCGGCTGCTCGACGACGAGGCGCTCGCGGATCGGCTGCGTCAATGCGGGCTGGAGCGCGCCCGGCGATTCACGTGGGACCGCGCGACCGTCGAGACGCTCGCGGTGTACGCGCACGCGGTGGAGCAGCGAGCGGGCGCATGAGACCGGCGATCTTCCACCCGTGGATCTACCTGAAAGGGGGCGTCGAGCGGACGCTGCTCGAGCTCGTGACGCGCAGCCGGCACGACTGGCAGATCTACACGGGTCGGTACCTGCCCGAGGAGACCTTCGAGGAGTACCGGGACCTCAACGTGGTCGAGATGGCCGAGCTTTCGCTGGTGCGAGACGCCGCACCGGTGGCGAAAGCGTGCCTGCAGCTCCTGCGGACACGGGGGCTGTGGGACCGGCACGACGCGCTCATGATCTCGTGCGACGGCATCGGGAACCTGCTCACGTTCAATGCGGGGCACATCCCCTTGATCTGCCTGTGCCACACGCCGCTGCGCGTCGCCTATGACCCCATCACCCGCGAGCAGTGGCGGCGTACACGCAGTCCGGGGCTCCCGATGCGCACCGGGGTCCAGCTCTTCACGTACGTCGACCGCCTGGCGTGGCGCCGGTACGACCACGTCTTCTGCGTGAGCCACGAGGTGCGCGACCGCATCGTGCGTCGCCGGCTGGTCCGGAACGACCGCCTCGAGGTGCTGCACCCGGGCGTCGACATCCACCGCTTCCTGCCGAGCGGCCGGAGCGAGCGCTTCTTCCTGATCCCCGGGCGCATCATGTGGACCAAGAACATCGAGCTCGGGATCGCCGCGTTCGCGCGCATGAAGGACCTGCGCCTGTGCCCGGGGCTGGAGGACGTCCGCCTCGTCATCGCCGGCGCCGTCGATGAGAAGAGCCGGCCCTACTTCCGGCAGCTCCGCGCGACGGCTGCGGGTCGCTGCGACGTCGAGTTCGTCGTGGGGCCGAGCGATAGCGAGCTGATGGACCTGTACGACCGGTGCCTGGCGACCGTGTTCCCCCCGCTCAACGAAGACTGGGGGCTCGTGCCTCTCGAGTCGATGGCCTTCGGCAAGCCCGTGATCGCCGTCAACCGGGGCGGTCCGGCGGAGAGCGTGGTGCACGGGCTGACCGGGCTGCTCGCGCCCGCCACCGTCGAGGCGTTCGCCGGGGCGATGGCCGCGATCGCCTCCAGCCCGGAGTTGCTCGAACACCTCGGCCGCAACGCGCGCGCGCAGGCCGAACGCTTCCACTGGAACACCTTCGTCGACCGCATCGACGGGTATCTCGACGAGATCCAGGATCGGCGTCCGGTGCTCGCCGCCGCTCGATGATGCGCATCGGTTTCGACGCAACGGTGCTGCAGGGACCGACGCGCCACACGGGCGCGGGGCGGTGTGCCGAGGGGCTGCTGTCCGCAATGGGGCCCCGCATCGCAGACCAGGGCGAGGTGGTCGCGTTCGCATGGGAGGACGCGGGCGAGCCGTTCCCTTCGCCGCCCGGCGTGCGCTGGGAGCCGGTGCCCCGGCTGCCGCTCGGCAGGTGGTCCGCGCTCGCCACGTCGCTCGCCGTGCTGCCGCGAGCGGTTGCCGCAAGCGGCGTCGAGCTGTTCCACACGCCGACGGTGCACACGCGACCGTCGCTCCCGCCGGTGCCATCGGGGCTCGCGTGCCCGCTCGTCGTGACGCTCCACGACGTCATTCCGCTCACCCAGTACGCCGCCACGAATCGGATGCCCCTGCGGATGCGGCGGTTCTACCGGTGGAACCTCCGCCGCGCGCTCCGGGCCGATCGCCTCGTCACCGTCTCCGACCACTCGCGCCGCGAGATCGCATCCCGCACCGGCACGAGCACCGACCGCATCGACGTCGTCTATAACGGCGTCGACCTGCCGGGCGGCGCCACGGGCGGGACCCTGCCGGGCCGGCCCGTGCTGTGGTCGCGCCCGTTCGCCCTCTACGTCGGATCGTCGGAGCCGCGCAAGAACCTCCCGCGCCTCGTCGAAGCGTTCGCGATCGCCGTCTCGCGCGGGCTCGACTGCGACCTCGTGCTCGTGACCGATCCGGCGTCGGGACACGCCCCACGGCTGCGCGAGCTGATCGAGCGGTCGGGCGTTCGCGCGCGCGTGCACCTGCGCTCCGGGCTGCCCGCGCGCGAGCTCGAAGCGCTGTATCGCGCCGCCACCTTCCTCGCGTTCCCCTCGCTGTCGGAAGGGTTCGGGCTGCCGCCCGTCGAGGCTATGCTTGTCGGGACCCCGGTCCTGGCCTCAAGGTTGGGAGCGCTCCCGGAAGTGCTGGGGGAGGCGGCGCGCTACGTGGATGCGTTCGACACGACCGCGATCGCTGAAGGCATGCTGGAGCTCGCGCAGAACGCCGGCCTGCGCACACGGCTGCGCACGGCCGGCTGCGACGTGGCCCGGCGCTACACGTGGCAGCGGGCCGCCGAGCAGACGCTCGCGGTCTACCAGGACGTTCTCCGGAGGGCGCGCGGGGAAGCTCCGTGAGCATCCGTCCACGGCGACGGAGCCGCCGGCGCCGTCTCGCATGGTGGCTGGGCGGCACGCTCGTCGTGCTCCTCCTGCTCGCCACGCTCTCGCACCCGCGCCGACACCCGACCGCGCCATCGTCGATCGAGCCGGCGCTGTCGAGCGCGCAGCCGCCACTCGTCTTCACCTACTTCTACTACTGGTATGACCTCCCGGACGGCGCGCACAGCACCGCGCTGACGGACCACCCCGTCGATCCGAGCGCCAGCTTCCGGCGCGTCGACTGGATGGGGCAGCAATTGATCGATATGCGAGACGCGGGCATCGACGTTGCCCTCGCCGTCTACTGGGGCGACGAGGAGCCTTCCAGCGACGTCGGGCTCGCGAACCTGGTCCAGGCGGCGCGCCAGCTGCGCGCCGAGGGAGAACGGACGCCGGGCATCGGGCTGTTCCTCGACACCGGCCTGATCGGCCGCTGGAGCTATGACCAGCGCGACCTGCGCACGCCCGAGAACCGCGACCGCTTCTACGCTCTCGTGCGTCGCTTCTATCAGGCCGTCCCGCGCGAGATGTGGGGCACGATCGACGGGCGTCCCGTGCTCTGGCTGTGGGGCTCGTGGCTCGACATCCGCTTCGACCAGCGGCTGTTCGACGACGTCTATACACGATTCGAGGCCGACTTCGGCGTACGGCCGTACATCGTCGCCGACAACAGCTGGCGATACGCGATCGGCACCGGCTTCATGGGGCGGATCAGCGTCGATCGCGGCGCGCCGATCAGCGTCGACGACTTCTACTCGTGGGGCGGGGCGATCGAAGGCTACCGGGAGGAAGGCGGCAACGTCGCGGAGATTGGGCCGGGCTACGACGAGCGCCGGCTCGGCGGCTCCGCCGACCGCACGGGGCGGTACGTTCCGCGGGACGGCGGTGCAACGTACCGGGCCGCCTGGGAGGCCGCGCTCGCTTCGGGCAAGCGGTTCATCGCGATCGAGACGTGGAACGAATTCCATGAGGCCAGTGACATCGCCGACTCGCGGGAGTACGGACGCACCTACATCGAGATCACCCGCGAGTACGCCGGGCGCCTGGCGCGATGAAGCCGCCCGCCCGGCCTGCTGACCACACCGCTCCCCCGGCGCGGCGGCGCTAGGCGGCTCGCACGTCGCCCGCCGCGATCCCGCCGAGCAGGGTCTCGAGCCGCTCGCCGGCCGCAACCCACGTCCAGTTCGCCACGACGTGTGCGCGGCCCGCGTCGCCCATCGCCCGCGCGGCGGCCGGGTCGGCGAGGATCCCGCTCAGCGCGCCGGCGAAGGCCTCCTCGTCGCGCTCCACCAGCCGGCCGGTCACCCCGTCGATCACCGTCTCGGTCGGCCCGCCCTCGCCGACCGCGACGACCGGCGTGCCGCAGGCCATGGCTTCGAGCACGGCCAGGCCGAACGGCTCGAAGTGCGACGCGAAGACGAACGCCCTGGCCCCCTGGTAGAGCTGCACGATCTCTGCGTCGGAAACGGCGCTGCGGATCTCGAGCCTGACATCGCACCCGGCGGCGAGCCGGGTGAGCTGTCGACCGACGCTTGCGTGGTCCGCGTTCGCTGCGATCACCAGCCGCGGCCGTGTGCGCCGCGGGTACCGACCCAGGCCCCGGATCAGGAAGTCGAAGCCCTTGGCTACCGCCAGGGCGCCGACGGAGAAGACGTAGTCGCCCCGCTCCGGGTCGGACGGCGGCGCGAACCGCGCCGCGTCGACGCCGAGCGGCGAGACGGCCGAGTCGCGCTCGTAGTAGTCGGCAATCGTCGCGCGCGTCATCGCGGAGTTCGCGAGCACCAGGCTCGCCGCGAGCACGTTGCGCCGATCGAGCGGCTTCGTGACGAGGTCGTAGAGTCGCCCGCGCGCCCACGCCCGCGCCCGCTCCCGGGGCGGCAGTGGCGCCGCCTCGGGGCGGCAGACCGCCTCCAGGAATCGCCGCGGCGGCTCATGGCAGTAGTACGCGGTCGGCGTCAGCGAGTGGGCGAGCACGGAGGGCGCCGCCTGCGTGAAGCGACAGGGGTCGGTCAGCACCACGTCGTAGCCGCCGGCATCGATGCGCGCCGCGACGACGCCGGACAGGCGCTCCAATCGCTTGAGGTCGTGGAGCCAGCGCGCCATGTTGAGGCCGACGGCGTGACGCAGCGGCACGTGGGGCCGGAACGGAAACACCGTCACTTCGCGCCCGACCACACCGCTTTGCAGGAAGCTCTCGTCGGCCGTCTCCAGCGAGAACACGTCGACGACGTGCCGCCTCGCGAGCTCTCGGCACAGCTCGTGGAGGGCGCGCCTCGCGCCTCCCGGGGCCTGATGGTGATACCAGGCGATTCTCACGGCCACCTCCCGGGGTCGAGCGATCACACCGCCGCTACAGCACGAGCCGGCGAAAGCGCACGCTCCCCGAGAGCGCCGCGGCCAGCGCGATGCCGTCACGCAGGACGTGAGCTGCCACGCGCAGCGGTGGGCATCTCCCGACCCACCGCTCGCGATAGGTCAGAACCAGGTATGGCAGCGCGAGGAGCGCGAACGCTCGGCGCCATCGAGCGAGGAAGACCCCGAGTGCGCATGCCTGGAAGTAGAGGTGCGACCGATCCGACCACGTGCCGGCGATCAGGTAGCGGCCGAACTCGGGGTAGCGCGCCGCCTTCGCCGGCCAGATGTGGTAGTGCCAGGCGTTGCGCAGCCAGCCGGACGGCGAAAGGCGCAATACCTGGTGATAGACGAGCGCCTCGCGCGAGAACGCCGACCGCCAGCCGGCGCGGTGCAGGCGCCAGCCGAGGTCGACATCTTCCCAGTACGCGCAGCCGGGATCGAAGCCCCCGGCGTCCACGGCGGCCGCGCGCAGATACGCCACGTTGGACGTCGAGTACGACCCGTCGAACTCCAGCGTCTCGATGAAGTGGTTGAAGAGCGGCTGCGGCTGATCCGGATGAGCGATCGTGCGCCCCTGGACGACGCCGACCCCCTCCGTAAACGCGCCCATCATCGATCGCAGCCAGCCGCTCGTCGGAACACAGTCGCTGTCGGTGAACGCAACGACAAGCCCGCGCGCTCGCAGGAGGCCGGCGTTGCGGCTCGCCGACGGGCCGCGGTTGCGCGAGGACAGCAGCGCGCTGAACGGGGCCGGGCTGCAGTGGGCAGCCTCCTCGAGCAGCGCCCGCGTGCCGTCGGTCGATGCGTTGTCCACCACGATCACTTCGTACGCGCCGTCGGGCATGTCCTGCGCGAAGAGCGCGCGCAGCGTGTCGCCGACGAGATCGCGGCGATTGCGCACGGGCACGACGATCGACACCAGCGGAGCCGCGGGCACCGGCCGGCGGCCTTCGACGACCGCGTATTCGGCGAGCGGCACGTCCTCCAGGAAGGGCGCGCCGCGGCGCCGCGGGTGACGAGTGAGCGGGGGCGGGTCAGCGCTCGGTCTCACCGGGGCGCCTCACAGCGACCCCGCGTCCACGGGTGCGCGCGCAGCACCACCTTGTGCATCTGGTAGGCGCCGTACTGCTTCAACATCAATCGCGACACCTCGTCGACGCGACTGAAGCCCGCGACGTTCAGCATCCCGCGGAGCGCAGCGACCGACGGCATCCACCAGATGTAGCCCTCGTATCGCCTGAACTCGGTCAGCGCCTCCCCGTTTCGCCCTTCGAGATACGGGTCGAAGACCTCGGCCACGATCAGCTGTCCGCCGGGGCGGACGGTCGAGAAGACGCGCTCCAGCGCGCCCTGCGGATCGCGCAGGTGGATGAGGAGGTCGCTGATGAACACGAGGTCGAACGTGCCGACGTTTTCCGGCGAGAGGTCGTAGATGCTGATCTCGCGACGGTCGACCTTCGAGCGGAGCGCCTCGTGCGCGAGCCGGAACCCATCGCCCGTGCGCTGATCTCGCTCGGGGGACAGCTGCTCGCGCACGCGCAGCGGCAGATCGATCTGGCTGAACGACGCCAGATCCGTCGCCACCACCTCGGCCCCTCGACGCTCGAATTCGAACGCCCAGAATCCGTCGAACGTGGCGATCTCGAGCGCGCGCATCCCGCGCATGTCCGCGGGGAGCCCGTAGCGGTCGACCGCGTCGCGGTGGTCGACGCGGCCGGGCGTCGTGACGCCGTGGGGCAGGTCAATCGCGTGGTACCAGCCGATGTCGTTCACGCGCGCCGCGAGCGCGCGCCCCTCCGCGGTCGCGAAGGCGTCGGCGTCCAGCAGCGGCTGATCTGGGATCACCTCCTGGATGGGCAGGGTCCCCGTCTCGGCACCGGCGGACGCCCCGTCCGCGCGCGGCTCGCGCCCACGCACCTGGTCAATCGCGGGCCGCAGCCACCGATACGCACGACTCGTGCGCACCCGGGAGCGCAGGCGGTCGTCGACCTGCACACCGATTCGAACGCCGCCGATATCCAGGCGCTTCTCCCGCATCACGAGGCGCGCGCGCCTTCGTATGCCGGCTCGTACGCGCCCCACAGCTGGGTGAGCTCCTGCTGGTCCTTGTAGGTGTCCATCGAACGCCAGAACCCCGTGTGCGTGTGGGCGTACAGGACGCCGCGCCGGCTCAGTGCGGGCAGCACCTCGCGCTCGAGGTTCTCCCCCTCCCAGGTGTCGAAGGCGCGCGCGTCGAACACGAAGAAGCCCGCGTTGATCCAGCGGTCCGGGAGCACGGGCTTCTCCTCGAAGTGCGAGACGGTCCCGGTCTCGCCGAAGTGCACCAGCCCGTACTGCGACCGCAGCGGCACCGTGGTCATCGTCGCGAGCGCGTCGTGCGAGCGGTGAGACTGCATGAGGGCATCCAGATCGACGTCGCCGAGGCCATCGCAGTAGGTGGCGTGGAACACGGGCGTCACGTAATCCCGGCATCCGAGGATGCGCCCGCCGGTGTCGGTCTGGCTGCCCGTGTCGACGCAGATGACGTCCCAGTCGTGCATCCCCTTGCGTACCTCGAAGTAGTCGACGATCTGTTCCTTCAGATAGCCGACGGAGAGCACGAAGTTGCGGTACCCAAAGCGCCGGTAGATCCGCATCACCTGCTCGACGATCGGCGCGTTCCCGACCGTCATCAGCGCTTTCGGCGTCTGGCTGGTGTACGGGTAAGCGCGCGTGCCCTGACCGCCGCACAGGATGACGACCGACATGTCTCGCTGGTTCATTCCCGGTTCCTCACTGACGCAGGACGAGAGCTGCTTCGACGGCGTCGGGGAGCACGGACGCGTACCAGTCGACGGAGCGCGCAATCCCCTCTTCGAGCCCGACGCGCGGCTCCCAGCCGAGGACGCGCCGCGACTTCTCGGCGGACAGCCACTGGTGTCGGATCTCGCCGTGCGCCTCGCCGAGCACGCGAGGCGACAGGTCCGTGCGGCGCGTGCCCTCCAGCACCGCGTCGACCACCTCGAGCACGGAGTGCCCCCTGCTCCAGCCGAAGTTGAACGCCTCGCCGCGGACCTCCGCGCGTTCGAGCTGCTCCGCCAGCGCGACGTAGGCGCTGACGGCGTCGTCGACGTACAGGTAGTCGCGCCGGAGCGTGCCGTCGCTGCGGATCACGGGTGCCTCGCCCGCGAGCGCGGAGCGAATCGTGCCCGGGATCAGCCGCGACCAGTTCAGGTCGCCGGGGCCGTAGATGTTTGCGCAGCGGACGATCGCCAGCGGCAGCGCGAATGATGCGTGGTAGCTGCGCGCGAGCGTCTCTGCGCAGAGCTTGGAGGCGTCGTACGGGTAGATCGCGGCGAGCGGGCTGTCCTCGGTGTACGGCAACACCCGCTGGTCGCCGTACACCTTGTCCGTCGACGCCAGCACCACGCCGCGTATGAGCGGTGCAGTGCGCGCAGCCTCGAGGACGCACCACGTGCCCCGGATGTTCGACTCGAACGTCGACACGGGCGACCGGTTCGCGATCCCGACGATCGCCTGCGCCGCGAGATGGAAGACGTACTCGACTTCGTACTCGTTGAGGACGCGCTCGACGAGGCCGTCGTCCGTCAGCGAGCCGCGGACGACGTCGACGCCGTCCGCACCGAGCGCGTCGAGCTTCCGCAGCCCCCGCGAGTCGCGGACGATGCCGACGACACTGGCGCCGCGCCGCGACAGACTCGCGGCAAGATTCGCTCCAACGAAGCCCCCGGCGCCGGTCACCAGCACGCTGTGTCCCCGCAGGTCCGTCACTAGAACGCTCCCCTCCCCGAGAGGACCGTCGGCACGGTCCGCAACAAGATCCGGATGTCGCTGGCGAGCGACCACGAGGCGATGTAGCGAAGGTCGAGCCGAAGCATCTCGTCGAAGTCGAGCAGGCTGCGCCCGCTGACCTGCCAGAGGCCGGTCATTCCCTGCGGCATCGCGAGCCGCTGCCAGTGCTCCGGTTCGTAGGCCGCGACCTCCGATGCGAGCGGCGGTCGCGGCCCGATGAGGCTGATGTCCCCCTTGAGCACGTTGACGAGCTGCGGCAACTCGTCAAGGCTCAGGCGACGGAGCACGCGGCCGACCCGCGTCTTTCGCGGATCGTCGCGGATCTTGAAGAGTGGGAAACGCTGCTCGTTCCGCCCGCGGAGCTCGGGCAGCAGATCGTCGGCATCGGCCCGCATCGACCGGAACTTGTACATGGTGAAGACGCGGCCGCCCGCAGCGGCGCGCTGCTGACGGTGCACAAGGGGGCCGGCCGACTCGAGCTTGATCGCAACGGCAATCATGGCCATCACCGGGCTGGCAACGAGCAACGCCGCCAGGGCGACGACCACATCCATGACGCGCTTCAGCCGCCGCTGAACGCGGCTGGAGGCATAGGGCGAGACCGGCGCGAGCGCCGACGATGGCGGGCGGAGGTATGTGATCTGGGGCGGAGCGCGCCGAGCGGGGACGAGTTCGGTCGTGCTCGTTTCGCCCCTCGAGACGGTCGCCGCCGGCTCCTCGGGGAGGGCGTCGAGCAGCAGGCCCATCAGTCGCGGCGCATCGTCGAGGCTCGCGAAACTCGCCTGCCGCCGTGAGCCGACGTGTGTGATCTGGCCGTGGTCGATTCGGCTCGACCAATCGACGAAGACCCGGACCACGAAGGAGTGGTAACCCGCAGGCTCCTCGGGCAGAGTCGACATGGACAAACCGCCATCGCTCCCACTTGCCGCACCAGCACATGGTGCGTTGTAGGAGCGGCGAGTTACGCCGGAGTTACTCTCGGCCGGCGATGGCGGCCGACCGCACGGTGGCGGCGGCAGGCATTACGAATGCACCCGGCCTCCGCCGCGCTGCACGCCCGCCACTCCCTCGCCCACCGCGGGGAGGCCGAGTCCTTCGACGATTCCGTCGACGTACAGGATGGCGAGCGCTTCCTGCACGGCGCGCTCGATCGCCTCGTCGATGCGTGCCCCAAACGCTGCGCGTAGATCCGCCACGATGTCCGAGACCGAAGCGTGTCCGTCGATGCGCTTGACCACCTCGGCGACGAGCGGCGAGCACGCCGTGCCTGCGGGACGCGCGGGCGAGCGAAGCACGTACCCCCACGCGAACTCGCCGCCCTCGATCACCGGCTGCACGTCCACGCGTGCCTCCGGGGCGAGCGCGGGGCAGGCATCGGATGGCACGAGGGTGCCGTTGAGTCGTTCGCGACGCTGCTCGCGCTCCGTCTCCAGCGCGCGCACGCTCTGCACGAACGCGTTCGGCGCTTCGCCGTGCTCCACGACGACCCGTTCGTACCCCTGCGGCGGCTGCCCCGCCACCGCGGTGATGAAGGCGTGGCGCGGCGAGTAGTCGGCATCCGCGTCGGTGATGCGTCGCGCCTCCCAGAAGTAGGAGTCAGCGGTGCGGTTGCTGGAGTAGAAGAGCTTCGCGAGCTCGTGGAAGTGCCGGTACTGCGTCCCGAAGAGCTCGCCGTAGACGGGTGCGGCGGCACGTCCGAGTCGCGGGTCCTTGCGCGCCGACACGACGTAGGCGGCGGCGAGCAGCGCCGAGCTCATCGCGAGGTGGACGCCCGACGAGAACAGCGGGTCGACGAAGCATGCCGCATCGCCGACGAGCACCCACCCGTCGCCGGCGACCTGCTCGGAAGCGTAGGACCAGTCTTTGATCACGTGAGGACCCTCGGCGAGCGCAGCGCCCTCGAGCAGCGCGCTTACCCGGGGCGCCTCTGCCAGTCGCGCCTCGAGAAAGCGGTCGACCGGCTGTTTGCGCAGCGCGCGCTGCGCGCGCTCGCTGTCCACCACCACCCCGACGCTGGAGACCCCCGTGTGCAGCGGGATCGCCCACGCCCACCCGTCCGCGAACGACTCGACCAGGATGTTGCCCGCGGCCGGCGCCGGGAGGCCCCGCGCACCGCGGTAGTAGGCGTAGACGGCGAGATTGCGGAAGAACGGGTCCCACCGGCGCAGATCGCGCGCCCGCCCGATCACCGCTTGCTGCCCGCTCGCGTCGACGACGAAGTCTGCCGCGACCGTCGTCGTCCGGCCGCCACGACGGCGGCAGCGCACCCCGGTGGCGCGGTCGCCCTCGAAGCAGACCTCGACGACCTGCACCCCCTCGCGCACATCGGCGCCGAGTGACCGCGCGTGCTCCAGCAGGATCTGGTCGAACTCCGGTCGGGTGACCTGGTACGAGTGCGGCCAGCGCGCGTTCGTCTCGCGGAAGAACCACGACCACGGCGTCGGGTCCGAGCCCCAGACCATCGTCGCGCCGGGCTTCTCCAGGAAACCGGCGCGCTGGACCGCGGCGAGCGCGCCGATCTCTTCGAGGATCGGCAGGGTCGCCGGCAGCAGCGACTCGCCCACGTGCGACCGCGGGAAGTGCTCGCGCTCGAGCACCAGCACGCGCATCCCGGTGCGCGCCAGCGCGGCCGCGGCGGTGCTCCCACCCGGACCGCCGCCGATCACGATCGCGTCGACGCTCGACGGCAAGGCCGGCCCGCGCGCAGGGCTCACGCCGGGGCCCGGCGCGCGAGGACACTCAGTCGCCCGCCTCCACCGGCTCGATCGCCTTGGCGTCGGCCGGGTTCTTCTCGTAGGGGCCGGGGAGCCCGAGCTCCTCGCCCATCTCGCGCACCGCCGGGAGCACGTCGGAGCCGAACAGCCGCAGGCTCCGCATGGAGTCCTCGTGCGTCATTGCGCCGTCGCCGTCCCAGAAGAAGATGCTCCCGGGGCGCAGCGTCTCGAGGACATGCCGGATCTTCGGGATCACGGTCTTCGGCGTGCCGGTGATGATCGTGTAGTTCTCGAGCTGCTCGTCGTATCCGGCCTGCATCGCGGGCCGGGCGGGGGCAGCCTTCCCGCCGTTCCCGCCGCTCTCGGCCGGCAGCTCGGTGTGACCGCGCGAGGCCGCGGCGATCCCGACCTGGCCGGTCGGCAGCAGGTTGTTGCGGTCGGTGAGACCGGGCAGGTTCTGCAGCACCGGCGAGGCCACGCCGCGGCTGCCCTCGAGGAAGATGTTCCCGGGGCCGTCGAGGAACTTCTTCGCGGTCGCATACGCGAGTTCTTCGGTCTCGTCGACGTGCACCTTGAACAGGTAGCCGATGTGCTCCGGGCCGGCCTCGTACCCCTCGCGCGCGGCGACCTCGCGGTAGTAGTCGAACGACTGGCGCGTCGGCTCGAGGCGTGTGGCGAGCATCACGTAGGGATACCGGTGCTTCGCCGCCCACTCCACGGTGTTCCGGGAGAGCACGCCCGGGATCATGATCAACGGGTGCGGCTGCTGGTACGGCCGCATCCACGGGTTCACGTAGCGGTACTGGTAGTGCTCGCCCTCCCACCGGAACGGGCCGGGCGTCGTCCACGCCTTGATGATGAAGTCGTGCGCCTCCTGGAAGCGCTCCCAGTTGAAGGGTGGCTGCGCGTTGTGCGCGACGCTCTCGCGGCCGGTGCCGCGCACCCATCCAGTCACGAGCCGACCCTCGGAGATCATGTCGATCGTCGCGAGCGTCTCGGCCAGCCAGAGCGGGTCATCCCAGATGGGTAGCACGTTCCCGTTGAGAACGATCTTCACCTTCTTGGTGATGCGGGCGAGGATCGACGCCTCGACGTTGACGACGCCGCCCATGCAGAACGGCGTGCTGTGGTGCTCGTTGAGCATGATCGCGTCGAAGCCCATCTCCTCGACCACGATCTTCTCGTCGAAGTAGCGGTTGTAGAGCTCGGCGCCGAGCTTCGGGTCGTACTCACCGTTGCTGATCGAGAGGTCCTGGATGTTGCGTCCGGTCGCGCCGAAGTACCCGGAGTTCGGGTCCTGATACGGCCGCTCGGTGAAGTATCCGACGAACATCAGCGGCTCCTCGCCTGCACCGGCCGCGCGCTCGCGACCTGCTGCGCAGCGTGGTTGACGACCAACGCCGCGACTCGATCGGGTTCCTCGATCTCGACCGCGTGCCCGGCTCCGGGGACGACCTCGAGGTGGGCGTGCGGCAGCGCCGCCGCGTACTGCTCTCCGATCGTCCGGGGCGTCACACGATCTGCCTCGCCCCACACCGCGAGCGTCGGGGTCTCAACCTCGGTGAGCAGGTGCGGGAGCCGCGTGTTGTACATGTAGGGGCGCCACGAGATGCGCGCGGTCATGACCCGGTTGAACTGCCAGAGGGTCACGAGGCTGCGATCGACCTCCGCGCCGAGATGCCGCTCGGCGGTGGCATCGTCGCGGAACGCGGCCCGCGCGTACTCGGTGTGATCCATCAGCATCTGGTCCATGATGTCGCCCGTCTGGGGCCGAAGCCCGGCGGCGCCCACGACGACGAGGCTCGACAGGCCGCCGGGGTTCATCGTCGCCATCTCGGCGGCGATGAAGCCGCCGAGGCCGAGTCCGACCACGGTCACGCCGCTGAGCTGCTGCTTCCGCAGGTACTGGAGCATCAGGATCGCGAGGTCGCGCGGTTCGCGCGCCCACTCGGGCAAGGTCGACTGCCCGTAGCCGGGCAGATCGGGAACCAGCACGTCGTGTTGCTCGGCGAGGGCGTCGAAGAACGGTGTCCAGCCAGTGCTGCCCGTCGAGCGATGCAGCACGAGCAGCGGCGGTCCGTCGCCGGCGCGCATCGCGTGGATCCCGAGGCCCGCCACCTCGACTTCATGGTCCTCGGGCGTGCGTGTCGTCGTCACGTGCCCCCCTTCCGGAGCGGTGGCCGGGATACTAGAGCCTCCCGCCGCGCGTGACCAACACGTTCGTAGTAGCCCGGAACCACGTCAGCCGCCAGAATGCGGACGGCCCCCGGCGTCGAGGAAGAGGCGGTCGGCATGACGGCGGACGGCGCACCTGCCCCGGTCAGCGAGGAGCTGCTCGTCATCCCGACGCGCGACGGCGCCGCGCTCGCGGCGTCGCTCACGCGTCCGGCCGGGCCCGGGCCGTTCCCGACGATCCTCGTCCGCACGCCCTACGACCGCACGAACCAGCGCGCGTCCGGGGAGGCTTGGGCGCGCGCGGGCTACGCGTTCGTACGGCAGGACGTGCGCGGCCGCTTCGACTCGGAGGGAGAGTTCTACCCGTTCCGCGACGACCCGGCGGACGGCGCCGACACGATCGCCTGGATCGCGCAGCAGCCGTGGAGCAGCGGCGCCGTCGGGATGAGCGGCGCGTCGCATGTCGGCACCGTGCAGTACCTCGTTGCTCCCCAGCGGCCGCCGGCACTGGCGGCCGCCATCCCGGAGTTCGCTCCGGCCAGCGTCTACCACTACTGGTGGTGGCATGGGGGCGCCTTCCGCCTGTCGTTCAACGCCGCCTGGGCCGTGCTGCTGGCCCGAGACAACCTGCGCCACTTCCCCTCGCGACTCGCCGAGCTCGAGGCGCAGCGCGCCCAGGCGTGGGTGACGCCCGAGGAGATGCGCCGTCTCGAGATCAAGCCCTTCTTCCGGCGCTGGGCGCCCGAGACCTTCGCCCGCCTGCCGACGGTCTTCGGCAACAGCTGGTTCCAGGAGTTCATGGCGCACCCATCGTTCGACCCGTTCTGGGAGCCGTACGACCTCACGCGCCGGCACCGGGACTGCGCTGCGCCCATGCTGCACGTCGGCGGCTGGTTCGACACGTTCGCGCAGGGCACGATCGACTCGTTCAGCGGCCTGTCCGCTGCCGGACGGGCGGAGCAGCGGCTCATCGTTGGTCCGTGGCGACACGTGAACTGGGGCCAGCGCGAGACAGGTGAGCTCGACTTCGGGCCCTCCGTGCTCGAGGTCGACCCGTTCGCAACGCGGCGGGCCTGGTTCGACCGCTGGCTCCGTGGTGCCGACGGCGACGACCCGCCGGTGCTGATCTACGTGATGGGCGAGAACGCCTGGCGCCGCGAGGAGGCGTGGCCGCCGCCGACCGCGCAGGAGCAGGCCTGGTACCTGGGCGCGGACGGCTCGCTCCGCCGCGACGCGCCCGGCGACGAGCGAGGGCGCTCGTTCACCTACGACCCGCGCGATCCCGTCGTCACGCTGGGCGGCCCGGACTGGGTGAACTACCCGTGCGGGCCCTTCGACCAGGCGCCCCTCGACGCGCGACCGGACATCCTGCGCTTCCAGTCGGCTCCGCTCGACCGCGACGTCGAGGTCACCGGCCGCGTGCGCGCCCTGCTCTGGGTCGCGTCGACGGCGGTCGACACCGACTTCACGGCCAAGCTCATCGACGTGCACCCCGACGGGCGCGCGTTCAACCTCTGCGACGGGATTCGCCGCGCGCGCTACCGCGACTCGTTCGCGACGCCGAGCCTGCTCGCGCCGGGCGAGCCCGTCGCTATCGCGATCGACCTCTGGTCGACGAGCAACCTCTTCCGTCGCGGCCACCGGATCCGACTCGACGTGTCGAGCAGCAACTTCCCGCGCTTCGACGTCAACCCCAACACCGGCGACGGATCGCTCGGCGGCCCCGAGGCGGACCGCCCGTACGTCACCGCGACCAACACCGTCTTCTGCGATCGCGAGCGGCCGTCCCGGATCGTGCTCCCCGTCGTCCCGCGCTGATCGCCCCCGGCGCAGCGCGAAGTGACGCAGCGCCGGGGGCGGGCGAGTCCATGCACACGGGCTCCGTTAACCGCGCGGCAGCCCCAGCCCGCGCGTCGCGATGATGTTCCGCTGGATCTCCGAGGACCCCGCGGCGATCGTCGCCGGCACGGAGGTCACGTAGTCCTGCGTGAACGACGCCCGCGCCGGCGCGTGCGGGTCGCCCGGGTCCCAGAGGTTCGAGTACAGCCCGAACAGCTTCGTGCCCGTGCGCGCCAGGCGCTGCCGCGCCTCGGAGATGAACATCTTCGCCATCGACGCCTCGTAGTTCGGGATCAGCCCGCGGTTCTGCATCGAGATGATGCGGAACGAGAAGTTCGACCCCACCTCACTCTCGACGTAGCGGTCCGCGACCTCGAGGCGCAGTGCCGTCGCCTCGCCCGACTGCCCGCCGAGCCGCGCCTTCTCCGCGCCCTCCTCGGTGCCGACGTAGTCGATCAGGCGCCGAATCGTGCGTCGCGCGGCGACCGCGCCGGAGATGTTCGAGCGCTCGAAGTCGAGCAGCGTGGCGCCGACGTACCAGCCGCGGTTCACCTCGCCGACCGCGTTCTTCGCCGGCACGCGCACGTCCTCGAAGAACGTCTCGTTGAAGCCGTGCTTCCACGCCATGTTGATCAGCGGCCGCACGCTGAGCCCCGGCGTGTGAATGTCCTCGATCACGAGGAACGTGATCCCACGGTGCTTCGGCGCGTCGGGATCGGTGCGCACGAGCGCGAACAGCGCGTCTGCGTGGTGCGCGCCCGACGTCCAGATCTTCTGCCCGTTCACCACGAAGTCGTCGCCGTCGCGGACGGCGCGCGTCTGCAGCGACGCGAGGTCCGAGCCGGCTCCCGGCTCCGAGTAGCCCTGCGCGTAGACGACCTCGCCCGACAGGATCGGCGGGAGCCACTTCTGCTTCTGCTCGTCGGTGCCGTGCACGATCAGCGTCGGCCCGAGCAGGCTGACGCCTGAGCCGCCGACGCGCGGCGCGCCGGCCGACGAGATCTCCTGGTTGAAGATGAACTGCTCCATCGGCGAGAGCCCGCCGCCGCCGTACTCGCGCGGCCACTGCGGCGCGAACCAGCCGCGCGCCGCGAGCGCATCGCCCCAGCGCTTGGCCGCGTCGCGTCGCTCCGCGTCGTCGGACTTCCGGTCGGCGGTCCAGTCGCCGCCGCCGCCCTCTTCGACGTTGTCGCCGGCGGCGATGCGCCGGTAGTAGTCCGGCAGGTCCTGCTCGAGGACGCCGCGCACCTGCGCGCGGAAGTCGGCCTGCTCCTGCGTGTCCGCCCAATCCATCGATGCACCCCCCATGACCGTGAAACCCTGCGCAGTGACATCGCGAGTGTAATCGCTCTCCGCGAGCGTGCACCCGCGGCGCCGCGTTGACGACCCGGGCGTGCGAACGGGACGGCGAACCGGGCGCGCGGGCGCCGCTCGCCGCAGGTGGGGGCTGCAGCGCCTATCGCACGACGAGCACGATCGTCCCGGTGGGCACGCCCGACGGGAACGCAGCGTCGAACGTCGCGTTCACGAACGCCGGCGCGCCGGGGATCAGCACGAGCGACCGCCCCCCGACGAACGTCGTCACCGACACGCCGCCCGCCGCCGTCACGGCCGCCGCGAGCTGCGCGACCGTGCCGCCGTTCCAGATCGCGGCGGTCACGCCGACGCTCGTGATCGCGCGGTCCAACGCCCCCACGATCCCGACGCCGGGACTCGGCGCCGTCACGGTCGGCGGGTAGAGCACGGCGAGCGCGGCGATGTCGTCCGGCTGGAGCAGGTACGGTGTCTGGCAGGCGATGTCGGTCGGCGCCATGATCGCGGTCGGGTCGAGCGAGTGGCCGACGCCGATCGTGTGCAGCAGCTCGTGCGTGATCGTGTGCTGCAGGTCGCGGTAGGTCGGGCTGCCGGGGCAGGCGAAGTCGTAGGCGTCGCTCAGGAAGACGCGCGCGGAGCGCAGGTCGCTCCATCCCGGCTGCGTCGCC
Organism: uncultured Chloroflexia bacterium; assembly: GCA_963728205.1. Classification (GTDB taxonomy): domain Bacteria; phylum Chloroflexota; class Dehalococcoidia; order UBA2979; family UBA2979; genus VGNK01. The sequence goes on from CAVSIV010000006.1 coordinate 934,730, forward strand.
GACGGCACGCCGGAGTAGACCGCGCGGCCGGTCTCGGCGATCTGGCCCCAGCCGATCACGATCGCATACGAGGTGTCCTGCGTGCAGAGCTCCGCGCGCGTCGCGGGCCCGGCGTCGACGAGCGTCAGCCCCCCGCGCAGCTCCGCGTTGATCTGCTGGATGGAGGCGTCGAACGCCTGCTGCGCGATCACGGCGCTCAGCGCTGACGCGGGTCCCGAGAGATCCGTCCCGTTCAGCACGCAGGTCCCCCCGCCCCAGGACGAGTAGAGATCGACGCGGGTGCGGTCGACCCACTTGAAGTTCTCGAGCACATAGCCCGGGAATGGCGCGCTCGCCTCGTCCGGCGACCCGACGAGCGTGCCGGCGTGCACCGCTTCGCCGCCGCCGAGGGTCGCCGCGGAGAGGGCGAGCAGCGCGACCGCGACGGCAATCGCGCGGCCCAGCCGCGCCGCGGTCGCGCGCGCTCGGTGCTCCCGCGGCGGCGGTCGTGACCCCATTGCCCCCCACCCTTCGCCCGCGGCGCGGGTCCGTCCCGCGCGTCATCGTGCGCCGCTAAGCCACGGCGCCGCCTGGCTGCCGATGGTCACGGGCCCAGCGCCGAGCACCCGACCCGTCTGGCGAGGAGTCGCCCTGATCCGGCCGCGGAGGCGCAGGGTAGCCCCCGCTCGCCGCTCGCGGGCGATGCCCCTGCCGGAGCCGGCTGATCACTGGAAGATCGCGCGGCTCGTGCTCGCGAGCATCCCGCTCACGACGCTGGTCCCTGTGTCCGGCCTTCCAAGCCCGATCGGCGCCGACGTCACCCCTGCTCACGCCTGGCGGGGCGGAGTGCAGCGGTTGACCCGTGCGAAACCGTGAAGACACGGACGGATTCGATCGGCACGGGCATGCCCCGGGCCGCTCGGCCGTAAGAGCCCGGGGCATGCCCACCAGAGGGGAGCAGGCCCACGAGCGCCGACCATCGCGTGCGGAGCCCCCGGGGGACTTGCGGCGGGGCGCATAGTGTGGCTGTCGCCCGCGTCGCTGCGGCGCGCGGCGAGCGTCAGGGCCGGCGCGAGAGGCGGTCCGCGCGCGACGGTGGTGGTCGCGATGCGGGGCCGGAGGAGGCACACGGTGGTCGGGACGCCACAGCCGCCCGCCGATCGGATCGCCGCGGCACGCGACGCGGTCGGCGAGCACGCGGGCGATGACTACGTGATCGCGCCCACGCAGCACGCCGCCGCGCTGAGCGGGGCCGCGCCGCAGCTGGCCGACGTGCTGCGCGGGTCCGGCCCGGAAACGGACGCCGCCGAGTACGAGCGGCTCGACGCGGACGCAATCGGCGCACAGCACGACTTCAAGCGGACGGCCGCCCGCGCCAACGGCGCGATTCTGCTGACGACGTGGCTGGGCGCTGCGGTGCTCGCCGCGAGCACGCTCGACGGCCTCCTCGGCTCGGAGGTGAGCCGAGTCGTCGCGGTGGCATGCGGTGCCGCCGGCGTGGTTGCGGGCGCACTCGGCGCGATGTGGCTGCAGCGCCTCAAGCGAGGCGAGTTGTTCAATCGCTGGATGCGCGCGCGCGCCCGCGCCGAGGCGCAGCGGGTGCGGTACTTCGAGCGAGTCGTCTCGGCCCCCGACCCCGGCGGCGGGTCGCCGCCGCTTCCGCTGCTCCAGCTCGAGTACGTGCGTCGCTACCTGCTCGACGTCGAGCTCGCCTTCTACCGTCGTCGCGGCGCAGACCACCGGCGCGGAGCCGACCGCTCGCTCCGGCTGGAGGGCATCGCGCTCGTGCTCGCGACCGTCGGCACGGGCATCGGCGCGTTGCTCGTCGCCGCCGCGGGCGCCGAGCTCGCCGCCGCCAGCGCCCTGGGGATCGCCGGCGCGGCGCTCGCCGGCTTCGCGCAGAGCCGCGAGGCAGTGACGCAGGACGCGCGCAACGCCGAGCGCTACGAACGCACGCGGGAGGCACTGGTCGCGGTCCGCGAGCGGCTCGACGCCGTCCGCGCCGCCGCCGCCGTCGGCGACGCCGACCCGGTACGGCACTTCTTCGAGAGCGTGGTCGAGCAGGTCTCGGTCGAGCACCGCCAGTGGCTCGATGCTGCCGAGCAGGCGCGCGGCGCGATCGGCCGGCTCGAGGAGGCGCTCGAGCGCAGCCGCGCCGCGACCGCGCCAAACTCATAGCAGCATCCGTCACGCCCGGGCCGGGCGAGGAGATCCAACCGTGTCCTTCCCCCGCCGGGTGCGCGGCAGCGGGTCCGCATCCACGGCACCGTTCCGCATCGTCGCGCGCGCCCCCGGGCCGTCGTGGCCGCGTCGCGCGGGGCGGACGGTCGTCTTCGTGCTCGGCGTGCTGATCTTCCTGGCGGGGCTGCTCCTCGCGGTCCCGACACTGCTCCTGCTGATCGTGCTCCCGCTTGCGACGTTCGCAGGCGACGGGACGTCGCCGGGCGACTGGCTCTGGCTCGCCGGCCTCGGTCCGGGTGCGATCCTGCTGCTGTTCCTCGGGCTGCGGCTCGTGCGCGCCCGCCGGTACCTCGTCGTCTTCCTGCGCCGGTTCGGCTTCAACGACGCGTCGGCGGCGCTGACCTTCGCGGTGGGCGGCGCGCTGGGCCGGCGCTGGCGGCTGGTGACGCTCGACGACTCGCGGATCGAAGCGGTGGGCGTGGGCCGCGGCACGCGCCTCACGTGGGGCGCCGGGCAATGGCTGTCGCTGCTCGCGCTGGCGATCGTCGTCGCGCTCGTGCTGCGCTGGTGGTTCGGCGGCGGGCCGGAAGGCATCGTCGGCGGCATCTGGGACGGCCTGTACACGGGCGCCGAGGAGAACGGCTCGAACCCGCTCGAGGCGGCGTTCGTCGCCTTCATCGGCACGCTGGTCGTCGGCCTCGTCGTGCTGTCGCTGATCGTGGGGCTGCTCGCGGCCGCGATCTCCGCGCTCGGCGTCGCGTCGCTCGCGTCGTGGCGGGCGAACCGAGCCGTGCACCGGGCCGAACGCGCGAAGGCGCTCAACGTCGACGACGCGTCCGCGGTGGCCGGCGCGGTGGACCGCGTGCTCGCGCGCTCGCGCGGCATCCAGGCCCCGCGGCTCGTGGTGCTCCGCGTCGCCGACGCCTGCTGGCGCGACGTCGTGCGCGCACTCGCCGAGGAAGCGGACGTCGCGATCGTCGACGTCTCGGACCCCACGGAGCACCTCGCGTGGGAGGTTGCGACGCTGCAGTCGCCGGGCGTGCGCGCGCGGCCGCTGATGATCGGCCGGCGCGATCGCGTCGAGGCGCTGGCGGCGGTCGAGGCGGCCGGCGGCGGCGCGGCGGCGCGTCTGCGGGAGCAGCTGCGGGGCGAGACGGTGCTGGTCTACGACGACATCCTCGAACGGGGGGCGCTGCGCCGGTTCGCGCGGGCGCTGGCCGGTGCGCTGGAGCGGACGCCGTAGCGCGTGCCGCGCGAGCCCGTTCGACGGCCGCAGTACTCGGACTCCCTGCTCGGCGCGGCGCGGGCGCGCGACCAGCGTCGCCGGGCGCGAATGTCGTGACTCGCCCGCGCACCTCGGCCTCACGGCGCGGCAGGCCGGGTCGGCAACAGTCCCCGTCGGACCGGAGCGTCGCAACGGCGGGGGCGCGATTCCCCGCACCTGCATATGATCCGCCGCAGTGACGCGAAACCGACAGACGGCCGACGGCACGTTCTCAGGATGTCCGAGCTGGACCAGACGCAGGGACCCGCCGCGCCTCGCCAGCCGCTTCGTGCACTGCTGGCTGCTGAATCTCGACCTTGATGCCGCGCCGCTGCACGAGTCGTACGCGTTGCTGTCCTCGGACGAACAGCGTCGAGCGGAGTCGTTCCTGGTTCCACGTGACCTGGAGCGCTACATCGCGGGACGAGGATGGCTACGCCGCATGATGGCCCGATACCTCGGGTGCTCAGCCAGCGACGTCGCGCTGCGGGTCGGTCCGCATGGCAAGCCGGAGCTCGCGGCGCCGGGACAGAGCCTCCAGTTCAACGTGGCCCACTCGGGACCGCTACTCCTGGCGGCATTTGGCCGCGGCCCCGGCCTCGGAGTGGACATCGAACGCATGCCCGAAGCCTGGCCCCTGGAGGGACTCGATGCCGGGGTGCTGTCCCCCGCCGAGATGCAGGTGCTCGCGCAGGCATCCCCCCGGGATCGACAGGATCAGTTCCTCGCGTACTGGGTCCGCAAGGAGGCTGTGCTGAAGGCGGAGGGCTCCGGGATGATGGTGTATCCGCCGAGCGCCGTATCCGTGGTGCCGGCAGGCGCGTCGCCATCGATCACGGTCCGCTGCGGCGATGCCCTGTACACGGTGGTCGACATCTCGATCGATGAGGAGTACCGGGGAGCGCTCGCGATTGCGTCTCCGGGGCGGGCACCGTGGGTGCGTTGCTACCGGTTCGGCTAAACGCGCCGCGCCGCAGCGCCCGGCAGCGGGCCGGAGCGGCCCTCCAGCACCTCGTCGATGCAGCGTCGAAGCTCCGCGGCGAGCATGCGCACGTTCGGCTCGGTGAGCATGTTCGCGTGCGACGCAGGGATGCGCCTGACATCGAGCCCGTCCGTCGCGAAGTCCTGCCATCGCATGCGGGGATCGCCGTCCAACCCACCATCGCCGTAGTCTTCGTCGCCCCAGAAGAGCGTGACCCGACCCCGGAACGGGCCCGGGCGGTAGGTCGCGACGGCCTGCAAGGAGAGGCTGCCGGCCGCGGCCGGCCGCGCCCTCGGCGACTGTGGCCGCAGTCGTGACCGCCAGTACCGAACACGCTTTGCGACGTAGTCGACCTTGCCCGTGAAGCTGCGCCTCCTCAGGGCGACGACGTGTCGTCGCAGCGTCGGTCTGAATCCGCGCAGCGCCGCCGGGCAATTCGTGTCGAGGAGCGCCACGAGGCCGAGTTGCCTCCCAGTGGCTTGGAGCACGCGAGCGACCTCGAAGGCGACTACGCCGCCCGTCGAGTGACCCACGACGAAACAGGGGCCGGCGGGCTGGAACCTACAGATTTCCTCGGCTGCCTCGCGGGCCATCTCCGGGATGCCGGCGTCCCGCGCATCGCCCGGTCGCGGCGCTCGGTGAAGGAGCAGGTAGGACGGCTGATCCGGACCGAGGTGCCGTGCCAGGTGGCGGTAATTCAGGCCGTACCGGTCGGCGGAGTGCATGAAGTAGATCGGCGGCCGCTCTCCGAATGGCTGCATCGCGACGAGCCTCTGCTCCCGGCTGACGACGCCGGCCTCGATGACGCCGGCCAGCCGCTCGATCGTTCCGGCTTCGAACAGGGCGCTGATCGGAAGGCGCACGCCGAACGCCTGCTCGATCTCCCAGAACAGCCGCGCGGCCAGGAGCGAGTGCCCTCCCAGCGCAAAGAAGTCCGCGGTGACGCTGACGGAGTCGATCGAAAGCACCCTCTGCCAGATCTCGGCGAGACGCCGCTCGGCATCGGTCCGCGGCCCCACGCACTCCGTGCCGTCCGGGCGGGTCGTGTTCGACGCCGGCAGTGCCCCCCGGTCGACCTTGCCGTTCGGGCTCAGGGGCAGCGATGCGAGCCAGACGATACGCGCGGGGATCATGTACGCGGGAAGCCGTTGCGCGAGAAACCGCCGCAGCGTTTCCGTGGAGGGCCTCCGGTCGCCCCGCTCCGAGACGTACGCCACCAGCGAGCGGTTCCCGAGGCCATCCGCCTCGGCAACCACCGCGCAATCGCCGACGCCATCGCACTCCGCGAGCGTGGCCTCAATCTCGCCGGGCTCGACCCTGAATCCGCGCACTTTGACCTGATTATCGCGGCGGCCGACGAACTCGAGACTGCCGTCGGGAAGGAAGCGGACGATGTCGCCGGTACGGTACAGCACGCCGCCGCTCTCACCGGCGAATGGGTTCCGCACGAACCGCTCGGCGCTCAACTCCGGGCGCGCCAGGTATCCGAGCGCAACGCCTTCACCGCCGATGTAGAGCTCCCCGCGAACGCCCGGCGGAACCGGCTGCATCCGAACGTCGAGCACGTACACGGTGGTGCGCGAGATGGGCCGCCCGATGGGGATGGTGTGTGCGCCCGCCGGGACTTCCGTCACCTCATGCGAGGTGGCGAAGGTAGTGGTCTCCGTCGGGCCGTAGACGTGCAGCAACCTGGCGGGAGGACCTGCCCTCAGGACCTCGCGAACCGACCGCACGTCGGCGGACTCGCCGCCGAACAGCACAACCCGGAGCGTGCGAAAGGCATCGGGACGTGCGCTCGCAACCAGGTTGAACAGTGCCGTCGTCAGGAACATCACGGTCACGCCGTGTCTCACGACGTGCTCCGCAAGTGCGCTCGCGGACAGGATCGTGTCCTGAGACGGGATCACGACCATGGCTCCGTTCAGGAGCGCGCCCCAGATCTCGAATGTCGCTGCGTCGAACGAAGGATTGGAGACATGCGCAACTCGATCGGACTCGACGACCTGGCAGAAGTCGGCGTGGACGACGAGTCGTAGCACGCCACGTTGCGGAACCAGCACGCCTTTCGGCTTCCCGGTCGAACCAGACGTGTACATCACGTACGCGGGGTCGTCCGGGCTTCCCGCGGTCCCGGGGTTCGAAGCGGGTTGAGCGTCGATCGCCGCGTCGGCGTCGAGCCGCACGCAGGTTGCGGGTCGAGACGGCAACGACGCGCGGTGTGCGCTCGTGGTCAGCACGACCGACGGCGCTGCTTCATCGACGATGAACGCGAGGCGCTCGGCGGGATAGCCGGGGTCGAGCGGAACATATGCAGCTCCGAGCTTGATGACGGCCACGAGTGCAACGAGCATGTCGATGGACCGGTCCATGCACACCCCGACGGTGGACTGTCTCGAAACGCCCAGCGACCGGAGGTAGTGCGCGACCTGGTTCGCGCGCGCGTTCAGGGCGCCATATGTGAGCTCGCGCGCGCCATCCGACACCGCGATCCTCGCGGGGCCGGCGCTCACCTGCTGCTCGAAGCGCTGCGCCAGCGTCCCGGCGAGGGACGGCGCGGAGTCCGCGCCGCTCCAGTCGTCCAGGATCTGGCGCCGCTCGCTCGTGGAGAGGATCGGTGCATCCGCGACGGGCAGATCTGGGCCGGCGGCAACCGCGGCGAGCAGTGCAGCGTAGTGGGCCATCAGGCGCCGGATCGTCTCGGGATCGTACAGGTCCGCGTTGTACTCGAACTCGACGCGCGTGAGCGGGAACCCTTCGGCGGGCCGCGTAGCATCGCCGCCTGCTCGCCGCGGGGTGACGATGACGTTGATGTCGAACTTCGCGGAGTAGTTGTCCGGGTAGTCAAGCGCCACCTCGAGACCGTGCAGGTCGAGCCGCGGCAAGTGCGCGTCGTGGGAGCTGAACGCGACGTTGAATAGCGGATTGCGACTGAGGTCGCGATCGGGGTGAAGCTCGGCAACGAGCCTCTCGAACGGCAGATCCTGGTGCTCCGCTGCGTCGAGCACAGTTGCTCGGGCGCGGCGCAGCAGTTCTCGGAAGGTGGGGTTGCCGGCGCTGCTCGTACGGAGAACGACCGTGTTCACGAGCGGCCCGATCAGGCCCTGGACCTGCGGCCCCGTACGGTTCCCGAAGCCCGAGCCCAGCACGATGTCTTCGATCCCGCTGTATCGAGTCATGATCGCCACGAAGCCCGCGAGGAGCGCGGTGAACAGCGTGGCGTCCTCTTCGCGCGCGAGCGCGTGGAGCCTCGCCTCGAGCTCGACCGGCAGCTCGAGGATGAGTCGGGCGCCGGCGAACCCCTGGGTGGGCGGCCGCGGCCGGTCCGTCGGCACTTCCAGTACCGGAGGCTGTCCCGACAGCCGGTCCTTCCAGTGCTCGATCTCCTGCTCGAGGACGGCACCGCGCAAGCGATCGCGTTGCCAGGCGGCGAAGTCGACGAACTGCAGTTCGGGCTCCGGGAGCGGGGAAGGCTCACCACGGCATGACGCGTTGTACAGCGCCCGCAGCTCACCGAGTTCGACCGCCAGGGACCATCCGTCGTGGACGAGATGATGCTCGACTTGGACGAGGATGTGATCGTCGGCGTGGAGCCGCAGCAGCTTCCAGCGAATCAGCGGCAGCTCCCATGGATTGAAGATCTGCTGGCATTCCTCGCGGACCAGCCGATCAGCCTCGCTCTCCCGGTACGCCGACGGAACGTCGTCGATCGTCTCGACCGGGAGCGAAACGCGATCGGGGGCGTGCACGACCTGGACAGGGCGCCCGTCGGTCGCCGGGAACGTCGTCCGGTAGATCTCATGGCGCCGCACGAGCTCACCGAGCGCGTCCTCGAGCGCGTGCACGTTGAGCTTCCCGCGAAGCCTCAGCGTGAACTGGAAGTTGTACGCGAGGCTCCAGGGGCTCAGCTGGTGCAGATGCCAGATCGTCTCCTGGACGAAGGACGTCGGCAGCGCCTCATTCCGTGGGGCGCGTGGAATCGCGTGGTTCCGCACGCGCGGACCATCCGCCGCGCGTGCGTCGATCTCGCGCGCCAGCCTCGCGATCGTCGGCCGATCGAACACCGTGCGGACGGAGAGGTCCACGCCGAAGCGCTCCCGTACCTCACTGGCGAGTTGCGCGGCGAGCAGAGAGTGTCCGCCCAGGTCGAAGAAGCTCACATGGATGCCGGGATCGCGCACGTTGAGCAGGCGACACCAGAGGCGCGAGAGCGCGACCTCAGTCGGCGTTCCCGGTCGCAGATCGTCGGCCGGCGCCCGCCCCTGGGCCATCCCCGGAGGGGGCAGCGCGGCGAAGTCCACCTTTCCGCCTCCAGTACGGGGGAGCATCGGGACCGGGATGAGTTGCGAAGGCACGAGGTACGACGGATGGGATGCTCGAAGGTCCCTCGTCACTGCCTCAGCATCGAAGGACGCGGGGTCCGCGACTACGTAGGCAACGAGGCTGCGATAGCCGGCGTCGGTTTCGAGCGATGTGACCGCCGCCCCCGCAAGGGATGGGTGACGCACGAGCGCTGCCTCAACCTCGCCGAGCTCGACGCGGAAACCCCGGATCTTCACCTGCCTGTCGAGACGCCCGAGAAACTCGAGCGCCCCGTCCGGACGCGTCCGCACGAGGTCCCCGGTGCGGTAGAGGCGAGGGCTGGCCCCCGCGGAGCCAAAGGGGTTCGCGATGAACCGCTGCGCCGTCAGCTCCGGTTGCCCGAGGTAGCCGAGCGCGAGCGTCGGCCCTCCCACCAGCAGCTCGCCCGGTCGCTCGTCGGCCACTGCGTTGCCGAACTCGTCCACAATGTGGACCACCACTCCCGGCAGCGGGAAGCCAATCGGAACCGGGGCCGCCAAGGGCTCCGGCCGGCACGACCAGCTGGTAACGTCGACGCAGGTCTCCGTCGGGCCGTAGCAGTTGATGAGCGCGGCCGAACTCGACTCGAAGAAGGCGGAGACGACATCCGAGGCAAGCGTGTCCCCGCCGCACACCACTCGCCTGAGGCTCGTGATTGCCCTCCAGGACGGGTCGGCGATCATGGAACGCAGCATCGCCGGCACCGTGTCCAGGACCGTCACTGCCCTCGCGGCGATCAGACTGTTCAGATAGGCCGCGTCCCGTTCCCCACCCGGCTCGGCGATGACGACGCGCGCACCGACCGTGAGTGGTCCGAAGACCTCGGCGATCGACGCGTCAAAGCTCGTCGAGTACTTGTGCAGCACACGGTCGTTGTCATCCAGGGGGTGTCGCTGTTGCGCCATGCGCAGATGCGCCACCACGGAGGACTGCGGAACCATCACACCCTTGGGCGCGCCCGTTGAGCCCGACGTGTAGATCACGTATGCCAGCGAATCGGGACGCGTGGGGGATCCGGGCGGCTCGTCCGTCTCGGCGGCGATCTGATCGCCGTGCTCGTCCAGGACGACGAGAGTCGTTGAGCGCGGCACGTCCGGACGCGCGGAGCCGGTCAGAACGAACGGGGCCGCCGTTTCGCGGACGATATGTGCGAGCCGGTCGGCGGGCTCGGATGGGTCGCAGGGCACGTACGCGCCCCCGGCCTTGAGGATCCCGAGGAGAGATACCACCGACCCGATCGATCGTTCGACGGCGTGGACGATGCACGTGTCCGGCGCGACGCCCAGTCTCTGCAGATAGCGAGCCAGGCGATTCGCCCGAGTGTCGAGCTCGCGGTACGAAAGAGTGATGCCGGCCGACTCAACGGCGACGGCCTCGGGGGTGCGGGCTGCCTGCTCCGCCACCAGCTGATGAAGCGTCGGCATCTGGGCGACCCCGGCGTCGATGTGGGACGCGAACTCCCACATGCTTGCGAACTCCCACCGCGGCAGACCGGTCCGGTGGCCTGCGGCGTGGCGTCGAGGATGCACGCTGCTGCCACGGCGCACGCCGGCGGACGCCGCTCACCTTCATCGCGGTTCGCCTGGCGACCCTCGGGCGGGCGACCCAGCGCGATGTCTGCGCCACGAACCCGGTCACGACATCTTGCGCATCGCAACCGGCCACGGATGCCTGATCGGCTGTGCCGCCGCTGCGGCTCGCGGTCGGCATCGTGGCGCGAACCTAGGTCCGTCGCGGTTAATCGACGGTTACGGGGTAGGCGTCCCTACAGCGCCGGGACCCATCACGCCGTGCGACCTGCCTGCGTCGGTGCGGCCAGGCGGCGCGCAGTCTCCCTGCACCCTCGGGCCCCCAGGCGACCCCGAGGGTGCAGGGAGAGCGCACTCGCTCGCGAAGACTCATTTCGTCCGACCGAAGAGCCTCGCGGCAGCGGCCGCACGTTCGTCAAGCCGCGGCCGCGGCGCGCCCTACCCGCGAATGAGCTTGAGCAGCGTCCGGGACGCGATCGTGGCGGCCGCGGACGCGAAGCTGATGCCGGCGAGCGTGATCGCCGTCTGGTCGTACACCGGGTGCACGCGCACGCCGTCCGGCGAGACCTCGACGACCGCCACGCCGCGCGCCTTGCCGCCCGCGCCGCCCCCGCCGCCGGAGCCGGCGCCCTCGTCGTCGCCGCCGCCGCCCCAGCCGAGGCCGACCCCGTAGGCGACCTCGGCCACGGGGATCACGGTGCGGTCGCCACTGGAGACCGGCTGGCCGAAGCAGTGCCCGGCACTGGTCCGCTCCGGGACCTGGGCGAGCTCTTTCATGGCCTCGGCGGCGTCCATCCGGGGTCTCCGTTCCTGCGAGCGAGCGTCCGCGAGCGGCGGCTCGCCGTCGTTCATGCGGACTCCAGCGTAGCGCGCCGCGACGACCGCCGCCGACCGAGCCACCACCCGACCGCGAGCGACGCGCCCCAGAGCGCGAGCGTCCGCCGCACGGCCCGCGTCCGCGGATCCGGCACGCGCGGGATCGCGACCTCGTACCGCCGCCCCGCCTCCGTCACCTCGACGGCCACCGGCCGCACCCGGCCCAGCGTCAGCGCGAAGCCGGTGCCGCGCCCCGCGCCGACGCGCAGGCGACGGTGCTCGACGCGCCCGCGCAGCGCGCGGTCACCGAACTGGCCGAGGTCGACGTGCTCGACCTCGGTCGTCAGCAGCGCACCCAGGCCACCGGGCATCGCGGGCATCAGCGGGCGGCCGCGGGGGCCGGCGCCGCCGCGCGCACTAGAGGTCCTTCTGGCGGAAGACCCATACCGACGCGAACACCGCGGCGGCGGTCAGCGCGGGGAACACGAGCATCACGCGGAAGACGTCCCAGCCCGAGACGTCGCCGCGGAACGTTGCCGGCAGCGCCTCGATCACGGCGGTGGTGCTCATCCACGTCAGCCCCAGGAACTGGAGCACGACGCCCGACAGCACGACCACGAGCAGCACGGCCAGCACGGCCATCAGCACGTTGGTCATCACGGTCGACATCGAGAGCCCGAAGGCCGCGAGGAAGGTGAGCAGCGCGCCCACCATGAGGATGCCGGCCAGCACGCCGCCGAACGACGTATCGGACGCGGCGTACCGCACGACGAGGTAGGCGAACGGGATGATCACCACGAAGTAGACGGCGACGGTGAACCCGACGCGCGCAACGATCTTCGCGGAGATGTACTCGGTGCGCGTCACCGACCGCGACATGATCGAGTCGGCGATGATGCCCGACTCGCCGTTGATCGCGCTGCTGGAGAGCACCGCCACGGCGAGCGCCGACAGCGGCGCGAGGACGGCCGCGATGTACGCGCCCATCGTCTCCGACGCGAGCTCGTTCTGGCTCGCTGCGACGGCGACCAGGAACAGCGCGGGACCAACGAGCAGCGGGATCCAGACGCGAGCGACCCAGGAGCGGGTCAGCTGCGTGAGGTCATACCGCAGGATGGCCAGGAATGCTTGCATCCGTCGTCTCCGATTCGATGGTGCCGTTTGAGCCGCCGCGCTTGGCGATGTCCTGCGTCGCGGCCCATGCGGCGGCGCGCAGGAAGCCGCGCGTGCGGTCCTCCTCCAGGCGCCGCAGGAAGGCCTCCTCGATCTCGTCCGCGCCGGTGTTGATGTGGAGGAGCTCCACGCCGGTGCGGTCGACAAGCTGGAGGACGCGCTCGATGTACTCGGGGAGCGGCTCGGTGCCGAGGAACGTGATGCGGAACTCGGAGCCGAGGCGCTCGTAGCGCACGGAGCCGAGCTCGTCGAGCGTCGGGATCTGCTGCTCGAACGCCGCGGTGTTGCCTTCGATCTCCACCGCGATCGTGCCCTGGCGCGCCAGCCGCCGCATCTCCGCCATCGGCCCCGAGTAGATCTGGCGGCCGCTGGAGATGATGCCGACGTCGGTGCAGACGCGCTCGACGTCGCCCAGGATGTGCGTCGCGATGATGATCGTGCGGTCCCGGCCGGAGAGCTCGCGGATCAGCTCGATGGTCTGCTTGCGGCCCGCCGGGTCGAGACCCGACGTCGGCTCGTCGAGGATCAGCAGCTCCGGGTCGTTCATCAGCGCCGCGGCGATGCCGAGGCGCGTGAGCATGCCGGTGGAGTAGCTGCCGATGCGCTGCGAGGCGGCGTTCGTGAGGTCGACCGCCTGCAGCAGCCGCGCCAGCTGGATCTTCGCGCGGTCCCCCGGCAGCCCGAGGACGGCGCCGACGAACTGCAGGTACGAGATCGCCGTCATGTGCTTGGGGAAGTTCGGGTTGGTCGGCAGGAAGCCGATGCGGCGCCGGATGTCGGCGCGCTCGGCCGTCATCGGCTCGCCCAGCACCGAGACCGTGCCCGCGGTCGGCCGCTGCAGGCCGAGCAGGATGCGGAAGGTGGTGGACTTGCCGGCGCCGTTCGGACCGACGAGCCCGAACACCGAGCCCTTCTCGACGCGCAGGTTCAGCGCGTTGAGGGCGATGTAGCGGTTCTCGTAGATCTTCGTGAGGTCCGACGTGAGTACGACGTGCATCGTGGGCACCTCCTGGGGGTCGCCCGCTTCCATGCGCGACGGCCGGCCCGGCGTCCCGCCCGGATCGACTAGCGGTGAGCGGGCATCATATCCGGCGCCCCCAAGACACGAAAGGCGGGGTTCCCCCGATTCCGGTGCGCGCCGCCGTGCCGCCGCCGGCGAACGGCCCGCGTCAGCGCGCTGAGCGGTCGCGCATGGCGGAGTGCCTCGTCGCCGGCGCCGGCGACGCCGCCCCGCACCCGCCTACGGCAACACCACGACCGCGTGCCCGGGACACGTCGCCTCGCCCGCCTGGTTGAACACATTCACGTCCAGGTAGACCCGACGCTCGCCCTCCTCCTCGCGCTTGTCGGTGACCGTCCCGCGCACCGTCAGCACGTCGTGCTTCTGGTTGATCGCGCGGTACTGGCAGCCCACCTCGCGGATCTCGGCCTCGTCGCCAATCCAGTCCTGCAGCGCGTTCACGATGTACGCGTAGCGCAGGTTCCCCATGCCGAACGCCCCTTGCTCGTTGAGCGCGGCGCGGCCGGCCTCGTCGTCCATGTGGATGTAAACGAACTCGTCGTTCACCGCGGCGTAGCGGTTCCAGTTCATGAAGTCGGTCTCGCGCGACCACTCGGGCAGCGCGTCGCCGACGGTGACGGCGTCGAAGGTGACGTTCGTGGACATCGGTGACCTCCTGAGGCGCGACGCTGCGCGCCACTGCGCGACTAGTAGCGGATGCCGGTCTGCACGCGGCGCTTCGCGAGCTCGCCGCGCTGGTTGCGCCACTCCGTCTCGTTGCGCGAGAAGAGCGTCAGGCCGAGCCGCGTCTCGCGCTCGTCCCAGTCCATCAACCGGCTGCGCGCGGTGACCACGTCGCCGGGCCGCATCGGCGCGCCGTAGGTGTCGACCTGCCCGCCGTTCATCCCGCGCGTGCCCGGACCGCCGCCCCGCGGCGTCGCGCGCTCCGGCCGGATCTCACGCTCGACCGGCCACGCGAACGGGTTGAAATCGCGCGGCGCGATGATGCCGCCCCAGCGTGTCGACGCCGCGTACTCGGCGTCCCAGTAGATCCGCGACGGTCGCTCCGGCCAGTACACCGCGATCGCCCACTTGCGGATGTCCGACTCGCTGATGGGCGGCGCCACGCGCTCCGGTCCCCACACGCCCTTCTGCTGCAGCATGTCGTCGGTGACGAGCGTCTGCGGTTGTGACTCCGTCGTCACGGCTGTCCCCCTCCACACGAACGTGATGACGCGCAGATGGTACGGCGCGGGGGGAAGCGCCTGCGCCGTCGATGGCAGGCGCCCGCACAGGCGCCCGCTACGACTCGTGCCCGTAACGTGCGACACCTATAGTGCGGCCATGCAGCGAGTGCTGATGCTCTCGGACGACGTGGCGAACGCGGCGGCCGCCGCCTCCGCGCTGCGCCAGGACGGCCGCGACGTCCGCGTGGAGACCAGCCCCGAGCGCTTCCTCCTCGCCGCGCGCGAATGGCGCCCCGCCGTCGCCCTCGTCGACCTCGAGATCGGCCTCACGCCCGGCGGCCTCGCCGCGCTGCTCCGCGACCCCGTGCTGTCCGAGGACGTCGGCATCGTCGCGATCGCGCTCCAGCCGCGCCTCGAGCTCGTCGGTCCCGGCGTGCAGATCGACGACTTCATCATGCCGCCGCTCGACGAGTCCGAGCTGCGCACGCGCGTCGCGCGGGTGCTGTGGCGCCGCACCGGCACGGACGACGGCCACGTCCTCCGCGAGGGTGCGCTGACGATCGACCTCGAGCGCTACAAGGTGACAATCGACGGCGACGCCGTGGACCTCACCTACAAGGAGTACGAGCTGCTCCGCTTCCTCGCGACGAACCCCGGGAAGCCGTTCACGCGCGAAGCGCTGCTGAACCGCGTGTGGGGCTACGACTACTACGGGGGCTCGCGCACGGTCGACGTTCACATCCGTCGCATCCGCGCCAAGATCGAGCGGCAGCAGCAGTACGTCGAGACCGTGCGCAACGTCGGCTACCGCTTCATCGAGCGCACGCGCTAGTCGCCGCTATCGTCCCGTCGCGAGCTGCTGCCAGGCGCTCAGCGCCGGTCGCGCCGTCCCATCCTGCGTGCTCAGTCCCATGGCAGCGCCCGGCGCCGCCGCCGACGCATCGTCGTACGCCGACGGCCACATCACGAAGCGCGGGGTGACGCCATGGAGCAGCGCCGGGAGGCGTTGAACGAACGCGGCCTGTTGCTCGGGCGTAGCGCCCGCGGTCACGCCGCCACCCGCCGCGGCGGGCCAGCCGATCGAGGCAAACGCGACCGGTCGCCCCGCAACATGATCGAGCGCGTCCGCGTAGTAGGTCGCGGGGATGTCGCCCGGCGACGCATAGTCGAGCGCCGGGTCGCTCGTGAACGCAACGAGGTCGAGCAACGGCGCGACCTGCTCGAGCAGCACCCAGTGCGACGGTCGCTGATCGCCCGCGACCGTACGGCCGCCGCGCAACGCCTCGTACTGGAACGTCGCGTAGACGACCGTCTGCGGCGACACCCGGTGGATCGCGGCGACGATGGAAGGAACCGATTCGACGAACCCGTCGTACGCCTCGTGGTCCTCGGCCCAGAGCAGGTTCACGTCATCGCCGATGCCGAGGTACGGCGGCTGCGTCGCCTTCGCGAGCGCGACGAGCGCCTGCAAGTACGAACCGACCGCGCCGGGCAGGCGGAAGTCGAGCGACGGCCTGTAGCCCGCGCCCGCGCCCTGGTCGAATCCGATCGAGAGCAGGGCGTGGAACCCGTGCTGCTGCGCGGTCTGGAGCTGCTGCGCGGCCGCGTCGGGGATCCCGGCGGGCGGCTGGTATGTGAAGGGGGCGCCGAGCCAGCCGCCGAGCGCCGGCACCGCCGCGTACAGCGTCTGCCAGTCCGCGCTCGTCGGCGCCGCGGCGTGCGGCGGCACCGGCGCGGCGATGCCATACTCCGCCGGCGCCGGCGCCGGCGCCAGGGTGGCGCTGGCGGTCGGCGCAACGAGGGTAGCGGGCTGGCCGCTGGCGGTTGCCGTCGCCACGCCACCGCCGGTCCCGCCGCTCGAACACGCGGCCGCCGCGGCCGCGAGGAGCAGGAGCACGAGCGGCGCGGGGATCGCGCGACGAGGCGTCATCCCTTCTACGGTAGCCCCCCGGCGCACCCTCCCCCGGCCGCGCGCCCGCGGCCCTCGCGCTACGCCGCCTCGTCGCCGGCGAACCGGTAGCCGACGCGCGGCACCGTGTCGATGTAGGTCGCCGCGCGGTCGCCGAGCTTGGAGCGCAGCCGCGACAGCACGACCGCGAGCCGCCGGCGGCTGCGCACCGTGGCCTGCCCCCAGAGCGCCTCGGCCAGCCGGTCGTAGGTCGCGATGCGGCCGTCGAGCGCGGCGATGTGCCACAGCGCGTTGAACTCCAGGTACGTGAGACGCACCTCGCTGCCGGACAGCGTCACGCGGTATCGCTCGCGGTCGATGCGGAGAGCACCCGCCTCGATCACATCGCCCACTCGTGTCACTCGTGGCGACTCCCGTCCTGCGCGCCGGGCCGGCGGCCCGAGTGACCGACCCCGCCGCTGCGTTCGGCGCGGGATCAACCTATCGGGGCCGCGTTTCACCGCGAGGTCGCCCCTGTAACGACTCGATGTCGCGCGCATTTCGTTTCGGTTTCCCCGCGGCGCGGCGGTCACCGCGCTTGCAGCGGCCTGTGCACCGCGTCACGATGTCGCGGCACCAGCGTCCCCGCGGGCGCCGGGCACGGAGAGGGGATCACGTGGCGACACTGCAGGAGGTGCGACAGCTGGCAGAGTCGCGCGGCGCGCGCCGGCTCGACCTCCGCGCGAGCGACTTCACCGGACGCTGGCTGCGCGTCTCGGTGCCGCTGGACCGCCTCGGCCCCGAGCTCGTCGATCACGGCGTGGGGTGCGACCGCGGTGCGCTCGAGGGCAGCGACGCGCGGGGCCCCGAGCTCATGCTCGTGCCCGATCTCGATACCGCCGCCGTCGACCCCGTCGCCGCGCAACCCACGCTCAGCCTCGTCTGCCGCATCGTCGACCCGGTCACGCACGGCCGTTACGCGCGCGACCCGCGGCACGTTGCCGAGCGCGCCGAGGAGCACCTGCGCGCGTCGGGCGTCGCCGACCGCGCCGTCTTCGCCGCGCCCCTGCAGTTCTTCCTCTTCGACGACGTCCGTTACCAGCAGGCCGCGCACACCGGCTTCTACTTCGTCGACTCCGCCGAGGGCGCGTGGAACTCCGGACGCGACGAGGCGCCGAACCTCGCGACGACGACCCCGGAGGGTCGTGGCTATCAGCAGGGCCCGCCGTTCGACACGCTCGCGGAGGTGCGCTGGGCCGTCGTGGAAGCGCTCGGCGCGATCGGCGCGCAGGTGATGTCGGCGCGCCACGAGGCCGCCGCCGCGGGGCAGTCCGAGGTCGCGCTCGGCCACGGCCCGCTCGTGCGCAAGGGCGACGAGACGCAGTGGGCGCGCCACATCGTCCGCAACGTGGCGCGGGCGAACGGGCGCGTGGCGACGTTCATGCCGAAGCCGCTGCACGGCCAGGCGGGCTCCGGCATGCCCGCGCACCAGTCGCTGTGGCGTGGCGATACGCCGACGTTCTTCGACAGCAACGGCTACGCGGGCCTCTCGCAGCTCGCGCGGTACTACATCGGCGGGCTGCTCCAGCACGCGCCGGCGCTGCTCGCGTTCTGCGCGCCGACGACGAACTCCTACCGCCGCCTGATGGCCGAGGAGTCGCCGGTGCACCTCACCTACTCGGTGCGCAGTCCCTCGGCGATCGTGCGCGTGCCCTCGCTGCCGCCGACTCCGGCCGGGACGCGCGTCGAGTTCCGGCCGCCCGACGGCACGGCGAACCCCTACCTCGCGTTCGCGGCCATGCTGATGGCCGGGCTCGACGGCATCCAGTCACGCATCGAGCCGGGCGACCCGCTCGACAAGCATGTCGACGAGCTGTCGGCGACGGAGCTGGCGCGCGTGCAGACGCTGCCGACGTCGCTCGACGCCGCGCTCGACGCGCTCGCCGCGGACCAGGCGTTCCTGCGCAAGGGCGACGTCTTCTCGCCGGAAGTGATTGATGGCTGGATCGCGCTGAAGCGCGACGAGGCCGCGGCGGTGCGCGCGCGGCCGACGCCGTACGAGTACGAGCTCTACTTCACGGGGTAGCGCCGGGGACCGCCGGCCCGGAGCCCCAGCCGTCCGCCGTCCGCCCGTCCGCCCGTCCCACGAGCGCGCCGATTTCGCCTGCCGCGGGGCGGCCCTATTCTGGGCGCAGCGCAGTGGGGCCTGGAAGGCAGCGGCGGGACACCCGCCGCTCTGACCGCGCGGAACCGGCACCAATCCCGGCATCCGACCTCGAGCCTCACTCGTCACGCGGCGACCCGGCACCCGCCGCGTGCTCGAAGGTTCGAAGGGAGGACCACGTTGCCGGGCAAGCCGGTTCGACCCGCGCCGACGGCGCGGCTGGCCGCACGCACCCTCGCGCCCGCACCTCCGAGCCGCCCCGCGTGGGCGACCGCCGCGGCGCGACCACCAAATCTTCGCCACCGCTCGCCTGGGACGCGCCCGGCATAACCGGCCGCGCCCGCCTACCCGTCGGAGACGGCCGGCTTCTGCGCCGGCAGGGGAGTGGTGAGATGTCCACCTACGCACTGGTCGTAGCCTGCGGCCTGCTCGGGCTCGGCTTCGGCACCGTGACCGGCGCCAGCGTGCTGGCCGCCAGCCCCGGCTCGCCGCGCATGATCGAGATCGCGCGCGCGATCCAGGAGGGCGCCGGCGCCTACCTCAACCGCCAGTACCGCACGATCGCGATGGTCGGCGTGCTCGTCGCCGCGCTGCTCGCCTGGCAGCTGGGCTGGCACGTCGCGATCGGGTTCCTGCTCGGCGCGACCCTCTCGGGTCTCGCCGGCTACATCGGCATGAACGTGTCCGTGCGCGCGAACGTCCGCACCGCGGACGCGGCGTCGCGGGGGCTCGCCCCGGCGCTGCGGCTCTCCTTCCGCGCGGGCGCGGTCACCGGGCTGCTCGTGGTGAGCGTCGGCCTGCTCGGGCTCATCGGCTACTACCTCGCGCTGCGGGCCTCCTTCCAGGACATCACCCCGGTGATGGAGGGGCTCGTCGGGCTGAGCTTCGGCGGCTCGCTGATCTCGATCTTCGCGCGCCTGGGCGGCGGCATCTTCACCAAGGGCGCCGACGTCGGCGCCGACCTCGTCGGCAAGATCGAGGCCGGCATCCCCGAGGACGACCCCCGCAACCCCGCCGTGATCGCGAAACGTCGGCGACAACGTCGGCGACTGCGCCGGCATGGCCGCGGACCTCTTCGAGACGTACACCGTCAGCCTCGTCGCGACGATGCTGCTCGCCGCGCTGCAGTTCGCGCAGCCGCTGCGCGACCGCATGCTCACGCTACCGCTCCTGCTTGCGGGGCTGTGCATCGTCGCGTCGATCGCCGGGGTCTTCTTCGTGCGGCTCGGGCGCTCGCAGTCGATCATGCGCGCGCTCTACGCCGGCCTGATCGCGACCGTGGCGATCTCGGCCGTCGCGGCGGCGTGGGCAATCCACTGGGCCGTCGGGTTCCGCGCGTCGATCGCCATCGCCGGCGCGACGTACCACGGCTGGAACCTCTACGTGTGCTGCCTCGTCGGCTTCGCCACGACCGGGCTGCTCGTCGTGATCACCGAGTACTACACCGCGACCGCTTACCGCCCGGTGCGCTCGGTCGCCGCGGCGTCGATCAGCGGGCACGCGACCAACGTGATCCACGGCCTCGCCGTCTCGCTCGAGGCGACCGCGCTGCCCGTGATCGTGATCTGCGCCGCGATCGTGACGGCCGACATCAACGGTGGGCTCTTCGGCGTATCACTCGCGGCGACGACCATGCTCGCGCTCGCGGGCATGATCATCGCCCTCGACGCCTACGGCCCGGTCACGGACAACGCCGGCGGCATCGCCGAGATGGCGGGGCTGCCGTCCGCGGTCCGCGAGGTGACCGACGCGCTCGACGCGGTCGGCAACACGACGAAGGCGGTGACGAAGGGATATGCGATCGGCTCCGCGGCACTCGCCGCGCTCGTGCTGTTCTCGGCGTACACCGAGGACCTGCGCCGCTACTTCCCGCGCGTCGACGTCGGGTTCGCGCTGCAGGACCCCTACGTCGTGGTCGGGCTGTTCATCGGCGGCCTGCTGCCGTACGTCTTCGCGTCGCTCGGGATGGTGTCGGTTGGGCGTGCGGCCGGGAAGGTGGTGTCCGAGGTGCGCCGCCAGTTCCGCGACATCCCCGGGATCATGGACGGCAGCGCGCGTCCCGAGTACGGAGCCGCGGTGGACCTCCTGACGCGCGCGGCGATCCGCGAGATGGTGCTGCCGTCGCTTCTGCCGGTCGCTGCGCCGGTATTGCTCTACTTCGTCGTCTGGCTCGTGCAGGGGCAGGCCACGGCGTTCACCACGCTCGGGGCCATGCTGCTGGGGACCATCGTGACCGGGCTCTTCCTCGCGCTGTCGATGACCTCCGGCGGGGCCGCGTGGGACAACGCGAAGAAGTACATCGAGAGCGGCGCGTTCGGGGGCAAGGGCTCAGAGGCACACCTCGCGGCGATCACCGGCGACACCGTCGGCGATCCCTACAAGGACACCGCCGGGCCGGCGGTGAACCCGATGATCAAGATCGTGAACATCGTCGCGCTGCTGCTGCTCGCCATGCTGGCGCACTGAGCCGCCGGCCGCTGCCTCGGACCCGAAGGCCGCGCGCCCGCGCCGAGCGCGCGCTACAGGCCGAGGTAGCGGTCGATCTCGTACTGGCTGACCTGCGATCGGTACTGCATCCACTCGAGCCGCTTGTTCGCGACGAGCGTCGCCCACACGTGCTCGCCCATCGTCTCGCGCATCAGCGTCGACGCCTCGAACTGCGCCGTCGCCTCCGCGAGCGACACCGGCAGCGCGACCACCCCGCGCGCCGCGAGCTCCCCGGCTGGCATCTCCGACACGCTGCGTTCGAGCGGCTCGGGGAGTGGATAGGCGCCGTCGATGCCCGCCATGCCGGCCGCGAGGACACCGGCGAACGCGAGGTACGGGTTGCACGCCGAGTCCGGCACCCGGTACTCGATGCGCGTCGACTCCACCTCGAGGTCCGTGCGCCGGTCCGGCACGCGCACGAGGTCGGCGCGGTTGCGGGTCGACCACGTCGCATGCGTCGGCGCCTCGTAGCCCGGCACGAGCCGCTTGTACGAGTTCACCCACTGGTTGGTGACGAGCATCAGCTCAGGCGCGTGCCGCAGCAGCCCCGCCATGTAGTGCTTCGCCGCACCCGAGATGTGCAGCCACTCTCCGGCCTCGTAGAAGGCGTTGCTCTCGCCGCGGAACAGCGACTGCTGCAGGTGCATCGCCGAGCCGTTCTGGTCGGCGAGCGGCTTTGGCATGAACGTCGCGTGGACGCCGTGGCGGATCGCCACCTCCTTCACGACGAGCCGGAACGTCATGACCGCGTCGGCCATGGTCAGCGCGTCCGCGTAGCCGAGGTCGATCTCCTGCTGGCTCGGCGCCGCCTCGTGGTGGCTCTCCGCGACGCCGATGCCGAGGTCCTCGAGCGTGAGCACGGTCTCGCGACGAATGTCGGACGCGCCGTCCGCCGCGGTCATGTCGAAGTAGCCGCCGCCGTCGAGCGGCTCGGTCCCCTTCGCGTCTTTGAAGTAGAAGTACTCGACCTCGGGGGAGACGTAGAAGGTGTAGCCGGACTCCGCCGCGCGGGCCAGCGTGCGCTTCAGCACCTGGCGCGGGTCGCCCTCGAACGGCTCCCCGTTCGGCGACCAGATGTCGCAGAACATGCGGGCCTCGGCCTGCCCCCGCGGGCGCCAGGGCAGCAGCTGGAACGTCGCGGGGTCCGGCATCGCGATCATGTCGGCCTCGTCGTGGCGGGCGAAGCCCTCGATGGCCGAGCCGTCGAAGACGATGCCGTCGTCGAGCGCGTGATCGAGCTCCCCGGTCGTGATGGCGACCGACTTGAGTTGCCCGAGGATGTCCGTGAACCACAGCCGGATGAACTTCACGTCGTGGTCGCGGCACGCCTGCAGGACGTGCTGGCGAGAGTCGAGATCGTTCATGGCACGAGAGTAGCGTGATCGGTGTTTCAGCCGCATGTCGTGATCTCGCCCGGCCGGCGCGCCGCCGCGCCACCGGATGCGGCGGTCGTGGCCATCGCGGAGCGGTCGCGCGCTCGCCGGGCCACGCGCCTCGCGTCAGGCGGCACGGGCGCAGGCGGTCGGACCGCACCGCTTCCCGGCTTGCTGCCGGTAGCGCCAGCGAATGCGTTATAGTGCCGCCCGCACGCGAGCGGCACCGGCGTCCCGCCGGCCGTAGCAGAGCACGACGAGGAGGGTGCAGCTTGGTCACGGAACTCCCTGACCTGACCGACGAAATGAAGGCCGCCATCGGCCGCCCCGGCCCGGCGACGACCTACGAGGTGACGACGCTCGGCATCCGCACGTTCGGACGGGCCGTCGGCTACAAGAACCCCATCTACTTCGACGAGGCGGCCGCGAAGGCCAAGGGCCACCGCGGGCTCGTCGCACCGCCGGGCTACCTCGGCATGCCGGTCTTCGACCCGAACCGCCAGGAGGCCGCGCGTCGCCCGGACTTCCAGACGCCGTTCAAGCGGAACCTCAACGGCGGCACCGAGGTCGAGCCCATCGAGCACGTCTACGCCGGCGACGTCCTCGACGCCGTGACGACCCTCACGAACCTCGAGCTCACTCGCGGGCGCCTGGGCCAGATGCTCGTCCGCACGTCCGAGACCGTGTACACGCGCAAGTCCGACGGCAAGGTCGTCGCGAAGACGCGCGGCACCGGCCTCTCCTACTAGCGGCGCGGAGGAAGACACCATGGCACAGGTCTACTGGGACGACGTCACCGAGGGCCAGGAGATCCCGGCCCTCGACGAGGAGTTCAGCTCGCAGCGGCTCGTGGTCTGGGCCGCCGCGTCAGGCGACTTCTACCAGATCCACTACGACGACAACTTCGCGAAGGGCAACAACCTCCCCGACATCATCGTCCACGGGGCGCTGAAGGGGATGCTCGTCGGCCGCGTCATCGACGAGTGGGTCGGCGACGAGGGCCGCATCGTGAAGTGGGGCGTCTCGTACCGCGGGATGGACCCGGCGCGCCAGAACATCAAGGTCTGGGGCAAGGTCACGAAGAAGTACGAGCAGAACGGCGAAGGCATGGTCGACCTCGAGGTCGGCTGCCAGCAGCCCAACGGCACGCAGACGACGCCGGGGACGGCGACGGTGGTGCTGCCGAAGAAGAAGTAGCCTCGCCGGCGCGACGCGCGCCACCGCGGAAGTACCCCGAAGCCCGGCCGTCGTGCCGGGCTTCGCGCTGCCCGCGCGCTTCGCCCGGGCGATGCGTCAGGCTGAGAGCCACCCCCAGTTCAGCGCGAACAGCGCGAGCGCCACGATGAGGCTCACCTCGGCTCGGCGTACCCAGCGCGCGTCGCCGCCCACGATCCAGGTTCCGCACGCGACAGCCGCGACGAACAGCGCCGCACTCGCCAGCAGGACGACGAAGATCCGCACGGGACACCTCGCCACGACGGTAGTCCGCCCGGCGGCCGCGCTGCAGGGACCTTCGTCG
Source organism: uncultured Chloroflexia bacterium (assembly GCA_963728205.1). GTDB lineage: Bacteria > Chloroflexota > Dehalococcoidia > UBA2979 > UBA2979 > VGNK01. The sequence continues at coordinate 958,610 of CAVSIV010000006.1, forward strand.
CCCATCGCACCGTTCGAGGACAAGAGGAAGCCCGGCACGAAGGCCGGGCTCCAGCGTTGCGCGACGCGATGCCGCTAGCCGAAGAGCACCCGCGTCGCGCGGTCGGCCATCGTGTACAGCGGCGCCGCATACACGCCGACGAAGATGACCCCGGCGAACAGCGCGCCCGTCGTGAGGTAGCCGGTCGGCGAGAGCCGCCAGCGCGCCGGGTCGCCGTTCGGCTGGTACAGGTACATCTGCTTGATCACGCCAAGGTAATAGTAGAGCGACAGGGTGCTCGCGATCACGGCCGTCGTCGACAGCCAGAGGAAGCCCTGCTGCGCCGTCGACGTGAAGAGGAAGAACTTGGTGAGGAAGCCGGCGAGCAGCGGCATCCCGGCGAGGGAGAAGAGCCCGGTCGTGATTACCAGCGCGAGCCACGGGTTCGTCTGCGCAAGGCCGCGGAAGCCGCTGATCTCCTCGGTGCCGGTGCGGTTGTAGAAGGCGATCACCGCCATGAAGACGGCGAGGTTCGTGATCAGGTACCCGCCGAGGTGCAGCAGCAGCGCCGACGCCGAGCCCTGCGACACGGTCGTGATCGCCATCAGCATGAAACCGACCTGGCCGATCGACGAGTAGGCCAGCAGTCGCTTGATGTTGTGCTGCTGCATCGCGACGAGGTTGCCGAGCGCCATGGTCATCACGGCGATCACGGCGATCATCCACTGCCAGTCGTGCAGCGCCGGCAGCAGCGGCCCGGAGAACCACCGCAGGAACAGCGCGAGCACCGCGGCCTTCGAGGTCGCCGAGATGTACGCCGTCACGGGGAGCGGCGCTCCCTCGTAGGCGTCGGGCGTGTACATGTGGAACGGCACGGCCGACGCCTTGAAGCCGAGGCCCGAGATGATCAGCACGAGCCCGAGCAGCAGCGGCATCGTCACGTCGTGCGCCGGCTTTGCTGCCAGCGCCGTCGCGATCTCCGCGTACTGCGTCGACCCCGCAACGCCGTAGAGCAGACTCAATCCGTAGAGGAGCATCGCCGACGCGACGCCGCCCAGCAGCGCGTACTTCAACGCCGCCTCGCCGGAGCGGCGGTCGTTCCGCGCGAGCGAGACCATCACATAGACGGAGAACGACAGCACCTCGATCGCGATGTACGCCGTCAGCAGGTCGCGGGCCGCGGCCATGTAGATGGCGCCGATCGTCGACAGCAGCAGCAGCGCGTAGAACTCGCCGATGTGCCCGATGTGCCGCTCCACGTATTCGTGCGAGCCGAGGATCACGACGATCGCCACCGCGATGAACATGACGCGGAAGAAGGTCGTGTAGTTGTCGACGGTGATCAGGCGCTCGAAGTCGCGGTTCGCGTCGATCCAGAGCAGGCTCACGACGCCCGCGGCGACGAGCCCGAGCACCGCGAGCCACGGGAGCACGCGGCGGCCGATGCGGAGCTCGTCGCGAAACGCGTCTGCCGCCACGACGATGGCGGCGGTGAGCGCGAGAATGATCTCCGGCAGGAGCAGCTCGTACTGGAAGTTCAGCGAGTTGCCCAGGGCGTCCGTCACCGCGCGTCTCCTCTGATCTGTGCCGTCATCGCGCCTCGCTCGCCTGCACCTACAGGTGGATGCCGGGGATCGACTGGATGATGGTCGGCGAGATGCGATCGATCCACAGCGCCGGCCACAGGCCGAGCAGCAGGATGGTGCCGGCGAGCACGGTGGCCCCGGCGCGCTCCGTCCACGTGATCTCGGACAGCCCGCTCCAGTTCGGGTTCAACTCCCCGAAGAACGCGGTCGAGAACATGCGCAGCAGGTAGGTCGCCGTGATGGCAGCCGTCATCACCGCCAGTCCGCCGACCACCGGGTACGCGCGGAACGCTCCGATGAAGATGTGGAGCTCGGCAACGAACCCAGACAGTCCGGGCAACCCGAGCGACGCCAGTCCCGCGAGCACGAAGAAGATCGCCCAGATCGGCATTTGCCGCGCCATGCCCGAGAAGTGCGGGATCTCGCGGTCATGCGACTGGTCGTACATGCCACCGATCAGCAGGAAGAAGAGGGCCGTCATCACCCCGTGCGCGAACATCTGCAGCACGGCGCCGTTCCACCCGATCACGTTCAGCGTGCCGAGTCCCAGGAACACGTATCCCATGTGCGAGACGGACGAGAAGCCGGTCATCAGCTTGAGGTCCGTCTGCCGCAGCGCCGAGATCGCACCGTAGAGCGCCGCCGTCACGCCGACGAAGATCAGGCCGGGCGCCCAGAACGCCGCACCCTGCGGCATCATCTGGAACCCCAGCCGGATGATGCCGAAGGCGCCGAGCTTCATCAGTACGCCTGCATGCAGCATCGACACCGCGGTCGGGGCCGCCGCGTGGCCGTCCGGCGACCACGAGTGGAACGGGAACATGCCGCCCAGCGTGCCGCACCCCACGGCGATGAACGGGAAGAAGATCTTCTGGAACGTGGGATCGAAGTGCGCGCCGAAGTAGCGCGTCATGTCGAACGTCCCGGCGCCGAGCTGCGTGAACATCGCGAAGATCGCCGTGAAGATGAGGATGGAGCCGGCGACCAGCATCATCATCAGCTTCATCGCGCCGTACTCCTTGCGGGTGGACCCCCACACCGCGATCAGGAGGTACATCGGCAGCAGCGCCGTCTCGTAGAGGAAGAACCAGAAGAAGAGGTCGAGCATCACGAAGGTGCCGTACACGCCGGCGACCAGGATGTAGAGGAGGATGAAGAAGTCTTTCATCCGGTCCTGGATCTTCCAGGACACCCACGTCCCCGCGAGGATCACGATGCCGGTGAGCAGCACCATGATCGCCGAGATGCCGTCCACGCCGACCTTCAGCTGCATGCCCTTCGGGCCGAGCAGGCCGACGTTCTCCATCCACGTGAAGGCCAGCACGCCCTGGAACTGCTCGCCGTGGAACGAGTACTTCGCGAAGACGTAGACCGAGAGCGCGAACATGGCGAGGCTCGCGAGCGCCGTGATCCCGATGATCGCGGCGCGCTCGCGCGACGGCGTGACCATCAGCAGCAGCCCCGTCGCCAGCGGGATGAGGAAGAGCGCTATCAGGACGTAGCCGTCGGACTGGGTCATCGCTCCCTCTCGTCGCTCTCGTTACACCCGGCTGAAGGCAAGCAGGACCAGCGCGGTCATGCCCACCCCCATCGCAAGCGCGTAGTTCGGGATGCGTCCCGTCTGTAGGAACTTCAACCGGTAGCCGAAGTACCCGAGCGTCTGCGCACCGCCGTCGACGCCGGTCTCGTTCACCACGTGCTTGTCGAACCACGCCACCACCGCGGCCAGGCCGAGCACGACGCGGTTGATCAGCGACTGGTACAGGTCGTCCATGTAGTACCGCCGCACCAGCAGCTGGTACAGCTCCGGCGCCCACTGCCGCGCCCGCACTGCCCGCTCGCCGGTGCCCCACCAGTACGCGAAGGCAATGCCGATCGACGCGAGCGCCACCGTCGTCGCCGCACCCGCGAGCACCCAGTCGAGATGGAACGCCTCGGGCGCCTCGAGGAACACCAGCTGTCCGATACCGCCGGCGAAGCCCAGCGCCCGCCCCACCTGGTCGATGGCGAAGAAGCCGGCCACCGTCGACAGCGTCGCGAGCAGGATCAGCGGCCCCGTCATCACCGGCGGCGACTCGTGCGCGTGCTCGTACGCGTGCTGGTTCTTCGGCTGGCCCCAGAACGTGAGCAGGATCAGGCGCGTCGTGTAGAGCGCCGTCAGCGCCGCGGCGAACGCCAGCAGGATGTACACCACCAGCGGACCGCCGTGCAGCGTGGCGTTGAGAATCTCGTCCTTCGACCAGAACCCCGCGAAGATCGGCACCCCGGACAGCGCCAGTCCCGCGATGACGAAGGTCGTGGTCGTGATCGGCAGCTTCTTCCGCAGCCCGCCGAGCTGGTCCACGGTCTGGTGCTCCGTCGCGTGGATCACCGAACCTGAGCCGAGGAACAGCAGCGACTTGAAGAACGCGTGCGCGAGGAGGTGGAACATCGCTGCCCCTACCGCCCCGACGCCCAGCGCGACGAACATGAATCCCAGCTGCGACACGGTCGAATACGCCAGCACGCGCTTGATGTCGGCCTCGACGACCGCCATCGACGCCGCGAGCAGCGCGGTAATGAGACCGATGTACATGACGACGTCGCGCGCGACCAGCGCGTGCGCGTAGGCCGGCGAGAAGCGCGCGACCAGGTACACGCCGGCGACCACCATCGTCGCGGCATGGATCAGGGCGCTGACCGGCGTCGGGCCTTCCATCGCGTCGGGCAGCCACACGTGCAGCGGGAACTGCGCCGACTTGCCGGCAGCGCCGGCGAACAGGAACAACAACGACACCGTGAGATACGTCTGCCCGACCGCGCCGCTCTCGACGGCGTGGAGGATCTGCTGGATGTCGAACGTCCCCGTCGCGCGCCACAGCAGGATGATGCCGATCAGGAGGCCGACGTCGCCGATGCGGGTCGTAATGAACGCCTTCTTCGCGGCCTCGGCCGCGGATTGGCGCTCCCAGTAGAAGCCGATCAGCAGGTAGGACGCGATGCCCACGCCCTCCCACGCGAGGTAGAGCTGAATGAGGTTGCCGGCGATCACCAGGGTGAGCATCGCCGCCGTGAAGAAGGCCAGCATCGAGAAGTACCAGCCGTACCGCGGCTCACCGTGCATGTAGCCGACGGAGTAGATCATCACCATCAGCGCCACGATCGAGACGACGGAGATCATGACCATCGTGATCGCGTCGACGTAGGTGCTGAACTGGATCGTGAAGAAGTTCGTGCCGATCGTGATCCAGTCGAACGAGAAGACGTTGTTCCCGTTCGGGCTGAAGTGGCCGCCCGCGAACGAGCGCTGGAAGTCGATCAGCACGATCGCCGCGATGACGACGACCGCGAGCATGCCGAGGATCGCCAGCCAGTCACCCCGCCGCGGGATCATGCGGTTGAAGAGCGCGACCACGACGAAGACGGCGGCCAGGATCGCCGGGAGCAACCAGACCTGCTCCATGCCCATGTGGCCGCTCCCCTTCGCCTTCCGCCCGACGACCCGCCGCGCGGTCGCCCCGTTCGCACCGGTGCGGCCGGCAATGCCGGCCGCGTATCCCGCCTGCTAGCTCACACGCGCCGCGGCGTGAACGCCGCGCGCCGGTCGACTTACCACTTGAGCTCGTCGACCTCGTCGACGTTCACGGTCCGCCGCTCGCGGAAGATCCGCAGCACGATGCCGAGCGCCAGGCCGACCTCTGCCGCGGCAACGGTGATCACGAACAGCGCGAAGATCGCGCCGCTGAACCCCTTCGGGTCGAGATACGTCGCGAACGTGACGAAGTTGATGGAGGCGCCGGCGAGCATCAACTCGACGGCGATGAGGATGAGGATGGCGCTGCGGCGCGCGAGCACGCCGTAGAAGCCGATCGCGAACAGCACCGCGGAGAGCAGCAGGAAGTCCTGCATCGGGATCATCAGCGCGCCCCTTCGCCCTGCGCCGGCTGGCCCGTCGGCACCATCTCGTCCTCGTCGCGCGCGCGCCGCGCGTTGACGAAGGCGCCGGTCAGCGCGATGTCGAGCAGCACGGCCACGAGGATGATCGGCACGAGGAAGTCCCGGAAGAGACGCGTCCCGAAGGCCTGGAACGCGACGATGTTCGCGACGTGGCTGCCCCACGTTGCGTCGAGCACGCCGGCGACGAAGACGCCCCCGATGAGCAGCGCGATCCCGAACGCGAACGGCTTCTGCGAGCCGTCGGTGACGACCGGGTCGTCCTGGGCGTTGGTGAGCATGAGACCGAAGAGGAGCAGGATCACGACCCCGCCGCCGTAGACGAGCACCTGCACCAGCGCGATGAACTCGTTCGCGAGGAGCAGATAGATGCCGGCCACGCCGAGCAGCGTGGCGACGAGCGCGAGCGCCGCGTGCACGAGGTTGCGCATCGAGACGGCCGCGACGGCGCCGAGCACCACGACGGCCGCGTCCATCCAGAACACGAGCTCGGCAGCGGAGATGCGGCTCGCCAGGAGCAGCACCACCAGCACCGCAACGATCGGCAGGCCGACCAGCGCGGCAATCACCGTGCCCTGGACGATCACGCGGTCGAACTGCGACGGGAGCGGAAGTCGGTCGAGCAAGCGGTCCCTCTGTCCCCCCGGTGACCGGTTCCCCCGCGGGAGCCCGGCTCGTCCTCGTCCGGCGCTAGTCTGACCGGCTGCGCGCAGTGCGCAACCCCCGGCCACCCTCTCGCGCGCTAGTCCGCGACCCATTCCTTGATGTCGCCCGCGCGACTCTGCGATAGCAGCTGCTGCAGGTCGAACACGAGATCCGTGCGGTCGTACACCGAGAGCTCGTGCCCCTGCCACGTGTTGTTCATCGCAATCGCGTCGAAATTGCACACCTCGACGCAGACGTTGCAGCGCATGCAGCGCGCGTAATCGATCCAGAACTTGTCGATGATCTTGCGGCGGCTCGAGGTCCCGCCCATCGACTTGTGGTTGGGGTTGTCCTTCATCAGGACGGTCATGCACTCCACCGGGCAGGCGCGCTCGCAGGCGTGGCAGCCCGTGCAGAACGGCTCGTCGATGCCGTGGTCCCAGAGCAGCAACGGGAACGCGCGGTCGCGTTCCGGCAGTGCGCGGTGTCGCTCCGGGTATTCACGGGTGACCGGTCGACGCGCAAACGTCGACAGGGTCGTGAGCATGCTCTTCGCGATCCCTCTCACGGGGCAGCCTCGCTTCCTGCCAGCACCGCCGCCGGGCGGGAGCGCGGGCGGCGCACGGACAGGTCGGTCACACGGAACAGCACAGCGAGCCCGATCAGCCCGGTGATGAGCAGCAGGATGTCCGGCCACCCGTACACGAGCACCGCGCCGTTCACGAGGACCTGCGCCAGCATCAGCGGCAGCAGCACCTTCCACGAGAACGCCATCAACTGGTCGATGCGCAGGCGCGGCACCGACGCGCGGACCCAGAAGACCAGGAAGATCAGGCCGCCCGTCTTCGCGCTGATCAGGATCAGCTGCCACCACCGGCCGACGCGCTCGCCCAGCGGCCACGCATAGCCACCGAGAAACACCGACGCGCCGATCAGGCACAGGATGAACAGGGCCGCGTACTCGGCGAGGAAGAACATCGACCACCGGATGCCCGAGTACTCGATGAACGGTCCGCCCACGACCTCCGACTCGCCGACCGGGATGTCGAAGGGCGGACGGTTCAACTCCGCGAGCGCCGCGATGATGAAAATCAGGAACGCCATCGGCTCCCAGACCACGAACGGCACGCGGCCCTGCGCCAGCACGATGGTGTTGAGGTTCAGCGAGTTCGCGACCATCGCCACGGCCAGCAGCGACAGCACGAGCGGCAGCTCGTACGAGATGCCCTGGGCGGCGGCGCGCATGCCGCCGATCATCGCGTAGCGGTTGTCGGAGCCCCAGCCCGCCATCACCCAGCCCACGATGTTCACGGATGACACCGCGAGGAAGTAGAGCAGCCCGAGGTCAAGCAGCCGGATGTGCCAGCCGACCATGTACGGCAGGACGATGAAGCCGAGGAAGATCGGCACGAACACCGCGAACGGCGCCAGCTCGAACGACCAGGGGTCGGCGGAGTCCGGTCGCAGGTCTTCCTTGCCGACGAGCTTCAGCGCGTCGGCCAGCGACTGCAGCATGCCGAGCGGGCCTGTGCGCGTCGGACCGAGTCGCATCTGGAAGCGCGCGAGGATCTTGCGCTCGAGGTAGATCAGCGCCATCACCGTCACGGTCATGAACCCGACGGTGAGCGCCACGCGGATGAGGCCGTCCCACCACGCGTTGCTGAGCCCGAAGATGCCGCTCGTCATCGGTCGCACTCCCCGAGCACGATGTCCAGGGAGCCGAGGATGATGACCGCGTCGGCCACGTATTGGCCCACCGTCATGTCCCGCAGCGCCTGCAGGTTGGAGAGGCACGCCGACCGGATCTTCAGCCGGTACGGCCGGTTGCCACCCTTGCTCACCAGGTAGATGCCGTACTCGCCCCGCGGCGCCTCGGTGCGGATGTACACCTCGCCCGGCGGCGTGCGCAGCATGCGCGGCATCTTCTCGGGCTGAATCAGCCCGGGCTCCAGCCGCTCGAGGCACTGCTCGACGATGCGGATCGACTGCCGTATCTCCTCGACGCGGATGATGAAGCGGTCGTACACGTCGCCGTTCGACCCGACCGGGACCTCGAAGTCGACCTGGTCGTAGTAGAGGTACGGCTCGGTCTTGCGCACGTCGAGCGGGATCCCCGAGGCGCGCAGCGCCGGTCCGCTCATGCCGAAGTCGATCGCGTCCTCGACCGCTATCGTGCCGATGCCCTTCGTGCGGGCGATGAACACCTCGTTCTCGGTGAGCAGGCCGTCGATGTCCTTGACGCCCTGCTTCACCTGCGCGAGCACCTCGCGCACGCGGGCCACGAAGTTGTCCGTGACCTCCCAGGCCAGGCCGCCCGGCCGGAAGTACGCGTACATCATGCGGTCGCCGGCGATCTCCTCGAAGAGGTCCTGCACGGTCTCGCGCTGGATGAACGAATAGGTGAACGCGGTGCCGAACACGCCGACGTCCGTGCCGAAGGCGCCGGTGAACATGAAGTGGCTCGAGATGCGGTTCAGCTCGCACAGGATCATGCGGATCCACTGCGCGCGCTCCGGGACCTCGATCTCCATGAGCTTCTCGACGGCCATCACGTAGGACAGCTCGGCGTTGAAGTTCGCCAGGTATTCGGTGCGGTCCATGAACCCGAGGCCCTGCCGGAAGTCCATCGTCTCGCAGAGCTTCTCGGCGCCGCGATGCAGGTAGCCGATGTACGGCACGACCTCGCGCACCACCTCGCTGTCGACGGTCAGCACCATGCGGAACACGCCGTGGGTCGACGGGTGTTGGGGCCCCATGTTGATCATGAGGTCCTGGGTCTCGAACTCCTGCTCGTGGATCTGCGGTGCGACCACTATTCCCCCGCCTCGGTGTAGCCCATGCCCTCGCCCTGCAGGACCTCGATCTCCGCGAGCGGATGGTCCTTGCGCAGCGGGAACGTGTCGGTCATGTCCTCCGGCATGAGGAGATTGCGCGGGTCCGGGTGCCCCTCGAAGCGCACGCCGAACATCTCCATCACCTCGCGCTCGAGCCAGTTCGCGGCGCGCCAGACCACGGTCGCCGTGTCCACCGTGAGGTCGTCGTTCGGCAGCGTCGTCTTCACCGTGAGGTTGTGGTTCGTCGTCGTCGAGTACAGGTGGTACACGACGTCGATGCCATCTTCCTCGTTGTCGACGGCGGTCAGGCAACGCAGGTAGTCGAAGCGGAGGCCGTCGGCGCCCTTCAGTCGACGCAGCGCGGCGACGACCTCGTCGCGCGGCACGTGCGCGATTAGGTCGAGCGCGCCGCGCTCGGGCGTCACGTCGACGCCGGCCAGCGCGGCGTCGACCGCGGGCCAGATCGTGTCGTCGAGCGAGGGGGCGGCTGGCTGCGAGTCTTCAGTCGTCACGCGCGGCCCGTGGCCTTCCGCTCCTCCATGATCATGCCCTGGAGAGCGAGGAAGGCATCGATCAGCGCTTCCGGCCGCGGCGGGCACCCGGGTACGTAGACGTCCACCGGGATCACTTTGTCGACGCCCTGCAACACGCGGTCGTACCGCGTGTACGGGCCGCCGTTCGTCGCACACGCCCCCATCGAGATCACCCACTTGGGGTTGGGCATCTGCTCGTAGAGGAGCTTCACCGCCGGCGCCATCTTCTTGGTGACGGTGCCGGCCACGATCATCACGTCGGACTGCCGCGGCGACGGCCACGGCACGATGCCGAAGCGGTCGAGGTCGTAGTGCGACATATAGGTCGCGATCATCTCGATGGCGCAACAGGCGAGCCCGAAGGTCATCGGCCAGAGCGACGACTTGCGCGCCGCGGCCAGCACGAGGTCGGCCGGCACCTGCATCACGCCCGGCAGGATCTGCTTGTAGAGCGCCTGGCCGGGGTGCACCTCGACCGGTGTGAGGCGCGGCGCTTCCGCCGGGTGCTCGCCCGGGATCTCGGGGACGGCCGGCTCGGCGGGCGCCGGCGGCGCGACCGGGGCGGGCGTCGTGACGGGCGCGGGTTCGGTGGTGACGTCGGTGGGCGTTATCGCCATTGCAGGGCCCCCTTCTTCCAGGCGTATCCGAGGCCCGCGGCGAGAATCAGGATGAACACGACCATCGCCCAGTACGCCATCGCGCCGATCCCCACGAAGGACAGCGCCCACGGGAAGATGAAGACGGCTTCGACGTCGAAGATGATGAAGAGGATCGCGTACAGGTAGAACCGCATCCCGATGTTCGTGCTGGCACGCCGAATCGGCAGCATGCCGCACTCGTAGGTCGTGCCCTTCTCGCGCTCCTTCGAGAACGGAGCGAGCAGCCGCGACCCGACCAGGGCCGAGATGACGAGCACGAATCCAATACAGGTAGCGATCAGGACCGGCAGGTAGTTGCTGTAGAGCTGGCTGATCTGCTGAGGTTCCACCAGTCTCCTGCTCTCACCGCGGTGCGGTTTGGCAAGTGATCCGAGGCACGATCAGGCGTCGCGCGGGACGCGCACCGGGCAGTTCGGCCTGACCGTAGCAACGGTCCATTTCAGTGTCAACGAACGGCGAATCGGCCTGAACAGTACCGCGCCGCGCGCCTACGCGAACCTGAGTGCGCGCGCGGCGCCGGCGTTACCCCAGCTCCACGAGGCTCGCGCGCAGCCCGTCGAGCCGCCCCCGCGCCGTCGCGAGCCGCTCCTCCTCCTTCGCCACGACCGCGGCCGGCGCCTTCGCGCGGAACTGCTCGTTCCCGAGCTTCCGCTGCTGGCGCTCCACCTCGCCCTCGGCCTCGGCGATCTGCTTCCGCAGCCGCTCGCGCTCGACGTCGAGGTCGAACAGCCCGGCCATCGGCAGCACGACGCTGCCGACATCGAGCACGCTCGTCACGACCCCCTCGCTCGGCGTCTCGTCCGCCGACGCCACCACGTGCAGCGGACGTGCGCGCGCCAGCTGCTCGATCGCCGTCGCGAGCGCGGCCGCCGTGCCCGCGGCTTCGCCGCCCACCACGTACGCCTCCACCCATCGTCCCGCGTCGACGCGCTTCTCGGCGCGCACGTTGCGGATCGCGCGCACGAAGTCCTGCACCGCCGCCAGCTGGCGCTCCGCCTCCTCGTCCCGCACGCCTGCGCCGGGCCGCGGGTAGCGCGCCACGATCAGCGCGGTCGCACCCTCCGGATCCGGGTGCACCACCGTGAGCCGCTGCCAGATCTCCTCGGTGACGAAGGGGAGGAACGGGTGCAGCAGCCGCAGGATCTGGTCGAGCACGTGCGCCAGCACGGGCAGCGGCGTGCGGTCCCCGGCGCGCACGCGCACCTTCGCCAGCTCGATGTACCAGTCCGCGAACTCGTCCCAGAAGAAGTCGCGCGCCTGGCGCAGCGCCTCGGCCAGCTCGAACTTGCCGAGCAGCGCGTCGACGTCGCCGACCACACGCTCCAGCCGCGAGAGGATCCACCGGTCCTCGATCGCGCCTGTCTTGGCCGGTAACGACAGGTCATCGCCGTCCTCGACCATCATGATCGCGAACCGCGAGGCGTTCCACAGCTTGTTCGCCAGGTTGCGGCCCGCCTCGAGCCGGTCGTCGGTGAGACGCTGGTCGTTGCCCGGCGACGTCCCGGAGACGAGCGCGTAGCGCAGCGCGTCGGTGCCGAAGCGCTCCACGAGCGACAGCGGGTCGACGACGTTGCCCTTCGACTTCGACATCTTCTGGCCGTCGGGGGCGCGCACCAGGCCGTGCAGGTAGACGTGCTCGAACGGCACGACGCCGTTCATGTTGTAGAGCGACAGCATGATCATCCGGGCCACCCAGAAGAAGATGATGTCGTAGCCGGTCTCCATCACCTGCGTCGGGTAGTAACGGCGCAGCCACGCCGTCTCGTCCGGCCACCCCAGCGTCGAGTGCGGCCACAGCCCCGACGAGAACCACGTGTCGAGCGTGTCCTCGTCCTGCCGCAGCCCCTCGGCGCCGCAGTGCGCGCACGCCGTCGGGTCTTCGATCGCGACCGTGATCTCGTCGCAGGCGTCGCAGTACCAGACCGGGATGCGGTGTCCCCACCAGATCTGGCGGCTGATGCACCAGTCGCGGATGTGCTCCATCCACTGCATGTACGTGCGCTCGAAGCGCTGCGGCACGAACTGGATGCGGCCGTCGCGCACGGCCTCGATCGCCGGCCGCGCCAGCGCGTCGGTCTTCACCCACCACTGCAGCGAGATGATCGGCTCGACGATCGTGCCCGACCGCTGGCAGTGGCCGACCGAGTGCGTGTACGGCTCGACGCGCTCCAGGAGGCCGCGTGCCTCGAGGTCCGCGACGATCTTCGTGCGCGCCTCGAAGCGCGGCAGACCGCCGTACGGCTCCGCGGCGTCGTTCAGCGTCCCGTCGAGGTTCATGATGCTGATGATCGGCAGCCCGTGACGCTCGCCGATCTCGAAGTCGGTGGGGTCGTGGCCGGGCGTCACCTTCAGCGCCCCCGAGCCCGCCGCGATGTCGACCGCCGCGTCCGGGATGATCGGGATGGACCGACCGTTCGTGGGCACGGCCACGCGCTTGCCGATCATGCCCGCGTAGCGCGGATCCTCCGGGTTCACGGCCACGGCCGTGTCGGCGGGGATCGTCTCCGGGCGCGTCGTCGCGATCACGATGTGCTCGGCCGTCTCGTCACCGGCGTCGTCGAGCACCGGGTAGCGCACGTGCCAGAACGAGCCGGGCTCGTCGTCGTACTCGACCTCGAGGTCGCTGAGCGCCGTGCGGCAGTCGATGCACCAGTTGATCAGCCGCTCCCCGCGGTAGATCAGGCCGTCGTCGTAGAGGTGCTTGAAGGTCGTGCGCACGGACCGTTCGCGGTGCGCGTCCATCGTGAACGCCTCGGCGCTCCAGTCCGCCGACGCGCCGAGCCGGCGGTGCTGCTGCGCGATGCGCGAACGCGACCGCCCGACGAACTGCCATACGCGCTCGAGGAACGCGTCGCGGCCGATCTCGTGGCGCGTCAGCCCCTCGCGCGCGAGGTCGCGCTCGACGAGCGCGTTCACCGCGATCGCGGCGTGGTCGACGCCCGGCAGCCACAGCGTGTCGTCGCCGCGCATGCGGTGCCAGCGCGTCAGCGCGTCCTCGATCGACACCGTGAGCCCGTGTCCGAGGTGCAGTTCACCGGTGAGGTTCGGCGGCGGCATGATGATGGTGAACGTCGGCCCGGAGCCGCTCGGCTTGAAGAAGCCGCTCTGCTCCCACCACTCGTAGAGGTGCTCCTCGACGTCGCGCGGCGTGTACGCCGTCGTCATCTCGCGCGGATCGATGTCGGCTTCGGGGGCGGTCATCGGCGGCCTCGTGTCGTGCATGTCGCATGGTGGCGCGCGGCGGCGGAGCGGTGTCGTGCCCCGCCGACGCGGGACACGAAAACGCCCCGCTGAGCGGGGCGTTCGCGGCAGCGTTGAGTCGTCGTCCCGCGGGGGGGCGCGTCCTCGCTGCCGCTACCGTACTACGACGCGTGCGCTGATTCGCATCAGACGGCGATCGTAGACGGGGCGATCCGGCGGGTCAACGCGACGCCTCGGTGCGTCGTCTAGAACGGCAGCATGCGACGCAGGCGGCCGGGCCGGCTCGCGCGCGTCGCGCGCTCGCGCGCGCGCTTCGCGCCGCGCTCGATCTCGCGCCGGCTCGGCATCACGTGCTCGACGCGGTCGCGCAGCGCGTCGACGTCGACGCCCTCCAGCGACGAGGCTGCCTCGGCCGCCGCCGCCAGCTGCCGGCGCATCGCCTCGGCCGCGCGCTCGCGCCGCGACGGGCGCCGTCGCGACCGCGCGAAGAGCCAGCCGGCGATGCCGAGCGCGAGCAGCGCGGCGCCGCCGACGATCCACTTCATCGACGATCCGCGGCTGCCGGCGTCCTCCGCATCCCAGGTGTACGCGGAGGTTGGCTGCCCGTACGGCGGCTGGGCGCCCGGCTCACGCTCGTGCATCGCCAGGGCCTCGTCCGCCTGCGGCCCCTCGCCGGCCGCGTCCTCGTTCGGGACCGTGGGGCGGGATATGAACTGGTCGACCATCGGGACCTCCCTTCGGCGAAACCGACTTCCAACGTACCACCCGCGCGTTCGCCCTCCGCGCGGAGTCGGTTCACCGCAGGCCGGGCAGGCCGTAGGCTCCGGCCTGCTCCGCACGGGCGGTCGCCCGGGCCGGACGGCAGCGCGAGCGAGGGGGAACGCACATGCTGACCAGGGGACTCGGCTACCCGGCGGTCATCGTCCGCAACATGGAGGAGTCCCTCGACTTCTACCGCAAGCTCGGGCTGCAGTTCCTCTACCTCGAACCCAACCGCGACGACCCGGAATCGGTGCAGGCGCTCCTCGGCGCCGGCAACGGCACGTTCCTCCTGCTCATCGGCCCGGTCGATCCGAACCTCAAGCTCGCCGACGCGTCGCTCGGCGTCGGCTCGATGCAGTACCTCACGTTCCAGGTGGACGGCGGCGCGATGGACCGCATGTTCGACGAGATGTCGCGCGCCGGTCTGCATGGCTCCGAGCAGATCGAGCGCGGCTACGAGCGGCTCGTGTTCATGGAGGATCCGAACGGCACGCTGATCCTGCTCACGGCCTGGGTGACCGAACCGCCGGCGGGCATGGACCGCGCGCGCATCCTCGCGCGCGCCGCCGCGTTCCGCGACGCCGACGGCACGCCGTTCGTCGAGGACTCCCACGTACGGCGCGCGATCGCGGAGCTGCAGGCGACGAGCTGAGGAGCGCGCCCGGTCAGAAAGCGAACTTCACGGCCTGGCCGGCATCGAGCATCACCTGCGCGAAGTCCCGGCCATCGGGCAGGGTGATCGACCCGTCGAACCGGCCGCCGTACTTGTCCCATCCGTGACTCACTACCCGCACCCGCGCGCCGACCGGCAGCAGGTTCTGCGCGAACGCGAGCGACGCTCTGCCTGCCTTCGTGCGCAGCTCCGGCGCGTTGATGCCGAACACGCGGCATGCCAGGCGTGGGCGGTTATCGAGGTCGTGGCTCGAGATCAGGTGATCGAACCCGAGGTCGATCGACAGGTAGACGGTGTCGCCGTCGTGCACGAGATCGACACGCGCGGGGAATGGACCGAAGGTTTGCGGCATCGAGGGTTCGCCGTTTCGCTGCGCTCCGGCCCTCGCCCTGTTCGCGCGGCATTATGCCACGCGCCCGCTCGGGGCCCCCTCGTGCCCGCGGCGGGCGCGCTCCTCGGATCGGACCTCACGCCCGGGCGGCGCGCGGCGGCCTAGCCCCCGATGCTCGCGCAGGCGTCGGTGCTCATCGCCACCGAATTCCCCACCACTGCCCAGTGGCCGTCGCGCGAGAAGAAGCCGGGCGCGGGCAGCACCGTCGTGTACTGCAGCGTCGACGGGTCGAGGACCGCGCGCGCCGCGCCGAGGTTGCCGCCGAGCGCGAGGCCCGGCACGCCCGCCGGCGACGGCGCCAGCGCCGTGGTGAGCGCGTCGAGCGTGCCGGCGGCGGGATCGTAGAGCAGCACGCGCGCCGCCGCGTCGGCGCACGCCGCGCGGTCGCCGATCGCGATGCGGCCGTCGTCGAGCGCGACCACGGGCGGCATGGCGCGCGGCGGCGCGTGCACGGTTGCCACGAAGATGGCGGCCGTCGCACCCGCGTCGATCCGGTAGACGTTGGCCGTCCCGCTCGAGTTGCGCAGCACCGCGAGCACCGACGGCCGGCCGTCGATCGCGAACACGAGCGACGCGTCGAACGCCAGTGCGGGACTGCCTTCGTCGGGCACGAGCTGCCACGTGTAGAGCAGCGGGGCCTTCTTGCTGGCCGCGCCGCGCGCGAGCACGAAACCCGCGGGGTAGTGGGTGCGCATCGCGTCGGTCGCGGGCTCGTCCGCCGCGGCCTTGCCCGTGGCGAGGCTGACGTCGTGCTGCGCGAGCTTGCCGGCGGCGAGTGTCGCCAGCCGCAGCGTGCCGCCGGGGCCGAAGCTCGCGGCCGCGGCGTCGCCGTACGACGTGCGACGCATCGTCGCGAGGTCGAGCACCCACACCTGGGAGTTCGCGACCTTGTTCGTCCCGGCGTCCGGGCCAACCTGCCACGTGAGGTGGGTGCCGTCGCTGCTGAACGGCATGCCAAAGCCGATCGCGCCGTCGCCGAGGTTCGTGGCCTTTCCGGTGCGCAGGTCGTAGAGCATCACCGAGTGGCCGTCCCACGCCGGGAACGTCGACGCCGGCGGCGCGGCCAGCGCGCGCGTGGTCGCGACGGTCGTGTCGGCGGGTTGGATCGAGAGGCCGGTCACGTCCTCCACCGGGCCGCTGTAGGCAGGCGCGTCCTGCGCGAGCGCGTACGGGGTCGGCGTTCCCGGGCCCGCAAGCGTGGCCGTGGCGGATGGTCGGCCGGAGCCGCATGCGGCAAGCAGGACCACGAGGGCAGCGGCCGGTGCCGCGAGGATGATTCGTCGCATCGCAGGTTCCGTTCGGGCGCGCGCACGTGCGCCGGCTCGTGGGACGCGAGTGATCATCGACGCGCCGGACGCGCGCCTTCAGGGCGTCGGCGAATCGGCAGCTGCGCACGGGGCGTACGAACCGGAAAGCGGACCGATCGCCGCCCATCTGCCGTCGCCCGCTAGTCTGGGCGAGGAGGCGCGCACATGCCCGACGCGAGGCTCCGCGTCGTCCGCGGCGACATCACGCGACAGCACGTCGACGCGATCGTCAACGCCGCGAATCGGTCGCTGCTGGGCGGGGGCGGCGTGGACGGTGCGATCCACCGAGCGGCCGGTCCCGAGCTGCTGGCGGAGTGCCGCCGGGTCGGCGGCTGCCCCACGGGCGAGGTGCGCGTGACCGCGGGCTACCGCCTGCCTGCCCGCTGGGTGATCCACGCCGTAGGCCCGGTGTGGTCGGGCGGCCGCGCCGGCGAGGACGCGCTGCTCGCCTCGTGCTACCGCAAGGCGCTGGAGGCGGCGGCGGCGGTCGGCGCACGCAGCGTCGCGTTCCCGTCGATCAGCACGGGCATCTACGGCTTCCCGCTCGACCGCGCCGCGCCGATCGCGGTGCGCGAGGTGCGCGCGTTCATGGAGGGCGACCCCGGCGACGCGATCGACCGCGTGGTGTTCGTCTGCTTCGACGCGCGTACCGAAGAGGCGTACCGCGCCCTCGTCACCCCCGAGTAAGTCGCCAGTGGCGGCAGACCACCCCGCAGTCGTCCGCGCGCCGCCAGACGCAGCGTCCGACCCTGCCGCTGCCCGAGCGCCCACACCGTCGTCCAGCCGCCTCTGCCCGAGCGCGCGCCGACGGATCGCGTGCCCGGCGCCACCCGATACGCGAGGAGGAGAACAGAGCGCGGCGAAACACAGCCGCGCGCTCGACCGGCCGTGGACAGACGGGACTCGCAGCGGCCCGCGTCGAGCCCGCGACACCCCGCGCTACCCGCGCGGCAAGCCGAGTCCGCGCTGCGCGATGATGTTGCGCTGGATTTCCGACGTGCCGGCCGCGATCGTGCTGCTCACCGCGTTCATGTAGGCACGCGCGAACGCGCCGCCGAGCTTCGCGTGCGGCGACCCCGGCACCACCTGGCCGTCGAGGCCGAGCAGGTGCATCCCCGTACCCGCGATGCGCTGCGACAGCTCGGAGCCGTACAGCTTCGAGACGCTCGCCTCGTGGTTCGGGATCACGCCCTGCGACTGCAGGTACGGGATGCGATACGCGACGTTGAAGCCCACTTGAAGTTCGATCCAGCGGTCGGCCAGCTCGAAGCGCGCGCTCGGGTTGCGCTCGAGCAGCGACGCGTCGCCCTTCGCCGCACCCACCAGCCGCTCGATGTTCCGCTTGCCGGCGGCGTACGCACCCACCCCCGAGCGCTCGAAGTCGAGCGCCGTCGCGACCTGGTACCAGCCGCGGTTCTCCGTGCCGACGAGGTTCTCCGCCGGGATGCGGACGTCCTCGAAGTAGACCTCGTTGAAGTTGTGCTCGCCGGCGAGGTTGGGCAGCGGGCGCACGCTGATGCCCGGCGCGTCCATCGGCACGACGAAGGTCGAGATCCCGCGGTGCTTCGGCGCGTTGGGGTCGGTGCGGGCGGCGAGCCAGCCCATGTTCGCGGTGTGCCCGCCGGAGGTCCAGATCTTCTGGCCGTTGATCACGTACTCGTCGCCGTCGCGCACGGCGCGCGTCTGCAGCGCCGCGAGGTCCGACCCGGCGCCCGGCTCGGAGTAAAGCGTGCACCAGATGTCGTCGCCGTTGGTGATGCGCGGGAGGTACTGCTCCTTCTGCTCGTCGTTGCCGTAGAGCATGATCGCCGGGCCGACCCACGCCACGCCCATCCCGCCGCCGCCCGGCATCGCCGAGTAGCTCGTCTCCTCGTTGTAGATGAGCTGCTGCATGTGGCCCGCGTCGAGCCCGCCGAACTCCTTCGGCCACGCCATCGCCAGCCACTGGCGGTCGGCGAGTGCCTTCGTCACGCGACGCGCCATCTCCGAGCGCTCATCGGTCTCGACGTCGCCCACGAACGAGCGGTCGGCCCAGTCGGCCGGCAGCTGCGCGTCCAGGAACCGGCGCACCTCGGCGCGGAATCGCTCTTCATCGGCGTTGAACTGGAAGTCCATCGCGGGCTCCTCGGGCTGCACACGGGAAAGACGTCGGCCGGGCACGCGGACCCGGCGAGACGGGCGAACCGGGGCGAATCTGATGGTCGCGCGAGGAGTGCCGCGTGGCCCCGCGCCCCCTGGTGGGGTGGATGGTACCATCCGGGCCGGTGAACAGAACTGCGCGGGGGCCCCAGGTGTTTCGAGAGATGGCGGTGTTCAGCGGGAACGCCCACCGCGCACTCGCGGAGTCCGTCTGCAAGCACCTGGAGATGCCGCTCGGCGACTGCGAAGTCCTCGAGTTCTCGAACGAAGAGGTCTTCGTTCGCTTCCACGACAACATCCGCGAGCGCGACGTCTTCCTGATCCAGCCCATCGTCTCGCCGGTCAACACGCGGCTCATGGAGCTGTTCGTGATGATCGACGCCGCGAAGCGCGCCTCCGCCGGCCGCATCACCGCGGTCATCCCCTACTACGCCTACGGCCGCTCCGACAAGAAAGATCAGCCCCGCGTCCCGATCACCGCGCGCCTCGTCGCGAACTTCATCGAAACCGCCGGCGCCGATCGCGTCCTCACCATCGACCTGCACGCCGGCCAGATCCAGGGCTTCTTCAACGTCCCGGTCGACGAGCTGACCGCTCTGCCGCTGGTCGCCGACTACTTCCGCGGCGTCGGCTACGCCTCACCCGTCGTCGTCGCCTCCGACGTCGGCGGCGCGAAGCGCGCGCGCAACATCGCACAGCGCCTCGGCGCCGAGCTGGCGATCATCGACAAGCGCCGCACCGGCAACGACGAGAACGCGCAGGCGATGGGGCTGATCGGCGACGTCGACGGCCACGAGTGCATCATCGTCGACGACGAGATCCTCACCGGCGGCACGATGATGTCGGCGGTGCGCCTGCTCAACGAGCGCGGCGCGCGGTCGGTCGCCGTCGCCGCCGTGCACCCCGTGATGGCGCCGCGTGCCTTCGACGTGCTCGACTCCAGCGAGATCACCGAGCTCGTCTTCACCGACACGCTGCCGCTCGTCCACGGCACGTTCCAGAACGTGCAGACGACCGTGCTCTCGGTCGCCCCGCTGATTGGTGACGCGATTCACCGCATCCACACCGGCGGCTCCGTCGGCGCCCTGTTCCGCTAACGAGCCCCGGCGAACGGCTCCGCGTCGGCGGGATGAGCAACCGCACCACCGAGCCGCGCCACCTCCCCCGCTCCCCACCCTCCGCGCGCACCCCACCCTCCGCGCGCTGACCCCCGCGAGCGGGTAGCCGCCGCCTCTCCGCTCGTTACACTGGTGCGACGGGGTTTTCCCCCCACCCACCCCCGTGAAACGGACATCACATGGTTGGCATCTTCCGCAAGATCTTCGGCGGCGATTCAAACGATCGCGTGCTCGACGACATGCAGCCGCTCGTCGACCGCGTCAACGAGCTCGGCGACGCGATGGCGGCCCTCAGCGACGCCGAGCTCCACGCGAAGACCGACGCCTTTCGGGCACGCTATGCCGACGGCGAGACGCTGGACGACCTGCTCCCCGAGGCGTTCGCGGTCGCCCGCGAGGCCATCGCCCGCGTAACCGGTGAGCGCGCGTACGACGTGCAGCTGCTCGGCGCCCTCGCACTGCACCACGGCTCGATCGCCGAGATGCGCACCGGCGAAGGCAAGACGCTCGTCGCCACCATCGCGCTCTACCTCAACGCGCTCGACGGCCAGGGCGCGCACCTCGTGACCGTGAACGACTACCTCGCCCGTCGCGACGCCCAGTGGTACGGCCCCGCGCTCGCGAAGCTCGGCATCAGCATCGGCGTCCTCCAGCACGACACCGGCTTCCTCTACTCCGTCGACCCGGTGAACGACCGCTCGACATTCGAGCACCTCGTCGAGGTGCCCCGCCGCGCCGCCTACGCCGCCGACATCACCTACGGCACCAACAACGAGTTCGGCTTCGACTACCTGCGCGACAACATGGCGACGAGCCTCGACGCGCGGCTGCAGCGCACGCGCCACTTCGCCATCATCGACGAGGCCGACAGCGTGCTGATCGACGAGGCGCGCACGCCGCTGATCATCTCCGGCCCCGCCCCCGACGACATCAGCATCTATCCGCGCTTCGCCCGCATCGTCCCGTCGCTGCAGGCGGAACGCGACTACACGGTCGACCTCAAGACGCGCACCGTCTCGCTGACCGAGGACGGGGTCGAGGCGCTCGAGCGCGCGCTCGGCGTGGAGAACATCTACTCGCCCGAGAACTTCCGCCTCACCCGCTACATGGAGGCGGCGCTGCGCGCGCAGATCATCTACCAGCGCGACCGCGACTACGTCGTGAAGGACGGCAAGGTCGTGATCGTGGACGACTTCACCGGCCGCCTCATGGAGGGGCGCCGCTGGTCGGACGGCCTGCACCAGGCCGTCGAGGCCAAGGAAGGCGTTCGCATCGAGCAGGAGTCCGTCACCTACGCCACGATCACCCTGCAGAATTTCTTCCGCCTCTACGACAAGCTCGCCGGCATGACCGGTACCGCCGTCACCGAGGCGGAGGAGTTCGACGAGATCTACAAGCTCGACGTCGTGATCGTGCCGACGAACCGGCCGATGGTCCGCGCGGACATGCCCGACCTCGTGTTCCGCAGCGAGCGCGCGAAGTGGGAGGCCGTCGCCAACGACATCGCGGAGAAGCACGAGGCCGGCCGGCCGGTGCTCGTCGGCACCGTCGCCATCGAGACGTCGGAGCACCTCTCCGACGTCCTGATGCGGCGCGGCATCCCGCACGAGGTTCTCAACGCGAAGCAGCACGCGCGCGAGGCACAGATCGTGGCCCGCGCCGGCGAGCGCGGCGCCGTCACCATCGCGACCAACATGGCCGGCCGCGGCACCGACATCAAGCTCGGCCAGGGCGTCGCCGCCCTCGGCGGGCTGCACGTGATCGGCACCGAGCGGCACGAGTCGCGCCGCATCGACAACCAGCTGCGCGGCCGCTCGGGTCGCCAGGGCGACCCGGGCTCCACGCGGTTCTACGTCTCGTTCGAAGACGACATCATGCGGCGATTCGCGCCGGACTGGCTCGGCGGGATGCTGCAGAAGCTCGGCATGGACGAAGACGTGCCGCTCGAGTCGAAGATGGTTTCGCGCGCGATCGAACAGGCGCAGCAGAAGGTCGAGACCTACAACTTCGAGATCCGCAAGCACGTCGTCGAGTACGACGACGTGATGAACACGCACCGCGACGTGATCTACACCGAGCGCGACAAGGTGCTCGCCGGCGACAGCATGCGCGACACCGTCCTCACGATGCTCGAGGAGGAGATCGAGTCGCTCGCCGCGACGCACCTCGGGACGCCGCGCGAGCCCGCCGACTTCCGGGCACAGCTCGAGGCGCTCGTGCCGCTGCCGGCGGACACCCTCCCAATCGAGACGCTCGAGACGGAGAACCTCGAGGCGATCCTCGACGAGGCCGTCGCGATCGTGGACGAGTCCTACCAGGCGCTCGAGGCCGAGGTCGGCGAGGAGAACCAGCGCATGGTCGAGCGGCTCGTGCTGCTGCGCACCATCGACTCGCTGTGGATTCGAGCACCTCACCGCCATGGAGGAGATGCGGCAGGGCATCGGCCTGGTGGCGTACGGGCAGACCGACCCGCTGGTCGCATACAAGGCCGAATCGCACGACATGTGGTCGCAGCTCCTCGAGCGCATTCGCCAGCTCGTCGCGCGCCAGATCATGCACGCGCGCCTGCAGCCCGCGGTCGCGCGCGCGATGCTCGGCCAGGAGACCGCGCGCCCGACGACCGAGCGCGGCCCGGGCGAGCCGGGCGGCGAGGTCGAGGGGCGCGGGAGCGGCGGCGGCGTCGCCACGGCGACGATGGTCACGAAGAAGGTCGGCCGCAACGACCCCTGCCCGTGCGGCTCCGGCAAGAAGTACAAGCGCTGCCACGGCGCGACGGTCTGACGACGTGCTGACGCGCTCCGCGTCCGGGCGAGCCGCCGGCAGGCTCCGGCGGCTCTCTCCATGCCCCGAGCGCCCGGCCGGGGCCCGCCGATGATGAACTTCAACCTGCCGCCCGAGATTCTGGCTCGTCACGGGCGTGCCCGGCGCCGGCAAGAGCACCGTCGCGCGCGCCCTCGCAGCGCGCTTCGAGCGCGCCGCGCACGTCGAGGGCGAGGCGCTCTGGCGCCAGATCGTCAGCGGCGCCGCGTGGCCCGAGCGCGAGCTCGGGGGCGACTCCGAGCGCCAGTACGAGCTCTCGATTCGCAACCAGTGCCTGCTCGCGCGGTCCTACGCCGAGGCAGGGTTCCTGCCGGTGATGGACTTCGTCGTCGTCACGCGCTTCCACCTCGACGCTTACCGGCATTACCTGGCCGGCGGCGCGCTCCGCCTCGCCGTGCTCGCCCCGCGCGCCGAGGTCGTGACCGCGCGCGACGCGGCCCGCGCGAAGCCCGTCGGCGACCGCTTCGCGCACCTCGACGCGACCCTCCGCGCAGAGCTCGCGGGCCTGGGAGCCTGGGTCGACTCCAGCGACCTCGACGTGGCGGCAACGGTCGACGCGATCCTCGAACGGCGCAAGCAGGCGCTGCTGAAGTAGTCCCCCGGTACAATGTCCATCTATGCCTCCAGTGACCGCCGAACCCCGCGTGCAGTCGCGACGCCTGCGCATCCCGCGCGAAGGTCCGCTCGACCCGGAGCAAGCGGTCGCCGCATTGCGCCGCGCGATCGAGCAGGGCGAGGACTGGTACCTCGCGTTGCTCACCGTGATCGGCCGCTGGAGCGCACCGACCGAGGAGGTCGACCGCGTTCCCTACCGCTACCTGATCGCCGGCGAGGCATTTGACTGGCTGCTGCTCGCCCAGCGCCTGCTGTCGGAGGTCACGGACCTGGTCTCGCTGCGCGAGGTCGAGCGCCTGCTCGTCTTCGGCATCGCGCCGGACGGCGGCGATGAGGAAACGTTCGAGCAGGCGATCGGCGCGGCGAAGTACCGCGCGCACCTCAACTTCCAGTACGGCGTCGTCGTCGAGGAGCTGCTGCTCCTCACGGTCGAGCAGGAGCTGCAGAAGGCGGGCCGGCTCGTCGGGGCCGGGCAGCCGCAGCCGGACGTGCTCGCGTACGAGCATGTCTACGGGAAGACGCTCGAGGAGCTACAGGTTCTCTACTTCAGCGAGACGGACTGCACGCTCGGCGAGACCGTGAGCCAGCAGGAGCTGCAGGCATTCACGTACTGGTGCTCGAAGTACCGTGTCCGCGCCGGCGAGCCGGCGCGCGTGGCCTCGGACACGCGCAAGGCGGTCGCGCTGATGTCGCGGCTGGAGCGCGGACGCGCGCGGCTCGGCGGCCTCACGCCGGAGCGGCGCGTCGACCTGCGCGTGCGCCGCACCCGGCGCCGGCGCCGCTAGCCGCTCCCGCCGGTCGTCGCGCCGCGCGGATGCCCCTCCCGCCCTCATACGCTACGATCGGCTGGCCTCGCGGCCGCCTCCGGGCCGGTGCGCGACCGGCGAGCCGGTGTAGCTCAGTGGTAGAGCAGCTGTTTCGTAAACAGCAGGTCGAGGGTTCGAGTCCCCCCGCCGGCTCCAGCATCACCTCGCTCCGCCATCACCCCCTCGCGCCGCCGACCGGGTCGGCCCCGCCCTGCTGAACGGGAATCTCGATGAGCAAGCTCCGCCGCCGCATCCGCAACCTCGGCCGGACCGCGAACGCGGGCATCGGCTTCGCCGCGATGCGCCACGCCGAACCGGTGCGCCAGCTGCTTGTCGTCGCCGATGTCGCGTCGGCGGACGCCGCGGCCGCGGTGGAGGCCGGCGCCGACGTGCTGCTCGCCGGGCCCGACCGCCTCGCCAACGCGGTGGCGGCGGCGGGCGACCGACCCGTCGGCGTCCGACTCGACGCCGCGGGCGTCGAGGCCGTCCGCGCGGCCGAGGAGGCCGGCGCAGACTTCTTCATCTTCGACGACGCCCAGACGCCAGCCGCTGCCCTGCTCTCCGGCGGCGACGACCGCCGTGCCGAGATCGGTCGCGTGCTCCGGCTCGAGTCCGGCGCGAACGACGAGCGGCTGCGTACGCTCGCCGCCCTCGGGCTCGACGCGCTGCTCGTGCCCGACGCCCGCCCCGGCATGTCGGTCCGCGATCAGCTCGCCCTGCGGCGCGTCGCCAATCTCCGCCGGCGCCGTGCTGATGGCCGTCGTCGACGCCGCTCCCACCGCCGAGACGCTCGAGGTCTGGCGCGACGCCGGTACCCGGCTCGTCGTCGTGCCCGGCGACGCCGCTACCGTCCGGAGCGCAGCAGATGCCGTCGCGGCGGTACCTGCGCCCCGCCGCGCGCGCGACACGGACCGCTCGACCCCGCTGGTGCCGGTGCTCGGCGGTCACCAGCACGACCCCGACGAGGTCGAGGAGCCCTTCTAGCCGACGGCGGGCGGATCCGCCATTTGGCGAGTGCACGTCCCATTGCCCGCGACACCAACCCTTACGTAAGATGCACATGACGAGCGTGCGCCAGGTGTCGCGTTTCGTTGACTGCCCGCTTCGGGCGTCTCTAGGATTCGAACTGAGATGACCGAAACGACGCCGGAGAAGGGTGCCCGCTATCAGATCGGCGAAGTCGCCGAGAAGACGGGCGTTACCCAGCGCACCCTTCGCTTCTACGAAGAAAAGGGCCTGCTCAAGCCCCCCGAGCGCATGGACGGCGGCTTCCGGCTCTACTCCGACAGCGACGTCAAGCGCATCGAATTCATCAAGCGCCTGCAGGATCTGCTCGGGTTCACGCTCTCCGAGATCAAGGAGATGGTCGAGGCCGAGGAGCTGCGGCAGCAGATCGTCGACACCTTCCGGCCGGACCGTGAGCTCCCCGCGCGCAAGCAGCGCACGGAGCAGATCATCAACGCGATCGAGCAGCAGCTCTCGGTGGTGGACCGCAAGGTCGAGCAGCTTACCGAGATGCAGCAGGAGCTGCGCGAGCGCCTCACGAACCTCAACCGCCGTCGCCAGCAGATCGAGGAAGCGATGGAGCAGGGCATCGCGCTCGAAAGCTAGCGCGCCCGCGTCCCACGCGTTTCCGCCGCTTAGGTGCCCCCGGCAATCTCGCGCACGAGCTTGAGCGCGCCCTGCGGGTGGGCGTTCATGTCGCGCTGATCGTCCACGACGCCGCGCAGCATGCCGTCCGCGTCGAACACGAACGTCGCGCGCATTGCCGTCGGCGCCCCCTCGCGCCCCACGCCGAACGCCGCGATCGTCGCGTAGGTCGGCCAGTCGGACAGCACCGGGAACGTCAGCGCGTTCTGCTCGGCGAACGCGCCGAGCGATGCGAACGTGTCCGCGCTGATGCCCGCCACGCGGGCCCCGAGAGACTCCAGCTGGTCGCTGACCTCCTGGAATCCCCGCATCTCGGTGGTTCAGCCGCCGGTGAAGGCCATCGGGAAGAAGGCGAGGACGGCAGGCGCGCCGGCGAACGCGTCCTGGGTGACCTCCTCGCGCTTCGCGTTGCGGAGCGTGAATGCGGGCATGCGCTCGCCGGCCTGCAACATCGCGTACCTCCCTGTGCGGCCTGACTCAGTGACCGCCGGCGTGCGGCTGGTCGGGCTTCTGGAAGTCCCAGTCGAGGTGGCGTTCGCGGCGGTAGAGGTATCCGACCGTCGCGACGACAAACAGCCCGACGACGGCCAGGCCGGTCACGAGCATCACGACGTGCCAGTCGGTGGCCGAGGGAAGCGCCCGGTCCTGCGCCTCCTGCGCGGCGGCGATGACCGGCACGGCCGCCGCGACGAGCCCCACCAGCAGCCCACGCACCAGCTTGCTCATCGCCAACCCTCCGCTCGACGCGCTTCCGCGCGCGCAGTCTACCCCGGGAGTGTCGTACGCGGGACCGCCGCCAGCCGAGCCCGCAAACCTGTGGGCGTGCCGTCAGCGGCGACGACCGCGCGTCTCAGGTGTCCTCCTGCCGCCAGCGAGCGCGGACGGACGCACCCGCGGGTTGGCACACGTCATAAGATCCATCCATGCGCCGACCCGTGTTCGCCGTCGTCGCTGTTTGCGCTTTCGCCGCTGTGCTCATCGCCTTCTCTCCGCCCCTGTCGCACCCGACCGAGGCGCCGCCGCCGGTTGTCGCCGGGGCGCCGGTCAGAACCACGTCGACCACCACGGCGGTCTCGTCCGGGACGGCACCGCCAGCGGCCACGGCCACCCCGCCTCTCCCGACCGCAGTCGTACGCGCCGCGCCGGAATTGCTCACCACCGCACTGCACGCCACCATCACCGCTGCGAGCCACGCGCTCGACGCGGCGTCGCGGGACGACCGGGTCCTGTACGCGGCGGGGCTTCGCGCTCGCGACGCCGGGTCGTACGCGTACGCGGTCGACGCCTGGCGCACCGTGGTCGGGCGCGGCGGGCCGCTCGCGCCCGTTGCCAGCCTGCGGATGGCCCAGGCACTCGTCTCGGCCGGGCGCCGCGAAGAGGCGGCCACCGCGTTCGCAGCCACGGTCGCGCGCGCCGACCTCCCGGCCGCGCTCGTGACCGCCGCCCGCTCCGACGCCGCGGACAACGCCGCCGCGCTCAACGACACGCCGGCGGCGCTCGAGCTGCTGCACGCGATCCGCGACGACGAGGACGCAAGCACCTACGACCGCGCGGCCGCGGCCTGGCAGGCCGCGCAACTCCGACGCGACGCCGCCGACCCCGCATGGACCGACGACGCCGCAGCAGCGATCGTGCTGCAGCCGGCGTCGAGCGCCGCGCAGCGCGCGCTCGACGCGCTGGACTCGCTGCGGACGCTCGTCGCCAGCACCGGCGGCTCCGCCGCCGTTCCGCCACTGACCGCCGCCTACGTCCGCTACCGCGCCTATGCGAACGACGACGCCACGACGCGCTATCGCGCCGTCGTCGACGAGCCGTCCAGCGACCACGACGCCGCCATCGCCTGGTTCTACCTCGGGGCGCTCGCCGAGCGCTCCGACTCCCCGGAGACCGCGCTCGCTGACTACGCGAAGTCGGTTTCCGCCGACCCGGCCGGCTCGCTCGCCGACGACGCCCGCTACTGGCGCGCGCGCATCTACGACGAACGAGGCGACGTCGGCGCTGCCGTCGCCGAGTACGACCGCCTGGTGAGCGACTTTCCGGAGTCGGCCTTCGCGCCGGACGCGCGGATGGGAGCAGCGCTGCTGCTCGCGCTCCACGGGAACGCCGCCGACGCGCTCTCGCGGCTTGACGCGATCGCCCACGTCGCGGGCGCCGACGCGGCGGCCGCCGCTCGCTGGTCGGAGGTCTTCCGCGCCGAGTACGAGCTTCCAGCGAACCCGTCGGTCGACCCGAAGGCGATCGACCCCACAGCGCTCCCGTCGCTCATCGACGCGCACTCGGCCGAGCCGCTCCCGCCGGCCGCACTCACGGAGGAGCCCATCCTCCCGCGCAACGACGCAGCCGTGGACCCGTGGATGCGCGCGACGTTCGGGCCGCCGCCCGCGGACCCCGCCGCTGTGCTCAGCGATCCCGACTACGTGCTGGGGCGGCTACTCGTCGGCGTCGGCGAGACGAGCGTCGGTCGGGCGCTCCTGCGCGGGGTTGTCGCCGGCCATCGCGACAACGCCTACGCGCTGCTCACGCTCGCGCGCACGGCGCGGGACCTCGACCTCCCTGACATCGAGCTGAATGCCGCCACACGACTTCTGTCGTCGCTCTCGACCAATCAGAGACTCTCGACGCCAAGATCGGTGCTCGCGCTCGCATATCCGGCTCCGTATCTCGCTGATGCAACGACGTCCGCGCGAACGGCGCATCTGCCCACGTTGCTGCTGCTCGCGCTCGTGCGCCAGGAGTCGGCGTTCGATCCGTCTGCCGGCTCGATCGCCGGAGCGGTCGGCCTGACGCAGGTCACGCCCGGCACGGGCGAGCAGATCGCGAAGGCGCTGGGGGCGACATGGACCCCCGCGATGCTCCTGGACCCGTCGACGTCGCTCGAGTTCGGCGCGTACTACCTGGCCGCGCAGCTCGATGCATTCGACGGCAACGTGTTCGCGGCGCTCGCGGCGTACAACGGCGGCCCCGGCAATGCGGCCCGCTGGGAGGCCTCAGCCCCGTTCTCCGGCGCGGACGGCTATCTGCTCGCCGTCGACTACAGTGAGACCGACGCGTACTTGAACCGCGTTCTGGAAAACTACGCGTGGTACCGCTACATCTACGCCGGGACCAACGCACCATCGCTGCGCTAGCGCGAACGCGCTTCGGCCGGGCGACCGCGCAGAGGACGGGCGCGTGACGCGTCGATCCCGCATCTGGAGCGCGGTGACCGTTGCGGCCTTCGCGGTGGGGTCGCTCATCACCCTCACGTCACGCGAGAGCGCTCCCACGTCAGCATCCGGATGCTGCGCGACCGGGACATATGGCACGAGCGGCCAAGCGTTCGCGGCGGCGCAGCATCCGGCGTCGGCGGCCGTTACGTCGAACGCGGGGCCGGTCCCGTCGCTCCGGATCGCGCCGCCGGCAATCAGTGCTGCGTCGGCCGTCGTGATGGACGTCGGGACGGGTGCCATCCTCTACACGCTTCACCCCGATCGACCGATGCCGCCGGCAAGCCTGACGAAGATCGCGACCGCACTGGTCGCAATCGACAGTGGCCGCCTGAACGACTGGGTGACCGTGCGGCCGGACATCGACTCGCTCGCGTCGGACAGCAGCCTGATGGGGCTGCAGCCGGGTGACCGGTTCCGGCTGTCGGATCTGCTCTACGGGTTAATGTTGCCGTCGGGGAACGACGCGGCGGTCGCGATTGCGGACGCCGTCGCCGGCTCGCAGACCGGCTTCGTGGCGCGGATGAACGCACTCGCTCGGCGCCTGGGGCTCCGGGAGACGGTGTTCGCGGACAGCCATGGTCTGGGGGCCGAGGGGATCGCCGGCCGATACGGGAGCGGCGCGCGCAGCGCGTGGGCGCATCGCATGCGCGATCCGGACGGCATCGCGGGCGTGGCGCCGTCGCCCCCGCACGTCTCGTCGGCGCGCGACATCGCGCTGCTCGCGCGGGCGGCGCTGGCGCGACCGGAGATTGCGATGATCGCCGACACCCGCACCTGGGTGGCGCACGGCTCGCGCGACATCGAGATGTGGAACACGAACTCGCTGCTCTGGGACTACCCGGGCGCGAACGGTCTCAAGACCGGCTACACCGAGGAGGCCGGGCGCACGCTGGCGGCGACGGTGACGCGAGGGGGACACCGAGCTGATCGTCGTGCTGCTCGACGCGCCGCACCGCGATAGCGACGCGACGGCGCTGCTGAACTGGGCGTTCGGCACGTTCTGCTGGACGGGGACCTGCGCACCTGCGAAGGTGGAACGGGCACCCGCGGGCGGCCCAAGCGCCGCGGTGATGTCGTCTCCCTGAGTGCACCCGGCCCAGCCCCGGTGTTGATTGCTCGGACCGCAGTGCGTCTCTATACTCAGACGCCCAATCACGATCGGAGAGCGTGTCGTGCCGAAGCGGACGTGGCAACCCAAGCGGATTCCTCGCAAGCGCACGCACGGATTTCGCGCTCGCATGTCGACGAAGGGCGGGCGTGACGTGCTCGCTCGGCGCCGCGCGCGCGGGCGGAAGCGTCTCTCCGTCTAGTTCCCACCCACGGTGACGCCCCCGGGGCGCGACGAGACGGGGCGCCGGGCGGAACGGCTCAGGCGCAGCCAGGACTTCAGGACGGTCATGCGGTACGGTCGGCGTGCGCGCCACCGTCTGCTACACGTTGCCGTTCACTGCAATCACCTCCCGCAGAGCCGGTTCGGCTTCGCGGTGGGCAAGCGGGTCGGGAAGGCCGTCGCGAGGAACCGGGTGAAGCGGCGGCTGAGAGCAATCATGCGAGAGCTTCCCGTGCGCGCCGGCTTCGACGTCGTATCCATCGCGCAGGAATCGGCCGCATCCGCAAGCTACGACGAGCTGCGGAGCGCTGCAGTCGAATGTCTGCGGCGCACGAAGACCCTTGAGCGCGAGAACACATGAGACGTTTCGTCCTGTTCCTCCTGCGCGCATACCAGGCCGGCGTCTCGCCGACCCTCGGCGCGCGCTGTCGGTACGAACCCAGCTGCTCCCGGTACGCGTACGGGGCGATCGAGCGCTTCGGCGTGATTCGGGGTAGCTGGATGGGCATCCGACGCCTCGTGCGTTGTCGGCCGGGGGTTGCTGGCGGCTACGACCCCGTTCCGCCAGTCGCAAGCGCCGTCCCCGACCAAGGCACGCGCCATGCCGCATAGCCCGGTGTTTCACGTGAAACACGTCGCGGACGCGCCTGCCGGCGCCCGGCACCGCGCGCGATGGGCCTTCGTCCTCGGGCTGCTCGGCCTGCTCGCGGTGCTGACGACCGCCTGTGAGCGCGTCGCCGCCCCCGAAGGGTGGGCCGCGCCACTGAACCAGGGGTCCGAGTACTACGCCCAGCTCGACAAGGGTGTGCTCTGGCAGTTCCAGATCGACGGGACGAACGTGAAGCGCGGCTGGCGCTACCCGGCCGCCGACGCGAAGTCCAAGTTCGACGCGATCTACGCCACGCCGATCCTCCAGGACGGCGTGATTTACGTGGCAGCGCATAAGGGCCAGGTCGTCGCCCTCGACGTGACCTCAGGTCAGCCGCTGCCGGCCTGGGGCGGCGCCCCCGTTGACCTGAAGCAGGACATCGTCGCGACCCCGGTTCTCGCCGGGAAGCGGCTCATCCTCGCCACCGAGAACGGCGACCTGTACTCCATCAACACCGCGAATGGCCAGGCGACGCGCCTGCTCAAGGGCGACGGTCGCATCTGGTCCGGGCTCGCGCGCAACGGGAGCACCGTCTTCCTCGGGAACCTGGACGACCGCCGCGTGCGCGCCGTCAACATCGACTCGGGCGACATCGAGTGGGCGCAGTCGATCGCGGGCGCATCCATCGCGAACCTGGTGCTCGACGACCGTCTCCTGCTCGTCGGCTCGCTTGACCGCTCGCTGCACGCGCTCGACGTCAACGCCAACGGTACCCAGGCATGGAGTTTCACCGGCGACGGCTGGTTCGCCGCCCAGTCCACCTTTGACAGCGGCGCGATCTATGCCGCGACGCTCAAGGGCTCGGTATACGCGCTCGACCCATCGAACGGCTCTCAGCGCTGGTCGCTTCACCGCGACGGCGAGTCCTTCCGCTCCCGCCCGGTCGTGATCGGACATACTCTCGTGATCACGAGCCGCGATGGCACGATCTTCGGCATCAACACCGCCGACGGCAGCGAACTCTGGCATCACGCGCTGCTCAACCAGCACGTCGACGCGGACCCGCTGGTCGTCGGCTCCGACGTCATCATCATCACCACGAGCGGCCAGCTCGATCGCGTCAATGCCGCCACCGGCGACACCCAGACCCTTGGCGCCGCGAGCTAGCGCAAAGAACGGCCCCCGCTGATGCCCATCGGCCTCGTCTACCGCACCGTCCTCGAGACACCGCTCATCAACGTGATGGTCGCGCTCAGCGCGATCTCGTTCGGATCCTTCGGACTCGCCATCCTGATCTTCACCGTGTTCTCGCGCGCGGTGCTCTTCCCCCTCACCGTTCGCTCGCTGCACTCGATGCGCCACATGCAGGAGATCCAGCCGCGCCTGCAGGAGGTGCAGAAAAAGTACTCGGATCCGCGACGGCGCTCCGAGGAGACGATGAAGCTCTACAAGGAGGCGGGGATCAACCCGATCGGCTGCCTCGGGCCGCAGCTGATCCAGTTCCCGGTCTTCATCGCCCTCTACCAGGTCATCCGGCTCACCGTCGCGACGACCCCGGAGAGCGTGCTGAACCTGTCGCACCGCCTCTACGACTACCCGTTCATTCAAAACGCCATCCCGCTGAGCACGAAGTTCCTGGTGCTCGACCTGCGTGCCAACGGAGGGATCTTCCTCACCGCCATCGTCTTCGCCGCCATGTGGCTGCAGCAGCGCATCTCCGTCGGTCGCACCCCCTCGACGGCGGCGCAGAGCAACGCTCAGCAGCAGCAGCAGATGCAGACGATGATGCAGTGGATGATGCCGGCGCTGTTCTCCTGGTTCGTGCTGGTCGCGCCGGCCGGACTGGGCCTCTACTGGGCCGCCAGCACCATCATCGGCATCGTCCTGCAGTGGATCTTCGTGGGCCCGGGTGATTTCACCTGGGGCTCGCTCATCCCCGCGGTCGCGCGCGAGCGCCTCGGCATGGGCCCGCACACGCCACGACGTCCACGTCCGGCGCCCCAGATTGCGAATGGGCGCGATTCCAACCAGCAGTCCGAGGGGGATTCCGAAGCGAGGGATCACGATGAGGGTAGCGGAGACCAGCGGGAAGACGGTCGACGAAGCGGTAACGCGCGCGCTCGGCCAACTCGGCCTGCGTCGCGATCAGGTCGACGTCGACGTCATCCGCGAGGGTAGCAAGGGTTTCCTCGGTATCGGCGCCGAGGAAGCGATCGTTCGCGTCACCGCGAAGGACTCGGTGGTCACCACCGCGACGCAGCCTCGCCGGCCGCCGCGTCCGCCGCGCGCCGACGACGGCGGCGAACGTGCGGCCGAGGCGACCGGCCAGCGCCGCCGCGGTCGGCGTGGCGGACGCGGGCGGCGCCGTGGCGGGGAAGGCGAGGATGGGGGCGGGGCGGCGCCGCCCTCGGGCGGCGGGCGCGGTGGCCAGGGGCGGCGGGACGACCGGGCGCCGAGCGCGCCGCGGGCCCGCGGCGTCACCGTCGCACCGGGCGACGAGGTCACCATCCCCGGCGTCCCGGACGAACTGCCGTCCGCGCCAAACCCCGAACCCGCCGACCAGCTCGACCTGGCCGGGAGCACACTGCGCGACATCCTGACGCTGCTCGGCCTCGCCGACACGGAAATCACCGCGCGCGACCCGGAGACCGCCGGCGACGGTGAAGGCCTGATCGCACAGGTGTTCGACATCTACGGCGAGGGCGACGAGGCCGCCGACGAGCTCGGCGTGTTGATCGGCCGCCGCGGCGAAACCCTGCTCAACCTGCAGTACCTGCTGAACACCATCGTCTCGCGGCGCGAGAAGGACGGTCCGATCTACGGGATCGACATCGAGGGATACCGCCGCCGTCGCGAACAGCAACTGATCGACATGGCGAAGGAGATCGCCGAGGAGGTGCGCGCGACGGGCGACGTGATCACGCTCGAGCCGATGCCGGCCGCCGAGCGACGCATCATCCACATCACCCTCGCGGATGAGGAAGGCGTACGCACAGAGAGCGTCGGCAGCGGGGAGCATCGCCAGGTCGAGATCCTGCCGGCATGACCACCCGCAGCACCCGTCAGCGCCGCTGAGCCGCCATGATGGCTGCGGGACAGTCGGTGCTGATCGTCGGTCCGGTCACGTGGGACCGCGTCGACGGCCGCGACATCGCCGGCGGGACCGTGTCGTACGCTGCGCGGGTCGCGACCGCCATGGGCGTGCGCGCGCACATCCTGACGACGGCGGACGCGACGGCCGACCTGAGCGCGCTGGAGGGGCACACCGTGCATCTCGTCCCGGCGAGCCGGACGCTGACCCTGGAGCATCGGTTCGACGAGACCGGGCGCCGCCACCAGCGCGTGATCGCCCGCCCCGGTCACACCCTGACCGCCGACGACCTGCCGGCCGGTTGGCCGTCCCCCGACGTCCTCGTGCTCGCTCCCCTGCTCGATGACAGTCTCGAACCACGTGGCTTCGACGCCCTGCCGTTCCGAGATTGCGCGCTGACTGGACAGGGGCTGTTGCGCCAGGTCGGTGCTTCCGGAGCAATCAGCGACGCTCGCGAGCCAACGACCGCACTCGATCACGCTATTACTGCGCGTACATCTCTCTTTCTCTCGGAAGAAGAGGTGCGTGCGTGGCCTCACGGGGCGCTCGAGGCGCTGGCGGCGCGCGCCCGGCGCGTGGTCCTGACGCGCGGCATGCACGGCGCCGAGATCATCGCATGTGGTCAGCGTCGGAGCGTCCCGCCCGTTCCGGCGCAGCCGGTCGACACGACCGGCGCGGGCGACGTGTTCGCGACCGCCTTTATACTCGCCATCGGCGAGGGGGAGGCGACCGCCGGTCGCCTCGCCGCCGCGTTTGCCGCGGCGGCCGTCGAAGTGTGGGGCGCGGGTCCGCTCCCCGCCCGGGCCACGATCGAAGAGCGCCTCGAACCGCGCCTGGGGGACACGCCGTGGCGGTCGTGATCGCGCTCGCGAACCAGAAGGGCGGGGTCGGGAAGACGACCACCGCCGTCTCGCTGGCGGCGGCGCTCGCCGACCGCGGTCAGCGCGTCCTGCTGCTCGACGCCGACCCACAGGCCAACGCCACGTCCGCGCTGGGCAGCGACCCAGTCGAGGGCGCGCTCTACGCCGCGCTCGTCGGCGACGGCAGCCTCGAACCCTCAATCCAGGCCACCGGCACGCCCGGCCTCTTCGTGATCCCCGCGACCACCAGCCTCGCCGGCGCGGAGGTGGAGCTCGTCGGCGTGATGGCCCGCGAGTTCCGCATGAAGCGCGCGATCGAGCCGCTGCGGCCGCGCTTCGACATCATCCTTGTCGATTGCCCGCCGTCGCTCGGACTGCTCACCGTGAACGCGCTCGCGGCAGCCGACGAGGTGATCGTCCCGGTGCAGTGCGAGTACTTCGCCCTCGAGGGCCTCGGGCATCTGGCGCACACCATCGACCTGGTGCGGCGCAACCTGAACACCGGCCTCCGGCTGCGCGGCGTGCTGCTCACGATGTTCGACGCGCGCACCAACCTGTCGCGCGACGTCGAGGCGGAGGTGCGCCGCCACTTCGAGAACACCTTCCGCGTCGTGATCCCGCGGTCCGTCCGGCTCTCGGAAGCCCCGAGCCACGGCGAGCCGATTCAGCGCTACGACCCGCTCTCCGCCGGCGCGCGCGCCTACGACGACCTCGCCGACGAACTGCTCGCGCAGCTGCGCGCCGCCGTGCCGGGAGGTACGCATGGGACGTAGATCGACTACCGGGCGCGGACTGGGCCGCGGCCTCGGCGCGCTCATCCCCGGCTCCGACGAGCCGGCCCCCACCGCGGACGCGCGCATCCCGACGAGCGACGTGCCGATCGACCTCGTCGTCGCGAATCCCCAGCAGCCGCGCACGGCCTTCAACCCCGAGCAGCTGACGGAACTCACTGAGTCGATCCGCGAGCACGGCATCATCCAGCCGCTGCTCGTGTCCGAGCAGGTCGACGCCGACGGGCAGACCGTCTACCAGCTGATCGCCGGCGAGCGGCGGCTGCGGGCCGCTCGTGCGGCCGGCCTCGAACGAGTCCCCGTGACCGTGCGCCAGACGACGCCACAGGAGCTGCTCGAGCTGGCGATCGTCGAGAACGTGCAGCGCGCGGACCTGAGCCCACTGGAAGAGGCGCTCGCCTACCAGCGACTGATGGACGAGTTCGCGCTCAACCAGCGCGAGGTCGGCGAGCGCGTCGGCAAGTCGCGCACGGCCGTCGCGAACACGCTGCGGCTGATCGAGCTCCCGTCCGCGCTGCGCGACGCCCTGGCCGCCGGCGAGCTCTCCGAGGGACACGCGCGGGCGCTGCTCGGCCTGCCCACGGAAGCGGCACGGCTCGACGCCTGGCAGCGCGTGCGCGATGGCAAGCTCAACGTGCGCCAGACCGAGCGCCTCGTGCGCCAGTGGCGCGACGGCGGCGCGGACGACTCCGCACCCGCGGCGGCCGCCGACCCGACCGCCCCTTCCCCGTCCCCCGGTGCCGGTTCCGGCACCGCTGCGACGCTCGACGGCGTCGAGCAGGCCCTTCAGCGCTCGCTCGGGACGCGCGTGCAACTGAAGCGCTCGGGCACCGGACGCGGTACGGTCACCATCCACTTCTACAGCGACGAAGAGCTGGACGGGCTGCTCGAGCGGCTGCTCGACGGCGCCGAGCTCTAAACGGCACGACGCGGGCACGACGGACGGGACGACGGCATGAGCGTGGCGGAACGGCTGGCCGAGCAGGGGATCGCGCTCCCGAGCCCGTCGGCGCTCGCGCTCTACCGGCCGGCGGTGCGCACCGGCAACCTCGTCTTCGTGTCCGGTCAGGTCGCGATGCGCGGCGGTGCCATCCTCCATCCCGGCCGCCTCGGCGAGGCGGTCAGCGTCGAGCAGGGCCGCGAGGCGGCTCGCGTCTGCACGATCAACGCGCTCGGCGCCGCGAACGCGCTCCTCGGCTCGCTCGAGGGCGTGCGCGTGGTGCGCGCCGTCGGCTACGTTGCGTGTGCCCCGACGTTCACGGAGCACCCGCAGGTCGTGAACGGCGCCAGCGAGCTGCTGCGTGACCTGCTCGGCGAGGAGCGCGGTGTCGGCGCGCGGCTGGCGCTGGGCGTCGCCTCGCTGCCGCTCGATTCCCCGGTGGAGCTGGAGCTGATCCTGGAGACGGACTGACCCATGGCACGCATCGACTTCGTCACCGGCGCCCCGCTGCGCTACATGCCGCTCGTGGACGACCTGGCGACGATCTCCGACGGCGTCGAGGCCGTGCTCAAGCGCCACCCGGGCGCGGACCTGCGCCACGCGCCGGCCGGCGGCGGGTGGTCGGGCGCACGCGTGCTCGCACACATGTTCAGCTACGCCCGCCACAACGGCGGCTTCATCCGCCAGGTCGCCTGGATGACCGACCCGACGCGGCAGCCATGGGACGAGGAGGCCGAGGTGCAGGCCGAGGGCTGGCTCCAGCTCGACGCCGCGCGCTACGTCTCCGAGCTCGACGCGCTGCTCGCGCCAACCGTGGAGCTGCTCTCGACGACGCCCGACGCGTCATGGGGGCGCCCCGGGGTGCACCCGCAGAACGGTCGCCGCTCGCTGCGCCAGCTCGTGCGGGCGCATATCGACCACATGCGCGAGCACACCGCCCAGCTGGACGCGACGCTCTCGGCGTCGTAGCGCGCTAGTCCGCGACGAGGCGCAGCTTCTCGGGGTTGCGCAACACGAACACCTGCACGAGCTCCCCCGCCGGGTCGAACGCGAACACGAACAGCGCAACCAGTCGACCGCCGCGATAGGCGCGCAGCGCCGGCTGGCCGTTGTACTCCGCGGCGTCGACGCGGTCGACGGTCTCTTTCGCGGCGAAGCCGCTGAGGAGCCGCGAGACGCGATCCCTCCCGGACACCGGTCGCGTCGCCGCGACGGCGCGACCGCCGCCGTCCGACACCAGCACGACGTCCGCGGCGAGCAGATCGAGCAGGGGCTGCAGGTTGCCCTCCTCCGCCGCGGCGACGAAGCGCTGCATCGCCCGGCGACCGTGCTCGTCCGCCGGGTGCGCCGGGCGCAGCCCCTCCGCCGTGCGCGCCTCGTCGACGCGCCGGCGGGCGCGCCGCAGCGCCTGCCGCGACGCGACCGCCGTGCGGCCGATCACGCGCCCGATCTCCTCGTGGCCGTAGTCGAACGCGTCGTGCAGCACGAGCACGGCACGTTCGACCGGGTTCAGCCGCTCCAGCAGCCAGAGAAAGGCAATCGACGCGCTCTGCTGACGCGCCAGCCACTCCGCCGGCTCGTCGTCCCGGAGCCGGTGCGTGGGCACCGGCTCCGGGAGCCACGGACCGACGTATGCCTCGCGCCGCGCGTGCGCCGAGCGCAGGACGTCGAGAGCGAGCCGCGTCACCACGGTCACCAGGTACGGCCGCGGCGACTCGACCTCCTCCGGGGCAACGCGGCTGAACCGGATCCACGCATCCTGCAGCACGTCCTCGGCGTCCTGCGCGCTCCCGAGCAGCCGGTACGCGACGCCGAAGAGATGAGCGCGGTGCCGCTCGAAGATCGCCGTCGCGTCGTCCATCGCCCGCTCCGCGCTCACGGCCCCGGCCCCGTCTGTCACGCCGTGCCGATGGGCGCCGCGGCGCGCACATAGGCGAGCGCGCCGTCCGCCGCCGCCATCGCGCTCTCGAGCGCGCCCTCGGCAAGCAGGCGCGCGCTGCGCACCCAGTCCCCCGCGAGGAATACGCCGGCCACCGCTGGCGCGTCGACCGCCGGGCGGCCCGGCAGGCCGCCGCGCGCGGCGAGCGGGAGCGACTCCATCACCGTCATCCCGGGGAAGAAGCGCGCCTCCACGAGGACATCGCGCCAGCCCGGCGCGACGACGTCGGCAAACGCCTCGAGGCTCGCGCGCACCGCGGCGGGATCGATTGTCTCCCCCGCGCGCAGGTAGCGCGCGACGACCACCGACGCGCCGCCGCCGGGCGCGAGGCGTGCCCACTGCGAGTGCTCGGAGTAGTAGAGCGGGCGGTCGATTCCGAGCCCGAACGCGTGCGCACCCGCCGGCCGGCACGAGAGCGCGAGGTCCAGCCACGACGCCTCGACCGGCACGGCGTCCGCGGCCGCCGTCGCGACCAGCGCGTCATCGGGGAGCAGCTCGCGGGCGACGCCGGGCGCGACCGCGAGCACGACGGCGTCGGCGTCCACCACCTCGCCGCCGGCGAGGCGCACGCCGCGCACACGCGCGTCGTGGAGCACGGCAGCCACGCGCGCGCCGCCGCGGATCTCCGCGCCCGCCGCCTCCGCGGCGACGCGCAGGCCGTCGACAATCTCGCCCCAGCCTCCGTCGGGGTACATCACGCCGCCCGCGCTCACCTGCCCCACGAACGCGCCGGCGGAGAGCTGTGCGGGCGCGTCGGCGTAGGTCGCGAGCCGCGCGGTAGCCTCGACGAGGCGCCGCACGCGCGGGGCCTGCACGTGCTCGTCCAGCCACTCCGCAAGCGACACGCCGGCGAGCGCCGCGGCGTCGGCCCCGCGCAGCGCCGTGAACGCGCGCGCCGCGGCGAGCTTCTCGCCCGGCCCGAGGAGCCGCGTCATGGCGAGCGAGCGCCCGTCGAGCGGCAGCCGGTGCAGCGCGTCGCCATCGACGGCGAGGTAGCCGGACGGCACGCCACCGGTCACCCGCACGCCAAGGTCCTCGAGCAACGCCCGCGCGCCGGCGTACAGCGCGTGCGGGCCGAGGTTGAAGCGGTATCCGGCCTGCTCCCGCGTGAGCGCGCGCCCGCCCGGTTCGCGAGCGCGCTCGAGGACCGTCACGCGGGCGCCGCCGCGCGCCAGCCGCGTCGCCGCCGCGAGCCCGGCGATGCCGCCGCCGACGACCGCGACGCGTTGCCGGTCCGCTCCGTGATGGTTCTGCATGATGGCGTCCCTTCTCCGCGCCCCCCGCGGGGCGTCACACAATGGAGACGGGATGGCGCGCGAAAACGTGACAACCACGCAGGCGCGGCGAGCGGGGCGCGCGGCGACGAGCGCTACCCCACTTCAATCGGCAGTTCCGGCCGGCGCGACCACTCCGCCCAGGAGCCGTCGTAGTTGCGGGCGAGCTTCCAGCCGAGCAGCTCGTACATCGCGAACCACGACGCTGCCGAGCGGATGCCGCCCCCGCAGTAGGGGAAGACGGGGCGTGTCCCGTCGATGCCGGCCGCGGCGTAGAGCGAGCGCAGCTGCTCGGGCGAGCGGAAGCGACCGTCGTCGTCGACGAGCAGCTCCCAGTTGAGGTGCGTCGCACGTGGGATGCGGCCGGCGCGCGGCGCGGGGTGC
Organism: uncultured Chloroflexia bacterium; assembly: GCA_963728205.1. Lineage (GTDB taxonomy): Bacteria > Chloroflexota > Dehalococcoidia > UBA2979 > UBA2979 > VGNK01. Next base: position 998,668 of record CAVSIV010000006.1, read on the forward strand.
GACCCCGGGGACGCGCCCGTCCACTCGTCGTCGGTGCGGCAGTCGAGCACGCGCTCCCCGTGCCCGCCCTGCGCCACCGCGAGCACCTCCTCCGCCGTCGCGATGACCGACGGGTCGGGGTCGCCGACGCCGCACGTGACGGGCGTGATCGCCGGCTCGGTTGTCGTCGTCGGCAGGCCGGCGCGCGCGAGCGCCTCCAGGGAGCGATCGGCCATGTGCATCCGCGGCCAGCCGTAGTAGCGCAGCACCCAGTAGCCGCGCGACGGCCACATCGACTTCGTCGAGGCGACGAAGACGACGCGTTTCGACTCGTCGATGCCCAGCCGGCCGAGGGTCGCCGCGAGCTCCGGGCCAAGCGGAACGAGCGCGCGGATCCCGCCGCGCTCGACGGTGAAGTCGTCGTAGCCGTGCGCGAAGACGGCGCCGGGCAGGTGGCCGCGCTCGTACTCCGCGCGATCCCCGGCGACGTGGACGATGGCGAGGTCGGGGTCGTCGAGATGCGCGCGCAGCCACTCCGGATCGACGAGCGGCCCCGGATCGGCGGGCGAAATATCGGGCGTCATGGTGTCCCTCAGCGTCTCGCGCCGTCGAGCGGCGCACGGCGATCGGTGGGCGCGCGCAGCGTAGCGCAGGCCGGCGCGGCGGCGGGGACGCTACTCTCCGCCGCCGGCGTCGGGCGCACCGCCCTGGTCGCCGGCGGCACCGCCGGCGCCGCGACGGCGGCGGCCTCCGCGGCGGCCGCGGCGGCGGCGGCGGCGCGGCTGGTCGTCGTCCGGCGACTCATCCGCCGGCTCAAGATCCGCTTCCGCGGGGCCCGCGACGCCGGCCGGCGGCACCTCGGGTCGCGCCGCCGGGTCGGGCCGGCGGCGCGCAGGCGGACGCTCGGTCACGGGCTCCAGCGTCGCGATCGTCGACTCCCGGATGCGCCGGTCCTTCTCGCGCCGCGGCTGCTCGACCGTCGCCTCGAGCTCCTCGGGGCGCACGGCCGTGCCGTACTGCCCGCGCAGCTCCTCGACCGTCATTTCGACGACCTCTCCGGTCTCGTCGAAGCGCAGGCGCATCGTCTGCTTGAGCGTGTTCAGCGAGAGCACCTTCGCGCGGCCCACGGGCGTCGTCACGCGCTTGCCGACCTTCGGCAGGTCGCCGCGCAGCTCGCGGTACGCCTCTACCTCGAACGAGAGGCAGCAGAGGAGGCGCCCGCAGACCCCCGAGATCTTCGTCGGGTTCGGAGAGAGGTCCTGGTCCTTCGCCATCTTGATCGAGATCTGGGGGAACGACGTCATCCAGCTCGAGCAGCACAGCGCACGACCGCACTGTCCGATGCCGCCGACGGCCTTCGCGCGGTCGCGGTCGCCGACCTGCTCGACCACGAGGTTGCGCACGCCGAGCTCCTCGGCGAAGTGGCGACGGAACCAGTCGTGCTCGACGCGGTCACCCGCCGTGTAGGTGAGCTCGCCGAACTCCCCCGCCAGGTCATAGGTCACGGTCGCGACGCGGAGGCGGGGGTCGGAGCGCGTCGCGAGCGCCTGCGCGCGGCCGATGTCCTCCTGCGCCTGCCGCTTGCGCGCGCGCCAGGCGTCGACGTCGTCCTCGGTCGCGATGCGGTCGACGACTCGCAGCGGGCCCTCGAGCGTCGCGGAGAGCACCTGGTCGGGCGTGAGCACGACCCAGCCGAGACGCTCGCCGCAATCGGTGCGGACGACGACGTAGTCGCCGATGCCGAGCGCGAGCGCGCCCGGGCCGCAGTACGTGATGGGGCCGGCTTCGATGAAGCGCACCCCGACAACCTGGTCCATCTGATCCCCGCGAGGCGCCGCCGGCGTCAGTGCGCCGCCGGAGTCGCCGGCTCGCGGGCCCCCTTCCCGGTGCGCAGCGGGAGGTCGAGCATCATCACCTCGACCGTCAGCTGCGGGTTCGTGTTCTGCAGCAGGTGCTCGCGCGCCCGCTGCACGGCCTGGAGCGCGCGCAGCGCCTCCGCCGGCGTGAATGCGTCGGCCGCCGCCGCCTCCGCGACGTGCGGCGCAGGCGCGACACCCGCCGCGACGAGCAGCGCGTCGCGCCACCATTCGCGCCAGAGGTCGAGCGTGGCGAGGACGGCCTCGCGCTCGCGCGACCAGCGGCCGGAGAGCGTCTCGGCGTAGTCGAAGCGCTCGTTGCGGCCGGCGGTGGTCAGCCGGGCGATGTCGACGGTGACCGTCTCGCGCAGCACCTCGACCGCGGGATCGGCGTGCATGCGCATCGCGAGGCCGTAGCGGCCGTGGGCCAGGCGCGCGAGGTCCGCGCCGCGCTCCGGCTCGATGCCGGCCGCGGCCAGCGCGGCCGCGGAGATCGGCGACGGGCGCGGGCCGCAGCACCAGCTCCTGGCAACGTGAGCGAACGGTGGGCAGGAGCGCGTCGATGTCGGTCGCGAGCAGCACGATCAGCACCGACGGCGGCGGCTCCTCGAGCGTCTTCAGCAGCGCGTGCGCCGCCTCGATCTGCAGGTCGTCGGCGACGTCGACGACGAAGATGCGGCGGCGCGCGGAGAACGGCGCCAGCGCGGCCACGCGCTCGAGGCGGCGCACCTGGCAGATGCGGATGCGCGTCGAGCGGTCGTTCGCGTGGTCGTGCCCGCTCTCGTCGCAGACGCCGCCGATCGCGATGCGCTCGATGTCGGGCGCGTCGCCGGCCTCCACCTGCCGGCAGGCGCGGCAAGCGCCGCACGGCGCCGGCTCACCGGCGGGGCCATCCACGGGCTCGGCGCAGCTGAGCGTCTGCGCGAGCCGCCGCGCGAGCGTCGCCTTGCCGACGCCAGGGGGGCCCGCGAACAGGTAGGAATGGGCGAGGTGGCCCGTCGCGATCGCGTGTTGCAGCACCGCGACCGCGTGGTCGGCGCCGAAGACACCCCAGGCGTTCGCGGACGTGGCCGCGGTCACGAGGCGCCGTCCTCGCTGCTGCGCGCGCGCAGCAGCGCGCCGGGCCGCGCGGGGCGGGCGTCGGAACGCGACGGAAGCGGAGGCGGCGCCGGCACGGCGGCCGCGATGTCAATCACAGGTCAACCCCGCACAGGCGGGTGCAACGTCGTTCAGTGCGCCGCCGTGGCGGCGCGACGCATTCGTCCGGGCCCGCCCCGCGCGAGCACCCCTGGGTCGCGGGGCGAGGTGGTGCCGATTATGGCACAGCACCGCCCCGCACTGAAGGCGGGGCGGTGCCGGGATTCGCTGCGACCGGCCGCGGGCTATCCCGGGTTCAGGCTGACCGCCGCCGGGAACTCGCGCGCTTGCGTCGATGCCGGGGGCGCCGGCTGGCGCGTCGCCATGCGACGGTAGCGCTGCAGGTCGTCGTTCGCGGCGATGCGGCGGCGGCGCGGCGTGGAGCCCGGCGGCGGATCGATGCGCGCGCGGAACTGGCGCACCAGCTCGTCCAGGTACTCGGTCGTCAACTGCACGCGCACCGGGCCGGCGTCGGTCGGCGCGAGCACGATGCGCACCGCGCGGCCGTCGCCGCTGAAGGACATCTCACCGCCGCCGGCATCGCGGTACGTCAGGCCGTGCCGCGCGCCGAAGAACTCGTGCACCTCGCGCACCACCGACGCCATCGGCAGTCGCGTCTCGAAGCTGACGTCCACCGCGCTCTCCCTCGCTCCGCTCGACCGGTCCCGCGCAGCAGCGTGCCGCTAGCCGGCGTCGCCGTCCACCGTCGCGCGCTCCACGAGCGAGGCCTCGCGCTCGGCGACCTGCGCGGCCGACGCCGCGATGCGCGCCGCTGCGGCCTCGGCCTCGGCAGTTTCGCGCTCCTCCTGCTTCGACCGGACGTCGTTGTAGCAGTTCGAGCAGTAGACCGGCCAATCGCCGCGCGGCACGAACGGCACCTCGGTGGTGTTGCCGCACTGCGCACAGGTCGCGACGTGCAGCTGGCGCGGCGTGCGGCCGCCCCACGAGACGTAGACGCCGAAGTGCGGCGACTCCTCGCGGTCCTCGGGGCGCAGCATCTTGCGGCTCTGGCGACACGACGGGCAGCGCACCGGGTCGTGCTGCAGTCCCTTCGTCGCGTAGAACTCCTGCTCGCCGGCCGTGAAGACGAACGAGGCGCCGCAGTCGCGGCACGTCAGCTCGCGGTCGTTGAATGCCATGCGTACCTCTCCTCCGTCCGCCCGAACCAACGGGCGGCACGCGTCAGCCGGGCGCGGCTGCGCCCGGGCGGTGTGTGCTCCCTTGTGTCGGTTGGGGGCCTACCCAGTATATCAGGAGCCGCCGCCGAGGCGACCGAGCACCGACTCGATCACCTCGCGGTTCACGACCCAGCTCGCGGCCGCGTAGCTCACTACGCCGGCCAGCCCGCCGAGCACCACGATGGCGAGCGCGCCGAGCGTCGAGCCGGCGTCGAGCCCGCGCGCGCCGAGCACGAGCCGCACGACGACGAGCACCTCGGCCATCACGGCGGTCGCGACCACGGTGCGGCTCATCGAGCGCCACACGCCGCGTGCGCCGAAGTGGCCGATGCGCTCGCGCAGCACGTAGGCGAGCATCGAGCACTCGAAGATCGCCGCGACCGAGGTGGCGCCGGCGAGCCCGCGCAGGCCCAGCGGCCGCACGAGCACGGCGCTCAGCACGAGGTTGAGCGCCATCGCCATCACCGACAGCTGCACGGGCGTCTTCGTGTCGGACAGCGCATAGAAGCCGCGGCTCAGGATCTCGATCCCGCTGTGCGCGGCGATGGCGATGGCGAACACCGTGAGCGCCTCGGTCACCAGCGCGGTCGACTCCGCGTCGAACGCGCCGTGCTGGAAGAGCAGTCGCACCGCCGGCTGCGCGAGCACGACGAGGCCGACCGACGCCGGCACGGCGAGGAAGAGGATCACGCGCAGCGCCGACGCGAGCGACTCGCGCAGCGGTCCCATCTGACCCGCGGCCGCCTGGCGGGAGAGCGTGGGGAAGGCCGCCGTCGAGATCGCCATGCCGACCACGCCGACCGGCATCATCATCACGAGGAACGCGAAGTTGATCGCGCTGATCGCGGCGTCCGAGATGAACGATGCGAAGAAAATCAGCACGAGGAAGTTGGCCTGTGTCGCGGCGAGCCCGATGACGCGCGGCCCCATCAGCCGCATGACGTCGCGCACGGCGCGCGAGCGGACCCCGAGCGAGCCGGTCCAGCGCATGCCGAGCAGGAACACGACCGGCACCTGCACCACGAGGTGCAGCGCGGAGCCGATCACGACGCCCCAGGCGAGCCCCCACACGCCGAGCGGCCCGCTCAGCAGCACCGCGCCGACGATGATCGACAGGTTGTAGAAGACCGGCGCGAGCGCCGGCGCGACGAAGTGCTGTCGCGCATTCAGGATGCCGGTCATCAGCCCGGAGATACCGAAGAACATCGGCGAGAGGAGCATGAAGCGAGTGAGCTTCACCGCGAGCGCGGTGAGCTCCGGCTGGCGGCCGGTCCCGTCGCCGAGCCCCGGGGCGAGCAGCGGGACGAGATGTGGCGCGAGCACGAACGCGACCAGCGCGAGGACGCCGGTGGCGATGCTGAGGAGGTTCAGGACGCTGGACGCGAGCCGCCACGCCCCCTCGTCGCCGCGCTCCAGCGAGACGCGGCTGAACACGGGGATGAATGCCGCGGAGACGGTGCCGCCGGCCAGCAGCTGGAAGACGAGGTCCGGCAGGCGGAAGGCGACGAAGTAGGCGGCGAGGTCCGGCTGCGTGCCGAACGCGTTCGCGATCGCGACCGAGCGGACGAGCCCCAGCAGGCGCGAGAGGATGAACCCGGCGGCGACGATGCCGGCGGCGCTCATCACGGTGCGGGTCTGCCACCCGCCGCGCGCCGCGTTGCCGAAGCGCAGGAAGCGCCCGAAGCCGGTCGCCGGCTCCCCGTCCTCCTCGCCGTCCGCACGCAGAGCGACCGCGCGTGTCACCCGCCCCGACGCCGGCCGTCCGGGCGGCCGGCGTCGGGGCGCCGGCGCGCGCTCCGCATCGTCGTCCGCGCAATCGCGCGGCACGAGCCACTCGTCGTCGTCGGGGTCGAAGAGCCCGGGGGGACGGCCGTCGCGCAGCACGACGCGTCGCGCGGACGTCGCGTCGTCGTCGCGTCCGAAGAGGCGGCGCCAGAAGCCGCCGCGCCCGCGGTCAGCCATGCGCCGCGACCCCGTCCGCCACTCGGGCCGGCCGGCGCCGGAGCCGCGGGTGCCCGACGACGTCGTTCAGTTGCCGCTCCCCTTCGACACGAACAGGGTGACCACGTCATTCTCTCGCACGGTCGTACCCGGCGCGGGCGTCTGATCGAACACGACGCCGGCGGCCACCGACCCGTTGGTCGCGTCGATCGTGACGGGTTTCAGCTTCAGCTGCGTGATCACGGCAACCGCCGAGTCGCCGTCGACGCCGGTGAAATCGGGAACCGTGCCGGGCGCGTAGGCCGGCACGGTCGCCGCGCCCGCAGCGCCGCGCGCGGACACGGTCGCGGTGGGTGAAGACGGCGGTGCGCCGCCACCCCCGCCGCGCAGCCGCGGCGCCACGACGAGCAGCGTCAGCACGACGACCAGCACGGCCGCGCCCGCCGCGGCGATCGCGAGCGGCCGCGTCAGCGTGGGAAGCTCGACGCGCGGCGCAGTGCCGCCGGGACGGCGGAGCCCCGGCAGCGGCTCGAGGCCCAGCGGACGCGGGAGATCGTGCGGCACGGCGGCGGCGGCCGCGGCGGGATCGAGCCCGAGGTAGCGCGCGTACGACCGCATGAAGCCGCGCGCGTAGATCGGCGCGGGGAGCGACTCCCAGTCCTCGCGCTCCAGCGCTTCCAGGTAGAGCGGGTTGATGCGGATGTCGCGCTCGACGTCCTCCAGCGATAGTCCGCGCTCCCGGCGGCGAGCGGCGAGCTGGTCGCCGATCGCCGGACCGGCGTCCTCCGGGCGGCCGTCGTCGGGGGCCGGCGTTCGCGTTTCGCCCCGCAGGCGGCGCCACACGGTCATCGCAAACGCCGCCGGGCCGCGCGCACCGGGCGGCGCGTCGTGTGGGCCCCTCACGCGAGAGTCACGATCCCTGGTCGACACCGGGGAACGCGACGAGCGACTTCAGGCCGTCCATCTCGAGCCGCGAGGTGTAGGCCTCCGGCGAGTGCTCGATGTCGTAGCGGTTCGTCACGACCTCGTCGATGTGCGGCACCGAGCGCAGCAGCGCGAGCGTGCGCCGGTACTGGTCACTCGTGGCGTTCTGCGATCCGCTGAGGACGATCTCGCCGTAGTGGATCGTGTTCGGGTCGAAGGGCACGGACTGGTCGGGGGGGAAGCCCGCGAAGAGGTTGACCACCCCCTGCTTGCGCACGAGCTCGATCGCCCCGGGCACGAGCGCGGCGATGCCGACCGAGAGCACCACGGCGTCGGCGCCGTAACCCCCGCTGGCCGACCGCACGGCGCCGAGCACGTCGTCGCTGCCGGGATCGAGGACCAGGTCCGCGCCCCAGCGCCGGGCGATCTCGCGCCGCGCAGCGACGGGCTCGCTCACGATGATCGGGCCGGCGCCGAGCGCGCGCGCCATGATCAGGTGGAGCAGCCCCATCGGTCCCGCGCCGACAATCGCGAGCGAGGCGCCCGCGCCGACGGCGCAGAGCTCGAGCGAGTTGAGCACGCACGCGGAGGGCTCGGTGATCGCGGCCACGTCCAGCGGCAGGGCTGCGGGCACGGGGTAGACGTGGCCGAGCGAGACGATCGCGGCCGGCACGCGCAGCCACTCGGCGAAGCCGCCGTCGAGGTCGTAGCCGAGCGTCTGGCGATGCAGGCAGCGGTTGCGACGGCCGAGCTGGCAGAAGCGGCACTGGCCGCACGCGACGATCGGGCAGAGCACGACGCGGTCACCCGCGGCGACGCCGGTCACGCCTTCGCCGACCGTGTGCACGACCCCGGCAATCTCGTGGCCGGGAATCACCCCGGCGGCGGCGTGCTTCTCGCCGCGGAAGACGCGGATGTCGGAGGCGCAGAGCGCGGTGGCGGCGACGTGCAGGAGGATCTCGCCGGGGCCGGCGGACGGCTGCGGACGGTCTTCGACCGTGACCCGGCGGGGCTCGTGGAAGATGGTGGCGCGCATGACCGAGGCCTCACATCGTGGCTGCGCGCAGTATGGCAGGACGGGCGCGGGCGCCGCCAGCGCGCCCGCGGCGTGCGAGGGCGGCTAGGCGGCGGCCTGCTTCGCCTTCAGCTGCTGCGCGAGGCGCGACTTCCGCCGGGCGGCGGCGTTCGGGTGAATGATCTTGCGCCGGGCGGCGCGGTCGAGCGCCGACTGCGCGGCGCGCACGAGCTCCAGCGCGTCGGCGTCGCCCGCCTGGATGGCGGCGCGCGCGGCCCGCACGGTGCGCGCGGCGCGCGTGCGGTACGGCTTGTTGCGCTCGGCGTGCGCCTCGTTCTGGCGGATGCGCTTGATCGCGGACTTGCTGTGAGCCATCGGTCGGTTACCCCCTGCAGTCAGACGGAAATGGTACGGGGGGCGCCGGACAGCGTCTATGCATGCGGTATCGTCGAGGCATGTTCTCGCCGAGCCGAGCGACCCCGACCTCCATGTCGACCCGGCGGGCTTCGCGGCAGCGAGCGCGGCCGACGCGAGGGCGATGCGACGGCTGCTCCAGGACTTCGCGTGCCTTGCCTCGCTGCCGTGGCGGGCCGCCCGCGCGGTGTGGCGCGCCGTCGCGGCGCGCGTCCGCTGAGAACGTCCGCTCACGACGTGTTGACGGCCACACGGCCCGCGCGCAGCCTGATCTGAATGCGCTACCACCTCGTCACCCTCGGCTGCGCGAAGAACACCGTCGACTCCATGCGCCTCGAGCAGGCCCTGCGCGCCGGTCGCCACGTCGCGGTCGCGACGCCCGACGACGCCGACCTGCTGCTCGTGAACACCTGCGGCTTCATCGACGCCGCGAAGGACGAGTCGCTGGAGACGGTGCGCGCGCTCGACGCCTCCCGGCGGCCTGATCAGCAGCTCTACGTCGTCGGCTGCCTGACGCAGATCGCGGCCGACGAGGTCCGCGCGGCGGTCCCGACGGTGGACGCGACGTTCGGCGCCGAGCAGTGGGACGCGATCGCGGCGCAGCTCGGCCCGGCGACGGCGCACTTCGACATCCCCGACCGCGCGCTGCCGCAGTTCGGGCAGCCGAGCGCGTACCTGAAGATCTCGGACGGCTGCGACCGGCCATGCACCTTCTGCGTGATCCCCGGCATCAAGGGGCGCATGCATTCGGACGCCACCTCGCGCCTCGTCGGCGAGGCGCGCATGTACGCGGCCGCGGGCGCGAAGGAGCTGGTGCTCGTCGCACAGGATTCCACGGCGTACGGCGAGGATCGCGGCGAGCGCGACGGCCTCGCGCGGCTGCTCGAGGAGCTCGCCGAGGCCGTGCCGGGCGTGCCGTGGATCCGCCTGATGTACGCGTACCCGGGCCGCGTCAGCCGCACGCTCGCGGAGACGATGGCGCGGCTGCCGAACGTCGTCCCGTACCTGGACATGCCCCTACAGCACGGCTCAAACGCGGTGCTGCGCCGCATGAAGCGGCCGAGCCTGCGCGTCACCCGCGAGAGCCTCGACGCCATCCGCACGGCCATGCCGGACGTGGTGCTGCGCACGACGTTCATCGTGGGCTTCCCCGGCGAGACCGACGCGGAGTTCGAGGAGCTGATCGACTTCGTCGAGCGCGAGCGATTCGACCACGTCGGCGCGTTCACGTACTCGCCGCAGCCGGGCACGCCGGCCGGGACGATGGACGGCCAGGTGCCGGAGGACGTGAAGCAGGAGCGCTACGGCGCGCTGATGGAGCTCGCGCAGGAGATCTCGCTGGAGCGGAACCGCGCGATGGTCGGTCGCGAGGTCGACGTCCTGGTCGAGTCTGCGGAGCCCGCCGAGTCGCAGGCAGGCGGGCCCATCGTGGTCGGGCCGCACCTATCGCGACGCTCCTGAGGTCGACGGCATGGCGCTGCTCAAGGGCGAGTTCCCGGCCGGGACGATGACGCGCGCGCGGATCGCCGGCGCACTGCCGTACGACCTGCTCTGCGACCCGGTGTCGTAGAGCAGGTCGTACGCACGGCATCCTGGATAATGTTGACTGATTTAGTCACCTTTGATATCCTCGCGGCAGATCACGGTCCAGATCTCGAGGCTGCGCGCGATTGAGCGAGCCTCGGCGAATCGGGCAGCCGAAGCGGCGTCACACGTCCTCCTGACCCCGGGTAGACCCCGATCTTTTCGCCAGGCCAGATTGTGACGGACCACGCTTAACTTGGATTTTACGTGATTGTGAACACAATCACTTGCAATCCCCGGCCACCCGGCCGATACTCAACACAGTTCAGCGAGCGGTTCGTGGTCAAGGGCAGAGGCCCGGGCTACGAAGAGAAGGAGCCCCAACGTGAAGACCCAGGAGTACTACAGCCAGATCGTGACCCGCGGCCGCCGCGGCTCGCCGACCTTCCAGGAGGCCGAGCGCGACCTGAAGTCCGCGGTCCAGACGCAAATCATCGGTTTCATGGGCTTCTAGGCCCGACACAGCACGCAACGCGGCCCCCGCGGCCGCCTGCAATCAGGACGCGCCCGTCCCCTCCGGGCGCGTCCTTCTTTTTGCCCGCGCGGGCCCGTCGCTGCCCGGGTGCCCTGTCTCAAGGCCGGCAGCTATTCGACGTCCAGGTCCATCTCGTCGACCTCTGTACCCACCACCTCCGCACGCCCGAGAAGCTCGCGGTCGACAAACCGCTGCACCTCGTCGACGGCGTGCCGCGCCGTCGCGCGGTCGCCGGAGACGACCGCGAAGCCGATGCGCGCAGCCTGCGGGCGGTCGAGCAGCCCCACCTCCGCTGCCGATACGGACATGCGTCCGCGCAGCCGCTCGACGAGCGACTTCACGATGGCGCGCTTCTCCTTGAGCGTCTGCGCAGCGGGGATGTGCAAGGTCAGTAGAACGCTGACCGTCGTCATGCCGTCGCGTTCGCGCCGGGTCACCGGGAACCCGCCGGAGCCGCGGAACCCGGGCGCCGGCTACGCGCCGGGGTCACGCTCGTCCGTCGCGTCCTCCTCGGTCGGCGGTTCCCCGGCGGCGGGGCGCCGTGACAGGATCGCGCCCGCCGTCTGCGAGAGCGCCTCCAGCTCCTCCGCCGGCGACGGCGCGGCCTCCATCGCCTCCACGTCGTCGTCGGTCTCGACTTCCGCGCCCGGCGCCGCGGCGCCTTCGGCATCGCCGGCCTCGCCGGCGCCGCCGGCATCGGCAACTGGCAATCCGAGCTGGGCGCCCGCCTCCTCGGCCGGCAGCTCGATGTCGGCCGGCAGCGGCGGGAGGTCATTCGGGCGCTCCAGCCCGAAGTGCTGCAGGAAGCGCTGCGTCGTCACCCAGAGCACGGGGCGCCCCGGCCCCTCCGCTCGACCACCGTCGGCGACGAGGCCGCGGGCGCGCAGCGTGGCGATCGCGGCATCCGACGAGACGCCACGGATGAGCTCGATCGTCCCGCGCGTGACGGGCTGCCGATACGCGACGATCGCCAGCGTCTCGAGCGCCGCGGTCGAGAGCCGCCGCGTCGCCTCGAGTCCCAGGAAGTACTCGACGTACGCCGCCGCCTCGGGCGCCGTCACCAGCTGCGCACCGTCGGGGCCGCGCTGCAGTCGCACGCCGCGCTCCGCGTCGCGCAACTGCTCCGCGAGCGCGTCGAGCGCGGCGTCGAGCCGGCGGCGCGTGATGCCGAGCGCCCGGCTCAACGCGCTCTCCTCGACGGCGCCGTCCGACACGAACAGCAGCGCTTCGAGGCGCGCCGGCAGATCGGCCTCGTCGGGCGTGGGGGGCGCGTCGCTCTCCCGGGCGGGACTCTCGTCGTCGTCGGGCGCCCCGGCAGCCGTCGGGGTGCTCTCGGCGTCGATCGCGTCCTCGGCAGCGGCCGCGCCTGCGCCTGCGGGGCCGGCCTCCCCGGCATCCCCGCGCGCGGTGTCGCCCCCGGCCTCCGCCACCGGTGGCTGCGTCGCGTCGGTCGCCGCCGCCTCGTCCGGCCGGTCAGCCGGCGATGTCTCGATGTCGTCGGCCGCCGTCGTCCGGTCGTCCGCGGGGTGCTCCGAAGTCATGCGCGCGTCCCGCCCTCAGGTCCAGCTCGTCGTATCGCAGATCGAAGCGTGGCGGCCCCGCGAGGTCGAGCCCCAGCCGCCGGTACACGAGTTCCTCGACGGCATGGGTCGCGGCATCAATCGTGTCCTCGAGCCGCGCGTCCGGCGTCACGTCGAGCCGGGCGCTCACCCATACACCGCGACGATGCCGGTTCTCGACCTCCACGCTCGCCGCGACCAGGTCGGGCCGCTCAAGCAGCATCGCCTGCAAGCAGTCCTCGACCTCGCCAATCGCGATCCTGCCACGGCCGCCCGCCAGACGCACCGGTCGACGCGGCGCGGTCGCGCGCGCCCATGCCACGACGAACGCCAGCGCTGCACCGGCCGCCAGCACCACCGTGAGCGCCGCGCGCCCCGACCCGTCATCGCGGCTGCGCAGCCACGCGACCGCCGACGCCGCGGCGGCGAGCGCCGGCACGGACGCCGCCCACGTCACCGCCAGCGCGGCGGCGACCAACGCCGTCACGAGGAGCGGCCCGCGGAGCGCACCGGGCAGGGCTCGACGCCGGGCGGCCCCACGCGCGGCCGGCCGCGACGACAGGTCGCGCGGCCACGCCGGGACGGCCGCAAGCTCCGAGGCGTCGAACGCGGACGGCGAGAGCGCCGAGAGAGGCGCGTCGGCGGGTGCGGACGCGCGACGGTGGAAGACCGACGGTGTGGTCATGCGCGGCTCCAGGGCCCAGCACGATGGCTCGCGGCCACCTCGCCACCCCGCCCTGGCGCGGTCGCGCGCTCGCGCGCGCGACGACCGTACGATGCCGCGCGACGGCCGCGTTGTCCAGCGTCGGCGGCCGAGCGGCGGCAGGAGGGAGCATGCGGCTGTTCATCGCCCTCGACGTGCCGACGGCGTGGCGGAGCGCCGCGGCCGACGCGACGGCTGCGCTCGCGCGCTCGGCGCCGGACGTGCTGCGTGCCGTGGACCCGCACCTGATGCACCTCACGCTGCGATTCCTCGGCGAGGTCGATCCCGACGCCGTGCAGGCGCTCGGCGCGGCGCTCGACGCGCGCGTCCCTCCGGTCGACGTCACCCTGCGCCTGGGCGCCGCCGGGACGTTCGGTCCGCCGGCTCGCGCCTCCGTCGCGTGGCTCGGCATCGGCGGCGACCGCGACGGGCTGGCGGCGCTGGCAAGGCGCGTCGAGGAGGCGGTCGTCGCCGCCGGCCTGCCCGCGGACGACCGGCCGTATCGACCCCACCTCACGCTCGCGCGCGTCGACCGGCGCGCCGTGGCGGCCGACCGGCGTGCCGTCGCCGCGGCGGCGGCCGCGCTGTCCGCGCCGGATGTCGAGCCGTTCCGGGCGCGCGAGGTCGTGCTGGTGCACTCGCGCCCGGGCGGGCCGCGGCCGCGCTACACGACGCTCTCGCGGCACGGCTGAGCAGACGCGAATCGCACCCTGTGCGCTCGGCGATTTCGGCGATTGACGCGCTCGTTCGGCAGGTCTACCGTCGAGCGCAGAGGAGCTCCGCCATGGACCACCTCAGCCCGGATACGCATTGAAGACGCCGCGGACGACCGCGGCGTCTTGCGTTGTGCCCGAGTTGCGACCTGTGGAATTCCCGGGGGCGGGGCAGGGGAGAGAGGGCTGAATGCACTCAGGGATGATCGGAAAGATCGAGAAGGCGCACCGCTACGCAGAGGAGCGCGAGCGTTTCCACATCCAGGATCTCTCGGTCACCGTTCATGGCAACAATGACGATCACGCCGTAACCCTGCATGACGGCCGCTGGCGCTGCGCCTGTGACTTCTTCGTACACAACGGCGCGTGCGCCCACACGATGGCGCTCGAAGAGGTCCTCGACGGCATGCTGCCGGCGTCGGCCCGCGAGCTGCCCGAACCGCGGCTCGTCGAAGCGTCGTAACCGCCCCGACGCGCGGCCATGACTGCAACGCCCGGCCGGGTGCGCGGCACCTGCGCCGGGCGTTCGCGCCAGCGCCCGCCGGGCGGCGCGCCGGGCTCCAGCCGGCTAGCCCTCGAAGCGGCGGAAGATGAGCACGGCGTTCTGCCCGCCGAATCCGAACGAGTTCTTCATCACGGTGCGGACGTCCGCCTGCCGCGAGACGTTCGGCACGTAGTCGAGGTCGCACTCGGGGCCGGGCTCGTCGAGGTTCCGCGTCGGTGCGATCTGCCCCGTGAGGATCGTCTGCGCCGCCGCTACGGCCTCGACGCCGCCGGAGCCGCCGAGCAGGTGTCCGACCTGCGACTTCAACGCGGAGACCGGCACGTCGTACGCGCGCTCGCCGAGCACGCTCTTCAGCGCGCGCGTCTCGGCGATGTCGCCGACCTCAGTGGCCGTCGCGTGCGCGGAGACGTAGTCGATCTCGTCGGGCGCGACGCCGGCGCTGTCGAGGGCGGCGCGCATCGCGCGGGCGGCGCCCTCGCCCGCGTCGGACGGCGCGACGAGGTACGAGGCGTCGGCGCTCACGCCGTAGCCGAGCACCTCGACGAGCGGCGTCGCGCCGCGCCCGCGGGCGTGCTCGAGCGACTCGAGCAGCAGCACGCCGGCACCCTCCGCCGGCGCGAAGCCGTCGCGCCGCGCATCGAACGGCCGCGACGCGTGCTCGGGATCGTCGTTCCAGCCGGTGGTGAGCGCCCGCATGCTCGAGAAGCCGGCGAGGCCGAGCTCGCAGATGCCGGCCTCCGTGCCGCCCGCGAGCATGACGTCGGCCGCGCCGCGGCGGATCACCTCAACGGCGTCGCCGATCGCCTGCGTGCCGGCGGCGCACGCCGTGGTGACGGTGTTCGTGTAGCCGAGCAGGCCGAGCTGGATCGTGGTGTTCGCGGCCGCCATGTTCGGCAGCATCTTCGCGATGTAGAGCGGGTCGACCTTCATCCCGCCCCGGGCGATCAGCGTGCGCATCGCCTCGTCGGTATTGGGGAAGCCGCCGCCGCCGTTGCCCAGGATCACGCCGATGCGGGTGCGGTCGATCCCGCCGAGGTCGGCGAGGCCGCCCTGCTGGAGCGCCTGCTTCGAGGCCCCCACCGCGAACTGCGAGAACCGCGCCATGCGCCGCGCGTCCTTGCGGTCGAGGTACAGCGTCGGATCCCAGTCGCGGACCTCGCCGCCGACCTGGCAGGGGTACGGCTCGGGGTCGACGAGCGTGAGCCGCGCGAGGCCGGAGCGCCCGGCGACGGCGGCCTCCCAGAAGTCGCGCACGCAGTTGCCGAGGGGCGTGATCGCGCCCATCCCGGTCACCACGACGCGTCGTCGAGCCTCCGCCGCCATCGCTGCTCTCGCTCCACCGGTGCGCGGCATGCGCCGATGCCGCTCGGCGTGACCTGGCCGCTCTCGTGTCGGGGTTCGCCGTCGCCGCGCGCCAGGAGGCGGCCCGCGGTCGCACCATCCTACCGTAGGCCGAACGCGCGGTCGCCGGTGATGCCGAGCAGCGCCTCGCGCGCCTCGGCGACGGTGTAGAGGGAGCCGGCCACGACGATCGCGCTACGGTCGCCGGCCAGCGCCGCCGCGCGCTCGAGCGCGGCCGGCACGTCGGGCGCGCGCTGCACGATCGCGCCGGTCTGCTGCACGGCGCGCGCGAGCACGGCGACGTCGGCCGCGCGCTCGGACTGCGGCGCCGTCACGATCACCTCGTCCTCGTCGCCGATCAGCGCGGAGACCGTGGCGTCGACCTCCTTGCCGGAGAGCATGCCGAGCACGACGACGCGCCGCCGCGGGACGCCCGCGGCATCGAGCGCCTCGCGCAGGCGGCGCGCGGAGAGCGGCGTGTGCGCGCCGTCGAGGATCGTGAGCGGCCGCTGGCGCACGACCTCGAAGCGCCCGGGGCAGCGCACGCCGGCGAGGCCCTCGTGCACCGCGGCCTCCGGCAGCTCGTCGCCCTGCGCGGCCAGCGCAAGCTCCGCGGCGCGCACGGCCGTGGCGGCGTTCTCGGACTGGTGCGCGCCGACGACCGGCAGCTTCAGCTTGCGATACGTGCGCAGCGGCGTGCGGAGCGTGAGCTCCTGGCCGTCGAGCCGCATCGACTCGCGCCGCATCGCACACTCCTCGGCGACGACGTGCACGCGCGCGCCCATCTCCGCCGCGCGGCTCCGCACGACGTCGAGCGCCGACGCGCGCAGCGGCGACACGACGACGTCGCACGGGCCGGTGATGATGCCGGCCTTCTCGGCGGCGATCTTCGGGATCGTGTCGCCGAGGATCGCCGTGTGCTCGAAGTCGATCGGTGTGATCGCGGCGACGACCTTCTCGCGCACCGCGTTCGTCGTGTCGAGCCGCCCGCCGAGACCGACCTCGAGCACCTGCCAGTCGCACGCGGCGTCGGCGCCGGCGAGCCAGCCCATCACGGTCACGACCTCGAAGAGCGACCAGCCGTCGGTCGCGGGGTCGTCCATCACGCGCGCGGCGAGCGCGGCGAAGTCCGCGTAGCCGACGGACGCGCCGTCGACCGCGATCCGCTCCCGCTTCTGGTGGAGATCGGGCGAGGTGAGCAGCAGGGTGTGCGCGCCGTGAGCGCGCAGGATCGCCTCGGTCATCGCCGCGACGGAGAACTTGCCCTTCGAGCCGGCGACGTGGACCGTCGGCCGTTCGTCCGGGCGGTCGTGCGCGTCGAGCCACGTGCGCACGTGATCGACGCCCCAGCGCTGCGCCTGCGCGGGCACGCCCGTGCGCTCGTAGCCGCCGTGCGCCATCAGGCGGCGCGCGGCCGCGACATACGCGGCGAGGTCGGCGTCGGACGGCGCGACGGTCACGCGCGGGAGTGTACGGCCGCCGCCCGCTGGAGGGCGTTCCGCGCATCCCGTAGCCTCTTGGCATGTCCGACGCGTCCGCGCACGCCGCCCCCCGCTGGTCCCGCGCCGGCGACGATCCCGCGTCGCCAATCGCGCCGCTCGACGGCGCCGTGATCGGCCGCGACATCCGGCTCGTCGTGGAGCAAGGGCCGCGCAACGGCGTCGGCGCGCGCTACTTCCGCGCGTTCCTCGAGGCCGACACGCTGGGCCGCACGGCGGCTCCCATCCTGCAGGGGCTCGCCAACCGCGGCGCGCAGCCGGGGTTCAACTGGGTCGAGGTCACGTCATATGACGGCGCGCCGGTGCTGGAGGACGGACGCGAGATCGACGATCCCCGAAGCCGTGGACGTGCAGATCGTGCGCGCGGTGGCGGCGCTCGTGCCGCCGGGCGGGCACCTCATGATCGAGTACGACTCGCCGGCCCGCCGCCACACCGCGCAGGCACTCGCCGCGCGCGTGCCACCGGTCGCGACGCCGCTCGGCGCGAAGATGTTCGCCGCCGGGTGCGGCGTCGCCTTCCGGGACTGGTACATCCCCGAGGGTGGCCGCGAGGGCCCGCGCAAGCTGCAGGGGTTCCGCGCACTCGACGCGGAGCACGAGCGCCGGCGCGGCGAGGAGATGCTCCGCGAACTCGACGCGTTCATGCCGCGTTCGAAGGACCTCGACTGGCACCTCCAGGGCACGGTGCGCGAGCTCGCGCAGGCGGCGATCGCCGCGCTGCACCATCGGCTGGGGCTACCCGAGGGTCCGCTCGCGCCGCCGGGCGCGTCGGACGAGCGGGACGCGCGCAACGGGACCCCGCCGATGTCGTGAGCGCGGCAGCGGGGCCCCGCCGCGCCGGGTTTGACCCGTCTTGAAGCGCGCGAATAGCATGCACGCGGGCTGACGCGCGTCACCGCAGCTTCCAGACGCCACGTGTCGATGTTCGCCGCGTGACGCCGCAGACGCGCGACCACCGCCCCTGCCCGGGACTGATCACCTTGCGCCTGAGCGACGCGACGAGCGGCAACGTGCCGCCGTGCTCGCGGGCGAAGAGATGGAGAGATAGCGATGCCGCGAACGTTGAGCGTGATCAAGGCGGACATCGGTGGCTTCGTCGGCCACTCCGCGATGCATCCCGACATCCTGGAGCACGGCCGCACCGAACTCGCGAAGGCCGTCGGGAGCGGGCTCCTGATCGACGCGCAGGCGCACTACTGCGGCGACGACCTCTTCCTGATCATGTCGCACGACCATGGTCAGGACAATGAGCGGGTGCACCACCTGGCGTGGGACATCTTCACCTCCGGCACCGACATCGCGAAGAAGCTGCACCTCTACGGCGCGGGGCAGGACCTGCTCGTCGACGCCTTCTCGGGCAACATCAAGGGCGCGGGGCCGGGCTCCGCGGAGCTCGAGTACGAGGAGCGCCCCTCCGAGCCGATCATCGTCTTCATGGCCGACAAGACGTCGGCCGGCGCGTTCAACCTGCCCTTCTACAAGATGTTCGCCGACCCCTTCAACACGGCGGGCCTGGTGATCGCCGAGCCGCTGCACAGCGGGTTCTCGTTCGAGGTCCACGACGTGAAGGAGCACAAGAAGATCGTGCTCAACACGCCGGAGGAGATGTACGACCTGCTCGTCTTCATCGGCTCGCCGGCACGCTACGCGATCAAGCGCGTGATGAACCGCCAGACCGGCGAGGTCGCCGGCGTGTCCTCCACCGACAAGCTCTCTCTGATCGCGGGGCGCTACGTCGGCAAGGACGACCCGGCGGCGATCGTGCGCTGCCAGGGCGGCTTCCCGGCCGTCGGCGAGGTGCTCGAGCCGTTCACGCACGCGTGGATCGTCGAGGGCTTCATGCGCGGGTCGCACTACGGCCCGCTGATGCCGGTGGCGCAGGGCGACGCGCACCCCGCGCGCTTCGACGGCCCGCCGCGCATCGTCGCGCTCGGCTTCCAGTTGGCCGAGGGCAAGCTCGTCGGCCCGCGCGACCTCTTCGACGACCCGTCGTTCGACAACGTGCGCGCGGAGGCCAACCAGGTCGCGGATCACCTGCGCAAGCACGGCCCGTTCGAGCCGCACCGCCTGCCGCTCGACGAGATGGAGTACACGACGATGCCGGCCGTGGCCTCCAAGCTCAGCAGCCGCTGGGCGGAGCTCTAGTCCGCCCCGCGGGGGCGCGATCGACGGCACGGGCGACATGCCGGCGACGCCGCGGCGGCCACCGCGCAAGCGCGTCGGCGTGGCGGCGAGCGCCTCGCCGACGGACGGCGATGGACGCCCCGACGTCGCGCTGATCGCCGACCTGCGAGCACGCCTCGCCGCCGGCGCGGACCCGACACGCGCGCCTGCGATGCAGGCATACATGAAGTCCACGATGCCGTACTGGGGCGTCCCCGCTCCGGAGCAGCGCCGCATCTTTCGGGCGGTGTTCGCGGCGCACCCGCTCCCGAACGCGGCCGCATGGCGCGCGACGCTGCGCACGCTGTGGCGCGACGCGGCGAAACGCGAGGAGCGCTACGCGGCGATCGAGCTCGCGGGCCTGCGCCGCTACCGCGACTTCGAGGATCTCGAGACGCTGCCGCTCTACGAGGAGTGGATCGTGACGGGCGCGTGGTGGGACTACGTCGACGCCATCGCGTCCCACCGCCTCGGCGTGCTGCTCCGCCGGGAACCCGCGACGATGGGGCGCACGATGCGCGAGTGGGCGCGCGACCCGCACCTCTGGAAGCGTCGCGCCGCGATCCTGTGCCAGCTCGGCTTTCGCGGCGACACCGACCTTGCCTTGCTCGACGACTGCATCGAGCCGAACCTCGCCGATCGCGAGTTCTTCATGCGCAAGGCCATAGGATGGGCGCTGCGGGCCTACGCGTGGGCCGACCCGGACGCCGTCGTCCGCTACGTGACGGAGCGGCGTGACCGGCTGAGCCCGCTGAGCAAGCGCGAGGCCCTGAAGCACATCCTCAAGTCGGGCCGGATCACGGCCATCCCGTGACGCGCCGCACCCGACGATACGAAAGCGAGTCCCACGATGAGCCGCCCCCGCCTGGTCCTTGCGACGAGCAACGCCGGCAAGGTCCGCGAGATGCGCCGAGCTGCTCGCCGACAGCGGGTGGGACGCCGTGACCATCGCCGAGCTCGGCATCCCCGCGCCGACCGTGGTGGAGACCGCGCGCTCGTACGTCGAGAACGCCGTGGCGAAGGCGGTGGCGTACTGCGAGGCGACGGCGCTGCCGGCGCTCGCCGACGACTCCGGCATCGAGGTGGACGCGCTCGACGGCCGCCCGGGGCCGCTGTCGGCGCGCTACGGAGGCCCGCGCGCCGACGACGCCGCGCGCTGGCAGCACCTGCTCGCGGAGCTCGACGGCGTCCCTCCCGGCCGCCGCGGCGCACGCTTCCGCTGCGTCGTCGCGCTGGCGCTGCCGGGCAACGCGCCAATCGTGCGCGAGGGCACGCTCGAGGGGCGTATCGCGCCGGCCGCGCGCGGCGAGGGCGGCTTCGGCTACGACCCGGTCTTCGCGCTGCCGGACGGCCGCACGCTCGCCGAGATCGGCGCCGAGAAGCAGTCGCTCAGCCACCGCGCGCGCGCCGTGAGCGCCATCGCGGACGTCCTGCGACGCCGCGCGCACTGACGCACGTCCTGCAGCCGATGCGCCCGCGCGTGCAACACGGGCGGCGAATCCGCGTACACTGTCGGGCATGCCACACCCGGACTTCGACGACGACGCGCCGCCGCGCGACCGGCTCGGCCGGCCGATGCAGGACCTGCGCATCT
The DNA here is from genome assembly GCA_963728205.1 of uncultured Chloroflexia bacterium. Classification (GTDB taxonomy): domain Bacteria; phylum Chloroflexota; class Dehalococcoidia; order UBA2979; family UBA2979; genus VGNK01. The sequence goes on from CAVSIV010000006.1 coordinate 1,019,248, forward strand.
CGGTTACGGACCGCTGCAACTTCCGCTGCCAGTACTGCATGCCGCGCGAGGTCTTCGGCCCCGACTTCGCGTTCCTCCCGCGCTCCGAGATCCTCACCTTCGAGGAGATCACGCGCCTCGCCGCGATCTTCCGCGACCTCGGCGTGCGCAAGGTCCGCCTCACCGGCGGTGAGCCGACGCTGCGCGCGCAGCTCCCGACGCTCGTGCGCATGCTCAAGGACCTCGGCGGGCTCGAGGTCACGCTGACGACGAACGGCACGATGCTGCGGACGCTCGCCGCGCCGCTCGCCGAGGCCGGTCTCGACCGCGTGACCGTGTCGCTCGACTCGCTCGACGACGCGACGTTCCGTCGCATGAACGACATGGACTTCCCGGTCGCGCTCGTGCTCGAGGGCATCGACGCGGCATCCGCCGCCGGGCTCGCGCCGCTGAAGGTGAACGCCGTCGTGCGGCGCGGCGTCAACGACGACACGCTGCTCGACCTCGCGCGCCACTTCCGCGGCACCGGCCACATCCTGCGCTTCATCGAGTTCATGGACGTCGGCACCACGAACGGCTGGCGCCTCGACGAGGTCGTGCCCGCGGCCGAGCTCGCCGCGCGGATCGATTCCGCGTTTCCGCTCGAGCCCCTCGACCCGAACTACGCGGGCGAGGTCGCGCAGCGTTACCGCTACCGCGACGGCGCCGGCGAGATCGGCTTCATCACGTCGGTGACGCAGCCGTTCTGCGCGACGTGCACGCGCGCCCGGCTCTCCGCCGACGGCCGCCTCTACACCTGCCTCTTCGCCGCCGGCGGCACCGACCTGCGCGACACGATGCGCGCCGGAGCCGACGACGCGGCCCTGCGCGCGCGCATCGCCGGCGTCTGGGAGCGGCGCACGGACCGCTACTCCGAGCTGCGCTCGGACGCCACCATCGACCTGCCGCGTGTCGAGATGTCGTACATCGGTGGCTAGCGGCGACGCGCTCCGCGGCGGCCTCTCGCACCTCGACGCCGAGGGGCGTGCGCACATGGTGGACGTCTCCGCGAAGGACGTGACGGCGCGCGAGGCGACGGCGCGCGGCCGCGTCACGATGCGCGCCGAGACGCTCGCGTTGATCGTCGATGGCCGCATCCCGAAGGGCGACGTCTTCGCCACGGCGCGGATCGCCGGGATCATGGCGGCGAAGCGCACGCACGAGCTCATCCCGCTGTGCCACCCGCTGCCGCTGAGCGGCATCCGCGTCGAACTCGCACCCTCCCCCGACGCGGACGGCGGACCGGCGGCCGTCGCCATCGAGGCGACGGTACGCACGACGGCGCAGACCGGCGTCGAGATGGAGGCGCTGACCGCGGTCTCGGTCGCGGCCCTGACGATCTACGACATGTGCAAGGCCGTCGAGCGGACCATGCGCATCGGCGAGATCCGCCTCGTCGCGAAGTCGGGCGGGAAGTCCGGCGAGTTCCGCGGCGAGTAGCGAGCGCGCGCCGGCCGCCGTCGTCAGGCGGGCGCGCCGGGCGCGCGCGAGCTCACGACGTCGCCGCCTCGAGGTGCGCCACGAGCGCGCGCACCGCGCGCCAGGCGTATGGCACGTAGTCGGCCGGCGGCAGGTCGAGCGCGACGGCCGTTTCGTTGCGCGACGCGACGTGATCGCCCCCGCGCGCCAGCTCGTCCTCGTCGAGCCCGATTTGCAGTTCGTGGAGCCTGCCGTCATCCATCACGATCACGCAGCCGTAGGGGCTGCCCTCGGGCGGGTCGACCTCGATCCCGTACGTGAACATCGACCCCGGAAAGACCGGAAACGGGTCGATCTGCTTCGCGAGGCGCTCGATCAGCTCGCGCAGCTGCGTGGCCGCGCGCTCCACGACGGCGTCCGCGAACGCGCGGTGCTGGAGCGGGTCGTCCGCCATCCGTCGGTCCTTCTCTACGCTTCACCGCGTAATCCGCCGGTCCCGGCGCGCGGGTTATGATAAGTGGACGGCTGACCGGAGTGCCCACCGCATGCAAGCCACGCGCCAGCAGATCCTCGATTTCCTTCGTGCCGAGGGCGAGGGAAGCGTGCGCGATCTCGCCGACCACCTGGGGCTGACGTCGACCGGTGTGCGCCAGCACCTGACGGTGCTCGAGCGCGAGGGATTCGTGGTCAGCCGCGAGCTGCGCGGCAAGGTCGGGCGGCCGGCGCTCTCGTACTCGCTCACGAACGACGGTGAAGCGCTGTTCCCGAAGTCGTACGACAGGCTCGCGAGCGCGCTGCTCGTCGCGGCCCGCTCGACGCTCGACGCGGACACCTTCGCCACCCTGCTGCGTCGCGCCGCCGGCCCGCTGGCCGCGCCCCACCTCGAGCAGCTCACCGTGCTGCCGCCGGCGGAGCGCATGGACGCGGCGTGCGAGGTGCTGCGGCAGTCGGACCTGGTGGTCGACTGGGAGCGCGATGCGCAGGGCAACTTCCTGCTGCATGAGCGCACGTGCCCGTACCTCGAGGTCGCTCGCGACGACCCCGCCGCGTGCATGATCGACGTCGCGTTCATCGAGCAGCTCACGGGCATGCATGCCGAGCTGACGTGCTGCCAGATGCACGGCGGCAACGACTGCACCTATCGGATGCGCCCGGACGTCGCGTCCGCCTGACCGACCGGCCGTCTGCTTCCCGCCCCTCACACCACCGCCTACACTGGCGCCCGGCGGGGTGAGGGGATGCCGTGACGCGCCCTGATCGCCCCACGATCACCCGGCCCGACCCGGGCGCGCCGCGCGACGGCGTCACGCCGGCGTCGCCCGCGGGCACGGCTCCCGGCCACGCCTCGATCCGCAGCAGTGGGACCGGTCGATGATGACGACCCGGCGGCCGCGCATCGCGCCGCGCGCGAGAGGCCTGTGAGCACCTGGGTCGGTCGCTACGCCATGGTCGCCGGGCAGGCCGAGGAACACGGCCCCTGGCTCGTCGACCGCGTGCGCACGCGGGACGAGGAGACCGTGCGCGTGCTCGTGGTGGCCGAGCCCGTCGACGCGCGCTCGAGCGAGTTCTGCGCCGAGGTGGCCGAGGCGGTGGCGGCGCTGTTCGGGCGCGAGACGCTTTCGATCACCGGCGGGTTGCAGCGCGCGCTCCAGCAGGCGCACGCGAACCTCGCGGAATGGAACCGGCGCTCGCTGCGCGAGCACCGCGTAGCGGTGGGCATCACCTGCGTGGCGATCCGCGAGGGCGTGGCGACCGTGGGGCAGGTCGGCCCCGGCGTCGCGTACACGTTCGGGCCCGAGGGCCTGCGGCGCCTGTCGACCGAGAACACGCCGGCGATGCACCCGCTCGGCGGCGAAGAGTCGATCCAGCCGCAGTTCACGGCCGTGCCGCTGCAGGACCGCGAGCTGCTGCTCCTGACGAGCGGCGTGGAGGACGCGGTGCCGCCGCCGGCGATCGGGACGGCGCTGGCGGCCGGGCCGGAGCGCGCGCTCCCGGAGCTGTTCGTGCGCACGCGCGGCGTGGCCGACATGTCGGCCGTCCTGGTCGCCGAGCTCGACTACGACGAGCAGCCGGCGCCGCCGCCGCTCGTGCCGGCGGAGGACAGCGTCGAGGGGCGGCGCGTCGTGCTGGACGCGGGTCCCCCGGACGACGAACCGACGCCGGACCGGCGCCGCGCGGTGGTCGCGCTGCCGACGGTGCGGCGCCCGCCGCGCACGGTGGGGCGGCGCACGCCCGGGGGCGGCGGCAGCCCGCCGTGGCGCACGATCGGGCTCGCGGCGGCGGCCGTGATCGTGCTCGCCGCACTCGCGTGGGCGATCCTGCCCGGCCTGCTGCGGCAGGACCGCGCGGCGAAGCTCGACCAGGTGCTCACGTCCGGCAACGCCGCGCTCGCGACGGCGAGCAGCGCGACGGACCCCTCGCGGCGGCGCGACGCGCTGAACACGGCGCTCAGCGACGCGGAGAGCGCGCGCGGCATCGCGCCCGACGACCCTCGCGTCGCGCAGCTCGAGGCGCAGGCGCGGTCGGCGCTCGCGGTCCTCGACGCGGTCGTCGACGTGAAGGACCTGCGCAGCGTTGTGACGTTCAGCGGGAAGATCACGGCGCCACTGCGGCCGGCCGCGCTCGCGAGCGGCGGCGGCTGGCTGTGGATGCTCGACGCGGAGAAGGGGCGTGTGTTCCGCATCGACCCGGCCGGCACGGGCGACCCGGTCGAGGTCTACCGCAGCGGCCAGGACTACGGCGGCACGCAGGCGCGCGACGTGATCGCGCTGACGTGGGAGCCCTCGGCGAAGCGGCTGCTCGTGTTCGACGTCGGGCGCACGCTGTGGGGCGTCGACCCGACCGGCGGGACCCCGCAGCCGGTCCCGCTGCGCGGGGCCGCCGAGCTGCGCACGCCCACGGCGATGACGGCGTACGCGGGGAACCTCTACATCCTGGACCCCGGAGCCGGCGAGGTGTGGCGCTACCTCCCGGCCGCGGACGGCTTCGACTCCGAGCGCGCGGGCCTGCTCGGCGGCATCGACCTCTCGCAGTCGACGGCGCTCGCGGTCGACGGCGACGTCTACGTGCTCGCCGGCGGCAAGCTGCGCGCGTTCCGCGGCGGCAAGGAGCTGGCGCCGCTGCTCGCCGGCATCGACAAGCCGCCCGACGCTCCCGTGGGCATGGTCGAGGACACGACGCGCGGCCTGATCTACGTCGCGGATCGGGCGCAGCAGCGCATCGTCGTCGGCGATCACAACGGACCGTTCGTGCGCCAGTTCCGCAACCCGGCGTTCTTCGACCTCAAGGGCGTCGCGGTCTCCGACGACGGCTCCACCGTGTTCGCGCTCACGAGCGACGGCATCTCCGCGTTCCCGGCGCTGCCCTGACGCGGGCGGTGACCTGAACGAGAGCGGGCGTCGCGCTACGCTGGCGACCATGCGCATCCTCGCGATCGAGTCCTCGTGCGACGAGACGGCCGCCGCCGTCGTGGCCGACGGCCGCCGGCTGCTCGCCGGCGTCGTGGCGTCGCAGAGCGACCTGCACTCCGCGACCGGCGGCGTGGTGCCGGAGGTCGCGGCGCGCGCGCACCTGCGCGCGTTCGTGCCGGTGGTGCGGCGCGCGCTCGAGGAGGCGGAGTGCGGGTGGGAGGACCTCGACGCGATCGCCGCCACCGTCGGGCCCGGGCTTCCCGGCGCGCTCGTCGTGGGGCTGAACGGCGCCCGGGGCATCGCGTTCGCACGCGGGCTCCCGCTGATCCCGGTTGACCACATCGAGGGCCACGTCTGCGCGAACTGGCTCACCGGTCGCGGCGCGGAGCCGACGATCGCGCGCGGGCGCGAGGCGCGCGACGCCCCCGGACTGGCAGTGGGCGACGAGGCGCCGGTGCCGCCGCTGCCGGCGCTGGCCGTGGTGATCTCCGGCGGGCACACGGAGCTGCTGCTGATGGACGAGTCCGGCGCGTTCAGCCGGCTCGGCGGCACGCTCGACGACTCCGCCGGCGAGGCGTTCGACAAGGTCGCGCGGCTACTCGGCCTGGGCTATCCCGGCGGGCCACCGGTGTCGCGGCTCGCGAACGAGGCGACGGACCGCACGCTGCGGCTACCGCGGGCGTGGCTCCCGAAGAGCGACGACTTTTCGTTCTCGGGGTTGAAGACCGCGGTCCAGCAGGTGCTGCGCGAGGATGCGCCGTCGGCGGCCGAGGTGGCGTGGGCCTTCCAGGAGTCCGTGGCGGACGTGATCTCGAAGAAGGCGGCGCGGGTGGCCGAGCGGGAAGGGGTGGCCTCCGTGCTGGTGGCCGGCGGCGTCGCCGCGAATCCGCGGATCCGGGAGCGCATCATCGAGCGCTCCCCCGTTCCCGTCTTCATCCCGCCGCCGTCGCTGTGCACGGACAACGCGGCGATGATCGGAGCCGCGGCGTTCCGCCACCTCGACGCGGCGCGGCCGGCTGCGGAGACGCTGGACATCAGGCCAGTGGCGTACCGCTCGCGTCGTCCGCGTTGACGGGACCGGCCGGCGGCGGCCGGGAGCACGGGCACTGGCCGCAGCCGCCGCGCTCGCACCACAGCTCCTGCAGATGGAGCAGCCCCTGGCTGTAGAGCGCGCCGTGGGCGGCGCGGGCGCCGAGCAGGCCGGCCAGCGCGCGCGTGCGGCCATACGGGCGCGGCGCCGGCCAGCGATCGGCGAGGCGTGCCGTGGCGCGCGCCAGCGGTCCGCGATCGTAGGCGGCGGCGAGCGCCATCAGGAGCGGAAGCGCCGCGTTCCAGCCGAGCTCGGCCGCGCGCCCGCGGCCGATGCCCGGAACTGCAGTTCCGCCCGGACCCGCGCGTACGCGCAGCGCATCGATCAGCGTGGACGGCTCTCCCGCCACCGCAAGGTCCGCGAGGCGTGCGACGGTGGCCGGACCGAGGCCGGCGTTGACGGCGGCGGCGAGGCCGGCTCGCGCGGCGGCGTCCTCGCGCCGCCGGCCGGCGCTCGAGCGCAGCGCGCGGTCCAGCAGGAACGCCCACGCACCCTCCCAGCCGAGCTCCGCCGCGAGGCGCGCGGCGCGCCACGCACGCTCGGCGAGCCGGCACCGTCCCTCGGCGCGCACGAGCGCGCGCGTGGCCTCCGGTCCCAGCGCCGCGGCGGCCGGCGCGCACGGCTCGCCGCCGGCCGGGCCGCGGCGCAGGCGCGCGCGGAGCCGCTCGGCGTCGTGCCCGAGCACCGGTCCCACCGCGACCGTGTGTGCCATGCCGCCGAGCGGCACCGGCGTGGGACGGCCGCGCTCCGCGAGCGGACGGTCGTCCTCCCACACCAGGTGCAGCAGCACGCCCGCGTACGCGGGATCCGCGGCATGCCCGTGGTGGACGAAGTCCGACGCGCGGAGGTGGACCTCCACGTCGCCGCAGGCGACGACCCCTGACTCGAGGACGACGGCGGCCTCGCGCACGTCCGGTCCGGGGCCGCGGCCCGCGCGACCGGGACGCAGGACCGGGTCCGGCAGCAGGACCGTCGGCACACGCCCGAGCAGCCAGAGCGCGGTGAGCTCGCGCTCCTCCAGCGGCCCCGCGTCGGCGCCACCAGCCGGCACGGCGGGCCCGGTAGCCCGGCGTCGGTGGACGCGCCGCGGCCGCGACGGCCCGCTCACGGAGCGTGCCCCTGTGCGTCGTCCGCGCCCACCGAACGATCGGTGGCCGCCTCGTAGTACCCGGATTCCTCCGCGACGAGGTGGAGCAGCCGGCGCGACATCCGCCGCGGCCGGCTGCTCCCGGTCTCCCACTCCGACACGGTCTGCTGGCGCGTGCCGAGGCGGTCCGCAAACACCGACTGGCTCGCACCGAGGTGGCGACGCAGCCCGCGAACGTGCTCCGCGTCCCACGCGTCCCACGCGTCCGGGCCGCCCGGCGCCGCGCTCGCGGGGCGCCGCCCTGCCACGCCGGGGGCCGCAGCCGGACCCCGCTCCGAACCAACCGCCTCCGCGGAGTCCGCCGGATCCGGCGCGCCCGCGGAACCGCCCGCCGCCGTCACTCGCCGGGTTGCCTTCGCTGCCTGCCGTGCCACGAGCGCGTCTCCATCCAGCCCGGCCCGCGGGGTGGGTGAGATGCGCCCGGCACCGGCCTACCGGGCGCACCCGCCGCCAATCGACGGCCGGTTGAACCTACACGAAAGCGTGTAGTCTCCGACCACCGCCCCGTAGATTTGCGGGTCGGGTGCGGGCCTCCGGCGGTCACGACCGGTCCATGGACGCCGCCCCTGGAACCCCGTTCCGAATCTGCGACCGGCACGTCTAGCACTCTCCCATGAGGAGTGCTAACATCGCGCCCGCCAAACACACCAAACAGGCTCGCGGCGTCGGGGGCGCGCGGGCCAACGCATAGCGCCAGGGAGGCTCTACGTTGGCGACGAAGGTTGTGCCGCTGACTGATCACATCGTGCTGCAGGCGGTCGAGGAAGAAGAGGTCACCGCATCGGGCCTCGTCATTCCCGACTCCGCCAAGGAGAAGCCGCAGCACGGTCACGTCGTGTCGGTCGGCCCGGGCAAGATGAACGACGCCGGCGTGGTCGAGACCATCGACCTGAAGTCGGGCGATCGCGTCCTCTACCAGAAGTACACGGGGCAGGAAGTCACCGTGGACAAGGAGGACTACATCGTCATCCGCTTCCAGGACGTCCTCGCGAAGCTCGAGGACGGCGCCGCCGGCGCCACGAAGGGCAGCAAGAAGAAGTAGCCCCCTCCGGGCTCAGCAGCACGAGCCGCCGCCCCGGGGCGGCGGCTCCGTCTCGGCGCCGCCTCCGGGCGCGCGCAGCGGGACGGCGCAAGAGCGCCACACACAGGTCGCACACAAAGGTAGGAACTCATGCCCGCGAAGAGGCTCCGCTTCGACGAGGACGCTCGCCGCGAGCTCCGGCACGGCGTCGACATCCTGGCCAACGCCGTCAAGGTGACGCTGGGCCCGCGCGGCCGCAACGTCGTGCTCGACAAGAGCTATGGACCGGCGGTGATCACCAAGGACGGCGTAACCGTCGCCAAGGAGATCGACCTCCAGGACCGCTTCCACAACATGGGCGCGCAGCTCGTGAAGCAGGTGGCGATCCGCACCAACGACATCGCCGGCGACGGCACCACCACGGCCACCGTGCTCGCCCAGGCGCTCTTCCACGAGGGCCTGCGCAACATCGCGGCCGGCGCGAACGCCGTGTATCTCCGGCGCGGCATGGAGCAGGCGGTGCGCGTCGTGATCCGCGCGCTGCGCGATCTCGCCGTGCCGGTCGAGGACAAGGCGACCATCGAGGCCGTCGCCTCGATCGCGGCGAATGAGAAGCGGATCGGCGCCCTGATCGCAGACGTCATGGAGCAGGTCGGCAAGGACGGCGTGATCACGATCGAGGACGGCCGCGGGCTCGACTTCGAGACCGAGGTCGTGGACGGGCTGCAGATCGACCGCGGCTACGTCTCGCCGTACTTCGTGACGAACAACGACCGCATGGAGGCCGCGCTCGACGACCCGTACATCCTGATCACGGATGCGAAGATCTCGGCGATCGACGACATCCTCCCGATCATGGAGAAGGTCATGCAGGTCACGAAGAACTTCGTGATGATCTGCGAGGACCTCGACGGCACCGCGCTCTCCACGCTCGTCGTGAACAAGATGCGCGGCACCGTGAACCCGCTGGCCGTGAAGGCACCGTCGTTCGGCGATCGGCGCAAGGCCATGCTCGAGGACATCGCGATCCTCACGGGCGGCACCTTCGTGACGACGGACATGGGGCGCACGCTGAAGGAGGTCCAGATCGCGGACCTCGGCCGCGCGCACCGCGTGGTCTCCGACAGCGGCGAGACGACGATCATCGAGGGCGCCGGCTCGGACGAGGCCATCCAGGCCCGCATCCGCCAGATCCGCGCCCAGATCGGCGACACGAACTCGGAGTTCGACCGCGAGAAGCTGCAGGAGCGGCTGGCGAAGCTCGCCGGCGGCATCGCGGTGATCAAGGTCGGCGGCGCAACGGAGATCGAGGTCCGCGAGCGAAAGTTCCGCGTCGAGGACGCCCTCTCCGCCACCCGTGCGGCGGTCGAGGAGGGCGTGGTCCCAGGCGGCGGCGTTGCGCTGATCCGCGTGATGTCGAGCCTGGACTCCCTGATCGAGTCGCTCGAGACCGATGAGCGCACGGGCGCGCTGCTGATCCAGAAGGCGATCTCCGCGCCGCTGCGCCAGATCGCCGAGAACGCCGGCGCCGAGGCGTCGGTGATCGTAGAGGCCGTGCAGGACGCGAAGAGCCCCCGCATGGGCTACGACGCCGAACACGGCAAGATGGGCGATCTGTTCGAGCTGGGCATCATCGACCCGGTCAAGGTCGTGCGCGTGGCGCTCGAGAACGCGGTGTCGGTCGCTGCGCTGATGCTCACGACCGAGGCGACCGTCGCCGAGATCCCCGAGGAGCAGGCGCCGGCCGCGGCCGGGATGCCCGAGGGCTTCTAGCGAGCCGCCGCTGGTTCGTCAACGGAACGGGCCGCCCTGGGGCGGCCCGTTTGCCGTCCATGCGCCGCAAGCGCGGGCTCGCAAACCTCTCGCCCGGTCTGTGCACGACGTTGCAGCGCCGTACCGATTCCGTATCGAAGTGTCGCCGGGCACCCGGATCTCAGGGTTTTCCCCGACCCGATCCGCGGAGCGCGAGACGCATCCTGCCCGTTAGTTGGGCACGAGCCCTCGCGGACACGGAGATGCCCCATGCTGCACGATTCGACCCTCGCCGTGGCCCCGTTCGAGGCCGCAACCGCCTCGAGCGCCCCGGGCGCCTGCCACTCGCCGCTGGGCCTGCGCGACCCTCTCGCGGCCGAGTTGCGGGACGGCGTGCTCCAGGACCTGCTCGCCGTCTCGATGCTGATCACGGCAGCTCGCAGCCCGCTCCATGGGGCGGGGTGTGAGCGCGCCGCCACGCTGCTGGACGACGCGCGCGCGATGCTGCAGGAGGATGTGGCACAGCTGCGCGGGGTGATCGGGGCGCTGGATCGCGCCGGCGCCGATCGATGGCGCGGTTGCGAGCGCGAGGAGCGGAGTGCGCGCACCCGGTACGCGGGCGATGCGATCAGCGGGTGAGCGGGTCCCGCTCGACCACGATGCCGCCGCCCAGCTCGACGGCGCGCAACGCAGGCCCCGCCTCGGCATCGACGCCGACGCGCTCCCAGCCGGCGGGATACGGCACCTCGCGCGAGCCGACGCGCCATGTCCCGCCGCTCGACCAGCGCTGAGCATTGAGCTCGTGCTCGTCGCAGAGCGCGGCTTCGCTGCCCGGATGCCACCACGTGGCGGGCGCCTCACAGGTGCCCTCGACGCAGCAACTTCCCTCGGCCGACACGGCCTGCTGACAGGTGCGGGGCCCGGCGTCGTCGCTCATGTGCATCCCCCTGCGTGCGTCGTCGATCCCGCGCATCCTACACCGGGCGCGGCGGCGGGGCGGATCCCTCCGGGTACGCCGCGAGACACCCGGCGGGCCCGGCTGCGTCGCTAGGTGGCCGCGAGGCCGGCGCGGAACACGATGCGCTCCACCTCGGTGGGCAGCGCGTCGAGCGCGGCGTCCGCCGTGAGCACGTCGATCCCCGCGAGGAGCGCGTCGGGCTCCGGCTCGCCGGCCACCGTGACGGACACGGCGCGGAGCCAGCCGAGTCCCTCGACGCCGGTGCGCGGGTGTCGCATTCGCGCGGGCACGCGGACGGGCGCAACCCTGGGCGGAGCGGTCAGGCGCACACCCATGCGCGACGCGAGGAGCAGGCCGACCGCGTGCTCGAGGTCCTCGTCTTCCGCCGGCGGGTCGGTCGCCAGCAGCGCCGGGTGCGGCCAGTCCGGCCAGCGCGCGAGCAGGTAGTGGGGCGACGCCTCGTGACCTGCAACGTCCTGCTCGACGACGAGGAGGTAGCGTTCGGGGCGAGCGACCGTGCCGCCGCCGACGGAGCCCGGATCGGCCTGCTCGCCGGTCCGATTGATGTTGCCGGGCGCGAACCCGGGGCCGGGCGCGGGTGGGTTGGCCGTCGCTCGGGCGGGACCGCCGAGCGCGGCGCTACCCGGCTCCATGGCCGTCCACCGTGAGCGCGCCGTCGAGCGTGTCCTCGTCGGGGATCGGACCGACCACCGAGAGGTGGATGCCATCGTCACGGATCACCCGGGTCGCGACGCGCTCCACGTCTTCGATCGTGACCGCGGCGCTGCGAGCGAGCGTCTGCTCGGGGGAGACCAGCGGCAGCTCGAGCACGGCCTGCGAGCCGTAGAGGGCCGACACCGCGCGCGAGTCCTCGATGCGTAGCAGCACGCGCGCGCGCGCGACGGCCTTCGCGCGCTCCAGTTCGTCGGCCGTGATGGGCTGGCGCGCGCGACACAGCTCCTTCGAGATCTCGCGCACTGCCGCGACGGCGTTGTCCGGGTCGACGCCGGCGTAGACGGCGAACATCCCGGTGTCGAGCAGATGGGCGAGGTAAGTGTGGATGTCGTAGCAGAGCCCGAGCTCCTCGCGGAGGCGTGCGAACAGCCGCGACGACATGCCCTCGCCAAGCACGACCGAGAGCAGGTCGAGCGCGTAGCGATCGGGGTCGTGCGCATCGAGCCCGGTCATGCCGATCGAGAGGTGCGCCTGCTCCGTGTCCTTCTGGAGCACGCGCGTGCGCGGCCCGCGCAGCGTCTCGATGTTGGGCACCCAGTTGCACGGCGTTCCGGAGCGCCAGTCTCCGGCGTATCGCTCGACCAGCGCGCGCGTCTGCTCGACGTCGACGGCGCCGGCGATCGAGATCACCGCGGCGTTGGCGACGTACTGGCCGTGGTAGTAGGCGCGGATGAGATCGCGATCGAGGCTCGTCACCGACTGCGGGGTCCCCGCGATGTCGCGGCCATGCGGCTGGTCGGCCCAGAGCAGGGCATCGAGCTGGATGCCGGCCTGCTCCGCGGGCGAGTCCTCCACGGCGGCCAGCTCCTCGAGGATGACGCCGCGCTCCCGCTCGATCTCGTGATCGAGGCAGAGGGAGTTGCGGAGCATGTCGAGCAGCACATCGAGCGCGCGCTCCTGGTGCTCGGGCGTGACCTTCGCGTAGTAGACCGTGAGCTCGCGGTTCGTCGCCGCGTTGATCGTGCCGCCGATGGCGTCGATCTCGATAGAGACGTCGAGGGGCCGCGGACGGCGCTCCGTTCCCTTGAAGCAGATGTGTTCGAGGAAGTGAGCCACCCCGGCGTCCTCGGTGGTGTGCTCGAACCGCGAACCCGCCGCGAGGTACACGGAGATCGCGACCGAGTGCGCGTGCGGCATCGGCGTGACGAGCAGCCGCAGCCCGTTCGGCAGCGTGGTCAGGCTCGGCGTCAGGTGCTCCATCGGGGTCCGTTCGGTGGGGGGAAGCAGTCGATCGTGTTCATGATCATCACACACAGACGACAGCGCGCGCCGCGCATTCTACGGTCACACCTCATGGGCGCAATCGTCAGGTTCGATTCGCGCGCGGCCGCGCTCGTTCAGCTCTCGAGCCAGAGCACGTCGCCGTGCAACTCGGCGTCGTGGGGCTTGCCGGCGAACACCGCGTATTCGCGCTGAGACGCGCCAATCGTCGTGCCGGGTCCATGCCCGGGCAGCACGACCGTCGCCGCATCGAGCGTGTACAGCCGCTCGGTGATGGAGACGATCTCCTGGTGGAGCGCCTCCGGCGTCCGGCTGTGTCCCGGGCCGCCCGGGAAGAGCGTGTCGCCTGTCAGGACCGCGCTCCCGACGTGCAGGCAGATGGAACCGGGCGTGTGCCCCGGCGTGTGAATCACCCGCATGCGGGCGTCTCCGACGTGGAGCGTCGCATCGTCCGCGAGCCGCTCCACGGGACGCGATGCCTCGATGTTCGTCTCGGCAGCGCCGACGCACACGGGCGCGTCGAGGCTCGCTCGCATCACGTCGTAGCCGCCCCAGTGATCGAAGTGCGAGTGCGTGATGACGATGCGCTCGACCGGCGTCTCGCCGAGCGCTTCGAGCACCGCTTCGAACCCTTCCGGGACGTCCACGATCGTCACCGCACCCCCACCGGCGGGACGGAGGATGTACGCGTTGTTCGCGAGGCGCCCGAGGGCCGGCAGCTCCTCGATCACCAGCCGGTCGTCAGCGTAGACCTCGGGCATCGGTGCGTCTCCCTCACCATTACGAGGCGAGCCTAGCAAATCCACCGGTGACGGCCGCGTCAGACGCCGGCACCATCGGTCACGTCCACCGGTGCCGTCCCCAGCCCGCAGCGGCCATCGTCGGTCCAGGCGAGCCCATCGGCGACCAGGCCCGCGAGCAGTCGGCGCGCGCGCAGGCGATCGTCGCCGAACGCGCCCAGCGCCCGCCAGAGCACGTCGAGCGGCACGCCGCGCCCGTCTGGGTGTGTCCGGCCTCGCGCCGTCACGTGCGGCGCGGCGTCGCGAAGGAGTTGCAGGATGCGACCACGCCATTGCCGGTCGGAACCCGCGAACACGCCCTGCGCGCGCACCGGCTCGGCCCGCTCGCCGGCGTCGAAGCGCGGCCGGGCGGCGCAGAGCGAGGCGACAACACACATGTCGCAGCGTGGCCGCGGCGTGCAGACACGCGCGCCGTAGTCCATCAACGCCGGGTTCCAGCGCGCCGCCGTGCCGGGCCGGAGGAGGCGAGCGCCCGCCTGCTCAACCGCCCGGGCCGGCGTGTCGCGCGCCGGCTGCAGATCGCCGAAGACCACGCGCCCGATCACCCGCACCACGTTCGTGTCGATCGCCACGGCGTCGTCGTCGAAGCCGAAGCAGCGGACGATCGCTGCCGTGAACGGTCCCACGCCGGGCAGCGCCAGCAGCGCGTCGGGGTCGCGGGGGACGACGCCCGCGTGCTCCGTCAGGCAGCGCCGCGCCGCCTCGTGCAGGGAGACGGCGCGGCGCGGGTAGCCGGCGCGCCCCCAGACGCGAAGCACGTCCGCGCGCTCCGCGGCGGCACAGGCATCGAGCGTCGGAAAGGCTGCCATCCAGCGCGCATACACGTCGAGGACGCGCGGCATCTGCGTCTGCTGCGCGCAAACCGCCGCGACCAGCGCCGCATATGGGTCGGCCGCAGTACGCCAGGGGAACTCCTGGCGATGCTGGTCGTACCAGTCGAGCAACCGAGAGCGGATCAAACCGAGTCGACGGCCGGTCGGCAGCCGGCCGGCGATATCCGGCGGTGGTGCGGACATGTCCGAGAGCCTAGCCCCACACGGCGCTACGCGATGGGCAGCTCGCTTGTGCGGTTCCAATCGGCCCAGTGCGCCGGCGCCCCGTCGTCGGGCTCATAACCGAGCAGCGAACGCGCACGGTCGAGGGCGAAGATCTTGAAGTGGTTGTCCGACGTCGCATTCACGATCGCGAAGCCGACTGCGTCGGGCGCGTCCAGGGCGCGCCCGACGAGCTGCGCGCAGTCGCGCTGGCTGAGCCAGAGCGAGAGGCCGAATGCCCCGTATCCATGCTCACGAGGATCATCCCGCCGCATCACCCACCCGATCCGCAGGTGAATCGAGCTCACCCCGTATCGGTCGTGATACAGGCGGCCGAGGTGCTCGCCGAACGCCTTCGAAAGCCCGTACAGGCTGTCCGGACGAACGGGCATCTCCTCGGTCAGCAGCGGGTAGCCGACGGGGAGTGATCGCGCACTGCCGGCGATGACCTGCCGCCACGGGTCCTCGAAGTAGTGCGCACCCATCACGTGGTTCGAGCTCGCGAACACCACGCGGGGTACCCCGGCACGTCGAGCCGCCTCGAACACGTTGTGTGTACCCGTCAGGTTCCCGGCGCGCACCGATTCCCAGGGTGCACGCGGCGACGGGTCGGCCGCGAGGTGAACGACCGCGTCGACGCCGTCAAACGCCGGCAGGATCGCGTCGAGATCTGCGATGTCGGCAACGGTGGACGGAATCCCGACTGCGGGTCGGCGGTCCAGCGAGCGAAGGTCGAAGCGACCACCGAGTCGCTCCGCAAGCACGGACCCAATCAGCCCGGCACCGCCCGTGATCAGCACTCGCACTACCGACACGCTCGTCCTCGACTCCAGGTGCGCGGCGCCGTCGCGACGGTCCACCCGCGCTCGCCCGCTATCATCCCCTCGCGCGAGAGGACGCCGCCACCATGCCGAGGATGCGCACCACCCTTCGCCGGGCGACGCGACGCTGGACGCGCCCCGTCCGCCGCGCGCTCCGTCGGCGCGGCCTGCTGCCCCGCCGTCCCGCGCGGGAGGCGTCGCGCGAGGAGCACGTCGAGTCGCGTGCGAACCGCATCGACGATCACCTGCTGCAGCATGTCGTCGTGGTCCGCATGTTCTCGCGCACGTTCCCGACGTCGAACGTGTGGGTGTTGCACGACGGCAACGACGCCGCGCTCATCGACGCGGGGTACGGCGACGACCAGTCGATCGACGAGCGCACGCGGTTCTTCCAGCAGGAGATGCCGCAGCTGCGCGTGCAGAACATCCTGATCACGCACCACCACTTCGACCACTCGTCGGGCGGGCGGCGGCTCCGCGACCTCCTGCACGCCGAAACGGCCATCAATCCCATCGACGAGGCGATCCTGCACACGCCCACCGAGTCGAACGAGGACCTCCCGGACGAGAAGGAGATCGCGGAGCGCGCGCGCCTCTGGCGCGACGAGGCGCTGCACACGCCGATCGACCGCACGCTCGCCGACGGCGAGACCGTTACGGTCGGCGGCCTCACCGTGCGCGCCGTGCACACGCCCGGCCACACCGCCGGCCACAACTGCTACTGGGTCGAGCCGCTCGGCGTGCTCTTCACCGGCGACAACGTGCTCGGCGTCGGCACCAGCGCGATCGGCCCACCGCCGGCCGGCGACATGCAGGCGTACCTCGACAGCCTCGTGCGGATGCGCGAACTCCAAGCGAAGCTCTTCGCGCCGGGCCACGGCCCGCTCGTGCGCGAGACCGACGCGAAGATCAAGGAATTGCTCGACCACCGCGCGGTGCGCGACCGCCAGATCCTGGACCTCATCGATCACGGCTACGAGTACGACCGGCAGCTCCGTCGCGCGCTCTACCCGGAGATCCAGAAGGGCCTCCGGCGCGCGGCCCGCGGGCAGATCCGCGCGCACCTCGCCCGGCTCGTCGGCCAGGGCGTCGTCACCCTCGAGGAAATCGACGGCGGCAAGACGTGGAAGGTCGCGCTCACGAAGTGAGCCGTCGCGCGCGGCCGGCCGCGCGCTCACCTGCTGAGCCCGCGTCTCAGCTACCGCCGAACCGGCTGCTAGCCTGAGCAGGTGACCCACTCGCACTCCGGCGAGACGCATGCGGAGACGACGGATCGCCGGCGCCTGCTGACCGCGCTCGTGCTCAGCGTCGTGACCGTCGGCGTCGAGTTGTGGGGCGGCCTCGCGACCGGTTCGCTCGCGCTGCTGGCCGACGCCGGGCACGTGTTCGCCGACGTCGGCGCGCTCGTCCTCGCGCTCTTCGCCGTGTGGCTCGCGTCGCGGCCGCACACCGCGCAGGAGACGTTCGGCTACCACCGCGCCGAGGTGCTCGCCGCGACGGCGAACGCGCTCGTGCTGCTGCTGATCTCGGTCGGCATCGGCTGGGAGGCCGTGCGGCGACTGCAGTCGCAGCCGGAGGTGCAGGGCCTCGGCCTGCTGGTCGTCGCGACGTTCGGCCTCGTCGCGAACACGGCGCAGGTGCTGGTGCTGCAGCACGCGGAGTCGGTGAACACGCGTGCCGCGCGGCTGCACGTGCTGTCCGACGCCGGCGGCTCGCTGGTCGCCGTGGCGGCCGGGATCGGCGTGCAGCTGACCGGGCGGCAGGTGCTCGACCCGGCGCTGTCGCTCGTGATCGTCGTGCTGGTCGTCGTCAGTGCGGTGCGCATGCTGCGCGAGACCCTCGGCATCCTCATGGAGCACACGCCGCGCGGGCTCGACGCGCGCGTGCTCACCGCGGCGCTGCTCGACGACCCCGACGTCCTGGCCGTGCACGAGCTGCACCTCTGGACGATCACCAGCGGCTTCGACGCGCTGACCGCGCACATCGAGCTGCCCCCCGGCACGGACGCGGTCGCCATCGCGCAGCGCTGCGCGACACGCCTGCGTGCGGAGTTCGGCATCGAGCACGCGACGATCCAGCCGGAGTTCGCGCCGCTGCTCGACCTCGGTGAGCCGGGTGCGCCGCCCGCGGACCGGCCGCGCAATCCTCGCGCGCACCACCGCACCACGGGGACATAGCGTCGAGCCGCGGCACCGGCTCTGCTAGCATCCGCCCGCTCGCGCCGCCGCCGCGACGCAGGCGGGAGTCGCCACGATGCCGGCACGCCCCTCGATTCGACCGCTGCTCGCGCGCGGCGCGCCGCCCGTCACGGTGCCGGTCTGCCTCGACCCGCTCGGCGCGCGGCTCGCGGAGCGGCTCGGCTTCGCGGCCGCCTACCTCAGCGGCGGCGCGCTCGGCTTCTCGCTCGCCATCTCCGAGGCGCTGTTGACGCTGACCGAGATCGCGGACGCGGCGCGGCACATCGCGCAGCGCACCGCGCTGCCGCTGATCGTCGACGGCGGTGTGGGGTTCGGCGACGCGGTGCACGCCGCGCGGGCCGTGCGCGAGATCGAGGCGACCGGCGCGGCGGCGGTCGAGATCGAAGACCAGGTCGCGCCGAAGCGCGCACACCACCACCGGGGCGTCGAGCACCTCGTGCCCGTCGACGTCATGGTCGGGAAGATCGCGGAGGCCGTCGCCGCGCGTCGCGACGCGGAGTTCGCGATCATCGCCCGCACCGGCGGCGTGCGAAACGAGGGCATGGACGCGGCGATCGCGCGCGCCCGTGCCTACCGCGCGGCCGGCGCCGACGCGATCCTGCTGAGCCCGCGCGACGAGGCCGAGATGGCACGCGCCGGCCGTGAGATCGACGCGCCGCTCGTCGCGATGACGCTCGCCGGCCGCTGGCCTGCGGACCGCCTGCGCGAATGGGGCTTCACGCTGGTGATCGACCCGTTCAGCGGCCAGGTCGTGATGTACCGCGCGCTCCGCGACATGCTGCGGTCGGTCGCCGCGACCGGCGCTCCGACCGACCGCGGCGAGGACCTGATGGCGCTCTACCGCGACCTGCAGGACGTCGCCGGCATGGACGATCTCTACGCGATCGAGCAGCGCACGACCGAGCCCGCATAGTCCTCCCACCGCGTGCGCCGACGACGCGCCGGTTGCTATGATCCGCGGACAGGCTGTGACGGAGCCCAGTACCCCGGCGGTCCCGCCCACGCGGCGGCGAACCGCTCAGCGAGTCCGGGACGGTGCGAGCCGGACGCGTGCCACGCCGGGTGAAGATCCCTCCCGAGCCGCCGACCGAACGCACGCACCCCGGGTGCGCGCCCAGTAGGCTCGGCCGGAGCGCCCACCGTTACCAGGGGCAGCGTCATCGGCGAGCGCTCGCGACCCGCGAGCGACGCGGCCCGTGACGCGGCGAGCGGCCACGCCTCGCGAGGGGCGCGGCAACGCGGGTGGTACCGCGGGTCTCGACGTCGCACCACGACGCCGTCGCCCGTCCCGCACCAGAGCGGGACGGGCGTTTTCGTGCCCGGCGCAGCCGCGCCGGAGACGCGCCCGTCGATTGGTGGAGGCGGAGCATGTCGACCTTCGAGCCCGTGCCCTCGCGCGTCTCGTTCCCGGACCAGGAGGAGCGCATCCTCGCGCTGTGGCGCGAGCGCGACATCTTCCGTCGCTCTATCGACGAGCGCCCCGCCGACCGCATCTTCTCGTTCTACGAGGGCCCGCCGACCGCCAACGGCAACCCCGGCATCCACCACGTGCTCGCGCGGGTGTTCAAGGACCTCGTGCCGCGCTACCGCACGATGCGGGGCGACCGCGTACCGCGGAAGGGCGGCTGGGACACGCACGGCCTGCCCGTCGAGATCGAGGTCGAGAAGCAGCTCGGCCTGAAGTCGAAACGCGACGTCGAGGCCTACGGCGTCGAGGAGTTCAACCGCAAGTGCCGCGAGTCGGTCTTCCGCTACGTCGCGGAGTGGGAGCGGATGACCGACCGCATCGGGTTCTGGGTCGACACCGAGCACGCGTACGTGACGTTCCACAAGGAGTACGTCGAGAGCGCGTGGTGGATCTTCAAGCGGCTGTGGGACAACGACCTCGTCTACCGCGACTTCCGCGTCACGCCGCACTGCCCGCGCTGCGAGACGAGCCTGTCGAGCCATGAGATCGCGCAGGGGTACGAGGAGAACACGCCCGACCCCGGTGTCACGCTGCGCTTCCGCCTGCCCGCGGACGCAGCCGCGCGCTGGCCCGACCGCGCCGGCGCGCTGCACCTCGCCGACGGCGTGCCGACCTCGCTGCTCGCCTGGACGACGACCCCGTGGACGCTCTCCGGCAACACGGCGCTCGCCGTGCTGCCGGGCGCGACCTACGCGCTGGTCGAGCGCGAGGACGCGCACCTCGGTCGCGAGCGCGTCGTGCTCGCGGAGCCGCTCGTGGCCGCGGTCGTCGGCGCGGAGCACACCATCGTCGGCACGCTGCCCGGCACGGCGCTGCTCGGCCTCGAGTGCGAGCCGCTCTTCCCCGGCGAGACGTACGTCGAGCCGCTCGTCTTCGTCGAGGGCCGCACGCAGCGCCCGAAGGCGAACGAGCCGCTGCCGGTGCGGCGCGTGATCGCGTCGGACCACGTCACCACCGACGAGGGCACCGGCATCCTCCACGTCGCCCCGGCATTCGGCGAGGACGACTACGCGATGGGCCGCGAGGAGGGCCTGCTCTTCCTGCAGCCGGTGCGGCCGGACGGCACGGTCGTCGGCGGCCCCGGCGACGGCCACTTCGCGAAGGAAGCCGACCCGCTGATCTCGCACGACCTGCGAGAGCGCGGTCTGCTGTTCAGGTCGGAGACCATCCGCCACACCTACCCGTTCTGCTGGCGCTGCGGCACGCCGGTCCTCTACTACGCGAAGCCGTCGTGGTACATCCGCACGACCGCCGTCGCCGAGCAGCTCGTCGAGCACAACCAGGAGATCCACTGGGTGCCCGAGCACATCCGCGACGGCCGCTTCGGCGAGTGGCTCGCCGGCAACGTCGACTGGGCGGTGTCGCGCGAGCGCTACTGGGGCACGCCGCTGCCGCTGTGGGTGTGCGAGCTCTGCGGGCACATCGAGTGCATGGGCTCGTTCGACGAGCTCGTCGGCCGCGCGATCGCCGGCACCGAGTCGGCGCTGCAGACGCCCGACGGCTTCGACCCGCACCGGCCGTACGTCGACCGCGTGCAGCTGTCGTGCCCGCGCTGCAACGGGCTGATGACGCGCACGCCCGAGGTCGCCGACGCCTGGTTCGACTCCGGCGCGATGCCCTACGCGCAGTGGCACTACCCGTTCGAGAACGAGCAGGTCTTCGACGAGCGCTTCCCCGCCGACTTCATCTGCGAGGCCGTCGACCAGACGCGCGGCTGGTTCTACACGCTGCACGCGCTCGCCACGCTGCTGCACCGCACCGAGGACGTCCCGGAGGGCATCGCCTACCGCAACGTGATCTGCCTCGGGCACATCCTCGACGGCGACGGCCGCAAGATGTCCAAGTCGGTCGGCAACGTCGTCGACCCGTGGACCGTGCTCAACGAGCACGGCGCGGACGCCGTGCGCTGGTACATGTACACCGCCTCGCCGCCGGGCAACTCGCGGCGGTTCTCGGGCGACCTGGTGGCGGAGACATCGCGGCGCTTCATCGCGACGCTGTGGAACACGTACTCGTTCTTCGTGACCTACGCGAACATCGCGGGCTTCGACCCCGCCGCGGCGCCGCCGCCGCGCGCGGCGCGGACGGAGCTCGACCGCTGGATCCGCTCGGAGCTCCAGCGCACGGTCGAGCGCGTGACCGAGGCGCTCGACGCGTACGAGCCGGCCGACGCCGCGCGGCCGATCGAGCAGCTCGTGGAGGAGCTGTCGAACTGGTACGTGCGCCGCAACCGGCGCCGCTTCTGGAAGTCGGACGACGACGCGGACCGCGCCGCCGCGCTGCACACGCTCTACGAGTGCCTCGCGACCGTCGCACGGCTGCTCGCGCCGTTCACGCCGTTCCTTGCCGAGGCGATGTACCAGAACCTCGTCGCGGCGAAGGTGCCAGGCGCGCCCGACTCCGTGCACCTCGACGCGTGGCCGCGCGCCGACCGCTCGCTGATCGACGAGCGGCTGTCGAGCGAGATGGCCCTCGTGCAGCGCATGGTGTCGCTCGGCCGCGGCGCGCGCGCGAAGGCGCAGACGAAGGTGCGGCAGCCGCTGGCCGTCGCGGTGCTGGTGCCGCGCAACGCGCAGGAGCGCGAGGCGCTCGAGCGCCTCACCGAGCCCGTGCTCGACGAGCTGAACGTGAAGCGCGTCGAGGTCGTGGCCGACCCGGGCGACCGGCTCGCGTACACGCTGCGCCCGAATCTGCCGGTGCTGGGCCCGAAGTTCGGGCAGGACGTCGGCAAGATCCGTGGGGCGCTGCAGCAGGCGAACGCCGCCGAGGTCGTCGCGAAGATGCGCGCCGGCGAGCCGGTCACGCTCGCGGGCTTCGAGCTCGCCGGCGGCGACATCCTCGTCGGCGTCGAGGCCGCGGAGGGCTGGGCCGCCGCGGAGGAGGCCGGCTACGCGGTGCTCGTCGACACGCGCGTGACGCCGGAGCTGGCGGCGGAGGGCACGGCGCGCGAGCTCGTGCGCCGGCTGCAGGACCTGCGCCGCGAGGCCGGGCTGAAGGTGACGGATCGCATCGACGTGACGTACGAGGCGCCGGCGGCGGTCGCCGCCGTCTTCGTCGCGCACGGCGACTACATCGCGCAGGAGACGCTGGCGCTGTCCACGAACGCGGGCGCTCCGCCCGCGGGCGCGACATCCGCGGACGCCGAGATCGACGGCCACCGCGTGCGGCTCGCGGTGGCGAAGGCGAACGGCCCCACGTGAGCGGGCTGAGCAACCCGCGCGACCGTGCGCTCGCGGGCCGGCCGCCCCGATGACGGACGACGTCCTTCCCACCGACCTCCTGATCCGCACCCCGCGCCTCGAGCTGCGCTCGATGACGCCGGACTTCCACGCCGCCGTGATCGACGCCGACCGGCGTCGCGCCGAGCAGGTGCTCGGCGGCGCGATCCCCCCGGAGTGGATCGCCGACCCCGTGACGCTACGCCGCGCGCGCTACTGGCTCGGCCTGCTGCGCGCCGACCCTGCGCGCGAGCCCTGGCTCGCCCGCGCGATCGTTCGCCGCGACGACGACCGCTTCGCCGGCCACATCGGCTTCCACGACCGGCCGGGCGCCGCCTACCTCGAGGAGTACTGCCCCGGCGCGAACGCCGTCGAGATCGGCTACACGGTCCTCGAGCCCTACCGTCGCCTCGGCTATGCAACCGAGGCGGCCGGCGCGCTGATGGACTGGGCCCGCGAAGGCCACGGCATCACGCGCTTCGTGGCGTCGGTGAGCCCGGAGAACGCCGCGTCGCTCGGCGTGATCGCGAAGTTCGGCTTCACGCGGATCGGCGAGCACATGGACGACGAGGACGGTCTCGAGCACGTCTTCGAGCGGCGCGTCTCCTAGCGCGTAACGGCGCGATCGCCGCCGGACGAGCGGCCGCCAACTGGGCGGCGCGCCTAGCGCCCGCGCGACGGCGTCCGCGCGCCCGGGTCGGCGCGGCGGGGGTCGCGCTCCGGGCGCCCGTCGTGCCCGTCCAGGTGGTGCGGCGGCACCGCCTCGTCGTCGCCGGCGAGCACGAGCCCGCGCAGGAACGTGCGCACGGCGTGCCGCCAGTCGCCCTCGCCCTCCGAGCTGCCGTGTCGCGGCTCCTCGTGCACCACATGCGGCGTCTCGGCCGCGACCTCCGCGCCGAACAGCACGATGTTCGCGGTGAGGTACACCCAGAACAGCAGCACGATCACGCTCGCGATCGGGCCGTAGATCACGTCGTACGACGCGAAGTTCGCGAGGTAGAACGCGAACCCCACCTTCAGGCCTTCGAAGCCCGTCGCCGCCAGCAGCGCGCCGCCCCAGATGTAGCGGAAGCGCACCGGCCGGTTGGGGATCATCCAGTACAGCAGCGCGAAGGCGACGAACGAGAGACCGAGGGGGATCAGGAACACGCCCAGCTCCCAGAGCCACAGCAGCTGCGCCTGCACGAACGGGAGCCGCGCGACCTGCTGGCGCGCAATGCGCCACGCGGCCGTGAGGACGATGCCGCCGAGGAACGGCAGCCCGATCACCGGGATGACCGCGTAGTCGAGGAGCTTGCCGCGCACGAGCGGGCGGCTGCGCGGCGCCTGGAAGATCACGTTGAGCGCGGAGCGGATGGCGGCCGACAGCGCGCCCGCGGTCCACAGCGCGCCGAGCACCGACACGATCGACAGCGTCGGCCCGAGCGACGCTGCGCTCTTCAGCGCCTGCTGGATCGAGCCCTGGTTGCCCGGGTCGATCGGCAGCTGCGTGAGGATCTCGTCGAGCACCCTGTCCTGCACGCTCGGCGAGCGCAGCACGATGCCGAAGATCGAGACCGCGAGCAGCGTGAGCGGGAAGAGCGAGAACAGCCCGTAGTAGGAGATGGAGGCGGCCATCTGCGTGCCGCGGTCCTCGACGAAGTTCGCCACCGCGCGCCCGAGGATGCGCAGCGTCAGGCGGTACCAGCGTGGCCGCGGGTGCCGGCCGCCGGCGCTGCCGGCGTGGGCTGGAGCCTGTCCGCTCACCGGCCGATCCTCGGTGCGCTCGCCGCGTCTCGATCGTCGGGCCATGTTCAGCGATGCTAGGCGTCGCGCCGTTACAGGGTAGCGGAGCCGCGCGGACGCGGACGTTCGCGCGCACGCCGCACCGCCCCGCAACGTCGCGACGCCAGCGGCCGAGAAGGACCCATGACCGGCGAACGGCTCCGCCCGCAGCACCTCGAGCACCGGCGCGTCGTCGTCAAGGTCGGCTCGAACGTGCTCACCGCCGGCACCGACCGGCTCGACCCGCGCGCGATGGCGAGCATCGCCGAGCAGATCGCGGAGCTGCGCCGCCTCGGCGGGCAGGCCGTACTCGTGAGCTCGGGCGCGGTCGCCGCCGGGCGGCATCGGGTGAGCACCGCCGCGGCCGACGGCGCGGCGCGCGCGCGCGACCTGCACATGCGGCAGGTGCTCGCCGCGATCGGCCAGAGCCGCCTCATGGCGCTGTGGGACGAGCTGTTCGACCAGCACACCATCGTGATCGCGCAGGCCCTGCTGACGCGCGCCGACCTCGCGAACCGCCTCGCCTACCTCAACGCGCGCAACACGCTGATGGAGCTGCTCGAGCTCGGCGTCGTCCCGATCATCAACGAGAACGACGTCGTCTCGGTCGAGGAGATCGCCGCGACGATCGGAGACAACGACAACCTCTCGGCGCAGGTCGCGAACCTGATCGACGCCGACCTGCTGCTGATCCTCACCGACATCGCCGGCCTCTACACCGCCGACCCCGCGCACGACCGCGACGCGAAGCTGATCGAGCGCGTGGAACGCATCGACGCGGAGATCGAGCAGGCGGCCGCCGGCGGGCCGGGCGCGCGCGGCACCGGCGGCATGGTGACGAAGGTTCAGGCCGCGCGCATCGCCACGCAGTCGGGCACGCACGTGGTGCTGGCGCACGGCGCCGCCGACGACGTCGTGCTGCGCGCCGCCGCCGGCGAGCCGGCGGTCGGCACGCACTTCCTCCCGACGGGCGACCGCATGGAGAGCCGCCTGCGCTACCTGCTCTCCGGCCTGCAGACGCGCGGCCGCATCGAGATCGACGCCGGCGCGGCGCGCGCGCTGCTGCGCGGGGCGAACTCGCTGCTGCCGGCGGGCGTCGTCGCGCGCAGCGGCGAGTTCAAGCGCGGCGACGTCGTGCAGATCGTGACCGGCGACGGCGTTGCAGTGGCGCGCGGCATCGCGAACTACTCGTCGGACGAGGTGGACCGCATCCGCGGCCAGCACTCCGACCAGATCGCGGGCGTGCTCGGCTACGAGTACGGTGAGGAAGTCGTGCACCGCAACAACATGGTCCTGGTCGACCGATGAGCTCCGAGCCGCCACTGCCCGTCGCGGAGCACCTGCTGCGGCCGTCGGCTCCCGAGACGCTCGCGGCATGGCGCGCGCTGGTGCTCGCGAACCGCGAGCAGATCGAGCGCCTGCGCGAGGACGAGCCGCGCACCGACTTCTACGCGCGGCGTGCGCCGCTCTTCCGCCCCGGCCGCATGGAGTCCGCCGAGCTCGAGGTGCTGCTCGCGGCCGGCGACGCGTCGAGCACGTGGCTCGACGTGGGCGCCGGCGGCGGCCGCTTCGCGATCCCGCTCGCCGAGCGCTTCGCGCACGTGATCGCCGTCGAGCCGTCGCCGGCGATGCGCGAGGCGCTGCGCTCCGGCGCCGCCGAGCACGGCCTGGCGAACATCGACGTGCACGACCTGCGCTGGCCGCCGCCGGCCGGCGCGCCGGACGTCACCGCCGATTTCGGCCTCGTCGCGCACGTGCTCTACGACATCGACGACATCGGCGCGTTCCTCGACGCGCTCGAGGCGCGCGTCCGCCGGCGCTGTCACGTCGTGCTCGGCAACCGCGCGCCGAGCACCGCCTTCGAGCCGGCGTGGACGGAGCTGTGGGGCGAGCCGCTGCGCCGCCTCCCGGCGCTGCCCGAGTTCCTGCGCGTCCTCGGCGCGCTCGGCCGGCGGTTCGACGTGCGGACGTTCCCGTCGCACCGCGACACCGAGCCGCTCTCGCTCGACGACGCGCACGCCGCCGCGCGGCGGCTCTACTGGGTGGCGGAGGGCTCGGAGCGCGACGCTCGGCTGCGCGACCTGATCGCGCGCCAGTTCGGGGACGGCGCCGGCGGCGCGATCCGCCTGCCGCAGCGCATCAACTACACCGCCGTCGTCGCGTGGGAGCCGCCGGCGGCGTGACCCGCCGCCGGGCACGCGCGGCCTACGGCCAGCGGAACGTGGCGAACGCCCAGTCCATCAGGTTGCCGACGTCCGTGTAGCGCGTCTGGTCGTTCAGCACGACCGCGATCACGCGGTGGCCGTTGCGCGTCGCCGACACGGCGAGCGTCGGTCCCGCCTCGGACGTCCAGCCCGTCTTGAGACCGTCCGCCCCGGGGTACGAGCGCAGGAACTGGTTGACGTTCGACAGGTCGATCGTGCGGTTGCCCGTCGCCGCCCACGTCTTTGTGTCGACGATCGATTGGAAGAGCGGCAGCGTCATGCCGTAGCGCGCGACCATGGCGAGATCGTAGGCCGAGGAGTAGTGCGTCGGACCGCCGAGGCCATCGGGGTCGGTATACGACGTGTCGTGCAGGCCGAGTCGGTCGACGAGCGTGTTCATCTGGTGCACGAAGGCGCTCGTGGAGCCGCCGACGTACTGCGCGAGCGACAGGGCGGCGTCGTTCCCCGACGGCAGCAGCAGCCCGTAGAGCAGGTCCTTCACCTGGAAGCAGTCGCCAGGCAGCAGGCCCATGACGCTGTCGTTGTCGGCGACCAGCGGGCGGCTGTCGACGGAGTTGAGCACCCACTGACCGGTGTCCGCGCCTTCGATGGCGACGACCGCCGTCGTCATCTTCGTGAGGCTGGCCGGAGCGAGCCGCGCGTGCTCGTTCTGGCCGAAGAGCACCTCGCCCGAGGCGGCGTCGATGACGACCGCGGCCTTCGCGTTCGTCGACGGCGGCGCGGTGTTCGACTGCCGCGTCGGCGCCGTGGCGGGGGCGACGCTGAGCGGGATGCTGGCCTGCGTCGCGGCGCCGCCGCACACGACGAAGATGATCGAGTTGGGGGGGATGGTCGATGTGGGGAACTGGTCGGTCCAGCCCTTGTTCACCCACGACGGGACGTGCGTGAGGTAGCCGACGAGATTGCCGGTGCCGGTGGCCTGCGTCCAGATCGACTGCGGGCTGCAGCCCTGGGCGAGGGCGGCGGTAATCACGCCTTCCGTCGAGCCGCCGCCCCACACGGTGGCGCCGATGCCGCTCGGCGGGAGCGCGTTGCTGAAGCCGGGCCGTCGTGCGGAGAGCGCGCCGCCGGCCGTGGCACAGCCGGTCGCGGAAGGCGCCTCGTCGAGGAACTGGTCCGCGACCCACCCGACCTGGCTGCCCGCGGTGACCATCTGCCAGCGGTACCCATCGCTCACCTGCGTCGCCGGCATCACGAGCACTGAGGAGTGATCGGGGAGGCAGGTGACGACGCTCGCGGAGAGCGCGGCGCCCGAGCGCAGCCGCAGGCAGTCGCCGTCGCCGTTGACGACGGCCTGCGTGCCGGGCTTCAGCGGCTGCGTGCGGAGGTTGAGAACGCCGGTGACGACGAGCGGCGCGGGCGCCACGCCCGCGGCCGGTGCGGCGGCGGCGGGCGCCGCCGACGGCACAGCCGGATCGGTGCGGGCCGCCGCGGGCGCGACGGAGACGAGCAACACAGCAAGGGCGGCGAGCATGGCCGCGGGCGCGACCAGCCAGTCACGACGGAGGAACATCGCAGCATCCGAACCACCCCCGCCGCTGACGCACTGATGCTAGCGAGCGCGACTCTCGCGTTCAATGCGGGTGTCGGTAGGAGACGGGCGCTGGCAGGCGCGGCGAGAGGCTCAGCGCGGCCGGATCGCGGTGATGATCGCGATCCCGGCGAGGTTCGCGACGAAGAGGGTGAGCACGAGCAGCGAGCGTGTCAGCTCCATGCCGCCAGTGTGCCCCTTCGACGCAAGCCCGGGGATCGGGAGATCACCGATCCCCGGCCGCCACCCGCGCGCGTCACACGATGCCGGGCACCGCGCGCCGGTTGTCTCTGGCACGCGTGGGCTCGATCATCGAAGGGGCGGCGCGCGCGGCGCGCCGGGGAGGGAACGATTCCGTGGGGAGAAATCGACGACGCGGCAACCGCCCGCGCGGCACCGCGCCGCAGCCGACGCCCGGGGATGGCACGCACGGCAAGCCGCGCCCCGCGTGGCGGCAGACGCTCGACTCGTGGGGCGGCCTCCCGGTGGTCGGATCGCTCGCCGTGGTGATCGTCGTGGTGGGCGTGCTGATCTTCCTCAACCGACCCGGTTCGTCGGTCGACAACTCGCCGTTCACGCCCAAGCAGCGTGAGAACGTCAGCGGCACGACCTGGGGGCTCGCCAGCGCTCCGGTGAAGATCATCGAGTTCGCCGACTTCCAGTGTCCGTTCTGCCGACGCTTCACCGAGGACACCGAGCCGCAGCTCGCAGACGAGTTCATCAAGACCGGCAAGGTCCAGCTGATCTTCCACAACTACGCGTTCATCGGCTCCGAGTCGACCGTCGCAGCCGAGGCCGCGGAGTGCGCCGCCGACCAGAATCACTTCTGGGACTATCACGACCTGCTCTACCTCCGGCAGGGACAAGAGAACTCCGGCGTCTTCTCGTCGCAGCACCTCAAGGACTTCGCGCAAACGCTCCACGAACAGTTCCCGGACTTCGACGTGGCGAAGTTCTCGGCATGCCTGGACTCGGGGCAGAAGAAGTCGCTGGTGCAGGAAGAGTCGCAGCAGGCGCAGGCCGCCGGCGTGCAGTCCACTCCGAGCTTCCTGATCAACGGGCAGATGCTCACCGGCGCACAGGACATCTCGGTCTTCCGCCAGGCCATCAACCAGGCGCTCACCGGCACGCCGACGCCGGTCGCGACGGCGACGCCGACCCCGTGACGCGGATGAGCGAGCGGCCGCGTCCCGGGCGGGTGCGCGCGTGAACCATCGCCGGCTCACCGTGCTACTCGTCCTCTGCGCGGTCGGGGTCGGGATCGGCGCATACCTGTCGTTCGTGGCGCTCGACAAGCAGGTCGAGGCGTTCTGCCCGAACGTTGGGAACTGCCACACGGTGCAGAACTCGCAGTACGCGAAGGTGGGGGGCGTCCCCGTCGCGCTGCTCGGGCTCGGGATGTACCTGCTGCTGTTCGCGATGACGGTGGTGCGCCGCTTCGAGGACCGGCTGCTCGGGCGCGATGCACCCCCGATCCTGGGGCAGTGGACGTTCGCGCTGGCCTTCGCCGGGACGCTCTACTCCGGTTACCTCACGTACCTCGAGCTGTATGTGATCCACGCGATTTGCGTGTGGTGCGTCGCGTCCGCCACGGTGGTGACGTTGATCGCGCTGACCGCGCTCCCGGACCTGCGCGCGCGCAACCTCGCTGCCTGACGCGCTGGCCCCGTCGCTCGCCCTTTCGTATGATGCCGACCCAGCGCACAGGAGGACGGCAGATGGTACAGGCCAGCCCCAGCCGGTTCGTCGTGGACCCGGAGACGCGCGCGACCAGCGCCGACTTCGAGGACTTCGAGATTCTCGAGACCGGTGACGTCGACGTCTTCGTGCTCGACCTCAACGAGCTCGAGGGAGAGCCGCCGTTCTACATCGTGGTCGGCGAGCGGCGGTTCGCGCTCAACCGCGACACCTTCCAGGTGCGCGGGCACGGTGCGCAGCTCCCGAGCTGGGTGCAGGAGCAGGAGGCGGAGGGACGCATC
The DNA here is from genome assembly GCA_963728205.1 of uncultured Chloroflexia bacterium. Taxonomy (GTDB): domain Bacteria; phylum Chloroflexota; class Dehalococcoidia; order UBA2979; family UBA2979; genus VGNK01. The sequence continues at coordinate 1,049,057 of CAVSIV010000006.1, forward strand.
GTGCTCCTCGCCGAGCGCGACGAACGGTACCTGACCTACGTCTACGATCCCGCGGCCGCGGCCGAGGAGGACGAGGAGTAGCCTCCTCGCCCATTGCGCGGACCGAGCGACCGACCCGGCCATGCGCCGGGTCGTTTCGCGTCCAGGCGGGTGCCGCCCGCGCAGGCCCACGTCGCTGCCCGAATCGTGTATGACAGGACCGCCGGCCGGGCCGGCGCACGACGAGGGGAGGCCCGCCATGGCCGTCGTCACGTTGACGGGGCACCTCGGCTCGATGGGCACGATCGCCGTCCGCGTTGCGCGCGAGCTCGACTATGCCCTCGCGGACCGCGAGCTGCTGACCGAGGCCGCCGCCGCGCTCGGCTGGCCGGAGGACGACGTCGCGGCGTTCGATGAGCGCACGAGCGGACTCGGCGGGCGGCTCACGCGCATGCTGCGCACCTTCATCGAGCGCGCCGGCATGGCGAGCGTCGACCCGATGATGTCGGCGGGCGACCTCGAGTCGGTGCTCGGACGCACGTACGGCGAGACCGCCGTCCCGGACATGCGGCCCGACGACCGCCGCTACATCGAGACGCTCACGTCGCTGATCGGCGAGCTCGCGAACCGCGGCTCCGTGGTCATCGTCGGCCGCGGCGCACAGGCGCTGCTCGCCGACCGCACCGACACCCTTCACGTGCGCATCGCCTGCGATCAGGACGAGCGCATCAAGCGCATCGCCGAACGCGACGCCATGACGCCCGAAGCCGCGGCGGCACGCGTGCGCGAGTCGGACGCGCAGCGCGAGGCCTGGCACCAGAAATACTTCGGCATCGACTACCGGTCACCGTACCTCTACCACCTGGTCGTGAACTCGGGGAAGCTCAGCGACGCGATCGCCGCCGACCTCGTGGCGTCGCTGGCTCGCAAGAAATCGCCGCGGCCCGGGTAGGCGGCCGCCGGCGCGCGGCGCCGCGCCGCAGGTTCGACCACGCGTTGATCACATGAGGTGCGCATGACGGCCGGCGCCGAGCCCGGGCCCGCGGGGAGTGTGCTCTCGAGCGTGAGCGCCGAGCGGCTCTTCGTGCCGTCCTACGTGCTCGCGATCGTCGCCATCCACTGCTACTTCATCTCCTACCAGATGTCGCTGGTGGAGATCCCGAAGTCGCTCGGCGGGCAGCCGGACTGGGTCGTCGGCGTGGTCGTCGGCGCGCTGGGGTTCGCCGGCATGCTCTCGCGACCGCTCGTCGGCGTGTGGGTCGACGCCGGGAACCGTCAGCGCTGGCTGCGCCTCGGCGCCGTTGCGACGGTCGTCGCGTTCGCCGGCTACACGCTCGATCTCGGCCCCTGGCTCACGCTGCCGTTCCGCGCGCTGCACGGCGTCGCGATGGGCCTGTTCACGACCGCGCTCCTCGCGATCGTGACCGGCGGCCTGCCGGCCGCGCGGCGCGGGCTCGGCATTGGCCTCTACCAGTCGTCGAACACGGTGGCCGCGCTCTACGCCGCTCCGGTCGCGATCCTGCTGATCGACCGCGTGTCCTTCGGCGCCGCCTTCCTGGTCTCGGCCGCGACGGCGGCCCTCGCGCTGCTCGTCGGCTCGCTGGTGCGCGACACGCACGGTGGGGCGGCACCCGGCGCGCCGCGCATCCCGTTCCGGCAGCGCCGCTGGATCTCGCGGACGGCGCTGCTGCCGGCCGCGGTGTTCTTCACCCTCACGGCGCCGTTCGGGGCGGTCGCCGCGTTCCTGCCTCTGTTCGCCGACGAGCGTGCGCTCGGCAACGTCGGCTTCTTCTACACCGCGCTCGCGATCGCGCAGCTCGTCGCTCGGTCGTCCTCGGGCTGGCTGTCCGACCGCTTCGGCCGCGCGCGCGTCGTGGTGCCGTCGCTCGCGGTCGGTGCACTCGGGCTCGCGCTGCTCGCCGGCGCGCGGAGCGAGTCCACGATGCTGCTGGCGGCGACGCTCTACGGGCTCGGGATCGCGGGCACGCAGACGAACATCGTCGCGCTGATCGTGGACCGCACGCCGCGCGAAGCACTGGGCTCCGCGATGGCCACCTACACGATGGCGTGGGACGTTGGCGGCGTGGTGGGCAGCGTGCTGCTCGGGTTCGTGGCGGGCGTCACCTCGTACGGCACGGTGTTCGCGCTGTGCACGATCATGCCGGCGGCCGGCGTCGCGCTGTTCCTCGCGCGGCTGCGCCGCGAGACGCCGTCCGGCGGCCTCGCAGCGGTGCCGGCGGAGCCGGGGCCGCGCTGACGCCGCGCGCTGCCCTCGGCCGGCGGCGCCGCGCGCGGCCTAGGGGTGCTGGATGTCGATCACGAGCCGCGCCGGCGAGCTGAGCTCGTAGACCCGGAACGGCTGCCGCGACGCCACGCCGAGTCCCCAGTTCGCCACGGCCTCGAAGCCGCACGTCTCGCGCGCCTCCTTCAGCTCGGGATACGAGAAGTGGAGGTCCTTCGACGGGATCGTCAGGTCGCCGGTGTTCGGGTCGTAGATGTACGTGTGCGGCAGGTGGACCTGCAGGATCGCCTGCCCGTCGAGCGTCACCGGCTGGCCGGACGCGCACTGGTTGAGCCCCTGCGTCAGATACGAGATGTCGTACTCGGGCACGGTGTCGCCCTGGAACTCGAAGACGACGCGGTCGTAGCCGTCGTGGGTCGCAACGCGCGTGTCGACCTGTGTGCCGGTCACGGTCTGACCGCCCGAGGCCGAGAAGAGGTTGAACGCCCCGCTGGCGGCGCCCTGGCAGCGCACGTAGAACGGCGCCACCGCGCCGAGCTGCGCCGGGAACGCGTCGTTCGCGAACGCGGGCGCGCCGTTGACCCACGTCACCCACTCGCCCGCCTCGATCACGGCGAGGGTCTGCACGGTGCAGCCGGCGCCGGCCAGCCCCTGCGCGAGGTCCACCGGAGCGATCGCGCGTGATGTGACGAGCAGCGCCTGCCCGCCGGCACCGGGCGCGGTTCCGGCGAATCCATCGTCCTGCGCACGCGCGGCGCCGGGCGAGACCACGGCCAGCACGAGAGCCATCACGACCACCGCGACAAGCATGCCGGCGCCCGGGATGCGCGCGCGCGTCTTCTGCGTCGATGTGTGCTGCATCTACCCCCCTGAGCGAGCGCGGGATCGCGCGCCTGTGAGCGTTCCGCGGAGCGCGCCCATCGCACGGCCGCTCCACCCCTCTCGTTCCACCCTAGGGGATGTCGCAAAGCATCGCCGGCTGCGGGGCCGCTCGCTCGGCCTAGGCGGCATCGGCCGCGACCCACAGCTCGGGGAAGCGCGCACGGTGCCGCTCGCGCAGGAGGTCGAGCTGGCGCAGGTAGGGGGTGTCGAGCTCGGGCGTGAGCATGACGAGCGCATCCTCGCCGTCGTCCTGGTAGTAGCCGTGCAGCCGCCCGGCAACGCTGAACCCGTAGCGTTCGTAGAGACCGCGGGCACGGTCGTTGGAGACCCGGACCTCGAGCGCGAGCGTCCGCAGCTCCGCGTCGATGGCGCGTGCGAAGCACTCGAGCAGTAGCCGCGCGCCGATCCCCTGCCCCTGGCGTCGGGGGTCGACGGCGATCGTCACGATGTGCAGCTGATCGCCCATGTACCAGACGCCGGCGAAGCCGGCGAGGGCCGGCGCCGGCCGTGCGCCGGAGAGCAGCGCCACGACCCGCGACGCGCCGCGTCGCGGGCGCGCTGCGCCTTCCGCGGCAGCCACCTCCGCGACGAAGTAGTGCGCGAACGCGTTGCGGAGCTCCTGCTCGAAGACGCGGCGCGACCACGCGTCCGTGTACGCAATGCGCTCGATGCGCCGCACCGCGCGGAGGTCGCCCTCCGTCATGTCGCGAACGGCGACGTGCCCGCGCGATGGTTCGTTCGCCGTCGACGTCATCACGTCATGGCCGCGGGCCGGCGGGCTCCGCGCGCCTCAGTGCGTGGCGGCAGGGCAGGTGAGGCGCACCCGCGTCCGCACCTTGTCCCCGAGCGTGTTGCACAGCGGACACGTGCACGACGCGACCTCGATCGCCTCGTGGTGCGCGAGCAGCGCCGGGTCCGTCACCTCGAGGTCGATCGTCACATCGATGTGATCGACCCGCGTCGGGTTCTGCGCCATCTCTGCCTGCAGTTCCGCGCTCGCGCGCGTTACCTCGGCGTCGACCAGCAGCTCGTGGTTGAGGAGCGCGCCGAGCGTGCAGTTGCCGAGCGCGATCAGCAGCAGTTCCGTCGACGTGTAGCCGACGGGCCCGTTGTCGGCGGCCGCCTCTCGGATGTTCGTGAAGTGGCGCCCGCGCGCCTCGAAGACGATCCGCTTCCGCTCCCGGTAGTCCGCTCGCACCGTAGCCACGTTGCCGGCCCTTCCCTGCGTGTGCTTCGTTCGTTACGCCGCAACGCCCGTGAGGAAACGCCGCGGCACCTCCCTGGTCATCAGCTCGATCGCCTCCTCGGGGACGCCGTCCGCGCGCAGCGCGGGGATCGCGACGGAAGAGACGAAGAGATAGCGCGTCGGCTCCGTGCTCGCGGGCGGCGGGGCGGCGCCGGCGAGCACGGCGCGCGGCGCGTAGTCGTGCCCGAGCATCAGCCGCCCGGCCCAGCCACGGTCGACGAGCGCCTTCACCGTCGCGTTGCGCGCGCGCCAGTCGGGCCGGCCGGCGCTGCCGGGATAGCGGTCCATCGACAGGTACACGCCGGCGTTCAGCAGGTCCTCGAGGTAGCCGACGTCGGTGCTGTCGGCGCTGTGGCCGATGCACACGCGGTCCATCTGCGCGCCCTCTTCGCGCAGCACCTCGACCTGGCGGCGTCCCACCTCGGCCGGCGCCCAGTGGTGCGTGCTGATCGGGCAGCCGGTCCGCTTGCTGGCCCGCGCCGCTGCACGCAGGAGCAGCTCCGCGTCGGGCGTGACACCCTCCGCGTCGCTCGCCACCTTGATCGCGCCTGCCCGGATGTCCGTGTCGTCGATGCCGACCTCGATCTCGCGCACGAAGATCTCCGCGCTCTCGTCGGGGTCGCGCCCCCAGAACGAGTGCGGCGGGTTGCGCCAGATCCCGGTCGCGACCACGACGTTCATCCCCGACTCGCGCGCGACGGCCGCGATCGCCTTCACGTCGCGCCCGAGGTCCGGCGTCGTCAGGTCGATGATGCTGTCGACGCCGCCTTGCTTCGCCTCCAGCAGCTCGCGCACCGCGCGGCGGTGGGTCGCGGCGAGGTCGTAGCGCCACGGGTAGATGCGCGCGTCGACGCCGACGAGCACGTGCTCGTGGCTGAGGACGAAGCCGAGCGCGGCGTCGTCGACAGGACCCAGGACCGTCTGCACGGCGGGCATTGACCGGCTCCTCCCCGACCGTCGAGGCAGCAGGGTACACCCGGATGCCGGGGGCGCGGACCCTCCGCGCGCCCAACCTCGCCGCCCGAACACCAGTTCTGTATAGTGGCGCGTGCAGGAGGACCGTAGGCGCATGGTCGAACGCGCGGGCCCGCTCACACCGTCGATGACGGACGACGACGCCGGGGCGGAGTCGACGCTCCGCCCGCGGCGGCTCGAGCAGTACTTCGGTCAGGAGCGCGTGAAGGAGAGCCTGCGCATCGCCATCGAGGCGGCGCGCCGGCGCGAGGAGCCGCTCGACCACCTGCTGTTCCACGGACCGCCGGGCCTCGGCAAGACGACGCTCGCCATGATCATGGCCGCCGAGATGGGCGTCTCCATCCGTATCACCTCGGGTCCCGCGATCGAGCGCGCCGGCGAGCTGGCGTCGCTGCTCACGAGCCTCCAGCCCGGCGACATCCTCTTCATCGACGAGATCCATCGCCTCTCGATCGCGGTCGAGGAGGTGCTCTACCCGGCGATGGAGGACTTCTCCGTCGACATCATCCTGGGCAAGGGACCGAAGGCGCGCGACGTGCGCCTCAAGCTCAACCGCTTCACGCTCGTCGGGGCGACCACACGCTTCGCGCTCGTCTCGCAGCCGCTACGCGACCGCTTCGGCGCCGCGTACCGGCTGGAGTTCTACGACGAAGCGGCACTGTCGCGCATCGTGCGCCGCAGCGCCGGCGTGCTCGACTGTCAGATCGACGAGGGTGGCGTCGCGGAGATCGCCCGCCGCTCTCGCGGGACGGCGCGCGTCGCGAACCGGCTGTTGCGCCGCGTGCGCGACTACGCGGAGGTGCGGGCGGACGGCGTGATCACGAGCGAGGTCGCGTCGGCGGCGCTGGAGCAGCTGCAGATCGACGCGCTCGGCCTGGACCAGATGGACCGCGAGCTGATGACCGCGCTCGCGGAGCGCTTCGGCGGCGGCCCGGCCGGCCTGGAGACGCTCGCCGCGGCGATCTCCGAGGAGGCCGACACGATCATGGACGTGTACGAGCCGTACCTGCTGAAGCTCGGCTTCCTGCAGCGCACGCCCCGCGGGCGGGTGCTGGCGCGCCCCGGGTACGAGCATCTCGGGCTCGACCCGTCGTCGGGCGCCGCCGCGCAGGCATCGCTGTTCGACGACTCCGAGGCCTAGGCGCTGCGCCGGATGATCGTGTAGGTCGCGCGGCCGACCGCGACGACCGCGTCGGCCTCGTCGCGCACCTCCACCCCGACGAACACGAGCGAGCGGCTCGCCCGCAGCGCGCGGCCCTCGGCGACCACGGCGCTCGTGGCGGCGTTGAGGAACGTGACGTTGAGGTCGGTCGTGGCCTGGCCGGCCCACGTGTCGTCGCCGTCGCGTCGCGTGGTGGCGGTGACCGCGCCGGCCGCCGCGTCGATCAGCGACGCGATCGCGCCGCCGTGCATCACCTCGGCGCGTCGCGTGCCGAGCGCGGGCTGCATCGCCAGGCGCAGCCGAACGTGGCCGGGCTCCGCGTCGAGCACCTCGATGCCGAGCGTGCGCCAGTAGGCGATCTCGTCGGCGGCGATCAGCGAGCGCAGGCGATCGTCAGTCACGCGGCGGGGAAGCCTCCCGTGGGCGGCTCGCCGTCGGTGGGCGCCGACGGTTCGGGCGGCATCGGCGGCGGCTCCGGGGTGGGGCCGGCGCTCGGCGGCGGGGGCGAGGCCGGCGGCGTGGACGCGGACGTAGCGTCCGCGCCCGCCTGGCGGCGCGGCTGGTGCGCGATGTCCGAGATCTCCTCCGCCGCCGTCCGCGCGGCGTCCGCCGCCGCGCGCGCAGCGTCGGCCGCGGTGCGTGCGGCCTCCGACGCGAGCCGCGCCGCGTCCGCGACGCGGTCCGCCGCGCGGCGCGCGGTGTCACCGGCCTCGCGTGCCGCCGTGCCCACCTGGTCGCGCCGCAGCCGCTCGCGCAGCGGACCAATCGCCCCCTGTCCCGCCTCCACCTGGTCCGGCCGCGGGACGACGAGCCATGCCACCAGGTAGACCGGCACCGCGATGCCGCCCGACGGGATGATGGCGATCACCGCGAGCAGCCGCAGCAGGGTGACGTCGAGGTCGTAGCGGCGCGCGATGCCGGCGATCACGCCGCCCAGCATCGCCTCGTCCAGGTCGCGCGTGAGCCGCTCACCCGCCATCTCGCTGCCTCCTTCGTCCGCTGCGAGGACCCATCGTAGCGCGCGACGGGAACGAGAATGCCCGGCCGAAGCCGGAAGCCGGCTACGAGCCGCGCCTCGTCACGGCGCCGGGCGGCTCCACAGTCGTTGGGCGCTCCAGGCGGACGGGGGTGTCCGTGTGCCGACCTCGTGACGGGAGCAGTCGGAGCTAGGGCGCGGAGTGCGCCTCGGCCTCCTCGGTCGCCAGGGCCGTGTCGCCGTGGTGCGTGTACGTCATGTGGTACAGGTCCGCGTACACGCCATCGGCCGCCATCAGATCGTCGTGCGAGCCGCGCTCGACAATCTCGCCATTGCGCATCACCACGATGCGATCGGCGCTGCGGATCGTGGAGAGCCGGTGCGCGATCACGAACGACGTGCGCCCGCGCAGCATCGTCGACAGCGCATCCTGGATCAGCCGCTCCGTGCGCGTGTCGACGTTCGCCGTCGCCTCGTCGAGCACCAGGATCCGCGGGTCCGCGATGATGGCGCGCGCGAACGAGATCAGCTGGCGCTGTCCCACGGACAGGTTCGACCCGCGCTCGTGCAGCATCGTGTCGTACCCGTGCTCGAGCCGCATGATGAAGTCGTGGGCGCCCACCGCGCGCGCCGCCCGCTCGACGTCTTCGTCGGTGCCGTCGAGCTTTCCGTAGAGGATGTTCTCGCGCACCGTGCCCGAGAAGAGGTAGGCCTCCTGGAGCACAACGCTCATGCGGTCGCGCAGCGAGTCCACCTTGATGTGCTTGATGTCGTGGCCATCGATGCTCAGCGTGCCCTTCTGGATGTCGTAGAAGCGGCTGAGCAGGCCGGTTACCGACGTCTTCCCGGCGCCGGTGTGCCCGACGAAGGCGATCGTCTCTCCCGGCTGCACGTGCAGATCGAAGTCGCGCAGCACCCAGTTCTCTTCGTTGTAGGCGAACCAGACGTGATCGAAGTCCACGCGGCCCTCGACGTCGTCGAGCGTGACGGCGTCCGCCGCGTCGACGATCTCGGGCTTCGTGTCGAGCACCTCGAAGATGCGGTGCGCGCCGGCCGTGGCGCGCTGGATCGCGGTGTACTGGAGGATGATCGACCGCACAGGGTTGAAGAACCGCTGGATGTAGAGCATGAACGCGGTGGCGAACCCGAGCGCGTCGGCCGCGGACAGCGACCCGTTGAAGGTGCGGATCGCGATCAGCACGAGCACGATGATCATCGACGTCGTCGACAGCACCTCGACGAGCGGCATCACGATCGCCTGCAGCCGCGCGGCGGTGAGGTTCGACTCCAGGTTCTGCTGGTTGAGCCGGTCGAACTCCTCGAGGTTCTTCTCCTCGCGCCCGAGCGACTGCACGACGCGCACGCCGGAGACGTTCTCGTTGATGTTCGCGTTCACGAGCGCGATCGCCTGCCGCACGCGGATGAACGCCTGCGCGGCGTAGCGCTGCCAGAAGATCATCGCCGCGACGAACAGCGGCGTGACGGCCAGCGCGGCGATCGCGAGCTGCCAGTCCTTCGCGAAGAGCAGCACGACGATCAGCACGAGACCGAGCGCGTCGCCGAGCACCTGGAACGAGCCGGTGGTCAGCAGCTCCTGCAGCGTGACGACGTCGGAGGTGACGCGGGACATCACGCGCCCCACCTCTTCGTTGTCGTAGAAACGGAGCGAGAGGCGGTTCAGGTGCTCGAACATCATGCTGCGCAGGTTGCGCAGGACGGAGTGTCCGACGTAGCCGGTCATCAGGTTCTGCGTCATCGACGCCAGGAACGAGATCAGTGACAGCACGACGAGGATCAGGCCGAAGCGGAGCACGTCGTCGCCGGCCTGGTGGACCACCGCCGGATCCGAGCTCCGCAGCTTCGCGACGATCGACGTGACGGCGCTGCCCATGATGAAAGGCTGCGAGTACGAAGCGATCGCGTACACGACCATCGACACGAGGGCGATGATCATCCGCCACTTGTGTGGGCCGAGGAACGGCAGCAGCCGCCGCATCAGCGCCGGGTCGTAGACCGCGCCGAGCTCGTTGTAGTCCCAGCCGTCGGCCGCGCGCCCGCCGCGGAACGCGGGGCCGCGCCCGCCGCCCGGACCGCCGCCCCAGCCGGCGCCTCCGCCACCCCAGTACGCCACTAGGTGCCTCCCCCGGCGTCGCCGGATGTGCGGAGCGCCTCCTGCTGCTGCGCCTCGTCCTGGTCGCGCAGCTCGAGGTCGTAGATCTGCTGGTAGAAGCCGCCGCCCTCCAGCAGCTCCTCGTGCGTGCCGCGCTCGACGACCTCGCCGTCGCGCAACACCACGATCTGATCGGCCTCCTTCACCGTGCGCAGCCGCTGGGCGATCACGAAGGTCGTCCGCCCGCGCATCAGGTTGTGGAGCGCTTCCTGGATCAGGAACTCGGTGCGCATGTCCACGGCGGCGGTGGAGTCGTCGAAGATCAGCACCTTCGGATCGAGCAGCAGCGTGCGCGCGATCGCGACGCGCTGGCGCTGGCCGCCCGACAACGTCGTGCCGCGCTCGCCGACCCACGTGTCGTAGCCGTCCGGCAGCTGCTCGATGAACTCGTGGATCCGCGCCGCCTCGGCGGCCGCGATGATCTCCTCCTCGGTCGCGTCCGGACGCCCGTACGCGATGTTGTTGCGGATGGTGTCCACGAAGAGGAAGACGTCCTGCTGGACGATGCCGATCGAGTCGCGCAGCGACTGCAGCGTCACGTCACGGATGTCCTGCCCGTCGATCGTGATCCGCCCGGCCGTCACGTCGTAGAAGCGCGGCAGCAGGTTCACCACCGTCGACTTGCCGGAGCCCGTCGGGCCGAGTAGCGCGACGGTCTGACCGGGCAGCGCGTCGATGTCGATGTTGCGCAGCACCGACGCGAACGCGTCGTAGCCGAACGAGACGTGCTCGAACCGCACGCGGCCCTCGGTCACGCGCAGCGGCGACGCGCCGGGCTTCTCCTGGACCGCCGACTCCGCATCGAGGATCTCGTAGACGCGCGAGCCCGCGGAGTGCGCGCGCGCGAACATGTTGATGATGAAGCCGACGGAGCGCACCGGCACCTGCAGCAGGGTCAGGTAGAGCTGAAACGCGATCAGGTCGCCGACCTGCATGCGGCCCGCGACGATCTCGCCGGCGCCGACCCAGAACACGACCGCCAGCGAGACCAGCCACATCGACTGCATGAACGGGTTGTTGAAGGCCTGGAACTTCGCGGTGGAGTACGACTCGTTGAACAGCATGTCGACCTTCGCGTCGAACTTCCGCTGCTCGAAGCGGGCGCGCGAGAACGCCTTCACGACCCGCTGCCCCGTGAGGTTCTCCTGCAGCACGGTCGCCATCTGGCCCTGCAGGTCCTGCACCTTGAGCCAGATCGGCCGCAGCATGAGCGACGTCACGGAGGACTGCACGGCGACGATCGGCACGAAGATGAAGGCGACCGCGGCCACCTTCACGTTCGTCGAGAACATCAGCGCGTACGAGACGGACACGAGCACGATCACGTAGATGAACCGCAGCACGCCCATGCTGACGAACTGCCGCAGCCCCTCCACGTCCTGCGTGGCGCGCGACATGATCTGACCGATTTGGGCGTCGTCGTGATAGGCGTAGGACAGCCGCTGCAGGCGGTCGTAGATGTCGTTGCGGAAGTCGTAGGCGATCGACTGCGAGATCTTCTCGCCGATGTAGGTCTGACCGTAGGCGAAGGCGCCTCGCAGCAGCGCGGCGCCGAGGAGCAGCGCGCACGCGAGGACGATCGTTGCCATGCTGCCCTCGGCCACCTGGCCGCTGGCCCGCTCGTGGATGCTCAGGCCGGTGTCGACGGCGAAGCCGATCAGCTTCGGGGTGGCGACCGTGAACACGCTGGCACCGGCGAGCGCGAAGATCGCGAACAGCGTCAGCCCCTTGTAGGGCCACGCTCTGCCGATCAGGCGCAGCAGGATGGGCATTCGGCGCCGCTGCATCTCGTCTCCCGTTGGTCTGATCACGCGGACCGCAGGCGGGTCGCGAGGGGGGCGCCCAGAAGGGACGCGGTTACCGCACCCTAACCACAGTCTAACGTTAGCGTAAAGTGCGGTCGGGTTCGGGCGGATGAGCGGCAGCGGGTTCCCGCAGGTAACGACGGTGCGCTCTTCCAGTCAAGGCGCGCCCCGCCCGGGACGGTCGCGGGTAGCCCGCCAACCGCGCGACCGCGACCTCCGATACAATGCAGATTGCGCCGACCGCCCACCACCATTCGAATGCCAGGCATCGATGCAGAACCTGAAAACGGTCGTGCTGCTTGCTGCCATCAGCGGCCTCCTGATCGCCGTCGGCGGCGCAATCGGAGGGCTGAGCGGCATCATCGTCTTCGCGGTGATCGCCGGGGCGATGAACTTCGCTTCGTACTGGTTCTCGGCCGACATCGTCCTGAAGACCGCGGGCGCGAGCGAGATCCAGCGGGCGCAGGACCCGGCGCTCTTCGCGCTGATCGAAGGCGTCGCGCGCGAGGCCGGCATGCCCACGCCGCGCGTCTACGTCATCAGCTCGCCCCAGCCGAATGCCTTCGCCACCGGGCGCAACCCGCAGCACGCCGCCGTAGCGGTCACGACCGGCATCCGCGCGCTGCTCACCGAGCGCGAGCTGCGCGGTGTCCTCGGCCATGAGCTCGCGCACGTCCGCAATCGCGACATCCTCACCTCGTCGATCGTCGCCACGATCGCGTCGGCGATCTCGATGATCGCCTACATGTCGTTCTGGTTCGGCGGCCGCCGCAACAACGGGACGGGCCTGCTCGCCGCACTGCTCGCACCGGTGGCCGCGATGCTGATCCAGCTCGGCATCAGCCGGTCGCGGGAGTACCAGGCGGACAGCGACGGCGCGCGCATCGTGCACGACCCCGAGGCGCTCGCGTCCGCGCTCGCGAAGCTCGAGGGCGGGGCGCGGCGCGTGCCGATGCAGGTGCCGGAGGCAACGGCGCACCTCTTCATCGTGAACCCCCTCGGCGGGCGCAACATCGGCGGCCTGTTCTCGACGCACCCGCCGATCGAGGACCGCATCCAGCGGCTGCGCCGCATGAACGACTGAACGAGCGCCGCGATGGGGGCGCGCGGGGCTAGCGGGGCAGGCGAACGCGCACGCAGGTGCCGCGCGTGACCTCGGGGTCGATCCACACGCTGCCGCCGAGGCCGGTGACGAGCTTGCGAACGGTCGCGAGGCCGAGGCCGTGTCCATCGCCTCCGCGGGCGAGCCGGACATGACGCGCGAAGACCCGCTCGCGATCGGCGGGCGCGATCCCGATGCCGTTGTCGCGCACTGCGATCTCGACCGCGTTCGCCGACGCCGTCGCCTCGATGGCGATGCGCGGCACGGTGTCGGGTCGGCGATAGCGCACGGCGTTCTCCACCACGTTCTCGAAGATCCGATAGCAGGATGCCTCGTCCGCCGGAACGCGCGGGAGCGAGCCGACGGCGATCTCGGCGCCGGCGTCCGCGATGTCCGCGTGCAGCGCCTCGACGACGTCGCGCATCACCGCCGCCAGGTCGGTCGGGCGCGCCGACGCGGCCGCCGGCGCAGCCGCGCGCGTGCCGACCTCCGCGACGAGCGCGGCTTCGAGTAGCGCGTGTGCGCGCGACGACGCGCGCGCTGCGTGCTCGGCGGCATGGCGCGCGGCCTCGGGGAGCGGGCCGAACGCCTCCTCGAGCATCAGGTCGAGGTAGGAGCACACGGTGACGATTGGTCCGCGCACGTCGTGCGCCGCGTCGGCGGCGCTCGCGCGCAGCGCGGACTGCTCGGATTGCAGGGTCGCGACCTGCGCGAGGAGCTCGCGGTGCGACTCGCGCATGGCGTAGAGGTGCCACCCGCCGGTGAGGGCGAGCCCGCCGTGCACCGCGAGAGCGAGGGCCGACACCACGGCGGGCCACCCGGCGTGACTGCCGGCGGCGGCGAGGGCGATGCCGGTGAACGCGGCGGCGAAGACCACGGACCACCGCCCGAGGTCGGGCAGGTCCGAGCGCCAGCCTGTCGCGAGAGCGGCCGGGGAGCGTGCCGCCATGCGCTGCCTCCGCTCTCTGAGGGGCCCATCCGCGCGGGGCCCGCGGGCTAGGATGAAGCGTAGTGATGCACGCGTTCGGCCCTGAATCGGTGATTACCCTGACCTCCGCCGCGCCGACGACGGCGCGCGCCACCGTCGGCGCCGCGTGATGAACGACCGCGAGCTGCGCGAACGCATGGCGCCCGGCCTGCCGGCTGGCCTGGTCGCGCACATCGATCGCGTGGTGCTGCTCGCGTCGCAGCTGGCGGCGCGCCACGGCTACGACGCGGCGCTGGCCCGGCTCGCGGCGCAGGGCCACGACGTCGCGCGCGCCGCCCCCCCGGCCGAGTTGCTCGCGCGCGCCGAGGCGCTGGGCATCGCGATCGACCCGGTGGAACGCGCCGAGCCGGTCCTCCTGCACGGGCCCGTCGGCGCGACGGAGCTCGCCGACCGCTTCGGACTCGCGGACGACACCGTCCTCCACGCGGTGTGGTGGCACACCACGGGCCATCCCGATTTCGGCCCGGAAGCGTGGACGATGTTCGTCGCGGACAAGGTCGAACCCGACAAAGTCCGGCGCCGGCCCGCGCTCCGCGCGATCGAAGAGCTCGCGGCCACATCGATCGAACAGGCGGCGCTCGCGTACCTCGATCAGCTCCTGCGCGACGTCGTCGAGCGCGGGTGGCAGCTCCACCCGATGGCGAACCTCGCGCGCAACGCGCTGCTCGCGCGCGCGCACTGAGATGCGAAGAGGCCGCCCCTCAGGGCGGCCTCTTGCAAGTCGAACCGGGGAGCGAGGCTAGATGCCGAGCTCCTGCGCGACCAGCTCGCGGTGGTAGTCGGCGTCGCCGAAGGCCAGCTCCGCGCGCTTCTGGCGGCGGAAGTACAGCTGGATCTTGTAGTCCTTCGTGAAGCCGATGCCGCCGTGGATCTGCTGGCCATGCGCGACGACGCGACGGGTCGCCTCGGAGGTCCACGCCTTCGCCATGTTGATGGCAAGCTGGGTCTCGTCGGCCGGCTGCTCGCTGGCGAGCGACCAGGCCGCCTTGTACATGATGAACCGCGAGCCGTCGACGTCCGTGACCATGTCCGCGCACTTGTGCTGGATGGCCTGGAACGAGCCAATCGGGCGGCCGAACTGCACGCGCTCCTTGGCGTAGTCGACGGAGATCTCGAAGTCCATCTGCGAGAGGCCGACGAGGTACGCACACTCGGCGACGGTGTAGCGCTGGATGACCGGCTTCAGGAGGTCCCAGCCCGCGCCGTCGGCGCCGAGCAGCTGGCCCTTGGCGTCGTTGAGCTTGACCTCGCACTGCTTGTCGCGCGCGATCGTCTGGAGCTGCGTGATCTCGACGCCCGGCTGGTCGGTGGCGACGATGCCCAGCGTCACGCCCTTGCCCGAGCGGCCGGCGACGACCATGTAGTCGGCAACGTTCGCGTCGGAGACGAAGAGCTTCGTGCCGCTGAACGTCACGTCGTTGCCGCTCACGGTGGCCTTGCACTGCACGCCCTGCTCGTCGAAGCGAGCGGAGGGCTCGGTCAGTGCGAGCGTGAAGATGAGGTCGCCAGAGGCGATCTTCGGGAGGAACTCGGCCTTCTGCGCGTCCGAGCCGGCGACCATCAGCGGCACCGCGCCGCCGAGCACCGTCGACATGAAGGGACCGGGCACGAGCGCGCGCCCGAACTCCTCGAGCAGCACGCAGAGGTCCAGGAAGTCGAAGCCGGCGCCGCCGTGCTCCTCCGGGACCAGCAGGCCCTGCCAGCCCTGCTCGGCCATCTTCGACCAGAGCTCGGGCGAGTAGCCCTTCTCGTCCTCTTCCATCTCGCGAACGAGCGTCTCGGGGCACTCGTTCTCGAGGAAGTCCCGGGCCGCGTTCTTCAGAAGCTCCTGCTGTTCGTTCAGACCAAGGTCCACGTCGGAGTCCCTCCCTGTCCCCGCTCGTTCGTCGGGGCGCCCGTTCTTATATCGAGTCGCGGGACCCGCGTCCAGCGACAAAGCGCGTAGCCGGTCCTAGCCGCGCGGCAGGCCCAGCCCGCGCGTCGCGATCACGTTGCGCTGAATCTCCGAGCTGCCGGAGAAGATCGTGTGCGGCACGGAGCCGACGTAGTCGCGCGTGAACTGCGCGCCCATCGGCGCCCTGTCGCTCCCGCGGTCCCACACGTTGGAGTAGAGGCCGAAGACCTTCGTCCCGGTGCGCGCCACCCGCTGGTGGAGCTCGGAACCGAAGAGCTTGTTCATCGACGCCTCGTAGTTCGGCACCATCCCGCGGTTCTGGATGGAGACGATGCGGAAGGCGAAGTTGAAGAGGACCTGGCTCTCAATCGAGCGGTCGGCGATCTCCAGGCGCACCGTGTCGATGTCGTGTCGCACCTGGGCCTTGCCGTCGCCGTGGATGTACTCGACGAGGTTGCGGAGGCTGCGCTCGTACTCGACGGCGCCGGAGATCCCGGAGCGCTCGAAGTCGAGCAGCGTCATGCCGACGTACCAGCCGCGGTTCTCCTCACCGATGCGATTGGCGACGGGCACGCGGACGTCCTCGAAGAACGTCTCGTTGAACGGCTGGTTCCAGCCCATGTCGGTGAGCGGCCGCACCGTGATGCCGGGCGTCTTGATGTCCATCATCAGGAACGAGATGCCGCGGTGCTTCGGAGCCTCGGGGTCGGTGCGCACCAGCGCGAAGAGCCAGTCGGCGAATTGCGCGCCGGAGGTCCAGATCTTCTGGCCGTTGATCACGTAGTCGTCGCCGTCGCGCGTCGCGCGCGTCTGCAACGACGCGAGGTCGGAGCCGGCGCCCGGCTCGGAGTAGCCCTGCGCCCACGCGACCTCGCCGGAGAGGATGCGGGAGAGGTGCTCCTGCTTCTGCTCGTCGGTGCCGTGGACGATGAGGGTGGGGCCGAGCAGCGAGACGCCCATGCCGCCGACCGACGGGGCGCCGGCCTTCGACATCTCCTGGTTGTAGATGAACTGCTCCATGACCGAGAGGCCGGCGCCGCCGTACTCCTTCGGCCAGTGCGGCGCGATCCAGCCCTTCTCAGCGAGCGCGTTGGCCCACTCGATGGCCGTGTCGCGGCGCTTCGGGTCGTCGGACTTGCGGTCGGCCTGCCAGCCGGAGGCGATGCCCTCGCCCTCGTTGCCGTCCTCGAGCTTGCCGCGGTAGGGGCCGGGCAGGCGGCTGCGGATAAACGTGCGTACCTCGTCGCGGAACGCGGACTGCTCTGGCGAATCGTTCCAGTCCATGGAGTCCCTCCTCGTATCCGATGGGCGGTGCGCGGCGTCCGCGCGGGAGCGCGGCCGGGGCGCGGACACCTCGCGGGGAGGCGGTCGCGCAACCCTCGATCGCAGGTAGGTGACGTGCTCGGGCCGGCTCGCCGCAGTTGCCGGGCGCGCACCATGCGCACTATGTGTCTTGCCGCTGCCGCGGTCAACTGGCCCCTACCTTGACGTGAAGGGCGGACCGGCAGACCTTGCTCACCCCCCACGCGGGCGGCGCCGCGACCGGGCGAATGGCGCAGCATCGGCTCGTACACACCGCTCGCGATCGGGGCGACCCACTGATGTCGGGCGAAGAACGACGTACATCCCTTAGGGAAAGTCCTAGTTGACCGATTTCCCGGCCACTACACATGATCGAACACCTCGGATCTTCGATCGAGGAGACCGGGCTTGAGGGAACTGGCAAAGGGGTCGGGTGTGCGCGACGGGTGGCTCGTACTCGCCACCGTCATGGCAGTGCTCGCAGCGATGGCGTGGCCGGCGCCGCGCGCGCACGCCGCGACGCTCGACGAGCTGTGCACGCACGTCGCACAGCAGGCCGGCCGCGCGCCGGTGAAGATGGCCGTGGTCGTGGTCGATCTGGCGTCGGGTCAGCAGTGCGACGTGAATGGGCAGCAGCCGTTCCAGACGGCGTCGCTCTACAAGCTCGTCGTGCTCGCGGAGGCCTACGAGCAGCAGGCGGCCCATACCTTCAGCTTCGAGGAGCCCCTGACGATCGAGCCGCGCCACTCCGTGGACAATCCGCCGGAGTTCCAGCTGACCGTGCCGATCCAGACGACCACCGGCGCCGCGATGCACGCCATGATCCAGATCTCCGACAACGCCGCCGCCGCTGCGCTGCGCGAGCGGCTCGGGTACGACGCCGTCGCCGCCGAGCCCGCGCACCTCGGCATGACGCACACCTCGCTCGGCGACACCTTCGTCACCACTCCGGACGACATCGCGTACTTCTTCGAGCGCCTGTACGCCGGCGCGATCGTCGACCCGCAGAGCAGCAGCGCGATGCTGCAGGTGCTCCGCGGGCAGGAAGAGAACGACCTGATTCCCGCGGCGCTGCCGGCGGGCATCGCGGTCGCGCACAAGACGGGCGAGCTCAACGAGGTCCTGCACGACGCCGGCATCGTCTACGCGCCGGCCGGCGACTTCGTCCTGGTGACCATGACCGAGAACGGCGGGGACTACTCCGGCTCGGTCGACGCCATCCATGCGATGTCGAAGCTCGTCTTCAACGCCTACAGCGGTAGCGCGCCGCCGACGAGGTCCGTGGCGGCAGGCGGCGGTCGCACCGCTCGCGCCGCCGCACCGGCGGCGGCCGGCGGTTCCGTCGCCCGCGCGCAGCTCGTGGCGAACGGTCCGGCCGCTTCCGTGGTGCAGGTGGCGCAGGCGCGCCCCGCACCGCTCGTCTTCATTGCGTCATCCGGGTCGCCCTGGTGGCAGCCCGATGCGCCGGAGGTCGTGATCCTCGCGCTCGCCGCGATGGTCCTGGTCCCGGCGATGATGTTCGGCCGCCGCGCAATCGCGGTGCGTCGCGGACGGCTGTCGGAGGCTTTTGCCGATGCCGTGAGCCGGCCCCAGCCGGCGGAAGGGGACCTGAGGATGCGATTCGGCACCCGCAGCAGGGACGAGGAACTCGATCAGATGGACATGCCGGAAGAGGCGGCACCTGCCGTCGGAATGGACGCGGGGATGAGCGACGCTCAACCGCTGCTGCCGTCGCGCCGGCTGCAGCGCATTGTCGACCTGTTCCGCTCGCACACCGAGCTGCTCGACGGGATGCGCGTGCAGTTCCAGGAGGAGCTGCAGCCGCTCAACGAGCTGCTGGCCCGGCAGGGCTCGACGATGCAGCAGGTGCTTTACAACCTCGAGGAGCGGCTCCGCCCGCTCAACGAGTACGCCGACAGCGAGGAGTCCAACCTCGAGGCGCTCGAGCGGCGGATGCGCGAGTCGGGGAGCGACTTCGTGGCGCGCTCGTTCTCGGAGTACGTGCAGCAGCAGCGCAAGCGCATCTCGGAGACGCGCCAGCAGATCGAGCAGCAGCGCACGCCGTTCACGCAGTACAGCGAGGACCAGCGCGACGCGGTCGAGATCGCGCTCGCGCGGTTCGATGACGACGTCGAGGCGCTGGAGCTCAACCTCGTCGAGCAGCGGAAGATCATGATTCGCATGCTCGACTCGATGCGCTCCGACTCCTTCGCCGCGGTCAAGGAGTTCCTCCAGAACCGCGAGGAGGTCATGGCCGAGATGGCGACGAGCGGCATGACCGACCCGGGCGAGATCGGCCGGTCGGTGCAGGCGCTCCGCCAGAGCATCGAGGCGCTGGCGCGCGAGTCGGCGCACATCCAGTCGGTACTGCAGACGACCGACGAGGCGGACCGCCGCCTGTCGCGCGCCGGCGGCACGGCCGGTCCGCGGGCGTTCCCGAACCAGGGTCGCACGCGCGAGACGGTCGGCGTCGCGGCCGACGATGACGACGAGGCGACCGCGTAGGCAGCGGACCTCGCATCTCAGGTCCTCTCCGCTCGGGTGGCACCGACGCAACGGCGTCACCCGGGCGGGTCCCTTCCTCATGCGCGCCTCATGCGCGGCGGCCCTGACCGGCAGGGCGGCAGGTGAAGGCCCGGTCAGTCCTCGCGCGTGTCGCCGAGGACGAAGCCCTTGCTCAGGTCGACCTCGTCGACGGTGCCGGGCGCGAAGCCCTGCTCCAGCTCCGAGACGTCGACGACGTTCCCGCGCTCGACCTCGCGCTCCAGCTCGGCGCGACGCTCTTCGCGGCGCTCCTTCGCCTCGCGCGTGACCTCGAGGTCCTCGGCGACGTGCTCGCGGAGCGTGCGCGCCGGCGCGTCCGACGACCGCGGCACACGCGCCTCCAGCACCTGGTGCAACGTCGAATAGTGGTTTCCGCCGAGGAAGAGCAGCGGCTGTGCCTCCTCGGGACCGCCGACGAGCCAGCGCTCCTCGAACGACGCCGGGTTCACGTGCACAGCGACGGCCAGGCCGATGAAGAGGACGTGATCGCCGAACGGCATCACCTCCTGCAGCTCGCACTCGATCCAGCCGGCGCACCCGGCGATCAGCGGCGCGGAGACGTGCGTCCCCGGGAAGGTCTCGAGCTCCGTCGCCTCGAACTTGTCGACCTCGTCGCCGTGCAGCGCGCCGAGGTACTGGACGTGGTGGAGCAGCGGCCGCGCCGGGATGTTGAGAGCGAACTCCTGCGAGTGCGTGATCATGTCGACGGTATGCCGACGCTCGCCGACGGCGATCGCGACGAGCGGTGGATCGGCCGACAGCGGCATGTGCCAGGAGAGGGGCATCACGTTGGGCTGACCGCGCCATGACGTTGTGACGAGCGCGACTGGCCCGCCCATCAGCAGGCGCGGCGCGGTCGCCGCCGGCCGGTGCTGCATGTCGGCGGGTGGCGCGTGGAGGAGCGGGTCGTCTGATGTCACGCGACGAGTATACGAACCGGCCCCGGCCGAGGCCTGCGGCCGCGGCGACGGGGCTGTCCGGCGTGGCGGGGTCGGTGGGGGCGGGCACCGGCCCGGGCGAGCGGTCGGCGGCTAGTAGCCGCGGATCTCGTGCGCCTGCTGGGGCGCGAAGTGCTCGCCGCAGGAGCTGCAGATGTACTCGGTCGCCTTGTCCGCCTCGCCCATGTCCTCGGCGTTGCCCCAGCGTGGCACGAGCTGGGTGTGCGGACAGTCGACGGAGTCGACCGGGGTCGAGGCGACCGGCTTCGCGCCGCCGCCGAAGAGCTTCGACAGGATCCCCATGTGACGTTCCTCTCCGCCCGCCGCGCGCGGGCGTCCGCCGCCCACGCTAACACGTGCGTGCGTAAGTCCCGGGAGCCGTGGTGGGGATGCGGTCGGGGCGGACGGGGGTCGCGCGGGACTAGATCATGACGCGCTTCAGCTTGCGGTCCTGCACGAGGTACGGCGGGAACTCGCGGTGACAGCGGTGGCAGACCCACCCCATAGCCTTCGAGTCGTCGTCCATGACCTCGGGCCCGCGCCAGCGCGGCATCAGCGTCTCGTGGGCGCATGCGTCGGCGTCGGGGTCGGTGTGGTGGGCGGCCACGCCGGACGCGTTTGTCGGATCGTCAGCCATCGGTCACTCCTCCTCCGGACGCGCGCGAGGGTACCGCCGGCGTGCCGGGCGGAGAAGCGCCCGCAGCGTTTACATCTCCACCGCCGCGCGTGCGTACACTGATGCCGTTACGTCACCCCGCTCGTTCAATGGCTGGTTCGTGGAATACCTCTCGCGCCTCGTTCGGCGGCCGGTCTGCTTCGCCGCGATCGCAATGATCGCGGCGGTTGCGCTCGGCGCGTGCGGCGCGATCCGGCCGGGCGCGCCCAGCGTCGGCGTCACGGATTCCGCGACCGCGGGCGCCGCGGCGACGGCAGTGGCCTCCGCGACGCCGACGAACGGCGCGACGACGGAGCGCGTGGAGGTCACGGCCGTGGACGGCCTGGTCCCGGCGCTCGACCTCCTCCGCTCGCTGGGTGCGCACATCGAGGTGATCTCGGGCGGGCGCATCCAGGCGCAGGTGCCGAGCGACCGCATGGGCACGCTCGCAGCCGCAACCGACATCGTCCGCGTCGACCCGCCGGCGGTGCTCGTGCCGCTCGAGAACCCGGTCACCGCACTCGCGCGCATCGGCGCCGACCGCTGGCACACCGCCGGCTTCACCGGCCACGACGTGAAGGTCGCCGTGATCGACGCCGGCTTCCTCGGCTATGCGTCCGCCATCGGCGACGCGCTGCCCACCGGAACGGTCGCCCACAGCTTCCGCGCGGACGGCGACCTCCAGGCCGGAACCGATCACGGCCTGCGCGCGGCGGAGATCGTGTCGCGCGTGGCGCCGGGCGCGCAGATCTACCTCCTCAACTTCGGCACGGTCACTGAGCTCTCGGCGGCGGTCGACTGGGTGATCTCTCAGCGCATCGACGTCGTCTCCTTCTCGCTCGGCTTCATTCACAACGGCGCGGGCGACGGGACCGGGCCGGTCGACGAGATCGTGGATCGCGCGACGGCGGCCGGCGTGATGTGGGTCGCCGCGTCCGGCAACTGGGCAGAGCAGCACTGGTCGGGCGTATTCACCGACACCAACGGCGACTCGGTCAACGAGTTCGCTCCGGGCGTGCGCGATGACGGTCACTTCTTCAACGCGGGCGATCTGATCATTGCGTCGCTGCGGTGGGACGACACATGGGGCGCGGCCTGCTCCGATTACGACCTCGAGCTGTTCGGGCCGGACGGCGCGCTGGTGCGCGCCTCGCGCGACCTCCAGGCGTGCAGCGGAAACCCAATCGAGGGCATGCAGGTGCTCGCGACGAAGACCGGCCGCTACACGGTGCGCATCGTGCAGGCCGGCTCCAGCCGGCCGAAGCGACTGGACCTCATGGTCGTGGGCTCGCCGGACCGCGGGAACCCGCTCGACTTCTACACGCCCGACGGGTCGCTGTCACAGCCGGCCGACGATCCGACGGTGTTGACCGTGGGTGCGGTGACCGGGACGGACCTCGGCGCGGAGGCACCCTACTCGTCCCGCGGGCCGACGACCGACGGTCGGCGCAAGCCGAACCTGCTGGCGCCGACCGGGCTGGCGACCGCGACGAGCGCGGCCTTTGCCGGCACGTCGGCCAGCGCGCCGCACGTAGCGGGCGCGCTCGCGCTGCTGCGCGAGGCGTACCCCGGCGTCACGGGCGCGGGGATCGAGTCGCGGCTGACGGAGCGCGCGGTGCCCGCCGACCCGGTGGCGGACGGGACGCCGGGCGTCGGCGTCGTGGCGATGGGATCGCTCGCCGGGCTCGGGCCATTGCTGCCGGCGGGGGCGGACGAAGCGTTCTTCGTCGGCCAGCTGCCGCCGGTCGCGGGCCTCGCGCTGCTGTCGTACCAGGGGCCAGACGGCTACCCGCTGCGGTTCGCGCACCTGCTGCTGGGCGGGCGCGACGCGGACGCGGCGTTCCGCTTCGATGGCTCCGTCCAGCGATTCCGCGTCTACATCGCCGGCGCACCGGAGTTCGTGAGCGACTTCACGCGGCTGCGCAACGGAGACATCGTGATCGTTCAGCTGGGCGTGGGCGGCGGCGCTCGCGGGCCGAGCGCCGCCGCCGCGGCGAGCCCCGTGGCGACCGCGACGCCCGCGCCCAGCGTCATGCCGGCGCCGACCGCGACGCGATCAGCCGCGCTCGTGCCTCGATCCATCGGCTACGCGCCGCCCTGAGCGACGGCGCTCGTGCCGGGAATTTCCCGGGTTCCACCCCTGATTTTCGCCGGGATCGACCGTGGAGATTTCGTTGACACCCCCGCGGCGTCTGGATACCGTTGTCGATCTGCGCACGAACGGGTACACTCTGATGTGCGTGGGGCGCGGTCGATTCATTGGTCATAGGTTGCTTACCCCGGCGGCTGCCGAGGCCGTTCGGGGTCTTTCTGCGTCCATCGGCCTCACCTGTAACTACCTCGCGCGCGCATAGCCGAACAGACCGCCCCTGCTTCGCGACGGGCCTGTGAGGGGAGTATCGCTTGACCACTGACCGCCGGATTGTCACCTCCCTGCGAAAGGTTCCCAGCCTCAAGATGGACTTCGGCAGCGCTCTCCATGTGATGGAGATGCCGAACCTGATCGACATGCCGCGGCGCTCCTACGAGCGCTTCCTCCGGGAAGGGCTCCGGGAGCTCTTCGACGAGATCTCGCCGATCGAGGACTTCACGGGTGGGCGCATGGAGCTCCGCTTCGGCGAGTACCACTTCGAGGAGCCGAAGTACACGGAAGCCGAGTGCCGCGACCGCGAGCGGACCTACGCCGCACCGATGCGCGTGCGCGTCGAGCTGCTCGTGAAGGAGACCGGCGAGGTCAAGGAGCAGGAGCTCTTCATGGGCGACGTGCCCATGATGACCAACCACGGCACCTTCATCATCAACGGCGCCGAGCGCGTCGTGGTGTCGCAGCTCGTGCGCTCGCCCGGCGCCTACTTCACGGCCGACATCGACCCGGCCACCGGTCGCCACCTCACCGCCGCCAAGCTGATCCCGAACCGCGGCGCCTGGCTCGAGTTCGAGACGTCGGCGAAGGACGTCATCTCCGTCAAGATCGACCGCAAGCGCCGCATCCCGGTGACGGTCCTGCTCCGCGCGATCGACCGCGAGGAGGGGCTGAGCGACGACGAGCTCGGCTCGGACGAGCGCGTGCGCGCGCTGCTCGAGTCGGTCGACACCCACCCCGACCACTCGTACCTCGCGGCGACGCTCGCGAAGGACCCGACCGAGAACCGCAAGGAGGCGCTCGAGGAGTTCTATCGTCGCCTGCGCCCCGGCGACCCGCCGACGGCGGACAACGCGAACGCGCTGCTCGAGACGCTCTTCTTCACCGACCGGCGCTACGACCTGGGCAAGGTCGGCCGCTACAAGCTGAACAAGCGGCTCGGCCTGGTTGACGCGCCCGAGAACCGCACGCTGCGGCGCGAAGACCTCGTCGCGATCGTGCGGCGCATCTTCGACATCAACAACGGCAAGGGCACCGCGGACGACATCGACCACCTGGGCAACCGCCGCGTGCGCTCCGTCGGCGAGCTGATGCAGAACCAGTTCCGCATCGGACTGCTGCGCATGGAGCGGGTCGTGCGCGAGCGCATGACCATCACCGACCCGGAGGAGGCGACGCCGTCGGCGCTCGTCAACATCCGGCCGGTCGTCGCCGCCATGAAGGAGTTCTTCGGCGGCTCGCAGCTGTCGCAGTTCATGGACCAGGTCAACCCGCTGTCGGAGATCGCCCACAAGCGCAAGCTCTCCGCGCTCGGCCCGGGCGGCCTCTCGCGCGACCGCGCCGGCTTCGACGTGCGCGACGTGCACCACAGCCACTACGGCCGCATCTGCCCGATTGAGACGCCGGAAGGGCCGAACATCGGCCTGATCGGTCAGCTGGCGACCTACGGCATCGTCAACGACTTCGGCTTCATCGAGACGCCGTACCGCCCGGTCGTGCACGAGATCCCGAAGCGCAACAACCGCCAGCTGGAGGGCCGGCTGCTCGCTGACACGGTGAAGAGCGAGTCCGGCAAGATCCTCGGCCGCGAGGGCGAGGTGATCGACGAGGCCACCGCGCGTGCGCTCGCCGACGCAAAGGAAGACAACGTCCCCGTGGTGCCCTTCGCGTCCGACGAGGTCGTCTACCTCGACGCGCACGAGGAAGAGAAGTACCGCATCGCGCAGGCGAACACGCGCGTCGATGAGCAGGGGAACATCCTCGATACGCGCGTTGAGGTCCGGCACGGCGAGGACCTCGCGATGGTCGCGCCGGTGGACATCGACTACATCGACGTCTCGCCGAAGCAGATCGTCTCGGTCGCGGCCGCGCTGATCCCGTTCCTGGAGCACGACGACGCGAACCGCGCGCTGATGGGCGCGAACATGCAGCGCCAGGCCGTGCCGCTGCTGCGCCCGGAGGTGCCGCTGGTCGGCACGGGCATGGAGCTGCAGACGGCGGTCGACTCCGGCCAGGTGGTCGTCGCGGACGAGGACGGCGAGGTCGTCTCCGCAACGGCGAACTTCATCACGGTCCGCTACCAGTCGGGCCGCGAGGAGCGCTACCCGCTGCTGAAGTTCGTGCGCTCGAACCAGGGCACGTGCATCAACCAGCGGCCGATCGTCGAGTCCGGCGACAGAGATCCGCCGCGGCCAGGCGCTGGCCGACTCGTCCTGCACGCAGGACGGCGAGCTCGCACTCGGGCAGACGTGCTCGTCGCGTTCATGTCCTGGGAGGGCCTGAACTTCGAGGACGCGATCATCCTCTCGGAGCGGTCGTCCGCGACGACAAGTTCACCTCGATCCACATCGAGAAGTACGAGGTCGAGGCGCGCGACACGAAGCTCGGGCCGGAGGAGATCACGCGGGACATCCCGAACGTCGGCGAGGAGGCGCTGCGCGACCTCGACGACGAGGGCATCATCCGCATCGGCGCCGAGGTGCGCGAGGGCGACATCCTCGTCGGCAAGATCACGCCGAAGGGCGAGACCGAGCTGACGCCGGAGGAGAAGCTGCTGCGCGCGATCTTCGGCGAGAAGGCGCGCGAGGTGAAGGACACCTCGCTGCGCGTGCCGCACGGCGAGCGCGGCAAGGTGATCGACGTGAAGGTCTTCCGGCGCGAGCAACAACGACGAGCTGCCGGCGGACGTGAACATGATGGTGCGCGTCTCGATCGCCCAGAAGCGCAAGATCACCGAGGGCGACAAGATGGCCGGCCGCCACGGCAACAAGGGCGTGGTGTCCAGGATCATGCCGATCGAGGACATGCCGTACCTGGACGACGGTCGCAACGTCGAGATCGTGCTCAACCCGATCGGCGTGCCGTCGCGCATGAACGTCGGCCAGGTGCTGGAGACGCACCTCGGCTGGGCGGCGTCGACGCTCGGCTGGCGGGCGATCACGCCGGTCTTCGACGGCGCGTCGGACACGCACATCCAGGACGCGCTGGCGCGCGCCTGGATCGCGGTGCAGGCCGAGGCGGTCGACACCGAGAAGGCGCTGTCCGCGGCCGACATGGAGATCGGCGAGCGCGTCGACGTCGGTGCGATGGAGCGCTACATCGCGGAGGCCGGGTTCGACGCTGATGAGGTGCTGCGAACCGGCGAGCCGGGCGTCGCGCGGCGCGTCTGCCTCACCCTCTGGCTGGAGGGCCTGGGCGAGCGCAACGTGCGCCAGATGAAGGGCGAGACGCTCGAGGACCGCGTCCGCGAGGTATACGAGCGCACGCACGTCCCGCCGCCCGTGTGGGGCAAGCAGCTGCATCTACGACGGCCGCACCGGCGAGGCCTTCGACCAGCCGGTCACCGTTGGCTACATCTACATGCTGAAGCTGATCCACCTCGTGGAGGACAAGATCCACGCGCGCTCGACCGGCCCGTACTCGCTGATCACCCAGCAGCCGCTGGGCGGCAAGGCGCAGTTCGGCGGCCAGCGCTTCGGCGAGATGGAGGTGTGGGCGCTCGAGGCGTACGGCGCCGCGCACATCCTCCAGGAAATGCTGACGGTGAAGTCCGACGACGTCGTGGGTCGCGTGAAGACCTACGAGGCGATCGTCAAGGGCGAGAACACCATGGAGCCGGGCGTGCCCGAGTCCTTCAAGGTGCTCGTCAAGGAGCTCCAGTCGCTCGGCCTGAGCGTGGAGATCCTGAACGAAGAGGAAGAGGAAGTCGCGTTCAACGAGGACTACATGGAGCAGATCCCGGCCCTCGGGATCAACCTCTCGGGACGCGAATCGGAGGACGCTCGTGCTTGAGGTCAACGACTTCAACGCCATTCGGCTCTCGCTGGCATCGCCCGCGCAGATCCGCTCGTGGTCGTACGGCGAAGTCACCAAGCCGGAGACGATCAACTACCGCACGCTGAAGCCCGAGAAGGATGGGCTCTTCTGCGAGAAGATCTTCGGCCCGCAGAAGGACTTCGAGTGCCACTGCGGGAAGTACAAGCGCGTCCGCTACAAGGGCATCGTCTGCGACAAGTGCGGCGTCGAGGTCGCGCGCAGCAAGGTGCGCCGCGAGCGCATGGGCCACATCTCACTGGCCGCGCCCGTCACGCACATCTGGTTCGCGAAGGGCGTGCCCAGCCGGCTCGGCCTGCTGCTCGACATCGCGCCGCGCACGCTCGAGCGCGTCATCTACTTCGCGCAGTACGTGATCACGAGCGTCAACGAGGACGCCCGCAGCCACGCCCTCGAGCTGCTCCAGCAGGAGATCGACGACGAGGCCAGCCGCCGCGAGGGCGACACCGAGTCGCGCATCGGCGTGCGCGAGCAGGCGCTCGAGTTCGAGCTGTCCGAGATCGAGAACCGCAAGACGAACGAGCTGGCCGCCGCCGACGAGGAGCTCGCCTCCGAGATCGACGCGGTCATGCGCGAGGCGCGCGAGCTCGAGGAGGACCTCCAGTCGCGCACCGGCGAGAAGCTGCGCGGCAAGCTCACGCTGCGCGACGAGACCGTCGCGGCGCGCGGCGAGGAGATCGGCAAGGACACGCTCAAGTCGCTGCAGGACGCGACCCGCGCGGCGGTGAACGCCGTCGAGGAGTCGATCGCCGGGAAGAAGTCGGACATCCAGCTCATGGCGGAGGCCGCCGCGCAGCAGAAGCGCGACGCCGCGTTCAAGGAGCTCGAGCCGCTGCGCAAGCAGGTCTCCGACGTCCGCACCGCCGTGAAGAAGGAATACGACCCGCTGGTCAAGTGGCTCGACAAGCTGCGCGACCCGGTGGAGCGCGACCAGCTGACGGTGCTGACCGAGGCGGAGTTCCGCGACTACGAGGAGCGCTTCGGGCTCGTCTTCACTGCCGGCATGGGCGCCGAGGCCGTGCTCTCGATCCTCGAGCGCATCGACCTCGAGGGCCTGCGCACGAAGCTGCAGGACGAGATCCAGACGACCAGCGGCCAGCGCAAGAAGAAGGCCACGAAGCGCCTGCGCGTCGTGGAGGCGCTCCGCAAGTCGGGCAACCGGCCGGACTGGATGATCATCCAGGAGTTGCCGGTCCTGCCCCCCGACCTGCGCCCGATGGTGCAGCTCGAGGGCGGCCGCTTCGCGACCTCCGACCTCAACGACCTCTACCGCCGCGTGATCAACCGCAACAACCGCCTGAAGCGGCTGCTGAACCTCGGCGCGCCCGAGATCATCATCCGCAACGAGAAGCGCATGCTGCAGGAGGCCGTCGACTCGCTGATCGACAACGGCCGCCGCGGCCGCGCCGTCTCCGGGTCGGGCAACCACAAGCTGAAGTCGCTGTCCGACCTGCTCAAGGGCAAGCAGGGCCGGTTCCGCCAGAACCTGCTCGGCAAGCGCGTCGACTACTCCGGCCGCTCCGTGATCATCGTGGGGCCGCAGCTGCGGCTCCACCAGTGCGGGCTGCCGAAGAAGATGGCGCTCGAGCTGTTCAAGCCGTTCGTCATGCACGCGCTCGTGCGCAACGGCATGGCGCACAACATCAAGAGCGCGAAGCGCATCGTCGAGCGGGCGCAGCCCGAGGTCTGGGACGTCCTCGAGGAGGTCATCAAGGACCGCCCGGTGCTGCTCAACCGCGCGCCGACGCTGCACCGCCTCGGCATCCAGGCCTTCGAGCCGATCCTGATCGAGGGCTCGGCGATCCAGCTGCACCCGCTTGTGTGCTTCGCCTACAACGCGGACTTCGACGGCGACCAGATGGCCGTGCACGTGCCGCTGTCCTACGAGGCGGTGGCCGAGGCGCGCCAGGTCATGCTCAGCACGAAGAACCTGCTCTCGCCGTCCGACGGCGAGCCGGTCGTCGCGCCGACGCTCGACATGGTGCTCGGCTGCTACTACATGACCTTCGTCAACGCGAACGAGCCGCTCGACATGCCGAACCGCCGGGCGTTCAGCGGGTACGACGCGGTGCAGATGGCCTACCAGGTCGGCGCCGTGAAGATCCATGAGCCGATCCGGTTCCGGCTCGACGGCACGTTCGTCGACACGACGGTCGGGCGCGTCCTGTTCAACGAGATCGTCCCCGACGAGATCGGCTTCCTGAACGCGCTCATGGACAAGAAGAAGCTCCGCGAGCTCGTGTCGCGCGTGCATGAGGAGGTCGGCCCGGACGCGACCGTCACGCTCGTCGACGCGATCAAGGACATCGGCTTCCGCTACGCCACGCAATCCGGCGTGACGATGGCGGTGTCGGACATCCAGGTGCCGCGCGAGAAGCCGGCGCTGATGGCCGAGGCCGACGAGAAGATCGAGGAGCTCGAAGAGCAGTACCAGATGGGTCTCGTCACGAACGACGAGAAGTACATGACGACGATCAACATCTGGTCGGATACGACGAGCCAGATCCAGAAGGCGCTCGTCGCGGCGCTGGAGCCGACCGGCTCGCTGGCGATGATGTCGAACTCGGGTGCGAAGGGGAACGTCGCGCAGATCCGCCAGATGGGCGGCATGCGCGGCCTCATGAGCGACCCGTCCGGCCGCATCATCCAGCTGCCGATTCGCTCCTCGTTCCGCGAGGGCCTGTCGGTGCTGGAGTACTTCATCTCGACGCACGGCGCGCGCAAGGGCCTCGCCGACACGGCGCTCCGCACGGCGGACTCGGGCTACCTCACGCGCCGCATGATCGACGTCTCGCAGGACGTGGTCGTCAGCGCGTTGAGCTGCGTCACGGAGGGCGAGCCGATCCCGGGCGTGTGGATGCGCGAGCGCGCCGAGGCCGGCCTGCTGGCCAGCCTGCAGGAGCGCATCACCGGCCGCTGGGCGGCGTCGGCGATCGCGCACCCGGAGACGGGCGAGATCATCGTCGAGACCAACGAGGAGATCACCGACGCGCTCGCCGTGAAGGTGATGGAGGCCGGCGTCGAGCAGGTGCACGTGCGCTCGCCGCTCACCTGCCAGCTGCGCCGCGGCATCTGCCAGCAGTGCTACGGGCGGTCGCTCGCGACCGGCCGGCTGGTGGACGAAGGCGTCGCCATCGGCATCATCGCCGCGCAGTCCATCGGCGAGCCGGGCACGCAGCTCACGATGCGGACGTTCCACACCGGCGGCGTCGCCGGCGCGGACATCACGTCCGGTCTGCCGCGCGTCGAGGAGATCTTCGAGGCCCGCGTGCCGAAGGGGCAGGCGGTCCTCGCGGAGATCGACGGCGTGGCGCAGATCACCCGCACGGGCGACCAGCGCGTGATCAGCGTGACGGCGACCGACGCCTTCACCGAGGAGTACGCGCTGCCCGAGAACTTCGAGCTGCTCGTCGACGACGGCGACACGGTGGAAGAGGAGCAGATCCTCGCGCAGCCGCCCGAGGCCAGCGAGGAGTCCAACCTTCCGACCGTGCCGATCACCGCGATCGCGCCGGGCAAGGTGGAGTTCGTCCGCGACGGCCGGCGCCGCCGGCCGGTCGCGCTGCGGGTCACCTCCGAGGTGACGGACACACGCGAGTACCCAATCGCGGCGAACGCGCGCGTGCGCATCGAGAGCGGCGAGTACATCCGCGCCGGGCATCAGCTGACCGAGGGTTCGCTGGACCCGCAGGACGTGCTCGAGATCATGGGACCGGAGGCCTGCCAGCTGTACCTCACCGACGAGGTGCAGCGGGTCTACCGGTCGCAGGGCGTGAACATCAACGACCGGCACATCGAGGTCATCGTTCGCCAGATGATGCGCAAGGTGCGCGTCGAGGACCCGGGCGACTCCGAGCTGCTCCCCACGGAGCTGCTGGACCGCTGGGGCTTCGAGGAGCTGAACGCCAAGCTCGTCGCGGAGGGCGGCACCCCGGCCACGGCCATCCCGGTGCTGCTCGGCGTGACGAAGGCGTCGCTCTCCACCGACTCCTTCCTGGCCGCCGCCTCCTTCCAGGAGACGACGCGCGTCCTCACCGACGCCGCCATGGAGGGCAAGACGGACCACCTGCGCGGCCTGAAGGAGAACGTGATCATCGGCAAGCTGATCCCGGCACGCGCTCGGATCACGGTCGAGCGGCCGACGCCGATCGCCGAGATCTCGATGCCGGAGTCGCTGCTGCTCCCGTTCATCTTCGACTTCGAGCGGCAGGAGCTGATCGTCGGCGAGACGCCGACGGTCTTCCAGCCGTCGGAGGAGATGACCGCCGAGCTGGCGGGCGCCGGCTCGTACGTCGCCGAGCCCGAGTAGCGGCCCGGTCGACTGGCTGTCATGAGCGAAGGGCCCCGGGTGACCGGGGCCCTTCTTCGTGTCCTCGCGCGCGCCCGGGCCGGCTAGGCCGGCTCGTTGCGACGGCGTGCGCGGTAGGCGCGCGCCTTCGCACGGGCGCCGCAGTCGGCCATCGAGCACCAGCGGCGCGACCGGTTCTTCGAGCGGTCGACGAACGCCCAGTGACAGTTGTCGCCGCTGCAGAGCCGGATGCGGTCCCACGTGCCGTCGATGGCCGCGTCGTGCGCGACCAGCAGCGCGAGCGCGGCGATCGCGAGCGCGCCGTCGCCGGCCGGTTCGAGCACCACGCGCCCGTCGGCGGCGACGCCCAGCCGCAGGGGCAGCTCCGCCGCGAGCCGGTCGAGCTCCGACGGGTCCGCGGCGTCGCCGTCGAGCAGGAGCGCGAGCAGCCCGTCGCGGACGTCGCGCGCCAGCGCGACGTCCGCGGGGCGGATGCGCGCGGCGTCGCCCACGAACGAGCGGAGGCGGGCGTCGAGCGCCCGCGCGGTCTCGGGCATGGCGTCGACGAGGCCGTCCGGGGCGCGCTCGGCCGCCCAGGTGCGAAAGGCGGCGGGGTCGGGCGGATCGAACCAGTCGGCGGTGATGTCCCAGTCGTGGGTGTTCAGGAACGCGAGCAGCGGTGCGAGCGCGGTGTCTTCCACGTGGCCATCATAACATCACCACCATTCAACTGTTGACAGGTGACGGTCACGGGGATTAGTGTCGTCACCGACAAACGGCGTTTTGCCGGTGGCGGTTCGGGCCGGGGCAACGGAGCGAAGGGCATGTGGTTCTACGACCCTTATGAGCACGAGTGGCAGCTGGCGCGTCGGCGCGACCGGCGCATCCGCACCGGCGCCGGCGCCGGCGCCGGGGGCGATCGGCGACAGCCGGCGGCGCGCCCGCCGCTCCGGCGCGCGACCACGTCGCGTCCGCCGGGCGCCGGACGAGCCGGCCGGCTGGCGCTCGCGCTGCGCATCCTCGCGGACGAGCGGCTCGCAAGCGATGTCGTCGACGCCCTCGCGTCGGCGGGCTCGGTCGCGCCCGGCGATGGGTGCCGGGCGTGACCCGCGCACCGGCACCCCGCGACCTCGCCCTGCGCGTGCAGCGCCTCCTCGCAGACGAGTCCGCGCGCTGGAGCGCGCTCGTCGTCCGGCTGGACGGCGCTGGCGACGGCGTCCTCTACGCCGGCGCCGGGGTCGCGTGGGATGCGCGCGAGGTGTACGCGCATCTCGCGCGCTGGTTCGACGTCGCGCTCGACTCCTTCGCAGCCGACGCGACGTCGCGACCGCTGCCCGACGTCGCGGACTGGGACACGCGCAACCTGGCGTGGCACGCGGCGGATCGCGCGCGCACGCTCGGCGACGCGCGGGCGCACGCCGTGGCGGCCCACGACCGGTTGATCGCCGGCGCGCAGGCCCTCCCCGCGGCCCTCTGGACGGACGCGCTCTGTGACCGCTTCGAGGGCTGCGCGCCCGGGCACTACGCGGAGCACCTCGCCTACCTCAGCGCCGGCCGACACGCCGGCTGACAGTGCAGGGCCGCGACAACGAGCGTATCCGCGTGCAGGCGGTAGCATGGCGGACGCATCGAAAGCGAGCCCTCATGGAATCCGTGCTCAAGGCGGCGCTGGAGCAGTTCCACCGCGCGGCGGACCACCTCGGCCTCCCGGATCGGCACCGGGAGGTGCTGACGTCGTTCAAGACCGTCTACCAGACGCAGTTCCCGGTAGAGATGGACGACGGTTCGTTTCACGTCTTCGAGGGCTACCGCGTCCTCCACAACAACGCGCGCGGCCCCACGAAGGGCGGCCTGCGCTTCGCCGATCACGTCACGCTGGACGAGGTCCGCGCGCTCGCGATGTGGATGACGTGGAAGTGCGCCGTCGTGAACATCCCGTTCGGCGGCGCGAAGGGCGGCGTGCGCGTCGATCCGAGCCGGCTCAGCAGCAACGAGCTGCAGAACCTCACGCGCCGCTTCACCTCGGAGATCATCCCGATCATCGGGCCCGACCAGGACATCCCCGCGCCGGACATGGGCACGAACCCCCAGATCATGGCGTGGATGATGGACACCTACTCGATGTCCAAGGGATACACGATCCCGTCGGTGGTCACCGGCAAGCCGGTCTCGCTCGGCGGCTCCGAGGGCCGGTACGAGGCGACCGGGCGCGGCCTGCTGTTCGTACTGGAGGAGCACCTGTCCGCGGACGGCGGCGTCCCCGGCCGGACGGTGGCGGTGCAGGGCTTCGGCAACGTCGGCGGCGTGACGGCCAAGCTCTTCCAGCAGGCCGGCGCGACGATCCAGTACATCTCCGACAAGGACATCGCGCTGTTCAACCGCGACGGCGTGGACGCGGCCGCCGCCTGGGCGCACGTCGACGGCGGCGGGTCGCTCCAGACCTGGATCGACGCGCATCCCGGCGCCGCCGAGCCGGTCGCGCACGAGGACCTGCTGCTGGCCGACGTCGACGTGCTCGTGCCGGCAGCGGTCCAGGGCGTGATCACCGAGCACAACGCCGGCAAGCTGCGGGCTCGGTTGATCCTCGAAGGCGCGAACGGTCCGACCACCCCGGACGCCGACAGCGTGCTGGAGGAGCGAAGCATCCCCGTGATCCCCGACATCCTCGCGAACGCCGGCGGCGTCACGGTTTCCTACTTCGAGTGGGTCCAGGCGCGGCAGTACATGCAGTGGACCGAGGAGCAGGTGAACGCCGAGCTGCGCCGGCTGATGACGAGCGCCTACCGCAACGTGCTCTCGCGCTGTCCCGAGGGCAGCCGCGGGATCTGCTCGCAGCGTGAGGCGGCGCAGTGGGTCGCGATCGAGCGCGTGACGGAAGCGATCGACCGGCGCGGCATCTTCCCCTAGCGCGGCTACGCGGGCGCGGCGTCGCGGTCGCGGAGGTAGAAGAGGTAGTCGAGGTCGCCGGGGCTGTGGCCGCGCTCGGTGAGCAGCGCCGACACCTCGCCGCGATGGTGAATCGCGTGCTGTTCGACCTGGAGCAACATCTCGAGCCAGCTGCGGCCCCCCATCCGCGTCGTGAACACGCGGTCGAGATCGGCGTCGACCAGCCCCGCCACCCACCGGCGGTAGTCCGCGCGGACGCCGTCCGACCACGCGCGGATCGCGTCGACGCCGTCGACGCCGGTGGGGCCGGCGGGCGACGCGTCGGGGCGCGGACCGCCGAGCAGCATCGCTTGCCAGAAGGCGCGCGTGGCCGCCTGGTGCACGAGGAGCTGGCGAATGCTCCGCTCCGGGGCGCCGGCCGGAGCGGCAAGGTCGTCGCTCGACAGCGGCGTGGCGGCGTCGAGGAGGCGATGCGTCGCCCACGCGTCGTAGTCGATGAAGGACAGCAGTGCGTCGTGCAGCGAGGCCATGCGACTCCCGTCGGGGCGGCGGTCAGTGGTTGCGCGATTGCTCCGAGAGCCAGCCGAGCTGCCGCAGCCGCTCGTGCTCGCGGGCGTGCGAGACGACGTCGTACAGGTAGCCGCCGCAGTCGCGGCAGCGCATGAGGGTGTGGCCGTTGGCGTCGTGCACGGGATGCAGCGCCGCCCGCTCGGGGCTCGCGGTGTCGGCGGCGACGCGATGCTCGCAGTCCCAGTAGCACCCATGTGGACAGAACGCACCGCCGGCGGCGGGTTCGTCGGTCATGCGGACGACTCCTCTCCGATCCTGGCGGCGATGAGCGAGAGCGCGTGCTTGACCACGGCGCCCTGCCGCGCGTCGAGCAGCGAATCGACCGTCGCCGCGACCTGCGCGTAGAGCGCGAGCGCCGCGCCGGCCGACGCGGCGAGCGACTCACCGCCCACGGCGAGCGCCGCATGCTGGCGCGCCGACCACGCCTCGCCTTCTGTCGTCGCCACGCGATCCCAGAGCACGTTCTCGGTGTCATACAGGATGCGCCGGTGCACGGCGAGGATCCGCGCCAGGCGCAGCGCCAGCACGTTGCGCTGCACCGCGACCGCCAGCGTCGCGCCGCGCTCCAGCGCGGCGACCAGCTTCTGCACCTCCTCGGCGTACCCCGTCACCTGCTCGGCGACCCAGCGATCGCACGCAGCCGCGACGTCGTCCCAGCGCCACGCGCGCGCCTCGTCACGCAGGGCCGCGCCGATGCCATCGGGGTCGTGGAGCAGCACGGCGCCGCGCCAGCCGGGCACCGCGCCGCCGAGGACGGCGGGATCCGCGAACGATGCACGCGTCGCAGCGGCCGTCGTCCAGGCGACCGAGACGAGGTGGCCGCCCCGCCGATCGAGGCGATAGCCGGGCCCCGCACCCTGCCGCTCCGCAATCACGCCGACGTCGATGTCCGAGTGCGTCGACGCATCGCCGCGCGCATGGCTCCCGGCAAGCCAGACCGCGCGCGCCCCGCGCGCCGCCAGCTCGTCGACCAGGGGGCCGAGCACGGACTCAGGCGCCGAATGCAGAGGAGTCCCTGACGTTCGTCAATCCCTCATGTAGCAGGAAAGTGCAATAATTAGTCACTGAGGCGGGGGCCGTCGGATGACCATCCTCATCGGCATGGTAGCCATCGAGTTCCTGGGCATGCTCGCCCTGGCCGGGCTGCACATGGTCGGCCTGGGCGAGGGGCCGTGGATGCTACCCTCGCACGCCGCCATCCCCGTCGCCTTCGTGATCGGCTTTTTCGGCACCTACGCCCTGGGACGCGCACTCGACGTGATCGACGTCGGCCAGATCGACGCGTATCGCGACCGTGTCGACGCGATGAGCGCGATGGCTGAGTCCGGCCGGCGCGTCCGTGCGACCACGCACCGCGCTCCGCGACGCCTCCAGCGCCGCGCGGTGATCATCGAATACTGAGCAGGCGCGCGCCGCGCCCGCGGGCGTCCTCAGACGACGTTGAGCGCCACCGCGAGTCGTTCGCGCTCCTGCGCCAGCCGCTCCTGCTGCGTGACGTCGCCGGTCACCTTCATCTGCACCAGCTCCGCGATCTTGTGGCGGCAATCGCCGTCGAGCTTCTGCATGCCACAGACGTTGCAGGGGTCGCGCTTGCAGTCGAGCGTGATCTCCTCGTCGAGCGTCTTGAGCCACTCGTTGCGCAGGTAGCTCGGCTCCGTGCCGCCGTGGATGTGCGCCCAGGGCAGTGTCTCCCACAGGTCGCGCGTGCGGTACGCGTAGAACGCGGGGTCGACGCCGTGCGCGTCGAACGCGCGCTGCCACGCGTCCCAGTCGTGGCACTCCGACCACGCGTCGAACTTGGCGCCGTTCCGCCACGCGCTCTCGACGACGTCGGCGACGCGGCGGTCGCCGCGCGACAGCACCGCTTCGAGCAGCGACTTGTCGGGCTCTTCCCACGTGAACTGCACGCCGATGCGGCGGCAGCCCTCGCGCAGGATCTGGTGACGGCGGCGCAGCGTCTCCGGGTCGGCTTGCCCCAGCCACTGGTACGGCGTGTGCGCCTTCGGGATGAAGTTGCTCGTCGAGACGCGCACGCGCGCGCGGCCGCCGACGTGCGACCTGCCGATCCGCTTCACCTCGGCCGCGAGCCGCACGATCTCCTCGACGTCGAAGTCGGTCTCCGTGGGCTGGCCGACCATGAAGTACATCTTCACCGAGGTCCAGCCGTTGGCGAACGCGTTCTCCGCCGCCGTCAGCAGGTCCTGCTCGCTGACGAGCTTGTTGATCGTGTTGCGCAGGCGCTGCGAGCCGGCCTCCGGCGCGAGCGTCAACGTGTGCTTCTTGCCGCGCGCCACCGCGTTCGCGACCCCGACCGAGAAGGAGTCGACGCGCGTGGAGGGGATGCTGATCTTCAGGCCTCGATCGCCGTACGCGTCCATCAACGCGTTCACCATCGGCACGATCTCGCGGTGGTCCGTGGTGGAGAGGGACATCAGCGAGATCTCGTCGTAGCCCGTGTTGTCGAGCAACTCGCCGGCCGCGCGCACGACCTCCTCGACGGAGCGCTCCCGCGTGGGGCGGTAGATCATGCCGGCCTGGCAGAAGCGGCAGCCCTGCGTGCAGCCGCGCTGGATCTCGATCGTCGCGCGGTCGTGGACGACCTCCATGAACGGCACGATCGGCTTGGTGAGCTGCGGCTCGAGGCGCTCGACGACACGGCGGGTGACGCGCCCCGGCGCGGCGGCGTCGATCGGCGCGACGCGCTTCACGCGTCCGTCGGGCTCGTACTCCACCGCGTAGAGCGACGGCACGTAGACGCCGCGCACGCGCGCGAGGCGGCGATGCAGGTCGGCCCGCGTGGCGTCGCCGGCGACGCGGTCGCGCTTCCACGCGGCCACCACGTCGACGACGTCGCGGATCGTCTCCTCGCCCTCGCCCAGCACGAACGCGTCGATGAACGGCGCGAGCGGCTCGGGCGACAGTGCGCCGGAGCCGCCGGCGATCACGATCGTGTCGTCGTCGGCGCGGTCGGCGGTGCGCACCGGGATCTGGCCGAGGTCGAGCATGTTGAGGACGTTCGTGTAGCCGGCCTCGTACTGGAGCGTGATGCCGAGGACGTCGAACTCGCGCAGCGCGTGGCGCGTCTCGAGCGAGCGCAGCGGCTCGGCGTGCTCACGCAGCAGCGCCTCCATGTCGGTCCACGGCGAGAAGGCACGCTCGGCGAGCGCGTCGTCGCGGCGGTTCACGATGTCGTAGAGGATCATCAGGCCGAGGTTCGCCATCCCCAGGTCGTAGATGTCGGGGAAGGCGAGGCACACCCGTACCGGCTGCGCGTCCCAGTCCTTCGTGATCGAGTTGAGCTCGCCGCCGGTGTAGCGGGCGGGGCGCGCGACACGGGCAATCAGGGACTCGTAGAGCGTCGTCATGGGGCACCTCCGTGGGGCTGCGGCGTGCGGTGCCGGGTGTGCGGGGAAGTCGATCGAGAGTAGCCCGCGCGCGCTACGCCGAACAAGGCGCGGTCCGGAGCGGCGCGCAACGCCGGCGCGGCTAGAATCTCGCGCATGAGCCCTGCAGCACGCCCCACGCCACGCGACGTCGTCGCGATCCTGGTCGCCGCCGGGCGGTCGGCCCGCATGGCCGGCGAGGACAAGCTCTGGGCCGACCTCGGCGGTGCGCCGCTCGTCGCGCGCTCGCTGCGGATGCTCGCCCGCGTCGGCGGGGTGCGCACGGTCGTCGTCGTCGCGCCGGCCGCGCGCCACGCGGCGCTGCGCGCGCTGCTGCCCCCGGGCGGGACCGCGGAGCTCGTCTGCGTCGAGGGCGGCGCGCGGCGGCAGGACTCCGTCGCCGCCGGCATCGCCGCGGCGCCGAACGCCGCGTGGTACCTCGTGCACGACGCCGCGCGCCCGCTCGCGAGCGCGAGCCTCGCGCGCGCGGCGCTCGACGCCGCGCGCGACGCCGGCGCAGCGATCCCCGGCCTCCCCGTGATCGACACGATCAAGCGCGTTGACGCCGCCGGTCGCGTCACGGAGACGCTCGACCGCGCGCTGCTGCGCCGGGTGCAGACGCCGCAGGCGTTCGACGGCGACCTCCTCCGCCGCGCGCACCGCGAGGTCCGCGACGACGTGACCGACGACGCGGCGATGGTCGAGCGCCTCGGCGCACCGGTGGTCGTCGTGGCCGGCGAGCTGAGGAACGTCAAGGTCACGTTCCTCCGCGACCTCGCGGTCGTGCGCGACCTCGCGGCGGCGATCGACGCGGAAGCAGGCGCGTGATGCGCATCGGCAACGGCTACGACGTGCACCGCTTCCGCGTCGACGGCGATGGCCGGACGCTCCGCCTCGGCGGCATCGACGTCCCGGGCGCGCCGCGCCTCGAGGGCCACTCCGACGGCGACGCGCTGATCCACGCGCTGATCGACGCGCTGCTCGGCGCCGCCGGCGAGGGCGACATCGGCCGCCACTTCCCGCCCGGCGACCCCGAGTTCCACGACATCGACAGCGCCGAGCTTCTGCGCCGCGTCGGGCGCCTGGTCGCCTCGCGCGGGCTGCGGGTGCAGAACGTCGACGCCACGATCATCGCGGAGCGCCCGCGGCTGGGCGCGCACCTCGACGCCATGCGCGACGCGCTGGCGCTCGCGCTGGGCATCGAGCCGCGGCAGGTGAACGTGAAGGCGACGACGAACGAGGGTCTGGGCGCCATCGGCGCCGGCGAGGCGATCGCCGCGCTGGCGGTGGCGCTCCTCGATGACGCGGTACGATAGGCCGCCTCATGGCAACGCTTCGTCTCCATGGGCCGCGCGAGCGCGCGCCGCGACCGTCGAGCGGCCGGCACCCGTGCGCGTGTCCTCGCGGGCGCGACCGGGCCTGTGCCCCGGCGCGCCCGGTCCTTCCGTGTCGGGAAGGACGCTGCGCGCGTTACGCTCGAACCGCACCACGAGGAACCGCCCATGAACTGGCTGACGCGACTCCGCGAGGACGTGCAGGCCGCCCGCGACCGTGACCCGGCGGCGCGCTCCGCGCTCGAGATCCTCATCACGTACCCGGGTCTCCACGCCCTGCTCATCCATCGCCTCACGCGCCGCCTCTGGCTCGCACACCACACGCTCGCCGCGCGGCTCATCTCGCACCTCGGCCGCGCTCTGACCGGCATCGAGATCCACCCCGGCGCCCGCATCGGTCGGCGCTGCTTCATCGATCACGGCATGGGCATCGTGATCGGCGAGACGGCCGTGATCGGCGACGATTGCCACCTCTTCCAGGGCGTGACGCTCGGCGGGACGTCGACGCGCCGCGAGAAGCGCCACCCGACGCTCGAGGACCACGTGGTCGTGGGTGCCGGGGCGAAGATCATCGGCGCGATCACCGTCGGCGCCGGGGCGCGCATCGGCGCGGGGGCCGTGGTGGTGGCGAGCGTGCCGCCCCATGCGACCGTCGTCGGCGTGCCGGGGCACGTCGTCGCGTACACGAACCAGAGCAACGAGACGGTCGAGCGGCTGCCCGACCCCGAGTGGGACCGGCTGGAGGCGCTGGAGCGGCGGCTCGACCGCATCGAGGCACACCTCTCCGAGCCCCCGCCGCCCGCGACGAACGGCCGCGCCGGCGCGCAGGCCGCCGCCGAGCCCGCGCAGTCGCCCGAGGGGAGCGTCGACTGATGCGGCTGACCAACACGCTCACCGGTCGCCCCGACCCGCTCGACGCACCTTCCGGCGCGGTGGGCATCTACGTCTGCGGCGTCACGCCGTACGACGTCGCCCACGTCGGGCACGCCATGTCGCTCATCGTCTACGACGTGCTGGTGCGCTACCTGCGCTGGCCGGGCAACCCGCGCCGCGGCCTTTCGGTCACCTACGTCTCGAA
This sequence comes from uncultured Chloroflexia bacterium, assembly GCA_963728205.1. GTDB lineage: Bacteria > Chloroflexota > Dehalococcoidia > UBA2979 > UBA2979 > VGNK01. The sequence goes on from CAVSIV010000006.1 coordinate 1,089,652, forward strand.
CTACACCGACGTCGACGACAAGCTGATCGCCCGCGGCGCCGAGCTCGAGCGCGACCCGATCGAGCTCGCCCACGCAAACATCGAGGCGTGGGAGGACGAGCAGCGCGCGCTGGGGCTGCTCGCGCCCGACGTGCGGCCGCGCGTCACGCAGGAGATCCCCGGCATCATCGCGACGATCGAGGCGATCATCGCGAACGGCTACGGCTACGCCACACCCGCCGGCGACGTCTACTTCCGCGTGCGCGCGAAGGCCGACTACGGCAAGCTCTCGCACCGCAACATCGAGGAGTTGCGCACCGGCACGCGCGTCGAGCCGGGCGACGGCAAGGAGTTCCCGCTCGACTTCGCGCTGTGGAAGGCGGCGAAGCCGGGAGAGCCGTCATGGGATTCGCCGTGGGGGAAGGGGCGCCCCGGCTGGCACATCGAGTGCACGACGATGGCGCAGCGCTACCTGGGCACGACTTTCGACATCCACGGCGGCGGCGTCGACCTGATCTTCCCGCACCACGAGAACGAGATCGCGCAGGCCGAGGCCGCGAGCGGCCGGCCGTTCGCGCGCATCTGGATGCACAACGGGATGGTGCAGCGCGACGGCGAGAAGATGTCGAAGTCGATCGGCAACGTCGTGACGGTTGCACAGGCGCTCGAGCGCTGGACGCCCGACGCGATTCGTCTCTTCGTGCTGAACAGCCAGTACCGCAGCCCGAACAACCTCACGGACGACGCGATGGCGGCGGCGACGCGCGCCGTGGAGCGGCTCGCGACGGCGCTCGGCGACGCGCCGGAGGGGGTCGCGCCGGGCGTGGACGCGGCACCGTACCGCGAGCGCTTCGTCGCGGCGATGGAGGACGACCTCGCGACGCCGCAGGCGCTGGCGGCGCTCTTCGACCTGGCGCGCGCGATCAACCGCGCGCGCGACGCCGGCGAGCGGGTGGCGGAGGCGCAGATCGCGCTGCGGGAACTGGCGGGCGTGCTCGGCCTGCGGCTCGAGGTGCCGCGCGAGGCGGAGCTGGCGCGGCTGGATGCGGCGGCGCTGTCGAGGCTGGCGGCCGAGCTCGACGTGGCGTGCGGGGGAAAGGACGTCGAGGAGACGGTGCAGGCGCTGCTCGACCGGCGTCAGGCGGCGCGGGCCGAGCGGGACTTCGCGCTCGGCGACCGCATCCGCGACGGCCTCGGCACCCTCGGCGTGGCGATCGAGGACACGCCCGCCGGCCCGCGCTGGTCGGTGCGCCGGGACTGACACCGACGCCGCCCCCGGTCGGGCGGCACCACCGGAGAAATTGACCCTGCGGGAGGCCCCTTCCTATACTGTTCGATGGTCGCGCTCCGCTCGTCGGAGTGCGATTATTTCTCTGTGGCGTCTCGCCGCGCACTTCGCCCGAGTGGCGCAATGGCAGCGCAACCGACTTGTAATCGGTAGGTTAGTGGGTTCGACTCCCCTCTCGGGCTCCACCCGGAATCATCGTGGGGGCGACTCACAGCCGATGCGCCGCGGTATGCGCGTGGCGTGGACGGAGGAGAGACCGGGCAGGGGTGGGAGAGTGGCTAATTCCAGCGGACTGTAAATCCGCCGCCTTACGGCTACGCAGGTTCGAATCCTGCCCCCTGCACCACCAGCCCGTCTTCACGCCGGCCTGCGCGTGCGCGGACCGGGTGGGCCGGGGCCCACATAGCTCAGTCGGCAGAGCGCGTTCTTGGTAAGAACGAGGTCATGAGTTCGAATCTCATTGTGGGCTCCACTTCATCCATGCCCTGCCGCGCGTAACGCGCTGCACGAGACGTTGACCCAGTCGGAACGAGAGCCGGGAGAGCGCCCGCGACGCGGCGACGGCTAGAGGAGAGCGAACATGGCCAAGGGGAAGTTCGAGCGGACGAAGCCGCACGCGAACATCGGGACGATTGGTCACGTGGACCACGGGAAGACGACGCTGACGGCGGCGATCACGAAGGTGCTCGCGCTGAAGGGGTGGGCGGACTACCGGCCGTTCGACTCGATCGACAACGCGCCGGAAGAGCGGCAGCGCGGGATCACGATCGCGATCCAGCACGTGGAGTACCAGACGGAGCACCGGCACTACGCGCACGTGGACTGCCCGGGGCACGCGGACTACATCAAGAACATGATCACGGGAGCCGCGCAGATGGACGGCGCGATCCTGGTGGTGGCGGCGCCGGACGGGCCGATGCCGCAGACGCGGGAGCACCTGCTGCTGGCACGGCAGGTCGAGGTGCCGGCGGTGGTGGTGTTCCTGAACAAGTGCGACGTGATGGAGGACGAGGAGCTGCTCGAGCTCGTGGAGCTGGAGCTGCGCGAGCTCTTGACGACGAACGAGTTCCCGGGCGACGAGGTGCCGATCGTGCGCGGGTCGGCGCTGAAGGCGCTGGAGTCGACGTCGCAGGACCCGGATGCGCCGGAGTACGCGTGCATCTGGGAGCTGATGAAGGCGGTCGACGAGTACATCCCGCAGCCGGCGCGTCCGGTGGACCAGCCGTTCCTGATGCCGGTGGAGGACGTGTTCGCGATCAAGGGTCGCGGCACGGTGGTGACCGGGCGCATCGAGCGCGGCAAGGTGAAGGTGGGCGAGGAGATCGAGATCGTCGGGATCCGCGAGACGCGGAAGACGACGGTCACGGGCGTGGAGATGTTCAAGAAGCTGCTCGACGAGGGGCTGGCGGGGGACAACGTGGGTTGCCTGCTGCGCGGCGTCGAGCGTGACGACGTGATCCGCGGGCAGGTGCTCGCGGCGCCGGGGAGCATCACGCCGCACCGCAAGTTCCGAGGGCAGGTGTACGTGCTGTCCAAGGAAGAGGGCGGGCGGCACACGCCGTTCTTCAACGGCTACCGGCCGCAGTTCTACGTGCGCACGACCGACGTCACCGGGGTCGTGAACCTGCCGGAGGGCACCGAGATGGTGATGCCCGGCGACAACACCAACCTGGACATCGAGCTGATCACGCCGATCGCCGTCGAGCAGGGCCTGCGCTTCGCCATCCGCGAGGGCGGCCGCACCGTCGGCGCCGGCGTCGTCACCGAGATCATCGAGTAGGAGGGGGCGGCGATGGCGAAGGGCGACCGGATCGACATCACGCTCGCGTGCACGGAGTGTCGATCGCGCACGTACCATACGAAGAAGAACCGGCGGAACGACACAGAGCGGCTGGAACTGAAGAAGTACTGCCCGCGCTGCCGCTGCCAGCAGACACACCGGGAAACGCGCTAGCGCGATTCAGCGCGCGCGGCGAGCTCGTCGCCACGCGGGGGTCAGGAGCACAGCATGGGCCGTGAGGCCCGGCGGGCGCAGGCTCGCCAGGAACGCAGGCAGAAGCAGCAGAAGGCGCAGGCGCGTCAGCGTCCGCCGGCGCTCAGCGCGCCCCCGGCGCCCGACCAGGCGCGGCGCGGTGGCGGCTCGCTGCTCAAGCCGCGCTGGGCGACGGACATCATCAGCGAACTGCGCAAGGTCACCTGGCCGTCGCGCCAGGAAGTCATGCACCTCACGATCGTGGTCATCGTCGTCTCGCTGGTCATCGGCATGATCCTCGGGTCCGCGGACCTCGCGTTCGGCTGGTTCATCCAGCACGTCGTGCTGCCGTAAGGGGACGTCCGATGACGAATCGACCGACGGCCGACGAAGAAGTCGGGGTGACAGAGGGCGCCGATGAACAGCCCGACGACGGGCGCGCCTGGTACATCGTGCAGACCTACTCGGGCTACGAGAACAAGGTCAAGACGAACCTCGATCAGCGCATCAAGTCCATGGACATGGGGAACAAGATCTTCCAGGTGATCATCCCCACCGAGGACGAGATCGAGATCCGCGACGGCCAGCGACGCACCGTCCAGAAGAAGCTCTTCCCGGGCTACGTCTTCGTCCAGATGGTGATGGACGACGACTCCTGGTACGTCGTGCGCAACACGCCGGGCGTCACCGGCTTCGCCGGCGCGCAGCAGGACGACCGCTCGAAGCCGACGCCGCTGGCCGACGCCGAGGTGGACAAGATCCTGCGTCAGATGGACACCGGGCAGCCGCGCATCAACGTGGGCTTCCAGGTCGGCGAGACGGTGCTGGTCACCGACGGGCCGTTCAGCGACATGATCGGGGTCGTGGACTCGATCGACCTCGACCGCGGGCGCGTTCGCGTCATGGTGTCGATGTTTGGCCGGGAGACTCCGGTCGAACTCGACTTCCTGCAGGTCGAGAAGCAATAACCGAAAACAGGGAGTCGGAGCGCGTGGCCGGCAGCGATCCGCCGCGACGTGCGCGCGTGGACAGGTAGGACGAGATGGCGAAAAAGGTGCGCGCGGTGGTGACGCTCCAGATCCCGGCGGGACAGGCGAACCCTGCACCCCCGGTTGGCACCGCCCTCGGTCCGCACGGCATCAACATCATGGACTTCTGCAAGGCCTACAACGAGCAGACGCGTGAGAAGGCCGGCGCGATCATCCCGGCGCGGATCACGATCTTCGAGGACCGGTCCTTCAACTTCGTCCTCAAGACGCCGCCCGCGTCCGACCTGCTGCGCAAGGCGGCGGGCGTCGACAAGGGTGGGGCCAGCCAGCTCCGTGAGAAGGTCGGCTCGGTGACCGGGGCGCAGGTGCGCGAGATCGCGCAGACGAAGCTCCCGGACCTGAACACCAACGATATCGGTCAGGCCGTCAAGATCATCGAGGGCACCGCCCGGTCGATGGGGATCGAGGTCAAGTAATGCCCAAGGTCGCGAAGCGCATCGCCGAGACCCGCACCAAGGTCGATCGCGACACCACGTACGAACCACGCGACGCCGTGCGTCTCGTCAAGGAGTGCGCCACGGCGAAGTTCGACGAGACCGTCGAGCTCCACCTGCGCACCGGCCTCGACGGCCGCCATGCCGACCAGCAGCTGCGCGGCTCGGTCGTGCTCCCGCACGGTCTGGGCAAGAACGTGCGCGTGGCCGTCTTCGCCGACGGCGACGCGGCGCGCGAGGCACAGGCTGCCGGCGCCGACGTCGTCGGGGCGGACGACCTCATCCAGCGCGTGCAGGGCGGCTTCACGGACTTCGACGTCGCGCTCGCACAGCGCGAGTTGATGGGCAAGGTCGGCGGCCTCGGCCGCATCCTCGGCCCGCGCGGCCTGATGCCGAACCCGCGCAACAACACGGTGGTTGCCGGAGAGGACATCGCGCGCGCCGTGCGCGAGGCGAAGGCCGGACGCGCGGAGTTCCGCCTCGACCGCACCAACCTGATCCATTGCGCGATCGGCAAGGCCTCGTTCAGCGATGACCAGCTGTTCGAGAACCTCCAGTCCGTCGTCAGCGAGATCGTGAAGAACCGGCCCGCCGGCGCGAAGGGGCAGCTGCTCCGTGGCGCGACGCTGACGTCGACGATGGGGCCGGGCGTGCCGATCGACGTGAACCAGATGCAGGCGCTGGCTGCCGCGACGGCGTAGCGGGCCGCAGGCCGCGTGAGCGGTGGACGGTACGAGCCGTCCACCGCAGACTGAGGATAGCAACGTACCGCCGCAGACTACGGGTCCCTTCCCACGTGGAAGGGGTAATGGCCGGGGACCGGCCGCCCGTACAGGTGGGAGCCAGGCAACGAACGGGTGCCACGCGCGCCCGGCTCGCTCGCCCTCCCGCCCTGAGGCGTGGAGGGCGTTTTGGTTCCCCCCGGGACCGGCGCCGAGCGAAGGAGGAGCGCTTGCCCACGGAACGCAAGGTGGCGCAGGTGGCGGAGATCACGGACCTCATCCGCGACGCCGAGATCGCGATCTCGACCGCGTACCAGGGGATCTCGGTCGCGGAGCAGGTCGAGCTGCGGGCCACGCTGAGCGAGGCCGGCGCGCAGATGCGCGTGGTGAAGAACACGCTGCTGCGCATCGCGGCGCGCGACGCCGGCCTGGACGACTTCGCGGCGCTCGCCGAGGGACCGACCGCGCTGGTCGTCGGATACGACGAGCCGCTGAGCGCGGCGAAGGCGCTGGCCGGCTACCTGCGGGCGCACCCGAACTCGCCCGTGAAGATCCGGCGCGCCGTGGTCAGCGGCCAGCTCGTCGACGCGACCTACGTGTCGGACCTGGCGACCGTGCCGCCGCGCGAAGAACTGCTCGCGCGCATCGCGGGCGGGCTGGTTGGCCAGCTGACCCAGTTCATGCTGCTGGTCCAGGCGACGACTCGCGAGTTCGCCGGCCTGGTGGAAGCGCGCGCGGTCCAGCTCGAAGGCGGCGCGGCGGAGTAAGCGGACACCCACGCGCGCGCTGCGCGCAGCAACCACGCGAACACAGCACCGGTGTGCGCCGGGATGAAGGAGCGGATCATGAGCAAGGTCGAAGACGCCCTCGAGATCATCAAGGGCATGACGATCCTCGAGCTGCGCGACCTGAACAAGGCGATCGAGGACGAGTTCGGCGTGACGGCGGCGGCGCCGGTTGCGGTTGCAGCGGCCCCCGCCGGCGGCGGCGCGGCTGCCGAGGCCGTGGAGGAGAAGGACGAGTTCAACGTCGTCCTCAAGGACTTCGGCGCCAACAAGATCAACGTGATCAAGGTCGTGCGCGAGCTCACCTCGCTCGGCCTGAAGGACGCCAAGGACCTGGTCGAGGCCGCGCCGAAGCCGGTCAAGGAAGGCGTGAACAAGGCCGACGCCGAGTCCGCGAAGGCCAAGCTCGAGGAGGCCGGCGCGACGGTCGAGCTGACCTAGCGCCGCGGGTTCCGCGTGTCCGCCGGCGGCACGCCGGCGGTCGCATCGCGACCTCAATCGCCCGGCGGGGCGGCATCGCGGACGTCCGCAGTTGCCGCCGCGCCGGGCGATTTGTAGGCTCGCACCGTGGAGTGCTTCCAGTGCGACGAGGAGGCGCAGCAAGAGTGCCCACGCTGTGGTGCACTCTACTGTGATGACCACGGCGACGCGCTGTGCGCTCGCTGCATGGATCCGGCCCTCGCGCTGCCCTCGTATCGGGTCTACCGCGGCTCACTGGCGGCCCTGCTGATCGGGTCGATCTTCGCGATCTGGCTGCTCGTGCTTCCGCCCGCCGGGGCGGATCGCGACGCGCCGCCCTCGTCGCTCGCCGCCGTCTTGCCGACGCAGGTCGTCGCCACCGCGACCGTCTTCCCGACCGCAAGCGCGAGCGGCACGGCCGGCGTCGTGGTGCCGACCGCCTCGCCGGCGACCGGATCGTCAACGCCCACCGCGACCGCGACCCCGGCGGCCACGCCCACGGCAACCGCCACCGCGCCGAGCGGCCCACAGCAGTACACCGTGCAGCCGGGCGACACGCTCTACGCGATCGCCCAGAAGTTCCTGCCGCCGGGCGTCGACATCAACAGCTTCGTCAACGAGATCCAGCAGGCGAACAACATCACCGACCCCGGATCCATCGCGATCGGCGACACGCTCGATATCCCGCGCTCCTAGCGCGGATGCGGACCCCCCACGGAGCGCCCCTCATGGCCGAGACCCTCATCGAGGAACGCCCGAACCATCGCCGGGCGCTCATCCAGAAAGCCGTGATCTACCTGCCGGGTGGCAGCGTCGCCACGGTGCTGTTCGCGGCTTCCGTCTACAACGTCGTCATGGGAAATCTCGGCGCGCTCGTCGCGGGCGTGATCCTCGGGTTGATCGCGTTCGCCGTCGACTACGAAGGCATCGCCGCCGTGCGCGATCTGCGTGGCGCGCCAGCGGCGACGGTGGGTTCCGTGGCGCGCAAGTGGTCGAAGGGGCGCTTTGCGTTCTTCGGTCGCGTGCACTACCTGCTGATGGAGCGTCGCGTGTTCGAGGTGAACGCGGCCACGGCGATGGAGATCCGCGAGGGCGATCGCGTACGCGTGGAGCACTGGCCGCACACGAACACGGTGATCGCCGTCTACCGCCTCCCCAGCACTTCTGACAGTCGAGGCGCCACCGCCACCTCGCGCTGATAGGCTGCGCCGCAGCCGCCGCGCCCCCGGCAGCGGCGTTGCGGGCCGGCGAGAGGAGTGCGCGCGTGCAGGCGGGGTCGCATCTCCGTGTCGGCGAGCTGCCGGAGCACGAGCGCCCGCGCGAGCGGCTATTCCGCCTCGGGCCGTCCTCGCTGACGAGTGCCGAGCTGATCGCGATCCTGCTGCGCACCGGCACGGGTCGCGAGGACGTGATGCAACTCGCCGGCCGGCTGCTCGGCGAGCACGACGGCCTGCGCGGGCTCGGCAGCGCGGACGCCGCGACGCTCGCGCATGCCGCGGGCCTCGGGCCCGCCCGTGCCTCCACCGTCGCCGCCGCGTTCGAGCTCGCGCGCCGCGCCACGCGGGAAGACCCGCCGCTGCACCCGCTGGTGCGCGGCCCCGGCGACATCGCGCGGCTGCTCCAGACAGATCTGGAAGCGCTCCCACACGAGGAGCTCCACCTGCTGGTCATGGACACACGCCACCGCGTCCTCGCGTCCACCATGCTCTACCGCGGCTCGGTGAACGCCGCACCCGGGCGCGTCGCGGAGCTGTTCCGCGAGGCTGTGCGCATGAACGCGACGGCGATCGCCGTCGCGCACAACCACCCCAGCGGAGATCCTGCGCCGAGCCGCGACGATGTGCGATTCACACAGGCGATCGTGTCGGCCGGGCAACTGCTCGACGTCAACGTTCTCGACCACGTGGTCTTCGGTCACGGGCGCTACGTGTCGATGCGGGAACGTCGCCTCGGCTTCGCCTAGTCGGCGGTGCGCGCCGTCCGGTAGGATGGCCGCGGCGGGCTGGTGTTGGACGGAAGCCTTGGACTGGGTCGACCTCCTGATCATCGGCGTCGTTGCCTTCCTCACGTTCCGGGCGTTCTCGAACGGCCTGATTCGGGAGGTCGTGACGCTCGGGGCGCTGGTCGCCGGCATCTTCCTCGCCGGCGCGTATTACCAGCGACTCTCCGCGGACATCGCGTTCCTGATCTCCGACGATCGCATTCGCAACCTCGTGGCGTTCCTCGCGCTGTTCGGCGGCATCGTCGTACTGGGCCAATTGCTCGCGCTCATGCTCAAGCGCACAGCTTCGCTGTTGATGCTGGGTCCGATGGATCACTTCGGCGGCGCGGTCTTCGGTTTCATCGAAGCGCTGCTACTGGTGCAGGTGCTGCTGTTCGCGGTGGCGGTGTATCCGCCGGCGACGAGCGTCGCCACGGCGGTGGACCAGTCGCGCCTCGCGCCGCTGTTCCTCGATCACGCACCGGCCATGAGCCTCGCCCTGCCGTCGGAGTTCAACGACGCGCTGCAGCAACTGCAGCGCTTCCGCCAGGCGGGCGCCGCGATCCAGCAGCACGTGAGCCCGGACGCGCCGCCCGCCGGCTAGACGCCGCGGCGGCGCCCGGGAGCGCCTCGTCGGGCCCTCCGGCTATCCGCTACACTGCGCTCGCTCCCTCCGGCGTGCCGGGCCATCCGGGGAGGAATGGGACTCGCCGTGGCGATTCAACGTCAGGCGCTGGTGTTGAACCAGAACTACGAGCCACTCAACGTGTGTTCGGTGCGCCGTGCGTTCGTGCTCGTATACCGGGGCACGGCCGAGCTGCTCGAGTCCGACGCGAACATGATCCACGGCGTCGACGGCACTTCGTACATCACGCCGTCGGTGATCCGGCTGCAACACTTCATCAGCCGGCCGATGCCGCGGCCCCGGCTGACGCGGCGCGAGATCTTCATGCGCGATCGCGACCGCTGCCAGTACTGCGGGAAGCAGGGTGGCGACCTCACGCTCGACCACGTCGTTCCGAAGCACCAGGGCGGCGCGCACGCGTGGGAGAACCTCGTGACCGCGTGCCGCACGTGCAATCACCGCAAGGGCGGGCGCACGCCGCTCGAGGCACGCATGCACCTCGTGCGTGAACCGCGCGCGCCGGCGAACGGCCCCGGCGACATGCTGGCGCACTACCTCGACCGCTACGTGGAGTGGGCGCCATTCCTCGTGGGCTGGATCTCGGAGCGCAGCGCGACCGGCAGTGCCGAGGCCGCCTCCTGACCACCCCCCGACCACCGCGCGTAGCCGGCCTCAGTACAGCTCGCCCGACCTCGCGTCCTCGATCAGCGCGATCGCCTGGAGCCGCAGCTCGTCGCGCGCGGCGACGAGCGACTCGCGGCACGCGCCCGGGGTGGCCCATCCGTGAGCGCGCACTCGCTCCAGGACGCGCTCGCCGCTCTCCGCCGCCGCCGGCAGGCGCTCGGTCATCTGCTCTTGCAGCGCGGCCCACAGGTCGGCCGGATGCGTGAGCGAGAAGTGCGCGTACTGGAGGGTCGCGAACGCGTGGCCCACCGTCCCCGGGTCGTTCCAGTCCGCCGCCGCGTTGTGCAGCATCTCCTTCAGGCCGGCGTGCCGCTGCTCCGTCTCCCATTCGAGGTCGAGGCCCAGGCCCTGGAGATGCAGCTCCGCCTCCGGCGCCAGCACCAGCTCGCGCAGCACGGAACGCACGATGTCGGCACCCGGCGGCTGGGCGAGGTTCGGCACTGCGACGGTCGGGTAGAGGTCGAGGCGCTGCCGGACATGCTGCAGCGCCACGGCAAAGACGTGCGGCAGCGCGCGGCGCGGCACGCCGTTGTGCAGCACGATCACCACCGCGCCGGGCTCCCACTCGACGGCGGAGAACGACCCGCCCTCGAACGGCTCCACACGCAACTCGCGCTCCGCCTCGATGCGCACGCGCTGCTCGAGCGACGCGTACATCGCGTCGAGTTCCTTGCCGATGTCCTTGCCGATGACCTTCATGCGCGCCCTCCCCGCTGGCCCCTCACGCGAAGAGCGGCTGACACTTCACGCAGTAGTTCGTTTCGCTGCCGCTCCGCACCTGCGACTTGATCGGTTCGCCGCAGCGCGGGCACGGCTCGTCGCCGCGCCGGTGCACCCGCAGGTGCTGGCGCCACTCCTCCTTCTTGCCGAGCCCCTCCGCCTGCACCGTCGCATCCACGATCTCGCTCGCCCACTCGATCGTGGAGCGCATTGCCGCGTAGAGCCGGCGCAGTTCGTCATCGGACATCGTGCTGCGCCGACGGTGCGGGTGCAGGCCGGCCTCCCAGAGGATCTCGTCGGAGTAGGCGTTGCCGACCCCCGCCATGAACTCCTGGTTCGTAAGCGTGTTCTTGATCTGTCCCGCGTGCCGGCGGATGCGCTGCAGGAACTCCTCCTCGCTGATCGCCATCGCATCCGGACCGAGCTTCGCAAGCTGCGGCACCTCGTCCAGATGATCGCGCGCGACGAGGTAGAAGCGGCCCATGCGCCGCTGGTCGGAGTAGCGCAGCTCGTGGCCGTCATCGAACGCGATCACGACGCCCATGCGCGGCACGCTGCGCGCCCCGGCTTCGACCCAGTGGAAGCGGCCGGTCAGCATCGGGTTCACGACGAGGATGCGCTCGTCGTCCACGAAGAAGAGCAGGAACTTCCCCAGCCGGTGGATCTCGCCGAACCGGTGGCCGACGAGCGTCTCGAGCCGATCGGCGCCCGTCCGCACGAGCCACGGGATTGGCGCCTCCGTGTGCGCGATCGTGAGCCCCTCGAGCCGCGGCATGAGGTAGTGGCGGATCGCCTCGAGGTCCGGGATCTCAGGCACCGCCGGCGCCCTCGTGTTCCGTGGACGATACGAAGCGCGGGTAGGAGCCGAGAACGCGCAACCAGTACGTCGCCTGCTCGACCTCCTGCAGCGCCTCGGCCAGCTCGCGGTCCGTGCGGTGGCCCTGGACGTCGACGAAGAAGACGTACGTGCCGAGTTGGCGGCGGGTCGGGCGCGACTCGACGCGCGTCATGTTGATGCCGCGGCGGGCGAAGTAGAGCAGCACCTCGACGAGCGAGCCCGGCCGGTCGTGTTGCGTGGTGAATGCGAGCGACGTCTTGTCGTCGCCGGTCGGCTCGTGGTCGGTTCGCGCGATCAGGACGAAGCGCGTCTCGTTGCCGGGCTCGTCGCCGATGTCCTGCGCGTAGAGCTGCGCGCCGTACAGCGCCGCCGCGTGCTCGTTGCCGACCGCGAGCGTTCCCGGCTCCGCGATCGCGGCCTCGATGGCCGCGGCGGTCGAGAGCGCGGCCGTCGGCTGCGCGCGCGGCGCCAGCTCGGCGAGATGGCGCCGGCACTGCGCGAGCGCCTGCGGGTGCGAGTACACCACCGTCGCCGCCGCGAGGTCGATGCCGGCCGCCCCGACGAGTGCGTGGCGGATCGGCAGGACCACCTCGCCGCGCACGGCGAGCGCGAAGTCCGGGCGCAGGAGCTGGTCGAGCGTGTCGGGCACGGTGCCCTCGATCGAGTTCTCGATCGCGCAGACCGCGGCGTCGGCCGCGCCCTGCTCGACCGCCGCCACCGCGGCGGCGACCGTCGCGGTCGGCAGGCAGGTCGCGCCGGGCGCGGCGAGCATCGCCGCGGCCTCGGTGTAGGTGCCGCGGGGGCCCAGGTGGGCGACGCGAGCGAGGCTAGCCGGCGTCATCCGCGACGGAGCCCGTGATCAGCGCGCGCACCTCGTCCTCGGCGTTGTCGGGGATCACCGCGATCACCTCGTCGCCGACGTGCAGGACGCTGTCGCCGGCGGGGACGTGGGGCTGGCCGTCCTCGCCGAAGATCAGCGAGATCAGCGTGTCGTGCGGAAGCGACAGGTCCTTGATCGCCTGCCCCGCTGCGGGCGCGCCCTCCTGCAGCCGGAGGTTCACGATGCGCAGGTTCGAGCCCTCGAGCCGGAGCAGGTCCACCAGCGTGTGCTCCGGCAGCGTGACCTCGATCTGCGCCATCACCGCGCGCGCGGCGGAGATCGTGGAGTCGACCCCGAGCAGGTGGAACAGCTCTTCGTTGCGCGGGTCGTTCACGCGCGCGATCGTGCGCCTCACGGCGAACCAGTGCCGCGCCACCTGGCACGCGACCAGGTTCGCGCCGTCGTCGGCGGTGACCGAGATCAACAGGTCGGCGCGCTCCGCGCCGACCGACTCCAGGAACGCGACCTCGGTGCCGTCGCCATGCACCACCATCTCGCCGAGCTCCTCGCGGAGCTGGTTGGCGCGGCTGCCGTCGCGCTCGACGATCGTCACCTCGTGCCCGGGCATGGCCTGGAGCTCGAGCGCGAGCCCGTACCCGACGATGCCGCCGCCGACGACGATGATGTACATGCGCTGCGCTCTCCTTCGCCCGCGGTCTCGCTAGTGGCTCGCGAAGAGCGACTCGTACGCGAGCTCGGCGCCGACCTTGGTCGGGCTGAACGTGCGCAGGCCGAGCCGTCCGAACAGCTCGCTGCGGTAGGGATCCTTCACGCGGCTCACGGCGATCTTCACGCCGAAGATCTCCTTCGCCTTCTGCGCGGCGAGGATGTTGCGGTTGTCGCCGGAGGCCAGCGCGACGAAGGCGTCCGCGCGGCGGATGCCGGCCTCCTCGAGCACGCGCTCGTCGGTCCCGGAACCTTCCAGGCAGCGGCCCCCGAAGTTGGCGGGAAGCCGCGAGAACGCGAAGCCGTCCGTGTCGAGGACGGTGACCTCGTGGCCCTCGTCCACGAGCCGCGTCGCGACGGCGGCGCCGACGCGTCCGCACCCCATGATCACGACCCTCACGCGTCACCTCCCGGTCGGCGCAACGTCCGTCAGCGCGCCCAGACCGTGCCCGGCCGGGTGGCGATGTGCCCCTCGGGCGGCGGGTAGCGGATGAGCCACACTTCGGTCGGCGCGTGTTCGAGCACGTACATGGGCAGCCGGCCCAGCGCGAAGCGGCCGTGCGGGCGATGGTAATCGAGCCCCACCACGATCGCATCCACACCCCGCTCGATCGCCTCGTCGACGACGGCGTGGCCGGCCTGACGCGCCTGCAGCAGATCCGCATGCATCGGCACCTTGAAGCTGTTGCCGATCTGCTCGGCGCGGTCGAGGACGGCCTCGCCGCGCTGCGCCTCGTCGGCGAGCTCCGCGTCGAGGGGCAGCGAGCGCGGCACCTCGATCACGTAGATGACGTCGACGCGCGCCTTCGCGCGCCGCGCGATGTCGCACGCGACGACGAGCGCATTGAGCGCGGCCTCGGAGCCGTCGAGCGGCACGATGTACGACTTGATGGCGGCCAGGGGGTCGGACGGCACGGATGCTCCCTCGACGGCGTCTCGCGGGCTAGCGGCGAGCGAGCTCGAACCGGACGAGCGCGTTGGCGAAGAGGACGACCGCGAGCAGCAGCCCGGGGCTGCGCAGGTCGCCGCTGATCACGGTGAACGCGAGGGCCAGGATGCCGCCCAGTGCCGAGATGGCGGCGACCACCGCGTGTCCTCGCGTCGGCTGCATCCACTCACCTCACGGGCGGGCGCCTGGCTGCGCCGAAGGACGCCGCTGCGCACAACCCGGTCACGCTATGGCTGGCCCGACGAGGTGTCAATGCGCGCCCGGGCGCCCGTAAACACGTCCGTTCATGCGCCGTCGGGGCCCGTCGCGACCACGTCGCGGCGACGCCACCAGCGGCGCGCGACGAGCGCGAGCACCAGCGCAAGCGGCGCGATCCACCAGGTGTAGACCACTACGACGAGCACGCCGGTCGCGATCGCCTCGAGCGTCCGCAGGGACGCGTGCCACGCGCCGCGGGCCGCGGCGAGCGGCCCGGCCGCCGGCTCGCTCTTCACCGCGGGCGCCGTCCCGGTCGGCCGCAGCGTGACCGTGATGCTCGACAGCGTTGCCTGCGAATCCAGCACCTTGCGGCGCGCCTCGGTGCGGTCGATCTGCAGCCGCACCTGGTTGAGGCGGTCCTGGACCTGCAGGACGTCGTTGATGCTGCTTGCCCGACCCAGCAGCTGCGCGTACTGCGCTTCGACCGCGCGCAGGTTGGCGAGCGTTGCCTCGATGTCCGTGTACTCGGCGGTGACGTCCTGCGAGCTGGTGCTCACCGATCGCACGTCGACGGCCAGCGCGCGCAGCTGCGTGATCACGTCGCCGAACTGCGCCTCGGGCACGCGAATGGTGAGGTTCGCGGCCTGCCGTTCGCCCGTGCCGGTGAACGAGGAGTCGGACACGAAGCCGCCGGCCGCCGTCGCGACCTGGCGCACGCGGTCGAACGCGTCCGCCACCGACTCGACCTCCAGGTCGACGGCGCCGTTGCGGATGATCGTGCGGCCGGCGTCGAACGCCGGAAGGTCGCCGCCGGCGATACCCCCGGCGGACGACGCCGGCGCGGACGCGACACCGGCGTCGGACTTCGCGGCGAGTCCGCCCGCGGACTGCACGGGGGAAGCGCCCGGCGCCTCCTCGGGCGCGACCAGCGAGCCGAACGACCCCGCGCTCCCGGCGCCGGCGAGCACCGGCCCGCCCACCGTCGACGTGGCGTTTGCGCTGCCGTGGCCGGCATCGCGGGAGCGCTGGACGGCGACGGTCGCGAGCACGGCCGCGGCGAGCAGCGCGAGCACGACGGCGGCGCGCGCCCCGCCGAAGGGCAGCGAGCGCCGGCGCATGGACTGGACCCACTGAGCGTTCATGGTCGTCTCCCTCCGCCGCCCGCGCGGCTGGAGGTGAGACGACAGGCGCTATCGGCCGGTTCCCGCGTCGTCGTTGCCGCGTTCGAACCAGAGCTCATAGGCGCGGTCGCCGCGCACGCAGCGATACCGGCCGGCGACCGGGCGCGGCAGCTCGCCGAGCGAGCCGGGGTGAGCGGCGGGCGACACGCGCATGGAGAGGTCCATGGTGTGCGGCTCGCCCTCGAGCGACCAGCGCATGAGCGCGGCGCGCGCGAAGTCCAGCGCCTCGTCGGAGCCGAGGACCTCGACGGTGCCGGGCGCACCGGGCGCGTCGCCACCGCTCGCGGCGCGCCAGCGCAGCGCCGAGGCGGGCGAGGTCACGAGCAGACGCCACGCCGCCGCACGCACGCCCAATCCACGTTCGAGCACGGACGCGAGCGGCGCCCCCTGGAGGGCGAGGTATGCGAGCGCGTCGAACCACCGGTC
Source organism: uncultured Chloroflexia bacterium (assembly GCA_963728205.1). GTDB lineage: Bacteria > Chloroflexota > Dehalococcoidia > UBA2979 > UBA2979 > VGNK01. Next base: position 1,105,488 of record CAVSIV010000006.1, read on the forward strand.
GCCGCCGGCGAGCGCCGGAAGGGCGACGGCCCGTCCCGCATCCCATCGCTTCGCGAGCGCCGCGACCTCGGGGCCGCCCGGGTCGACGTCGGCGGAGATCCGGCGGTTGTCGCCCAGCTCCGCCACGAAGCCGCGGCCGGACGCGCCGCGCAGCGGCATGAATCCGCCCGCGGCGGCGGCCAAGCTTGCGAGGTCGGCGCCGCGGCGCTCGAGCGCGACGACAACCTGGGTGCCATTCAGCCGGAACGGCAGCACGAGTCGGCCGCCGTCGCGCAGCTGCGACACCCACGCCCCCGGGATCTCCCACGCGCTGGCCGTCGCGATGATGCGGTCGAACGGTGCGCCGGCGGGATAACCGGCGGCGCCGTCGCCGGTGACGACCGCGACCGTCTCGGCGGCGCCGCCGAGCCCCGTCGCGAGGTGCGCGCGCGCTTCGTCGGCGACCGCCGGGTCAAGCTCGAGGCTCGTGACGCGCCCGGCGGAATCCGACGACAGCCGAGAGCAGCGCCGCGTTGTACCCGGTGCCGGCGCCGATCTCGAGAACCCGCTGCCGCGGTCGCGCGTCGAGCATGTCGAGCATGATCGCCATGATCCCGGGCTGCGAGGACGAGGAGGTCGGGTCGCCGTCCTCGCGGTGCGTGACGTACGCACGGTCGAGGTACACGTCCTCCAGGGGAAGGTCGCGGAGGAACGCCTCGCGCGGCACCGCGGCGAACGCAGCGGCGGTGGCGTCGCCGCGCAGCGCGCCCGTCGCTCGCAGCCGCGCGACGAGCGCCGCGCGCAGGGCCACGGAGTCGGAGGCCACGGTCAGCCGACGGAGACGACGCGGCCGCGCGCGACGTGCCGCAGCTGCCCGGGCGTGAGGCGGAGGAACGCCGCCGTCGTGCCGGCGGGACACCGAGATCGCGTCGAACTCCATGAGGTCTTCGTCGATGAAGAGGCGACCGTCGTGCGCGAGCGGAAGCGGCGGCACGCCGCCCACCGGGTAGCCCGTCGTCCTCCGCACCCAGTCGGGATGTGCCAGCTCGACCGGTTCGCCGAGCAGCTCCGCGAGCACCGCGGCATCCACGCGATTCGACGCGCTGGCGACGACGAGCACCGGCCGCTCGGACTCGAGCGTGCGAAAGACCGCGGTCGTCGCGACGGCGCCGGCGGGGCTGCCGACCGCGGCGGCCACATCCGCGGCGGTGCGCGCCTGTGGCGTGAGCTCCACGACCGATACGTCGACGTCGAGCGCCGCGAATTCGTCGCTGACCTGCTGCGCCGATGGCGAGAGCATGCTCATGGTCGAATCTCCGGCGCTAGTGCAGCTGCTCGATCCAGGCGTCGACCACACCGTCGCGGAACTCGAGGAAGCCGACCGTGCCGAGCTGCGTCTGCAGGTTGCGCGGGTAGGTCGGCGAGCCGGAGTTCACGATCAGCAGCCCGCCGTCCGTGCGCCAGACGCCGGGCACGTGCGTGTCGCCGGCCACGACCACATCGACGGGGCCGCCGAAGTGGCGCTCCATCCGTTCCTCGTGTGTCGCGCCGCCCGGGTACGCCTGCTCCGGGAAGTCGTGCGTCATGCCGATGCGGACGCCGTCGACGTCGAGCAGCTGGTTGTAGGGCAGCCGCGGGTCGGCGGCCGGCGCGATCGGGCGACCGCTCGAACCATCGTCCCCGTTGCCGCGCACGCCGAGCACGGGCGCGACCTCCTGGAGCCAGTCGAGCACGACGATGTCGTGCATGTCGCCGGCGTGCAGGATGAGATCGACGCCGCGAAAGACGGCGTAGACCTCGTCCCAGAGCGCGGAGCGCGACTCCGGGATGTGGGTATCGGAGACCAGGCCGACCAACAGATCGCCGGTGAACTCGTGGCGATCGAGCCAGCGTCGGTCGGTGATGTCGTCGGGGGCGGTCATGGTGCTCATCACCCCCTACGGTACCGCAGGCCCTCGCCGGCGGACGAGGCCGCCCGCGCGCCACCCACACCTGTCGCGCACGGCCGGCGCCCCTCGGATGCTCCCCCGAGATCGCGCTACAATGAACGGGAATCCGACCATACCCGCGGGAGTGACATGACCAGCAACGGCAATGGCAACGGCGCGCACGAGATGACCGGCGAGACGGCGACCTGGACGGTGAAGGCCGGCCTCGCCCAGATGCTGAAGGGCGGCGTCATCATGGACGTCGTCACCGCCGACCACGCTCGCATCGCCGAGGAGGCCGGCGCCGTCGCCGTGATGGCGCTCGAGCGCGTCCCCTCGGACATCCGCGCCGCCGGCGGCGTGGCGCGCATGAGCGCGGTCGACCTGATCGAGTCGATCCAGGAGGCCGTGACGATCCCGGTGATGGCGAAGGCACGCATCGGGCACTTCGTCGAGGCGCAGATCCTCGAGGCGATCGGCATCGACTACATCGACGAGTCCGAGGTGCTGACGCCGGCGGACGACCAGAACCACATCAACAAGCACCCCTTCAAGGTGCCGTTCGTGTGCGGCTGCCGGAACCTGGGCGAGGCGCTGCGGCGCATCGGCGAGGGCGCGGCGATGATCCGCACGAAGGGCGAGGCCGGCACGGGCGACATCGTCGAGGCGGTGCGCCACATGCGCTCGCTGTGGGACGGGATTCGCCAGGTGCAGATCGCCCCGGAAGAGGAGCTGGCGACCATCGCGAAGAACCTGCAGGCGCCGCTGGCGCTCGTGCAGGAGGTGAAGAAGCTCGGGCGGCTGCCGGTCGTCAACTTCTCGGCGGGCGGCGTCGCCACGCCGGCCGACGCCGCGCTGATGATGCAGCTGGGAGCGGACGGGGTGTTTGTCGGCTCCGGCATCTTCAAGTCGTCCGAGAAGCAGGCCGAGCAGCTGAAGATGGCGACGGCCATCGTGAAGGCCGTGACGCACTTCCGCGATCCGGAGGCGCTGGCCGACGCGTCGCGCGGACTGACCGAGACGATGCGCGGGCAGTCCGTCGCACAGATGCCCGTGGCCGACCAGCTGGCGGGGCGCGGGAACTGAACCACGCCGCGATCTCCACGGGGAGCGCGCGCCCGGTGATCGGCGTGCTCGCGCTGCAGGGCGACTTCGAGGAGCACGAGACGGCGCTCGCCGCCTGCGGTGCAAGCGCCGTGCAGGTGCGCACGCTGGCGCAGCTCGATGCCGTCGATGGGCTGGTCATCCCGGGCGGCGAGAGCACGACCATCTCGCGTCTGCTGGTCGCGTTCGACCTGATGGAGCCGCTGCGCCGGCGCATTCGCGACGGGATGCCCGTGTGGGGCACCTGCGCCGGCGCGATCCTGCTCGCGAGCGATGTCCCGGGGCTGGACCGCTCTCCGATCGGCGTGATGGACATGACCGTGGAACGCAACGCCTTCGGCCGCCAGATCGCGTCGTTCGAGGCCGACCTCGACGTCACCGGGCTCGACGGTGGGCCGCTGCGCGCGGTGTTCATCCGCGCGCCGGTGATCACGCGCACGGGCGACGGCGTCGATGCGATCGCATGCCTGGCCGACGGCCGCGTCGTGGCCGTCCGCGAGGGCCGGCTGCTCGCAACGTGCTTCCACCCGGAGCTGACCGGTGACCGGCGGATGCACGCGCTGTTCGCGTCGATGGTGGTGGAGGCGGCACAGACGGAGGCGGCATGAGCGACACGCATGCCGCACGGCCGACCGACCTGGTCGCGCTCATGACCTTCGATGAGGAGGTGCGTGAGAATCAGGCGGTCACCCGGGAGCGCCTCGGCCGGGAGCCGGAGACGCCACGCCCGCTGAACGCCGCGCTCGAGGACTGGCTCGGTCTCGGACGACACACCTGGGTCACCGTGCGGGGGCGACAGGTGCACGGCATCGCGACCGCCCGCGAGCTGTCGGCGAAGACCGCGTGGCAGGTCGACGTCCTGATCGACGCGGGCGCGGACGCGGATGCGAGCGAGGTGCCGGAGGGCGACGTGCTCGGCGACCTGCTGCGCCAGGCGGCGCGCGCCGCCGAGCGGTCGCACGTCACGCACGTCTTGCTGCGCACGCCCGCGGAGTCGGCGGCCGTCGAGTCGGCGCTGCGCGCCGGCTTCGTGCGCGCGCTGCCCGAGCGGCTGTGGACCGGGGTGCTGCGCGGTTCTGGCGAAGTCGCCGCCGGCGCGGCGGCGGTGCGCCTCGCGACCGACGCCGACGAGATGGGCCTGTTCCAGCTCTACAGCCGCGCGCTGCCGATCGAGGCGCGGCAGGTGCTGGCGATGACGTTCGACGAGTGGAAAGCGGTGCGTGAGCGTCGCTGGTGCGCGCACGGCGAGCTGCTGGTGGCTACGGCCGCCGATCGTGTCGTCGGCGCGCTGCAGCTCACGCGCGACGAACCGTCACCCCAGCTCGATCTCACCCTGCAGCCCGACGCCGACGGCGAGCGCGCGGGTGAGGCGTTGCTCGCGCAGGCGGCCGCGCAGCTCGACGACGGCACACCGGTGCTCGCGCTTGCGCCGACCATCGCCGGCGCCACCGAGCAGATCCTCCGCCGGTTTGGGCTCGCGCCCGCCGACGAATTCATCCTCCTCGCCCGGCGCATCGCGCGCCCGGTGCGGGAGGCCGTCCCGCAGCGCGCCGGGGCGGCGGTACCCACCCGTGGCTAGCCCGGTTTCGCGCGAGGACGACACCCCAGTGCCGCCCGCGGAAACGGAGGTTGAGATTGACGTGCACGACGAGACCGCTCTCCTGATCGATGTGCTCCCGTCCCGGGTCGCCGGCGCCGTCCGCGAGCGCGGCGACGACGGCCTGATCGAGGTCATCCTCGACCTCGGCCGCGTCCCGACCGCTCGCTACATGAGCGGCGAGGTTGTGCTGGGCGAGCAGGAGGTCAGCGAGCAGGAGATCGAGCAGGTGGTCGCTCGCGTGTCGCAGTTCGGCGCGGACAACCGCGCCGGCATCCCTCGCACGCTGCACCGGATCTCCGCGATCCGCAACCGCGCCGGCCGCATTGTCGGGCTGACGTGCCGCCTCGGGCGCAGCGTCTCGGGCTCGAGCAACGTCGTGCGGGACTTCATCGAGTCCGGCCGCAGCATCCTGCTGCTCGGCGCCCCGGGCGTCGGCAAGACGACGATGCTGCGCGACGTCGCGCGCATGCTCGCCGACGAGTTCGGCAAGCGCGTCGTGATCGTCGATACGTCGAACGAGATCGGCGGGGACGGCGACGTCCCGCACCCCGGCATCGGCCGCGCGCGGCGCATGCAGGTCGCGCGGCCCGACGTGCAGCACGAGGTGATGATCGAGGCGGTCGAGAACCACACGCCCGAGGTGATCGTGATCGACGAGATCGGCACCGCGCAGGAGGCCGACGCCGCGCGCACGATCGCCGAGCGCGGCGTGCAACTGGTGGGCACGGCGCACGGGAACCAGCTGTCGAACCTGATGCAGAACCCGACGCTGTCCGACCTGATCGGCGGCATCGAGTCGGTGACGCTGTCCGACGAGGAGGCGCGCCGGCGCGGCACGCAGAAGACGGTGCTGGAGCGCCGCAACCCGCCGACGTTCGACACGCTCGTCGAGATCCAGTCGTTCTCGCGGGTCGCGGTGCACGAGGACGTGGCCAGCACGGTCGACGCGCTGCTGCGCGGCTACGAGGCCGAGGCGGAGGTGCGCGTCGTCGGCGACGGCGGCGACGTCGCGGTCGTCGAGCGGCTGCCGCTGGAGCCGGACATCGACGAGCCGCTGCGGTTCCACGACGAGCCGCGCCGGGCGCGCGAGGTGCCGCCGGCGCCGGCCGGTCCGCAGAAGCGCATCCTCCCGTTCGGGATCAGCCGCTCGCGGCTCGAGGCCGCGATCGAGGGCACGCGATCGGCAGCGACGATCGTCGACAGCGTGCGCGAGGCGGACGCGGTGATGACGCTGCGCCCGTACTACCGCCGCCGCAGCGGCCCGCTGAAGCAGGCCGAGGAGCGCGGCATCCCGGTGTATGTGCTGCGCAACAACACAACCTCGCAGATGGAGCGCCAGCTGATGGCCCTGCGCGGTGAGGGCGACGTCGAGGACGCGATGACCGCGGCGATGCGCGAGACCGAGGAGGCGATCGCGACGGTGACCTTTCGCGGCGCCGCGAGCGTGGAGTTGACGCCGCAGAACGCGTACATCCGCCGGCTGCAGCACGAGCTCGCGACGCGGCACGGGCTGCGCTCGGTGTCGAAGGGCCGCGAGCCGTTCCGGCGCGTGACGGTGCTTGCGAACGGGGCGCCGGTGGGCGTGCCGTGGGGCGAAGCGCAGCACCGGTGAGCGGCGAGCCCGCCGTGGGGCCGCCCGGCGCCTTCGTCACGCTCGAGGGCGGCGAGGGTGCCGGCAAGTCCACCCAGCTCGAGGCGATCACGCGGCTCGCCGCCGGTGCGGGACACGAAGTCGTGACGTGCCGCGAGCCGGGCGGCACGCCGCTCGGCGAGGCGCTGCGCGACGTGCTCTTCGCCGACCGCGGCGACCCGCCGACGCCGTTCGCCGAGCTGTTGATCTTCGGCGCGGCGCGGGCGCAGCTCGTCGCGGAGGTGATCCGTCCGGCGCTGGCGCGCGGCGCACTCGTGCTCTGCGACCGCTACGCCGACTCCACCGTCGCCTACCAGCACCACGGCCGCGGACTCGACGCCGCGCGCGTGCGCGCGGTCAACGACGTCGCGACCGACGGCCTGTGGCCGGACCTCACCGTGCTGCTGGACCTCGATCCGAAGGATGGCTTCGCGCGCGGTGAGCGCGGCGGCGACTACCTCGAGCGCGAGACGCTCGCGTTCCACCGCCGCGTGCGCGCGGGGTTCCTGGAGCTGGCGGCGGCGGAGCCCCGGCGATGGCTCGTCCTGGATGCGACGAAGCCCGCGATGCAGATCACACACGCCGCGTGGTCGCGCATCGACACGCTGCTGCGCGCGCGCGCGTGAGCGCGGACGCAGTCCAACCTGCCCGCCGATCCTCCCGCGACACGCCCGCCGCCGGGCCGCTCACCCCGGTCTCGCCGTGACCGAGGTCGGCGGCTCGCGGCGGCTCGATGCCATCGAGAGGAACGGCGCGCCGCAGCTGGCGCCACGACCGCGCCCCTGAGCGGGCGCGCGTGACGGCGCTCCTATCCTCGATCCGAGGGGGTGCCCATGCCGTCGGCGGAGGAGCGCGAGTCCCCGGTCGCGATCATCGCCGCCCTGCTGGGCAACCTCGGCGTCGCGATCGCGAAAGGCATCGCCGCCGTGCTCACCGGCTCCGGCGCGCTGCTCGCCGAGACCGCGCACTCGATCGCGGATTCCGTGAACGAGGGTCTCCTGTACTTCGGTGTCCGCCAGAGCGAACGGCCGCCCACGAACGCGCACCCGTTCGGCTTCGGCAAGGAACGCTACTTCTGGTCGCTGGTCGTCGCGCTTTCGCTGTTCGTCGCCGGCGGGATCTTCTCGCTGCTCGAGATGTGGGAACGCCTGCACACGAGCCATGAGGTAGGCGACCCCACCGTCGGGTTTGTGGTGCTCGGAGTCGCGTTGCTGTTCGAGTCCGCTTCGCTGGGGGTTGCGCTGCGCCAGGCGCGCAACCGCGCGCGAGCGATGGACGTGACGGTCGCGCGATACGTCCGCGATCACGACGATCCGGCCGTGCGCGTGGTGCTGCTCGAGGACAGTGCGGCGGTGCTGGGACTGGCGTTCGCCGCGGCAGGGCTTGCGCTCTCCGTGCTCACGGGTAACCACCGCTGGGACGCCATCGCGAGCGGGCTGATCGGCGTCGAGCTGATCGTGGTTGCGCTGTTCCTCGCCGCGGACGCGCGCGCCTTCCTGATCGGCGAGGCGGCTCCGCAGGCGGTGGAGGACGACATGCGCCAGGTGCTGGAGCGGCACGAGGACGTCGAGCGCGTGATGCAGCTGCTCACGATGCGGGTGGGCGCGCGCCGCCTGCTTGTGGTTTCGCGCCTTTCCGTTCGCGACGACCTGGCGGGCGGCGAGATCGAGCGGCTGCTGGTCTCGCTGCGCGGGCATCTCATCGACGAGTTCCCGCGGATCTCGGAGGCGTTCCTCGAGGTGAACCCATCTGCCCGCCGTAGCGGCGGCGCCCGTCGGTAGCACGCGACGAGGCCCCGCTCGGGGAGCGGGGCCTCGTTGCGTTCGGCCTCGAGCGAGAGCCTACGAGACGCGCTCGAAGATGCTCGCGATGCCCTGGCCGCCGCCGATGCACAGCGAGACGAGGCCGTAGCGGCCGCCGGTGCGCTCGAGCTCGTACATCGTCTTCACGGCCAGGATCGTGCCCGTCGCGCCGACCGGGTGGCCGAGCGCGATGGCGCCGCCGTTGGGGTTGGTCTTGTCGGCCGGGAGGTCGAGCGCGGTCGAGCAGGCCGCAGCCACCGACGCGAAGGCTTCGTTCAGCTCGATCACGTCCATGTCGTTGACCGAGAGGTTGGCCTTCTTCATCACGTTCTGGATCGCCGGGATCGGGCCGGAGCCCATGATTCGAGGGCTCGACGCCGGCCTCGGCGCGCGCGACGAGGCGCATCTTCGGCTTGATGCCCAGCTCGGCGGCCTTCGCGGCGGACATGAGCACCACCGCGGCGGCGCCGTCGTTGATGCCGGAGGAGTTACCGGCCGTCACGGAGCCGTCGGACTTGAACGCGGGGCGCAGCTTCGCGAGCGCTTCCGGGGACGTCTTGCGCGGGTGCTCGTCGGTGTCGAAGGTGACGGTCTCGCGGCCCTTCTTAACGTCGATCGGCGCGATCTGGTCCTTGAAGTAGCCGGCCTCGATCGCGGCCGCGGCGCGCTCCTGCGAGCGGATCGAGTACTCGTCCTGGACGCCGCGGGAGACCTCGTATCGCTCGGCGAGGTTCTCCGCGGTGATGCCCATCGGAATGTTCTCGAACGGGTCGGTCACCAGGTCCTGCGTGCCGTCCTCGAGGACGCCGTCGCCGTAGCGGTAGCCGTAGCGCGCCTTGCGCACGTAGTACGGCATGAGGCTCATGTTCTCGGCGCCGCCGGCCACGATGATCTCGGCGTCGCCGGTCTGGATCCAGCGCGCCGCGGTGTTGATCGCCTCGAGGCCGGAGCCGCAGATGCGGTTCACGGTGTAGGCAGGGGTGCCGATCGGCATGCCGGCCTTCACGGACGCGTGACGGGCGATGTAGCCGTCCTCCGCGACCTGGCCGACGCAGCCCAGGATGACCTGGTCGATCTGCTCGGGCTTGAGGCCGGCGCGGGCGACCGCCTCCTTGATGACGTGAGCCGCGAGGTCGGAGGCCGGGGTCTCGCTGAGCGAGCCGCCGAATGCCCCGATCGCCGTACGGCATCCACTGACCAGGACGACATCTTCCATGCGAAACCTCCCCCTCCGAGCGGCCCCCGCCTCGGGGAATCGCCGGGTGCGAACTGGAACGTAACGTGGCCCGCGCAGTATAGCGGACCACCGGTTGAACCCAACCGGCCGGGACGCGGCGGACGCGCCGCGAGGCCGCGAGGCCGCGACGGCGCCGGCTCGATCGCCCCTCTGAACGCACCTAGACTGTCGAACATGTCCCACCGCGCCGTCACCGTGCAGGTCCCCGCGACGTCGGCGAACCTCGGCCCGGGGTTCGACAGCCTGGGTGTGGCGCTCGACTGGATCGCGCGCATCACCGTGATCGCCACCGACGCTCCGCAGCCGGAGCCCGCCGGACCGATCGAGGCGATGGCCGCGTCGGCGGCCGCAGCGGTGTACCGGTTCGCCGGGCAGGAGCCGCCGGCCGGGCTGACGGCCACCTACGAGGGCGACATGCCGGTGGGCCGCGGCCTCGGCACCTCCGCGTCGGCGCGGGTCGCCGGCGTGGTCGCGGCGGACGCCCTGCTGGGCGGCGGGCACACGCTCGAGGAGCTGCTCCCGCTCGCGGTGCAGCTCGAGGGCCACGGCGACAACGCGACGCCGGCGATGTTCGGCGGCCTCCAGGTGGTGGTCGACGACGACGGCGGCCTTGTGCACCTGCGCGTCGAGACGCCGGGGGACCTCCGCCTCGCGCTCGTGATCCCCGACTTCGCGATGCCGACGCACGAGTCGCGACAGCGGCTCCCGGAGCGGCTCACGCGCAACCAGGCGGTGCACAACATCGGCCGCGCCGCGCTGCTCATCGGCGCGCTGACCAGCGGCCGCTATGAGCTGCTCGGGACGGCGACCGAGGACGTGATGCACCAGCCGGCGCGCGCGTCGCTGTTCCCGGCGATGCTCCCGATCTTCCAGGCGGCGCGCGACGCGGGCGCATACGGCGTCTACCTCTCGGGGGGCGGCTCGACGGTGGCCGCGTTCACGGACGCCGCGCGCGGCGAGGATGTGGCGGGCGCGATGCGCACCGCAGCGGCGGCGCACGGCCTCACCGCCGACACGCGCGTGTGCGCGATGCGTGCCGAGGGCGTCTCAGTCGTGGAGAGCGCGAACGAGGAAGCGGCGTCGTGACGCGGGTCGTGCAGAAGTACGGCGGCTCGTCGGTGGCGACGGCGGCACACATCAAACGCGTCGCGCAACGCATCCGCGAGCGTCACGACGCCGGCGACGAGGTCGTCGTGAGCGTCTCCGCCATGGGCGACACGACGGACGACCTGCTGCAGCTCGCGGGCAAGGTCACGGAACACCCACCGGCGCGCGAGCTCGACGCGCTGCTGTCGACGGGCGAGCTCGTGTCGAGCGCGCTCCTGTCGATGGCGCTGCACGACCTCGGCGTCGACGCGGTGAGCCTGTCCGGGCCGCAGGCCGGCATCCGTACCGACTCCGTGTACCGCAAGGCGCGGATCGCCGGCATCGACACGTCGCGCATGGAGCGCGAGCTGGCGGCCGGGCGCGTCGTGATCGTCGCCGGCTTCCAGGGGCTCGCCGAGAACCTCGATGTGACGACGCTCGGCCGCGGCGCGAGCGATACCACCGCCGTCGCGCTGGCGGCCGCGCTGCATGCCAACACGTGCGAGATCTACACGGACGTGGCCGGCGTCTATACAGCCGACCCGCGTGTATGTCCCGAGGCGCGGCCGCTCGCCGACGTCGGCTACGAGGAGATGCTGGAGATGGCGACGACCGGGGCGCGCGTGATGCACGCGCGGGCGGTCGAACTGGGCGCGGTGTACGGCGTCGACATCCTGGTGAAGAGCAGCTTCGACACCGCGGCGCCCGGCACGCTGATCCACAGGGAGACGACGATGGAACTCGGCAACAAGGTCCGCGGCATCGCGCACCAGGACCGCATCGCGAAGGTCACGGTACGCGGCGTGCCCGACCGGCCCGGGATCGCGGCGCAGATCTTCGAGCCGCTCGCGGCCGCGAACGTGTCGGTGGACACGATCGTCCAGAACGCGAGCGTGGAGCAGCTCACCGACCTCACGTTCACGGTCGCTCCGGACGACCTCGGAGCGGCGCTGGAGGTGATCGAAGGGCTGCGCGCGGAGATCCGCGCATCGGACGTTGTCACGGCGTCGAACCTGGGGACCGTGTCCGTGATCGGGACGGGCATGCAGAGCGCGCCCGGGTACGCGGCGCAGATGTTCCGAACGCTGTTCGACCACGGCATCAACATCGACATGATCAGCACGTCGGACATCCGCATCACGTGCGTCGTGGCGTCCGAGCACGTCGCCGACGCCGTGCGTGCGCTCCACGCCGCGTTCGAGCTGGACCGGGCGCCGGAGCAGGTGGGGAACCCCGCGTCGTAGGTGGCGGTCGCGTGCGGGGCCGCCCGGAGGTGTGCTAGTCTGCGCGGGCGGACTCGTACGTCCGTTCGCGCAGATACATAAGCCGATTCGCCGATTGCCGGCCCACGCTCCGGGTCGCGCGGCGGGTCCCGGGATCCCGGCCGCGCATGTTTACGCACCTGCACACGCACACGGAGTTCTCGCTCCTCGACGGGCTCTCGAAGATCCCGGAGCTCGTGGCGCACGCGAAGGCGCTCGGCCAGGAGTCGCTCGCGATCACCGATCACGGGGCGATGTACGGGGCCATCCAGTTCTACCAGGCTGCGAAGGCCGCCGAGATCAAGCCCATCATCGGGCTCGAGGCCTACGTGTCGCCGGGCTCGCGGTTCGACCGCGACGCGAAGTTGCGCTGGCCGTACCACCTCACGCTGCTCGCGCAGAACGTCCAGGGCTACCGCAACCTCATGAAGCTGACCAGCGCCTCGCACCTCGAGGGCTTCTACTACCGGCCGCGCATCGACCGCGAGCTGCTCGAGCAGCACCACGAAGGCCTGATCGCGCTCTCCGCGTGCCCGTCGGGCGAGGTGATGCTCGCGCTGCGCGAGGGGCGCGACGCGGACGCCCGCAAGGTTGCGGGCTGGTACTCGGACCTCTTCAAGGGCCGCTACTTCGTCGAGCTGCAGGAGCACGGGCAGCAGGAGTTCAGCGCGCTCAACCCGAAGCTCGTCGAACTGGCGCGCGGGATGGACCTCCCGCTCGTCGTGACCAACGACTCGCACTACACCTTCCCCGAGCAGCACCGCGCGCACGACACCCTGCTGTGCATCGGCACGAACAGCACGATCCACGACGAGAAGCGCTTCAAGCTCGACAGCGACTCGTTCTACCTGCGCTCCGAGGACGAGATGCGGGCGCTCTTCCCGGACCTGCCCGAGACGGTCGAGAACACGCAGCGCATCGCGGAGATGGTGGACATCAAGCTCGAGTTCGGGCGGACGATGCTGCCGGACCCGGGCGTTCCCGAGGGCATGACGGCGGCGGAGTACCTGCGGCAGCTCTGCGAAGAAGGGCTGCATCGCCGCTACGGGTCGCCGACGGACGCGCATGTGGAGCGGCTGCGGTACGAGCTCGACGTCGTTCGGCAGACCGGCTTCGACGAGTACATGCTCATCGTGCGCGACATCGCGACGTTCGCGAAGACGAATGGCATCCCGATGGGCGTGCGCGGCTCGGCCGCCGCATCGATCATCCTGTACTGCCTGGGCGTCACCGACATCGAGCCACTGCAGTACGGGCTCGTCTTCGAGCGCTTCCTCAACCCCGAGCGCATCTCGATGCCGGACGTCGACTTCGACTTCGCGGACGATCGCCGCGAGGCCGTGATCCACTACGCGTCGGAGCGGTACGGCCGCGACCGCGTGGCGCAGATCTGCACGTTCGGGACGCTCGGCGCGAAGGCCGCGATCCGCGACACCGGGCGCGCGCTCGGCGTGGCGTACGGCGACACGGACCGCATCGCGCGCATGATCCCGGACGAGCTGCACATCACGATCGAGCGCGCGCTCGAGACGTCGGCCGAGCTGCAGACCGCCTACGACGCCGAGCCGCAGGTGCGCGACGTGATCGACACGGCGCGCAGCCTCGAGGGCGTGGCGCGGCACGCCAGCACGCACGCCGCCGGCGTCGTGATCTCGCGCGACCCGCTGAGCGAGGTCGTGCCCCTCCAGCGCGCGACGTCCTCAAAAGGCGCGGACGACCAGACGTCGCTGCCCACGACGCAGTACGCGATGGGCGACATCGAGAAGATCGGCCTGCTGAAGCTCGACTTCCTGGGCCTCACGAACCTCACGATCCTCGGGAAGGCCATCGAGCTGATTCGCGAGGACCGCGGCGAAGAGCTCGATCTGATGGCGATCCCCGACGGGGATGCGGCCGCCGCGGAGCTGCTGGCCGCCGGCGAGACGTTCGGCGTGTTCCAGCTGGAGTCGTCCGGCATGCGGCGCTACGTCATGGAACTGAGGCCGCAGGACATCCGCGAGCTCTCCGCCATGGTCGCCCTGTTCCGCCCGGGGCCGATGGAACACATCCCGCAGTACATCGACGTGAAGCACCACCGGGCGGAGCCGGTGTACCCGCACGACGACCTCGCCGAGATCCTGGACGAGACCTACGGCGTCATCACCTACCAGGACCAGGTGCTCCAGATCGCGCGGCGCTTCGCCGGATACTCGCTCGGCCAGGCCGACGTCATGCGCAAGGCGATGGGCAAGAAGATCGCGTCGGTCATGCTCGAGGAGCGCGACCGCTTCGTGCAGGGCGCGATGGCGAAGGGCTACGACCAGAAGCTCGCGGAGCGCATCTTCGAGCTGATCGAGCCGTTCGCGGGGTACGCGTTCAACAAGGCACACGCGTTCTCGTACGGGACGATCGCCTACCAGACCGCGTACCTGAAGGCGCACTACCCGGTCGAATACATGGCGGCCGTGCTGATGGCCGCCGGCGGATCGCAGGACCGCATCGCGGCCGCGATTGCGGAGTGCACGCGCCTGCACGTGCCGGTGCTGCCACCCGACGTCAACCATTCCGAGGCGAACTTCAGCATCGAGCGCGCCGACGACGGCAGCGAGTCGATCCGCTTCGGTCTCGCGCAGATCAAGAACGTCGGCTCGGGCGGCGTGGCGTCGCTCATCGACATCCGCCGTGCGGACGGTCCGTTCGTCTCGCTGGAGGACTTCGCGCGACGGGTGAACCCGCGCGACGTGAACAAGCGCGTGCTCGAGTCGCTGGCGAAGGCCGGCGCGCTCGACGGCCTCGGCGAGCGGGGCGGGATCATCGGCGGCGTCGACCGGATGCTGTCGCTTGCGCAGCAGGAGGCCCGGCTGCGCGAGACCGGGCAGTCGAGCATGTTCGACCTGTTCGGGAACGAAGTGGACACGCCGCTCCCGGCGCTCGAGCTCCCGGCGATGGACGTCCCGTCCGGCCAGCTGCTCGCGTGGGAGAAGGAACTCCTCGGCACGTACATCTCGGAGCACCCGTTCAAGCGCGCGGCCGCGAGCCTTGCGCAGTGGGTCACCGCGCAGGCGGCGGAGCTGACGGAGGATCTCTCCGGGCAGGAGGCCGTGATCGCCGGCACCGTGGTGGGCGTGCGGGCGCTCAGCACGCGGCAGGGCAAGCCGTTCGCCGCCGTGATGTTTGAGGACCTGTCGGGGCAGGCTGAGCTCACAATCTGGCCCGACGTCTACGAGCAGAACCGGATTCTGCTCGTCGAGGGCAACGTGTTGATGGCGAAGGTGGAGATCCGCACGCGCGGCGATCGCCTCACCATCGCCGCGCAGGAGCTCGTGGCGTACGACTACGAGCGCAGCGAGCTGATCGACTTCATGCCTGCGCGCTTCCAGGTGCGCTCCGGCCCCCGCCAGCCGGCGTGGGCGCGCGGCGCCGGCGGAGGCGGAGGCCGTGGCGGTGGCGGTGGCGGTGGCGGTGGCGGGATGGGACGCGCCGGCCCAATGCACGGCGGCGGTCCACGCCCGCCGTCCGGCGGGCCGGGCGGCGGCCCCGGGGGCGGCTCACGCGCGCCGCTGCGCACCGTGGGCGGCACCGAGGCGCGCGTTGCCGAGCCCGTGTCGCGCTACGCGGCGAGCGCGGACGACGCAACGACCGGTCCGCGCCGCCTGCGCGTCGTCATGGAGGAGACTACCGACGAAGGTGCCGATCTGCGCCGGCTCCGTCGCATCTGTGCTGTCCTCGACCGCGCCGCCGGCGACGATCTGCCCGTCGAACTCGCCATCAAGCGACGCGACGAGACGCTCGTGAAGCTCCAGCGCGGCGGCATGGCCCGCGCGAGCGTCGAGCGCGCCGTGCCCGAGCTGCAGGTGCTGCTCGGCGTGCTCGGCGAGGTGCGCGAGGTCGGCAGCGTCGTACCCGCCGCACCCATGGCCGCGGTCGGCAGTTAGCCGGGACCGCAGCGCACATCAGGTCCCTTGGACCGCTCACACGTGCCGTAGACTTGGGTGCACCGAGCGCTTCAGCACGAGGTCACTCATGACCCAGCACACGACCGAACCCGCGCCGCCGGCGGAGGGTCTCCGCGATGCCATCACGTCGATCCGCCGCGAGATCGCGCGTGTCGTCGTCGGCCAGCAGGCGTTCGTCGACCGCGTGCTCGTCGCGCTGCTCACCGGCAACCACGCACTGATCGAGGGTGTGCCGGGGCTCGCGAAGACGTTGACCGTCTCGACGCTCGCCGCCGCCATCGAGTGCACCTTCGCGCGCATCCAGTTCACGCCCGACCTGCTGCCGGCCGACATCACCGGCACGCTGGTCTTCAACCCCCGCGACGGCGACTTCTCCGTGCGGACGGGCCCGATCTTCGCGAACGTGGTGCTGGCCGACGAAATCAACCGCGCGCCGGCGAAGGTGCAGTCGGCACTGCTCGAGGCGATGCAGGAGCGCCAGGTCTCGATCGGCGGGGAGTCGCACTCGCTGCCGACGCCGTTCCTCGTGCTCGCCACGCAGAACCCGATCGAACAGGAAGGAACGTACCCGCTCCCGGAAGCGCAGCTCGACCGCTTCATGCTGAAGATCCTCGTCGGCTACCCGTCGCGCGAGGAGGAGCGGGCGATCCTCGCGCAGTCGCTGGACGGCGGCGCCGGCACGGTGACGCCGGTGGTGAGCGTCGAGCAGGTGGCGGCGCTGCAGGAGGCGACGCGCCGCATCGAGGTCAACGACCGGCTACGCGAATACGTGATCCGTCTGGTCGAGGCAACGCGCGACCCGGCGCGCTACCAGCTGCCGGCACTCGCGCCGTTGATCGAGTTCGGGGCATCGCCGCGCGCCGGCGTGTTCCTCGCGCGCGGCGCGCAGGCGTATGCGTTCGTGCAGGGGCGCACCTACGTGCTGCCCGAGGACGTGAAGGCGCTCGCACCGGATGTGCTGCGCCACCGGCTCGTCCTGACCTACGAGGCGGAGGCGCAGGGCGTGAGCGCCGAAGCGATCGTGGCGCGCCTGCTGGAGGGCGTCGGGATTCCCTAGATGGCGCTGCTCCGTCGCCGTCGCGAGACGGCACCCGCGACCCCGGGGAGCACGTTCCTCACGCCGGACCTCGCCGCGCGCGTGCGGCGGCTCGAGATCCGCACGCGGCGGCTCGCCGGCACGCAACTTGCCGGCAACTACCGCAGCATCTTCCGCGGCACCGGCATCGAGTTCGCGGAGGCGCGCGAGTACACGCCGGGCGACGACGTGCGCCGCATCGACTGGAACGTCACCGCGCGCATGGGCACACCATGGGTGAAGGAGTACGTCGAGGAGCGCGAGCTGAACCTCGTGTGCGCCGTCGACCTCTCCGCGTCGCAGCTCGTCGCGCGGCCCGCTACCGGCCGGCTGGCCGCCGCGGCGGAGCTGACGGCGCTCCTCGGCTTCGCCGCCGTGCAGAACCACGATCGCGCCGGCCTGCTCACGTTCACCGATCGCGTCGAGCGCTTCGTCCCGCCGCGGCACGGCACGCGCCACGTGATGCGCATGATGCGCGACGTCTTCCTGCACGACGAGACGCATCGCGGCACGAACATCGGCGCGGCCGCGGACTATCTCGCGCGCGTGCTGCCGCGCCGGTCCGTCGTGTTCGTCATCTCCGACTGGCTCGACACCGGGTTCGCGCAGTCGCTCCGCGCGCTGGCGCGGCGCCACGACGTGACCGCGCTGGTGCTCATCGACCCGATCGATCTCGCACTCCCCGACCTCGGGCTCGTCGCCGTCGAGTCCGCGGAGGACGGCACGCGCGCATGGCTCGACACGTCCGACCGCGAGGTGCGTGAGCGCTACGCCGCTGCCGCGCACGACCGCGCCCGCCACCGCCACGAGCTCCTCGCGATCGCGGGCGTGGACGAGGTGGAGGTGCGGCTGGACGCCGACATCGTCGACCCGCTGGCCGCGTACTTTCGACTGCGGGCGGGCCGGCGGTGAGGTCGCGCCTGCGGGTCCCGGTCGCGGCGTCGTTCATCGCGGTGGTCGCCGCGCTGTCGCTCGGCATCGCGTCGGCACCGCTTGCGCGGGCGCAGCAGGTGTCGGCGCCGGTCGACGTTCGCACCCACCTCGACATCGCGACGGCGACGCTCGGACAGCACATCACGCTGACCGTCGTCGTGCGGCACGCGCAATCGCTGCTCGTGACGATCGCGCGGCCCGCCGCGCAGTCCGACCTCGACATCGCTGCCGGGGATCCCCAGGACACCGTGCCCGATGCCACGGGCGCTCAGGCCACGACGACTGCGACGTTCGTGCTCGCGCCCTTTGCGCTCGGCGACGTGTCGATCCCGCCGATCCGCGTGTCGTGGCTGCGCAGCGACGGGACCACGGGCGCCGTCTCGGTGCAGCCGCCGGCGATCCCGGTCACACCCATCCGCACCGCCGGCGACGACGCGTTGCGTCCGTTGAAGCCCCAGGTCGCCGTCGGCGGCGCCCCGCCGGCATGGTTGCGCGCGGCCGCGGCGACTGCCGTGGGGGGCGTCGTCCTCGCGACCGTGGCTGCGGTCGCGCTGTGGCGGCGCCGGCGTCGGCTGCGCGCGGCGAGCGAGCGATCGCTGGAACCCGACGTGACACCGGAGCAGCGGGCGCGCGCGCGACTCGACGGGCTGTTGCTGCCGTCGCGCAACACCGCCGACCACTACCAGCACTTCTACGGCACGATCTCGCTCGCCGTGCGCTCCTACCTCGAGGACCGTTTCGGCTTCAACGCGACCGCGCTCACGACGACCGAGCTCGAGCGACGCATGACCGAGCGCGGCGTCGGTCGCTGGCAGGCGCGCCTCGTCGCCGGCCTGCTCGACCGTTGCGACGGCGCGGTCTACGCGCACGACTATCCCGACCCCGCCTCGGCCGACCACGATCTCACGCTCGCGTACGAGATCGTGGAGCTGTCGCGGCCGCATCTCGAGCCGTCGGGACCGGAGCCGGCGGTGCGCGCATGAGCTTCGCGACGCCGGCCGTGCTCGCGCTGCTCCCCCTGCTCGCGATCGCCGCGCTCGCCCTCGCGGGCGCGCGCCGTCGCCGGGGCGCGGCGCTGCTCTTCGCCGATGCCGCCGCCGTCGCATACGCCGCGCGGACGACGTGGCGGCTTCGTCTGCGCTGGCTGCCGACGGCGCTGCGGTGGCTCGCGGTCGTCCTCGTCGTGCTCGCCCTCGCACGCCCGCGCCAGGGGCTCGCGACCACCACGATCCCCGAGGAAGGCATCGACGTGGTCGTGACCGTCGATGTATCCAGCTCGATGACCACGTCGATCGGCCCGAACGAAACGCGCGTCTCCGCGGCGCGACGCGTCGTGGGCGACTTCGTCGACAGCCTGCAGGGCGACCGGGTCGGGCTCGTCGTCTTCCAGTCGCGCGCGCTGACGCTCTCACCGCTCACGCTCGATCAGGAGGCGATCAAGCAGCGCATCGCGACGCTGAAGCCGGGGCTGATCCAGGACGGGACGGCGATCGGACTCGGCGTGAGCGAGTCGCTGAGCCTGCTGCGCGACTCGCCGGCCAAGAGCCGCGTGATCGTGTTGCTGACCGACGGCGAGAACAATTCGGGCGACATCGACCCGCAGACTGCGGCGCAGCTCGCGAAGGCGCTCGGCGTGCGCATCTACACCATCGGATTCACGGGCGGCTCGTTCGGCGGCGGCGGCGTGGACGCGAAGTCGCTGCAGCGCGTGGCCGACACGACGGGCGGCGAGTTCTTCGATGCGAATACGCAGGCCGACCTCGCGTCGGCGTACGCGCAGATCGGGAACCTCGAGCGCTCGCGGGTCGGGCAGCGCACGTTCACGAGCTTCCGCGAGCTCGCCCCGCCGCTGATCGCGGCGGCGCTCGCGCTGCTCACGGTCGAGGCGGTACTGCGCGCGTCGTGGCTGCGGCGGTACCCCTGATGGGGACGCTCGCGTCGTTCGACTTCGGCCAGCCGCTGGCACTGCTCGCGCTGCTCGCGGTCGTGCCGGCGGCATGGGCCGCACGCGTCGCGCTGCGCCGGCGGCGCGCGGCGGACGCCGCGTACGGCGGCCCGGCCGAACTGCGCCTCGGCGTCACGGAGTGGCGCGCGCGCGCCCGGCTGGCGCTGGCGCTGTTGGCGATCGTCGCGCTCGCACTCGCGCTCGCACGGCCGCGATGGGGGCACGCGCAGGTGCCGGTCGAGCGGCGCGGGATCGACGTGGTGATCGCGCTCGACGTGTCGCGCTCGATGAGCGCGGCGGACGTCGCGCCCACCCGTGCGCAGGCGGCCGCCGCCGGCCTGGACGCGATGATCGAGCACCTGCAGAGCGACCGCGTCGGCCTCGTCACCTTCGCCGGCACGGCGTTCATGCGGGCCCCGCTGACCACCGACCTCGGCGCGATCAGCCAGCTGGTGGTACGCGCGCAGTCGGACTCGCCGCTGGTGCGTCCCGGGACCGACCTCGCCGGCGCGCTCGACACCGCGCTCGCGACGCTGAACGTGAAGGACGCGGCGGGGTCGCAGGTGATCGTCCTCGTCTCAGACGGCGAGGGCGTCGCCCCCGGCGACCTCCAGGGCGCCTTGCAGCGCGCGCAGGACCGGCACGTGCGCGTCTACACGGTGGTGGACGGAACCGAGGCGGGCGGTGCGTTGACCGACGCAGCAGCGGCGCCGGGCGAGGTGAGCCACGCCGATCCCGGCGCGCTCCAGCAGATCGCTCAGGCAACCGGTGGGACGTTCCGGCCGGTGGGCTCCGTCGCGGGTCTCGCGGTGGACTTCGCGCGCATGAGCCAGTCGCTGTTCGACCGGGAGACGCAGCGGGCGCCCGTCGAGCGGTTTCAATGGTTCCTCGGCGCAGCGCTGCTGCTCCTGGTCGCGCAGGCGGCGCTGGCCGACGTCGCCCCGCGCGGCCGACCGAGCGTCCGCACGCTGGCGCTGCCCGGGCTTGCTCTGCTCGGCGCCGTCCTGGTGGGGTGCGGCGGCACGGCGCTCTACCGCGCGGTAACGAGCGGCAACCGCGAGTATGCGGCGAGCCACTACGACGTCGCGCTCACGGACTACCAGCAGGCGGAGTCGATTGCGCCGGACGACCCGGGCGTGCTCTATGACCTTGCGACCACGCTGCACCAGCTCCGGCGCTACGAGGAGTCGTCGGTGACGGCGACGAAGGCGCTCGCCACCGCGCCGGACCCGGAGCTGGCGTTCCGGCTGCAGTACCTCGCCGGGGGGACGGCGTTCTCGCGCGGCGCACTCGACGAGGCGCGCACCGCGTACATCGCGGCGCTGCGCGACCACCCGGAGGACCGGGACGCGAAGGCGAACCTCGAGCTGGTCTTGCGCGCGCTCGGGCAGCAGGCGAACCAGCAGAGCGGGCAGCAGCAGGGGCAGGGGCAGGGGCAGGACGAGCCCGGCGGCGCCGGCACCGGCGCGGGCCAGGGCCAGCAGGGCCCGTCGGGCCAACCGGGGCAGCCCGACCAGGGCGCGCAGCCGGGTGCCGGCACGCCCGTGCCGGGGGGCACCGGCGGAGCCTCGCCGGGGGGCGGCAGCGGTAGCGGCCAGCCGAACGCATCGGGCACGCCGGGAGCCGCAGGCGGGGGCGACACCAGTGGGATGCCGGGCGACAGCGCGGACGGCGAAGCGGCGCGTGCACAGGCGGCGGCGGCGCTGAACCAGGCGCTGCAGGCGCTCGGTCCCAACGTCACGCCCGAGGAGGCCCGCCGGATCCTGGAGCTTGCCCAGCGCGCGAACGCGCTGGAGGGGCTGCTACCGCCGAAGGACGGGACCGTCCCCGCGCGCTGACCCGGCGCCGTCGTCTTCGCCACGTCGCCGACGGAGTGGAACGAGCCGGCGCGCGACGAGCCGCCACAGCCGGCGCTGCACGCGCGCCGCATCGCCGTCCAGCTCGCGCGCCTGCTCGTCGTTCTCCGCGCTCGCCCGGTCGCCGCCATAGCGCGAGGCCGTGTAGGACCGCGCGAGCCGGTCGAGCGCGGCCGGCTCGTCGACCCTGGTACGAAGCGAGCGTGCGGCCTCGATCGGCGTCGCGGTGCTGCGTGGCGTCGCTCCTGCCCAGGCGCCGAGGCGCTGCACCTTCGCCCAGCGCCGCACCGGCGGCGCGAGGCCGCGGAACTGCCACTCCCACGCGGTGCGCCCGGTCAAGCCGAGCACGACCACGACCGCCGCCACGCCGAACATCACCTCGAGCATCGCGACGACAATCGACCCGAGCGCGCCTCCGCGGGTGCTCGCCGCGGGCGCCTGGTGGCCAATCGTGCCGCCGTTGTCGATCGCCGCGAACTGGTCGAGCAGCGACTGCTCGAAGGCGTCCGGGAACGCGAGCGGCGAACCGCCGTTCTGAGCACTCTGAGCGCCGGCGTCGCTCGCGGGAAGCGTCGCCGCCGGGCGCGTCGGCGTGGGGTTGAAGTCCACCCAGCCGAGCCCGGCGAAGTAGACCTGCGGCCATGCCCACGCGCGGAGTTCGCTGACCTGGTACGTCTTCGTCGCCGAGTTGAGGTCGGCCGGGTCGAGCGCGAATCCGGTCGCGACGCGCGTCGGGATCCCGAGCGTGCGCAGCAGCACCGCCATCGCGGACGCGTGGTAGTCGAAGTAGCCCTGCTTCGAGTCGAAGAGGAAGTAGTCGACGGCGTCGTGCAGCGGCGGCGGGTCCTGCATGTTCAGATCGAACGGGTAGTGGTCGCGCAGGTACTGCTCGACGCGACGGGCGGACTCGTAGGGGTTCTGCGTGTTCCCGACGATCTGACGCGCGAGCTGGCGCACCTCCGGCGGGAGCGCGGACGGGAGCTGCGTGTAGCGCGTCGCGATCGCGGCGGGGTAGTCACGGCCGGACTGCTCCAGGGTCTGCGCCGACGCGACGGAGATCGTGCCGACGGTCGTGTACTCGTCGCCCGGCTCGACGCGATTCGTGGGTGCGAGTCCGACCACGTCGTCGCCCCCGGCGCCGGTGATCGCCTGCGCGTCGACGCTGGTCGCGAGCGGCTCACCGGGTGAGAGCAGGCGCGTCATCGGGATTTCGTTCCCGACGATCTTCACGGTCACGGACACGGGCTCGCGGAGCTGAGCGCGGGTGAGCGGTGTGCCGAACGATGCGGCCTGGACGCTGGTACCGGTCATCGGCTGCTTCGACTCGGAGGAGATCTTCCAGCCGCCGCCGGTGTACTCGTCGTACACCGCGCCGCGCAGGTTGACCGGCGCGGGGGCGGTGACGTCCATCAGCACGTTCGACGACAGCGCCATCTTGCCGCGCAGGGGGAAGACGTCGGAGAAGGCGTGCGCGGGCAGCGGCTTCTTCGAGTTGATGCCGACGAACAGCCGGCCGACGCGATCGAGTCGCTGGGTCACGGGCTGCATGACGGCGACCCAGCGATCGGCGATCGGCCCCCAGTGGTTCGCGGTCGGGATCAGCCACGCGGAGAGCACGAGCACGAGCCCGACCCATGCGCCCGCGAACAGCACCTCCATCGACATGAAGTCGGGCAGCGCGACGTGCTCGCCCTGCCACCGCCGGATCGCCTGCAGGAAGTGCATCCGCGCGAGCAGGAGCACGGCGGCGAACAGGAAGACGACAAACGCGAACGACGGCTGCCCCGGGAGGTACGAGATGTTCGTGAGCAGTACGAAGCCGCCCGGGACGAGCGCGGCCCACGCGTTGTGCCACCGGACGACGGCCCACGCCGAAACGTATGAGATCGCCCACATCAGCAGGACGAGCAGGAGCACGAACGGAAGCGGGTCGCTGGAGACGCCGCCGGTGAGCGCCGCCTGACCCCAGTCGTGCAGCCGGAGCCAGAACTCGGACCAGCGCGCGGCAAACCCCGCGTCGAGGGGGTCGGCGATCTGCATCGTCTGCAGTACCTCGCCCAGGATCACGATCGCGCCGAGGCTGACGCCGACCACGTGGAGCGGCAGCGCGCGACCCCGGGTGCTGGCCAGCACCCAGCCGATGCCCACGCCGATGAAGGCGGCGAGCGTCAGCGACGGCATCTCGTTCACCCACTTCGTGGACTCGAGTGAGCCGACGACGGGAAGCTGGACGAGGAGGAGGAGGAGGAGGGTCAGCCACGCCTCCCACGACCGCAGGAACGCGAAGCGCCCGGGCTCGGCGGGCTCGGCCTGCGAGGGCGAGACGCCGCCGGGCCGGTAGAGCACGTCCCAGGACATCTCGGCCATCAGCGCATCCCCTGTGAGCGGAGGACCGGCGCCGGCACGCCCTCGATGCCGGAGCTGAGGACGCGACCGAGGTCGTCTTCGTGCTTCACGGTGTACGTGTAGATGCCGCCGGCGGCGAGCGTGCTGTACGCGTTGAGCGTGCTGCGGCCCGGCCCGAACGTGTCGGCCTCGAGCAGCACGGCCGCAACCTTCACGCCGCGCGCGGCGAGCGACATCATCGTGAGTGCCCAGTCCTCGCTCGACGACGGCGTGACCACGACCACGGTCGTGTGGCGGCCGAAGCGCCGCGACTCTTCGAGCAGGAGGTTCGTCAGCGGCACGTCGCCCACGGCGCGCGCGAGCGCGAGCGACTCGAGGATGCGCGTGTAGTGGTTCTGCCCGCGGTCGGGCGAGTCGATGCGCAGGTCCTCGCCGAACGAGATCAGGCCCACCGAGCGATGAGCGTTGATGAAGTAGCGCGCGATCGACGCACAGATGCGGACCGCGGCCTCCTCGGTGCCGTCCTCGCCCTCGCCGACGTGTTCCGACTCCTGCAGGTCCAGCACGATCCAGATGTCGGACGCGGGGTCGAGCTCGAACTGCTTCACCATCGGCTCGCCCGTGCGGGCGGTGGCCGGCCAGTGCACGCGGTTGAAGGAGTCGCCGGGCTCGTACGGACGCACGCCAGCGACATTCGGCGTCACGTTGTGCGTGCGTCGACGGAAGCGGCCCTCGCCGGGAAGGTTCGCGGGCGGGATGTAGAAGTTGGGCAGCTCGGGAGCGTTCGGATAGACCAGGACGGTGGTGACATCGCCGAACGTGCGCTCGAAGCGGAAGAACCCGAACGGATCGGTCGCGATGACGGAGAGTGGGCCGAGCTCGTAGAGCCCGCGCACGCGCGTCGGCGTGCGGTACGACCACGCCGAGACGCCGCGCGAGCCGAGCGTGATCACGCGCCGCGAGGCGTGGCCGGGCACTGACGATGGGTCCTCGACCTCGAGCCAGATCTTCGGGAGCAGCGAGCGCGAGCGGATGACGATGCTGCCCTCGAGGTGCTGGCCCTGCGTGACGCGGTGCGAGCGCCGCGAGACCTCGACCTCGAGGCCGTTCGCCATCGAGCGAGTCCAGAGGAACACGACCGGGACCGCGATCGCCGCGGCGTAGGCGACGCGAAAGAGCAGCCAGAAGCCGGTGGCGAAGCCCACGACGACGCAGAGCACGGCGGTGACCGCCACCAGCAGCACGGTCTGGTGACGGCGCGACCAGGAGAGGGCGCGAAGCGTGCGCTCCACCAGCCGCCTACGAAGCTCCGCCGCGAGCGCGCACGCCGGGGACCGGCACGCGCTCGATGCACTCGTCGACGATCTGTGCGCTGTCGACCTCACGGACGCGGGCGCCGGGGGCCACGATCACGCGGTGGCCGAGCGTGGCGTAGGCGAGCAGCTTCACGTCGTCCGGCTGGACGAAGTCGCGACCGTCGAGCATGGCGTAGGCCTGCGTCGCGCGCATCAGCGCCAACGACCCGCGCGGCGAGGCACCGAGGTACGCGCTCTCGTGCGCGCGCGTCGCGTTCACCAGGCTCACGATGTACTGCTTGATCAGCGGGTCGACGTAGATCTCGCGCACGGCAGCCTGCAGCTGCAGCACCTCCGTCGGGTTCGTCACCTCGGTCAGCGCGTCGATCGGGTGCTCGGTTTGCTGCGCGTCCATCACCAGCACCTCGTCGGTCGGGGACGGGTAGCCGAGGTGGATGCGCATGAAGAAGCGGTCGAGCTGGGCTTCCGGCAGCGGGAACGTCCCCTCGTACTCGATCGGGTTCTGGGTGGCCATCACGATGAACGGACGCGGGAGCGGGTGCGTCACGCCGTCGACCGTGATCTGGTGCTCCTCCATCGCCTCGAGCAGCGCCGACTGGGTCTTCGGCGTGGCGCGGTTCACCTCGTCGGCGAGGACGACCTGCGCCGTGATCGGACCGGGGCGGAACTCGAAGCTCCCGGTGCCCTGGCGGTAGATCGACACACCGGTGATGTCCGACGGCAACAGGTCCGGCGTGAACTGGATGCGAGAGAACTGCCCGCCGGTGGAGCGGGCCAGCGCCCGGGCGAGCATGGTCTTGCCGACGCCGGGGACGTCCTCGATCAGGAGGTGCCCCCCGCAGAGGAGCGTCACGAGCGCGAGCCGCGCCTCGTGCGTCTTGCCGATGATCACGCGTTCGACGTTGTCGAGGATCTGCTCTGCAAGCTGCTTGGCGTTGTCCACGTAGCCCCCTGCTCAGACTACCGAAAGAAGTGCGAACGTCGCGGAGCAGCCGCGACGCCCTGGTGGGATGACGCCGTGAGAGGCGGGAGTCCGCCCCGGGACCTGCCGCTTGGCCCGCGGGACTCGCAGGTCAGTATAACAAGGTGTCCGGGCGCATCATCGTGATGGGCAGCGGTCGCGGGGTTCCTTCCGCCGGGGCCTCACGTACCATCGAGGCATGTCTGAATCCCCGCGCCGGCCCCGGCCCGGCTGGTATCCCCGTCCTGAACTGATCGTCGCCGTCGTGATCATTGCAGCCGTCGTGCTGGTCGGCGGTGCCGTGCTGCGCTCGCGCGGCACCGGCAGCGCGGCCTCCGCGAGCGTGCAGGTCGCGACCAGCACAGCGGCCGCGGGCGGCGCGCCGGCGGCACCCAGCGTCGCCCTCGCGACGTCGACGCCGACCCCGGCGCCCACCGAGACGCCGACCCCGACCCCAACCCCGACGGCCCCGCCCGCGCCCGTCAGGCCGAGCGTGGACCTGCGCCCGGCGCGAGTGGGGAACGGCGACACGATGCTCGTGGTCGTCACGGCGCCGGCGGGCGACACCGGTTCGATCACGTTCATGGGCCAGGCCTTCCCGCTGACCCGCAACGGCAGCGAGCTCTTCACCCTCATCGGCGTGCCGATCGGCGCGGACACCGGGCCCGGCACGCTGAGCGTGGCGCTGCAGGACGCCGACGGCACGGCCGCCGCCACGCTCAGCGCCGACTACACCGTGTTCCACGTGGACCGGCCGATCGACAACCTCACGCTCACCCAGTCGGAGGCGTCCGTGCTGACCGCGGACGCGGGCGCGAAGGAAGCGCAGCTGCGCACCGAGCAGTTCTCGCACTTCGACCGCGGCCGTCGCTGGTCGGAGGTGTTCCAGTGGCCGGTGACCGGACCGATCACGACGTACTTCGGCCAGGGACGCCGCATCAACGGGGGGCCTCCGGGCGACTTCCACAGCGGCACGGACATCGCCGTCGATGAGGGCACGCCGGTCCACGCCGCGGCGCCCGGCCGTGTGGCGTTCGCCGCGGAGATGCCGATCCGCGGCAACACCGTCGTGATCGACCACGGCGCCGGCGTGATGACGAGCTACTCGCACCTGTCGGAGATCGACGTCACGGTGAACCAGTCGGTCGACGCCGGCGAGGTCATCGGCAAGGCCGGGCACACGGGCCTCGCGACCGGGCCGCACCTGCACTGGGAGGTGCTGATCTACGGCACGGACGTCGACGGCATCGAGTGGACGAAGACCGACTTCACGCCGCCATCGAGTCCGCCGCCGACGGGGACGGCGACCGCGACCGCGACGGCCGCAGCCTCAGCGACCCCGGCCGAGGCTACGACCGAACCGTCCACGACGGGGACGCCGTCGCCTCGATGATCTGAGCCGCCCCGACAATCGCCGCCGTCTCGACGCGCAGTATGCGCGGGCCGAGCGAGACGGCGACCGCGCCGTGCGCGTCGAAGGCCGCGCGCTCGGCATCGCTCCACCCGCCCTCGGGACCGATCGACAGCAGGATCGCGCCGGGCGCCTGCGGGACGCGCGCGAGCGCGTCGCGCAGCGGGAGCGGTGCGCCGGGATCCGCCACGAGGTGCAGCGCGTCCGCGGGCGGCGCGCCGCCGATGCGCGGGAGGACCGCGCGCCCGCACTGCTCCGCGGCCTCGATCGCGATGCGGCGCCACCGCTCGAGACGGCCCGCGCCGGGATCGAGCACGGCGCGGCCGGCTGCGACCGGCACGAGCTGCGCCACGCCGACCTCGGTCGCCTTCTCCACGATCCAGTCGCCGCGGTTGCCGCGCGGGAACGCGCACGCGAGCACGACGTCGACCGGCGGTTCCGGCAGGCCGACGACGGCATCGAGCAGCGCCAGCTCCACGTGCGCGCGGCTCGCGGTCTCGACCCGCGCTGCGCGCTCGCGGCCGGCGCCGTCGAAGACGCGCAGGGCGTCGCCGGGACGGAGGCGCAGCACCGCCGCGATGCGATGTGCGGTCGCGCCGTCGCACACGGCGCGCGGGGCGGCAGCGTCCGCGGGGGGCCATGCGTCGGGCGGGAGGTAGAGGCGTCGCGGAGCGGCCACGCGCGACGGCCCTAGCGCGGCGCGGCCGCGACCAGGCAGCCCCAGTCGCCGTCGTGCGTGAGCTCGCGTTCGACGAGCCCGGCGGCGCTCGCGGCCGCGCGCACCTCGGGCTCGTTGCGCGCGATGAAGCCGCTCGCGACCAGCAGCCCGCCGGGCCGCAGCGCGGCTGCGAGCTCCGGCATGAGCGCCGCGACGACGGGCGCCGAGATGTTCGCGACGACCACGTCCGCCGAGGCGCGCGACGGCGAGTCCGGCCATGGCCAGTCCGCCGCGCCGAGCGAGCCGGGCGCCGCCTCGATGGCGGGGGCAACGCCGTTGCGCTCGGCGTTCTCGCGCGTCACGTCCACGGCGCCCGCGTCGACGTCGACCGCGCGCACGGCGCGCGCGCCGAGCTTCACGGCCGCGACGGCGAGCACGCCCGAGCCGCAGCCGACGTCGAGCACATCCTCGCCCCCGTGAACGAGGCGCTCGAGCGCCGCGAGACAGAGCCGCGTCGTCTCGTGCTGGCCGGTACCGAACGCCGCGCCGGGATCCAGCGCGATCACCGCTTCGCCCGGCTGCGCGTCGTACGGCTCCCACGACGGGTGCACGACGAGCCGCGCGCCGATGCGCTGCAGCGTGTAGAAGCGCTTCCACTCCTCGGCCCAGTCGTGTGCACCGACGTCGCGATAGGCGGGCGGCGCCAGCGGCTCGCTCAGCGCCAGCGCCGCCAGGCGGGCCTCCAGGCGCGCTCGCGCCGCCGCGTCGAACGGCGCCGGCACGGCCGCGGAGACGGTCGACGGCTCGGGCAGCTCCTCGTACGCGAAGTCGCCGCCCTCGTCGATGCGGATCGCCGGGACGATCGCGACCCCATCGGGCGCGAGCTCGCGCAGGACGTCGGCGACGAGATCGACGTCCGCGGCGGGCACGCGAACGGCGATCTCGATCCAGCGGTCGGGAGCAGAGTCGGCGGGGGAGTCGGCGGCGGCCACCGGTGTCAGGAGAAGGCCTCGCGGATGCGGTCGAACAGCCCGCCGTTGGCGCCGTTCTTCGGCACCTCGGGCGTGCCCAGCACGCCGGCGAGCTGCTCGACGAGCTGGCGCTGCTCCTCGGTGAGCCGCGTCGGCGTCACGACGTGCAGGCGCACGAGCAGGTCGCCGCGACCGGCCCCGCGCAGGTGCGGGACGCCCTTGCCCTTGAGCACCTGCACGTCACCGTGCTGCACGCCGGGCTTCAGCTCGACGTCGACGTCCTCGCCGTCGAGCGTCGGCACCGGGACGGTCGCGCCGAGCGCGGCCTGCGCGATGTTCAGGGGCAGCTCGTAGACGAGGTTGTCGTCGACGCGCCGGAACTGCTCGTGCGGCTCGACCTCGAGCTCGATGAAGAGGTTGCCGGACGGCCCGCTGCGCTCACCCGCGTCGCCCTCGCCGGCGAGGCGGATCTGCGCGCCGTTGTCGACGCCGGCCGGCACCTTCACGACGCGCGTGACGGTATTGCGGCGCTTGCCGCGGCCGCGGCAGGTCTTGCACGGGTCGGTGACCACGGTGCCCTCGCCGCGGCAGGTCGCGCAGGTGGTGACGTTCACGAACTGCCCGAACAGCGACTGCTGCACGCGTCGCAGCTCGCCGGAGCCCTTGCACTCCGGGCACGTGCCGCGCTGCGAGCCCTTCACCTGGCCGGAGCCGCGGCAGTCGGGGCAGGTCTCGGTCCGCTCGTACGTGATCTCCTTGTCGGTCCCGAACACCGCCTCCTCGAACGCGATGCGGAAGCGCGCCTGAAGGTCGGCACCGCGCTGCGGACCGGCGCGGCGCGTGGCCGTGCCGCGGAAGAAGGCATCGAAGATGTCGCCGAAGCCGCTGAATCCCTCGAAGCCGCTGAAGCCCTGCGCGCCGCCCGCGCCGACGCCGGCCATGCCCATGCGGTCGTAGCGCTGGCGCTTCTCGGGGTCGGAGAGGATCTCGTAGGCAGCGTTGATCTGCTTGAAGCGCTGCTCCGCCCCTTCCTCCTTGTTGCGGTCGGGGTGGAACTCCATGGCCAGGCGCCGGAACGCGCGCTTGATGTCGGCCTGGGTCGCGTCGCGCGGCACGCCGAGGGTCTCGTAGAGGTCAGCCTGAGCGGTCATCGCGCCATTCTACCAAGCGAGGCCGGTGTGGCCTCGGGAAACACCCGCGTGGGGGTGAGCTGGTTCATCGATCCGCATCCGCCGCGGGGACGGTGAGCTGCTCGCGAACGGCCGCGAGCGTGTCCGTGCCGACCCCAATCCCCGCCAGGTACGCGTCCGCGCCTCCGTGCCGAGCCTCGAGCCCATCGAGGAAGATCGCGATCGCGTCCGCCGGCACGCCGTAGCGGCGGCGCACCTCGTCCGGATTGTCCGCCGCCGGCGCGCGGCCGTGGGTCGCGAGCCAGCCCAGCCAGCGCTCGGTGTCGCGGTTCGACAGCGCAAAGTCGGCGAGGATCGTCTCGCGGTCGACGCCCGCGACGCTCATGGCCAGAGCGGTGACGACGCCGGTGCGGTCCTTGCCGGCGGTGCAGTGGAGCACGAGAGGGTAGGTGGCGGGATCGGCCAGCGCTTCGAAGACGGCGCGGAAGGCGTCCTCGGCATAGCGCAGGTACCCGAGGTAGCGCTCCCCCGAGATGCCGGCGCCGAACTCCCGATCGAGCTCCTCGCTCGCGCCGTCGGGCAGTGGCGGCAGGTGCAGATAGCGTGCGCCGATGTCGGCCGCCGGGTGTCCGTCGCGAGCGCGCGCCTCGGCCGGGCGGCGGAGATCGATCACGGTGGCGACGCCGAGGCCGCGGAGGCGATCGCGATCGGCGGGCGTCATGTCCTCGAGCGCGCCCGAGCGGAAGTACCGGCGCCATGCCGTCGCGCGCCCGTCGCGGGCGGCGTAGCCGCCGATGTCGCGGAAGTTCCAGCAGGCCTCGAAGGGCACGTGTCGGGCGACGAAGGCGCCCGCGCCCGTGCCGGGCTCAGTCATGCGGCGGCTCCTCGAGCAGCAGCGCCTCGAGCCGATCGAAGACGTCGTCGGTCACGCCGTGCGCGCGCAGGAAGCCGCGGGCCGAGCCGTAGCGCTCGGTCATGACGCCGAGCATCTCCTGCATCGCCGGCGGGGCGACGCCCAGCGCCGGGTTCGGCGCCTCGCCGGCCGCGATCACGCCGGCGGCGCGCAGCCGCGAGACGAGCAGGTCCATCGCCTCCTGGCTGACGGCGTAGTCGTGCAGGATCGCGTCGTGGTCGACGCCGAGCGAGTCCAGCACCAGCGCGGCCAGGACGCCGGTGCGGTCCTTCCCCGTCACGCAGTGAAAGACGGCCGGGTAGGCCGCCTCGTCGGCGAGCAGGTGCACGGCCTGCGCCCACGCGGCGCCGTTGCCCTCGAGCAGCGCCACGTACTCCGGATCCCAGCGGCCGCTCTCGCGCGCCTCGAACTTCGACTCGGCGTTGCCCATCGGCAGGTGGTGGCGGCGGGCGGGCGGGCGGGCCAGCAGGCCGAAGCCGCGCGCGTCGTTCGCCTCGCCGGCGCTGCGCAGGTCGATCACGGTCGCGATACGCAGCGCCTCGCGTGTGCGCGCCGCCTCGTCCGCGGACATCCGCTGCAGCTCGCCGGAGCGGAACAGCCGGCGCCAGCGCACGACGCGGCCGTCGGCCGCGGCGTAGCCGCCGAGGTCGCGGAAGTTGTAGACGCGTTCGAAGGGGAAGTGCCGCTCGAGCATGGTCACGTCAGTCCGACCCTTCCTGCGGCGTGGCGCAAGCAGCCCGCGGGCGTCCACGGTACCCCGGGACGCCCGCGCTGCGTGTCGTGGACGGAACGCGGGTTAGACCTCGCGGAACTCGCCCTCGACCGTGCCGGCCTCCTCGCCGCCGCCGGCGCCACCCTGCTCGGACGCGCCGTCGCCGCTCGCCTGCGCGGCCTCGGCTGCCTGTGCGCCGTAGACGGCCTGGCCGACCTCCTGCATCGCCGACGACAGCGCGTCGGTCTTCTCGTGGATGGCGTCCGCGTCGGTGCCGGCGAGCACCTCGCGCAGCTCCTTGACCAGCCCCTCGACCTTCGCCTTCTGCTCCTCGGTCACCTTGTCGGCATGGTCGCGCAGCATCTTCTCGGCGGAGTACGCGAGCGAGTCGCCCGTGTTCCGCGCCTCGGCGGTGGCGCGCTTCGCCTGATCGTCGGACGCGTGCTCCTCCGCCTCGCGCTGGAGGCGCTTGACCTCCTCGTCCGAGAGGCCGGAGCTCGGCTGGATCGAGATGTGCTGCTGCTTGCCGGTCGCCTTGTCGCTCGCGGAGACCTTCACGAGGCCGTTCGCGTCGATGTCGAACGTGACCTCGATCTGCGGCACGCCGCGCGGCGCCGGCAGGATGCCGTCGAGGATGAAGCGCGCGAGCGACTTGTTGTCGCCGGCCATCGAGCGCTCGCCCTGCAGCACGTGGATCTCCACCGACGGCTGGTTGTCGGCGGCGGTCGAGAACGTCTGCGAGGCGCTCGTCGGGATGGTCGTGTTGCGCTCGATCAGCGGCGTCATCACGCCGCCCAGCGTCTCGATGCCCAGCGTCAGCGGCGTGACGTCGAGCAGCAGGACGTCCTTCACCTCGCCCTTCAGCACGCCCGCCTGGATCGCGGCGCCGATGGCGACGACCTCGTCCGGGTTGACGCCCTTGTGGGGCTCCTTGCCGAAGAACTCCTGGACCTTCTTCTGCGCGAGCGGCATGCGCGTCATGCCGCCGACGAGCACGGTCTCGTCGATGTCGGACGGCTTCACCTCGGCGTCGTCGAGCGCCTTGCGGCACGGCTCCAGCGAGCGGTCGACGAGGTCGCCGACCAGCTGCTCGAGCTTCGCGCGGGTCACGTTCATCACCAGGTGCTTCGGCCCGGAGGCGTCGGCCGTGATGAACGGGAGGTTGATCTCGGTCGACTGCGCCGACGAGAGCTCGATCTTGGCCTTCTCGGCGGCCTCCTTGAGGCGCTGCAGCGCGGTGCGGTCCTTGCCGAGGTCGACGCCCTGGTCCTTCTTAAACTCGGCGACCAGGAACTCGATGATGCGGTCGTCGAAGTCGTCGCCGCCGAGGAACGTGTCACCGTTGGTCGCCTTGACGTGGAAGGTGCCATCGCCGAGCTCGAGGATCGAGATGTCGAACGTGCCGCCGCCGAGGTCGTAGACGGCGATCGTCTCGTCCTCCTTGCGGTCGAGGCCGTAGGCCAGCGACGCCGCGGTCGGCTCGTTGATGATGCGCAGGACCTCGAGGCCGGCGATGCGGCCGGCGTCGCGCGTGGCCTGGCGCTGCGAGTCGTTGAAGTACGCCGGGACGGTGATCACCGCCTCGTTCACCGCCTCGCCGAGGTACGCCTCGGCGTCGGCCTTCAGCTTCTGCAGCACCATCGCGCTGATCTCGGGCGCGCTGTACTTGCGGCCGCCCATCTCGACGCCGGCGTCGCCGTTGTCGAGCCGCACGATCTTGAAGCCCGCGGACTTCACGAAGCGCTGGACCTCCGCGTCCTCGAACTTGCGACCCATGAGGCGCTTCACCGAGTAGATGGTGTTCTCGGCGTTCGTCACGGCCTGCCGCTTCGCGACGGTGCCGACGAGGCGCTCGCCGTCCTTGTTGATCGCCACGACCGACGGGGTCGTGCGTCCACCCTCTGAGTTGGGGATGACCTGTGGTTCGCCGCCCTCCATCACCGCCATGCAGGAGTTCGTCGTGCCGAGGTCGATCCCGATGACCTTCGCCATGCCTGTCTACCTCTCCGCCCGATCGGAAACATCGTCGGGACTGGTTGCTGTCTCATCGTGGTCGCCGCGCGCCGAAGCGCCGGCGCTGTCTGTGTGGTTCTCGGCGTCGCCCTCGCCGTTGCCGACGAGCACGAGCGCCGGCCGGATCACGCGATCGCCGATCGCGTAGCCGGCCTGCACGAGCTGCGCGACGCGGCCGTCTTGACCGGGCGCATGCCCGACCGCCTCATGCACCTGCGGATCGAAACGCTCGCCGGCCGCCGCGATCTCCTCGACGCCCGCTGCCTGGAGCACGCCCCAGAACTTGTTGCGCACGAGGCGCACGCCGTCGACCCAGCGGTGGTCCGCCAGGTCGGCATCGACCGAGTCGAGCGCGCGGTTGAGGTCGTCGAGCACCGGCAGAAAGTTCGTCACGAGCGCGATCAACGCGTGCCGTGACGAGTCGAGCCGGTCCTGCTGCGCGCGCCGCTGCAGGTTCTGGTAGTCGGCCATGGCACGCGCATACTGCGCGCGCGCCTGGTCCAGCTCCTCGCGCAGCGCCGCGGCGTCCGTGCGTGCGGCGCCGTCGGCCGACTGCTCGGCGGCCTCGTCGGCGACGCGCTCGTCCGATGGCGGATTCGTCATACGACTCCTCGTCCTTGCCTGGGTTCGGCGTCCGGGGACGACGTTCAGCGCACGCTCTCGATGAGGTGCCCCATGAGCGTCGCGACGTAGCGGACGCGCGGGATCGTGCGCTCGTAGCGCATCCGCGTCGGGCCGAGCACCGCGACCGTGCCGATCGAGCCGGTGGTATCGCCGTAATTCGAGACGACCACGCTCCAGTCGAGCATGGAGTCGTCCCCGTGCTCGCGCCCGATCAGGACGCGGGTCATGCCGATGTTGTCGACGCGCGACTGCTCCAGCAGGTGCCGCACGCGATAGGCCTCGAGCTGCTGCACGGCCATCAGCATGCGGTCGACCGTGGAGAACTCGGGCTGCTCCAGGACCTCGCGCAGGCCGTCGAGGAACGTCTCCTCGGTGTAGCGCTGCTCCTGGATGAGCTCCGCAGCCGCGCGAACGATCATCGCCTCCTCGGCGTCGACGATGTCGGTGCCGATCACGCGCGCGGCGTCGGCGCTGACGCCGGCGAGGCGCGCGTTGAGACGGATCGCGCGGTCGTTCAGCTGCTGCTGTGTCAGCGGCGCCCGGAGCGGAAGCACGCGCTGGCGCACCCGGCCGTCGTCCATTACCGCCACCAGCAGCATGGAGTCGCCATGCAGCTCCACGAGCTGCAGGTGCTTGAGGCGCGACGCGGTGGTCTGCGGCCGCGTCACGACGGCGACGTTGCCCACAGACGCCGCGAGGATCGTGGCGGCGAGGCTCAGCCACTCGTTGAGCCCGCCGAGCACCTGGTGGAGCTGGTGCTCGATCGTGCGCTGCTCCTCGGGTGCCACCGGATCCTCGGCCATCAGCGTCTCGACGTAGTGCCGGTACCCCAGCTCGGACGGCACGCGCCCGGCTGAGGTATGCGGGTGCGTGATGTAGCCGTCTTCCTCGAGCCGCGCCATCTCGTTGCGAATGGTCGCGCTCGAGACCGAAAGCCGGTGCTTCTCGACGAGCGCGCGCGAAGACACCGGCTCCGCAGAGTCGATGTATTCCTGCACGATCAGGCGCAGGATCGCTGCCTGGCGCTCGGTCAGTTCCTGGTCGTTCATCGTGTCACATCCGTTAGCACTCTCGACGTGAGAGTGCTAAGTCGTGTCTCGATTGTATTCAGGGGGTCGAGCCGGGTCAATCCATCGGGCAACGAGCGGTGGTCGCGGCCGGCGCGACGAGGGAAGCGGCGCAGGCCAGGGGAGCGCGCGTATACTCGCACTTCCGCGAGCGGACGAGGGTGGCCATCACGGCGGATAACACGTCTCGAAATGGTGACGCGCACGCGTCCGTGCGCCGCGAGGAGCACCTCGTCCGTCGTGCGCGGCGCGACCGTGGCGCGTTCTCGGCGCTCTACCAGGAGCACGCGGACCGCGTCTATCGCTACCTCCTCTCGCGCACGTCGAGCCCGGCGGATGCCGAGGAGCTCACGTCGCGCACCTTCCTCAACGCGCTGGCGCACCTCGACCAGTACCACGGCCGCGGCAAGGGTTTCGGCGCGTGGCTGATGAGCATCGCGCACAACCTGCTCGCGAACTGGTACCGCGACCGGGGCCGGCGCCCGCCCACGGCCGACCTCGACGCCGCCCTCACCGTCCCCACGGACACCCCCGGTCCGGAGTCGAGCCTCGAGACGAACGAGCTGATCCAGCGGGTACGCCAGGCGGTCAGCACGCTCGCCGAGGACCGCCAGCGCCTGATCGCGTTGAAGTACGTGGACGGTCTGCCCAACGCCGAGATCGGCCGTATGATGGGCCGCACCGAGGGTGCCGTGAAGGCGCTGCATCATCGCACGCTGCGCGAGCTCCAGCGCCGACTCGGGGAAGACGACGGCGCCTGAGGGCCGCCAGCCCGGCCGGCGACCGGGTCCGCGGTCCCGGCGCGAGGGCCACGCACGAGGGGCGAGACGCATGACCCTGCCGGTTCGCATCACCGGCGTCGGGCGCTACCTGCCGGCGCGGACGCTGACGAACGCCGACCTCGAGCGCCTGGTCGACACCTCCGACGACTGGATCCTCTCCCGCACGGGCATCCGCGAACGGCACATCGCCGCCGACGACGAGAGCTCGAGCACCATGGGCGCCCGCGCGGCGCTCGAGGCGCTGCGCTCCGCCAGGGTCGAGCCCGGCGACGTCGACCTGGTGATCGCCGGCACCTGCACGCCCGACGGCATGTTCCCGGCTGCCGCGACGCGCATCCAGGACGCGATCGGGGCGCCGCGTGCCGCCGCTTTCGACGTCAACGCCGCGTGCAACGGCTTCATGACCAGCCTCAGCACCGCCGCGCAGTTCATCGCGGCGGGCAGCGCGCAGCGTGCCGTCGTCGTCGGCACGGAGACGATGTCACGCATCGTCGACTGGACGGACCGCGGCACGTGCGTGCTCTTTGGCGACGGCGCCGGCGCCGTCGTGATCGAGCGCTCGGCGCCGGGTGAGCCCGGCGGCATCGGCGCGCTGCTGCTGCGGTCGGACGGCAGCCAGGCGAACTCGCTCTACGCGTGCGGCCCGGCCTCCCCGACGGCCGGGCACGCTGCCGCGCAGGCGCACATCGTGATGGACGGACCGGCCGTCTTCCGCTCCGCCGTCACCGCGCTCGCCTCGACCGCGGCCGACGCGCTCGCCAGCGCGGGCCTCACCGTCGACGACGTCGCGTTGTGCGTGCCGCACCAGGCGAACGCGCGCATCATCCAGGCGATGGCGAAGAGCCTGGGCCTGCCGCCCGAGCGCGCCTTCGTGAACGTCGATCACACCGGCAACACCTCGAGCGCCAGCATCCCGATCGCGCTCGCCGAGGCGAACGAGCGCGGGCTCCTGCACCCGGGCGACCAGGTGCTGCTCGCCGCCTTCGGCGGCGGGCTCTCGTGGGGCGCGATGGTCGTGCAGTGGTCGGGCGTGCGCGCGGCGCCCCCGGCGCCCACGGCGGTCGAGGCGCACGCGGCGAGCCGCTAGCCCATGGTCTCGAGTCCCGACGAGGCACCGCGTCCGCGCGTCGTGATCACCGGCGCAGGGGTCGTCTGCGCGCTCGGCCGCACGCCCGCCGCGGTGTGGGACGCGGTCGAGGCCGGCCGCTCCGGCGTCGGCCCGCTCACCCGCTTCGACGCCTCGGGCTTCGCGACGCGCATCGCCGCGGAGGTGCCCGACGCGGACGCGCCCGACCGCCGCTTCGACGACGCGTACTGGAACCGGCTCGACCTGCGCTCGCGCTTCGCCGTGAGCGCAACGCTCGACGCGATGCGCCGCGCGGGCCTCGCGCTCACGCCCGAGAACCGCGCGCAGGTCGCGGTGGTGATGGCGTCGGAGCGGCCGGACGAGCCGTCGCTGCAGGCAGGCGCCGCGCTGCTGGCCGACGGCGATCTCGTCGGCGCAGCCGCGACACTCGCGGAGACGGCGCGGGCACACGCGCCCGCCGAGCGCGTCGCCGCCCTGGTGGGCGCGACGGGGCCGGCGATCCAGGTGGCGAACGGCGGCGCCGGCGGCCTCGACGCGATCATCGAGGCGGCGGCGCTGATCCGCAGCGGCGAGGCGCTCGTCGCGATCGCCGGCGGGGCGGAGGCGCCGCTCACGCCGCTCACGTTCGCCGCGTACCAGGGCGCGGGGCTGCTCTCGACGCGCAACGACGATCCCGAGGCGGCCTCGCGGCCGCTGGACGCCGCGCGGGACGGTGTCGTGCTCGGCGAGGGCGCTGCGGTCATCGTGCTCGAGTTGCTCGAGGTCGCCGTCGCGCGCGGAGCGACGATCCTCGCGGAGATCGAGGGCGAGGGGCGCAGCTTCTCGGCGGGCGCCGGCGGAGAGCCCGGCCTCGACGCCACCGCGATCGGCCACGCGATCCAGCGCACGCTCATCTCCAGCGGGCGCATCCAGGCCGCGGTCGACGTCCTCGCGCTGCACGCCGACGGCGGCGTCGCGAGTGATCGCGCGGAGGCGCTCGGCGTGCGTCGCGTGTTCGGCGCCGCGACCCGCCACCACATGTACACGCCGGCGCTGAAGTCCTACACCGGCCACCTGCTCGGCGCGTCGGGGCCGCTCTCCGTCGTGATCATGCTGGAGGCGCTGCGCCGCCAGCTCATCCCCGGGACGCGCAACCTCGTCGCCGAGGACCCGGAGGTCGACCTCGATGCGAACCCGCGCGGCGTGCGCGCGGACAACGTGCGTGTCGTCGGCGTGAACGCGATCGGCCGCGCGCACGCCGCCAGCCTGCTGCTCGCGCACCCGCTCGCGATGCGCGCGCTGCCCGAGGTCGCCGAGCCGGACGTGCTGCCGCCTCCGCCGACGGGCACCGAACTGCCCTAGGGCTCGCTCGCCGAGCGTTCCCGGTTCGGTTCGCGCTGGTCTCTAGCCGTCCCCCGCCGGTACGATCCGCGCGGATTCTCCCCGCACAACCTTCGGAGGCCCCTTGGACATCACCTGGCTCGGCCATGCCGCCATTCGCATGCGCGCACGCGACGCGGCGGTGGTGATGGACCCGACGGACAGGTCGGCGGGCAACGACATGGGCCGGCCGCCCGGCGAGATCGTGACGATCAGCCACGACCACCCGCACCACAACCACGTCGCCGGCGTGAAAGGCGACGTGATGGTGATCGACGGCCCCGGCGAGTACGAGATCAGCGGCATCCACATCGAGGCGCTGCGGTCGTCGCTGCGCCCCGTGGAGGGCGAGGATCCTGCGGCGCTCCGCAGCACGATCTTCATCTTCGAGACGGAGGAGCTGCGACTCGCACATGTCGGCGGGCTCGGGGTCGCGCCCACGTCGCAGCTGGCGGAGCATCTCTCCGACCTCGACGTGCTCTTCATCTCGGTGGACTGCCCCGAGGCTCAGCCGGCCGACCAGGCGGCGCGCACCACGCACGCGCTCGAGCCGCGCATCGTGATTCCGGT
Source organism: uncultured Chloroflexia bacterium (assembly GCA_963728205.1). Classification (GTDB taxonomy): domain Bacteria; phylum Chloroflexota; class Dehalococcoidia; order UBA2979; family UBA2979; genus VGNK01. The sequence goes on from CAVSIV010000006.1 coordinate 1,144,780, forward strand.
GGGCTACGACCCGCCCGCGAGCGGCACGGCGCCGGCGCTGCAGGCGTTCGTGCAGGCGCTCGGCCTCACGCCCGAAGAGGCGGTCTCGCGGCTGACGCTGAACCGCCGCGCGGTGGGCGGGGACTCGACCCGCATCCTGCTGCTGGAGTCGCGCGGCTAACGGCCCGGCGGACGACGCGGCGCGCTCATGACGAGAACGCCCCGGGGACCGCAGTCCCCGGGGCGTTCGCTCGTCCGGCCCTCTGGCACCGCGGACGGTCAGGGTAAGAAGCCGGGACCCATCGGGTTCTGAATCACGCCATTACGCGTGATCTCGAAGTGGAGGTGCGGTCCGGTCGCGTGGCCGGTCTCGCCGATCGCACCCAGCAGGTCACCGGCGCTGACATGTTGGCCGGGGACGACGTTCATGCTCGAGAAGTGCGCGTACGTCGTCTCGTAGCCGTCCCCGTGATCGATGATGACGTGGTAGCCGTAGGAACAGCAGGGATTGCCGCCCGCGAACACGACGGTCCCGGCGCGCGCAGCCACCACCGGCGCGCCCCACGGCGCCCCGACGTCGATGCCGAGCGGGTGGGACGGGCCGAAGTACGAGGTGATGGGGCCGGAGGCCGGCCACACCCAGCTATCGGTTGCGGCCGGGGCCGCGACTCCCGGGGTGGGCCGCAGCGAGGGGGCCACCGCCGGCAGCTTCTTGCCACCGGGCACCAGGATCAGCGAGTCCGAGTGCAGGCTGTTCGGGTCGTCCTGGAGGCCGTTGGCGGCGAACTCAACGATGTCGCGCGGGTCGGCACCGTAGCGCGTGGCGATCTCGGAGACGGTCTCGCCGTACCGCACGGAGTGGATGATGCCCTCCACCGAGGGGATCTGCAGCGTCGTCCCGACGGTGAGCACGTCGCGATCGCTGATGTCGTTGTTGTTCCAGAGGATGTAGTCGGGCGCGATGTGGTAGCGCGTGGCGATCGCACCGACCGTGTCACCCTCCTGCACCTGGTACTCGAAGAAGATCGGCATGCGCTCTGCGCGCGCCGCCGTCACGGTGCCGGATCCGTCGGAGACGGTGGCCGCGCGCTGCTGATCCGCGAGCACGGCCACAGACTGAGCGGTGCCGTTCTCCGCGCTGACGACCTGGTCCTGCACGGTCGCGGGCGCCGTCACCGTGAGCGGCAGCGGCGATGCGCCAATCTCGCCGGGCGTCGCCGCCGCGCCGGCCGCGCTGGCGAGGCCGGGAAGGGAGACGGCGCTGGCGAGAAGCGTGGGCTGCGGAGTCGTGCTCGTGACGGTCACCGGGAAGCGGCCGAGCAAAACGATCGAGCAGAGGATGACGGCGATGACTCCGAAGTGTGCGAGTGGACGGTGAAGCAGCCGCCCGCCGGTCGCCGGTTGGCGGCGAGCCCGGTCCAGACGTCGGCTGCGACGCGGACGTCGAGAGGGTGGGGTAACCGTTCCCTGGATAGAGCGTCCCTGCCTACCAGGCCCCGTGGGACCATCCCCGCCGTGGACGGTGCCCGCGGGGAGCCGACCCCGCGAACCTTCCAGAATCCTATCATCGGCGCCGGATAGCGTGAGGAGTAGGGAGACTACTTATCCAAAAGACGTACGGATTATCAACATGCGCATACAGGTTATGCGCATCCCTGGCGGCGACTGTCGGGGGAGAATCGATTGCGATCGGGATGATCGCTCACGGATCATCCCGATCTCTCGCTATATCACCTCGGTCTTGAGGGTGGAGAGGAATTCGCCGTTCGTCTTGGTCTTGATCAGACGCTCGATCACACGCTCCGTGGCGTCGGAGCCGTCGTCTTCCATCATCGAAGCCATGCGGCGGAGCAGCCAGATCTGGCGCAGCTCCTCCTCGCCGAAGAGCAGATCCTCGCGGCGGGTCGACGAGCCGAGGACGTCGATCGCGGGGAAGACGCGCTTCTCCGCGAGGCGCCGGACGAGCCGGAGTTCCATGTTCCCGGTGCCCTTGAACTCCTCGAAGATGACGTCGTCCATGCGCGACCCGGTCTCGATGAGGCAGGTGGCGATGATGGTCAGCGAGCCGCCCTCCTCGGTGTTGCGGGCCGAGCCGAAGAAGCGCTTCGGCGGGTAGAGGGCGATCGGGTCCATACCGCCGGAGAGCGTGCGGCCGCTTGTCGGCATCGCCGTGTTGTAGGCGCGCGACAGGCGGGTGATCGAGTCCATCAGGATCACGACGTCGACGCCGCCCTCGACGAGGCGCTTGGCCCGCTCGAGCGCGGCCTCGGTCACGCGCGTGTGGTCTTCGACGGGCTCGTCGAAGGTCGACGCGATCACCTCGCCGCGCACGGACCGCTTCATGTCCGTGACTTCCTCCGGCCGCTCGCCGATGAGGAGGATCATGAGGTGGATATCGGGGTAGTTCTGAGCGATGCCGTGCGCCATCGACTTCAGCAGCATCGTCTTGCCGGCCTTCGGCGGCGAGACGATCAGGCCGCGTTGGCCGCGTCCGACGGGCGCGAACATGTCGACCATGCGCTGCGAGACCTCGGCCTGCGTGGTCTCGAGGCGGAGCATCTTGTTCGGGAAGATCGGCGTGAGGCTCTCGAAGTCCGGGCGGCGCTTCGCGTCCTCGGGGTCCATGCCGTTGACCGTGTCGACGCGGAGGAGGCCGTAGTACTTCTCGGACTCCTTCGGCTGGCGGACCTGGCCGGTGACGTAGTCCCCCGAGCGGAGGCCGAAGCGGCGGATCTGGGACTGCGAGACGTAGACGTCGTTCGCGCCCGGCAGCAGCCGCTCGCCGCGCAGGAAGCCGAAGCCATCATCGACGATCGTGAGCACGCCACCGGAGTAGATGGTGCCGTTGCGCTCGGCCTGCCGCTGCAGCACGCGGAAGATCAGCTCCTGCTTGGGCAGCGCGGCGGCGTTGTCAACGACCATCTCGTCGGCGAACTCGATCAGCTGCTCGCGCGGCCACTGCTCGAGGTCGGAGATGTTGACCGCGGGCACGCTGGGGTCGATGCGCTGCTCTTGCAGCTGCGAGTCGCGCAGCTCGCGGGCTTCGCGGTCACGGAGATTCCCGTTGCCGCCGCCCCCGCCGCCACTGCTGCGCCCGGGGCGGCGCCCACGGCGACGCGGCTCGCTGGATGCGTCTGCAGGCACACCGTCGCGCCCGCGTGGTGAGGTACTCGTCATGAGATAGGTAAAACCTTGCGCCTGTGGAGGCTGTGAAGGGTGTGCCATCGGATGGTGGCCCACTCATGCTAGCGAATCTGGCCCCTTGCGCACAAGGGGGCGCAGATTCGCGGCGAAGCCGGCACGCCGCCCCCTGCACGCGCGCCCGCCCGCACTGATCTTCGACCTCGTTACACGGGGGAGTACTTCTTCGCGTCGGCAAGAAAGCGCTCGATGCCGACATCCGTCAGCGGATGATGGACCATCTGGAACAGCACCGACGCGGGGACGGTCGCGATGTGCGAGCCGGCCAGCGCTGCCTCCGTGACGTCGCGCGTGCCGCGGATGCTCGCCGCCAGCACCTGGGTCGGGAGGTGGTAGGCCTCGAAGATCGTCACGATCTCGCGGATCACCTCCATGCCGTCGTGCCCCGCGTCCTGCAGGCGGCCGATGAACGGCGAGACGAACGTCGCCCCCGCCGTGGCCGCGAGCAGCGCCTGGTTCGCGGAGAAGATCAGCGTCGTGTTCACGCGGATGCCCTCGGCGCTGACGCGCTTGATCGCCTGGAGCCCGACCTCGCTCATCGCGATCTTCACGACGACGTTCGGGTGCCACGACGCGATGCGACGCGCCTCCTCAACGAGCGCGTCGATCTCGGTCGAGATGCACTCCGCGGAGATCGGCCCGTCCACGACGTCGCAGATCTCGAGCACGCGGTCGCGATACGGCACGCCCTCCTTCGCCACGAGGCTGGGGTTGGTGGTGACGCCGTCGACGACGCCCATCGCGGCGCCACGCCGGATGTCGTCGATGTTGGCGGTGTCGAGGAACAGTCGCATCGCGTCCTCCTCCGTCTGCGATGGCGCCGGGGGTCCGGCTCGAATCAGGGTGTGCCGCGGCGGGCGATCCGCAGCCCGGCGCGCGTCAGAAGGGCTTGAAGACCGGGAGCCAGACCATGATCGGGATGGTCAACGCGATCAGCGTACCGAAGACGATCGGCACGTTGTCGGCCAGCACGTCGCGCAGCTCCGGCGTCACAGCCCCGCGCTTGCGCGCCTGCAGGGCAACGACGCGCACCCGCCGCAGCCCGACGCCCATCAGCGGCAAGAACACGAAGATGTCGATGCCGAGGATCACCTGCAGTGCGACCAGCCATCCGGTCGTCACCACGTTGTAGTTCGCCGACGCCGCCCACGCATAGCCCGAGAACACCGTCGCGATCATGCCGGGCAGCAGCCAGGTCGTCTCGTTCTGCTGCGCCTCGACGAGCATCAGGGCTTTGTCGTCGATCTCGCTCGTGAACCACGCGCGCCAGATCGGCACGACGGTGTTCCCGATCCCGGCCATCAGCCAGAACAGCGCGAGGATGTGCAGGAAGCGCCAGAAGCTCACGCCCCGCCGGCCCCCGTCGGGGCCACCGCTTCGTGCCGCGCGACGGTGCCGTCCTCGCCGCGCCCGGCCGCGTCCGCGTGGGCCACGGCGGCGCCGACGAAGTCGCGGAACAGCGGGTTCGGCCGGTTGGGGCGACTCGTGAATTCCGGGTGGAACTGCGCGCCGACCATCCACGGGTGATCGCGCAGCTCGACGATCTCGACGAGCTGCCCGTCGGCGGTGCGGCCGGCGACCACGAGCCCGTGCTGCTCGAGCTGCGCGACGAACTCGTTGTTCACCTCGTAGCGGTGGCGGTGACGCTCGCGCACCATCTCGGCGCCGCCGTAGGCGGCCGCAGCACGGGTGCCCGGCGTGAGGCGACAGTCGTAGCCGCCGAGGCGCATGGTGCCGCCCAGGTCGTGCACCTCTCGCTGCTCGGAGAGCAGCGAGATCACGGGGAACGGCGTGCGCGGGTCGGCTTCCGTTGTGTTCGCCGCCGGCATCTCGGCGACGTGGCGCGCAAACTCGACGACGAGCATCTGGAGCCCGAGACAGTCGCCCAGGTAGGGGATCCCGCCTTCGCGCGCGTAGCGCACGGCGCTGATCTTCCCCTCCAGGCCGCGGTCGCCGAAGCCGGGGCACAGCAGGATGCCGTCGACGTCGCCGATCACCTCTTCCGGCGAGCGGCGCTCGAGCTCCTCCGAGTGCACCCAGTGCAGGTCGAGCGCGGCGGAGTGGTGCACACCGGCGTGCACCAGCGCCTCTTTGATCGACAGGTAGGCGTCGTGCAGCTCGACGTACTTCCCGACCACCGCGACGCGCGCGAACGTCCGCGGGTTGCGCAGGCGCTCGACGAACGAGCGCCACTCCTCGAGCGACTGCGTCTTCTCGCCGGTGCCGAGGTGGCGCACCACGAGGTCCCCGAGCCCGGCGGCCTCGAGAATCAGCGGCACCTCGTAGATGGAGTCCGCGGTCTCGAGCGCGATCACCGCCTGCCGCTCGATGTTGCAGAACAGCGCGATCTTGTCGCGCAGCGCCTCGGCGACGGGGAAGTCCGAGCGCGCGAGGATCACGTCCGGCTGAATCCCGAAGGTGCGCAGCTCGCGCACGGAGTGCTGCGTGGGCTTCGTCTTCAGCTCGCGCGTCGCGCCGATGTACGGCAGCAACGTCACGTGGATCGACATCGTGTCCTCGCGGCCGGCGGCGTGCCGCATCTGGCTGATCGCCTCGAGGAACGGCTGGCTCTCGATGTCGCCGACGGTGCCGCCGACCTCGACGACGACGACGTCGGCGCGCAGCGCCTGCCCGGCGAGCCGGATGCGCCGCTTGATCTCGTTCGTGACGTGCGGGATCGCCTGGATCGTGCCGCCGAGGTAGTCGCCGCGGCGCTCCTTGCGGATCACCTCGTCGTAGATCTGGCCGCTCGACGACGAGTTGGCCGCCGTCAGCCCTTCGTCCAGGAAGCGCTCGTAGTGACCGAGGTCGAGGTCGGTCTCGGCACCGTCGTCGGTGACGAAGACCTCGCCGTGCTGGTACGGCGACATCGTGCCGGGGTCGACGTTGATGTACGGATCGAGCTTGAGGATGGAGACCGCGAGCCCCCGCGACTTGAGGATGCGGCCGAGGGAGGCGGTGACGATGCCCTTTCCGACAGAGCTGACGACACCACCGGTCACGAAGATGTACTTGGTCATAGGGCCTCGGGTGCGGCGGGGAGGCGCCCGGTTTGGCCCAGTTTCCGTGGTCGCCGAGGGGGTGTCAAACCGCGCCCCCGCGGGACGGCCGGGCGGCTGCCCGCGCTACATCCGCTCCTTCCATCCAACCTTGATCAACCAGGCGTTCGCCGGGTACGCGGTGAAGAATCCGAGGATCATCGCGAGCGCCATGCAGACCCAGTAGGTCGCGGTCGTCTTCGGGAGGGGATCGGGGAAGATCACCTCCTGGTAGAGCCACATCCCGAAGAAGAGGCCGACCTGGAACGCGAGGATGGACAGCGTGTCGGCCTTGATCGCCGCCCAGATGCCGCGCAGTGGCGACAGCCCGCGCATCGGGACGATGGCGAAGTACTGGAACGCGATCCCAATGGTCCACGCGGCGACGAAATCCGCCGGGAAGTCGGCGTAGAGCGCCTTTCCGGCGATCGTCCAGCCGGCCGCGAGCACGAGCCACTCCGCGACGATGTCGCCGAGCGTGCAGCCGCCGCCGCAGTGCGCGACGCCCTTCGCGACCTGCCACCAGCGCAGCGGCTCGTCGTCGGAATCGCCGCGGTCTCCCCCGCCCCGCTCCCCCGCGGCCGGCTCCTCGCCGCGGCGCGTCGCCATGCGACGGCCGTAGCGGAGGTAGAACCAGATCGCCGCGGGTCCCCAGTAGAGAGCATTGATCGGATAGACGGCCTCCATGACGCGCATGCGCTGCCGGTACCCGCGTCCGTAGATGTCGTAGAGGACGTAGGCGGCAGAGGCGAAGACGATGGCGAGCGCTGCCCACGCCACCGCCTCGAGCCAGCCCGGCGGATCGAACTCCATGGGCCCCTCCCGTGCTCGCTGGGACCCGACCCTCTTCCTCTCAGGCTACGGGACCCTCGCGAGCGCGGGCCGCGCGCATCGGCGAGAGGAACGGCCGGACATACCACAGGGCCCCTCCTCGGAGGGGCCCTGTTGCCGCGGCGTGCTGCCGGCGGACGGGTGACTAGACGCCCAGCGCCTCCGCCACGTCCTGCAGGCCGAGCGACTCGAGCTTCGCGCGGCTCGGCGCGCTCGTCTCCTGGTCCCAGCCGGCCTCGTCGTACCACTCGCGCTTCATCGTCTCGAGATCGATCGTGAAGCCCTCGTGCGGGCCCGCGGCGAGCGCCGGCTGACCGAGGATGCGCCCGGGGACCTTGCGCTTCGCGGGGTTGTTGCCGTGCTTCACCGCGAAGGCAAGGCGCAGGTTGGCGATGCGCTCGCCCACCTGGTCCAGTTCCTCGTGCGTGGTGTCCCAGCCGGTCACGAGGTTGATCCACTCGGGGATCCGGCTGGTCGGCGCCATCGTGTAGATGAAGTAGCACATGCCGGCCGAGTTCATGATGTGCGCCTGCTCGTGCGCCGCCTTGTGGATCTTGCCGCGGCCGGCGAACTGCTTCTTGTCCTCGGGCGGCTTCGGCATCGTCGGGAACTTCGACGACTTGCCCGGCGACCACAGCGTGTGGCGCGCCGGCGTCGGGTCGAGCGCGTAGGACGCCGCGAAGCCGATGTCGAGCTTCGGGTCGTGCATCGGCGGCTCCTCGCCGTCGATCGACGTGACGTACTGCTCGGCCTGCGCGCCGATCTTCTCGGCGGCAACCCGCGAGCCGTCCGCGAGCAGGTCGCCGAGCCGGCCCTCGCGCCGGCCGATCTTGTGCAACGCCTGCATCATCGCCGTGGCGTTGCCCCAGCGCAGGTCGATGCCGTCGGTGTCCTCCTTGGTGAGGACGCCGTTCTCGAAGCACTCGATCGCGAAGCCGATGGTCGCGCCGGTCGAGATCGTGTCGAGCCCGTACTGGTTGGCCCAGTGGTTCGCCGCGATCATCGCGTTGACGTCGTTGATGCCGTTGGACGCGCCCAGCGAGCCCATGGACTCGTACTCGGGGCGATGCGTGTGCAGCGGGAACGAGAACTCGCCACGGTCGCTGCCGTCGACCGACTCGGCGCCGCATGCCACCGGGCAGTGCCAGCAGGCGTACTTCTTCTCCATGTCCTGGTTGACGTTCGGGCCCGTCATGTTCGACGTGTCCTGGTCGCCGACCAGGTCGACCACGCCGACGCCGCCCCAGTTCTTCACCGGCATATCGCCGTTGATCGCCGAGTTCGCGGTGATGCCCGTGGTGCCGAACGTCGTGAAGAACTGCTTCGTGCCCTTGTTGAAGCCCTCGAGGCTGCTCTTCACGGTGAGCAGCACGTCCTTGTTCTGAGCCATGATCTTCGCGGTCGGCTTGCAGACGACGGCCTTGAGCTTCTTCGAGCCCATCACGGCACCGACACCGGAGCGGGCGGCGAGGCGCCCGCGCTCGTTCGCGATGCCCGCCATCAGGTTCAGGTTCTCACCGGCCGGGCCGATCAGCGCGACGCTGATCTTCTTGCCCAGCTCCTCCTTCATCTGGTCCTCGACGTCGATCGCGAGCCCACCCCAGTACTGCGAGGCGTCGCGCAGCTCCACGGTGTCGTCGTCGATGTAGAGGTAGACGGGGTGGTCGGACTGGCCGGAGAAGAGGATGCCGTCGTAGCCGACGAACTTGAGCGCCGGGCCGAAGTCGCCGCCGCAGTTGGCGTCGCCCCAGCCGTTGTTCTTCGGCGACTTGCAGACGACCTGGAAGCGCTGGCCGAACAGCGGCGTGCCGGTAAGCAGGCCGGGGAAGATGCCGAGGATGTTGTCGGGGCCGAGCGGGTCGGCGCCGGCAGGGATGCGGTCGAACAACAGCCGCGAGCCGAGGCCGTACCCACCGAGGAGCGAGCGATACATCTGCTCCGGGATGTCCTCGGGCTCGATCTCGCCCGTGGTTAGATTCACGTTCAGGATGCGGCCGTTGATCGCCTCTGCCACGCTCGTCCCCTTACTGCTGTCGCTGTCGTGCGGTGGGCCTTCCGCCGCGCCGCGCCCGGTCCGTGGACAGGACCGCGCGGCACACCGGCCCCGTGTTGCCGGGCCATACGCGCCCACCTAGGCTGATGGACCGCCGGGCCCGCCCACGCGCGTAAGCGTACAGCGTGTACGCATCGCGCGTGATCAGATTGGACCGCTGGTGTCGAACGATTTGGAAATTACCACACTCGATAATGGGCTGCGTGTGCTCACGACGCCCCTCCCCACCGCTCAGTCGGCGGCGGTGGCGCTCTTCGTCGGCGTCGGGTCGCGAGACGAGACGCCGCGCACCAACGGCCTTTCGCACTACATCGAGCACATGCTGTTCAAGGGCACCGAGCGGCGCCCCGACGCCGCGCTGATCTCCCAGGCCATCGAGGGCGCGGGCGGTGGACTCAACGCCTACACGACGAAGGAGCTCACCTGCTACTGGGCAAACCTGCCCTACGAGCGGTGCGAGACCGGCATCGATGTGCTCGCCGACATGCTGCAGCACAGCCTGCTGCAGCCCGAGGAGATCGAGCGCGAGCGGACCGTCGTCCAGCAGGAGATCCGGCGCGCGCATGACAGCCCGGGCGCGTACGTGGGCGAGCTGCTCGGAACGGCGATCTACGGCGATCAGCCGATCGGCTGGCCGGTCGCCGGGTCGCTCGAGACCGTCGCCGCGGTGCAGCGCGACGACATCGTGCAGCACCTGGCGGCGTTCTACCGCGCGTCGGACTGCGTGCTCTCGGTCGCCGGGAACGTGACACACGAGGCCGTGGTGGAGGCGGCGGCGCGCCACCTCGCGGACTTCAGCGCCGGGACGCCGCCACAGCCGCCGGCGTCGCGCTGGGGGCGTCCCGCGGACTACATCCACATCGCCGAGCGCGATCTCGAGCAGACGAACGTCGCGCTCTCGATGCAGGCGCTCGCGCGGCGCGACCCCGACCGCTACGCGCTCGACATCATGAACACCGCGCTTGGTCGCGGGATGTCGTCACGCCTCTTCAAGGAGGTGCGCGAGCGTCGCGGGCTCGCCTACTCGGTGTCCTCGGGCGCGACGCGCTACCAGGACATCGGCACGCTGACGGTGAGCGCCGGCGTCACGCGGCAGCACCAGGAGGAGGCGCTGCGCGTGATCCTCGCCGAGCTGCACCGACTGGTGAGCGAGCCGATGCCGGAGGACGAGCTCCAGCGCACGAAGGACTTCGCCGTCGGGAGCTTCCGGCTGTCGCTCGAGACGCCGATGGCGCTCGGTCAGCGGCGCGGGAACCAGCTGCTGCAGGACGGCGAGATCGAGCCCGCCGACGTGACCGTCGAGCGCCTGCGCGCGGTGACCGCGGACGACGTGCGCCGCGTCGCGGAGCGCGTGATCGGGCCCGCGCAGTTCGCGCTTGCGGTCGTCGGACCGTCGGCGTCCAGCGACACGCTGGACGCGATCCTCGCAGGCGCGTGATCGCGCGGCCCCTTCGGTGACGGACGAGCGCGCGGTCGACGCGGCCGACGTCGTCGCGATCGTGCGAGCGTCGGGGCTCGCGGTCACGGGCGCCGTCACCGCGCTCGACGCCGGCGTCAGCGTCGAGGCGTGGCGCGCGGAGAGCGACGGCGGGCCGCTCGTGGTGCTCGTCGAGCGCGCGGGCCTCGCGGGCGGCGAGCGCCGGCAGCGCGCCGCTTTCGAGGCGCGCCACGCGCTGCTCGCGCAGCTGCACCCTCGCGACCCGCGCTGCCCGCGCCCGCTCGCGACGCAGGCGGACGCCGGCGCGGCCGACCCGCTCAGCGGCGCGCGCTCCTGGGCCGTCGCGACGTTCGTCGCGGGCACGCCGCTCGATCCCGATCGCCACGCGGACGCTGCCCGCGAGCTCGGCGTGCTGCTGCGCGCGCTGCACGACCTCCCCGCCGCCGGCCACGGCATGCTCGCCGACGAGCGCGGCGCGCTGCGCGGGCTCGCCGACGACCCCACGGCGGGCCTGCTGCTGCGCTGGCCGTGGCTGTGGCCCTTCGACGGCCGCCCGCTCGTCGCGCACCCGGTCGTGCGCGCGGCGCCCGCCCTCGTCGGCGGGCTCGCCGCGCTGCGCGCGCCACTGCTGCGCTGGGCCGACCCCGCCATCCCCACCGCCGTCTGCCACGGCGACCTCAAGCCCAACCACGCGCGCATCGACGCCGACGGGCGCCTCGCCGGCCTGATCGACTTCGGGGACGCCATGGTCGCGCCGCGCGCGTGGGACCTCGCGACGTTCGCGTGGCACGCCGGGTGGCCGGCGGTCGACGCGCTGCTCGAGGGCTACGAACCGAAGCGGCTCCTGCGCGAGTCGCTGCGAGCCGAGGCGGAGCACCTCGTCGTGCCGCTGGTGCTCGGGTACTTCGAGCGCGACGTCCGGCGGGGCGCACCGGCCGGCGAGACGGGGGAAGCGCCCCGGACGCTGGCGTTCCTGGCGGACGCCGTGCCCCGGGCACTGCGCCACGCTCGCTGACGGCGCCGCGGCGCGCACGGAAGAGCCCCCGGCGGGGGGAGCCGGGGGCTCGGGGCACACGACGTCGTGCGCAGCAGACCGGGCGCGCTAGCCGCCGGCAGGCGACCCCGCCGCGCCCGTTCTCGACGGGGGACTCGCGGCGATCAACCCCGGGTCCCACGGCGTACCGAGCATCGGCAGCACCCAGCGGTCCATACCGATGCGGCCCGCGACCTTCCAGGCCAGGAGGATCAGGATCCCCAGCAGGAAGAGGACCGGGTTCGTGCTCGCGCTCCCGGCGAGCATGAAGTTGAAGTTCATCGTGATGCCGCCCAGCGCCGCGAAGCCGGTGAGCAGCCCGATGATCAGGCCGATGCCCACGAAGAACTCACCGAAAGCGATGATCCAGGCGAACCAGTGGTACCAGCCGTGGTCGAGCATGAACTGGATGAACGCGCGATACCAGTCGTAGCGAATCGGCGCCGACCCGGTCGCCGGGACGGCCACGATGCGCTTCCAGAAGCCTTCGAGCCCGACGCCGCCGTTCGTGATCCAGTTTCCGCCGTGGATCTTCTCCCAGCCGGCGTTCAGCCACTGCCAGCCGACGTACGTACGGACGATCAGCCACAGCGGCGCCATCATCGTGTTCGCGAAGAGCATGCGGTACCACGCCGGGTCCCGCAGCTCGTGACTGCGCGAGAGCTCGGTCAGCCGGAAGCTCATGACGCCCTCCTCCCGCTCTCGTCCGGATGCACCACCCACTCGCCGATCGCCCACGCGACGATCACCGCCGCGAGGACGGGGAAGAAGCTCCAGAGCTTGTTCTCGAAGCTGGCCGCCATGATGACCGCGAACACCGCCACCGCGGCCCAGGTGGCCAACCCGAGGATGAGTTTGCCGATTTCGCTTTCCGACATGTTCCGCTCTACTCCTCCAACCAGTGTCCCTGTGAGCATCTCACTGACGCTCACCCGGGACCTCCGCGTGGACTCCCCCTGCCCACGTCATCGACCATCCTAATTTCGCTTGTGCTCTCGCAGAAGGACGACCGCCTACCGTCGCTGGTGACGAAAGTCCCCTGTGTGCCTGCGGAACGAATGGCAGCAAAGCCTCCCGCTGGCTCGTCGCCGCGCGACGGGTAGGATCGCGCGGGACGGGGAGGGTGGCCCATGCCGCACGTCGAGACGCCGCACGGTATTCGGATTCGCTACGACGATCGCGGGCGGCGCGACGGCCGTCCCATCGTCCTCGCCCACGGGTTCGGCGTGGGGCTCGAGATGTGGTTCCCGCAGCTGCGCGACCTCTCGCAGGCGCATCGCCTGATCACGTGGGACGCGCGCGGCCACGGCGGCAGCAGCGCGCCGGACGACCGCGCGACCTACACGATGCCGGCACTCGCGCGGGACCTCCGGGCGCTGCTCGAGGCGCTCGACGCAGTGGATGGAGCGGTGATCGGCGGGATGTCGTTCGGCGGAATGATCGCGTTGCAGTACGCGGTCGACCACGCCGCGGACGTCCACGCGCTGATTCTGTCCGACACGACGACCCGCGGATCGGACGAGGGCCGCGGGCGCGAAGCATCGCCGCCGGAGTGGGCCGGCGACCCCGGCCTCGAGGGAGCGATGCACGCGATGGCAACCCGGCCCGACCTCACGCCGCGATTGCACGTGCTCGAGGTGCCGACGCTGGTGCTGGTGGGCACCGAGGACGACCGCATCCTGCGCGGCCTGGACCGCCTGATCGACGGGCTGCCGCACCGGCGGGTGGTGCGTCTCGTGGACTGCGAGCACGGCACGTCGGGCCAGCGGCCCGGTGCGTGGAACACCGCGGTGCTCGACTTCCTCGCGGACGTCGACGCCGGCACGACGCTCGGCGAAGACCGCACCGTCTGACCGAGCGGGCCGGCGATGGCCGTGACGCCGGCCGCCGTGCGCCCGTAGCATGCCGCGCGCACGCATCCATCAGGCGGAACACGGGAGGTGCCATGCTCGCGCTGCGCAGCGTCCTCGTGATCGACGGCGACGACGAGTCGCAGTACGTCGCTGCGGCGACCACCGCGGCGGACGCCGTGCTGTTCGACCTCGCCGCGCCCGAGCAGCTCGGGGCGCGCGCCGCCGCGCGACGCCTGGTCGAGCGACACGCGCCGGCGGCGGCGAAGGCGCGGCGCACGGTGCTCGTGCGACTCGGCGACACGCGCTCGGGCGAGCTGGAGGCGGACGTCGATGCAATCGTCGGCGCGGCCGTCTCCGGCGTCGTGCTCGCCGGCGCCGAGGCGCCGCAGGACGCGCGCGACGCCGACGTCGCCATCCGCAAGCGCGAGATGCGGCGCGGGCTCGAGCCCGGCGCAATCCGGCTCGTCTGCGAGATCGACTCGCCCGCCGGCCTGCGCGCGCTGCCGGGAATCCTCGACGCCGTCGACCGTCACGGCGCGGTCGCGCTCGACGTCGCCTCGCTGCTGACGCAGCTGGGTGCGGCGCGGCGGGCCTCGCCGGGCGGAACCGGCGCGGTCGGTGTGCTCGCGGAGCACGCGATGGCGGACGTCGCGCTCGCGGCCGGCGCGCTGCACCTGCCGTGGATCGTCACCGGCCGCGATGCCGGCGCGATGGCGCCCCGCGCGCACGACCTGGGCGCGGCCGGGGTCGCGCTGCGCAGCGAGACGGCGGCGCTGGGGACAAACGCGCTCTTCGCGCCCGACCCCGAAGAGGTCGCCGCCGCGCGCGCCACGCTCGCCGAATGGGGGCGGGTCCGCGATCACGGCCGGTGGGTCGGCGTGGTGGGGGCGCCGGGCGGTCCGCGGCTCGTCGATCGCCGCACCGCGCGGCTGGCACGCGCGGTGATCGCCCGTGCCGATGCCGTGGCGCGCCGCGAGACCGCGCGCTAGGGCTGCACGATCCAGACCAGCACGTAGTCGTCCGCCTTCACCGGCCCTCCGTCGTAGGCCACGGAGACGGCGTCGCCCGCATGCAGCGCGCTGAGCTGCACGTCCTCGAGCGTGCCGGGGACGCGGCGCAGCATCAGCGACCCGGACGCGGTGTCCACGGTCACAGTCTTCGCGGTGAGGTCGACCGACGCCACCGTGCCGGTCGCGGTCTGTTGCGGCGCCCACGCGAAGCGGCGCATCGCCGCATCCATGCGCACGTCGTGCGCGTGGTCGAGGGCGTCGCGCAGCACCACGCGTGCGCCCGGCGTCACGACCGTCGCGCATGCGACGCCGGGACGCTCGACGCCGAGGCAGCTGCTCGGGAAGTCCTGCGCGTCGAACGACTGGAAGTTGAGGCTCGCCTGCTCGACGCCGAGCCACTGGGCGAGCTGCGCGATCGCCTGCCCGATGGCCAGCTCGCGGTCCACGGCCGCGGGGGTGCCGCTGACGGGCGGGAGGGTCGCCGGGGCCGTGGCGGTGGGCATCGGCGTCGCGGTCGCGGTCGCCGACGGCCCGGCCGTGGTCGTGGCGGGCACGACGCTCGCGGCGCCGTTGTCGCCGAAGGGGCTGCGCGGCGGCGCCTGCTCGTGCGAGCAGGCGGCCGCGGTCAGCACCGCGGCGAGCAGGAGCGCCGGCCAGGCGAGACGTCGCATCGCCGTGTCCTTCCCCGGGCGGCCGGAGCGCGTGTCCGCCGGCCGCTCCGATCACGGTACGTCCGCCCGCGGCTGCGACACAGCCGCGCGACCCACCGCCCGCCACGGCCGCATGCCGCGGGTCGCGGCTTCCCGCCAACCGCCGCGTGCGTCACACTGTCCCGCGGCGTCGTTCGACGTCCCGCACATCCCCACCTGGAGTCATCATGCCCGCAGTCGTCGTGATCGGTGGCCAGTGGGGCGACGAGGGCAAGGGCCGCGTCGTCGACTTCCACTCGCGCTACTGCTCGGTCGTCGCCCGCTACTCGGCCGGCAACAACGCCGGCCACACCATCGTCAACGAGCGCGGGAAGTTCGCCCTGCATCTCGTGCCGGCCGGCATCTTCTACGGCGACAAGACATGCATCGTCGGCCACGGGGTCGTGATCGACCCGAAGGTGCTGATCGGCGAGATCGCGATGCTCACGGACCGCGGCATCGACACCGCGCGCCTGCTGATCAGCGAGCGCGCGCACGTGATCATGCCCTGGCACCCGCTCATCGACCGCGCCGACGAGGCACTGCGCGGCCGGGCCGCCATCGGCACGACCGGCACCGGGACCGGCCCGGCGTTCCACGACAAGGTCGGGCGCATCGGCATCCGCATCGCGGACCTGGTCGACCGCGACCGCTTCGCGCAGCGGCTCGACGAGGTGCTCGAGTACAAGAACAAGATCCTCACCGGGCTCTACGGGCTGGAGCCGCTCGACGCGAAGGCGATCGAGCGCGAGTACCGCGAGTACGGCGACAAGCTCCAGCCCTACGTCACCGACACGATCTCGGTGGTGCAGGACGCGCACGCGCGCGGCGAGATGATCCTGCTCGAGGGCGCGCAGGGCACGCTGCTCGACGTCGACACCGGCACGTACCCGTACGTGACGTCGTCGGTCCCCGCGTCGGTGGCCGCCGGCGGCGGGATCGGCATCGGGCTGGGCCCGACGGCGATCTCGCGCGTGATCGGCGTGTACAAGGCGTTCCAGACGCGCGTCGGGCACGGGCCGATGCCGACCGAGCTGCACGACGCCGACGGCGACCTGCTGCGCGAGGGCGGCGGCGGCGCGCCGGACACCCGCGAGTACGGCACGACGACGGGCCGTCCGCGCCGCACCGGCTGGTTCGACGGCGTGCTGGCGCGCTACACCGCGCGACTCAACGGCGTGACCTCGGTCGCGCTGACGCGGCTCGACACGCTCTCGGGCTTCGAGCGCGTGAAGGTGTGCGTCGCGTACGAGCTCGACGAGGGGCGGGTGACCACGCTGCCGGCGTCGCTCGACGAGGCGATGCGCGTGAAGCCGATCTACGAGGAGCTGCCGGGCTGGAAGCAGGACATCACGCACGTGCGCGCGCTCGGCGACCTGCCGACAGAGGCGCGGCAGTACGTGCGCCGCATGGAGCAGCTGCTCGAGGCGCCGATCGACATGATCTCGGTGGGCCCGGAGCGCAACCAGGCGATCGTGACGCGCGACGTCTTCGGCGCCGCGCTCTCGTAGCCGGGGCGCGCACGAGCCGGCGCTCGCGAGGGAGGCAACGTTGCACACGCTCTCGCTCGTGATCCACGTGACCGCGGCGGCGATCCTGTTCGGGCCGCAGGTGCTCCTCTTCCTCGCGGTCACGCCGGCGACGTGGCTGATCGACGACGAGGCGCTGCGCCGCGCGGTGACGCGCGTGGTGACGGCCCGCTACGGGATGATCGCCGGGATCGCGATCGTGCTGCTCGTCGTGACCGGCATCTACCAGTACATGTCGATGGTGCCGGCCGACATCCGCGGGAACCTCTCGAGCTACCGCTTCGGCACGATCTTCATGCTGAAGATGGCGCTGTTCGCGGCCTTCCTCGCGCTGCTCTTCTACCACGTGTTCTTTGTCGCGCGGCGCATCGTCGCGCTGAGCGAGGCGGTGGTGGCGCAGGGCCGGGACGATGACGTCGCCGCGCTCGACGCGGCACGGCGGACGTCGTTCCTGATCTCGTTCTTCATGCTGATGACGGTGCTGGCCGTGGTCGTGCTCGGCGTGATGCTCGGCAGCCACGAGTTCTCGTACGTGCACCTGTGACGCGCACGCTGCCCGACCTGCTGCGGCCCGGGCTCGACCTCGTGTTCGTCGGGATCAACCCGGGGGAGCGCTCGGCGGCGGTCGGTCACTACTACGGGCACGGGGGCAACGGGTTCTGGCCGGCGCTCGCGGCGTCGGGGCTGGTCGACGCGCCGGTCACGGCGGCCGACGACCGCGTCTGTCCCGAGCGGTGGGGCATCGGCTTCACCGACGTCGTGAAGCGCGTGGTCACCGACTCGTCGCTGGTGACGACCGACGAGCTGCGGGGGGCAGCGCCGGCGTTCGGCCGGCGCATCGCCTACGCGGCCCCGCGACACGTGTGCTTCACCAGCACACGCGGGTTCGACGCCGTGTTCCCCGGCACGCGCCGCGCGCACGGGTGGGGTCGCCAGCCGGTGACGCTCGAGGGCGCACAGGTGTGGCTGATGCCGTCGACGTCGGGGCGCGCGGTCGCCTTCCGCGCGCAGGTGCACGAGGTGCTGCGCGCGCTCGCCGCGGCGCTCGGCCGCGACGGCGGCGAGGCGACGCAGGCGCGAACGGAGGATGCCGCGTGACCAGCAGCGGACGCCGCGCGCGGCGGCGGGCGTCGAACGACGTGCCGCCGGAGGAGCGCTACCGCCCGGACGATGGCTGCCCGCTCTTCAGCACGAGCCTCGAGGATCACCTCGTGGCGGTCAGCCGGGGCGAGGAGCCGAAGCGCGGCCGCTTCTGCGGGAACTGCTACACGCCGCTCGCGCGCAACGTCGACGCCTGCGAGCACTGCGGCAACGACGCGACGAGCGGGCGCCGCGCGGCGCTCGTCGTGCCCGAGGAGATCGCGCTCATCCTGCGCACCCAGCGCAACGTCGAGTCGACGTGGGTGAACGGCATGGCCTACCTCGGCCTGCTGATCGCGGTGGTCGGCGGCATCGCGCTGGTGCTCGCCGTGCCGTACCTGCGGGGCCACCTGATCTGGGCGACGATCGTCTACGGCGTGCTGCTGCTGGTGGGCGGGCGCATGCTCGCCGGGTTCCTCGGCGGGTTCTTCGGAGACCGGTGGGGGTACACGATCGCGCGCCGGCGCACCCGCGCCGGATGGGAGCGCTGGGTGCGCGTGCGGGACCGGGGGTAAAGCGTTCGTCGGCCGACTCCGGTAGCGTGCGTGGACGCGGAGGCGAAACGTCCATGACGTCGACGGTCAACGTGGAGGCACTCCCGAGTTCCGCCCACCTTGCGGGGCTCCGCTCACGCCTGATTACGAGACTCACGGGCCTCTCGCCGCATCAAGTCCGCTACTGGCATGAGTCTGGTCTGCTCGAGGCATCACTTCGCCCGGGGCACCGGGGTGTTCCCCGCCTCTACAGTTGGGTCGACTATCTGCGCCTGCAAGTCGCGGCAGAACTTGAACGGGCACAGGTGCCCACGACTCGAACCCGACGTGCGATTGCTTTCCTGGACGAGCATCTGCCCGACTGGTACTTGCTCCCGACGCGCGTCCGTAGCGATTCGATGGGCCATGTCCGCGTCCGTACTGCGGGAGCGCCAACCTTCGTGGCCGACGCGGGTGGACAATTCACGCTCGATGTCACTGGTTCGATGCCCCCCGACGTTCCTGAAGCCGGTGTCGCATTGTCACTCATCTCGAAGCGCGGCCCGCTGTGCCTCCTGAGCACGTTCGACGACGCCGTGTTCATGGATCCCACCGTCAATCTTGCGCAGCCGAGTGTGGTCGAAACAGCTCTCGAAACGCGCTTCGTGGCCGGCATCGCCAGTGAGATTGGCGTTGCAGAGACGGCGGTCCTCTACCGTCTCGACCTGGCTCGCTTGCGCCGGGTCATCGAGTTCGAGGGGGCCGTTGCATAGCCAGGTTGCTCCTCGACGAGCACGTACCTCCTGAACTCGGCCTCGTGCTTCGCAGCCTCGGGCACGAAACGTTGCACGTCACCGAGACGCCGCTGAGAGGAAGCGACGACGCGGGGCTCTTACGATCACTTCCCGAAGTGGACTGCGAGTGGCTCCTCACGCTCGACATGCACCTACAGCCGGAGGTGTGGCCGAACGTCTACACCGTGCTAGCAGAGGGCGTGGGGCGGCTTATCCGCGTTCGCCCGCTTCGCTCGCCTCCCATCGAAACGCGTGCGGACCTCGTCGCGAAACTCACGCAGTATTTGGTGACGGACTATCCAAGTTGGGCTCGCTGGTTGCCCGATAGGTCCGTGCGTCTAATCGATCTGGGCCGCGGGTCAACCAGTCGATCGCGCGGACGCATGGGGCGTGGACCATCGGCGCACTCCGCGTTCACCGCGAAGGAGGTTGCCGGGTTGATGCAGCAGCACCTCGGGTACGGGGGCGGCCCTCGGCTCAATCGCGCTCAGAGAACGCGGCGGGGGCGATCCTCATAGGAGTGAAGGTCTACGCCCGCGCCGGCGCCTTGATGTCGATCGTGTGCGACCCAAGCTGCGCGCGGATCACCGCCTGCGCGGCCTCGGTCGCCGGCAGCAGCGGGAGGCGCGGCGGACCGGCGTGGACGCCGACCGCGTCGAGCGCGAACTTCAGCGGGATCGGGTTGCTCTCCACGAACAGCGCATCCACCAGCGGGCGCAGCTCCGCGTCAATCGCCGTCGCGCGGTCGGCGTCGCCCGCGACGTGCGCGTCGATCATCGCGCGGATCTGCAGGCCGACGAGGTGCGCCGCGACCGACACCACCCCGTAGCCGCCGAGTCGCAGCACGCCGAGCGTGTCGCTGTCGTTGCCCGACCACACCGAGAACCCGTCGGGCGCGCCGGCGATGATCGCGCGGATCTGCGCCAGGTCCGCGCTCGCCTCCTTGATGCCGACGACGTTCGGCACGGCGGCGAGCGCCAGTGTCGTCGCGGCGGTCATGTTCAGCGACGTGCGCGAGGGCACGTTGTAGAGCATGCACGGCAACCGCGTGGCGTCGGCGATCGCGGTGAAGTGCGCGACGAGCCCGGCCTGCGTCGGCTTGTTGTACGCCGGCACCGTGAGCAGCACGCCGTCGAGCCCGAGGCGCTGCGCTTCCTTTGTCAGCTCAATCGAGTGGCGCGTGTTGTTGTCGGTCGCGCCAGCGATCACCGGCACGCCGGCGCCGACCGCGTCCTTGATCGTCTCCCAGACCTGGAGGCGCTCGCGATCACTCAGCGTCGCGGCCTCGCCGGTGCTACCGGTGGCGACGAGCGCCTCCGTGCCAGACGCGACGAGCGCCTTTGCGAGGTCGGCGGTTGCCTCCAGGTCGACGTCGCCACCGGCCGTCATCGGCGTGACCATCGCGGTGATCAGCCGTCCGAAGGGGACTGCCATCTCGACTACCTCCGCCATGCGCGGCCGCTGTCCGGGGACCCGAGGCCTACAGTTTGCCCCGGCGGATCAACTCCTCGGCGATCTGGATGGCGTTCGTGGCGGCGCCCTTGCGCAGGTTGTCCGCGACCACCCAGAAGACCACGCCGTGCTCGACCGACGGATCGACCCGCAGTCGCCCGACAAACGCGCGGTCGTCGCCGGCGGTGTTGAGCGGCATCGGGTAGACGCCGTGCGCCGGGTCGTCCATCAGCTGCACGCCCGGCATCGCGCGGAGAGCCTCGCGCAGGTCGCCGATCGACGCGGCGGAGGCGAACTCCGCGTGCACCGCCTCGGCGTGGCCGATGATCGTTGGGACGCGCACACAGGTCGCGGCGAAGCGCAGATCCGGCTCGTGCAGGATCTTGCGCGTCTCGTTCTTCATCTTGGTCTCTTCCTTCGTGAAGCCATCTTCCTCGAAGGAGTCGACCTGCGGCAGGACGTTCATTGCGATCTGGTGCGGGTAGACCTGCGGACCGGGGATCGGCTCGCCACGGCCGAAGGCCGCGAGCTGCGACTTCAGCTCTTCGACGGCGGCCGTGCCGGTACCCGACACCGCCTGGTACGTCGCGGCGGTAACGCGAGCAAGCGGCGCGACGCGGCGCATCGCCTCGAGCGCCATCGCGAGCGGCGTCGTCGTGCAGTTCGGGATCGAGACGATGCCCCGGTGCCAGTCGAGGTCGTCCCCGTTGACCTCCGGGATGACGAGCGGCACGTCCGGGTCCATGCGGTACGCGGAGCCGTCGTCGATCATGACGTGCCCGGCGGCGCGCACGACGGGACCCCACTGCCGCGATGCCTCGCTGGTCGCGGAGCAGAACACGAGGTCGGCGTCGGCGACGGCGTCCTCGGTCGTCTCCTCGACCACGAGCGACTTGCCGCGGAACGTCAGGCGCTTGCCGGCGGAGCGCTTCGTCGCCAGCAGCCGCAGCTGCGAGACGGGGAAGTTACGCTCCTCGGCGACGCGGAGGAACACGTCCCCCACTGCGCCGGTCGCGCCGATGACGGCGACCCTGGGTTCCACGGCAAACGCTCCTGTACGTGGGCTCGGACGGCACGCGCCGCGTTTCCGCGGCGCATCCCGATGATAGAGGGACGGGCGGAGTGAGCGCGAGGGCGCCGGAGCGACGTGGCAGCTAGCGGAGGCCCATGAGCGCGTCGAGGCCCTCGACGAGCCCCTCGCGCTCCATGACCGCGCGCACCGCGAGCAGCACCCCCGGCATGAACGACTCGCGACCGTACGAGTCGTGCCGCAGCGAGAGCGTCTGCGCGGTGCCGCCGAAGATCACCTCCTGGTGCGCGACCAGCCCCGGCAGCCGCACGGAGTGGATCGCGATGCCCCCCTCGGCGCCGCCGCGGGTGTGGTCGAGCGGCGTCAGGCTCGGCACGTTGTGCCCGAAGTCGCGGGCGCGCGCCTCGCGCATCAGGCGCGCCGTGGTCAGCGCGGTGCCGCTCGGCGCATCTACCTTGCGGTCGTGGTGGAGCTCGATGATCTCGGCGGAGTCGAAGTAGCGCGCGGCGATCTGCGCGAGGTGCATCAGCAGCACGGCGCCGAGCGCGAAGTTGGCCGCCACCACTCCGCCGACGCGGCGGTCGGCCAGCCCGCTTCGCAGGAGCGCGACGGTTTCGGCGTCGACGCCGGATGTGCCGATGACCGGCCGTATGCCGGCGGCGACGGCCGCCGCCGCGAGAGTCGGCGTGAAGGTGGCGTTCGTAAAGTCGACGACGACGTCGGGCGCCACCGCCGCGAAGAGCGCGGCGGGGTCGGGGCGCATCGGCAGGGTCGCACCGCCCGGCGAGACGTGATCGCCGGCAGGCTGCTGCGGCTCGACAACCCCGACCAGCTCGAGGTCCGCCTCGGCCTCGACGGCGCTCATCACCATGCGGCCCATCTGGCCCAATCCGCTGACGGCTACCCGGATCATCTTCAGCCTCCCCGCTCCGCGCGGTCGATCTCGGCCTTCACCTGCCAGCACTCGCGCACCATCTCGCCGAGCCGGCCGGCGGCCGTCCGGGCATCGAAGCGTACGCCGCGTGTGTGATCGACGAACGCGCGCCACGCGGCGTCGAACTCGTCACGCGTGAGGCGGCCGCGGACGTACTGCTTCGCATCCTTGAGGAAGTAGACGAAGTGGCCGTGGTGGTCCCACTCGGCGTCGCCGACGGCAATCATTCGCGGGGCGGCGGGCAGCCGACCGACGGCCACGGCGGATCCTCGCCACACCTCGCGCGCGGTGATCGGCTCGCCCTCCTTCACGCCCTCGACGCGCACGCGCTCGTACTCCTCGAGCGGGTAGAAGCTCACGTCGACCTGGTGGAAGGGCGACTCGCCGTCGAACCAGTAGCGTCCGGACGGCTGCGCGACGCCGGTGAACCTGCGGTAGTAGCGCACCGGCTTCGCCAGGCGGAGCGCGTCGGCGCAGGTCCACGCGGTGCCGGCCGCGCCGTCGTGGCCGACGATCATGTCGACGTCCGAGAAGCCGTCGTGGGAGCCTGCGGCGAGCGAGCCGAACAGCGCGATCGCGCGCGCGCCCGGCACCGCGGCGACCGCGTTGACGATCTCATCGGCGATGCGCGGGGGCGTGGTGACGTACGGGTTGAGCAGCCCGTCGATGTCTTCGAGCATGGCGGAAAACGTAGCGAACCCGCGGCCGTGCGGCGAGCACGCCGTTGCGGCGGGCAGGCAAACGGCCCGGCGTGTGCCGGGCCGTTGTGCCTTCTGTTGTCGGGGCGACGCGAAGCGCCTACCAGCGACGCCCGCCGGTGCCGCCGCCGCGCGCCGGCCGGTCGCCGCCGCCCTCGCTGCGGCCGGCTCCACCCGCGCTGGTGCTACCGCCATCGCCGCCGCTGCGCTCACCGCCGCCGGTGCCGCCGGTGCCGCCGGAGCCGCCGGAGCCACCGGAGCCACCGGAGCCGTAGCCCCCGCCGCTGCCGAAGCGCTGGCCGCCACCACCGCCGCGCTGGCCGCCGCCACCGCCACCGCGACCGCCGCGGTCGCCGCCACGCCCGCCGCCGCGTGGACCGCGGTCACCGCCGCCGCTGCGCGGACCGCGGTCGCGCTGCGGCGTTTCCTCGCGGTCATCGCCCAGCTCCGCGTCGCTCAGGCCGACGCCGCCGTCGCCCTCGTGCAGCAGCGCGCGGCGCGAGAGGTTGATGCGCCCGAGGTTGTCGATCTCGACGACCTTCACCTTGACGCGGTCGCCCACGTTCACGACGTCCTCGACGCGGTCGACGCGCTCGTCGGCCAGCTCCGAGATGTGCACGAGGCCGTCCTTGCCGGGCAGGATTTCGACGAACGCGCCGAAGGCCATGATCCGCGAGACGGGGCCCTCGTAGACGTCGCCGACCTTGACCTCCTTGGTGAGGCCCTCGATCTCTCCGATCGCGCGGCTCACGCCGTCGTGGTCCGAGCCCGACACGAAGATCGTGCCATCCGGCTGCACATCGATCTGCGCGCCGGTGCGCCCGATGATCGCGTTGATCACGCGGCCGCCCGGGCCGATCACCGCGCCGATCTTCTCGGGATCGATCTTCACCGTCTCGATCTTCGGCGCGGTCGGCGCTACCTCGTCACGCGGCTGCGCCAGCGCCGACAGCATCGTCTCGAGGATCTGCATGCGCGCCTCACGCGCCCGACGGAAGACCTCGGTCATGAAGTCGTTCGGCAGCCGCTTCAGCTTGATGTCGAGCTGCACGGCGGTGACGCCGCGCTCGGTACCGGCGACCTTGAAGTCCATGTCGCCGAACGCGTCCTCGATGCCGGCGATGTCGGTGAGGATCCGGTAGTCGCTCGCGTCGGGGTTCGTCATCAAGCCCATCGCGATGCCCGCGACGGGCGCGTCGATCGGCACGCCGGCGTCCATCAGCGCGAGCGTGCCCGCGCAGATCGAGGCCTGCGACGTCGAGCCGTTCGAGGCCAGCACGTCGGAGACGATGCGGATCGTGTACGGGAACGCCTCGAACTCGGGCAGGACGGCCGAGAGCGCCTTCTCACCGAGCATGCCGTGGCCGATCTCGCGCCGGCCCGGGCCGCGCAGGAAGCGCGCCTCGCCGACGGAGAACGGCGGGAAGTTGTAGTGCAGCATGAAGCGCTTGAACGGCTCGGGGTCGATCTGGTCGAGCTTCTGGCGGTCGCCGATCGGGCCGAGCGTCGCGACCGAGAGCACCTGCGTCTCGCCGCGCTGGAAGAGCCCGGAGCCGTGGACGCGCGGCAGCACGCCGACCTGTGCGCTCAGCGGGCGGATCTGCTCGGGCGGCCGGTCGTCGGCGCGCAGGCCCTGGCCCAGCACGCGCTCACGAACGAACGACTTGAGGATCGACTCGGTGACGCTGCGCACCTCGCCTGGGGAGAGCGCCGCGGCCTCCTCGGCCGGCATCGACGCCTGCAGCTCGGCGAGCACCTTCGCGCCCATCTGGTCGATGCCGCGGAAGCCCTCGGACTTCACGGAGTCGAGCATCTCGGCGTCGCGCCCGGCGAGCAGCCCCTTGATGCGGTCCTTCAGCGCCGTGTTCTCGGGCGCCGGCTCGAACGGCATCTTCGCCTGGCCGAGCTCGGCGATGATCTTCGCCTGCAGGTCGTTCAGCTGATGGCAGATGCCCTCGGCATACGCGATGGCCTCGATCAGATCGGCCTCGGGGACCTGCAGCGCGCCGGCTTCGATCATCACGATCGAGTCGTTCGTGGCGGCCACGGTCAGCTCGAGGTCGGACGCGTCGAGCTCCTCGTAAGTCGGGAAGGCCTTCAGCTGGCCGTCGACGCGGCCGACCTTCACCGACGACACCGGGCCCTCGAACGGCAGGTGCGAGAGGTTGACGACGGTCGAGGCGCCGGTCGTGGCGAGCGCGTCGGCCGGGTTCTCGCGGTCGGACGCGAGCAGCGTGCAGACGATCTGCACCTCGCGCTTGAAGCCCTTGGGGAAGAGCGGGCGGATCGGGCGGTCGGTCATGCGGGCGGCCAGCGTGGCGTCCGTGCCCGGCCGGCCCTCGCGGCGGAAGAACGAGCCCGGCACTTTGCCGATGGCGTACATGCGCTCTTCGAAGTCGACCGTCAGCGGGAAGAAGTCGATGCCGGGCCGCGGGTCGCCGTCGCAGACGGTGACGAGCAGCACGGTGTCGCCGAGCCGCACGGTGCAGGCGGCGAGGGCGTTCGGCGCGAGCAGCCCGGTGGCAATCTCGAGCGTGCGGCCCTCGATCTCGGTGGTGAAGCGCCGCTGTCCGGTCGTGGTCTCTGTGGTCATGTCTCTGGGTCTACCTATTCCTGCTACACATCTCTGTCTCGATGGATCGGGTGTGGGGTGCGCGCACGTCGTGCGCCGCTGCCGGTGCAGCGTGGCGGGGAAGTCGTGCGGCGATCAGCGGGGAGGCGGGGGCTTTCGTCCGGGGGTCCCGGGGGGAGATGGCCGGCGGCTGGCCGGTGCATCGCCTGTGCTGCGGGAATCGGATGTGGGGCCGGGGTCGGGGCTGCGCCTCAGCACTTGCGCTGGTGCGCGGGGCCTCGAACTCCGCTTGCGCGGACGCTGTGTCCGCTGTTGCCGTGTCGCTTCGGTTCCTGTCTCTGTCTCTCTCGCCTGCTTCTACCACTGCCGACCGGCCGCCCTCACCCGCAGAGCCCGCCGGCCGCGCATACGAACAAGGGCTGCGCTATCGGCGCAGCCCCAGTGCCTGGATCACCTCGTGGTACCGGTCGACGTTGGTGCGACTCAGGTAGCGCAGCTCGCGACGTCGGCGGCCGACGAGCTTGAGCAGCCCGCGGCGCGTCGAGAAGTCATGCTTGTGCATGCGCAGGTGGTCGGTGAGGTGGTTGATCCGGTCCGTGAGCAGCGCAATCTGAACCTCGGACGAGCCGGTGTCGCCATCGTGCTGCTTGAATTGGTCGATGATCTCGGTCTTCAGTTCAGCCGTCTGCATCTCGTCGCGTTCGCGCTCTCAGGGTGCGGGTGATGGTGGGAAACGACCGCGCGGAACGGCGGACGTTGGGGACACGCTAGCATAGGGTCCGACCTCGGGCAACGCGCGCTCCACGAGCGTACACCCGGCCCGGCGCCCCCATCACCGCGCACGACCGCCGTCCCGCCCACCGGAGAGGATGCCCATGTCCCGCACCGCGATCGTGATCGACGCGGACGCCTGCGTGCCCGCGCCACTGTGCGCCGAGCTCGGCATCGTCGTCGCGCCGGCGGATGCGCCCCTGCTGCTCGAAGCCGAGACCGTCTCACGCCTCAGCCTCGAAGCCGCGGCGCCCGACGCCGAGCCCGTGGCCGCGGCGTGTGCGAACGCCGCCGAGGACGCCGACGCCGTGCTCTATATCGCGTGTGGCGACGGCTACGGCGCCGCGGTCGACGCCGCTCCCCTGGCGCGGGCGGCCGTGGAGGCGCGCTCGCCGGGCACGCGCTTCGTCGCCTTCGACAGCGAGGCGGCGGTGATGGGCGCCGGCTGGCAGGCCGTCGCCGCGGCGCGCGCAGTCGCCGCCGGGGGCGACTTGGATGCCGCGATCGCGGCCGCGGCGGCGGTGCGCGAGTCGGTGACCGTCCTCGCCGCGCTCGACCACCCGGAGCTCTCGGGCGCCGGACGGCTCGCGCCGGACGGCCGGCTGCGGCTGCGCGCGGTCGCGGAGCTGAGCGCGGCGAACATCGAGGTGATCGCGGCGCCGAGCCGGCGCGACGCCGCGCTCGTGCAGCTACGCGACCAGTTCCACGCGCTCGCGACACCCCCGCACGGCGCGCCCGCCGGCCGGCTGCACGTGGCCGTGCAGCACGCGGCCGCCGGCGCCGGCGGCGACGCGCTCGCCACGTGGATCGCGCGCACCCTCGCGCCTGACGAGCTCTTCGTGGCCCCGCTCACGCGCCATGCCGCCACGCGCCTCGGGCCGCGCATGATCGGCGTCGCCTGGTACCGCGAGCCGCCGCCGTAACGCGTCCCCAACACGTGCGCGCATCGCGTATCATGCGCGCGATGTCCGTCACCACGAACAACGGGAACGCAGCCGGTGCCTTCCGCACCGCCGCCACCGGCGGCGATGGCTCGGCGCTCGACGCGGGCACCGACCTCGAGCGCCTGCGCTCGACGCTGGGCGCGCTGCCGGCCGCGCGCGAGCATCCGGCGCTGGTGGTGCTCGTCGGCCCGCCGGGCACCGGGAAGACGACGATCGCGCGCGCCGTCCACGAGCGCACGCCGGTCGTCGTGCTCGATGGCGAAGAGATCCGGCACGAGCTGTTCGACGTGCCCGACTATTCGTTCCGGGAGTCGCAGCGCGTCGACCGCGCAGTCCGCACGCTGATCGGCGAGTTGCTCGCCCAGCGCCAGGCCGTGATCCTCGACGACTCGAATCTCACGGAGTGGGAGCGGCAGCCGCTCTACACGCTGGCCGCGCGTCACCACGCGCGCCTCGTGCTCGTCGAGGTGACGACGCCGACGCGCGTCGTGATCGACCGCATCCGCCACCTCGCCGTGCGCTCGCCTCAGGACACCGAGCAGCTCGAGAGCGTCTACTCGCGCATGGCCGGCCGGCAGGAGCCAATCGCGCGGCCGCACCTGCGCGTCGACACGTCGCACGACGTGCGCCCCGTGGTCGAGGAGATCGTTCGCGAGATCGAGGTCGGCTAGCCGGGTCGCGACGCCCCGCCGCCGCCGCTGGTCTCCGCGAGGTTCGCGCGACGCCCGAACCATTGCCGCAGCCCCGGATAGCCGCGCCGCTGCAGCCACGCCGCCGCCGCCAGCGCGATGAGCGAGACGACCATTCCCATCACGCCGTCGAAGATGAAGTGGTTCGCCGTCGCGACCACCGACAGCGCCTGCAGCGCGAGCACCGAGAACGCCGCGAGCCGCAGCCACCAGTTCCGCGTGGCATCGAACACCACGACCGCGAGCAGCAGCGACCAGCCGACGTGCAGCGACGGCACCGCCGCGAACGGGTTCACGAACGGCTTCGTCGACTGGGTCTGGTAGGCGAGGTGCGAGAACCGCGCCAGCGTGTCGATGAAGCCCCACTCCTTGAGGTAACGCGGCGGCGCCACCGGGAACGTCCAGTACACGATCAGCGCGAGCCCGCCCGAGATCAGCAGCGCGTCGCGCAGCAGCGTGTAGCTCGTGCGCCGGCGCCAGAAGAGCAGCAGCCCGACGGCGACGATCAGCGGGAAGTCGAACCAGAAATAGACGAAGTCGACCAGCCGCAGGATCGGCGTATGGGTCACGACCCAGCGATTGACGATCGGCTCCACGAAGAAGCCGAGGTGCGTCTGCAGATTCACGATCCAGCGTGCATGCTCGAGCGCGTCGTGCGTGCGGTCGATCACCGCGCCGCGTACGACGAAGTAGAGGAGGAAGCCGAAGGCGACCAGGCCGATCTCGATAAAGTCGAACCAGTCGACGCCCGCGCGATCGGGTGCGGTGACCCGATGCAGGTAGCGGTAGATGTGCGTCTTCATGCCCATGCTCGGCCCGCGCCGCCCGTCCCGCCTCGCTCGCCCGACCGCGATGTCCCCGCGCTGCGTGGAAGGCGCTGGCGAGTCATTGTATCCGCTTTGCCGGTTGCGTCCGCCCGCAAACGCACGTGTCTGCGCGGTTGCCCCGTTTCTCGGGCCGCTCCTATGCTCCGCGCGCCGCCCCGGTCGGGGCCGGCGCACCGGGTGAGGAGCGCGCGATGCAGATCCAGGTCACGGGCGGCCACGTCGCCGACCAGGTCGCCGATACCTATGTCGTGACGATCGCGGAGGGCGCGCGGCGGCTCACCGGCGAGGCGGCGGCGCTCGACGACGCGATGCGCGGCGCGATCACCGGACAGCTCACGGCCGGGCTGGCGAAGGGGCGCGACGGCGAGGTCACCGTGCTGCCGGCGCCGGCGCGCATGCGAGCGCAGCGCGTCGTCGTGGTCGGCACGGGACGCCGCAACCAGGAGGAGACGGCGCAGCGCCTGCGCAACCGTGTGGCCGCGGTCGCCCGCCGGCTGCGCTCGCTCGATGCCGGCCGCGTCGCGTTCGCCTGCGGCGACGTGTCGAGCGCGCTCGCGCCCGCCGACGCCGGCCGCGCGATCGCCGAGGGCTTCGTCCTCGGCCTCTACCGCTTCGATAAGCACCACACGCGCGCCGAGGACCGCGCGTCCGGATCGATCGGCGACGTCACGCTCGTGGAGCCGGTCGCGCGCAAGCTTGCCGCGGTGCGCACCGGCGCGGAACTCGGTTCCGTCGTGGCCGAGGCACAGAACCTCGCGCGCGACCTGGGCAACGAGCCGGCGAACCTCATGACGCCGACGCACATGGCCGCCGAGGCGCAGCGCGTCGCGTCGGAGGCCGGGCTCGAGTGCAAGATCATCGAGCGCGCCGAGGCCGAGCGGCTGAAGATGGGCTCCTACCTCTCGGTCGCCGCCGGGTCCGTGCAGCCGCCGAAGTTCATCGTGCTCACCTACCGCGGCAGCCGCGGCAACCGCTTCATCGGGCTCCTCGGCAAGGGCATCACCTTCGATACCGGCGGCACCTCGCTCAAGCCGGCGGCCGGCATGGAGTCGATGAAGGGCGACATGACCGGCGCGGCGTCCGTGATCGGCGCGATGCAGGCCATCGCGCGCCTGCGCCCGAACGTGAACGTCATGGGCATCGCGCCGTGCACCGAGAACATGCCGGGCGGCTCGGCGACGAAGCCGGGAGACGTCGTCTACGCGATGGACGGCCAGTCGATCGAGGTGATCAACACCGACGCCGAGGGGCGCCTCGTGCTCGCCGACGCCCTCTGCTACGCACGGTCGCAGGGCTGCAACGTGCTCGTCGACGTCGCGACGCTGACCGGCGCCATGTCGGTCGCGCTCGGCGACGTGCGCTTCGGCGTCTTCGCCAACGACGACCGCGTGTGGGGCGAGATCGAGAAGGCGTCGAACGTCACGGGCGAGCGCGCCTGGCGCATGCCGCTCGACCGCGACTACGCCGAGCAGATCAAGTCGGACGTCGCCGACGTGAAGAACACGGGCGGCCGCAACGCCGGTTCGATCACGGCCGCGAAGTTCCTCGAGCGCTTCGCCGGGAACACGCCGTGGGCGCACCTCGACATCGCGGGGGTGATGGCGTCGTCGAAGGACAGCGGCGTGCTCGTGAAGGGCAACAGCGGCATCCCGGTGCGCACGCTCGTGCAGTTCGTGCTCGGCCGCGCGCGTTAGCTGCGAGCGGACACGCGGCCGCTGCGCCAGCGCCGGCCGGCCCGAGACGATATCCTGACGGGGTGAGCGACGACGCCCCCGACATCACGGGCCTCGCCGGCGTGCTCGTCTGGACCGAGGCCGCGCGCTTTCCCGCCATGCGACGCTTCTACGTCGAGACACTCGGGCTGCGCCCGCGCTCGGATCGCGACGGGTTCGTGAACTTCGCGTGGGATGACCAGCGGCTCACGGTCGCCGTGCACGCCGGCGTCGCCGGCGCGGCCCGCGACCCCCTGCGGCTCATGCTGAACCTGCGGGTCGTCGACATCGACGCCGCATACCGCCGGCTCGCCGCCGCCGGCGTCGCATTCACGCGGCCACCGGAGATGGAGCCCTGGGGCGGCCGCGTGGCGACGTTCGGCGACCCGGACGGGAACACGCTGCAGCTGATGCAGCTGCCGGCAAGCGGCTAGGGGGGCGCGCGTGCGCATCGGTCTCGATTTCGACGGCACGATCGCGGCGTGGGGCGGCGCGATGGAGCGGTGGATGGCGCTGAACGGCGACGCGCCGTTCGACCCCGATCGCAACATCACCGAGCAGCTCTCGCGCGACGAGCTGCGCGCGATGGTCCACGAGATCCTGGCGACCTCGCTCACGCTGGAGATGCGGCCGTCCGATGACGCGATCGAGGTGATGCGCCGCCTCGCCGCGGACCACGAGCTGTACGTCGTCACGGCGCGCGACGACGCCGAGGCCGCCTGGGCCTCGCGCTGGATCGCGCGCTACGGCGCGCCGGTGACGGACCTGGTGTTCACCTCGCGCGAGTCCAAGGCACAGTCGTGCGGCCGCCTGCGGCTCGATGTGCTGCTCGACGACACGCCCGAGGTGCTGACCGAGCTCATCGCGGCACCGGAGCTGGCGACCGTGCCGGTGCTGTTCGAAAGCCGCTTTCGCAGCGGCGACCCGCGTCCGCCGGCGCTGCGCACTGTCGACCACTGGCACGCGTTCGAACGCGTGTGCGGGGAGCTCGCCGGGGCGACGCGCGCCGCCGGGGAGCGGCGCTGATGCGCATCGGGCTCGACTTCGATGGCACCATCGCCGACGCGTCGGGCGGAAAGATGCGCTATGCCGCCGAGCGGTGGGGCGTGACGCTGACGCGTGCGCAGACGATGCGCCCTGGCGCGATCCCGCTCCTCGGCCGTGAGCGGTACGAGCAGATGATCGGCGATCTCTTCGGGAGCGCGCTCACGGAGGAGATGGAACCGATGCCCGGCGCGCTCGACGCGCTGCGGCGGCTCGGTGCCGAGCACGACCTCTACGTCGTCACCGCGCGCCTCGACCACGAGGTGGCGTTTGCGACGCAGTGGCTGGAGACGCACGGCGTCGGCATCCGCGAGTTGCGCAACAGCGCGCGCGGGCGCAAGGCGGCGCCGTGCGCGGCGCTGCAGCTCGCCGTGATGCTCGAGGACTCGCCGGCCGAGCTCGCCGCGCTGCCGGTCGCCGCGCCCGCGGCGGTGCTGCTCGCGACGCCCTACAACGCCGAGGACGCGCGCGCCGACCACTGGCACGAGGTGCCGGACTGGGCGGCCTTCGAGACGCTGTGCCGGCGCCTCGCGTCGGACGGCGGGCGTCCCGCGCTCAGCGCGGCTCCAGGTTGAACTGCCCGCCGCCGTCGACCGCGCCTACCTCGTAGTTCGCAATCTCGACGGCCGAGCCCAGCTCGGCGGGCTCGACCTCGGCGACGATCGACTCCACCGCCGCGCGCACGGCGATCTCGTCCTCCAGGTCAACGTCTGAGGGCAGCTCCATGCTGTACTCGCCGCGCAGGAACAGCCGCACGATCGGGCGCCGGCCGCGCAGGCGCTCGCCGCGCAGGTCACGGTCCATCGGGTTCGTCATCGCTCGTCTCCCCTTCGTCTCGCGTCGTCGGATGACCCGGCGTCGGTCGAACGGGCAGACCACCACGATCCACGTTACGGGCGCGAACAACGCCGGTCTCGGGTGAAGAGCGGCGCCTAGCGGGCGTCGCGGAGCAGCGCGGCGACGCGATCGAGCACGCGCATGCCGACGTCGTACTTCGACATCAGGGGCAAGTCCTCGCGGCCGCCGTGGTCGTCGAGGATCGAGACGCGGTTGTTGTCGACGGCGAAGCCCGCGTCGGTCGCGCTCACGTCGTTCGCCACCATCAGCTGCGCGCGCTTCTTCTGGAGCTTGCGCTCCGCGTTCGCGAGCAGCTCCTCGGTCTCGGCCGCGAACGCGACTTTCACCATCCCGGGCTCGTCGATGGACGCGATGATGTCGACGTTCTCAACGAGTTCGATCGTGAGCTCGTGAGCCTTCTCGCGCTTGATCTTCTGCTCGGCCGGACGCGCCGGGCGGTAGTCGGCGACGGCGGCCGCCATGATCAGCGCGTCGGTGCCGCGGCAGGCCTGCTCGAGCGCGGCGTACATGTCGGCATGCGACGAGACGGGCACCACGCGGATTGCGGCCGGTGCGGGCAGCGCGGCCGACGAGATCAGCGTGACGTCGGCGCCGCGGTCGCGCGCCGCGCGGGCGATCGCGTAACCCTGCTTGCCGCTGGAGTGGTTGCCGACGAAGCGCACCGGGTCCAGGGGCTCGCGAGTGCCGCCCGCGGTGACGACGAGGCGGCGACCTGCGAGGTCGCCGTGCTCTCGGCCGAGTCGTGCCTGCAGCACCTCGACAATCTCCGCCGGCTCGACCAGCCGCCCGGCGCCTGTGCGCCCCGAGGCCAGCCGGCCGGCGGCCGGCCCGATGAACTGAACGGCGCGCTCGACGAGCAGCGCGCGGTTCGCCTGCGTCGCGGGGTGCTCCCACATCTGGGCGTCCATCGCCGGCGCCACGAGCAGCGGCGCAGTCGTCGCGAGCGCGGTCAGCGCGACGAAGTCGTCGGCGAGACCGTGCGCGAGTCGCGCGAGTGTGGAGGCGGTAGCGGGCGCGATCAGCATCGCGTCGGCGCGGCGCGCCAGCTCGACGTGCGCTTCGCCGTCGGCGCCGTGCGGCGTGAACATGTCGACGTACGGCTGGCGCGCCGTCAGCGAGCGGAACGCGAGTGGCGTCACGAACTCCGTCGCGGCGCGCGTCAGCGCGACGTCGACGACCGCGCCGGCCTGCACGAGCCGGCTCGCGATTTCGAGCGCCTTGTAGCAGGCGATCGAGCCGGTGACGCCGAGCACGACGTGGCGACCGGTCAGGGGGAGCGTTTCCCCGGGCGGCGTGCGGTCGAGAGGCGGCTGCGCGGTCACTGGTTCGCCTCGTACACGATGCGCAGGCCCTCCAGGTTGAGGTTGTCCTCGATCGCATCGAAGCAGGCGGCCTCGTCCGCGATGACGCGCGCGTAGCCGCCGGTGGCGACCACCGTCGCGCCGTCGCCGACTTCCTCCTTGAAGCGTCGCACCATGCCTCTCACCATCTCGGACCACCCGAAGACGATCCCGGCCTGCAGCGCGTGCGCGGTGTTGCGCCCGATCGCCTTGGGCGGTCGCTCGAGGCTGACGCGGTAGAGCATGGCGGCGCGCGCGAACAGCGCCTGCGAGGCGATGGCGATCCCCGGCGCGATCGCGCCGCCGATGTAGTCGCCGTCGCGCGAGACGGCATCGAACACGGTCGCGGTCCCGACGTCGACGATCACGAGCGGCGGCGGATAGTGCTGCAGGGCCGCGACGGCGTGGAGAATGCGGTCGGGACCGACCTCGCGCGGGTTGTCGTAGAGCACGCGGATGCCGGTCTTCACGCCGGGACCGACGATCAGCGCTTCGACGTTGAAGTAGTCGCGGCAGACCTGGCGGAACGTGTTGAGCAGCGGCGGGACGGTCGACGACATCACCGCCGCGCACACGCGCTCGGGCTCGATCGAGCGGCTGCGCAGCAGGCCGAGCACGAGCATCGCGTACTCATCCGGGAGGTTCTCCTGGTCGGTGGCGATGCGGAAGGTGGCGGCGAGCCGCTCGCCCTCATAGAGGCCGATGGCGACGCTGGTGTTACCGATGTCGATTGCGAGCAGGAGTCCGGTGGGAGTCACGCCGTTGCCCCCGGGGGTGTGTGCCAGATGGTCGGACGGGGGCCGGGCCCCTCTCCGCTTCGCCGCAAACCCGCCGACGGGCCGCCGCGCGGCGGCCGCAGTATACCGTCGCGCCCGTGCGACCGTCGGATCGCGAATAGGGACCGCGCACCCGCTCGATGCGGCTTTGGCGGGACACGCGCCGCGGAGCGCGCCCATCGCGCCGCGACAGACGTTTTTCCCGGACACTCCACATAAGTGCCTTGATCGGGCTGATCGGCCGGTGCTACAGTCCGCCCCGTTCGCTTTCCCCCGTTACATGCGGCACGCGGGAGAACGATCAGGCCGGGCTTTCGGCGCGCAATCGCTAGAGGAACCAAGCTCCACCGGTTCATTTGCAGGGTTATCCACAGGTGTCGAACATCTGGGGATAAGTCGCGTGCTGCTCGGCGCGGGCGGGGGTGAGTCTTGTCAGATCCAGCCGATCCCGGCGTGGCGGAGTCGCTGCAGAGCGACGCTTACGCGCTGTGGACGTCCGCGCTGCGAGACCTCGCGCACCAGGTCACCCGCACGAACTACGACACGTGGCTCGAGGGTACCGAGGGCATGCGCATCGACGCCGACACGCTGGTTGTCGGCACCCGCTCCGAGTTCGTCACCGAGTGGCTGCAGAAGCGGCTGCGCCCCGCGATCCTGCGTTCGTTGACCGAGCTGTCCGGGCGCCAGATCGATGTGCGATTCGAGCCGCTGCGCGCGGACGATGACCGGTCGCCCGCGCTGCGCACCCCGGCCGACGACGCCGGCGGCTCGCGCGGCGGCGCACCGCGGCCGCGACTGCGCGAGCGGTACACGTTCGAGAGCTTCGTCGTCGGGCCGAGCAACCGGCTGGCGTTCGCCGCGGCAGAGGGCGTCGCCAACGCGCCCGGCCGCCTCTACAATCCGCTCTTCCTCTACGGCGCCGCCGGCCTGGGCAAGACGCACCTGCTGCAGGCGATCGGGCACCGGCTGCTCGAGGAGAGCCTGCACGTCGTCTACATCAGCGCCGAGGCCTTCACGAACCAGCTGATCACGGCGATCCAGCAACGGACGATGCAGGAGTTCCGCGGGCGCTACCGCCAGACGGACGCGCTGCTGATCGACGACATCCAGTTCATCGCCGGCAAGGAGCAGACGCAGGAGGAGTTCTTCTACACCTTCAACGAGCTGCACGAGGCCGGGCACCAGATCATCATCACGTCCGACAAGAGCCCGCCGCACATCCAGCACCTCGAGGAGCGCCTGCGCACCCGCTTCGAGTGGGGCATGATCGCCGACCTCCAGGCGCCGGACATGGAGACGCGCGTCGCCATCCTGCGCCGCAAGGCCGCGGAGCAGCGCACGTCCGTGCCCGACGAAGTGCTGCAGGTGATCGCCGCGCGCTACAAGAACAACATCCGCGAACTCGAGGGCTCGCTGACGCGCGTGCTCGCCTACTCGCGGCTGACCAGCGAGCCGCTCTCCGTGAACCTCGTGCGCTCCGCCCTGGCATCGCTCGAGCCGACCGAGCCCCGACTCCCGCCGTCGCCCGACCTGATCATGGAGATGGTCTGCCGCTACTTCGAACTCGACACGCCCGCGCTGCTGTCCAAGAGCCGCGAGAAGCGTGTCGCCTACCCGCGCCAGATCGCCATGTACCTGATGCGCGAACTGGGCAATCGTTCGCTCGTCGAGATCGGCGACGCACTCGGCGGCCGCGATCACTCCACCGTGCACCACGGCTGGCGCAAGATGGAGCGCGCCCTCTCGGTCGACCCGGAGACGAAACGGGACATCGCCAGCCTGCGCGACATGATTGAGCAGTCCCGCCGCATCGCCTGAGCGCGTCCGCACCCTCTCCAGTCCGGCTTATCCACCGAACGCCGCCCTTCGGCGCCTTGGCGCATTGGCCTATTCATGTGTTCACTTCTCGTACCGGTTTCGTTGAGAACCCCGGCCAATCCGTTGGATAGAACGATCGGGTTGTTCGTCATTACAAGCGGCATCGGCGTTCGGGCGGGCGCCATGGCCAATTCATCCCCGCAATCCGGCTACTTGCCCACAGCCGTCCGCAGTGCCGCCCCAGCCGCTCCACGTCCCCCGCGCTCTGGGCTCAGATACGGCGTCCACACCGTCCACAGCCCCTACTACTACTACGAGTCCCCTTCCTCTCCACATCCCTTCTGCCCTGTGCTCGATGCCCCAACGACCGTTCCCTGTGCACAATGGCCAGCATGATCGACCACGTTGAGCTCGAGGTGACCGGTGGACGCGGTGGGGACGGCTCGGCGTCGTTTCGACGCGAGAAGTTCGTGCCGCGCGGCGGACCGGACGGCGGCGACGGCGGGCGCGGCGGCGATGTCGTGCTGGTGGCGGAGCGCCGCGTGAGCACGCTCGCGGCCTTTCACTCGCGGCAGCGGTTGCGCGCGGAGGACGGGGAGCCCGGGGGGGCGAACCAGCGGCGAGGCGGCTCGGCGTCGCCGCTGCGCGTCCCCGTTCCGGTCGGCACGGTCGTCTGGGAGACGGCGACGGGGCCGGCTGGGGATCAGGCCCCCGCCGCGCCGCTCGCCGACCTCTCGGCCGAAGGGATGTCCGTTGTCGTCGCGCGCGGCGGCCGCGGCGGGTTCGGGAACAAGCGCTTCACCACGCCGACGCGGCAGGCGCCGCGCTTCGCGCAGCACGGAGCCGCCGGCCAGCACCGCACGATTCGGCTCGAATTGAAGCTGCTCGCCGACGTCGGCCTGGTCGGCCTGCCCAACGCCGGCAAATCGACGCTGCTGCGCGCCTGGAGCCGCGCGATGCCGAAGATTGGGGCGTACCCCTTCACGACGCTCGACCCCGAGCTGGGCGTCGTCGAGGTCGGCTACGACTCGTTCGTCGCCGCCGACATGCCGGGGCTGATCGAGGGCGCGAGCGCCGGGGTGGGCCTCGGCCACGAGTTTCTGCGGCACATCGAGCGCACCCGCGTGCTCGTGCACGTGGTGGACATGACGTCGGAGGACCCGGTCGGCGAGATCGCGATGATCGACGCCGAGCTCGCGGCATTCGGGCACGGGCTCGCTGAGAAGCCGCAGCTGCTCGCGCTGAACAAGATCGACGACGAGGACGCGCGGGCGCGCGTGGAGCTGCTGACGCCTCGCCTGGCGGCGCTGGGACGGCCCTGGCTCGCGATCTCCGCGGCGACCCGCGAGGGCACGGCGGACCTGGCGCGGCGCGCGCTGGCGCTGGTCCGCGAGATCGACGCCGGGATCGAGCGCGCGCAGGCCGAGGAGCTGCCCGTGCTGCACCCCGAGCCGCGGCGCAGCCGCTTCGAGGTCGCGCTCGGTGAGGACGACGTCCCGGTGATCACGGGTGCGACGCCGGAGTGGCTCGCGTCCACGCTGCCGCTCGAGAACCGCGAGGCGCGCCTCGAGCTCTTCGGCCGGTTGCGCCGGCTGGGCGTGGCGCGTGCGCTCGACCGCCTCGGCGTGGAGGTTGGCGACGAGGTGCGCATCGGCGACGTCACGGTGCGCTGGGAGCTGTGAGGTGAGCGCCGAGCAGCCGGCGCATCGCACCGGGGTGCTCGGCGGCACGTTCGAATCCGCCGCACCTCGCTCACCTCGCGTTCGCGGCCGCGGCGAAGCACCGCCTCCACCTCGACCGCGTCGTGTTCTTGCCCGCGGGCGATCCGTGGCTCAAGCGCGACCGGGCGAACCTCACCCCCGCCGAGACCCGCCTGCGGCTCGTGCGCGCGGCGGTGTCCGACCTCGCGTGGGCGGAGGTCGATGACCGCGAGTTGCGGCGCGCGGGGCCCTCGTACACGTCGGTCACGGTCGAGGAGCTGACCGGCGACGACGGCGCGTGGTGGTTTCTGATCGGCCAGGACGCGCTCGACAGCATGCCACGCTGGCACGAGCCGGCACGCATCGTGCGCCACGCGCGACTCGCGGTTGCGCGGCGGCCGGACGCCGGCGATGTGCTCGTAGAGGATGCGGTGCGCGCCGCCGTGCCCGGCATCGACGCGGCGATCGACGTGGTGCCGATGCCGCCGCTCATGCTCTCGTCGACGGAGGTGCGCCGGCGCGTGCGCGACGGCCGCTCGCTGGACGTGCTCGTGCCCGAGGGGGTGCGTGTGCTGATCGCGGAACGGCGCCTGTACCGCGACGCGGTCTAGCCGCTAGCCGAGCGGGCCGGTCCAACCCTCGGGCGGCCGCCCGACGAGGATCGATGCCCGCGGGATCGGCGGCGCCAGGAACGGTCGCAGGTTCGCCTCGCGGTTGAATGTGAAGCCCGCGGCGGCCGCGCGGTGGCGCAGCGTCGATGCCGCGCGCAGGTGAGGGGCCGCGCTCGTGATCGCAACGATGCGCGCGTTCCAGGCGTCGAGCCGCGGGTTCCCGCTCGGACCGAAGTCCCAGATCACGGCGAGGCCGCCCGGCGCGAGCACGCGGTGGATCTCCACGAGCAGCGCGTCGACCTCGTCGTTTTCGAGGTGGCGCACGACGTAGCCGCACGTGACGAGCGTGAACGCCCCGTCGCGGAACGGGAGCGCGACGGGACCCGCCTGCGCGAGGCGCGTGCGCCCGCCACCGCGTCGCTCGTCGCGCCGGGCGAGCCGCAGCAGCGACGGCGAAACGTCGATCCCGACCGGCGGCGTGTCGAGGCTCACCTGCCCATCGAGCGTGCGCGCCAGCGCGCCGCGCGCACAGCCGATATCGAGCAGGCGCTCATGCGGCTTCAGCTTGAGGTTGATGGGCAGGCGCAGCGCGGGGCCATTCGTGAGGAGCTGGCCCTGCTCGCCGAACGCGAGGCGGTGCGCGATGGCACGCGGGTCGGCGCTCGTCAGCCATCGCTCGTGCGCGAGCAGGCGCCGGGCCTGCGCGTGGGCGTACGTGGTGCCGGGTGACGACGCGGACCGTGGTGGCATCGCTGCGATGGTCGCATCGCGGCGGCGGTGGCTCAACGGCAGCCCGGCTCAGCCCCCGAACGGGCCGCCGGCCGATGGCGGGCGCGGCGCATGTGGCGCGTGGTCGGTGAGATCGAACGTCATTCGGACGCGCGCGTCGCGGGCCGCGCCCCAGTCGCACATCGCCGCGAGCTCGCGCAGGCGCGGCGCCAGGTGCTCGTAGCCGGCGACCAGCGGCGCGAGCGTCGAGTCCGGCTGCTCCCACGCCTCCGCGACGGCGCGCGCGCAGGCGGCGAGCTCCACGGCAGGCTGCCATGACCGCTCGAGCTCGAGCTGGTCGGCGCGGCTCTCGACGTGTCGGTCCGCGTAGCGCAGCAGCGGCTTCGGGTCGACGCCGAGCTTCGTGCGCAGGTAGGTCGCGGCCTGCGACAGCTCGTGTTGGCCGCCGTACTGCGCGCTGAACGCCCACGACGCGAAGAAGAGCACGACCGTCGGATCGTCCTGGAACGCGAACGGGCACGGCTCGTCGGTCTCGAACTCGACGAAGAAGCGCTGGCCGGGCGCCGGCGACGTCATCGCGCGGCGGGCGCGCCGAGTGCTTCAGCGAAGCGGACAATCGCGTCGAGGTGCTGGCGCGGCGAGGTGTAGCCGACGTTCGACGTGAAGAGTGCGACGTGCGTCGCGCCGGCGGCCTCGTGCTGGCGCGCGACCTCGACGTCGCGCGCCACCTCGCCGGTGCTGCGCACGGAGCACTGCAGGCCGAGCGCGGCGGGGTCGCGGCCGGCCGCCTCGGCGGCGGCGCGGACGTCGCGCATCAGCGGTGCGACGTCGCCGGGCTCGACGCCGAGCGGGAACCACCCGTCGCCGAGCCGGCCGACGCGCCGCAGTGCGCGCGGGTCGCGGCCGCCCATCCAGATCGGAACGTCGCGTCGCGGCGGCAGCGGGTTGATGCCGGCGCGGTCGACGTGCTCCCAGCGGCCGTCGAACGTCACAACCGGCTTGGCCCACAGCGCGCGCAGCAGCGCGATCTGCTCGTCCATGCGTCGGCCGCGATCGTGGAAGTCCTTGCCGAGCGCGTCGTACTCGACGGGGTTCCAGCCGGTGCCGACGCCGAGCACGAGCCGCCCGGCGCACAGCACGTCGAGTTGCGCGGCCTGCTTCGCGACGAGCACCGTCTGCCGCTGCGGGAGGATGAGGATGCCGGTCATCAGCTCAATCCGCTCGGTCACGGCGGCCAGGTAGCCGAAGGTGGGGAAGGGCTCGGGCCATTCGTGCTCGTGCGTGTACGGGCCCTGCCAGCCGCCGGGCCGGTCCGGGTCCGCTCCGAGGACGTGCTCGCCCATCGCGAGCCGAGCGTAGCCCGCGCCCTCAGCCGTCTGCGCGTACTCGCGCAGCACGGCGGGATCGGAGCCCAGCTCGTAGGAGGGGTAGAAGGCGGTCAGCTGCATGGCGATCTCCGGGAGGCTCGTGGTTCGACTGCGCTCACCACGAACGGTGGCGTGAGGAGGCCGCGCGCGTCTCCGTTCGTGGTGAGCGTAGTCGAACCACGGACAGGCACGGCGCGCTAGACGTCCAGCGTGGCCTCGAGCGCGTTCGCGGTGATGAAGGCCCGACGCGGTGGGACCTCGTCGCCCATCAGCATCGTGAAGAGCTCGTCGGCGTCTTCGGCGTCGTGGACCTCGACCTTGAGCAGCGACCGCTTCTCGGGATCCATCGTCGTCTCCCACAGCTGCTCGGGGTTCATCTCGCCGAGCCCCTTGTAGCGCTGCAGGCTGCCGTCGACCTTGCCGCCGTTCTTCTGGACGTGCTCCTCGAGCTCCTTCTCGGCGTGGAACCAGGTGAC
The DNA here is from genome assembly GCA_963728205.1 of uncultured Chloroflexia bacterium. Classification (GTDB taxonomy): domain Bacteria; phylum Chloroflexota; class Dehalococcoidia; order UBA2979; family UBA2979; genus VGNK01. The sequence continues at coordinate 1,186,189 of CAVSIV010000006.1, forward strand.
GTTGCGCCCCTTCGTCACCGAGAAGAGCGGCGGCTGCGCGATGTAGAGGTTGCTGTTGCCGATCAGCTCCGGCATGAACCGGTAGAAGAACGTCAGCAGCAGGGTGCGGATGTGCGCGCCGTCCACGTCTGCGTCGGTCATGATGATGATCTTGTGGTAGCGGAGCTTCGCCGGGTCGTAGTCGTCCCCGAAGCCGGTACCGAGCGCGGTGATCAGGTTCCGGACCTGCTCGTTCTCGAGCATCTTGTCCAGGCGCGCCTTCTCGACGTTGAGGATCTTGCCCCGCAGCGGCAGCACGGCCTGCGTGCGCCGGTCGCGCGCGCCCTTCGCCGAGCCGCCGGCCGAGTCGCCCTCGACGATGTAGAGCTCGGCGAACTCGGGGTTCGACTCCGAGCAGTCGGCGAGCTTGCCCGGCAGGCTGCTGCCCTCGAGCAGGCCCTTGCGCTGGACGAGGTCGCGCGCCTTGCGCGCCGCCTCGCGGGCGCGCGCGGCGGTGAGCGCCTTGTCCAGGATCTTGCGCGCGATCGAGGGGTTCTCGTCAAGCGTCTGGCTCAGCGCCGCCGCGACGACCGACTCGACGACCCCTTTCACCTCCGGGTTGCCGAGACGCGTCTTCGTCTGGCCCTCGAACTGCGGCTCGCTGATCTTCACGCTGATCACGGCGCTGAGACCCTCGCGGACGTCGTCGCCGGAGAGGTTGGGGTCGTTGTCCTTGAGGATCTTCGCCTTGCGCGCGTACTCGTTGAGGACGCGCGTGAGGGCGCTGCGGAACCCGGTCACGTGGCTGCCGCCGTCGATCGTCTTGATGCAGTTGGCGAACGAGTAGACCGACTCGCCGTAGGAGGCGTTGTACTGGATGCCCGCCTCGACGGCGACGCCGTCGCGCTCCTCGTGGACGTAGATGGGGTCGGGGTGCAGCACGCCCTTGCCGCGGTTGATGTGGCGGACGAAGGCCTCGACCCCGGAGTCGAAGTAGTACGAGCGCTCGCGCCCGTCGCCCCGCAGGTCGACGAACTTGATGAAGACCCCCTTGGTCAGGTAGGCCATCTCGCGGAAGCGGCCGGCGAGCGTGTCGAAGTCGAAGTCGAGCGTCTCAAAGAATCTGGCTGTCGGCGAGGAAGCGGATCGTGGTCCCGCTGTCGGCCGGCTTCTGCCCCGGGACCTTCTTGAGCGGGCCCTCGGGGACGCCGCGCACGTACGACTGGCGGTAGAGCGCGCCGTCCTGGCGCACCTCCACGCTCGTGTCCTCGGAGAGGGCGTTCACGACGGACGCGCCGACGCCGTGCAGGCCGCCGGAGACCTTGTACCCGCCGCCGCCGAACTTGCCGCCGGCGTGCAGCACGGTCATCACGGTCTCGACCGCGGACTTCCCGGTCTTCGCGTGGATGCCGACGGGGATGCCGCGCCCGTTGTCGACCACCATGACGTGGCCGTCGGCCTCGATCGTGATCTCGATGCGGTCGCAGTAGCCCGCCATCGCCTCGTCGATCGAGTTGTCGACGATCTCGTAGATCAGGTGGTGCAGGCCGGTGACGTCGGTCGAGCCGATGTACATGCCGGGCCGGCGACGAACGGCTTCCAGGCCCTCCAGGATCTGGATGTTCGCCGCGGTGTAGCTACCGCCGTCCCCGTTCGAGCCCGACCGCGTGCGGGGTGTTCGAGCGGTTGTCGTCATGCGGCCTCACTCACGTACGTGCCCGTGTCGTTTCCGAGTGTCGCCCGCGCGCGACGCTCGCGCCATGCCCCGGACGGGCGTTCGCGACGGCCGAAGCCGCGTGCGGACGACCCCACCCGCTCGGCCCGGTGCGGGGAAGTGTTCGGTGCCTCGATCGGGGAGATCCAGGTTCGCGGTCGGGCGAAACGCCGGGCGACGCATGCGCTGCGCGACTCGTCCGAACACGTTCACATGATACCACAGGAGCCGGGCCCAGGCACGAATTTCGCGGAAGGCACGGCGCGATGATCATCGCTCTGGGGCGACGACTGACAGGTGATGGCCCGGAGCGTGGGGTCGCGACGGACGCATCGCTCGAATACTCGCGGTTTCGCCAGCATGCTCTTGTTATTGGCTCGGCGAGTTCGCGCGCGGCGGCGCGCGGCCGCGCGGCGGGGGGCTCGTGCCTAGAATGGCGCCCCATGGGTGAGCCTCCCTCCGCGATCACGATGGTGCCGATCGGCACGGTCGCCGGCGCCGGCGACGACGTCGCGCGCGTCGACTGGTCTCGCGCGCGCAGCGAGGTGCGGCTGCGCGACGGCCTCGGCGCGGCCCTGCTGGGCCTGGCCGACTACTCGCACGTGATCGTGATCGGATGGCTCGACCGCATCCCGGAGGAGCTGCGCGAGCGCACCCGCGCCTACCCCGGCGGCGACGACCGCTATCCGCTCCAGGGCGCCCTCGCGCTGCGCGGCGGCGCGCGGCCGAATCCCGTCTCGGTGACCGTCTGCCGGCTGCTCGGCATCGACGGCGACACGCTGCGGCTCGAGGGGCTCGACCTCATCGACGGCACGCCCGTGCTCGACGTGAAGCCGTACATCGCGCACTACGACGCCGCGCCGAAGGCGACGCTGCCGAAGTGGGCGCGCGGGTGAGTCCGCGCCGCGAGCCCGGCGGGCGTCTCCAGCCGGGACCGACCGGTCGCGAGGACCGCGCACCGTCGCCGGCGCGCCGCCCGCCGACGCGCGCGCAGCTCGACGCCGTCTACCGTGCGCTGCTGTCGGCGTACGGCGAGCAGCAGTGGTGGCCCACCGCGAGCGACGACGACGAGACGCAGCGGCTGGAGATCTGCCTCGGCGCGATCCTCACGCAAAACACCTCGTGGCGCGGCGCTGCCGCCGCGCTCGAGCGGCTGCACGCTGCGAACGCCGTCTCCTGCGGCGCGCTGCTCGACCTGCCGCCCGACGTGCTCGGCGACCTGGTGCGCCCGTCCGGTCACTTCCGCGTGAAGGCACGCAAGCTCCAGGAGTTCTCGCGCGTCGTGGTCGAGGAGCACGGCGGCTCCGTGGACGCGCTGCTCGACGCCGGCCCCGACGGCGACGTGGACGCCGTCCGCGCGCGTTTGCTCGACATCTGGGGCGTGGGACCGGAGACCGCCGACGCGATCACGCTCTACGCCGCGCGCCTGCCGACGTTCGTCGTCGATGCGTATTCGTACCGCCTCTTCGAGCGGCTCGACCTCGCGCCGGGTGAACGCAGGTACGACGTCTACCGCGAGTTCCTGCTCGACCGCATCGGGCCGGACGTGTGGCGGCTCAACGAGTGGCACGCGCTGATCGTCCGGCACGGCCAGCACACCTGTCGACGGTCGGAGCCGCGCTGCGACGAGTGCGTGCTGCTCGCGCGCTGCCCGTTCGGCCGGCGTGAGACCGGGCTGCCGGCGCGCGGCGCGCGAGCGGCCGCCGGTGGGCGCCCGGCATGAACCCTCGCTCCGCGCTCCGCGCTCCGCGCTCGGCTTCTGGCCGGCGGCCGGCGTGGGATGCGGGACGGGGCTGCTGCGGCCGTAGATGGGGGCGGCGGATTCGTCGTCGGCGCGCGCCTCGGGTGGGCCGTCGACGTGGCGCTGCGCTGGGGCCGGGGCAGCGGGGGGAGCGGGGGCGACGACGACGAGTGAGGAGGCGAGCGTGGCGACCACGACCACCGAGCAGCTGCAGGCGGGCATGCCGTTTGCGCGCGTGCTGGGCATTGAGCTCATCGCAGCGACGGCGGACGAGGTGCGCGGCCGGATGCCGTGGACGGCCGACCACTGCACGGCCGGCGGCGTGCTGCACGGCGGCGCGCTGGTCGCCTTCGCCGACAGCGTCGGCGCGGTGTGCGCGGGGCTGAACGCCGCGGGTGGGATGAGCGGCACGGTCGAGCTCAAGGTGAACTATTTGCGACCGATTGCCGCCGGCTGGGTGGCGTCGGTGACGCGCCCCGTGCACGTCGGCGGGTCGACGGTCGTCGTGCAGACGGAGCTGTTCGACGAGAGTGGACGCCGCGCCGCGCTCGTCACGCAGACACACATGCGCACCGGGCGGTGACGGCACCCGTTCGAAACTTGCCGCCGCCACCGGCCGACCCGACACTGGCGGTCTCATGGAACTCGGCATCATCGGCCTCGCGCGCAGCGGCAAGACCTCCCTGTTCAACGCGGTGACGCGCGGGCAGGCGCAGGTCGGCGCCTATTCGTCGCGGAACGAGCCCAACGTCGGCGTGGTGCACGTGCCCGACGAGCGCGTCGACGCCCTTGCGCGCCTCTACCAGCCGAAGAAGACCACCTACGCCGAGATCCGCTGGGTCGACTTCCCCGTCGCGGGCTTCGGCCCCGAAGGCCCCGGTGCGGCGTTCATCGCGGACCTGGGCAAGCTGGACGCGCTCGTCCACGTCGTGCGCGCGTTCGAGGACGAGTCGGTGCCGCACGAGGAGGGCAGCGTCGACCCGGATCGCGACCTCGAGGCGCTGGAGCTGGAGCTGACGTTCGCGGACCTCGCGCTGATCGAGCGGCGGCTCGGGCGGCTCGAGGCGGAGATGCGGTCGGTGAAGGCCAGCGAGCGCGGCGCGCTGGAGCGCCAGCGCGAGCTCATGCAGCGGCTGCAGGCGCACCTCGAGAGCGGGCAGGGGCTGCGCTCGCTCGCGCTCGACGAGAACGACGAGAAGGAGATCCGCAACTACGCCTTCGTGACGCGGCGGCCGGAGCTGATCGTCGTGAACATCGGCGAGGGCGAGCTGGCGCGCGCGGCGGAGATCGCGGCGGCGTTCGCGGAGCGACATGGCGGCCCCCAGGTCGTCGTCACCGCGCTGTGCGCGAAGCTCGAGGCGGAGCTCGCGCAGATGGAGCCGGCCGAGGCCGTCGAGTTCCGCGCGGACCTGGGGCTGCCGCCGGAGTCGCCGCTCGACCGCGCGATCCAGGCGGCGTACGAGCTGCTCGGCGTGCACTCGTTCCTCACGGCCGGCGAGGACGAGTGCCGCGCGTGGACCGTCCGCCAGGGCGCGACCGCGCCCGAGGCCGCGGGCAAGATCCACAGCGACCTGGAGCGCGGGTTCATCCGCGCCGAGGTGGTGCCGTGGTCCGACCTCGTGGCGGCCGGATCGCTCGCCGAGGTGAAGCGGCGCGGCCAGCTGCGCACCGAGGGCAAGGGCTACGTCGTCCAGGACGGCGACGTCCTGAACATCCTCTTCAACGTTTGACCCGCTCCGAGCGATGACCCCTCGCCTCGTGCTCTCCGTCGCCGGCGCGATCGTGGTGCTGCTGGCGGCGCTCGCGCTGCTCGCCCTCCTCGCGCGACGCGATCCTGCGGTGCGCGCGCTGATCGGCGACGTGAAGCCGCTGCGGCCGCGCGAGCAGTGGCGGCTCGGCGTGGCCCTCGCGCGCGATCGTCGCGTGCCGCTCCGCGCACGCCTGCTGCCGGTGGTGCTGGTCGCCTACCTGCTCATGCCCTTCGACCTGATCCCCGACTTCATCCCGATCCTCGGCCAGCTCGACGACCTTCTCGTCCTGATCCTCACCGCGTGGCTGATCGCGCGGCTGGTGCCGGCCGCGGTGATCGCCGAGCATCGCGCCGCCATCCTCGCGCGGCGTCCGCCCACGCCCGAAGCGCGAGACCGATAGAATCGCGACGTGGCAGACACGAACCCGGTCGCGATCATCCAGGCTATCGAGGACGCGCTCGACGGCGCGGCCGCCGTCGTCGTCGCGACCGTGACGGACGCCGGCACGCTCGCGGGCGCGGTCGCCGGCGAGAAGCTGCTCGTGCGGGCGGATGGCGACGTGGTCGGCGGATTTGCCAGCGACGCGCTGCGCGACGTCGTCGTCGAGGCCGCGCGCGAGATGTTCGACGCGTTCCCGCGCGTCGGCGTCGAGGTGCTGTACTGCGGTCCCGACGGCCAGGCCGTGACGCGCCGGCACCAGGCGCGGCCGGGCGACGCGCGCGTGATGCTGCAGCTCTTCGAGGCGCCGTCGCGGCTGATCGTCGTCGGCGGCGGGCATGTTGGGCTGGCGGTCGCGGAGCTGGGCGAGACGCTCGGGTTCGGCGTCACGGTGGTCGACGACCGCGAAGAGTTTGCGAACGTCGACCGCTTCCCGATGGCCGAGCGCGTGTGCTGCGGGGAGATCGACGTCGAGCTGGACGGCCTGCGCATCGACCGCAGCACCTATGTCGTGCTGGTGTCGCGCGGCCACAGGCAGGACGAGATCGCGCTGCGCCACGTCGTGGGGCGGGGGGCGGCGTACGTCGGCATGATCGGGAGCAAGCGGCGCACGGCGACGGTGCTCGAGCACCTGATGAGCGAGGGGTTCGCGCGCGACGACCTCGAGCCCGTGGCGACGCCGATCGGGCTGGACATCGGTGCGGAGACGCCGGCCGAGATTGCCGTTTCGATCCTCGCGGAGATCACCCTCGTGCGGCGCGGCGGGACCGGGCGGCGGATGTCCGAGAGCAGACCGACGCTGCGCGACTCGACTGCGCCGCCGGCATAGACCGGGCGCGCGCGCGGATGTGATACGCTGGGGAAGTCACGCCACGTGAGGGCCGACGCGGGGCGCTACACCGCGGTCCATGCGACCGCCACCAAAGCAGCCAGTTCCCTCTGGGGCATGGGGGCCGACGCGCATCGGCCCTCATGCTTTTTCTGCCCCTCGCGCGGCCCGGTGGCGGTCGCGGGTGCTTTTGCCGAGTGATACGTCCGGCGCGCGCCCGCGGATTCATCGATCGCGACCGCGCTCGGCGAAAACTTCACGCCTATACTGTCGGCGAACGCAGGCACCGGCCGGCCACGCCCGGCCGCGGGAACCGGATCGGCTCATGGATCGAGAACTCTTCCGAGAAATCCGCGAGGCCGCCGAGCGCGGCGAGTCGCGGGTGCTCGCGACGATCGCCACCACGCGCGGGTCGACGCCGCGCAAGCCCGGCGCGTCGATGCTGCTGCGGCCCGACGGCACGTTCGTCGGCACCATCGGCGGCGGGTGCGGCGAGGCCGAGGTCTGGCAGGAGGCGATGGAGACGATGGCCGACGGCCGGCCGCGCACCGTCGTCGTCGATCTCACCGAGCCGACCGACGGCGACGACAAGATCTGTGGCGGGATCATGGAGATCTTCGTCGAGCGCATCAACCGCTGATCCTGCCGCGTTCGGCATGAGCCCGGGTCCTCCGGCCGCGCAGAGCGTGCTACGATGCTGGCTCGGCCGCGCGACGCGTTATGGCGGCGCCTCGGGTCGGGAAGGAAAGACGAATGTTCGGAAGCCTCGGCTGGGAGGAGCTGCTCATCGTCCTGGTCATCATCGCGCTGCTCTTCGGAGCGTCGCGCGTGGCCGACCTCGGCGGCGCCCTCGGCAAGGGCATCCGCGAGTTCCGCAAGGAAGCGCGCGGCGACGAGCCGAAGAAGGACGAGACCGTCGTGCATTCCTCGGCGGAGGAGCCCAAGAAGGACGCCTAATCCGCCGCCGCGCCGGCGGCCGGACACAGGACGGACGAACGCCTCTCGCATGCGCGGGAGGCGTTTCTCGTGCCCGTCGCCGCTCGGCCGCGCTGTCGCGACGGGGGCGCGGCGACCCTCTGGTATAGTCCGCGCGCCTCGAGCCGACCCAGCCCGTTCGCACCGACGTTGCCCGGAGGAGTCCGCGTGGAGATCGTTGCCGGCCTGCACCAGCTGAAGACCCCGATGACCGGTCCGGCGCTCCCGTACATGATGCCGTACGTCTTCGAGGAGGCCGATGGGATCGCGCTGTTCGACGCGGGCTTCGGAACGCCCGAGGCGACGCGCGCGATGCGGGAGCAGCTGGCGGCACTCGGCTACGAGCCGAAGCACATCCGGCGGCTGATCGTGTCGCACGCGCACCCGGATCACCTCGGCATGGCGCGCTGGGTAAAGGACCAGTCGCCCGACATGGAGCTGGTGATGCTCGGCCGCGAGTGGCAGTGGATCCAGGATCGCTGGCTGGACAACGAGCACTGGACGCGCCTCTCCGACCGCTGGCTCGTGCGGCACGGGATCCCGCAGACGGAGATCGACGAGGCGCACGCGCAGGCGGCGCTCTCGCCGACGTCGCCGCGCGTCGTGCCCGGGGCCGCGCCGGCGGCGCGCGCCGCGGTGCCGGCGCGACCCGCCGGTGCGGGCGACGGCGGGGACGGCGAGGACGAGCTCACGCTCGCGACCGCGGAGGAGGAGGCCGAGGAGCGCGCCGCCGCTCGGCGGTCGCGGTCGATGCCCGGCTTCGACATCGAACCCGACGTGAAGCTCGAGGACGGCGAGGTCTACGCCTTTGACCGCTGGCGGCTGCAGGCGGTCTGGACGCCGGGGCACACGCCGGGCCACCTTTGCATGTACGAGCCCGTCCACCGGCTCATGTTCACCGGCGATCACGTGCTGCCGCACATCAGCCCCAACGTCTCGCTGCATGCCGATCAGGAGGGGACGAGCCCGCTCAGCGACTTCCGCGACTCGCTGCGGAAGGTGGCGGCCTTCGACGTCGACCTGGCGCTCCCGGCGCACGAGTTCACGATCCCGGACCTCGCGGGGCGGTGCGCGGTGCTCCTGCACCACCACGACGGGCGGCTCGAAGAGGTGCGCGCCGCCATCGGCGACGCACCCGCGACGGCGCGCGAGATCTCGCAGCGCGTGAAGTGGAACACCGGACCGTTCGACGACTTCAACATCTTCATGAAGCGCAGCGCGGTCGGCGAGACTCTGTCGCACCTGCGGCTGCTGCAGGACGAGGAGCGCGTGCGCCGCGTCGAGGACGGGGACGTCGTGCACTGGGTGCAGGCGTAGCGGCGCTGGCTGGCCGCCGGCGCTCGCCGTCCTGCGCTGCCGACCGCAGCCGGCAGTCGCGTTTCCCCGCGCCCTGCGGGCACGCGACAATTGGTGCCATGGCATCCCTCTCGATCCGCGAGCGCGGTGCGCTGCTCGCCGGCCGCGCGGCCGGCGCGGCGACGCGCGCGTTCCACCGCGGCGGTGGGACGGCGCTGCCGGGGCTCGTCGCGGGCCGGCTGGCGCCGCACCTGGTGGAGGCGCTCGCCGACGGGCTCGGGCGCGGCACGGTCACGGTCACAGGCACGAACGGCAAGACGACGACCGCGCACCTCCTGGGCGCGATCGCGCACGCCGGCGGGTGGGACGTCGTGGCGAATCGCTCGGGGTCGAACCTCGAGCGGGGCCTGCTCACGACCTTCGTCGACGCGACGGCGCGCGACCGTCCAGCCGTCGGCGACGACCTGCGGCTCGGGATCTTCGAGGTCGACGAAGCAGCACTGCCGCGCCTCTTCCCGCGGCTGCGCCCGCGCGTTGCGGTGTTCCTCAACCTCTTCCGCGACCAGCTCGATCGCTATGGCGAGGTGGACTCGGTCGCCGAGGGCTGGCGTGCGATGCTCGATGCGCCGTCGGGGGCGGGGAGCGCCGCGCCGGTGCTCGTGCTCAACGCCGACGACCCGTCGGTCGCCCTGCTGGCGGAGGGGGCGCGCGGGCCGGTGGTCACGTTCGGCGTCGACGATCCGCGGGTCGCGCTGCCGGGCCGCGAGCACGCGTCCGACGCGCGCTTCTGCCTCTGCGGTGCACGCTTCGCGTATACGGCAGTGCACATGGGGCACGTCGGCCACTGGCGGTGCCCGGCGTGCGGCCGTGCGCGCCCCGAGCCGGCCGTGCGCGCGCGTCGCGTCGAGCTGGCGGCGGAGCAGGCCACGGTCGAGCTCGACATCGCCGGCGAGGCCGCGACGCTCGTTCTGCCGCTCTCCGGCCTCTACTCCGTCTACAACGCGCTGGCCGCCGCGGCCGCCGGGCACGCGCTCGGGCTCCCGGCCACGACGATCGTCGCCGCGCTCGCCGGAGCCGGCCCGGCGTTCGGCCGCCAGGAGCGATTCGACGTCGACGGACGCGCGGTCCGGGTCCTGCTCGCGAAGAACCCGACCGGGCTGAACGAGGTCATTCGCGCGCTGCGCGCCGGCGGCCCGCCGCTGCACCTGCTCGCGCTGCTCAACGACGGCATCCAGGACGGCCGCGACGTCTCGTGGATCTATGACGCCGACGTCGAGCGGCTGGCCGCGCTCGCGCCCGATCTCGTCTGCGGCGGCGATCGCGCGGCCGACCTCGCCCTGCGCTGCGCGCTCGCCGGCGTCGAGCCGCGCGCGGTGGAGACCGACGTGGAGCGCGCGCTCGATGTCGCGCTCGCGGGTACGCCGCGCGGCGCGCGGCTCGAGGTGGTGCCCACCTACACCGCGATGCTGCGCGTGCGCGAGGCGCTGGCGCGCCGCGCCGGCGTGCGACCCTACTGGGAGCAGGAGGCGCGATGACAGCGCGACCGTCCATCCGTGTGGTTTCCCTCTACGACGACGTGATGAACGTCTACGCCGATCGGGGCAACCTGATCGCGATAAACGCGCGCGGCCGCGAGCACGGCGTGGACGTGGAGGCTCTCGGCGTCAGCCTTGGCGATCCGTTGCCGGCGGACGCCGACCTCGTGCTGATCGGCGGCGGGCAGGATCGCGAGCAGGGTCGGATCGCCGACGAGCTTGCCGCGCGCGCCGAGCAGCTTCGCCGCTGGGCCGGTGAGGGCGTCGCGATGCTCGCCGTCTGCGGGGGCTTCCAGCTCTTCGGTCACTGGTATCGCGACACCGCGGGCGTGGTGCTGCCCGGCGCCGGCGTGTTCGACGTGACGACCGTCGCCCCCGGCCCCGGCTGGCCGCGCTGCATCGGCGACGTCGTTGCACGCGCGCTCGTGGACGGGGTGGGCGAGGTGGTCGGCTTCGAGAACCACGGCGGACGCACCTACCTCGGCCCGGGTGCGCGCCCGTTCGCGATGGTGGAGTACGGCTTCGGCAATAACGGCGAGGACGGCACCGAGGGGGCCGTGCGCGATCGCGCGATCGGCACCTACCTGCACGGTTCCCTGCTGCCGAAGAACCCGGCGCTGCTCGACCGACTGCTGGCGGGCGCGCTGAGCCACCGCTCGGGCCACGACGTCCAGCTCGCGGCGCTTCCCGCGCCCTACGCCGACCGCGCGCACGCAAGCGCGGCGGCGGTGGCCCGCCGCCGATCGCCGCGGTTCGAGCGCCTCACGCGCCCCGCAGTTTGACCGCGCTTCGCGGCGCCGAGATGCTCTCCGCGGTGAGGACATTCCCTCTGGCGAGGCGACGCATGCATGCGAGGTGGCGGCCGACCGCGCGGTGGGCGCTCGTTCTCGTGATCGGCGCGCTCGTGATCGGCCTCACCGGCTGCTTCGGCGGCAATGCGCCGCCCGTCCGTGTGATCGCGAACGGCACCGTGGTGACGTTGACGCCCGTCGGCGGATCGCCAGCACCGACCGGCACGTCCGCACCCGCCGGCGTCGCGCCGATTCCTTTCGCGCCGACCGCGCCCCCGTCGACGCTCGACCCAGCGCACCTGTCCGGCTTCGTGTTTCCGATCGACGGCGCATGTCTGCCGTCGCGCGATGTCGTCATGCCGAACGCCCCGCGTGCCTGGCGTCACGGCATCAACGAAGGCGTCGACTTCTACAACGGCGACGTCTGCACACCGATCGATCGCGGCACCGCGGTGCGCGCGATGTTCGGCGGGGTGGTGACCCGCGCGGACCTCCAGTACCGGGACCTGACGGCCGCGCAGGTTCAGGCGCTCTCCGCGGCGACGGCGAACGAGACCACGACCGATGCGCAGGCGCTGAACGCATACGGCGGCCGACAGGTCTGGATCGATCACGGCAACGGCGTCGTGACGCGCTACGAGAACCTGTCCGCGATCACCCGTGGCATCGACGTCGGCGCGGAAGTGGCGGCCGGCCAGACCATCGGCGCCGTCGGCGAATCGGGCACGCCGGAGTCCGTGACGGCGCCGGGCACGCAGATCCACCTGCACGTCGAGGTCTGGACCGGGGACCATTTCCTCGGCCAGGGGCAGCCCGCGGATGCGGTGCGTCAGCTCTACGAACGGCTCTTCAGCGGAGCAGCGCCGACCCCGGCGACGCCCGCGCACTGACACCGCCGCGAACGTCACGGCGCCTGCGGCGGCGCGCTGTTGTGCCGCCGGCCCCCGGGGTAGCATGGGCCGTCCCGGCCCCCCGTTCCAGCGGCGCAAAGGCGCGCGGATGCAGCCCCTGCTCACGATCGTGATCCCCTGGAACCCGAACATCACGCACATCGGCGGGTTCCTCCTCACCTGGCACGGCTTCTTCACCGCCGTGGGCATCCTCGTCGGCGTCCAGCTCGCCCTGCGCATGGCGAACGTCGTCGACTACGACCCCGACGAGGCGTACACGCTGGCGCTCGTCGGCGTGCCCAGCGGCATCATCGGCGCGCGGGCCATGTTTGTGATCGAGCACTGGGACTTTTACCGGGCGAACCTGGGCCAGGTCATCGCGCTCACCGAGGGCGGCATCTCGATCTGGGGCGCGATCCTGGGCGGTCTCGCCGGCGCGCTCCTGTTCGCGTCGTGGCGCGGCTACCCGATCCTGCGCGGGCTCGACATCGGCGCCTTCGGGCTGGTGCTCGGCCAGGCAATCGGCCGAATCGGCGACCTCATCAACGGCGAGCATCTCGGCCGCGCGGCGAACTTGCCGTGGGCCGTTGTGTACACGAACCCGCAGTCGCCGGCGTTCGCACACTCGCTCACCGTGGGGCCACAGCACCCGGCGACGACCTACGAGCTCATTGGCGACCTCGTGATCCTGGGCGTGATGTTCTGGCTGTTCTTTCACGCGTTCCGGCGGCGGCCCGGCATGACGTTCTTCGTCTACTTCGTGGGCTACGCGGTGATGCGCTTCGTCCTCACGTTCTACCGGGTGGACTCGGCGACCGTCGCCGGCACGGCGCTGCGCGTACCGCAGGTCGTGTCGCTGGTCGCGGTCGTGATTGCCGTCCCGGCCGTCTGGCTCACCTGGCGCCGGCCGCCCGAGCCCGCCGCCGCCGACCGCCTCCCCCTCGGGCGTGTGCAGGTCCGGTCGTCGTGATGCCCGGCGCCTCGCGCGTCGTGCTCTACGGACGCCCGGCGTGCCACCTCTGCGACGACGTCGAGCCGGCGATCCGCGCGATGGCGCGCGACGCGGGAGCGCGCTTCGAGCGGGTCGACATCGACGAGGACGACGATTCCGTGCGCCGCTACGGCCTCGAGATCCCGGTCGTGGCGATCGACGACGTGGACGTCGCTCGCGCGCCGATCGACCTGCGCGACGTACGCGCGGCGCTCCGCGGCCCCGCCCGCGACGCCTGACCGGGGGCGGGGCGCACGCGATCGTGTCCGCTGATTGACAGCAACCGGGGCCGAATCTAGGTTCTGATCGACGTCCTTCCTCCGCGGAGGGACGGTTCATCAAGAGCGGTGGAGGGCTCGGCCCTGGGAAACCGCGGCAACCGGTCACCTTTCGCCGGGGTGAACACGGTGCCAACTCCGACCCTTCCCACAGGGGGAAGGGGCAGATGAACGGAAGGCGCCACGCGCATGCATCGCACCCCTCCTCCGCTCACACCTCCTGCCACGCCGCGGCACGTGATGGCGATGCGCTAGCCCGAACACCGTCCTTCCCGCGAAGGACGCGTGTCTCGGGCGCCTCCCTCCGCTCCACCGCCCCGGGGGCCTCTGCCTCGGTCAGTCGAGGAATGACACCAATGGCGTTCGATCGTGCCCTGCGCTGCAGGGAGTGCGGGCGTGAATACCCGCTCAACCCCATCTTCTCGTGCGAGTTCTGCTTCGGCCCGCTCGAGGTCGCATACGACTACGACGGCATTCGCGAGTCGAGCACCCGCGACGCCATCGAGCGCGGCCCGAGCACGCTCTGGCGCTACGCCGACTTCCTCCCGTGCGACCCGAGCTACAAGATCGACATCGGGACCGGCTACACGCCGCTGCTCCGCGCCGACCGCCTCGCGAAGGCGATCGGGCTCGACACGCTGTGGCTGAAGAACGACACCGTGAACCCCTCGTGGTCGTTCAAGGACCGCGTCGTCAGTGTCGCGATCGCGCGGGCGCGCCAGTTCGGCTTCGAGGCCATGGCGTGCGCCAGCACCGGCAATCTCGCGAACTCCGTCGCGGCCCACTCGGCCGCGGCCGGCATGGACTGCTTCGTCTTCATCCCCAACGACCTGGAGCAGGGCAAGGTGGTCGGCAGCGCGATCTACCGGCCGACGCTGGTGATGGTCGAGGGCTCGTACGACGACGTGAACCGGCTCTGCACCGAGCTGTCGATGCAGTACCCGTGGGCGTTCGTGAACATCAACGTGCGCCCCTACTACGCCGAGGGCTCCCGCACGCTGGGCTTCGAGGTCGCCGAGCAGCTCGGCTGGCGCACGCCGGATCACGTGGTCGCGCCGATGGCGTCGGGTTCGCTCTACACGAAGATCTGGAAGGGCTTCCAGGAGTTCCACAAGGTCGGGCTGATCGCCGAGCCGAAGACGCGCATGTCCGGTGCGCAGGCGACCGGCTGCTCGCCGATCGCGACCGCCTACGAGGGCGGCACGCTGAACTTCGTCCCGCAGAAGCCGCACACGATCGCGCGCTCGCTGGCCATCGGGAACCCGGCCGACGGCTACTATGCCCTGAAGCAGATGCAGGAGACCGGCGGCGGTGCCGCGATGGCGACCGACGACGAGATCGTTGACGGCATCAAGCTGCTGGCGGAGACCGAGGGCGTCTTCGCCGAGACCGCGGGCGGCGTGACGATCGCCTGCCTGAAGAAGCTCGTCGCGTCCGGCTTCATCCGGCGCGACGAGGAGACGGTCGCGTTCATCACGGGCGCCGGTCTGAAGACGATCGAGGCGGTGGTCGACCGCGTCGAGGAGCCGCTCCGGGTCCCGGCGAACACCGAGCGCTTCGCGGAGGCGCTCGCCGCCCGCCGCGGCGGCGCGCCCGTGGCCGCGACGGCCGGATAGGAGGCGCGAGATGGCAGCGAAGCACGTCCGGCTCACGTTCAGCCCGGAGCTGATCAAGGAGCCGCTGATCTACCAGGTGGGCCACCAGTTCGCGGTGGTGACGAACGTCCGCATGGCCGACGTCGACAAGGACGTCGGCTGGGTGGTGCTGGAGCTCGAGGGCGACGACGCCGAGATCGTGCGCGCGCTCGACTGGTTCCGCTCGAAGGGCGTGCGCATCGACGAGGCGACGCTCGGCGACGTGGTCGAGGGCTGAGCCGCGCGCGGCGCGAAGACGAAGCACGGAACGGACAACGGAGCAGACGATGGCCGTCAAGGTAAAGATCCCCACCCCGCTGCGGTCGCTGACCAACAACCAGGACCTGGTCTCGACCGAGGGCTCCACTGTGAGCGACGTCGTGCAGGCGCTCGAGGGAAGCTTCCCCGGCATGCGCGAGCGCATCCTCGACGACGGCGGGGAGATTCGCCGCTTCGTGAACGTCTACGTGAACGGCGAGGACGTGCGGTTCCTGCAGGGGCTGCAGACGTCGCTCAACGCCGGCGACGAGATCTCGATCGTCCCGGCGGTCGCGGGAGGCTAATCTCCGCGACCGGTGCAGCTCGAACGGCGACCCTCGCCACGAGCCCCGCGCGCCTTGCGTGTTACAATCTCGACTAGATTAGTCGTGAATAGGAACCGCACGGGATGCTGCTCAGCACCAAGGGCGACTACGGCGTTCGCGCGCTGATCGATCTCGCGAAGCACGCGGGCGAGGGCCCCGTGCAGCGGTCGGACATCGCCCGACGCCGCCAGCTCCCCGAGTCGTACCTCGATCACCTCCTCGCACAGTTGCGCCGCGACGGCTTCATCCGCAGCACCCGCGGTCCCGGCGGCGGCCACGAGCTCGCGCGCCCGGCCGAGGAGATCACGCTCCTCGAGGTGCTCGAGTGCCTCGAGGGCTCGCTCGCGCCGATGAGCTGCGTCGACGAGGCGAACCGCGGCGGCGAGTCGCTCTGCGGCCAGTCCTGGGTGTGGGAAGAGATCTACGACGAGATGCGTCGCCGGCTCGCCGCGATCACCCTCGCGGACCTCGTCGAGCATGAGCGGCAGCACGAGCGCGAAGCGGTCATCAACTACAGCATCTGAGCCGTCGCCGGCGCCCCGCGCCAGCCGACCGGAGAGCGAGACGCGTCCACCGATGACGCCCGAAGCACAGGTCACCCCCGGGATCACCGGCTCCGCGGCCGCGGCCGCCGGGACCGTCATCGCGGACTCCGTGCTCGAGCTGATCGGGCACACGCCGCTCGTGCGGCTGCGCCGCGTCGTACCGGACGACGTCGCCGAGGTGCTCGGCAAGTACGAGATCTTCAATCCCGGTGGCTCGGTGAAGGACCGCATCGCGCTGGCGATGGTCGAGGCGGCGGAGCGCACCGGCGCGCTCGCCCCCGGCGCCACGATCGTGGAGCCGACGTCCGGGAACACCGGCATCGGCCTCGCGATGGTGTGCGCGACCAAGGGCTACCACCTGGTGCTCACGATGCCCGAGGACATGAGCGTGGAGCGCCGCCGGCTGCTCGAGCGGCTCGGCGCGCAGCTCGTGCTGACGCCGGCCATCGAAGGCATGACCGGCGCGGTGCACCAGGCGATGGAGCTCGTGACGCAGCATGGCTACTTCATGCCGCAGCAGTTCGACAACCCGGCCAACCCGGGGATCCACCGCGCGACCACGGGGCCCGAGATCCTCGAGGCGACGGGCGGCGCGGTCGACGCGTTCGTCGCCGGGGTGGGCACGGGCGGCACGATCACCGGCGCGGGTGGCGCGCTACGCGCGGCGATCCCGGGCGTGCTGATCGTGGCGGTGGAGCCGGCGCGCGCGCCGGTGCTGCAGGGCGGCCGGGCCGGCCTGCACGGCATCCAGGGGATCGGCGCGTCGTTCGTGCCGGGCGTCCTGGACCGCGAGATCTACGACGAGGTGATCGGTGTCCAGGACGAGGACGCGTACGCGATGACGAAGCGGCTCGCCCGTGAAGAAGGCATGCTGGCCGGCGTCTCGTCCGGCGCCAACGTGTGGGCGTCCCTCCAGGTCGCCCGCCGGCTCGGCCCCGGCAAGCGGGTCGTGACCATGTTGCCCGATACCGGGGAGCGCTACCTGAGCGTGGCCCTGTAGGCCGCGCGGCCCGCCCCGCGCGCACGCGGGGTCGGCTGCGCGCAGACTGTACGTACAGATCGTAAGCGCGATCCGCGGGATGCTCGCGGGCCGCGAGGCAAGGAACGAGAGGATCGCCCCATGCCGATCAGCGTCTACATCCCGTCGCCGTTCCGGCGGCTGACGGCCAACCGCGAGTACGTCTCGGTGGAGGGCCACAGCGTCGCAGAGGTGCTCGACGCGCTCGACACGCAGTACCCGGGCTTCGCGAACCTCGTCTACGACCGCGAACGCAAGGTGCCGTCGCACATCAACATCTACCTGAACAACCAGGAAATCCACGACCTGCAGGGCACCGACACCTCCGTCGCCGACGGGGATCAGATCGCGGTGATCCCCGCCCTCGCCGGCGGCGCGGACGGCGGCGCCTCGGGTCCGACTGCGCCGGCGCCGGCGTCGACCGCGCTCACGCCGGAGGAGGTGATGCGCTACTCGCGGCACATCATCATGCCGCAGGTCGGCCCGCAGGGTCAGCGCAAGCTGCGCAACGCGAAGGTGCTCGTCATCGGCGCCGGCGGGCTCGGCGGCCCCGTCGCGCTCTACCTCGCGCTCGCGGGCGTCGGCACGATCGGCATCGTCGAGTTCGACGTCGTCGACCTCTCCAACCTGCAGCGGCAGATCCTCCACCAGACCGCCGACATCGGCCGCCCGAAGATCCAGTCGGCGAAGGACAAGCTGCAGGCCTACAACCCGCACGTGAACGTGATCGAGCACACGATGCCGATCACCTCCGACAACGCGATGGACATCATCCCGAACTACGACATCGTGGTGAACGGCGCCGACAACTTCGCGACGCGCTACCTCGTGAACGACGCCGCCTACCTCGCCGGCAAGACGCTCGTCGACGGCGCCATCCTGCTGTTCGACGGGCAGGCGACGGTCTACAAGCCGGGCCAGGGCTGCTACCGCTGCCTCTACCCGGATCCGCCCCCGCCGGGGCTGGTGCCCTCGTGCGCCGAGGCCGGCGTGCTCGGCGCGATCACCGGCATCGTCGGGTCGATCCAGGCGACCGAGGTCTTCAAGCAGATCCTTGGCGTCGGCGAGCCGCTGGTGAATCGGCTCCTTCTGATCGACGCGCTCAGCATGGAGTTCCGCACCATGAAGATCCGCCGCGATCCGAAGTGCCCGCTCTGCGGCGACGAGCCGACGGTGACGGAGCTCATCGACTACGACGCGTTCTGCGGCTCGCCTCCGCTAGAGGTGCCGGTCGCGGCCGCGGAGGCCTGATCGCGGAGCCGAAGGGGCGGGGAGCGGCGGGGACGTGCACGGCACACCCGACCGCGTGACGGGAGAGGACGCTCGATGACGGTGAAGGTGCACGTCACCTCGGTCATTCAGAAGGTGGTCGATGGCCAGCGCGAGTTCGACGGCGACGGCGCGACGGTCGGCGAGCTGATCACGAACATCGATCAGCGTTACCCCGGCTTCGCCAAGCAGCTGCTGGATGGCGAGGGCAAGCTGCACCGCTTCGTGAACGTCTACCTCAACGACGAGGACGTGCGGTACCTGGGTGGCCAGGACACGCCGCTGTCGGACGGCGATCACGTGTCGATCCTGCCCGCGCTCGCGGGCGGGTCGCGCTAGGAACCGGCGGGCGCCCCATGCGGTACGCCAGCGTGCTCGAGATGGTCGGGCACACCCCGCTCGTCGAGATCTCGCAGCTCTCGCCGAACCCCAGCGTCCAGATCTTCGCGAAGCTCGAGGGGCAGAACCCCACCGGCTCGGTCAAGGACCGCATCGCGAAGTTCATGATCGAGGCGGCCGAGGCGCGCGGCGAGCTCAAGCCCGGGCAGGTGATCTGCGAGCCAACGTCGGGCAACACCGGCATCGGCCTCGCGCTGATCGCGAGCCTGCGCGGCTACCCGATGAAGGTGGTCATGCCCGACGCCGTGAGCGCCGAGCGCACCGAGCTGCTGCGCGCGTACGGCGCCGAGATCATCTACTCGCCGGGAGACCTCGGCACGAATGGCTCCGTCGCGAAGGCGAAGGAGCTGCGCGCCGAGCACCCGGACTGGTTCTTCCCGTTCCAGTACGAGAACGCCGAGAACCCGCGCGCGCACTACGAGACCACGGGCCCCGAGATCATCGAGGACCTGCCGGACGTCACGGCGTTCGTCGCGGGGCTCGGCACCGGCGGGACGCTCACGGGCGTCGGCCGGCGGCTGAAGGAATACAACCCGGCGATCCGCGTGATCGCGGCGGCGCCCCACCCCGGCGACATGGTGCAGGGGCTGCGCTCGATGGAGGAGGGCTACATCCCGCCCGTCTTCGACGACTCCATTCTCGACGGCCGCATCGTGGTCGATTCCGCGACATCGTTCGCGATGACCAAGGAGCTCACGCAGCGCACCGGCATCTTCGCCGGCATCTCGAGCGGCGCGGCGGTGCGCGCGGCGCAGCGCGCCGCCGAGCGGGTGGCGCAGGGCAAGATCGTCTGCCTGCTTGCGGACGGCGGCTGGAAATACCTGTCGACCGGGCTGTGGAGCCGCGACTACCAGGACATCACGGAGGACGTGAAAGAGAAGCTGTGGTGGTGAGCGGCGCGCCCGCGCGCGCTCAGGCGACGCCGCGCTGGCGGAGCGTGCCCTCGGACGCGCGGCGGTCGCCCTCGCGCATCGGAGCGACCTCGCACACCTCGCAGGGGTCCTGCAGCTTGTGGCGCAGGATCGCGGCGATGCGCTCGCCGCAGCGGCGGCACATGTACGCGGAGATCACGCCGGCCGGACCGGCGGCGAAGCGGTTGAACTCGCTCGGCCCGCTCACGACGGCGCCCGGCATCAGCGTCAGCTCGAAGCCCTCGTGTTCGATCGGCTTGCGGCAGGTGTCGCACAGCAACGCGAGCATGGGTGCCTCCCGGGGCGAGCACGGCCGATCCGCGCAGCGCTCCCGCTGAGATCATCGGCGGGACCCGCGCGTCCCCACAGGCCCGACCGCGTCGCGCAGGGCCCGCGACGAGGAGGAGACGATGGTCGACGCGAGGAGCGATCCGGGCGAGCGCTCCGCGGTGCCGCGGGTGGTGAGCTGCGACTGGGCGGCGGAGCACCTGGGGGACTCGGGCGTGCGGTTCGTCGAGGTCGACGTCGACACCGAGGCATACGGCGAGGGACACATCGAGGGTGCGGTCGCCTGGAACTGGACGACGCAGCTGCAGGATCCGCGGCGGCGCGACATCCTCGGCCCCGACGCGTTCGCGGAGTTGATGGGGCGCTCCGGCATCACGCGCGACACGCACGTCGTCCTCTACGGCGATAACAACAACTGGTTCGCCGCCTTCGGGCTCTGGCTGCTCGAGCTGTACGGCCATGAGCGGGCGTCGCTGATGGACGGCGGCCGCGTGAAATGGCTGGGCGACGACCGCCCCACGACGTCGACCGTCCCCGCGGTCGAGGCGGTCGAGTACGGCACCCCGACCCTCGACCCGGCGCAGCGTGCACGACGCGACGACGTGCTGGCCGCGCTCACGGCCGGGGGCGCGCAGCTGATCGACGTGCGCAGCCCCGCGGAGTTCTCGGGCGAGGTGATCGCGCCGCCGGGGATGACTGAGACCGCGCAGCGCGGCGGGCACATTCCCGGCGCGCTCAACGTGCCCTGGGCGCGGGCCGTGAACGAGGACGGGACGTTCAAGACGCCCGCCGAGCTGCGGCAGCTCTATGGCGCCGCCGGGCTGCGCGACGGCGGCGACGAGACGATCGTGTACTGCCGGATCGGGGAGCGCTCGGCGCATACGTGGTTCGTGCTGCGGCACCTGCTCGGCCTCCCCCGCGTGAAGAACTACGACGGGTCCTGGACCGAGTACGGGTCGCTGATCGGCGTGCCGATCGAGCGCGAGCACGAGGAGGGGTGACATGGCGTCGAGCGTCGGCGTCCTCGAGCAGGCCGTTTTGCGGCGCGCGCTGGCGGCGCGCGACGCGGCCCGGCTGCCGCTGCGCTTCCACGCAGCGGTGGTCGACCGCTACCGCGAGCATGCGAGCGCGCAGCTGCTGCGCACGCGCACCGTCGGCCGCATCGCGATCCCGGGGCGGTGGACGCTCGACCTCGGCATCGTCGACGGGGACGCCGCGCCGAAGACCGGACCGGAGGTCCACCTCCCGTTCCAGGACTTCGTCGACCGCCTGCCCGAGGCAGAGTGGCCGCACTGGATCGAGCACCTGGTGGAGGTGCCGGCGAGCGCGAACTTCCTGCAGATGCGGATGACGCCCGGCGCCTGCATCGACGACGGCGAGACGCACGACTGGGAGTGACGCCGCGGCGGGCCGGCGGGCCTCCGCGGATCGAGTGCCCGAGTGTCCGAACGATGGAGGACCGCATGCCCCGCATTCCGCGCGCGATCGTCGACGCCATGATCGCGCACGCTCGCGAGGACCTGCCCAACGAGGCCTGCGGCATGGTGCACGCCCGCGACGGCGTGCCCATCGCCGTGCATCGCGTGCAGAACGCGGCGGCGAGCCCGTACCGCTACGAGATGAACCCGCTGCAGATGATGCGGCTGGAGAACCAGCGCGACGAGACGGGCGAGACGCTGTTTGCGATCTACCACTCGCACGTCGCTTCCGAAGCACGCCCGTCGCCGACCGACGTGCGCATGGCGTTCTTCCCGCCCGGCGAGACCGACCGGGAGCCGATGTACCCGCAGACCTACTACATCCTCGTGTCGCTCGCCCAGGAGCCGCCCGACGTCCGCGCGTTCTTCATCCGGCAGGGCGGCGTGATCGACGAGGAGTCGGTGGAGGTCGTGGCGGGCTGACCCGCAAGTTTGCGCGGCCGGGTGGGCCCGACGGCAGCGGCTGCTACGCTGCGCGCATGCCGGCCGCGTCCGCCCCTCACCCCGCCCCGTGTCCTGCGCCGCCCCCGCTGCGCATCGGCTCACGCGACTTCGCGTGGGGCACCCGCACCTTCATCATGGGCATCATCAACGCGACGCCCGACTCCTTCTCCGGCGACGGCCTGCTCGACCCCGCCGCGGCGGCGGATCGCGCCCGCGCGATGGTGGAGGCAGGCGCAGACCTCGTCGACCTGGGTGCCGAGTCGACGCGCCCGGGCTATGCCGGGGTGGACGCCGGCGAGGAGTGGCGGCGGCTTGCGCCGGTGCTCGACGCCGTGCGCCGCGCGGTCGACGCGCCGCTGAGCATCGACACCACGAAGGTGGAGGTGGCGCGCCGGGCGCTCGACGCGGGCGGCGACCTGCTGAACGACGTCAACGGGCTGCGCGGCGACCCGGCGCTGGCGGCGGTGCTCGCGCGCAGCGGCAAGCCCGCCGTGCTGATGCACAACCAGCGCGGACGCGCGTTCGGCGGTGATGTGATCGCGGACGTGCACGCGGGGCTTGCCGCGGGCGTGGCGATCGCGGAGGGGGCGGGCGTGCCGCGTGCGCGCCTGATCGTCGACCCGGGCTTCGGGTTCGGCTGGACGCCCCTGCAGAACCTCGAGCTGCTGCGCCGGCTCGGCGAGCTGTGTGCGCTCGGGTGTGCGCTGCTCGTCGGGACGTCGCGCAAGTCCACGATCGGGCAGGTGCTGGGACGCGCGGAGGGCGATCGGCGCTGGGGGACGGCGGCCACGGTCGCTCTGGCGATTGCGGCCGGCGCGGACGTCGTGCGCGTGCACGATGTCGACGAGATGGCGCAGGTCGCGCGCATGGCGGATGCGGTCGTGCGCTCGGCGCAGCCGGCGCCCGGGCAGGCGCGCTGACCGGTGGCCGGCGTGCCGGCGGGCGAGCGACGCGTGTACCTCGGGCTGGGGAGCAACCTCGGCGACCGCGTCGCGCATCTCCGCGCCGGGCTCGACGCGCTGCGCGCCGGCGGGGTGACGCTGGACGCGGTGTCGGCCGTCTACGACACGCCGCCGTGGGGCGTCACCGAGCAGCCGCGCTTCGCGAACATCGCAGTCGCCGCGCGCACCGCGCTCAGCCCACACGCGCTGCTCGCGCTCGCGAAGCACGTCGAGGCCGACGCCGGCCGCGACTTCGAGGCGGCGCGCTGGAGCGCCCGCCCGCTCGATATCGACCTGCTGCTCATCGAGGGCGAGGTGATCGACAGCGCGGAGCTGTCGGTGCCGCACGTGCACATGCACGAGCGCGCGTTCGTGCTCGTGCCGCTCGCCGCGGTCGCGCCGCGCGCGCGGCACCCCCTGTTCGGCCAGACGGTCCAGGCGCTGCTCGACGAGCTGCCGCCGAGCGAGCGCGTGGGCGTGACGGTGCTGGTGCCGGCCGGCTGGTACGAGGCGGCCGGAGACGACGGGGGAGGTGAGGCGCCTACTCCGTGACCGTGTCGGGCGGCGGCGCGCCCTCGATCGCCTCGCTCGTGTCGGGTGCCTCGTCGAACGTCGTGGGCGCCGGCGGCGGGAACGGCTCGGTCCCGAAGTCTGCCGGGTGATCCCAGTCCGTCGTCGCCATCGTGTAGCCGACCCAGAAGCCCAGGCCCGAGAGCGCGCCGAGGCCGATGCCGACGGGGATCGCCAGCGCCAGGTACGAGCGGCGCGTGGCCGCGACCAGGAAGAGCACGAGCTGGACGACCGACAGCGCCATCAGCGCGCGGCCGATCTGGCGGGTCTGCTCCTGCGTCATGCGCCCGTCTCCCCGGCGCGAGCGGCCTCCGCCTCCATCTCGCGACGGAGGTCCGGTGGCAGCAGGTTCGGGATGCCCTCGGAGATCGGGTAGCGCTCATTGCAGGCCGCGCACGTGAGCGCGCCCTCGAGCACCTCGCCGTCCGGAGATTCGCTCGTGGCCTCGAGGCTCAGCTCGCCCTTGCAGACCGGGCAGGCGAGGATGTCCATCAGGTCGCGGCGCATCGGCGTGTCCTCTGGTGCATGCGGGACGAGCGAGGCTCGATCATAGGCGGGGCGACCAGACCCGGGCAACGCGGCGGATCGCCCCACCGGGGTCGCGCGCATAGACTCCGAGGCGTGACCAGCGATCACCCCGAGCCCGCCGTCGAGCGCATCGCGCTCCACCGCGCCGTCGCCGTCATCAAGCCCGACAGCATCGCCGTGCGCCCGCCGCGGTCCGCGTTCATGGGCCCCCTGTTCCAGGCGGCGCTCGCCGCCGGCGCCGTGTGGCTGATCGTCGCGTTCATGAACGTCCTGCCGCTCTGGCTGCTCGGCGTGCTGCTGGTGTTCGCGATCATCTTCGGACCCACGGCGGTGCTCGGCGTCGTCTACAACGTCGCCGGCACGAGCTTCATCGTGGAGCGCCACAAGCAGTCGGCCCGCTGGCAGCAGGGGTTTCTCGGCCTCGGGATCGGCACGCACGAGCTCGTGCCGTTCTGGCGGATCAAGCGCATCGAGGTCGTGAGCGACGCCGACGACACGCTGAGCGGCGGCGATGTCCAGGACGTGGTCCGGTGGGAGATCCGGCTCGTGAAGGACAACGATCGCGTGCTGGAGATCGCCAGCGTGCTCGCCGCGCGCCCGCTGGCGCGACGCGGTGCGCAGCGCGCGAATCGCTTCGCGGAGGCGCTCGGCGCCATGGCCGGCGCGGCCACCGACCTGGCCCCCCTCCCGGAGCCGCCGTCCGAGCCCGCGTCGCACGCGGAGCAGGCGGCCGGCGCGCCCGCCGAGGCGCCGCGCCGCCGCTATCGCCGCCTCGGCTGACATACGCTGATCGCGAGCGCCGACACGGCGTCCGGGGACGACAGGAGGCAGCCATGGACCGCGCGATGGAGCTGATCCGCGACGCAAAGACGATCGCCGTGGTGGGCGTCTCGGCGAAGCCCGACCGCCCGTCGCACGACGTCGCGCGCTACCTGATCGAGCACGGCTACACCGTCTACCTCGTGAACCCCACGGAGACCGAGGTGCTCGGCCGTCCGGTGTACGCGAGCGTCGCGGACCTGCCCGAGCCCGTCGACATCGTGGACGTGTTTCGTCGACCCGGCGACGTTCCGCCGGTCGTCGAGGACGCGATCGCCGCGCGCGCGAAGACGGTGTGGATGCAGCTCGGGATCGTGAACGAAGACGCCGCCGCGCGCGCCCGCGACGCGGGTCTCGAGGTCGTGATGGACCGCTGCACGAAGATCGAGCACGCTCGCCTCGCCGCGGAAGCCCGGTAGTGCCGCGCGCGGACCGGCGCCGGCGCGGCGGTCCGTGGCGCGGAAAAGGCAAGGTGATACACTCGCGTTCCAGACGGCAGCGCGCGAGGGAGCGATTCACCTGATCCCGAGCCTGCGCGAGAAGTGTGGCGTATTCGGCGTCTTCGCCCCCGGTGAAGATGTCGCGCGCATCACCTTCTTTGGACTGCATGCACTGCAGCACCGCGGACAGGAGTCCGCGGGCATCGCCACATCCGACGGCGACCGTCTGCACCTCTACGCCGACATGGGCCTCGTCACCCAGATCTTCCAGGAGCGCCGCCTCGCTGCGCTCGTGGGCGACGCCGCCATCGGCCACACCCGCTACTCCACCACCGGCTCGAGCATCCAGGGCAACGCCCAGCCGCTCCTCGTCCAGAGCGCGGACGGCCCGCTCGCGATCGCGCACAACGGCAACGTCGTGAACGCGGAGTTGCTGCGCGAGGACCTCGTCGAGCGCGGCGCCGAGTTCCAGACCAGCACCGACACCGAGGTGCTCGCCCAGATGCTCGTCCTCGGGCCCGGCGAGACCCTCGAAGACCGCTTCGCCAACCTCATGCGCCGCG
This sequence comes from uncultured Chloroflexia bacterium, assembly GCA_963728205.1. Classification (GTDB taxonomy): domain Bacteria; phylum Chloroflexota; class Dehalococcoidia; order UBA2979; family UBA2979; genus VGNK01. The sequence goes on from CAVSIV010000006.1 coordinate 1,211,828, forward strand.
CGAACGGCGCGTACAGCCTGACGCTCCTCACGCTCGACGCGGTCTACGCGGTGCGCGACCCGATGGGCATCCGGCCGCTGTGCATCGGCCGCATCAACGGCCACGGCTGGGTGTTCGCGTCGGAGACCTGCGCGCTCGACCACCTCGGTGCCGAGTTCATCCGCGAGGTGGCCCCCGGCGAAGTGGTGCGCGCCGACGCCGACGGACTGACGTCGTACTTCCCGCTGGGCGAGGAGCCGGAGCGCGAACGCCTCTGCCTCTTCGAGTTCATCTACTTCGCGCGGCCGGACTCCTACCTGAACGGCGAGCGCATCTACCCCGCCCGCATGCGCATGGGGGCGCGCCTCTCGCAGGAGCACCCGGTCGAGGCCGACATCGTGATCGGCGTGCCGGACTCCGCCACCGCCGCGGCCATCGGCTACGCGCAGGCGTCGGGCATCCCGTATGCCGAGGGCCTGGTGAAGAACCGCTACGTCGGCCGCACGTTCATCCAGCCCGATCAGCGGCTGCGCGAGCAGGGCGTTGCGCTCAAGTTCAACCCGCTGCGCGAGGTGCTCGAGGGCAAGCGCGTGATCGTGGTCGACGACTCGATCGTGCGCGGCACGACCACCCCGCGCATCGTCGCGATGCTGCGCAAGGCCGGCGTGACCGAGGTGCACATGCGCATCACGTCGCCGCCGATCACGCACCCGTGCTTCTACGGCGTCGACATGGCGACGCGCGCGGAGCTGATCGGCGCGCACCGCTCCGTCGAGGACATCCGCGCGCACATCGGCGCCGACTCGCTGGGCTACCTCTCGCTGGAGGGCACGATCGAAGCGACCGGCGTCGGACAGGGGCGGCAGTGCGCCGCGTGCTTCTCGGGGCAGTACCCGAGCGATGTGCCGCTCGAGCTCGACAAGCTCGTGCTCGAGGCCAGCCTCACGGGGGAGCGCCGCTCGGGCGCGCCGCGACGCATCCCCGTGCGGGTGTGAGCGCGGCCGGGAGCGCCGTAGCGCCGAAGCACCGACCTCGTTACGTTCCTCGCACTCGCACTCCCCGCGATTCGAGTCACCGATGACCGAGCAGCGCAGCCGTCCCCTCCGCTACGCCGACGCCGGCGTGGACATCGCCGCAGCCGACGCCACCGTGCGCCGCTACGCGGACGTCGCGCGCCGCAGCTCGCGCCCGGAGGTGCTCGGTGGCGTCGGCGGCTTCGCGGGACTCTTCCGGCTCGGCGACCGCTTCCGCGACCCCGTGCTGGTCGCGGCGACCGACGGCGTCGGCACGAAGGTGCTGCTCGCCGCGGCTCTGGGCCGCTTCGAGACTGCGGGCCGCGACGTGGTGAACAACAACGTCAACGACATGCTCACCGTCGGCGCCGAGCCGCTGTTCTTCCTCGACTACATGGCGACGGCCGACCTGCCGCAGGCGCGCCGCGTCGAGATCGTGGAAGGCATCGGCGCCGCCTGCCGAGAACGGCATGGCGCTGCTCGGCGGCGAGACGGCCGACATGCCGGACATCTACCGCCCGGGCGACTTCGACCTCGCCGGCTTCGTCGTCGGCGTCGTCGAGCGCGAGGCGGTGATCGACGGCTCACGGATGGCGGCCGGCGACGCGCTGCTCGCGCTGCCGTCGGGCGGTCTGCAGACGAACGGGTTCTCGCTGGTGCGGGAGGTCTGGGGGCTGGGTAAGGGCCTGGGGCTCGACCACGACGCGCGCGTGCTGAACGCGCACTACGAGGAGCTCGGGACGACGCTCGGCGACGCGCTCGTCGCGGAGCACCGCTCCTTCTGGCCGGCGCTGCGGCCGGTGATGGGGCGGCTGCACGGGCTCGCGCACATCACCGGGGGCGGCATTCCCGGCAACCTGTCGCGACCGTTCCCCGCGGAGCTCGCCGCGGAGATCGACCGCGCGTCGTGGACGCCGCCGGCGGTCTTCGATCTGATTCAGCGCACGGGCGGCGTCGAGGACGCCGAGATGTTCCGCACGTTCAACATGGGCGCGGGGATGATCGTCGCGGTCGCGACGGCCGACGCGGCCGACGTGCTGCGCGCGCTCCCCGACGGCGCGTGGCGCATCGGGACGGTCGTGGAGCGCGGCGACGGGCCCGCGGTCCGCGGGCTGCCGCTCGCCGCGGACGCCTGACCCGCGCCCGCCGTTTCGCATCGAGAGAGGAGTCGCCCCATGCGCGCGATGCTCGCCGCATACGACAAGACCGGCATCGTCGACTTCGCGCGTGGGCTGCACGCGCTGGGCTGGGAGCTGGTCGCGACCGGTGGGACGGCGCGCAGCGTGGCCGAGGCCGGCGTGCCCGTCACCGAGGTCGCGGCGTATACCGGCAGCCCGGAGATGCTCGGCGGCCGCGTGAAGACCCTCCACCCGAAGGTGCACGGCGGCATCCTGTTCCGCCGCGGCCATGCCGAGGACGAGGCCGAGGTGGCGCAGTACCAGGTGCCGTCGATCGACCTCGTTGCGTCCAATCTCTACCCGTTCATCGACACCGTCGCGCGCGGCGCGACCCTGCCCGAGGCGCTCGAGCAGATCGACATCGGCGGCCCGACGATGATCCGCGCGGCCGCGAAGAACCACCCGTGGGTGCTGCCGATCGTCGACCCCGCCGACTACGCGACGATCCTCGACGCGCTGCGCGCGGCGCAGGGCGCGCCTGCCGGCGTCGACATGGAGGCGCGTCGCCGGCTCGCCGCGAAGGCGTTCCAGCACGTCGCGCACTACGACACCGCGATCGCCGAGTACCTGCGCGGCGACGGCGACCTGCTGCCCGATCAGCTCACCGTCGGCATGACGCGCCTCACGGAGCTGCGGTACGGCGAGAACCCGCACCAGCGGGGCGCCTTCTACACGCTCGATTCCGTGCGCACGCCGGTGGAGGGCATCGGCGCGTTCGTGCAGCACCACGGCAAGGCGATGTCCTACGTGAACTTCCTCGACGCAGATGCTGCCTACAACCTGGTGTGCGACTTCGAGCCGCCGGCGATGGCGATCATCAAGCACACGAACCCGGCGTGCTTTGCCAGCGGCGACGAGCCGATCGCCGCGCTCTACGAACGGGCGCTCCGCGAGGGCGACTACGTCTCCGCGTACGGCGGCATCGTCGCGTCGAACCGCGTGGTCGACATGGACTACGCGAAGGCGCTGCGCGAGGTCCTGAGCCCCGGCACGGGCGGCCGCATGTTCTATGAGATCGTGATCGCGCCCGGGTACGAGCCGGACGCGCTCGAGCACCTGAAGAAGAAGTCGAAGGACCTGCGCATCCTCGAGGCGCCGATCGGTGCGCCGCACCGCGAGCGCATGGAGTTCCGCAGCCTGCGCGGCGGCGTGCTCGTCGAGACCGCCGACGTCTCGCAGGACGCGACGTTCGACGTGGTGAGCGAGCGCCAGCCGACCGCGGCGGAGCTGGCCGATCTGCAGCGGGCCTGGGTCGTGTGCAAGCACGTGAAGTCGAACGCGGTGGCGTTCGTGAAGGACGGCGTGCTGATCGGGATGGGCGCCGGGCAGCCGAATCGCGTCGGCAGCGCCCGGCTGTGCGCCGAGCAGGCGGGCGAGCGGGCCCGCGGGGCGGTGGCCGCGACCGACGCGCTGATCCCATTCCCGGACACGGTCGAGGTGTGCGCCGCCGCCGGCTGCACGGTGGTCGCGCACACGGGCGGTTCGATCCGCGACGACGAGTCGGTCGCGGCGGCGAACCGGCTGCGGGTGACGCTGATCACGACGGGCGTGCGCCACTTCCGGCACTGAGCGCTGCCGAGCGAGCGGCGGTGCCGGCCCGTCGCGGCGCGCCGGGCGGCGGCCGTTCCGGCCCCGCTCGCTTCGCGGGTGCCGCGCTCGCTGCGGTGATGTCAGGGCCAAACCTCACTACCATCGTCGTCCATGGCCACCGTCGACATCGTCATCCCCGTCTACAACGAAGAGCACGTGCTCGAGCGCAGCGTGCACACCGTGCTCGACTTCCTGGACCACCACCCCGAGCACGAGTGGCGCATCGTCGTTGCGAACAACGCCTCGTCCGACGGCACGCTCGAGGTCGCACGGCGGCTTGAGGGGCAGTTCCCGGCGCACGTGGCCGCGCTGCACGTGCCCGTGAAGGGGCGCGGCATCGCGCTGCGTACCGCGTGGCTCACCTCCGAGGCCGACGTCATGGGGTACATGGACGTCGACCTCTCGACCGACCTGCGGCACCTGCCCGAGCTCGTGGACCCCATCGCGGACGGTCGGTTCGACCTGGCATACGGGTCGCGCCTGCACCCGCGCTCGCAGACCAGCCGCGGGCTGAAGCGCGAGGTCACCTCGCGCGGGTACGTCCTCGTGCTCCGCTACCTCGCGGGCCTGCGCGTCAGCGACGCCCAGTGCGGATTCAAGGCGATCAGCCGGGAGGCCGCCCGCGCACTCGTGCCGCTCGTGCGCGACACGCAGTGGTTCTTCGACTCCGAGCTGCTGCTGGTCGCGCAGCGCAACGGCTACCGGATGCTGGAGGTGCCTGTGCACTGGGTGGAAGACCGCGACACGCGGGTCCACGTGCTGCGCACGGCGATGGAGGATCTGCGCGGCATCTGGCGCATGCGGCGGAGCGGCGTGCCCATCGTCGCCGGACGCGGCGCCGACGGGCCGCGCCCGTAATGCGACAAGCAGACGCGCGCGTCCTCGGGGCGGGCGGCGATTCCGCCCACCGGCTGATTCCTTGACCCTAGCCGATCGGCGTAGATAGCATCGGCCGCGGCCGCGCCGGGGTCGCCCTGTCCGCGGATCCCGCCACGCCGAGTGTCCTCGAAGGGTGAAGCCGATGATTGGTGAGGGCGAAGGCCTCGAGCTTCTTGGCGTGTTCATCACCTTCATGACCGGGCTCGCCATCATGGTGCTGCTCGGGAAGTGGTGGGAAGCCTGAGCGTCTGCGCGTACCGGCAGCGCGGCCTTGCGCCGTCGGGTCCGCACGTCGACCGGTGTACGGAAATTAGGAACTGCTAATGGCGACGACTGAGCGACCCGAACACCGCGCCCTGGGGGATCGCCTCTACGACGGCATCTTCCACAACCGGGTGTGGCAGTCGATCTTCCGCTCGGGGTACCCGAACACCCCGCGCAACCAGATGCTCGCCGTCGCCACCAACGTCTTCCTGCACCTGCACCCGACGCGCATCCACCGCACGCACGTCAAGATCACGCACACGTTCTGCCTTGGCGGGCTGTCGTTCTTCCTGTTCCTCGGCCTGACCATTACCGGCGTGCTCCTGATGTTCTATTACGTGCCGTCTACCGACCGCGCGTACACGGACATCCTCGCGTTGCAGAACGACGTCCGCTTCGGCCAGCTGATGCGCAACCTGCACCGCTGGATGGCCCACGGCATGGTGCTGCTGGTGCTCATGCACATGATGCGGGTGTTCTACACCGGCGCGTACAAGCCGCCTCGCGAGTTCAACTGGGTCGTGGGCGTCGTGCTGCTGGTGATCACGCTGCTGCTCTCGTTCACCGGGTACCTGCTCCCGTGGGACCAGCTGGCCATCTGGGCCATCACGGTCGGCACGAACATGGTCGGGTCGGCGCCGATCCTCGGGCCGGCAAACCGGTTCGTCCTGGTCGGTGGCTTCCAGGTGGGGCAGAATGCGCTCATCCGCTTCTACACCCTGCACGTGATCGGACTCCCGCTGCTCGCAGCGGTGTTCATGACGGTGCACTTCTGGCGCATTCGCCGCGACGGCGGCCTCGCGCGGCCCCTGTAAGCCGAGGTCGGGAGGACACTCATGGCAGTCGCACGCTCGGTTCCGCCTGAGCCCGTCTCGCAGGCCGTGCGCGGTCGTCAGCGCCGCCAGCGCGAAGAAGAGCTGCTGGTATGGCCGGATCTCGTCTTCATCGAGTTCATCGCCGCGGTCGTGTTCACGATCTGCCTCACGATCCTCGCGGTGCTCGTGAACGCGGTGCTCCTGGACCAGGCGAACCCGAACGTCACGCCGAACCCGTCGAAGGCGCCGTGGTACTTCCTGAATCTGCAGGAGATGCTGCTGCACATGAACCCGGCGCTCGCCGGCGTGGTCGTGCCGACCATCGCCCTCGTGCTCCTCGGCGCCATCCCCTACGTCGACCGGTCGCACGAAGGCCAGGGCGAGTGGTGGGGCACCCCGCGGTCCAAGCAGATCACGGTCTTCATGACCGTGGTCTCACCGATCATCACAGTGGTCCTCATCCTCTTCGACTCGTCGAAGCACGTGCAGCTCTACGAGATCATCACCGGCAAGACCTGGCCCACGCGGCTGAGCTGGCTCAGCAGCGTGCGGTCGATTCAGACCGATCTCCCGTGGCCGGACTGGACGAAACACATCCCGCTCGGCTCGAAGGTGCTGCGCACGGACCTGATCGGGCTGCCGAAGATCAACCTCGACATCAACTTCCCGGCCGTGCTCGTCGAGCAGATCATCCCGGTCACTTTGATGGTGGGCTTCCCGGCGATCCTCTGCCTGGTCGCCTGGCGCATCCGCCTGTGCCGGAACCGGCGCGATTTCATGATCCTGCTCTTCACCGGGTTCATCGCGGTGTACGTGACGATGACCATCGTCGGGACGTTCTTCCGGGGCCACAGCCAGACGCTGGTGCCGTACAGCATCTTCTCGACGGAAGGCTGAGCGAGGCCCGAGGAGCAAGACGCCACCGGCGGAGAGGTAAGACGGAGTGACGAACGAAACGCAGACCACGGAAGAGCGGCCGGAGGCGGCGCCGACCGACGCCTGGCGCGCGGCGATCGCCTCGCGCAAGACGCAGATCGCGCGCACCGAGGGCGTGCCGAGCGTGCAGGCGGCGCCGATCGAAGCGGACCTCTCGCGCCGGCGCTTCATCCGGGCATCGTTCTTCAGCGGACTCGGCGTGACGCTGCTGGGAAGCGTCGGGCTCTTCGTCGACTACTTCTATCCTCGGCACGTGAAGGGCTTCGGCGGCCCCGTCCCGGCCGGGAAGGTGTCGGACTACCCGCAGGGTGCGGACCCGGTGCACAACCTGGACGGTCAGTTCTGGATCGCGAACCTCGACCCGAAGGAGACGCGCAAGGGCGGCACGGGCGGCGCCGAGGGCTTCCTGGCGCTGTGGCACAAGTGTCCGCACCTCGGCTGCACGGTGCCCTGGCGCCCGGAGTTCGAGTTCGAGGGCGACAAGGGCTGGTACCGCTGCCCCTGCCACGGCTCGACCTACACGAAGGCAGGCGTCCGCGTCTACGGTCCGGCACCGCATGGCATGGACGTGATGACGGTCGAGATCGACAAGTCCGGGAACATCACGGTCCAGACGGGCGACATCACGATCGGTGGCCCGAACAACCCGAAACTCGCCGTGAAACCAGCGTGATCGCACGCGTCTCCCGGGACACTGACTTCAGCAGATCGGCGGCTACATGAACACGAGCAAGCAAGTCAACGCGATGATCGGGTTCCTGTTCCTCGCGTTTCTCGTGTTCGCCGCCTACTACGCATACGAACCGCACCGCGAAGCGCAGGCCACGCAGACGCAGCAGGACGTGTTTGCCGAGCGCGGCGCCACGCTGTTCGTGAAGAACTGCCGCACGTGTCACGGCCTCGACGGCAACGGCCCGCTCGAGGGCGGCGTCGGACCGCAGCTCAACACGCCTGCGTTCGTGATCCTGCAGCCGGACAACAAGTTCGGCCTGCCGCCGACCTCCGCCGGAGTGACGAAGCAGATCACGGACTTCCTCACCGAGACCATCGCGTGCGGCCGCGCCAACACCTTCATGCCCACATGGGCGCAGTCAAACGGCGGAACGCTCTCCGCGATCCAGGTCCAGTACATCGTCAGCATGATCACGCAGGGTCGCTGGGACCTCGTGAAGTCGATCGGCGAGGCGACGGACGCGGAGACGGGGCAGACCGCCAAGGACATCGTCCAGAGCGACCCGTCGAAGCTGTCTGTCAACACGAACCACTGCGGGCAGTTCACCGCCGACTACGTCTCGGAGCTGCGCAAGCGCGACCCGTTCCACCCGAACGCCGCGACGGCGACGCCGAGCCCGACGGCGACCGCTACCCCGGCGGCGCCGAGCGGACCGGTCGCCGGGAAGATGGCCGTCACCGAGAAGGAATTCTCGGTCTCGGTTGACCAGTCGAGCATTGCGGCGGGCAACGTCGAGTTCGACGTGAAGAACGCCGGCTCGATCGTGCACGACATTCGCATCATCAAGACGGACCTCGCGCCGGACAAGCTACCGGTGGCCGGCGGCCTGGTGGACGAGTCTCAGGTCGACGTGGTCGGCAAGATCGACACCGTGAGCCCGGGATTGACGCAGACCGTCAACGTCCAGCTGGAGCCCGGCAAGTACGTGATCATCTGCAACGTGCCCGGGCACTACCAGCTCGGCATGCGTACCGGCTTCACGGTCACGGCCGCGACGGGCGGCGGCTCCGCGACTCCGTCGCCGTCCGGGACGGCGAGCCAGGCAGCGACGCTGGCCGTCACCGAGAAGGAGTTCTCGATCTCCCTCGGCCAGGCGAGCGTGGCCGCAGGTGACGTGACGCTCGACGTCAAGAACGCGGGCGCGATCGCCCACGACATCCGGGTCATCAAGACCGACCTCGCGCCGGACAAGCTGCCCGTGGCGGGCGGGCAGGTGGACGAGAGCCAGGTCGACGTGGTCGGTAAGATCGACACCGTGAAGCCCGGGAGCTCTCAGCAACTCCAGGTCAAGCTGCAGCCGGGGCACTACGTGATCATCTGCAACGTCCCCGGGCACTACCAGCTCGGCATGCACACCGAGTTCACGGTGCAATAGCGGCGGACGTGCAATAGCGGCGGACGCGCACGAGAACGATTCGCGGGCTCGCCTGGCGGCGGGTGGCAGCGCGCAGCACGAGGGGGTTGGATCGATGGCAGCAACGACCGGGAAGCGATACCGCTGTCCGAACTGCGGCGCGGAGTTCATCGTGACGCGCGGGTCGGACGAGGGCGAGCTCCGCTGCGGCGACACGCCGCTCGAGCAGCTGTAGGCAGCAGGGGGACGCCGATATGGCCGTGGCACTCGGTAAGCGCTACAAGGACGAGCAGACCGGCATCGAGCTGCTCTGCATCAAGCCGGGCGACTGCAACCTCAACGTCGACGGGCGCGGCATGGAGGAGCTCCAGCCGAAGGTGCTGCCGTCCGCCGACTAAGCCCGTCGCCCGGCTGGCGAGCGTTTCTCGCTCGCAGGTCGGCCGCGGGGACACCGGCGCGTTTGACGTGCCGGTGAACGTTTCCTAGCATGAATGTTCGCGTCACGCTGCGCATCAGTTGCGCGGACGCGTCACAATGCGTGCACGTTGAGGATGGTGATTCGATTTGTCGGAAGTCTACGTCGGGGAATCGGAATCGCTGGACGCGGCACTGCGCCGGTTCAACAAGCGCGTGCAGGCCGACGGGATTCTGACCGACGTCCGACGGCACGAGTACTACGAGAAGCCGTCGGAGCGACGCAAGAAGAAGGAAGCCTCGCGCCGCCGCAAGCTGCGGAAGGCGCTGCTCAAGCAGAAGCAGCGACGGGAGCTCTAGTCCCGGAGCGGAAACCCCGGCAGCCCCGGGGTTTCTTGTCGGAGGGGACCGGCGGCCGGCTCGCGCCGGGCCGCCGAGCGGGAGGAGAGGCGATGATGCCCGGCATCCCCGACCAGATTCGCGCCGAGATGACCACGGCGATGAAGTCCGGCGACGCGCAGCGCCGCGATGCCCTCCGACTGCTGATCGCCGCGTTCCAGAACGCACGCATCGCGGCCGGCCACGAGCTCTCCGACGAGGAGGCCGTGCGCACGCTGCAACGCGAAGCCCGGCAGCGGCGCGACTCAATCGAGGAGTACCGGCGCGGCAACCGCGACGACCTCGTCGCACGCGAGGAGTACGAGCTCGCGATCATCGACGCGTATCTCCCTCAGGCGCTCTCGGAGGACGAGGTCCGCTCCCTCGCGCGTGCCACAATCGACGAAGTGGGCGCGTCCGGGCCCACCGACGTCGGCAAGGTGATGGGCCCGCTGATGGCGCGCCTTGCCGGCCGCGCCGACGGGAGGCGAGCGAACGAGATCGTGCGCGAGCTGCTGGCGGGCTGAGCGGCCGGTCACGCCGGTCGCCGCCCGGCGAGGCGGTCGACGATGAGCCAGCGACCACCGGCCGGTCGCCCCGACGCCGCGCGTGCGCGTGAGCGCCGCCTCGGCGCGTTCCTCTTCGGTGGATTCCTCACGATCACGTTCGCCGTCGCACTGTTCCCGTGGTTCCCGGGCGGCGTCCGTCTCGAACGCGGCTCGATCGCGGATCGCGCCATCGTCGCCCCGCGGGACATCACCTACGATTCCACCGTGCTCACCGACCAGGAGCGGCACGCGCGCGCCGATGCCGTGCAGCAGGTCTTCGTGCTCGATACCGACGTCCGCGACAAGCAGCTCGCACAGCTCAACCAGGTCCTGGCGTCGATCGACCGGGTGCGCGGCGATTCCACCCTCTCCGAATCGGCGAAGGAAACGGCGGTGCGCAACGTGACCGGCGTGTCGCTGTCGGCGCGCTCCGCGGCGACCCTGGTGCAGAGCAGCGCCGAGCAATTCAAGGCGCTCGGCGACGAGGCGAGGAACGCGCTCGGCCGCACGCTGACGCAGAGCATCGGCGCGAGCGACGTCTCCGCCGCGCAGACGAAGGCGTCCACCTTCTTCTCGCCGCTCCTCTCCGCCGGCCAGGTGATCGCGCTGCAGGAGCTCATCGATCCGCTGATCGTGCCAACGCTCGTCGTCGACCAGGAGCGCACGAAGGCGCTGCGCGACGAGGCGATGGCGAACACACCCCCGGTCCAGGTCAGCTACACGCGCGGACAGGTCGTCGTTGCCGCTCGGACGCAGCTCACCGCGGCCGACATCGAGGCGCTCGACCGGCTCGACCTGCGTCACGCGGGGATCGATACGCGGAGCGTCCTCGCCGTCCTGCTCTTCGCCGCGATGCTCGGGTGTGCGGCCAGCGGCTACGTGGCGGTGGCCCGCCCCCGCGCGCTGCAGGGTGCGCGCCGGCAGCTGCTCTTCGGCCTGCTGCTGCTCGTGCCGGCCGCCGTCGCGAAGTTCGTCCTGCCGCTGGCGCTGCCCGACCTCGACCGACACTTCCTCGCCTACGCGCTGCCACTCGCCGCGGCGCCGATGGCGGCGACGGTGCTGCTCGACGTGCCGATCGCGGTGCTGCTCGCGACGCTGCTCGCCGCGGTGGTGGTGTTCGTGTCGATCCTGCTGCCCGGCGTCGACCCGGGCGGCGCGACCGCGCAGCTCGAGACGGCGCGGCTGGCGCTCACCGTGCTCGCAAGCTCGTTCGCCGGGATCTACGTCACGGCGCGCGCCGACCGGCTGCAGCGCTTCCTCGTCGCCGGCGCGGCCGCGGCCGTGGCGTCCGGCGGTGCGCTCACAGTGATCTGGCTGCTCGACGCCGACCGCCGCGTCGTCGACTTCGTCTGGATCGCCGGCGTCTCCGCGGGCGGCGGCATCCTCGCCGCGTTGATCGCGGTCGGCGCGTTCGTCCTGCTCAGCCGCCCATTCGGGATCATCACGCGCGTAGAGCTGATGGAGCTCGCTCAGCTCACCCACCACCTGTTGCGCCGGCTGCAGGACGAGGCGCCGGGGACCTTCCAGCACTCCATCCTCGTCGGCAACATGGCCGAGCGCGCCGCCGACCGCATCGGCGCCGACCCGTTGCTCGTGCGCGTCGGCGCGTACTACCACGACATCGGGAAGCTCGTCGCGCCGGCGTTCTTCGTGGAGAACATCCCAGCCGGGGAGACGTCGCCGCACGAGGGGCTCGACCCGCTCCAGAGCACCCGCGTGATCCACCAGCACGTCTCCGGCGGCGTCGAGCTCGGGCGCAAGGAAGGGCTCCCCGAGGCCGTCGTCCGGTTCATCCCGGAACACCACGGGACGCGGTTGATGACGTTCTTCTACCGCAAGGCCGCGCAGCTCGATCCACAGATCGACGAGGAGCTCTTCCGCTACCCGGGCCCGAAGCCGCGCACGCGCGAGACGGCGCTGGTGATGATCGCCGACGGCTGCGAGGCCACGGTGCGCGCGGCCGCCGACCGCTCCCCGGCGAACGTGCGCGCCATCATCGACGAGACGATCAAGGAGCGCATCGACGAAGGGCAGTTCGACGACTGTGACATCTCGCTGCGCGACCTGCGCATCGTCGCCGAAGCCTACACGTCGACGTTGAGCGCCGTCTATCACCCGCGCGTCGAGTACCCGGAGCCGACGCAGCGCGAACGCGAGCGCCGCGCCGCCGGCCTGACCGCGCGCCGTGAGGAGCCGGCGCCCGAGGCGCCGGCCGCAACCGGCACCGAGGGGCGCTCCGCCGCGCCGCGCCGCGCCGCGCCGGAGGACGTCGAGCCGCCGCAGCGGGCGCGTCCGTCGTCCTCGGCGGCGAGCCGTCGCGAGCGGGAGCTCAGCGAGGACGACACCTAGCGCGGTCGGGAGCCGCGCGTCGAGGCTAGCCCGGCGCGTCCGTATACTCGGCGTGGAGCATCTCCCCGCCGCCGGCATCCGCAGCACGAGGAGTCCACATGCGCGCCGCCATCGTCGTGTTCCCCGGCACCTGGAGCGACGGCGACTGCGCCTGGGCGCTCGAGCGCCTTGGCGTGGAGACGCGACGCGTCTGGCACCGCGAGACCGAGCTGCACCGCGACGAGCTCGTCGTCCTCCCCGGCGGATTCTCCTACGGGGACTACCTGCGCTGCGGCGCGATCTCGCGGTTCTCGCCGGTGATGGGTGCGGTCCAGGCGCATGCCGCCGCCGGCGGTCTCGTCATCGGGATCTGCAACGGCTTCCAGGTGCTGTGCGAGGCAGGCATGCTGCCCGGCGTGCTGATGCGAAACGACTCGCTGCAGTTCCGCTGCCAGGACACGTACCTGGTCGCCGCCAACCACTCATCGCCATTCACGCGCGGCATCGCCCCCGGCCGCGCGCTCGAGATCCCGATCTCCCACGGCGAAGGGCGCTACTTTGCCGACGCGGCAACGCTCGACCGGCTGGAGGACACCGACCGCGTCGCGTTCCGTTACGCCGACGCAGCCGGCCGCGTCACGCCGGAGGCGAACCCCAACGGCTCCGAGCGCAACATCGCCGGGATCCTCAACGAGCGCGGCAACGTGCTCGGGATGATGCCGCACCCCGAGCGCGCGTGTGAGCCGCTGCTCGGCAACGACGACGGCAACGCGATCTGGCAGTCGATTCTCGATGCCGTCGCGGCCCCCGCCTGAACCGTCCCGGACGCGCCGGGACGGATGCCTCTGCCTCAAGCCCTCGGATCCGTCATGCTGGTGACGACCGTTCGCCACGCCGCGCGCTTGGCGCATCTGGCAGCACGTTCGTGTTCGTCATAGTGTGAACGCGCGGCGGGCGGTCAGGAGGCACGTCGTGACCGCATCCGCTCCCATCCAGCCCGCATACCCGGTGGTCTTCAACGTCGAGTACCCGGAGGACCCGGGCCGCTTCTCGATCCTGATCCGCTGGCTGCTCGCGATCCCGCAGTCGATTGTCGCCAGCATCCTCACGCGGCTCGCTCAGGTGCTGACGTTCTTCGCATTCTTCGTCATCCTCTTCACGAAGCGCTTCCCAGAGGGGATGTTCCGGCTCATCGTCGGCGCCTACCGCTGGCAGTACAACGTGACCGTCTACGCGCTGTTTCAGCCCCACCCGTACCCGCCGTTCTCGATGGACGCCGGCGCGTACCCGCACTTCCAGTACGACGTCATCCGGCGCGAGGAGTACAACCGCTGGCTCCCGCTCGTGAAGTGGCTGCTCGCGATCCCGCACTACATCGTGCTGGCGTTCCTGGCATTCGTCGGCGTCTTCGTCGGATTCATCGCGGTGATCCTCGTGGTGCTCACCGGCAGGTTTCCGCGGTGGGCGTTCGACTACCTTGTCGGGCTCGGCCGCTGGTCGGCGCGAGTGACCGCATACGTGATGCTGCAGGTCGACGCGTACCCGCCGTTCTCGATGTGGTAGCCGCGCGACCGGGGCGGCGCGGACGCGGCGGCGGCGCGACTCCCGCCTGACGGCGGGCGCTGGTACGCTGGCCGCTCTCCCCGCACCGCCCCGAGGAGCGCCCCCGATGCCGGTCGACGACACCACGCTGGCGCAGGTCGCGATGTCCCGCGCGGAGTACGCGCGCCTGCTCGACCTCCTCGACCGCGAGCCGACCGACGTCGAGCTCGGGATGGCCGGCGCGCTCTGGTCGGAGCACTGCGGCTACAAGCACTCGCGCCCGCTCTTCCACCACTTCCCGACGGAGGGACCGTTCGTGCTGACGAAGGTGGGCACCGAGAACGCCGGCGCGCTCGACCTCGGCGACGGCTGGTGCGCCGTCTTCAAGATGGAGTCGCACAACCACCCGTCGGCGATCGAGCCGTACGAGGGCGCCGCCACGGGCGTCGGCGGCATCCTGCGCGACATCTTTGCGATGGGCATGCGGCCGGTCGCGCTGCTCGACTCGCTCCGCTTCGGCCCGCTGTCCGACCCGCACAACCGGCACCTCTTCAGCGGCGTCGTCGCGGGGATCGGCGGCTACGGCAACTGCATCGGCGTGCCGACCGTGGGCGGCGAGGTGCAGTTCGACCCGGCGTACAGCGGCAACCCGCTGGTGAACGCGATGTGCGTCGGCATCGGCCGCCGCGAGCACCTGCTCTCCGCGCGTGCCGGCGGGCCGGGCAACCCGCTGGTGCTCGTCGGCGCAGACACCGGCCGCGACGGCATCCACGGCGCGACGTTCGCGTCGGTCGAGCTCGACGAGGCGTCGGCGGAGCGGCGGCCCGCCGTGCAGGTCGGCAACCCGTTTCTCGAGAAGCTGCTGATGGAGGCGTGCGTCGAGCTCGCCGAGCAGCACGGCGACTGGATCGAGGGGCTGCAGGACCTCGGCGCGGCGGGGCTGACGTCGAGCGCCGTCGAGGCCGCGGCGCGCGCCGGCACCGGGCTCGACATCGACGTTGCGCGCGTGCCGCGCCGCGAGCAGGGCATGACGCCGTACGAGGTCATGCTGTCCGAATCGCAGGAGCGCATGCTCGTGATCCCGAAGCGCCAGCACCTCGACGACGTGATCGCGCACTTCCGCCACTGGGAGCTGCACGCCGACGTGATCGGCACGGTCACGGACGACGGGCTGGCGACGATCCGCGACGGCGACGCGGTGGTGGCGCGGATCCGGATCGACGTGCTCACGGACGCCCCGCAGTACCCGCCGGAGGGCCGGCGGCCGGAGAGCCTCGATCGCGTGCAGGCGGAGGACCCGGGTGCGCAGCCGGATCTGGACCCGGCGCGGGCGGGCGCCGCCCTGCTCGACATGCTCGGCGCGGAGAACCTCGCGAGCCGGCGCTGGATCTACCGCCAGTACGACCACCAGGTGCTGAACAACACGGTGGTGCGGCCCGGCGGCGACGCCGCCGTGATCCGCGTGAAGGGCAGCGCGCGTGGGATCGCGGTCGCGACCGACTGCAACGCGCGCTTCCTCGCGCTCGACCCCCGCGTCGGCGCGCAGATCGCGGTCGCGGAGGCCGCGCGCAACGTCGTCGCAACCGGCGCGCTGCCGGCGGCGGTGACCGACTGCCTGAACTTCGGCAACCCCGAGAAGCCCGAGGTCGCGTACCAGCTCGAGCAGGCGATCATCGGGCTGTCCGAGGCCTGCCGCGCGCTCGGCACGCCGGTCGTCTCCGGGAACGCCTCGCTCTACAACGAGACGCCGTCGGGGCAGGTGCTGCCGACGCCGGCGATCGGGATGCTCGGCGTGATCGATGACGTGGCGCGCCACCTGTCGGCCGCGCCGGGCGCCTCCGACACGCTCGTGCTGCTCGGCGCGGATCCGGCGCAGCCGGCCGCGACGCTGGCGGGGTCGGAGTACCAGTCGCGCACGCTCGGGCGCGTCGCCGGGCCGGTCGCGCTCGACCTCGCGCGCGAGGCGCGCGTGCAGCGGCTGGTGCTCGACGCGCACGGCGCGGGGCTGCTCACGGCCGCGCACGACTGCGCCGACGGCGGCCTCGCGGTCGCGGTCGCGGAGTGCTGTCTCGCGGCCGGCGCCGGCGTGGACGCCGCCGAGGTCGTGCTGGGCGCACGGCTCGACGCCGCGCTGTTCGGGGAGGCGCAGTCGCGCTTCGTGGTCGCGGTCGCCGACGCGGCGTCGGCCGAGCGGCTGCGCGCTCTGGCCGCCGAGGCGGGCGTGCCGGCAACGGTGCTCGGCCGGCTGGGTGGCGACCGCATCCGCCTCGGCCCGGCGGACGTCGGGCTCGCCGACGCGCGCGACCGCTACGACCACGGTCTCGAGCGCGCGCTGTCCGGCGAGGCCGCCGCGCATCTGGCCGGGGGGCGCGTCTAGCCGTCACGCGCGGCCGGCTCGCGGTGATCGCCCCCGCCGAGCGCGGGCTCGACCTCGCCCGCGCGGCGCGAGAGCATAGAGCACCACCCGAGCGGAGACGAGGAGCCCATGCGCACCGATCCGCGGATCCCACGGCCGGCGGTCCGCCGCCCGTGAACGTGCTGACAATCGTCATCGGCCTCGATCCCGTCGCGTTCCGGCTCGGGCCGATCGCCGTGCACTGGTACGGCCTCGGCTACGTGCTCGCGATCGCCGTCGCCGCCTGGGTCTCGCTGCGCATCGCACCGTACTTTGGTGCCGACACCGAGGAGCTGTGGAACGTCTTCCCGTGGGCGATCGTGACGGGCCTCATCGGCGGGCGTCTCTACTTCGTCGTCCAGAACGACCAGTCGTATTACCTGCACCACCCGCAGCACATCCTTGCGGCGTGGGAGGGAGGCATGGCGTTCTTCGGCGCGATCATCGCGGTGATCCTGACGATGATCGTGTTCGCTCGGGTGCGGGGGCTGTCGATGTGGCCGTTCCTCGATGTCGCCGCGATCTTCGCGGCGGTCGGGCAGCCGTTCGGGCGGCTGGGGAACATCGTGAACGGCGACATCGTGGGCTACCCGACGCACCTGCCGTGGGGCACCGCGTACACGAACCCGCACGCGCTGGCGCCGGCGTTGAACGTCCCGTACCAGCCGGCGGCCGTCTACGAGATCCTGTGCAACCTCGCGCTGATTGCGGTGCTGTGGTTCGTCCTGCGACGCTGGCGGCCCGCCGGTGCGGCGACGGCGCTGTACATCACCGGCTACGCGGTGACGCAATTCCTCGTGTTCTTCTGGCGCGCGAACAGCGTGACGGCGCTCGGGCTGAAGCAGGCGCAGCTCACGGCGCTCGTCGCGCTCGCGGCCGGGCTGGCGTTGCTGTGGTGGCGGTGGCGCGCCGCGGGTCGCGACGACGCGGCCGCCGGCGGTTCCGCTACGCCGGCGGGGCGGCCGGCGCGTCGAGGCACTTGAGCATGATCAGCGCGGGCTGTTCGGGGCCCCAGAACGCCGTCGTCTCTTCGAGCGGGGCGAAGCCCAGCGCGGTGTAGAAGGCGCGGGTCCGCCGGTAGCCCTCGTCCGGATCCGACGGGCCGAGCGTCTTCACCTGCACGAACCGCACGCCGTCCGCGCCCAGCCACGCCTCCACTGCCTCGAGCAGCCGCCGGCCGATGCCCTGTCGGTGTCGGTTGGGCAGCACGCCGAGCACGAGCAACTCCGCGCTCTCCGGGAAGTGCCGCCGGACGGTCATGAAGCCGACCGGCTCGCCGCCGTCGCGTGCGACGAATGTCGGCAGTGCTTCGATGTCGCGCACGTACTGCCGGTTCGACTCCTCGAAGCCGAACCAGTGGGGGAGCGCGGCGAGAATGCCGGCACCAATCAGCCCCTGGCCCGCGAGCGGGCCGTCGATCGCGATGCTCATCGCGCGGCTCCTCTCTCGCGCAACGATACGACGCGCCTAGCGCACGACCAGCGTGACCCGGTACGCGCTCGCAGGAATCCCCCGGCCGGAGATTGGCTGCGGCGCGACGTCCTGGGCGGTCAGCGTGTACGGGCCGAACGCGGCGGTCGCGTCGCCCTCGCCGAAGCGCGCGGTGAGCGCGGAGGCGGTGCCCCCCGGGCTCGTCGCGGTGAAGTGGAGCGTGACATCGCCGGCGCGCACGCAGCTTGCGTTCGCCGGGCAGCGGGAGTCGGCCGTCGCCTCGACGAAGGCGAGACGCCAGCCATCGACGCCGACGCCAACCGACTGGCCCGGCGCGAGCGTGAACGGCCTGCCCGGCGCGACGGCCATCGGCGCCGATGTCCCGCCGGTCGTGCCGGTCGCGGTGGGAGCCGGCGTGGCGTTGGCCGTGCCGCACGCGGCGGCGAGCGCGACGACGACGGCGAGCGCGGCAAGGGTGCCGACCGCGCGAGCCAGGTGGGAGGGAGCGTGGCGCATCGGGCGCATCGGGGATCCTTTCGCTGCTTGCTGAGAGTCGGACGCCCGGCGCGGCGATTGCGTTCCCGGCCGGCGGGGCGGCGAGCCCTGGTAGAACATGTGTTTGACACGAGCGAACGCCTGTTCTACCATGGCCGCGCTCTTCCGTCGCCGTGTGGCGCGAGTTCCCGGGGGACGTGATTGCGTCAGCGCAGGGCAGGTGGATACCCTTGGAGTTCATTCCACCCGGTTGTCCACGTCGTCCGAGTGCGATCCGGCACGAATGCCGACCGCTTTCGGACAACCCTGTGAGTAACTCGCACTCCCGTCGTCCGGGTCGGCCGCATAGTGACGGCAGTCCCGGCTCCGACACGCCGAGAGGGTCAGTCCGAAGTGAAGGTCGTGTTCCTGGAGACCGTTGAGGGATCGGGTGACATGGGCGAGGTGAAAACCGTCGCTCGTGGGTACGCCCGGAATTACCTGTTGCCGCGCGGCCTGGCCGCACCGGCAACCCCTGCCCTCCTCCGACGAGCCGAAAGGCTTCGCGAGGTGGAGGAGCAGCGGCAGCGGGATCAGGACGAGCGCGCTCAAGAGCTGCTCGGCAGGCTTGAGGGCAAGGCTCTGATCATGGCCGTTCGCGTCGGCGAGCAGGGGCGTCTGTACGGTTCTGTCACCAATGCGGACATCGCCGAGAAGGCTGGGGAGATTCTCGGCGAAGAACTGGACAGGCGCGTCATCCTGCTGCCCGAGGCGATTCGGAGCGTGGGGGTCTACACCGTTCCCATCCGGCTGTCACGTCATGTGATACCGGAGGTCACGGTGGTCGTGGTGGACGTCGAGGCGCCGGAAGGCGTCGAGGCGGCTGCCGAGGCGCTGCTCAATCCGCCGGCTCCGCCGGAGGTGCGCGCAGCGTCGACCACTGGAGCGGAAGCCTCCATCGCCGCCGACTCCGAGGAGGCATCCTCGGAGACCCCGACCGCCGAAGGCGAGTCGGAGCCGGGCACTTCCGAGGAAGGCGCACCTCAGACGTAGCGGCGACACGAAGGAGGAGCGGGGTTGGTCATCGAAGGTCGCCCCGCCCCGATTCGCACCGACGTCCGTCCCGCCGGGGGCCTCCCGCCGCACGACGTCGCCGCCGAAGAGGCCGTGATCGCGGCTCTCCTCCTCGACGAGGACTCCTACGCGCGCGTCCTGCCCATCGTCCAGCCCGACGATTTCTTTCGCGAGCAGAACGCCTGGATCTACGAGGCCTGCCTCGCCCTCGGCGAGCGCGGCGAGCGGATCACGCTGCCGACCGTCGCGCACGAGCTCGACCGCGAGGGCCGGCTCGACCCTGCCGGCGGCGAGCCCTACCTCGTCGAGGTCTCCGGCAAGTACTTCACCGCCGTCGGCGTCGAGGCCCACGCGCGCATCGTCGCGCGCGATGCCCTCTACCGCCGCCTGATCGGCGCCGCGCAGCAAATCGCACAGCTCGCCTACGCGGGCGGGCCCGACGTGCGTCGCGTGCTCAGCCATGCCGAGACGCTGCTGCTCGGCATCCGCACCGCGGAGGCCGCCGGCGACTTCAAGCGGCTGCGCGAGCTGCTCGATGAGTTCCTCGAGCAGGCGGAGGAAGAGGAAGAGGGCGCGCTCGCCGAGTCGGTGCGGACCGGCTTCATGGACGTCGACGCGCTGCTCGGCGGCTTCAAGCGCGGGGACCTCGTGATCCTCGCCGCGCGCACCGGCGTCGGGAAGACGAGCCTGATGCTGAACTTCGCGCGCAACGCTGCGGTCGGTCAGCATGCGACCGTTGCGCTGTTCTCCCTGGAGATGGGCGGCGAGCAGTTGGCGACGCGCCTGCTCTCGGCCGAGGCCGACGTCGAGATGGCGCGCCTGCGGCTCGGCCGCCACAACGAGCAGGAGGAGCACCGCGTGATGCACGCTCACGGCGTGCTCGGCGGCACGAACATCTTCATCGACGACTCGGCCGTGCTGACGGTGCCGGAGATCCGCGCGAAGTGCCGGCGCCTGCAGACCGAGCACGGGCTCGACCTCGTGATCATCGATTACCTCCAGCTGCTGCACGGGGCCGGCCGCGCCGACACCCGCACGAACGAGATCTCGCAGATCTCGCGCGCGCTCAAGGAGCTGGCACGCGAACTGCGCGTCCCCGTGATCGCCGCGGCGCAGCTGTCGCGCGCGGTCGAGACGCGCCATCCGCACATCCCGATGCTGTCCGACCTCCGCGAGTCGGGCTCGATCGAGCAGGACGCCGACATCGTCATGTTCATCTACCGCGAGGACGTCTACGTCACGCCGGACGAGTGGCAGCAGCAGCATCCCGACGCACCGGGTGCGCAGAACCCGTCGGGGCTCGCGCAGATCATCGTGGCGAAGCACCGCAACGGCCCCACCGGCACGATCACCGTGCGCTTCCGCGACCGCACCGCGTCGTTCCAGGACCTGCTGCTGCGCCCCGATCCCGCGTTCGACGACGAGTGGGACGGCGTCTAGGTGACGCAGTCGGGCGGCGCGCCCGGCCCGGCGGGCCCGATCGGGGACGAGGCGTTCGCCGGCTTTCGCACGGGCGGGCTCTCGGTCGCGCTGCCGGCGGAGTTCTTTGTCGACGTGCTGCCGACGATCGAGGACGAGGCGGAGCTGCGCGTCACGCTGTACGCGCTCTACGCCATCGGGCGCGTGCGGGGCGAGCCGCGCGCGGTGCGCGCGAGCCGGCTCGCCGCGGAGGCGCCGCTCGCGCGCGCGCTCGCCGCGTGCGGCGGCGCCGATGCCATCCCGGCCGCGCTGCGCGCGGCCGCGCGGCGCGGCGTGCTGCTGGAGTGCGCGCTCGAGGACGGGGACGCCTGCTACTTCGTGCACAACGACGGCGGCCGCCGGCAGCGCGACCGCGTGCTCGCCGGCGCGCTCGCGCCGCCGGGCGGCGGCCGCGCCCGGCCGCCCGCGGAGCCTGCGCCGCCGCCGGGCCGGCCCGCGCTCACCTACGAAGCCGAGGAATCGGCCTGCTCACGCCGTCGATCACGACGGCCCTCCGTGAGGCGGAGGCGCGCTACCCCGCGACCTGGATCGTGGACGCCATCCACGAGGCCGTCGCGCACAACGCGCGCTCCTGGCGATACGCGGAGGCGATCCTCGAACGCTGGGAAGCGGAGGGGCGAGACGATGAAGCCGCTGGTGGACCTGCTGGGACCGCGCCGGGACGCGCACGGCGCCCCGATCCCTACGGACGCGTCGTCCGACGCAGCTTCGACCCCGAGTGAGGGGGCCGCGCACCGCCGCGCCGGCGTCTGCCCGCTCTGCGACGGCGCGCGCTTCGTGCGCGTCACCGACGACCCCGAGCACCCGTCGTTCGGCCGCCCCGTCCCCTGCGAGTGCGCGCAGCGCGAGGACGTCGACGCGCGCCGCCGCCGGCTGCTCGCGTACTCGCGACTCGGCGCGCTCCAGCGCCTGACATTCGCGACGCTCGTGCGCGCCGGCCGCTCCTCCGAGCCCGCCGCGCAGCGCCGGTACGGTGCCGCCGTCGACGCCGCCGAGCGGTTCGCCGACGCGCCCGAGGGCTGGCTGGTGCTCACGGGCACGCACGGCGCCGGCAAGACGCACCTCGCCGCCGCGATCGCGAACCGCCGCATCGAGCGCGGCCACCCCACGCTCTTCCTCTCCGTCGCGGATCTGCTCGACCACCTGCGCGCGGCCTATCGCGACGATGCCGAGGTCGACTTCGACGACCTGCTCGACCAGGTGCGCACCACGCCGCTGCTCGTGCTCGACGACCTCGACGCGTACGCCGAGACCCCGTGGGCGCGCGAGAAGTTCTTCCAGGTCGTCTCGCACCGCTTCAACGCGGCGCTGCCCACCGTCTTCACGTGCGTGCGCCCGCCGACCCGAGATCGACCCGCGCCTGGGCACGCGCCTCACCGATCCGGCGCTCGCGCAGGTGCTCGAGCTCGACCAGGACGTCGGCCCGCGCTACTTCGCGGTCGGCGCGATGACGCGCGAGCGGCTCGAGCAGTTCACGTTCGAGCAGTTCCGGCCGGGCGGGCAGGGTCTGCGCGGGGAGTCGCGGCGCAACCTCGAGGGCGCGTTCCGGCTCGCCCGCCAGTGGGCGGCGGAGCCGGACGGCTGGCTCGTCTTCCTCGGCAAGAACGGCTGCGGCAAGACCCACCTCGCCGCCGCGATCGCCGGCTACCGGCATGCGCAGGGCGACGGCGTGGGCTTCGCGAACGTTCCGGACCTGCTCGACGAACTGCGCGCGAGCTATGCGCCCGACGCGAGCCAGCGTTTCGACACGCTCTTCAAGCGGCTGACGGACGTTGCGGTGCTCGTGCTCGACGACCTCGGCGCACATCAGTCGAGCCCCTGGGCGGAGGAAAAGCTCTACCAGGTGCTGAACCACCGCCATCTCGCTCGGATGCACACCGTCGTCACGACAAATCGCGAGCTCAAGCAGATGGAGCCGCGCATCGCGTCGCGCCTCGCGGACCTCAAGACGTCGACCGTCTATGGGATCACGGCGCCCGACTTCCGTACTGGCGGTATGCCGTAGCATCGAGGCTCATGGACGTCCCCGAGCTCAGCACCCAGCACCTCAAATTGCGCGGCTGGCGGCCCGACGACGTGGATGCACTCGCCGCGATCATGAGCGATCCGGACGTCACCCGGCACCTCGACGAGGCGCCCCGCGATCACGACGAGGTGGCAGGCCGCGTCGCCGAGTTCATCGCGGAGTGGCGCGCGCACGGGTTCGGCCGCTGGGCCGTCGAGGAGACGGCGACGGGGGCGCTGATCGGCCTGTGCGGCTTCCGGCGGTACGACCGTGCGGTCGGGGACTTCACAGCCGTCATCGCGCGCGATCGACAGGGCCGCGGCCTCGGCTCGGAAGCCGCCCGCGCGGCGCTCCGGTACGCGTTCGAGGCGCTCAAGTTCCGACGCGTGCAGGCGGTGGTGCACCCCGCGAACCGGGCGGCGCAGCGCGTGCTCGAGAAGCTCGGCATGAGCCACACCGAGAGCGCGGTCCGCGCGCACGGGGTGCGCGTGATGGTCTACTCGCTGACCGAGCTCGAACGGCGGATGCGCGCGCGCTAGCTAGAGCAGCCCGCGTGCGAACAGGCGGCGGACCGACGCGCCGCACGTGTCGAAGAGCTCGGGCCACGGCACCTCGTCGGCGGCGAACCAGCGCAGCTCGCTCATCTCCGGCGTCGGTGCGGGCTCGTCGTCCGTCTCGCCGTGGTAGGCGACCTCGACATGCGTCGGCGTGGAGTAGACGTGAACGAGCCCGGTGATGCGTGCGCGCACCGTGGTTTCCTCGCGGATCTCGCGGACCGCCGCTTCCTCCGCGGTCTCGCCCGGGTCGATGTAGCCGGCCGGCCCGGCCCACAGGCCGAAGCCCGGGCGCCGCGGGTTGGCGCGGCGCCCGAGGAGGACGCGGCCGTCGCGCACGGCGAGCAGGCTCGATGCTGCGAGCGGGTTCACCCAGTGCGGCGCGTCGCAGCGCGCGCAGCGGGCGTGCCCCGCCTCGCCCGTCCGGGCGGGACGCGTGGCGCCGCCGCAGGCGCGGCAGTACGCCGGGAGGGCGCGATCACGGGGGGCGCGTGCGAGCGGGACCGCGTGGTCCCCGGCCGCGTCGACTGCGGGCGCGTCCAGCCCCGCGGCCAGCAGGGCGCGTAGCGCCACGGCCGTCGATGCGAACGCGAGCTCGTCCCATGGGAGCTCGGACGGCGCGAACCAGCGGCAGGCATCGACCTCGTCGCCGGGCACCGGTTCGCCGTCGGCGACGCCGCGGTAGGCGATCACGAGGTGGTGCGGATCGACGAGCGTGTGCGGGCGCCCGACGATGCCGGTGACGCGCACCCGCAGCCCGACTTCCTCGAGGGTCTCGCGCCGTGCCGCGCCTTCGGCCGACTCGCCGGCCTCGACAAACCCGCCGGGGTAGGCCCAGCGGCCGCCGGCGCGCTCCATCGCCGCGGCTCGCCGCACGAGGAGCACGCGCCCGTCGCGGACCACGAGGACGCCGGCGACCGGGAGCGGGTTGCGCCACTCGACGCCCCGGCAGGCAAGGCACGACGCGTGGCCGGCGTCGCGCGGCCAGGCGGCCGCGAGCGGGGCTCCGCAGTGGATGCAATGGGCGACCGTCGGGCCGGGCGAGACGGTCATGGGGGAGCGCGCCGGCGCCGCGCCGCTCACCGGCGGAGGGGCTTCGGCTGCACGCCTTCCTGCCAGCGGCTGCCGCCGGGCCCATACTCCTTCTTCCACACCGGCACCGTCTCCTTGATGCGGTCGACCGTGCGCAGCGCCGCCGCGAACGCGTCGCCGCGGTGCGCGGCGGAGACGGCCACGACGAGCGACGTCTCGCCGACTTCGAGCGGGCCGATGCGGTGGTGTGCGGCGATCGCGTGAACCTCGCGGTCGCGGAAGTCGGCGAGCACCTCGTCGGCGACCGCGCGCAGCTGACGCTCCGCCATCTCGGCGTACGCCTCGTACTCGAGGCGGAGCACCGCGTGCCCCTCATGGTGGTTGCGCACGACGCCCTCGAACACGACGGCCGCGCCGCTCGCCGGCGTCATCACGATGTCGCGGAGCGCCTGCGCGCGCAGTTCAGCGGTCGTGACGAGGAACGGCGGCGTCTCGTTGGGATCCGCGTCCGGCGCGCCACCGGAGATCGGGGGGACGAGCGCGACGGTGTCACCGTCCGACAGCTCGTGCGTGTCCTCGAGGACGTAGTCCTCGTTTACGGCGATCGCGACGCCGCTGAGGTACGGCTTGAGCTTCGGCTGCGACGCCTCGAGCCGCGCGCGGAGGTCGCCGACGGTGACGCGCGGCGCTTCGAACTGCTCCGTGAGGTCGCCGCCGACGACGTCGCGAAGACCGGCGAAGAGACGAATCTGAACCTGCACGGGGCTGCTCCGGGAGTGCGCGGGGGCGGGGGGTCGGCCCCAGTATAGGTGCGGGCCGGTGCGCCGGCGGCCGTCCGGCGTGGCAGAGTGGGTGGGCGGCCGGTGGCGGGGAGACGAGCCGTGGCCAGGGGGCGCTGGCGGCTGCGGGACGCGGTCGACGCGGCGAGCGAGATGATGCTCCCGCAGCGGTGCATCGCGTGCGGGCGCTACGGTGCCGCGCTACACGACGCGTGCGCCGCGGCGCTGCCGCGCGCGGCGGGTTCGCGCTGCCGGGTGTGCTGGGAGCCGGGCGAGGTATCGCCGTGCGCGCGCTGCGCCGGCGGCGGCGAGGACGCGCCGGCGGTGGACGCGCTGCGCGCGGCGTTCCCGTTCGAGGGCGTGGCGCGCCGCGCGATCCTCGAGGCGAAGTTCCGCGGCGTGCTCGCGCTGCTCCCGCCTCTGGGTCGCGCCGCGGCGCCGGCGGTGCCGTCTGAGTGGGCGCCGGATGTCGTCGTCCCGGTGCCGCTTGCCGTGCGGCGCCGGCGCCAGCGCGGGTTCAACCAGGCGGAGGTGGCGGCGCGGCCGATCGCCCGGCGGGTCGAGGCGCCGCTGGCGCCCCGGCTGGTGGAACGCGTGCGCGAGACATCGCCGCAGTCGACGCTCGACGCGAAGGGACGGCGCCACAACCTCGACGGCGCCTTCGCCGTGCGCGGCCCCGTTCCGCCGAACGTCCTGCTCGTCGACGATGTGACGACGACGACCGCGACGCTCTCGGCCGTGGCGCGCGCACTGCGTGCCGCGGGCGCGGAGCGCGTGTACGGGCTCGCGCTCGCGCGGGAGGACTGAGTTCGCCGGCGTCCGCCGCCGGTCGCCGGGAGCGGGCCGCGGGCCTCGGGTGCCGGTCGAGTGAGCGGCGACGACGGATGCCGCTGCGCGCTCGCCGTTCGCCCCGCCGGCCACACCGCGCAATTCCCGCGGGAGACTGCGCACCGTGCGCCAGCGGGAGTTCTGCGTAAGCCTCTCCGTCCGGTGGGTGACGCCGCGCGAAGGTTCGGGTGCGACGCGGCTGGCGCGTTGCGCCATCGCCCGCCATACAATCGGCGTGCCTGCGAGCGCAGCGTCGCGGTCCGGGGGCCGTCCATGATCATCACCATCACGCTGAACCCGGCGATCGATCAGACGATCGAGATCGAGCGGCTGGTCGTCGGCGACACCAATCGCGTTGTCGCCAACCGTTTCGACATCGGCGGCAAGGGCATCAACGTTGCGCGCGTCCTGAAGGAGCTGCACTACGAGCCGATCGCCATGGGCTTCGGCGTCGGCGAGCTCGGGCGGATGATCGAGGACCAGCTGCTCGACTCCGGCATCGGCTGCGACTTCGTCTACATCCCCGGCGAGACGCGCACGAACCTCACGATCCTGGACCGCTCCACGCACACGCACACGGTGATGAGCGGACCCGGCGAGACGGTCAGCGAGCGCGAGCACGCGCAGTTCCTGCAGCGCCTGCGTCGGCGGCTGCGGCGAGACTCCTGGCTGGTGATCGCGGGATCGATTCCGCCGCCGGGCGATCCCTCCGTCTACGTGCAGCTGATCCTCGCGGCGCAGCACGAGGGCGCGCTCGTCGGGCTCGACGCGGATGGGCCCGTGGTGCACGCGGTGCTCGAGGCCGGCGTCCGGCCGGCGCTGGTCAAGGTCAACGAACACGAGCTCGAGCGGCTGATCGGCGCGCCGGTCGCGTCGGAGCGCGACGCCATCGCCGGCGCGGAGCAGATGCGCGCCTACGGCGTGCCGAACGTAATCGTCACGCGCGGCGCCGACCCGGCGATCGCGCTGACGTCGGCCGGCGACTATCGCGTGTACGTGCCGCACGTCCAGGTCGAGTCCGCGGTCGGGGCAGGGGATGCGTTCCTTGCCGGGGTGCTGCTCGGACTCAAGCGAGGCGATGGCTGGGAGCGGGCGCTCGCGCTCGGCGCCGCGGCGGGGTCCGCGTGCTGCCTCGCACACGGCACGCAGCTGTGCCGCGAAATCGACGTCACGCGCCTGCGCCCGCAGGCGTACATCGAGCGGCTCGAGCGGGTCCCCGCCGGTCGCGCGCTCTGAGCCGCCCTGTCCGGTGAGGCGCCGCCCGTGAACAATCCCTCGCTGGTCGTCATGCTCGGCGGCGTGTCCGGCGGGCCACTCGAGACTCTCATGCGACGCGCGCTCGAGGCGAGCGCGCTCGACACGCTCGAAGTCGCGCTCGGCACCGGGCGCTTCGGGCGCGCGCTGCTGCTCGCCGACGCCGCTCCGGCCCTGCCGGTGCCCGACGGCGTGACGGTGGAGGTCGACGACCACCCCGACCGCCCGTTTCACTACGGCGAGCGGCTGGCCGCGGCGGTCGCGACGCATGGGATCGAGCGCGTGCTGTATGTCGGAGGCGGGAGCGGCCCGCTGCTCGGCGCCGAGGACTTCGTCGCGCTCGCGAACGGTGTGGCCGGGCCGTCGGCCGCGTGCGCGACGAACAACTACTTCTCGGCCGACCTCTTCGCGCTGCATCCCGCGGGACTGCTCGCGCGCCTCGACCCGCCGCCGGTGTCCGACAACGCCGTGCCTCGCCGCCTCCGCGAGGACCTCGACGTCGAGGTGACGGAGCTGCCGCGCACGCTCGAGACGCAGCTCAACATCGACTCGCCGACGGAGCTGCTGGCCCTCGCGCTCGCCGGGCGCATCGGCACGCGCCTCGAGCGTGTGCTCGGCGAGTGGGCGCCGGACACCTCGCGGCTCGCGCGCGCGGCGATGACGTTCACGGACCGCGAGGCGGAGGTGCTGGTCGCGGGCCGCGTCGGCGGGAGCCGCGCGTGGCAGTACCTCGAGCGCGAGACGGCGTGCCGCGTGCGCATCCTCGCCGAGGAGCGCGGCATGCAGGCGGCGGGGCGCCACCTGGACGGCAGCGCGCGCTCGATGCTCGGGCAGCTCATCGGCGCCGCCGGCCCGGATCGGGTCTTCGGCGAACTGCTGCCGCAGCTCTGCGACGCCGCCTTCGTCGACATCCGCCCCACGCTCATCCACCTCGGGCTGCAGCCGTCGCGCGCCGACCGCTTCGCCGCGGATCTCGGGCTCGCAGACGACATCGAGGACCCGGAGCTCCGCGCGCTGGTCGCCGCCGCGAACGCCGCGCCGATCCCGGTGGTGCTCGGGGGGCACACGCTCGTCGCGGGCGCACTGATGCTGCTGAACGACTGGGCATGGGCCGAGCACGACCGCGCCCGCGGGCTCGCGTAGTGGCCTCCCCGGCGAGTGCATCGCGGCGCGCGTAGCCACCTCGTCCGCTAGCATGGCGCGCACAACCCGGACCTGCCCCGCCCGCGTCGAGGACATGCCATGACCGCACCGTCGAACCGCGCCACGCGCCAGCAGCCCTCGCTGGCCGAGGTGGACCCCGAGGTCTTCGCGGCGATCCGTCACGAGGAGGAGCGCCAGAGCAGCGTCCTCGAGATGATCCCCTCCGAGAACTACGCCAGCCGCGCCGTGATCGAGGCCGTCGGCAGCGTACTCACCAACAAGTACGCGGAGGGCTACGCGGGCGCCCGCTACTACCACGGCAACCAGTACGTCGACGACGTCGAGACGCTCGCCATCGAGCGCGCGCAGCGCCTGTTCGGTGCCGACCACGCGAACGTGCAGCCGCACTCCGGTGCCCAGGCGAACATGGCCGTCTACCTCGGCGTGCTGAAGCCGGGCGATCCCGTCCTCGGCATGCAGCTCGACGCCGGTGGCCATCTCACGCACGGCTCGCCGGTCAACGCGAGCGCGAAGCTCTACCGCTTCGCCGCGTACGGTGTCGACCGCGAGACCGAGGTCATCGACTACGACGCGATGCTCGAGACGGCGAAGCAGCACGAGCCGAAGATCATCGTCGTCGGCGCGACGGCGTACCCGCGGCAGTTCGACTTCGCGCGCGCCCGGGCCGTGGCGGACGAGGTCGGCGCGGTGCTGATGGCGGACATGGCGCATATCGCCGGCCTGGTTGCCGGCGGCGCGCATCCGTCGCCCGTCGGGCATGCGCAGCTGATCACGACGTCGACGCACAAGACGCTGCGTGGCCCGCGCGGCGGCATGATCCTCAGCGACCAGAAGTTCGCGCGCCGGGTCGACCGCGGGGTCTTCCCCGGCACGCAGGGCGGCCCGCTGATGCACGTGATCGCCGGGAAGGCGGTCATGCTCAAGGAGGCCGACAGCGAGGAGTTCCGTGCCTACGCGCGCCAGACCGTCGCGAACGCGAAGGCGCTGGCGGCCGCGCTCATGGACGCCGGGCTGCGCCTGGTGTCGGGCGGCACCGACACCCACCTCGTGCTGATCGACGTGCGCGACCTCGGCATCAACGGCCACGAAGGCGCGGACGCGCTCGAGCGCGCGGGCGTCGTCGCGAACTACAACACGATCCCCTTCGACCCGCTGCCCCCGACGCTCGGCTCGGGTGTGCGCATGGGCACGCCGGCGCTCACGTCGCGCGGCATGCGCGAGGAGGAGATGCAGCGCGTCGGCGGCCTGATCGCTCGCGTGTTACGCGCCCCGAGCGACGCCGGCGTGGCGGAGCAGGTGCGCGCCGAGGTCGCCGAGCTGTGCGCAGGGTTCCCCGCCCCGGGTATCCCCGCTCGCGCGTAGGCGCACCCACAGCTTTCGGGGCCCATCCCCGCTCGATCCCTCAATACGACCGGATATAATCCCGGCCTGCCCCGGGCCGTGTCCGGGTGCGTTCGCGCTTACCGGATGCAGGAGGCGACACATGGACTGGAACGACACCCCCGAGCAGGCCACCTTCCGCCAGGAGGTCCGCCAGTTCATCGAGAGTCGCCTGCCCGAGCGCTATCAGCGCAGCGCCGGCGGCGCCGCGTCCGAGTTTGGCTGGCAGTCTGACCGCAAGTCGGACGAGCCCGGCGCGAAGGAGGCTGCGGCTGCCTGGGCCGCGGCGCTCGCGGACAAGGGCTGGGTCGCACCGCACTGGCCGAAGGAGTACGGCGGGGCCGGGCTCAGCCCGATGGAGCAGTTCATCTACAACATGGAGATGGCGGGCGCCGGGGCGACCGGCGTCGGCGGCAGCGGCGTTGGGATGCTCGGCCCCACGCTGATCGTGCACGGCACCGATGAGCAGAAGCAGCAGCACCTCTCCGGCATCCTGTCCGGCGAGGTCGCGTGGGCGCAGGGCTACTCCGAGCCGGGCTCCGGGTCCGACCTCGCGTCGCTGCAGACACGCGCCATTCGCGACGGCGACGACTACGTGATCAACGGCCAGAAGATCTGGACGTCGGGCGCGCACAACGCCGACTGGCTCTTCGCGCTCGTGCGCACCGACCCGGAGGCCCCGAAGCACCGTGGCATCTCGTTCCTGATGATGGACATCCACACGCCGGGGATCACCGTCCGGCCACTCATCAACATGGGGTGGGAGCACGGCTTCAATGAGACGTTCTTCGAGGACGTCCGCGTGCCGGTGAGCGCCCGCGTGGGCGATGAAAACCGCGGCTGGTACGTCGGGATGACGCTGCTCGACTTCGAGCGCTCGAACATCACCGGTGCCGTCACGGCGCGTCGCAGCATCCAGCGGCTGGTGAACGCCGCGACCGGTGCGGCGTCGGACAAGTCGCGGCTCAACGGGTCGAACTCGATTCGGCACGAGATCGCCGACCGCTTCGTCGAGACCGAGGTGATGTTCAACTTCTCGTTCCGCATCATCTCGATGCAGGATCGGGGGCTGATCCCGAACTACGAAGCGTCGACGTCGAAGCTGTTCAACTCCGAGCTGGTGCAGCGGCTGTCGAACACGGGCGTGCGAACGTTCGGCCTCTACGGCGGGCTCTGGGACAAGGACAGCGCGCACGCGCCGCTGCAGGCGCAGTTCACGCACTCGTACGTCGGTTCGGTCTCGGCGACGATCGCCGCCGGCACCTCCGAGATCCAGCGGAACATCATCGCGACGCGCGGGCTCGGGCTGCCGCGCGGCTAGCCGCCGTTGCGCGTCTCTGGTGCTCGCATGCGGGGGCGGCACGGCCGCTCCCGCCGCGTTTGTGCCTAGTCGCGCGCGCCTCCTACACTCGTTGAGCCCGAACGAGGGCTACCCACACCGCTTGATCGGGGCGCGCAACGGTGACGCCGGGCGCGCCTCCATCGACCAGGGTCAGCGGAGGCACCTGTGCACGAGTACGAGTTGATGTACATCCTTCACCCGCGGCTGACCGCGGATGAGACGGCCGGCGCCATCGAGCGCGTGAGCGAGCGCGTGACGTCGGTCGGCGGAGAGATCCTCTCCATCGACAACTGGGGCAGGCGGCGGCTCGCCTACCCGATCCACCACCACTTCGAGGGCACGTACGTGCTGGCGACCATGCGGCTGCCGGCGGAGGCGACGGCGCCCCTCGAGTCGGCCCTGCGAATTTCCGAGGACGTGATCCGGCACCTGCTCATCCGTGGCATCATCGCGTACGAAGGGCCGCCGATGCAGGAGGAGCGGGGTCGCTCGCAGCGGCCGAGCGCCGGCGAAGCCGAGGCTGCGCCCGCGGAGCGACCGGTCGCCGCGGCCGAGGAGGGCGCCGCGAGCCCGGCCGAGCCGGCCGAGCCGACCGAGGCAGCCGAGCCGGTCACCGCGGCGGAGGCGCCGGTGGCAACCGAGTCCCCGGCCGAATCCTCGACCGAGACGCCCAGCTCTGAGAACGGCGGCAGCGAGTCAGGGTCGGAGGCGGAGGGGGAGCGGGCCGCCGGGACCGCCGAGTAGGCACGCCGTCCCCCGAAGGGGGTCACCATGCTCAACAAGGTCATGATCATCGGGAACCTGGGCGCCGACCCGGAGATGCGGTACACCGCGAACGGGAACGCCGTCACCACCTTCAACGTCGCCACGTCGCGCCGCTTCACCGACAGCAACGGCGAGCGCCGCGAGGAGACCGAGTGGTTCCGCGTCGTGACCTGGGCGCGCCTTGCCGAAACCTGCGCGCAGTACTTGACGAAGGGCCGCCAGGTCTACGTTGAGGGGCGCATGCAGACGCGCTCCTGGGAGGGCCAGGACGGCCAGAAGCGCTACACCACCGAGCTTGTCGCCGAGGACGTGCGCTTCCTCGGCGGCGGCCGCCAGGACGAGTCGCATTCCTCGTTCACACCCGGCCTCCCGGTCGGTGCGGATGGCGAGGGCGACGTCGACCCGGACGATCTGCCCTTCTAGCAACGGCCGAAGGGCAACGAGGAGGA
Organism: uncultured Chloroflexia bacterium; assembly: GCA_963728205.1. Lineage (GTDB taxonomy): Bacteria > Chloroflexota > Dehalococcoidia > UBA2979 > UBA2979 > VGNK01. Next base: position 1,244,184 of record CAVSIV010000006.1, read on the forward strand.
ACGAGTGACCAGCGACTTCGAAGACCGAGGCGGTCGCGGCGACGATCGCGAAGACCGCTTCCGACGCGGCGGACCCCGTCGCGGCGCCCGGCGCCGCGGCTGTGAGTTCTGCCAGCGCAAGACCGACGTCGTCGACTACAAGGACGTCGATCTGCTCCGCCGGTACGTCACCGAGCGTGGCAAGATCGACGCCCGTCGCAAGGTCTCGACGTGCGCGAAACACCAGCGGACCGTGGCGCAGGCGATCAAGCGCGCGCGCCACATCGCGCTGCTGCCGTACACGGCAGAGCACATCCGCTTGAGCGGCGTCGGCCTGGGCCGCCGCTAGCCACAGCACGCGGCCTGCGGGGTCCCGCGCCGCGGGACCCCCGGTCGTGCTCCGTCCCGGGGCTTCGGAGGGGAAGTCGCAGGTGTCGCGAAGCCGACAGGCGAACTCCAGGTCAAGCGCGCGCCGTGGGACCTCCGGGCTCCAGCAAAACCTCATCTACCTGATCGCCGGCGTGGTGCTCGCCGCGGCCGCGCTGATCGTGCTCGCCGGCGTCTACATCACCCAGTACCGCCCGCCGCGCGTGCGCATCCTCACCGTTCAGAACGAGCACTTCAACGCGTCGCAGGTCGTCGACCGCGGGGCCTACCTCACCGCGTTCCAGGGCGGCGTGACGAGCGCCGCCACGCTCGCGACGGACACGCTGAGCCGCCTCGAGGACGAGGCGAGCCTGCGCATCGCCGGACCCGCGCTCGTCGGCGACGTCACGCAGGACCAGGTGGACCAGCAGATCGCGAAGGAGCTCGGGCTCGCGCCAATCGCCGGCGTGCCCACCGAGACGCCGACACCCGCCGGCGGCGCCGCCGCCGGCGCGACCGGGACCGCGACGGCCACCGCCACCGCGACGCCGGAGCCGACGGCGACCGCCGCCGCGGGCGCCACGGGCACCCCTACCGCCGCGGCGACGCCGACGGATCGTGCGACCTTCGCGACGAAGTACCAGGACTTCCTCAACCTCGTCGGGCTGAGCAAGCACGAGTTCGAGCAGATCGTGCGCGCGCAGATCATTCAGCAGCGGCTGCAGCAGCAGTTCCAGGATTCGCTCGGCAGCAGCGGCCCGCAGGTCCGGCTGTCGCGCATCCGGCTGAACGACTCGGCGCTCGCACAGGTGATCGAGCAGCAGCTGAAGGACGGCGGCGACTTCGCGCAGCTGCACGACAAGTATTCGACCGGCAAGGAGTCGGGCGCGGGCGGGGACATCGGCTGGTCGCCCGTCTCCGTGCTGCCGGCCGACGTTCAGAGCGCGGTGAAGGACCTCAAGACCGGTGAGGTCAGCGGCGTCGTCAAGCAGGGCACGAACTACGACGTCTACGAGGTCACCGATCGCGCGACCGACCGCGCGTACGATGACACGATGAAGCAGCAGCTCGTGAGTCAGCAGGTCCAGGACTGGCTCAACGTGGAGCAGGCGAAGCTCACGATCTCGCGCTCGATGTCGGCCAGCGAAGAGTCGTGGCTCAACGACCACATCCTCGCGAAGGCGCAGGCCCTGGCGACGGCCGCGCAAAACTCGAGCCCGTAGGGGCCGCGCCCGGTCGCGGCTGGCATGAGGACGCGATGAGCGACGTGATCGGCATCTCGCTGCTCGGCGCGGGCAACGTCGGGTCCGGTGTCGTGGCCGCGCTTGCGCGCGGTCGCGAGCGCCACGCCGGCCACGTCGGCCGTCCGCTCGCGCTGCGGCGCGTGCTCGTGCGCGACCTCGCCCGCGACCGCGACGGCGTAGCCGCCGAGCAACTCACCACCGACCTCGACGCCGTCCTCGCGGACGCCGAGACGCGCATCGTCGTCGAGCTGATGGGCGGCGAGCAGCCGGCGTTTGACTACATCACGCGCACGCTCGCCTCGGGCCGCCACGTCGTCACCGCGAACAAGGAGGTGATGGCGAAGCGCGGCGCGGAGCTGCTCGCCACCGCCGACGCGCACGGCGTCCGCCTGCTCTACGAGGCCTCGGTCGGCGGTGGCATCCCGATCATCAGCCCGCTGTCGCGCGACCTGCTCGCGAACGACATCACGTCGGTGACGGCGATCATCAACGGCACGACGAACTACATGCTCACGGCGATGACCGAGCAGGGCGCGGGGTACGACGCCGTGCTGGCCGAGGCCCAGCGCCTCGGCTACGCCGAGCCCGATCCGACCGCCGACGTCGAGGGCATCGACGCGGCCTACAAGCTCGCCATCCTCTGCGGTCTCGCGTTCCACGTGCAGGTCGTGCCCGAGGACGTGACGCGCCGCGGCATCACGCGGCTCACGGCCCGCGATTTCCTCTACGCGCGCGAGCTCGGGTACACGATCAAGCTGCTCGCGAGCGGTCGACTGGTCGACGACCAGCTGGAGGCGACGGTCCAGCCGACGCTGGTCGCGTCCGGCGAGCCGCTCGCAAAGGTCGACGGCGTGCTCAACGCCATTCAGATCGAGGGCGATCTCGTCGGGCGCGTGGTCTTCGAGGGGCCGGGCGCCGGCCGCCTGCCGACGGCGAGCGCCGTGCTCGCCGACGTGCTCGACGTCGCACGAGACATCGTCGCCGGGCGCGTCGAGCGGCCGGAGCCGGGCCGCCGCGCGGTGCGTGTGCGCCCCGCGGACGAGCACCGGTCGCGCTTCTACATCCGCGTCACCGTCGTCGACCAGGCAGGGGTGCTCGCGCGCATCGCCGGCGCGCTCGGCGACAGCGACGTCAGCATCGCGTCGGTCATCCAGTTCGAGACCGACCCCGACCAGGGCACCGCCGAGCTCGTGCTGACGACGCACCAGGCCGTGGGCGGACCGCTGCGACGCGCGATCGAGCGCATTGAGCAGATGGACGTCGTGCCCGAGGTTCGCGCGGTGCTGCCGATGACGGGGCAGGGCGCGCGATGACGACGCGCGGCCCGCAGCAGCCGGCCGGTGCCGCCGGGGGCGCGCCCACTGCCGCGGATCTCGCGGGAAGCTGGGTCGGTGACGAGCTGCAGCTCGCAACCGCCCGCGCGCAGGCGCTCGAGCGCGAGCTGGAGCACGTGCGCGCCGCGCTGGCGGCGCAGCAGGAGGAGGTCGCACGGCTGCAGGAGGTGCTCGCGACGGTCGATGGTCGCACGCGGCGGCACGAGGCCGGGCAGGATCTCGCGCGCGAGGTGAAGCAGGAGCTCGCCACGCTCCAGGAGCAGCTCGCGGCCGAGGCCTCCGTGCGGCGCGAGCTTGCCGCGCGGCTCGAGCGCACCACTGAGCGCGATCACGGCGACGAAGAGCGACTGCAGCGGGCGCTCGAGCTCGTCGTCCGCCGGCTCGATCGCTTCGAAGGCCGCCAGTCCGCGGTCGACGACCGGCAGCGCCACCTCGAGCTCGGCATCGCCGAGCGCGACCAGGGCGGCCAGGCGGCCGACGGTCGGCTCGACGCGCTCGAGCGCCGCGTCGACTCCGATCGCGAAGCCGTGCACCACGCCGCCGACGCGATCTCGCGGCTCGACGCCGCGCTGCCGGGTCTCGTGACCGGCATCGACGAGTTGCGCCAGCGCCTGCAGGCCGTGCAGAACGACCAGCGCCGCCTCGACGACGACATCGCTTCGCTGCGCGCGGTGCGCGATCGCGAGGGCGACCTGCTCGAGGTGCTCGAGCAACAGCGTGCCACGCGCGCCCGGACGGAGGAGCGGTTGAACGCCGTCGAGGAGCAGATCGAGCAAGTCCGCCGCACGGTGGCGGACTCCGGAGACGAGCGCGCGCTGCTCGCGCGCTCGCAGTCCGGTGTGCAGGGGCAACTGCGCGGGCTGTCCGAGGAGCTCGAGGCGCTGCGCCTGCTCTTCGTCGCGCACTTCCGCCGCCAGCTGCAGGCGGACGAGCAGGCCGGCCGCCGGCGCATCGAAGAAGTCGAGCGCGAGGCCCGGATCGCGCGCGACCTGCTCGTGCGGCTGAGCGAGCAGAGCGACGAGCTGCGCGGGGGGCAGCCGCTGTGACCGCCGAGCGGTCCGCCACCGGCGCCATGCCCACGCGCTTCATCCTCGAGCGCTACCGCGAGTTCCTCCCGATCACCGACGCCACGCCGATGGTCACGCTCGGCGAAGGCGGCACGCCGCTCGTGCGCATGCCGCGCCTCGAGCGCGAGGCCGGCGTCGGCACCGTCTATCTGAAGCTCGAGTCGACGAACCCGACCGGGTCGTTCAAGGACCGCGGCATGGTGATGGCCGTCGCGAAGGCCGTCGAGGCCGGCGCGCGGGCCGTGATCTGCGCGTCGACGGGGAACACCTCCGCCTCCGCCGCCGCGTACGCGGCGCGTCACGGGCTGCGCGCCTATGTCGTCGTGCCCGCGGGGCGCATCGCGATGGGCAAGCTCGCGCAGGCGGTCGTTCACGGTGCCGAGATCGTCTCGATCGACGGCTCGTTCGACGACGCCCTGCGCATCGTGCGCGAGCTCGCGGAGCGCCACGAGGTGGCGCTGGTGAACTCCGTGAACCCGCATCGCATCGAAGGCCAGAAGACGGCCGCGTTCGAGATCGTCGACGAGCTCGGCGACGCGCCCGATGTGCTGTGCATCCCGGTCGGCAACGCGGGCAACATCACCGCGTACTGGCGCGGATTCGGCGAGTACTACCACCGGGAGCGCGCCTCGCGGCTGCCGCGCATGTGGGGGTTCCAGGCCGCGGGCGCCGCGCCGCTGGTGCTCGGCGCGCCCGTCGCGAAGCCCGAGACGATTGCGACGGCAATCCGCATCGGCAACCCGGCCTCGTGGCAGGGCGCCGTCGACGCGCGCGACGCCTCGGGCGGCGCGATCGAAGCCGTCACGGACGACGAGATCCTGTCGGCCTACCGCCGACTTGCGAGCGAGGGCGTGTTCTGCGAGCCGGCCTCGGCGGCGTCCGTCGCGGGGCTTCTCAAGCGCGCCGCCGGGGCCGACCTCTCGGAGCAGACGGCGGTCTGCGTGATCACCGGCAGTGGGCTCAAGGATCCAGACACGGCGCTCGGCGTCGAGGCGGTGCGGCACGACGCGAAGGCCGACGTCGCGGACGTGGCGCGGGCGCTCGGCTGGGCTTGAACGCGGTGCGCGCGAGCCCGGTCGGCCGGGCCCCGCGTGCTAGCATGATGTGTCGTTGCACCAGAACTCCTACAGCGTGGTACGAAATACCGGCTCCCACCGAGGGCGGGTAAAGGCATGAGCGCGATGACCAGCGTCGACAGTCCGAACGGGCGCTTCGACCCGACCGATCCCGCGTTGCTCGAGACGATCCGCACCATGATCCGGCTGGTGGGCGAGGACCCCGATCGCGAGGGGCTGCTCGAGACGCCGCGCCGCATCGCCGCGATGTACGCAGAGCTCTTCGAGGGACTTCACCTCGACCCGGTCGCGGCTCTCTCGGTTGGGTTCGAAGAGGGTCACGACGAGATGGTGATCCTCCGCGACATCCCGTTCCATTCGATGTGCGAGCACCACTTCCTGCCGTTCCACGGCAAGGCGCACGTGGGGTACCTGCCGGACGGCCGCATCGTCGGCCTCTCGAAGATTGCGCGGGCCGTCGAGATCTTCGCGCGCCGACCGCAGGTGCAGGAGCGGCTCACGACGCAGATCTCCGAGTGCATCGACTCGGTGCTGCACGCGCGCGGCGTGGCGGTGGTGATCGAGGCGGAGCACCTCTGCATGACGGCGCGCGGCATCCGCAAGCCGGGAGCCGTGATGGTGACGTCGTCGATGCGCGGAGCGTTTCGCGACGACGTGAACACGCGCCAGGAGTTCCTGCAGCTGATCGGGCAGGGGTGAGCGCGGTGCACCCCGCCGCCGACGCGGCCCCGCGCCGCCGCGGCGCTGCCGCGCCGCCGGCGCGCGTCGCCATGCTCTCGTACCACACGTCGCCACTCGCGCCCCTCGGCGGCAACGAGACGGGTGGCATGAACGTCTACGTGCGGGCGGTCGCCGAGCGGCTCGGGGCGATGGGTGCGCAGGTCGACGTCTTCACGCGGCGCGACGACGCCGGCGCGCCGGCGGTGGTGGCGTTCGCGCCGGGGGCGCGGCTCGTGCACGTCGACGCGGGCCCGGCCCGGCGCGTCGACAAGAACGCGCTGCCCGCGCACGTCGCCGCGTTCGCCGCCGGCGTGCAGGCGTTCGCCGCCGGCGGCGGGCGTGCGTACGACGTCGTGCACTCGCACTACTGGCTCTCGACGCTCGCCGGCGAGCGGCTGGCGGCGGCCTGGGATGTGCCGCACGTGACGATGTTTCACACCCTCGCGGAGGTGAAGCTCCGCGCCCGCGCGTCCGAGCACGAGGCGCCGGAGCGACTCGAGGCGGAACGCCGGCTGATGCACGGGGTCGATCGCATCGTCGCCGCCACGGATCACGAGCGGCGCGTGCTGCGCCAGATCTACCGCGTGCCGCCGCAGCGGATCGGCGTCGTCCCGCTGGGGGTTGACCTCGAACGCTTTCAGCCGCGCGACCGCGCCGCGGCGCGGCGCGCGCTCGGCATCGACCCGCGGGAGCGCATCCTGCTGGCGGTCGGTCGCATCCAGCCACTGAAGGGGCTCGACATCCTCGTGCGCGCCCTGAGCGAGCTCACCGACCGAACGGGTGTGCGCCTGCTCATCGTCGGCGGCGACCACCAGGCCGCGGCGGAGATCGCGCGGCTCGAGGCGATCGCCGGTGAGGTCGGCGTTGCGGACGCCGTGCGCTTTGTCGGGCCGGTCGCGCACGAAGCGCTCGCTGGCTATTACAACGCCGCCGACGTCGTGGTGGTGCCGTCGTTCTACGAGTCCTTCGGGCTTGTCGCCGTGGAGGCGATGGCGTCAGGGGTGCCCGTGGTCGCCTCGCGCGTCGGCGGGCTGCCGTCGACGGTGGCGGACGGGCGCACGGGCTACCTCATCCCCTGGCGCTGCCCCGAACCGTTCGCGGAGAAGATCGAGCTGCTGCTGCGCAACGAGCCGCTGCGCGCGGCGCTCGGCGCCGCGGGGGTCGCGCGCATGCGCGACTACTCGTGGGACGCCGTCGCGGAGGGGCTGTGTCTGCTCTACCGCGACGTGATCGATGCCCGCCGCCACGCGCAGACGGTGCACGTCGCCGGCGGAGGGTAGACTCGCGCGCATGCCGACCCGACGCACGACGACCCGCCCGCGCACCGGCGCCGCCATCCGCCGCCCGCCGCAGACGCGGGTCAACGCCGACACCATCGACGAGCAGGCCGACCTGATCGAGCAGCTCGCGCTCCACGTGCCGAAGCGGGCGATGGTCGTGATGGCGCACCCCGACGACACGGAGTTCTCGTGCGGTGGGACCGTCTCCACGCTCTGCCGTGACGGCTGGGACGTGCAGATCGTCGTCACGACGAGCGGCAACAAGGGCACGAAGGATCCCGAGGTGACGGGCCAGTTCCTCGCCGGCGTGCGCGAGGAGGAGCAGCGCCGCGCCGCAGAGGTGATGGGTGCCCGCGAACCGGTCTTCTTCGGTTTCCCGGATGGGTACATCCGCAACGACGACGAGCTGCGCGGGCTGATCGTGCGCCAGATTCGGCTGCACCGCCCGGAGCTCGTGATCACGTGGGACGGGTTCCGGCCGGGGTTCAATCACAGCGACCACCGGCTCACCGGGCAGGCGACCTACGACGCGATCTACCCGGCCGCCGACGACCACCTCTATTACCCGCTCGACAAGGAGGAGGGCCTCGCGCCGCACCGGCCGCTCGCGTTGCTGCTCGCGGGGACGAACGACCCGGACTACGTGGTGGACATCGAGCCGGTGCTCGAGACGAAGGTGCGTGCCGTGCTCGCGCACACCTCGCAGATGGGTGGGCGCTCCGAGGAGCAGCTGCTGGGAATGTGGCGGGAGCGCGCAGAACGCGAGCGCGCGGTGTCCGCCGACGAGCAGCCGTTGCAGCCGATCTTCCGCGAATCGTTCAGGAAGGTCCTGCTCCGGCGCTGACTCGGGCGCGGCTCTGGGCCCGGGCGCAGGGCCGGCCGCCTCCCGGCACGCGTTGACACTGAACCCGTGCGGGGTCAAAATCATATTTCGCGCCTCTGAGAGCGCGTGGCAGCATCCACGACCACGGTCGGTTGGCCGGATCGCGGTGAGGACCGGCGACACCAAGCGCGCTTCGGCGCGCCGTCGCGGCCCAGGCTCATCGCCAAGCCATTCGGCCGTTCATGTTGCCTTCTGACAGGTTGCACGGACCGCGGTGGCTTACCGGGGTCTGGAGCAGGGAAGCAAGGAATCGGCGTGCCGACGATCAATCAGCTCGTACGCAGCGCGCGCAAGCCGGTGCGCCAGAAGACGAAGGCGCCGGCGCTGCGCTTCCGGCTGAACACGTTGAAGAACCGCATGGTGCGCTCGCCGAAAGGTTCGCCCCAGAAGCGCGGCGTCTGCACCCAGGTGCGCACCGTCACGCCGAAGAAGCCGAACTCGGCGCTGCGCAAGGTCGCGCGCGTGCGGCTCTCGAACGGCATCGAGGTCACCGCGTACATCCCGGGCGAGGGTCACACGCTGCAGGAGCACTCCGTGGTGCTGATCCGCGGCGGTCGTGTGAAGGACCTCCCGGGCGTGCGCTACCACATCATCCGGGGCGCGCTCGACGCGCAGGGCGTGAACGGGCGCAAGCGCGGACGCTCCAAGTACGGCACGCGGAAGTCCTGACATGCGACGCAACAAAGCTCCCCTCCGCCCGACCGAGCCCGACCCGCGCTACCAGTCGCGCGTGCTCAGCAAGTTCATGAACAAGCTGATGCTCAGCGGCAAGAAGAGCACGGCCGAGGGCATCGTGTACGACGCACTGGACCGCATCGAGGGCCAGAGCGGGCGCCGCGGCATCGACGTGTTCGAGCAGGCCGTGCGCAACATCATGCCGATCATCGAGGTCAAGCCGCGCCGCGTCGGCGGTGCGACGTACCAGGTGCCGGTGGACATCCGCAGCGAGCGCCGTCAGGCGCTGGCGCTGCGCTGGCTGCTGGCCGCCGCGCGTTCCCGTTCCGGGCGCTCGATGGCCGAGAAGCTCACCGCTGAGCTGCTGGACGCCGCCAACAACGCCGGCAACGCCGTTCGTCGCAAGGAAGAGACGCACCGGATGGCCGAGGCCAACCGGGCGTTTGTGCACTACCGCTGGTAACCGCGCGCCCACGACCGCCCCGCCTGCGCGGGGCGGCTCGGTGTGTGGCGCCGTCCCCAGCAGAACAGGTTTAGAGGAAGCATGCCCCGAAGTACGCCACTCGAGCGTGTGCGCAACATCGGCATTATCGCCCACATCGACGCGGGTAAGACGACCGTGACCGAGCGCGTGCTCTTCTACACGGGTCGCACCTACAAGATCGGCGAGGTGCACGAAGGCACCGCCGTCATGGACTGGATGGAGCAGGAGCGCGAGCGCGGCATCACGATCACGTCAGCCGCGACGACCGCGCAGTGGAAGAACCACACGATCAACATCATCGACACGCCGGGACACGTCGACTTCACGGTCGAGGTGGAGCGCTCGCTGCGCGTGCTGGACGGCGGCGTGGTCGTCTTCGACGGCGTCGCCGGCGTGGAGCCGCAGTCCGAGACGGTGTGGCGCCAGGCGGACCGCTACCACGTGCCGCGCATGTGCTTCGTCAACAAGATGGACCGCATGGGCGCGAACTTCGAGCGCTGCGTCCAGATGATCCGCGACCGCCTCGGCGCGGTGCCCGTGCCGATCCAGGTGCCGATCGGCGCGGAGGACCGGTTCCTCGGCGTGATCGACCTGGTCGACATGAAGGCGATCTACTTCGAGGGCGACCGCGGCACGCAGGTCTCCGAGCGGGAGATCCCCGACGAGCTCATGGCGATGGCTACGACCGCCCGCGAGGAGATGGTCGAGCGCGTCGCCGAGAACGACGACCAGCTGATGGTCTCGTTCCTCGAGGGTCACGAGATCGACACGACCGAGCTCCAGAAGGCGATTCGTCGCGCGACGCTGTCGAACGCGATCGCGCCGGTGCTGTGCGGCTCCGCGCTCAAGGACAAGGGCGTGCAGGCGCTGCTCGACGCGGTGATCACGTACCTGCCGTCGCCGCTGGAAGTCCCGCCGATGGTCGGCACGGACGTCAGCGACCCCGAGAAGAAGATGGAGCGACCGACCTCGGACGAGGAGCCGCTTGCCGCGCTCGCGTTCAAGGTGGTCACCGACCCGTTCGTCGGCCGTCTGGTGTTCTTCCGCGTGTACTCGGGCGTGGTGCACTCGGGCGACCAGGTGTCGAACCCGACCCGCAACAAGCGCGAGCGCTTCGGCCGCATCGTGAAGATGCACGCGAACCACCGCGAAGAGGTGGACGAGGTGTACGCGGGCGATATCGCCGCCGCGATCGGCCTCAAGGACACGTTCACCGGCGACACGCTGTGCGACCGCGAGCACCCGATCATGCTCGAGTCGATCACCTTCCCGGAGCCCGTCATCTCGATCGCCGTGGAGCCGAAGACGCGCGACGACCAGAGCAAGATGGGCGAGGCGCTGCAGAAGCTGCAGGAAGAGGACCCGACCTTCCGTGTGCGCTTCGACCAGGAGACCGGCCAGACCGTGATCTCCGGCATGGGCGAGCTGCACCTCGAGGTCATCGTCGACCGCATGAAGCGCGAGTTCAAAGTCGAAGCGAACATCGGCCGGCCGCAGGTGTCGTATCGCGAGACGGTCACGCGCCACGCACGCGCCGAGGGCCGCTTCGTCCGCCAGACCGGCGGGCGCGGCCAGTACGGCCACTGCGTGCTCGAGATCGATCCGCGCGAGCCCGGCACGGGCTTCGTGTTCGAGGACCGCACGGTCGGCGGCTCGATCCCGCGCGAGTACATCGGCGCGGTGCGCCGGGGCGTCGAGGGCGCGCTGCAGAGCGGCGTGAAGGCCGGCTACCCGGTCGTCGACGTCGGCGTGGCCGTGGTCGACGGGTCGTACCACGAGGTCGACTCGAACGAGATGGCATTCGAGACGGCCGGATCGATGGGCATGCGCGAGGTGATGAGCCACGCGGGCGCCGTGCTCCTCGAGCCGATCATGAAGCTCGAGGTCACCACGCCGGAGGAGTACTTCGGCGATGTGCTGGGCGACATCAACAGCCGGCGCGGCGTCGTGCTCGGGAGCGAGGCAGTCGGCAACACGCAGGTGGTGCGCGCACGCGTACCGCTGGCGGAGATGTTCGGCTACACGACCGACCTGCGCTCGATGTCGCAGGGCCGGGCGACCTCCTCGATGGAGTTCGACCGATACGAGCAGGTGCCGTCCAACGTGGCGGAAGACATTGCGAAGCGTAGCTCCGGCGCCGCTGTGGCGCGGGCCTAGCAGCGACCAGGTAGGAGACACCGAACATGGCCAAGGGGAAGTTCGAGCGGACGAAGCCGCACGCGAACATCGGGACGATTGGTCACGTGGACCACGGGAAGACGACGCTGACGGCGGCGATCACGAAGGTGCTCGCGCTGAAGGGGTGGGCGGACTACCGGCCGTTCGACTCGATCGACAACGCGCCGGAAGAGCGGCAGCGCGGGATCACGATCGCGATCCAGCACGTGGAGTACCAGACGGAGCACCGGCACTACGCGCACGTGGACTGCCCGGGGCACGCGGACTACATCAAGAACATGATCACGGGAGCCGCGCAGATGGACGGCGCGATCCTGGTGGTGGCGGCGCCGGACGGGCCGATGCCGCAGACGCGGGAGCACCTGCTGTTGGCACGGCAGGTCGAGGTGCCGGCGGTGGTGGTGTTCCTGAACAAGTGCGACATGATGGAGGACGAGGAGCTGCTCGAGCTCGTGGAGCTGGAGCTGCGCGAGCTCTTGACGACGAACGAGTTCCCGGGCGACGAGGTGCCGATCGTGCGCGGGTCGGCGCTGAAGGCGCTGGAGTCGACGTCGCAGGACCCGGATGCGCCGGAGTACGCGTGCATCTGGGAGCTGATGAAGGCGGTCGACGAGTACATCCCGCAGCCGGCGCGTCCGGTGGACCAGCCGTTCCTGATGCCGGTGGAGGACGTGTTCGCGATCAAGGGTCGCGGCACGGTGGTGACCGGGCGCATCGAGCGCGGCAAGGTGAAGGTGGGCGAGGAGATCGAGATCGTCGGGATCCGCGAGACGCGGAAGACGACGGTCACGGGCGTGGAGATGTTCAAGAAGCTGCTCGACGAGGGGCTGGCGGGGGACAACGTGGGTTGCCTGCTGCGCGGCGTCGAGCGTGACGACGTGATCCGCGGGCAGGTGCTCGCGGCGCCGGGGAGCATCACGCCGCACCGCAAGTTCCGAGGGCAGGTGTACGTGCTGTCCAAGGAAGAGGGCGGGCGGCACACGCCGTTCTTCAACGGCTACCGGCCGCAGTTCTACGTGCGCACGACCGACGTCACCGGGGTCGTGAACCTGCCGGAGGGCACCGAGATGGTGATGCCCGGCGACAACATCAACCTGGACATCGAGCTGATCACGCCGATCGCCGTCGAGCAGGGCCTGCGCTTCGCCATCCGCGAGGGCGGCCGCACCGTCGGCGCCGGCGTCGTCACCGAGATCATCGAGTAGTTGAGTCCGGGCAAGAGGGACCGCAAGTGCCGCAGCAACGCATCCGGATCAAGTTGAAAGCGTTCGACCATCGCGTGCTCGACGCCTCGGCGAAGCAGATCGTCGAGTCCGCGGAGCGCACCGGGGCGGTCGTCGCCGGGCCGGTGCCCCTCCCGACGCGCATTCGGAAGTACACGGTGATTCGCTCGCCGTTCATCGACAAGGACTCGCGGGACCAGTTCGAGACCCGCACCCACAAACGATTGATCGACATCATGGAGCCGACGTCTCGCACAGTGGACACGCTGATGCGGCTGCAGCTTCCTTCCGGTGTCGACATCGAGATCAAGCTGTAGGGACCGCTCGATGGCCATCGGCATGATCGGACGCAAAGTCGGGATGATGCGCCTCTATGACGGCGCCGGGCGTGCGCGCGGCGTGAGCGTCATTGAGCTCGGCCCGAACACGGTCACGCAGCTCCGCACGCCGGAGCGCGATGGCTACACCGCGGTGCAGGTCGGGTTCGACGGCAACCGCAAGCGCTTGAACCGCCCCGAGCGCGGCCACCTCCGACGCGCCGGCGTCGAGCAGGTTGCGCTGGACGAGCTGCACGAGTTCCGTCTCGCCGAACCCGGCGCGTACGAGCTCGGTCAGCAGCTCACCGTGGACCTGTTCCAGCCCGGGCAGTTCGTGAACGTGCGCGGCACCTCCAAGGGGCGCGGGTTCGCGGGCGGCGTGCGGCGGTGGAACTTCCACGGCGGGCCGAAGACGCATGGCCAGTCGGACCGCCACCGGGCGCCGGGCTCGGTGGGCGCCGGCACGACGCCGGGCCGCGTGTTCAAGGGCCAGCACATGGCCGGCCACATGGGCGCGGAGGCGGCGACGCAGACCAACCTGCTCGTGGTCCTGAGCGACCCGAGTCGCAACCTGCTGTTCGTCGAGGGCTCGGTGCCGGGCGCGAACGGCGGCATCGTGATCGTGGTCCCGGGCCGCCGCAAGGCGCTCGCGGACTTCCAGCCGCCGGAGCTGCCGGGCGGCGTCGAGGAGATCGAGGAGCCGGTCGCCGAGGCGCCCGCGGCCGACGAGGCCGAGGAGGCTGCGCCGCCGGCCGAGACGGTGGAGGCCGCCGAGACGGCCGAAACCGCTGAGTCTGGCGAGGCGGCGCCGGCCGAGGGCGAGAAGAGCGAGGCGGGCGAATGAAGCTGCAGGTGATCGGGCCCAGCGGCCAGCCCGCCGACAGCATCGACGTCGACGACGCGGTGTTCGGCATCGAGCCGAACGAGCCGGTCGTGCACCAGGCGCTGGTGGCGCAGCTCGCCGCGCGGCGAGCCGGCACGGCGCGCACGAAGACGCGCGGCCAGGTAGCGGGATCGACCAGGAAGATCCGTCGCCAGAAGGGGCTCGGCATGGCGCGCCAGGGCGCGATCCGGGCGCCGCAGCACCGCGGCGGCGGCATCGTGTTCGGCCCGTCGCCGCGGTCGTACGTGCAGCGGCTCCCCAAGCGCATGCGTCGGCTCGCGATCCGCTCCGTGCTCTCGTCGCGTGCGCGCGACGAGCGGCTGGTGGTGTTGAGCGACGTCGGGCTCGACGCGCCGTCGACGAAGGGGCTGCGGGCGCTGCTCGCGGCCGCCGGCGTCGAGCAGTCGGCGCTGCTGGTGCTCGGCGGGGCCGACCGCAACGCGCTGCTCTCGGCGCGCAACCTGGATGGGACGCGGGCGCTGCCGGCCGACACCCTGAACGTGGCCGACATGCTCGCGCACCGCACGCTGGTGATGACGGTGGACGCGGTGCGCCGCGCCGAGGCGCTGTGGGGCGGTGAGCGTGCCGCCGGCCGCAACGCGCCGGCGGCGGCTGCGGGCGCGGCCGGGACGTCATCGGGGATGGAGGCGTAGCGATGCCGAAGGCGATCCACGTCTACAACGTGCTGCGCCGCCCGATCGTCACGGAGAAGAGCACGATGCTCGCCGGTCACGGCAAGTACGTGTTCGAGGTGGCGCGTGACGCCAACAAGCCGCAGATCAAGGACGCCGTCGAGAAGGCGTTCAACGTCAGCGTGACCGCGGTGAACACGACGCTCATGCGCGGTCGCCGCAAGCGCAACCGCTACGGGCGTGCGACGGGCGAGGCGCCGACCTGGAAGAAGGCGATCGTCACGCTCAAGTCCGGTGATCAGATCGAGCTGTTCGAAGGCATTTAGGGACCGCCATGCCGATCAAGACTTTCAGGCCGACGTCACCCGGGCGCCGCAACGCCTCCGGCCACAGCTTCGACGAGATCACGAAGAAGCGCGCCGAGAAGGCGCTGCTCGTCTCGAAGAAGAACAACGCCGGGCGCAGCGGCGGCAAGATCGCCGTGCGCCACCGCGGCGGCGGTCCCAAGCGGCGCGTCCGCATCGTGGACTTCAAGCGCGACAAGCTCGGCGTCCCGGGCCGCGTCGCGGCCATCGAGTACGACCCCGGACGCACCGCGCGGCTGGCGCTGATCTTCTACGTCGACGGCGAGAAGCGGTACGTGGTTGCGCCGGACGCGCTGAAGGTCGGCGACACGATTCTCTCGGCCGATAACGCGCCGATCGCGCCGGGGAACACGCTGCCGCTGTCGGCGATTCCGACCGGCACGGCGATTCACAACGTGGAGCTACAGCCCGGCAAGGGTGGCCAGCTCGGTCGCTCGGCCGGCACGGCGATCCAGCTGATGGCGCGCGACCAGGGCTACGCCCTGCTGCGCATGCCGTCCGGCGAGATGCGCCAGGTGCTCGAGAGCTGTCGCGCGACGATTGGGGTCGTGGGCAACTCGGAGCACGCGCAGGTCAAGCTCGGCAAGGCCGGACGCACGCGGCACCGGCGACGCCGTCCGCAGGTGCGCGGCTCGGTGATGAACCCGGTCGACCACCCGCACGGCGGTGGCGAGGGCAAGTCGCCCGTCGGCATGCCCGGCCCGAAGACGCCGTGGGGCAAGCCGGCGCTCGGCTACCGGACGCGAAACAACAAGCGCACCGACAAGTACATCGTCCGGCGGCGCGGCAAGGGCCGGAGGTAATCGATGTCGCGATCGACGAAGAAGGGTCCGTACGTCCACCCGTCCCTCATGAAGAAGGTGACGGTGGCGCAGGCCGCGAGCCGCAAGGAGGTGATCAAGACCTGGTCACGCTCCTCCACGATCATGCCGGAGATGGTCGGACTGACCATCGCCGTGCACGACGGGCGACGGCACGTGCCGGTCTTCTGCACGGAGAACATGGTCGGGCACAAGCTCGGGGAGTTCTCGTTCACGCGGACGTTCCGCGGCCACCGCGGCCGGTCGGAATCGACGTCGAGGTCCGGCTGATGGAAGTACGTGCCAAGGCCGCCGACCAGCCCGTGTCGCCCCGCAAGGTGCGGCTCGTGCTCGACCTGATCCGTGGACGCTCCGTGGAGGATGCGCTCAACGTGCTGCGGTTCACGCCGCAGCCGTCCGCGCGGATCGTCGCGCAGGTGGTGAAGTCCGCCGCGGCGAACGCGGAGAACAACTTTGATCTGAACCCGGACGGGCTCGTCGTGAAGCGGGCCTTCGCGGGGGACGCGCGGAAGCTGCGCCGATTCAAGGCGCGCTCGCGCGGGCGGGCGGCACCGCGCATCAAGCGCTATTCGCACATCGAGATCGTGGTCGAGGGAGACGAGGGGTTCTAATGGGTCGGAAAGTACACCCCTACGGCTTCCGCGTCGGTGTCACGCGCGACTGGCAGTCCAAGTGGTACGCGGACCGCAACTACGCGGCCTTCGTGCACGAGGACCTGCGGCTGCGCAAGCTGATCATGAACACGCTGCCGGACGCGGGCGTGTCGCAGATCCTGATCGATCGCAACGCGAACCAGATCACGCTCACGGTGAAGACCGCGAAGCCCGGCATCGTGATCGGCCGCGGCGGCCAGAACGCCGAGATGCTGCGCACGATGCTGCAGAACGCGACGGACAAGCGCATCCGGCTGAACATCGAAGAGATCCGGGTCCCCGAGCTCGATGCGTTCCTGGTGGCGCGCTCGGTCGCGGACCAGCTCGAGCGCCGCGTGGCGTTCCGGCGCGCGATGAAGCAGGCCGTGCAGCGCACGATGCAGCGCGGGGCGCTCGGGTGCCGCGTGCGCATCGGCGGCCGGCTGGGCGGCAGCGAGATGTCGCGGTCGGAGGCGGAGATGCAGGGCCAGGTGCCGCTGCACACGCTGCGCGCGGACATCGACTTCGGGATCGCCGAGGCGCACACGACGTTCGGCGTGATTGGTGTGAAGTGCTGGATCTACAAGGGCGAGATCACGCGGGAGAACAACCCGCTGTTCGCGTCCGCCATCGCGGAGACGGAGTAGCGCCATGCTGATGCCGCGGCGCACCAAGTACCGCAAGTCTTTCCGCGGCCGTCGTCGCGGCGCCGCGCACAACGGCTCGACGGTGTCGTTCGGGGAATTCGGGCTGCAGGCGCAGACGACGGCCTGGATCGACTCGCGGCAGATCGAGTCCGCGCGACGCGCGATCACGGGTTCGCTGAAGCGCGGCGGCAAGGTCTGGATTCGCGTGTTCCCGGACAAGCCGGTCACGAAGAAGCCGGTCGAGGTCCGCATGGGCAAGGGCAAGGGCGCGACCGACCGCTGGGTCGCGGTGGTGAAGCGCGGGCGGGTGATGTTCGAGGTCGCCGGCGTTCCGGAGGACGCGGCGCGCGAGGCGTTCCGCAAGGCGCACCACAAGCTGCCCGTGAAGACGAAGGTAATCACGCGCGAGGAGGCGCTCTGATGGCGCGCGACACCGGCGACCTGCGCGCCCTGTCGGACGAGGCGCTGCAGCGCGAGCTCGACGAGACGCATCAGGCGCTGTTCAACCTGCGCTTCCAGGCCGCGACCGGCCAGCTGTCCGATGTGATGCAGGTGCGCAAGACGCGCCACCGCATCGCGCGCATCAAGACGCTGCAGCGCGAGCGCCACATCCTGGCGATCGCCGACGCGGCGGCAGCGGCGTCGGGTGCGGCTTCCGCCGCAGGCGCCGCCGGCGCGGAGAACGAGGGATCCCGATGACGCAGCCATCCGTGGGCGCACCGGCCGAGGCGTCGGTCAACCGCAAGCGGCGCGTGGGCACCGTGGTGTCCGACATCAACGACAAGACGATCGTCGTCGAGATCGTGCGCCAGGCGCCGCACCGCATCTACCACAAGGTGATCCGGCGCACGAAGCGTTACCACGTGCACGACGCGGACAACCGCGCGACGGTCGGCGACCTCGTGCGCATCGAGGAGTGCCGGCCGATCAGCAAGACGAAGCGCTGGCAGCTCGTCGAGGTGCTGACGGAGCGCCAGGTGGCCGAGGTGGCGCCCGAGAAGCTCGACGCGCAGATCGTGGACGAGTTCCAGCGCTCGGCCGCGCGTGCGGAGGCCGAGTCGCGCGAGAGCGCCGATGAGGCGCCGGAGGCGGCCGCCGAGGCTGCGCCGGAGCCCGAGACGGCGCCGGCGGATGCAGGCGACGAGGAGAAGGCGGAGTAGATGATCCAGCAGGAGACCCGCCTCAAGGTCGCCGACAACTCCGGCGCCCGCGAGATCCTCTGCATCCGCGTCCTCGGGGGCTCGCGCCGCCGCTACGCGCGCGTGGGCGATCTGATCGTCGCCTCCGTGAAGGAGGCGCAGCCGAACGGCGCGATCAAGAAGGGCGACGTGGTGCGCGCGGTGGTCGTGCGCACGGCGCAGCCGGTGCAGCGCATCGACGGATCGGTGATCCGGTTCGACGAGAACGCCGCCGTGCTGGTCGCCGACAAGGAGGGGAACCCGCGCGGGACGCGCATCTTCGGGCCGGTGGCCCGCGAGCTGCGCGACCGTCGGTACATGCGCATCATCTCGCTCGCTCCGGAGGTGCTGTAGTGGCCGCGAAGATTCGCCGCAACGACACCGTCCAGGTGGCCGCCGGCAAGGATCGCGGCCGCCGCGGCGACGTGCGCCAGGTGCTGCCCGACGACGGGCGCGCGGTCGTGACCGGCGTGAACATGGTGAAGAAGCACCAGCGCGCGCGCTCGCCGCAGGAGCCGGGCGGGATCATCACCGCCGAGGCGCCGATCCGGCTCGACAACCTGCGCCTGGTGTGCGCGGCCTGCGACAGGCCCACGCGCGTCGGTTTCCGGCGGCTCGAGGACGGGCGCAAGGTGCGCTACTGCAAGCGCTGCAACGAGACGATCGACTGATGCGACGAGAGACGACGATGCGACGGACGGTGGTGGCGCGATGGTGACCGAGACCTACGTGCCGCGCATGCTCGCGCGCTACCGGGACGAGGTGGCGCCCGCGCTGCAGCGCGAGTTCGGCTACGCAAACGTGATGCAGACCCCGGCGCTGCAGAAGATTGCCGTGAACATCGGGCTCGGGGAGGCGATCGAGAACGCGAACGCGATCGACGGCGCCACGAAGGACCTGATGACGATCACCGGGCAGCGGCCGTACGTGCGGCGGGCCCGGCAGGCGATCTCGAACTTCAAACTGCGCATCGGGATGCCGATCGGCGTGTCGCTCACGCTGCGCGGCGCCCGCATGTGGGAGTTCTACGACCGGCTGGTGAACGCGTCGCTCCCGCGCGTCCGCGACTTCCGCGGCGTGCCCGACGACTCGTTCGACGGGCGCGGGAACTACTCGCTGGGGCTCACCGAGCAGGTGATCTTCCCGGAGGTCAGCTTCGACACGATCGACCGCGTGCGCGGGCTGCAGGTCAACATCGTGACCTCGGCGCGCACCGACGAAGAAGGCAAGCGGCTGCTCGAGTTGCTCGGCATGCCGTTCGTCCGGAGGTAGGGCACGCGATGGCGAAGAAGAGTCAGATCGCGAAGGCGAACCGGAAGCCCAAGTTCTCGAGCCGGGTGAAGAACCGCTGCCCGGTGGTGTGGGCGGACCGGCCGTGCGGGCGTGCTCGCGGGTTCATGCGGCGGTTCGGCATGTGCCGCATCTGCTTCCGCAAGCTGGCGAACGAGGGGAAGCTCCCCGGGGTGAAGAAGTCTTCGTGGTAGCCGCGCAGCGACGGCGCTCGATGGAACCCACGAAGGAAGGCAGGCGTTCCGGATGACGATGTCCGACCCCCTGGCTGACATGTTCACGCGCGTGCGCAACGCGGCGCTGGCGCGGCACGAGTCCGTGCGCGTGCCGAAGTCGAAGGTCAAGCGCGCGATCGCGGAGGTGCTCAGGCAAGAGGGGTTCATTCGCGATATCGGCGAGATCGAGGACGGGCCGCGGGCCTACCTCGAGTTGAAGCTCAGCTACGGCGACGACCGGCGGGCGGTGCTCTCGGGCATCCGCCGCGTGTCGCGGCCCGGGCTGCGCGTGTACGTGAACAACCGCGAGATCCCGCGGGTCTTCGGAGGCCTGGGGGTCGCGATCATGAGCACGTCGAACGGCGTGATGTCGGGCCGCGAGGCCTGGCGCCGCCGCATCGGCGGCGAAGTGCTCTGCTACGTCTGGTAGGACCGAACGATGTCGCGAGTAGGGAAGAAGCCGATCCCCGTGCCCGCCGGCGTCGAGGTGGCCGTCGACGGTCACCAGTGCCGGGTGAAGGGCCCGAAGGGACAGCTCGAGCAGGAGTTGCACCCGGCGGTGCGTGTCAGCGTGGACGACGGCCACGTCGTGGTCACGCGCAGCACGAACCAGCCGGAGGACCGCGCGCTGCACGGGCTGACGCGCGCGCTGATCCAGAACATGGTGACCGGCGTGACGGACGGGTTCCGCAAGTCGCTGGAGCTGCAGGGCACGGGCTACCGCGCGCAGCTCCAGGGCTCGAACCTCGTGCTGAGCGTCGGCTACTCGCACCCGGTGGAGATGCAGCCGCTGGACGGCGCCGCCTTCGAGGTGGAGTCGCCGACGCTGCTGCACGTGTCGGGCATCGACAAGCAAGTCGTGGGCCAGCAGGCCGCGCTGGTCCGCCGCGTGCGGCCGCCCGAGCCCTACCACGGCAAGGGCATCCGCTACCGCGGCGAGGTCGTGAAGCTCAAGGCCGGGAAGTCGAAGGCGTAAGGATGTCGACGAAGCAGACCCCATACGCCAGCCGGCTGCGCCGGCACACGCGCGTCCGCCGCAAGGTGGCCGGCACGCCGGAGCGCCCGCGGCTGGCGGTGTTCCGCTCGAACCAGCACATCTACGCGCAGGTCATCGACGACCGCGCGGGCCGCACGCTGGCGCACGCGTCGGACGCGGAAGCGGACCTGCGCGCGGGCGGCAGCAAGACCGAGCGGGCGCAGGCCGTGGGCAAGCGCCTCGCCGACCGCGCGAAGCAAGCCGGGATCGAGACGGTGGTCTTCGACCGCGGCGGCTTCCGCTACGCGGGCCGCGTGCGCGCGCTCGCCGATGCGGCGCGCGAGGAAGGGCTGGTGTTCTGATGGTCCAGGACCGCCGCGGCGGCCGGGAGTCGCGTCGTGATCGCCGTCGGGGCGACGACGACGGCGCCCCGGAGCTCATCGAGAAGGTCGTCTACATCAACCGTGTCGCGAAGGTCGTCAAGGGTGGCCGGCGCTTCTCGTTCACCGCGATCGTGGTGGTCGGCGACGGGCAGGGTCGCGTCGGCTTCGGCATGGGCCGCGCGAACGAGGTGCCGGAGGCCATCCGCAAGGGCGGCGTGATCGCGCGACGCTCGATGTTCAAGGTGCCGATGCGCAACGGCACGATCGTGCACGACCTCAGCGCGACCTTCAAGGCGTCGCGCGTGATCCTGCGCCCGGCGTCGCCGGGCACGGGGATGATCGCCGGCGGCGCGGTGCGCGCGGTGATGGAGGCCGCGGGCATCTCCGACGTGCTGACGAAGTCGCTGGGCTCGAACAACCCGGTGAATGTCGTGCGCGCGACGATCGACGGCCTGCGCTCGCTGCGCATCCCCGAGGACGTGCGGCGCCGGCGCCTGGCCCTGGTGGAAGGCGCGTGACGATGGCTGCGAAGCTGCGCATCACCTGGGTGAAGTCTGGCATCGGATACGCGAAGGATCAGAAGGCGACGCTGCGCGCGCTGGGGCTGCGCCGGCTGCACCACACCGTGGAGCACGAGGACACGCGGTCGATCCGCGGGATGGCGCACAAGGTCGCGCACCTCGTCTCCGTCGAGGAGGTTTCGTAGCGTGGACCAGCACTCCCTCCGTCCGCCCAAGGGCGCGAAGCGCGCGCCGAAGCGTCTCGGCCGCGGCAACGCGTCCGGCACGGGCACGTACGCGGGCCGAGGCCGCAAGGGCCAGAACGCGCGCGGCGGCGTCCGGCCGGGGTTCGAGAGCGGACACCTCTCGATGATGCGCCGGCTGCCCCACCTGCGCGGGTTCAAGAACCCGACGCGCGTGGAGTTCCAGGCGGTCAACCTCTCCGATCTCGAGCGCGTGTTCGAGGCCGGCGCCACCGTCGACGCCGACAGCCTGGCCGCCGCGCGGCTGATCGACGGCGCCAGAGAGCCGTACAAGGTGCTGGGACGCGGTGAGCTGTCGAAGGCGCTGACCGTGCGCGCGCCGCGGCTCTCCGAGACGGCGAAGCAGGCGATCACCGCGGCGGGCGGCTCGTTCGACGAGCTCGCGCCTGCGGTGCGCCGCCAGCGCAACCGCGTTCACCTGCGCAACCGGGCCGCCGCGGCGGCGCCGGCGGCGCCGGCAGAGCAGGGCGCGTAGGCCCGGACGAGGCACAGGCGAAGATGGCGCAACGCACCGCCCCGGCGAAGAGCAACCGCCCGCAGCTCCTGCAGGCGGGTATCGACGCGTTCAAGCAGCCCGACGTTCGCGGCAAGCTGCTGTTCACGATCGCGATGCTGCTCATCTTCCGGTTCGTCGCGCACGTGCCGGTGCCCGGTGTCGACCGTGCAGCACTGGCGCGCACGTTCGACAACAACGCGATCCTCGGGTTCCTGAACATCTTCTCGGGCGGCGCGCTGCAGAACCTCTCGGTCGCGGCGCTCGGCGTGTACCCGTACATCACGGCGCAGATCGTGATGCAGCTGGCGACGCCGCTGATCCCGCGCCTGCAGTCGCTGTCGGAAGAGGGCGAGTCGGGCCAGAACCGCATCAACCTCTACACCACGTGGATGACCGTGCCCCTGGCTGCGTTCCAGGGCTACGCGCAGCTGCTGCTGATCCAGCAGCTCGGCGGCATCACGAACATCGGCTTCACGGGGACGAACGCGCTCCCGACCATCGCGACGATCTTCTCGCTCATCGCCGGGACGATGTTCCTCGTCTGGCTCGGCGAGCTGATCTCGGAGCGCGGCATCGGGAACGGCGTGTCGCTGATCATTCTCGGCGGCATCGTGGCGCGACTGCCGTCGATGATCGGCAGCGGGGTGATGACCGGCACGGGTGCGGCCATCCAGGGGCTGCTGCTGCTGAGCGGCATCACCATCGCCGTGATCGCGTTCATCGTGATCTTCCAGGAGGCGACGCGGCGCATCCCGGTGCAGTACGCGCGATCGACGTTCCGCGGCGGGCGCATGTACCGGCAGCAGGGGCAGTCCTACCTGCCGCTGCGTGTGAACAGCGCCGGCATGATCCCGCTGATCTTCGCGATCTCGATCATGATCTTCCCGCCCGTCGTGGCGCAGTTCGTGGCGACGACGGTGGACGTCGGCTGGCTGGCGAGCATGGCGCGGTTCTTCCAGACCGCGTTCTCGCCGACGGGCCTGCTCTACTGGGCCGGCACGTTCGTGCTGGTCATGGTGTTCACGTTCTTCTACACGATGGTCGTGTTCTCGCAGCAGAACCTGGCCGAGAACCTGCAACGGCAGGGCGGCTTCATCCCCGGCATCCGGCCGGGGCGGCCGACGCAGGAGTACATCACGCGCGTCCTCGTGCGCATCACCTGGGGCGGCGCGATCTTCCTCGGTATCGTGTCGGTGATTCCGTACTTCGCCACCGCGCTGACGAGCGTGCAGGCGCTGCGCATCAGCGCCGCCGGCCTGCTGATCGTGGTCGGCGTGGTGATCGACACGATGCGGCAAGTCGAGGCGCAGATGAACATGCGCAACTACGAGGGGTTCATCACCTGATGCGGCTCATTCTGCTCGGGCTGCCGGGTGCCGGGAAGGGCACGCAGGCCAGGGTGCTCGCCGAGCGCCACGGGCTGCTGCACATCTCGACCGGCGACATGTTCCGCCAGGCAGCGGCCGAGGGCACCGACCTCGGCAAGCGCGCCCAGGAGTACATGTCGCACGGCGAGCTCGTGCCCGACGAGGTGACGATCGGGATGCTGCTGGAGCGCATCGCGAAACCGGACGCCGAGTCCGGCTTCATGCTCGACGGCTTCCCGCGCACGATCCCGCAGGCGGAGGC
Organism: uncultured Chloroflexia bacterium; assembly: GCA_963728205.1. Lineage (GTDB taxonomy): Bacteria > Chloroflexota > Dehalococcoidia > UBA2979 > UBA2979 > VGNK01. Next base: position 1,267,920 of record CAVSIV010000006.1, read on the forward strand.
GCTCGACCGCGCGCTCGACGAGCGCAGCGGCGGCATCGACGCGGTGCTCTACATCCGGGTGCCCGAGGACCTGCTGATGGCACGTCTGACCGGCCGCTGGAGCTGCCCGCAGTGCGGCGCGATCTACCACGAGCTGACGAACCCGCCGAAGCAGCCTCGGGTCTGCGACCGTTGCGGCTCGACGCTGACGCAGCGCGACGACGACCGTCCAGAGACCGTGCAGGCACGGCTCGATACCAACCGCGAGTGGACCGAGGCGCTCGCGCGCTACTACGACGCGCAGGGCAAGCTGCGCGAGGTGGACGGCACGGGAGAGCCCGACGAGGTCACCGCGCGCCTGGAGGGCGCGCTCGGCAGTGCAGACAGCGGTGCGATGGGCGTAACATAGAATGTCCGTCGTCATTAAATCCGAGTCTGAGCTCGAGGTGATGCGGCAGGCGGGCCGGATCAACGCCGAGGTGCGCGCGCTGCTGCGCGATGCCGTGGCGCCCGGCGTGACCGGCACCGAGCTCGACCAGCTCGCCCGACGGGCGATCGCGGAGCGCGACGCGGAGCCGACGTTCATCGGCTATGCGCCGCACGGGAAGCCCCCATATCCCGGGGCGATCTGCTTCTCGGTGAACGAGCAGCTGGTGCACGGGATTCCGACGGGCCGGGTACTGAAAGAGGGAGACATCGTCAGCATCGACCTCGGCGTGACCTACGGGGGATACGTCTCGGACGCCGCGTTCACCGCTCCCGTCGGGAGGGTGAGCGAGGAGGCGCTCGAGTTGATGCGCGTTACCGAGGAGTCGCTCTGGAAGGGCATCGAAGTCGTCCGCGCGGGCAACCACGTCGGCGACATCGCGTATGCCATCGGGAGCCACGCCGGTCGCTACGGTGTCATCGCCGACTACGGCGGACACGGGGTCGGGCGACAGATGCACGAGGAGCCCCACATTCCAAACAAGGGGCGCCCGGGCACCGGCCACAAACTGAAGGCAGGGATGGTCCTCGCGCTGGAGCCGATGTTCAGCATCGGCCACCCGGCGACGGTGGAGGAGGCGGATCGCTGGACGGTTCGCATGCGTGACGGGAGCCTGTCGGCTCACTTCGAGGAGACCGTTGCGATCACCGAGGCCGGCCCGGAAGTCCTCACCCGCATCGCATAGGGCGGGAGGAGCGCACCATGGGACGAAGTCGCGGACCGCGCGAGAAGCGCGAAAAGAAGAAAGAGGTCATCGAGGTCGAGGGGATCGTGCGCGAAGCGCGACCGAACGCCATGTTCGACGTCGAGCTCGCGAACGGGCACCACGTGCTGGCGGGGATCTCGGGACGGATGCGGCTGCACTACATCCGCATCCTGCTCGGAGACCGGGTGCTGGTGGAACTCAGCCCGTACGACCTCAGTCGTGGACGGATCACGTATCGCTTCCGATAGGGAGTGTGGCGGGAAGCACGAGCGATGAAGGTATCGGCATCCATCAAGAAGCGGTGCGACAAGTGCCAGATCATCCGGCGTCATGGGACGTTGCGGGTGATCTGCTCGAACAAGCGCCACAAGCAGCGCCAGGGCTAAGGCAAGGCTAGGAGGCCGCGATGGCACGTATCGCGGGTGTGGACATTCCGCGCGACAAGCAGGTGCTCTTCTCGTTGCCGTATATCTACGGCGTCGGGCGGCCCACCGCGCTGAAGGTGCTGGCGCAGACGAACATCGCGCCGGAGACGATGACGCGCGACCTGACGGACGACGAGGTCCTGCGGCTGCGCGCGGTGATCGAGGGCGAGCACGTGGTCGAGGGCGACCTGCGCCGCGAGATCCGCCAGAACATCCAGCGGCTGATCGAGATCAACTGCTACCGCGGGCAGCGGCACCGCCGCGGTCTGCCGGTGCGCGGCCAGCGCACGAAGACGAACGCACGCACGCGCCGCGGGGCGCGCCGCACGGTGGCCGGCAAGCGCCGGGCCGCGCGCAAGTAGCGGGTACGGGGAGCGACGCAGATGGGTCGATCACGACAGTCCTCGACACGAGCGCGACGGCGCGAGCGGAAGAACGTGCCGCGCGGGCGCGCGTACGTGCGGTCGACGTTCAACAACACGATCGTCACGATCACCGATCCGAACGGCAACGTGCTGTCGTGGGGCAGCGGTGGTGCCGCCGGGTTCACCGGCTCGCGCAAGAGCACGCCCTACGCCGCGCAGATCGCGGCGGAGGGTGCGGCGCAGCGCGCGATGGAGCACGGCCTGCGCGAGGTCGAGGTCTTCGTGAAGGGTCCCGGCCCGGGCCGCGAGGCGGCGATTCGTGCGCTCTCGTCCGTGGGCGTGCGCGTCACCGCGATCCGCGACGTCACCCCGATCCCGCATAACGGCTGCCGCCCGCGCCGCCGGCCCCGGACGTAGGAGGAAGCGAGAACCGATGGCCCGATACACCGGACCCAAGTGCCGGAAGTGCCGCCGCTATGGCGTCTCGCTGTGCGGGAAGGCTCGCTGCGCGCTCACGCGCCGGCAGAACCCGCCCGGCCCGCGCCCGCTCCGGCGGCGGAAGATTTCCGACCGCGGCATGCAGCTGATCGAGAAGCAGAAGGTGCGCTTCGCGTACGGCCTGATGGAGGCGCAGTTCAAGCGCTACTACGAGGAAGCCTCGCAGAAGCAGGGCGTCACCACGGATCTGCTGATGCAGTCCCTGGAGACGCGCCTCGACAACGTCGTCTACCGCCTGGGCTTCGCGTCGACGCGGGCACAGGCGCGGCAGCTCGTGACTCACGGGCACGTCGCGGTGGACGGGCGCAAGCTCGACGTCGCGAGCGTGCGTGTGAAGCAGGGCCAGGAGATCGCGCTGACCCCGCGCGGGCGCCGTTCGGAGTACGCCAAGATCCTCGTCGAGGAGATCAAGAGCCGGGACGTCCCGGGATGGCTCGAGATCGACCGTCCGGGGCTCAAGGGGCGCGTTGCCGCGCTGCCGGGCCACGGCGACTGGGAGGCGTACTTCAACCCCAACGCGATCGTTGAGTACTACTCGCGATAAGCGAGAATCGCCGTCCTTCGCAGCGAAGGGCGTGAGAGGTGTCTCTTGGCTGACCTGCTGAAACCAGAGATTCGCATCGAGACGGAAGAGGCGGACTACGCGCACCTGGTCGCGGAGCCGCTGGAGCCCGGCTTCGGCACCACCATGGGGAACGCCCTGCGGCGGGTGCTGCTGTCGTCGCTCTCCGGCGCGGCGATCACCTCCGTGCGCATCGAAGGCGTGGAGCACGAGTTCTCCACCGTGGAAGGCATGAAGGAGGACATCACCGAGTTCCTCCTGAACCTGAAGGAAGTGCGCCTTCGGGCGTTCTCGGACCGCCCTGCGCGACTCTTCCTCGAGGCGTCGGGCGACGGCGAGGTGACCGCCGGCCAGATCCAGACCACGGCCGACTACGAGGTCGTGAACCCGGAGTTGCACCTGGCGTGGCTCAACGGCAAGGACGCATCGCTGGTCGTCGACATCAACGTCGAGACCGGGCGGGGCTACCTGCCGGCGACGATGAGCGAGGGCATGCCGATCGGCGTGATCCCGGTCGACGCGCTGTTCACGCCGGTGCGGCGCGTGAACTACAAGGTGTCGAATACCCGCGTGGGCCAGGACACGAACTACGACAGCCTCGACCTCGAGGTCTGGACGGACGGCACCCTGGGCGGCGCGCAGGCCGTGGCGATGGCCGCGGAGTTGGTGCGCGACCAGATGCTGGGGTTCCAGTTGCTGGGCCGACCGGAAGCGGTCGAAGAGCCGGCCGCCGCGCACGAGCAGGCGCCGTTCGAGGGGTACGACACGCCCATCGAGCAGCTCGACCTGTCGGTGCGCGCGTACAACTGCCTGAAGCGATCCGGGCTGATGACCGTCGGTGCCGTCCTCGAGAAGTCCGAGGAGGAGCTGCTGGCGCTGCGCAACTTCGGGGAGAAGTCGTACCTCGAGCTGCGCGACAAGCTCGTCGAGCACGGCTTCCCGGCCCCGCGCGTGGACACGCGACGCGGGAGCCCCGTGGGCGTGGGCGGACTCCGCGAGGAGGCTGCCGACGAGGAAGACGAGCGCGAAGAGCCGGCCGCGCCCTCCGGGGACGGCGACGAGGTCGGCGCACTCGGCGCCGCACTGATGGAAGCGTTGAAGGAAGCCGGTCGGGCCGACCGGGAGTAGCCGGGTCCCGACGGGGGAGAGATCCAGATGCGACATCGCAAGGCCGGACGACGTTTCGACATGGACACGTCCCAGCGGCTGTCCATGTTCCGCAACATCACGACCGCGGTGCTCGCGCACGGCGGTGTGGAGACGACGGAGCCGCGGGCGAAGGAAGCGCGGCGCTTCGTCGAGCACATGATCACGCTCGGCAAGCGCGGCACGCTGCACGCGCGGCGCCAGGCGCTCGCGTACGTCTACGATCCGCACGTCGTGGATCGCCTGTTCGACGAGATCGCGCTGAAGTACGCGGACCGTCCGGGCGGCTACACGCGCGTCGTGAAGCTGGGCCCCCGCCTCGGTGACGCGGCGCCCGCAGCGCGGCTCGAGCTGGTCTAGCGCGACGGGCCGGCAGCCATCGGGAGCGTGCGCCATGCGGCGGCTCGCGCTGCTGTTGGAATACGACGGGACGGACTTCGCCGGGTCGCAGTCCCAGCGAGCGACGCGCACGGTGCAGGACACCGTGGAGGCGGCAATCGCGGAGTTCACCGGCGAGCGGCGACGGGTGGCCTTCGCAGGCCGCACGGACGCCGGGGTGCACGCCACGGGTCAGGTGGTCGCCCTCGATACCGAGGCGGCGCACGACCCGGCCACGTGGCGGGACGCGCTGAACCACTTCCTCCCGGAGGACGTGGTGGTGCGCGAGATCGCGGAGGTGGGTGACCGCTTCGACCCGCGTCGGCACGCGACGTCGAGGTGCTACCGGTACCGCGTGGAGGACGGTCGCGGCCGGTCGCCCCTCGGGCGGCGCGCCGCTTGGCAGGTGCCGCGCCGGCTGGACGCGGCGGTGATGGCGGAGGCGGCGGCCCGGCTGCCGCGGACGCCGACGGACTGGTCCGCGTTCTGCGGGCCCGTCGCGGAGGGATATTCGACGGTGCGCACCCTCGCGCGCTGCGACGTGCAGCGCTGCGGGCCGGGCGCGATGACCGTCGTGGTGGAGGCAGGCGGCTTCCTGCCGCACCAGGTGCGCCGCACGGTCGGCGCGCTGGAGCGCGTGGGGAGTGGCCGGATGAGCGCGGAGGCGTTCGCGGCGCTGGTCGAGGGCCCACCGGGCTCCGCCGGCCCGGCCGCGCCGCCGCAAGGATTGACGCTGGTCGCCGTGCGTTACCCGCCCGGCACGCTCGACTGGGAGACGGGAACGGAACGATGACGACGAAGACCTACCGGCTGCGGGCGAAGGACATCGACCGCTCCTGGCACGTGATCGACGCCGGCGGCCGGCCGCTCGGGCGTGTCGCGAGCGAGGTCGCGCAGCTGCTGCTCGGCAAGCACAAGCCGACGTTCGAGCCGCATCTGCCGATGGGCGATCACGTGATCATCGTGAACGCGAAAGACGTCGTGCTGACGGGGCGGAAGGCCGAGCAGAAGGTCTACCGCCGGCACAGTGGCTACCCCGGCGCGCTGCGGTCGCGCTCATTCGAGGAGCAGATGCAGCGCGACCCGCGTCGCGTGCTCGAGAAGGCCGTGCAGGGGATGCTCCCGCACAACGCGCACGGCCGCGAGCTGTATCGCCACCTGAAGGTCTACGCCGGTGGCGAGCACCCGCACGACGCGCAGCTGCGCGCCGGCACGGGCGAGCGCGCCCGCAAGCGCGAGGCGCGCGAGGAGCGCGAGCGCACGGAACGCGCGAGCGCCCCCCGCCGCGAGCGCCCCGCGGCCGAGCCGACGCCGGCCGCCGCGGCAGCGGCGCAGGCCGGTGCGAGCGCGCAGCGACTCGATGGCACGCTGAGCAAGTACAAGCGCGCCGAACTGGACGCGGAGGCGGAGCGCCTCGGCATTGCGGTCGAGAGCGGCTGGAACAAGCCAGAGGTCGTGGACGCCATCCAGGCGTACTACGATGAGCACCCGGTCGAGGGCGAGGCATAGTCGATGACGAGCGAGCACTACTACTACGGTCTGGGGCGGCGCAAGTCGTCGGTGGCGCGCGTGCGCCTCTACCCCGGCAACGGCACCGTCGTGATCAACGGGAAGCCCGCCGAGGCGATGATCCCGCGCGAGTCGCAGCGCCAGGAGATGCTCCGGCCGCTGGCCACGACGGAGACGCTCGCGTCGTTCAACGTGCAGGTGCGCGCCGAGGGCGGTGGCACGTCCGGCTGGGCCGGCGCCATCCGCCAGGGCATCGCACGCGCGCTCGTGGTGGCCGACGAGGGCTACCGCCGCCCGCTCCGCCAGGAGGGGCTGCTCACGCGCGACCCGCGCGTGAAGGAGCGCAAGAAGCCCGGTCTGAAGCGCGCCCGCAAGGCGCCGCAGTTCACGAAGCGCTAACCGGCGGCTCAGTCGCTCGATCGATAGCGGCAGGCCGGGCACACGCCCGGCCTGCTGCGTGTGTGCGAGTCGGTCGCGATGGCCACGGCGCGGAACGTGCGGGCAGCGGCAAGCGGCGCTCCCCGGGCGTTCGGGGGCGGATGCGCTAGGGCAGCACGTCGTCCGCCACGCGGAGCAGCGCGTCCGCGACGGCGCCCGGGTCGACCAGCATCTGCAGATGGCTGCCGTCGAGCGCGCGCAGCGGCCAGCCGCGTGCTCGCGCCTGCTCGGCGTCCGCGCCGTAGCCCGCACTGAGCTGGAGATAGCCCGAGGGCACCACGGGCAGCCCCGCCGGCCACGCGAGACGCTCCTCGAACAGCGCCAGCGGTACGCGCGGCAACTCTGCAACGAACCGCGCTCGCACCGTGGCGTCCGGGAGCACAACGCGCATCGCGTCCGGGCCGAACCACTCGGACCACGGCGGCAGGGAAGCACCGTCAGACAGCTCGCGGACGAGCGCGGCGAACTCCGGCGGGGCGTTCTCGAGAAGTGTGCGGTCGCGTGCCGGCCGCGCGGAGTCGACGTAGAGACACGCGGCTGCGTCGCGCGGGAGCGCAGCGCGCACCGCGGGGAGGTACTGGCCGGCCGCGCTGTGGCCCGCGAGGATGAGCCCCGCGTCGAGCGCGGCTCCGGCTACCGCGTCGGACACCGTGGCGGCGAAGCGCGGTGCATAGGGCGGGTCGCCGGCGAGCGCCGGGAGCAGCGACGGCACGACGGCCGCGACCTCCCGCCGGCGCAGCTCGGCCGCGACGCTCTCCCAGCTGAGCGGCCCCACCAGGGGGCTGTGGATGAGGACGAAGGTCGGCCGCCGCCGAGCGCGTGCCGGCACGCAATCAGCCCTCGCCGTGACGCGCCAACGCGGCCTTCAGCCGGTCGATCGGCGCCATCGCCGAGGGGTCGACGCCGTTGAGCAGCGCGAGGTAGAGCGACATCCAGTCGCCCAGGTAGCAGGCGCGCATGACCGTCTCGAGCATGCCGTCGCCCGGGACGTCCACGACGCGCGCCGCCACGGCCTCCGCGCCGAGTGCGTCGGCGGTGAGTCGCGCGCGCAGGCGGTTGCGGGCGTGCACGCCGGCGCCGTCGAGCACGACGACGCGGATCAGCGCCACGGCGGCCGCCGGCGCGCCGAAGCCGACGATCAGATTGTGGTTCACCTCTGGCAGCGCCCCGGCGAATGCCCACTGCTCCGCGTTCTCGCTCACCTGCCCCGCCCAGCGGCGCGCCGCGACCTCGAGCCCGTCGGCGCCGAGCGCCACCGGCAGCCCGCCGTGCAGCCAGCCCGCGATCTCCTTCGCCGCGTTGCGCTGCACCGGCACGTCCGGTGCCAGCGCTCGAGCGTCGGCGTCCAGGCCCGTGAGCGCGGCCTCCACCGCCGCGGCGTCGACCGCGACGACGCCGGCACGCGAGAGGATCGCGAGCAGCACGAAGACGCCGTAGCCGAACGCCGTGCGCGGCGAGCCGTCCCAGCGATAGCGGAAGACGCCGGCGCCGGCCTCCTCGGCGAGACGCGCGAGCGTGCCGCCGGTGGTGATCGCGAGCCGCCGGCACGGCGCGGCGAGCGCCGCGCGGAAGCCGTTGAGCGTCTCCTCCGTCTCGCCGGAGAACGAGCACGCCACCACCAGCGTCCGCTCGTCGAGTGGCGGCAGCGCGTAGTTCCGGATCAGCTGCACCGGCACCGCCGACCCGGCGGTAGCCAGCGCCGCGACGACGTCGGCCCCGATCGCGGAGCCGCCCATGCCGAGCACGAGCACGCGCGTCGGTGGCTCGCGCCACGCCGCCGGCAGCGGCCACGCGGACCCCTCGGCCCACGCGGCGCGCGCCTGCGCCGGGAGGCCGGCGATGCGGTCGCGCATGCCGCCGGGGTCGAGCGCCGCGTAGAGATCGGGCTGGTCCAGTGCCTGAAGGGCGGCGCGGTCGATCATGCGTGCTCGCTCACCCGCGCGCCGCGCGGCCGGCCGGAGGGCTGGACGTGCTAGAGGGTCACCCCGGCGAGCTCCTGGCCGGCCTGCAACGCCTCGTGGACGTCGTCCAGAGATGGCATCTCCGCGTAGATGCGGAGTAGAGGCTCGGTGCCGGAGAAGCGCAGCAGCAGCCACCACCCGCCCTCGAGGTTGAAGCGGAAGCCGTCGACCGAGTCGCGCGACTCCACGCGGTGGCCGGCAATCGTCTTCGGCTCCGCCTGGCTGATGCGCTCGCGGATCGCGCCCTGCTCGTCGGGCCGCAGCGTGATGTCCACCCGGTCGTACTGGTGCGGGCCGACGATGTCGTAGAGGTCCTTCAGCAGCTGCGACGGCTTCTTGCCCGTTCGCGCCACCCAATCGAGGAAGAACATGCCGGAGAGCACACCGTCCCGCTCGGGGATGTGGCCGCGGAACGCGAAGCCGCCCGACTCCTCGCCGGCGAGCATCGCGTTGGTCTCCATCATCTTCGGGCCGAGGTACTTGAAGCCGACCGGCGTCTCGTAGACGGGGCAGTCGAAGCGCTCGCCGAGGCGGTCGACCATGCGGGTCATCGTCACTGAGCGCACGATCGGGCCGCGCTCACCGCGCACCTCGAGGAAGTAGTGCACGAGCAGCGCGAACGTCTGCAACTGCGTGATGAAGCGGCCGCGCTCGTCGATCAGGCCGAAGCGGTCGCCGTCCCCGTCCGTCGCCAGGCCGAGGTCGAAGCCGCCCTGCTGGAGCGTCGCCATCGCCTCGCCCAGGTTCGTGCCAATCGGCTCGGGCGCGCGGATACCGGGGAACGACGGGTTGCGCACACCGTGGATCTCGCGCACGCGCGTGGAGCCGTCGCCGACGACGTCGGCGGTCACGCCCTGCGCTGCGCCGTACATCGAGTCGACGAGCACGTTCAGCCCGGCGCCGCGGATCGCCTCCATGTCGACGAACTCGCGGATTGCCTTCACGTAGGGCGTGCGGAGGTCGACGCGCTCCACGAGGCCGCGCGCCTCCGCCTCTCCGAGCGCACGGTGCTCGACGCGCTCGCCGGTCACGACGCCGGGAATGGCCTGCTCGATCTCGGCCGTGACCTCGGGCGGCGCGGAGCCGCCGTAGTGCGGCTTCACCTTGTAGCCGTTCCAGCGCGCGGGGTTGTGGCTCGCCGTGATCATCACGCCGAAGCCGGCTTCATGCTGGCGCACGGCGAACGAGAGCGCCGGCGTCGGGACGAAGGAGTCGCCGAGCCAGGTGTGGATGTCGTTGCCGGCCATCACCTCGGCGGCGGCGCCGGCGAAGGAACCGGAGAGGAAGCGCGTGTCGTAGCCGATGACGACGCCGCGCGACGCGAGGTCGCGGCGCTTGAGGTACTCCGCCACGGCCTGGGAGATGATGCGGACGTTGTCGAACGTGAAGTCATCGGCGATGACCGCGCGCCAGCCGTCGGTCCCGAACGTGATGTCGCTCATGACGCCGTCACCGCCTCGACGTGCTGGTCGGGGTCGACCGATACGTCGACCGCGCGGGCACCGGACGGGACGACCGCGCCGTGCGCGAGCACCGCGCGCTCCACGGTCGCGCCGGCGCCGACGCGCACTCCCGTCGCGAGCACGGAGTCGCGCACCACCGCGTCGGCACCGATCTCGACGTCGTCCCAGAGCAGGCTGCGCGTGACGAGCGCGCCGCGCTCGACCCGCGAGCCGCTCCCGATCACGACCGGCGCCTCGACGCGCGCACCATCGGCGATCCGCACTCCCGGCCCGAGTGCGGTCGCGTCGTCCACGCGATCGAGGTTCACCATGCGCAGCGCCTCCGGCCTGCCGACGTCGATCCAGTATGCGTCGGAACGGAATCCACAGAGCCCGCGACCCTGCGTGGCGAGGCGCGGGAAGAGCTCGTCTTCGACGCGGTTGAAGCGCGTCGCGTCCATCTCCGCGAGCACGGACGGCTCAAACAGCCACGTGCCGGCGTTGATCAGGTGGGAGGGTGCCGACTCGCGCGGCGGCTTCTCGACGAAGCGCGTGATGCGGTCATCCGGGTCGAGCACCACGACGCCGAACCCGGACGGATCGTCGACTTCGTGCAGCGAGATCGAGAGCAGCGCGCCGCGTTCGCGGTGCGCGCCGATCATGGCGGTGACGTCGAGATCGGTGATGATGTCGCCGTTGCAGACGAGGAACGGCTCGTCCCAGCCCGCGGCGGCCTGCGCGATCGCGCCGCCGGAACCCAGCGGCTGATCCTCGTACGTGTAGGCGATGCGCAGACCGAGCTGCGCGCCGTCGCCCAGGGCGCCGCGAATCGCCTCGTTGCGATGCAGCATCGCCAGGGTGATGTCGCGCACGCCGTGTGCCGCGAGGTGTGCGAGGAGGTGCTCCAGCAGCGGCCGGTGGAGCACCGGCATGAGCTGCTTCGGGGTGCGGTAGGAGAGCGGACGCATGCGCGTCGCCTCCCCGCCGACCAGCACTATTGCACGCATTTCGGGATCCTATGCGTGCGCCCGGGCGCCGTCCAAGGACAGCGTTGCCGCCCGCGAGCACCCGCTAAGACGCGTGATCCGAACGCGCCGGTCCCTCGAGCCCGGCTTCGGCGCGCAGCGCGTCCGCGGCGTCGAGCTCCTCCCACGGCAGGTCGATGTCGGGCCGGCCGAAGTGACCGTACGACGCCGTCTGGAGGTACATGGGGCGGCGCAGGTCGAAGCGATCGATGATGGCGGCCGGCCGCAGGTCGAAGTGCTTGCGGATCAGCCGCTCGATCTCCGTCTCCTCGATGTGTGCGGTGCCGAACGTCTCGAGCGCGAGCGACGTGGGCCGCGCGACGCCGATCGCATAGGAGACCTGCAGCTCGAAGCGGTCGGCGAGCCCCGCCGCGACGACGTTCTTCGCCACGTGGCGCGCCGCGTAGGCCGCCGAGCGGTCGACCTTCGACGGGTCCTTCCCGCTGAACGCGCCGCCGCCGTGGCGGGCGATGCCGCCGTAGGTGTCGACGATGATCTTGCGGCCGGTGAGACCGGCGTCGCCCATCGGGCCGCCGGTCACGAAGCGGCCGGTGGGGTTCACGTAGATCTTGGTGTCCTGCAGCAGCTCCTCGGGGCAGACGTGCCGGATCACGAGCTGCTCGATGTCGCGCTGGAGCACGTCGTCGCTCACCTCGGGCGCGTGTTGCGCGGAGACCACGACGGCCTCGATGCGCCGCGGCACGCCGTACGCGTACTCGACCGTGACCTGCGACTTCCCATCGGGGCGCAGGTAGGGCAGCGTGCCGTTCTTGCGCACCTCGGCGAGGCGGCGGGTGAGCGCGTGTGCGAGCGAGATCGTGAGCGGCATGTACTCGTCGGTCTCGTCGGACGCGAAGCCGATCATCATGCCCTGGTCGCCGGCGCCCTCGAGGTCGTAGTGATCGACCTCGCCGAGCGCGCGGCGCGCCTCCCATGCGCGGTTCACGCCCTGCGCGATGTCCGACGACTGCTCCTTGATCGAGGTCAGCACGCCGCAGGTGTCGGCGTCGAAGCCGATCGCGGAGCCCGTGTAGCCGATGGAGCGCACCGTGTCGCGCACGATCTTCTCGATGTCCACGTATGCCTTCGTCGTGATCTCGCCGAAGACCAGCACCGTGCCGGTGGTCGTCGAGGTCTCGCAGGCGACGCGGGAGTTCGGGTCCTGGCGCAGGAGCGCGTCGAGGACGGCGTCCGAGACCTGGTCGCACAGCTTGTCGGGGTGGCCCTCGGTGACCGACTCGCTGGTCAGCATCATCGACGGCGAGCTCATGAACGAAGTGGTCATGTGGTGCTCCTCGGCGCGGGCCCGATGTCCGCCGGCCCGGTGCGTCTGCGTGGAAGTATGCCTGCGCTGGGCGGTGGTGTCCTGTCGTGCGAGCGGAAGGGGCGCCCGGGCTGTGGGCGGCATCCCGCGGGGCGTGGCCGGCGGGGGTGCCGCAGGACCGTTGCCGCCGGCGTCCGCCGGCTGTGCATCGGCGGCATGTCTGCCGCCGCTGGCGACGGGGTGATCGGGCTTACGCCGTCCCGACCTCCCACGAGCTCAGGTACGTGCGCTGCTCGTCGGTCAGCGTGTCGATGGCGACGCCCATCGCCTCGAGCTTGAGGCGCGCGATCTCGTCGTCGATGTCGCGGGGGACGTCGTAGACCTGCTTCTCGAGGGTCGCGTGCTGGCGGACCATGTACTCAAGGCTGAGGGCCTGGTTCGCGAACGACATGTCCATCACCGAGGCCGGGTGACCCTCGGCGGCGCTCAGGTTCACGAGGCGGCCCTGGGCGAGCACGACGATGCGCCGGCCGTCGCCGAGGGTGTACTCGTCGACCAGCGGCCGCAGCTCGCGCGAGCTCTCCGACATCCCGGCGAGCGCCTTCAGGTTGATCTCGGCGTCGAAGTGGCCGGAGTTGGCGAGGACGGCACCCGACTTCATCGCGTCGAGCGCCGGGGTGTCGATCACGTTCACGTCGCCGGTGACCGTGACGAAGATGTCGCCGACGCGCGCCGCATCGGCGATGGGCATCACCTGGAACCCGTCCATCACGGCCTCGAGGGCGCGCAGCGGATCGACCTCGGTGACGATCACCTGCGCGCCCATGCCGCGAGCGCGCATCGACACGCCCTTGCCGCACCACCCGTAGCCGCACACCACGAGGTGCTTGCCCGCGAGCAGGATGTTCGTCGCGCGGATGATGCCGTCGAGGGTCGACTGACCCGTTCCGTAGCGGTTGTCGAAGAAGTGCTTCGTGTTCGCCTCGTTGACCGCGATGATCGGGTAGGCGAGCTGCCCCTGGGCGGCGAGCGCGCGCAGGCGGATCACGCCGGTGGTGGTCTCCTCGGTGCCCCCGACGACGCCGTCGAGCAGGTCGCGGCGCGACTTGTGCAGCAGCGCGACGACGTCCGCGCCGTCGTCCATCGTGATCTGCGGGCGGTGGCCGACGGCCTCTTCGAGGTGCTGAAAGTACGTCTCGGTGCTCTCGCCCTTGATCGCGTACGTGGCGATGCCGTGCTCGACCGTGAGCGCCGCCGCGACGTCGTCCTGCGTGGAGAGGGGGTTGGACGCGGTGAGGCGAACGTCGGCGCCGCCGTCGCGGATCGCGAGCATGAGGTTCGCGGTCTCGGACGTGACGTGCAGGCACGCGGCGACGCGGACGCCGTCGAGCGGGCGCTCGCGCGCGAAGCGCTCGCGGATCTGTCGGATGACCGGCATCTCGCGCGCGGCCCACTCGATGCGCTGGACGCCGAGCGGGGCGAGCTCGGGGTGGGCGATGTCGCCGCCGGTGCGGGTCGTCATGAGGTTTCCTCCCAGGGTGCGTTGCGGGTGTGGACGATCTCGATGCCGGGCAGCGGGCTGCGCCGCCCGGCGGCCATGCGACGAAGCGCGGGCTGGATGCCCATGAAGTCGCGCCGTCGCAGCCGCGCCTCGATCACGGGCGCGCCGAGCATGTAGCCGAGGCGCGAGTACGCGCGCACGGCCGGCGTGTTGTCGGGGTCGACCGTCAGCGTCACCTCGGCGCAGCCGCGGTCGAACAGCTCCTGCGTGACCGCCGAGGTCACGCGCGTCGCGAGGCCGAGGCCGCGGTAGGCGGCGTCGGTGAAGACGTTGCCGACGATGCCGAGCGACTGGTTCGGCGCGACGATGTGGGTGCCGGCGACCGAGACGAGCCGGGAGCCGTCGAATGCGCCGTAGTACACCGCGCGGTCGATGACGTCGTAGGTGTAGTGGCTGGGCCCGCCCTCGGTCGCGTAGAGGCGGTTGATGCGATTCACGTCGCGCCCGGAGAGCCGGCGCAGCGTGGCGGCGATCGGTCGAAAGGCGTCGCGGGTGAGGGACATGCGCGTCATGCGCAGGAGGTCGCGGATCCAGAAGGCGTCGTGTAGCGCCGCGGCGTGGCCCGGAGCGCCGGTGGAGAGGTACGTGGCGCGCGGTCCCGGGTGCAGCGAGACGATGGCCGCGACGGCCGGAGCCGCGCCGACCGTGACGGTGGTGTTGCCCATTGCGGTGGCGTGCATAACGGCGCCGACGCCGCCCGGGCCGTCGGCGACCCAGAAGCGGGAGTGCTCGAAGAGGCCCGGTTCGAGGTGGCCGAGCGCGTAGGCGGCGTACATGCGGTCCTCGGAGAGCACCGTCTCGAGCGAACGGAGGTCGCGCTCCTCGCGAACGCGGTACGCGCCGGGAGGCACGGCGTCGGTGCCGGGGCGTCGCGGCATGATGTCGGTCATCGTGCGCGCCGGGTCACGCGGGGCCCCAGTAGCGGCGCAGGAGCAGGTCGAGCCGGCGCCGCGTCGCGGGTGGGACCTGGTCGGGCGGCGTGACGAGCGCAGTCGCCAGGGCGTCGCCGCAGCCGCACGCACGCGGCCGGTCGGCCAGCGCGCCGAGCGCAGAGGCCACCACGCGCTGGGCGTGCGCGACGTTCGCCTGCAAGTTCACCACGACCGCATCCGCGCTCACATCCGCCTCGGTCTCGTGCCAGACATCGTAATCGGTGACCAGGCTCAGCGACGCGTAGCAGAGCTCCGCCTCGCGCGCGAGCTTCGCCTCCGGCAGGGCCGTCATGCCGATCACGGCGGCGCCCCACGAGCGATAGAGGCGCGACTCCGCGCGTGTCGAGAACGCCGGTCCGTCAATCACGATCATCGTCCCGCCCTCGTGCGTCGTGATGCCGGCGTGCTCGCTCTCCGTCGCGAGCACGCGTGCCACCTCCGGGCAGAACGGATCGGCGAAGCCGACGTGCGCGACGATGCCGTCGCCGAAGAACGTCGAGCGGCGGCCGCGCGTGCGGTCAATCACCTGGTCGGGCACGACGGCGTGCTGCGGCGCGACGTCCTCGCTCAGCGAGCCGACGGCGGAGATCGAGAGCACCTGGCGCACGCCGAGCTGCTTGAGGGCGTGGACGTTCGCGAGCGCGGGGAGCTCGGAGGGCAGCAGGCGGTGGCCGCGGTCGTGGCGCGCGACGAACGCGACGCGGTGACCGTGCAGCGTCCCGAGCGTGATCGGCGACGAAGGCGAGCCGAACGGCGTCGAGACCTCGAGGGTGCGGACGTCGGTGAGGCCGTCGAGGTTGTAGAACCCCGACCCGCCGATCACGCCGGTCTCGGCCGTCGGTTCGCCCTGATTCACCGCTCTGCTCCTGCTGTGTCGGGGGGCGGGGAAACCGTATCACCGGGGGCCGGTACGCGACGCGGCGAGCAGGGCGTGTGAGCCCGCTGTTTTCGGGCGGCGGGCGGTGAGGGGTCGCCCGGCACGAAGGGGGGTCGCGAGCGGGCGCGAGGGAGGCGCGCGAGACGGGGAGCGGGTGGCGGGTGGGGGGCGGGGCGAGGAGGGAACACCTGCGGGTGGGTTGTCGCCGGAAACAGCGGCCTGACGACCCCTGCTCGCCGCGTGGGGTGGGCAGCCGTCTTCGCGTGCGGCGGCGCGCGTGGTTCCCCCCGTCTTTTTCCCCGCCGCCGCTCTTTAATCCGGGCCGAGCACGTCGGCGAGCGCGCGGTCGTATGGCGCCCGCAGCACGCCGGCTTCCGTGACGATCGCGGTGATGAGGGCGGCGGGGGTGACGTCGAAGGCGGGGTTGCGGGCGCGCGCGCCCGAAGGCGCGACGCGCGTGCCGGCGAGGCCCAGCACTTCGTCCTCCGCACGTTCCTCGATCGGGATCGCGGCGCCGGTGGGGGCGCGGAGGTCCACGGTGCCGAGGGGAGCGACGACGTAGAACGGGATCGCGTGATGACGTGCGGCGATGGCGAGGCCGTAGGTGCCGATCTTGTTCGCGGTATCGCCGTTCGCGGCGATGCGGTCGGCGCCGACGAGGACCGCATCGACCTCGCCGGCGGCCATCAGCGCCGCGGCCGCGCCGTCGGCGATCACCGCGCAGTCGACGCCGTGCTGCGCGAGCTCCCACGCGGTGAGGCGGGCGCCCTGGAGGCGCGGGCGGGTCTCGTCGACGAGCACCGAGGCGACGCGACCCGCGCGATGCGCGGCGATCACGACACCGAGCGCGCTCCCGTAGCCGCCGGTCGCGAGCGGTCCCGTGTTGCAGTGCGTGAGGACGCGGCTGCCGGGCGCGATCAGCGCCGCGCCGGCGTCGGCCGAGCGGCGGTCGACGTCGAAGGCGTGCGCGTGGACGCGCCGTGCCTCGGCCAGGGCGGCGTCGCGCGCGGCCTCGTCGTCGGACGCGTCGACGCAGGCGGTGGCGACGTGTTCGAGCGCCCAGCGCAGGTTGACGGCGGTCGGGCGGGTCGCGAGCAGGCGCGCAGCGGTGGTCGCGACGGCGGAGCGCACGCCGCCGCGCGGTGCGGCGCGTGCGGCGAGCGCGAGTCCGTACGCGCCGGCGATGCCGATCGCCGGCGCGCCGCGGATGCGCATCGTCGCGATCGCCTCGGCCATCGCCTCCGGCGTTGCGATGTCGATCGTGCGCTGCTCCGCGGGGAGGAGGGTCTGGTCGAGGAGGCGGACGCGACCGTCCGCCCAGGCGATGACCTCGTACGGAGGACGGTCCGGGGTTGTCATGCCGCCATGGTGGCACGAGCCGGCGTTCTCCGGGCGAGCGGAGGATGCGCTGCTCCTTCGGGCGAGTGGGGAGCTGCCGTGAGCAGCGGGCGTCACGCCCGCGGCGC
Source organism: uncultured Chloroflexia bacterium (assembly GCA_963728205.1). Taxonomy (GTDB): domain Bacteria; phylum Chloroflexota; class Dehalococcoidia; order UBA2979; family UBA2979; genus VGNK01. The sequence continues at coordinate 1,284,941 of CAVSIV010000006.1, forward strand.
GCCTAGTACTGCAGCAGCGCGGTGACGGGGTGCGGCGCGAGGCGCACGCGTCCGCCGAGGTCGGCCAGCTCGATGACGAAGGCGAAGCCGGCGACGGTGCCGCCGAGCTCCTCGACGAGGCGGGCGGCGGCCTGCGCCGTGCCGCCGGTGGCGAGCAGGTCGTCGACGACGAGCACGCGCTGGTCCGCGACCGACGGATCCCGGTGCAGCTCGAGCGAGCCCTGCCCGTACTCGAGCTCGTAGAAGACCGACGCGCGCAGCCCCGGCAGCTTGCCCGGCTTGCGGACGGGCACGAACGGCACGCGGAGCCGCTCAGCGACGGGCACGCCGAAGATGAAGCCGCGTGCCTCGACGCCGGCGACCACCGTCGCGCCGAGCGCGCGGCCGGCGTCGGCGAGCGCGTCGTTCGTGGCGCGCAGCGCGTCGGGGTCGTGGAGCAGCGGGGTGATGTCGCGAAAGAGGATGCCCGGCGACGGGAAGTCGGGGATCGCGCGAACCAGCGTGCGCAGGCGGGCTTCGTCGAGCACGCGCGGATGCTCGCGAGCGGCGGGCAGTGCGTCAAGCGCGCCCCTGCGCGCGGCGATGAAGGGTGGCGCGGAGTCGCGCGCAGGGAGCGCAACGGGGGGCGGTGCTAGCATCGCGAGCGTGAACCGATCGTCCGACGCGCCCTCCGATCCGTTCGCCGCGGTGGCCGGGTTCTATGACCTCGATCTCGACGGCTTCGATGCCGACGTCGCGCTCTACGAGCGCCTGTCCGACGCCGGCTGGCGGAGCGTGCTCGAGCTCGGGTGCGGGACCGGCCGCGTCGCGGCCGCGCTCGGGCGCGCGGGGCTCGCGGTCACCGGCGTCGACGTGAGCGCCGCGATGCTCAACGCCGCGCGCGAGCGCGTCGGCGGGCTGCCGGTGCGGCTCGTGGCCGGTGACATGCGAACGCTCGCGCTCGGCGAGCGCTTCGACGCCGTGATCGTGCCGCTCGGCGGGCTGCAGCACCTGGAGAGCGTCGACGACCTGGTCGCGACGCTGGGGGTGGTAGCGGGGCACCTCGCGCCGGAAGGGCTCGCCGTGATCGACGTCGAGGCGCCGAACGCCGACGACTTCACGCCGGGGACGCAGGCGCTCGTCGAGCACTGGACGCGCCGGCGCGACGACGGTGCGCAGGTGACGAAGCTCGTCACCGTCGACGCGCGCCCGGCGGAGGGCATGCGCGACGTGACGTGGCACTTCGACGTGCAGCCGCCGGAGGGCGCGCTGCGCCGCGTGACGGAGCGGTTCGCGTTGCGCACCTACACCGCCGCCGAGATCGATCTCGCCGCGCGGCTCGCCGGGCTCGCGATGACGGGCGCGTTCGGCGGCTACGACCTCGAGCCGTACGACGACGCGTCGGAGCGGCTGATCGTGACGCTGGAGCACGCTGAAGACGGCGCGGAGGACGGCGCGTGACGGTCGTCGCGCTCGACGGCATGGGCGGCGACTTCGCGCCGCAGGCGACGGTGGCGGGCGCGCTGCTCGCCGTCGCGGACGGCATCGGCGTGGCGATCGTCGGCGACGAGGCGACGCTGCGCGCGGAGATCGCGCGGCACGGCGGCGCGCCCGACGCGCTGCGCGTCGTGCACGCGCCGGAGGCGATCGCGATGGAGGCGCACGCCGTCGCCGAGGCGCGGCGGCGGCGCGGGTCGTCGCTGTCGGTCGGCGTCGAGCTCGTGAAGAGCGGCGGGGCCGGCGCGTTCGTCTCGATGGGCAACACCGGCGCGGCGATGGCGACGGCGCTGATGACGCTCGGCCGCATCCGCGGCGTGGAGCGGCCGGCGCTGTGCGCGATCCTGCCGACGCCCGGCGGACCGACGCTGCTGCTCGACGCCGGGGCCAACGCCGAGGCGCGGCCGTCGCACCTCGTGCAGTTCGCGCACCTCGGGAGTTCGTACATGCGCACGCTGCACGGCATGGACGCGCCACGGGTGGGGCTGCTGTCGATCGGCGAGGAGGCGAGCAAGGGCTCCGCGCTCGTCGTGGAGGCGCACGCGCTGCTGGCGGCGGACGCGCGGCTGCGGTTCGCGGGGAACGTCGAGGGGCGCGACGTGACGGCCGGGACGGTCGACATCGTCGTGACCGACGGGTTCACCGGCAACGTCGTGCTGAAGCTGCTCGAGGGCACGATCGGCATGATGTTCGAGCAGCTGCGCGCGGCGGCGCGGTCGTCGGTGCGGTCGCGGCTCGGCGGCGCGCTGCTGCTGCCGGCGCTGGGGGCGCTGCGGTCGCAGTTCGACTACCGGCGGTATGGGGGCGTGCCGCTGCTGGGGGTGAACGGGGCGGTGTTCATCGGGCACGGCCGCAGCGACGCCGAGGCGGTGGCGAACGGGATCCGCACGGCGGCGCGGGCGGTCGACGGCGGGATGATGGCGGCGATGACGGCCGCGATCGGCGAGCTCGGTGCGCGGGGCGGCGGCTACGCCGGCGAGGGCGCATCCGGGTCGGCGTCGGGCAGCGGGGAGTAGGCGCCGACCTCGTCGGGGGCCGCGCCCATGCCGCCGGCGGAGGGCGCGAAGCGCCACCACAGCCGCATGGCGTCGCGCAGGGCGTCGACCTCGCGCTGCGGGGTGGCGTTGCCGAGGCACGACCCGAGGTGGCTGTCGAGCACGAGGGCGCCGACCGTGTCGAGGCTCGAGCGCACGGCCATGAGCTGCGTGACGATGTCCTCGCAGGTGCGACCGGAGTCCAGCATCTTGGCGATGCCGCGGACCTGGCCCTCGATGCGGCGCAGGCGGGCGCGGAGCTGCTCGTTGGTGACGGGCTGATCGACGTAGCTCATGGGTGGGCTCCCGGGCTGGTGTTCTGCGGCGGGGCTGCGAGGGTTGACATACCCCACCGGGGTATCTATGATGCAACCAGTGGAGCCGCGGTGTCAACCTGCGAAGCGGGTGGCAACGAAGTCTGCCCACTGACACACCAGGCCGAGCCGCGGGCGTTTTCCCGGAGCCGGCAGACCGCCGCCGCCGGCGCGTGCCGCGCGCGAGGCGGCGAGTTCCACCAGAGAGGACGCAGCCCATGGCACACCCGACCGACACCAGCGACAGCACCTTCGAGACCGACGTCCTGAAGAACGACCAGCCCGTGCTCGTCGACTTCTGGGCGCCGTGGTGCGGCCCCTGCCGCATGGTCGCCCCGGTGGTCGAGGAGCTCTCGAGCGACTACGACGGCCGCGTGAAGTTCGTGAAGCTGAACACGGACGAGAACCCGCAGGTCGCGGGCAAGTACGGCATCCGGTCGATCCCGACGCTCCTGATCTTCAAGGGCGGCGAGCCGGTCGGCCAGGTCGTGGGCTTCCGCCCGAAGAGCGACCTGTCGAAGCGCCTGGACGAGGTGCTGACGAAGGCGTAATCCCGTGCTTGCCGCTCGCGCCGCGCGCTCGCTGGAGCGCGTGGGTGGCGCGAGGCGAGGCGCGCGGACTGAGAAAGAAGAAGGGCGGCCATGCGGCCGCCCTTCTTCTTGGCGCGCGGCAGGCGTCTGAGCCTGCCGTGCGTGGTCCGCGCACGCGACACGGCGGGCCTGGAGCCCGCCGCGCGCCTATTCGTCGGCGCGCGCGCCCTTGTTGATGGTGCGGCCCTGCTTCTCCTCGAGCCGGCCCAGGGCGCGGCCTTTGTCCGGGTGCGGGTCCTTGCGGAGGCCGTACGCCTCGCGGCCCTCGTGGTCCTCTGGCAGGTACTCGGTGACGGGAAGACCTTCCTCGTCGCAGAAGAGCAGTCAGTGGCAGAACTTCCACTTCTGCATCTCTTCGCAGGGGCAGATCCACTGCTTCTTGCGGATCTCCTCCTGCTTGTCCTCGAAGAACATGCACGGGCAGAGCGGCTTGCCGACCTCGTCGATGTTCTTCGCGAGCCCGATCACCAGGAACTCGGTGATCTCGCGCTGCGGGTGCAGGTAGGAGCCGCTCTTCTCGGCGAAGTTCTCGACGAACTTCCACATCCGCTGGATGTTCTTTTCGGAAGCCTGGGCCCGGTCGGCATCGGATGGCTGATCGATGGTCACGCCGCGCCTCCAATCCGCAGAGAGTCTCTGTGGGGCGGGCGAGGGAGCGCAAGTGCGCGGGGGACCCGGCTGCCGCCGCAGGTCTGTCGGCGGCATGCCTGCCGCCGCTGTGGGTCGGCCGCACGATCCTGGGCGCGTTACCCGTGTAGCGCGGAGACGGCCGGGCGCGGCGGCTCGGGCGCGACGCCGTTGAGGACGTCGACGGCGCGAAACAGGTCGCCGACATCGTAGAAGTTCACGGCGATGATGTTCGGTCGCGTGGCGTGCTCGTCCTCGCACTGGTGGGCGCGTGCGAGCAGGACGTCGAGCTGGTTGACCTGCGCCGCGTCGGCGCGGTCGGGCCGCCGCTTCGCGATCCAGTGGTTGAGGAGCAGCAGCGCGCTCGACGGCGCACCACGATTGACCGCGCAGGTGAAATCGGCGGTGCCGTGGAAGTCGTACGGCGTGTCCCACGCCTCGCTGTAGAGGTGGGTGTACCAGTCCGGCGGCGGCCCGGCGTGCTCGGCGCCGACGATGACGCGGCGGTGCCGCGCGATCAGCTCGCGCAGCGTCGGCCAGGGAGTGTTGGGCCGGTGGGCGTAGACGTCGTCGATGAGCCCGCTGGCGCGGAAGGCAGACTCGGTGTCGGCGGGGCTGACGGCGTCCTGGAGGTCGAGGATGAGGACCTCGTCGTGATGGGTGGCGAGGAAGGCGCGGATGTCGCGGAGGGTGTCGACGAACGGCGTCGCGCCGAGCGTGCAGACGACGTGGCAGAGATACACGCCGGCGGGCGGGGCGGCGAGCGCCTGGCGGTCCGCGATGGCGGAGCGGTCGGCCGGCGCGAGCGATGCGGCGAACCGTACGTAGTCGTCGGGGCGCTCCCAGTAGTGCGTGTCGAGGAGCAGCGCGCGCACGCCGTCCTGGAGCTGACGCGGCACCGCGTAGTCCTGGTTGGGCCAGGTGAAGCCGAGCGCGGCGGCGGCCATCGCGTTGTGCGTGCCGGCGAAGACGACCTGGTCGACGCGGCGGTCACAGAGCTCGGCGAAGCCGTTGCAGCGAAGCGGTGGCGGGCCGTCGGCGATCGTGAGCGCGCGGGACGCGGCACGCGGATTGGGACGCGCGGCCGCGGCCGAGGGCGCGCAGGTGCGAGCGGCGGCCGGGCGGCAGCCGGAGCGCGTGCCGGTGACGGGCGTGGCAGCGGAGGCCAGAGCGCCGACGGCCGCGAGTAGTGCGACGACGACGGCGCGGCGCGGGGTGCGGGAGAGACGCCGGCCCAGCGCCTCGAACATCTGTGACTCGCCCCCGGTGCGAGGATGATCGTGATCGACGGTTGGCGGCGCGCATCGTAGCCGCTTGCCGCCCGGCGGGTGAGCGGCGGTTCGGCGGAGCGACGCGGAGCGGATCGACGAGCGCGGGCGGGGCGAATGGCGGGCGGCCGGCCGGCGGGCGATGGCCCGCGCGACCGGCCGGTGTGTCTAGCGCGAGTCGCCGTCGTGGTCGACGTCGCCGCGCGCCTGCGCGCTGAGCGTGATTCGGTCCTGGGCCGGCGGACGCGCGGCCGGACCGGCGGCCTGCGGCTGGGGAGCGGCCTGGGCACCGTAGGTGCGTGCTGCGCTCGAGATGGCTCCGACGTTCAAGGTGGATCTCCTGTCGCCCGTGGGGAACGGCCGGGCGACGCCGTGCGGCGAGGCCCTCACTGCGGTGATCCTCGACGGCTCCCGGCGGGACGGCAGGGCACGGGGCTGCGTCTTCGCGCAGGGTTGTCGTGCGCGGCAGCGCGGCGGGTGTGGCCGGCTGGCTGGCGACCATGCGCCGTTCCGCGATCGTGGCCGCCGACTGCGGCGAGACGGCCACTCCAGGGCTCGCCGCCGCTCGCCGCCGTCACGGCGGCCGTTGAGGGGCGCCCTCGCCACGCTTGCCCCGGTCGTTCGCCGGCTACACGAAGATCGACGCCGTCAGGCAGTGGAGCGATCCGCCGAGGTGGCGGGTTGGCGAGGCGATGAACGACGGCCGAAATCCGTGCCCCCGCAGGGCGGCTTCGACCGTCCGCCGATCGTCGGGTGGTGTGATGTCGTAGGTCGGCACGAGCACCCGGTTCCCGATCTGGACCCAGTTCAGGGGGCTCGCGTAGCCGTCTTCGTCCGCGCGCAGCGGGAGCCGGATGATCTCGACCGCGGGGAGCGTGGTCCGCACGAGCGCCTCGATCGCGAGGCTCACGTGCTGGTCGGCGGCGTCCTCCGGCCAGGCGACCGCGGCGAGGTTCGCGCAGAGGAAGCGCACGTACACGTCCGCGTGCCCGCTCGGCTCGCGCGCGAACGGTGGAAACACGAGCCAGCGCCGGATGCCGAGGCCGGCCGCGTGGCCGTCGAGCGCCGTCCCGTCGAGCCCGTTGTCGACGAGGGCCGTCGCCGACGACAGCGCGACGCCGGCAGGGCCGGCGACGACGTTGCCGTGCGCGAGCACGAGCGCGCCCCGTTTCGCCTCCCGTGCGCTGACAGCCGCGAACAGGCGATCGTCGGCTGCGCGCCCGAAGTCCGGCAGACGGGGCAGCACCCAGCGGACCTCGCCCGTCGCGTCGCGCAGCGCGATCGGCGAGCGGTCGCGAATCCACGGCGTGTCGTATGCCGCGCCGACGATCGAGAACCGGTCCGGGTGGGCCTGCTCCCGGACGAAGGCCTTCGCCCGGTCCGGATCGGGCGTGACGAGAATCACCCCGATGTCCCCGGATGCCTCCACAGCGACACGCCGGAACAGCGGCAGCAGCTCCGTCTCCGCGAACGGGACCATGAGTGCTGCCGGCTCCGCGTAGTCGGGCACGATCCGCATGGCCGCCGTCGCACCCCCCGCCCGTGTCTCCTGCGACCGTCGACTCGACCAGGTCGGCCGCCTCCCGGCGCATCAGCCCGCTGAGATCGTCACGTCCGTGCACCAGCGGATCACGGTCGTCGGGTCGCCCGACTTCCGGACGAGCGCCGTCGCGCAGGCAGTCGCGTCGTCCCCGGGCGCGACCGTTCCGTGGCCCACGGTCTCGGTCACGACCTCCCAGGCCTCGCCCGCGAGCGTCGAGCACGGCAACACCTCGCGACCCATCGCGATGGCGCGCGAGTCGTGATCGGTGAGCTTGACGTGCATCGCGACGGTGGCCCCGTCCGGGCACCAGCCCGCCGGCCCGCCCACGGCGACCGACCGCGCATCGAGGGCCGCGGCGCTGGCGATGCCCCATCGGCCCGGGTGGCGCTGCGCGGCCTGCACCGTCGGGCCGACGAGGCCGGCGACGGGCATCGACACGAACGCCGCGGTTGCCACAGCCAGGCTCGCTGCAATGCGCTTCGCTCTATTCACGGTGCTCCCCCTCCGACGTCGCCGCCATTTCTCTACGGCGGTCCGCCGACCCTAGAGAATCGTCACGCGGCGGGGCATCGGACGTTTGTCCGATCTGCGCCGTGCCACGGGACCTTCGCTGTAGGGACACGTCGTCTATCCTCGCCGCTCGTACAGCGCTGGAGGGGTGCGGGAGGTACGGGCGGGCTGCTGTCAGTCGGCGATCGAGCGATGGAGCCGAGGCGAGACCGTCAGATTGCATGAGCGATCGGCCGGCGGGCGCGAGATACTGGCCGTTGCTCAGGCTGTGCCACCCGCGCTGTCCGACGATCGCGAGGGAGTGGATGTTGTCCGGTGATGGCCGCGGTCTTCAAAACCGTTGCGGGGCTACGTCGTAGTCCTGGGTGGGTTCGACTCCCACGCACTCCCGCCAGATCGCAAGGTCGCGCGTTCGCCACGGAGCGCGCGCGTGCGCGCGCGATCTCGCGATTCTGCGCAGCCCACTCAACGACTGGCTGAGCGCCGAGCAGCCTCGGATCGGGCCGATCCGCGCTGAGTTGCCACCCATTTGCCACCCGCCTTGGTGGCAGTCGATGGACCGAACGGCACCCGGCGGCACGAGATCGCATGGACGCCGTTGTTGCGACGGTCGGCGGGATCAACCGACGGAAGGCACCTCGCGCCGAGCGGCCTTCACGCCCCGCGCTCACGGCAGGCCCCCGTTCGCGGGGTCTGCCTCGTACACCCGACGTGCAATGCGTAGCGGTCGCACCGGTAACACCGACTCCAACGCAGACCCCGATAGCGACGGTTCCATCGACTCCGGTTCCGACCTCAGTCCCTCCAACTGCAACGCCGACCCAGGCCACCCCGGCCTCAACGCCCTCGCCGCTCTACGTCCCCATCGCGCCCACTACGCTCTATGTCAGCAACGCCACTTCGACCGGCTATGTTTCCACCTCGTCGGGCGCGGCCCTGGTGCCGGCTTATGCGACGTGCTCGTTTGCTGACGCCTCACTCGGGTTCGGATACCCGGACGGACGCAGCTGGTAGAGACGGGGAAGGGCGTCGGCGTCTGTGACGGCTGGTATTGGTTCGCATCCACACGGGGTAACTTCTGGATCTCCCTCCTCACCCTTTCGTCGCAGCCCCTTGCGTCACCCGCTCCGACAGCGTCCGCGTTGGTCGTCCAGACCTGCATCGACGGTGAGTTCGACGGCTGGGAGGGAGATACGGCCTTTCTCCTGTGCAAGGGTGACGTTGTTGTGCAGACGGACGGCAAGTACACGTACCACTACGCGTATCGGCCCGCCGTCACGCTCGTGAGCAGCGGTACGACGTGGATCATGTCCGTCGAAGGCATTTCCGACACGATCTCGGTCGTGCCGGTCTCCGGCTTCGAGACATGCATGAGTGGGGAGTTCAAGGAGTTCGAGCACGGAGCTGTTTTCCCGCTTTGCAATGGGCAGGCCTGGCAGCAGACTGACTACCAGATCTCGCTCGCGCTCGCCCTGGGGCCGCGTGTGCTCGTCTACCGGAGCCCGTACGGGGGCGGCTACCTGATGAAGGTGCTGCTTTCGACCTCGCCGCGCGCGGTGAGAGTCTCGCGCATCAGGTGACGTGCGGTTCGAGCGCGATGCAACGAAATCAAAGCCGCGCCGACGAGGTTCTGTTGCCAGACCTCGATGCGACGGTGGCGATGCACTATGAGGCGATCGTCGCTGAGGCAGCGACCAGGCCACCTGGATCTCCACTGTCCGCCGTTTGTCGGTAGTTTGTCGTCATGCCGAAGGTTGGGCGAAATGATCCCTGTTGGTGCGGAAGTGGCGCCAAGTTCAAGAGGTGCCACTATCGGCGTGCGGATGACCGCGCTCCGACCGTTCAGGACAGGATCGAAGCGGCCCGAAGGACGAACCCGACGGGTTGTCTGGCCCCGGGCGTGGACGTGCCTCGTCCGGAACCGGCGATCCGCGCCCACTCGATAACACGAGCGAGCAGCCTGAGCCGCATCGCGACTGCAGGAAAGGTCTATGTCTGGAAGCCCCGGCCCGGGCAGCCAAACAACCAGGCCGGTTATCCTGTCGCCGAACTCGAGGGCATCCGGAAGGCGACGACCTTCACGGGGTTCTGCGCGGACCACGACCGAAGACTCTTCACTCCCATCGAACTCGCCGACTTCGATGGGACCAAGGAGCAGGTTGGCCTGCTGGCGTTCCGAGCCCTCTCTCGCGAGCTGCACGCCAAGCGCCGAGCGCGAGCGCTACTTGAGCACACCCGAACAGCCGATCGCGGGCGGGCCATTCATGACCAGCACAGGATTCAGGAGGCCCTCCAGCTGTATGGACGCGGGCTCGACCAGGGACTCGCCGACTTGGAACAAGCGAAGACCGCCTACGACCGGCTCGTCCGTCATACGCAGTATGAGCCCATCCGCGCTCTCGTCGTCTGGACGACAGACACGCCCGACTTCGTCTCCGGAGCAGGCCTCCTTCCGGAATGCGATTTCGAGGGACGCGGACTCCAAGATCTTCGGGCGCAAGGAACGCTGGAGTCCATCTTCTTCTCCGCCATCGCGTACGGCGACGGTGGAGCGTTCGTCTTCAGCTGGCTGGAGGGCGAGAACTCGCCTGAACGCCTGGCGCGCTCGCTCGCCAGGATCGCGCCAGAGGACATTCCTCATGCGATCACTCGCTTCGCATTCGAGTTCTTCGAAAACATCGCGATCGCCCCAGCTTGGTGGGAGGCTCTCGATCGTTCGAGTCGAGATGCTCCAATTGCTCGTATGCACGCGGGCGCAGATCCAATGAGGGTGCGAAGACCAGACTGCCTACTCGACGACGACGTCCGCGCCGCGCGATGGTCAGTTTCAAGGATGGGATGGTTGTAGCAGAGCTACGATCACGATGACGGCATCGTGTGGCAGTGTGCCCTCAACCCGGGCGCGTCACCGCCGTCGCGTTGAGTTGTCAGCCGACTCGGGGCGCCACGACGTTCTGATTGCCGCGGACCGGTCGGGTGGCTCGGTCCGTTAACTGGGACGTAACCGGCCGTCGGTGAGCGTCCCACAGCGGCGGCCCCCGCGGTACTGAGAAAGAGAGCCGGGCCGCCGGTATTCACAGTCTGCTGCACACCGGGCGCGGGGGCAATATGCGCTTGCTGACGGCAATCTTCTTGGGGGTCACGCTGTTGGCCGCCGCAACATTGTCGGACTCAACAGGTTGGGCGGAGGCGGCGCCGGGGAACGTGCTCAGCAGCCTCACCCGGGATGTACCTGATCGCTGCCCCGGTCCGGCCGGCGTGGGTGTCGCCTATCAGCCACACAATATGGACATGCCCGTTAGTCATCTCTGGTACTCCTGTCAGGATCCAGAAACCAGAACTTCTTCGAATATCTTGTTTACTGTTCTGTCGGGAGACTCAGCGACACCTCGATCCGAGTGGATCGCGGTCACGGATGGCCAAGGTCACGACGTTCCACTCGAGGCGTTGGCCTGGGACTCGAATGAACAAACGCTCTGGACCGTGGATCGGATTCTCACCGGCCCTAAGAGCGGTAACACAGGGCATGGTACTTGCGCGGTCTGGCGGGGGGTGGACGGTCAGCACACAGTCAACATCGGCGGTCAGTGGCTGATCCTCGCCAGCCTGGCATTCACGTTCAAGTCTGGAGACGATTGCAATTACCCATCGACGCAATCGAACTTCTTTGACGGACTGACTGTCGATCCAGCGACGAACACGCTCTATCTCAGCCCTGCCCGGGGAGCGGTCATTCGACATTTCAATAAGGACGGCACGCCCGCGGCGAATGATCCCATTGACTTTTCGGCGCTCACCCGCGGAATTTGTGGTGGCCGCGGCTGCCGCAGCTCGGGACTGCTTCTGGGCAGGAACGGTCATCTTCTCTCGGCCACGGGAACGAGCGGAAAGCTCGTCGAAATCGATCCGAGCGGACCGTCAGTGGTTGCCGTCTACGACAGCGGGGCGGGGCGGGATTGGGGTCTCAGCTGTGGCCCGGCCTTTGTCCTTCCGGATCGAACGCCCGTGAACGCTATCTTCTCTGCCGATCTCCTCTCGCCGAAGCTCAACATCATCGAGGCGCCTCCTGGAATCTGCGACGCACCTGACTATGGCGTGCGCAACCTCGTGGTATCGCCGCGTGAGGTGAGCGCCGTGCAAGGCCAGGTAGTGACTGTGTCCCTAAGCGGTGAGTACATCGGATTCGGCTCGGAGATCGTCGCAGCGGGGGACGTTCCGGTGCGAATCCGTGTCCGAGGCGAGGCAACCCGAAGCCGCATCGTGGCCGCGCCCGGCGATCTTTGTTTTGAATACTTCACCCCCGTTTCTGATATCAGCCACACATTTCCGGTTCCCTGCGCGGAAGGAGATGTGGGCGGCCCCCCGACGTACCCGCCGTCTATCGGTGGTCAGGCTTGTCTTGACGGCATTGACAATGACGGCGACAGCCTCGTCGACGGAGCTGACGCGGACTGCCAGATGACCATCACAGAAGCCGATTTCAGGGGACCGTCAACCGGGAAGTTCGAGACATTCCACCGGGATGTCTCCTTCCTCTGTTACTACCCCGGAGAGTGGTTGATCGGCGCCAGCGTCGACATCACACGGGCGGCCTCAGATCCATCCTCTTGGTTGGAGACAGACTTTAGCAATAACAGCGAGTTGACCTACTTCACCTTCGTCTGCACGTCGAACTGATTCGCGGTGCACATGAACCGCAGGCGTGCACGAAGGGAAGACACCGATGCCACATGGTCCGGCTGACGTGGAGAGGCATGACGATGCGCCCAATCTCGCCGCCGCTCTGCGCCGCTCGGTCCCGAGACGCGGCACGCCGGTTGGGGTGGCTCTTCATGTTCTGGACGCAATGGACTCACGGCGGGGCGTTGCTACCGGGCCCGTAAGTAGTGAGACGCCGACGCGCGAGCTCGGAGTGGTATCCCGCCCCGCGGGAGTCACCGGTAGAAGATCCGATCGGGGACCCGGTCCGCCGATCGAAGCCGTTGTCGTAGATAACGTCTCTGCTCGCCCGGGCCGTGACCGGCACCCGAGGACGAGCACTATTGCGAGATAGTGAGGCGCGCTCGGGCGCAGCTATTTCATGCCAGCGAGGGTGGCTACCTCCCGCGCCGCCTCAGTCGGTGAGAGATTCGTGACATCGAGTCGCAGTCTGGCGCCGAAAGGAATGGGCGTCGCGAGGTCGAGCCTGGACATCATGTCGCGCAGTCGCGGCACATCCTGCATCTTTTCCCGCGCCGCCCTGCCCGGGGACTGGACACGGCTCTCATGTTGAGCCTGCTCACAGAGGACGGCGCAGCACGAGCGGGGGCGAGGCGGGTGCGAGGTGGAGGAGGCTGAGCCGCTGCAGGTTCGAAACGAGGACGCAGCGTCACCGGCGGGGATCCCGGCGAGCACGACAGCTGTCGTGAGGCGATGCGGTGACGCAATCTTCGCAGCGGCATTGGCCAACGGTGCGGGGACGGGCAAGTCGTTCCCGACCGGGCGAGGTGCCGGAACTGGGTAACCCTGTCACTAGCCTCGGGCGTCGCGGTGCGTCCGCGTTGCCGCGTCACGATGACCTAATAGTGCACCGGCGGATGTGTGCTCACGGTCGGCGTGAAGGCGTTGCGGCTAGTTCGCTGACCATCTCGATCGCGGCCCCTCGCTTCTCGTGCGCATAGAATCGGCGGTCGACATCTCGACGGCCAGCTCGCCCAGTGGCATGCAGTTCGGGGTATACGACCGACCGAATGGAGGGTGGCATGGCACAGGGCGCGCTCGAACCGGCGGAAGCGCACCGCCTCACGGCACTCGTGGACTACGGCGCGGGCGCCATCGTCAGCCGCGTAATCGGCCGCGGCGACGGCACGAACATCACGCTCTTCGCTTTCGACGAGGGCCAGGAGTTATCCGAACACTCGACGCCGCAGGACGCCTACGTGGTCGTTCTCGACGGCGAGTGTCGTCTCACGGTTGGAGGCGAGGCGGTGGTTGCCGGACCAGGTGACATTGTGCTGATGCCGGCGAATGTCTCTCATGCCGTGCTGGCGGTGACGCGCTTCAAGATGATGCTGGTGATGGTCCGTTCCTAGCTGTTGGACATGCATCCGCCTGCGGCTTCATACGGCCGGAGGCGATCGTGGCCGCCAGCCGGACCCTTCACATATCGAGTTGAGCCACGGCGTCGGCCGTTCTGAGGAGACCACGGCCGAGAGGTTGGAGCTCCAGGCGGGTGCACCACAGCCCCGAGGACAGCCGTTCGACGGCGGCCCATTCCCAGGTAGCGGTCTCGTCGAGCCCGGTGCCGTGGGCGAGCCCGCGAGCGGAGGCGCGGGGATCAGCGGGGTCGATGGGGTCCTGGCGCATGATGACGCCGAGGTCATACTCCGATTCGGCCAGGAGGCCGTCGGGGTCGGTGAGCTTGTAGCCGTGATCCGCCTTCAGCGCGTTCCATTCGTGGATGTCGCCGTGGACGAGGACGCTGGAGGCGTCGTCGTGCGCGGCGATACGGCGTCCGGCAGACTCGACGGCGTAGGCGACTGCCTCCTTCGAGCAGGGCCGGTCGAGCTGCTCCCAGGTCCGCGTGATGAAGCCGATGAGCCAGCGGCCTTTTGCGGCGCCGGTGGGCAGGGGCGAGTCGGGGACGAGGCGCCAGAGCCGCTCTGCCGCCGCGCAAAGAATCTCACGGCGCTGCGAAGCAGGCAGGCCGCTTCTCACCGAGACGGGCGCCGAGGCGCTCGATGAGCATGGCGCCGCGGGAGAGGTCGGAGCGAAGGAGACGAGCACAGCCGTCACCGTCCGCGAGGCGCAGCACGGTGATTTCGTTGCGTGCGCCGTCGTCGTCACGGGGGATGCACACCTTCAAGACAGCGCCGGAGCCGTCCGCCAGGCTCGCGTCCGCGACGAACGCTTCGTTCCCGCCGTCGTAGGAGCGCCCGACCATGATCGACCACTCGCGTTCGAGTTCGGCGACGAGCTCCGGGAGTTGCTCCAGCCAGTCCTGGTGGCCGCCGGCGATGGCGTGCTTGTGGACGGCCTCGGGAACGCTGCTGATCGACATGCCCGGCTGAACCCCTCGGAGGCGCATCCTACGCGCAGCGGAAGATGCGCACGATGACGGCATCGTGCGCACGGCGTGCGGCCCGCCGCCGGGCGATGCGCCGCTACGAGAAGGTCACCGCAGTCGACCCATCGGTCCCAGACTAGAATCGTCTGGTCGTGTTCGATCCAGGCGGACGGGGAGCGGACGGCAGCGGTAATGAGGCTCGGCATCGACTTTGGGACCACGAGCACGGTGGTCGCAGCCTGTGACCGCGGCAACTTCCCGGTCGTGAGTTTCGTCGGCGACGACGGGGACGCGACCGAGGCGTACCCGTCCCTGGTCGCCGAGCGGGAGGGACGACTGGTTTACGGCCTGGATGCTGCAGCCCGCATGGGCGAGCCGGGCTGGGTGATCCTCCGCTCCTTCAAGCGTCTGCTCGCTCTGCCCGGCGCGAACCTTGCGCAGCCGGTCAGGGTTGGGACGAGCGAAGTGATGCTGATGGACCTGCTCAGCGGGTTCCTCGCGACGCTGGCGAACGACCTCCGCAAGCGCTCGAACGTGCCGGTGCCGCTGCGACCGCGTGAACGCATCGCGGTCGCGGTCGCTACACCCGCGACCGCGCGCAGCCCACAGCGCCTCATGACGCTCGAGGCCTTCCGGAGCGCGGGCTTCGACGTGGTGGCGATGCTCGACGAGCCGTCGGCGGCAGGCGTCGAGTACGCCCACCGCTACGCCCGGACGCTGACTGCCGGGCGGCAGCGCATCGTGGTCTACGACCTGGGCGGCGGGACGTTCGACGCCTCCGTCGTGGACATGCGCGACCGGGCACACGGAATCGTCGCCACGGCTGGCGAACCCTCGCTCGGCGGCGACGACTTCGACCGCGCGCTCGCTGCGCTCGTGCTCGCGGACCAGGGACGAGCGCAGGAATCCCTCGGCGTCGCCGAATTCGACGCGCTGCTCGAATCCTGTCGGGAACAGAAGGAGCGGCTCCACCCGAATTCACGTCGCCTCGTCGTTGAGACGGAAGAGGGGGCGGTCGCAATCTCGGTGCAGCGTTACTACGCGGCAATCGCGCCCCTCGTCGATCGCACCCTTGCCACGCTGGAGTCGGCGCTCGCCGCCGCAGGCACGGACGGGAGCGACCTTGCCGGCGTCTACGTCGTGGGAGGCGCCAGCCAGCTTCCCGCGATCGGCCGCTCGATTCGCGCACGCTTCGGGCGCCGTGTGCACAGCTCGCCCTACCCGTCGGCGGCGACCGCCATCGGCCTCGCCATCGCGTACGACGCGACATCGGGTTACACGGTCCGCGAGCCACTCGCCCGCTGGTTCGGCGTCTTCCGCGAGGCAACGGACGGCACCGAAGTGACGTTCGACCCGATCTTGCCCTCGGACACTCGACGGGCAGAGCACGAAGGGATGCCGGCGCAGGTCGTGCGGCGCTACCAGCCGCGGCATAACATCGGCCACTTCCGTTTCGTGGAGTGCAGTGGCGTGGATGCGTCCGGCGCGCCCGAGGGCGACCTCTTTCCGGTAGGCGACGTCCTCTTCCCGTTCGATCCCGCGCTCCGCGAGCGAGGTGATCTGTCGCGTGTGCCAGTCGAGCGACTCGCCGGCGAGGGAACGCCGGTCGAAGAGCGCTACACGGTGGGCCCCACGGGGCTCGTCACGCTGGAAATCGTCTCCCTGGACACCGGGTACGCTCGACGCTTCCCGATTGGTGCGTCCTCCGCAGAACGCCCTCAGCGACCGCAGGCCGCCAACCCGCAGGCCTCCTGACGGAGCGACCGACCGCCGGCGCACTTGAATCCGTGGAACGCTACCGCCTTCGCGCTGGAGGACGTGGTCGCCTCGTACCGCCTGCGCGCCCCGTACCGACCGAAGCTCGGGCTCAACCCAGTGCTGCGGGTCCGCAGCGCGCCCGTGCCGGTTTGCACGGGCCGCTTCGCTCGCGGCATAGCCTGCGCCGCTCCACGCCGAGGCCGGCGACCACACTCTGCCAGTCCGCATCGGATCGGTCAGACGTCCGATGCGATGGATGGCGCGCGGCTCGTACGGTCACGCAGCATGGCCGCCGCGTGCGCCCCACGTCCGCGGATAGCCGCAGAGAGGAGAGTGACTCAGATGGCATTCACGACACGACACATCGCGAAGCGATCGTTCGCCGCTGCGCTGCTCGCGGGCGCGATCCTCCTGTGCCTCGGCGCTCCGGCGCGCGGCGGGACCTATCTGAACACGATGCAGCCGACCGCGACGCTGCGCGGGCGCCAGCTCGACGTGACGGTGATCTACGGCTGCGATGCCGGGCAGCACGTCGCGGTGCGCGTCACGGGCACCCAGCGGCACGTTGGGGCGGTCGCCGAGGGAACGTGGCAGGGCACGTGCGCCCCCCAGCCACAGCAGATCGCGGTGTCGCTCAACACCAGTGGCGCGCTCGCGTTCGTGCCATCGGCATCGGCGCACGAGGTCGTCGAGGCGTGCGCTCTGGCGGTGACGATGACGCGCGGACTGCCCGACGACAGTCACCAGTGGTGCAAGGACCTGACGCTGATCTCCCCCTGATCGCCGGTGTCCCGGCGGCCTGCGACGTCGTCGCAGGGGCGCGACTCGGGGCCGCGGTCGATTGCGGCGAGCGCGCGAGTTGGTGGGCCGGGGCCCCCGCGCGCGCAGCATGGCGTCCGGACGGGCCGCGGTGGTCGGCCGAATGGATTGCACTTCCGCTACCCACTACAGTCGCGGACAGGGCTCCGACTGAAGAGAAGAGGAACCGCGTTGCCGAAGTTCGCGCAGCTCAAGCCCGAGGAAGTTCGCATTGGCCGTGAGCGTTCTGCGGAAGAGGCTCGGAAGCCGTACCTCGACGCCCTGCAGGTGAGCGACGCCGGCCAGATCGATCTCGACCGCGGCGAGATCCCCTCGACCGTGAAGCGCCGCCTCGCGGACGCCGCGGCTGAGCTCGGTGTCAAGGTTCGATTCGAGCTGGACCGACGCGAACCAGCGCAGCCTGGTCTGGAAGAAGTCGGGCAAGGGCGCCGCGTCGCCGCGTCGCGGTCGGCCCCCGAAGAAGTAGGCCTCAGCGGTGGTCGCGGTCGTAGAGCGCGACGGAGAGCACGGCGTCGACGCGGCGCGCGAGCCATGATTCGCCGCCCAGCCGGTCGAGCGCGAGCAGCGGACGCTCCACGAGCCAGGTGAGGCCGGACTCGGGCGCCGAGGTGCGCCCGACCTCCTCCCCGAAGCCGCGCACGACGGCGGCCATGCGCGCCCGTGCGACCTGGCTGCCGAGCTTCCGCGGGCTGCCCACGACGTCGTCCATGCCGGCCGGGTAGGCGCAGACCTCCGAGAGCCACGGCGGCAGATTCCAGCGGAGCGCGGCCGCCCCCGCGAGCTCGGGCAGTGAGAAGCCCGCCACCTCGCGGACGGCGTCGTCGATGCCGATGTCCTCGCGCTCGCTCCGCTCGATGCTCCGCTCGAGCGTCGAGGGCGCGTGCTGGTCGAGGAGCAGCAGCCCGAGGCGGTGCAGCAGGCCCGCGGCGAACGTCTGGTCGTGGTTCATGCCATCGGTCGTGGCGGTGAGCACTCCGAGCACGCCGACCGCTGCCGCGTTTCGCCAGAAGGGCGTCGACCGGAGCACGCCGCCGCCATCGTGTCCCAGTTCCGAGGCAACCGCGGTGGCGATGGCTGCCGAGTGCACGGGGCGCCATCCAATCTCCTGGACGGCACGGCCGAGCGACACCGGCGGTGGTGGGAGGGGCATCCCGAAGGCTCGGTAGACCCGCACGATGAGACCGCGGTCCGCCGCGAGGAGATAGCGCTCGAGCTGCGCGTCCGCCTCCGGGTCGTCGCCGCGGATCGAGAGGATGTCGTTGAGGCGTCCGAGTGACGGATGCGTTGCCGCTACGTCGCGGATGATGCGGTCGAGGTCCGTGGGCATCTGCTCTCGCTCTCGTTCCAACTGCTCGTGCCGTGCCACCGTGGCCGTCGGGGGCATCCCGGCGGGTATGCCGCGCCGCACCGGCGCGATGCGCAGCGATCCGGCGCCACCAGGCCGCTCCGGGCATGGCGCGGAGCGAAGCGCTGTGCGGTGTCTACGTGAGCGGAGATCGAACCGGCCGGTCCCGTACGACTCCGGAAGTTCAGGAAGCGGCCGGGCACCGCCTCATGCTCCCTCCCCCGGACCCTCCACGGATGCTAGGAACGTGAGCCCGCACGCGACAGCGCGCTGTGCGCGGTGAAACCCGCGAATCGACCGCCGCGCGACGGCACGACGAACCAGCGGCCACCGGCGATCCGACGCCGGAGCTGGCGGATCCGGGTCGTTCCCACCACCGAATCCGGGTCGCCATGCGCTGGGCCGGCATCCGGGGTGGCGGAGTCCGGCTCGCCGGCTCGCAGGTGGCTTGCGCTGCGGCGAAAGCGTAGAGCGAGCCACCGATAATGTGGTGGCCGTGGGCTCGGCCACGGCCACCACGTCGGTTCGGACGGAGGGAGCCCTACCGGCCGAGGAAGCCGCTGGTCTCCCAGATGCGCTGATCCAGGTAGCTGCGAACGCGACTGATGTAGCCGTCGGCGGCAGACGTGTGCCAGCGGCCGGAGAACCAGACACCGAGGCAGCCCCACGCGTCACCCGCAGCGTACGTCCCCACGTGCTCGCTTGAGTTGAGCCACGTGTCCTTGCCCTCGAAGCAGCTGCGCCAGACCGCGTAGGCGTAGTCCAGGTTGTAGGCCGACGAGTGCACGGCGTTTCCGTTCACAAACGCCGACGAGTGGTACGGGTACCTGACCTGCACCAGCCCGACGGATTCGGGGCACTGGCCGGTCGACGTCCGCACCTCCGGGTAGCACTGCGTCTGGTCACTGGTCATGTCGCCGCCAGCGGTCTGCTGCCACCACGACTCGATCGCGACCTGCGCGCGGACGATGTCTTCGTCGAATCCCCCATTTGCACGCGGCCCACTGGATGAGCTCATCCGTCGTTCCGGTGAAGTTGCCGGTGACGCGAGGGAACTCGCTGTTTGCCGACGTTCCGCGCGTCGCGTTGTAGGAGGCGTTCCCCGGACGCACCTCGGGGGCCGGCCGAACGAGCGCAGCGCAGGTGCTCTCGGACGGGAGCGTCGCCCCGACCGGGAGGGTCGCGAAGTGCGCGGCCGACGGTGTCGACGGTGCGGGGGTGGGCGATGACGTTGGCGACGCCGTGGGCGATGCCGTCGGAGAGGCGGTCGGCGACACCGTCGGAGAGGCGGTCGGCGACACCGTCGGCGAGGTGGTCGGCGAAGCGGTCGGCGAAGCGGTCGGCGAAGCGGTCGCCTGCGTGGTCGGCGACGAGGTCGGTGACGACGTCGGCGACGTGGTTGGGGGTGCCGCCGTCGGCTGCGGGGAGGGCGGCGGTCCGGCGGACAGTGCGGCGAGGCAGCGCAGGACGACGATGGTGTTCGTCGTGAGCTCTGAGCCCGGGAAGAACGCGTTGAACCCGGCGTTCACGAACGCGGGGGCGCCGACGATGTAGCCGGCCGGCGTGCCCGCGGGAAACGCCCAGATCGATTGCGCGTTACAGCCCTGTGCCGCCGCGGCACTGGCGAGCGCGTCAACACTCCCGCCGCCCCACACGATGGCGCCGAAGCCGTCTCCAGCGGGTAGCGATCCCGAGATCGCGCCGCGCGCTGCTCGTGCGGGACCGGGGGCCAGCGCGAGGGCCGCAGCTACCAGCGCGAGCACGAGCCCGCCTCTCAACATCACTCTCACGGAACGCATGAAACCGCCGACCTCTCGCAACTGAGAGCGGCGATGCGCCGCTCACGGGGGCGGGGAAACCGGGCGGTCTCCCATCTCCCTCCCGTAACGGGCGCGCCTTGCGGGGTGTTTCATCAAGATTCCATGAGAGTGTCTGCCGGCAGACTCGCTCCGCCGTCGCTTCCGCGGCGCGGGCGGCGTCGCGCCCGGTGGAACGCGACGCGGTGCGCATGCCGATCGGCCGGGTCGAAGGTCGGCAGGCTCGTCGAGGACGTGGGGGCGTCGGCGCGTGCGCGGCGGGTGCAAGCGCCGGCCGGACGCACGCTGAGCGCATTCCGCAGCCGGCGCACCGTCATGGCCGGGTGTGTCGGCGGGTTGGTGCGGGTGGGGGCTGGCCGGCGCCTCGGCGGTCCCCTCGTCGCGGTTGGGCCGGGGAGGGGGAGACGCCGACCAGACCACACGGCGCCCGGGCGGCCCCGGGTCGCGCGTGAGAAAGGGTCGCGGTCGGCCGTCGACGCGGCGTTGAGCGCGCGTAGCGACGTCGAATCGGCAGCCGCACTACGTGTTCCGGCGGATCGCACACCTGCGGTCGCCTCGGTCTCCGGGCGATCCGTGACCTTCGCCTCTGGTCGCCCATGACCGCGGATCGAATGGTGCGTCGGCCGAGCGGACCGCGGCGGGGAGGTTCGGAAGATGGGCCGGGGACGGGTTGATCTCGGTGTACGCGCGCCTTTGGCTCCCGACGGCGTGGGCGCGCGAATGCTCGAACCGGCCGGCGACGGCTTTCGCGCGCTGTTCGCCGCGAATCCGCTGGCGATGTGGGTGTACGACCGGGAGACGCTCGCCTTCCTCGAGGTGAACGACGCCGCCCTGCGCCTGTACGGCTATTCCCGCGACGAGTTCCTGCAGCTCGCGGTCACGGACCTGCGTCCGCTCGACGACGCGGAGCGGGAGCACGAG
Organism: uncultured Chloroflexia bacterium; assembly: GCA_963728205.1. GTDB lineage: Bacteria > Chloroflexota > Dehalococcoidia > UBA2979 > UBA2979 > VGNK01. The sequence continues at coordinate 1,306,008 of CAVSIV010000006.1, forward strand.
CGCATCGCTCGCATCGAGTCGCCGTTCCTCGAGCCGGGCGACGTGCGCCACCGGATGAAGGACCGCGGAGCGGTCTGGGTGCACGTGGACGCGCAGGACCTCGACTTCGGGGGGCGCCCGGCGCGCCTGTGCACGGTGACCGACATCACCGCGCGCAGGGCGGAAGCGGACCGCGCAACGCACCTCGCGGCGATCATCGAGTCTTCGGAAGACGCGATCACGGCCCGCGACCGGGAGGGCCGGATCATCGTCTGGAACCCGGCGGCCGAGCGGCTGTACGGGTACGCGGCCTCGGAGCTGCTGGGCACGCGGGCCACGTTCCTGGAGCCGTCGGACCGGCCGGGCGAGATCGCGGAGCTCGTTCAGCGAGCGCTCGGAGGCGAGCACGTGCGCGCGGAGACGGTTCGGCTCACGAAGTCCGGGCAGCGGGTCGATGTGATCATCTGGATCGTGCCCGTGGCCGATCCGGACGGCCGGCCCCTCGGCATCGCCGCGTTGCACCGCGACATCAGCCAGCGCAAGCAGCGGGTCGAGGAGATCCGACGGCTGATCTCGATCCTGGACGCCACGCCCGACTTCGTGGGCACGGCCGATCCGGAAGGGAACGTGCTGTATCTCAACCGCGCCGCCCGCAAGATGCTGGGGCTGCACGAGAACGAGAGCATCGCCGGGCGCCGCCTCGTGCAGGACCACCCCGCATGGGTGCTGCCGACCGTGCTCGAAGGCCTGGGCGTCGCGCTGGAGCGCGGCGCGTGGGAGGGGGAGTCGGCGGTCCTGCGCCGGGACGGCCGGGTGACCCCGACGTCGCAGGTGATCCTCGTGCATCGCGGTCCGGAAGGCCGCGTGCGCTACTTCTCCACGATCGCGCGCGACATCACCGTGCGACGACAGGCGCAGACCGCACTGCTCGATCGCACGCACCAGCTCGCCACGCTGCTCGACGTCTCGTACAACGTGTCGTCCGAGCTCGACCTCGAGCCGCTGCTCGGCCTCATCCTCGATCAGCTCAAGACGGTGGTCGACTACGGCGCGGCCGCGATCCTCGTCCTGGAGGAAGGGGCCCTCGCGGTCCGGGAGTACCGCGGCGCATCGCCGCGCGAGGAGATGCTGGGGCTTCGCTTCCGTGGCGATGACATGCGCGCCTACGATGCGCTGCTGCAGGGCAGCGTACCGGTCGTCGACGACGACCTCACCGACGAAGCGCGCACACACGCGTGCGATCCGCAGTTGCTGCTCGGCGCGTGGCCGGACGCGCGCTCCTTCCTCGGCGTTCCGCTGCAGGTCAAGGGGCGGACGATCGGCCTGTTCTGCATCGACCACGCCGAGCCCGCCCGCTTCTCCGCGCACGACGCGGAGCTCACCCTGGCCATCGCGACCCACGCGGCGCTCGCGATCGAGCACGCGCGGCTCTACGGACAGGCGCAGGCGTTCGCCGTCGCCGAGGAGCGGCAGCGGCTCGCCCGCGAGCTGCACGACTCGATCAGCCAGGTGCTCTTCGCCATCGGCTTCGGCGCGCACGCCGCCGGCCCGCTGGTCGACTCCGATCCGGATCGCGCGAAGGAGGCGATCGAGAACATCCGCTCCCTCTCCGCCGCCGGGCTGACCGAGATGCGCGCGCTGATCTTCGAGTTGCGACCGGAGTCGCTCGAGCGTGAGGGCCTCGTCGCCGCGCTCGGCCGCCAGCAGGTGCTGCTCGAGGTGAGGCACGGGATCAAGGTGGATCTCAGGCTGGGGCCCGAGCCGTCCGTGTCGCTGCATGCCAAGGAAGTGCTCTACCGCGTCGCGCGGGAAGCGCTGCAGAACGTCGTGAAGCACGCGCACGCCGGGCAGGTGTGCGTGTCGCTCGAGCAGACGTCGGCGGGGTCGGTCATGGAAGTGACCGACGACGGCATCGGATTCGACCCGACCGCCGCGTTCCCCGGTCATCTCGGGCTCCAGTCGATGCGAGAGCGAGCGGCGCGGCTCGGGGCGACCGTGGAGATCGCGAGCGAGCCGGGACGCGGGACGACCGTGCGGATCCGCGTGCCGAAGCCGGCCGAGGAGGCCGGGATGCGGGCCGACGCACCGGACGCGTAGCGGGCGGTCTCGAGCGCGGTGGCTCGGACCGCGATGCGAGCCGCCCGGCCGCAACCGCGCCTTTCCGGCTCGTCGCGGAGTCGATTCTCATGGGGCCATGTGGTCGATCGCTGCTCCACGGCTGCGCGCCGCGGCTTGGTCAGACCTTCGCGCCGCGCTCGAGCGCCCACAGCGCGAGCGAGACGACGCGCGGGAGCGGCTGCGTGCCGCGCAGGTAGCGGGCGAGCTCGCGTGGCTCGACGCCGAGCGCGGTGGCGAGCGCCTCGTCGCTGTAGCCGTGGCAATCCGCCCACGCGCGGAGCGGCGGCGGTGGGGGCTCGGGCCGCGGCGGTGACGGCGTAGCCGGCCGTGAGGGGGCGGCGCGGCCGGCGCGGCCGGTCGCCTCCGGGCGGCGCGCGCTTCGCGCTGCGCGGGCGGCGCCGCGCCGGCGGCGGGCTCGCGGCTCGCCGGGCGGTCGGGGATGACGACGGGCAGACCGCCGACCCGGACGTCCGCGAGCGGAACGGCCAGCGTGAAGCGACCCTGTCGCTCGCGCACCTGGTCCCCGAGCGCGCGCAGCGCGGCGTCGAGGAGCCATCGCTTCGCGTCGGCCTCGCGCTCCGCCCGCACCTCGGCCTTCGCGCTTCGCCGCTGGCCCCGCCCGCGCAGCTCGTGATCCCACACGCGCGCGAGGTCGCCCGGGTCGTGCTCGTACTCGTCGCACAGCGCGTCGAGCGTGCTCGGTCCCGCGCTCAGCCGCTCCGCGACGAAGCGCAGCGGCGACGCGAAGTCGAGCGCGTAGCCCTTGGCGAGGCCCGGATTCAGCAGCGGCATGCGCGCATGATCGCAGAACCCGGCGGGCGCCGTCGGGAGCCCCTGAGTCGAACGCGCCGGAGGCTGGCTCGCGCTCCCGTGCGCCCGGTCAGCCGACGGTCGGTCCGCGCTCGGCGCCGGCGCTCGCCGTCGTCTCGCAGCGGCGCTTGAGGCCCGCGGCCTCGGTCTCTACATAGCGACGCGCGGTGCCGCCGATGAGCGGCCAGAGCAGCCGCGCCACCGGCCCCGACGCCTCGAACGCCAGGCGGACCGACGTCCCGCCGTCGGGGCGTGGCGTCAGCTCATGCGTCCCCACCGAGCGCGCGCCGGGCACGTGGCTCTCCCAGGTGAACGCGGTGCCGGGCGTCATCGCGGTCACGACCCAGTCGGCGCGTGGAGCGAGCGGCTGGCGGACGCGGACGCGGCTGCCGACCGCGAACGGCCCGTCGTCGAGTCGCTCGACGCGGCGCATCGACGCCGTCCACTCCGGCCAGCGCTCGACGTCGACCGTGACGTCCCACACCCGTGCCACCGGCGCGTCGATGTCGACTGTCGTCTCGATGCGCATCGCAGCCTCCTCCAGCTCCGCGTTGTGCATTTCGTCACAATCAGTGAACCACGCCGCGGGCCGATCCGTGCGGCGCGAAGTGCGTACGATCGCGCGCGCCCGCCGGCCGCGCGTCGAGCAGAGGAGCGAGCGATGCCGCGATCACCCCGGTCGAAGCCTGCCGCCGGCGCGAAGATGCCGAGCCGCGACGACGCGCTGATCGCGCGGCTCGACGCGATCGCCGCCGGGCTGGTGGCGCATCGCAAGGCGATGTTCGGGACGGTCGCGTGGTTCCTCGACGCCAATGACCAGATGTTCGCGGGAGCGTGGGGCGACGAGATGAACGTGCGCCTCGGCGGGGACGAGGCCGCGCGGCTGATCGCCTCGGGAGCCGCCGGCGCGTTCGCGCCGATGGCCGGCCGTCCGATGCGCGAGTACGTGCTGCTCCCGGCGGCGGCGCTCCCCGACGACGAGCTCGCGGCATGGCTCGACCGTGCTGCGGCCTTCGCCGCGACGCTCGCGCCGAAGCAGCGGCGCTAGCACGGCCCTCGCGCTCAGGGGCGGAGCGAGCGCACGAGCTCGGCGAGCTCGCGCATGTCCGCCGGCAGCGCCGGCACGGCGATGCGCTCCGCGCCGACGTGCTCGAGGTCGTGCGCGTCGCTGCCGCGGGTGAGCGGCTTGCCGAGCAGCGCGCCGACCGCGCCGGCGAGCGCGTTCTCGCGCGCGGTGCAGGCGGCGTTCACCGCCTCGATGGCGTCGACGCGCGCCAGTGCCGGGTCCTCCGCCAGCTGCTCCGCGTCGAGGCCGGGCGCGAAGGGCGGACGCTGGCTCGGGTGGATCGCGTCGAAGTAGTGACGGAACGGGTGCGCCCAGATCGTGGTGCGGTCGCGCGCGGCGGCGTAGTCGACCAGCGCGTCCACGGTGCCGGGGAGGCGCTCGCCGTGCTCGGCGCCGATCACGATCACGTGGCCGCGGTTCGTGGTGACCTCGACCGCGGGATAGAGGCGCACGCCCCAGCGGGCCTCGAAGGCGTCGCGCTCCCAGTCCGCCCACACGCGAAAGTGCTCGGTGACGACGAGCCCGCCGGTGCCGAGCGCCGCAGCGCGCTCGCCGAGCGCGTCGACGGTGACGCTGGAATCGGCGGAGCCGGCCTTGGTGTGGAGATGCAGCTCGAGGAACGGCACGTGACGCGGCGCGTCGTACCCGGCGCCTAGCGGCCCTGGAAGTTCGGCGTGCGCTTCTCGGCGAAGGCGCGCGGGCCCTCCTTCGCGTCCTCGGTCTGGCGCAGCCGCGCGCTGATCGCCTCCTCGAGGCGCAGGCCGTCGGGCAGCGGCATGTACTGCGCGCGCACCGACAGCTCCTTAATCGCGCGGACGGCCAGCGGCGCCATGCCGCGGAGCTCGGAGGCGCGCTCCATCGCCACGTCGAGCACCGTGTCGTGCGGGACGACTTCGTTGATGAGGCCGAAGTGCGCCGCGCGCTCGGCCGTGAGGCGGCGGCCGAGCAGCAGCACCTCCATCGCGATCGGGTAGGGGAGCTGGCGGATGGTGCGCTGCGTGCCGCCGTTGCCGGGCAGGATGCCGCGCTTCACCTCGGAGAGGTCGAACGCCGCGTGCTCGGAGGCGACGCGGATGTCGGTGGCGAGCAACAGCGTCATCCCGCCGGCGAGGCAGAGCCCGTTCACGGCGGCGACGATCGGCTTCCAGACCTCGAGGCCGCGGTTGAGGATCTGCTCGGCCTGCGTGTTCCAGAAGCGCGCGGCGTCCTGGTTCTGGTTGGGGATCGTGAGCTTGAGGTCGGCGCCGGCGGAGAAGACCTGGCGCTCGGGCGCGCGCTCGGGCTGGGGCGCGCCGGTCACGACGGCGACCCAGATGTCGGGGTTGTCGCGCACCTCGATCCAGCACTCGGAGAGGCGCGAGTACATCTCGGGGGTCATCGCGTTGAGCGCCTCTGGGCGGTTGATCGTGATCAGCGCGACGCGGTTCTGGACGTCGAAGTCGATGGGCATCGGTGTCCTCCATGGCCGGTCCGGGAGCGGCGGCAGGATGCCGCCGATCGCATCGGCGGCATCCTGCCGCCGCTTGACGGGTGACTACGAACCGCTCCGCACGTTCAGCAGGTCGCGCGCCATGACGATGCGCTGCACCTCCGACGGGCCCTCGCCGATGCGGCGGATGCGCAGCTCGCGATACCAGCGCTCCAGCGGCAGGTCCTTGCTCATGCCGAGCCCGCCGAAGATCTGCATGCAGCGGTCGACGACGCGCCCGGCGCCCTCGGTGCACAGCAGCTTCGCCATCGACGACTCGAAGCGGAACGGCTCGCCGCGCTCCGCGAGGTCCGCGGCGGCGAGGGCGGCCCACCGGCCGGTACGGATGTCGACCTCGTTGTCGACGAGCATCCACTGGATCGCCTGCCGGTTCGCGAGCGGCTCGCCGAACGTCACGCGCTGCTTCGCCCAGTCGACCGCCATCTCGTGCGCATACACCGCGACGCCGAGGCACGCGGCGGAGTAGGGGATGCGGTTGCGCGAGAGGTAATCGTTCGCCAGCGCGAAGCCGCCGCCCTCCTCGCCGAGGATGTTCTCGTGCGGCACGCGCATGTCGGTGAACGAGAGCTCGGTGGTGTAGTGCGCGCGCAGCACCTGCACGAGGCGCTCGACGCGGAAGCCGGGCGTGTCGGTGTCGACGATGAAGGCGGTGATGCCCTGGCGGCCCCGCGTCGGGTCGGTGCGCACGTAGACGATGCCGTAGTCGGCGGTGTCGGCCCCGGAGTTCCAGAGCTTGCTGCCGTTGATCACCCACTCGTCGCCGTCGCGCACGCCGCGCGTCTGGATCGCGCGCGCCGGGTCGGAGCCGCCGGAGGGCTCGCTGAGGCCGAAGAAGCCGTGCTTCTCGCCGCGGATCGTCGGCCAGAGGTACTTCTCCTTCTGCGCCTCGGTGCCGAAGTAGAGCTGGCCCTGCGGGCCGGAGCCGAAGACGCCGTAGGCCGGGGCGTAGAGGCCGGCGCGGTGCTGCGACAGCTCCTCGGCGATCAGCGTGCGCGTGACGGTGTCGACGCCCGGCCCGCCGTACTCCTCCGGCACGTCCATCTGGTAGAGGCCCATCTCCTTGGTCATCGCGACCAGGCGGTCGCGGTCCGCCGGCGCCAGCGCGAAGGCGTCGGGGTCGAGGTCGGCCTCGAGCGGGCGGATCTCCTCGCGGATGAATCGCCGCACGTTCTGGATGATGAGCTGCTGCGCCTCGCTCAGCTGGAAGTCCATGACGCCCCCTCGCTCTTCCAGTGGTAGCGCCCGAGCGGCGGCAGCGGCTCCGGGTCCTCGCGGTTCGCCGCGGGCAGCTCGCCGTGATCCTCGTGGTAGCGCGAGAGCAGCTCGATCCAGCGGCTGTAGTACATGTGGTTGACCTCGAAGCGGTACGACCGCGCGCGGCCGCGGATCGACGGCAGGTCGACGCCCATGCGCGGGTGCGTCCAGTTCTCGCGCGCCAGCCGCTCCGGCGTCGAGAAGTGCCGGAACAGCTCGCCGCGCAGCCCGAACGGCGAGCGCCCGTCGGCCTTGCCGATGTAGATCACCGCTCCGTCGGCGTCGGCGAGCTCGTAGACGCCCATCGCGCCGGGCAGCGACCGCGCGGGGATGTCGTCGTCCCACGCGGTCCACGGCTTGCGGATCGGCATGCGGTGCCGCCTACCCGTCGCCGTCGCGGTCGAGCGTGAAGAAGAGCGCGGCGCGCTCGTCGGTCACGGCCTCGATGCGCGGGTGCACGCGCGCGCCGATGCGCACGTCGGCGGGGTCGTCGAACAGCATCGCGGCGAGCATGCGCGGGCCGGCGTCGAGCCGCACGTTCGCGACCGCGTACGGCAGGTGCTCGGCGAAGGCGGGATGGTAGCGCTGGTGCACGACGATGAACGAGTACACCTCGCCGCCGCCGTCGACGGCCACCCATTCGAGGTCGGTCGACGGGCACGCGTAGCAGAACGACTCCGGCGGGTACTGGTGCGCGCCGCAGGCGCGGCAGCGCTGCAGCCGCAGCTCGCCGGCGGCGAGGCCCTCCCAGTACGGGCGGTTGAGTTCGGTGACGTCCGGGAGCAGGTCGGCGAACGGGACCATCGCGGGGTCGACGGCGGCCACGGCTAGCCGCCCTTCGACAGGATCATCGTGGCGTGCGTCGTCATGATGCCGCCCTGCTGGCTGACGAGGCCGACCTCCGCGCCGTCGACCTGCCGCGGGCCGCCCTCGCGGCGCAGCTGGCGCACGGCCTCGACCACCAGCTGCGTGCCGGGCATGCCGGTCTCGGAGAGCAGCCCGCCCGAGGTGTTGCACGGCAGCTCGCCGCCGACCCACGTGCGGCGGTCCTCGTAGAACGCGCCGCCCTCGCCCTTCGCGCAGAAGCCGTAGTCCTCGAGCGTGATCAGCGGGACGACCGTGAAGCAGTCGTAGATCTCGCAGAAGTCGATGTCGGAGGGGCCGAGGCCGGCGGAGCGGAACGCGGCTTCGCCCGAGACCTTCGCGCCGCTCGTCGTGAGCGTGTCACGGCGGAAGAAGTCCCACGCGGGGTGGCCCTGGCCGAGGCCGTCGACGTAGACCGGCGCCTTCGCCAGGTCCTTCGCGCGCGCCTCCGTGGTGACGATGTACGCGGCGCCGCCGTCGGAGACGGGGCAGCAGTCGAGCAGGTGGAAGGGCTCGGCGACCCAGCGCGAGTGCTCGTAGTCCTCGAGCGTGATCTCGTCCTGGAACTGCGCGTTGGGGTTCATGCTCGCGTGGTGGCGGTGGGCGATGGCGACGTTCGCGAGCTGCTCGTGGGTCGTGCCGTACTCGTGCATGTGGCGGCGCGCGATCATCGCGTAGGACGACGGCGCGCCGAAGAGGCCGGCGAGCGCGTCGTCGCCGCGCGGGCGCGCGTAGGAGGCGCGGGTGCCCGTGCGCGGGTTGTCGCCGTACGAGATCGCGATCACTTCGGCCTGGCCGAGCTCGATGGCGCTGATCGCGTACTGGATGAGGCCGATGTTGCTGGCGCCGGCCTGGTCGAGCGTGCCCGTCACCTTCGGCACCACGCGCAGCGCCTCCGCGATGCGCGGGGCCCAGAGCATGGGGAAGGTCGAGGTGGGGGCCTTCGTCAGCACGCCGTCGAGGTCGCTTGCCTCGAGGCCGGCGTCGGCGAGCGCCGCGCGGATCGCGAGCACGTTGTGGGCGACCTGCGAGACGCCGGGATTCATCCCGTAGGCGGTGTTGCCGACGCCGACGATGCAGTAGCGCTGGCTCAGGTCGCGCATGCGGACCACGCGTGATCGCCTTCCCGTGCGGAGGGGGTCGCAGGGGCTCTTATACTCCGCGCCACCCGGCGGTGTCATGGCGACCTCCGGCGCGCGGCAGGCGGGGCGGCCGCGTTGGGACGTCGGCCGACACAGCGGCGGCGTGTCTGCGACCAGGGGTCGCGGCCCCCAGGGGCCGCGCTGGCGTCGGCGGCGTGTCTGCCGCCGCTTGACGACGACGTTTCATCGGAGGAGCGGCCGTATGCCGGGAGCGCTCGACGGGATCCGCGTCCTCGACCTCGCGCAGGGGAGTTTCGCGTTCGCCGGGAAGGTGCTCGCGGGGCTGGGGGCGGACGTCGTGAAGGTGGAGCCGCCGGGAGGCGACCCGCTGCGCGCGTGGCCGCCGTTCCCGGGCGACGCGCCCGACCCCGAGACCGGCGCGCGGCACCTGCACCTCGACACCGGCAAGCGCAGCGTCGTCGTCGACCTGGAGAGCGACGCGGGCCGCGACCTGCTGCGGCGGCTGGTCGCCGCGAGCGACGCGCTGATCGAGAGCTTCGAGCCCGGCTACCTGGCCGCGCGCGGGCTCGGCTACGACGACCTGCTCGCGACGCGGCCCGATCTCGTGATGGCGTCGATCACGCACTTCGGGCAGGACGGGCCGTACGCCGGCTATCGCGGCGCGGAGATCGTCGACGTCGCGCTGGGCGGCTATCTCAAGCTGACCGGCGATCCCGACCGCGAGCCGGTGAAGCCGTACGACGATCTCGTGCTGCAGCACACGGCGCTGCACGCGGCGGTCGCCGTGGTCGCCGGGCTCGCGCACCGCGACGCCACCGGCGAGGGCGACTGGTTCGACGTCTCGGCGCAGGAGGCGGCGCTCTTCCTGCTCGGCGGCGTCGCGCAGGCGTACCACTTCGACGGCATCGTTCCGCGCCGCGCGGGTGCGCGGCTGATGTTCACGAACCCGCGCTACGCCTACCCGTCGACGATCCGGCCGTGCAAGGACGGCTACGTCCACGCGCACTCGAACAACCGGCACATCGATCTGCTCGCGGCGCTGATGCCCGACGCCGGCCTGGAGCCGCTGCTCGACACGCCGATGGGCAACGCGGACGCGATCGACGCGGCGATGGACGGATGGCTGGCCGAGCACGACAAGTTCGACGTCGTGCGCCGCGCCCAGGAGCTGCGGTTGCCGTTCACCGAGGTGCTCACGCCCGAGGAGATCCTGCGCGACCCGCACCTCGCGGCGCGCGGGTTCCTCGTGGAGATCGCGCATCCGGCGGCGCCGGCGCTGCGGCAGCCGGGCGCGGCCGCGCAGTTGAGCGCGACGCCGTGGCGCGTGGAGCGCGCGCCGCTGGTCGGCGAGCAGACGCGCGACGTGCTCGGCGGGCTGCTCGGCCTCGGCGACGACGAGATCGCGCGGCTGCGCGAGGCGGGGGTGGTCGCGTGAGCGGGCCGCTCGCCGGGGTGCGCGTGCTCGAGCTGACGACGGCGGTCGCGGGGCCGGTCGCGGGCTGCACGCTCGCCGATCTCGGCGCGGAGGTGATCAAGATCGAGGCGCCGAACGCGCGCGCGGCCGCGCACGCCGCGGCGCCGCCCCCGGTGGAGGGCGCGCCCGACCACCCGTGGAACCGCGCGCCGTTCTTCAACGACCTGCATCGCGGCAAGCGGCTGCTGAACATGGACCTGGCGCATCCGGAGGGGCGCGCGCTGTTCCTGCGGCTCGTGTCGATCAGCGACGTCGTGCTCGAGAACTTCTCGCCGCGCGTGCTCGGCAATCTCGGCATCGACTACCCGCAATTGTGCGAGGTGCGCCCCGACATCGTGCTGGTGTCGATGCCCGCCTTCGGCAAGAGCGGCCCGTACGCGACGCGCTCGTCGTACGGGCCGGGCATCGACGCGATGAGCGGGCTGTCGCACCTCACCGGCTACCCCGACCGCGGGCCCGGCAAGCCGGCGCAGTTCTATTGCGACTACAGCGCCGGCCTCACCGCCGCGCTCGTGACGATGGCCGCGCTCCGGCACCGCCGCCGCACGGGCGAGGGCCAGCGGATCGAGCTGTCGATGCTCGAGGGCGAGATGCAGCTGATCGCTCCGGCGCTGATGGACGTCGAGATGAACGGCCGCGTGCCGTCTCGCGCCGGCAACCGGGACGCGCGGTACGCGCCGCAGGGCGTGTACCGCTGCGGGGCTGGTGGTGACGCCGGGATACCCGGCGGGGCTGCTGGTGACGCCGGGATACCCGGCGGGGCCGCAGGTGGCACCGGGATACCCGGCGGGGCGCAGGTGGCGCCGGGATACCCGGCGGGGCTGCTGGTGACGCCGGGATACCCGGCGGGGCTGCTGGTGACGCCGGGATACCCGGCGGGGCTGCTGGTGACGCCGGGATACCCGGCGGGGACGCGTGGGTGGCGATCTCGGTGCAGGACGACGCGCAGTGGCGCGCGCTGGCCGCCGCGATCGGCCGGGCGGACCTCGCGGCGGACGCGGCGTACGCGGCGCTCGACGGGCGGCGCGCGCGTCACGACGAGATCGACGCGCTGATCGCGGCGTGGACGGCGCAGCGCGAGCCGCGCGCGGCGATGGCGGCACTCCAGGCGGCCGGCGTGCCCTCCGGCGCGGTGCTCGACGTCGCGGAGGTCTTCCGCGACCCGCAGCTCCTGCATCGCGAGGCGTTCGCGTGGCAGCCGCACCCCGAGATGGGCCCGTTCCCGCACAGCCGCACGGCGTGGCGATCGCGGCGCGCCCACCAGGGCGTCGCCGGCCCGGCCCCGCTGTACGGCGAGGCGAACGCGTACGCGCTGACGCTGCTCGGCGAGCCTGCGCACCGCGTCGCCGCGCTCACGGCGGACGGCGTGCTCGCGACGGAGCCGCGCGGCGGGTAGCGGCCCGGACGGGCCTCGTCCGATATCCTGCGCGCCATGGCGGACCTGATCGAGGACCTCTTCCGGCAGAACGAGTGGGCGAACCTGCGGCTGATCGAGGCGTGTCGCGGGCTGACCGACGAGCAGCTCGACGCGGCCGGGGTCGGCGCGTTCGGGTCGATCCGGCAGACGCTGATGCACCTCGTGGGGTCGGAGGCGGCGTACGTGCGGCGCCTCGGCGGGCAGCCGGCGCCCGCGTTCGAGCGCGGGCAGGCGTGGCCGGGGTTCGACGCGGTGGAGGCGGTGGCGCGCGCGGGTGCGACGGGGCTGATCGAGCGCGCCGCCACGCTGAACGTGATGCCCGAGTCGTACGACGACGGCGAGGGCTACGACATCGACCGCACGGTGGTCCTGGTGCAGGCGATGGACCACAGCACCGAGCACCGCGGCCAGATCTGCACGATCCTCACGAGCATCGGCGTCGAGCCGCCGGCGCTCGACGGCTGGACGTGGGGCGAGGACACCGGGCGCATCAGGCCGAGGTAGCGCCGTCGCAACCGCGGCTCGCGCCCCGAGGGCCGAGCCGCCGCTCGTGGCTGTGCGGCCGGCGGCCGGGGATCGCCCATCGGCGATCCCCGGCCGCGCGGCGTTCAGCGCCGCATGGCCCGCATCACTGCGGCTTCGGCGGGACGAGGCAGGTGACGGCGGGCGAGGTGTTGCCCGCTCCGTCGACCGCCGTGACGACGGCGTCGCCGGTCCCGATGATGTGAACGCTCACGGCCCCGGCCTGGCCGGACGACGAGCCCATGAGCTGGGCGCTCGGCGTGGCGTCGGGGTCCTGGGTGTACTTGATGTTCGTGCCGACGGCGTACGGGCCGAAGACCGTCCCGCCCCCGCTGTCGGTGACGAAGATCTGGATGCCGTCGGCGCCCCAGACCGCGTCGGTCCCGCCGAGGCTGTAGAAGCCGTCAGGGTTCACGGGGCCGTTCGTCGTCGTGCCCGGCGGCGTGGTCCCCGCCGGCGGCGTCTTCTGACCGTGCGGGTTCACCGACTCCACGCACGCAGCCGTCGGCAGCGACGCGTCGACCCAGTCCTTCGTGACCTGCTCGCTGTCGGTCTCGCCCGCGGGCGTGCCCAGCGTCACGCTCGCGTCGATCGTGTCGGTGCCGAGGCTCGACGGCGCGACGGGCACCGAGTAGGTGAACGTCACGACGCCGGACGCGTCCGTCTTGCAGTCCGCCGGCGCGCAGGTGCCGGTCGCACCCGCGTTCTGGCCGCCCACCGTGAACGCGACGAGGTAGCCTCCCACGCTCCCCGCGGGGCCGTTGAGGGTGGCCGTCACCGTGTGCTCACTCGTCGTCCCGAGGTCGTTGGTGGCGGTGGCGGGCGACAGCACGAGGTCGTAGATCCCGACGGTCACGCACGTCGTCGTGTCCGCTGAGCCGCCGGTGACGTCGGTGCCGGAGGCGGTGACGCAGAGTTCGTGAGTGCCGGGGTTGAGGCCGGCCGTCTGCGTCGAGTAGCTCACGCTCTGCGGCCCGCCCTGCGGGAGGTCCGGCGTGATGTCCGCGTTCGAGATCGTCGTCGGCGTGCCGCCGTCGACGCTGAGCGCGAGCGTGGTCAGCGTCGATCCGATCAGGTTCGGGATCAGGTCGGGCAGGGTGTTGAGGTCGGGCACGTAGGTGCAGGTGCCGCCGTTCCCGGCGACATCCGCCAGGTCGCCCGCGGAGCCGCCGGTGCAGGCGCTCGAGCTGCCGATGGCGAGGGTGTTCACCACGGCGCCGGTGGCGAGCACCGCGTTCCGGGCGGCCGCGAAGCCGGCGCCGCCAAGGTTGCTCAGGCCGTCAGAGGCGAACACGACCAGTTTCGCCGGGTCGGAGCTGGCGTTCAGCACGGCGAGCGTCTGCTGCAGCGCCGCTGTGTAGTTGGTCGCGCCCGCGGAGCCCGACTTCGCGGTGTACTGCCCCACGACGTAGTTCGAGCCGCTGAGCGACACGGAGCTGATCACCGTGTTTCCGTCGCCGGGCGCGCCGAGGGGCGCGTCGCCGGTCGATGGCGTCATGTCGGCGGTCCGGGCGTCGGCGCCGAAGGCGACGAACCCGATCTGGTGCACCGAGCCGCTGGCGGCGGCGCTGCTGTTCAGGCTCGTGAAGAACGTCTTCTCGCACTGCAGGCGTGTGCCGCACGCGCCCGCGCTGGCACCGGTGCTGGCGGAGGCGTCGAGCACGTAGACGATCGTCGCCTGTGGCGCGCCGACGCCGATGCTGGCGGTCCCGCTCACGGTGACCGGTACGGGGGCCCCATCCGCGAGGATCTGCGTGCCCGCGACGGGGCTGTCGAGGCTGACCGCGAGCGTTGCGCCGTTGGGCAGCGTTGCACTGCTCGAGCCTGCGAACGCCGCCGATCCGCCCAGCATGAACGACAGGGCGACTGCAAAGACTGCGAGCACCATCGCCGCCGGCCAGGCGGAGATGATGTGCTGTTTCCGGATCACGATGTTTCCTCCCCATACCCGGCCCTGGCGGCGTCCGATCCCGTCGGGAGATTCCCTCGTCTACAGCGGCGCATCCCCCCTTCTCGTGGCGATGAAGCGTGCGCAGTCTCTCACGCAGGATGTGTCCAGGTGTCGCCGAGAGAGGCGCGATACAAACGTTGTTGTCGACTCTTCGTCAAGCGCGACAGGGACGACTATCAGAAGAGGTATAGGAATTGCGGGCGAAGTGTACGGACGATGAGCCCGCTCCCGGGCGTGGCTTGTGCTCCCCGGCTGCTGCGCCGCGCCGTACCATCGGCTCTGCGCAGAGGCGCGAACGGCAGGAGGACGACCGATGGGCAACATCGTCGCAGTCGACGAGCAGACCGGGCGCAAGTTCTTCCTCGACGAGCCCGACGACCTGCAACCCGGCGAGGAGGTGACGTTCCTCCTGAACCTCCACGGCGGCGGCTCCGTCGGGATGTGGCAGCGCCAGTACTTTCCCGCCTTCCACTACGCGAACCGGTATCGGCTCGTGATCGCGACGCCGTCGGCGGCGACGAAGGAGCCGTCGCGGCGGTGGGTCGGGGAGGCGGACGACGCTCACCTGCGCAACATCGTCAACTCCGTGTTCGCGAAGTACGGGCTCGAGCACATCCGCGCGTTCTGGCTTGTCGGGCACTCGCAGGGCGGGATGACGTCGAACCGGCTGCTTGGCGACGACTTCTTCAAGGAACGCGTCGATGGATGGCTGAGCCTGTCGGGCGGCCGCATCGGGCCGATCGAGATCCCGGAGTCGTTCTTCCGTCCGGGCGTGCCGCGGCCGCCGCGGCCGGCCGGCGACAGCGGGCCGCGGCCGGGTCGCGCGAGCACGCCGGATGCGGACATCTCGTTCATCTTCGCGAGCGGCGAGCACGAGATGGTCGCTCTGCCGGAGACCTCGCCGTGGGCCGAGAAGTACGGCGCGGGGCCGCGGATGCGCCTGCCGGACGTGGTCGACGAGGAGCCCGGCCAGATCTACGACACGACGAGCGAAGGCAAGTCGACGCCGGCCTGGGGGCTGCGTGCGCGGCCGGGCACGGCGCAGGTCTACGCCTACCCCGGAGCGCGCGACGGTCGGGTGATCGCCGACGTCGTGCGGCTGGACAAGGGCCACACCGAGGGCCTGGAGCCGCGCATCACGGAGACGCTGATCAGGATGCTGGTCGAGGCGCCGGGCGGAAAAGCGCGCCGCGCAGGCGCCGCCGGCTAGCGCGCGGGCCGGGGCGCGGCGGGCGCGCATCGCCCGGCATCCCGGCTCGCATCACGGCGCCAGGGGGCCGACCGCCTCGAGATAGTCGCGCAGGGCACGGTCGTAGCGATTCGGATCGAGGTTCCAGGCCACGCGGATTGACGGTCCATGGTCGGGACGGCGCGAGTTGCTGCGCGGGCCACCGCGCTGGACGAAGACGACGATGGGGGCGGCTCGGCGCGCCGAGCCGCCCCCATCGTCGTGGTTGCTGCGACTCCTAGGTGTTCAGCCAGTAGTAGATGAGCTGCTCCGTCGGACCGCCGTATCCGCGCGTCTGGCGGATGCCGCGGACGCTCGGCTGGTACGTGTACCAGATGGTCGAGTGCGCGGGCATCGGCACGTAGTACATCTGCTCGTCGCTGATCTTCTGGATCTGCTTGATGTACCCCTGCCGCGTCGGCCCATCGAGCTCGGTCGCCTGCTTGTGCGTCAGGTCGGTGATCTTCGGGTCGCTGATCTTGCCGTGGTTCGCGGGGTCGTCCCCGAACATGCGGTTGAAGTAGGAGCCCGCTTCCGGGAACGGCGTCTCGATGCCGTAGGCGAGACCGTGGAAGTCACCACGGAAGGTGTGCGTGATGTACTTCGACGAGTAGTCCTGCGTCTCCGTCTGCGGCTGCAGGCCGACGTCCTTCAGCCAGTTGCCGGCGGCCTCGGCGTATGAGACCCAGACGCTGCCGTAGCCGTTGCCCGTGTACTGGTAGGTGAACGGCTGGCTCAGGTCGCCGCCGATCGCCGCGAGCAGCTTCTTCGCCTCCCCCGGGTCGTACTTGAAGAACTTCGATGACGGGCCCTGGTCGGCCGACTTCGGGTCGAGCCAGAACTTGGGGCCGAAGCCGGCCGGGATGATGTTGTTCCAGTCCATCGACTCGTCGAGGCCGGCGGCCGACAGCTCCTTCACGGCCGACTCGAGCTCGAGCGTGCCGTCGCGGTCCATCGCCATCGACACCGCCTGGCGGTAGCGCGCGTCGCGCCACGGGGCCTTCGGGTCCATCGACTCGGGCGAGAAGTAGATGAAGAAGAGCAGGGCGGTGTTGATGCCGGACCACTGTAGCTTCGTGTTCTGCTGCTTCATCGTGAGGACGTCGTCGGCCTGCGGCGCGAAGAAGGTGAGGTTGCCGGCCTCGAACTGCGCCTTGCCGTTCGCGTACTCGGGGATGATGGGCTCCTCGATGCCGTCGAGGTACGGGAGGCCCTTCTCGAAGTACTCGGGGTGCTTCTTGTAGGACATCTTCGAGGAGACGACGTAGTTCGACAGGATCCACGGGCCGCTGCCGATCGGCGTCTTCGCCGGGTCGAACCCGCCGTCCGCTTCCTTCGGCTGGATCCAGAGGATGTTGGCGTCGGCGAGGAACTCGAGGAACGTCGGCGACGGCGCGGGCAGCGTGAACTGCATCGTGTGGTCGTCGACGGCCTTCGCCGTCATCCCCTGCGGGACGAGCGACAGCGCGGGCGACTTGGGGTCCGTGAGCCGCTGCCACGAGAACATGACGTCCTCGGTCGTGACCTCGCGGCCGTTGACGGGAGCGACGTTCTGGAACTTCGCGCCCTGCTTGAGCTTCACGGTCCAGGTGATGCCGTCCGGGCTCTCGGCCGACTCCGCGAGGTCGGGGATCGGCTCCTGGCCGTACGGGTTCTTGTCCGGCTGCGCGTCGATGCGGTAGAGGCGGCTGTAGACGTGCGCGGCGACGCCCTTGGCCGAGTAGCTGAGGTTCGCGTACGGGTCGAGCGAGGTCGGGTCGATGGCGAGCAGGTAGCTGTACGTGCCGCCGGTCTTCGGTCCCTGCGCGGCGGCCGTCGCGGATGCGGCCGCGGTGGCGCCGCCGGCGGCGGACGTCGATGCGGCCGCGGCGGTGGCCGTCGGCGTGCCGTTGCTGCTCGAACCGCAGCCGATCAGCGCGGCGCCGGCGATGCCCGACCCGGCGAGCGCCGAGTACTTGAGCAGTGACCGACGGCCGACGCGTCGCCGTATGGCACCGCTCCAGTAGCCCCCGCCTCGCCCATCGCTTCCGATTCCCACAGTTCCCTCCGGAATCTGAGCGAGCGGTGGTGGGCGCGCGCGCTCGGTCGGCGCATTCATAATGTCGCCTGTGATTGGGGTCAACCGCCAGCACGGCTGCGCGGACAGCCGAACCGGCGCCGTTCGAAGCACGCCATGTGCCTCGAGCGGCGCCGGTTCGCGGCGTTCCTGCCGTGATGCGGACTCGTTAGGTGTTGAGCCAGTAGTACAGCAGCTGCTCCGTCGGGCCGCCGTAGCCTCGGGTGGCCCGGATGCCGCGCACCTGCGGCTGGTATGCCGTCCATGCCGTGGAGTGCGCCGGCAACGGCACGTAGTACATCTGCTCATCGCTGATCTTCTGGATCTGCTTCATGTAGTCGGACCGCGTGTTCGGGTCCATCTCGACGGCCTGCTTCTTCGTCAGATCGTTGATCTTCGGGTCGTTGATCTTGCCGTGGTTGGCAGGGTCGTCGCCGAACTGGCGGTTGAAGTAGCTCCCGGCCTCGGGGAACGGCGTCTCGATGCCGTAGGCGATGCCGTGGAAGTCGCCGCGGAACGTGTGCGTGATGTACTTCGAGCTGTAGTCCTGCGTCTCCGTCTGCGGCTGCAGCCCGGCGTCCTTCATCCAGTTGCCGGCCGCCTCCGCGTAGTGCACCCAGACCGAACCGTAGCCGTTGCCCGTGTACTGGTAGGTGAACGGCTGGCTCGACGACGCACCGACGGCGTCGAACATCTTCTTCGCCTCGGCCGGGTCGAACTTGAAGAACTTCGCCGACGGGCCCTGCTCGGCCGACTTCGGGTCGAGCCAGAACTTCGAGCCGAACGACGACGGGATGATGTTGTTCCAGTCCATCGACTCGTCGAGACCGGCGGCCTTCAGCTCCTTGACGGCCGACTCGAGTTCGAGCGTGCCGTCGCGATCGACGGCCATCGACACGCCCTGGCGGAAGCGCGCGTCGCGCCAGGGGGCGTTCGGGTCCATCGCCTCGGGCGAGAAGTAGATGAAGTAGAGCAGCGCCCCGTTGCTGCCGGACCACTGCAGGTTGGCGTCCTGCTTCTTCATCGTGAGGATGTCGTCGGCGGCCGGGACGAAGACGTTGAGGTTGCCGGCCTCGAACTGCGCCTTGCCGTTCGCGTACTCGGGGATGATCTGGCTCCTCGACGCCGTCGAGGTACGGGAGGCCCTTCTCGAAGTACTCGGGGTGCTTCTTGTAGGACATCTTCGAGGAGACGACGTAGTTCGAGAGGATCCAGGGCCCGGACCCGATCGGCGTTTTCGTGGGGTCGAACCCGCCGTCCGCCTCCTTCGGCTGGATCCAGAGGATGTTCGCGTCGGCGAGGAACTCGAGAAACGTCGGCGACGGTGCCGGCAGGGTGAACTGCATCGTGTGATCGTCGACGGCCTTCGCGGTGAGGCCCTTCGGGACGAGGGACAGCGCGGGTGACTTCGGGTCGGTGAGGCGCTGCCACGAGAACATGACGTCCTCGGTCGTGACCTCGCGGCCGCTGACCGGCGCGACGTTCTGGAACTTCGCGCCCTGCTTGAGCTTCACGGTCCAGGTGATGCCGTCCGGGCTCTCGGCCGACTCCGCGAGGTCGGGGATGGGCGACTGCTCATACGGGTTCTTGTCGGGCTGCGCGTCGATGCGATAGAGGCGACTGTAGACGTGCGCCGCGACGCCCTTGGCCGAGTAGCTGAGGTTGGCGTACGGGTCGAGCGAGGTCGGGTCGATGGCGAGCAGGTAGCTGTAGGTGCCGCCGGTCTTCGGGCCCTGCGCGGCGGGGGTCGACGTGGGGGCGGCGGTCGCGGAGCCCGCCGCCGTCGTTGGTACGGAAGCGGTTGTCGTAGGCGTGCCGTTGCTGCTCGAACCGCAGCCGATGAGGGCGGCGCCGGCGATGCCGGAGCCCGCGAGCGCGCTGTACCGCAGCAGCGAGCGCCGACCGATGCGACCGCGTGCGGCGCGGCTCCAGTACGAGCGTTGCCGGTCCATTCCGGTGGGTTCGGTGTTCAACAGGCCCCTCCAGGTCTCGGGGGCGAATCGTGAAGGTGGACGCCCCCGAATTGGCGGCATTCATAATGTCGTATGTAATGGGCGTCAACCCGGCGGTGCGTGGGAGTAGCGCGCGCTACTCCCGCTGCGTGACGACGCCGGCCGCCACCAGCGCCGCGACCTCCGCGTCCGCGAGCCCGCACTCGCGGAGCACCTCCGCGGAGTGCTGGCCGAGCGCCGGCGCCGGGCGGGTGGCAACCACCGGCGTCACCGACATGCGCGCGAGCGGGCTCACGACGCGCTGGGGGCCGGTCACCGGGTGCTCGAGCGGCGTCATCATCCCCATCGCTCTGACCTGCTCGTCGTCGGACATCTCCTCGGCGAGGTGCACCGTCGATGCCGGCACGCCGGCCTCGACAAACGTCGATTCCCACTCCTCGGCCGGCCTGGCCATCAGCTTGCCCTGGATCTCGGCGCGCCAGCCCTCCACGAGGTCGTCCGCGCCGGGCGCGGCGGCGTCGAAGTCGGGCGAGTCCGTGTCGTCGTGCATGTCGAGGATGCGGCGGATCGTGTCGCGATTCTGCTGCGTGATCGCGCCGAGGATGAGCGCGCCCTGCTGCGTGTCGTAGCCGCGGTAGTAGAGGCGGTGCGACGTCAGCCGCGTGGTGCCGTCGCGCAGCGCGAGCATCTCGCGATAGGACTTTCCCTCCGCGCGCGCCGCCCGCATGCGGGCGAGCAGCGGGTCCCGCTGCGTGGCGTCGTGCACCGGCTCGCGCATCACCTTGTTCGACATCAGCTCGAGCGCGGTCTGCAGCAGCGACAGCCGGATCTCCTGGCCGCGGCCGGTGCGCGCGCGCTCGAACAGCGCGGCGCAGATCGCCATCGCGGCGGCGAAGGCGGTGCCCCGGTCGATGAACGGGGTCGCCTGCAGCCACAGTGGCGCGCCGTCGTCGTCGATCTTCCCCTCGGCGGCGATCATCCCCGAGTACGCCTGTGTCGCGATGTCCGATCCCGCGCGCGTCGCGTACGGCCCGGCGTCGCCGAAGCCGGTGATGCTCGCCACGATGACGTCGGGCCGCACCGCGCGCAGCGACGCGTAGTCGATGCCGAGCCGCTCGGGCACGCCGGCGCGGTAGTTGCTGAGCACGACGTCGAAGTGCGGCGCCAGCCGGCGGACGAGGTCGCGCCCCTCGGGC
Source organism: uncultured Chloroflexia bacterium (assembly GCA_963728205.1). Classification (GTDB taxonomy): domain Bacteria; phylum Chloroflexota; class Dehalococcoidia; order UBA2979; family UBA2979; genus VGNK01. Next base: position 1,326,487 of record CAVSIV010000006.1, read on the forward strand.
CGCGCGAGGTCGACGGTAAGCGAGCGCTTGCCGCGGTTCAGCGACTGGAAGTACTTGCCCTCGTTGGGCACGACGGCGCCGCTGTTGCGGCGGTCCTCGCCGCCGGGCGGCTCGACCTTCACGACGTCCGCGCCGAGGTCCGAGAGGTGAATGCCTGCGACGGGCCCCGCGATGATCTGCGAGAACTCGAGGACGCGGATGCCGCGCAGCGGCCCGCCCGGGGCGTCGTTGGTGTCGTCGACGGAGGTCATTGCCGCGTGCGCGGCACGCGCTCCGCGTGCGCGCCGTGCGGACGATGGCCCTCGCCGCCGTCTGGGTTATCCACGCGGCAGCCCGAGGCCCCGCGTCGCGATCACGTTCCGCTGCACCTCGGAGGTGCCGCCGCGGATCGTCGCGGGGACCGAGCGGATGTACGCGTTCGTGTAGCCGCCGGCGGGCGTGCCGTCGTCCCACCGGTTCGCGGCGAGGCCGAACGCGCGCGTCGCGGTGAGCGCGAGACGCTGTCCGAGCTCCGAGGCGAACAACTTCGCCGTCGATGCCTCGTAGTTCGGGATCACGCCGCGGTTCTGCATCGAGATGATGCGCAGCGAGAAGTTGAACATCACCTCGGTCTCGACGTAGCGGTCGGCGATCGCACCGCGCGTCGCCGGCGGCGGGTTGCGGCGCTCGGCGCGCAGGTCGGCGATCAGGCCGTCGATGGTGCGCCGCGCGCCGACGGCCGCGGAGATGTTCGAGCGCTCGAAGTCGAGCAGCGTCATCGCGACGTACCAGCCGCGGTTCTCGTCACCGACGAGATTGCGGGCAGGCACCCGGACATCTTCGAAGAACGTCTCGTTGAAGTAGTGGTGCTCGCCCATGTCGATCAGCGGGCGGACGGAGAGGCCGGGCGCCTTGATGTCGTCGATCAGCAGGAACGAGATGCCGCGGTGCTTCTCGGCGTCGGGGTCGGTGCGCACGAGCGCGAAGATGGCGTCGGCGGTGTGCGCGCCCGACGTCCAGATCTTCTGGCCGTTCACGACGAAGTCGTCGCCGTCGCGCCGCGCTGAGGTCTGGAGCGAGGCGAGGTCGGAGCCCGAGCCGGGCTCGGAGTAGCCCTGCGCCCAGGCGACCTCGCCGCGCAGGATCGGCGGGAGGTACTGCGCCTTCTGCTCGTCGCTGCCGTGGACGATCAGCGTGGGGCCGAGCAGGCGCACGCCCGAGCCGCCCACGCCCGGGGCGCCGGCCGCGGCGAATTCCGCGTTGAGGATGAACTGCTCGTTGGGCGAGAGGCCGGCGCCGCCGTACTCGACGGGCCACTCCGGCGCGACCCAGCGGCGCTCCGTGAGCGCGGCCTGCCACGCGAGCGCGGCCTCGCGCGCGGCGGGGTCGTCCGACTTGCGGTCGAACTCCCACGCGCGCTCCTCGGGGCCCTCGCCGCGGCGGTAGCGGTCCGGCAGGCGCTCCTCGATCAGCGCGCGCACCTGCGCGCGGAACGCGGCCTGCTCCGGCGAGTCGTTCCAGTCCATGCGAGCACCTCCGTCGCGGCGCCCACTGTAATGGGTTCGATTCGAGGGGGCGTGCGGCGGCGTACGATGCGCGCCGCCCGGCGCTGACGACGAGGGGAGCATCGCGATGCACGACGTGGACGGCCTGCGGTTCGAGCGCGACGGCGGCGTGGCGACGGTCACGTTCGACCGCCCGGAGAAGCTCAACGCGATCACCTTCGCGATGGTCGAGGGGATCACGGAGTTCGCGCAGGAGTGCGGCCGCGACGACGACGTGCGCGCGATCGTGATCACCGGCAGCGGGCGCGCCTTCTCGTCGGGCGACGACATCGTCAGCGGCATGGGCGACCGCCCGGCGTTCCGCGGCATGAGCACCGACCGCGGCGCGCACTACCACCTCGTGCGGACGCTGCTCTCGGTGCCGAAGCCGGTGGTCGCCGCGCTCAACGGCCGCTGCCACGGCGCGGGCTGGGTGACGGCGCTGGCCAGCGATTTCCGCGTCGCGCGCTCCGACGTGCTGATTGGCGACATCCGCTCGGAGAAGGCGATCTTCGCGAACCAGGGCGTGGGGCTGCTGCTGCCGCGGCTGATCGGCGCGTCGCGCGCGATGGACTTGCTGGTGACCGGCCGCGTGATCGACGCCGCCGAGGCGGAGCGCTACGGCATCCTCGTCCGCGTGTGGGAGCCCGACGCCTGGGAGCACGAGCTGGCGGCGTTCGTGGGCGCGCTCGCCGCCGGGCCGACGCGCACCTACGCGGCGTGGAAGGCGAGCGTGAACCGCGGGACGCTGATCGAGCTCGAGGCGTACACGGACCATGAGCGGATGCTGAACCTGCAGCTCGCCGACTCAGAGGACCGCAAGGAGGGCGTGCAGGCATTCCGCGAGAAGCGCGCGCCGCACTTCAGCGGGCGGTAGGCGCGGCGTCCCGCATGCCGCGTGGCCTCGTCGCAACCGGCGGCAGACAGCCGCCGATGGGGGCGGCGCCGGTCGCCGGATTGGGCCAAGCGGCGGCAGACATGCCGCCGACGCGGGAGGCGGCGCCGGCCGACGAACGGCGGCGAACGGCGGCGTATCGCCGCCGGCACGTCGGCGGCGTGTCTGCCGCCGCTTGCGGCAAGGTCACGCGGCGTCAGGGCGTCGGCTGGCCAATCAGCGTTGTCGTGGAGCGGATGCCGGGGATCGCACGCAAGCGCGCGAAGACGAAGTCGTGCAGGTCCTGCAGCGACGCCGCGTGCACCTTCACCACCATGTCGTAGGCGCCCATCACGTGGTGCGCGTCGACGACGCCGGGCTCGTCGCGCAGCGCGGCCTCGACGCCGGCGAGCGCGCCGGGTTCGATCACGAGCAGCGAGAAGGCGGTCACCTCTGAGGCCAACGTGCGTCTCCCAACCGCGCGGACCGGCGGCCGGGCGTGGGGCGCGCGACCTCCGACAATCTCGCCTGTTCGGCGCAGCAGGGCAAGCCCCGGGGGGCAGCGGCGCGCGGTCGCCGACGCGTCCGTGCTACGGCCGGTACTCCATCACCGATTCGTCCGGTGTGGCGAAGCCGAAGCGCGCGTAGAGCCCGTGCGCGTCGCGCGTGTGGAGGAGCCAGCGCTTGACGCGCGGCCCGCCCTCGATTGCCTCGCGGACCAGGGCGACGCCCAGGCCGCGGCCGCGCGCTTCCGCGACGACGTAGACGTCGGCCAGGTAGGCGAACGTGGCGCCGTCCGAGACCACGCGGCAGAAGCCCACCTGCGCGCCGTCGCGGTACAGGCCGACGACACGCGTGGCCTCGCGCACCAGCCGCGCGACTTCGGCCCGACTGCGCCCGAGCGCCCAGTACGACTGCTCGGAGAGGAACGCCTGCACGGCGTCGACGTCGATGCGCGCGGGGTGGTCGTCGAGCGTGAACCCGTCCGGGAGGTCGCGTCGCATCGGTTCACCTCCTGTCGGGGAGCGAGGCGGAACAGCCTAGCGCGGCCGGCCGCAGGTCCGCCCCTCCGGGCGACCGGGACGCGAAGAAGTCCATCGTGAGCGGGCCGCGCCGGGGCACTACCGTGCTCGGAGCGAGGAGGAGCCGGTCGATGGCCGACCAGGACGACGTCCGCCGCATTGCGCTCGCGCTCCCCGAGACCGTCGAGGACGAGGACCACTTCGGCTTCCACGTGCTGAGTCGCGGCAAGCGCAGGCAGTTCGCGTGGGCGTGGAACGAGCGCGTCGTGCCGAAGCGGCCGCGCGTGCCGCGGCCGGACGTCCTCGCGGTGCGCGTCGCGAGCCTCGCCGACAAGGACGCGCTCCTCGCCGTCGACCCCGACCGCTTCTTCACGGAGCCGCACTACAACGGGTTCCCCGCGGTGCTCGTGCGGCTCGCCATGGTCGAGCTCGACGAGCTCGAGGACCTGATCGTGGACGCGTGGCGCGTCCTCGCGCCGCGGGCGCTGGTGCGGGAGTTCGACGCCCGGGGAGAGGATGGGCGCGCGGCGCGGGCGTAAACGGTGCCGCGGCGCACGGAGGGAGGAGAACGCCATGGACGAGCGCACGGAGCTGGGCTCACTGCTCGACGCGCGGATCGCGGACGCGACGGTCGTGGAGGTGGTGCTCGCGCTCGCCACCGCGTCTGCGTTCTTCACACTCCTGTCGCAGCTGGGTGATCGACTGTTCTCGTTCATGGACGCACGCTACCCGACGTACTCGAACGCGTTCCTGCTGGCGGCGGTGGCCGCGTTCGTCGTGTGCGGCGGGCTGCTTGTCCTCGCGACGCGGCGGCGCTTGCGCATCGACCGCGACGCGGAGGTCGACGCCGCCCCGGACGGCGCGCGCTGACGCCCCCGATGTCGATCACGTGCGCGGGATGCGGGGCGTTCCTGCCGCCCGGCGACTGGGTCATCGACCCGCGCGTCAACGCGTCGGGTGCGTGCCTGGAGCGGCGAGCGCGCGTGCTCGGGTTCGAGGCCGACCACATGGTCGCGGTCGGGCACCTGCACCAGCTGACGGTTGACGCGTACGGCGCGCAGCACGGGGGGCCGCGCGCACCGGCCATCGCGGTGCCGTTCGCGCTGATCGGGCTGCACCTGGCGCTCGACGCCGGCATGAGCGGCCTCGCGGTGCGCGGTGCGCACCAGCACCTCGCGCGGGGCGGCGGCCCGTGGCCGGCGTTCGTCGCGCCGGCGGCGCCCGCGTGGTCGACGGCGGCCGACGTGGCCGCGGCGACCGGCGTCGCGGCGTACGTTGCCGCGGTGCACGACTGGGCGGCGTCGGTGTGGGCGGCGTGGCGTCAGGAGCACGAGCGGGTGCGCGCGTGGGCGGAGGCGGAGCTTCCGCCCGAGGTGCGCGCGCGGATCGCGGGCGGCGCGGCGTGAGGACGAACCGCTAGGGACCGCGGTCGCGGCGCGTGACGCGCCCGTCCGCGTCGATCTCGCCCAGGTGCACGCGCGTCGCCTTGATCGGCCGGCCGTCGTCGGCCAGCACGTAGGGGGCGACGACGACGCGCAGCGGCGCCAGCCCGCGGCGCTCGCGCTGCGCGTTGATCGAGCCGGCGGTGCCCGCGGTCTCCGCCGTCACCGCGATGGCGTCGTACACCGGCTCGAGCGCGAAGCCGAACGGGTGGTCGATCGCCACGATCGTTGCACGCGCGGCATAGCCGTGGGCGGCCAGGAACGCCTCGAGATCGGCGACGCGCTCGCGCCACGGCCGCACGCGTCGAGCGCGGTGCGCGTTCGCGAAGTCGTCGGTGGTGACGCCGATCGCGACGCCCTCGTCGCCGGCGGCGAAGGCGGCGTCCAGCAGCGCGTGGTGGCCGCGGTGGAGGACGTCGAAGGTGCCGCCCATCGCGACGCGCGTCATCGCGGCGGGCCCGGAGCGAGCGGCGTGGAGGAGCCGAGGCGGGACGGGCGGTCGTGCGGGCGGAGGCGACGGCGCGGGAGCGGGCGGCGGCGTGCGGCAAGCATGTCGACCCCTTTCGGGGGGCGCCGCCCGCAGTCTAGCGTGGCGCCCGTCACGCGGCGCGGTGGTCGTGGCGGTGAGCCGGCGGCGGGCGGTGGTCTTCTCGACGTCGGGGCTCGATACAATCGTGGTCGCCCGCGTGACGGGGGAAGGCAGGCGCGCATGGCCACCGTCCAGGTCCGGTACATCGTCCACGACGTCGACGCAGCGATCGCGTTCTACTGCGGGCAGCTCGGCTTCACGGAGGTCATGCACCCCGCGCCGGCCTTCGCCATGCTCTCGCGCGGCGACCTCCGGCTCGCGCTCAGCGCGCCGAACCCGCAGGGCGGCGGGGGCCAGTCGATGCCGGACGGCACGCGGCCGGAGCCAGGCGGCTGGAACCGGTTCTCCATCGAGGTCGACGACATCGAGACGACGGTCGCCGCGCTGCGCGCCGCCGGCGCGCACTTCCGGAACGACATCGTCACGGGCGTCGGCGGGAAGCAGATCCTCGTCGAGGACCCGTCGGGCAATCCCATCGAGCTGTTCCAGCCGACGATCGCGGAGGCGCGCCTCGACGGCCGCTGAGGCGGCTGTCGTGCCGGCGCCGGCCGAGCTACACGGCCCGGCTCGGGCGGTCTCGTGCCAGCTGGACCAGGAAGCACGGGTGGCCGTCCACGTCGGCGACGGCGAAGACCTTCCCGAACGGCAGCTCGCGCAGCTCCATGGTGACGCGGGCGCGCGACGCAAGCTCGCGGTAGGCGGCTTCCGCGTCGTCGACGAGCCAGTACAGCTCAGGTTCGCGGGTGCCGCCCAGGGCCTCGTCGCCGGCGATCGCGAAGTGATCGAACTGGACGAACATGGGGTGGTCGCGCTGGACGGTGAGGCCGAGCACGTCGACGTAAAAGCGCTTCGCGGTCTCGACGTCCTGGACGTACTGGATCGGAAATCCGAACTGCGGGCGTGGCATGATCGCGTCCTCCCCGGTGGGCGTGGGCGGTTCACGAACGGAACGTAGCACCCCCTGCCGACGCAACCTCCTCCGCCGTCGTTTCGTGGCCGTCGCATCTGCGTCATCGGGAACGCCGGCGCGGGCAAGACAACGCTGGCCCGCGCGCTCGCCGCTTGTCTCGAACTGCGCTACATCGACCGCGACGCCACCGTGTGGGGCCCGGGCTGGACCGCGCTGCCGCGCGCCGAGCGCCCCGCCGCCTTCGACGCCGCGACGCGCGACGGAGGCTGGACCTACGACGGCCACCTGCGACGCGATCGTCCCGACGAGCAGGTCGTCCTCTCGCGGTGCGACACCATCGTCTGGCTGGACCTCCCGCGCCGCGTCGTGGCGTGGACCGGACTTCGCCGCTCGCTGAGCCGCATCGTCACGCGCGAGCGGCTCTGGAACGGCAACGTGGAGACCTGGCGCATGCTGCTGTCGCGCGAGTTCTCGGTCGCCTGGGCCTGGCGCAGCCACGCGCGATTGCAGCGCGACTACGCGGCGCTGTTCTCGGCCGGAGACCCGGCCGGCCGCGCGCTCGTGCGGCTGCGGAGCCGCGACGAGGCCGACCGCTGGCTCGCCAATGTCTGTGGTCGCACTCGCGCCGAGCCCGGTGCATCGGCGCAAGACTCGGTTCGACGTAATGGTTGAGACACGGTCGAGGCGAGGAGCACGGCTTCGTCGCGCCGCCGCTGCCGCGTGCACGCGTCGTGTAGGAACCGTACTCACCCTGACGCAAACGTTCGAACCGGCGCACGTACGATTGATGTGGATCGATGGCGGTTCAACGACTATGTTGCTCCGACACTCTGACCGGAGAGAGCAGGAACACCAGATGCCCAAGTTCACGCAACTGAAGTCCGAGGATGTCGCCATCGGCCGAGAGCGCGCTGCGGAAGAGGCTCGGAAGCCATATCTCGACGCGCTGAAGGCGAGCGACGCCGGGCAGATCGACCTCGACCGCAACGAGATCCCATCGACGGTGAAGCGCCGCCTCGCGGATGCCGCCGCCGAGCTCGGGGTGAAGGTGCGGTCGAGCTGGACGGACGGCAACCAGCGCTCGCTGGTGTGGAAGAAGTCCGGCAAGCGCGGCGCGCCGCGCGGTCCCCGCAAGGCAGGCTAGCCGCCCGTCGCGGCCCACGCGTCCGGGCGGCCGCGGCCTTCACGGGCACACGGGCGCCTGGGCAGTGGCCGGGTAGCGGTTCGCCGGCCCGTGCGCTCGGCGCTTCGTCGCGCCCTACGCGGCCGAGTGGTGCGACGGCGTCGCCTCGACCATGGACGCCGCGACGACGCGCTCCACGTGCCGGTCTACCCACGACCGCCCGCCGAACTGGCGGAGCGTCGCGATCACGCCCTCCGCGTAGGCGCGCGCCACCGGGGTCATCGGGCGTGTCCGCGGCGTCCCGTGCGGGATGCCGAGCACCGACGCCGCCGAGCACGCGGTGACGACCACGCCGGGGAACGCGTACGGCTGCGCCGGCGTGCGCGGGGCCGGGAAGCCGATCGCCGCGACGAGCCACCGCGGGAGCTGCAACTCGGAGCCGATGAGCGCCGCGACCTCGATCTCCGTGAAGCCGAGCAGCTCGCGTTCGGCCGCCACGAGGTCGAGCGCTTCGGTCTCGGCGAGCGTCATCGCGGCCTGGAGGCCGTGCGGGAAGTAGCGATCGAGCGCCAGCCGCCCGAGCCGGTGGGCGAAGCCCGCGACGAACGCCTGGTTCGCGCGGTCGGGGTCGGCCACGGCGGCCGCCGCCACCACGCCGGTCGCGGCCGCATGGCGCCAGAACGCGTCGCCGTCGAGCGCCTGGCAGGTGGCGCCCCACCACTGCGTCAGCACGCGCGTGACGTCGATCAGGCGCAGCCGGTCGTAGCCGATGCCGGACTCCGCACGCCGCAGCGGCAGCCAGCTGCCGACGCGCGACTCGTGGCCCTCGAGCACCGAGGTCAGCGCGCGAGCGTCGCGCCCCGGCTCCTGGAGGAGCGCGCGAAACGGCCGGAGATCCGGCGCGTCCGCGACCGTCTGACGAACGACCGTGTCGAGCGCGAATTCCACGATGGGGCCCCTCGGTACGCGCCGCGCTCCCCGGCCGGGGTCGGCATCGCATTTGCCAAGTCGATTGCGTGGCAATCGTCGCGGACGCGGTGCGATGGACGGACCCTCCAAGGTCCCGCCGTATGGGGCCGAAGGTCCCGGGCGCGGGTGCGCCGATCCGCGCAGTCGCGGTCGGTGCGACGCATCGCGCCGCGCTACAGCGCGCCGATGGCGGTCAGCGCACGCCGCACGTCCTCGACGCCCGCGGCCGAGAGCGGCGCCTGTGGCGGAAGCGGATCGCCGACCGCGTACCCCTGCAACGTGAGGCCGCCCTTGATGCACGCCGCGAGGTGGTGGCGCGCGAACGCCTCGTTCAGCGCCCACAGGCGTCGCTGCAGCTCCATCGCGCCGCGCCAGTCCTCGCGGCGGCAGCGCTCGTAGAGCTCGACGCTCTGCCGCGGCGCGACGCACGCGGGCCCGGCCATCCAGCCCACGCCGCCGATCAGCATCACCGCCGTCGCGACGTGCGCCGACGCGGCGAACACCTGCAGGCGACCCTCGACGCGGTTGAGGATCGAGAGCAGCCGCCCGGTGTTGGACGAAGCGTCCTTGATGTACGCGATGTTCGGCACGTGGCTGAGCCGGTCGATGACGTCGAGGCTGAGGTCGGAGCGCTGGAACGTCGGGTTCGTGTAGAGCACGACGGGGATCGAGACCGCCGCGGCGACGGCGCGGAAGTAGTCGGCGACGCCGTCGTCGGAGAGCGGGAAGTAGGCTTCGAGGATTGCGAGGATGCCGGCGCAGCCCATCGCCTCGAACGCGCGTGCCTGGGCGACGGCGTCGGCGGTGGTGGTGGCCGCCACGCCGGCGATCACCGGGACGCGGCCGCTTGCGGCCTCGAGCACCACCTCGACGACGCGCCGTCGCTGCGGCCACGAGAGGTACGCGAACTCACCGGTGGAGCCGAGCGGCGTGAGGCCGTGCACACCGGCCGCGACGAGGTCGTCACAGAGTCGCGCGAGGACGTCGGCGTGCACTTCGCCGTCGGCGTCGACGGGCGAGACGAGGTAGGGGAAGACGCCGTGGAAGCCGGAGTCGGTCATGCGCGGGCTCGTCTCAACGAACCGGCCCGGACTTCCGTCCGGGCCGGCATCGGCGGCATGCTGCCGCCGCTTGACGCGTCGCTGGTGGATTAGCCGCGTGGCAGGCCGAGGCCGCGCGTGGCGATGATGTTCCGCTGGATCTCCGACGTGCCCGCGGCAATCGTCGACGGGACCGACCGCACGTAGTTCTGGGTGAAGTCGCCGTCGAGCGGCGCCCAGTGGTTCGGCGGGTCCTTGTACGTGTTGCGGGCGTCGTCGTCGTGGCCCCAGAACATGCTGTAGAGGCCGAACACCTGCGTGCCCGTGCGCGCCAGCTTCTGTGTCAGCTCCGAGTTGAACAGCTTCGACGTCGATGCCTCGTAGTTCGGGATCAGGCCCGCCGACTGCATCGAGATGATGCGGAAGCTGAACTGGAACTGGACCTCGGTCTCGATGTAGCGGTCTGCGATCTGGTGGCGCAGCGACGGCAGCGCCTCGAGCCGCGAGCGCTGCTTGCCCTCGTCGCTGTCGACGTAGTCGAGCAGCTTGCGGATCGACTTGCGGCTCGTGATCGCGCCGGTGATGTTCGAGCGCTCGAAGTCGAGCAGAGTGGCGCCGACGTACCAGCCGCGGTTCTCCTCGCCGACGCGGTTCTTCGCCGGCACGCGGACGTCCTCGAAGAACGTCTCGTTGAAGTGGTGGTGTCCGCCCATGTCGATCAGTGGCCGGATCGAGAGGCCCGGCGTGTGGATGTCCATGAGCAGGAACGAGATGCCGCGGTGCTTCGGGGCGTCCGGGTCGGTGCGCACGAGGACGTAGAGCCAGTCGGCGTACTGGGCGCCCGAGGTCCAGATCTTCTGGCCGTTCACGACGTAGTCGTCGCCGTCGCGGATGGCGCGGGTCTGGAGCGAGGCGAGGTCGGAGCCGGCGCCCGGCTCGGAGTAGCCCTGCTGCCAGTTCACCTCGCCGGAGAGGATCTTGGGGAGGTGCTCGGCCTTCTGCTCGTCGGTGCCGTGGACGATCAGGGTGGGGCCGAGCTGGCTGACGCCCTGGCCGCCGACGGCCGGCGCGCCGGCCTGGGCCATCTCCTGCTTGAAGATGAACTGCTCCATGGGGGTGAGTCCGGCGCCGCCGTACTCCTTCGGCCAGTGCGGGGCGATCCAGCCCTTCGCGGCGAGGGCGCCCTGCCACTCGGTCGCCGCGTCGCGGGTTCCGGCGTCGTCGGACTTGCGGTCCTGCACCCATTCGCCGTGCCCGGCCTGGTAGCGGGCGGGCAGCTTCGTTTCGATGAGGGTTTGCACCTCGCGGCGGAAGGCCGCCTGCTCGGGGGTGTCTTTCCAGTCCATGTGGGGCTCTCCTTCGCTGCGAGCGAACTGGCGCGCCGTCTGACCGAGGGCTGCGCGGTTCGGCGCGGCGATGATGCGCGGCGTGAACACGCACGTCAACGGCGGACGGCGGCCCGGACCGCGGACGCGGCACGGGCTCGACGCGCGATGTGGCGCGTTGCGGCTTCGCCCGCCCCCCGCACCGTTTCTCCACCATTGCTCAACCAGTCGACGACGAATCGCTCATATCTTCGCGCGCAGGGGGGTGGGCCCCGGGCCGGGGCAGGGGGACGGACATGCAGCAGTACATCGATCGTCTGCGCGAGCGGTACGTCGATCAGCCCGTGAAGTGGGCGGCGATCGCGGGGTTCGCGCTCGTGGTGCTCGGCGCCTTCGGGCCGTGGGCGACCGTGGGCGTCGCGGGCTTCCACGTCTCGGCGAACGGCTTCGACTACAACGGGGCGCTCGTGCTGATCCTGGCGCTCGCCGCGCTCGGCGGCATCGGCGCCTACACCTTCGCGCGGGGCGGTGTCCCGCTGGCGACGCTCCTCTGGGCGCTCGTTGCCTGCGCGGCCGTGATCGACGTGCTGGTGCTCATCAACTTCCTCGACATCGTCGGCACGCGCGGCGTGGGCGTCGGCTGGGGGCTGTGGCTGACGGTCATCGGCGCGGTTGCCGCCTCGCTCGGCGCCGTCGTGCCGATGTGGGCCGAGATCCAGGCGCGCGGCCGCGACCTGCGCGGCGGCTCGCACACGTCCTGAGAACGCTCCGCCCGGGGGGCGTGCGCGACGGCGGACGTGACGCCGTGGCGCTGCGCGGGGCCGTGCAGTCCGCCGCCCGCGTCGCCGTCGCATGCGACAATCGCCCCATGGCGGTCGAGTCACTCAGCGCGATCACGCTTGCGACGCGCGACATGGAGCGGGCGGTCGCGTTCTACGAGACGCTCGGGTTTCGTCGCGCCTGGGGACGGCCGGGCGGCGACTTCAACGTGCTCAACGCCGGCAGCGCCTGGATCAACCTGTTCCTCGCCGAGCCCGACCGCGCCTGGGGCGCCTGGGGGCGCTTCATCCTGCACGTCGACGACGTCGACGCCGTCTACGAAGCGCTGCGCGCCGCCGGATACGAGCCGGAGATGGCGCCGAGCGACGCGCCCTGGGGGGAGCGGTACTTCCACGTGAAGGACGCCGACGGCCATGAGGTCGCGATCGCGAAGCGGTTCCGCCCGCCGCGGACGGAATAGGGCGAGCAGGCGCGTCAGGTCGCTGTTGCCGACCGGGCACGCACACGAGCGGCGGCCACGCCACACGCCCGGCGGGTCCCAGCCCGAGCGGCCGCGCGCTTCCCTCGGCGCTCGCCGGCCGGAAGACCGGGCTCACACTCCCTGCGCGCCTCCGGATCGCAGGCGCTCCGCGAGCGCTTCGCCGAAGGCGTGCGTGCCGAGCGGGCCGCCGAGGTCACGCGTGCGGTGCACCGGGTCCCCCAGCAGCGCGTCGACCGACGACTCGATCGCGCGGGCGGCGGCGTCGTAGCGCGGGTCGGCGTGGCGGCGGCCGAGCCACTCGAGCAGCATCGCGGCGGAGAGAATCAGCGACGCCGGGTTCGCGACATCGGTGCCGGCGATGTCCGGCGCGGAGCCGTGCTGCGCCTGCGCCATGCAGTGCGCGTCGCCGGCGTTGACGGAGGCGGCGAGGCCGAGGCTGCCCGACAGCTCGGTGGCCTCGTCGGAGAGGATGTCGCCGTACATGTTCGTCGTGACGACGACGTCGTAGCGCGCGGCGTCGCGCACGAGCAGCGCGGCCATGGAGTCGACGAGCTGCTCGTCGTAGGCGACCGCCGGGTGCTCGGCGGCGACGCGGCGCACCTCCTGCAGGAACAGCCCCTCGGTGACGTGCAGCACGTTCGCCTTGTGCACGGCGGTGACGCGGCGGCGGCGCGTCTCGGCGAGCGCGAAGGCGGCGCGCGCGATGCGCGCCGAGCCGGCCGCGGTGATCTTGCGGACCGCGAGCGCGACGTCGGGTGTGGGCATGAACTCGCCGCTGCCGAGGTACATATTGCGGTCGGCGTAGAAGCCCTCGGTGTTCTCTCGCACGATCACGAGGTCCATTGCCGTGCGGCCCCAGTGCGGCACCGACGGGCGGGTGCGCGCGGGGCGGACGTTCGCGTAGAGGTCGAGCGCGAGGCGGAGGGCGCCCGACGGGTTCACGCCGCCCTCGGCCAGCGGCGGGTACTCGTGGTGCGAGACGGGGCCCATGAGGATGCCGTCGGCGGCGCGACAGGCGTCGAGCACCGCGGCGGGGAGGGTCGTGCCGTCGCGCGCGAGGCTCGCGAGGCCAATGTCGTGGGGCTCGAAGCGCAGGCCGAGCTCGAACGCGGCGTCGGCCGCCTCGAGGACGGCGAGGGTGGCGGCGGCGATCTCGGGGCCGATGCCGTCTCCGGCCAGGACTGCGATGCGCATGCGGCGCATCGTACGTGACGGGCCCGGGCGCGGGGGGTGTGACGGGCGGGTGTAGGCTGCTGGGCGCGTCCGCTCGGGCGCGCGAAGAGGGAGGTCGCTCTGACCGAGGAAGTCGTGCCGGCGGAGGGCGCGCCCACGGCGGGCGCGCGCAGCGAGCACGGCTCGCCGCTCGAGGTGCTGCTCGTCGCCGGGCGGCTCGGCCTGACGTCGTTCGGCGGGCCGGTCGCGCACCTCGGCTACTTCCGCGACGAGTACGTCGTGCGGCGCGGGTGGGTCGACGATCACGCGTACGCCGACCTCGTCGCGCTGTGCCAGATGCTGCCGGGGCCGGCGAGCAGCCAGGTCGGCATCTCGATCGGGATGGTGCGCGCGGGGCTGCTCGGCGGGATCGCCGCGTGGCTCGGGTTCACCGTGCCGTCAGCGCTCGCGCTGATCGTCTTCGCCTACGGCCTGCGCGAATTCGACGTCACGAACGCGGCGTGGCTGCACGGCCTGCTGATCGCCGCGGTCGCCGTCGTCGCGAACGCGGTCTGGGGGATGGCGCGCAACCTCGCGCCCGACCGCGAGCGCGCGACGATCGCGGCGCTGGCGGCGATCGTGATGCTCGTCTCGCCGCACCCGCTGACGCAGATCGCGGTGATCGCCGTCGGCGCGGCGATCGGGTGGCGGCTGCTGCACGCGACGCCGCTCGCGCCTGAACAGGACACGGGGCTGCGCACGCCGGGGCGGCGCGTGGCCGTCGTCGCGCTCGTCTGCTTCTTCGCGCTGCTCGGGGCGCTGCCGCTGGCGCGGGCGTTCAGCACGAACCACGTGCTCGCGGTCGTCGACTCCTTCTATCGCGACGGCGCGCTGGTGTTCGGCGGCGGGCACGTGGTGCTGCCGCTGCTGCAGGCGTCGGTCGTGCCGCCCGGCTGGATCTCGAACCACGCGTTCATCGCGGGGTACGGCGCCGCCCAGGCGGTGCCGGGGCCGCTGTTCTCGTTCGCCGCGTACCTGGGCGCCGCGATGACGCCCGAGCCGAACGGCTGGCTCGGCGGCGTGATCGCACTCGTGGCGATCTACCTGCCGTCGTTCTTCCTCGTCACCGGGCTGCTGCCATTCTGGGGCGCGCTGCGCGCGCGCACGGCGGTGCGGTCGGCGCTGCTCGGCGTGAACGCGGCGGTGGTGGGGCTGCTGCTGTCGGCGCTCTACACGCCGGTGTGGACGAGCGCGGTGGCGCGACCGGCCGACTTCGCGCTGGTGGTCGCGACGTTCGCGCTGCTGGCGCTGTGGAAGCTGCCGCCGTGGATGGTGGTGGTGTTCGCCGCGGTGGCGGCGCAGGTGTTCTTGCGGTAGCGGGCGCGGGACTCCCCCCAACGCCCGGCGAGCGGAACGCGTTCCGCGTTCCCACTCAGCGTGCGTGTCCCGCCGTCGGCACCCACGCGGGTCGTGCGAGAACCGGGGTCGTTCGCGAGCCCGGCGGTCGTGCGGGCGAAGTCGGAACGCGGGACGCGTTCCGCTCGCCGGGACGACACGTGACCTCCGTCACCGGAACCGCGTGGCTCACGCCAGCGTTAGGCGTCTGTCCGGCGGACTACGCTGGCATCTCGCCGGGCGGGTTGCCGCGATTGGGGACTCCTCACGCTGCCCTCCATGCGCCGCCGCAAGCGGCTCATCCGATGGCTGCCCCTGCTGGCCGCGCCGATCGGCGTCCTCGCGGCCGTCTTCGCGTACGCGTTCTTCGTGCCCATCGCGCCGCTCGCCGCGCGCGCCGCCGCGCCGGGCGCCGTCGTCCTCGACGCCCACGGCGCCATCCTCGACCGCGACGTCTCGCAGGGGACCCGCATCCCCGTCGCGCTCGACCGGGTCGCGCCGTCGATGGCGCAGGCGACCGTCGCCGCCGAGGACCGCCGCTTCTGGATCCACCCCGGCTTCGACCCGCTCGCGATGCTGCGCGCCGCCGTCCACCTGCCTTCGCACCCCACCGGCGCGTCGACCATCACCCAGCAGCTCGCGCGCCGGCTCTACTTGGCCGACCAGTCGCCGCCGCTCCCGCTGCGCAAGGCGCGCGAGATCCTGGTCGCCATCCGGCTCGAGGCGCGGTACTCGAAGGCCGACATCCTCGACGCCTACCTGAACGACGTCTACTACGGGCGCGGGGCGTACGGCGTGGAGGCCGCCGCGCGCGTCTACTTCGGCGTGAGCGCCGCTGACCTCAGCGTTGCGCAGTCCGCGTTCCTCGCTGGCCTGCCGCAGCTGCCGTCGCGCTACGACTCCGCCGCCGACCCCGCGCCGGCGCTCGCCCGCCAGCGCTACGTCCTCGACCGCATGGTCGCGACCGGCGCCATCGACCGCGCGCAGGCCGACGCCGCCGCGACCGC
The DNA here is from genome assembly GCA_963728205.1 of uncultured Chloroflexia bacterium. Taxonomy (GTDB): domain Bacteria; phylum Chloroflexota; class Dehalococcoidia; order UBA2979; family UBA2979; genus VGNK01. Next base: position 1,342,119 of record CAVSIV010000006.1, read on the forward strand.
CGACCTCCGCCCCATCCCCGCGGCGCCCGCCGACCCCGCGCCGCAGTTCGTGCAGATGGTGCGCGACGAGCTCGCGCAGGTAGCGCCGGGGCTCGACGGGCGGCGCGACCTCGTGATCGAGACGACGCTCGACGCCGGCCTGCAGGCCGAGGCCCTGCGCTCCGCGGAGGTGCGCCTCGTGCGGATCGCCGACCACGACGCGCACGACGCGGCCGTCGTCGTGCTCGACCCGCGCACCGGCGCCGTGCTCGCGCTCGTCGGCAACGCGCGCTCCGACGACCCGCGCACCGGCGACCTCAACCTCGCGCTCGCGACGCGGCAGCCCGGCTCCGCGCTCAAGCCGTTCCTCTACGCGACCGCGTTCGAGCACGGGTACACGCCGGCCACGCCCGTGCTCGACGTTCCCACCACGTTCCAGACCCCGTCGGGCCCGTACGCGCCCAACGACTACGACATGCTGTTCCGCGGCCCCGTCCCGGTGCGCGTCGCGCTGGCGTCGTCGCTCAACGTGCCGGCCGTGCGCACGCTCGACGCCGTCGGCGTCGACGCGTTCCTCGCGACCGCGCACCGCTTCGGGCTGACGTCGCTCAGCGCGAGCGAGGCGTACGGGCTCGCGATTGCCCTGGGCGGCGGCGACGTGCGGCTGCTCGACCTCACCGCCGCGTACGGCGCGCTCGCGAACCAGGGCGTGCGCGTCGCGCCGTACACGATTGCGCGCGTGCTCGACGGCCGCGGCAACGTCCTCTACCGGCGGCCGGCGCCGCAGCCGGTGCGCGTGCTCTCGGAGCAGGACGCGTTCCTCGTGAGCAACATCCTCAGCGACCCCGTCGCGCGCGAGCCCGGCTTCGGCGCGGGGTCCGTGCTCGACACGCCGCTCGGCGCCGCCGTGAAGACCGGCACGAGCAGCGACTGGCGTGACAACTGGACGCTCGGCTACACGCCCGAGCGGGTCGTCGGTGTGTGGGTCGGCAACGCCGACGGCGCGCCGATGGTCGACGTCTCGGGCGTGAGCGGCGCCGGCCCGATCTGGCGTGACGTGATCACCGACGCGATGCAGGGCGTGCCGAACGCGCCGTTCGCGCCGCCGCCCGGCGTGGAGCAGGTGCGCGTGTGCTCGCGCACCGGCCTGCTCCCCGGCCCCGACTGCGCGACCACGAGCGTCGAGTGGTTCGTCGACGGCACGGCCCCGACGCAGCGCGAGACGTACTACGTCGCCGCCGTGACGCCGGGCTCGCCCGACGTCGCGCCACCCGCGGCCGCGCGCCCGTGGGCGCTGGACGCCGGGATGACGCTGGCGGGGAGCGGCGCGACACCGCAGCGCACCGCGGGCGTGCCGCCCGCGGCCGGCGCCGGCGGGGCAACGGCGGGCACGACACCGCAGCGCACCGCGGGCGTGCCGCCCGCGGCTGGCGCCGCCGCCACGCTGGGCGCGACACCGCAGCGCACCGCGGGCGTGCCGCCCGCGGCCGGCGCCGGCGCGACACCGCAGCGCACCGCGGGCGTGCCGCCCGCGGCTGGCGCCGGCGCGACACCGCAGCGCACCGCGGGCGTGCCGCCCGCGGGTGGCGCCGGCGGGGCAACGGCGCACGCTGCCACCGCCGGCGGCGCGCCAGCCGCCGGCGTGGACGCCGACGGTGCGCCGACGGCCGCCGTGCCGCCTGCCGTACCGCCGGCAGCATGGACCGGCGCACCGCCCGGCGCACCGCCGGCGGCTGGCCTGGCGCCCGCCGCCAGCGGCGGTGGTGTGCCCGCCAACGCCCGCGCCGCCGGCGGTGCGCCGGCGGACGCGCGCACGGTCGCGATTGTCGAACCCGCCGACGGCACCGTCCTCTTCGTCGCGCCCGAGCTGCGCGACCAGCAGCTGTGGCTGCGCGCGTCGGTGCCCGCCGGCGCGCGACTCACCCGCTTCTTCGTCGACGGCGCGCCCGCCGGCCAGGCCACCGGGGACGACCCCCGCGTGTTCTGGCCGGTCGCGCGCGGCGCGCACGTGATCCGCATCGAGGTCGTGCTGGCGGACGGGTCGACCGCTGTCGCGACGTCAGGCTATGTCGTCCGTTGACCCGCCGAGCCGGTCACCGGGGGGCGCCACGAGGTGAAGTGAGATGACGAACCGGCTCTCCGACGCGTGGCGGCGCATCGTGCAGCGCGGGCGGGCGCATCCGCGCGCCATCGTGGCGTCGAGCGTCGTGCTCACGCTCGTCGTGTGCGGCGGGCTCGCGTTCGCGCTCGCGCGCGGCGGCGGCTCCACGCCGGCGTCGCCCGACACGCTCACGATCGAGCCGGGCGGCACGGCCGTGCCGCGCCTCGCACCCGTCGTCGTCCACTTCCCGCAGCAGCCGGGTCAGACCGAGGGCGCGCGGCTCGTCTCGCTGCAGCCCGCCGTGCCCGGCCAGTACGCCTGGCTCGACGACCAGACGCTGCTCTTCCAGCCCGACTACCCCGGCCTCGTGCGCGGCAGCCGCTACACCGTCACCGTCGACGCCCACGCCGCCGGCCTCACCGCGGACGCCACCCAGGCGTTCACCGTCGAGGGCAAGCTCACCGTCGACCACGTCATCCCGTCGGACGGCAACGTCGACGTGCCCGCCGGGGCGCACGTGCTCGTGCAGTTCAGCCGCTCCGTCGCGCCGCTCACCACGCTCGACGCGCAGGACGCCACCCCGCCGGTGAAGTTCGACCCGCCGCTGGCCGGCGCCGGCCGCTGGCTCAACACGTCGCTGTACGAGTTCGTCCCGACCGACCTGCAGCCGAGCACGACCTACCACGTGACCGTCCCCGCCGGGCTGACCTCGGCGTCGGACGGCGTGCTCGACGCCGACTACTCGTGGTCGTTCAGCACCTACCGGCCGGCCGTCGCGAAGTCCGACCCCGCCGACAACACGCAGTTCATGGCGCCCGACCAGGTCGTGTCGCTGACGTTCAACCAGCCGATGGACCGCACGTCCATCGAGCACCTGCTCGCCGTCACCGACGCGAGCGGCGCCGCAGTCGCCGGCGCGATCACGTGGAGCGACCAGGACACCGTCGTGCACTTCACGCCGTCGCAGCCGTGGGCGCTCAGCACGCGCTACACCGTGACCGTCCCCGCCGGCGTCGCCGGCGCGGCGGGCGGGGCGACCGCGACCGAGCGCACGATCACGTTCCGCACCGTCGACCCGCCGCGCATCGTCTCGACCACGCCCGCCGACGGCGAGACCGCCGCCGGCCGCTACGGCGTGCAGATCGAGTTCAACAACCCCGTCGACGTCGAGTCGCTGCAGTCGCGCGTCGCGATCAGCGGCATCGCGCCCGACGACCTGCAGGTGATGGAGGGTGGGCCGAACGGCATCTACGTCGGCGTAAAGCTCCAGCCGTCGACGCACTACACCGTGAGCATCGCGGCCGGCGCGGTCGACCGCAGCGGCCAGCCGATCCCCGCGGCATCGTTCGCGTTCACGACCGGCGCGCTGCCGCCGTCGATCTCGTTCGCCGTGCCGTCGTGGGTCGCCACCTACTCGGCGACCACCGACGCGATCCTCTACGCGCGCGTCACGAACCTCGACCACGCGTCGTTCGCGCTCTACCGGCTGTCGGAGAGCGACGCGAACGGCATCCTCGACACGAACCAGCTCCCGAAGACCGGTGGCTTGTGGACGCCGCCGTCCGCGCCGATCCGCACGTGGGACGTGCCCGTCGACGGCGGGCAGGACGCCACCACGCTGATCTCGACGTCGCTCGGCGACGGCGCCCCGCTGCCGGCCGGCGAGTACTACGTGGCGTCGACCAACGGCGCCGTGTACTCGCAGCTCATGGTCAGCGTGGTCGACACCGCGATGGTGACGAAGCTCTCGCAGGACCAGCTGCTGGTGTGGGCGCTCGACTACGCGACCGGCAAGCCCGTAGCCGGCGCCACCGTCACCGCGAGCGGCCCCGGCCTGAGCGGAGCCGCCGCCACCGCGCAGACCGACGCCAGCGGCCTCGCCACCTTCACCGTGCCGTCGCCGCGCGACGTCTCGAACAAGGAGCGCGCGTACGTCGCGCACCTCGACGACCAGGGCCGCCACGGCGTGGCGTCGACGCGCTGGACGAACGGCGCGCAGCCGTGGCAGCTCGGCCTGCCCGTCGATTACTACCAGCGGCAGTACGTGGCGTACCTCTACACCGACCGGCCGATCTACCGGCCCGGCGAGACCGTCTCGTACAAGGTGATCGTCCGCGCCGACGACGACGCCAGCTACAGCGTCCCGAGCCCCGCGCCCGCGCTGCAGCTCGTCGTGCACGACCCGCAGTACAGCGACCTCGAGACGCAGGACGTCACGCTCAACGACCTCGGCACGTGGGGCGGCACGCTGTCGCTCGCCGAGGGCGCCGCCACCGGCCAGTACTCGCTCGAGCTGCGCGTGACCGGGACCGGCAACCAGTTCGGGCCGGGCTACGAGAGCATCGGCGGCACCGCGTTCCAGGTCGCCGAGTTCCGCAACCCCGAGTTCCAGGTCGCCGTCAGCACCGATCGCGATCGCTACGTGAACGGCCAGACCATCGACGGCGCCGCGCAGGCGAACTTCTTCTTCGGCGGCGCGCTCGCCGCCGCGCCGGTGACGTGGGCCGCGCTCGCCTCGCCGACGTACATCCAGTCGAAGGACTTCCCCGGCTACTCGTTCAACGACTTCGACTACGCCCGCACCACGCAACCGCAGCAGCCGCTGCGCGCGCAGGGGACCGCGACCACCGACGCCGCCGGCAAGGCGACCTTCCAGGTCCCGGCCGTGCTCCAGGGCGACGAGGGCCCGCAGCAGTTCACGGTCTCCGCGACCGTCACCGACCAGAACCAGCAGCAGGTCGCCGACAGCACGACCGTCACCGTCGACACCGGCGCCGTCTACCCCGGCGTGAAGCCGGCCGAGTACATCGCGAAGAGCGGGCAGGCCGCCGAGATCGACGTCGCGTCGGTCGACCCGACCGGCGCCGCGCTGCCGCGGCGCGACGTCGTCGTGCGCGTCTACGAGCGCGACTGGGTGACGACGAAGGTGCAGACCGCCGACGGCGGCAAGCACTACGTGAGCGAGCCGAAGGACACGCTCGTCGCGACGCTGCCGGTCACCACCGGCGCCGACGCCACCGCGAGCGTGACCTACACGCCGGCGAAGACCGGCGAGCTGCGCATCGTCGCGTCCGCCACCGATGACAGCGGGCGGACGTCGAAGTCGTCGACGCAGATCTGGGTCGCCGGCACCGAGTTCGCCTCGTGGCAGGTGCGCAACGACGACGTGCTGCCGCTCGTCGCCGACCGCGACTCGTACGACGTCGGCGACACCGCGCAGGTCCTCGTGCCGTCCGCCTTCGAGGGCGCGACCGGGCTCGTCACCATCGAGCGCGGCAAGATCATCTCGAAGACAACGCGCGCGTTCCCGACGACGGCCGAGACGCTGAGCATCCCGATCACCGACCAGGACGTGCCGAACGTCTTCGTCGGCGTCGTGCTCTACCGCCCGCCGACCGCCGCCGACCCGCTGCCGCGCTACCAGGTCGGCTACGTGGAGCTGCACGTGTCGACCGCCTCGCGGCACCTCGACGTCACCATCACGCCGTCGACCACGCAGGCGCAGCCGGGCGACACGGTCGACTACCACGTGCACGTCGCCGACGCCGCCGGCAAGGGCGTGCAGTCGGAGTTCTCGATCGCGGTCGTGGACAAGGCCGTGCTGTCGCTCGCGCAGGAGGTGGGCCCCGACGGCCTGCACGCGTTCTGGTACGAGCGCGGGCTCGGCGTCGCGACGGCGTCGTCGCTGGCCGTGTCGATCGACCGCGCGAACGACGCGATCCCGGAGAGCCAGGCCGGCGGCAAGGGCGGCGGCGGCGAGTCGAACGCGCTGCGCTCGGACTTCCGCAACACCGCCGACTGGGAGGCGCAGGTCGCGACCGACGCCAACGGCGACGCCACGGTCTCGGTGAAGCTGCCCGACACGCTGACGACGTGGCGCGCCGACGTGCGCGCCGTCGACGGCGGCACGCGCATCGGCGAGGCGACGGCCGAGGTCGTCTCCACGCAGCCGCTGCTGCTGCGGCCGGCGCTGCCGCGCTTCCTGCGCGTCGGCGACGACGTCGGCCTGCGCATGCTCGTGACGAACACGACGCAGCAGGCGAGCGACGTCAGCGTGCAGCTGAACGCGGGCGGGGTGAACCTCACGGGCGATGCGACGCAGACCGCGCACGTCGCGGCCGGCGAGACCGCCACGCTGGCGTGGAGCGCGCAGGCGAAGGCGGCCGGCACCGCGCACCTCGCCTTCACCGCGACCGGCAGTGGCGGGCTCTCCGACGGCGTCGCGCTCGACGTGCCGGTGCTCGTCGACCTCACGCCCGAGACCACCGCCACGGGCGGCGAGCTCGACGCGGGGGCGACGTCGGAGGCGGTCTACCTGCCGGAGTGGGCGGTCACCGACGGCGGCAGCCTCTCGGTCAGCGTGCAGGCGTCGCTCGCCGGCTCGCTCGGCGAGGAGCTGACGCACCTCGCGCCGCAGCCGTACGAGACGGTGGAACGCAAGGCGAGCCGGGTGGTCGCGACAATCGCCGCGCACCGCGCGGCGGGCGGCTCCGTGGTGGACGACCAGGTGCGGTCCGACGTGGCGGCGCTCGTCGGCCTGCAGCACGTCGACGGCGGCTGGGGCTGGTGCGCGGACTGCGACTCGTCGCCGGCGATGAGCGCGTGGGTGCTCGTCGCGCTGGGCGACGCGCAGGCCGCCGGCGTGAACGTGAACGCCGACGCGGTGGCGCGCGGCCAGACGTACGTGTCGAGCCAGGCGGGGCAGGCGAGCGACGTCGCCGACCCGATGTCGCCGAACGACCGCGCGTACCTCTACTCCGCGATCGTGCAGGCGGCGGGCGGGGCGACCGGGTCGTCGAGCGGGGCGGCGACCGCCACCGCGACGGCGACGGCGACCCCCAATTTGCCGCCGCCGCCGGAGGGCAAGCCGACGAAGCCCGGCGCGCCGCCGCCGGTCGGCGTTGGCCTCGGTGTGACGGCGAACGCGCAGCGCGCGGCGTCGTCGCTGCGCGCGATCGTCGACCAGGACCGCTCGCAGCTCACGAACTGGGGTCGCGCCTGGGCGCTGCTCGGGCTCGTCGCCGACGACCGGGACGAGGACCAGCAGCCGGTCCAGTCGCTGATCACGGACCTCTCGTCGAGCGCCGTCGCCAGCGCGACCGGCGCGCACTGGGAGGACCGGCACGGGACGGCGGGCTACCAGCTCGTCGCCGCGATGCAGTCGAACCTCCGCACGACGGCGCTCGTCGTGCAGGCGCTGAGCGCGTCGCAGCCCGGCCACGCGCTGCTGCCCGAGGCCGTGCGCTGGCTCACGAGCGCGCGCACGGCGAAGGGGTGGAGCACGTCGCTCGAGCGGGCGCAGGCGGTGCGCGCGCTCTCCGCGTACGCGGTGGCGAGCGGCGAGACCGCCGCGAACTACAGCTACCGGGTGGCGCTCGGCGAGACGTCGCTGCTCGACGGCACGTTCAACAAGTCGACCGCGCAGCAGGCGGCGACGAAGCAGGTGCCGCTCACGGACCTGCAGCAGGGTGCCGTGAACAAGCTGGCGTTCACGAAGAGCGGCAGCGGCCGGCTCTACTACGCGCTCGACCTGCGCTACCTGACGCCGGCCGCGCGCGCGGAGGCGCTGAACCAGGGCTTCGCGGTGTCGCACACGTACACGCTGCTCGACGCGCAGGAGGCGCCCGTGCAGCAGGCCGCGCTCGGCGACACCGTGCGGGTCGAGGTCACGGTCGTCGTGCCCGCCGACCGCAACTTCGTCACGGTCGAGGACGCGCTGCCCGCCGGGCTCGAGCCGGTCGACACGTCGCTCGCGACGACCGACCCGGCGCTGAAGCAGCAGCTCGAGGAGGAGCGGCGGCAGGCGGCGACGGCCGGCCAGACGGACCAGGTCGCGCCGTGGTACCGCTGGTACTACAGCCCGTGGAGCCACGTGGACGTGCGCGACGACCGGGTCGTGCTCGCCGCGCAGCGGCTGCCGGCCGGCGTCTACACGTACGTCTACTACGCGCGGGCGACGGCGCCGGGGACGTTCTTCGTCGCGCCGCCGCACGCTGAGGAGACGTACTTCCCGGAGGTGTTCGGGCGCGGGGACAGCGGGACGTTCACGGTGAAGTAGGGGGTGGCGGCGGGCTACTCGCCCGCGGCGCCGGACTTCATGGCTTCCGCGATCGCCGCGAACAGGACCTCCGGCGACGCCGTCGTGCGCGTGCGGTCGATGCCGATCTCCGCCGGGTGGGACGTGTAGAAGATCACGATCGGGCGGACCGCGAGCACGTCGCCGAGCGCCGCGGGCACGTGGAGTCGCGCTCGCGGATCCGCCGGGTCGTCGCGAATGATGTCGCTGATCACCGCGTCGTACTTGCGCCGCCCCACCAGGTCCACCGCGCCGGCGTTGCACGCCGCCACGTCGACCGCGATGCCGCGCAGGCGGAGGAGGTTCATCTCCGCGACGTTGTCCTCCGGGTGATCGTCGACCCACAGCAGCCGGATGGTCGGAGGCCGGACGGTCGGAGGCCACCTCGCGCCGGGCACATCACGGGCATAGCATGCGTGCGCGCGTTGGTACGACCTCGGTGTGGCGCCTCCGCCAGTGCGAGCGCATGCGCCGAGGGACCATGAACCCACCTCACTCTGCCCGCCCGTCGGACCGCCGGTCCTGGTTCAGCACGTCGCTGGTCGCGGCCACGATCGCCACCGCGATCGTCGCGCTGAGCCTGCTCCTCTCCACCGCCACCCCGGCGAGCGCCGCCCCGGCCACGCAGTGCAACGGCGAGCAGAACCTGCCCCTCCAGGGCCTCCGCTGCGCGGTCACCGTGGTCAACTACGTCACGCCGTCCGGCGCACTCTCCCCGTCGCCGTCGTCGACCGTCACCGTCACGCGCTGCGTCGGCGCGGACTGGCTGATCTCGAGCGGCGGCGGCACGTGCACGACCACGACGACCCTCTCGTCGACACCGGTCACCACGGTCCAGCAGTGCGACAACTCCGCCAACGGCATCCACGCCGCGCTGATCTGCTCGGTGACGATCACGAACCACTTCAGCGCTTTGCCGGCGAGCCCGATCGTGCCCGCGACCGTCTACCAGTGCGTCCTGGCCTTCGCGAACGGGGCGGGTACCTGCTCCCCGGCGAACACGGGCGGCAGCATCAACTCGATCGGCGCCGCGACGGTCGGGCAGTGCGTCGACACGGGGAACATCGGCGGCACGCACGGTCTCTGCGCGGTGATCGCCGGCTCGACGACGACCGCGAGCCTGCCGGTGCACATCGACCAGTGCAACGACTCGGTGAACGGGGGCCTGGGCGAGGTCAACTGCAGCGCGACGGTCGTGAACGACGTGATCGCGCCGCCCACTCCGTCTCCCACTCCGGCGACGTGCGTCGACGCCGGCAGTCCCACGCCCGCGCCCGGCGCCGGTGGGGCGGGCGGAGCGGGTGGAGCGGGTGGTGCCACCGCCACGCCCGACGCCGGTGGGGCGGGCGGAGCGGGTGGAGCGGGTGGTGCCACCGCCACGCCCGACGCCGGTGGGGCGGGCGGAGCGGGTGGTGCCGGCGGCGCCGGAGGTGCCGGGGGTGCGGGTGGTGCCGGAGGGGCGGGCGCCGGGGGCGTGAGCGTCGCGAGCATCGCCCTCCCGCCGTCGGACTGCACCCCGACCGCGAGCCCGACCGCGACGGTCACGCCCGCCGCCACGCCGACCGCGACATCGACTCCGACGGCGACCACTACGCCGACGACTACGCCGACGGCGGCGACCACGCCGACGGCGACGACCACGCCGACGGCGACGGCGACCCCCGTCGTCGCGAGCACGCCGCCCGCGGGCGGCTGCGGCGCCGTGCCGTGTGGCAGCACCGAGACGGTGTGCGATGGTCCGTGCACGACGGCGCCGACGGTGTGCGCCGGCGACTGCGCGGTGATCACCCTCACGATCTGCGCCACCGACTGCCAGCCGACCGTCGTCGTCGGCTGCCAGGGCGACTGTGGCGTGACCGTCACGACGGCGTGCGCAGGCCAGTGCGAGCCGGCGACGACGACCGCGTGCACGGGGCCGTGCGCCCCGGCCGCGCCTCCCATCACCTGCACGGGGCCGTGCCAACCCCCGGTCGTCGCGTGTACCGGCCCGTGCTCCGTGACGACGACCACCACGGCGGCCTGTATCGGTGCGTGCACGACCACCGTGACGATCGCGTGCGCCGGGGGGTGCACCGGGAGCCAGGCCGCCGCGGTGTCGGCCGAGCAGCTGGTCGCCGTGGCGCGCGCCGCCGTCGCGACGCCGCACGCCGGCTCACCGCTCCCGGCCGCGACCGGCATGGGGCCGGTCCCGCAGGGCCGGTCGACGTCGCCCGCGTGGCCCCTCGCGCTCGCGCTGGCCGCGGTGGGGGTCACCGCCGCGGGCGCCTACGCCGTGCGCCACCGGCGCGCGCCCTAGGCGCGGCAGTTGAGTCGGCGGGCGCGCCGCGCCCACCGCGCCCGCCGCGCGCCGGGGTGATCGGCGTCGGGCCGGCTCAGCGGCGACCCGGCGACGTCAGCGCGCGCACGCCGCTGCGCGGCGCAGCATCAGATCGCGCTCCGCCGCGTTGCGCGTCAGCGCCGCCGCGCGCTCGAACTCCACGCGCGCCTCGTCGCGGCGGCCCCGCTTCTCCAGCAGGTCCCCCCGCACGCTCGAGAGGAGGTGATAGCCGCGGAGCGCCGGCTCCGCCGTCAGCGCGTCGACGACCTCCAGGCATCGCGCCGTGGTCGAACGAGATCAGGTATCGCGGCATGCCACGCTCCTGCTGTGGGCGCCCTGCTCGCCGCGGCGGGCGCGGGCCCGCGCCCGCCCGCCCGCGGTCACACCACCGCCGCCGTCACCGAGAGGATCGGCGGCAGCGTGCCCGGCAGCCGCTGCCAGCGCTCGCCGCGGTCGGCGCTGGCAAACACCTCGCCGTTCGACGTGCCGACGTACACGCCCTCGGACTCCAGGCCGTCGGTGTCGAGGCCCTCGCGGTAGACGCTCTGGTAGTCGTGCGGGCCCGGGAGGCCCTTCGTCATCGCCTGCCAGCTCTTGCCGTCGTCCTGCGTGCGCCACACCGCGAACTGGCCGCGCGCGACGCGGAAGTTGTCCTCTTCGAACGCCAGCGGCACGACGTACGCCGCCGCCGGGCCGCGCTTCGACAGCGCGAGCGGGAAGCCGTGGAACGACGGCAGGCCCTCGGTCACGTCGAGCCACCCCGCCGGGTCGCCGAGGTCGTGCCGGAACACGCCGATGTGCGCCTGGCCCCAGAGGCGGTCGGGGTTCGTCGGGTCGATCAGCAGCTTGTGAAACTCGTCCTGCGCCGCCGGGTCGACGTTCTCCGGCAGCTTGAACACCTGCTCCATCTGCGCGGCCAGCTCCGGGAAGCGCTTCGCGAACTCCGCCTCCATCGCCTGCGCCATCGGCGTCTGCGGCACGATGCGGTGCGAGATCAGCTCCCACGACGCGCCGGCGTCCTTCGACTCGTACGTGCCGCCCGTGCTGATCGAGACGAAGACGTGCTGCGCGTCGCGCGGGTCGACCTGGATCGAGTGCAGCGCCGACTGCCCGCCGCCGCTGCCGCCCCACGCCGAGCGGTAGGGGTGGTTCATCAGGCCCTCGACCGGCGCCCAGCTCTCTCCGCCGTCCTCGCTGCGGAAGAGGCCGGCCGGCTGCGTGCCGGCGTAGACGACGCCGGGCTCGGAGGCGTGGCCGGGCTGCACGTGCCAGACCGAGCCGAGCCCGCCCGACATGAACTCCTCGGCCGTCGCTTGACGGCGGAAGCCGAGGCCGCGCGAGTTCCAGTCCCACGTCTTGCCCATGTCGTCGCTGCGCGCGACGAACGGCCCCCAGGCCCAGTGCGCGCCCGAGGCGAGCAGGCGCGGCGTCGCGCCGCGGGTGTCGGCCGCCATGTGGTAGACGGACCAGCCGGGCATGATCGGCTCGGCGAGCTCCCAGCGCTCGCGCTTCTCGTCGGACGAGTAGAGGAACGCGCCCTTCTTCGTCCCGACCAGCAGCTTCACCTGTGCCATCGTCGTCCCCCCGTGCGCGGCCGGCTGCGGCCGCGTGCCCGCGCCTGTTTTGCTAGCCGTCCCAGCCCGCCTCGACCAGCCGCTGCGCCGCCTGCCAGGCCGGGAACGCCGCCTCGAGCGTGCGCAGCCCCGACGGCGTCAGCGCCAGCCGGTGCTCGCGCGCGTCCTCCGACGGCGCCTCGGCGATCCAGCCGTTGCGCTCGAGGAGCGCCGCGCTGCGGGTGAGCGTCGTGCGCTCCAGTCCCAGCAGGTCCGCCAGCTCGCCCAGCCGCGTCGGCCCCTTCTGCGACAGCGCCGCCAGCACGGAGAACTGCGTCGCGCGCAGGCCGTGCGGACGGAGGTGCTGCTCGTAGAGGCGCGTCAGCGCGCGCGCCCGCTTGCGGGCGATGAGGCAGGCGCACCGGCGCGTGAGCGAGAGGTCGATGGTGGTGGTCGGCATGGCGAAGAGTGTATATGCACGTATTCGGGAGTCAAGGGGGGCGGGGAGGAGGCGGGCGCACGCCCGCCGCGGCGAGCAGGGCGCCGTCAGGCCGCTGTTTCCATCTCCACGCGCGCCGCGACTCTGTCGCCGGACCCCGGCGGCCGCCGGGGCGAACGGCCGTGGCGCCGGCGGGCGTGCCCCCGTCGCCCCGCGGGCGCGTGGGGTGCCGGAAACAGCGGCCTGACGTCCCCTGCTCGCCTCGGCGCGCGCCGGCCTCAGGACCCGCCGTGCCAGCGCGACGCGTGCTCGCGCTGCGTGTCGGTGTAGCCGCGGCCCGGCGCGAACAGGCGGTCGTAGTACGCGAGGTCGAGGTGGTGCGCCTGCACCCAGATGCCGGGGACGTGCATCGCGTCGACGTGCGCGGGGAAGCGGCCGTACGTGTTCCAGATGTAGTTGCACACCGCCTTCGTGCAGGCGACGACCTCCTCCGTGTCGTGCGGCACCTCGTCGAGGAACTGCCGGCCGTAGTCGCCGCGGTACAGCTCGCCGAACAGCGCCTGGTCGCGGTAGACGCCGCCCGCGCCGTACTTCTCGCCCAGCACCGCGTCGACGGCGGCGTCCATGTCCGGGTAGTAGGGCGGGCAGCAGCCCTCGAGCAGGCCGTCGAGGCCCACCGGGTTGGGCCGCCACGCCGGCACCGGGGTGATCGGCCGCAGCAGGAAGGTGCGCAGCCACTTCCTCGGGTGCTGGAAGCGGAAGCGCAGGCCCGGGCCGTAGCGCGCGTAGTCGGGGTCGCCGAGCAGCAGCGGGCCGTAGAAGCCGGCGTGCACCCAGCCGCCGAGCCCCATCGCCTGGATCGTGAGCAGCAGGTTCTGGATCAGCAGGTCCGACTCGATCGGGATGCGGAACGTCCCGAGCATGCCCAGCGGCAGCGGCAGGTCCTTGTTCAGGAAGCCGCTCTTCACCCACTTCCCGAGCCCCGCCTTGCGGTAGAAGTTCCACTCGTCGACGAACACGGGGCGCGTGCCGGGCTCCTGCGAGAAGAGGAAGAAGAAGCCGTTGATGTACTGCCGCGTGAGGTCGACGACCGGCAGCAGGATCGTGCTGCCGGGCACGTTCGACACGTGCCGGTTGCTGCCGAGGTAGCACGGGAACTCGCGGGGGAAGTCGAGCCGGCGGTCGAGCACCTGCACCTTGCAGCGCTCCGTGTACTCGATGAGGCGCTCGGGCGAGAGGCCGTCGACGCTGAGGACGAGCGGGTCGAGGTCGTCCGGGCGCTTGAGGAAGTACGTGCCCGAGTCGTTGATGAGGAAGAAGTGCGTCGCCTGCGCGTTATCGGGGCTGCCGGCCGTGCGGCCGAGCATGTTCAGCATGGGCGAGCCGAGCACCGGGTCGCCGTGCTCGTTCTGGAAGGGCATGTCGGGCAGCGAGATGCCGGTGACGCCGGTGGCCGCGATCAGCAGCGCCTCCTCGAGCGGCGTCAGCGGCTCGGGGCGCTCGTCCGACGTGTAGCTCAGGCTCCCCGCCGGCACCGACGCGATGCCCTTGCTGATGCGCCGGGAGCGGCGATTGAAGAGCGCGTCGAAGAGGGGGTAGCGCAGCGCCTCGCGCATGCCGGGATGGTCGTTCGTCATGGCCTGACCTCGCAGTCGCGAATCCGAACCGTGTCGCCCACGGTTCGCCTGGCCCGGCCGCCGGCCGAGGATACGCGGCGGCCGGGCGAGCAGGGCGCCGTCAGGCCGCTGTTTCCAGCCGCGCGCGCGCCACGATCGCGCCGCCCCGTCCCGGCCGGCGACCCGGGCGAATCGCGGTGGCGCGGGCCGCGGTGTTGCGGTCGCCGGCCGGCGAGTGGGTCGCCGGAGACAGCGGGACAGCGCCCTGCCCGCCGCGGCGCGAAGAAACTCCCCCCGCGCCTGTCGATCTCGGCCGTCGACGTTCGTGTAGATGTCGAAGCGGCCCGATACCCTGTCGGGCCCGACAGCCTGGAGGAGACCCTGATGAAGCAGTACCTGCTGTCCGTCTACATGGTCGAGGGCGAGGCGCCGCCGGCGCCCGAGGTGATGAAGGAGGCCTTCCGCGACGTGGACGTGCTCAACCAGAAGATGCAGGCGCAGGGCGCCTGGGTCTTCGGGGGCGGCCTCTACCCGCCTGACACCGCGACCGTCGTCCGCGCCGAGAACGGCCGCGTGGTGACGACCGACGGCCCCTTCGCCGAGGCGAAAGAGCAGATCGGCGGCTTCTGGATCATCCAGGCGGAGGACCTCGACGCGGCCCTCAAGTGGGCCGGTGAGGCGTCGGAGGCGTGCAAGGGCGCGGTCGAGGTGCGCCCGTTCCAGCCCGAGGACGCGACCGCCGAGGACATCATCGCCACGCAGCAGGCCGGGTAGTCCCGAAGCGATGCGCCGCGCCCGCCGGCGCGCGGAACGCGCGAGCGTTCCGACGGGCGCCGGCGGGCGGGCGACGGACGCCGGAGGCGATGGTGACGCAGCAGCCCGCCGTCGACCATGAGGCAATCGCGCGCGTCTTCCGCGAGGAGTCGGCGCGCGCGGTCGCCTCACTGGTGCGGGTCTGCGGCGACGTCGACCTCGCGGAGGAGGCGGTGCAGGAGGCGTTCGAGGTCGCCCTGCGCCGCTGGCCGTCCGCCGGGGTCCCCCCGAGCCCGGCGGGCTGGATCATCACCACCGCCAAGCACCGCGCCATCGACTGGCTCCGCCGCGAGCGCACGCGCGACGACCGCCACCGCCGCGCCGCCGCGCTGCGGGCCCAGCGGCGAACGACGACTCAGCGGCGTCGGATACGACGCCGACCTCCGACCTGATCGGCGACGGCACCCCGATGGACGACGACCGCCTGCGCCTCGTCTTCACCTGCTGCCACCCCGCGCTCGCCGTCGAGGCGCAGCTCGCGCTCACGCTGCGGCTGATCGCCGGGCTGCGCACGCCCGAGATCGCGCGGGCGTTCCTCGTGCCGGAGGCGACGATGGCGCAGCGCCTCGTGCGCGCGAAGGCGAAGATCCGCGACGCGCGGCATCCCCTACCGCGTCCCGCGCGACGCCGACCTGCCCGAGCGGCTGCGCTCGGTGCTGGCCGTCGTCTACCTGGTGTTCAACGAGGGCTATGTCGCGACCGCCGGCGCGTCGCTGGTGCGCGACGAGCTGTGCGGCGAGGCGATCCGCCTGGGGCGGCTGCTGGTCGAGCTGATGCCCGACGAGCCCGAGGCGCGCGGCCTGCTGGCGCTGATGCTGCTCACGGAGTCGCGCCGGCCCGCGCGCACCGCCGCCGACGGGTCGCTCGTGCGGCTCGCCGACCAGGACCGCGCGCGCTGGGACCGCGCCCTCATCGACGAGGGCCACGCGCTCGTGCGCGCCTGCCTGCGGCAGAACCGCCCCGGCCCCTACCAGCTGCAGGCCGCGATCGCGGCCGTGCACGCCGACGCGCCGACCGCCGCCGCCACCGACTGGCGGCAGATCGTCGCGCTCTACGACCGGCTGCTCGCGCTCCAGCCGACGCCCGTCGTCGCGCTCAACCGCGCCATCGCCGTCGCCGAGGTCGACGGCCCCGCCGCCGCGCTCGCGCTCGTCGACGCGCTGGCGCTCGAGGGCTACCACCCGTGGTGGGCGACGCGCGGCGATCTGCTCGAGCGGCTGGGGCGGCGCGAGGAGGCGGCGGAGGCGTTCGCCCGGGCGGCGGAGATGACGGAGAACGAGGCGGAGCGGCGGTACCTCGAGGGGCGGGCGCGATTCCGTCCTAAGGGCTGGAGCCAGTAGAACCTGTGTTGAGTTACCGGATACAGCCAGTAAGAATATTCTTGATTTACTGGATGCAGCCTGTATGATAGAAGTCATGTCACGTAGCGATAACACGAGAGCGCGTGCCCGACTCGACGGCCGCCTGGCGAAGCTCAGCTCACTCCGAACCGAGCCGCGTCCGCACAGGGGATGGATTCGCGCCATCCGCGACGCGCTCGGTATGTCCGCCAGGGAGTTGGCCGCCCGCATGGGCGTCAGTCAACAGACGATTCCCGATATCGAGCACAGCGAACTTCGCGACACAATCAAGCTCGACACGCTGAGGCGCGCTGCGGACGCTCTTGACTGTGACCTGGTCTATTTCCTGATTCCCCGCAGCAGCCTCGACGAGACGATCCGCGCGCAGGCTCGTCGCAAGGCCAGTGATCACCTCGAGCGCGTGGCCCATCACAGTCGCCTCGAAGACCAGGCGCTCACCGCGGACGACACCAACGCGGAGATCGACGCGCTGGCATCGACGCTCGCCGACCGGAGAGGGCTGTGGTCGGAGTCCTCATCGCCACGGCGATAGGCAATGACGGGCCCGCTCCTCCCTGTTGGCGACGGGCACACGGCCCTGTCCGATGAGGACGGAGAGGGGCTCATTCCCTCGTACATTGCCACGCGCGCGGATCTCTTCGACGCGGAAGAGCGCAACATCGCGAAGGCGATGCTCCGCCGCGCGCCGACAATCGACCAGCTTCTCGACGACCGGTATCTGCGCGGTCTCCATCGCGCGATGTTTGGCGATGTCTGGAAGTGGGCGGGCCGGTACCGCCTGAAGGAAACGAACATCGGCATCGCACCTGCTCAGGTGGCGGTGGCAGTCCGGGACCTGGTCGACGATGCGCGCGTGTGGGTCGCGTCGGCCACGTATGCGCCGGACGAACTCGCGGTTCGCTTTCATCACCGACTGGTGGCCATCCATCCATTCCCAAACGGCAACGGACGCCACGGACGGGTTGCTGCCGACTACCTGGTGCAAGGCCTTGGCAAAGAAGCGTTCACATGGGGCGCCACTCGTGATGCCAGCACGGAAGACCTGCGCGCGGAGTACAGGCGCGCGCTACAGCGAGCCGACCAGAATGACATCGCGGATCTTCTCGTGTTCGCGCGGTCCTGAGCGGGCCGGCGGCCTCGGCGTCGGGGTCGCGCCACCACGCGGGCGCGCCGTAGCCGGCGTCCTGGTGCGGGGACTGGATGTCGACGTTGACGCTCTTACGTTCGCCGACGGGACGGCTACGGACGCTCACCGCGGCTCGTCCGCGTCGTAGAAGGTCGGGAGCGCGCCAGCGATCAGCTCGATCGGTACGGCACGCGCGCGCGGGCTCCGAGGTCAGGGTGTCGCCGCCCGGGCTGGCGAGCTGTCGTTCGAGCGACGTGAACGCCTCGATCAGCTCGGGCGCCTCGAACGCCCGGTTGCGCCGGCCGACGTTGATCTGCTGAGCACGCCGCGCCTCGCGAGCCGCCGGATCGCCTTGTTCGTCGCCTCGAAGGTGCGGCCGATCAGGCCGGCGGCCGTGGCAGCCGTCAGGACCGGGGCGCGCGGGCAACGCGTCGATCAGCGGAACGCCGCGGAGTGCCGCGCGCCGCCCGACGCCCTCCCGCCACGCCTCCTGCAGCGCGCGCACGCGCTCCTCGAACGCGCTCGCGTCGCCACGGCTCGACTGCAGGCGGTCGCGAAGAGCGCGATCCAGCGGTTGACGCCCTCGTCCGCCTGCGGCGGTCCGGGGGCCGTCATAGCGGGTCGCGGTCAAGCCGCCGACATAGTCCCGCGAGAGCGTGGCCAGGACCAGCGAGACGGGCGGGAGGAACCAATCGGCGAGCCCGCGGCGTCTCAGGACGAGGTCGATCAGGGCGCGACCGGTCCGGCCGTTGCCGTCGGCGAACGGGTGGATCGTCTCGAACTGCGCGTGCGCGACGGCCGCCTGCGCGACGGCGGGCAGCGCGTCGTCGTTGGCGAGAAGGCGCAGAGGTCATGCAGGAACTCGGGGACGCGCTCGGGCGGCGGCGGGACGAAGGCCGCGGAGCACGGGTTGAAGGCACTGCCGCCGATCCAGTTCTGCTCCGTCGCGGACCGCCGCCGGCCGCCTGCTCCTGCCCGGTCCCCGCCAGCAGCCGCGGTGGATCTCGCAGCAGGTCCTCCACCGGCAAGTGGCTGTCGCGTGCACCGCGTCTCCGTCGCCCAGAGCATCGCCTCGATGTTCCCCAGGACCTCCAGCGCGGTGACATCGCCGCGGGTCCTCACCGATGCCGGCGGCAACTCCGCCCTCAGCAGCCGCCGTCCCCCGACCTCGAGACCCTCGATGCGCGACGAAGCCACCGACTCGGCGCGCAGCAGGAGCCGCGCGAGCGCCTCGGTGTCCACGAGCGCCTCGGCGGAGCTGGTTCAGCCGGACCGAGCGCCGCCTCGGCGTCGGCGACGTCCGCCGCGACGTCGCCGTCCAGCGAGAACCGTCGCCCCGCAACGGGATCCGGGACGTAGGTTTCGTAGTCGCAGGGGCGCCGGTCGCGGCGGGTGAGGCCTTCCGGCGAGGGTTCCCAGCGGTGACGTTCGAAGCTTGCCACGGGCGCCTCCTTGTTCAAGGATAGCAACAATTCCTTGAACAAGTGATGGCGCTGGTCAGGCTTCCACGCCAGGACGGGCGCCGCGGCGGCGCTCGCGACCGGCACCGCGATCCTCGAGCGGAAGGAGGAGCGGCGCTTGCCTCAAACGGTGGTCTGGGTCAAGGCCACGTCCTGATGAGTTCCGCCCAGGCCGGCTGAGCGCCTTTCATGACGGCGTGGAGTGCGCGTTCTTGTACTCGCCTCGTGCGCTGCCCGCGCCGGCTCCCGCTTGTGATCGTGACGTGGGCGGAATCGGACTGGATCGGCAGAATGATGCACTAGCTCAACCACTTACTCGCGACGGGGAGTGCCCGTCGGAATACTCCGTTGCGAACCCAGTTCCCCCCATCCGGGACAGGTCGCCGAGCGGGAGTGGCAGTTGCGTACGCGAGCGCGAGCTTCGCGTGCGACCGGAGTAGCCCTTAGCAAGGAGCTCGTTGAAGACATCTAGCGCCAGCACCCGTGCGGTCGGGTCACTCAGCGCCGGATCTTGGAAACGCAGGCACCGCCCGCTCCCCCCTCAGGCAAAGTCCGGTCCGAGCGCGGCGCGCCATCGAATGGGGGATCGCGATCCTGTCCCGGTCACGGAAGAAGCGTGCGAGGACGGTTGGGCGGCTAGCGCGTCGACCGCGCAGCCCGACAGAGAACAGAAAATCGAACACCGCTGAGTTGGCGGGAAGATCGCGGCGGCCGCCAGGACCCACCCAGCCGAGAGTGCTGTGGCGGCGAGCAGGAGAGCTGCGTAGCGGGCAAGGTCTGGCTCCGCGTGTTGTGTGAGTTCCTCGAGCAGAAGCCGGAATCCGGTCGAGTCGACGCGGATCTCCACTGAACACGCGATGGATTGCCTGACTAGCCGCGAGCGAGTTGTCGGCAGCTTTAATCAACGCATTGCCCGTTCTGTCGATCGCCGCCTCGCCCTGAACAACAAACTCGGGAGACCGACAGCCGTGCGCCCCGCTCTACGCACTCCGACTCTGCACTCCGTAGTGCTGCCCGATAGCGGCGAACGTCCGAAGTTGGCTCGCAGACATCGAGCGCATCTGTCAGGTCGGCGACGGTGAGTGAGTCGGGCGGCCGGGCCGCTAACGCGGTCTCGATCGCGTCCGCTGCGACGACATGCATAGGGAACCGCTGGAGGTATTACCCCCACCACCCACGAGAGGTGGGGGTGGTCGACCAAGAGCCACTCGTCGCAGTGTGAAGGATGTCTTTGCGAGGATTCAGACGGAGCAGTGAGTAGCGGAACTTCGAGTCGCTCTCAACTGTCCACGCTGGGCCGGTCCACTTCACCGATGAGCGGAACGCCGTGCGCAGTTCGCGCTGGGCGCGCCGCTCGTCCGAGCCGGGCGCCTCTAGGCGCAGTAGACCGCTCGCGACGCCCTCGTCGAAGTCCTCCTCCCGGTCCACCCGGCGAACCGTCTCGCTCCAGCCCTTCGGGGTAAGTCCGAGCCGACGTGCACCGACTTCCAGGAGACGGCAGCGCCCTTCGAACGTCTCGGCCCTCCTCTCCGAGCACGACGATGTCATCGACGTACCTGGCGTACGTGACTGGACCGACGTCAACTTCATCAATCTCGAACAGCAAGAGTTCAGCAAGGATGCTGGAGGTCTCAGGTCCTTTGGGGGAGGCCGAACCCTCGTTGGCTATTCGGTGTCTCGCTCGTCCATCGCTCGAGGCACGCTAGCAAGAGGTTAGAAATCTTGAGAGATGTACCGCGACAGGCGCCGCCTCAAGAGCGAATGGTCGACCGTATCGTAGAAGGACACAAGGTCGAAATCACCGCGGTATCGGAGATCCTTCCCGGAACGACTTCTTGAGGGTGTCTATATAGTGTCGATATCCAACGCGCCATGGCTTGAAGAATTGATTTGTTTGACGCCCAGCTAATATCCCGCTGAAGCGTCGCGTATAGGCCAGCCGAGTTTGTTGTGATGCGACCTGATCGCCAACGAGATTGCCAATCGCTTGGTAGACGTGCTGGTCGCGCAACGTGAGCATCGTGATTGGTAGGAGAAGGCCGCCAGACGCCTTCGGCATGAACTGAACAACCGGCGTCGTTGGCGCGAAGACTTCCCGGCATACATGCAACGCCAGCGCATGGGACACTTCCGGGCGCTCCGGCTAGGTATGCAGAGAGCATCGGTTCGTAGAGCGATTTGTAGTCAAGATTCGCGCCGAACTGCATCCTCTGGAGTGCCAGGTCGAAGTTCGTGTCGCGCGTAAATCGAGCCTCGAGAGCCATTGGGATTCCTATCGCCGTGACTCGGTCGTGAGCTGCGTCGATATCCTATCAACAGACTTGTCCTCGTATGCCGCAGGCGGATACCGTCATCGGCGACAATGACTGATGAACGGCTTCCGTCGCGTGTCCCCGACTATGAGCCTCTCCTCACGGAGGGAATGCACTACCGCACGCTCGACGAGCTGCGGGACCGCTGCGTTGCCACCTTCCCCCTTTCGTCAACCCGGCCCGGGCTGATGGCGAACCTTGACTCCGCGATTGCTAGACTGAATTCTGCCGGTGTGCCGGGTGAGGTGTTGATCGATGGCAGTTTCCTCACGGCGAAGATTGATCCCGCTGACGTCGACCTCGTGCTCCGAACGTCGGCGATGTGGTTTGAGAACGATGCGACGCCGGAGCAACGCGAGGCCGTCGAGCGATTCGACGCGGGCCTGCGGGACTCCGAGCACCTTGACGCGTACTACTTCTGCATTGGCCGGCGGAGCATCGGGTATGGGCACTCGGAGAAGCCGAGCGACAGAGCTGGACGAGGACGTTCGGCTTCAGCCGTGAGCCGCACCGGACGCCCAAAGGCATCGCCATAGTCAGGCTGACGGCAACACCATGAGCGAGCTCTCGTCAATCCAGGAAGACCTCATCGCGGCTCGTGAGCGCCTCTTCGCCATCAATCGCGCGATCGCCCAGCACCCCGACTTCGGCAGCCCTCGTCTCTATGGCGCGCTCAGTTCGTCATCGGGCGGAGGCTCTGGAGCGCGAATTCTTGGACGCGGCGTCGGATGCGGGTGTCGATGTCTGCCGTTACCAAGTGTTCTTGGCCGACGATGGTCCGCCGAGAGTTCAAGCGGTCAGCCGGGTTATAGATACATTCCAAACGTTGGTCACGACGGTTTATGCATCAATTCAGAATCGTGCGACGCGGGGTGTGGCCGGTCCGCTTCCGAAGGAGGCGGTAGACGCCACGTCATTCGGGCTTGGGTACGTGTTCGTTGGATGCCGTTGGCATGGCGCTGACGATTCGGAACGAGCGGAACCTCTTCGGCGACTCTGCTCTCGACGACGCCATGGGCTTGGTGTTCGAGATGGCGAGATCAGACGCGCCGGCGCAACTTGCGAGCTTCGCCCAGCGGTTGGGTCCGCGGACCGTTCGCGCGCTCTATAACTGGACACGCTCACATCAGGCGAATGGGGTCGGCGTCGATATTCAGTGGCGCCGCGCGGAGACGCTGCGCGCGCGGCTCCTCATGCAGACGCCCGAGATAGGCAAGCTAGTGGCCGCCATCGAGGCAGCCGGTGAACTGACCAGCGAATCGGTCACGCTGTCGATTCTATTGGTTGGAATTGATGCGGAGCGGAGCACATTCCATGCGCGGACGGATAACGGAGACGGAATGACAGGAACTATTGGTGCGGATCTATCGCTTAGTAATCCCGCCCACGTTCCGGGACGCTACACGGCACATTTAACGCGACAGGTATACCGACAATATTCGTATGAGGAAGATGTCGTTACGTGGGCGCTCGACAGCCTCGAGCCAGTGTCCTAGGCCCGCCGCGGGCACGGCGCCGCACCGAGTTCTCCTCGCTCCCACTGGACTTAGCGTCGGCCCGGTGACATCAGGGCGAGCATCGCGGTCTCCCCACCCTCCGTCACCGACCTTCCGGGACCACCACGTACAGCCGCGATACGCCGGTAATAGCAGAGAAGCTCCCGGCGACGATCGCGCCGAGCATCGTCAGCACGGCCAGCGCAACTACAAGCTCGCGCGGGGCGAGATTGCCGGTCGCGGTTCCATGCGCGCGATCGTACGGCGGCGTGAAGCAGCTCGGCGGTCAATAGCGAGACGCGCGGGTATGCGCGAGGCCGGACAGGGCGAGCCTGTTCCATGAAGGCGGGTCAGGGTTCATCGCGAGCGGCGCGGGGGGGAATACCGTGCCGCTCGCCGTCGAGCCGGCTCGGGCAGATGCGTGCCCCAGCGTGCGGCCACGCCGCCGTCCCCATAACCTGAAGGACCATGATCTTCGCGGAAGACGTCCAGAAGTCGTTCGGCGGCGACGATGTGCTCGCCGGTGTCACCTTCTCCATCGGGGACGGCGAGCGCGTGGGGCTCGTCGGGCCCAACGGGAGCGGGAAGTCCACGCTCCTGCGCATCATCGCGGGGCAGTCGGCGCCCGACCGCGGCCGCGCCGGCCACCGCGGCGGCGACCTGGAGTTCCTGCGCCAGGAGGCGGGGCTCGACGACGACCTCCCGCTCGTCGAGGAGATGTGGAAGGCGTTCCCCGAGGCCGTCGCCGTCCAGGCGCAGCTCGACGCCGTCGCGGGTCGCCTCGAGCGCGGCGAGGGCGACCTCGACGCGCTGATCGAGGAGCAGGCCCGCCTCTTCGAGCGCTTCGAGGCGCTCGACGGCTACCGCGTCGAGAAGCGCATCGGCCGCGTGCTCGCCGGCCTCGGCTTCGCCCCCACCGACCACGAGCGCCCCTGCGGCGATTTCTCCGGTGGCTGGCAGATGCGCGTCGCGCTGGCGAAGGTGCTCGTCGACCGCCCGCAGCACATCCTGCTCGACGAGCCGACGAACCACCTCGACGCCGCCGCGCGCGACTGGCTCGGCGACGAGCTGTCGGAGTACCCGGGCACGGTGCTGCTCGTCACGCACGACGGCGCGTTCATGGACTACGTGGTCACGCGCGTGATCGAGCTGCGCGACGGCGGCGCCGAATCGTACACCGGCAACTACAGCGACTACCAGCGCCAGAAGGCCGAGCGCATCCACGCGGTCGACCAGGCTGCGGCACGCCAGGAGCGCGAGCTGACGCGCCAGCAGAAGTTCATCAACCGCTTCCGCGCGACGGCGACGAAGGCCACCGCGGTGAAGAGCCGCGAGAAGGCGGTCGCGCGCGTGCAACGCGTGGAGCGCATCCGCGAGGAGGGCGAGGTCCACTTCCGGCTGGAGTCGGCCGGGCGGACGGAGCTGGACGTGCTGCGGGTCGAGCACGTGGGCTACGAGTACGAGGACGGCCACCCGGTGCTGGTCGACGTGAACCTGCACGTCGAGCGCGGGCAGAAGGTCGTGCTGATCGGCCCGAACGGCGGGGGAAAGTCGACGCTGCTGCGGATCCTCGCGGGGCGGCTCGAGCCGCTCGAGGGCCTGGTGGAGTGGGCGCCGCGGGCGCGTCGCGGCTACTACGACCAGCACCAGGACGAGGCGCTCGAGCGCTCGCGGACGGTGCTGGAGGAGGTGCGCACGGCGGCGGGCCCGGAGCGGCCGGACGGCGCGCTGCGCGGCGTGCTCGGCCGCTTCCTCTTCACCGGCGACGACGCGATGAAGCCGGTGGCGGTGCTCTCCGGCGGCGAGCGCAGCCGGGTGGCGCTGGCGAAGTTCCTGATCCAGCCGTCGAACGTGCTGCTGCTCGACGAGCCGACGAACCACCTGGACATCACGACGCGCCGCAAGCTCGTCGACGCACTGGACGCGTACGACGGCACGATCATCTGCGCGAGCCACGACGAGGCGATCGTGGACAAGGTGGCGACGCGCGTGTTCGAGGTGCAGGCAGGGGAGGTCCGGGAGCTCGAGGAGCGGCGGCGGCTGTAGGCCGCTACCTGCGCGCCCGGCGGACGCGTCCGCCGGCGGCGCACCGCACGCGTCCCGCGTGCGGCTACCGTTGCGGACCGCCGGTTGTGGCCGGCCGCGTGGGCTCGTGCCCCCGCCCGCCAAAGCGGCGGCAGACATGCCGCCGACAGGTCCGCGGCCGCGAGCCGCGTCCCCGCCGCGCGGGGCCCGCAGCGACCTGGTGGTCGCGATTTGTCGGCGGCATATCTGCCGCCGCTTTGGCGCGGGCGGGCCCGCGCGGCCGCGGCGCCTGCCGCGGTCGTACACTTCGCCTCCATTTCGCGGCGTGAGGCAGGTTCGTGCGCCAGGAAGTCCGCTTCGCGATCTCCGCCGACGGCACGCGGCTCGCCTGGGCCCGCCATGGCTCGGGGCCGCCGCTGCTGCGTGTCGCCACGTGGCTGACCCACATCGAGCACGACTGGGAGAGCCCGATCTGGTCGCACTGGCTGGAGGCGCTCGGCCGGCGCTTCACGGTCATTCGCTACGACGAGCGCGGCTGCGGCCTCTCCGATCGTGAGCCGCGCGACTTGTCGCTGCAGGCCTGGCTGGCCGACGCCGAGGCCGTCGCCGACGCCGCAGGTCTCGAACGCTTCGCCCTGCTGGGCCTCTCGCAGGCCGGAGCGGTGGCGACGGCCTACGCGGCCGCGCATCCCGAGCGCGTGTCACACGTGATCCTCTGCGGCGCGTACGCGCGCGGGCAGCTGCGACGGGGCGACGTCGAGACCGCGCGCGAGAACCTCGAGCTGAACCAGTCGGTCATGCGGCTCGGCTGGGGCCGTGCGAACCCGGCGTTCCGCCGCACCTTCACCTCGCGCTTCGCTCCGGACGCGAGCGCCGAGCAGTTGAGCTGGTACGACGATCTCGCACGGCGTTCCACCAGCCCGGAGATGGCCGTCCGGCTGTCCGCCGCGCGGGCCGAGATCGACGTGACCGACGTCGCGCCCCTGGTCCGTGCACCCACGCTGGTCGTGCACGCCGGCGGAGACGAGGCCGTGCCGTTCGAGGAAGGTCGGCGCCTCGCGGCCCTGATCCCCGACGCGCGCTTCGTGCTCATCGACAGTCGGAACCACATCCTGTTGCCGGACGAGCCGGCATGGACGACGTTCCTCGCGGCGATTGATGAGCTCACGGGCGGCCGGGCTGCGCCGTCGACCTCTGAGCGGTCGCCGGCGATCCGGCTCGCCGCGCGGGAACTCGAGGTGCTTCGCCTGGTCGCGGCCGGCTGCTCGAACGACGAGATCGCGGGCCGCCTCTACCTCAGCGTCCGCACGGTCGAGCGACACCTGGGCAACATCTACGCCAGGCTCGGGCTCACCGGGCGCTCCGCACGCGCGGCCGCGGCCGCGCAACTCGAGCAACTCGAGCGAGAGGTTGGCGGTTAGCCGCCGCTCCCCGGCGTCCACCTGGCGGGTACCCCCGATGCCGGGCGCTTCGCTCGCGCGCACTCTGCGCGCAGCAGCACGACGAGGCCGGCGCCGCCGTCCGCAGTCGTGCGTGACTGACACGGAGGGGGAGAAGCGATGCCACTGATCCAGGTCAAGGTGATCGAAGGGGTGTTCTCGGACGCCCAGAAGAGCGAGATCGTCGGCAAGCTGACCGACGCCATGGTCTCGATCGAAGGCGAGAACCTGCGCCCGGTCACGTGGGTGCTCGTCGAGGAGGTCAAGAGCGGCGACTGGGGAATCGGCGGTCGGGGCCTGGCGGCAGCGGACGTGCAGGCGATGGCGGCGGGCGGCTAGGAACAGCGCCCGGCGAGCCGGTCTCCCCGGGCGGTGAGAGTCGGCGCGGACAGCAAGGGAGAGCGACATGCACGGCGCGGGCGCGGTTCGGGGCGTCGAGTTCGATTCCCAGGGGATCCTGCTGCGCGGCCGACTGTACGAGTCGGCCGCGCGGACCCCCGCGCCCGCGCTGATCATGGCGCACGGCTTCAGCGCGACGATCGACGGCATGGTGGCCGACCGCTACGCCGAGGCGTTGCAGGCGGCCGGACTGACGGTGCTGCTCTACGACCATCCGTATCTCGGGCGGAGCGGCGGCGAGCCGCGGCATCGGATCAGCGCCTGGCGACAGGCGCGGGGCCTCATCGACGCGTTCGCGTTCCTCGCGCGAGAGCCGGGCGTGCTGCCCGATCGCATCGGCTTCTGGGGCGACAGCCTGAGCGCCGGGGTCGCGATGCTCGCCGCGGTGGCCGAGCCGCGGGTCGCGGCACTGATCGCGCAGGTGCCATCCTGCGGCGGCGACGTGCCGCCGGCGGCACCCGACGGCGACGAGGACCGCGCCGACCGCGCCTACGCCGAAGCGGTTCGCGAAACGCTGGCGCGCGACCTTGATGCCGGGGCCTTCGACGAGCGACCGGAGCGGCCGGTCGTGGCGGCCGACCAGCTTGCGCAGCCCTCGTGGCTGGAACCGCTGAGCGCCTTCCGCTGGTTCGTGGAGTACGGCGGCCGGTTCGGAACCGGCTGGGCGAACCGGGCCACGCGCGCCGAGCCGGCGGGGGCCCCCGCGTACCTGCCGGTGCGCTGCGCCTCCCAGCTGCGGATGCCGGTGCTGTTCGTGGTCGCGCGCAACGACGAGATGCCCGGCAGCCGCGAGGACGTTGCCCGGGACACGTTCGCCCGGCTGGCAGGGGAGAAGGAACTGCTCGAGATCGAAGGCGGCCACTTCGGCCTGCTCCACCACCCGAGCGCGATTTTCGATCAGGTGGCCGCGGCGCAGGCGTCGTTCGCGCGGACACACCTCGCGTACTCGGCTTCGCCGGTGTAACCGGCGATCCCAGGCAGTTCGAGCTTCGAGGGACTGCCGGCGGCCCGTCTGCCGCCGCGTCGGCGTGGCCGCTATCCGGCTCGAGCCGTCACTTCCACGTCACTACCTCCTCCAACGGCCGGCGCACGGCCGGCCGGAAGTCCTCGCCGGTGTAGTACGCCACCGGCAGCAGCGGGCCCTGCTCGAGCTCGGGAGGCAGCCCCAGCACCTCCGCCACCTCGTCCGCGCGCTCGAGGTGCGTGGTGGTGATGGCGGCGCCGAGCCCGCGGGCGCGCGCGGCGAGCATGAACGACCACACGGCGGGGTACAGCGAGCCCCAGTAGCCGGCCTCGGAGAGCGCGGGGCCGCGGTAGACGTGGTCCATGCAGGCGAGCAGCAGCACGGGAACGTCGCCCATGTGGTCGGCGAGGACGTCCTCGGCGGCCTCGTTGCGAGCGCGGCGGCGCGAGCGGGGGTCGTCGTCGGCGTAGCGCATGGGGTCGCCCTCGACGCGGTAGGCGCGGAAGATCTCGCCGTAGATGGCGCCGACGCCGCGCCGCAGCTCCGGGTCGGTGATCACGACGAAGTGCCACGCCTGCGCGTTCGTGCCGGTGGGGGCCTGGGTCGCGACGCGCAGGCACTCCTCGATCAGCGCGGGCGGGACGGGGCGCGCGAGGTCGAGCCGGCGGCGCACGGTGCGCGTGGTCGTGAGCAGGCGGTCGACCGTGGCGAGGTCGAAGGGCATGGGCGGCTCCGATCGGTGGCGGAGGTGAGTGTAGGTCGCGCGGCCGACCGGCCGCCAAAGCGGCGCCAGACATGGCGCCGACAGGGACGCGGCGCGAGCCGCGTCCACCCGTGGCGGGCGGCACCTGTCGCAACCTGCCGGTCGCGGCCTGCCGGCGGCATGTCTGCCGCCGCTGTGGCGGGCCGGTCGGCCGCTGCGGGCCAACGCCGACGTGACGGTCCAGCCCTGGCGCCGTGCCGCCGGCGCGCCTGTGCTCGCCTCAGTCTCCCGCGCTCGCCGGCGCCGGCCGCGCCTCGGCCGCGCCTGTCGTCGCGCGCCGCAACGCCGGCCACGCCACCAGCAGCGCACCCACCACCGCCACCTGCGTCACCGCCAGCACGGGGTACAGCACGCGCAGCGACACCAGCTCGCCGGCGGCGGCGAGCGGGAACGTGACGAACTGCGCGAGGCCCTGGTTGAGCATCAGGATGCTGAACACGCGCCCGCGCACCTCGTTCGGCACGAGGTGCTGCAACAGCGTGATGGCGGCGACGTTCGTGCTCGCGATGCCCGCGCCGAGCCCGATGTTGCCGATCACCGCGGTGGGCACGGTCGCGACCGAGAACACGACGAACGAGAGCGCGAACCCGATCGCCCCGAGCGCGAGCACGCGGCCCCAGCGCTCGATGCGCATCGCGCGGCGCGCGAGCAGCGCCGAGGCGACGAAGGCGCCGGCGCCCCAGCCCATCGCGACCCAGCCGAAGTCGCGCACGGGGACGCCGACGACGGTGGTGATCCACGTCGGCCCGAGGTTCGCGACGGCGGGCTGGCCGAGCCCGGAGACGAGCAGCGTGACGGTGATGACGCCGAGCACGAGCCCGTGCCCGCGCGCGTAGGCGAACCCGGAGCGGACGTCGGCGGCAGTGTTGCCGAGGATGCCGGCGATGCCGGCCGACCGGCGGGGGACCGCGGCCGCCTCGCCGACGTCGCGGGCGCGCGGCGAGGCGTAGCGCATCGCGAGCAGCGCGGCGACGACGACGACGTTGCCGGCGACGGTGATCGCGTACGCGCCGCTGAACCCGAGCGCGTCCACGACGAAGCCGGAGGCGAAGAGCGAGAGCGGCAGCGAGACCTGCCCGCCGGCGCTGTTCAGCGAGAAGCCGGCGGGGGCGAGCTGCGGGCCGAGGACGTCGGGGACCATCGCCTGGCGCGTGGGGGTGTCGACGGCGCTGAAGGCGGCGGCGACGAACGTGAGCGCGAAGAAGGCGGCGAGCGTGGGCAGATCGGCGCGGCCGCGGATCATCACAGCGGCGATCCCGAGGTTGACGGCGACGGCGCACGCCTGGCTGGCGAGGAGCAGGCGGCGGCGGTCGAAGCGGTCCGCGAGCGCGCCCCCGATGAGCCCGAACGGCAGCGCGCCGGCGCCGCGCACGGCGGCGAGCGCGCCCACCAGCAGCACGCGGGTGTCCGCGGGCGCGACGTGCTGGATCCAGAAGATCTGCGTGACGAAGCGCATCGGCATCATCGCCTGCCCGGCGACGACGGCGAGGAAGAGCAGGCGGTAGTCGCGCACGCTCAGGGGCGACGTGGGAGCGTGGCCGTCGGGTGCGCGCGACATGCGCGGGAGCATAGCGCCGCCGCCCCCGGCGAACCGTCCGGGCAACACCCACTCGCGCGGGAGCCGAGACGGCCGCCGCCCGGCCCGGACCGGGCGCGGGGTCGCAACCTCATTTTCCAGTCTGATAGGGTCGCGCGCGACCGCCGGAGAGTCACCTTGACCGGGAGAGCGATCCGCCACGTGACGACGCGACTGTCCCTCACGCGCGACCAGATCCTCGCGCACCGGCGACGCGCGCAGGCGCTCGATGCGCGGCTTCCGCCGGGCGCCGGCTCGCTGCGCCGCGCGGCGTGGGCGGGGCTGCAGGACAGCATGCCGCGCGCCGCGCTGCTCTCGATCCACGCCCGCGTCGAGGGCGCCGGCCCGTCGGCATGGGAGCACGCGTCGCTCGTCCAGCTCTGGGGGCCGCGCTTCAACGCGTACGTCGTCGCGGCGCGCGACCGCGCGGCGTTCTCGCTGGGGCGGCTGCCCGACGACGCCCGCGGCCGGCGGCGGGCGGAGGACGTCGCCGCGCGCCTGCACGCGTTCCTCGACGGCCGCCGCATGGCGTACGGCGAGGCGGGACGCGGGGTCGGCGTGCATCCCAACGCGCTGCGCTACGCGGCGCCCACGGGGACCGTCCTCATCCGCTGGGACGGCGCGCGACTGCCCGAGGTCTGGACGGCGCCGGCGCCGGAGATCGACTCCCGCGAGGCGCGCCTCGAGCTCGCGCGCCGCTACCTGCACCTCTTCGGGCCGACGACGCCCGCGGCGTTCCGCCGGTGGGCCGGCATCGGCCAGGCGCAGGCGCGCGAGGCGTTCGTCGCGCTCGGCGACGCGCTCCTGCCGGCGGCGACGCCGATCGGCGAGGGGTGGATCCTCGCTGCCGACGAGCCGTCGTTCCGTGCCGCCGCGGCGCCGGCGGCGGGCGCGCGGCTCCTCCCGAGCGGCGACGCGTACTTCCTCCTCCACGGCGCCGATCGCGAGCTGCTGGTGCCCGACGCGGCGCGGCGCGGCGAGCTCTGGACGCCGCGCGTGTGGCCGGGTGCGCTGCTCGTCGACGGCGAGATCGCCGGGACGTGGCGGCGGGCGAACGCGGACATGACGGTTCACACGTGGCGCCGGCTGTCGCCGGAGCAGCGCGAGGCGGTCGAGGCGGAGGCGGCGTCGCTGCCGTTGCCGGGCGTCGAGGGTCCGGTGAGCGTGACGTGGGTCGACGCAGCGCGCGCATAGCGCGCGCGGGTCGCGCGGTCAGAGTCGGCGCGGTCGGCGTGGGTGCTGGTCATGGTGCGCGTGCCGGGCATGCGGGGCCCGGCGGTCCCGCATCTGTCGGCGGCATGTCTGCCGCCGCTGTGGGTGCGGCTGCCCGCGTCCGGCCGGTGGGTGCCCGCGTTACCGCGCGGGCACCCACTCGGGCAGCGCGTTCTCGGCGAGCTCGCCCGCCGGCGCGAGCGTGGCCACGTGCGTGACGCACGACCCGTCGGCCTTCGCGACGAACAGCCCGTGCTCGCCGTCGCGCTCACTGACGAACGAGAGCCAGCCGCCGTCGGGTGACCACGAGGGGAACATGTCGCTGTGCGCCTGCGTGCCGGTATCGAGCGGGCGCGCGTTGCCGCCGTCGGCGTCCGCGACCATGACGGCGAACCGTCCCTCGCCCCCGGCCGGCGCGAACCACGCGAGGTGCGCACCGTCGGGCGACCAGTCCGGGCGGTTCACGTCGCCGTCGAGCGACCGGACGGCGCCGCCGGCGGCCTCGGCGACCTGACCGTCGTAGGCGACCTGCTTGCCGTCGGGCGACCACGTCGGGGCGTGCAGCGGCATGCCGGGCGCGTCCATCAGCCGGAGGAAGCCGCTGCCGTCGGGACGGACGACGTCGACCTCCGGGCCGGCCGCGGGGGCCGCGCCGGGGCGGCGGACGGTGGCGATGAGAGAGCCGTCGGGCGACCAGGTCGGGAAGAGGTGGTCGGACGGGTCCTTGCTGACGGGCTGCTGGTCGGAGCCGTCGGCGTTCATCACCGACAGCGCGAGGATGCTGTCGCGGGCCGATACGAACGCGACGCGGCTGCCGTCGGGCGCCCACGCCGGGTAGGCGTCGCCACCGGTCGTGTCCGTGAGCCGACGCTCGGCACCGCCGAGGTCGAGGCGGTCGATGCTCGGGATTGTGGTGCCGCCCTCGCCCGGTCGACCGCGGACGATGAGCACCGAGGCGCCGGACGGCGACCAGGCCATGTCGAGAATCGTGCCGTGCTCGCTGTCGTCCGAGGCGATCTTCGTGGCGCCGCTGCCGTCCGCGGCGGCGGCGTAGATGGCGCCCTCGGCGCGAACGAAGTAGGCGAGGCGGTCGGCGGGGTAGGCGCAGGAAACGTTGTCGGCGGCGGCGGCGGTCGCGGTGGCGGTGGGCGACCCGGTAGCGGTGCCGGCGGGCGACCCGGCGGCCGGAGGCGTGGTTGGGACGGGCGACGCGGTGCCGGCGACACCGCCGGAGCAGGCGGCGACGACGGCGGCCACGGCGGCCACGGCGAGGATCAGCAGGGCGCGCAGCGGGCGGCTGGCGACGGCGAGTGGGTGCATGAGCGTCCTCCGGTGCCGGTCGTGCCGGCTGCCTCCATAGGCGAGCATCGGTGTGGTGCCTCGCGCGAGGGGGACGCGCCTCGCGGGCTGCTGATCACAGAACGATCGCCGGCCGCCGCCAGTTCCCACGGCAGAGGCCGATCCGGCGCCGACCGATCGCGACCGGCCCCGTCGCGGCGCCGCGCGGATCCGGCGTGCGCCGCGGCCCTGTCGGCGGCATGTCTGCCGCCGCTGTGGGTGGCGCGGCGCGCCGTCACCCGTCGCGCCAGCGTTGCTTGGCCTTCGCGCGGTTCCGCTTGCCGACCTCCTTCGACCAGCGCTTGTGGTCCTGCCGCGCCTCGGCGCGTTTGCGCGGGTCGTGCTTGCGCTCCTCCAGCGCGGCTTCGCGCTGCAGCTTGCGGTACGACATCAGCCGGTGTTCCTCGAGGGCGCCGTCATCGATCGCGGCGCGGACGGCGCAGCCGGGCTCGCGCTCGTGCGCGCAGTCGGCGAAGCGGCAGCGCGCGGCGAGCGCGGCGACGTCGTCGTAGACGCGGTCGACGGCCTCCTCTGCGTCCCACAGCCCGAGCTCGCGAATGCCCGGGGTGTCGATGAGCGCGCCCCCGCCGGGGAGCAGCACGAGGTGGCGCGCGGTGGTGGTGTGGCGGCCGCGCTGGTCGGCGGCGCGCGCATGGCTGGTGGCGAGCGTGTCGGCGCCGAGCAGCGCGTTGGCGATCGTCGACTTCCCGACGCCGCTCGCGCCGATCAGCGCGATGGTCCGGCCCGCGGTGGCGTAGGCGCGCAGGGCGTCGACGCCGTCGCCGGTGGCGGCGCTGGTCGCGTGGACGGCGATCGCCTCGCCGGCGACGCGGCGCACGGCGGTGACGGCGTGCTCGAGATCCGGCTGCAGGTCCGCTTTCGAGAGCACGACGACGGGCCGCGCGCCGCTCTCGTAGGCGAGGGCGAGCTCGCGGTCGAGTCGCCGCACGCGTCCGTCGGCCTGGATCGCGGTGCGGCGGCGGGCGTCGGCTCCGGCCGCGTCGCCGACGCCGGCGGGCACGACGACGAAGACGACGTCGACGTTCGCGGCGAGCACCTGCACGCCGCCGCGGAAGCGGCGGAAGGCTGAGGTGCGGTCGAGGACGGCCTCGACGAGGTCGTGATCCAGCCCGGGGACGGCGCGCAGCGCGACCCAGTCGCCGGTGACGGGCAGCGCCTCGGGGTCGCCGCCGAGCAGCGCGGTCGCCGGCGCAGCGTGGCGGTCGCCCGTCGGGGTCGCGACGAGCGCGCTGCCGCGATCGACGCGCACGACGCGGCCCGGCGCGAGGCCGGCGATCGCGTGGGGTGCGAAGCGGGCGGCGACGGCGTCGGTCCAGCCGTACGCCGCGAGCGGGTGGTCGGACGCGGGCCCGGTGGGCTCGCGGTCGGGAAGCGGCACGATGAGTGCTCCTCGGCAGAGGGCGGCTCGTCGCGTGCCGGCGGACTTCGGGTGACGAGGTCTAGCGGAGGCGGCGCGAGCGAGGGGCCCGGGCGCGTTGACGTGTGACGCGGCGAACCGCGTCGGCGGTGTGCACAGCCATCAGGCGCCTCCTCTCCTCGCTCGGCTTCGCTCGAGGTGCATCGACGCTATGCGCGGCACAGACGCTCGTCAACGCCGAAGCTGGTTCACCACCCCGGCGAACCGCGCGCGTAACGCGTGCGGGTCGCGTGGTCATCGGGACGCGCGTAACGCGTGCGGGTCGCGCGGTGATCGGGACGCGCGTAACGCGTGCGGGTCACGCGGTGATCGGGGCGCGCATCGCGCGACCCGCACCACGCGCGATGCACCGTCGGCGGGCAGAACGAATCGGCCGCCTCCCGCGTTTACGCACTCGAGAGACGGCGTTGCGATGGTCGTGGCGGGGGGGTGCCG
This sequence comes from uncultured Chloroflexia bacterium, assembly GCA_963728205.1. Taxonomy (GTDB): domain Bacteria; phylum Chloroflexota; class Dehalococcoidia; order UBA2979; family UBA2979; genus VGNK01. Next base: position 1,376,357 of record CAVSIV010000006.1, read on the forward strand.
CCGGCCGTTGCGTCCACGAACGAGGGACGGCGACGAGATGAGCGACCCCAATACCCTGTTTCGCGTGGGAGACCGCGTCGTGCGGCGGGGATCGGGCGCGCTCGCGACGGTGCGCGCCCTGCGGGCGCTGGCCCCGAACGCATGCGACCGGCTGCGGGTGATGTGGGACGACGGCGACGACAATCCCACGTGGCAGCCCGCGCTTGCCTTCGACCTCGTCCCGGGACCCTCCGTCGCCGCCGGCTGCGGCGGCGAGGACGTCGAGGGGCCGCCCGTGCTCCGTCGCGCGGGCTAGCCGCTGGTCGACGGCCGGCAGTTCGGCCCGACACGGACCGGCCTGGGCTTTCGTCCCGTGACCTGGCCGGGGTGGATGATCACCCTCGCGTTCGTGGTGCTCGTGGTGCTCGTGGTGCTCGTGGTGCTCGTGGTGCTCGTGGTGCTCGTGGTGCGGCGCGCGTGCGCCGTCCATCCGGTCGCCGGGCTGTCGCGCCCGGCGTTCTGTCGGCGGCGTATCCGCCGCCGCTGAGGCGCTGTCGCACCCCGCCGGCCGTCGGCGGCGTATCCGCCGCCGCTGAGGCGCTGTCGCACCCCGCCGGCCGTCGGCGGCGTATCCGCCGCCGCTGAGGCGCCGCCGCGCCCGGCGTTCTGTCGGCGGCGTATCCGCCGCCGCTGAGGCGCTGTCGCACCCGGCCGGCCGTCGGCGGCGTATCCGCCGCCGCTGAGGCGCTGTCGCGCCCGGCGTTCTGTCGGCGGCGTATCCGCCGCCGCTGAGGCGCTGTCGCACCCGGCCGGCCGTCGGCGGCGCATCCGCCGCCGCTGAGGCGCGGCAGCGCCGGCCGGCTGTCGGCGGCATATCCGCGGCCGCTGAGGCGCTGCCGCGCCCGGCCGGCTGCCGGCGGCGGATGCGCCGCCGCTGAGGCGCTGCCGCGCTCTCCTACCCGAACACCCGCTCCTCGGCCAGCGCTTCAATCTCCTCGGCGCCGTACCCGGCCTCCGTCAGCACCTCGAACGTGTGCTCGCCGGGCTGCGGCGCGGGGCCGCGCGCGCGGACGTCGGCGCCGGCAATCTCGAACGGCGCCGCGAGCGTCTCGTACGCGCCGCCCTCCGGCGTCTCGACGCGCTCGAACGCGCCGAGCGCCCGCAGCTGCGGGTCGTGGATGACGTCGGGGAGCAGCGCGACCGGCGCCCACAGCAGGCCATGCGCGTCGAGGCGCGCATACCAGTAGGTCGAGTCGTGCTCGCGGAAGCGCGCCTCGATGGCGGGGAGCAGCCCGGCGCCGTGCTGGAGCAGCGCGGGCGTCGTGCGGTAGCGGTCGTCCTCGGCCCACTCGGGGTAGCCGACGGCGCGGGCGAACGCGGCCCAGTAGCGGTCGGGGCGGTTCATCACGAGCATCACGCTGCGGCCGTCGGCCATCGCGTAGGCGTTCCACATGACCATGCCACGCTGCGCGCGGTGGACGCGCTCGGGCTGCGCCGGCTCGGCCTGGCCGAGCACGGTGGCGACGTCGCTGCCAATCGTCCACAGGCCGGTGCGCTGCAGGGTGACGTCGACGAACTGCGCCTCGCCGGTGCGGTCGCGCAGGCGCAGCGCCGCGAGCAGGGCGGCGAGCAGGTTGAGGGCGGTGGGGTGGTCGCCCTGCCCGCCGCGGCTCTGCACGAACGGCGTGCCGGCCTCGCCCATCAGCGCCATCACGCCGGAGGCCGCCCAGAAGGCGCCGGCGTCGAAGCCGGCCTTGTCGGCGTCCGGGCCGCGCGAGCCGTAGCCGGAGAGCGCGCCGTAGACGACGCGCGGGCTGTGCGCGCGCAGGGCGTCGAAGCCGAGGCCGTAGCGCTCGAGCCGCTCGCGGGTGAGGTTCGTGACGAAGACGTCGGCGCCGGCGGCGAGGCGATGCACGACGTCGCGCCCGCGCGGCCGCTCGAGGTCGACGGTGACCGAGCGCTTGCCGCGGTTGTCGAGCTCGAAGTTGAAGTTGCGGGTGCCGTCGCCGCGCAGGTGCGCCATGTAGCCGCGATAGAAGTCGCCGCCGGGCGGCTCGACCTTCACGACGTCGGCGCCGAGGTCGGCCATCAGCGCTGCGGCGCTGGGCGCCGCGAGCCAGTTCGCGACCTCGACGACGCGGATGCCGGTAAGCGGGGCGACCACGGGCGCACCTCCTCGCTGAGGCGAGGATGGTAGCGGGGCGGTGGGCCGGCCCACAGCGGCGGCGGGCGCCGACCACAGCGACGGCAGGCGCGCGACCCACAGCGGCGACGGGCGCGCGACCACAGCGGCGGCGGGCACGCGACCCACAGCGGCGGCAGGCGCCGACCACAGCGGCGGCGGGCGCGTGCTGTCGCCGCTGTGGGTCGCGCGCGGATGCGCGCATCCGCGTGCACGCCACGCGCTCCCCGTTCGGCTTCGGCCGTTTCGCTCCGCATCGGGGAAACACCGATTCCGGGCCGGGAGAGCACCGGTCAACATCGTGATGCGGCACGGAGAGCGGGCGCGCGAGGCGCGCCGAGAGGGCCGGAGCGCTGCTGATGGAACACGCGAGCGGGATGCGCACGGCGCCCGCGGGCTGGCGGGCCCTGCTGCCCACCGACCTGCGCGTCTCGGCGCACCTGTTTACGCGCATCGGCCTCGTGCTCGCGGCGATCTCCTTCGCCATCGTCCTCACCGCCGGCATCCCCGTCCTCGTCGGCTACGACTCCTTCGTCGTCACCGGCGGCAGCATGTCGCCGGGCATCCGCGCCGGCTCGCTCCTGATCTCGAAGCGCACGAACCCCACCGACATCCACCCCGGCGACGTGATCACCTTCCGCCGCGCCAATCGGCCGCAGACGGCCGTCACGCATCGCGTCGTCGGCGTGCGTCACGCCGAGGACGGCACGCCAATCTTCCGCACGAAGGGCGACGCGAACGCGACGGCCGACCCCGAGGAGCTGTCGGCGGAGCTGCCCATCTCGCGCATGGCGTTCACGGTCCCGTACGCCGGCTACCTGCTCGAGTTCGCGGCGACGCTGCCGGGCAAGGCGATCCTGATCCTGGTGCCGGCGCTCGGCCTCGTCGTGCTCTCGGTCGACGCCGCGCGGCGCGCCGTGGAGGCGCGTGCGCTGGCGGACGTGGACGAGCGGCGTCGCCGCGGGGCGACGCGCCGGCTCGCGCGCGAGAGCGGGGCGGCGACGCCGCGCCCGCGCTCCGCGGCTCCGCGCCGGGGGACCCGCACGTCGGACGGACCCGGACGGGTCGCCGGCGCGCTAGGAGCGGCGGGCGCACGCCTCGGGTCGCTCGCCCGCTGGCGACCGTCGCCGCCGGTGGCGCCGGCGCGCACCGAGGCGCGCCGAATCGCGTCGTCCGTGCCGGCCGCGCGGCCGCGCCCGGTCGCGTCCGACGACGATGAGGACGCCGGGCCGAAGTGGGTCGAGCGCGTGGCTGCCGACCTCACGCGGCAGATGGCGCAGCTCGAGCAGATCCGCGACCACGTCCTGAATGAGACCGGTCCCGTCGCGCGGCTGCTGGCCGAGCACGAGGAGCTGGTCGAGACGCTGAACGCGAACATCGAGCGCAAGCTGGCGCCGCTGATCGAGTACGCGGACAATCTGGACGCGGACATCGAGGACCTCAAGGACCGGCTCGGCGACGAGAACGCGGAGGACGTGACCGCACCGCTCCGTCCGTACTTCGACGAGCAGCGCCGGCGGGTGGTCGAGACCCGTGCGCAGGTCGAGCGCCTGCGGCGGCCGCTGGACGACTACGTGCGCGCGCAGCGCGAGGCCATCGAGGCGGTGTTCCTGCCGTTCGAGGGCGAGGTGCGGGCGGTCGAGGACGGCCAGACCGACCAGCTGCGCATCCTCAAGCGCATGTTGACGGGGCTGCGGTCCGACCAGTTCGAGACGGCGGTGGAGTTCATCGAGGGCCGCCTCGAGGAGCTGCGCGCGCTGGCCGAGGCCGGCGCGAGCGACCCGGCGTCGATCGCGGCGTCGCTGCACGTGGGGGTCGACCGCACGGCCGACCTCAAGCGCGAGTCGCTGTACCTGGGGCCGGTGCTGGAGGCGCTGGCCTCCGCCGACGCGCGCGCCGCCGCGGCGCGGGCGAAGGAGCGCGCCATCGCCGCCGAGGCCGCCGGCATCGACGACGACGGCATCACGCGCATGGACGTCGCGTAGGCGGGTGTCCGAACGCGCGGGCTCACGCCCGCGCTCGACGTCACCCGCCGCGGGCTCGCGCCCGCACCCGGCGAGCAGGGGGCGTCAGCCCGCTGTTTTCGGATCCGTGCCCAACCACAGCTCCGGAAACTCGGAACTCACCCACACGACCAGCGGCCACTCCTGTCCCCGGACGTACTCCACCGTCGCGACGACATCAGGCTCCGTCTTCAACCGCCGCCGCGAGCCGGAGACGGTCCACCACCGACGCCGCTCGGCGTGAGTGCGGTTCAGGGCGCGACTCCCGTAGCGCTTGAACCCCTCGAGGAGCAACGCCGGATCCGGATCGCCGGGCACGCCGACCACCAGGTGCACGTGGTTTCGCATGATTGCGACTGCGAGCAAGGTCCATCCGGGATACGCGGCCGTCTCGTGGAACTGGGAGAGGAGGAGCCGCGCGTCGTGCGGCTGCAGACGGGTGGGCTCCTGCGCGAGTCGCCGCTGCGCCCGCCGCTCGAGCGCCGGGAGGCCGCCGGCGGATGGCAGCGTGGGGTGTTCAGGCGCACGGAGCCGCCATCGACGGCGCGCCGCGGACTGGCGGTGCCCCGGCGGTCGCCGGGAAGCCACGTGCCGTAGGTGGTCCAGGTAAGGAACCAGTAGCGGTCCATCCGGGGGCGCGGCGTGGGCATGGTGGGGCGAAGGTAGGGGCGGCGGCGCCCGGGGCGCCGGGGAAGGTGATGGGGTGGGCAGGCGAATCTGCGGGGGCGACGGGGCGCGTGAGGCAGACGCTCGCTCCCCGCCGTTCGCGCCCCTCCCTTCCGGGTTTTCCCCAACGCTCCCGGCTCCATCCCCTGCCGATGATCCCGGCGGAGTGAGACCCGGGCCGGCGCTCCGCTTCCATACCGCGTCCGGGTCGCCCATCTCCACTGCCGCCGCCGGCGCCCAAGATCAGGGAACGCCCTGACGCCCGGCGCTTCAGGGGGGATGGGCGCGTCCCGACGATCACTCCAGGAAGACTGGGGGTACCGACGTGGTCAAGGCGATGCTCGCGATGCTCCTCGCGACCGGGGTCATCGGCTCGTTCGTCGCGATCGACAGCCTGGCCGTGTTCACGGACCAGCAGGCGAACGCCGCGAACACGTTCACCGCGGGCAGCGTGTCGCTGACCGACACGCCGGCGTCGGCGCTCGTCACCTACGCGAACATGGCGCCCGGCGACTCGACCACCCAGCCCCTCGTGATCAACAACGCGGGCAGCCTCGACCTGCGCTACTCGATGACGACGTCGGCGACGAACGTCGACGGCAAGAACCTCGGCACCGAGCTGCTGCTGACGGTGCGCACGAAGACGGCGAACCCGTGCACGAACGAGGACGGGGCGGTGATCTACGGGCCGGCGGCGCTCGGCTCGGGCGCCTTCGGCTCGAACGCCCAGGGCGCGCAGGCCGGGGACCGCACCGTGACGGCGAGCGGGAGCGAGACGCTCTGCTTCAAGGTGGAGATGCCGCTCGCCGCGGCGAACGCCTACCAGGGCGCGACGACCACGGCGACGTTCACGTTCGACGCCGAGCAGACGAAGAACAACCCGTAACGGCGCCGCGAGCGTATCCCGAACCGGCCGGCATTCCCCGGTGTGATCGGCAGCCGCTCATGAACAGGCCTACCGTCGCCGCGCTGCTCACGTTCGCGCTGACGTGCGGGGTGCTCGCGCTGCACCTGGCCCCCGCGCCGAGCGGGGCCGTGTTCACCAGCACGCAGCCCAACGCCAGCGCGCTTACTGCGGACACCATGCAGCCGGCCACCGGGCTGGTCGCGGCGCAGTCGGCGAATCCCGGCGAGATCGACCTGACGTGGAATGCCAGCGCCTCGGTCTACACCGCCGGCTACGCCGTGTACCGCGCCACGGCATCCGGCGGCCCGTACGCGCTGGTCGCCTCGGTCGCCGGGAACGCTTACCCGGATCCCGGCCTCACCACCGGCGTCACCTACTACTACGTCGTGCAGGCCACGTACCAGAGCTGGACGAGCGCGTACTCGAACGAGTCGTTCATCGACGCCCCGTAGGCGGCCCTCGCCGCGGCTTCGCGCCCGCGGGCGAGTCGCGTGAAGACGCCTGGTTGTTCCCGGCATCCCACGGTCCCGACGCCTCTACGCCGAACTGCGAATTGACCGCCTGGGACGCGCGGGACGATGATCCGGGTGTCGGGAACCTACCGTCCGGTAGGGACCAGGCGAGCCGGGTCACACCTGTTGGAGAGGAGGGTCGATTGCCGGATCGGGAGATTCGGGCGCGACTGATCCGCCCCACGGGAGGAGGGCTCCGCCCTTGAAGCACGGAGACAACCTCAGGGCCTGAACGGCCTCCCTTTTTACGACGTCGGTTCCCGGGACGCACGGTCCCGGAGCACGACCGACTCCCCGGCGTAGACACGCCGCGCCAGGAGGCCCGCAGGCCCGGTCGGCATTTGCTACTTGCGTTCGGCAGTTCTCGGCAGGCCCCGGCAACGGGGCCTGCTCTGTGTTCGCACTCTGTGTTCGCACTCTGTGTTCGCACTCTGTGTTCGCACTCTGTGTTCGCGCTACCGGCCAGGAGCAGCGCCGACGATGGCGGCGCTGCTCCGGGCCCGATCTGCCTGCGCGCGCTCCGCTTGCGCTCGCTCGCTCCGGCGAGCGCACGGTCGCTGCGGAGGGGATCGCGGTTTCCTTTGTGGATGAGGCCGCGCCGACCGGCTGCAAGACCTCCACGCGGCGTGCCGCGCGCGCCGCGGTGCGCGCGGCACGCCGCCGGAGGAACGGCTCAGGAGAGCCGTCGTTCCTTGAACTCGAGCATGCGCTTGCCCGTGTCCGCGAGCGTCTCCTCGGTCCACGCGTCGTTCACGGCGGGGAAGATCTCGCTCTCCTCCTCCGAGATGTGCTCTTCGAGCGTGCTCTTGATCTGCTCGATCAGGCCGCGCCACTCGTCGCTTCCCGGCGCCATCGAGCGCGTGCGCTCGATCATGCCTTCGACCTCGTCTACCTGTGACTGGTGCTCGTCGTCGTAGTCGGCGAGCGGACCGTCGTTGAGCTCCGCTTCGAGCGGGCCGTAGACGAACTGGTCCTCCATCTCCTCGTGGACCTTGAGGATCGGGATCAGATCGTCCCAGAGCCGGCCGGCCTCGGCGCCCTGCGCGCCGAGGATCTTCTTGAAGTAGGCCTTCTGCTCGCCGTGCATCTCGATCAGCAGCTGGATGGCGTCCAGGCTGTCGGCCTCCTCGGACGAGCCCGCCGAGAATTCGCCGAGGTGATCCCCTTCGACGCCGATGCGGACCGAGCCGTCCTCGACGCCCATCACGGTGTGGATGTTCAGCCAGTAGTCGGGCTTCATCGAGGCGTCGATCTTGAACGCCTGCGTCGCCACTTCCTTGATCGTGCCGAGCTCGCGATCGTCCGCGGTGAGCACGGTGGCTCCGACGGACAGGTCGGTGGCTCTGAGCATGGTTCATCCTCCAGGGTGCAGGCTCGCGCGCGGGGCGCGGCAGAGGCACCGTACGGACGTGCGCGTCGCGTTCGAATCACCGCGGGCGCCGCGCGCTTGCAAACGGGTGTGTGTTTGGCCGGCTAGATCCCCAGCTGCCGCCGCACCGCGAAGTCGAGCACGCGGTCGGGGAGCCAGCGGCGCAGCATCGCTTCGATCTTCGCGTCGCGGCCGACGACGTAGCGGGTCTTCGGACGGCGCGACTCGAGCGCGTGCGCGACCGCGTCGGCGACGCGCTCGGGCGGGATGCCGGCTCGGCCGAGGCGGTACATCGTCTCGCGCGCGGGGGTCATCTGGGCGTCGTAGAGGCGGTGCGCCTCCTCGGGGATCTCGGCGAGCACCGCGTCGGCCGTCGCCATGCCCTTGTCCCAGATCGGGGTGGCGATCGTGCCCGGCTCGATCAGCGCGACGTGCAGCTTCCACGGGTGCAGCTCGACGCGCAGCGCGTCGCTGTACGCCTCGAGCGCGTGCTTCGTCATCGCGTACGGGCCGACGAACGGCGTGGCGAGCCGCCCGGAGATCGACCCCATATTCACGATGCGGCCGCGTGCCCGGCGCAGCGACGGCATGAACGCCTGGGTCGTGGCGACCAGGCCGATCACGTTGACCTCGAACTGGTCGCGCAGGCGCTCGCGCGAGAGGAATTCAAGAGGCCCGGGCAGCGCGACGCCGGCGTTGTTGACGAGGCCGGCGAGCCCCGTCTGCCCGACGGCGCCGGCGACGAGCGCCGCGGCGGCGTCGAGCGATCCCTGGTCGGTGACGTCGATGCGCAGCGGGACGAGCCGCTCGGACGCCGAGGCGCGCAGGCGCGCGCCGTCCGCGTCGCGGCGCACGCCGGCGAAGACGCGCCAGCCGCGCGCGTCGAGGTGCAGCGCGCACGCCTCGCCGATGCCGGTCGAGGCGCCGGTGATGACGACGGCCCCACGCGAAGCGCTCATGGGTGGAACTCGCGCGCAGCGCTCATCGGCGGAACCCGCGCGCGGCAATCAATCCGACAGCACCTTGCGGTGGACGAACCGCCACTGGCCGTCGACCCGGCGCAGGCGGTCCTCGTAGCGGCCGGTCGTGATGATCCCGGCGTCCTTGCCGGTGCGCAGCAGCTGCAGGTAGCAGCGGTGCGTAGCGCGGTCGGGACCGTCGTCGGCGTCGGCGTCGATCACGTGGTTGTCGTTCCAGTGGCGCGAACCCGGGAGGCGCTCGTGGAAGGCGGTGGCGAACTGCGCCAGCGCGGCGGAGCCGGCCACGTTGTCGCGCGCGGTCTCGAAGACCCCGTCGGGCGTGAAGGTCGCGGCCCAGGCGTCGGCATCGCCGGAGTCGATGGCGTGGTTGTAGCGGGCGGCCAGCTCGAGGATGGCGAGGCGGTCGGCGTCGGTCAGGGGCATGTGCGGGTCCTCTCGGAGCGTCCGCATTGATAGCACGTTCGCCCGGCGGGGCGGGACCGGCGGTGGTGGCCCGGGAGGGCGACCCACAGCGGCGGCAGACACGCCGCCGACAGCGCGCCGGCGGCGGCCGGCGGCCCTGGAGCGCCCGGACCGGCACGTCCCGGGCGGCATGTCTGCCGCCGCTCATGGCTGGGGTGCGTGCGCGCGTGTTCGCGCGGGCAGCCGAACGCGCGGGCGTGTGCCCGCGCTGATCGCGGCGGCGTGTCTGCCGCGCTTATGTGGCGACGAGGTGGAGGTGGCCGCGGCGCGGCGCGCTCGCGTCGACCGCGCCCCCGTCGAGCACCCGCAACGTCGAGCGCACGCCGGCGTCTTCGACGGGGCAGAGGTAGCCGGATCGCGCGGCCTGCTCGAGCGCGCGCAGCAGCACGGCCTCGCGGCCGGCGGTGAGCATGTCGTGGGAGTCGCCGCGGCGGACGTCGGCGACGCGCGCGGCCTCGATGGCGAGGAGGTCGCCGTCCTCGAGCTCCGAGCGCTCGGCGCGGCCGGCACGGTCGGTGAGCGTGAGCGCGCCGCCGCCGTCGGCGGAGACGATCTCGGCGGTCCCGGCGGGCGCCTCGAGCACGACGCGCAGCACCCGGGTCGCGGCGGTGCGCGCGGTCAGCGTCGCGACGGCGCCGTCGGCGCAGCGCACCTGCGCGGCGATCGCGGTCGCCTCGGCGAGCCCGGCGCCGGCGCCGGGGTCGATCGCCGACGCCATCGCCTGCGCGGGCGCGTCGGGGAGCAGCCGCACGGCGAGCGCCGCGGCCTCGCGCAACGCCGCGACGGCGGAGGCGGGCCGGGCGACGTCGACCGCGAGGAAGCGTGGCCGCCACGCGGCGTCGGAGGCGACGAGCGCGGCGAGGAACGCCGGAGCGGCCGCCTGCAGCGACGGCCGCAGCACCGCGAGCGCGACGTCGTGCCGCCGCGCGGCGCCCACGGCGCTCATGAGCGCGGAGCCGTCCATCGCGTCGCCGTCGAGCAGCAGGTCGGCCCCGCGCCGCGCCGCGACCTCCGCCAGCTCGTCGGCCTGCGTCGCGTCCGTGACGAGCACGGCGTCGACGTCGACCGCGCGCAGCATCTCGAGGAGGTGCTGGTAGCAGGCGAGCCCGGTGGCGGTGCGGGCGCGGACGAGTCGCGCTGCCTGGCGGTCGCCCACGGCGACGGGGGCCAGGCGGGCGCCGAGCCGCAGCGCGTGGAGCACGTCCGCGATCTCGTCGTCCCAGCCGCACACGGCAAGTCGTTCCATTGGCAGCGAGCGTACGTGCGCGCCCGCGCCGAGGCGTCGGGAGAAGGGCTGAGACGCCCCGGGGGAACCCCTGACATCCGGTCGCCGACCTTCGGGGATTCCCCGACCGGGAATAGGGACCGCCACTGACGCCTCGGCGCCTGGCGCGTCTGAGCCGCCACCGGGGGCCGTCGATGATTCCTGCAGCCCGCCCGACCGGGGGCTCAGCGGGAGCCCGACAGGGATGTCGAGCGCAGAAGGCGAAGGAGGCCTGACCAACCATGAGCATGATTATCAATACGAACGTCATGGCAATGAATGCCCAGCGCAACCTCAACATCACCTCGATGAAGATGGGGAAGGCGCTGGAGCAGCTGTCGAGCGGCCTGCGGATCAATCGCGCCGCCGACGATGCGGCCGGCCTCGCCATCAGCGAGAAGATGCGCGCGCAGGTGGGCGGCATGCAGCAGGGCCTGCGCAACGCGCAGGACGGCGTGTCGATGATCCAGACCGCTGAAGGGGCGCTGTCGGAGACGACCGCGATCCTCCAGCGCATGCGCGAGCTGACCACCCAGGCGTCGTCCTCGACGCTGTCGACGTCGGACCGGCAGGCGATCGGCGACGAGCTGCTCTCGCTGAAGAACGAGATCGACAACATCGCCACCCGTACCCGGTTCAACGGGCTGAACCTGCTGACGGGCGATCTGTCGGTGACGACGGCGAGCACGATCCCGAACATCACGGGTGCCTCGACCGGCGTCGTCTCGACGGCCATCGACGTCGCCGGCGGGACCGCCGGCACGACGTACACGCTGTCGGCGAGCGGCAACGACATCACGCTGACGAACGGCACGACGAACGTCGCGCAGACGATCACGCTGTCTGCGATGTCGACGGCGAACGGCGCGCAGTCGGTGAACTTCGACGCGCTGGGCGTGAAGCTGACGCTGACGCACGACAACACGGCGAACGCAGTGACGGCGGCGGAGCTCGCGACCGGCCTCGACACGAAGACGATCGTGACTGCCACCGCGAGCGGCAGCGCGACGTACCGGGTCGGCTCGGAGACCGGTGACAACGTCACGGTCGCCTACGGCGACATGCGGGCGACGGCGCTGGGCACCGGCACCAGCTTCTACCTCAGCGACCTCGTCACCGACAACAACGCAGTGTCCGACACAAGCAAGGCGGACACACTGCTGACGGCGATCGACGACGCGATCAACCAGGTGTCGACGCAGCGCGCCCAGCTCGGCGCGGCGCAGAACCAGATGGAGTCGGCGATCAACTCGCTCGGGGTCTCGGTGGAGAACCTGAGCGCGTCGGAGTCGCGCATCCGCGACGCGGACATCGCGCAGGTGTCGTCGGAGCTGGTGACGCGGCAGATCATGCAGCAGGCCGGCGTGGCGGTGCTCGCGCAGGCGAACTCCGCCCCGCAGGCGGTGCTGAAGCTGCTCCAGTAACCCCCCAGCCCGGTCAGCCTCCCCCGGTCCGGGAGGCACGCGAGGCCCCCGTCATGTGACGGGGGCCTCGTCGTATCTCATGAACGCGCCGCCCGGCGCCGGGGTCGCGCGGCGCGATCAGGCGTGCCGCGCGTGCTCAGGGCGGCCCTGCGCGCCCGCGGAAGAAATCGGGGAAAACCCTTAAGGGGCCGCTCTCGTCGCCGATGATCGCGGCAAGGATCCCGGGTCGCGACGGGATTCGGCACGCTTCTGGCCGACAGGATGTCGGCAGCAGGAATGTTCGGCGAAGGAGGCCGGATACACCATGAGCATGATCATCAACACCAACATCATGGCGATGAACGCTCAGCGAAACCTGAGCATCACGTCGTCGAAGATGGGGAAGGCGCTGGAGCAGCTCTCCAGCGGCCTGCGCATCAACCGCGCGGCGGACGACGCGGCGGGGCTCGCGATCAGCGAGAAGATGCGAGCGCAGGTCAACGGCATGCAGCAGGGCCTGCGCAACGCGCAGGACGGCGTGTCGATGATCCAGACCGCTGAAGGCGCGCTGTCGGAGACGACGGCGATCCTGCAGCGCATGCGCGAGCTGACGGTGCAGGCGGGCTCGACGACGCTGTCGACGTCGGACCGGCAGGCGATCGGCGACGAGCTGGTCTCGCTGAAGAACGAGATCGACAACATCGCGACGCGCACGCGGTTCAACGGGCTGAACCTGCTGACCGGCGACCTGTCGGTGTCGACGTCGAGCACGATCGCGGACATCACGGGCGCGTCCACCGGCGTGGTGTCGACGGCGATCGACGTGACGAACGCGCAGGCGGGGACGACGTACACGCTGTCGGCGTCGGGCAGCGACATCACGCTGACGAACGGGACGACGAACGTCGCGCAGACGATCACGCTGGCGGCGATGTCGACGGCGGACGGCGTGCAGTCGGTGAACTTCGACGCGCTGGGCGTGAAGCTGACGCTGACGCACGACAACACGGCGAACGCGGTGACGGCGGCGGAGCTGGCCACCGGTCTCGACACGAAGACGGTGGTGACGGCGGCGGCGAGCGGGAACGCGAGCTACCGGGTCGGCTCGGAGACCGGAGACAACGTGACGGTGGCGTACGGCGACATGCGGTCGACGGCGCTGGGCACCGGCACGGGCCAGTACCTCAACAACCTGGTGACCGACAACAACGCGGTCTCCTCGACGGCGCTGGCGAGCACACTCCAGACGTCGATCGACGACGCGATCAACCAGGTGTCGACGCAGCGGGCCCAGCTCGGTGCGTCGCAAAACCAGATGGAGTCGGCGATCAACTCGCTCGGGGTCTCGGTGGAGAACCTGAGCGCGTCGGAGTCGCGCATCCGCGACGCGGACATCGCGCAGGTGTCCTCGGAGCTGGTGACGCGGCAGATCATGCAGCAGGCCGGCGTCGCGGTGCTCGCGCAGGCGAACTCGGCTCCGCAGGCGGTGCTGAAGCTGCTCGGCTAACGCGGGCGGCGAGCTTCCGGGCTCAAGAGGGGCCCCCTTCCCAGGAAGGGGGCCCCTCTTTGTCTGGCGCAGGGCGCCCATGGGAGGTGGTCGTCTCGGCGGAGAACCCCTATGCGAGCCCATCGCGCGCCCTAGGCAGCAACGCCCGATCTGCACCGGGGATGCCCCTAAGGAACATCCCTGCCCCGCCGATGATTCACCTGTAGCCCTGAACGTGTCGCGACACTCGAGACGGGCAACACGACCGGCAGGACGCCGGCGCAACACGGCGAAGGAGGCCGAAGACCCACCATGAGCATGATCATCAACACCAACGTCATGGCGATGAACGCTCAGCGAAACCTGAGCATCACGTCGTCGAAGATGGGGAAGGCGCTGGAGCAGCTCTCCAGCGGCCTGCGCATCAACCGCGCGGCGGACGACGCGGCGGGGCTCGCGATCAGCGAGAAGATGCGAGCGCAGGTCAACGGCATGCAGCAGGGCCTGCGCAACGCGCAGGACGGCGTGTCGATGATCCAGACCGCTGAAGGCGCGCTGTCGGAGACGACGGCGATCCTGCAGCGCATGCGCGAGCTGACGGTGCAGGCGGGCTCGACGACGCTGTCGACGTCGGACCGGCAGGCGATCGGCGACGAGCTGGTCTCGCTGAAGAACGAGATCGACAACATCGCGACGCGCACGCGGTTCAACGGTCTGAACCTGCTGACCGGCGACCTGTCGGTGAGCACGGCGAGCACGATCGCGGACATCACGGGCGCGTCCACCGGTGTGGTGTCGACGGCGATCGACGTGACGAACGCGCAGGCGGGGACGACGTACACGCTGTCGGCGTCGGGCAACGACATCACGCTGACGAACGGGACGACGAACGTCGCGCAGACGATCACGCTGGCGGCGATGTCGACGGCGGACGGCGTGCAGTCGGTGAACTTCGACGCGCTGGGCGTGAAGCTGACGCTGACGCACGACAACACGGCGAACGCGGTGACGGCGGCGGAGCTGGCCACCGGTCTCGACACGAAGACGGTGGTGACGGCGGCGGCGAGCGGGAACGCGAGCTACCGGGTCGGCTCGGAGACCGGCGACAACGTGACGGTGGCGTACGGCGACATGCGGTCGACGGCGCTGGGCACCGGCACGGGCCAGTACCTCAACGACCTGGTGACCGACAACAACGCGGTGTCGACGACGGCGCTGTCCAGCACGCTGCAGACGGCGATCGACGACGCGATCAACGAGGTGTCGACGCAGCGGGCGAAGCTCGGCGCGTCGCAGAACCAGATGGAGTCGGCGATCAACTCGCTCGGGGTCTCGGTGGAGAACCTGAGCGCGTCGGAGTCGCGCATCCGCGACGCGGACATCGCGCAGGTGTCGTCGGAGCTGGTGACGCGGCAGATCATGCAGCAGGCCGGCGTGGCGGTGCTCGCTCAGGCGAACTCGCGCCCCGCAGGCGGTGCTGAAGCTGCTCGGCTAATCCCGGCGGCGAGCTTCGTGGCTTACGAGCGGGCCCCCTTCGCAGGAAGGGGGCCCGTTTCTTGTCCGGCGCCGGGAAGAAGAACGCGGACTGCCTATGCGGCGAACGGAAGCATTCGCGCGCGGTCGGGCGCGAGCAGTGCGTCGAGGTCCGGGCGCGTCGCGGGCGGGATACCGGCGACGCCGACGTCGGCGGCGGCCATGCCACTCGCCGCGAAGAGCGCGTCTGCGCGCTCGAGCGCCTCGTCGAGCAGGAGGCGGTACACCGCGCGGTCGCCCTCGGGGTCGTCCTCCGCGCGCCACTGGTCCGGGAACGCGGCTTCGACCCGTGCGCTGGCCTCCGGCACGTACATCGCGGCCCACAGCTCCATGCGCTCGTGCTCCGGCAGCGGCAGCGCGCGGTACGCAGGGCTCGCGGGGCCCGCGAGGCCGCGTCCGTGGAGGTAGCGGATCATCGCGCGAAAGGCGTCGTCGGCCTGCCAGTAGGGCTCGATGTCGTTCTCCGCGAGCACGGCGAGCGGGGTCGTCTCACTCGAGAGCGCGCAGGTGCCGCAGCGATGCACCTCCACGACGGCCAGCTCTCCGGCGGGCCCGGCCGGGTCGCGCTGGAATGGGAAGCCGCGACACACCTCGGGTCGGTGCCGGTGCGCGGCGCACAGCCCCGCCACGCGCCACTCCCCGCTCGACGTGGAGGTGGCGGCACGCTGCAGCGCGGCGGGCAGCCCGGCGAACCGCTCGGGATCCTCGTCGCGAATCCGGCGCGCGTCGACGTTGGTGAGCTCCTCGTAGAAGACGCAGGCCCGGCGCGTGCCCTCGTAGGCCACGTGCGCGAGTCGGCCCACGAGTGCGCCGTCGGCGTTCCACCGGAAGGTGACGGTCTCGTCGTTGATGATCTCGCGGGCGGACTTCCGCACCGCATGTCGCAGCCGCACGAGGTCGTATGGCTTCACGAGGATCCACTTGTCGACGCAGCAGTTCCACCCGCGTCCGCTGCAGCTCCAGCGGATCGAGGCGTCGGGTGCGACCGGCCGCCCGGGCAGGTCGCGCGAGCCGAGCCCGGGGCTCGAGGGCGAGGCAAGCGGTGCTCGTGTCATGCCTGCGATGCTGGCGCAGCCGCGCCGTCGCGTACATCGGGGAGAGTCCCGATGGGGGCCCGGACGGTGAGCCGAACCTCCGCGGACAGGGACGGCGCGCATGCCGCCGCAGGCGCTACGCCAGGTGCGAGAATCAGCAGCGTCGCGAGGCCGAGGTAGATGAGGAACCCCATCACGTCGGTCGTCGTCGTCAGCCAGATGCCGCTCGACAGCGCCGGGTCCTGCCCGAGCCGCTGCAGTCCCATCGGGATCAGGGTGCCGAAGAACGCGCCGACCAGGACGTCACCCGTCATCGCGACGCCGACCAGCACCCCGAGCCACGCGTTCCCCTGCCACGCCAGCGCGACGAGGCCGACCATCAATCCCGTCGATGCGCCGACCACGAGGCCGGTGAGCAACTCGTGGCCGAGCACGCGCGCCACCTCGCTCGGCGAGACGCGCCCCAGCGCCAGCGACCGCACGACGACGGTGGTCGTCTGGATGCCGGCGTTGCCGCCCTGCCCGGCGATCACCGGCAGGAACGCCGCGAGCACCACGGCCTGTCCCAGCGTGCCCTGGAAGAGCGACACCACGTATCCCGCGAGCAGCGCCGTGATCAGGTTCACCGACAGCCACGGCAGCCGGTAGCGAATCGACCGACGGACGTCGCGGAGGTCCTCCTCCTCGTTCACGCCGACCATGCGGAACATGTCCTCGGTCGCCTCGTCCTCGAGCACGTCGAGGAGGTCGTCGGCGGTGACGGTCCCGAGCAGGTGGCCGAGCGAGTCGACGACGGGCAGCGCGAGCAGCTTGTACTGCTTGAGCAGGCGCGCGGCCTCTTCCTGGTCGGCGTCGGCCTGCACGGTGACGAGGTCGGTCTGCATGAGGTCGCTGACGTCGGTGTCGGGCGGCGCGCTGATCAGGGCGCGAAAGTTGATGACGCCGTTGAGGCGGCGGCGGGCGTCGGTCACGTAGAGGTAGAACGGCTGCGACGCGTTCGGCCGCTGCCCGCGCACGAGGTCGATGGTCTGCTCGGCGGTGAAGTGGGGGCGCACGGTGACCACCTGGCCGGTCATGCGGCCGCCGGCGGTGTTCTCGTCGTGGGTCAGCAGCCGCTCGATGGCCCGACGCCGCTCGAGCGGGATCGCCGCCAGCACCGCCTCCGCGGCTTCCGGCTCGAGGTCCTGGACGATGTCGGTCGCGACGTCGTCGGCGACGGCGCTCAGCACCTTGCCGGCGGTCTCCGACGGCAGGTCGCGCAGCAGGGCACCGCGGAAGTGCGGCTCGACGTAGTAGATGGCGTCGGCGGCGGACTCGGAGTCGAGCGCCGAGAGCAGGATGGCGCGCTCGTCGTCGGTGAGCGCCTCGAGGGCGTCGGCGAGCTCCGCGGGGTGCAGGCCGAGCGCGAGCTCGAGCGCGCCGCCCAGGTCGCCGCCGTCGAGCAGCGCATGGAGGCGGTCGCGGGGCGACAGCTCCTCCTCGCGTTCGCGCTCCTCGGCGGGCGCGATGCTCTCCGGGTCGGCGGACGGCTGCGTCATGGGCGGCTCCCGTCGCGCGCGAACGTTCCCGCGCGGACACGAGAGTAGCGAACGCGGGCCCAACGGACCGGGAGCGCCGCCCGCGCCCGCCCCGTTGCGCGCTCGAGACCGCTCCCGGCGACGCGGCGCCCCGCTCACGCGCCGCTATACTCGCGCCGCCGCCGCACCGAGAGGAGACGCCCCATGCCCACCGTCACCGCGAACGGCATCGAGCAGCACTACGAGCTCACGGGCGAGGGCCCGCACACCATCGCGTGGATCCACGGCATCGGCGGCTCGCTCAACTACTGGCGCGACGACCTGCCGAAGTTCCCGGGCTTCCGCCACCTCACCTACGACGTGCGCGGCATGGGCGAGTCCGCCGGCACGGACGGGCCCGTCTCGCTCGAGACATGGGCGAGCGACCTGGCGGCGCTGATGGACGCGCTCGGCATCGAGCGGGCCATCGTCGCCGGCTCCTCGATGGGCGGTGCGATCGCCCAGCGCTTCGGCATCGACTTCCCCGCGAAGACCGAGGGCCTGCTGCTGCTCTCGACGTCGAGCCGCGTCGGCGCGGCCGCCGAGGCGTCGTGGATGCAACGCGCCGACGAAACCGAGCGCAACGGCCAGCCGTGGCTCGCCGCCGCCCAGCGCGCCGTGGCCGCCTACAACATGGACGAGGCGCTCAAGGGCATCCGCGTGCCGACGCTCGTGCTCGTCGGCGATGCCGACCCGACGACGCCGCCGGGCGGCTCGGTGATCATCTCGCGCTGCATCCCGGGCGCCGAGCTCGAGATCTACCCCGGCATCGGCCACGCGCCGTTCCACGAGGAGCCGAAGTCGGTCGAGCGCGCGCAGCGCTGGCTGGCGCAGTTCCGCTGAATGGGCCGCCGACCGTGCCGGCGCCCTTCCTGCACCGCTGTTCCGGCCGGCCGCCGGCCCTGCCCGTCGCCCCGAACACGCGTGTTACGATTCGGCCCGGCAGCCCGTCTCGAGGGGTGGAGACATGTCTCAGCAGATCGCGAAGGATCCGCGTCTCTTTCGCGACGTCATGGGTCGCTTCGCGACCGGCGTCACGGTGCTCACGCTCAACGTCGACAACGAGCTGCGCGGGATGACCGCGAACGCCGTGACGTCGCTCTCGCTCGAGCCGATGCTGCTGCTCGCGTGCGTCGACCGGAAGTCGTCGACGCACGCGATGTTCGAGCAGGCCGACGCCTTCGGGGTGAACATCCTCGAAGCCGGCCAGCGTCCGCTCTCCGAGCTCTTCGCCCGCCACGGCACGCCGCCCGAGCCGATGGGGGGCGCCGCGTACCGCCTGGGCGTGCTCGACGTGCCCGTGCTCGATGGCGCGCTCGCGTATGCCGAGTGCCGCGTTCGCGAGCGCTACGAGGGCGGCGACCACACGAATCGTGATCGGGGAGGTCGTCGACATGGCCGTCGAGCGCCCCGACGGCGAGCCGCTGGTGTTCTTCTCCGCCGGCTACCGGCGCCTGCGGGAGCCGAGCTAGCCCCCCGCGCCGCGAGCCCGGCCGCCCCCGGACTTCGTCATCCCCGCCGCGGATGCGGGGTCTTCCCGATGCTGCCACGCGGCCTCGACTCGATAGGCTTGTCCGGCATCCGCAGCGCACGGGGAGGGCCTGTGCCAATCGACGCCCTCGGCTCCCAGCCGGCCGGCGCGCCCGCGCCGGCCGCCGCGAGCGCCGCCTCCGCGGCCGCCGCCGCCGGCGCGCCCGGCGCGCCGGCGCTCGACTTCGCCGCCCTGCTCCAGCAGAAGCTCGCCGCGCCCCACGCGCAGATCCAGCAGGTGCGCGCGGAGGTCGCCTCGCTGCGCAACGGCGGCGCGCTGCGCGCCGCCGTCCGCTCCGCCGCCCTCGGCGGCGCACCCGCCACACCGTCGTCCGCCGCGAGCACGGGCTTTGCCGCCGCGGCCGACTCCGCCGCGCCCTCGCTCGCCACGAGCCGGCTCCTCGCCCTGCGCCAGACCGCCTCCGCCGGCCCCGACCCCTACGGCTGGCGCGCGATGGCGACCAGCATCGGCGACTCCGTGGTCGGCCCCGGGTTCGGCGCGCTCTTCGAACGGCAGATCAACCAGGAGTCCGGTTTCTCACCCGACGTCGCGCTCGGCGCCCGCACCTCGAGCGCCGGGGCCGAGGGCATCGCGCAGCTCATGCCGCAGTACTACCCCGGCGTCGACCGCACCGACCCGCAGCAATCGCTCACCGCCGCGGCACAGACGATGCGCCACTACCTCGAGGCATGGGACGGCGACGTGCGCAAGGCGCTCGCGTCGTACAACGCGGGCCTGGGGAGAGTGCGCCAGGCCGTGCAGGCGCATGGCGACGCCTGGGAGAGTGCGCTGCCCGCCGAGACGCGGCAGTACCTGCAGAGCATCGTCGGATCGCAGGACTACACCGTGTCGCTGCCGGCCGGCGGGAGCGCCGCGGTCTTCGGCGGCGTGGGCCCCGGCGGCGTGCTGACGTCGCCGGTCGACCGCGTGCAGCAGCAGCAGCTGCTGGGCCGGGTGCTGCAGATGATCGCCTCTACGGGTGCCGGCGTGCGCGCGCCGTCCGACGGCATGGTGACCGCGGTACGGCCCGGCGCCGACGGCACGCTGGGGATCACGCTCGACAACGGCAACGGCTGGACGACGCTGCTGCAGGGCCTGGCCGCCGCCAACGTGGCGCCCGGCGACAGCGTGCGGCGGTCCGACCTGCTCGGCACCCTCGCCGGTTCGGCGGGCGGCAGCGGCGCGCTGGACCTCGGCGTGCAGCTCGACGGGCAGGCCGTCGACCCGAGCCGCTACCTGCTGGCGGCGCAGCTCGCCCAACTCGCGCACAGCGGGTCCGGCGGGAGCGGAACGGGCGCCGCGCTCCCGTAGCCGCTGTCCTGCGCGCGATGCTACGATTCTTCTCCGCAGCCCGATCGGCTGGACACGTGGTGGGTGTGGCCTAGCGGTTAAGGCGCCAGGTTGTGGCCCTGGAGAGCGTGGGTTCAAATCCCATCACCCACCCCACTTCGACTTCCCATCCGGCATTCCGCCTGCCACCACGCAACCTCTCGAGTCAGCGACGCGCCGCCGGCGGCATCGGGCGGCGTCGCCGCGCTTGAAGTGACATAAGGATCGCCCGTGCCTCGGCGAACGCTGACCGTCGTCCCGACCCTCCTGGCCATCGTGGCGCTCGGTCTCTTCGCCGCCTCGTGCAGCCGCGGCAACAAGAGCACGCCGACGGCGACCGGCACCGAGCTCGCCGATCGCTGGCTGCGCGTCGGCGAGGACATCGGCACCGGCGTCGACGTCTACGAGGGCAAGCTGCCGCCGCAACTGCCGGCGCTGCTGAACCCGGGCGCCGGCAGCGGCTCGGATGGGCAGGTTGCGCTGCCGGTGCACCCGCAGGGCACGCTGCTCGGCTCGTTCCACATTCGGCGGCCCGACGGAACGAACCTGCTCTGGATCATCTTCGACGTGCCGGGCGCCGACGCCGACGTGCAGCAGACCGTCTCGCAGCAGCTCGACGCCACGCCGTGGCAGGTGACCGGCGGCCAGCAGACCGAGTCACTCGCGGTCGTGCGCTTCCAGGACACGCTGTCGAGCGACATCCAGGGGACCGCGGTCGTGCAGCCGTTGCCGAATACGCCGACCTGGGCCATGACCGTGGAGCGCGGCGGCAAGCAGGTGAACCTCACGATCCAGCGCAGCGCGCCGGTCCCGACGATCGACGCGAGCCTCGAGGAGCAGAACGGCGGCGTGGTGGCGCAGGCGGTCGACCCGGGCCCCGCGCAGGACGCCGGGCTGCAGGCGAACGACCAGATCGTCTCGATCGACGGGCAGGCCGTGAAGACGCTGGACGACGTCGCACACCAGCTGCACGCGCTGGGCGACAAGGGCGACAAGACGTCGTCGCTCGTCTACATCCTGCAGATCCAGGCGCCGCATACGCCGGCGTCGACCTTCGTCCTCCCGCCGAGCCGCTCGCTGCCGAAGGACTTTCCCGCGCCGTTCCTGGTGGGGAGCGGCATGACGGTGCTCGACGTGAACTGGTCGGCGCAGGCCGGCCAGGGCACCGCGTACCAGGTCACGCTGCTGTCGAAGAGCGCCACGGCCGACGTGGCGCAGGCCGTGCGCGACGTGCTGAAGCAGCAGCAGTGGACGCTCGTGAACGACCAGGCGGTCGGCTTCGCCACGCAGCTCGACTTCGCGAACGCCGGCGGCGACATCCAGGGCCGGGCCACCGTGGACTCCTACGCCGACGACAAGTCGTACACGTCGGTGGTGGTGCAGCTGCAGACCGGCGCCACGCCCGCACCCGCCGGCACCCCCGCGTCGCCGACCGGCACGGGCACCGCGACCCCGGCGGCTGCGGCCACCGGCACCCCGACCGCGACGCCGTAGCGGTTCGCGCCCCGCGCGGGGTCGTCCCGCGCGGGCGGCGAGTAGCGCCCCGACGGCCCCCTGCGCCCGGAGTCGGGGGCGCGCCGCACCGACATCGGGCGTTCCCCCGATGAACCGCGCGCGCGGCGAGCGGAATGATGGTCCTCGTCGAAAGGGGCGGCGTGCGCGCCGTCCCCGGTGTCGCGTGAACCGCCGTGCGGCGGCTCGCGACCCGACCGGGAGGCTCGCGATGGCGCTGCAGATCAACACCAACGTCATGGCGCTGAACGCTCAGCGCAACCTGAGCATCACGAGCGGCAAGATGGCGAAGGCCCTCGAGCAGCTCTCCAGCGGCCTGCGCATCAACCGCGCGGCCGACGACGCCGCGGGCCTCGCCATCAGCGAGAAGATGCGCGCCCAGATCGGCGGCATGCAGCAGGGCCTGCGCAACGCGCAGGACGGCGTCTCCATGATCCAGACGGCCGAGGGCTCGCTTTCCGAGACCCACGCGATCCTCCAGCGCATGCGCGAGTTGGCCGTCCAGGGCTCGTCCACGACGCTCTCCACCTCCGACCGCCAGGCCATCGGCGACGAGCTGCTCACGCTGCGCAACGAGATCGACAACATCGCGAGCCGTACCCGCTTCAACGGCCTGAACCTGCTCACCGGGACGCTCGCCGCCACCGCGGCCGGCACGCTCGCGACCGCGACCATTTCGTCCGGCGGCACGAACGTCACGACGTCGATCGACGCCAGCGGCGTCGACCCGTCGCACACCTTCACGGTCTCGAGCGCCGGCGCGGCGCTGACCATCAAGGACAACGCGACGAACATCCAGCAGACGGTCACCGTCCCCGACTTCGCGGCGGCCGGCAGCGAGGTGCTCGACTTCAACGCCCTCGGGATCAAGATCACCCTCACCGCGGACGGCGCGATCACCGGCGCGAACATGGCGACCGGCGGCACGAACCCGATGGGCAGCGCCACGCTCTCGTTCTCGGGCTCGGGCAGCGCCACCTACCGCGTCGGCTCCGAGGCCACCGACAACGTCGCGGTCCAGTTCGGCGACATGCGCGCCTCCGCGCTCGGCAGCGGCGGCGGCAGCAACATCAGCAACCTCGTCGTCGACAACAACTCGGTCGCGACCGGCGCGCAGGCGGACACGCTGCTGACCGCGATCGACGCCGCCATCGACCAGGTCTCGACCCAGCGCGCGCAGCTCGGCGCGGCGCAGAACCAGATGGAGTCGGCGATCAACTCGCTGGGCGTCTCCGTGGAGAACCTCACGGCGTCGGAGTCGCGCATTCGCGACGCCGACATCGCCCAGGTGTCGTCGGAGCTGGTGTCGCGCCAGAATCATGCAGCAGGCCGGCGTGGCGGTGCTCGCGCAGGCGAACTCGGCGCCGCAGGCGGTGCTGCAGCTGCTCAAGCAGTAGGGGCAGGCGAGCGCAGCGCGGCGAACGCCGCGTCCTCAGCGGCGGCAGACAGGCCGCCGACCCTGCGCCGGGCGTCCGCCCGGCGGCGGGCCGGCGCCGCGGGCCCAGGCCCCGCGAAACCGTCGGCGGCCTGTCTGCCGCCGCTTGGGCCCGGCGGCCCATCCATCTCGGCGGCCCGCTGGGCCTGGCGGCACATCCACTGTCGACGGCGTGGCGTGGACGCGCCCCGCGCACCGTAGGGAACGCCCCGCCCCACCTCCAGAGATCTCCGCATTCAAGTTCTCGCGGGACCGGTCGATGATCCCGCGAGGAGTACGCGATGTCCGACATCCGCGTCCCGGGACCGCCCGATCCGACCGTGCACGTCGCGCAGATTCGCACGCACGGGGACGGCGGGGGCCATCACGCGCAGGGCGACGCGCAGCCGCACGAGCGGCGCGAGGAGCCCCGCGGCGCGGAGGAGCTGTCGGTGGCACTGGCCGGCAGCGGGCGCTCGGCACTGGCGGCGCAGTTCGTCCAGGACGCCGAGGGCAACGCGTTGATCCGGATCGTCGATCGCGAGCGCGGAGACGTCGTCGCCGTGATCACGCCGGAGGAGCTGCGAGCGCTCGCCGAGCAGACCGGTCTCCCCCCCGGGCTGCTGGTGCAGGCCTCGTCGTGAGCGGCCGCGGCGGCATCCCGCCAGCCCGGCCCGAACGCGGAAGCGAGTAGCCGATGGTCTCGCCCATCAACAGCCTCACCGCCGGCGCGAGCGGGTCCACGTCGAGCACGTCCGGCACGCCGCCCATCACCTTCGGCGGCCTCGCGTCCGGCCTCAACACGAACGCGATCATCGACGCCATCCTCCAGCAGGACAAGCGGCCGATCGTCCTCGCGCAGCAGCGCGAAGCGACGTACCAGGCGCAGCAGGCGACCCTCGCCCAGATCAACGGCGACTTCCAGACGCTGCTCGGCTACGCGCAGTCGCTCGCCCTGCCGGCCACCTTCAACGGCCGCACCACGACCGTCCTGCCGGGCTCCTCCGACGCCGGCAAGCTCGACGCCAGCGCGACATCCTCCGCGGCGACCGGCAGCTTCAAGGTCGACATCGTCTCGCTGGCGACGGCCACCACCACCGCGAGCTCCACCGGCATCGGCCAGGCTGTCGACCAGAACGTCTCGCTCGACCAGGCCGGCTTCCAGACGCCGGTCACCGCCGGCACATTCACCATCAACGGGACCGTCTTCACGATCCCCGCCGCCACGTCCGACTCGATCGTGAGCGCGAGTGCCGTCGGCGCCGCCGTCGACCCCACCCAGCCGCTGTCCTCCGCCGGCCTCTCGCTGGCGCCGACCGCGGGTACGTTCAGCATCAACGGCGTCGCGATCAGCTTCGACCCGGCGACCGACTCGCTGGACGACGTGATGACGCGCATCAACCAGTCGGCTGCCGGCGTCACGGCCACATGGGACGCCGGCACGCAGTCGCTCACGCTGACGAACAACGCCGGCGGCAACACGCCGATCACGCTCGCCGACAACACCGGCAACTTCCTGCAGTCGATGAACCTGATCGACGGCAGCGGCACGAAGATCGGCACGGAGACCGCCGGCACCGACATGGTCTCGCTGACCGACGTCATGAACATGATCAACGGCGCCGGCATCGGCGTGACCGCGAGTGTCGTCAACGACTCGTACGGGCGCGCCAACCTGCTCCAGCTCGACGGCGGCGGCAGCAACGTGCTCGTCGGTGCCGGCGGCGACACGAGCAACTTCCTCGCCGCCACCAACCTGCTGCAGTCCCCGACCGGGACGACGCGCACCAGCGTCTCCGGCATCGCCGGCGCGAACACCGGGGTCGACCTGCAGGACGCGCGCCTGCAGACCGCGCTGTCGGCGTCGACGGGCACGTTCACGATCAACGGCGTGCAGTTCGCGTGGGACAAGACCAGCGATTCGCTGAACAACCTGATCAGCGACATCAACAGCTCGGCCGCCGGCGTGACGGCAGCCTACGACGCGACGACCGACCAGCTCACGCTGACGTCGAAGACGCTCGGGTCGAGCCAGATCACGCTGAGCGACGACAGCGGCAACTTCCTCGCCGCGACCGGCCTGCTTGCCGCGGCGCAGTCCACCGGCACGAGCGCCTCGTACCGCATCAACGGCGGCGCGCTGCGCTACTCGACGAGCAACACCGTGACGAACGCGCTGCCGGGCGTCACGCTGACGTTCCACGACACCACCACGTCGTCCGTCTCGGTCGAGATCGGCGCCGATTCGTCGTCGGCCACCTCGGCGATCCAGTCCTTCGTCGACCAGTACAACAAGGTCAACGCGGACATCGCGAGCGCGACGAAGTACGACAGCAGCGGGCAGGGACAGAACGGGGTGATGTTCGGCGACGCGTCGCTGCGCATCATGTCGGACACGCTGCACGGGATGCTGACGGGGCCGGTGCTCGGCTTCACGGGCAGCATCCGCACGCTGAGCGACGTCGGCATCTCGTTCGGCACGCCCGGCAAGGCGGTCGGCACGACCGACAAGCTGGTGTTCGACGCGAGCAAGTTCGCGTCGGCGTACCAGTCGGACGCGACGACGGTCGTCAACCTCTTCACGAAGTTCCAGGGCGCGGTGGCGCTGGACGCGGGGGGCACGGGCTCGATCGCGTCGCTGAGCGGCACGCCGACGTCGGCGACGAAGCCCGGCAAGTACTCGATCGCCTCGACGGCCGGTGGCGCGCTGACGGTCACCTTCACGCCCGACGACGGCTCGACGCCGATCATCTCGAGCGGCTCGATCGCCGCCAGCGGCACGAACACCACGCTCATTCCCGGGGTGACGATCACCGCGAAGGGCACGCTGGTCGCCGGGACGGATTCCGTCACGCTCAGCGCGACCACGCAGGGCGCCGGGCTCTCGTTCCAGTCGTACATCGACTCGTTGACGCGCACGGACGGCGTCTTCGACACCCGCGACCAGTCGCTGCAGTCGTCGATCAACGACCTGAACAAGCAGATCGACGACATGAACCGGCGCATCGACACGGAGCAGCAGCAGCTGATCCAAAAGTACTCGAACCTCGAGGTGACGATCTCGCAGCTGCAGACGCAGCAGCAGGCGCTGCAGGGCATGCTGAGCCAGCTGGGCCTGCAGTCGGCGCCGTCGTCGTCGAAGTCGTCGGGTGGCTAGCGGGTGCGCGCGGGCCCACAGCCACAGCGGCGGCAGAGATGCCGCCGATAGCCCCCGAACGCGAGTCCAGGCGCCTGGCGCCACGCGCCCTGTCGGCTGCACGTCCGCGGCCGCTGTGGTTGCGGAGGCCGTCCCCGTCGCGCGAATGGGGTTCGCGCCCGGCCGGTCCGCAGAATCAGCGATCGCCCTCATCGTGGCGCCGGCCGTCCGGTCGACTCTCTTGGGGAGACGGGTGACGCGGGCGGGCGTCACTCGTCGGGCCGCCGAGATGAGCAGGTTCGGAGGGTGAGTTGCAGTCAGTCGGATACGGTGCGTACCGGCGGATCCAGGCGGAGACCTCGTCTCCGGCCGAGCTGATCCTGCTGCTGTACGACGGCCTCATGAAGGATCTCACCCAGGCCGAGGAACGCCTCGCGCAGCGCGACTGGGAGGTCGCGCACGTTGCCCTCGTGCGCGCCCAGGAGATCGTGCTGGAGCTGATCGCGAGCCTCGATATGAACGCGGGGGACATCGCGCGGCAGCTGGCGCCCCTCTACGAGTACCAGTACCAGCGCCTCCTCGAGGCCAACGTTCGCAAGGACGCGGGGGCGGTCGCCGAGGTGATCCGGCTCGTGACCCCGCTGCGCAACGCGTGGATCGCCGCGATCCGGAACGTGCAGGCCGCTCGTGCCTGACCAGATGGCGGCCGCGAAGTTCGCGCTCCTGCGCGAGCTGTTCGACCTGTCGCGCGAGCAGCGCGCCCAGCTCGAGGACGACCGCATCGACCTCGTCCTGGCGCTGATGGAGGAGCGCGAGCGCCTCGTCCATCAACTCGAGGACCTGTTCGTGGAGTCGGGCAACGTGCCGGAGAACGTGATCGCGTTCCCCACGCCGACCACGCACGACTGGTCGCAGCAGGACGAGCTGGCGCTGGAC
Organism: uncultured Chloroflexia bacterium; assembly: GCA_963728205.1. Taxonomy (GTDB): domain Bacteria; phylum Chloroflexota; class Dehalococcoidia; order UBA2979; family UBA2979; genus VGNK01. The sequence goes on from CAVSIV010000006.1 coordinate 1,403,551, forward strand.
ACGCTGATCCGGGGCATCCTGGAGTACGACCAGCAGAACGAGGCGATGCTCGCGGAGCGGCTCGACGCCCTGCGCGACGAGCTCCCCCGGCTCGATCGGGGCCGGCGGGCGACGAACGGCTACCGCGTGACGCAGTACGGGCCGAGCTACATCGATCGCGTCTCCTGACGATGATCAGGGAGGAGACCCGCGGCCGGCCGGGTGCCGCCGCGGGTCGCTCCCCCTGCAACGTCGGGAGAGGTGATGGCAGCGAAGCGACAGGCCCCGCGCGCCGGCGGGCGCGGCATCGCGCCGCGCGGACGCACGCGCTCGCACCGTCGCACCGCGATGCAGACGGTCGCGGCGTTCGTGCTGGGGCTGCTGGCCGTCGCCACCGGCTTCCTCTTCGCCGGGACCGGCCTCGACCACGGCCCCTCCAGCACCGCCGCGCAGGTCGCGGCCACGAACGCCGCCATCGAGCTCGCACACGATCCCGGCGCACGCCCGCAGACGGCGGCGACACCCGTCGTGCCGGCACACCCCGAGCCGTTCGTCCCGGCGGCCCAGCGCGCGATCCTGATGCGCCCCGAGGGCGTCACGCGCGTCGTGGTGCCGGCCGTGCACATCGACGCCCGCGTGGAGCCCGTCGGCTACACCTTCCAGAACGGCCACCTCGACTACGACGTGCCCCTGCACGAGGCCGGCCACTATGTCGGCTCCGCCGATCCCGGCGACCGGGGGAACGTCGTGATCGCGGGGCACGTGGCCACGCGCGGCGGGCAGGGCATCTTCGAGGCGCTGCCGGGCGTGAAGGCCGGCGACATCGTGGAGGTCTATCGAGGCAGCGAGGTCTACCGATACTCCGTAGTAGAGATCCGGGTCGTCGCAGCGGATGCGACGGACGTGATGACGCAGACGCAAGACGCGACTCTCACGCTCATCACGTGCTTTCCGACGAACAACTTCCAGAATCGCCTGGTGGTTGTCGGGAAGCTCGTATAGCGAGTGCGCGGCCGCCCGTGCCGTACACTCCGAGCGTGAGGAGCGTGCGCTTGCAGATTGACCGTTCCACGTCCCAGCCGTCCGGCGACGCGAGCCGCCCCCAGCGGCCCACCCCGCCCGCGCAGGCCGCGGCCGCCGGCGCCGCGTCACGCACGGACCAGGCGAGCGGCGAGCGCCGCGACGCCATCGAGCTGAGCCCGCAGGCCCGCAAGGTCGTGCAACTGCCGCAGCCGCGCGACGAGCGCGCCGCGCTGGTCGATCGCCTCCGCCAGGAGGTAGACGCCGGCACCTACCGCCCCGACGCCGACGCGGTCGCGCGCCGCATCGCGGAGCAGTTCGACCGGTAGACGGCGGCCGGCGCCACGGCGGCGGCAGACATGCCGCCGCCGCGGGGCGGGCGTCCGCCCGCCGTTCCCGGCCGTGGCCGCCGTTGCCGGCCGCGGCTGCCGCTGACCTGACCGCTGGCCGCGGCCGCGAATGGCCGGCGTCCGCCGGCCGCCCGTCGGCGGCATGCCTGCCGCCGCTGTGGGCCGGCGCACGCCGTCCCGTCCGCGCCCCGCCCGCTGCGGCTCCGGCGAATCGGCACGGCGCGCCGCCCTTCTCGGGACATCGCCCCCATACGACCCGGGAACTCCCTCATACGGACCAACCAGCCCCGTACCTAATCTCGGGATGCACCGGGAGGGGCTGGGCTTGGACCGATACGTGCGCCGTGTGATCGAGGTCTGGAGCGACCTCTCCCCCGTGCGCAAGGGGATGCTCACCGCGACCGCTATCGGACTGGTCGCCCTCCTCGTCTTCTTCTTCTCCTGGTCCTCCCACACCACGTACATGCCGCTCTACACCGACCTCTCCTCGGCCGACAGCGGCGCGATCACCAGCCAGCTCTCGTCGCAGGGCGTGCCTTACCAGCTGACCGCCGGCGGCGCGACGATCCTCGTTCCCGAGAAGCAGGTCGACCAGCTGCGCGTGAACTTCGCGTCCCAGGGCCTGCCCCAGGGCGGTCACGTCGGCTTCGAGATCTTCAACGGCAACTCGCTCACCGCCACCGACTTCGTCCAGAAGATCAACTTCCAGCGTGGGCTCGAGGGCGAGCTCGAGCGCACCATCGAGACCTTCTCCGCCGTCGACCACTCGCGGGTGCACCTCGTGCTCCCGCAGCAGTCGCTCTTCAAGAACGACCAGCAGCCGACCACCGCGTCGGTCGTGCTGCAGCTGCACCCCGGCCGCCAGCTCGCCGACAACGAGGTGAACGGCATCGCGCTGCTGGTGTCGGACGCCGTCGAGGGCCTCGACAAGAAGAACATCACCGTGCTCGACACGGCCGGCTCGATTCTCTACGACGGCACCGACGCCGCCGGCAGCGGCTTCGGCGCGACGGCGCACCAGCTCGACCTCCAGCACCAGTACGAGCAGTCGATCCAGCGCGACATCCAGTCGACGCTCGACCAGGCGCTCGGCCCGGGCAAGGCGCTCGTCACGGTGCGCGCGCTGCTCGGCTTCGACCAGGTGCAGACGCAGAGCGAGACCTACACCCCGGTCACGGTGACGCCGGCGGCTGGGGCCACCGCCGCGGCCGGCACGTCGACGACCCCGGCCGGCGTGGCCGTGTCCTCGACGAACACGACCGAGACCTACACGACGAACGGCAACGGGACGACCGGCGCCGCCCCGGGCGCCGTCGCGAACGTCCCCGGCGCGAACGCCTCGCTGCCGTCGACCGTCACGGCCGGCGCGAGCACCGCTGCCTCCACGAGCTACCAGCGCAGCGACACCACGTCGAACTACGACGTGAACAAGACGACCACGAGCACCGTGGCCGCGACCGGCGACCTCAAGCGCCTCTCCGTCTCGCTGCTGCTCGACGACACCGTGACCGACGCGCAGGCGACGGCGCTGGAGAAGACCGTCTCCGCCGCCGCGGGCATCGACACCACGCGCGGCGACACCGTCGTCGTGAACAGGGTGCCGTTCGACCACAGCGCCGTCGACGCCGCGAACGCGGCGTTCAAGTCGGAGGCCGCGACCAACCAGCTGCTGAGCTACGTGCGGCTCGGCCTGCCCGTGCTGATGCTGCTGGTCGGCTTCATCTTCTTCCGCCTGCTGATGCGGTCGGTCAGCCGCCGCGCCTACCGCGTCTACGCGCCGGGCGAGTACCCGCAGGGCATGGCGCAGCTCCCGGCCGGCGCCGGCCCCGCGGACCAGGCGGCCTTCGCGCTGGCGCAGGCGGCGAACGCGCGCGGCCTGCCGGAGCCCGACGTCGACATCAAGAAGAGCGATTCTCGAGATCCAGGTCGAACGGCTGGCCACCGGCCACCCGGAGACCGTCGCCGAGGTCGTCCAGTCCTGGCTGCGTGAGGACTAGCGCCCACCATGCCTGATGCCGCAGCGATCCGCCGGCTCGGCCCGAACGCGATGGCGACCCAGCGCGGGCGCAAGCGCGCCGCTGCGCTGCTGATTGCGCTCGGCCCGGAGCTCGCCGCCGAGATCCTGCGCGAGATGCCCGAGGAGGACATCGGGCGGCTGACGTGGGAGATCGTCGGCATCGGCCAGCTCTCCGCCCAGGAGCGCGAGGAGATCCTCCACCACTTCTACGAGACCGCGCTGGGGCGCGACTTCGTCTCCGTCGGCGGTCTCGAGTACGCGCAGGAGATGCTCGAGAAGGCGGTCGGCAAGGACCGCGCCGAGGAGATCACCTCGCGCCTCGGCAAGCACGCCGGCTCGAAGCCGTTCACGTTCCTCCAGCAGGTCGACGCCAACGACCTCATCAACTTCCTGCAGGCCGAGCACCCGCAGGTCGTCGCGCTGATCATGGCCTACCTCCCGGGCGAGGTGGCCTCCGAGATCCTGAGCAACCTGCGCGAGGAGATCCAGGCCGAGGTCTCGGTCCGCCTCGCGCTGATGGAGCGCACCTCGCCCGACGTCATCCAGGACGTCGAGGAGGTGCTGCGCACGCGCCTCGGCACGATCTTCGCGCCGCGCTCCGACGTGCAGGCCGCCGGCGGCGTCGACTCCGTGGTCGAGCTGCTGCGCCGCGTCGATCTCGCGACCGAGAAAGCGATCCTCGACGGCCTCGAGCGCGCCGACCCGGAGGTCGCGAACGAGGTGCGCAAGCGGATGTTCGTCTTCGAGAACATCACGCTGCTCGACGACCGCTCGATCCAGCGCGTGCTGCGCGAGATCGACAGCCGGGATCTGTCGATGGCGCTCAAGGGGGCCTCGCCGGAGGTCAAGGAGCGCATCGTCCGCAACATGTCCGAGCGCGCCGGAAAGATGCTCCAGGAGGACATCGACGCGATGGGCCCGGTGCGCATGCGCCAGGTCGAAGAATCGCAGGGCCGCGTGGTCGCGGTGATCCGCCGCCTCGAGGAGGCCGAGGAGATCTTCGTGATGCGCGGCGGCGAGGACGACCTCCTTGTCTAACCACGTGTTCCGCTACCTGCGCGCGTCGCGGCGCTCCTCCGAGATCTCGCTCGGCGCCGACGGTCGGCCCATCGACTGCTCCGCGCAGGCCGAGCCGGACCACGACCCGGAGGAGACGGCCGCGTCGGCGAGCATCGTCGAGCGCGCCGAGGAGCGCGCCGCCGAGATCGTCGCGCAGGCGTCGCGCGACGCCGCGGCCATCCAGGACGACGCGTACCAGGAGGGCCGCGACCAGGGGTACCGCGACGGCGTGCTCGAGGCGCGCGGCGAGCTCGCCGACGCCCTCGCCGTCGTCCAACGCATCGGCGCGGACGCGCACGCGGTCCGCGACCGCGTTCTCCGGCAGGCCGAGCGCGAGGTGATCGAGCTCGTGATCGAGGTCGCGGAGACCGTGATCGGCGAGCAGGTCGCGCTCGAGCCGGCGCTGGTGCTCGACACCGTCGAGCGCGCGCTGGCGCGCGCCGGCGCGCAGAACGTCGTGCGCATCCGCGTGCACCCCGACGACCGCGACAAGGTCGTGGTCGCGATGGAGGAGCGCCACGGCGACGCGCTCCCGTTCCAGGTCATGAACGACCACACGATCGCGGTCGGCGGCTGCGTGATCGACACGCAGGCCGGCGAGGTCGACGCACGGCTCGACGTCCAGCTCGCCGAGGTCGCGCGCGTGCTGCGCGAGGGCGTTCCGGACGGGCGCGGCACCCGGGTGGAGGCGCTCCATGCCGCGTGACGACACGCCGGTGATCGAGCTCGGCCGCTACCGCGAGCTGATCGCCGCGATGCAGCCGATGCGCGTCTCCGGTCGCGTGAGCCAGATCGTGGGCCTGCTCGCCGAGGTCGAGGGCATCCCCGGCCGGCTCGGCGAGGTCTGCACGATCGACCGCATGGGCGGCGCGCCGATCCAGGCGGAGATCGTCGGCTTCAAGAGCGAGCGCACGCTGGTGATGCCGCTGGGCGACCTGCGCGGCGTGCAGGCCGGCGCGCGCGTGCAGTCGCACGGCGGGCTGCTCAACGTGCCGGTCGGCGACGAGGTGCTGGGGCGCGTGCTCGACGGCCTCGGCCGCCCGATCGATGGGCTCGGCTCGGTGGCCGCGGCGGTGCGCCCGCCACACGCCGGCTCCAGCCCGCACGCCCTCGAGCGCCGCATGATCGAGGACGCCCTCTCCACCGGCGTGCGCGCCATCGACGGCCTGCTCACCTGTGGCCTCGGGCAGCGCATCGGCATCTTCGCCGGCTCCGGCGTCGGCAAGTCGACGCTGCTCGCGATGATCGCGCGTCACGCATCGACCGACGTGAACGTGATCGCGCTGATCGGCGAGCGCGGCCGCGAGGTGCGCGAGTTCATCGAGCGCGACCTCGGGCCGGAGGGGCTCGCGCGCAGCGTGGTCGTCGTCTCCACCTCCGACGAGCCGGCGCCGATGCGTCTCAACGCGGCGTGGGTCGCCACGACAATCGCCGAGGAGTTCCGCGCGCGCGGCCTGCACGTCACGCTGATGATGGACTCGGTCACGCGCTTCGCGATGGCCCAGCGCGAGATCGGCCTCGCCCTCGGCGAGCCGCCGACGATGAAGGGCTACACGCCCTCCGTCTTCTCGCAGCTCTCGCGCCTGCTGGAACGCGCCGGCACGGCGGAGCGCGGCACGATCACGGCGTTCTACACGGTGCTCGTCGAGTCCGACGACCTCACGGAGCCCGTCACCGACACCGCCCGCGGCACGCTCGACGGTCACATCGTGCTGTCGCGCCAGCTCGCCGGCCAGAACCACTACCCCGCCATCGACGTGCTCGCGAGCGTCTCGCGCGTGATGCCGGCGATCACCACGCCGGAGCACCGCAAGGCGTCCGGCCGCCTGCGCGAGCTGCTCGCGCGCTTCGAGCGCTCGCGCGACCTCGTCCAGATCGGCGCTTACGAGCACGGCACCGACGCCGCGCTCGACGAGGCGCTCGACCACCTGCCCGCGATCGAGGCCTTCCTGCGGCAGACGCCGGAGGAGTTCGACGGCCTGGAGGGAACCATCCAGCGACTGCAGGCCGCCGTCGGGCTCGCAGGATAGGAGGTGCCAGATGGCGGGAAAGTTCCGCCTCCAGCAGGTCCTCGACCTCAAGCGACGCCAGGAAGAGGAGAAGACCCTCGAGCTGGCGACGCTCACTGCCGAGCAGCGGCGCTGCGAGCTGGCCCTGCGCGAGCTGCGCGAGAAGGAAGAGGAGCAGCTCCAGGCGCTGCAGGACGTCGCCCGCTCGCGCGCCATCGACCCGAGCCGGCTCGACGCGGCGCTCACCTACCTCGACGCGCTCGAGGACTCCATCGCACGCCAGAATCGAGCTCGTCTCCGGCCTTGAGGCGAAGGTGCTCGAGAGCCGCGACGGCCTCATCGAGATCCTGAAGGAGAAGCAGCTCCTCGAGAAGCTCGAGCAGCAGCACAGCGCCGAGGCGCACTCCGTCGAGCGCCGGCTCGAGGGCAACCAGCTCGACGAGATTGCGGCGCAGCGCTTCCTCCGCAACCGGGGGGAGGCCGTCTGATGCTCGGCGACATCCTCAACACCCGGTACCTGCAGGTCGCGCGCCAGGCGCTGAGCGGGCTGTCGGCCCGCGAGGAGGCGATCGCCTCGAACATCGCGAACATCGACACCCCGGGCTACCAGCGCAAGGTCGTGTCCTTCGAGGACGCGCTGCAGGCGCAGATCGCGCAGGCGGGGACGCCGAGCGCAGCCGGCACGGCCGGCGCCGGTCGCGCCGGTGCGCCCGTGGCCGATCTCGCGACGGGCAGCCTGCCGCTGAAGACCACCGATCCGCGACACATGACGGGACCCGGCGGCGGCAGCGCCGGCGTGGCCCAGGGCGCGATCAGCGGCGTCCAGCCGCAGGACGTGATCGCGACCCGCAACGACGGCAACAGCGTCGACATCGACCAGGAGATGACCGACCTGGTCGACACGCAGCTGCGCTACCAGGCGCTGAGTCAGTCGCTCGGCACGCGCCTGCAGACGCTGCGCACCGTGATCAACGGGGTCTAGGAGGCGAACGATGGCGCTCTGGGACAGCCTGCGCATCTCCGCGAGCGCACTCTCCGCGCAGCGGCTGCGCATGGACACCGTGGCGAACAACGTCGCGAACATGAACACGACGCACGGGCCCGACGGCGGGCCGTACCGGCGCCAGACCGTGCTCTTCGCGCCGCAGGCGAGCACGCCCGCGTTCGGGGACTTCCTCGGCCGCGCGTCGCAGCAGTCGGCGGGCGAGGGCGTGCAGGTCACGGGCGTCGTCCAGGACAACACGCCGCCGCGGCGCGTCTACGACCCGGGCAATCCCGACGCCGACGCCCAGGGCTACGTGCTCATGCCCAACATCGACGTCGTCACCGAGATGACCGATCTCGTCGGTGCGCAGCGCGCGTACCAGGCGGCCGTCACCGTGCTCAACGCCACCAAGTCGCTCGCGCAGAGCGCGCTCAGCATCGGCCGCTAGGCGGCGCGGACCTCAGCGGCGGCAGACAGGCCGCCGACAGCAGCGGCGGCACCGGCCGCCGGCCACAGCGGCGGCACCGGCCGCCGACAGCAGCGGCGGCACCGGCCGCCGGCCACAGCGGCGGCACCGGCCGCCGGCCACAGCGGCGGCACCGGCCGCCGACAGCAGCGGCGGCACCGGCCGCCGACCACAGCGGCGGCAGACATGCCGCCGACAGCAGCGGCGCACCGGCCGCCAACCACAGCGGCGGCAGACAGGCCGCCGACAGCAGCGGCGGCACCGGCCGCCGGCCACAGCGGCGGCAGACATGCCGCCGACAGCAGCGGCGGCACCGGCCGCCGACAGCAGCGGCGGCACCGGCCGCCGACCACAGCGGCGGCAGACATGCCGCCGACAGCAGCGGCGCACCGGCCGCCAACCACAGCGGCGGCAGACATGCCGCCGACAGCAGCGGCGGCACCGGCCGCCGGCGAAGGGACCCGGCGATGGCCATTCCCGGCATCGGCTCCGGCCTGATCCAGTCGACGACGCAGTCGGCCGGCGGCGCCGCCGGCAGCGGCGGCGCGACGCAGGGCGCGGGCGCGAGCAGCGGCGCCTTCGGCCAGCTGCTCGACGGCCTCACCCAGCAGTCGGCGACCGCTGACAACGCGCTCAACGGCGTCGCGACCGGCAACGGCGGCGACCTGCACGACCTGACGCTGTCGGTGCAGATGGAATCGCTGTCGTTCGACCTCGCCGTCCAGATCCGGAACCGCCTGGTCGACGCCTACCAGGAGATCTTCCGGATGTCGGTCTGACGGCGGCGGGCGCGTGCCTGCCGTCTCTGCAGGCCGGCGCAGGCCGCCGGCGATCACCACCAGTTGTCGAACCGCCCCGCCGGGGCGGACACGCAAGCGGAGTTCAGCAGGGAGGAAGCATGAGGTGATGGCACCACCACTGCCGGGCCTGATCGGCCCGGCGCCACCGTCGGCGAACGCGCCGCCGGGTGCGGCGCCCGCGAGAGGGCACGGCACCACCGACGGCACCGCGTTCGGCCGGGCCATCGACGCGGCTCGCGCGCGCCAGGACGCCCGCGGTGACACGAGGACCGACCCGCACGCGCCCGTGTGCCGACCGGCGAAGCAGCCGGCCCGGGACACGGCACAGACCGACGACGCGCAGCCCGCGGGCGACGCGCCGGCGGCGACCACCGGAGACCAGGCGAAGACGGACCCGGAGACCGGCGTCGTCGATCTCGCTCAGCTCCTGCTCGGCCTTCTGCCGGGCGGCGCGAAGGGCGCGGCCGCGGGCACGGGAACGCAGACGAAGACGGCACCTCGGCCGGACCGCCCCGCGGGGGCTGAGGGAAGCGACCAGGGCTCGAGCACGCGAGAGGCGTACCAGGCGCTGATGGCACTGCTGCTCACCGGGACGACGACGCAGGCACCGCCGACCGCGGCCGCCGGCGCGACCACCACGGCCGCGCAGGCGATCACGACCGGTGGCGACGCGTCCGGCGTCGCGGCGGAGCTCGCGCGCCTGCTGCAGTCGGCGGGAGGCGCCCGGGCGGCGCAGCCCGGCGCGCCGCAGCCGGCCGACGAGCTCGCGCAGCTGATCGCCGAGATGCAGGCGGCGGAGCCGCCGGCGTCGGCGGCGGGCGGCGGCGGCGAGCTCGCGCAGCTCGTCGCGGCCCTGCGCGCGCAGGCCGCGGCCGGTTCGGCCGCGACCGCGACGACGCTCGCGGCGGCGGACACGGTGCGACCGGGCCCCGCCCGGCCGGTCACCGCGACCGCGTCCCTCGCGTCGACCGCGGCGTCCGCCGCGGACGGCGGGCAGGTCACCGGCGCCGCACAGGCGACGTCGGCGCGCGCGCTGGCCGACGCGGTGGCGCAGGCCGCCGGCGGCACGCCGGCGCCGGCGACCGCGACGGGAGGCACGCCGTCCGGTCGCTCGGCCTCCGGCGCGCAGGCGCCGGCGGTCCCGGGCGCGGACGCGCCCGGCGACGGCGGCGCGAAGAAGGCGTCGACGGTGCTCCACGCGGAGCTCGCGACGGCCGGCGGCCCGCCACAGCCGGGCGGCGCGGCGCACACGGCGGCGACCACCGTCGCCGGCGCGGACGCGCCGGTGCCGGCGCACGACCCCGCGGCGTTCGTCGCGCGGGTGGCCGAGACCGTGCACCAGGCCACGCTCGTCGGCCCGCGCGAGGTGCGCCTCGTCCTCAACCCGCCGGAGCTGGGGCACCTCACGGTGCACATCCAGGACTCGGCGCAGGGCGTGCGCGTGCTGATCCAGGCCTCGACCGGGGACGCGCGAGACCTGCTCCAGCAGCACCTCCCGCAGCTCCAGTCGGCGCTCCAGGCGCGCGACGTGCACCTCGACCGGCTGCAGGTGGGCACCACCGCGCCGTCGCTGTCGGGGCAGTCGCTCGACTGGAATGGCGCGGCGTTCCAGCAGGGGCAACAGCAGGGCCAGCAGCAGGGCACGCCGGTGTGGTCGCCGGTCGCGGCGCTCGGCCGCGGCGCGACGTCCGGCGCGACCGGCGCCTCGTCCGCGGGTGCGGCCCGCGGCGCGACGGCGGGACGGGCAGCGGCGACGCCGTCCGCGCGTCCCGGCGGCGTGGACCTGAAGGCGTAGGAGGACGGCCATGCAGGTGAACTCGACGCCCGGGCAGTCGACGCTCCAGGACTTCTCGATCCCGACGTCCCAGCGGACGAACGGCTCGAACCTCACGGAGCAGGACTTCCTCAAGGTGATGGTCGAGCAGCTGAAGAACCAGAACCCGCTGGACCCGCAAAACAGCGATCAGTTCTTCCAGCAGATCGTGCAGTTCCAGACGCTCGACGCCATGCAATCGATGTCCAAGCAGCTGCAGGCCCTCGCCGACGTCGGCGGGCTCGCGAATGCGTCGGCGCTGATTGGTCGCACCGTGAAGGCGTCGATCGACCAGGCCAACGACCCGACGACCGGCATGCCGCGGCCGCCGAAGGACGTCAGCGGCGTGGTCGACAGCGTGACCTTCCAGAACGGCCAGCCGATCGTCCACGTCGGCAACAACTCCATCCCGGCCTCGAAGGTGGTGGAGGTCTCGTGATGGTCGACGCGGTCGGCGGGGTCGGACCGGGCCTCCCCGGCGCGACGAGCGGCGTTTCGGCCGCGAGCGCGCCGGCGGCCGCGGGCGCGCCCTCGTTCGATGCGGTCCTCCGGCAGCAGGCGGGTGGCATCCAGTTCTCCCGTCACGCGCTGCGGCGGATTCGAGCAGCGGGGGCTCAACCTCGACGCGGGTCAGATGCAACGGCTGGCGGATGCCGTCGGCCAGGCGGAGCAAAAGGGCTCGCGGGACTCGCTGGTGCTGCTGGACGAGCTGGCCCTCGTGGTCAGCGTCCAGAACCACACCGTGGTCACCGCGATGGACGGAGGCAAACAGGGGGGCGGCGTCTTCACGAACATCGACAGCGTCGTGATCGCGCACTAGCGCGATCACTTAGGGCAAGCGGCGGCAGACACGCCGCCGACATCGCCGGCGGCAAAAGCCGCCGCCAAACGACCGGCGGCAGAAGCCGCCGACAACGACCGGCGGCAGAAGCCGCCACAGCGGCGGCAGACACGCCGCCGACATCGACCGCGCGCGGCAGCACGCTGCCGTGTCGCGCAACCAGCGCAAGGCCGCGGCGGCCGGACCTTCCCAGGAGGCCCCCGCGATCAGTCACGGATGACGCCCCTCGCGACCGAGGGGCTGCCGGGAACCTCCCGGGGAAGGAATCGTTCCGACCATGATGAAGTCCCTGTTCGCCGCCATCTCGGGCCTGCAGAACCACATGACGATGATGGACGTCGTCGGCAACAACATCGCCAACGTGAACACGCAGGGCTACAAGGCGAGCCGCGTCACCTTCCAGGACATGCTCACCCAGACCATCGCCGGCGCGAGCGCGCCGACCGCGGACCGCGGCGGCACCAACCCGCAGCAGGTCGGCCTCGGCATGAAGATCGGCGGCATCCAGACCCTGCAGACGCAGGGCTCGCTCGAGGCGACCGGCAACAACACCGACTTCGCGATCCAGGGCAACGGCTTCTTCGTCGTGAAGAACGGCAACGAGACGTACTACACGCGCGACGGCGGCTTCGACGTCTCCACGCAGGGCGAGCTCGTGAACCCGACCAACGGCTTCAAGGTCCAGGGCTGGAAGGCCGACACGGCAGGCGTCGTCGACACCACGCAGCCGATCGGCGCGATCTCGATCCCCTACGGCCAGTCGATCGCCGCGCAGGCGACCGGCAACGTCACCATGCAGGGCAACCTCGACGCCACGGCGGCGACGGGCGACGCCTATTCCACGACCGTGAACATCTTCGACTCGCTCGGCACCGCCCACCCCGTGGAGGTCATCTTCACGCGCAACGCCGGCGGCGACTGGGATGCCACGCTGAACAGCACCGACCCCGAGGTCGACATCCCGGGCTCCTCGGTGAACGCCGCCGACACGCCCGTCACGTTCGACGCCACGGGCCGCATCACGAACCCGGCGCTGGGCAGCCCGCTGCGGCTGTCGATCGCGCTGACGGGCACGACGGCGACCACGCCCGTCGCGGTCGACGTGAACGTCGACGGCGTCACGCAGTTCGCCGGCGCCGGCCAGCTGTCGACGAGCTCGAACGACGGCTACTCGGCCGGCTCGCTCGTCTCGTTCTCGGTGGGCCCGGGCGGCGACATCAACGGCATCTTCTCGAACGGCACGACGCGCCCGCTCGGCCAGCTCGCCCTCGCGCTGTTCACGAACGCGGGCGGCCTCTCGCGGGCCGGCTCGAACAACTGGCAGGAGTCCGCGAACTCGGGCACGCCGATCATCGGCACGCCGGCCACCGGCGGCCGCGGCTCGGTGGGCTCGGGCGTGCTCGAGGGGTCGAACACGGACCTGGCGCACGAGTTCACGAACATGGTGATCGCGCAGCGCGGCTTCGAGGCCAACAGCAAGGTGATCAGCACGTCGGACCAGATGCTCCAGGACCTGGTGAACCTGATCCGGTAAGCACGGCGAGCGATCCTCGGCCGCCGCCATCACGCACGCGGGGGTACGCGAACGGATAGTGGCGGCCGAGGATCTATCCAGAGTCCAACCCGGGACGGCACGGACCGGCGCCGTCCCTTCCCACCGGGCGCACTCTGACCGGTCAGGGGACACTATTGCCGCCAGCATTCCCCCCCAGCTACCGCCAGCTCGCGCCGTACGCGCAGCGCTACTCGATGGGCGAGGTCGTCTACGACCAGGGCGCTACGCCCGATCGCATCTACGTCGTGCTGAGCGGGCGCATCGAGTTCCGCATCGTCGACGCCAACGGCGCGGTCGCGGTCGTCGCCGAGGCCGTCCCCGGCCAGCTCGCCGGCCACGTCGCCGCCTTCACCGGCCGGCCGACGTCGGCCGCAGCGCACGCCGCGGAGGACACCGTCCTCATCGCGGTGCCGATGAACGAGCTCACGAGCGCGTTCAAGATCGCGCCCGAGCTTGCCGTGGAGCTCATCCACCTGTTCGCGGAGAGCGACCAGCGCCAGGGCCATCGCCCGGCATCGGTCGCCACGGTCGACGTTGCCGTCGAGGGCGCGACCGCGCCGGCCGGGCCCGCCCTGCAGGTCGTGGACAGCGCCGACGCCACGGTGGCGCTCGAGCCCGGCTGGGACGAGACATTCTTCTTCTCGGACACCATCACGTGCCCGGTCTCCGGCACCACCTTTGAGTTCCTGCGCGTGCGCACCTCGGCCGTGCGGCCGGCGTCGCGCGACACCGACTTCCGCGTCGTCTACAGCTCGCACGACCCCACCCGCTACTCGATCGTCGTCTGCCCGCAGTGCGGGTATGCCGCCTACCTCGACGACTTCGCGACGGTCGACGAGGAGGAGCGCGTGGCGCTGGTCGGCAGCCAGGTCGACCGCGACCGCTTCGGCGCACGCAAGTTCCGCGGCCCGCGCGACCTCAAGGAGGCGGCGCAGGCAATCGACCTCGCACTCGCGAGCTACGAGCGCCGCAAGGCGAACGAACGCCGGCGCGCGGTGCTGCTGCACCGCCGCGCCTGGATCGAGCGCGAGCGCAACGAGGCCGAAGGCGAGCGCGAATACCTGCGCGAGGCCCGCGAGGCGTACAAGCGCGCCTTCGAGAAGGACTCCTCGATCTCCGATGAGACCGCGATGCGCGCGGCCTACATCATCGGCGACCTCAGCCTGCGGCTCGATGACGTGACCGAGGCCCTGCGCTGGCTCGACACCGCGACGAAGTTCCCGGACGCGAAGAACAAGTCGTCCGGCCTCACGCGCATGGCGTGGGAGCGGATGCAGACCGCCCGCGAGCTCTCGAAGAAGAGCGAGCGCTGGAGCGCCTGATGGCGGCGCCACGGGGTGCGCTCCGCGCGGGTCGACGCCGTGCGCTCCGCGCGGATCTGCTCGCGCGGCCGCCCCACGACCGGTTGCTGCTCGCGTCGGTGGCGGCCCTCGGCGCACTCGTCGTCTGCGCGGTCTTCCTGCTGCCCGGACATGCTCGGCACGCCCGCGGCGCGTCCATCCCCGCGGTCACCCTGGCCGTGGCCGACCTGCGTGGGCACGCGCTCGTGCTGCTGGACACCGCTACGGGCGACACGCGCCGCATCGCGCTGCCCGGCGGCCCCCACGAGATGGTGCGGCTGGCCGACGGCCGGCTCGTGCTCTCGCTCGAGCAGGCCGGCGCGCTCGCCGTCGTCGACCCCGCCACCGGTGCGGTCGCCTCGCGCGACATCGGCGGGCTGCCGCACGGCCTCGCGCTGCAGGGCGGCGTCCTCACCGTGACCGACCGCTCACGCGACGTGCTCCGTCGCTTCGACGTCTCGCCCGGCGGCTCGCCCGCCGGCTGGCTCGAGCTCGCGCCGGTGCCGGCCGGGCACTGGCCGCACGTGATCGAGCCGCTCACCGGCGGCGGCCTGGCGGTCGCGAACGCCGGCGACTCCACGCTGCGCATCGGCGACACGCTCGTCACCGCGTCCGAGACGCCGGAGACGCTCGCGGTCTCGCCGGCGGACGGCGACGTCGCGACGGCCGGCTCCATCGGCGGCGCCGTGCAGGTGTTCGGCGCCGACGGCTCGCCGCGCTGGCAGCGCGTGATCGGCGGCCGTCCGGTCCGCGTCGCATACGCGCCCGACGGCGTGACGCTCGCGGTCTCGGTGTCCGCGGACGGTGCGGTCGCGCTGGCCGCCGCCGACGGCTCCGCGCTGCGCGTGGTCGCGGTCGGCGGCGCGCCCGACGGCCTCGCGTTCGACGCGTCGGGCCGCACGCTCTTCGTCGGCGACCTGGCCGCGGGCCGGGTCAGCGCGGTCGACGTCGCCTCCGGCGCCGTGGTCGCCACCTACGACGCCGCGCAGACCGCCGGCGCGCTCATGACACTTCCGTAAGCGGCGGCAGACACGCCGCCGATGCGACCGGCGGCGATCCGCCGCCGATGCGACCGGCGGCAGACACGCCGCCGATGCGACCGGCGGCGATCCGCCGCCTACCCTCAGCAGCGGCAGACATGCCGCCGACGCGACCGGCGGCAGACACGCCGCCGCTTTGGGGGAATGGGCCGCCCTCTTCCTCACCCCGATCGCTGTGCAACAATGGCCGTCGTCCAACCCCCGGCGGCGACGACGGGACCGCGAGTGCTGGTTGAAGGCACCTGTACCTACGGTCGGGCGTTCCTGCGTCGCGGATGCGCCCGCCCCGCCGTCGGGCAGTGCGTCTACTGCGGCGAGCGCTTCTGCGCCGAGCACGGTGTGCGCGGCGAGGACTACATCGAGGTCTGCCGCCGCCGCACCTGCCAGCTCAAGTTCCAGGACGTGCAGCAGCACCAGGCGTGGCGCGAGCGCGCCGCCGTCTCCAACCGCACCTCCGTCTGCGCGACCGAGGAGTGCGAGGAGCGCATGGCGCATCGCTGCGAGCGCTGCCGCCTGATGTTCTGCGGCGAGCACCTGCGGCCGCGGACCGTCGTCGAGCACGGGGCGGACGGCTCGCGCCAGGTGACGGTGCTGCTCTGCCCGCACTGCATGGCCCGCCGCGGCCTCTGGGACTAAGCGGCGGCAGACATGCCGCCGACAGAACGCGGCCAACCGGCCGCGTCCTCGTCTGCCCCCGGCCCCCTCTGCCCCCGGCCCCCCCTCTGCCCGGGTTACCTCGCCAGCGCCGCCGCGATCGCCTCCGCGTGCATGCCGTCGTGGATCGCCTGCGCGACCAGGAATCCGCGCGGCGTGTCCTCCACGCCCCACGGCGCGGCGAACGTCGCGTCCAGCGCCGCGGCGTCGAGCGCCGCCGCCGCCTCCAGCATCGCCTCGCGAGCCGCCTGCAGCCGCGCCACCCGCGCCTCCAGCGTCGCCGTGCGCGACGCCGCGACCCGGGCCGCGTTCCACTCCGCCCACTCCG
The DNA here is from genome assembly GCA_963728205.1 of uncultured Chloroflexia bacterium. GTDB lineage: Bacteria > Chloroflexota > Dehalococcoidia > UBA2979 > UBA2979 > VGNK01. Next base: position 1,419,807 of record CAVSIV010000006.1, read on the forward strand.
CGGCCGGCGCCGCCTCCGCGGCGAACGCGCGCTCCCCCGCGGCCAGCGCCCGGAAGCATCGCGCCGCGGCCTCGTCCCAGTCGGCCACGTGGGTGATGAGGTCGGCGACCGTCCAGTCGCCGTCATCGTGCACCCGGCGCGCGGCGCCGGCCTCGTCCAGGCCGTCGATGGCGCGCAGCAGCTGTGAGCGCCCGTCCATCAGCGCGACCCAGGGATCGACGTCGAGCAGCGGATCGGATGTGCCCGCGTTCATCGACTCAGGATAGGCAGCGGGCGCGGGCGAGGGGCACTGCTTGCCGGCAGGATTGCGCCGGCCCGCGATCGCATGGGCGCGACGACCGCGCGCCGACGGAGTCCGCGCACGGCGCGCGCCGACGCGGACGGGGGAGGATTCTGAGCGCGGAATTCGTGCATGCTAGGATTCGCGCGTCCGAGCGCAACACGGCGCCTCCCGCCCCGGTGCAGGCACGTCACGGAGGACATCGCTCTGCTCCAGCCACACGCGTACGACAACCTGCACCTCTTCAACAGCCTCACCCGGCGCAAGGAGCACTTCCGCCCCCTCGAGGACCGGACCGTCAGCCTCTACGTCTGCGGCATCACGCCCTACGACGTCGGCCATCTCGGCCACGCGCTCACCTACGTCACGTTCGACACGCTGCGCCGCTGGCTCGAGTTCCAGGCCTACGAGGTGCGGCACATCCAGAACATCACCGACGTCGACGACGACATGATTCGCAAGTCGAACGAGCTCGGCATCAGCATCCCCGAGCTCACCGAGCGCAACCACCGCATCTACCTCGACGAGATGGACGCCCTCAACGTCCTGCGCCCCGACCGCTTCCCGAAGGTCTCCGACACGATGCCGCAGATCATCGACGAGGTTGCCGGCCTGGTCGCCGGCGGGTACGCGTACGCGGTCGACGGCTACGTCTTCTTCGACACATCGAAGACGCCGGACTTCGGGCGCCTGGCCGGCCGCTCGAAGGACGATCTGCGCACCGGCCCCCGCACCGACACGATGCCGGACGAGCCCGACCACCTGAAGCACGATGTCCTCGACTTCCTGATCTGGCAGCCGTCGGACGCGAAGGACGCCTCGTGGGCGTCGCCGTGGGGCACGGGCCGGCCCGGCTGGCACATCGAGTGCTCGACGATGGCGCACGTGAACCTCGGCCCGCGCATCGACATCCACGGCGGCGGCCGGGACCTCTGCTACCCGCACCACGAATCCGAGATCGTGCAGTCGGAGTGCGTGACCGGCCTGTCGCCGTACGTCGGCACATGGATGCACAACGGCACGATGACGCTCGACGGCGTGAAGATGTCGAAGTCGCTGGGCAACCTGGTGAAGGTCAGCGAGCTGCTGGGGCAGGGACACACGCCCGACGCCATTCGCCTCTTCATCATGGGCACGCCCTACCGCGCCGACCACGACTTCACGCAGGCCGAGCTCGAGCAGTGGGAGGCGAAGGCCGCCGCCCTGCGTGCCGCGAGCGAAGGCCCCGGCGGGCCACCCGACCAGCTCAAGGTCGCGCGCTACCGCGTCGACTTCCAGAACGCGATGGACGACGATCTCGACACGCCGCGCGCGATCGCGGTGCTGCTCACGATCGCCGACGACCTGAAGTCGGGCACGCTCGACGGCGGCACGGGCATCCCGACGCTGATCGAGCTGGCGGGCGTGCTGGGCCTGCGCCTCGGCAACGAGAGTTAGTCGTCCGTCTCAAGCGGCGCAGACGCGCCGCCGATGTGAATGCGGCCGCACGGCCGAGCGCAATCGCCCGTCGCAAGCGGCGGCAGACACGCCGCCGATGTGGACGCGGCCGCACGGCCGCGTCCTGCGCGCGCTCCCCGTCCGCGTTGTGCGCCCGCATGCGGTTCGACCCCGGTCGGCGGCCTGTCGGCCGCCGCTGAGGCGGGCCGATGCCCGCCCGATGCTGGCCCCCGGGCTATGCCCGGTAAGCGAGCTCGTCGTACTGCCGCACCTGGCGCTGCGAGGTGAAGTGCGAGCCGTTGAGCATGATCGCGCTGCGCATCGTCCTCGCCCACCCGTCGGGGTCGTGGTAGTACCGCGGCAGGATCTCGCCCTCGAGCTTGTCATAGAGCGCCTCGGCGTGCGTCGCGGGGTCGTCGCCCTCCTCGCCGATCGCCCAGCCGGTGACGCCCTCGATGCAGCCTTCGATCCACCAGCCGTCGAGCACGCTCAGGCTGGGCACGCCGTTCATCGCGGCCTTCATGCCGCTGGTCCCCGACGCTTCCAGCGGCGGCAGCGGCGTGTTCAGCCAGAGGTCCACGCCCGCGACAATCTCGCCGGCCAGGTCCATCTCGTAGTTCTCGAGGTAGACCACCGGCACGTCGTCGCCCAGCTCGCGGCCCACCTCGACGATGTGGCGGATCGAATCCTTGCCGCCGCCGTCGTGCGGGTGGGCCTTGCCGGCGAAGATCAGCTGCAGCGGCCCGGCCATCTTCTTGACGTGGCGCAGCCGCCGCACGTCCTCCAGCACGAGGTCGCAGCGCTTGTAGCCCGTCGCGCGCCGCGCGAAGCCCACGGTGAAGACTGCCTCGTCGAGGTCGCGCCCCGTCTGCTGGCGGACAATCTCGAGCAGCCGCTGCTTGGCGCGTGCATGCGCGGTGCGCAGTTCCTCGAGCGGAATGTCAATCGCGTAGCGCAGGTACGTCGGGTCGCGGCGCCAGTCCGGCATGTGGCGGTCGTACAGGTCGCGCAGCGCGGCCGACGTCCACGTGCGCGCGTGCACGCCGTTCGTGATCGCCTCGATGCGGTGCCCGGGGAACATCCGGCGCGACACCTCGCCGTGCCGCATGCTCACCGCGTTCGCGTAGCGCGACAGCGACAGCGCGAGGAACGTCATGTTCAGCGACGCGTCGCCGGCGTAGCCGCCCTGCTGGAGGAAGCCGGCATACGGCTCGCCGAGCACGTGGTGCGCGAGGTCCCAGCCGAACTGGTCGTGGCCGGCGGCGACTGGCGTGTGCGTGGTGAACACGCACTGGCGGCGCACCACCTCGACCTGCGCATCGGTCGCCTCGCGTGGATCGCGCTCGCCGATCTGCTGGTCGAGCAGGGCGAGCGTCAGCAGCGCGGCATGCCCCTCGTTCATGTGGTACGCACGGATCTGCGAGTATCCGACCGCGCGCAGCATGCGTACGCCGCCGATGCCGAGCACCGCCTCCTGCGCCAGCCGATAGTGCGCGTCGCCGCCATAGAGGCGGTGCGTCAGCTGGCGGTCCTCGTCGGCGTTGGACGGCATGTCGGTGTCGAGCAGGTAGACGGGGATCTCGCCGCCGTGCGGCGAGCGGACGCGGTACCGCCAGGCGCGGACCTCCACGCGGCGCCCCTCGATCTGGAGGCTGACGGTCGGCCGCACGGCCTCGAGGCGACGCTCCGGCTCCCACGTCGCGGGCAGATCCTGCTGGTTGCCGTCCGCGTCGAGCATCTGGCGGACGTACCCGTCGCGATGCACGAGCGACACCGCGACCATCGGCAACTCGATGTCGGCCGCCGCACGCAGGTGATCGCCGGCGAGCACCCCCAGGCCACCGCTATAGGTCGGGATCGACGACTCGAGCCCGACGTCCATCGAGAAATAGGCGACGGGCGCCAGGCGCCCCCGCGAGGCCTCGCTGGTCATGTCATCGACTCGCTTCCCCCGGGGAGAGGCTCGCGTTCGAGGTGGTCGTGTTCTGATCCTCGGACGATCCGACTCAGATGGTGAGCAGTGGATGACCGCATGTATCCATTAGAACGCACTCCACAACCGGGGAACGCCCACCGCGCCTCGTGGCGCCGCGGGCCTGCGGGTGCGCTTGCCGTCAACCGGTCGTCCGTTTGCCCCTTCGCGACCGAATTGCTCGGGAGCATATGCGCATGACGCGATCCTCGCCAGAGAGCCGGCCCGCTGCGAGCGGCAGCTGGTCACGGCGCCGAGCGAACGAGACCCCGGTCGCTCCAGCTAGGCGCCGCCGCCGGAGCCGACCTCCTCACGATTCAACGAGTCGACGAGCGCGATCGTGCGTTCGAGCGTCGCGAGCCGCTCGTCGAGCGTCTCGCCGCGCAGCCCGGCGCGGAACGTCGTGATGCCGGCGTCGCGGTAGGAGCGCAGCCGCTCGAGGATCGTGCCCTCGTCGCCGATCAGGCTCGTCTTCAGCACCAGCTCCGTCGGCACGCGCCGGCGCGCCTCGTCGCGCTTGCCCTCCAGCCACAGGCGCTGGACCTCGCGCGCCTCGTCGGCGTAGCCCTGGCGGCGGTACGCGTCGTTGTAGAAGTTGTGCTGGCGCGAGCCCATTGCCCCCAGGCTGAAGGCGACGCCGCCCTTCAGTGACTCCGCCGCGCGCTCGGGGTCGTCCGTGACCCACACAGTGCCGCCCGCTTGCAGGTCGAGGTCGGCGAGCGTGCGCCCGGATGCCTCGGCGCCGGCGCGCAGCGGCCCGAGGAACGTCTCCGCCGTCTCGGGCAGGAACGACGTCCCCAGCCAGCCGTCGGCCAGCTCGCCGGTCATGCGCAGGTTCTTCGGTCCCAGGGAGGCGACGTAGATCTTGAGGTTCGGCGTCGGCGGCGCGCCCGAGCGCAGCGCCTTCCCCTCGCCGCCGGGCAGCGGCAGCGTGTAGAGCTTCCCCTCGTAGGTGAGCGTCTCGCCGTTGAAGATGCGGCGGCAGATCTCGATAATCTCCCGCGTCCGGCGCAGCGGCTGGACGAACGGGATGCCGTGCCAGCCCTCGATCACCTGCGGGCCGCTCGTCCCCAGCCCGAGCATGAAGCGCCCGCCCGACATCGAGTCGAGCGTCATTGCCGTCATCGCGACCAGCGACGGCGTGCGCGTGCCCACCTGCAGGATGCCGGTGCCGAAGCGGAGACGCGTCGTCTTCGCCGCGAGGTACGCGAGCGGCGTCGCGCCGTCGTGCGCCCACGCCTCGGCGCTCCAGAGGCTGTCGGCGCCGAGCCGCTCGGCCTCGAGCGCGAAGCGCGTCGTCTCCTCCCAGTCCTCGATGGCATAGCGGTGCAGGCTGACCGAAACCTTCACGGAATGTCCTTCCCGAGCGCGCCGGAACCCGTCCCGGCGCGAGCCGCGCGACGATAACAGAGCCCCCGGCCACGCGGTGGCCCGGGGCGGCGGCGCCACGTATCGTGGCCTGACCCATGACACAGCGCCCTGCGGTGACCTCGTGAAACGCTTCGCGACGCGCCTCCCGTTTTTCTACGGGTGGCTGATCGTCGGATTCGCGATCGCGAGCAACATGGTGGCCGCGGGCTCGATGTTCTGGGCGGTCACGCTCTATATCCCCGCGATCGCGAAGGACTTCGCGGTCGAGCGCACCCCCGTCGTGATCGCGTTCATGGCCGGCCAGGGGGCGTACGCGCTGCTCGGACCGCTCGTCGGCAGCTACATCGACCGCCACGGCTCGCGCCTGGTGCTGCGCGTCGGCGCGATCCTGGCGCCGCTCGCGATGTTCGCGACCGCCCACGCGGCGGTCGTGTGGCAGCTCGCACTCGGCTGGATCGTCGTCAGCATGATGCGCACCGCGCTGATGCCGATTCCGTACAACTGGGTGATCACGCGCTGGTTCGGCGGCCGTCGGCGGCAGTCGGCCCTCGGCGTGATGACGGTCGGGTTCGGGCTGGGCGGCGCCGTGATGCTGCCGCTGCTCGCCGCCGTGGAGTCTCACTTCGGCTGGCGCGGCGCGATGACGTTCAGCGCCTTCGCGCTGCTCGTGACGTACGGCACGTCGGCCTACTTCGTCGTGGTGAACCGGCCGTCCGAGGTGGGCCTGCGCCCGATCGGCGGCGCGCCAATCGCCGCCGGCGCCGCGCCGCCCGACGAGGTCGGGTTCACGCTGCGCGCGGCCATCGCCGGCGCGCCGTTCTGGCTGCTCGCGTTCGGGCTGATGCTCTTCATGCTCGGCCAGGGTGCCGTCTCGACGCTCTCGCTCGACTTCTTCGACAGCCGCGCCGTCGCGGGCGGCGCGACCCTGCTCGCGGCGAGCGCGCTGATCCGCGCGGTAGCCCGCGCGCCGCTCGGCCTGTCGATGGGGCGCGTGCGCGGCATCTACACCGTTGCGGCGCTCGTCGCGCTCTCGCAGGCGGTGGCCATGGCCGTGCTGATCGTGTCGACGTCGCCGCTCGGCATCATCGTGTGGATCGCGTTCTGGGGCGCCGGCGGGGCGTTCGCGCCCATGCTCGAGCCGCTCGTGATCACGAACGCGTTCGGCGTGCGCTTCTACGGGTCGATCAGCGGCGTCGTCGAGCTGATCACGTTCGGCGGGCAGATCATCGGCCCCATCGGCGGCGCGGCGCTGTTCGACGCGACCGGCTCGTACACCCTCGCGTTCACGCTCTACACGATCGGCTTCGGGCTGTCGGCGCTGCTGTTTGCGATCATGGGGCGCGCGGTGCGCGGGCAGGGCCACCGGACGGCGTCCGTGGAGGCGGGGATGCTGCGCGAGCCGGAGTCGCGCGGCGCGGCGGCAGCGGGATAGCCGTCCGCTTCGAGCGGCACCGGGCAGGGTGCCGATCCATCCCGATCGCAGCACGTGTCGCAGAATCCCGCGGGGCCGGGCGCCGCCCCGGCAGCCCCTCGCGGACGAGGGCGCGCGGGGGAGGGGATCGGCGCCCTACCGGCCGCCGTTCGAATCCGGCTCGGCGGCGTCTGGCGGCTCGGCGGCGTCTGGCGGCTCGGTGGCGTCGGCGAGCGGGTCCGGGGTCGTGGCGACGCCGGGGTGCTCCTTGCGGAACTCGTCCTGGAACGCGTTCACGGCGCCGCGCAGCGCGGGCGGCGTGGCGGCCTGCGCGTAGACCTGGACGCCGCGCTGAGCCGCGCGGCGGATGTCGTCCTCGTGCTCCTTCGCCAGCCGGACGGCGTCGCGCGCGGCCTGCTCGACGCGCGGCCGCGCCGCCTCCACGCGCTCGCGCGCCTGCTGCGCCGCGCGCTCCACGTGCGGCCGCGCCGCCTCCACGCCCTCGCGCGCCTGGCGCGCCGCGCGCTCGACGTGCGGCCGCGCCGCCTTCGCACCCTCGCGCGCCTGCCGCGCGCCGATCTCCGCGGCGTCCGCCGCGGACCGCGCCAGCCGTCGCAGCGCCCCGCCGAACGACTCGGACGGGCGCGCGGGAGGCGGCTCGGACGGCGTTTCGCTCGCGTCCGCGGGGCGCGGAGCGCCCGGCGCACCCGCGTCCGCACCCGACGCACCCGGCGCGGCCGGCTCCGCCGGCTCGCCCGGGCGCTCGTCGTCGCGCCGCTCGTCCGTCACGGCAGGCTCACATCCCCGGCGGTCAGCCCGCCGCTTCGCGCTGCTTCGCGGTGTTCAGCGCGCGGACCAGCATCCCCTTCTCGGGGATCGGCTTCCAGCCGGCGGGCGAGTTGTAGTAGCGGCAGCCGGCGCTCGTCTCGTCCGGCTCGCGCTCCTGGTACTCGACGTCGAACCCGTTGACGCGGATCGTCGGCGAGCCGAGGCACTTCGTCTCGAGCGCGTCCTCCTCGGTGCGGATCACCGACTCCTTGACCTCGACGTCCGACAGGCCAACCTCCGCGAGCGCGTCCTTGAGCAGCGCCCGCGCCTGGTCGTGGTGTCCGCAGCGCTCGGCCAGCTGCAGCGTGATCTCCATCGTGCTCCTCTTCTCCTGCCTGCCGGTCGGGCCCCGCGGCTGCCCCGGTCAGATGGTCTGCGTCGCGCCGGCGCCGGGCCCGTGCCCCCCCGTCGGGACGCCATGATGCCAGCGCGCCCCGCTCGCGGGAAGTGCCGAACGGCGATGTCTCAACGCCCGTCCACGACGTGCGCGCGCCACGCCGCGACGACCTGCGCGTCGTGGGGGAACGGCAGGTCGGGCAGCGCGTCGACGGGGAAGTACCCCACCGCAGTCGCCTCGTCGCCCGGCGCGGGCTCGCCCGCCACCGGCGCGCCGGCATACGCGACGAACACCACCTGGTTGCCCGGCTCGCTGTACACGCCGAGCAGCCCGTCGAGCCGCACCTCGACCCCGGTCTCCTCCCACACCTCGCGCCGCGCGGCGTCCTCCACGACCTCGCCGGCGTCGACGAAGCCCGATGGGAACGCCCACCGCCCCATCGCCGGCTCGTGGTTGCGCTGCACGAGCAGGATCTCGTCGCCGCGCGCGACCACGACGCCGACCGCGACCTTCGGATCCGGGTACCACGTGTAGTCGCCCGCCGGGCAGGCCGGCCGCTCGCCCGGCGCCGCCGCGGGGATCGCCGTGCCGCAGCGCGGGCAGAAGCGGGCGGGCGGCGGCAGCGGCATCGGCGCGTCCCCTCGGCTCGACGCGCTAGCGGAACAGCACGACGCGCCGGAACGCCTCGACCGAGCGGCCCGACTCGTCGCGCCACATCGTGCGCATCTGCTGGATGAACGCGTCGTCGCTCGGGAACTGGCTGGTGTGCGCGAGCAGCGCGGCGATCTTCGTCTCGACGACGTCGCTGATGTCGGCGTGGAAGTTCGGCTCGTTCGCGCCCCACAGGTAGAGCTCACGGACCTTATGCGGCTGCAGGCCGTCGGCGATCTGCTCGGGGAAGTTGAGGCGGTCGCGCGCGGTCGGGTAGACGGCGTCGACGGTGGCCAGCCCGGTGAGCCGGTGGTCCGAGTGGTTCACGAACGCGTTGCGGATGATCACCGGCTCGGGGTCGTGCGTGTAGACCGCGAAGGGGCGGAACTCGCGGATCTCGCGGGTGATCGCGCCGAGCAGGTCGCGCGAGTAGACGAGCTCGCCGTCGGTGAAGCCGAGGAAGCGCACGTCGCGCACGCCGAGGAGGGTTGCGGCGTCGCGCTGCTCCTGCTGCCGCGTCGTCACGAGGCGCTCGGGCGTGAAGGCCGGGTCGTCGGAGCCCTTCGAGCCGTCGGTGGCGACGAGGTAGCGCACCTCCCACCCGGCACGCGCGAGCAGGGCGGCGGTGCCGGCGGCGCCGAAGTCCGCGTCGTCCGGGTGGGCCGCCACGACGAGCGCCCGGCGCAGCTCGCCGGCCGACTCGTCCGGCTCGCCCGGCGCCTCGTGTCCGAACAGGTCCTCGAGGCCGCTCGCCATCGCTCCTCCGCTTCCGTCGCTCGCGTGGTCGCCGCGGGGCCATGCTAGCGCCGTTGCCGCGCCGGCCGCCGCGCAGGTAGCCTGCCGCCGAGCCGGCGGCACTCCCATGCGGCACAGCGCATCGGCCCGCGGCCCGGTACGGCCGCCGGCCGACTTGCCCGGCTCGGGTGGGGAGACGAAGCGCCCGGCGGGCTCGCCGGGCCGCCCCGCGGGAACTGAGCCGCCGGGGAATGCACGCGGCTCGCTAGGAACGCCGACGTGCGCGTCACGCCGCTGAGGCGCGAGGCGATGCACACGATCCCTCGACGTGGGCGCAGCGGCATGCGCACGGCCGGCCGCGGGCGGCGTGGCGACTGCGAGCGCGAGTGCCACGGGCGGCGCCGCCCGCTTGACGCCGGATTACGCGCGCGGGTACTGTTCCGAACAGAACATATGTGTCGTGTGGCGCGACACGGGCCGGGGCCCGCGCCCCGGTGGTGGGCGGCGGGTACGAGGAGACGCGACGTGGCAGCGGACGATCTGTCCCCGAAGCAGCGGTCAATCTTCCAGTTCCTGGAAGACTTCATCTCCGAGCACGACTACCCGCCCTCGATCCGCGACATCCAGAACGGGTGCGACATCTCGTCGACGTCGGTCGTGGACTACAACCTGAAGCGACTCGAAGAGAAGGGCTACATCCGCCGTGACCGCGAGGTCTCGCGCGCGATCGAGCTCCTCAACGGCCAGGGCGAGCGCCGGCGCCGCACCATCAACGTCCCGCTGCTCGGCAAGATCGCCGCCGGTCTGCCGATCCCCACCCCGCCCGACACCGTCACGCCCGGCGCCTACGACGACACGATCGAGCTCACCGAGGAGCAGACCGGCGGCAACGACCGCGTGTTCGCGCTGCGCGTCGAGGGCACGTCGATGATCGACGCGCTCATCAACGACGGCGACATCGTGGTGCTCGAGCCGGTCGACACCTGCGACGACGGCGAGATGGTCGCGGTCTGGCTGAAGGACGAGAACGAGACGACGCTGAAGAAGTTCTTCCGGGAGGGCGACCGCGTCCGCCTGCAGCCGATGAACTCGACGATGGCGCCGATCTACACGCGCGCCGACAACGTCGAGGTGCAGGGCCGGGTCGTCACCGCGATCCGCTCCTGGTAGCACGCAGCGCGCCCGTGCCGCGGCGAACGGCGGGCGTCAGCCCGCTGCTCGCGCCCGGCGTCAGACTGCCTCGCACGGCCCGCCGCCGTGCCGATCGCACGGGTACCCACTTCGGGCCGGTAGTACGCTCACGCGGATGACTGCGATGCCCGCTGACCCCCCCGCCGAGCGCACGCCGATCCTGTCCGTCTCCCACCTCTCGGCCCATTACCAGACCGAGGAAGAGACGATCCCCGCGATTCGCGACGTCTCGCTCGAGCTCTACCCCGGAGAGGTGCTCGCCGTCGTCGGCGAGTCCGCCGCCGGCAAGAGCAGCGTCGCACACGCCATCCTCGGGCTCCTCCCGTACAACGCGACGATCGACTCGGGAGACATCCGGCTACACGGCCGGTCGCTGCTCGAGTTGCCGCCCGACGAGCTCCGCCGCGTGCGGGGATCGCAGGTCGCGATGATCTTCCAGGACGCGCTGAGCGCCCTCACCCCCACGCTACGCGTGGGCGAGCAGCTCGCCGAGCTGTTCCGCGCGCACCGCAGCCTCGGTCACCGCGAGGCGAACGAGGAGGCGCGCCGCGTCCTCGCGCCGATCTTCCCCGACGTCGACCGCGTGCTCGACGCCTTCCCGTTCCAGCTCTCGGGCGGCATGGCCCAGCGCGTGATGGTGGCGCTGGCGACGGCGCTCGAGCCATCGGTCGTGATCGCCGACGAGCCCACGGCGAACCTCGACCCCGGCGTGCGCATGGAGACGCTCGACCGGCTCGAGCTCCTGCGCGACCGCGAGCATGTCGCGATTCTCCTGATCACGCACGACTTCGGCGTCGTCGCGCGGCTCGCCGACCGGGTGGCCGTGATGTACGCGGGCGAGATCGTGGAGACCGCCGACGTGCGCACGATCTTCCGCAGCCCCAAGCACCCCTACACGTTCGGGCTGCTGCAGAGCCTGCCGAGCATCCAGACGTCGGGCCGGCTGGTGATGATGCCGGGCCAGCCCCCGGACCTGGCGGAGCTGCCGCCGGAGTGCCCGTTCCTGCCGCGCTGCCGCAAGGCGATCTCGCAGTGTCGAATCGATCCGGCGCCGAGGTTGCTGCCGGTGGCCGGCAGCGCCGAGGGCCACCGGGTGGCCTGCTTCAACCCGATGGCGGTTCCGCTGCGGGAGTGACGGCCCGGGCTACACGCGCGCCCGCCGGCGGCCGACCATCGACGCCAGGCGGATCGTGAGCAGCTCCAGCGCGAGCACATCGCCGAGCTTGCCGGTCTTCACCAGCTGGTCGCTGCGCTCGATCTCGCGCAGTGCGGTCTCCGCGGCCTCGCGGTCGACGCCGCGTGCCTGCCGTACCAGCTTCCCCAGCGCGAAGTTGTTGCGCACGCCGGTCGCCTCGCCGATCGCCTGCTCCGACTCGCCGCGCTCGAGTAGTTCCGTCGCCCGCACGAGGTGCCGCACCTGCCGCGCGATCATCGCCTGCAGGTACGACGGCGTCTGCGAGCTCTCCTCCAGGATCTGCCGCAGCACGCGGAGCGCGACCGGACCGCGTCCCTCGACGACGGCGTCGACGAGCGCGAAGACCGTCTCTTCGCGCGCCTGCGGGCTGAGCAGATGCACGTCGTCCGCGGTGATGCGGCGGTCGCCGGCATACATCGCGAGCTTCTCGAGCTCGACCGCGAGCATGCGCAGGTTCGCGCCGATCAGCTCGACGAGCGCCGCGAGCGCCGGGGCGTCGATCGCGATGCCCCGCTCGTGCGCGCGGGCGATGAGCCACGTCTCGACCTCGCTCGACTCCCCGCGGCGGCCGTAGGTGCGCAGCTCCGAGAACTCGGTCACGGTGACGTTCGGCAGGTTGCGCAGCGCGCGCAGGACCGGCGAGCGGCCGACGCCGCTGTCGCGCCCGCCGGGCGGCTCGAGCAGCACGACGTGCGTCGTCTCCGGCATCTGCGGCACGAAGTCGATGAACGGCTGCCAGGTGTCCACGACGCCGCGCCGGCTGCCGAGCGCCGAGAGCAGCCCCTCGACGATCACCAGGCGCGACGACGCGAGGAAGGGGAGCGCCGCGGCGTGCTGCGTGAGCGTCTGCGGTGTGAGACCGCGCGCGCCCAGGACGCTCGTGTTCGTCGCAAGCATTCCGTCGGTATCGAGCGACGCCTTCAGCGCGCGCAGCGCCTCGCTCGCGCGGAACTCGTCGCTCCCGTAGAGGACGTGCAGCACGTCACGCGCTCCCGCGGCGCAACGCCGCCCGCGCGACGACCGCGTCAGTCAATGTCGAGCTGCCAGCCGAAGAAGGCGACGACCGTCACCAGCACGAAAATCCCGGCGCCGGGCCAGAGGACCGCGGGGAGGAACGACGCGCCGGCCGTCGCCGCCTCGAAGGCCGCCCAGCCGATCGCGGCGATCAGCCCCGGCAGCGGCAGCCACCAGGGGAAGCGCGGGTCGTCGTCGTTGACCAGCGCGGCGCGCAGCAACTCCCGCGCGCTGAGGTGGCGGCCCGGTTCTCGCGGCTTCGAGTCGTTCATCAATCCCCCGCCCGGAAGGGCTGCGCCCATCCTAGGGGCGGGCTCCCGGCGCCGTCGAGGCGGCCCCGTCAACGTACCTGCCTGCGCGGGCCGGCCGCCCCGCCGGACGGCAAGCGGCACACCTCGTCCGAACGCTCAAGCGGCGGCAGATATCCCGCCGACAGGGACGCGGACGCAGTCCGCGGCTGGCGCCGCGCTTCTGTCGGCGGCATATCTGCCGCCGCTTTGGCCTCGCCGCCCGTCGCGCGTCGACCGCCGGCCTCACGCCGCGGTCGCGCTCGGCGCCGGCTCCGTCGCCACGTCGCCCGCCCCGAGCCACAGCGCGAACGCGCCGGCGCTGAGCGCCGCGAACACGATCCCCGCCGCCGCCAGCGCGCCGCCGAGGCCGATGCCGTCGACCAGCGCGCCCACCGCGACCGTGCTCGCGATGTTGGCCAGCGACGCCATCACCGCGCCGATCGAGATGGTCGTCGCGCGCAGCTCGTCGGGCGCGCGGCGCGTGATGAAGTCGATTACGTGCACGTAGAGCACGTTGAAGGTGATCGACGGCAGGATGAAGAGCGGGTAGAGCCACGGCACCCCCGACGCCCCGGCGAGCAGCGCGAGCGCGCCGAGCAGCGGCATCAGCAAGAACGTCGCCGGCAGCCCGAGCCACCGCTTCATCGGCGCCGCGAGCAGGCTCCCCACCGTCGAGAGCGCCAGCGGCGCGGCGACGAACAGCCCGAGCGTCCACAGCGGCACGCCGTAGCCCGCGACCACCGGCTGCATCGACACCCCCATCGTGACGATGCCCACCTGCCCCAGCGCGAGCAGCAGGATCGCGCTCCACATCGCGCGCGAACGCCGTACCGCGCGCAGCGCCTCGCGGCCCGTCGCCCCGAAGCCCGGGCGCTCGGCGCGTCGCGGCGGCTCGGTCGTGCGCCACGCGACCGCGATCGCGGGGACGCTCGCGACGCCACTCAGCACGATCGGCACCCACAGGGGCACCCAGTGCACCATCGCCGCCCCCGCGACCGTGAAGAACGCGATCCCGGCCGTCTGCTGCGCGTTGAAGCGCCCCATGAACGGCGCGAACTCCGCCTGCCGTCCCAGCGGCCCGAGCGTGTCGAACAGCAGCGCGCTGTTCGCGCCCGACTGGAACGCCTCGGCGATGCCGAGCAGCGCGTACGCGCCGAGCAGCAGCCAGAGGCTCGCGCCCGCCCCGAACGCGAAGAACGCCGCCACGCCGACCGTCGTACCGACGACCAGCGAGAGGCGGCGCCCGTAGCGGTCCGCGAGCATGCCGGTCGGGACCTCGGCGGCGATCTGCGCCGCCGAGAAGGCCGCTTCGAAGAGGAAGACCTCGCCGAGCGTGAGGCCGCGCTCGCGGGTCAGGTAGATGACCCAGATCGCCTCGCCGAACCACGTCCAGCGCAGCACCCACCACCACGGCAGCAGCCGCAGGTTGCGTTCGAGCGGCGCGCGGTCGAATGACATGCGCGGGAGCGTAGGGCTTCGAAACGGACCGGCGCGCGCTTCGAGCGGCATCCGGCAAGGATGCTGAGTCGTGGCAGCCGGTGCCGCGCGATCGCGTTGTCGGCGGATGGGCGCTGGGCGCCGGCCGGCGCTTCGCTCAGCAGCGTTGCCCGCTGCCGCTCGAAGCACGCGGGTGCGGGCCCGGCGGGGCTACGGGAACAGGTCCAGCTCCAGCTCGCGCACGATCTCGCGCGAGCTGCCCTCGCCGCGGTCGTAGTCGAAGCCGCGCACGATCGCGGCCGGCACCGCCGCGACCTTGCCCATCACCATCTCGGCGGCGCCCGCGATCTCGTCGGCGACGCACAGCTGCGTCACGCGCATCTCGCGCCCGTCCATGTCGGGCAGCCCGATGTACGACCGCATGGGCAGCATCCCCGCCACGCCGATCGCGACGTTCGTCTGACCGTGCCGCCACGGCCGGCCGAACGTGTCGGTCACCACCACCGCGATGTCGACGCCGAGCCGCTCGCGCGCCGCCTCGCGCAGCGCGCGGCACGAGGCATCGGGGTCGACGGGCAGCAGGCAGATCACGTCGCCGCCGCCGACGTTCGATGCGTCGACGCCGGCGTTCGCGCACTTCAGCCCGTGCCGCGTCTCGGTGATCAGCACGCCGCGCACCTGGCGGATGACGCGCACCGACTCGCGCAGCACGGCCTCCACGACGCGCGGGTCCTTCTCCATGCGCTCGGCGTAGTCGCGCGCGAAGGCGCTCGGCTCGAACTCGCTCAACGGGCGCAGCCGGTCCTCGGCGCGCGAGACCACGCGCTGCGTCACCGCCAGCACGTCGCCGTCCTGCAGCGGCGTCCCCTGCGCCTCCGCCGCCGCGAAGAGCTGGCCGGCGAGGTCGTCGCCGGCGCGCACGATCGGGATGCCCGTGACGCCGATGACCCGAAACTCCGGTACCGCCATGGTGCCCTCGCGATTGCCCGCGTCGACGTTTTCGACTGCCGCTTTACCGGGACGGGTGGTCGTCGAGGCCGACCACGCGCACGTGGCTGTGCGTCTTGTAGCGGCCGTTGATCCCGATCAGCAGGATCGTGATGCCCTCGACGAAGCGCGAGAAGCGTAGCGGGCCGGCGTCGACCGCGCGCGCGCCGTCGATCTGCGCGGCGAGCGCCATCACCGCCTGCTTCGCCTCGGCGTCGTTGCCGGTGACGAGGACGTCGGCCGCGACCGGCGCGTCGGGGTCCGCGAGCACCTCCGCCGAGAGGTTGTGGAACGCGCCGACGACGCGCGACTCCGGCAGCACCGCGGCCGCCTCCTCGGTCGCCGAGCCCTCCGGGACGTCGACCGGGCGCGGGCCGCGCTCGAAGCGCACCGGCACCGCCGCGTCGATCACGATCTTCCCGGCGAGCGCCTCGCGCAGCGACTCGAGCGTCGCGCGGTGGCCGGCGTAGGGGACGGTGACGATGACGACGTCGGCGCCGGCGACGGCGGCCGCGTTGGCGTCGCCGCTGATGGCGCCGTGCGTGCGTTCGACGAGCGCGCCGGCGAGCTCGGCGGCGACGGCTGCGCCGCGCTCGGCCTCGCGGCTGCCGATGACGACGGCGTGCCCCGCGAGCGCGAGTCGCGTGGCGAGCCCGCGCCCCTCGGGGCCGGTGCCGCCCAGGATCGCGATGGTGTGGGGCATGTCGTGACTCCGATCTCTTCTGGGCGCGCGGCAGCCCTCAGGGCTGCCGTGGACCGTGGCTGCCTCCGCGGCGAGCGGGCGGCTCCCTCCCGGGAGTGGCGCGGTCTGGACATGGCGGGCCTGAAGCCCGCCGCGCGCAGTCCTGCGCGCCGGGACCGCGGGCCGAGCGGCGCATATCCTCGCAGCACCGCGACTCGCCCGGAAGGGGGCCGCCGGGAAGGCGACGGATGACAGCCCTGGACACCCTCGCCGTCGACGTCCGCTCCCTCGCGCACCGCTACGACGCGGACGCGGGCGGGCTGCTCGCGCTGCGCGACGTGGACCTGGCGCTGCGCGACGGGGAGTTCGTGTCGCTCGTGGGACCGTCGGGGTGCGGCAAGACGACGCTGCTGCGCATCGTCGCCGGGCTGCTCGCGCCGGCCGCCGGGCACGTCGCGGTGCTGGGCCGCCCGCCCGCCGCCGCCCGCTCCGACCACGCGTTCGGCCTCGTGACGCAGGACCCGGGGTTGCTCCCGTGGCGCACCGTCGCCGCGAACGTGCGCCTCTCGCTGGACGTCACGGGCGCCCGCGGCGACGTCGGTGCGCTGCTCGCGCTCGTCGGCATCGAGCGCTTCGCCGGCTACTACCCGCGCCAGCTGTCCGGCGGCATGCGCCAGCGCGTGGCGCTGGCTCGCGCGCTCGCCCACGCGCCGCGGCTGCTGCTGATGGACGAGCCGTTCGGTGCGCTCGACGAGCTCTCGCGCGAGCAGATGCGGCTCGAGCTGCTGCGCGTCTGGGAGCAACGCCGCACCTCCGTCCTCTTTGTCACGCACTCCATCCGCGAGGCGGTGCTGCTGTCCGATCGTGTCGTGGTGATGAGCGGCTCGCCGGGCACGGTCGTCGACGACGTGACGGTGCCGCTGGCGCGGCCGCGCGTGGCCGCGCTGGAGGCGGAGCCCGCGTTCGCCGCGCTCGTGGCGCGCGTGCGCGCGGCGCTCGAGGCGGGCGCCTGATGGCGCGCGCCCGCACGCCGGCGCCCCCGGGGGCGCAGCCGCGCGATGCGGCCGGCGTCGCGCCGGGCGCCCCCGCGTCCGCGGCAGACGCCGCCACGCCGGTTCCGCCGCGGACGCGCCGCGCGCGGCGCTCGCCCGGCGCGCGCCTGCGCGGCGCCGCCGCGCAGTGGGGCGCGCCGCTGGCGCTGCTCGCCATCCTGCTCGCCGCGTGGGAGGCGTTCGTTCGCCTCCGCCACGTGAAGGCGTACCTGCTCCCGCCGCCGACCGCCGTCGCGCGCGCGCTCGCCTCCGACCCGGGCCGCTTCGCCGACGCCGCGCGGCTGTCGCTCGAGGCCGCGCTCGGCGGCCTGCTGATCGCCAGCGCCGTCGCCTTCGCGCTCGCCGTCGTGATGGCGCACTCGCGCGTCCTCGAGCGCGCCCTCTACCCGCCGGCGCTCGCGATCAAGGTGACGCCGATCGTCGCGGTCTACCCGCTGCTCGCCATCTGGTTCGGCTTCGGCATCGGACCGAAGATGCTCGTCGCCGCGCTGATCACGTTCTTCCCGATGCTGGTGAACTCGGTCGTCGGGCTGCGCAGCGTCGACCCGTCGGCGCTCGACTTCATGCGCGCGCTCGACGCCTCGCGCTGGCAGGTGTTCTGGCGACTGCGGCTGCCGTCGTCGCTGCCGTACGTCTTTGCCGCGCTGCGCATCTCCGTGCCGCTGTCGCTGATCGGCGCGGTCGTGGCCGAGTTCCTGTCGGGGACGTCCGGGATGGGGCAGCTGATCCTGATCGCGAACGGCGACTTCGACACGGCGACGCTGTTCGGCGCGGTCGTGGTGCTGGCCGTCCTGGGGGTGGCGCTGACCGCGGTCGTTTCCTATGTTGAGCGCCGCGTGCTGTTCTGGCACGAATCCTCGATGGGTGTGTAGTGCCCGCGCGCACGGCGCGGATGCAGACCCGGACGAACTCGACAGGCGTGTAGCGCCCGCGCACGAGCGCGGATGCACGCACCAGCCCTGCCGGGAGGCCTGCTCCATGCACCCTGCTGCCCTGCTCGGCGCGGTTCGCCGCGCCCCGTCCCCCCGCGCGCGCCGGGGGGCGCTCCTGCTCCTCGTCGCGCTCGCGGCCCTCGCGCTGCTCGCTGCCTGCGGTGGCGGCTCCGCGTCCGCCACCGCGACCGGCACGCCCGCGGCCGCGACGGCGCCGGCCGCTTCCGCGACCGCGAGCGCGGCCGCCGCGTCGCCCACGGCGACCCCGGCCCCGCGCGAGATCACGTTCATGGCCGGCTACACGCCGCAGGCGAACCTGCCCTTCGTCGCGGTCTACGTCGCACAGGCCGAGGGCTTCTTCGCCGACGAAGGCCTGAAGGTGAACATCCAGCACTCGTCCGGGCAGGACGAGCACCTCAAGCTGCTGGTCGCCGGCAAGGTCGACTTCACGACCGGTACCGCCGCCCAGCTGCTCGTGCGCCACGAGCAGGGGCTACAGGACGTCGCGGTCGCGCTCTTCGGCCAGCGTGGCGACCAGGCGTACGTCGCGCGTGCCGACTCCGGCATCAAGGGTCCGGCCGACTTCAAGGGACACAGCGTCGGATTCAAGGCCGGCGTCGTCCCGGCCGAGCTGCAGGCGATGCTCGCCGGCGCCGGCCTCACGCAGAACGACGTGAAGCTGCAGGCCGTCGGCTTCGACCCGCGCGTCTTCACCGAGGGCAAGGTCGACGTGTACCCGGTGTTCATCGACAACGAGCCCGACACCATCCGCAAGGCCGGTGTCGGCATCAACGTCATCGACCCGGCCGACTTCGGCGTGCCGACGCTCGGGCTCGTCTACCTCACGCGCCGGGATCTCGTGCAGCAGGACCCGGAGGTGGTGACGCGCTTCCTGCGCGCGACGATGCGGGCGACTGCGTGGATCCAGGACCACGTCGATCAGTCCGTCGACGTCACGCTGCAGTGGGCGAAAGGCGCCGACGCCGCGCACCAGAAGTTCATGCTCGAGACGGACCTGAAGAACGCGCAGCGCGCCGACGGCATCGGCCGCTCGGACCCGCAGCAGTGGCAGGACCTGTACGCGGTGCTGCGCAAGTACGGTGTGCTCGACAAGGACATCGCGGACCCGGCGTCGGTCTTCGACGGGACGTTCGTGAACCAGCTGTACACGTCGGGGCAGATCAAGCCGTAGAGGCGGGCGTTGCCCCCCCACGGTCCCTCGCAAGCGGCGGCGTGTCTGCCGCCGCTTGCGGGAACGGATCGGGCTACAGCCCGATCTCCTTGGTCAGCACCACCTGGCCGTCGACGTGGAGCTCGAACTCCCACGTCCCACCCGTCAGCGGCGCATCGTCTTTGTAGCCGACCCACCACTTGCCCGAGCCGCCGCCGGTCCACGGCAGCTCGGGTGACTGGTAGATGGCCTGGCCGTTGTGGAAGACGAGCCAGCGGACCTGGTGCGCCTCCTCCATGCCCTCGTAGTTGAAGAAGAGCAGCACCTGGTTCGAGCCGGCGGCCACGGGCTGCGCCGCCGCGCGGCCGGACGTCGCGGTCGAGCCGAACGCCGGGTCCTGCGCCGTCACCTTCGGCGCCTGCGCGTCGACGCCGATCAGCGCCGTCGCGGACGCGCGCAGCGAGCCGCCCACCCAGACCTCGAGCCGCCAGCGGCCATCGGGCAGCCCCGCGGGGTTCGGCGTCGTCAGGCGGTCGGACACGGTGCCGAAGCCGCCCTGGTTCCAGGGGTAGCTCGACGAGATTCTGATCCTGGAAGACGTTGTCGCGGTACCAGCGCTCCTCGACCACCGTCCCCGGCGCGATGCCCTGCGCCACGAACTCGTAGTAGACGGCGACCGTGTGCGAGGGGAAGTGGTTGCGGTAGTCGAACAGGTCGCGCCCGAAGGGGCCGTCGAGCGCGCTCTGCGCGAACGACGGCGTGCTCACCCAGGCGCCGTCGCTCGTGACGCCGGCGCGGGCGATGAGCGGCGCGCTGTAGCGCGCCTCGGGCCCGAGCGAGCGTGCGCGCGCAATGATGTCGCTCGCGAGGTCGCTCGGCCGCACCTCGGCGACCGGCGCGCTCGGATCGAACCGCGGCTGCACGAGGATGCCGACGAGGCCGCCCCCGCGGTCGAACGCGGGGCCGCCCTGCGCGCCGTATGGCAGCCGCGCGTCGGTCTTCAGCCACGCGCGGCCGCTCACGAACGGGCTACCGCGGAAGCCGGTCAGCTTCGCCTGGGTGACGGTGAGCACCTGCGACGTCTCCCCGCCCGTCACGTCGAGGCCGGGCTGGCCGAAGAGCCGCAGCGAGTCGCCGGTCCCGGCCTGCGCGCTCTGGTCGATGCGCACCGCGGGCACCGTGAACCCGGCGCTGCCGAGCGATTCCCCGCCGCTGCGGCCGGTGACGCGCAGGACCGCGAGATCCGACGAGGGGTCGGCCGCGACCAGCACGGCGTCGAAGGCCTGCTTCGGCTCCGCGCCCGCGTCGATGTTCGTGCCGATCCCGATCGTTGTGTACGCCTGACTGCCGTCGGCGCGTGCCGGGTCGACGAGCGGGTAGCTCGTGAGGATGAGGCGCTGCGCCTGGTCGATCACCACGCCCGTGCCGTTGCGCACGATGCGGGGCGGGTCCTGCGTGCGGTCGATCAACTCGATCTGCACCACCGCCTTCGCCAGATCGGCGTCGGGCACCGCCGTGCCCGACGCGGCCGGCTGGCCGCCCACCTGCAGGGTCGGGCTGATGAGGATCGGGCCGGCTTCGGAGCTTGGCGTGGGCGTCGGCGTGGCAAGCGTCGGGGTGAGCGTGCGTGAGTCGCCGGGGATCAGCTTCGCCGCGCGGCCGCAGCCGGCGGCGAAGATGGCGAGCAAGAGCAGCAGCGCGACGACCCGGTATGTGCGCATCGGCCTGCACCGTAGCGCCCGGTGCACCCAACAGCCACCGGCCGGCGCGCGGGCGACGGTTGTACACTCCGCCCCTGACACGACCCGGCCCGACGGCCGGCATCACGCAGAGCGGGGGCAGATCGATGGCCGACGAGCAGGAAGTCCTCTACAGCGTCGAAGACCGCATCGCGACGATCACGCTGAACCGGCCCGAGCGCATGAACTCGTTCGCGCCCGGCCTCCTCTCCGGGTGGGCGGACGCGATTGTCCGCGCCGCCGAGGACGACGAGGTACGCGTCGTGCTGGTGACCGGCGCGGGCCGCGCCTTCTGCGCCGGTGCCGACCTCAAGGCCCGCGGCGACGCGAACTACGCGGTCGCGGCCGACCGCAACGCGGGCGAGCGGCGCAACTCGCTGCGCCACAGCGTGCACCGCGTGCCGCAGGCGCTGCAGTACCTCGACAAGCCGTACATCGCCGCCGTCAACGGCGCGGCGGTGGGCGCGGGCATGGACATGGCTTCGATGGCCGACATCCGCATCGCGTCGGACCAGGCGCGGTTTGGCATGTCGTACGTGAACGTCGGCCTGATCCCGGGCGACGGCGGCGCGTGGCTGCTCCCGCGCATCGTCGGCACGGCGCGGGCGCTCGAGCTGATCTGGTCGGGCGAGATCTTCGACGCGCAGCGCGCGCTGGAGCTCGGCTACGTCCAGAAGGTCGTCCCGCACGACGAGTTGATGGAGGAGGCGTACGCCTACGCGCGGCGCCTCTCCGAGGGCCCGCCGATCGCGATGCAGCTCGCGAAGCGGCTCGTGTATCGCGGCATGGACCAGTCGTTCATGGAGGGTCTCGAGGCCGCGCAGGCCGCGATGGCGATGGTGCAGTCGACCGAGGACTCGAAGGAAGGCCCGCGCGCCTTCGGCGAGAAGCGCCGCCCGCAGTTCGCCGGCCGGTAGCGGACTTCCCGCTCGGCACCGGCCATCCGCCGCCGGCGCGCACCGGGCGGCGTCGGCACGCGGCGGCGGACACGCCGCCGCGTTCACCGTAGTCATGAGGACGCGACATGTCGGCGGCAATCTGCCGCCGCTTGCGTTGGACGACGTTCCCGGTGATGCATCGCCGTGCGACGATGGATCGCGACGCTCTCGGCCGCTGAGGCGGGCGTGAGCGGGGTGCACGGGGCGGTTAGCACCCAGATCACAGGTTTCGCGTCCCGCTTTGACCAGTATTCGCGACGATTCGGTGAGCACAGATCGCTCCCGTGCGTCATGGAGGAACAGGCATGCCCAGGAAATCCGGGATCCAGGCCCTGGTCCTGGCGGTCGTCATCGTCGTGTCCATGGTCGTCGGCGGCACCCTGACCCAGCGGCTGGGCCAGACCACGCCGACGTCGACGCCGCCGGCCGCTGCCGCCACCGCCGCCCCGACCCAGATCCCGATTGCTGCGAACGCGCCGGCGGAAACGCCCGGCAAGACCGCGGCCGCCGCGATCCCCAACCTGCCCGACACGATCGCGCGCGTCGCGCCGTCCGTCGTCGAGATTGAGACCACCGGGCCGCAGTCCGGCGTCGGCTCCGGCGTCGTGCTCGACACGCAGGGCCACATCATCACGAACTACCACGTGATCGAGGGCGCCCAGAAGATCATCGTGCACCTGCAGGACGGCACCGCCGGCGTCGCGACCGTCAGCGGCACCGACCCCGGCAGCGACCTCGCGGTAATCCAGGCGTCGATCCAGCCGCAGGAGCTCTCGCCGGCGACACTCGGCAACTCCGACTCCGTGCGCGTCGGCGACTCGGTCTTCGCCATCGGCAACCCGTTCGGTCAGAACTTCACGGTCACCGCCGGCATCGTCAGCGCCGTGCAGCGCTACACGACGTCCAGCTTCACGGGCCGGCCCATCGTCGGCGTGATCCAGACGGACGCCTCGCTCAACCCGGGGAACTCGGGCGGTCCGCTGTTCAACGCGGACGGCCAGGTGATCGGGCTCAACACCTCGATCGAGAACCCGAACGGCCGCTTCTCGGCCGGCATCGGCTTTGCGACGCCGTCGAACACGATGTCCCGCTTCCTCCCCGCGCTCGAGAAGGGCGACCAGATCCAGCACCCGATGCTCGGCATCCAGGGTGAGGCGCTCGACGAGGTCAGCGCGGCGACGTTCCAGGTCAGCGCGACGCACGGCGTGTACGTGACCGGCGTCGAGCCGAACTCGGCCGCGTCGCAGGCCGGGGTCGTGCCGGGCACGCAGACGAACGCCGACCTCGGCGGCGACGTGATCACGGCCATCGACGGCAAGCCGATCCGCAGCTTCGAGGACCTCGCGATCGCCGTCGACGCCCACAACGTGGGCGACCAGGTGTCGATCACCGTCGAACGCGCATCGCAGTCGATGACGCTGAAGGGCACGCTCGGCCCCTGGACGCAGAGCCAGAGCCAGTAGCGCCCGCGGCCTGTTGCGCTGGGCGCGCAGGCGTCGCGCCTGGCGGGGGCGGGCCCGTGGGTCCGCCCCTCTTGCTGCGCGCGTGGGTACGATGCCGCAGCGACACGGGAAGGGTGGCCCCGATGGCGACGAACGTTCTGCTGTTTCTGCACATCCTCGGCGCGTTCATGATCGTGGGCGGCGCCGCGCTCGACACCGCGCTCTCCGTGCGCGGCGCGACCACCAACCGCACGCACACGCTCGCCACGCTCGCCGATCTGCAACTGCGCGCGTCGCGGATGGTGCTGCTCCCCGGTGCGATCGTCGCGGTCGTCTTCGGGACGTGGCTGGTGCCGGTGGCGGGCTACAGCTTCTCGGGGGCGTGGTTGAGCGCCGCGTACCTCGCCTGGATCGTGCTGATGGGGTTGCACGGGGTGCTCGGGAGGCACGTGCGGACCGTCCGCGCCGAGGCCGAGCGCCTGATCACGCAGGGCGTCGCCGAGAGCGAGGAGCTGCGCGCGCTGTTCGCGACGCCGCGCGCGCGGATGTACCGGTGGATCGTCAACGCGCTGATCGTGGTGTTCCTGTACCTGATGGTGTTCCGGCCGGGCGCGTAAGCGGCGGCAGACACGCCGCCACGCGCGCGCGTTCCCGTCGCGCCTCGCGGGCCGCTCGTCCGCGCGACCGCCTCAGCCGGCTGACGCCGTGCCGTTCGCCGGGGCGGGGAGCTCCAGCGCGCGACCGGCCACCAGCAGCCACGCGCGCGCGGCACGCGCGGAGACCTCCTGGTTCACGCGCCCCAGCAGGTCGCGATAGACGCGGCCCAGCGCGGTCGGCGGGACCACGCCGCCTCCCACCTCGTTCGTCACGATCACCGTCGGGCCGGCGCGCGCGGCGGCCACGTCGAGCAGCGCGCCGAGCGCCTGGCGCAGGCCGACCTCCACGCGCTCCGCCTCGTCCGGCGTCGGGTCCTCGCCGGCGGCGGCGAGCAGCCGGTTCGACGTCCACACCGACAGGCAGTCGATGACGACGCACGCGGCGGGGTCCGCGGCGCGCAGCGGCTCGATCAGCTCGTGCGGCGCCTCGACCGTCCGCCATGCCGGCGACCGGCGCGCGCGGTGCAGCGCGATGCGCGCGCGCATCTCCTCGTCGAGCGCCTCGAGCGTGGCGAAGTAGACGACATCGCGCCCGCTCGCGTCGGCGAGCGCCTCCGCGAACGTGCTCTTCCCGCTCCGCGCGCCGCCCGTGACGAGGTAGAGCGCTCCCGCCGACAGGCGGGTCGGGACGACCGGGCGGTTGGCGGTCATGGCCGCGACCGTCCGGCCCACGGCGGCGGCAGCCACACCGTCGACAGGTGCGCGCCGCCCGGCGCGCGGAGCGTCGTCCGCAATCTGTCGGCGGCATGTCTGCCGCCGCTGTGGATCCGCGGACCCCGGTTCACGAAAGGAACGTCGGGCCGATCCACCCGCGCGCGGCGGCGGCGATCAGCGCGTACCACACCACGACCTGCGAGATCTCGATCGCCGCGCCGAAGACGTCGCCTGTGACGCCGTCGAGCATGCGGTCCGCCGCCGCCGCCACGGTGACGGCGGCGGCCCCGGCGATCGCGAGCACGACGAGCCCGGCGGCGCCGAACAGCGCGACCGCCGCCACGAGCGCGATGACCGTCGCCAGCGGCCCGGCCACCGGCCAGATCGCCTCGTGCATGAGGTGCCCGAGCCCGCGCGGCCGCGCGGGGCGGAACAGCAGCGCGACCGGCGCGACCGTCCAGCGCGCCAGCACCGGCGCAAGCACCAGGCCGCCCGACCGCACGGGCGCGGGCAGCGAGGCGAGCGCCGCCCACGTCGCGAGCAGCACGATCACCAGGGCCATCACGCCCGCCGGTCCCGTGTTCCCTTCGCTCATGATCCCGAGACGCTCGGCGCGCTCGCCCTGGTACGCCATCCCGTCGGCCGTGTCGGCGACGCCGTCGAGGTGGAGGCCCGCCGACAGCAGCGCGAGCAGCGCCACCTCGATCGCCGCGACCGGCGAGGCCGGCAGCAGGCGCGACAGCCCGCGGTCGGCAAGGAGCAGGATCACGCCGATCAGCAGGCCGACGAGCGGGTACCAGCCGAGCGCCTCCGCGAACGCGGCGTTGGTGTGCTGCTGCACGCGTCGAAACCGGAGCGGCGTGAGGAATTCGAGCGCAATCAATGATCCAGAGACATAACGTTGCATCGCGCCTGCGCCTAGCTTTCCGGGGCGATCGCGTCGTCGGACGTCGAGACGCCGGCCTCGGCGAAGGTTGCCATCTCGTCGAGGACGCGGCAGGCGGCGACGCAGAGCGTCATCCCGAGCGCCGCGCCGCTGCCCTCGCCCAGCCGCAGGCCGAGATCGAACAGCGGCTCCAGCCGCAGGTGCTCGAGCAGGGCGCCGTGTCCCGGTTCGGCAGAGCGGTGCGACGCGACGAATGCGTACGCCGCCGCCGGCGCCACCGCCGCCGCGACGAGCGCGGCCGCGCCGGAGATCAGCCCGTCAACGACGGCCGGCACGCGCGCGGCGGCGGCCCCGAGGTACACGCCGGCGAGCACGCCGATCTCGAACCCGCCGAGGCCGGCGAGCAGGTCGATGCCGTCGTCGGCGTCGGGACGGTTCACCGCGAGCGCCTCCGCCACCGCCGCCACCTTGCGCTCGAAGGTCGCGTCGTCGACGCCCGTGCCGCGCCCGGTGACTGCGCGCGGCGGCCGGCCGGTGACGGCCGCGACGATCGCCGCGGCCGGCGTCGTGTTGCCGATGCCCATCTCGCCGCACGCGACGATGTCGGCGCCATCGCCCGCGTGCTCGGCGGCGAAGAGCCGGATGCCCTCGGCGACGGCGCGCTCGGCGAGCGCGCGCGACATCGCGGGGCCGGCGGTGATGTCGTCCGTGCCGGGGCCCAGGCGCAGCCGCACGAGCCGCGGGTCGCGCGGCGTCTCCGCCGCGACCCCGGCGTCGACGACCACCACGCGCGCGTCGGCGTGCGACGCGAGCACGTTGATCGCCGCGCCGCCGGCGAGGAAGTTCGCGACCATCTGCGCCGTGACGTCGGCCGGGTAGGCGGACACCCCGCGGCGGGCGACGCCGTGGTCGCCGGCCGCCACCACGATCAGCCGCCGCTCGAGCCTGGGGCGGTCGGCGCCCGTGATTCCCGCGAGGCGCACGCTCAGCGCCTCGAGCCCGCCGAGCGCCCCGGGCGGCTTCGTCAGCTGGCCCTGCCGGGCCAGGGCCGCGGCCGCGGCGCGCTCGTCCGGTCCCGGGATGGCGGCGACGGTCTCGGCGATCAGCGCGGCGTCGGTGGACTGGGTCATGGGTGTCTCCGCGGCCCCTAATAGTCGATCCCCGGCTGCGCCTTGATGCCCTGCTGGTAGGGGTGCTTGATCTCCGTCATCTCCGTCACGAGATCCGCGAACGCCACCAGCTCCGGCGCCGCGTCGCGCCCGGTCATGATGACGTCGACGTTCGCCGGGCGCGCGCGCAGCGTGTCGATCACCTCATCGACCTCGAGCCACCCGTAGGTCACCGGGTACGTGATCTCGTCGAGCACCACCAGGTCGTAGAGACCCGACTCGATCTTCTCGCGCGCCAGGGCCCAGCACTCGTGAGCCAGCGCGATGTCCTTCTCGATGTCCTTCGAGAGCCAGGTGAAGCCGTCACCGAGCGGGATCATCTCGATGCCCATGCGCTCGGCGGCGCGCGTCTCGCCGTAGTGCGACGTCTTCGACTTGATGAACTGCAGCCAGACGATCTTCCAGCCGCGGCCCCAGGCGCGCATCGTCACGCCGAGCGCCGACGTCGTCTTGCCCTTGCCGTTGCCGGTGTAGAGGACGACCAGCGGGTGCTTCTTCGGGAACAGGCCCTCCCACCGGCCGGTCCACTGCTCGACGGCGTCGCCGGCGGGCTCGTCGGTCACGGGGTCTGCTCCAATCGCGCGGGGACGACCAGCGGGCGGCCGGTCGCCGGGTGGGCGATGACCGACACGTGCGCGCCGTAGACGCGCCGGATCACGGCGTCGGTCAGCACGAGCGAGGGTACTCCGGCGGCGACGACACGGCCGCCGTCGAGCAGGACGATCCGGTCGCAGTAGGTCGCGGCGAGCGTGAGGTCGTGCACGACGACGAGCACGCCGACGCCGGCCGCCGCCAGCCCGCGCACGACCTCGAAGATCTCGCCCTGGCCCCCGGCGTCGAGGTTCGCCGTCGGCTCGTCGAGCAGCAGCAGCCGCGGCTCCTGCGCGAGCCCGCGCGCGATGAACGCGCGACGGCGCTGGCCGCCGGAGAGCGTGCCGAGCTCGCGGTCGGCGAACTCCGCGCAGCCGGCGCGGCGCATCGCGCCGGCGACGACCTCGCGGTCGCGGCGCGACTCGCGGCCGAGCAGCCGCAGGTGCGGGTGGCGGCCGAGCGCGACGAGCTCGTCGACGCGCATCGTCGGCGGCGCGTCGGGCAGCTGCTGCACGACGGCGACCTCGCGCGCGAGGTCGCGCCGTCCGAGCGCGTCGAGCGCGCGGCCGGCGACGCGGACGTCGCCGCCGGCGCGCGGCGTCGTGCGCGTGACGGCGCGCAGCAGCGTGCTCTTGCCGGCACCGTTCGGGCCGACGAGCGCCACCACCTCGCCGGCGCCGACCTCGAGGTCGACGCCGCGGAGAACGTCGCGCCCGTCGAGCGCGACGCGCAGGTCGCGCACGGCGAGCAGCGACGCGGAGGCGTTGGCCGGCACCGCCGGGGGCGCGCCGGTCACGGCGCACCGCCGGCGCACCGCGGGCGGCACGCCCGCGGCTCCCGCATCAACCCGTGGCCATGTGCACGCGCACGCGTCCCCGCGGCGAACGCCGGGCATACCACCCGCCGTTCGTGCCGCACCCCCCGGCGCGTGCGCCCCGCCATCACAGCCGGTCCGCCCGGTGCGTGCGCAGCAGGTAGAGGAAGAACGGCCCCCCCGCGAGCGACGTCACGATGCCCACCGGGATCTCCTGCGGCGCGATCGCGGTGCGCGCCAGCACGTCCGCCGCGATCAGGAACGACGCCCCGAGCAGCGCGCTCAGCGGCAGCAGCCGCCGGTGGTCGCCGCCGGTGAGCATGCGCGTCACATGCGGCACGATCAGCCCGACGAACCCGATCACGCCCGCGATCGCCACCGCCGTCGCCGCCACGAGCGATGCCCCGCCGAGCACGATCAGCTTCGTCCGCGTCACGTCGACGCCGAGCTGCGCCGCCTGCTCCTCGTCGAGCTGCAGCACGTTCAGCACGCGTGCGTAGACCGCGACGATGCCGACGCCGATCAGCAGGTACGGCAGCGCGAACGCAATGCGGGCCCAGGAGATGATGTTGAAGCCGCCGAAGAGGAACGCCAGGATCGGCCGCGTCGCCTCGCCCCCGCTCAGCAGCAGGAACGACGTGATCGACGAGAACACCGCGGACAGCGCGACCCCCGCGAGGATGAGCGTCGCGTTGTTCACCGTGCTTCCGCTGCGTGCGAAGAGGTAGACCAGCACGACCGTCGCGCCGGCGCCGACGAACGCGAACGCCGGCACCCAGCCAATGCCGTAGCTGCTCGAGTCGAGCGGGCTGACGATCGCGATGGACGCACCCAGCGCCGCGCCGGACGCCACGCCCAGCAGGAACGGGTCGGCGAGCGGGTTGCGGAACACGCCCTGGTACGCGCCGCCGGAGAAGCCGAGCGCGCCGCCCACGATCCCGGCGGCGACGACGCGCGGCAGGCGGATGTCGAACACGATGCGCTGCCACGCGACGGGGGCGTCGACGTGGACGCCGAGCAGCGGTAGGCGCGAGGCGAGCAGCCCGGCGACGGTGCGCGGCGGGATGCCGGCGGCGCCCTGCGTCACCGCGAGCGCGGCGACGACGAGCAGCAGCACGACGCCGAGCGCGAGCGGCGTCGCCCGCGCGATCGCCCCGCCCCGCGGCGCCGTGCCCGCCGCCGGCGTCGCGACCGCCGCCCGCAGCCGCCGGGCGCTCACCGCGCCGCGCCCGCGGCCCCGGTTGCCGCGGCGGTCGCGGACGCCGTCGGACTGCCGTACACGTTTCCGCCCGGCATCGCGTGCGCGAAGCGATCGGGGTAGAGGTCGTGCGCCAGCAGCTCGATCGCGTCGGCGATGCGCGCCCCCGGCCGGTTCGTCAGATCGCTGTTCACGCCGATCACCCGGTGCTGCTTCACCGCCGACACCGACGACCAGCCCGGCCGCGCCGCGACCGTCTGCTCGCTCTCCCCGAACGCGGCGTCGGCGAGCAGCACCACGTCCGGGTCGGCCGCGATCACCGCCTCCGCCGTCAGCTGCGGGAAGGCGGACGTCGCACCCGCCGCGACGTTCCGCGCCTTGAGCAGCGCGAGCATGCTGCCCACGAACGAGTTCGGAGCGGCCGTATACAGCGTGTTGTCGAGCTCGAAGAACACCTTCGGACCCTGCTGCACGTCGGCGAGGCGCTGCACGACGGCGTCGATGCGCGCCTTCGACTGCGTGACCAGCGCCTGCGCGCCGTCGTCGTGACCGGTCGCTGCGCCAATCGCCGTCATCTGCGCGTAGACGCCATCGAGCGAGTCGGGGATGTCGAGCAGCAGCGTCGGGATGTGCAGGTCGCGGAACTGCTTCGCCTGCTCGGGCATCGACGTCACGATCAGATCGGGCGACAGCGCGAGCGCCTTCTCGGGGTCGGTGCTGTCGAGATAGGTGTCGAGCTGCGGCAGCTTCGCGGCATCGGCCGGGTAGTTCGAGTAGCGGTCGACGGCGACGACCTGCGGGCCGGCGCCGACGGCGAAGAGGATCTCGGTGGCGCCCGGCGAGAACGAGAATCACGCGCTCGGGCCGCCGGTCGAGCGTGGCGGACGTGCCCTCGGAGCCCTGCACGGTCCGCGGGAAGGCGGCGGGGGCCGTCGGGGTCGCCGCGGCGGCGCCCGCCGCCGCGGTCGGGGTCGCGCTCGCCGCGGCGGTTGGCGTCGTGGCGGCGCTCCTGCCGCCGCACGCCACGAGCAGGGTCGCGGCGACGCTCACGAGGAGCAGGCTCACCGACCCGCGGGATCGCAAGCGGAACCGGTCTCGGATCACTGGTGCCTCCTGCACTCGGGAGGTCCTTCGCGCGGGCGCGAAAAACCCCCTCTGGTGCGAGGGGGCAGGCGTGTGAAGGCGTCAGTGCGTCCGTGGGGCCACGGGCGGCGCTGCTGCCGTCGCCTGTCCTCGCAGGATCGACAACGGACGCAGGCCGGTTTTCTGGCTCGCCGCGCTCCCGGGCCCGGGAGCGCGACTCACAGTTGCGGGACAGCGCCGGTTTCGCACCGGACTTGCCCGGACACCACGTCGAATCGCGACGATAGCACCACCCCGCTGCGCACACCACGCGCCGAACGGGCGAACGGCCGCGGCAGGGTGCCGGTGCCCCACCGCGGCCGCTCGGGAAGCGAAGAGCCGCCCGGACGCTAGTCGACGCCGACGGCGTGCTCCGGCCGCACGAGGTTGCCCGTGTGCGACTCCGTCAGCACGTGATACTCCCAGGTGCCCCAGACCGCCCAGTCAGGGTTGCCCGTATAACGCGGGTCCGTCTGGCTCACGATGAGGTAGTTGTACTGCCCGTTGTCGTCATAGCCAGAGCAATTGATGTGGTTCTGGATCCACCCCTCGTTCATGTAAGGGTCGTTGCCGAAGTCCGCCCGGTAGTTGATGACGTAGTTGCACGTCGTCAGCGTTGCCGCGTCGAGCGCCCCGATGCTGTCGACGGTTCCCTGGATGCGCCCGTCGCCGAGGTCCCAGTAGTAGTCGCCGTTGGCGTCGTATGCGTACACGGACGTGTAGTGGCCGTTCACGTACACGCCGGCATCGGGATAGCCGTTCCCGTCCTGGTCGTAACGGGCGCTGTCGTGACCGGGCACGCGCGTGCCCGCCGAGGCGGCCGACACGAGCGCCACGGCCGCGACCACCGACGCGAGCAGCGCAAGCAGCACCGGGATCGATGCGCGTCTCAGAGCGTGTGACATGGGAGTCCAATCCGGAAGCGAAGCCTGTGTCGTTGACGGCGCCATTACACGCACCATGGGCGCAGGATGACAACCCGTTCTCGGTAGGCATTCCAGCCACCCGGCGGTGCCGGCGCTACCGAGTGCGGGCGTCCATCTCCTCCGCGATCACGTCGGCGATCACCCCGACCGCTCGCTCGATCGTCTCCGGATCGGCCGCGGTGAAGTTCATGCGCAGCGTGGCGGCGCCGACGCGCTGGTCGACGAAGAAGAACTTGCCTGGCACGAACGCGACCCCGCGCGCCAGCGCTCGCTCGTTCAGCCGTTCGGCATCGAATCCCGCCGGACCCTCGACCCAGACGAACATGCCGCCCTCGGGACGCGTCCAGCGGAAGTCCTCGGGCATGTGCTGAGCGAGCGCGTCGAGCATCGCGCGCTGCCGGGGCCGGTAGAGATCGAGGATGTGCGGCAGCCGGCGGGCGAGGTGGCCGCCGGTGATGTACTCCGCAGCCAGCGCCTGGCCGAACGTGCTCGTGTGCAGGTCCACCCCCTGCCGCGCGATCACGAGCCAGCGCTGCAGCGCGGCCGGCGCCAGGCAGAAGCCGATGCGCAGACCGGGCGCGAACGTCTTCGACAGCGTGCTCACGTAGACGACGTGATCCGGCGCGAGCGACTTGATCGACGGCACCGGAACGCCCGCGTAGCGGAGCGCGCTGTACGGGTCGTCCTCGATCAGCAGCGCGTCATGGTGCTGCAGGATCGCCGCGACCGCGCGTCGGCGCGCGAGCGTCAGCGTGCGGCCGGTCGGGTTCTGGAACGTCGGAACGAGGTAGACGAGCTTCACGCGCTCGCCCGCGAGCGCGCGGTCCAGCGCGTCGGGCAGGAGGCCGTCGTCGTCGGTGGCGAGCTCGACGTAGCGCGGGCCGTAGGCGTTGAACGCCTGCAGCGCGCCGAGGTAGGTGGGCGCCTCAACGGCGATCGCGTCGCCGGGGGAGACGAGCACCTTGCCGACGGCGTCGAGCACGCCCTGCGAGCCGCTGAACACGAGGACGTCGTCCGCCGTCGCGGGGATGCCGCGGGCGGCGACCTCGCCGGCGAGCGCCGCGCGCAGCGGCGCGAAGCCCTCGCTCGCGTCGTACTGGAGCGCGCGGGCGCCGTGGCGCGCGAGGACGGCGCCGGTGATCTCTTCCATGATGTCGAGCGGGAAGCTCTCGGCCGCCGGCAGCCCGCCGGCGAGCGAGATCATGTCGGGCGACGACGCGACCTTGAGGATCTCGCGGATCGCGCTGGCCTCCATGCCGCTGGTTCGGTCGGCGAGCAGATCGTCGAAGTTCATGGCAGGGGATCCTATGCGCCGGAGACGGCGAGCGCGGGCCCGCGCCCGGTGCTCGATCGCGAGCGTCGCCCATCGCGATGGCCGGGGCATGCCGCGCCGGGGAGCCGCCTCAGCTCGAGCACGGGGCGTCAGGCGCGCGGTCGCCGGTTGTCCCTCGCGCACGCCGCCGGCGGCGCGTTGACACGCCGTGCGCCGCTCCCTAGCGTCATCGCACCATGCAGCGCACCACTTGCGCCACGCCGTTCGCCCTCGCTCGGACCGCCGATGCCCACGGTCGCATCGTCGTGTCCTCGGATCCGGGGGCCGAGGCGCCTGCATAGGAGACCAACCCTCTCGCCGCAGCGCCAATCGGCCCGTCAGACGACGGGCCGCTTTCTTGCCCGGGCCGCCCGGCGCCCGGGGCGAAGGAGCGCACGATGCCACTGATGGGAGAACGCACCCGACTGCGCGCGATCGAGCCGGAGGACGCTGCCGCCGCGTTCCGCTGGGTCAACGACCCCGAGGTGACGGAGCACCTGGCGATCCGCTACCCGATGTCGCTCGCGACGGAGCAGGCGTGGGCGGAGCGGGCGGGCGCTCCGCCGGGATACCGCAACGCCGTCTTCGCCATCGAGGCGCTCGACGACGGCACGCTGATCGGGGTCTGCGGGCTCCACGGCCAGACGCCCGAGGACCGCACCTCCGAGCTCGGCGTAAACATCGGCGAGCGGTCGCGGTGGGGCCGTGGCTACGGCTTCGACGCGCTGCGCACGCTGCTCGGATTCGGCTTCCGCGAGCTCAACCTGCGGCGCATCTGGCTGCGCGTCGACGAGAACCACCCGCGCGGCATCGCGCTCTACGAGCGCCTCGGGTTCGCACACGAGGGCCGCCAGCGCGCGTCGCACTGGAGCCGGGGACGCGCGCTCGACTTCCTGGTGATGGGCATCGCGCGCGAAGAGTTCGACGTCCGCTACGGCGCGTACGAGGAGGTGGGCGATGTTCCTCGAGGGTGAGCGCACGCGGCTGCGCCCGGCGCTCGCCGACGACGCGCGGCGATTCCTGGCGTGGATCAACGACCCGGAGATCGCGCACTACCTCGGCGGGCCGGCGTTCCAGTTCTCGGTCGCGGCAGAGCGCGCGTTCGTCGAGTCGCACCTCGAGAACGACTGGGATCACGGCATCTTCCTCGTCATCGAGGCGACCGACCGCCCCGCCCCCGTGCCGATCGGGACCCTCGATCTGCGGCAGCTCGACCCGATCGCGCGTCGCGGCACGGTCGGCATGGAGATCGGCGAGCGCGACTACTGGAGCCGCGGCTTCGGCAGCGACGCGCTGCGCACGCTGTGCCGCTTCGCCTTCGACGAGCTCGACCTGCACCGCATCGAGCTCACCGTTGCGGCCTTCAACCCGCGCGCGCAGCGCGCGTATGAGAAGGTCGGCTTCGTCGTCGAGGGCCGCCTGCGGGAGCATCGCTACGCCGCCGGTCGCTACCACGACACGCTGGTCATGGGGCTGTTGTGCGACGACTTCCGCGCGCGCGAAGAAGAACGGCGAGCGGAATGAGCGTCGTGCCGGCCGACTACTCGGCGTATGCCGACCTGTATGACCGGCGCGTCTCGGGCGTCGCCGGAGACGTCGACTTCTACCGCGCGCTCGCGCTCGAGGGCGGCGGCCCGGTCGTCGAGCTCGGCGTGGGGACCGGCCGCATCGCCATCCCGATTGCCGCGGCGGGCGTGCCGGTGATCGGCGTCGACCTCTCGGCGGCGATGCTGCGGGTTGCGGCGGCGAAGGCGCGGGCGGCCGGCCCCGGCGTCGTCGATCGCCTGTGGCTCGGGCAGGGCGACATGCGCGCGTTCGCGCTGCGCCGACCGGTCTCGCTCGTGACGATCCCGTTCCGCACGTTTCTCCACAACGTGACCACGGAGGACCAGCTCGCCACGCTCGCTGCGGCGCGGGCGGCGCTCGCGCCCGACGGGCGCCTCGCGCTCAACGTCTTCAACCCGGACGTGCTGATGATCGCCGACGGCGTGCGTCGCGGCGGCGCCTGGCAGCCGGGCGCTGGCCCGCGTGGTGCCGACCAGCAGCTCACGTACGAGCCGACTGCGCAGGTCTCGCGCACGACGTGGACCTTCGCGCGGCCGGTGGGCGGGCGCGTGCGGTTCTCGTTCAGCCTGCGGTACGTGTACCGCTACGAGATGGAGCACCTGCTCGCGCGCGCCGGCTTCGCGGTCGAGGCGCTCTACGGGGACCATTTCCGCGCCCCGTTCGTCGAGACTTCGACGGAGATGGTGTGGATTGCGCGGCGTGCGGGCGCCGCACATTAGAAAATGTCTTGATCCCGTCCGTCAGCATAGAGGTGATGGCGCCTCGGAGCGTGCGGGCGGCTCGAACGCTGCTGCGCGTTATTCGTCACAATCTCGCAACGTTGGGTTGACAAGCGAGTCGCTTTGCGTATGCTCTTGTTGTCACAATCACGAAACCAACGCGATTGTGATAGGGCGCATAGCGCACTGCCGAATTCCCGCACGCGGGAACCGGGGGACCCAGAACCTGGGGTGAACTTCTCTTCGGAGGAGCGGGCCAGCCTGATTCGGCCCGAACCCGTCAGCTAACCCCGGAGGCAGGATGGGTCAGGCCCAGCCGGCGGGCTGCCGGAATGCCGACGATCCAGGAGATCCACCAATGCTCTCGAGCGCTCCGCCGAAGAAGTGTCCTCGCTGCCGCGGCCTCATGATTATCGAGGACGACTGGTACGGGAAGTTCGGCAGCTGCATCGCGTGCGGCTACGTGCACGACACCGAGCGCTGCGACCCGACCGACCTCGAAGAGGAAGAGCGCCTCGCGGCCGGCAAGCAGCGGCGCCGCCAGCCCTCGCACGGGAAGCTTCGCCTCTAGTCCGTCGCCGGGACCGTCCTCCTCCCCTATGCTGCAGGCCGGTTCGCGGGAGGAGACACGCATGGCGTACGTCCGCATTTCCCACATGCGCCCGAAGTCGGGTGAGGAGCAGCGCGTCGGGGAGATCCTCGACAAGCTCTCCACCTTCTATTCCGCCGAGGGCGGCTACGTCCTCGGGTACCGGCTGCAGCACCACGAGGGCGACGTGACCCGGCTGGGTCGCGTCGGCGTGTGGGAGAGCGAGGAGCATGCCGTCCACGCGGCGCAGACCGAGCACGCGCTCGCGCTGCGCTCGCAGTTGCTCCGCCTGATCGACGAGGACTCCCACGAGGAGCTCTCGTTCGAGGGCGAGCGGGACGGCGCGTAGCGCGAGCCCCGCGTTCGCATCCGCACCGCGACATACCAGAGAGCCGGGCATCCGCCCGGCTCTTTTCGTGGCGGCCGGTTGCCGCTCGACGCTGGCATCCGCGGCGCTCCGCGATTCTCGGCCTAGGCAGCGTCGGTCGCCGGCGGCCGGCGGCGCGACAGGGGCGCGACCGGGCTGTCGGGCGCGATGTCCGTCATCCCGCCGAGCGTGAGCACGAACTCGCGGATCAGCTCCGGGGAGAAGCGCCCGTCCATCCGGTGCCGCATGTTGTAGAGCGCGGCGAACGGCCCGGCCGGCGTGTGCGCGCGACGCTGGCTCGTCATCGAGTCGAACACGTCCGCGAGCTGCACGATCTGCACGGGCAGCGACAGTCGTCCGCTCTCACCGGACCCGTGGTGGTTGCGCACGATGTCAAGCACGATCGGGTCGTCGATACCGGCCTGCTCGAGCGACGTCGCGCCGCGCCGCGGGTGGCGTGCCAGGAAGTGTCGCTCGAGGTCCGTCCGCAGGTCGTCGGGCTTCGTCAGCAGCGTCGGCTCGACGGCGGCGAGGCCGACGTCGTGGATCAGCGCGCCGATGCCAATCGCCGAGAGGTCCTTGTCGGTGAACTCGTCGCGCCGCGCGGCGAGCACGATCGCGTAGGCGGCGACGTTCGATGAGTGCGTGAAGAGCTGCTCGTGCTCCTCGGCGAAGCGGACGACGCCCGAGAGGATGGAGCTGTCGTTCGCGATGGTGTCGGAGAGTACGTCCGACACGCCGCGCAGTCGGTCGAGGTCGCCCGGCGACTCGATGCGCGCGAGCGACTGCCGCAGCGTGGCGCGGGTGGCGTCGCGCAGGTAGCGCGCCTTCTCCTGCGGCGTGCGCGCGGCGCGCACGGCGTCGCCGACATGCGCGGCGACGTACGCCTCCAGCTGGTCGGCCTGCGCCGACGAGACGTAGAGCGTCTCGATCTCGCGGTGCTTGAGCTTCTCGAGGGATTCGCCGTCGACCGACTCGTTGCCGGACCGGTACAGCACGTACCGGCCACCCACGTGGAGGTAGAGGTGGACGCCGGTGACGGCATCGGGGCTGATGAACTGCCGGGGGATCCCGATGTAATCGGGGCTCTCCCCATCGACGTCCGGCGTCATCCCACGTCGCTCCTGCGCGCTCGGCGTGCTTCGGCCACTCGCTCGGGAGTCGCTGACCGGATCATCGGTCGGCGCCGTGGGACTCGACAGGGTTCGCACCGATGGGTGTGCGTGTCGGGCGCCGCGGTGCGTGGGCGGACGTGCGGGCATGTGGGATTCCGCGTGCGGATCTAGGGACTTCACCTGATAGGGCGCCGGCGAGGCCGTCCGTAGCATCCCGAACTAGCAACGCAGGTGCCCAGCGAGGTTCCCACCATGTCCGACCCGCGACCCGAGCTCCGCGTCGTCGACGACGCAGTTCCGCACTGTGTTCACCACTGGGTGCTCGGCGAGCCGGTCAGCGGCGTGATCCTCGGCCGCTGCAGGCGCTGCGGTGCCAACCGGACCTACCCCGCGGTCCCCGAGTCGGGGCAGCGGTTCGACGACTACCGCGAGCTGACGTCCACCGACGCCTACTACAGCGGCGACCGCCGATCGGCCTAGCGCATCCCCAGCGCCGACGGGCATCCGCGGGGCCACGCGCGGGACGTTCGGCGCTGGCCATCTGTAATGAGAGGCCGTAGCGTAGACGGCCGGTGACAGGGAGCATCCGATGACGTTCGACCGCAACCGCGACGAAGCCCCGCTCACGCGCACGCGCCCGGCGCGTGGCTCGGCGCAGCGGATCCGACTGGTCGTCGCCGACGATCACGCGCTGCTCCGCCAGGCGTTGCGGGTGCTGCTCGAGTCCCAGCCGGGCCTCGAGGTGGTCGGCGAGGCGACGAACGGGCGCGACGCCGTCGACACCGCCGAGCGGCTGCTCCCGGACGTCGTACTGATGGACATGGTGATGCCGGGCCTCAACGGCATCGACGCCACACGCCAGATCCTCAAGCGCGCCCCCAGCACGCGTGTCCTCATCCTGACCGCGTACCTCGAGGACGAGCGGCTGCTCCAGGCGCTTCGCGCCGGGGCATCCGGATACGTCGTGAAGAACTCCGACCTCGAGGAGCTCCTGCTCGCGATCCAGTCGGTGTTCCGCGGCAACACCTATTTCTCGGCGACGGTGTCGGCCGAGATCTCGGTCAACGAGGTGATGCTCCAGGCGAAGCAGGCCGATGGCCGCACCGGCTATGACCTGCTCACGAACCGCGAGCGAGAGGTGCTGCAGCTGATCGCGGAGGGCCTCTCGAACCAGGCCATCGGCGAGGAGCTGGTGATCTCGGTGAAGACGGTCGAGGCGCATCGCGCGCACATCATGACCAAGCTCCACGCGAAGAACCGCACGGACCTGATTCGCTACGCGCTGAAGCGCGGCCTGGTCGGGCTGGAGAGCGCCGATGCCGGGCCGGCCAGCGGCGACACAGGGCTGCGGGCAGGCTGATGCGCTTCGCGTTAGAGTAAAGGCCGGCGGCACCCGCGCCGTCTTCCACTGGTGAGGGATCGGCGCTCCCCACGCTCTTCCGATCCGGCACGATGGGTCGCACGGTGGCCGGACCAGCGATCTCAACTGCAGACACGTCTCCTGCGCCGACCGCGGAGACGCCCGTGGTCCTCGTCGCCGAAGACGAGGAGAGCGTGCGCTCGATGGTCGCCCTCGTCCTGCGCAGTCGCGGCTACCACACGCTGCTCTGCGCCGACGGCCGTGAGGCGCTCGACCGCATCGACGCCGGCGATCACATCGACGCCGTGCTCATGGACATTCGCATGCCGCGCCTCGGCGGCATCGAGCTCGTCACCCACATCCGCCGCCGCCCCGAGCTGCGCTCGCTGCCGGTGATCGCGATGTCCGCCTACAACGACCAGGTGCAGGAGCGCGAAGTGATCGCTGCCGGCGCGAACGCGTTCCTGGCGAAGCCGTTCACGGTCGACGACCTGACGGCCGCGCTGGCCGCGCTGCTCCGCTAGACCCACCCCGCCGACCACAGCGGCGGCAGACATGCCGCCGACACCGCGCGGACGCCAGCCGAGCGCCGGCATGTCTGCCGCCGCTGTCGCCGGCGCTCCCCGCGCCTGCGCCAGCGCGACCCCCGCAACCTCGGTACCACTCGCGCGCCGAGTCGGGGAGCGCGCCCCGGTCGCACCGGGCATTCCCTCATACGGAACACGGCGCGCCGGCCGAACAATGGCCTCCGACGAATCGCGGCGCATGCCGCGCGCCCTCGGTCGGAGGTGCTGTCTTGATCCGTGTCACACGCCTCGACCAGAGCGAGTTCTATCTCAACGCCGAGCTCATCCAGAGCGTCGAGAGTACCCCCGACACCCACATCGTCCTGTTCAACGGCCACTCCTACGTCGTGCGCGAGTCCGACGACGAGGTGGTGGACCGCATCATCCGCTACCGCCGTTCCGTCTACGGCGGCGGC
The DNA here is from genome assembly GCA_963728205.1 of uncultured Chloroflexia bacterium. Lineage (GTDB taxonomy): Bacteria > Chloroflexota > Dehalococcoidia > UBA2979 > UBA2979 > VGNK01. The sequence goes on from CAVSIV010000006.1 coordinate 1,458,925, forward strand.
GCCCCGGCGCCCTTCCTGCGCGTGGTGGAGGGGTAGGCCCGGCTCATGGACATCGCGACGCTCATCGGCCTGCTCGTCGCCGCCATCGGCGTCCTCGGCGGATTCACCGTCGAGGGCGGCGCGGTCACGATGCTGATCAACATCCCGGGCTTCATGATCGTCGTCATCGGCTCCCTCGGCGCCACCATCACCTCGTTCCCGCTCGGCCGCTTCCTCGGCATGCCGATGTCGTTCATCCGCGCCATCAAGGGCGGCGGCGGTGGCGACGCGAGCGCCATGGCCGCGCACATCGTGGAGATGGCGGACAAGGCCCGCCGCGAGGGCCTGCTCGCCCTGGAGGAAGACTCGCAGTCCGTCGAGAACGAGTTCGCCAAGAAGGCGCTCATGCTCATGATCGACGGCACCGACCCCGAGGCCCTCAAGGCGATCATGGAGATCGAGATGGAGGGCGCGGCCACCCGCGAGTCGGAGGCCGCCGAGATCTTCAAGGTCGCGTCCGGCTACTCGCCGACCCTCGGCGTGCTCGGCGCCGTGATGGGCCTGATCCACGTGCTCTCGCAGCTGGGCGGCGACCCGGCCGAGCTCGGCAAGGGCATCGCCACCGCCTTCGTCGCCACCTTCTACGGCGTCGGCTTCGCCAACGTCGTGCTGCTGCCGATCTCGACCAAGCTCAAGGGCATCTCCGCCGAGGAGCAGGTGGTCCGCGAGATGATCCTCGAAGGCGTCCTCTCCATCCAGGCCGGCGACAACCCGCGCATCGTCAAGGAGAAGCTGCAGGGCTTCCTCAAGCCCGGCAACCGCCTCGCCGAGGAAGACGAAGGCGACGAGCGGCGGGCCGCGGCATGAGTCGAAAGCGCGGCGGCGAGGATCACGGCAGCGAGGCGGACGAGCGCTGGGTCATCTCCTACGCCGACCTGGTGACGCTGCTCTTCGGCTTCTTCCTGCTGCTCTACGCGACCGCGGACGCGAACGTCGTGAAGTTCCAGGAGCTCTCCAAGGGCCTTGCCGAGGCGTTCCACGTGCCGGTCAAGTCGGCCGAAGCGGGCGGCGGCATCTTCTCCGGCGGCAACGGCATCGTGCCCGGCGGCAGCGTCGCGCTGCAGATGAACAACGACCTCCAGCAGATCCGCCAGCTCGTCGACCAGCAGGCCGCGGCGGCCGGCCTGAGCGGCCAGATCCTCGTGAACCGGGAATCCGATCACATCGTGATCCGGATGGCCGACCAGCTCATCTTCGACTCCGCCAGCGCCGACCTGCGGCCGGACGCGCAGCCGCTCCTCGACATCGTCGCGAACGCGATCCGCGACCTGCCGAACCAGATCCGCGTCGAGGGCCACACGGACAACGTGCCGGTGGGCACGACGAAGTACCCGACGAACTGGGAGCTGTCGTCGGCGCGCGCGGTGGCCGTGCTCCGCTACCTGGTCGAGCACGCCGGCGTCCGCGCGTCGGACATCTTCGCCGCCGGCTACGGCGCCGAGCAGCCCATCGCCAGCAACCTCACGCCCGAGGGCCGCGCGCTGAACCGGCGCGCAGACATCGTGGTCCTCTATCCCGCCGCCACCATCCCGACGACCGGCGCCACGCCGGGCGCGGCGACGACGCCCGTGAGCGTGGCGCCGGACCTCGGGAGCCCGGCGACGGACACGGCGCCGACGGCGACGTCCGGCGCGACGAGCCAGCAGCAGCAGGGGGCATCCCAATGATGAAGCAGCCAGCCGTCCTCGCGGCGGTCGGCGCCGTGGCCGGCGTCGTCGTCGCGCTCGCGCTGTTCATGTTCGTCCTCGGCGGCGGCAAGCAGGCTGCGGCCGGCCCGATCGCGCAGCCGACCGTCGTCGCCGTCCCGGGGAAGATCGGCCCGCACATCACGCTGGCCGACCGCATCTTCAACCTGCAGAGCAAGACACCCGCCTACCTGAAGCTGCAGACCGTGGTCGAGTTCGAGACCACCGACGCGCGCTGGGCCGCGGCGCTGACCGGCTGCGCCGGCGTGCTGCCGGCCGGCGCCGCCGAGGCGCTGTACGTCTCCGCCGACCCCGCGCTCGTCGGTGGCCGCACCGCGGCCGTCGGTCCGCGGAGCGGCAGCGCCGCATCGAGCCCGTGCGAGGTGCAGCAGCAGACGCTCGAGGACGAGTTCACCGCGCACATCGGCAACGGCGCGCAGCTGATGGAGGACGCCGTCACGACAATCGTCACCGCGAAGACGCCCGACGAGATCTCGACCCCCGCCGGCAAGGAGGCGCTGAAGGCCGAGATCCAGGCCGCGGTCCAGAAGCTGCTCCCGGACGAGCACGTGAAGCGCGTGCTGTTCGTGGACTTCATCACCCAGTAGACGCGCTGAGAACGCTCCCCGAGGGGACGGATGCGACGAGATGGCTGAGAACCGGGCGCTGGCGCAGTGGGAGATCGACGCGCTGCTCGACCAGGTCCCGGCCGCCGAGACGGCGGCCGAGACCGCGTCGCGCGACGGCGGCGGCACTCCCGGCCGCAGCGACCGGCCGCAGCGCCGCGGCATCCGCTACTACGACTTCCGCCGGCCCGACAAGTTCTCGCGCGAGCAGTGGGCCACGCTCCACTCCATGCACGAGACCTTCGCGCGCATCATCGGCGCGTCGTTCTCGTCGCGCCTGCGCACGCTCGTCACGGTGCGGCTCTCCAGCCTCGACCAGGGCCTCTACGAGGAGTGGCAGGCGCAGGTCCCGAGCCCGACGACCTGCTACGTCCTCTCGCTCGCGCCGCTGTCCGGCAACGTCGTCGTCGAGTTCAACAGCGACGTCGCCAGCGAGGTCGTCGACCGCCTGCTCGGCGGCACCGGCCTGCTGATCGACCGCGCGCGCGACATGTCCGAGGTGGAGACGGCGCTGCTGCGCTCCTTCTCGAACGTGCTGCGGCAGACGCTCGAGGAGACGTGGAGCGCGGTCGTGCGCGTCGCGCCGGAGCTGCAGGATCTCGGCTTCGACGCCGGCCTGATCCAGGTGGCGGCGCCGACGGACGTCGTGCTCACGGCGTTCTTCGAGGTGAACATCGGCAACCACCTGGGCGCGATGTCGGTGTGCATCCCCTACACGGTCATTGAGCCGGTGGCCGCCGACCTTTCGACGCAGATCTGGTTCCAGTCGGGCCGGCACGGGCCGCCGAGCGTCGAGGAGCGCCAGCTCATGGAGGCGCTCCTCGGGCGAGCGGCGCTCGACATGCACGTCGTGCTCGGCGAAACCGATCTGCCGACGTCCACCATCATCGACATGGAGGAGGGCGACACGATCGTCCTCAACACGCGGCCCGGCAGGCCGCTCGACATCATGATCGGCGAGCACGCGCGCTACCGCGGGCTCCCCGGCATGGTGAGCAACCGGATGGCCATCGAGATCGTCGAGGCCGTCGAACCCAATCCCCTTCCCGCCGCGCCGCCCAGCTGGCAGCCGACCCCGGCCGCCGCGCGACGCCGTCGTGACAACCAGCGCGGCCGCGTCCCGCTCGCGGGCGGCGGCGACGCCCCCGCCGGCGCGGGCGACGACGCCGGTGCGAGCACGTCCGAGTAGGAGCAGAAGATGGCCGACGCGCAGACGCCCCCCGAGGACGACCTCGACCCCACCGCGGGCGAGCCCGACGAGTCAGCGACCGGCGCGGAGGATGCCGCGCGCGCCGGCGGCGCGCCGGACGCCAACACGGACACGGACACGGACGCCAACACGGACACGGACACGGACGCCAACACGGACACGGACGCCGACGCGGGTGCGGCGGGCGGCGCCGGCGAGCTCGACGAGCTGGGCGACCTGGACGCGATCGCGAACCTCGACGCCTCGCCGGCGGCGGCGGCGCCCGCTCCGGCCGCAGCCGCGGAGGCCGCCGCCGCGACCGGCGACCCGTTCGACGGCGATCTCGACGACATCGACGCGGACGAGGCGGCCGTCGCGGCCGCCGCGCCGGCCGCCGCGCGCCCGCGCCCGCGCCCGCCGCCGTTCCCGCGACGCCGCAGGTCGCCCCCGAGGCGCTCGAGCCCGTGCTCGGCGCCGCTGCCGTCCCCGTCGCGCGATTCGGCGCGCGCGCCGCGGAGGTGCTGCAGGTCGGCGCCGAGAGCGTCGGCGGGCGCCGCGCGTCCGTGGTCGTGACGCGCGCGGAGGTTGCCGACTACGCCGTGCTCGAGGAGGAGTTCGCGGCGAGCCCGCACCTCGGGCTCGAGCTGAAGTTCGCGTTCTCCGACGTTGACGGCGTTGGGTTCGGGGCGGTGCTCCCGCTGAGCGACGTCGGACGCCTGCTCGCGATCGAGACGTCACCCGGCAGGATGTCCGATCCGGCGTTCCGCGACGGCCAGCTCGAGACGATCTCCACCGCGGCCCGCGAGCTGCTCGACCTGATGAGCCTCGCGCTGTTCACCGACGAGCTGTCGGGCGCGGAGACCACGCTCGTCGACCGCAGCTTCAACGATGCCGGCACCACGCTCGCGCACGTCGCCGACACGGGCGAGCGCACGATTCCCGTCCGCGTCGATCTCCAGCTGTCGCTCGAAGGCGAGCGCGCGCCCGTCCGCTGCACGCTGGTGCTGCCGACGATGCTGCTGCACCGGCTGGCCGGCGTGCTGGCGCCGGGCGTCGCGCTGCCCGGCAACGTCGCCGAGAACGACCACTTCGGTGACCCGCTCGAGGAGCCGCCGCCGGAACCGATGCCGCTCCGCCGTCGCTCGGCGTCGGGCTCGCCCCGCGTCGACACGTACGACGCGCCGCCCGCCGCATCCGCCGCGCCGGACCGGGCCTTCGGCCTCGACTACGAGCCAGACAACGTCTCCCCCATCCGCCAGGCCGCGTCCCGCGGCCGGGGCGGCGACGACGTGGAGGTCCACCCCGTGCGCTTCCCGAGCCTGACGGAGTCCGTGGGAGGAGAGCGCAACCAGCGCTCGCTGGATCTGATCATGGACGTGCAGATGCGCGTCTCCGTCGAGCTCGGGCGGAGCTCGATGTCGGTCGAGGACATCCTGGCGCTGGGGCCGGGCTCGGTGGTGGAGCTGAACAAGCTCGCCGGCGAGCCGGTCGACATCCTCGTGAACGACCACCTGATTGCGCGCGGCGAGGTGGTGGTGGTCGACGAGAACTTCGGCGTGCGCGTCACCGAGATCGTCTCGGCGAACCGCCGGGCCTATGCGATGGGGCGCTAGCGTGAAGCGAACGCCGCGCTCGCTCATCCCGGGTGCGCTCCGCGCGGTTCCGCCGAGTGCGCTCCGCGCGGGTGCGGGGCTGGCGAGCGGCGCCGGCGCCGCGCTGGCGCTGCGCGCCACCGCGTTCGCGCAGGCGGGTGCGCTCACCGGCGGCCACTCGGCGGGCGACATCGCGTCCTACGGCCTGGGCGACTGGCTCGGGCTGGGGCTGCGGCTGGGCGTCGTGCTCGGCGTGATCTGGGGCGCGTTCGTCCTGATGCGCTGGTACATGCGGCGCATGAACGGCGAGCGGCCCGGCGGGACGCCGCGCCAGGCTGCAGATCGTCGAGACGCGCGCGCTCGGGCCCAACCGGGCGCTGCACCTGGTGCGCATCGGCGGGCACGCGGTGCTGATCGGCGTGACGGCCGACCGCATCAACCAGCTCCTGCAGATCGACGACCCGGAGGAGGTGGACCGGCTGGCGCAGCTGCCGCCGGCCGACGAGGGGCGGTCGTTCCGCTCGCTCGCCGGCATGCTCTCCGGCACGATGCTGCGCTCGGCCGCGCCCCGCGGTGCCGCGCGCGCCGGCGGGGCGCGTTCCGCGCCGTCGCTCGGTGCGCTGCTTGGCGGCGCGGGTGGCAGGCTCGCCGGCCTTGGCTGGCGGCTCGCCGGCGTGCCGCGCCCCGCGCTGCGCCCGGCGGCGGGTGCTCCGGGCGCGCCGCCGCGCCCGCGTAGCCCGTACGCCGGGGGCGCCGCCGCGCCCAGGCCCGCCCCCGCGCCCGCGCGTACCGGCGACGACGGATGGCTTGACGCCACGCCGCCGGCCGCGGCCGCGCTGCGGGCACGCTCGGGCTACCGCGGCAGCCAGATCAACGACCTCCAGCGCGCGATCGCCCAGGCGCGCGCGGGCGTCAACTTCGACCGCTTCGAGCCGCCCGTCGAGCGGCGCGCGCGATGACGCCGGTTACCGGGTCGCCCAGCGACGGCGCGCGGCAGGCTTCAGGCCTGCCGTGCCTCCCGCCCGGCGAGACGCACGGACGCCCGCGGCGCGCCGACCAGCCCACGGCAGGCCTGAAGCCTGCCGCGCGCCGGAGCACGTGCCGGAGGGCGGCTGCCGCGCGCCGGTGGCGGCGCACGTTCCTGCTCGCCGGCCTCGTCGTCGTGCTGCTGCTCGCCACCAGCTGCGTCGCTGCCGACGGCACCGTGACGACGCCGAACGTCGGCCTGGGCACGCAGGCCTCGACGTCGCCGTCGGGCGCGGCCACCGGCGTGCAGCTGCTCGTGCTGCTCACCGTGCTCTCGCTGGCGCCGGCGCTGCTGATCATGGTGACGAGCTTCACCCGCATCATCATCGTGCTCTCGCTCGTCCGGAATGCGATCGGCGTGCCGCAGCTGCCGCCCAACCAGGTGCTGCTCGGCATCGCCTTCCTGCTCACCATCTTCGTGATGGCGCCCGTCTGGACGACCGTGAACCACGACGCCCTGCAGCCATACCTCGCCGGCACGATGGACCAGTCGACCGCCCTCAAGCAGGCGGACGCGCCCGTGCGCAAGTTCATGCTCGCGCAGACCCGGGAGAAGGATCTCGAGCTGTTCGTCAGCATGTCGCAGGACACGAAGCCGGAGAGCGTCGACCAGGTGCCGACCTACGTCGATCATCCCGGCCTTCATCCTCAGCGAGCTGAAGACCGCGTTCCAGATGGGATTCATCATCTTCGTGCCCTTCTTGATCATCGACATCGTCGTCTCTTCGGCGCTGCTGTCGATGGGCATGATGATGCTGCCACCCGTCGTCGTCTCACTGCCCTTCAAGATCCTGCTCTTCGTCCTCGTGGACGGATGGAGCCTGATTATCGGCTCGCTCGTCACGAGCTTCGTCCGCTAACGCGCGCTTCCGGATAGGGGGAACCCCGCGATGTCAGATGCCTCGGTGATCGCACTCGGACAGCAGGCGCTGATGACGGCGCTGCTGATCTCGGCGCCGATTCTCGTGGTCAGCATGGTGATCGGGATGGTCGTCTCGATCTTCCAGGCGATGACGCAGATCAACGAGGTCACGCTGACGTTCGTCCCCAAGATCATCGCCGTCTTCGCCGTCTCGGCGCTGCTCGGCCCCTGGATGATCGGGACGATGGTGAACTACACCACGCGCCTCTTCGCCACGCTGCCGCAGATGGCGCGCTAGGTGATCGAGCAGCTGTTCTCGGTCTCGCCGGAGTGGTCGGCGAACTTCCTGCTGGTCCTCGCCCGGATCAGCGCGGCGGTGATCGTCATGCCGCTCTTCGGCGCGCGCGGCGTGCCGTCACAGACGAAGATCGGGCTCGCGCTGCTGCTCGCGCTGATCGTCGTGCCCCTGCAGACGCCCACCCTGCAGCCGGTCTCCACGAACCTCCTCGTGTTCGCCTCGCTGATCGGCTCCGAGGTCCTGATCGGCCTCACGATCGGCATCCTCGTGTCGCTCGTGTTCCAGGCGATGCAGATGGGCGCGTCGCTGGTCGGCGTGCAGATGGGCTTCGGTATCGGCGCCGTGATCGACCCGATGACCGGCGGCCAGGTGGGCACGCTCGACCAGTTCTACCAGCTGATCGTGACGCTGGTGTTCTTCGCGGTGAACGGCCACCTGATCGTGATCCAGGGGCTGCTGCACAGCTTCGCGATCGTGCCGCCGGGCCACGCCGACATCAGCCTGATCGCCGGCGACCAGGTCGCGCCGTTCTTCGCCTCGATGTTCGTCGTCGCGATTCGCATCGCGCTGCCCGTGGTGGGCGCGCTGCTGCTGACCGACGTCGCGATGGCGCTGGTCGGGCGCACGGTGCCGCAGATGAACGTCCTGATCGTCGGGTTTCCCGTGAAGATCGGCGTCGGCCTGCTCGTGCTCGCAGCGGCGATGCCGCTGCTCACGGGGTTCATGGGCGCGGTGTTCGGCAGGGCACTGCTCGACGTCAACGGGTTCCTGGTGCCGTAGATGGCAGCGCAGAAGACCGAACAGCCGACGAAGCGGCGCCTGGACGACGCGCGCAAGCGCGGGCAGGTCGCGCACAGCCGCGAGGTCGACAGCGCGATCGTGCTGCTCGCCGCGTTCGGCGTGCTGCGCTTCGGCGGCGCTGCGCTGTGGAACGGCATGCAGTCGCTGATCGTCGACTCCTTCTCGAACCTCAACCGCGACCCGCTGAACACGCCGCTCACCGCGCAGGTCGGCGGCGCGATGGTCGGGCGCGCCGTGCTGCTGCTGGCGCCGCTGCTCGGCGCGATCGTCGCGCTGTCGATCGCGACCGGCGTCGGACAGTCGGGGGGGCCGCTGTTCGCGACCGAGGCGCTCAAGCCGCAGCTCAGCCGCATCTCACCGCTCGCCGGCGCGAAGCGCCTGTTCGCCAGCAAGCAGTCCTACGTCACGCTCGCGAAGTCCGTCGCGAAGTTCGTCGTGCTCGGCGGCGTGGCGTGGGTCGCGCTGCGGTCGCGCTGGGGCGACCTCACCGGGCTCGGCGTCGCGTACTCGCTGCCGCAGTCGATGGGGCTGCTCGTCGACATCGGCTTCCAGGTCGCGCTCGACGTCACGCTCGCGGTGCTCGCGCTCGCGGCCGCCGACTTCGTCTTCCAGCGCTTCGACTTCATCAGCCAGCTGCGCATGTCGCGGCAGGAGCTGAAGGACGAGATGAAGCAGACGGAAGGTGACCCGGCCGTGAAGGCGCAGATGGCGCGCATGCGGCGGTCGTTCCTGACGCGCGTGATGCAGTCGGTGCCGAAGGCCGACGTCGTGCTCGTGAACCCGACGCACTACGCCGTCGCGCTGAAGTACGACCCGACGTCGTCGGCCGCGCCGGTGGTGATCGCGAAGGGGACGGGGCTGATCGCGCAGCGCATCCGCGAGGTCGCGATGGAGCACCGCATCCCGGTGATCCAGAACCCGCCGCTGACGCGCGCCATCTACAAGGCCGTCGAGATCGGGCGCGAGATCACGCCCGACCTGTACGAGGCCGTCGCCGAGATCCTCGCCTTCGTCTACCGGCTGCGCACGGGCGCGGTCGCGGCGCGGGCGTGAGCGGGAGGGGCTGAAGCATGGCGCAGGCCGGCAACGCGTCGCCGCCGCAGGGCGGGGCCATCGGGCTGCTGACACGCAACTCCGACGTGCCGATGGCCGGGGCCCTGATCCTCATCGTCGCGATGATGGTGATCCCGCTGCCCACGGCGATGTTGACGATGTTCATCGTCACGGACATCGCCCTCGCGGTCACCGTGCTCATGATCTCGATGTACACGCAGGACGTGCTGTCGTTCAGCGTGTTCCCGTCGCTGCTCCTCGTGATGACGCTGTTTCGGCTCGCGATCAACATCGCGTCCACGCGCCTGATCCTGCTGAACGCCGACGGCGGCTCGGTGATCTCCGCGTTCGGCCACTTCGTGGTCGGTGGGTCGGTGGTCGTCGGCATCGTCGTGTTCCTGATCCTCATGGTGATCCAGTTCGTCGTGATTACGAACGGTGCCGGCCGCGTCGCCGAGGTCGCCGCGCGCTTCACCCTCGACGCGATGCCCGGCAAGCAGATGTCGATCGACGCCGACCTCAACGCGGGGCTGATCACCGAGCAGGAGGCGCGCAAGCGCCGGACGGCGATCGCCGCGGCGGCGGACTTCTACGGCTCGATGGACGGCGCGTCGAAGTTCGTGAAGGGCGACGCCATCGCCGCCCTGATCATCGTCGCCATCAACCTGATCGGCGGCATCGCGATCGGCGTCTTCCAGCACGGCATGTCCGCCGGCGCCGCGGTCTCCACGTACTCGCTGCTCACCGTCGGCGACGGCCTGGTGTCGCAGATCCCGGCGCTGCTCGTCTCGACGGCCACCGGCCTGATCGTCACGCGCGGCACGACCGACGGGCACATGGGGCGCGACATCGGTGCGCAGATGTTCGCGAACCCGCGCGTGCTCTTCATCGTCGCCGCCGTACTGGGTGGCTTCGGGCTCGTACCGGGCCTTCCCCTATCCCCGTTCCTCATCCTCGCCGCAATCATGGGAGGAGCCGGTTACCTGGTCCGCACGCGCCAGCGCGAGAGCGCCGAGCAGCAGGCTGAGGCAGCCGAGGTGGAGCGCACCGAGGAGGCTCAGAGCGTGGACTCCGTGATCTCGATGCTCCAGGTCGATCCGCTGGAGGTCGAGGTCGGCTACGGGCTGATCCCGCTCGTCGACGAGGAGCACGGCGGCCACCTGCTCAACCGGATCACGATCATGCGACGCCAGGTCGCGATGGAGCTGGGGATCGTGGTCCCGATGATCCGCATTCGCGACAACCTGCAGCTCCCGGCGAACACCTACGTGGTGAAGCTGCGCGGCATCGAGATCGGCCGCGGCGAGCTGATGCCGAACCAGTTCCTCGCGATGAACTCCGGCCTCGCGAGCGAGGAGATCGAAGGCGCCGAGACCGTTGAGCCGGCCTTCGGCCTGCCGGCGCGCTGGATCGCGTCCGGCCAGAAGCAGCGCGCGGAGCTGCTCGGCTACACGGTCGTCGACTCCCCGTCGGTGCTGGTGACGCACCTCAACGAGCTGACGCGGCGCCACGCGCCCGAGCTGCTCTCGCGGCAGGACACGCAGTCGCTGCTCAACCACCTGCGGCAGGACTACCCGACCGTCGTGGAGGAGCTCGTGCCGGGCGTGCTCACGGTCGGCGAGGTGCAGGGCGTCCTGCAGATGTTGCTCGCCGAGGGCGTGTCGATCCGCGACCTCGTCACGATCTGCGAGACGCTCGCCGACCACGGCCGCGCGACGAAGGAGATCGAGGCGCTCACCGAGATCGTGCGCTCCGCGCTGGCCCGCCAGATCACGATGCAGCACCGCTCGCCGTCGGGCGCGCTGCACGCCATCACGCTGCAGCCGCGGCTCGAGCAGACGCTCGCCTCGAGCCTGCAGAAGACCGACAACGGGACCGCGCTGCTGGTCGACCCGACGCTGCTGCAGCGGCTGCTCTCGCGCATCGCGAGCCAGCTCGAGCACGCGGCGGCGATGGGCCAGCAGCCGGTGCTGCTGACGTCGTCGCGCATCCGGCGGCCGCTGCGCCGGCTCACCGAGCGGTCGCTCCCGGCGCTCCCGATCCTCGCCTTCAGCGAGATCGCCACCGAGGTGGACGTCGAATCCGTGGGCATGGTGGAGGTCGAGGCCAGTGCAGCGGCTTAAGCGATACCAGGCCCCGTCGATGGAAGACGCGTATGCCCGCGTGCGCGAGGAGTGCGGCGGCGACGCCGAGGTGGTGTCGTCGCGCACGGTGCGGTCGCCGGGGCTGTTCGGCGCGCCGCCGAACGAGTACGTCGAGATCGTGGTCCGCGTCTCGGACGAGGACCTGGAGCGTCGCGCGAAGCTGGCGGCCCGGCTGGCCGCCGCGCGCGCGGAGGCCGCCGCGGCCCGCGCCGCGGAGTCGGCGCGCGCGCAGGTGCGCGCGGAGCAGGAGGAGATCGCGGCCGCGCTCGAGGCGGCCGACGCCGAGCTCGCGCCGCCGTTCGTGAACGCGCTCGCCGGCAGCGGCGTCGTCCCCGACCCGCTCGCGCGCCCCGGACTGCTCGGCCGCATCCGCGGCCGCACGGGCGCCGTGCGCGACTCCGCCGGCGCCACCGCCGACGACGACGGCGCGGACGACGACGGCTACGACGACACGGACGTAGCCGACGCCGACGACGACGACGCGTGGGGTGACGCGGCACGGTCCGCCGCGGCCGGCCCCTTCGCGGCCATCAACGCCGCGCGCGCTGCGCGTGCCTACGAGGTGCCCGCGGCGGACCTCGCCGGCGCCCCCAATCTCGCGGCCGACGACGTTGCCGGCGACGACGCGCCGGCGTTCGCGCCGCTGCGCGCGCTCCCGCTCGACGCCGGCTTCGCGCCGGCGCCCGCCGCGCCCACCGCCGACGCCGCGGCAATCGCCGCCATGCGCGGCGAGCTCGCCGCGATCCGTGCACTGCTGGGCGAGCTCAGCGCCGATCGCCTGCAGGCGCGCATCGACGGCGCGCCCGACGCGCTCGGCGCCGCGCGCGCGCGGCTCCTGCAGCAGGGCGTCGCCCCAGCCATCGTCGCCGCCGTGCTCGACCAGGCCGCGCAGGCCATCACGCACGGCGCCGACCCCCGGTCCGTCGCGCGCACCGTCGAGCGCAAGCTCGCCGCGCAGCTGCCCGCGGTCGCGCGCGTCGACTTCGCGCGGCGGCCGGTCGTACTGTTCCTCGTCGGCCCGTCCGGCGCCGGCAAGACCACGATGGCGATGCGCCTCGCGCTCGACATCCGCGCGCACGCGCTCTCCGCCGCCGTCGCCGGCATCGACGTCAGCCGCGCCGGCGCGCCGCAGCAGCTGGCCGCGCTCGGCTCCGCGAGCGGGGTCCCGGTCACGGTCTGCTATTCGCCCGGTGAGCTGCAGGCGATGGTGAGCGCCGGGGCCACCGACGTGATCGTGGTCGACACCCCGGGCCACAACGGCGCCCGCCCCGACCGCATGACCGAGCTCAAGGCATTCCTCCAGGCGGCGCGTCGACGGCAGGTGCTGCTCGTGTTGCCCGCCACGATGAAGGCCGGGGATCTCGAGGCCGTGACGCGCGCGTACCGCCCGGTCGAGCCGCAAGGGCTCGTGATCACGCGCTGCGACGAGACGTCGGGTTACGGAGCGCTCCTCACCACGGCTGCGACGTCCGGCCTGGGCGTGGCCTACACCGCGCACGGCGACGCCATCGGCACCCCGCCGCACGGCGGGGACAACATCACGCTCGCGCGCGCCGTGATGAGCGGCGCGTGGCCGCAGCCGGCGCCCGCGGCGACCGGCCGCGGTCCCGCCACCGCATCCACCCCGCTCCCCGGCGCCCTCGCCGCCGCGCGCGCCCGCTCCAGCGCGCGCGCCGGGTAGCGGCGCGGAAAGGGGGCCGCGATGCCCGCGTTCATCGACCTGCGACCCGGCATGACGGTCCATGTCATGCCCGAGGGTGGCTCGCTGGCCGCCGCTTACGAGTCGGTGATCCGGCACGTCGGCGAACAGGGCATCCGCATCGATCACCCGCGCCAGGGCGACGAGGCGATGGCGCTCGCGCCCGGCGACGACATCGCAGTGTTCGTCCAGCAGGCCGGGCGCATCTACCGCCTGGTGAGCCGCGTGCGGCTGCTCGAGCAGAATCCCGCTCGACGCGGTCGTGCTCGAGCACCCGACGGAGGCCGACCATTCGGAGCGGCGCCAGTTCTACCGCCTGCTCACCACGCTCGAGCCGCGCTACGCGGCGCGGGTGAGCACGGAGGGCGAGGAGCTGGAGCGCGTCGAGGCGCGCATCCTCGACCTCAGCGGCGGTGGCATGCAGCTGCACACGCGGCACTGGCTGCCGGTGGGCGCACGCCTCCGCCTGATCTTCGCGCTCGAGAACGACCCGCAGGACGTCGACGCCCTCGCCACCGTCCTCTCCGTCGTGCGGCCGGGTGCGAGTCGCGCCTTCTATCGCGTGCACTGCCGGTTCATCGATCTGGCGCGCTCGGAGCGCGAGCGCATCGTGCGCTTCATCTTTCGCAAGCAGATCGACTTCCGGAAGAAGGGGGTCGGATGATGCCGATCCTCGGTCTCGGGCTGGCGGTCTCCGGCATCGCCTTCCTCGGCGTCGCATGGCTGTCGTGGTCGGCCGGCTTCCCCGCGGAGGTCGCGCTGCTGCGCGGGCTGATCGCGTTCATGGCGATCAACTTCGTCGCGTACCTCGGCGAGCTGGTGGTGGCGACGGCGCCGCCGGTGGAGCGCGCCGAGGCGGAAGCGGAGCACGAGGACGAGCGGGCGCACGCGCCCGAGAGCATGTCATCGCGAGAACCGGCTGCGGGCGTCGAGCCCGGCCGAGAGCCCATCCCGTTGCGCCCTGAACTCGAAGAGCGCCGGGCGGCATGAGCGAGAAGGTCGTGACCTGTGACTAAGCAGGCAAAGCAGCAGACCGAGCGCGCCCCGCGCGCCGTCCGAACGGCGCCGGCCACGGAGCCGGCGGCGCCCGCGGTCGCGGAGGCGACGATCACGCCGTTCCCGGCGCGGAAGCCGCAACCGACCGCCGCCCCGGCCGCCGGGCGCGCGTCGACGGCCGCCGAGCAGCTCCAGGCGTCGAACGCCGACCTCTGGGCGCGCTACACGAAGCGGCGCGATCAGCAGCTGCGCGAGGAGCTCATCCTCCAGTACGCGCCGCTCGTGAAGTACGTCATGGGGCGGCTCGCCATCAGCCTGCCCTCGATCCTCGACTACGAGGACATCCTCTCCTTCGGCACGATCGGCCTGATCGAGGCCGTGGAGCGCTTCGACCCGACCAAGGGCGTGAAGTTCGAGACCTACGCGATCTCCCGCATCCGCGGCGCGATCATCGACGCCCTGCGCTCGCTCGACCGCCTGCCCCGCTCCGTGCGCCAGAAGGCGAAGGAGGCCGACCAGGCCGTCCTTCACCTCACCCACGAGCTCGGCCGCGACCCGACCGACGATGAGGTCGCCGGGCTGCTCGGCGTGTCGCCGGAGGCGTACCGCAAGCACCTGATCGACGCCTCGTGGGTCACGGTCTCGCTCGACGCGAACAGCTCGGGCGGCGACGAGGAGGACGACGTCGGGATGATGGGCGTCCCCGACCCCGACGAGGAGGACATCTCGGTCGGCCTCGAGCAGCAGGAGCTCATCGGGGAGCTGGGGGATGCGATTCGGGAACTCCCCGATAGGGAGCAGCTCGTGCTGTCCCTTTACTACAAGGACGAGCTGACCATGCGCGAGGTCAGCAAGGTGCTGGGCATCTCCGAGTCGCGCGTGTGCCAGCTGCACGCGCGCGCACTGGGTCGGCTCCGCACCAGCATCGCGCGCATGCATGGAGCGGCCGCATGAGCACCCCGCTGCTGCTGAGCCTCTCGATCGGTCTGCCGGTCCTGCTGCTGGCGATCGGCGTCTTCTACCACGCCCGTGTGATCGCGCAGCAGCCGGCGGTGGACGCCCTCTCCGCGCACGTCGCCGAGCTCGCGACCTCCGACCACACCGACGAGCTGCTCGCCGAGCTCCAGCACTCGATGCACGCAATCCGCCAGCAGCTCGCGCAGCAGCGCGAGTCCCTCTCGGGCATGCTCAGCGACGAGGCCGCCCCGCGCGCCCGCACGGGCGCCCCGGCCGACCGCGCGCGCCGTGCCTCCGCCGCGGCGTCGCCACGCGCCGCCGCGCCGACCGCGAACCCGCTGCTCGGCATCGACCCCACGGTCGAGCTGCGCAGCGCCGTCGCCCGCCTCGTCGCGGAGGGCCTCTCGGACCGCGCGATCGCCCGCCAGCTGCACATCGGCCTCGAAGAGGTGCGCATGGCACGCACGCGAACCGGGAGCGCCTCGTGACCCGTTCCGCCCGCCGCCGCGCCGCCCCGCTGCTGAGCGCCGCCCTGGTCGCCGCCGTACTGGCGGCCGCGGGGCTCGCGTCGCTGCTCGGCGCCCGCTCGCCGGCGCGCGCCAACGGGGTGCCCACCGACGTGCAGCTCTCGTACATCAAGCTCTCGAACTGGGGCCCGCAGGACGCCACCGGCACCGCGCAGCTCATGTTCTCGGAGGGCCTGGTCAACCTCACCGCGCAGGGCCTCACCCCGCTCAGCAATGAGCAGTACCAGGGCTGGCTGGTGAACTCGCAGACCGGCGACGCCATCACGTTCGGGCGCTTCAACGCCGCCGCCGACGGCAGCGTCACCTACCAGGGCAAGCTGCCGCCGCTGTCGAACTTCGGCTTCGACCTCGTGATCCTCACGGTCGAGCCGCAGCCCGACGACGCCCCGCAGCCGACCGCGCAGCGCAGCATCGGCGGGTACTTCTCGCTGATCGGGCAGACGAGCCCCGACGGCTCGAGCGCGAGCGACGCCGGGGCCGGCACCTCCGGATCCGGCTCGCTGCAGTCGCCGGGCCAGCTCCCGAACACCGGGGACCCGACGCTCGTCACCGACATCGCCCGGGTCGGCGTGCTGCTCGGGATCATGGGGCTGTCGGTCTTCGTCGGCCTGCGGCTGGGTCGGAGGTCCGCATGATTCGCGCGCTCTACACCGCGGCGTCGGGGCTCGAGACCGGCCTGCACATGCAGGAGTCGGTCGCCGAGAACCTCGCCAACGCCGACACCACCGGCTTCAAGACCGAGCGCCAGGCCGCGAGCGAGTTCGCCGGCGTACTGGCGAAGAGCATCGGCAACGCGCCCGTGCCCGTGCCGCTCGCGCTCGAACGCGTGCTCGGGCGCGTCGGCACCGGCTCGTTCGTCGACAAGCGCCGCGTCGCGCTCGACGAGGGCACCGCGCAGTCGACGGGCCGCCCGCTCGACGTGATGGTGCAGGGCAGCGGCTTCTTCGTCGTGCAGGGCGCCGACGGCTCCACGCAGTACACGCGCGACGGCCACTTCATGCGCGACAAGCAGAATCGGCTCACGACCGCCGAGGGCGATCTCGTGCTCGACCAGAACGGCGCGCCAATCACGCTCGACACCGACAACCTGCGCATCGACGGCTCCGGCCAGGTCTTCACGCGCACGCCGGTGCAGGTGACGCAGCCCGACGGCAGCGTGAAGACGGACCTCCAGGAGAACCTCGCGGCCACGCTCCAGGTGGTGACCGCCGACCCGACGCAGCTGGTGCGCGCCGGCCGCTCCGCGTTCACGCTCGTCCCGGGCGCGTCGGTCCAGCCGGCGCAGCTCGGCGGCGCCTCTCAGGTGCTGCAGGGCGCGCTCGAGCAGTCGAACGTCGACGTCACCTCCACGTCCACGCAGCTGATGTCGCTCTCGCGCGACTTCTCCGCGAGCCAGCACGTGTTCTCGACGATCAACGACACACTGCAGTCGGCCGTGAACGACGTCGGACGGGTGCAGCGATGAGCGCGCCCCTCGACGCCGCCCTGAGCGGGATGCTCGCGCACGAGCGGGGCATGGACCTCGTCGCGAACAACCTCGCGAACGTGAACACGACCGGCTACAAGCGCGCGGTCGTGCACTTCCAGGACGTGCTCGACAGCGCCGGCGTCCTCGCGGTGCTGAACGGCCGGGTCCCCGCCGGCGGCGCCGTCACGGCGACCGGCGTGCGCTCTACCGCGGTCACGCGCGACTTTGCCGAGGGCACGCTGGTCGTGACCGGCCAGCCGTACGACCTCGCCATCGACGGATCCGGCTTCTTCCGCGTGAAGCTCGCCGACGGCTCAACGGCCTACACGCGCGACGGCAACTTCCTGCTCGACGCGCAGCGCCGCCTCACCACGCAGGACGGCAACCTGGTCGACCCGCCGATCACGATCCCCGACGGCTCGCACGACGTGTCGATCGCGCTCGACGGCACGGTCAGCGCGGTACGCCCCTCCACGCCCGCCGAGCTCGCCGCGCTGCCGCCCGGGTCGCCCGACCTGGGCGTGCGCGAGGACATCGGCCGCATCGGACTCACGCGCTTCGAGAACCTCGACGGCCTGGCCTCGATCGGCCAGAACCTCTACGTGCTCGCGGCGCCGACCGGCAGCTCGATCGCGAGCCTCCAGCCGGTGGGGCAGAGCGTGGACGCGGCCGTGCCGCTTGCGCAGGCGGGGCTCGACGTCGCGCCCGTCGCCGGCACGTTCACCGTGAACGGCACGGCGATCGCGTTCGACCCGGCCGTCGACTCACTCAACGACGTCGTCGCGCGCGTCAACGCGTCGACCGCGGGCGTCACGGCGGCGTACGACGCGAGCCGCCAGATGCTCACCATCGCGAACACCGCGCCGGGCACCACACCGGTCGCGCTGGCGGACACGTCCGGCAACTTCCTGCAGTCGATGCAGCTGCTCGACGCGACCGGCGCGGCGATCGGCAGCACGACGCAGGGCGTCGGCGCGCAGACCCCGATCGACACGTTCCCGGGCGAGAACAACGCCGGCGTCGTGCGCGCCGGGTTCCTCGAGTCGTCGAACGTGGACGTGGCGGTCGAGATGACCAACCTCATGCTCAGCGCACGCGCGTACCAGCTCAACCTCAGCGCCTACAAGACGATCGAGCAGATGCTCGCGGCAGCGAACCAGCTGCCGGGCGTCTAGCCGCGAGCGGCGCGGGAAGGCTCTTACCATGCAGCCGATTCGTCCCCAGGATGCGTCCAGCATCTACCAGCGCCAGGCGGTGCAGGGCGCGGCCGCGAGCGGCGCCGACGCCACGGCGCGCCGCGCGGCGGGCACGAACGACGCGCGCCCGGGCCGCCGCACCGACCGCGTGACGGTCTCGGCGCAGGCGCAGGAGCTCTACCGCGCGATGCAGGCCGTCGCGCAGCAGGGCGACGTGCGCGAGGACCGCGTGGCCGCGCTGCGCCAGCAGATCGCGAGCGGCATGTACAGCGTCGACGCGAACGGCATCGCGCAGCGGCTCGTCGAAGACGGGTTCACATCGTGAGCCGCCGGCCGGCCGCCCGCGGGGCTGCCGTGGCCGCGCCGGCCACCGACGCCGGCGAGGGCGCGTTGCTCGACGGCGTGCGCTCGCTGCACGCGTCGCTCGACACGCAGCGCGCGATCTACACCGAGATGCTCGACCTCACCGAGCGCGAGGAAGCGGCGATCGTCTGCGGCGACGTCGCGGCGCTGACGCGGCTCGTCGAGGAGAAGGAGACGCTGATCGAGCACCTCAACGTGCTCGAGACCGAGCGCATGACGGCGCTCGTCGCGATCGCCTCGGCCACGGGGATCGACCCCGGTGCCGCCACGCTCTCCGACGTCGCGGCGCACCTGCCGCGCGCGGCGGCGCTCGCGCTCACCGAGAGCGGCGTCGAGCTGCGCGCGCAGGCCATCGCGCTGCGCGAGGCGAACGACCGCAACGCGCGGCTGCTGCGCAGCAGCCGCGACGTGGTCGACCGCTGGATCCACTACCTGCGCGTCTTCCTCAGCGGCGCCCTCTATACCTCCGGCGGCACGACCGCCGAGGCCGCGCCGGCGCGGCGCGCGCTCGACCGATCGGCGTAGGGATCGCCCCGTGAGCCTCTCCGTCGGGCTGAACACGATGATGCGCGCGCTGATCGCGCAGCAGACGGCGCTCGACACGACGTCGCAGAACATCGCGAACGTCAACACGCCCGGCTACTCGCGCCAGCGCGTCAAGCTCGTCGCGGTCCCGCCGGCGAACCCGCTCGTGCCCGGCACGCCCGGCGGCGGCGTGGACGTGAGGGGCATCCAGCGCATCCACGACATGTTCATCGACTTCCAGCGCCGCGGCGAGCAGAGCTCGTCGACGTTCTACTCCACGAAGTCCGACTCGCTGCAGCTGGTGCAGGCCGCGTACAACGAGCCCGGCGACGGCGGGCTCGCCCACGCGCTCACGAGCTTCTTCAACGCCTGGCGCGACGTCTCGAACGACCCGGGTCAGTCGGCCATGCGGTCCGCCGTCGTGCAGGCCGGCTCCACGCTCGCCTTCGCGGCGAAGAACCTCCACACCTCGCTCACCCAGCTCCGCGACGACGCGAACAAGCGCGTGGTCTCCGACGTCTCCGAGATCAACACGCTCAGCACGCAGATCGCCGACCTCAACCAGAAGATCGTCGCGCTGCGCGCCGTCGGCGACCCCGGCAGCGACCTCAGCGACCAGCGCGACCAGGCGCTCGACCGCCTCGCGCAGCTGGGGAACATCTCGTACACCGAGGACGACAGCGGCTCCGTCAGCATCTCGATCGGCGGGCGCACGCTCGTCGCCGGCGCGACGGTCGCGAAGCTGCAGACGACGCCGAACGTGCTGAACAACAATTACGTCGACGTGCAGTGGGCGTCCGACGGCACCGCCGCGACCATCAGCAGCGGCGAGATCGGCGGCCTGCTCGACCAGCGCGACAACGACCTCCCCCAGCGCCTGACCGACCTCAACTCGCTGATGAGCCAGGTGATCACCGACGTCAACGCCGCGCACGCCGCCGGCTATGCGCTCGACGGCGTGACGACGGGGACGAACTTCTTCTCGGGCACCGACGCCACCAACATGGCGGTCGACCCGGCGGTGCAGGGCAACCTCGACCTCGTCGCCGCCGCCACGGCCACCGCGTCGCCCGGCGACGGCAGCAACGCACTCACGATCGCCGACCTGCAGTCGTCGCTGAGCATGGGCGGCGGCACGCAGACCTTCGGCGATTTCTACAACTCGATGGTCACGGGGCTCGGCGTCGACGCGAAGAACGCGCAGACGCTCGCCGACTCGCAGCAGTCGACGCTGCAGCACCTCGACCAGCTCCAGCAGGGCGTGTCGGGCGTGAACCTCGACGAGGAGATGGTGAACCTCACGCAGTACCAGCGAGGCTACGAGGCCTCGGCGCGCGTGGTGAGCGTCATCAACGAGATGCTCGACACGCTGATCAACAAGATGGTGTAGCCCGATGCGCATCAGCAACGCCGGCCAGACCG
This sequence comes from uncultured Chloroflexia bacterium, assembly GCA_963728205.1. GTDB lineage: Bacteria > Chloroflexota > Dehalococcoidia > UBA2979 > UBA2979 > VGNK01. Next base: position 1,479,393 of record CAVSIV010000006.1, read on the forward strand.
CTCGCATCACGAACCAGCTCGCGCAGGCGCAGCAGAAGCTGGCCGCCGCGCAGAACCTGATGACGAGCGGCAAGCGGATCATGCAGCCGTCGGACGACCCGTTTGGCACCAGCCAGGTGCTGACGATGCAGTCGCAGCTCGACAACTCCGGGCAGTACCAGCGGAGCATCCAGCTGGCGAACGACGACCTCAGCGCGAGCGAGTCGGCGCTCGGCAACCTGGACTCGCTGCTGCAGCGCGCGAACGAGCTGGCGGTGCAGGCGGGCAACGCGTCGCTCGACTCGAGCGCGCGCGACCAGATCGCGTTCGAGGTCGACCGCCTGATCGACGAGGCGGTCTCGATCGGCAACACGAAGCAGGGCGGACGCTACATGTTCGCCGGCTTCCAGACCGGGACGAAGCCGTTCACGCCGAACGCCGCCACGCCGACGGCGATCCCGTACGCGGGCGACAGCGGTCAGATCAACCGCGAGATCGGCGACGGCGAGACCGTCTCCGTGAACATCCCGGGCGACCAGGTGTTCAACGGTGTTTTCAACTCGCTGATGACGTTTCGCGACAACCTGCGCAGCAACAACGTCGCCGGCCTGCAGACGGACCCCTCGGCGTTCAACACGCAGCTGGAGAACGTGCTGCAGTTCCGCAGCACGATCGGTGCGACGACGCAGCGGCTCGACATGGCGCAGAACCGGCTCCAGGAGGGCGACCTCAGCCTGAAGTCGGAGATCAGCAAGCTGCAGGACGCGGACATGGTCGACGCGGTCACCCAGCTCCAGACGCGAAGCACCGCCTACCAGGCGGCGATGGCGGCGGCGGGCAAGGTGATGAGCTTCAGCCTGCTCGACTTCCTGCGGTAGAACCACGGCCCGGTCCAAGGAGGACCCCATGCAAGTGCGAACCACCCTGACCGGCGTCGAGTCGACGATCGACGTCCCTGCGGAGCAGGTCTACGCGTTCGAGCCGGCGCTCGGGGGCTTCCCGGAGTACCGGCGCTACGTGCTGATCCCGGAGGCGGACTCGCCCGTCGAGTGGCTGCAGTCGGTGGACGATCCGGCGGTCGCCTTCGCGCTCGTGGAGCCGTTCCTGTTCGTCCCGGAGTACGCCTTCGAGATCCCGGAGCAGGACGTCCAGGCGCTCGGGTTGCGGTCGACCGACGACGCGGTCGTGCGCTGCATCGTGACGCTGCGGGAGGACCCCGCGGACATCACGGCGAACCTGCTGGCGCCGCTGGTCTTCTGCCGCCGGACGCACCTGGCCCGGCAGATCATCCTGCAGGACGCGGACATGCCCATGCGCCATCCGCTCTTCGCGGAGGCCGTCGACGCCGTCGCCGACGTTGCCGACGAGCCCCGCATCGCGCGGAGCGCCTAGGTCTATCCGACCCGGCGGATTGGTCGATGGTCTAACTAGCGTCGTCTCGGGGCAGGTTCCCCGGAGGCGCGAGGCGGCTGTCGACCGGGGCGGACACCCGACGACACGCAGGGCAGGAGGCCGGCCGTGCTCATCCTCACGCGCAAGACCGAACAGGGCATCGTGATCGCCGGCGACATCGTCGTGCGCGTCCTCAGCATCGAGGGTGAGCGGGTCAAGATCGGGATCGACGCGCCGCGCGCCATCTCCGTGCTCCGCGAGGAGCTCGTCGAGGAGGTCTCGGGCGAGAACCGCGAGGCCGTGCGGCACCTCGGCAGCCGCGCGATCGCCGCCCAGCTGCGCCAGGTGAAGCGCGACCGCAAGGTCAGCTGATCCCGACGGCGCGCGCGGGGCATACGCCCCGTGCTCGGCCACGCAACCCGCGTCCTGCCGCGCCGCCTCCGCCACGCCATCTCTTTCCGCGCCCGCGTTCGTGTTTCCCGAGCACGAAGCGTACGGCGCCGCGCTCGCCGCCTTCTCGAACCTGAGAACTCGCTGAGATCACAATCTGTTTACACTTGGATCGTTGGGCGCCAATGCCTTCCGCGCATCCTGTGTTCATGGAAGGGGCCGCGCCCAACCGACGTGGTTCGTAAAGAAACAAACAGTGGTGGGAGCGGTTGCGAACGACGGTGGAGTTCCTTCTTCGGAAGGAACTGGGCCGGCCCCGACCATATCTCCGTAGACCCCCGGCATGACCCATGGCCGCCAAGATCCTCGTAGCCGACGACGAGCAGAACATCATCAAGCTGCTGCGTCTCTACCTGCGCGAGGAGGGCTACGAGATCGTCGCCGCCCGCGATGGGCGTGAGGCCCTCGAGCGCTTCCATGCCGACGACCCCGACCTGATCCTGCTCGACCTGATGATGCCCGAGCTCGGCGGCTTCGACGTCTGCGCCGAGATCCGCCGCGAGTCCGACGTCCCGGTGATCATGCTCACCGCGCGCTCCGATGACGTCGACAAGATCGTCGGCCTCGAGATGGGCGCCGACGACTACATCACCAAGCCCTTCAACCCGCGCGAGGTCGTGGCCCGCATTAAGGCCGCCCTGCGCCGCCGCGACTGGGATCGCACGCCCGCCCGCGACGAGACGCACAGCGCTGTCAGCGTCGACGACGTCTCGCTCGATCCCGCCAGCCGCGACGTCGTCGTCGCCGGCGAGCGCGTGAAGCTGCGCCAGCGCGAGTTCGACCTGCTCGAGGCGTTCATGCGCCACCCCAACGTCGCCCTCGACCGCGAGCGGCTGCTCGCCATGGTCTGGGGCGCCGACTTCTATGGCGACGCGCGCACCATCGACGTCCACGTCGCCTGGCTGCGCGACAAGCTCAAGGCCGGGCGACCCAAGATCGAGACGGTGTGGGGCGTCGGCTACAAGCTGGTCCCGGCAGGCGATGCTGCGTAGCTTCCGCGTTCGGCTCTTTCTCGGCTTCGCTATCGTCATCGCGCTGAGCCTGTTCCTCTCGGCGTCGACGTCGATCTGGCTCCTGCGTGAGCAGCAGGTCGAAGCCGCCCAGCAGCGCATCGGCCTGCTCGTCGAGCCGATCGCCGGCCGCGTCGCCGCGCTCGAAGCCGGCGGCTTCCCCACCTCGCTGATCCGGCAGGATCTCGCCGGCGTCGCGCGCACCTACGACATCCGCATCCTGCTCGTCGACCCGAACGACCGTGTCGTGCTCGACACGGATCCCGACGCGCGCATGGTTGGGGAGCAGCTCGCCGTGCCGGCGGAGGCGACGCCGACCGGCACGCCGGAACGCATGAGCTCGTTCCAGGCCGTGCGCATGACGACCGCCGGCGAGGACCTCTACCTCTTCACGCCGCGCATCCGGAGCGACGCCGGCACCTCCACGCGGCTCGTGATCGCGGTGCCGGCGCAGAACGTGACCGCCGCCTGGGCCGCGCTGCTGCCGCGCCTCTCCCTCGCCGGGGGCGTCGCCGCGCTGGTCGCGGTGATCGTCGCGAGCCTGCTCGCCTCGCGCATCACGAACCCGATCGCGCAGATGACCCGCGCCTCGGAAGCGATGGCGCAGGGCGACCTCCAGCAGCGCGTCGAGGGCGAGGGCGACGACGAGATTGGCACGCTCGCCCGCGCCTTCAACCAGATGTCCGCGCAGGTCAGCCGCAGCAACCGCGCGATGCGCGACCTCCTCGCCAACGTCTCGCACGAGCTGAAGACGCCGCTCACGTCGATCCGCGGCTTCGCGCAGGCGATGGTCGACGGCATGGCGACGAAGCCCGAGGACTACGCGGACATGGCCGGCTCGATCTACGACGAGGCCGAGCGCATCCGCGTCCTCGTCGACGACCTGCTCTACCTCTCCGAGATCGAGTCGGGGACGCTGCAGCTCACGCTCGACCAGGTCGACGTCGACGCCGTGGTCGCCGACACCGCCCGCCGCTTCCGCTACCAGGCAGAGGAGGCGGGCGTCGAGGTGCGGCTCGCGCTCGACGGCGGGTCGATCACCGCCGACGCACGCCGCATCGAGCAGGTCCTCGCGAACCTCACCGAGAACGCGATCCGCTTCGCGCCGCGCGGCAGCGAGGTGCTGCTGCGCACGTACCGGCTCGACCGCTTCGACGGCGGCCGCCCCGGCGGCGAGGTGGCGGTGGAGGTGCACAACGGCGGCCGGCCGATCCCGCCCGAGCACCTGCCGTACCTCTTCGAGCGCTTCTACCAGGCCGACCAGTCGCGCAGCGACGAGCGCCACAAGGGCCTCGGCCTGTCGATCGTCCGCGAGCTGGTGCAGGCGCACGAGGGGCGCGTGGACGTCGAGTCGTCCGCCGACGCCGGCACGGTCTTCACCGTGCGGCTCCCGGTGGCCGGCCCGACCGGCACCGGGCACGCCGTGGCGCCGAGCCCGACAGGGGGTACGCGATGAGTCGCTACACGCACACGGTCCTGCCGGTCCTGATGGGGGTCGCGGCGGTGCTGCTGTCGATCGCCGCCGTCGGGGTGATCGTGGGGCAGCTGCGCGGCGGCGGCAGCGGCGAGCCGGACACGGCCGCGACGTTCTCGCAGGAGATCGGTCCGACAATGCGCGCCCCCGGCCCGCAGCTCGGCGCGCGGCTCGACCAGACCTACCTCGGCGTGCGGGTGGAGGTGCAGCCGTCCGGCCTGCTCGTGCAGAGCGTGGTCGCGAACAGCCCCGCCGCCGACGCCGGCGTGCAGGTCGGCGACGTGATCACCGCCGTCAACGGCGCGAAGGTCGACTCCGCGGACGCGCTGCGCCAGGAGCTCGACACGATCGGCGCCGGGGCGCAGTACACGCTCACCGTCACGCGTGACGGCAAGTCGCAGGATCTGAAGGTGAAGCAGGCAACCTACGCGGGCGCCGCGCGCGACTGGTTCGAGGGTGCGCTGAACGGCGAGGGCGGTGGGTGGTCGCCGTACCCGGGAGTTCCGTCCCCCCGGCCGAGCGCGACACCCTCCGGCCCGCAGACGTAACCGCGACTCGCCCGGAAGCCCGCTTCGAGCGGCGCCTGGTCAAGGCGCTGAGCGGCCCGGGGCACCTGTCTCGCCGCGACGCTCAGCATCCTCACCGGATGCCGCTCGAAGCACGCTCCCCGCTCGAAGCACGCTCTACGACGTCCCCCAGCGGGTGATCCAGTAGTCGTACGCGTCCTGCAGCGCGATCCACGACGCCTCGACGATGTCCGTCGACGCCCCGACCGTTCGCCACAGGTGCAGCCCGTCGGACGACTCGATCAGCACGCGTACCGCCGCGTCCGCGCCGGCGGCGGTGTTGATGATGCGCACCTTGTAGTCGATGAGGTGCACCCGGTCGATCCCCGGGTATGCGGGCCGCAGCGCGTTGTGCACCGCCGTGTTCAGCGCCGACACCGGGCCGTTGCCGTCGGCCGCGACCTGGTTCACCTGGTCGCCGACGCGCACCTTCACCATCGCCTGCGACATCAGCTCGTTCTCGGCGTCCCCGATCGCGCGCCGCCGCGTGTGCCGCCGCCGCTGCACGATCAGGAAGTCCTCCACGTCGAACGGCGCGCGGTACTCCGGCAGCTGCCGCCGCACGAGCATCTCGAACGACGCCTCCGCCGACTCGAACTGGAACCCAGCCGCCTCGTGCTCCTTCACCTGCTGCAGCACGCGGCGCGCCTCGTCGTCGCTCAGCTCGATCTCGACGCCCTGCTCGCGCAGCTTCTGGATCACGCTGCGCCGCCCGGCCAGCTCCGAGACCAGCACGCGCTCCGTGTTGCCCACGCTCAGCGGGTCGACGTGCGTGTACGACCCCGGCGCGCGGCTGACCGCCGCGGCGTGCAGCCCGGCCTTGTGCGCGAACGCCGCCGCGCCGACGTACGGCTGCTGCGGGTTCGGGCTCAGGTTCGCCAGCTCCGACGCGAAGTTCGCGGTCTCGGTCAGCCGCCGCAGCTGCTCGTCGCCGATCACGTCGAGGCCGAGCTTCAGCTTCAGGTTCGCGATCACCGAGAACATGTTCGCGTTGCCGGTGCGCTCGCCCCAGCCGTTGATGCACGCCTGCACCTGCGTCGCGCCGGCCTGCACGGCGAGCAGCGTGTTCGCCACCGCGAGGTCGGCGTCGTTGTGCACGTGGATGCCCACGCGGCAGCGGTCGCCGACCGCCGCGCACGCCGCCTGCACGCCGGTGATGATGCGGTGCGGCAGGCTGCCGCCGTTCGTGTCGCACAGCGCCACCGTGCTCACGCCGGCGGCGGCCGCGACGCGCAGCGTTCTCGATCGCGTAGCCCGGGTCCGCGGCGAAGCCGTCAAAGAAGTGCTCGGCGTCGAAGACGACCTCGCGGCCCGCGGCGCGCAGGTGCGCCACCGAGTCGCGGATCATCGCGAGGTTCTCCTCCTCGGTCGTCTGCAGCACGGTGCGCGCCTGCTCCGCGGACGACTTCCCGACGAGCGTCACGACCGGCGTGTGCGCGTCGAGCACCGCGCGGATGGCGGGGTCGCTCGCCGCGTCGCCACCGGGGCGGCGGGTGGAGCCGAAGGCGACGAGCCGCGCGTGCTTGAGCTCCAGCGCCGCCGCGCGCTCGAAGAACTCCGCGTCCTTCGGGTTCGAGCCGGGGTAGCCGCCCTCGACGTAGTCGATGCCCAGGTCGTCCAGCTTCTGCAGGATTTGCAGCTTGTCCTCGAGTGAGAGGGAGAGGCCCTCCATGCCGAGGCCGTCGCGCAGCGTCGTGTCGTAGAGCTCGATTGGCCGCGACGGCGCCCACCCGGCGTCGGGCCGGGGCAGGGAGAGCGTGTCGGCGAGCGTCGGCTCGGTATGCGTCTCGAGGGTGTCGGTCATCGTGGGTGTCCCTGTTGCTGGTCGCCGGGGGCGCGCGGGTGCGCGAGAGAGGATTGTCCGCTCGAAGCGGCCGGTGGGATCATCAGCGACGGGGGTGGGGCCGTGCGATGGGCGGCGCGCCTCGGGCTAGCGGGGCGCGATGATCGACGCCGCCGGCCGGGACGGCCGGGCAGCGTGCACCACCTTCACATCGACACGCGTTCGCAGCACAGTGGTGCGAGTGTATCGCGAGATGGCGTGGCGGCAATCGAGGGATCCCCGCATGCAATCGAAGTCCGCCGGCGACCGCTACGCCTCCGCCGAGCCGACCTCGTGACCGGCGACTCCCGCGACGACCCGCGCCCGCGCCCCGCCGCGCGGGTCCTCGTCTTCGACGGCGACGGCCGGCTCCTCTTGCTCCGCACCTCGCCCGGCGCCGGCTCGACCGTCTACTACTGGATGACCCCGGGCGGCGAGCAGCAGCCGGGCGAGACCCCCGAGCAGACGGCCGCGCGCGAGCTGCTCGAGGAGACGGGCCTCGTCGCAGCGCTGGGCCCGCGCGTCTGGCGCCGCACCTTCACCTGGCGGTTCCCCGGCAACGACCGCCAGCCCGAGGCGTGGTTCGCCACCGCCGAGTGGTTCTTCGTCGCGCACCTCGACGCGCCACAGCCAGACGTGCGGCCGACCGGCGACGGCGACGAGATGGTCGACCTCGGCGAGGCGCGCTGGTGGTCGCTCGACGAGCTGCGCACGACCGCGGAGCCGCTCTCACCGACGCGCCTGGTGGAACTGCTCGAGCCGCTCGCGCGCGGCGAGCTGCCGCCGGAGCCGATCGCGATCGGCCGCTAGTCGATCATTCGATTGATCGTCTTGCACGAGACGTCCCCGGTCCGGATGAGTTCGTCACGAGGGCAGGTGCAGCCGAGCGCTCGCCGCCGAGCGCATCGCCCGCGGCATGGACGTCGGAGGACACCCACCGGTGATCGAGCGGCGGGTCGTCGAGGTCCGCGATCGCTTCATCTACGTATGCCGCAGCGACGAGTACGAGCGCGCAGCGGCGGAGGGGCGAGCCCCTCTGGCCGTAGGCTTTCCCGTGGTGGACGTTCTGACGGAGGGCCTTCAGCCCAGCGGTTGATACGTGCCTCGCGTGCCCGCTCGGACGGACTCCACGCGGTCCGCGGACGGGCCCTCCGAGCGGCTGGAGCCGCGAGGATTGACACGTAAGAAAATCCTTACGCATAATCGCGCCATGGTCACCGCCAGCGTCGCGCCCGGCGTCTTCGCCGCAATCAGCCACCCGGCCCGCCGCCGCGTGCTCGACCTGCTCGCCGAGGGCGATCGCCCCGTCAATGCGCTCGCCCGTGAGTTCGCGATGAGCCGGCCCGCCGTGTCGCAGCACCTGCGCGTGCTGCTCGACGCCGGCCTCGTCACCGAGGAGCGCCACGGGCGCGAGCGGCGCTACCACTTTGAACCCGCACCACTTGCGGCGGTCCGCGAGTGGATCACGCACTACGAGCGGTTCTGGGACGACCACCTGGACCGCCTCCGCGACCACCTGGAGAAAGCGACTCAGCCATGACCGAGAGCATCAGCCGCGAGTTCGTCGTTCCGCACCGGCCCGAGGCCGTCTGGCGCGCGCTGACCGACAGCGACGTGCTCGCGGAGTGGCTCATGCCGAATGACTTCGTCCCGCGCGTTGGCCATCGCTTCACGTTCCGCACGCAGCCGCTGCCCCAGTTCGGCTTCGACGGCGTCGTGCACTGCGAGGTGCTCGAGTGCGACGCACCATCGCGTCTTGCGTACTCGTGGGCGGGCGGCTCGCTCGATACGCGCGTGACCTACCGGTTGGAGCCTGAGGGCGACGGGACGCGTGTTCACTTCGAGCACTCGGGCTTCGACCTCGCCGAGCCGTACAACGCCGCGGCATACCGCGGGATGAGCCCGGGCTGGGCGACGCTGGAGCAGGGCCTCGAGCGGGTGCTCGCGGCGCGCGCCGCCGGCGGCTAGCCTGCCGCCGGCTTCGTCGCCCGCAGCGAGTACATCATCGGCACGCGCTCCGGCCGGTCGGGCAGCACGTAGTAGGGGCGGCCCGGCTGCGAGCGCGTCTCGTCGAGCACCATCCACGGGAACCGCTTGAACGCGTTCACCGGGAACTCGTGCAGGAACTCGAGCCGCAGCCCCGCCGCGATCAGCGCCGTCACCACGCTGCCGATCGGGTGCTCCCACTCGTACGACTCGTTGTGCGTCGTGTCGACGCGGTCGGACGCATACGTGCCGGGCTCGTCGAAGTGCATCGGGTGCGCGGGGTCCGAGAAGTACGGGTAGCGCGCGACCATCAGGCCGTCGTCGCGTTCGTCGTCGAAGACCGCCGACATCGGGTGGAACTCCCACATGTAAAACGTCCCGCCGGGCGCGACGCTGTCCGCGACGACGCGCGCCCACGCCTCGATGTCGGCGAGCCACACGAGCGCGCCGCCGCCCGTGTAGACGACATCGAACCGCTCGCCCGCGAGCGCCTCGCGCGCGGCGTAGACGTCGGAGCACACCCAGCGCGTGCCCTCGATGCCGGCGCGCCGCGCGAGGTCCGCGGCGGCGTCCATCGCCGGCTGGGAGAAGTCGAGGCCGGTGACACGCGCGCCGAGGCGCGCGAGCGAGAGCGTGTCGAGCCCGAAGTGGCACTGCAGGTGCAGCAGCGAGCGCCCCTCGAGCGGCGGCAGCTCGTCGCGCTCGAAGAAGCGCAGCTTGGACTGCCCGGCGAGGAACTGTTCGACGCCGTAGAAGTCGGACTCGACGTGCATGGCCACGCGCTCGTCCCAGAGCGCGCGGTTCGTGTCGCGGAAGTCTTCCCAGGTGGTCATGCGATCTCCGGCGCGCGGCACGGCTTCATCGGTCCGAACCGAAGCGGCGGCAGACATGCCGCCGACACCTCGCGGCCTCGGGGCCGCGTTGACATCGGCGGCATCCTGCCGCCGCTTGACGAGGTGTTCACGACAGCGTGCGTCGCTGCCACACGGCAGGCCTGAGGCCTGCCGCGCGCCGTACTAGCCGATGCGCTCCAGCACCGCGTCCGCCATCTCGCGCGTCGACAGCGACCGCTCGCCCGCGGAGGCGATGTCGGCTGTGCGCAGGCCCTCGTCGACCGCGCGCGCGACGGCCTGCTCGAGCGCCCGCGCCTCCTCCTCGAGGCCGCACGAGTGGCGCAGCAGCATCGCCGTGCACAGGAACATCGCGAGCGGGTTCGCGAGGCCCTTGCCGGCGATGTCCGGCGCCGAGCCGTGGATCGGCTCGTACATGCCGAGCCCCAGCCCGTCCTCGCCGAGCGCGCCCAGCGACGCCGACGGCAGCATGCCCATCGACCCCCCGAGCATCGACGCCTCGTCGGTGATGATGTCGCCGAACATGTTGTCGGCGATCACGACGTCGAAGCTCGACGGGCGGCGGATCAGGTGCATCGTCATCGCGTCGACGAGCACGTGCTCGAGCGCGACGTCCGGGTACTCCTTCGACACCTCGACCACGACCTCGCGCCACAGCCGCGACGACGCCAGCACGTTCGCCTTGTCGACGCTCGTCAGCCGCTTGCGGCGCTCGCGCGCGGTGCGGAAGCCCAGGTGCGCCACGCGTGCGACCTCGTCCTCGTTGTAGTAGTCGGTGTCGACGGCCTCGCGCCGGCCATTCACGACGCGCCGCTCCTGCGGCTGGCCGAAGTAGAGGCCGCTCGTGAGCTCGCGGATGACGAGCATGTCGACGCCGGCCAGCACCTCGGGCTTCAGCGTCGACGCGTGCGCGAGCGCCGGCTCGGCCTTCACCGGCCGCAGGTTCGCCCACAGCCCGAGGCCCTTGCGGATCGCGAGCAGCCCCTGCTCGGGCCGCACCGCCGCCGTCGGGTCGTCCCACTTCGGCCCGCCCACGGCGCCGAACAGCACCGCGTGCGACCGCTGCGCGCGCTCGATGGTCTCCGGCCGGATGGCCACCCCGTGCGCGTCGATCGCGGCGCCGCCGACGAGATCCTGCTCGAAGCGGAAGACGTGCTCGAACCGCTGCCCGATCGCCTCGAGGGCGCGCACGCCCTCGGCCGTGACCTCGGGGCCGATGCCGTCGCCGGGCAGCACGAAGATGTCGAAGGTGGACATCGCGGGACTCCGTTCGGTTGCGAGCGGCGAGTGTAGCCCGGGCCGGGGCGTGCTTCGAGCGGTGTGCTTCGAGCGGCGCCTGGTGAAGGCGCCGGTAGGCGAGCGCTACCCGCCTACGGCAATCAGCGCGCCATAGAACGCGTCGCCACCCCCGGCAAACTTCAGGGAGAGCGCCGCGACGTACGTACCCGGTGCGAGGTCGTCTGGCAGGATGGCTCGTCCTCCCACGAGCGGCACCGCGATCGACTTGTCCGGATGACGCCAGGCGAGCCAGTCCGTCTGGTCGAACAGGGGCGCCTCGGGCGCGAGCCAGAGCTCGAGTTGGACCTCCGAAAGTGGCTCGCGGAATGCATCACCGCCGAAGTTCAGTTCGTCGCCGGGCGCCGCGGGGATAGAGTCGTGCGGGGTGAGCACGCCCACGGCGTCCTGGCACCTGTCACCCCAGCAGAATGTCCCAACCAGCATGTCGCCATGGTCAGCCGGCGTCCGGAGGGTGACCCCGGGCGGCTCGCTACCCGACGCGCTCGACGGCGGCGCCGCGAAGGTCGCGTTGGCTGTCGCGGGCTCGGTGCCGGCCGGAACATGGGTGGTTGCCGTTGCCACGCCCGTCGGCGCGCGGGATCCCCGTGAGCAGCCCACGCCGATCATACCCAGAAGCAATCCGATGGCGATGGCGATCGTGGCCCGGTGCGGCGGCAGCATCCAGTTCCGTCTTTCCCCCAGTAGGCCAGACGAACGCGGGTGCGCGTCTGTTCCACCTCTCATCGACGTGCGGTCGCCGCCCGCGCCGCGAACTGGCGCAGCCCGACCTCCCGGTCTCGCCCCTCGTTGAAGAGGTGACCGAATGCGACGAGGAAGATCGGCACGACGTCGACGTAGAAGCGCATGCGCCGCCGGAAGTGCGGGTCGACGCGGCCGGCGTAGCCGTCGAGGACCTGCTCGGTGAACGGCCACCCGTACGCGAGCAGCAGCCCGCCGAAGTCGAGCGCGGGGTCGGCGACCATCGCGTCGCCGAAGTCGATCACGCCGGCGAGCGTGCCGTCCGGCGCCAGCAGGATGTGCGCCGGTGCGACGTCGCCGTGGACGAGCGTGCGCGGCGCGCCGCGCATGCCGCCCTCGGCGACGAAGCGAGCGGCGGTGGCGTCGAGCCACCCGCGGCTGCGGAGGCCGAGCAGTCCGCGATGCTCCGCGAACAGCGGCGCGTAGCGGTCGCGCCAGAGGTCGAGCTCGCGCACGCCCGCCGCCAGCGCGTCGGCGCGCGGCACGGCGTGGAGGCGCGTGAGGAAGTCCGCGAGCGACGCCGCCAGCGCCGCGCGCCGTGCGCCGCGGCCGAGCCGGCCGCGCGTCGCGGGCGCGCCTTCGATCAGGCGGTGCACGGTGGCGACGAGCGCACCGCGCTCGTCGACCAGCCCGCGCGACTCCCGCGGCGTCGGCAGGCGGCGCGCCGCGAGCAGCGGCAGCAGCGCGACCTCGCGCTCGAGGTCGCCCGTCACGGCGCGGAACGACTCGCCGCGCCGCAGCCGCAGCGCCCAGTCGCCGCGCGCGCCGGTCGAGCGGTCGGGCACGCGGTACGCCTCGGTGCCCCAGCCCTCGCCGATCTTCGTCGCGCGCGCGAGGTCGGCGCCGGGCAGCGCGCGCGCGGCGGCGTCGCGGACGGCGGGCGGGATCGCCGCGCGCGTCATCGCGCACGCCTCGTCTCCGCCGCCGCCATCGCGGCGACCTGCCGCCGCGCGTAGGCGGTCCAGCGCGGGAGCTCGCGCTCGACGCCGATGCGGAGCGTCATCAGCGCCTGGAGCGACGCGTAGATCCGCATCCGCTCGCGGAAGCCCTGGTCGACCCGGCCGCCGTAGTGCGCGAGCGCGTCCTCCGCAAACGGCCCGTCCCACTCCTGCACGAGGCGGCGGAAGTCGAGCGCCGGGTCGCCGATGCGCGGCCCGGACCAGTCGAGCACCGCCATGAGCGAGCCGTCGCCGTCGACGAGCAGGTGCGCCGGCTGGAGGTCGTCGTGCAGCGGCACCGGCGGCGGCGCGGTGCGCAGCGCCCGGCGCAGGCGCCCGGCGGCCGCGTCGGCCCACGCGCGGCTGCGCGGCGGCAGCAGGTCGCGCGTCGGCGCGACGGTCGCGCCGACGAAGCCCGGCCACGGCGCCTCCTCCTCGGCGCCGCAGGCGCGGTAGTCGTCGAGCGGGAGCGCGTGGAGGCGCGAGAGGAACGCGGCAACCTGCACGGCGAGCGTGGCGCGGGCCGCGCGACCGCGCGCGCCGGCCGGCTCGCCGTCGACGTAGCGGTGCACGCCGGCGAGCACGCGGCCGGCGTCGTCGCGCACGACGGCAGAACCGTCGACCACGGGCAGGCCGCGCGCGCGCAGCCGCGGCATCAGGCACGCCTGCCGCTCGATCTCCATCCGCGGCCCACGCGAGCTTCGGGATGCGCACGACGTAGTCGCCGTCACGCGCGGGCACCCGGTACGCGAGCGCGTTCCACCCCTCGCCGAGCAGCTCCGCGCGCGCCACCCGCACGCCCGGGAGCGCGTCGCGCAGTCGCGCGGCGAGCGCGCGGTCGATACGGCCGGTGTACGCGGGAGCCTCGGGCGGCGTGGGCATGCCAGCGATGATGCGCCGCCGCGCCCGCGAGCGGCCAGCGCCCGGGCAGTCGGCGCTCGGTCAGGCTCCCACGTACGCGGCGAGGTGCTCGCCGGTCAGCGTCGAGCGGCCGGCGACCAGGTCCGCGGGCGTGCCCTCGAAGACCACCCGCCCCCCGTCGTGCCCGGCGCCGGGGCCGAGGTCGATGATCCAGTCGGCGTGCGCCATCACCGCCTGGTGGTGCTCGATCACGATCACCGACTTGCCGGCGTCGACCAGCCGGTCGAGCAGCCCGAGCAGGTGGGCGACGTCGGCGAGGTGCAGCCCGGCGGTCGGCTCGTCGAGCACGTAGACGCGGCCCTTCTCGCCCATGTGCGTCGCCAACTTCAGCCGCTGCCGCTCGCCGCCCGACAGCGTCGGGAGCGGCTGGCCGAGCGTCAGGTAGCCCAGGCCGACGTCGGCGAGCCGCGCGAGGATCGCGTGCGCGGCGGGCGTGCGCGCGTCGCCGTCGCCGAAGAACGCCGCGGCCTCGTCCACCGACATCGCGAGCACCTCGCTGATGTCGCGCCCGCCGAGGTGGTACTGCAGCACCGCAGGCTGGTAGCGCTTCCCCTCGCACTCCTCGCAGGGGGACGAGACGCCCTCCATGAACCCCAGCTCGGTGTAGATCACGCCGGCGCCGTTGCAGTTCGGACAGGCGCCCTCGGAGTTGGCGCTGAACAGCGCCGGCTTCACGCCGTTGGCCTTCGCGAACGCGGTGCGGATCGGGTCGAGCAGCCCCGTGTAGGTCGCGGGGTTGCTGCGCCGCGAGCCGCGGATCGCGCCCTGGTCGACCGTCACCACGCCCTCCCGGCCCGACACCGAACCGGCGATCAGCGAGCTCTTGCCGGACCCGGCGACGCCGGTCACCACGACCAGCACGCCGAGCGGGATGTCGACGTCGACGTTCTGCAGGTTGTGCGTGTGCGCGCCGCGCACCGCGAGCGCGCCCGCCGCGCTGCGCACCGACGGCTTCAGCGCGGCGCGGTCGTCGAAGTGCCGCCCGGTCAGCGTGCCGCTGGCGCGCAGCCCCTCGACGGTGCCCTCGAAGACCACCTCGCCGCCGGCCGTGCCGGCGCCGGGGCCGAGGTCCACGACGTGGTCGGCGATCGCGATCGCCCCCGGCTTGTGCTCGACGACGAGCACCGTGTTGCCCTTGTCGCGCAGCCGCAGCAGCAGCGCGTTCATGCGCTGGATGTCGTGCGGGTGCATGCCGATGGTGGGCTCGTCGAAGACATAGGTGACGTCCGTGAGCGACGAGCCGAGGTGGCGGATCATCTTCGTGCGCTGCGACTCGCCGCCGGACAGCGTGCCGGTCGGGCGGTCGAGCGAGAGGTAGCCCAGCCCGATCTCGACGAACGAGTCGAGCGTTTCGCCGAGCGCCCCCAGCAGCGGCGCCACCGACGGCGCGTCGAGCGCGCGCACCCACTCCGCGAGGTCGCTGATCTGCATCGCGCAGGCGTCGGCGATGCTGATGCCCGCGATCTTCGAGGCCCGCGCGCCTGCGCTGAGCCGCGTGCCGTCGCACTCGGGGCAGGTCGTGAACGTCACCGCCCGCTCCACGAAGGCGCGGATGTGCGGCTGCATCGACTCCACGTCCTTCGAGAGCATCGACTTCTGGATCCGCAGCACCAACCCCTCGTAGGTCATGTTGATGCCTTCGATCTTCATCCGCGTCGGCTCGCGGTAGAGGAAGTCCTCGCGCTCTTTCTTCGTGTACTTCGCGATCGGCTTGTCCGGGTCGACGAAGCCCGACGACGCGTAGAGCCGGTAGTTCCACCCGCCGGCCGTGTAGCCCGGGACGGTCAGCGCGCCCTCGGCGAGGGACTTCGTCTCGTCGTAGAGCTGAGCGAGGTCGATGTCGCTCACCGACCCCATGCCCTCGCAGCGCGGGCACATGCCGCCGGTGCGGCTGAACGTCACCTTCTCGGCCTTGCTGCGACCGCGCTCGACCGTGATCGCGCCGCTGGCCCGCACGGAGGGGACGTTGAACGCGAACGCGCTCGGCGGGCCGACGTGTGGCTTGCCGAGCCGGCTGAACAGGATGCGCAGCATCGCGTTGGCGTCGGTGGCGGTGCCGACGGTGGAACGCACGTTCGCGCCCATCCGCTCCTGGTCGACGATGATCGCGGTGGTGAGGCCGTCGAGCACGTCGACGTCGGGCCGCGCCAGCGTGGGCATGAAGCCCTGCACGAAGGCGCTGTAAGTCTCGTTGATCATGCGCTGCGACTCGGCGGCAATCGTGTTGAAGACGAGCGAGCTCTTGCCCGACCCGGAGACGCCGGTGAACACGGTCAGGCGGCGCTTCGGCAGCTCGACGCTCACGTTCTTGAGGTTGTTTTCGCGCGCGCCGTGCACGCGGATCAGATCATGGCTGTCGGCGACGTGATGAGCCGGCGACTGCGGCTGCGCCTTCGTCTTCGTCTGCGCCGGCGTCTTCGGGGCCATGCTCATCGTCTCCGTCGAGTTGTGCGCTGGCGGCCCACCGCAGCGGCGGCAGACATGCCGCCGACAGAACGCGGATGTAGTCCGCGGCTGTCGCCGCGTCGCTGTCGGCGGCGTCTCTGCCGCCGCTTTGCGTGCCACGATACGTCCGGCGCGACGGCCGGCGCTTCTCGATTCCTGCCCGGTTGGCGGCGGCGAAAACGAAGCCGCCGCTCATCCGAGCGGCGGCTGATCGAACGACCGGACGGGATGCGCGACCCCGCGGCTAGCCGAACTTCGCGGTGGTCGCGAACGCCTTCTCGGTCGACGGCTTGAGCGGGTCGCGCTTGGCCTCGAACTCATCGATCGCGTCGGTGTGCTGCAGCGTGAGGCCGACGTCGTCGAGCCCGTTCAGCAGCCGGTGCTGCACGAACGGGTCGATGTCGAAGTGCCGCTCCCAGCCGGTGCCCGGCACCGTCACGGTCTGCTTCGCCACGTCTACGACGATCTGCGCCGACGGCAGCTCCTCCGCGCGCGACATCAGGAAGTCGATGTCCTCCTGCGGCAGCGCGACCGTCACCAGCCCGACCTTCGAGCAGTTGGTGCGGAAGATGTCGCCGAACGACGGCGCGATGATCGCCTGCACGCCCATGTCCTCGATCGCCCACACCGCGTGCTCGCGGCTCGAGCCGCAGCCGAAGTTCTGCTGCGCGAGCAGGATCTGGCGCGCCCGTGAAGCGCTCGTCGTTCGTCACGAACGACGGGTCCTTCTTCCAGTCGAAGAACGCGAACTCCCCGAAGCCGGAGCGCTCGATGCGCTTGAGGAACTGCTTCGGGATGATCTGGTCGGTGTCGACGTCGGCCCGGTTCAGCGGGATCGCGTTGCCGGTGACGGTCGTGACCTTGTGCATGAGTGCGCTCCTACAGCTTCCGCACGTCGACGAAGTGGCCGGCGATCGCGGCGCCGGCGGCCATCGCCGGCGAGACCAGGTGGGTGCGGCCGCCCGCGCCCTGCCGGCCCTCGAAGTTGCGGTTGCTCGTGCTCGCGCAGCGCTCGCCGGGCAGCAGGATGTCGGGGTTCATGCCCAGGCACATCGAGCACCCGGGCTCGCGCCACTCGAAGCCCGCGTCGAGGAAGACCTGGTCGAGGCCCTCCTCCTCCGCCTGCTGCTTCACCAGGCCCGATCCCGGCACGACCATCGCCTTCACGCTCGCCGCGACGTGCTGGCCTTTCGCCACCGCCGCGGCCGCGCGCAGGTCCTCGATGCGGCCGTTCGTGCACGAGCCGATGAACACACGGTCGATCGCGATGTCCTCGATGCGCGTGCCGGCGCGCAGGTCCATGTACTTGAGCGAGCGCTCGGCCGTCTCGCGCGCCGACGCCGACCGCGCCTCCTCGGGCCGCGGCACGGCGCCGCTGATCGTGACGCTCTGCGCGGGCGTCGTGCCCCAGGTGACGAACGGCTCGATGTCCTCGCCGCGCAGCGTGATGTTCGTGTCGAAGACCGCGCCCTCGTCGGTCGCGAGGGCGCGCCAGCGCTCGACCGCCGCGTCCCAGTCCGCGCCCTGCGGCGCGAAGTCGCGACCCTTGAGGTAGGCGAACGTCGTCTCGTCCGGCGCGACGAGGCCGGCGCGTGCGCCGCCCTCGATCGTCATGTTGCACACCGTCATCCGCCCCTCCATCGAGAGGTTGCGGAAGACCTCGCCGCGGTACTCGATCACGTGGCCGATGCCGCCGTCGACGCCGATGCGGTTGATGATCGCGAGCGCGACGTCCTTCGCGGTGACGTGATCGTGCAGCGCGCCCGTGACCTCGACCGACATCGTCAGCGGGCGCATCTGCGGCAGCGTCTGCGTCGCCAGCACGTGCTCGACCTCGGACGTGCCGATGCCGAACGCGAGCGCGCCCATCGCGCCGTGGGTCGACGTGTGCGAGTCGCCGCAGACGATGGTCATGCCGGGCTGGGTGAGCCCGTGCTCGGGGCTGATGATGTGCACGATGCCCTGGCGCAGGTCGAAGATGTCCCACAGCGGGACGCCGAACTCCGTGCAGTTCTCGCGCAGCGTCTCGATCTGCTGCGCCGAGAGCGGGTCGGGGTTCGGGAGCGAGCGGTCGGTGGTCGGCACGTTGTGGTCGACCGTCGCGAGCGTGAGGTCGGGCCGGCGCACCGTGCGGGCGTTCAGGCGCAGGCTCTCGAACGCCTGCGGGCTCGTGACTTCGTGCACCAGGTGCAGGTCGATGTAGAGCAGGTCGGGCTCGCCCGGCTCGTGGCGGACGACGTGCTCGTCCCAGATCTTCTCGATGATCGTGCGCGGCATTGGCCCTCCGGGGCGCGCGGCAGGCTTCGGGCCCGCCGTCTGCAATAGGTACTCACGTCCACGGCAGGCCTGAAGCCTGCCGCGCGCCGGGCGGACGCGCAACGCGCCTCCCGGCACTCGTGCCGGGAACTCCTACGCCGTCGGCACCGCCGGCGCGGTGCTCACGGTCGGCTGCGGCTTCGACAGCGAGCGGTTCACCGCGTGCAGGTAGGCGCGCGCGCTCGCCACGAGGATGTCCGTGTCCGATGCGCGGCCCTGGTACGACTGGTCGCCGGCCTCGATGCGGATCGTCACCTCGCCCTGCGCGTCGATGCCCTCGGTCACCGACTTCACCGCGAACTCCGTGAGCTCGTTGCTCACCTGCGTCACGCGGTTGATCGCGCGGTAGATCGCGTCGACCGGCCCGGTGCCGATCGCCGCGTCCTCGTACGGCTCGCCGTCGGGGCCGATCAGGCGCACGGTCGCGGTCGGCGTGCCGTGGTCGCTCGTCGACACCTGCACGAGGGCGAGCGTCCACGCCTCCTCGACCTTGAACTGCGTCTGCTCCGAGACGATCGCCATCAGGTCGCGGTCGTCGACCTCGTCCTTCACGTCGGCGACGTCCTTGAAGGCGTCGAAGATGCGGCGGAACTCGGTCTCGCTCGGGTCGACGCCGAGCTCGGCCAGCCGCGCGCGCACGCCGTGGCTGCCCGACACCTTCGTCAGCACGATGTTGCCGCCGGCCGGGATGCCGATGTCCGCCGGGTTCATGATCTCGTAGGTCTCGCGCATCTTCAGGACGCCGTCCTGGTGGATGCCCGACGAGTGGCGGAACGCGTTGCGCCCGACGATCGCCTTGTGCGGCTGCAGCGTCATGCCCGACAGCCGCTCGACCAGCCGGCTCGCCTGATACAGCTCGCGCGTGTTCACGTCGGTGTGCACGTGCATGAAGTCGGGGCGCGTCTTGATCGCCATGATCACCTCCTCGATGGAGGTGTTGCCGGCGCGCTCGCCGATGCCGTTGATCGCGCCCTCGACCTGGCGCGCGCCGCCGAGCACGCCGGCCAGTGCGTTCGCCGTCGCCATGCCCAGGTCGTTGTGGCAGTGCACCGAGATGCGCACGCGGTCCATGCCCGGAACGTGCTCGCGGATGCCGCGCACGAACGCCTCGAACTCCGCCGGGATGGCGTAGCCGACGGTGTCGGGGATGTTGATCGTCGTCGCGCCCTCTTCGATCGCCGCCGCCAGCAGCTCGTAGACGAACTGCGTGTCGGAGCGCGTCGCGTCCATCGGCGAGAACTCGACGTCCGAGAGGTACTTCTTCGCGTGCGCCACGGCCGCGCGCGACATCTCCATGATGTCCTCGCGGTTCTTGCGCAGCTGGTGCGCGACGTGGATGTCCGAGGACGACAGGAAGACGTGGATGCGCGGGCTCTCGGAGTCGCGCACGGCCTCCCACGCGGCGTCGATGTCGCCGAGGTGCGCGCGCGCGAGGCTCGTGATCACGGGCCCCTTCACCGCGCGCGCGATCGCCCGCACCGCCTCGAGGTCGCCCGGCGACGAGGCCGCGAAGCCGCCCTCGATGATGTCGACGTTCAGCTTCGCCAGCTGGGTCGCGATCTCGACCTTGTCGTCGATCGTGAAGCCGATGCCCGCCGACTGCTCGCCGTCGCGCAGCGTGGTGTCGAAGATGTAGACCTTCTCGGTGTCGCTCATGGTGTCGTTCCTCGGGTGCTGGTCGGTGTCGTTGCCTGCGGTGGGGCGGGGCCCTCCCGTTCCTCCCTACGACGGGAGGACGGAGGGCCGGGGAAGCACCAGGCGTCCCCGGCGCCGCATACGCAGAAGGGACGTTCCCGCCCCTTCGCGCGCGCCCGTGGGCGCGCAGCCGCCACCGTACGTGCGTACGGCTACCGCTGCTGCGCCTGCCCGGGACCACGACCGGCTCACGACTGCGCTCTTCCTACTTGCTCACGAACGGGAGGGCTTCCTCGTCGGGGCGACGTCCGCCCTCGGCGTGGAAGCGCTGCGCCGTCTCGGATTCCTTCTCGTGCACCGCGGTGGCGCGATTGCCGCGGACCATCGCCACGCGGCCCGTCCGCACCATCTCGCGGATGCCGTACGGCCGCAGGTTGTCCAGCAGCGCCTCGAGCGTATCGCCCGTCGCGACGACCTGGATGATCAGGCTGTTCGGCGTCACGTCCACGACCGACGCGCGGAAGACGTCGACGAGGTCGAGCACCTCGCGCCGCTGCTCCGGCGTGCAGCGCACCTTGATCAGCGCGAGCTCGCGGGCGACGGCCTCTTCCTTCGTGAGGTCCGAGACCTTCACGACGTCGATCAGCTTGTAGAGCTGCTTCTCGACCTGCTCGACGATCCCGTCCGCGCCGTCGAGGACGATCGTCATGCGCGAGATCCCGCGCTCGTCCGTCCCGCCGACGGCGAGCGAGTCGATGTTGAACCCGCGTCGCCGGAACAGCGACGCGACGCGGTTCAGCACGCCGGGTCTGTCTTCGACGAGCGCGACCACGGTGTGCTTCATCGGGACACCTCGTCGCCACGGGCCGCTCGCGCGCATCCCTCAGCGGCGGCAGATATGCCGCCGACCCGGTCGGCGGCATATCTGCCGCCGCTGTGGTCGATCGCCGTGCGGATCATCGCGCCACCTCCGGCTTCGCCGGCGCCGGCCGGCCGAGCAGCCGCGCGATCTCGTCGGCGCTCTCCACCGTCTCGGACAGGGCCGCACCCGCCGGCACCATCGGCCACACGTTGCCCTCGGCCTCCACGCGGAAGTCGAGCAGCACCGGGCCGTCGTGCGCGTTCGCTTCGGCGATCGCGTCGCTCACCTGCGACCGGTCCGTGACGAGGATGCCCTTGATGCCGTACGCCTCCGCGAGCTTCACGAAGTCGGGCTGCGACATCGCGACCGAGACGTAGTTGTTCTGGTAGATGAGCTCCTGCCACTGACGGACCATGCCCAGGTAGCCGTTGTTCATGATCGCCATCTTCACGGGGACGTGCTCGTCCACCATCGTGGCGATCTCCTGGAACGTCATCTGGAAGCCGCCGTCGCCGCAGATCGTCCAGCACACGCGGTCCGGGCAGGCAATCTGCGCGCCCAGCGCCGCCGGCACCTCGAACCCCATCGTCCCGAGCCCGCCCGACGTGATCAGCTGGTACGGGCGCGAGATGCGCATGAACTGCGCGGCCCACATCTGGTGCTGGCCGACGCCGGTCACGACGACGCCCTCGGTGCCGATCGAGTCCGCGATGCGGTCGACGACGTACTGCGTCGTCAGCGTGTCCCTGGTCGGGATTGCCATCGACTGGCCGTGCTCGGCGCGCACCTGGTCGATCCAGCGGACCCACTCGACGTGCGAGCGCTGCTCGACCGCCTCGGTGAGCTGGCCGAGCACCTCCTTCGCGTCGCCGACGACCGGAACCGTCGCGACGATGTTCTTGTTGTGCTCGGCCGGGTCGATGTCGATGTGCACGACCTTCGCCGTCGGGTTCATGTCGGCGAAGCGGCCGAGTGCGCGGTCGTCCATGCGCATGCCGACCGCGACGATGACGTCGGCGTTCGACGCGGCCTGGTTCGCCCAGTACGAGCCGTGCATGCCCATCATCCCGTAGTTCAGGACGTGGTCGTGCGGCATGCCGCCGAGCCCGAGCAGCGTGTGCAGCACCGGGATGCCGGCCTTCTCCGTGAAGGCGCGCAACTCGGCATCCGCCCGGCCGAGGATGACGCCGTGGCCGGCGAAGACGACGGGCCGCTCGGCGGCGTCGATCAGCGCGGCGGCGCGCTTCACCTGCGCCGGGTTGCCGCGCGTGACCGGGCGGTAGCCGCGGATCACGACCTCGGCCGGCCACTCGAACTCCGCCTCCTCCGTGAAGACGTCCTTCGGGATGTCGATGTGCACCGGGCCGGGACGGCCCGTGGTGGCGATGTGCGCGGCCTCGGCGAACGTGTACGCGAGGTCCTGCGCGCGCATCACCAGGTAGTTGTGCTTCACGATCGGCGTCGTGATGCCGGTGATGTCGGCCTCCTGGAAGCCGTCCTTCCCCAGCAGGTTGCGGGCGACGTTGCCGGTGATGAACAGCGTCGGGACGCTGTCCATCATCGCGGTCGTGATCGGCGTCACCAGGTTCGTCGCGCCCGGGCCGGAGGTCGCCAGCGCGACGCCGAGCTTGCCCGACGCGCGCGCGAAGCCGTCGGCCGCGTGGCCGCCGCCCTGCTCGTGGCGCACGAGGATGTGACGAATCTCGGGGTGCGCCGGCAGGCGGTCGTACAGCGGCAGCACGACGCCGCCGGGGTAGCCGAAGATCGTGGTCGCTTCGAGCCGCTTCAGGCTCTCGAGGACGATGTCCGCCCCGCTCATCCTGGTCATGTGGCCGTCCGTACTTCTGTCTGCGTGCCCTGCCGGTGGGAGGCGGGCGATGCTACCGGTGTCGAGACATGGAAACAGCCCGGCACGCGGGCTGGCAGGCGATCCTTCCGCGACGGCGGGAAGGACCGCCTAGGTAAGTACGAGTACGAGGAGGTCGAGGCCGCGGAGGATCGCGGTCTGCGAGGTCGCGCCGGTGAGGATGTGCGTGCGCGTCATAGGCAACCAGTATTGGGGCCGCACGGAGCCGGCGTCAAATCGGGGAAACCCGCACGGGGGCGGTGAGGCGGACCGCCGAGATCGCCCGCTTCGAGCGGCGCCTCAAGGCGCTGAGCCTCTCGGCCGAGGATGCCGCGCGCCGGCGCCGAGCCTCTCGGGGAAGGACGCCCCGCGCCTCAGCGCCTTCACCAGGCGCCGCTCGAAGCAAGCGTCCGCTCGGCCGAGGACGCCCCGCGTCTCAGCGCCTTCACCAGGCGCCGCTCGAAGCAAGCGTCCGCTTGGCCGAGGGTGCCCCGCGCCTCAGCGCCTTCACCAGGCGCCGCTCGAAGCGAGTGCCGGCCCCTACTCGACGAAGATGTCGACCGACGGCCGCAGCCGCGCGCACTCCGCGAGGATGCCGTGGATCGGGTGCGACTTGAACGCGTCGATCAGCGACGCGTCCGCGGCCTCGCCGTCGTCCAGCCTGCACGTACGACTGCTCGGTGAGCACGTAGTCGAAGCGCGGCGCCCACTTGCGCGCAGCCGAGGCGCGCCGTCGTCGAGCAGTTGTCGACCATGTACGACACGCCGCGCGCGTGCATGTACGGGTTCAGCGAGTCGACCGCCTCGATCACGCTCTCGTTCGCCACCTCGGACTCCGGGTGGCCGTGCGCCAGCAGCACGTCGATCTGCGCCATCATCGTCGCGATGTAGACGCCGGCCGTGAACGGGTTGAGCGGGATCTCGTCCTCGACGCGCTTCGCCCGCACCTTCGCGCCCGTGCGCCACGTCTCGGTGCCGTCGATCTTGCCCATCGGGCAGCGTCTTCAGCCGCTCGCCGGCCAGGATCACGCTGCGGATCTCGTTGCCGCTCGAGACCTCGTCGTAGATCTCGACGCAGCAGCTCGTGCGCCGCCGGGTAGGAGGCCGCGTACGCCTGCTCGAACTCGGCACTTGCCGTCCGCGCCGAGCGCCTCGTAGACCGCCAGGATGCCCTGCTTGGAGATAGCCGCGAGATCGGCCCGGTGATCGCCTCGGCCGAGTTGCAGGAACGCGTCCTCGTGCGCTCATGCCCTCGCTCGATGTAGCGGCGGTAGAGGCTCTCGATGATCGCCGTGCACGGCGCCGAGCAGGATGCCGCGCTCGCCGTAGATGTCGGAGCGGTACTCGCGACTCCAGCGTCGTCTGGAACGTGTACGGCGAGCCGATCGCCACCGACCAGCCCAGCGCGATGTCGGTCGCGCGGCCGTCGATGTCCTGCTCGACCGCGAAGCTGCTGTTGATGCCGGCGCCGTTGACCTCCTTGCCCTGCAGGTAGAGGCGCCGCACCGACGGCCCCATGCCCTTCGGGCAGACGCCGACGACGTTGACGTTGGCCGGGAAGTTCGCGCCGACGTTCTTCATGTGCCCGAGCAGGAAGCCGTGCGACAGACCGAGCGTCGCGCCGGGCTTCAGGCGCTCGAAGACCTGCTGGTAGAGGCTCGCCTGCGCGGCGTCGGCAGATCAGCAGCAGCACGAGGTCGGACTCGCGCACGACCTCGAACATCTCGCCGAGCGTGCCGTCGTCCTCGGTGAAGCCGGCCGCGCGGGCCTCGTCCATCGAGCCGGAGCCGGCGCGCAGGCCGACCTTGACCGTGATGTCGGTGCCCTCGAGCGAGTCGCGCAGGTTCTGCGCCTGCGCCGGGCCCTGCGAGCCCCAGCCGATGACGCCGATCTGCTTGATGCCGGCGAAGGCCTTCGGCAGCAGCGGGAAGAGGTGGCGCCCGCCCTGGACGATCTGCTCCACGCGGCCGTCGCCCATGTCCAGCGTGTCGACCTGGAAGACGTTCGAAGTGAAGCCGAGTGCGGGCATACGGCCGAATCCCTCCTCATGTGTCGTTTGGGACCGAGCAATCCTACAACCGAGCGCCGCTTCGGGCTCCCCGGGTCCGAACGGCCGGATACTCGCTACTCCGCGCGCAGCGCGCCGATGCCCGTCGCGTCCCAGAACGACGCCTCGAGCGCGTCGAAGCAATCGTCGAGCGGCACGCCGATGGCGTCGGCGACGCGGTTGATGCCGTCGAAGCCGGCGGCGACGCCGATTGCACGCACGACGCCCGCCGCTCCGAGCTCCGAGATGCCGTCGGCGTGCAGCGCGCGCACCGCTGCGTGGTCGCGGCGCACGACGGCGTCGGTCAGTCGCGCGAGGTATGCGCCGTGCGCCACGCCGGCGCCCACCGAAGCCGCCTGCATCACCTCGTCAAGCGCGTACTCCTCGTGGACCGTCTGGCCGCTCTCACGGAGGGCCACCGCGTGGTAGGTCGTTCAGTAGAAGCACGCGTTGAGCGCCGACGTGCGCGACGCGACGAACTCAATCTGCGGCCGGCCCATCGCGTCGCCCGGCTCGAGCTGCAGCGGCCGGTAGTGCGGCGTGAAGACGTCCCAGAACTCGTGCTGCGCGAACGGCACGAGCGCGAGCGCCCGCGCGATGTTCGCGACCTTGCCCGGCCCGGGCCGTCGGTCCCACGGCGGGAGCGGCCGGTCGGCGTCCATGATCGGCACGCGCGCCCCGGCGTCGACGACGACGGGGTTCGCCTCGCCCGACGGCTCGCCGGGCTCCGGCCCAGGGAGCGACGGCACGACGCCGCCGAGCGCGACCGCGTGCGTGTCGACGACGGTGGCTGCGCCGACGAGCCCCGTGGCCTCGACGTACTCCTCGCGCGAGAGGCCGGCCGCGATGAGCGCGTCGAACCAGGCGGTGGTGACGCGGCCGGGGTCCGTCGTGAGGCGGTGGGCGAGCTCGACCAGCGGCGCGCCGAGCGCGCCGTCGTGCCCCGCGCGCTCGTGCGTGCCGGCGACGGCGGCCGGTGAGAGCGCCGCGCGTCGCGAGGCACACAGACGGCACGCCCGGGCCGCGCGCGTCGCCTCGACGAGGGCGCGGCGCGTCGCGCCGTCGAGGAACGCACCCGGCGCCGCGAAGCGCCGCAGCGCGGCGGCGTGCGCCGCGGCGACGGCGGGCGGGACCGTCAGGTCCGCGTCGTCGGAGAGGCCGGTCATGCGACGCATCCTACCGCGCGCCGAGCCAGCCCCCTGCTACTGGCCCCACACGCTCGTGTCGGGGTAGTCGGCCGACCAGGCGAACCAGAACACCGTCCGCGTCGCGAAGGCGTTGCGCACGCGGCCGTTGCGCGCGTTCAGCAGCCGCCGCTCGTCCATGAACCAGCGCAGGCCGTCGTCGCTCGTGACCTCGAGCGCGTCCGGCGGGCCCTCGACGCCAGTGAACGTGACGTCGCTCTCGTCGAAGACCGACACGCCCGTGCCGGCGCCGAGTGACACCAGCAGCACGTCCTGTCCCCCGACGCGGTCGTGCACGAAGCCGGCCGCCTGGATCTTCGCGAGCGGGTAGGCGCGCGCCGCCCCGTTCACGACGATGCCGAGCACCCGGTCCTTCGCGCCGAGCCGGTTGTCGACCGTGCCGGCCGGGTAGAGCGGTCCCGGTGCCGCGTCGACGGCCTTCGTCGCCGCGCCGGCGCTGTAGTCGCGCACGAAGCCCGTGTCGAGCGCGAGCACCTCGGTGGCGGGGTGGCGCGCCGACCAGTCTGCCCACGTCGTGCGCAGCAGCGGCAGCGCGATCAGGTGGACGCCGGCGGCGGCCGCCGGCCCGGCGATCGCGGCGCCGGACAGCGGATCCCAGAGGCTGTGCGTCTGCTCGTCGAAGAGCAGCCGGCGCGAGCGATAGACGAGCCCCGACGTGCCGAACGTGTACGTCGTGCCGTCGCTGGCCGTGCGACGGAACGCCGCGGCGCTGCCGCAGGTAGCGCAATCCACGATCAGCACGTCGGCGCCGCCCACGACGTCGCTCACGATCTCGTGCCAGGCGAGGATGCGCTCCGGGTACGCCACGCGGTCCTCGTTGAGGAAGAGCCCGTAAACGATGTCGCCGTCGGCCAGGTAGCGCTCCTCCGAGCGGTGCACGCGCTGCGGCCCGACGAGCGGCGGCAGGCCGTCGACGGCGACCTGGCCCCAGATCAGCTCGTCGGGCCGCACGGCGCCCCCGAGCTGGTCGTCGATCAGCCGCGCGAAGCGCGGGTCGACGAGGCTGAGCAGGTGTCCCTTCCACGTCGCGTAGCCCTGCGGCAGCGGCGGCTGGTGCTGTGCGACCCACGCGTACCAGGCGTTGCCGTCGGCGAGCTGCTGGCCGGTGATGCGCAGCAGCGCCTCTCGGCAGTAGCGCGACCAGCCGACGTCGAGCGACAGCATGTCGACGAGCGGCGCGATGAACCGCTGATCGCCGCTCTGCGCCATGGTCTCGATTGCGGCGACGACGTCGGGACCGGGCGGCGTGCACTTCGGGCCGAGCGCCGGGTCGGCGTACCAGCAGACGGCCTGCTGGAGGATCGCCATGACGCCGCCGTCCGTGAGGTTGCGCGGCGGCGTGGCGGTGGGCGTCGGTGTCGCGCCAATCGTGCGCGGGATGAAGACGGGCTGGGGCGTCGCGGTGGCGGAGGGCGCGGCGGTGCGCGGCGCGGCCGCGCACCCGGCGGCGACCGCGACGAGCACGGCGAGCGCGGCAGCGACGGCGGCTGCGCGCGGCGTCCCCGGCCGCGCGGTCCGCGGCAACGTCAGCGCTCCGGGTGACGGGAGGCGGTCAGCCGGCGGGCGAGCGCGGCGACCGGCCGCAGCGTGCGCGATCCGATCGGCCCGAAGGTGCGCGGCACGTCGTGGTAGTCGATCTCGCCGCGCACGAGCCGGCAGCACTGGCGCCAGACGCGGTCCACGTGCTGCAGCGACCACACGAACGGCTCGGGCCGCGCCTGGAAGATCTGCCACAGCGCATACGAGGTCTCGAGATCGTCGCCCAGCTGCGTCTCGACGGCGTCGTGGTATGCCGCGAGCGAGGTCGCGCGCTCGCCGAGCAGCGCCTCGACCGGCGCGGCGACCGCGATGCCCGACACGATCGCGGCGTGGATGCCCTCGCCGGAGAGCGGGTCGACCAGCCCGGCGGCGTCGCCGACCACGGCCGCGGCGCCCTGCGCCGCGAGCATGCCGCGGCGGCGCATCGGCAGGTGGTGGCCGCGCAGCGACTCCAGCCGGCCCGCGTCGAGCCCGTAGAATCTCGCACACGCGCCGCAGCGCCGGGCGCAGCCGCTTGCCGGCGACGCCCCGGTACCCGCCGACGCCGACGTTCACGTGGTCGCCCTTCGGGAAGACCCAGCCGTAGCCGCCCGGCACGTAGCCGAAGTTCAGCACGACCGTGCGCCGGAACTCGGCGGGGATGCCGCCGGGGAACGGGATATTCCCCTCGAGTGCGACCGCCGCGTCGGCGGCCGGCGCGAAGCCGAGCGCGCCGGCGACCACGCCGTTCGCGCCGTCGGCGCCGATCACGACGCGGGCGCGCAGCGTTCCGCCGGCGGTGTCGACGGCGTACGAGCCGTCGGCGAGCCGGCGCACGTCGCGCACGAGCTGGCCATCGCGAAACTCGACGCCGGCCTCCTGCGCGCGCTCGACGAGGTAGGCGTCGAGCCGCCGTCGCTGCGTCATGAACGTGAGCGGCACGCCCGCCTCGAGGCGCACGTCCTCGCCGTCGCGCAGCCGCACGCGCGCGCTGCTGACGAGCGACTCCACCACGGGGTCGAGCGGGAACGGGAGCAGTCGCGAGGTGCGGATGGTGACGCCGCCGCCGCAGGGCTTGTCGCGCGGGAACGTCGCGCGGTCCAGCAGCAGCACGCGCGCGTGCCCGCGCAGCGACGGCCGCGACGCGATCTCGCGGGCCGCCGTGCTCCCGGCCGGCCCGGCTCCGACGACGATGACCTCGGCGTCCATGTCGCCCGATGGTATCGGCGCCCCCCGATCCGGGCGAGCGCCCCCGCGGCGAACGGCCCCGCGTCAGCGGGCTGAGGCAGCCACGCGGTCCGTTCGCCGGTGGGCCGCTCACCCAAGGAGCGGCAGCGGTAGCAGCGCTACCGCTCGATCGGCACGTCGATCATCGAGCCGTACTCGGTCCACGAGCCGTCGTAGTTCTTCACGTCCGGCATCCCGAGGATGTGCTTCAGCACGAACCACGTGTGCGATGAGCGCTCTCCGATGCGGCAGTACGCGATCACCGGGCCGTCGGCGTTGACGCCGGCGCCGCTGTAGAGCTGCTTCAGCTCGTCCGGCGACTTGAACGTGCCGTCCTCGTTCACCGCGCGCGCCCACGGGATGTTCTTCGCACCCGGCACGTGCCCGCCGCGCTGCGCCGTCTCCGACAGTCCCGGAGGCGCGAGGATCTTGCCCGTGAACTCGTCCGGGCTGCGCACGTCGACGAGCTGCTTGCCGCCCTCGGTCGCGGCCTTCACGACCTCGTCGCGCCGCGCGCGCAACGACAGGTTCGGCTCCTTCGCCGTGTACTTCGTCGCGGCCGGGCTCGGCACGTCGCCCGTCGTCGCGCGGTTCTCGGCGAGCCACTTCACGCGACCGCCGTCCATCAGCGACACGTTCTGGTGGCCGTAGAGCTCGAGCAGCCACAGCGCGTACGCGGCGAACCAGTTGTTGTTGTCGCCGTACAGCACGACGTGCGTGTCGTTGCCGATGCCCGACTTGCCCAGCAGGGTCTCGAGGTCGCCCTTCGCGATGATGTCGCGGCGCTGCTGGTCCTGGAGCTGCGTCGTCCAGTTCCAGCTGACCGCGCCCTGGACGTGCCCCTGGCCGTAGGCCTCGGTGTCGACGTCGACCTCGACGAGGCGGACGTTCGGATCCTTCGCGTGCTCGGCGACCCACTCCGTGCTCACCAGCTTGTCGACCATGCGCTCCCCCATTCGCAGCCGTGACGCGGCACCGCCCCGCCGCCGGCGTGTTCGTTCGCTTCGCGGACATCAGAAATAGAGCAACCCGACTTGGTTGCTCAACAATAGCCTACGAACGCCGTCAACCAGAGCCGCCGCCCGCGCTTCGCGACTAGACCCCGCGCAGCGCGATCTCCAGCGCCGCGATGAACGCCACCTGCACGAGCGCGGCCGCGACCAGCAGCACGTAGCTTGCGACGCGCTCCCAGGTGTGCGCCGCCACGCCGAGCACGAGGTTCACCGCCAGCATCAGCGTCGCCACGCGCGGCAGCTCGAGGATCGCGCTGCGCGAGACCACCTCGACGAGCGGCAGCTGCTGGGTCGGCGGGAAGTGCACCTCGAGCGTCTGTGGCAGCCCCGCCCAGCGCAGCGCGACGGCCGCCCACATCGCCGCGCCGGCCGCCAGCGCGATGCCCGCCAGCGCCAGCGCCACGCGGTCGTTCCAGAACGATTGCAGCGACGCCGCGCTGCGCTCGACGTGGTGGGTGACCTCCGCCGTCGGCCCGAGGTCGAGCCGGATCTGGATGTGTCGCGCGAAGTCGGCCGGGTTCTCGACCGAGATCGCGTAGTTGCGCTCGGTCGTCATCACGTAGAGGACTTGCTCGGCGGTCTGGTGCGTCGAGTAAAAGAGCACGTCGCCGATGCGCTGGATGTGCGCGCCGCCCACGTGGTAGCCGAGCCAGCTCACGCCGCGCACATGCGGGACGCCGACCGCGGTGCCCGGCACGAGCCGCTCGATCGCCTGCAGGGGGATCACCTGCCGCGTCGCGCCCCAGGTGATCACGAGCCCGTTGCGGTCGAGCGCGTAGGCGAGCGTCGCCAGCGCGTAGGTCCAGTAGCCGAACAGCAGCGCGAGCCCCAGCGACGCGATGGCGCCGGCGTACGCGAGGATCGCGGCGATCTGGATGTCGGACGTGAGCCCGTAGTTGAAGAGGAGCACGGCGACGCCGGTGGCCCACAGCGTGAGCACGGACCCGACCAGCAGGCCGAGCGCGCGCGGCGGCTGGTAATACACCGGCCGCTAACTCTGGCTCGCGCCGACCGCGCGCCGACGGAGGCCGTGCCCGGCGCCAGCCGACGCGGCCGGAGGAGGATCAGAGCGCGGCACAGTTCAGCGCGGCGCCGCGACCGGCGCCTTCCCGTAGGTCGGCATCAGCCACTGCGCGTACTGCGGCAGGCGGCCCGTGATCATCTGGAAGTACGTCGTCTGCAGCTGCTTGCTCACCGTGCCGGGCCGGCCCTCGCCGATCGGCACGCGGTCGACCTCGACCACCGGCGTCACGTGCGCCGCCGTGCCGGTCATGAAGATCTCGTCGGCGATGTAGAGCTCGGAGCGGTCAATCGAGCGGCGCTCCACCTCGAGGCCGAGCTCGCGCTGCGCGATCTCGAGCACCGTGTCGAGCGTGATGCCCTCGAGGATGTTGTCCTGCGGCGCCGGCGAGACCAGCCGGCCGTGCCGCATGATCACGATGTTCTCGCCGGACCCCTCGGACACGTGCCCGTCCTGGTTGAGCATGATCGCCTCGTCGAAGCCGTTGAGCTGCGCCTCGGTTTTCGCGAGCGCGCTGTTCACGTACGCCCCGTTCACCTTCGCGCGCGCCGGGATCGAGTTGTCGTCCACGCGCCGCCACGACGATGTCGCGCACCGCGCGCCCGCCTCGGGGTCGAGGTACGCACCGAACGGCGTGACGAAGAGCAGGAAGTCGTCGTCGAGGTTGTGCATGCGCACGCCCACGACCTCGGACGACTTGTAGACCATCGGCCGGATGTAGACGTCCTCGCGGTAGCCGTTGCGCTCCGCGAGCTCGCGCACGGTGTCGACGAGCTCGTCGTCGCTGTACTTCAGCGACAGTCGCAGGATCTTCGCGCTCTTGCGCAGGCGCTGGATGTGCTCGCGGACCTTGAAGAGGTAGAGCTCCTCGGCGTCCTCGTTCCAGTTGCCGCGGATGCCCTCGAAGACGGCGGTCCCGTAGTTGAAGGCGTGGGTCATCACGCTGATCTTGGCCTGCTCCAGCGGTACGAATTCGCCCTGGAAGAACGCGGTCGGCGTTGGCATGGCGGGACCCTCCACTTCGAGGGGAGCGGCGACGGGGCCCCCTCGGCGGAGGGGTGTGCCCGGGCCCGGGTGGGGAATGGCGGAATCATAGGTTCGGGCTCGAACGGGCGGCAAGGCCAATCGGCGCGGCCGGCTCCGGGCCGCCCGTGGGCTGGCGCGTGCGGTGCGCCGGCGCGGTGGGAGTATTCTCGGCCGCGCTGAAGGGAGCCGGTGATGGGGAAGCTGAGCGAGACGTTCGAGGTCGGTGACCTGCGCGTGGCGGCGCTGTCCGACGGCGCGCCCGAGCGGGCGCTCGGCGGCTTCTTCCACGGGGTCGACCAGGCCGAGTGGATGCGCGCGATCGGCGTGACCAACCCGGAGCAACGCCTGCCCTTCAACTTCGGGACGTTCCTCGTGCGCGGCGGCGGGCGCACCGTGCTCGTCGACTCCGGCCTCGGGCGCGTCGCGCGCACGATGGGCGTGCCCGGCGGCGGCGAGCTGCTCGAGCGCCTCGCCGAGCAGGGCGTCGCCCGCGAGGACGTCGACGACGTCGTGCACACGCACCTCCACTTCGACCACTGCGGATGGGACGTCTCGGGCGACGACGGCCGCGAGCTGACGTTCCCCAGCGCGACCATCCACGTCGCGGGCGCCGAGCTCGACTACTGGCTCGACCCCGCGCGCGACGGCGAGGACCGCGCGCAGCAGGCGCGCGCCGCGATCGTCCCGCCGCGCGACGCCGGTCGCGTGCAGACCTTCGACGGCGAGGTCGACCTGCTGCCGGGCGTGCGCACGATTCCGACGCCGGGCCATACGCCCGGCCACACCTCGGTGCTGCTGTCGTCGCAGGGCGCGCACCTGCTGATCCTCGGGGACGCCGCGCACCACCCTGTGCACCTCGAGCACCACGACTGGATCCCCGGTGTCGATCTCGATCCTGCGGAGTCGCAGCGGTCGCGCGCGAAGGTTGCGGCGCTGGCGGCCGACCGCGGCGCGGTGGTCACGGGCGGCCACTTCCCGATCCTCACGCTCGGCCGAGTGGAACGCAGCGAGGGCGGCTACCGCTGGCGCGCGGTGTGAGCGAGACCGGCGCGCTCGCCACGCACGTGCGCCCTGCGAGGCGCGACGACATCCCCGCGATCATCGCCTTCGTGCGCGGGCTCGCCGCCTTCGAGCGCGAGCCGCCGGAGAGCGTGCGCCTGGCGCCCGCCGACCTCGAGCGCGACCTCTTCGGCGCGACGCCGCGCGCGGAGGTGTTGATCGCGGAGCAGGGCGGCGCGCCGGTCGGCTTCGCGCTGTTCTTTCACAACTACTCGACGTGGGAGGGGCGGCCCGGCCTGTACGTGGAGGACCTCTTCGTCGACGCGGCCGCGCGCGGCACCGGCGCCGGCCGCGCGCTGATGGCGGCGCTGGCCCGCCTCGCGCGCGACCGCGGCTGCGCGCGGCTCGAGCTCGCGGTGCTCGACTGGAACCCGGCGCGCGCCTTCTACGCGCGGCTCGGCATGCGCTGGATGCGCGAGTGGCTGCCGTATCGCGTCGACGGCGCGGCCCTCGACGCGCTCGCAAACGAGGCCGCCCCGTGACCGCACCCGCGGGCGGACGCGTGGTGGCGCTCGTCGTGGCGACAGCGGCCGGCGCGCCGGCCGAGTCGCGCGAGGCCGTCGACCTGGTGGCCGGCGTCGGCGTCGCCGGCGACCGGTACGCCGAGTGCCGCGGCTACTGGAGCGACCCGCGCTGGCCGGACCAGGAGCTCACGCTCGTGGAGGCCGAGGTGGCCGACGCGCTCGGCATCGCGCCGGTGGCGCTGCGGCGCAACGTCGTCACGCGCGGCGTCGCGCTGGGCGCGCTCGTCGGCGCGCGCTTCCGGCTGGGCGATGCGCTGATCGAGGGCGTGCGCCCGTGCAATCCGTGCGCCTACATCGAGCAGCTCAACGCGCGACCGGGGCTGCTTGCGGCGCTCGCAGGGTGCGGCGGCCTGCGTGCGCGCATCGTGGAGGGCGGGCGCGTGACGGTGGGCGACCGTGTCGTGCGCGTGGGCGCGGCGTCGCCGGGCTAGTCGCTCTCCGCGGCCGGCTTGCGGCGGGGCGTCTCGCGTGGCGACGGCGTCGCGCTCCCCGGCCGCTCGAACCGCGACGGCGGCTCGGCGCCCGGACCCGCTGTCTCCACCGGCGGCGTCACGGGGTGCAGCCGGCGCTCGCGGTCGGCCGCCGTCTCGCCGCTCGGCAGCCCGATCGTCTGCGGCTCGGCGTGCGCGTGGAGGATGGCGTTGAGCTCCGCGCCGACGAGCATGATGAACGACGTAATGTACAGCCACATCATCAGCACGATGATCGTGCCGGCCGCGCCGTAGGTCGCCTGGTACGCGCCGAAGCGCGACACGTACACCGCGAACCCCGCCGTCGCGAGCACCCACGTGACCACGAACAGCAGCGAACCGACGACGACCCGCCGCATCGGGATGCGCACGTTCGGCGCGACGCGGTAGACGAACAGCATCGCGACGAAGAGCACCAGGAGCGTGACCGGGAACCGCGCATAGGCGACCGCCAGCCCCCACGCTCCGCCGAGCCCGAGCGAGCGCGCGAGGTGGTCGCCGGCAAACTGCCCGACGACGAGCAGCGCGAACCCGGCCACGAACGCCGCCCCGGCGAGCAACGTGAGGCCGATGCCCAGCGCCTGCTTGCGCACGAAGGGCCGTCCTTCGTCGACGTCGTACGCGCGGTTCATCGCCTTGATCGTCGACTTCACCCCGCTCGACGACGCCCACAGCGCCGCGATCGCGCCGAACGAGAGCAGGCCCGGGTGCGCCGACCCCAGCACGCTCTCGAGCTGCGAACGCAGGAAGCCCGCGGCGCTCGGCGGGATCGACGTCGCGACGCGGCTCATCACCTCCTGCGTCGGGTTCTGCACATGCAGCCAGCTCGCCGCGAACCCGCCGAGCGCGGCGAGGAAGATGAAGAAGGGAAACAGCGCGAAGAGGAAGCGGTACGCGAGTTCCGCGGCGAGCCCGGGCACGTCGTCGTCCTGGATTTCGTGGAGCAGCTCGCGAAGGATGTCCATGGGACCTCCTCCGACCACGTTACCCGATGCGTGCTCGCACTCCCGCGCAGAGACATGCGCCGGACGTTGCGAGTGCATTGCCGCCGGCTCCGGCCGCGCCGCCCGTCGATGCAGGGCAGCGCGGGCGGGCGGGCGGGGCCTCACACCTTGCGGTAGCGGTTCACCGCGATCGGCGCCGCGACCAGCGTGATCGCCGCGATCCAGAGCAGCGCCAGCCACACGGAGTCGCCGACGGGCGTGCCCAGCGAGAGCGCGCGTACGGCGTCCACCGTGTGCGACACCGGGTTCGCCTCCGCGATCGCGCGCAGCCAGGCGGGCATCGTCTGCACCGGGACGAACGCCGACGACACGAACACGAACGGGAAGACCCAGAAGAAGCCGGCGGTCTGCACCGTCTCGACGTCGCGCACGCTCACGCCGATGGCGGCGGAGATCCAGGAGAACGGCACGCCGAAGAGGACGGCCATCACGACGACGAAGAACGCGTCGACCGGCCCGCCGTGGAAGCGGAACCCGATCAGATACCCGACCGCGATCATCAGCAGCACGACGAACACGTTGCGGATCGTGTCCGCGATGATGCGACCGGACACCACCGCCGGGCGCGCCATCGGCAGCGAGCGGTAGCGGTCGATCATGCCGGCCGAGAGATCCTCGGCGAGCCCGAGGCCCGTGGCCATCGACCCGAACAGCACCGTCTGCACGAAGATGCCCGGCAGCAGGAAGTCGGTGTAGTTGCCGGTCGCGCCGCTCACGGCGCCGCCGAAGACGTAGTTGAAGAGCACGACGAACATCACCGGCTGCACCGTCGAGAAGAACAGCAGCTCCGGCAGGCGCACGTAGCGGAGCAGGTTGCGTCGGGCCATCGTCAGCGAGTCGGTGACGACCCACCGCATGCGCGTCGCCCGCGAGGGGCGGATCGGCGCCGCCGACATCGTCCCGGTCAGCGCCGTCATCGCCCGCCCCTTCCGCGTCGCCGGCCGCGCGCAGCCGGCGCCTCGTTGTCCGCGTTGCCGTCGCCGGCGCTCGCGACGCCGGCGGCCCCGGGGTCCTCGGCGCGGTGACCCGTGAGCGCGAGGAACACGTCGTCGAGGGTCGGGTGGCGCAGGCCGATGTCGGTGAGCTCCACGCCGGCGGCGTCGAGCTCACGCACGGCCTGCGCAAGCACCATCGTGCCGCCGGCGACCGCGACCGACAGGCGGCGGTCGTCGCCGTTCACCTGAGGCTCGTCGTCGCCGAGGCGAGCGAGCACGTCGCGCGCGGCGGGCACCTGCTCCGGCTGGGCGACCTGCAGCGTGAGCACGGCGCTCGCGCTGCGCGCCTTCAGCTCGTCGGACGTGCCCTCGGCGATCACGCGGCCGCGGTCGATCACGGTGATGCGGTCGGCAAGCTCGTCCGCCTCCTCGAGGTACTGCGTCGTGAGCAGCACGGTCGTGCCCTCGTCGACGAGCCCGCGGATCACCTCCCACATCTGGATACGGCTGCGCGGGTCGAGGCCGGAGGTGGGCTCGTCGAGGAACAGCACCGGCGGGTGCGCGATCAGGCTGGCCGCGAGGTCGAGCCGTCGCCGCATCCCGCCGGAGTAGTTGCGCGCCATGCGGTCGGCGGCATCGACGAGGTCGAACCGCTCGAGCAGCTCGCTCGCGCGGCGCCGCGACTCGTCGCGCGGCAGGTGGTAGAGGCGCGCGACCATCTCCAGGTTCTCGCGGCCGGTGAGGTACTCGTCGATCGCGGCGCTCTGGCCGGCGAGGCCGATCACCGAGCGCAGGGCCTCGGCGTCGCGCACGACGTCGAGCCCGGCGACGGTGGCGCTCCCGCCATCGGGACGTAGCAGCGTGGTGAGGATGCGCACGAGCGTGGTCTTGCCGGCGCCGTTCGGGCCGAGCAGCCCGAGTACGCTCCCGTGCTCGACCTCCAGGTCGACCCCGGCGAGCGCCTCGACGTCGCCGAAATGCTTGCGCACGTCCGCGACGCGGATGGCGGGGCCCGCGGGGTCGCGGCCGCCGGCGCCACGGTTGATGTGTGCCGTCGATGTCACTCGGTTCGCCTTTCTCGGTCGGAGCCGGGCGGGGCTGTGCAGCCGTGAGCCCGACCGATCCATGGTCGGGCTCACGGCCAGCCCCCGCCACCGCGCCGGGACTAGACGAGGCGCCGAGCGCCGCGCTCCGCCTCGTACAGCGGCAGGCACGCCGCCGCGAGGTCGCGGCACGACTCCGCGCGGGTCGGCTGGCCGCAGCGCACGAGGCGAGCGCGGTACAGGACGCGCTCGTGGAAGCGATTGATGCTGGGTTCCATGGGGTTCCTCCCGGGTGATCGTCGCCGATCGCCCCTCACTGTCGCGTCGCCGATCCGGCGGGCGTCCGCCCGCGCGATCGGTCCCGCTCGAACGGCTAGGCCAGGCGCCCGCGAAAGCGCGACGCGCCCGCGATCTGCGCGTGTCGTGCCTCCACGTCACGGCGGCTCTCATCGCGCGATGGGAGGCCGGCGCGGTTCCGGCCGAGCTTCAGAACGCTGTTGTGGAAGCGATCGACGTCGAACATCTGGGGCTCCGCTCGCGCCTCTCGGTGCGCTGATGTTGTCCTGACGACGTCACTATGACGTCATAATGGCGTCTTGTCAACTGCGGTGGAGGGGGCCGGTTCGCGCGGGCGGTTGGGGGCGCGCGCGGCGGCTCAGCCCGCTGACGCGTGGCCGTTCGCCGCGGGCGGCCCTCGCCGCGGGCGGTCGTCCGCCCAGCGCTCCCGTGGCACACTGGCCGGCGTTCCCGCAGCGAGAGGGGTGATGCATGTCCATGACGCCGGAGCAGCTCGACGCGTTCCTCGCGCAACCGCTCGTGGCCGCCATCGCGACCGTCGACGACGACGGCCGCCCGCGCCAGGCGCCCGTCTGGTACCACTGGGCCGACGGCGCGGCGTACGTCTTCACCGGTCGCGGCACCCTGAAGTGGCGCAACCTCGAGCGGCGCCCCGTCGCCTCGCTGTGCGTCGACCGCCGCGAGCCGCCCTACGCCGCGGCCATCCTCACCGGCCGCGTCGAGCCGAGCGATCGCCCGCTTTACGACCTCGTGCGCACGATGGCCGTCGCCTACTACGGTGAGCGCCGCGGCGTCGAGTTCGCCGAGTCCTACCGCGACAACCCCGGCGCCGTCGCCTTCCGCATCGTCCCCGACGAGATCGCGTCGTGGGACTACCGCGATCGCGACGGGGAGGCCGGGGAGGCGTGAGCCGGGGGAGGTCCGCGTGAGCATTCCGTCCGGGGCCCGCTACCGCGTCGGCGCGGTGGACTTCGCCATCGTCAACGACGGCACGTACTGGTACGACGCCGGCGCGATCTTCGGCGTGGTGCCGCGCGTGATGTGGGAGCGCGTGCAACGCGACCTTGACGATCGCTACCGCATGCCGCTCGGCCTCAACTGCATCCTGCTGCGCTCGCGCGGCAAGACCGTGCTGGTCGAGACGGGCGTCGGCGGCAAGCCGGGCGACCGCGACGCCGCCTCGCCCGCCGAAGACGGCACCCTGATGACGTCGCTCGCCGCGCTCGGCGTCGCGCCCGCGGACGTCGACGTCGTCGTGAACACGCACCTCCACGCCGACCACTGCGGCTGGAACACGACCGTCGACGCGGACGGCATCCTGCGGCCGACCTTCCCGAACGCGACCTACGTCATCAACGCGCGCGAGTGGGAGGACGCGACACACCCGAACGAGCGCACGCGCGCCACGTACCTCGAGCGGAACCTCGACCCGATCGAGGAGCACGTCGAGCTGGTCGACGGCGACTACGCCATCACCGACGAGCTGCACTTCGTCCCGGCACGCGGCCATACCGAGGGGCACAGCACCGTCGTCATCCGCTCCGGGCAGGAGCTCGCCGTGTACCTCGGCGACCTCGCGCAGCACCGCACGCAGCTCGAGCGCACGGCGTGGGTGTCGGGGCTCGACATCCTGCCGCTCGTCTCGTTGGAGACGAAGCGGCAACTGATGGAGGACGCGATCGAGCGCGACTCGCTGCTCGTCTTTTGCCACGGCGCGTATCCGGGGGTGGGCCGCATGACGCGCACGCCCGAGGGCTACCGCCGCTGGGTCGACGAGCCGCCGCTCGGCGACGCGGTGGAGCCGGGGGCGGCGCCCGCGTGACCGCGCCGCGCGAGCCCGGCACGCCCGGCGACGGTGGCGGCGTCGGCCGCTCCGACGTGCCGCCCCAGAACACGCTGCCCGTGCTGCAGGCCCGCGACCGCACGAACGTGCTGCCGCTCGCGTCGCTGCACCTGCGCCAGGGCTGGCACCCCGCGCCGGTCTACGGCTGGACGCTGCCGCTGTGGTTCCGCGGCCTCTACGACGAGCAGCTCGCCGCGCGCACGACCGCCGCGATCTTCGACCGCTCGCACCTCGGTCGCTTCTACGTGACCGGCGAAGCGGCCGCCGACGTGCTCGGCCGCGTCTTCGCGACCGACCCCGCTCGCGTCGCGCCACTCGGCGTGTCGCGCGCCGTCGCCTGCCGCGACGACGGCGCCATCCTCGACGTCGCCACCCTGTGCCACCTCGACGCGGGCCGCTGGCTCGTCGTCACGGGGCCGCGCGCGCAGGTGCGGCTGCGCGAGGACGTGGCGGCTGTGGTCGCGGCCGGCGAGGACGTGGTGGTGCGCGACCGCCTGCCGGAGTCGGTGCTGCTCTCGGTGCAGGGTCCGAACGCGGCCGCGCTGCTCGAGCAGGTCGTGGGCCAGACGCTGCCGCACGCGGTGCCGCGCGGCGAGGCGCACGAGCTGCTGCTCGGCGGCTACCGCGCGCTGGTCGCGCGCACGTCGCAGATCGGCGAGGACGGCTACTGGTTCCTCGTATCGGGCGAGGTCGGGGAGCACTTCTGGGAGAGCTGCGCCGCGGCCGGCATCGTGCCGGCCGGGCTCGCCGCGCACGACGCGCTGCGCCTCGAGGCCGGCGTGCTCGAGTCGCCGCACGAGACGCCGGCGCCGGCCACCCCCGCGGCCGCCGGCATGGGCGACCTGGTCGACCTCGACGCGCGCGACGGCGCGCCGCGCGCCTTCCCCGGCGCCGCGGCGCTGCGCGCCGCCGGCCCTCCGTCCCGCCGTGCCGCCGGCCTGCGCCTCGAGGGCCGCGCGCTCGCGAAGCGCGGCGCACGCGTCCGCGTCGACGGCCGCGACGCCGGAGCCTGCCTCGCCGGCGCCTACTCCGCGAAGCTCGCCACCAGCATCGCGCTCGCCTACCTCCCGCCCGGCGTCGCGCGCGTCGAGGTGGAGGTGGACGGCGCCGTCGTGCCGGCGGAGGTCGTGTCGCTGCCGTTCGTCGCCCCGCGCTGACCGCCCCCGGTTCACGTTTTCGGCGCGCGGAACACGCCGGCGTTCCGGACGAATCCCGCGAAGCGAGCCACGGCGCTCCCGTGCACCGAGCCATCGCCGCGCGCGGCGTGGGGTGATGGCTCGAACCCCGAGCCCCGTCGTGGCCTGCGGACGCGGGTGCGGCCGTCCGCCGCACCACAGCGGCGGCGGATACGCCGCCGACAGCACGCGGACGCCAGTCCGCGCTGCTGCTGCCGCACACCTGTCGGCGGCATGTCTGCCGCCGCTGTGGGTGCGGCGGACGGACCCGCCTACAGGTGCCGCTGGATCGGCAGCTCGCGGTGCCGCTGGCCCGTCGCCGCGAACACGCCGCTGGAGATCGCCGCGGCGATCGGGACGATGCCCGGCTCGCCGGCGCCCGTCGACGGGTCGCTGTCGTCGCCGACCAGCGACGTGTCGATGCGCGGCGTGTTGTTGATCCGCGGCACGCGGTAGCGGGTGAAGCCGGGGTTCAGCAGGCGGCCCGCCTCGAAGTCGATCGCCTCGTAGAGCGCCGTGCCCATGCCCATCACCACCGAGCCCTCGACCTGGTTGCGCACGCCCTCGGGGTTCACGACGAGGCCGCAGTCGAGCGCGGCGGCGACGCGGTCGACGCGCACCTCCTTGCCCTGCACCCGCAGCTCGACCGCGGTGGCGACGTAGCTGCCGACGTCGATCCCGAGCGCGATGCCGAGCCCGCGCGCGCGCTGTTGCGCCGGATCGGCGTCCCAGCCGATGTCGGCGGCGGCGCGCTCCAGCACGCGGCGGAAGCGCGGGTGCGAGAGGTTGCGCAGGCGCAGCTCCAGCGGGTCCGCGCCGACCGCCTCCGCGATCTCGTCCATGTGCACCTCGCGCGCGAAGTGGTTCACCGCCGCGCCCAGCGATCGATATGAGCCGCTCGGCAGCGGGCTGTCCGAGCGATAGACCATCGAGCGCACGTGCGCGACGTCGTATGGCGTCTCCGAGCCGCGCCGGCCGATCATCACGCGCTCGCCGGTGTGGTACGCGTTCGCCTCCCACGCGGTCAGCGTGCCGTCGGCGCGGAAGCCGCTCTTAATCTGGATCAGGGCGCAGGGGCGGAAGGTCGCCCACGTCGTCTCCTCGGGGCGCGTGTACGCGACGCGCACCGGGCGCCCCGCCGCACGCGCGAGCCGCGCCGCCTCGATCGCGATCGGGTAGATGCTCTTGCCGCCGAAGCCGCCGCCGATCTCGGGCGCGATCACCTGGATGCGCGACTCGTCGATCTCGAGCGCCTGCGCGAGGTCGGCGCGCACGCCGAAGGGGCGCTGCGTGCCGGCCCAGACGGTGAGGTGGGCGCCCTCCCACGCGGCCACCGCCGCGCGCGGCTCCATCGGCGCGTTCGTCACGTAGGGGATGAAGTAGGTCGACTCGAGGACGTGTACCGCCTCGCGGAAGCCCGCGTCGAGGTCGCCCGCCTCCTGCGTCGCGTAGCCGTCGGCGGCGCTCTCGACGAGCAGCGTCGGCATGTCCCAGCGCGACGGCTGGCCCGGCTGCTCCTCCCACTCCGCGCGCAGCACGCGCGCCGCGAGCTCGCCAGCCTCGTCGCTCTCGGCGAGCACCGCGAGCAGGTTGCCCTCGCGCACGACCTGCGCGACGCCGGGCATCGCCTCGGCGGCCGTCGCGTCCACGTCGCGCAGCTGGGCGTGGTACGAGGGCCGCCGCACGACGGTCGCGAAGAGCATCCCCGGCACCTGCACGTCCTGCGAGTAGACGGCCTGCCCGGTGACGCGCATTACCGCGTCGACGCGCTGTGTCACCTCGCCCATCACCGTGAATTCCGCGCGCTCGTTCAGCGGCGTCTCGCGGTCGAGCGGGATCGCGAGGCGCTGGCCCCGCACGAGCTCGCCGTAGTCGACCGCGCGCGAGGGGTCGTTCGTCGACACGACGCGGCCGTCGCGGCAGGCGAGCTGGCTCACCGGCAGGTCGAGCCGGTCGGCGGCCAGCGCCTTCAGGTACTCGCGGGCGGTCGACGCCGCGCGCCGCAGCTGCAGGCCGACGCGCGCCGTCGACTGGCTGCCGAACGTGCCCATGTCCCACGGCACGACGTCGGTGTCGCCGAGGATCGTCGTCACGCGCTCGAGCGGCAGGGCCAGCTCGTCGGCGACCTCGACGGTGAGGCCGTGGCGGATGCCCTGGCCGTACTCGACCTTGCCGGCGAAGGCGGTGGCGGTGCCGTCGGGGTGGACGCGCAGCCACGTCGCCGTCTCGCGCTCGGGCTCGGTGTTGCCGTACGTCGCCTGGCCGTAGCCGCTGCGACTCGCCGGGAAGCCCACGGTCACCTCGCCGGTGACCGACAGGCCCTCGTCGGCCGTGTCCGCGGCGGTGGCCGTGGCGGGGATGTGCGGGGTGGTGGTCATGCCGCGCCGCCGTTCGCGCCGGCGCCCGCCGCGGCCGCGCGCTCGACCGCGCGCTGGATGCGCTGGTACGTGCCGCAGCGGCAGATGTGCTCCGAGAGCGCCTCGCGGATCTGCTCCGACGATGGGTCGTGCTCGCGCTGCAGCAGCCCGACCGACGTCATCACGAAGCCGGGGATGCAGTACCCGCACTGCAGCGCCTGCTCCTCGACGAACGCGCGCTGCACCGGGTGCAGCGCGCCGTCACGCGCGAGGCCCTCGATGGTGGTGACGTCGCCGCCGGCCACGGCGCCGACGGTCGTGAGGCACGAGCGGATCGGCTGCCCGTCGACGAGCACCGTGCAGGCGCCGCACAGCCCCTCGCCGCAGCCGTACTTCG
The DNA here is from genome assembly GCA_963728205.1 of uncultured Chloroflexia bacterium. GTDB lineage: Bacteria > Chloroflexota > Dehalococcoidia > UBA2979 > UBA2979 > VGNK01. The sequence goes on from CAVSIV010000006.1 coordinate 1,522,084, forward strand.
TGCCGGTCAGCCCGAGGTCGAAGCGGAGGTACGAGAGCAGGTTGCGATCGCCGCGCGCTGCCTCGCAGGCCTCGCCGTTCACGTTCAGGGTCGGCACGTCGTGTCCTTTCCGGTGCGGTCGAGGCGCAGGATAACGCCGCGCCGCCTCGGTGGCGGCCCGCCGGTGGCCGGGCGACCTCCGTGCGGCGGCGAGCCCACCTTCGTGACGAGACGACGCACACGCGACACGCGCCTCCGGCGCGGCGGCTGCTCCCTCGCGTCGCGGCATCACGAGAGAGCAGGGGGCTGACGCCGCTCCGCTCGCCGCGGCGGAGAAGGGCGTTGACATGTGACTGATAGGTCACATATAACTCGGACATGGACGACGACGACCGCGTGTTCCGCGCCCTCGCCGACCCCACGCGCCGGCTCCTCCTCGACCGGCTCTTCGAGCGCGACGGCCGCACGCTCACGGAGCTCGAGTCCGAGGTGGCGATGACGCGCTTCGGCGTGATGAAGCACCTGCGGGTGCTCGAAGACGCGGGGCTCGTCGTCACCCGCCGGTCCGGGCGAGAGAAGCTTCACTTCCTCAACCCGGTGCCGATCCGCCTGATCCACGACCGCTGGATCGACAAGTACACGGAGCGCCGGGTGTCGGCGCTCGCGGACCTGAAGCACGAACTGGAGCGAGATGACCACCATGCCTGAGACGAAGACCGAGCAGGTGTACCGGGTCTACATCCGGGCGACGCCCGAGGCGATCTGGGACGCGATCACGAAGCCCGAGTGGACGGTGCGGTACGGCTATGCCCCGCTCGTCGAGTACGACCTCCGGCCCGGCGGTGCGTTCCGCGCCCACGCCAACGAGGGCATGAAGGCCGTGCCCGGCATCCCCGACGTCGTCAGCGACGGCGAGGTGCTCGAGGTCGACCCGCCGCGGCGCCTCGTCCAGACGTGGCGCATGACGATGACGCCGGAGCTGGCGGCCGAGGCGTACACGCGCGTGACCTGGGAGATCGAGCCCGTGCGCGGTGGCGTGACCCGCCTCACCGTGACGCACGACGTCACGGGGGCGCCGATGTGGGGCTCCGTGTCCGCGGGCGAGCACGAGTCGGAGGGCGCCGGCGGCGGCTGGAACGAGATCCTGAGCAGCCTGAAGACGCTGCTCGAGACCGGCGAGGCGCTGCCGTTCCAGAGCGGCCCGGCGAACTGAGGAGGGGACTTCCGCGGCGAGCGCGGGGCCACGCCGCCCCGTGCTCGCCGCGCGGGCCTGCACGGCGGGGCCCGTGGCCCGCCGCGCGCGCCGCGCACGCGACGACCGCGCGCCGACGGAGCCGGTGCCCGGCGCGAGCCGACACCGGCGGAGGAGGATGAGAGCGCGGCGGATTACCTTGCCCGGCTGCCGCCGTCGACCGTGTAGATCCCGCCGGTGATGAACGACGCGTCGTCGCTCGCGAGGAATGCGACCAGCGCGGCCACCTCCTCCGCCGTCCCGATGCGCCCCATCGGCCCGAGCATCCCCATGTTCCGCTTCGCCGCGTCCGGATCGTCCGGGTTCGCCCCGCGCGCGAGCTCGTCGCCCATCGGCGTGTCGATCACCGCCGGGCACACGGCGTTCACGCGGATCTTCGACGGCGCCAGCGCGAGCGCCGCCGACTTCGTCATCCCCACCACCGCGTGCTTGCTCGCGCCGTAGGCGAACAGCGTCGGCGTCCCCTGCAGGCCCGCGACCGACGCCGTGTTCACGATCGCGCCGCCGCCGCGCGCGCGCATCGCCTGCGCGACCTCGCGCAGCCCCAGCCAGACGCCCTTCACGTTCACCTGCAGCACGCGGTCGAACATCTCCTCCGGGTAGTCGAAGAGCGTCGTGACCGGGCCGAGGATGCCGGCGTTGTTGAAGAAGACGTCGATGCCGCCGAAGCGCGCGGTCGCGTCCTCGACGTAGCGGCGCACGTCGGCCGCCTGCGTGACGTCGGCCGCGATCGTGTGCGCCTCGCCGCCGGCGCGCTCGACCGCGGCGGCGCTCTCGGCGAGCGCGGTGCCCGCGAGGTCGACGAGCACGACGCGCGCGCCCTCGGACGCGAAGCGCGCCGCCGCCGCGCGGCCGATGCCGCCCGCGGCACCCGTGATCACCGCCACCTTGCCGTCGAAGCGCCCCGCCATGCCCGACCTCCTCCATGCCGCCGACGCGGCGAGCCGCGAGCCGTCGGCCCGCCGGTTTGCGCGCGGAGTCTAGCGGGTCGACCGGACGGGACGCGGGGTCAGTACTCCGCCTCGATCGCGTTGCCCCACTGGAAGGGGCGCGTCAGGACACAGCCCAGCCGGTGCTCGGCCGCGAAGTGCTTCACCGCCGCGCGCAGCGGCTCGGTGAGCTCGGCGCGGTAGCCGACCTCCTGCGCGTACATGCGCGGGTGCAGGTAGACGTCGATGTACGCGATGCGCCCCGCCGCCGGCGGCAGCAGCGCCGCCGCCTGAGCGAACTCCTGCGCTGCCTGGCGCAGCAGCTCGTCCATCGTGCGCACGGGCCACAGGCGGCGCGGCGCGACGTAGGCGTCGTGCGCGGCGACGTGGACGAGCATCGGCGCGTCGGCGGCCTCCGCCTGCGGCGCGAACCGCGGCGGGCCGAGGTGCGCGGCCGCCCACGCGAAGGCACACGCCTCGGTGAAGACGTCCTGCAGTCGCTCGTCGCGCTCCGACCAGCCGTCGCACGCGTCCTCGCCGTGCGCGTGCACGAGCCGCGTCGCGAGCGTCTCGATGCCGCCGCCCTCCGCCACCGCGTCGAGGGCGCGGCCGAGCCAGTAGATCGGCGGGTTGTGCTCCGGCGTGCGCGACTTCAGCCACGCCACCCAGCACGACTCGCCCCACTGATCGGGCTCGATGCGGGGAAAGAGCTGTTCTGCCCAACCGGCGATTTCCACGCGGCCATCGTACGGGGACGCTGCCGGAGCGGCCTGCGCGCCGCGGCATTTCCCCCCGCCGGCCGGCGGCACGCGGACGGAGGAGGGTCAGAGCGCGGCGCTCGGCGGCTACCCACACGACGACCGCGCGCCGACGGAGTCCGCGCCCGGCGCGAGCCGACGCGGACGGAGGAGGAGGCGCTCAGCGGCTACCCACACGACGACCGCGCGCCGACGGAGTCCGCGCCCGGCGCGAGCCGACGCGGACGGAGGAGGAGGCGCTCAGCGGCTACCCACACGACGACCGCGCGCCGACGGAGTCCGCGCCCGGCGCGAGCCGACGCGGACGGAGGAGGAGGCGCTCAGCGGCTACCCACACGACGACCGCGCGCCGACGGAGTCCGCGCCCGGCGCGAGCCGACGCGGACGGAGGAGGAGGCGCTCAGCGGCTACCCACACGACGACCGCGCGCCGACGGAGTCCGCGCCCGGCGCGAGCCGACGCGGACGGAGGAGGAGGCGCTCAGCGGCTACCCACACGACGACCGCGCGCCGACGGAGTCCGCGCCCGGCGCGAGCCGACGCGGACGGAGGAGGATCAGAGCGCGGCGGATCACGTGTAGGATTCCCGCGCCCCTCGACACGCACGCGAACGCGGGAGAACGCCCGATGCTGGAGACGCTCAAACTCGACGGCAAGACGATCATCGTGACCGGCGGCGGCCGCGGGCTGGGTCGCGCAATGGCGAAGGCGCTGGCCGAGGCCGGCGCGCGCGTCGTCGTCGCCGCCCGCACGCAGGAGCAGCTCGACGAGACCGTGAAGGAGATCACGGACGCCGGCGGCGAGGCGATGGCCGTCCGCACCGACGTCACCGACTCCGACCAGGTGAACTCGCTCGTCGCCGCGGCGGTGGAGACCTACGGCCGGCTGGACGGCATGTTCGCGAACGCCGGCATCGGCGGCGGCACGAACGCCGAGTTCTGGGACTACCCGGACTGGGCGTTCGAAGAGGTCCTCGCCGTCAACCTGAAGTCGGCGTTCTACTCCGGCCGCGCCGCGGCGAAGCAGTTCGTCGAGCAGGGCAGCGGCGGCGTGATCGTGAACACCGCGTCCGGGACGGCGATGCGGGGCAACAAGGGCTTCGCCTACCCGACGGCGAAGGGCGGCGTGCTCTCGCTGACGAAGTCGGAGGCGACGATGCTCTGGCCGCAGGGCATCCGCGCGAACGTGATCGTCCCCGGCTTCGTCTCGCAGCGCCCGCCGAAGGACGAGGCAGAGGCCGCGTTCCGCAAGCAGCGCGGGTCGTTCGTCCCGGTGCGGCGGCTCGGCGAGTGGTGGGAGCTCGGCCCGCTGGCGGTGTTCCTCGCCTCGGACGCCTCGAAGTACATCACCGGCAACGAGTTCGTCATCGACGGCGGTGGGCTCGCCGGCGGCCTCGGGCCCGTCGGCTTCGAGCCGCAGCACGAGTGGTAGGGGGACGCACGATGCCGAAGGCCGCGCACTTCAACCTGGAGGGCAAGCGGGCGATGGTCGTCGGGGTCGAGAACCCCGCCGCCGCCGCGATCGCGCTCGCGTTCGCGGAAGCCGGCGCCGACGTCGCGCTGTGCACGCTCGAGCCGAACGAGGCCGTGCCCGCCGCGCGCAAGGTCGCGAAGCAGATCGAGGGGATGGGACGAAAGTCCGGCGTCTACGTGATGGACGTGACGCTCGGCAAGAACGTCCAGGTCACGACGCGCCAGGTCGCGAAGGAGATGGGCGGCCTCGACCTCGTGGTGAGCGCGCCCGATCACTTCCTCGCCAAGCCGATCACGAAGATCAGCGACACCGAGCTGGCGAACGTGCTCAAGGTGAACTTCAGCGCGCACTTCTTCGTCGTGCGCCAGGCGGTCGCCGAGCTGCAGAAGAACGACGAAGGCGGCCGCATCATCGTGGTCACGAGCGTGCTCGGCGAGCGCGGCCTGCCCAACACGTCGGCCTACTCCGGGGCGACGGGCGCGGCGTACAACCTCGTGCGCGCGGTCGCGCAGGAGGTCGCCGACGACGGGATCACCGTCAACGGCATCGCGCTCGGCTGGATGGACTGGCAGAGCGACCGGCTGGCCCCCGGCGACGAGCAGGCGCAGCGTGCGACGCGCTTCCCGATCATGAAGCGCCCCGGGACGGCGGAGGAGGTGGGGCCGCTGGCCGTGTATCTCGCGGGCACCGGCACCGGCTACGTGACGGGCCAGATCTTCCCCGTCGACGGGGGCCTGCTGCAGCACCTGTAGCGTGGGGGCGCCGAACGCGCCCGGGTGCGTCATGCGGGCGCCCTGCACTTGCCGCGTGAGGCGCCACTCGGGCCGCACAAGCCGCGCGCGTCACGCGGGCGGTGCGCCGCGGCGCGGGGCGCGGTCGGCGTGGCTGGCTCGGCGGTACACGGCGTACCGCCCGCGTCATGCGGGCGGCTTTGCGTGTGCCGCGTGCGGCGCCCACCGGGGCCACGCAAGCCACCCTCGGCACGCGGGAGGTGCGCTGGCGCCGCCCCGGGAGCCCGCGCACCTGTTCCGCCGGGTGCATAATCCCCGCGCACACGACGAGCGAGGGGGACGCCATGGACTACGAGACGCTGATCGTCGAGAAGGAGCGCGGCCGCGCGCGCATCACCCTCAACCGCCCCGAGAAGCTGAACGCGCTCTCGGGGCGCCTGCAGCAGGAGCTCCGCGAGGCGCTGCTCGACGCCGACCAGGACACGCGCGTCCACTGCGTGATCCTGCGCGGCGCCGGCCGCGCGTTCTGCGCCGGCTACGACCTCACGCCGGAGCGCCGCCGCCCCGGCGAAAGCGATGCCCGCGACGACTACCCCGAGGTCTACCGCAACAGCACCGCGTTCGATGACGACGTGTGGCGGATGGAGTCGGCGCAGCACGACCGCATGACGATCTTCGACATGCACAAGCCGGTCATCGGGCAGGTGCACGGCTACTGCGTCGCCGGCGGCACCGACCTCGTGTTCCTGTGCGACATCGTGGTCGCGGCCGACGACGCGCGCATCGGCTTCCCGCCGGTGCGCGCGATGGGCGGACCGCCCGCGCACATGTGGACCTACCACGTCGGCCCGCAGTGGGCGAAGTACATGCTGCTGACCGGCGAGTTCGTCTCGGGCGCCGAGGCCGAGCGCATCGGCCTCGTGTGGAAGGCCGTCCCGGGCGACCAGCTGACGGAGACGGTCGAGGAGCTTGCCGACCGCATGGCGATGATCGACCCGGACTTCCTCGCCGGGAACAAGCGCGCGGTGAACCTCGCGCTCGAGCTGCAGGGCGCGCGCACGATGCAGCGCCTCGCCGCCGAGCTCGACGCGCGCATGCACACGTCGCCGGCGATGGAGGACTGGCGCCGCCGCAATCGCGAGGAGGGCCTGAAGCAGGCGCTCGCCTGGCGGGACGGCCGGTTCGCCAACCTCGACCAGCGCCGCGACTGGCAGCGGGAGCAGTGGTCCGAGGGTCCGCGCCAGTAGCGGGCGGCCCCGGTGGCTTGCGTCCAGCGGCGGCAGCATGCCGCCGACCGCATCGGCGGCATGCTGCCGCCGCTGGACGCGGGCGTTCGCCCCGGCTCGCGAGCAACGTTAGGATTCGCGAACGCACGTCAGACGGGAACGGGTGAAGCGATGGGGATCCTCGACCAGTTCGATCTCAGCGGCCAGGCCGCGATCATCACCGGCGCCGGCAGCGGCCTCGGCCAGCAGATGGCGCTCGCGCTCGCGGAAGCGGGCTGCGACGTCGTCGGCGCCGGGCGCCGCGCGGAGCCGCTCGAAGAGACCGGCGCGATGATCCGCGCGCAGGGCCGGCGCTACCTCGCCTGCCCCGGCACGGACGTGACCGACTCCTCCGCCGCCAACGACATGGTGGAGAAGGCCATCGCCGCGATGGGCCGCATCACCGTCCTCATCAACAACGCCGGTCTCGGCGGCTCCGGTCGCGGCAAGACGCTGCCCGAGCTCACCGACGAGGACTGGCACAGCGGCATCGACAGCAACCTCAGCAGCGCCTTCTACTGCGCCCGCGCCATCGTCCCGCACATGCTCGAGCACGGCGGCGGCCGCATCATCAACATCACTTCGGGCTGGGGCTTCCGCGGCGGCCGCAACAACTTCATGTACTCGGTCGCCAAGGGCGGCGTGATCCAGCTGACGAAGGCGCTCGCGATGACCTACGCGCGCGACAACATCCGCGCGACCTGCATCGCCCCCGGCCTCTTTCCGCACACCGACAACGAGGACATGCTGAACCAGCTCGGCGAGAAGCAGCCCGGCGGGCGCGTCGGCCGCATGAAGGAGATCGGTCCCCTGGCCGTCTTCCTCGCCGCGCCGGCGTCCGACTACGTGTCGGGTGAGACGATCCTGATCGACGGCGGCGCGATCGCCGCGGGCGTCACGCCCGCCGGCCTCGAGCCCGTGGCGGAGGGGTAGAGCACCGTGGCCTTCTTCGATCTCTCGGGCAAGCACGCCCTCATCACCGGCGCGACCGGGCCGCTGCAGCGCGCGCTGGCGGTCGCGCTGGCCGACGCCGGCGCCGACGTCTCGCTCACGACCCTCCACGCCGATCAGGCGGAGGAGGTACAGGCGAACTCGATCCTCAACGAGTGCTGGTCGTTCGGCCGCAAGGGCGAGGTGAAGACCGTCGATCTCACCGACGCGACTGCCGTCGACCGCGCGGTCGGCGAGCTGGAGTCGTCGGTCGGGCCCATCGACATCCTCGTGAACGGCGTTCACGAGGCGAACATCAAGCCGATCCTGCAGACCAGCGCCGCTGAGTGGGAACGCGAGCTGTCCCGCGACGCGACGAGCGTCTTCGTCGCGACGCAGGCCGTCGGCAAGCGCATGCTCGAGCGCGGCAAGGGCCGCGTCGTCGCGCTGGTCTCGATCCTCGAGGACCGCGGCGTGCCGAACTGCGCGACCTTCGGCGCCGCGCAGGGCGCCGTGCTCGGCTTCGTGCGGTCCGCCGGCATCGAGTGGGGGCGCCACGGCGTGACCGTGAACGCGCTCGCGCTCGGGTTCTTCGACGACGTCGCCGGCCCGCAGCGCGACGAGGAGCTGCACGCGGTGCTCGAGCGCTACATCCCGCTGCGCCGCCTGGGCACCCCGGCGGACCTGCAGGGCGCGCTCCTCTACCTCGTCTCCGACGAGGCGGCCTTCGTGATGAGCGAGACGATCACCGTCGACGGCGCGATCGCGATCCACGCGTAGTGGTGAGCGCGGGCGAGCAGCCGCGCGGACCGGCCGGCCGGCGCGCCCCGGTGGGGCAGCCCGGCCCGACCTGGACCGGCGACGGCTCGCTGCGCCCGCGGCCGCAGCGGCCGGAGCCGCTCAACCTCACGCCGCACAAGGTCGCCACCGGCCCCGCCGGCCTCGAGATCGCGACCTTCCGCCGCCGCCTCGGCGGATTCCTCATCGACCAGGGCATCCTGTCGCTGATCGCGATCGGCATGGCGATGGTGATCTTCGCGGGCGTCGACCTGAAGGACCCGGTGCAGTCCGATGCGGCATTGCAGCGGCTCGCGCTCGCGTACTACGCGGTGATGACCGTGTACTACTGGTACTTCAACATGCGTGGCCAGACGCCCGGCAAGCGCGCGATGGGACTGCGTCTCGTCGCCGCGGACGGCAGTCCGCCGGGCATCTGGCGGTCGTTGCTGCGCGCCGCCGCGATCCAGATCAGCTCGTTTTTCTGGCTCGGCTACATCTGGGCGTCGTGGGACCCCCACACGCAGACCTGGCACGACAAGTGGGCGCGGACGTGGGTCGTGCGTGCGCCGGAGTCGGGCCGTCCGCCGGCCTAGACGGCCGCGCCGTAGCGTCCGCGGCGCCGCATCCCTCGGCGGAAGAGCGGCCACCGCGCGGACGACGCGCCCGACCTGGTTAGCTTGCGCGCCGTGTCCACGACCGCGGGTCGATTCGCGACACGCGGGGCGCCTCGGCGCCTTCCGACCGCTCCTGAGGCGCGGTCGCCGTGATGGCGAACCGGTACGTGATGTCGTCGGCGCGGACCCAGTACTCGTTCACCCCGTCACGGCTGGACCAGAGCACGGGCAGGCCGCGCTGTTCGGCGACGCGCGCGAGGTCGTCGAAGCTTTCGACGGTGATCGCGCTTGGCGCGTCGAGGGGCCGCGGCGGCACCAGCGAGGCCGGGAGGATCAGCCCTCCCTCCCCCTGCGCCGGCGGGGGTGTTGCCACGGGCTGCGGAGCGCGCGGCGGCGCGACCGCGGCCGAGGGTGGGAGTGCAGTCGGAACGAATGGCGACGGCGACGTCGCTCTGGGCGGTGCCACGGGCAGCGCGCGGTCGGCTGTGGGGGGCGAAAGCGTCGTCGCCGCGGGAGCCATTCGCGCTCGCCGCGCGCGGCGGCGCGTGGGTTGCGCGCGACGGCGATTGCGTGGCAGCGCCGTCGGCGTCAACGACGAGGCGCCCACGGTGGCTTCCGGGACTCCGCGATCGTCATCGTCGAGGGCGACCAGCAGGTGGCCATAGCGCGCGCGGATCTGCGAGACGGGTCCCCGCCGCGACACCGCGCGCGTGCCGAGCGCCACCGCGAGGAAGCCAAGTGCTGCGACCACGACAGACCCGAGGGCGATGTCGGGCAGCCGCGAGAACGGCAGCTCCACGCCCAGCAGGGGGATCGGCATCGTTCGCGGCACGATCGCCGGCCGGCCGACGGTGATGTTGGCGTTCGACTCGAGTGCGCTCGCCTTCGTGTCGAACTGCATCTGGTTTTCGGTGAGGCGGAAGTCGAGCCCCTGATCCGTGTCGCGCGAGAACGGGACGCCGCCGAACGTTCCGTCGGCATGCACCGTCGCCCCGATGTGGATCGTGTAGTAGAGCGACTTCACGCCTGTCTGGGTTTCCGCGGCCGTGATCGTGTTCAGGATCTCGCCGAGGTCGATGACGCCCTGCGCGCGTGCGGCGTTCCCGGCGAAGAGCACCGTGCCCTGGACGGGGATCGTTTTGCTCCACCCGTTCGGATGCTGGATCTGCACGTTGAGCTGCGTCGCGCCCGCGACGTCGGCGAGCGCGGCGCCCGGGGTGATCGGTGCAAGCTGGTAGTCGAAGGTCACCGGGAGACTGCGCACGAGGTCGAGGAAGACCGGCTGTGGCGCCCCGAGCTGGTTCCCGTCGTAGACGCCACCCGGCACCGTCGAGCCGTAGGTGAAGCGGCCGGCCTCGGAGAACGCCAGCGTGTGCGTCACGGACGTCTGATCGCCGCGGACCGCATCGAGACCCGCGAGCGCCCCGCCCACCAGCAGGACCACCACGAGCGAGCCGACGATGGCCTGGCCGGTGGCCCCGTGGATCGTGAGCGTCTCCGCGAGCCGCCGGCGCGTGCGTCTGCCGCCACCCGTCGAGCGCGGCGCGGCCGGGCCGGCGCCGCCGCTCCGCCGACGCCGGACCGCGCTCCCCGCGACGAGCAGGAGCGCCAGCCCCCCGAGGAGCGCGACGAGTGCGCGCGGCCGCTGGAGGGCGTGCAGCACGTATCCCGCGTGCGGGATGATCCCCCACTCCTTGCCGATGATGTCTGATCGCGTGGGGTGGTAGCTGTCCGCGCTCGTGCGGTTGTCGCCCCGGAGCGTGAAGCGCTCGCCGTCGTCGGCGACGATGCGGTGCATCACGATCCCGAGGTCCGGGTTTCGCGACGCGACGATGTCGCCGACGCCGTAGTCCGATGCGCGCCGGATCAGCACGGCATCGCCGGTGTGCAACAGCGGTGACATCGAGTTGCCGTTGACGAACGCGTAGTCGAAGGCGCCACCGACCGATTGCGGGGCGAAGGCGATCCAGATGCTGATCGCGAAGACGACGGCAAGCCCGGCGCGAAACGCGGAGAACGCCGGCATGCGTCGGCGTCCGCTCCCCAGCGCGGCGGGCCGCGCGGCGCTCACGTGCCCGCTGAAGGTGCGTGGTCCGTCATCGCTACTCCGAGATGACGATGTCGAACGCGGTGGTGTTGGCCACGGTCAGCTGGCTGCCCACGGTGGTGTCGCAGGAGATGTTGTGCGCGGGCGCGACGCCGCCCGTGCGCGTGCACGTGTACCAGTGGCCGGGCAGCGTTTCGAAGTTCGCTTTGATGTTGGGCAGCACGGCGACGACGCTGCCGTTGTCGGCGGTTGCGGTGAACGTGATCGAGTCGATGTTGCGTGGGTCGGCGGCGTTCAGGTTGTACACGATGCTCGAGATCGTGTAGCCGGACACGGTGTTCGTACCTTCACCTGCGGTGCTGTCGGGCACCGTGTTCGCGGCGGTGATCACGGTGCCGCCCACCGCGAACGCGGCGAGCACCACTGCCAGGGGCACGAGCCATCGGCGCAATCTGCTGAAGAGAGCCACGGTTGCTCCTGCCGTTCCGGGTCCGTGCCTGCTCCGGGTCCCGCTCGTGTTCGAACGATGTGGACAACGCCCGCGGACACCGGTTCTCAGGTTCAGTATCCGAACGAACCCGAGAACCGGAGATCGGGCGAAACCCTCAACACCATCTGAGCGCCCCCCGAGTTGGCGGAACGTCCTGAGATGTCGTTGCGGGCTGTCTCCGCGCGGCACGAGGGGCTTCACGGAGAGACGCGCACCCGCGTCGCACCTAACGTCGAATCCGGATGAAGCTGTCGCGCATCGCCCAGGTCGCCGTAGCGGTGCTGATCATGACGATCGGCGCATCGTTCATCACGGGCGCTGCCGACTCGAACGCGGTTCCTCCGTCCTCGGCCGGGGAGCAGACCCACACCCCGGTCGTGGACGACTTCAAGCCGGCGGCGTGCGCGGCGCTCAGCCTCACGTCGCTGGTGACGGGCAGTGGCGTGATCAGCGGTACGGGCGGGAACGACCTCATCCTGGGCAGCAACGCCGCCGATACCATCACCAGCAACGCGGGCGACGACTGCGTGCTCGCGGGCGGCGGGAACGACGGCATCTTCGCGGGAACCGGCGGCGGAGCCGGCGGCGGCAGCGACGTCCTGGACGCCGGGAGCGGCTCGGACACGTGCCACGGCGAAGCCGGGATGCCGACGTACATCAGCTGTGAAACCGTCGTGGTTTCGGGGCTCGGGAGCTGGGTCAGCGGGCTCGTGCACGCCACGCCGGCCGGACAGGGCCGTGCGCTCGTCTTCGTCGGCATGGCCGAGAACAACCCCGCGCGCACGCTCAGCGGCGTGACCTACGGCGGGCAGCCCCTCACGTGGGTCGCCAGTGCGACGTCAGGATCGACACCGGTGACGGTTGAGGTCTGGGTCCTCAACGAGGCGGGGATCGCGGCGGCGACCGACTCGACCTTCGTGCCGACGTGGACCGGCGCCGTCGCGAACGAGAACGAGTCGAGCTTCTTCCTCGGGGACGTCAACCAGTCGTCGCTCGCCGGCGCAACGAGCACCAGCGTTGGCCTGAACGGCTCCCCGCTCACCGCAGGCGCCCTCGCGAACACGGCGGGGGACATGGTGATCTTCGCCGCCGGAACGGGAAACGCGATCACGATGAGCCCCAACAACGGCTTCATCGAAGGTACTGACACGAACGTGGGAACCACGACCCTGGAAACCGGCTATCAGGAAGCGACGGGCGTGAACCTGACGCCGAGCACGACCCCAGGCGGCAACGCCGGTCGGTGGACCGTCGTCGGCGCGGTGTTCAAGTCCGTCACCACCCCGTAGGGCGGTCGCGGTGGCCGCCTGTGTGCAGCGGAACACGTCGGCGCCGGCGAGCGCCGCCACGCGATCCTCCGCGTAGCCGGCCAGCACCGTCGGCACCTCGGACGCGTCCGGCCCGAACGTCGGCGCCGCGTGCTCCACGCGTGCCGGCGTGCGCGACAGGCGGAACCGCCGGTCCTCGACGACGGCCTCGCCGAGAACCGGGTGCGCGCGCCGCACGAAGTGGCCGCGGTGCGCGAGCTGCGGATCGCGCACGAGCTCGGTGCTGTTCTCCACGGTGTGCGCGGGAAGTGCAGCGACGCCTCGGCCTGCGCGCAGTCGATGTGCAGGCCCTCGCCGGTGCGGTCGCGGTGGTCGAGCGCGGCCAGCAGCGCCGCGCGCGTGAACCGCGGCGCGACGTCGTCCGTGTACGCCGCGACCATCGCCGGGTCGCGATCCGGCCAGCCGGCCACGCTGTTGAAGCCGGCGATCGCGGCGCCCGTCGTGCGCGTGCGGCGCCTATGCAGGCGGAGGCTCGGTTCCACGCCGGCGCCGCGCGGCGATCACGCGCAGCGCCACGTAGCCGCCGACGCCGGCCACGACCGACGCGCCGATGATGCCGAGCTTCGCGGCCTCCGCGGCGGCCTCGTCGGTGAACGCGAGCTCGGTGATGAAGAGCGACACGGTGAAGCCGATCCCGGCGAGCACGCCCAGCCCGGCAAGCGCGCTCCAGGTCACGCCCGGCGGCACGCGCGCCCCCGCGCGTACCGCCACCCACGTCCCCGCGAGGATGCCCGCCGGCTTCCCGATCGCCAGCGCGAGCAGCACCGCCCACGTCAGCGGCGACCCCGCCGCGGCGGACAGCGCCGACGGGCCGAGCGCGACCCCCGCGTTGGCGAACGCGAACAGCGGCACGATGCCGAACGCCACCAGCGCGTGCAGCTCGTGCTCGAGCCGGTCCAGCGGCGCGACGGCCTGCGACGTCATCTTGCGCAGGTGCAGCAGCGTCTGCTGCTGTGCCTCGTGCCCGGCGCCGCCGCGCGCCGCCTCGCCCGGCTCGCCGGGCGGGCGCAGCCGCTGCAGCAGCGCCCCGGCGCGGTCGGGGAGCGCCTCCGGCCGGCCCCACCCGCGCCACGGCGTCAGCAACCCGAACGCCACGCCGACGATCGTCGGGTGCACGCCCGACTCGAGCACGCCGAACCACGCGAGCACGCCGAAGACGACGTAGAGCGGCACGTACCAGATGCCGATCTGCTGAGCGACCCACGCCAGCCCCAACATCAGCAGCGCGATCAGCAGCGGCGCGACGACGACCTGGTCCGTGTAGAACGCCGCGATCACGCCGATCGCCGCGATGTCGTCGAAGATCGCGATCGCGAGCAGCAGCGCCTTCAGCCCGGCGCCGACGCGCGGCCCGAGCAGCGCCATCACTCCCAGCGCGAACGCGATGTCCGTCGCGATCGGGACGCCCCACCCGTGACGGAGCTCCGGGTCGTGCACCAGCGCGACGAAGATCAGCGCCGGCACCACGACCCCGCCGAGCGCCGCGCACAGCGGCAGCACGACGCGTCGCCGCGACCTGAGCTCGCCGACCGTCAGCTCGCGCTTGATCTCCAGCCCGACGACGAAGAAGAACAGCGTCATCGCCCCGTCGTTGACGAGCGCGTGCAGCGACTTCGCCACCGAGTAGAAGCCGAGGTCGAACGCGACGCGGTGCTCGAAGAGCCGCTGATAGCCGTCGGCCCACGGGGAGTTCGCCCAGGCGAGCGCCAGCACAGCGCCGAGGATCAGGAGGAGGCCGCTCGACGCCTCCGTGCGCGTGAAGTCCTGGAGCGGGCGGACGTAGCGGTCGAGCCGCTCCCGCCGCTGCGCCGGGTTCTGCCGCGTGAACTCCATGAGCGGACCTGTCGGTGCCGGCGGTGCCCTTCGCCTGATCCAGCATGACGGTCGGCGCACGGGGCTGCACGGAGCGAAACGGCCCGCCGGCAGCGGGCCCACGAGGACATCACGCATGATTTATCATCGTCAGCGTCGAGCGCCCGCTCACACCCCGGAGGATGCCCCATGACCACGACGAGCGACCCGCAGCGCCGGCCGGAGCCGCCGGCGCAGACCGCCTACGAGCGACTCCTCGAGTACGGCCGCGGCCGCGGCTACAAGCTCGACTGGATGCAGGCCGCACCGACCCTCGGCGATGAGCAGCACCCGGACCGCTCGCGCGGCGGCTTCCTCCTGCAGGACGCCGACGTCGGACCGTTCGGCGAGGTGCCCGAGTGGAGCGACAACATGACGGGCCGCCCGCGCGGCTCGATGGTTCGCCCCAACGCCCCGAAGATCGGCAACTACTCGGTGCGGACGAAGTCCGACATCTGGCTGCGCAACGCCTCGCAGCTCTACGAGGAGGCCGTCCAGCGCCAGTGGTCGTCGGCCGTCGACATCCCGTGGGAGACGCTCGAGGAGCTGCCTGACGACATCGAGCGCGCCGAGTGCCAGCTGACCACGTTCCTGACGGAGGTCGAGTTCGTCGCGGGCGACGTGCCGGGCAAGTGGATCGCGGACACCACGCCCGACTACTACGAGCCGCGCATGTTCCTGATCTCGCAGATCATGGACGAGGCCCGGCACCTCGACGTCTTCCGCAAGCGCACCTTCGCGAACGGCGGCGGGCTCATGGAGCAGACACCGCTGCCCGCGGTGGGCGTCGAGATCGACAACGCGCGCGACTTCACCGAGATGTCGGCGCGCCTGCACATCTCCGGCGAGGGCGTCGTGCTGTCGCTCTTCCGCATGGGCGAGCGCATGTCCTACAACGACGCCGAGAAGGCGATCTACCGCCTCGCTGCCTCCGACGAGTCGCGCCACGTCGCGTTCGGCGTGATGCACCTGCAGTACCTGGCGCAGACCGACCCCGAGCGGCGCGACGAGATCCACTCCTTCCTCGACGAGATCGAGGTGGGGCTGGCGTCGGGGCTCGGCGTGCAGAACCCGGCCGGCAGCGGCTTCGCCGCGAGCGACGCGCTGCGCGTGCTGCTCGGCGGCGGCTCCGACCCGGTCTCGCTTGCCGAGGGCGAGCGGATCGCGCTCGCGGTGCGCCAGCGCCAGGTCAAGGAATACATCCAGCGGATCAAGGTGGCCGGCCTCGGCGACCGCTTCCAGGACGGCCGCGCTCGCCCCGAGATCATGCAGTACGCGCAGGCATAGCCGCGGCGCGTGAGTCAAAGCGGCGGCAGACATGCCGCCGACAGACGCGCGGCGCCAGCCGCGGACTGCGTCCACGTCCTGTCGGCGGCATGTCTGCCGCCGCTTCCCGACGGCGTTCACGCCCGGCACGGCGCCCCGGCCGGGGCACATCGACGGCCGTGGCTGGTCGGTGCGCGCCCGGAACACGGCAGGCTCACGCCCGCCGCGCGCCCGTCACTCGGCGCGCCACTCCGTCACGCGTTCCGGCTCCACGCGGATGATCGGCCTCGCCTCCAGCGCCATCGTCGCGTACTGCGGGTAGCGGCCTCGCAACGCCGCCACCGCGGCGGCGTGCTCCGCGCCCGCGTCGATCACGGCCGCGCGACCGCGCACCATCACCCACGCGAGCCGCGACCAGTCGTCCTCGTATCGATCGAACACCAGCGACACGCGCGGCTCGCGCGCGATGTTGCGCAGCCGCTGCAGGCGCGTCGTGCGCTTCGGCTTCTCGTCGATCGCCGAGTAGATACGCCCGTCGACGAGCGCGAACGTGATGGGAACGACGTGCGGCCGCCCGTCCGGGTCCACGGTCGCCAGGTGCGCCACCGGCCGTGCGTCGATGAAGGCCCGCACCGCGGGCGTCAACTCCATGTCGCGAGCGTACCCGGCCCCGCTGCGCCCTTCATTCGGGGTGTCGCGCTTCCGATAGTCAGAAGGAGGGAGACTGCGCCCCACGTGCGGTGTGCCCGAACGCGGCGCCCGGATGCGCCGCCGGCGGGATGGCGATACCGATGAGGCTGCCCCGGTTCCGCGGCGTCCCCTGGCTGCCCGCGCTCTCGGCGGTCACCGCCGTCGCGCTCACGGCGACGGCCGCGGCGGCGCTCGCCCAGCCGATCCCCGGAGGGCGCCCGCCCGCGCTCGAGTGGTTCTCGCGCGGCAGCGGCTTCGCGGCGTCCGTCGCGCTCAGCGCGACGATGGCCATCGGCTTCGTTCGGTGGTGGATTCGGCCGACGCGCGTCACGCTGGTGCGCCGCACCGGACACCTGCGCGACGCGATGGCCGCCGCCGTGCTCGCACTCGGCGGCGCGCACCTCCTGGCGATCGCCGAGATCGCCCGGGCGGATGGCCGCCTCGGGCCCCGCGTCGTCGTCGCCGGCGGGATCCTCGCGGCGCTCGTCGCGCTGCTGCTCGTGTCGCGCCGTCTGCGCTCCGCGCTGCACCGGCCCACGTGGGACTTCGTGCGGCGCGCCGCCTACGTCGTCTTCGTGATCGCGCTCGTGCAGACGGCCATCGCCGGCCCCGGCTTCGTCGAGACCGCGCTGCGCTGGCTGTATCTCGCGACCGGGGTCGCGGTCGCCGGCAACGGCATCGTGCGCATCGTCCTCGGCCGGCACCGCGAGGCCGACGACCCCGCGCCCGGCTCCGTCCCGGTGCCGAACGCGCTCGGCGAGGAGATCGGCGGCGAGCCCCGCCGCGTCGACCTCGTTGCCTACCTGCGCGACTCTATCCGCTTCGCGCGCGACATCGGCGAGCACGTCGCCGTGTTCGTCGTCGACCTTGCCCCGGTGGTGGCGATCGAGGGCTCGCCGCAGCCGGCAATCGACCGCATCCGCTCGCGCGCCCGCCGCCGCGACTTCATCGCAATCGACGGCGTGACGCTGATCCTTGTGCGGCGGGCGCGGTTCGCCGGGCGCGACGCGCACGTCGTCGGCGAGCAGCTGCTGCTGCTGGCGCGGCCGGCGGGGCGCGACGGCCGGTCGCCCGCCCGGGTGGGCGTGGCGGCGTTCCCGAAGGACGGCTGGGAGCCGGCGCTGCTGCTCAAGAACGCGGTGGGCGCCGTGCACGAGGCCGAGAGCGATGGCGGCGTCGCCCACGCCGAGGGCGTGATCCGCCGCGCGGTCGCGTAGCTGCGCGCGTCCGACGGGCGGTCGGACTGCGCGCGTCCTCGCCCGGCACGGGGCGGTCCTCGCCGCGCTCGTCGCGGTCCGCGCTACAGCAATCGGCGCAGCAGGAGATCGTTGTGCGGGCCGGCGGGGCCGAACCCCTCCTGCTCGACGGCACGCCGCGCGTCCGCCATCGCCGGCGGCAGCACGGTCTCGATGCCGCGGTACCCCCGCTCCTGCGCGTACTCGACCGCGGCGCGCGTGAGCGCGCGCAGACCGTGGCCCGCGAGTCGCCGCAGCAGCGCGAGCTCGCCATCGCCACGGTCGAGCGCGGCGCAGCCGATGGGTGTGCCGTCGGGACGCGTCGCCACCCAGATGCCGCGGCCGGACTGGTGGTAGTAGGCGGGGTCCGCCAGGTCGGCGTCGCGCTCGGCATCGGGCGGATCGAAGCCGCCGGCCAGCAGCGCCTCGGTCACGATCAGCCGCACCGCCTCGGCGTCCCCGGCGTCGGCGAGACGCACGTCGCGGTCGCCCGGGCCGGGCCCGGGGCCGGACGGGGGCCCGCTCGTCACGCCCGCGCCTGCTCCCACGGCAGCGACCGCGGCTGGAGCACCTGCCGCACGCGCGCGTCGGCGACGAGCACGATCAGGTCCAGCGCGCCGTACGCCGCCGGGTTCATCCCGCGCAGCGCCGCCGTCGCGAGCTCGTCCTCGATCTGCCCGAGCGCCGCCACCAGCACGAGCACCGAGAGGTCGCACGTCCCCGCGCGCCGCTGCTCCACCGCGCGCGTGACGTGGCGACGGAAGTGCCGCCGCACCGCAGCCCCGTCGACCGGATCGGTCTCAGGCGGCGCGGCGAGCACGGTCACGCCGCCGGGCGCTCCCGCCGGCAGCCGCGAGACGCGCCAGTAGTCGTGCACCTCGACCTCGGTGACCTCCTCGGGGTTGAGCAGCGCCGCGCGGTCGCGCACGCGCGACACGACGATGTCGCGCTCCGCCGACTCCTCGGGCAGGCGGTGTAGCGCGCGCGCGTCGAGGTGGTACGCGCCGGAGATGCCCTCCGACAGCCGCGTCCACTCCCGCGACAGCACGCCGCTCACCGAGACGTACTGCCCTTCGTCCTGGATCTTCGCGAGCTGCAGCGTGACCGGCAGTCGCACCTCGCGACGCTCGCCCGGCGCGAGCCCGCCGAGCCCGCGCGCGAGCACCACCCGCAGGTTCGACCGGAACGGCTCGTCGACCGGCAGCTCGACGCGCGGGGGCACCCACACCACGTAGCCGGGCGCACCCGCGTCGGCGACGTCGTCGCTCAGCAGGTCGGCGAGCTCGGACGCGCCCGCCAGCTCCGTACTCTCGTCCCACAGCGCGCCGACTGTCACGCCGATGCGCCGGTCGCGCTGCTGGAGGAGCGCGTCGAACGGCGCCGGGTCCTGGTCGAGCGCGCGGAACGTGCGGAAGTAGCGCTCGCTCATCCACGCGGCGAGCATCGGCAGCGCCACGGCGCGCGGCGGATCGACCCTGTCAGCGTCCAGGAAGTGCCCCCGTCCGACGATCGTGTGGCGTCGGCTCGAGGTTACGCGCCCTCGGCGGCCTCGGCCCGCGCGCGGTTGCGCGCGTCGCGCCGGTCGAGAATCGGCAGCAGGCCGTTGGTGATGACCTGGTACGCGATCATGAGGTTCAGCACGAGGAAGTCGAGGATCGCGACGAGCTTCAGCCCGGTGGCGAGCGCGGTGCCGTCGTTTCCGGTGTGCTGCGCCCACACGACACCGAGCGTCAGCAGCAGCAGGAGGACGAGCGACGCGAGCGGCGCGTCCCACCTGCGGACGAACCGCGCAAACGCGGCGAGCAGCCCGCCGGCGATCGCGAAGTTGCCGGCCATGAAGCCGAGCAGCGGCGTGCCGTGGTGGTGCCACACTTGGAACGCGTTGAGGAAGAGCCACATCAGGAGCACCGGGCCCACCGCGGCGATCAGGATGCCGGGCAGGTCGGACCGCTTGAATCGCATGGGCTCGTGTTCCCCTCCCGCGCGGCGCCCGCGGCGCCGGCCCCATTCTCGCGCGTGACGGCTAGATGTTCGAGCGCGACTGCCCGCCGTCGACGTTGAGCGTCGCGCCGATGATCCACGACGCGACCGGCGACGCCAGGAACACGACCGCCGCCGCAACTTCCTCCGGCCGCCCGAAGCGGCCGCCGGGGATCTGCTGCTCGATGAACCGCGCCATCGTCTCGGGTTCCTCGGCGAGGCGCCGGCCCCATGAGCCGCCCTCGAAGGCGATCGACCCGGGCGCGACGTTGTTTACGCGCACGCCGTCGGCGGCCCACTGCAGGGCGTACGCCTTGGACATCGCGATCTGCGCCGACTTCGTCGCGTTGTACTGGGGTGGCCCGCCGGACTCGCGCCCGTAGATCGACGAGATGTTCACGACCGCGCCCCCGCCCTCCGCGCGCACGAGGTGCGGCTTCGCGAGCTCCATCAGTCGCGTGGCGGCGAGCACGTTGAGATCGAAGGAGCCGCGCCACGCCTCGTCGAGCGTGCCGGCGCGCACGGTGGCGCCCGCGTTGTTCACGAGCACGTCGAGCGCGCCGTAAGCGTCGACGGCCGCTGTGAGCAGGCGCTCGGCGGCGGCGGCGTCGGTGACGTCGGCGGCGACGGCCTGCACCTGCGCGCCGGGGTGCGCGGCCGCGATGGCCGCGCGCGTCGTCTCGAGCGTCTCGGCGCCGCGCGCGCAGAGCGTGAGCCGCGCGCCCTCGGCCGCGAACGCCTCCGCGATCGCGCGCCCGATGCCGCGGCTGGCGCCGGTGACGAGCACGGAGCGGCCGGCGAGCTGCAGGTCCATGATCCTCCGCGTTCGGTGTTCCGCCCTGGTCCGCGACGTCGAAGCGGCGACGGACACGCCGCCGACGGTCGATGCCGCGGGTGTGCATCCTACGGGGTGTGTTCCTGATACGGTACGTCCGCTCGCCGCGCCACCCGGCGACGCCGGCGGATCCCGGCGAGCCTCCGGCAACCGGCAGCGCGCAGACGCAGGGAACCATGCCGCTCTCCCTCTCCGTCGACGCCTTCGTCGCGACCCTGCTCGTCGAGCCGGCGGGCGGGCTCGCCGATCGCGCGTTCGCGCAGGCGCTCACGGACGCCGCTGCGCAGATCGCGGCGGACACCGACGGCGTGCGCGCGGTCGTCCTCGCCGCCGCCGGCGACGACTTCTGCGTCGGCTGGAGCGACGCCGCGCTCATGGAGGAGGACGGGCTGCCGGGCGTGCCGCACCTCGGCGCCGGCTTCGACGCCCTCGCCGCCGTGCCGCAGCCCGTGATCGCCGCCGTGCACGGCCGCGCCCACTCCGCCGGCCTCGAGCTCGCGCTCGCCGCCGACATCCGCCTCGCAGCGGACGACGCGCGCTTCGCGATGCCGGAGACCGCCGCCGGCGTGCTCCCGCGCGGCGGCGGCTCGCAGCGGCTGCCGCGCGCGGTGGGACGCGCGCACGCGCTGCGCCTGCTGCTGCTCGGCGAGGAGATCGACGCCGCCGAGGCCCGCCGCATCGGCCTCATCTCGCGCGTCGTCCCGCGCGGCGACCTGCGCGACGCCGCGACCGCGGTCGCGCGCACCATCGCCTCGCGCGGGCCGATCGCGACGCGCCTCGCGAAGGAGGCGGTGCACCGCGGCGCCGAGCTCACGCTCGAGCAGGCGCTGCGCTACGAGCTGGATCTCACGCTGCTGCTGCAGACGACGGCCGACCGCGCCGAGGGCGTGCGCGCCTTCGCCGCGAAGCGGCCGCCCAACTTCATCGGACGCTAGTCTCCGGTCGCGCGACCGCCGGGCGTTGACGCCTGCGGCCGCGCCCGACAGCATCGGGTCGAACACGAGTGGCACACCTTGGAGGTGCGCATGAACGTCATCCTCAACACGGAGGAGGTGCACGCGGTGCTCAGCCTCGTCACCGCGCAGGTGCTCGACCACGTCGAGCTCTCCGCCGATGCGAAGAAGAGCGTCCGCGCGTGGCGCCGCGCGCACGACCTCGACACGGTCGGCCTCGACGAGTTCACGGAGACGATGAACACCGCGATCGGCAACTTCATCGACGAGCGCACGACCCGCTACCTGCGCAAGCGCGGGAAGATCAAGGTGTCGGCGAGCACGGAGCTGCGGGCATGAAAGTCGAGTTCACGCTCGAGGAGATCCAGCGGATGCTCGACGCGGTCGTCGACGAGCTCGTCGAGCTCAAGCTCGACAAGACCGACCGCGCGAAGCTGCGCCGCTGGCGGTCGAACACGATGACCCCCACGTCGGCGTCGATGCAGCTGCTCGCCGAGAAGGTCAACGCCGAGATCCAGCGCACGCACGATCTCAGCGAGGCGAGTCCGATCAAGAAGCCGGACTGGGCGAGCTAGCGCGCGCCGCCCGCGACCGCCCGCATGGCCGAGCGGCCTCGTGCCGTTCGCCCCTGCGCGCCGTCGAAGGGCCGAGGACCCATGCCTGACCCGCTCGTCCGTTACGACCGCGACGGCGACGTCGCGTGGCTCACCCTGAACCGCCCGGAGCGTCTCAACGCCGTGCACATGGCGATGCGCGACGAGCTGTGGGCGATGCTCGGCCTGCTGCGCGACGACCCGACGGTGCGGGTCGCCGTGCTGCGCGGCGCCGGCGATCGTGCCTTCTCGGCCGGAGCCGACATCACCGAGTTCGGCACCGCCCCTTCGGTGCTCGGCGCGCGCGACGCGCGGCGGGGCCGCGACCTGTGGGGCCTGATGTCCACCCTGCGCATCCCGCTGATCGCCGCGATCCAGGGCTTCGCCTACGGCGCCGGCCTCGAGATGTCGATGTACTGCGACCTGCGCGTGGCCTCGGAGGAGGCGCGCTTTGCCATCCCGGAGGTCACGCTCGGCTACATCCCGTCCGCCGGTGGGACGCAGACCGTCGCGCGTCACGTCACGCGGAGCGATGCTGTGCTCATGGCGACCACCGGCGAGCCGTGGAGCGCGGCGGACGCGTTCGCGGCCGGGCTCGTACACGCGGTGGTCCCGCACGACGCGCTCGAGGCGACCGCGCGTGGGTGGGCGGAGACGCTCGCCGGCTATGCGCCGGGCGCCCTGCAGGCGATGAAGCGCGCCGTGGTCGAGGGCATCGACCTGCCGCTCGTCGACGGCCTGGCGCTGGAACGACGGCTGGCGCGCACGAGCGCCGGGAAGGGATCCGCATGACCGCGCACGCCTGGCAGCTGCTGTCGCACTGGTTCGCACCCGTCGGCCGGCGGCTCGAGGCCGCACAGCGCCAGTTCGAGCGGCTGCCGCGCTGGTTCGGGCCGACCGTGCTGATCCTGCTCTCGGCCGTGTTCATCGGCGGCGCCGTCTACGGCGCGTTCTTCGCGCGCCCGCCCATCACCGTGAAGGAGTTCGATGCCGGCCCGGTCGAGCAGTTCGCCATCGGCAAGGTCAACGCGTTCCCGCAGTACGCGCTCTACCTCGTCGGCATGCCGGATGGGCGCATCCGCGCCATCGACACGCGCGTCGAGTCGAGCGGTTGCACGGCGGTGTGGCACCCGGACGACCCGCGCGGCGCCTCCGACAACCCGAACCACGAGCCGGGCGTCTTCATCGACCCGTGTAGCGGCGGCGTGTGGTCGATGGTGGGCGACGCGCTCTCCGGATCGTCGACGCCGCTGCGCACGCCGCAGGTAAGCCACACGACCGGGGCCGACGGCCACGATCACGTGCTGGTCGAGGCGATCAACAACCCCGCGGTGCCATGACGCAGATGCGCCGACGGTTCTGGCGTCGAATCAGGCGATTTCCTATGATGGCGCCGCCGACGCGGGGTCGATTCCGCGACGAGGGGGACGCGCCTGCGTCAGGCATGGCCGCCGTTGCCGGGCGGCTTTTTGATGCTTGCGCGTGATCGCGGTATGACTGCGGGCGCGTCGGCGCCTGCTATATCTGTGCAAATACGCGGGGGGCACGAATGAACACAGCGGAGTTCCTCACGATCAGCGCCGCGATCGTGCCCGACCGGCCCGCGCTGGTCGGCGAGGACGAGCGTTACACCTACGCCGAGCTGCAGACGCGCGTAAACAAGCTCGCGCAGTCGCTGCAAGCGCTCGGCGTCGGCCGCGGGGCCAATGTCGGCATCATGGCCGTCAACGCTCCGGCGTTCGCCGAGATCTACTACGCGACCGCCGCCGTCGGCGCCACGTTCGTCCCGCTCAACTATCGCGCGAAGACCGAAGAGCTCTCGTACATGGTCAACGCCGCGGACGTGAACGTCCTCTTCGTGGCCGAGCGCTACTGGTCGATCTTCCAGGAAATCAAGTCGGGCATGCCGGGCGTGCAGCACGCAATCACGCTCGACTTCGAGGCCGCGGGCTTCCAGTCGTACGCCGCGTTGCGCGAGGCCGGCGAGGACATCCCGGTCTTCGCGGAGACGGATGACAACGACCCGACGCTGATCATCTACACGTCGGGCACGACGTCGCTGCCGAAGGGCGTGGTGCTGTCGTACAAGGCGATCACGGCGCTCGTGGTGAACACGCAGTCGCCGGCGGACCCGACGAGCGACCAGGAGGTCGTGCTCGTCTCGGTGCCCTTCTACCACATCGCCGGCGCCACCACGTTGATGAGCGCGGTGTTCTCCGGGCGCCGCCTCGTCATCCTCCCCGCGTTCGACCCGCAGGCGTGGCTCGCCGCCGTCGAGCGCGAGAAGGTCACGCACGCCTTCGTCGTGCCCACGATGCTCAAGCGCGTGATGGAGGTCGACGACTTCGACCAGTACGACCTTTCGACGTTGCGCCTGATCACCTACGGCGCGGCGCCGATGCCATTCGAGGTCGTGCGTCGCGCGTGCGACGTCTTCCCGCCGCGCGGCGTCGACCTGATGAACGCGTACGGCCAGACCGAGGCCACCGGCTCGATGACGTTCCTCGGCCCCGACGACCACCGCCTCGACGGCACGCCGGAGGAGAACGAGAAGAAGATCAACCGCCTGCGCTCCGTCGGCCGCACGATGCCCGACGTCGATGTCGCGATCCTCGCCCCCGACGGTCGTGTGTTGCCGCAAGACGAAGAGGGCGAGATCTGCATCCGCGGCGACCGCATCATGCGCGGCTACAACAAGCGCGACGAGGACACGGGCGACGCGATCCGCGACGGCTGGCTGCACACCGGCGACGTCGGCAAGCTCGACGAGGACGGCTACCTCTTCATCACCGGGCGCATCAAGGACATGATCATCCGCGGCGGCGAGAACATCGCGCCGGCGGAGATCGAAAACGTGCTCGAGGATCACCCGGCAATCGCGGAGGCCGCGGTGATCGGGGTGCCCGACACCGAGTGGGGCGAGATCATCAAGGCGATCGTCGTGAGCGACCGCGGCGAGCAGCCGGGCGACGACGAGCTGACGGCTTACGTGAAGACGCGCATCGCCTCATACAAGGCGCCGGCGCTCTATCAGTGGATCGACGAGCTGCCGCGCAATCACCTCGGCAAGGTCCTGAAGACCGAGCTGCGGGAAAAGTACGGACAGCCGGCCCCGACGAGCTAGGGATCGCACGCACGAAGACTGGCCCCAGGGCCGGGGAAGCGAGCGTCAGATGTCGGTAGAGACCCCGGAGCCCGGGCGACCCGTCCGCCTCGTCGGTGGGTGGTGGGGGCCGTCGATCGGTATCTCGCTCCTGGGACTCTTCGGGTCCTTCCAGCTCAGCACCGGCGAGCAGCCCGTGCGTCCCGACTTCTGGGAGCACGTCGCGCCCCCGGCATCGGTCTACCTGTTCCTCGCCGCGCTCGTCGGCCTGCTCGTCTACGCTCTCGTGCGCCACGCCAGCCTCTGGGCCGTCGGGCAGCCGCACGATCAGAACGTCCTCAAGCAGGTTCCACACCGCCTCCGCAACGCGATGCGGCTCGGGCTCGCCCAGGACAAGGTCCGGCGCGACCGGTACGCCGGCGTCATGCACTGGTGCATCTTCTCCTCGATCGTGGTGCTCACCTTCGTCACCGCCCAGGTCGGCCTCCAGGACGACACGCCGCTCGACTTCCTCAAGGGCGGCTACTACCTCTTCTTCCGCTTCTACGGCGACCTCTTCGGGCTGATCGGACTGATCGGCGTCGGCATGGCGCTCAACCGACGCTACTTCCAGGACTACGCGCGGATGCGCTGGGACGAGCGGCTCGAGGACCACCTCATCATCTGGGGCCTCGGGCTCGTGCTGCTCACCGGCTTCCTCGTGCAGAGCTTCCGCATCACCGACTCGGTGCTCGTGCAGCACCCCGACTGGGCGCGCTTCGCGTTCGTCTCGTTCGGCATCGCGAAGTTCCTGCATCTGTTCGGCTTCAGCAGCAGCCAGCTCATCCACGCGCACCACTTCCTGTGGTGGACGCACGTGTCGCTGGCGTTCTCGTGGCTCGGGCTGATCGTCTTCACCAAGCTCGACCACCTTTTCTTCGCGCCGGTGAACGCGTTCTTCCTGCGCACCGACTCGTACGGGCGGCTGTCGCGCATCCCCAACCTCGAGGAGCGCGAGGTCTTCGGCATCGGGCAGATCCAGGACTTCACCTGGAAGCAGCTGTTCGAGCTCGACGCCTGCGTGCGCTGCGGTCGCTGCACCGAGGTCTGCCCCGCCAACCTCGCGGGCCAGCCGCTGTCGCCGATGCACCTGATCCAGGACCTCAAGCGCCATTTCGCGAACGTCGGTCCGGAGATCCAGCGCGTCGGCAACGAGGGCGGTGACGTGCGCGCGGTATCCCCCGTCGCGATGGTCGGCGACGTGATCAAGGACGAGACGTTGTGGGCCTGCCGCACCTGCTATGCGTGCGTGCAGGAGTGCCCGGTGATGATCGAGCATGTCCCGACGATCGTGGACATGCGGCGCTACCTGGTGATGGACGAGGCGCGCATGCCCGCCACCGCGCAGCAGGCGCTCGAGAACATGGAGATGCGCGGCCACCCGTGGCGCGGCACGAGCCTCGAGCGCACGACGTGGATGGAGGGCCTCGGCGACGTGCCGCTGTTCGACGGCACGCAGGAGTACCTCTACTGGGTCGGCTGCAGCGGATCGCTGGTGGAGCGCAACCTCCCGATCACGCAGGCGGTGTTCCGGCTGCTGCGCGAGTCGGGCGCGTCGTTCGGCGTGCTCGGCCAGGAGGAGACCTGCAACGGCGACCCCGCGCGGCGACTCGGCAACGAGTACCTCTACCAGATCCTCGCCGAGCAGCTGGTGATGACCTTCAAGGCGAAGAACGTGCAGAAGGTCATCACGAACTGCCCGCACTGCTTCAACACCTTCAAGAACGAGTACCCGCAGTTCGATGGCCACTTCGAGGTGCTGCATCACACGGAGTTCCTGAGCAAGGCGGTTCAGGATGGGTCGCTGAAGCCGACGTACGCGATCGACGCGAACGTCACCTACCACGACTCCTGCTACCTCGGTCGTGTGAACGGCGTGTATGACGCCCCGCGCCAGATCCTGCAGATGGTGCCGGGCGCGAACGTCACCGAGATGCGCCGCAACATGAGCAAGGGGCTCTGCTGCGGCGCGGGTGGTGGCAACATGTGGCAGGAGGAGATCGGCGAGCGCCGTGTGAACCACGTGCGCACCGAGGAGGCCGTGCAGACCGGCGCCTCGCAGGTGATCTCGAACTGCCCCTTCTGCATCCAGATGTTCGAAGATGGCGTGCCCGCGATTCAGCCGGAGGAGGAGGGGCGCATCCGTCCCTTCGACATCGCCGAGCTGCTGGAGCGCTCCGTCTTCGGACCGGGCGGCGGCGGTTCCGCGCAGCAGCCGGCGGCCTCCGCCGCAGGCGGTGGCGAGAGCTAACCCACGCCGAACGCGCGCGCTTCCGGCTGCGGCGCCGGGGCGCGGGCACATGAACGAACGAACGCAGGCCGGGGGCCGGGCCCCTCGGCGAGCAGTAGCGCGGGGGCGCCGTCCCCGCCGAGGAGGTCCAGATGCACTTTGTTGTCTGCGCCAAGCAGATCCCTGACCCGGAGACGCCGCCCTCGGCGTTCAAGGTCGACGCGACCAAGAACGAGGTGATCCCCGCCCCCGGCATCGCCCCCGTCCTCAGCCAGTTCGACGGCATCGCCGCCGAGGCGGCGCTCCGCATCAAGGAGGCCGCCGGCGACACCAAGATCACCCGTGATCTCCGATGGGCGCCGAGAGCGCGCAGGCCGCCATCAAGCAGGTGCTCGCCATGGGCGCCGACGAGGGCCTCCTGCTGCAGGACCCGGCGTTCGACAAGGGCGACCCGCACACCACGGCGAAGGTGCTCACCGCAGCGATCAAAAAGCTCGGCGACGTCGACGCGGTCTTCTGTGGCCGCCAGGCGGCCGACTGGGACTGGGGCCAGACCGGGGTGCTGATCGCCGAGGGCATCGGCGCCCCCGCCGCCATCATCGCGAAGGGCGTCGAGTTCCAGGACGGCAAGCTGCGCGTCCAGCGCGTGCTCGAGGATGGCTACGAGACGGTCGACGTGCCGCTGCCCGCGGTCGTGACGGTCTCGAACGAGTTCGGCGAGCCGCGCTACCCGAAGCTCCAGCAGATCATGCAGGCGGCGCGGAAGACCGTGACCACCTGGAAGGCCGCCGACCTCGGCCTCGACCCGGGCGAGGTGGGCGCGGCCGGCGCGCGGCTCAAGCTCGAGCGGCTCTACATCCCCGAGAAGGAGGGAAAGGCCGAGATCATGGAGGGCGATACGCCGGCCGACCAGGCCAAGCAGCTCGTCGAGAAGCTCCAGGCCGCGAAGATCCTCGAGGCCCGCACACCCCGTCGCCGCGCGCCTGGCGCGCGGCGAGGAAAGGACGATTTCATGGCACGCAACGTTCTGGTGGTGGGCGAGCTCGCCGAGGGTGCGCCGACCACCACGACCATCGAGCTGCTCGGCGCCGCCACGCGCCTCGCCGGCGGCGGCACCGTCGGCGTGACGCTGCTCGGCACCGGGGCCACCGCCGCGGCGGCGCAGACCTTCCCGGCCGGCGCCGCGAAGGCGTTCGCCAGCGACGACGCCAACTACGACCAGTTCCGTTCCGACCAGTGGCTCGCCGCAATCGAGGCCGCCGTAGAGCAGGTCGGCGCCGAGGTGATCCTG
Organism: uncultured Chloroflexia bacterium; assembly: GCA_963728205.1. Lineage (GTDB taxonomy): Bacteria > Chloroflexota > Dehalococcoidia > UBA2979 > UBA2979 > VGNK01. The sequence continues at coordinate 1,550,725 of CAVSIV010000006.1, forward strand.
CTCCCGCAGGACCTGTTCGGCCGCGAACTCGCCCCGCGCCTGGCCTTCCGCCACAACAGCGCGGCGGCGATGGACTGCACGGTCGTCGAGGACGACGGCGGCACGCTCAAGGTGACCCGCCCGGTCTACGGCGGCAACGCACTCGCGCAGTTCTCGTTCGCGAGCACGCCGGCGATCGCCACGGTGCGCGCGAAGTCGCAGGATCCGATCGAGCCGAACGCCGGCGCGACGGGCGAGACCGTCGCCCTCCCCGGCGCCGGCGACTCGCGCACGACCACGGTCGGCCGCGAGAAGGTCGAGTCCGAGGGCCTGCAGATCACGGATGCCACGGTCGTGGTGTCCGGCGGCCGTGGCCTCGGTGCTCCGGAGGGCTTCCAGCTCGTCGAGGCGCTGGCGGCGGCGATCGGCAAGGACAAGGCCGCCGTCGGCGCCTCGCGCGCCGCGTGCGACCTGGGCTGGTACCCGCCCAGCCAGCAGGTCGGCCTCACCGGCAAGGTCGTCACGCCCGACCTGTACATCGCGGTCGCGATCTCGGGTGCCAGCCAGCACATGGCGGGCTGCTCGGGCTCCAAGACCATCATCGCCATCAACAAGGACCCGGAGGCCAACATCTTCAAGTCGGCCCGATTCGGCATCGTGGGCGACTACAAGCAGGTCCTTCCGCCGCTGATCGAGGCGATCAAGGCCGCCGGTTAGGGATTCACGGCGCTGAGCGTCAGAGAGCGGGCGGACCAATCGGTCCGCCCGCTTGGTTTCTCCGGGAATCGCTCGAAATCGGCCGTTTCTGTGTTTGCCTTGCACGCGTATGTGCACGCAAATACAATTACAAGCGCGGGCGATGGTACTTCGCCGTTACCCCATGGAGCGAACATGGCCGTCGTCATCGGTCTCACCGGAGGCATCGCCTCGGGCAAGTCCACGGTAGCCGGGCAGTTGCAGGAACTCGGCGCGCACGTGATCGACGCGGATCGCCTCGGTCACCGCGTGTACGAGCCGGGCACGAGTGCCTTTCAGAAGGTCGTCAACGCGTTCGGCCACGACATCGTGGCGAAGGACGGGACGATCGACCGCCGCGTCCTCGGCGGGAAGGTGTTCGGTGCACCCGAGCAGCTCGCCCGACTCTCCGAGATCACGTGGCCGGAGATCCGCAAGCTCGCCGCCGCCGAGATCGCCGAGTGGAAGCGGAAGGACCGCCAGGGGGTGATCGTCCTTGAGGCGGCCGTCCTGCTCGAGGCCGGCTGGCAGGACCTCGTCGACGAGGTCTGGGTGGTCACCGTCAAGGTCGCGACCGCCGCCGAGCGGCTGATGGCGCGCAACGGCCTCACCGAGGACGCGGCCCTGTCGCGGATCCAGTCGCAGATGTCCACGCGCGAGCGTCTCGATCACGCCGACGTGAAGATCGATAACTCGGACGCGCTCGAGGATCTGCGACGTCGTGTCGAGCGCCAGTGGAAGCAGCTCGAGAAGCGCATCGCCGCCCCCGCCGGGAAGCGGTAGCCTATCCCGACATCGGCGCAGCCCGGCTGACCCGGCCGCGCCCCCGGTTCGCGATCCCCAGCACCAGCGTTCAAGGCAGGCGGGTTCACATTGGCCACGACAGAGCAGATGAGCGGGTACAAGCAGATCCAGGTCGAGGATTTCCGGATCACCGAGGAGCCGTACTACCTCCCGATCAACGACGAGGTGCAGCTCTTCGAGACCGCCTACTCCGAGAACGTCCCCGTCCTGCTCAAGGGCCCGACCGGCTCCGGCAAGACCCGCTTCGTCGAGTACATGTCATGGCGCCTCCACCGCCACATCGGCAACGTCGACGAGGAGGGCGTGCCGCTGATCACCGTCGCCTGCCACGAGGACCTCACCGCGTCCGACCTCGTCGGCCGCTACCTGCTCGAGGGCGACGACACCCGCTGGATTGACGGGCCGATCAGCCGCGCGGTGAAGGTCGGCGCCATCTGCTACCTCGACGAGATCGTCGAGGCGCGCAAGGACACCACCGTCCTGATCCACCCGCTGACCGACTACCGGCGCCTGCTGCCGGTGGAGAAACGCGGCGAGCTGCTGGAGGCCGCCGACGGCTTCCTCCTCGTGATGTCCTACAACCCGGGCTACCAGTCCGCGCTGAAGGACCTCAAGCACTCCACGCGTCAGCGCTTCATCGCGATCGAGTTCGACTACCCGCCGCGCGACCAGGAAGCCGAGATCATCCACGTCGAGTCCGGCGTCAGCCGCGAGATCGCGCAGGACCTGGCGAAGCTCGCCGAGAAGGTGCGCAACCTCAAGGAGCACGGCCTCGCCGAGGGCGTGTCGACGCGCCTGCTCGTCTACACCGGTAAGCTGATCGCCAAGGGCATCACCCCCCGCCGCGCCTGCCAGACCGGCGTCGTCTGGGCCCTGACCGACGACGTCGAAGTGCAGCGCTCGATCGAAGAGGTCGTGACGTCCATCTTCGACGAGTAGACGCGCCGGGGCCGATGGTGACCCGCCGCTGACCCAGCGCCGCCCTTCCGGGAGGGGAGCGAGATGACGCTCGCCCAGGACCTCACTGCACGCTACGCACCCGAGCTGCGCGGGTTTGGCGGTTCGCTGCCCGACGACTTCGGGGCGGCCGCCGACGCGCTCGCCGGCTCGCTCGACGAGGCGCAGCTCGATCGCTGGGCGCGCACCGGCGTCGACCTCGCGAACCACTCGCTGCGCTCGTGGGAGGCCGCCGCGGAGTACTTCCGCGCCAGCCCCACGATGGCCACCCGGGTCAACTTCGACGCCCTCATGCACTGGGTCGAGGTCGCGACGACGCTCTCCGCCCGCTCCTCGCTGATCGCCGCCGCCTTCCTCAAGGCGACGCCCGAGGTGCTCGACCACCTCGCGCTCGACCGCCTCGACGCGTGGTCGGAGCAGGGCGACCGCCTCTGCCGCGGCAACTGGAAGTCGATCGCGCTCTCCGCGCTCTTCTTCCAGGTCAGCCCCGGCCTGCTCGGGGCGCTGTCGCTCGACGCCGTCGGGCGGCTCGTCGACATCGTCGACCAGCTGACGGAACGCTCCTACGAGCTTGCGACGACGTGCCTCGAGAGCGCGGGCCCGATTTTCGCGAAGCTGGCGCCGGAAGACCGCGAGCCGTTCCTGCGCTTCGCGCGGGCGGTGACGCGCGCTTCGTGGGCCGACACGCGGCTGTACTTCGAGCGCGGGCCGAAGCTGCTCGAGACCATCGAGCACAGCCAGCGCGCCGCGTTCCTCGACCTCGCCTCGCGCGTCACCATGGCCGTCGGCCGGCAGGGATTCCCGCTCTTCGCCGACGCCGCGGCCGCGCTCGCGCAGTGCGACCCGATTGATCACCAGGAGCTGCTCGCGTTCGCCGCGCGCCTCGCGCCCGGGAGCCCGCAGGCGGCGATGGAGTACCTGAAGTCCGCGCCGTTCGTGCGCACGCGCCTCACGCCCGAGCAGATGCAGCGCTGGGCCGAGACCGGTGTCGAGATCCTGCAGCAGGAGCGCAACGCCGAGGGCGCGGAGGCGTACTTCCGGCTCGAGTCGACGCGCGCCGAGGAGATGATGCGCTCGCTGTCCGCGCGCGTGGAGCTCTCCAGCGTGAACAGCATGCTCCGCATGTACGCGAAGGCGCTCTCGGGCGAGCAGGTCTCCGTGCAGTCCGCGGAGAACCTCGTCGACAAGAACATCGGCTGGATGAGCGAGGGCGCGGCGACCACCGAGGGCACCTCAATCTACCTGCCCCCCTTCGTGAACACGTTCGAGGAGCAGCACGCCAACTTCCAGGTCTACAAGGTCTTCACCACGCACCAGGCCGGCCGGCTCGAGTTCGGGTCGTTCGGGTACCGCTGGAGCGAGCCCGGCCGCTACGCGCCCGTGACGGTGGTCGACCGCGAGGCGCGGCGCGCCGAGGAGCAGGCCGCGGCCCCCGCCGACGACGGCGCGAAGAAGCGCGGCGAGGCGATGACCGCCATGCAGCGCTTCTTCAACCTCTTCGAGGACCGCACGCTCATCCACGGCCTGTTCACCGTCGTGGAGGACACGCGCGTCGACGCCTATGTCGGCCGCGAGTACGGCGGGATCCGGCGCTGGCTGCTGCGGCTGCAGTCGCACGAGGCCGACAACCGCCCGAAGGTCTACTCGATGGGCCTCCGGCAAGCCTTTATGGAGAACCTGCTGCGCATGTCGCTCGGCCGGCCCGACACCGTGCGCTGGCCGAACACGCTCGAGCGCTACCTCGCGCGCGGCGTCGCCGCCCTGCGGGTCATCGAGCAGCCCGACGCGGTCGTGCAGGACTCGGCGGAGGTCGCCGCCGCGCTGTACGACATCGCCGTCTCGATCCCAAACGTCCTCGCGGACCTGCCCGAAGGCGACTGGGTCCCGCCCGACGAGGAGATGCTCTCGATCGCGCCGAGCATGCCGGGCGGCGGCGGCGAGGGCGAGCCGCAGATGATGCCGAACGGCGAGGAGATGGCGTTCGAGAACCCGCCGCAGCCGGAGTTCCGCGGCGACTTCAAGCCGGAGCTCGTGCAGCTGCTGATGAAGCTCAAGCTCCAGCAGCAGGGGCAGCAGGCCGACGGCGCCTCGTCGCCGCTGACCAAGGAGCAGCTCATGGAGCTGCTCGAGAACTCGGCGGAGATCACGATCAGCGAGTGGGCGGAGGGCGACCTCGCGTCCAGCCTCGGCATGTTCCTCACCAACCTCGAGAAGGAGGCGGGCACGCCCGCCGGCGACCCGAAGCAGAAAGGCGAGGGGCAGCAGCAGGACGCGGGCGGCGGCGACGGCGGCGACGAAGAAGAGCTGCCGATGCGGATCGACTACTTCTACTACGACGAGTGGGACTTCCGCGCCTCCGACTACCGCCCGCGCTGGACCCGCGTCGGCGAGCGCATCTCCGAGGAAGGCGACGGCGAATTCTACGAGGAGACCCTGCGCCGCTATCACGGCCTCGTCCTCGAGACCCGCCGCCAGTTCGAGCTGATGCGCCCGGAGTCGTTCCGCAAGATCAAGAAGCTCGAGGACGGACACGAGCTCGACCTCGACGACGCCATCGAGTTCCACGTCGACAAGAGGGCCGGCGTCGGCCCGATCGCGCGCATCTACTCGCGCCGCAACAAGGTGGAGCGCGACGTCGCCGTGGCGTTCCTGCTCGACATGTCCGCGTCGACCGATGAGGAGATCGAGAAGCAGCGCCAGAAGTACGACAAGGACGACGACGACGACAACTTCGACGGCGACCCGCGGAAGTACTTCCAGTGGCTCGCCCAGCGCCGCGCGCGCCAGGCGATCGAGCCGCCGAAGCGGATCATCGACCTCGAGAAGGAGTCGACGGTGCTGGTCGTCGAAGCGCTCGAGGCGATCGGCGACGCCTACGGCATCTACGGCTTCTCGGGCTACGGCCGCGACAACGTCGAGTTCCACGTCATCAAGGACCTCGACGAGACCTTCGACGACTCCGTGCGCAAGCGCATCGCGAAGATCGAGCCGATCCGGTCGACGCGCATGGGCCCCGCGATCCGGCACACGATCCACAAGCTCAACGAGTACGACGCGAAGGTGAAGATCCTGATCCTCGTCTCCGACGGCCGCCCGCAGGATCACGGCTACGGCCGCGACCGGACGGAGAAGGAGTACGCGGTTCACGACACGAAGCAGGCGCTCGTCGAGGCGAAGCGGGATGGCATCATCCCGTTCCTGATCACCGTCGACAAGGAAGGCCACGACTACCTGAAGCAGATGTGCGACGACATCGGCTACGAGGTCGTGGACAACATCGAGTCGCTGCCGCGGCGACTGCCGACGCTGTACCGGCATCTAGCCGCCGACTAGCGCTGGCGCGGGACTGCCGACGAACGTCAGAATCGGCGGCGTGTCTGCCGCCGTTTACCAGCGAATCGGGGTTGCGGCCCGGCGTTCACGCCGGGCCGCTATTTGTGCTGGCGGGCCACCGCGTCGTCGATCGCGCGGTAGTACCCGAGCCGCCGCCGTGCGAATACGACGCCGCGCAGCGCGGGCACTGCGGTGACGAGCGCGAGCCCGATCAGCGCCAGCGCCAGCGAGAAGCCGTCGGGCAGGGGCAGCAGCACGATCGCGGCCGTGCCGTACCACGCGCCGGCGCGCTGCAGGTCGCGACCCACCGCGTGCGCGGTGTCGCGGCGGACCCGGTCGTCGCCATAGGTGCCGGAACGTTGCGGGTGATACCAGCGGCCGAGCCGCACCCGGCACAGCGCGACGCCGAGCGCCCAGTAGAGCAGGCCCGCGCCGGCGAGCGTCAGCAGCGCACCGTCGCCCGAGCTCATCGCGTCTTGTCCTTCTCACCCTTCCCGTAGTCGATATCGTCGCACGCCCGCGCCAGCATCGGATGCCTCCGCCAGGCCCTGTTCTTCGAGCAGGTCGAGGTGCCCGATCACCTCGGTGACGGCCTGCCCGATGCGCTGCGCCGGCAGGCGCGGGAAGAGGCGTCGCGCGAGCTCGTACGCGGTCGCGGGGCCGTCTGCGAGCAGCGCGCGCAGGCGGGCGGCACGGCGCGCGTGGTGCGCCTCGAAGCGCTCGAACAGGCGCGCGACGCCGGCGGGGTCGTCCACGGTCTCGCCGTGGCCCGGCAGGAGTCTGCGCACGTGCAGCGCGCGCAGGCGCTCCACGGCGCGCAGGAACGGCGGGAGCGACGGCCAGCGCGCACCGGGGTCGCCGTCGCCGGGCGCGCCGGGGATGGCCGCCGGGAAGTGCAGGCCGGCGGTCGGGATCGTCGTCGGCAGGAGGGTATCGCCGGAGAAGAGGTCGCCCTGAGCGGCGAGGGAGGCGACGAGGTTGCCCGGCGTGTGCCCGGGCAGGCCGAGGAGCTCCAGCGCCGCGCCGCCGGCCAGCCGGACGCCGCCGTCGCCCACGACCGGGTCGACGCGGTCGGGCGTGCACGGCTCCCACCGCAGGCGGCGTCCGCCGCGCAGCGTGCCGAGGTGGCGCAGCAACTCCTCCGGGCAGCCGTGGCGGCGCAGCTCCGCGAGCCGCGGCGCGCGCTGCGCCTCGTTCGACGCGCGGCCCGCGAGCACCGCGGGGACATCCGCGGCACCGACGAGCACGCGCGCGCCGGCGCGCGCCCAGCGCGCCGCCAGGCCCGCGTGGTCGATGTGCGCGTGGGTGATGACCACGGCCCGCACGTCCGCCGGCCCGAAGCCGTGTACCCGCGCCTGGCGCAGCGCCGACTCCCACGTCGGCCCCTCGTCGAGGAGGTCGAAGTCGGGGCCCGCGTCGACGAGCACCACGCCGCCGGCGTCGAGCGGGAGCGCGTAGATCACGTTGTCGCCGAGGACGATGGGCGCCGCGTCGATCACGCGACGAGCCTACGGGGCGCCCGCCGCGCCCGCGACCGGCGGCGAGTAGCCACCAGGTGAGCGTGGACGGCTGCGGCGACTCGTCCTCATGCTGCGCCCGCCTCCGCGAGCGCCCGGTCCTCGGCGGCGTAGCCGAGGCGGGCGCGAGCCTGCGCGGGATCGGCGAGCCACGCCGGGGGGTGGGCCCGCTCCCACGCAATCGTGCGGCGCAGTCCCTCGTCGTACGCGACGACCTCCCCGTAGCTGAGCTCCCCGCGGATGCGCGAGGTGTCGGCGGCGATGTGATGCCGCGCGTCGATCGATGGCCGCAGGTGCGCCGGCAGCGCGGGCTCCGGGAGCGCGACGACCCGGCCGCTCCAGCCCGCCGCCGCACCAACCCGTGCGACGCGTTCGGCCGTGGTCGGCGTCGCCGCCGGCCCGACGTTGTACACGCGGCCGGCTGCCATCGGATGTGTCGCGGCGAGCGCGAGACCGTGTGCGACGTCCTCGACGTACCCGTGCGTCCACCGCCAGCGAGCCACGGTCTCGTCGAGCAGGATCACCGGTCGCCCGTCGTCCATCCGGCGCACCCACTCGGCGAACCGGTGCTGACGGTCGCCGGGCCCGTACGTCGCCGGGAGCCGCACGACGACGCCCTCCAGTCCGCTGGCCGCCAGCACCACCCGCTCCGCCGGAATCTTGTCGTAATGCTCGGGGTCGACCAGGCCATCGGCGGGGATGCTGCTTCCTCGATACGGGTAGAGCACCGTGCGAAGCGGCGCATCCTCGTCCGTCCCGTCCGTCCCGTCCGCCTCCGGCTCGCTCGGCTCCATGCCGCGTAGCCGTCCGTATGCCGCGTAGACGTCCATGCTGCTCGCCAGCACGAGCCGCCGTGCCGCGCCGGCGAAGGCGGCGACCACGGCGCGCGCCGGCGCTTCGCCCATGCAGGTCATGTCGACAACGACCTCGGGCGCGAAGGCGCGCAGCGCGGCGGCGCTCTGCGCGAGCCGGGTGCGATCGCCGCGCACGTGCGCGACCGCCGCCGGCAGCTCCGCCTGCGTCTCCCCGCGATGGAACACGGCGAGGTCGTGCCCGCCCGCCGCGAGCTCGCGCACGAGGTAGGGCCCGATGAACGCCGTCCCGCCGAGGACCAGGATCCGCACCGTGCCGCCCTACGCGTCCCGGAACTGCTCGATCAGCGCCGCCTGCCTGTCGAGCAGCGGCAGCACGGTTTCGGCGGGCGCCGGCGGCAGCGGGAAGATCGCGCGCTCCACGCCGGCCGCGATCATCTGCTCGACACCCTCCGGCGTCGGCCGCACGCCGTAGACGGTGACGGGGATGGAGCCCCGACCCGCGTCCGCCGCCATGCGCTGCAGCTCGGCGACGCGCTCGGCGATATTTGCGACGCGGTTCGGCATCCACCCATCGCCGTACGCGATCACGCGGCCGCAGCGTGTTCGGCCCCTGCCCGCCCACCAGGATCGGCGGGTGCGGCTTCTGCACCGGCTTCGGCACTGGTAGGCCGGCGGAAAGTTGACGAGCTCGCCGTGGTACTCGGCCTTCGACTGCGTCCAGAGCGCCTTCATCGCCTGGACGCGCTCGCGCAGCAGCCGCCAGCGCTGTCCGGGTCGGCGCCGTGGTTCGCCATCTCCTCGACGTTCCAGCCGCCGCCGATGCCGAAGATGAAGCGGCCGCCGGAGAGCAGGTCGAGCCTCGCGACGTATTTCGCCGTGACGATCGGGTCGCGCTCGGCACGAGGCGATGCCGGTGCCGAGCCGCAGGCGCTCTGGTCGCCGCGCGCGGCAAGGACAGCGCGACGAACGGGTCATAGGTGTGGAGATACTCCTTGGGCAGCTCTCCCCCGCCGGGGTAGGGCGTCTTCCGGCTGGTCGGGATATGCGAGTGCTCCGCGAAGAAGAGCGACTCGTAGCCGCGCGCCTCCATCGCCCGGCCGAGGTCGGCCGGGCGGATCGAGTAGTCGGTGGGGAAGATGAACGCGCCGAACTGCACGGGGGCCTCCTCGCGACGCTGCGCCGGGGGCCGACGGCGCGCCGCCCGGGACGCGCATGGTAGCGGACGGAGCGGGGCGTCCTCAGGCGAGCGGGTCGACGTCGCCGCCCGCCACGGCGTCCGCCGCGGCAAGGAGCGCGGACGGGCGCGGCGGCGCGCTCTCGACGCGCAGCCACGCGACGTACGCGGCGCCGCCGCCCGCGGCCAGCGCCGCGCCCAGCGCGAGGAACGCGCCGGGGAACGACGTCGTCGCGATCAGCCCCAGGGCCGGCAGCAGGCCGGCGAGCGCGATCGTCCGGCCGAGCTGCGGGACCGAGAGCGCCGTCGCGCGGACCTCGGACGGCACGCGCGCGTTGAGGTAGTCGAACAGCAGCGGCCGCGCGAGGGCGCCGAGGAATGCGAGCAGCGCGAAGCCGACCACGGCGGCCAGGTGGTCGACGCCGCCCATCACGCAGAGCGTCGCAGCGGCGCCGAGCACGATCGCGCCGAACGCGAACCGCCCGCCCAGGCGGCGCTGCACCCACGACGCCGACAGCGATCCGCCGATCGCGAGCAGCCGGATCGGCAGCACGACGACGGCGAACGCCGCGATCGGCACGCTGTGCCGGACGAGGAACGGCTGCAACAGCAGCATGCCGGGGGCCATCACGGCGGCGAACGACACCGAGAGCAGCACGAGCCGCCAGGACGCCGGGTCGGCGCGCAGCACGCGGAGCCCGCCACGCAGCGCCTGCGCGTAGCCGCTGCGCCCGCGCGCCGCCGCGCTCGCCGGCGGCTCCGCGAGCGCCAGCACGAGCGGCACGGCGGCGAGATGCGCGACGCCGCCGAGCACGATCGGCGCGGCGAGCCCGAGCGGCGCGGCAATCAGCGGGCCCACGACCGCGCCCGCGAGCGCGGCGGTGTTGAGCGCCGCGTTCAGCCGGCCGTAGCGGTCGGCGAACTCGCCGCCGCGTCCGTCGCTCTCCAGCAGGTCGAAGAGGTACGCGCCGTCGTTGCCGCTGTAGAACGCGATGCCGCTCGCCCACAGCACGTACGACGCGAGCAGCAGCCCGAAGTTGCCCGCGAGCCCGAACACCACGAGCCCGAGCGCCCTGCACGACGTTCGCCACGACGAACGTCAGTCGCCGCCCGAAGCGATCCGAGAAGGCGCCCGCCGGCACCTCCGCAGCGATCGCCACCGCCCAGAAGAACGTCTCCAGGATGCCCACCTGCGCCAGCGTCAGGTGGCGCAGGTCCGTCAGGTAGACGACCCACACTGCGGCGTGCGGCGCGAAGCCGCCGACCAGTGTCGCGGCGACGAGGATGCGCAGGTTGCGATCGACGCGGAGCGGCATGGCGGTGGCGTCTCCTCGGATCAGCGGGGCGGCAGCGTACCAGCACCGAACCCTGTACAACGGGTCCCCATGCCGCGGAGAACGGCCACGCGTCGGCGGGCCGAGGATTACGGGCCAGCCGGTGATCCCACCGGCCCACCGCGGGCCTGGAGAAGGGAACGAACCATGCCACTGCACATCCGGAAATCGGACGCAGGCGGGTCGGTGGAGCGCACCGGCCAGCCGATCTTCGAGGGCCAGGTCTGGGCGCGCGAGCTGATCGAGAGCGGCGCCAGCCGCGACTTCAGCGCGAGCGTCGTCCAGTTCGCGCCGGGCGCGCGGGCGAAGCCGCACCGCCACACGTCGGACCAGTTGCTCTACGTCGTGGCCGGCATCGGCAAGGTCGGCGACGCCGACGGCGAGCACGTGATCAGCGCCGGCGACGCCGTGCTGATCCCCGCGGACACGGATCACTGGCACGGCGCCGGCGACACGACATCGCCCATGACGCACATCTCGTTCCTGCGCTCGGACAGTCAAACCACCGTGGGGGAGTAGCCGCGGGCGCGTCGGTGGCGTAGCCTCGAATGAGCACACAATTGTGACCACACCGGAGACGACGATGGAGCAAATCGGCGTCCGCGATCTCAAGGAGCGCGCGTCGGAGATCCTGCGGCGCGTGCGCGAGGAGGGAGCGTCGTACGCCGTGACCTACCACGGGAAGGTGATCGCGCGGCTCGAACCCGAGCCGGACGAGGAGACGCGCCGGCGTCACGCGGGCGAGGCGCTGGCGCGGCTGGAGGCGACCCGCAAGGAGATCGCGAAGCACCTGCTGCCGGGGGCGTCGGCGGTTGAGCTGATCCGCGAAGGACGCGATCGGCTCGACCACATCTAGTCATGTTCGTCGTCGACGCCAGCGTCTGGGTCGGGTACTTCGTCCCGGGGGACGGCTTTGGCGAGCCATCTCATTCGTGGCTGGTCGACGTCCTCGCGCGCGCCGAGACGTTGCACGTGCCCGCGCTGGCGTTGGCGGAGGTCGCGGGTGCGGTGAGACGGCGGACGGGTGCTGCCCCGCTCGCCGAGCGCGCGGTCGGTGACCTGCGCTTCCTGGTTGGCGACGCGCTCCACGCCGTCGACGCCCACCTCGTCGAGGCTGCCGCCGCGCTCGCAGCCGAGACGGGCCTGCCCGGCGCCGACGCCGTCTACGTCGCGCTCGCCGTCGTCCTCGACCTGCCGCTCATCACCTGGGACGTCCGTCAGCTCGCCGTCGCCGGATCGCGCGGGCGCACGCCGCTGGACGCCGCCACGTAGCTCGCTACCGCACCGCCCCCTGCGCGCGCGACATCAGGTAGCGCCGCAGCAGCGACAGCGACTGCAGCACCGCGCGCCGCTTGGCCGCCTCGCGGCCCTGGTAGTAGCGGTGCGTCGCGTACTCGATGCCTTCGCCGTCGAAGAGCGCGATGTGCATCGTCCCGGGCGGCTGCCCCTCAATCTCCTCGCCACCGGCGATGCCGGTGATGCCGAGCCCGAGGTCGGCGTGCAGCCGCTCGCGCGCGACCTTCGCCATCGCCTCTGCCGTCTCGCGCGAGATCACGCCGTGCATCGTGATGATCTCGGGTGGCACCCCGACCTCGATCTTCGACGCCGCGGTGTAGGCGATGAGCGAGCCCTGGAAGTAGTTCGACGCGCCGTCGTTGTCGGTGAGCGCGTTCGCGATCGAGCCGCCGGTGGCAGACTCCATCAGGGCGAGGGTCAGACCCTGCTGCTCGAGCATCTGGCCGATGGCGCCGGCCAGCGAGTCCTCGTCGGTCCCCCAGAATCGACGGGCCGAGGATGCGCCGCGCCTCCTCCTCGACGGGCTCGATCAGGTGCCAGGCCTCCTCGCGCGTCGCCGCCTTCGCCGAGATGCGCGCGTGCACGCCATCGGCGCGCGCGTAGATGCCAATCGACGGGTTCGTCCCCTTGAGCAGCGGCGAGAGCATCTCGTCGACCGAGCCCTCGCCGATGCCGGTGGTCTTCAGCGTGCGGGAGACGAGGATCGAGTCCGCGCGGCGCTCGAGCTCCGGCACAATCTCGTGCTCCCACATCCGCGTCATCTCCTGCGGCGGCCCGGGCATCACCGCGATCACCTTGCCGTCGCGCTCGACCCACCAGCCGGGCGCGGTGCCGCGCGGGTTGGGGATGGCGCGGGCCGAGGGGATGAGCATCGCCTGCTTGAGGTTGCGCTCGGGCATCGCCGCCGCGCCGCGGTTGGCGAAGAACGAGCGCACGACGCGCTCCTGCTCCTCGTCGATGTAGAGCTCCTCGCCGAGCACCTTCGCGATGGTCTCGCGGGTGAGGTCGTCCTCGGTCGGGCCGAGCCCGCCGGTGCAAAACACGAAGTCGGAGCGGTCCCACGCGCGGCCCATCACCTCCTGCAGGCGCGCCGGGTTGTCGCCGACCTGCGAGACGTACAGGAGGTCGATGCCGAACTGCGGCATGGCCGATGCGATGTAGGCCGCGTTGGTATCCGTGATCTCGCCGAGCAGGATCTCGGTGCCGATCGAGACGATCTCAGCGCGCATGCCGTCGCTCCTCCTCCGCGCGTTTGGTTGGCGCCCGGGAGCATAACGCGGGCACGCGCCGCCGGCCCATCCGGCAGGCGCCTCCGCGCCGCCCGCAAGCGGAGGCAGACACGCCGCCGACATCGCCGCGCTCGCAAGCGCGACCAAGCGCGCGCCTCCGCGCCGCCCGCAGCGGCGGCAGACACGCCGCCGACATCGCCGCGCCCGCAAGGGCGCGACCGAGCGCGCGCCTCCGCGCCGCCGCCCGCAAGCGGCGGCAGACACGCCGCCGACATCGCCGCGCCCGCAAGGGCGCGACCGAGCGCGCGCCTCCGCGCCGCCGCCCGCAAGCGGCGGCAGACACGCCGCCGACATCGCCGCGCCCGCAAGGGCGCGACCGAGTGCGATGCGATTACCCCAGGCTCGTGAGGTACGTGTGCAACCAGGTCGCCGCGCGCTTGCCGTCGGCGATCGCCGTCACCACCAGGTCCGCGCCGTTCACGACGTCGCCGCCGGCGAAGATGTACGGCACGTTCGTCTGGCCCGTGCGCTGATCCACCTTCACGAGGTTCCACTGGTTGACCTCGATCGGCGCCTGTTGCGCAAAGTCCGGGTCGGCGTTGTAGCCGATCGCGATCACGACGCAGGTCGCCGGGATCGTGTACTCGGAATCCGGAACCGGCACGGGGCGGCGCCGGCCGCTCTCGTCCGGCTCGCTCAGCTCCATGCGCACGAGCTGCACCCCGGCGATGTGGCCGGCGTCGTCGCCGACGAAGCGCGTCGGCGTCGTGAGGTAGGCGAAGTGCACGCCCTCCTCGCGGGCGTGGGTTCGCTCCTCGGCGCGCCCGAGCATCTCCTTCTCGGTGCGCCGGTAGACACACGTGACCTGCCGTGCGCCGAGGCGAATCGCCGTGCGCACGCAGTCCATCGACGTGTCGCCGCCGCCGATCACGACGACGTCGGTGCCGACCTCGGGACGCCCGCGCAGGCCCTCGGGCAGCTCACGCTCGCTGAGGTTGCCGCGCACCAGGAAGTCGGTCGCCTGGTAGACGTTCTCGAGATCCTCGCCCTCGACGCGGAGCTGGTTTCCCACGCCGGCGCCGGTGCCGACGAAGACCACGTCGAACCCCTCGTCGTCGTGGAGTTGCTGTAGCGAGACGTGCTCGCCGACGCGCGTGTTGTTGCGGAACTCCACGCCCATGCGGCGGAGCATCTCGAGCTTCTCCTCGAGGATCTCCTTGCGCATCTTGAAGTTCGGAATGCCGTAGCGCAGGACCCCGCCCGGCTCCGGCCACATGTCGAAGACCGTGCAGCGGTGCCCGCGCTCCGCGAGCTCCTGCGCGACCGTCAGCCCGGCCGGCCCGCTGCCGATGATCGCGATGCTGCGCCCCGTCGACGGCGCGACGAACGGCACGGGGAACCCGCCCAGCTCGCGCCGCTGCGTATCGGTGACGAACGACTCCAGCCGGCCGATGGCGACCGGCGGCTGCTTCGCCCCGTCCGGCCGCAGCGCGAAGCCGACCACGCACGCGCCCTCGCAGAGCGACTCCTGCGGGCAGAGCCGGCCGCACATCTCCGGAAGCGTCGACGTCTCGCGGAACTTCGCCGCCGCGCCCAGCGGGTCGCCCGCGTCGAGCAGCATCAGCGCCGACGGGATGTCGTTGTGCACGGGACACGCGTCCATGCATGGCGCCGAGGGGCAGTCGAGGCAGCGTGCCGCCTCGATGATGGCGGCGTCGAGGTCGAGCCGCAGGTATGTCTCGTCGAAGTTGCGGACGCGGTCGGTCGGCGCCTGCTTCGGGACGTGCTGGCGCGGGATGCTCAGGCGGTTGCGGATGGCCTCGGTACGTTCGTTCGTCGTCATGGTGGGTCTCCCCGGTCGTGCGCGGAGGTTACCAGACCGCCGGGCGCGCAAGCGGCGCGCTCAGCGGGCGAGGAGGCGGCGCGCCTCGCGCAGCGCGGACTCAGCCTGGCGCAGCGCGGAGTGTACGTAGTCGTGCCCGTTCGCGGCGCCGCGCCCGGCGATCGCGAGGGGGCGGTCCAGCACGTCGCCCGCCCCCTCCAGCGCGGCGGCCGCGGCGTCGACCCCGGCGGCGAGGTGCTCGCGTAGCGGGCGCAGCCGCAGCTGCTGCGCCGCGAACATCGCCTCGCCGCGGAAGCGACGCAGGTGCAGCGGATCCGACGCGCCGGCGCGCAGCTGATCGAGGACGTGCGGCAGCTCGACGTCGAACGCGGCCAACGCGGCGAGGTCGTGGCGCAGCGTCCACCCGGGCCGCTCCAGCGCGGCGCCCAGCCGCGTCTCCGGCAGGTCCTCGAGCAGCGCGACGAGCTCCGCGCGCAGCGCGCGCAGGCGGCGCGCGGCCTCGGCGGCGTCGAGCGGACCGTGTGCCTCGTGGTCGGCCATGCGTGCGCTCCCGGCAGCTTCCGCGGGCGTGCGCCCGCAGCGGAGGGGTAGGATCGCCCGAATCGCGGGAGTGTGCGAGTGCCGGTGCGAGACCCGATGGCGTCCCTGAAGCGCAGCGC
Source organism: uncultured Chloroflexia bacterium (assembly GCA_963728205.1). Lineage (GTDB taxonomy): Bacteria > Chloroflexota > Dehalococcoidia > UBA2979 > UBA2979 > VGNK01. The sequence goes on from CAVSIV010000006.1 coordinate 1,566,400, forward strand.
GCGCCGCGCGCTGACGCTGGCGCTGCTGACGGCGCTCGCGCTGGCACCGGTTGCGTGCGTCTTCGGCGGTGGGTCGCACTCCGCGGAGCTGGCACAGCCGTCGGCGCTCTGGGCGGCCCCCGCGCACTACGAGAACAAGCTCGTGCGCACGACCGGCGTCGTGGAGGGCTTCCTGCTCGGGACGTCGAACGAGCACTACGTCGTCGAAGACGCCGCGCCACACCGCGTCCAGCTGCTCGACGTCGATCACGCGCGGCTCGCCGCGATGGCCGGGAAGCGCGTCGCGGTCGTCGGCACGTTCCACTTCAGCGACACGCGCGGTTACACGATCGACGTGCAGTCGATCAGCGTCGTCGGGTAGCCCGCCCGGCCACCGTGATCTTGCCCCCGCTCGTGGCCCCGCGTGCTCTGGTATTGTGGCGCGACCCCGAGCGAGGCGACGTAACGAGAGAGCGGGCCGCCGTGCAGGAACCGATGGGACGCGAGTCGGCGACCGCCGAGATCGCGGCGATCCACGCGGCTGCGGCGCGCATCCGCGAGAACGTCGACCGGGTCATCGTGGGCGCCGACGAGCCGGTGACGCTCGTGCTGGTCGCGCTGCTCACGGGCGGCCACGTCCTGCTCGAGGACGTGCCCGGCACCGGCAAGACGACGATGGCGCGCGCGTTCGCGGCCTCCATCGGCGCGCAGTTCCACCGCATCCAGTTCACGCCGGACCTGATGCCGTCGGACATCGTCGGCATCAACTTCTTCTCCCAGAAGACGAGCGAGTTCGAGTTCCGCCCCGGTCCGCTCTTCGCGAACATCGTGCTGGCCGACGAAGTGAACCGCGCGACGCCGCGCACGCAGTCGGCACTGCTCGAGGCGATGGAGGAGCGGACGATCACGGTCGAGGGCGAGACGCACCGGCTGCCGGCGCCGTTCGTCGTGCTCGCGACGCAGAACCCGGTCGAGCTCGAGGGCACGTTCCCGCTGCCCGAGGCGCAGCTCGACCGCTTCCTGGTGCGCCTCAAGGTCGGCTACCCGAGCGAGGACGGCGAGGTCGAGGTGCTGCGCCGCTTCGAGCAGCGCTCGCCGCTCGACGCGCTGACGCCGGCCGTGCAGGCCGAGGAGCTCGTGTCGCTCGCGGCGGCACTGCCGCGCGTGCACGTCGAGGACGAGCTCGCGCGCTACGTCGTGCGGCTGTGCCGCGCGACGCGCGAGCACGACGCCTTCGAGCTCGGCGCGAGCCCGCGCGCCTCGCTCGCGCTCTTCCGCGCGGCGCGCGCGTACGCGGCGATCGACGGCCGCGACTACGTGCGGCCGGACGACATCAAGCGGCTCGCGCACGCCGTGCTCGCGCACCGGCTCGTGCTGTCGTCGAACACGCGCCTGCGCGGACGCACGTCGGACGACGTGCTCGACGAGATCCTCGCGGACGTGCCGGTGCCGGTCGCCGACGCCGTCTCGTGAGCGCGCGGGTCGTTCGCGGCCCCCGGGGCTGAGGCCATGCGCACGCTGATCGCCGAGTCCTGGCTGTTCGCCTCGTCGGTGCTGGTCGCGCTGGGCATGGTCACGGGCTCCGTCGTGATCGTCTCGCTCGGCATCCTGCTGCTCGGCACGGGCGGCGCGGCGCGTCTGTGGTCGCGACTCTCGCTCGAGGACGTCGTGGTGGAGCGCTCGCTGAGCGATCACCGCGTCTACGTCGGCGAGACCGTGGCGGTGAAGCTCACGATCGAGAACCGCAAGGTCGTCCCCGTGCCGTGGCTGGAGGTGCAGCTCACGCTGCCGCGCGGCATGCAGGTGATGGACGCGCGCACGCACCTGGGGAGCGCCGGCGCCGTCGTGCTGCAGCGCAGCACGTCGCTCGGGCGGCGCGATCACATCGAGTGGCCGGTGACGCTGCGCGCGATCCACCGCGGCTACTTCCGCGTGGGGCCGGCACGGCTGCGCTCGGGCGACATCTTCGGGTTCTTCGAGCGCGAGGAGATCGTCGGCGTCCCGGCGGACGCGATCATCGTGTACCCGCGGACGTACCCGCTGCCGGAGCTCGGTCTCGACAGCGAGCGCCCGTTCGGCGAGCTGCGCGGCGGCAACCGCATCTTCGAGGACCCCTCGCGCGTGATCGGCGTGCGCGACTACCGCCCCGGCGACCCGATGAAGCGCATCGACTGGAAGGCGACGGCGCGCGCACGACGGCTCCAGGCACGCCTCTACGAGCCGTCGCGCAGCGAGGCCGTGGTGGTCGCGCTCAACATCCCGACCTTCGCGCAGCCATGGCAGGGCGCGGACCCGGTGCTGCTCGAGCGCGGCGTCGCGGTCGCGGCGTCGCTCGCGCGCGCGGCCGCCGAGCGCGGCTCGGCCGTCGGGCTGATCGCCAACGGCTCGTACCAGGACGCGGACCGCCCGATCCGCATCGGCGCCAGCAGCCACGTCCAGCAGCTGACGCACGTGCTCGAGGCCCTGGCGATGGTCACGGCGTTCACCACCTCGCGCATGTCCGGTGAGCTCGAGAGCCGCGAGCACGCGCTGCCGGCGGGCGCGACGCTGCTCGTGGTGGCGGCGGTGATGACCGAGGACCTCACGGCGTCGCTGCTGCGCCTGCGCGGGCAGGGCCACTTCGTGCACGTCGTGAAGACGTCGCGTCCGCCGTGGGAGGCGGATCTCGGGCCGATCCGCGTGTCCGAGGTCTTCACGCTGATGGAGCAGTACGAGGCCGAGGCGGAGCGCGCGGGCATGCCGATCGCACAGCCGGACGAGGCCGCCGCCGCCGCCCTCGGCATGCAGACGCCGGTGCCGGCATGACGCACCGCTGGCAGCAGCACATCACCGACTACCTCTACGTGATCACCGAGTCGATCGCGTGGTTCATGCCGATCGCGCTGATCGCGACGTGGGCCGAGCGCGACTTCCTCACGCAGCTCGCGGCGCGGATCGTCACGCTGCAGCAGACCGGCGCGCAGGAGCGGCTCGTGCTCGCCGACGTTGAGGCGGCGTCGCTCCACGTGATCTCCGGTCCCTCCGCGCTGCTCGTCGTGCTCACCGGCGTGATCGCCTTCGCGCTGATGCGGGCGTTCAGCCGGGCGCACGTGCAGGGCGGCTTCGCCGCGCTGTCGATGCTCGTCGCCTCCGTGCTGGTGCTGAACGTGATGCTGCACCTCGCGCTCGGGCACGACCTGCGGTTCTGGGACGGCAGCGGGTTCGCGGGCTACCTCAACGACCCGGCCGCGCACTTCCCCGATCACCTCGACGTCCGCGCGTTCCTCGCGCACCCGACGGTCGGCCGCCCGCACGGCGCCGCCGCGACGACGACGTTCATCGGTCTGATCGTGGTCTGGGCGCGGTTCCTGCTCGCCGGCCGCTCGGCCGTCACGTTCCAGCGCGCCGCCCGCTCATTCACGATCGGGTTCGCGGTGTCCCTCGCGATGGTCGTGGTCGCGAGTCTGAGCGACGTTGCGCCGATCGCCGGCTATGCGGTGCCGTACTTCGTGCTCGGCGTGCTGATGCTGGCGGTCGCGCACAGCGCGCGGCCGCAGGTGGCGATGGAGGGCGTGGGCCGCAGCGCACCGTGGGTCGTCTCGGTGGCGGTCACGGTGGCGGCGCTCGCCGTCGCGGCGCTCGTGCTCGGGCTGCTCGCGTTTCTCAACGCGGGCGCGGCGTTCCGCTTCGTCGTCGACGGCTTCTTCGCGCTGACCTCTCAGCTGCTGGTGATCATCGTGACCCCGGTCTTCTGGGTGATGAGCTTCCTCGTGCACCTCCTGCACATCAACGTGAACCACGAGCTCGTCGCGCCGACCGCGACGCCGGCGCCGGGGCCGGACCAGGCGCTCGCGCAGGGCGGCCGCAACACCATCGGCGAGCTGCTGCTGTTCGTCGCGAAGTTCGCCGCGCTCGTGCTCATCACGTACGGCTCGTTCCTCGGCGTGCGCCGGCTGCTCAACCAGCGGCGTCGCGACGAGGACGACGATTTCGTCGAGCTGCGGAGCGCGGACGCGGCTGCGGGTGGGCTCGGCGGGCTGCTGCGCAACTTCAGGCCGCGGTGGCGCGGGCGCGGCGCCGACGGCGAGTGGATGCGGCGGCACGCGGTCTACCGGCTCTTCGGCCGTGCCGTCCGCGACGCCCACGCGCGCGGGCTGAGCATGCGGCCGGGCGAGACGCCGCTGGAGTTCGCCGACGTCGGACGGCGCATGCTCTCCGCCGACCCCTTTCCCGCGATCGCCGCCGAGTTCGACCGCGCGCGCTACGGCCGGCACTTCGCCGACGACGCGGGGGTGGCCGCGCTCGAGCGGGGGCTCGTCGAGTGGGAGCGCTCGCATCCCGCCAGCGAGGAGCAGCGCGAGCGCGTGCGCGGCGCGCGGGAGCTCAGCGACGTGCAGCGGCTCGAGGCGAACATCGTGCTCGCGAAGCGAGCGAGCCGCGGCGACCGCAACGCGAAGCGGCTCCTCTAGCGGGCGAGCGGGCGGGCCCGGCCCTCACCGCTCGCCGCGGGCGATGTCGACCGCCGCGCGGACGAGATCCGCGTTCTCCGTCGCGGGGCGCCCGTCGGGCCGTTCGAGCGTGTCCTCGAAGCCGATGCGCGTCTGCAGGCCGCGCCGCAGCGCCTCGCGCGCCAGCGGCCACGCCGCGGGGCCGCCGCCGTGCAGCAGGCGCGGCGCGCCGACGCGCGCGGCGTCGAGCACGGCCTCGATGGCGGCGGCGGTGGCGAGCGCCGCTCGCGGGTCGCGGTCGCGCGGCTCGATCAGCAGCCGCAGGCACGCGTCCTCCAGGCCGGCGGCGAGGAGCGCGCGCGCGTCGTCGGCCGCCCACAGGCCGGCCTCGACGCCGACGCCGCGGTCGATTAGCAGCCGCGCGAGCTCCACGGCGCCGTCCTCCGACAGGTTCACGGACGCGAAGTCGGGCTGCTCGTCCCAGGCGTGCACGAGCGCGAGGCGGCGCTCCGGATCGGGTTCGATCCACGCGCCCGTCGAGACGCCGACGGGTAGGCCGGGGGTCGCGGCGCGCAGCGCGCGCATCGTGGCCGCGACATCCGCCGGGTCGAGCGTCTGGCGGCCGTCGTGGTTGCGCACGTGCATGTGGACCGCCGCGGCGCCGGCGTCGGCGACGCGCTGCGCGTCCGCGGCGACCTCGGCGGGCGCGAGCGGCAGCGCGGCGTGATCGCCGGGCCGGCGGCTCCCGTTGAGGCAGGCCTTGATCCACCAGCCGGCGTTCATCGGTCGCGTCCTCCTCCGGGCGTGGCGGGGCGCAGCATGGCGAGCCCGTGCTCGATCGCCAGCACCCCCGCGCGTGCGCAGCGGTCGGTTTGCGCGCAGAACGCGATGTCGTCGCCGAAGCCCTGCGCGACGAGCCGCGCGCCGTGCCGCGTCGCGCCCAGCGCGGCCGCGAGATCGTCGCGCACGGCGCGGAAGTCCGCGATCGCACGCGCGGCCTCGTCGCCGGGCGCGGCGCCGGCGGTGGCGAGGCGGTCGGCGAGGAGGCCCGCCGCCAGGCGGTCGTCCTCGGACGGCGCGCCTCCCGTGCCCGAGCAGACGACGAGCACGTCGCGGCCGGCCGCGAGCGCGAGCGCGACGGCCGCCGCCGCGTTCAGCGGCGCGGCGGCGACGGTGAGCGGGGCCGCGGCGCAGGCGTGGAGGGCGGGCGTGCCGTTCGTGGTGGCGATGACCGCGCGGCGCGCCGGCAGGTCGGGCAGGCCGGCGAACTCCGACGGCGAGTTGCCGAAGTCGAACCCGGGCGGCGGCAGCGAGTCGACCTCGCCGCAGAGCAGGACCGGGCCGGTCTCCGCGAGGCGGTCGCGCAGTGCGCGCGCCGCATCGACCGACGCCGCGGGATAGATCGCCTCGACGCCGCGTCCGAGCAGCACGGCCATGACGGAGGTCGCGCGCAGCACGTCGACGACGAGGCACGTCTGGCGCGCGGGCGGATCCGCGGGCGGCAGGAGGGCGACGTCGACGCGCATCGCGGGAGTGTAGCGGCGCCGCCCGGGAAACACGTGCTACCTTCGATTCACCGGCAGACCGAGGCGGGCGGGGACCGGTGGAGGTGCGATGCACGCCACGGTCGGGATCTTCGACTCCGGCGTCGGCGGCCTCTCCGTCGCTGCCGCGCTGCACCGGCTGCGCCCCTCGCTCGACATCCGCTATCTCGCCGACACCGCGTACTTCCCCTACGGCGACCGCTCGGAGGCCGAGGTGACCGCGCGCGCGCTCACCGTGGCGCGCCTGCTGATCGACGCCGGCTGCACGATGCTCGTCGTCGCCTGCAACACCGCCTCCTCGGCCGCGCTCGAGCCGCTGCGCGCGACCTTCGACGTGCCGATCGTCGGCATGGAGCCGCCGCTGAAGCCGGCCGTCGAGCGCAGCCGCAGCCGGCGTGTCGCCGTGCTCGGCACCGTCGCCACCAGCACCGGCGCGCGGCTCGCGCGTCTGCGCGCCACGTACGGCGCCGATGCGCACGTCGACGTCGTGCCGATGCCGGGCCTCGCGGACATGGTGGAGGCCGGCGAAGTCTCCGGCGCGCGCGTGGAGCGCGCGCTCGGCGAGGGGCTCGCCGGGCCGCTGCGCGACGGCGTCGACCAGGTCGCGCTCGGCTGCACGCACTACGCGTTCCTGCGCGGGCCGCTCGAGGCGATCGTCCCGCCGGGCGTGGAGGTGATCGACCCGGCAGAGCCGGTCGCGCGGCGCGTGGTCTCGCTGCTCGCGGAGGCCGGCACCGAGCCGGCGCCGGGCGCGGAGCCCGCCGCGGTCGTCTGTTACGCTACCGGCGACCCCGCCCGCTTCGCCGCGACCGTCGACCGGCTGCGCGCCGCCGGCGCGGCGCTGCCGCCGCTGCGCGTCGCGACGCTCGAGCAGGCGGAGGACGGCGCGCGCACCCGCTGACGAGGAGTCGCCCGTGACCAGCACCGAGTCCCGCGCCGCCCGGCCCGCCGCCACGACGCCGACCCGCTTCCAGGCGAAGTACGAGGCGGCCGCCGCGCGTCACCGCTCGCTGCTGTGCGTCGGCCTCGACCCGGACCCGGCACAGGTGCCCGCGGGCGTCGAGCCCGGCGACTTCCTGGCGGCGGTCATCGACGCGACCGCCGACCTCGTCTGCTGCTACAAGCCGAACATCGCCTTCTTCGAGCCCGACCTCGGCGCCGGACTCGACCGCCTGAAGCGCGTCCTCGACCACATCCCCGCCGACGTCCCGGTGCTGCTCGACGCGAAGCGCGGCGACATCGGCCACACCGCGACGTTCTACGCGAAGGCGGTGTACGAGTCGCTCGACGTCGACGCCGTGACGGTGAACGGCTACCTCGGCCGCGACGCCGTCGAGCCCTTCCTCGCGTACGCCGACCGCACGGCGTTCCTGCTCGTGCGCACGTCGAACCCGGGTGCGCGCGACCTGCAGGACCTGCGGCTCGCGGACTCCGGGGAGACGCTGTACGAGCACATGGCCGGGCTCGCGCGCGACTGGAACGCCGACCGCGGCAACGTCGGCATGGTGGTCGGCGCGACCTACCCCGCGGAGGCGCGCCGCATTCGCGCCATCGCGCCCGACCTGCCGATGCTCATGCCGGGCGTCGGCGCCCAGGCGGGCGACCTCGAGGCCGCCGTGCAGGCGGCCGTCGACGCGCGCGGCGCGGGCATCCTCGTGAACGCGTCGCGCGGCGTGCTCTACGCCGGTGCGACGAGCGGCGCGGGCTCGCTCGCCGAGTGGGCCGGGGCCGCGCGGGACGCCGCCGAGCGGCTGCGAGAGGCGATCAACGCCGCGCGTGAGCGGTAGCGACGGTGCTCGACCTGCGCATGGGCGACGTCGTCCGCATGCGCCGCAAGCACCCGTGCGGCGGATTCGACTGGGACGTCGTGCGGCTCGGCGCGGACATCGGGCTGCGCTGCCGAACCTGCGGGCGTCGCGTGCTGATGGACCAGACCACGTTCGCGCGGCGCGCGCGGGAGGTCGTGGAGCGTGGCCCCGCGGTCGACCCCGCGATCGAGCACGCGCTGTGGGGCGATCTTGCGCGGCGGCCCGCCAGGGACGACGAGCGCGCGTCGTGACCGGCGTGCCGGCGGGACGGGCCGTTGGGTGCGAGGCGCGCGCGGCCAACACGTGCGTTTCGTTGACTGGCCTTTTCGGCCGCTCCTACACTCGATTCAGGCCGGCTCCGCCGCGCCGTCTGGGGGCGCACAGGTGATCGAACTCATCATCGACAGCATCCGCGTGGGCCTCCGGCACTACCGTCGCGTGGTGGTGCTCAAGGAGAAGGACGCGGAGCGCTTTCTCACCATCTGGATCGGCGCCGACGTCGCGGACGCGATCGCGCTGCGCCTCCAGGACATCGCGGTACCCCGCCCGCAGACGCACGACCTCCTCTACTCGATGATTGGCGAGCTCGGCGGGACGGTGAAGTCCGTGGTCGTGAACGACCTCAAGGACGACACGTTCTTCGCGAAGGTGATGATCGAGCAGGACGGCCGCACGCTCGAAGTCGACTCGCGGCCGTCGGACGCGATCGCGCTCGCGGTGCGTGCCGAGGTGCCGATCTTCGTGGCGGACGACGTGCTCGACCGCGCCGGCATCCTGCTCGACGACGAGGCCGAAGGCGAAGGGGACGAGTTGCGCGATCGGCCAACCGCGCCCACAGCCGAGGAGCTGGAAAAGCTCGCGCCGTTCCGCGACTTCGTCGCGGGGCTCGACCTCGACGATCTCGGGAAGGGCGAATAGGCGCGGATCGCCCCTCGCTTCAGCTTCGGAACGCCCCGATCCCGGCCTGCGGATCGCCCCGGATCCGGTTCTTTGTGCAGGCCCTCACAAGAGTTTGATCCACCGAATTGCCCGTGTTAGGCTCCCGCTGGCCTCGATGCCGGAGAGGCGGTCGGGCCGTGTGGAATTCACCAGCGTTTGGACTCGTTGGGATCGGAACGTACCTCGCCACCTCCATCGTGGGGCTGACGCTCGTCGGTGTGTGGCTTGACGGACGCTTCGGGACCCGGCCCGTGCTCACGCTCGTGTTCCTGGTATTGGGACTGGCGGCCGGGTTTTACGGCGCCTATACGCAGTTGCGCGAGTTGATGGATCGCACTCGCGAGGGCAACAACGAGGAGCAGTGACGATGCGCAAGTGGGCCTTCTTGCTCGGCGCTCTCGTCTTCATCGTCGCGGGCATGCTGTTCATCGGCGGCGCGGCTCCGGTGATCGTCGTGGCGCCCGAGGAGATCGGGAAGATCGGTCCGCTCACCGTCACGAACACGATGTTCTCGTCGTGGTGCGTGGTGATCCTGCTGGCGGCGGTCGGCTTCATCGCGGGGCGCGGCGTGAAGGTCGTGCCGACGGGCTTCGCCGGCGCGGTCGAGGCCGCGATCGTCGCGTTCTATGACATCTGCGTGCAGGTGGCCGGCGAGAAGAACGGCCGGCGCTTCTTCCCGCTGTGCGCCACGATCTTCTTCTTCATCCTCGTCTCGAATTACACGGGTCTGCTGCCCTTCTTCAACACCATCGGCAAGACGGAGCCAGGTCACGGCGTGAACCAGCCCGTGATGCACCAGGCGTCGCTCGGCGGGCTCGACTACGCCTACGTCCCGCTGACGCCGGACACGGTCGACACGCGCTCCGGCGCGGAGCCGCTCACGCCGGAGCACGCGGGCGGTGACTTCTCGGGCGTCGTCGCGCCGTTCTTCCGCTCGGTGATGACCGACATGAACGCGCCGCTCGCGATTGCGCTGTGGTCGGCCATCTTCGTCGAGTTCTGGGGCATCACGATGGTCGGCCCCATGTACCTCACGAAGTTCTTCAACTTCAGTCGCATCGCGCGGCTCAAGCCGATCGGCATCATCGACGTCTTCGTCGGGCTGCTCGAGTTCGTCTCGGAGCTCGCGCGCATCGTCTCGTTCACCTTCCGTCTGTTCGGCAACATCTTCGCCGGCGACGTCGTGCTGCTGATGGCGACGTTCCTGGTGCCGTTCCTGGTCGTGGACATCTTCTACGGCCTGGAGATGTTCGTCGGTCTGATCCAGGCGTTCATCTTCGCGATGCTGACGCTGGTGTTCGCGCACTCCGCCGTGACGTTCTCGCACGGCGACCACGCAGAGGAGCACGGCGCGGCGCACTAGGCGCGTCGCGTTTTGTGAAGCAAGTGATTCCATGACCAGTCCCGGACGGGTGCCGGGGCGATCCAGGGAGGAAGTTTGATGAACCGAGCAGCCATCGCCCGCCGCGGTGTGTCCGTTGCGGTCCTCCTCGCGGCCATGTTGCTGGCGGCGACCGGGGCCGCGGCTGCGCAGGCGGCAACCGGTGACAACCAGTTCACCGCGCAGTCGATGAAGTACCTCGCCGCGGGCATCGCGATGGCCTTCGGGTCGTTCGGCCCCGGCATCGGCATCGGCCTGCTGGGCGGCCGTGCGATGGAGGCGCTGGGTCGCAACCCGGAGGCCGCCGGGGCCATCCAGACGAACATGATTCTCGCGATCGCGTTCGCCGAGGCCATCGGCATCTACGCGCTGGTCGTCGCAATCCTGATCGGCTTCGTCTTCTAGACGGCCACGACATCGACCGCCCCCGGCCGCAGGGCGCACCGCGTTGCGGTCACCTGCCACCGGGGGCGGACCGATGAGCGAAGAGCGAGGAGCAAGGTGATGCACCACCTGCGTCGTCCGCGTCTCGTCGCCGCAGGCACCGGCCTGCTCGTGGCGCTGGTGCCCGCCGTGGCGGGCGCCCAGGAGGGATCGTCCGGCGGGATCGCCGCGCTGGGAGTGAACCTGCCGGGCCTCGTCGCCCAGTTCGTGAACTTCCTGATCCTGCTCGTCGTGCTGCGGCTGTTCCTGTACGGCCCGATCGTGCGGATGCTCGACGAGCGGAAGCGCCGCATCGAAGAGGGTCTCCGGCGGTCGGAGGAGGCGGCCTCGATGGCTGCCTCCAGCGAGACCGAGGCCCGCGCCGCGATGGAGCAGGCGCGCGCCGAGGCACGCGACGTCGTCCAGCGCGCCCAGGAGACGGCCACGCGGCTGCGCGAGGAGCTCGAGCAGCAGGCGCGCGCCGACGCCGACAAGATCGTCTCGCAGGCGCGAGCGGACATCGACCTCGAGCGCCAGCAGGCGATCCAGCAACTGCGCACCGAGTTCGCGGCGCTCACGGTGTCGGCCGCCGAGCGGGTGATCAACCAGTCGCTCGACCGACAGGCGCACCAGCGGCTCATCGACGAGGTGCTCGTCGAGAGCGACTTCGGCGGCGACGGCCGGAACTAGACCGAGCGTCGACCGAGGAGACTGAGGAGCACCCGTGCCCGCACCCCGCGACATCGCCGGACGCCGCTACGCGCTCGCCCTGATCGCGATCGCGCGCGACGACCGGGACTTCGATGCCTGGACCGATGCGGTCGACGCGCTCGAGGGCCTGACCGCGCGCCGGTCGTACGTGGAGGCGCTGCAGTCCGACGGGATGACGGACGCGCGCTTCCAGGAGATCGTGCGGCTCGTGGCTCCCGGCATCGGGCAGAAGCAGCTCAACTTCCTCCGGCTGCTGCGCCGCAAGAGCCGGCTCGCGCTCGGCGCGTCGATCGCGTCGTTCTTCCGCGAGCTGCTCGACACGGAGCGCGGCATCGTGCGGGCGGAGGTCACGAGCGCGGTCGCGCTCGACGACGACCAGCGCCGGCGCCTGAGCGAGAAGCTGGCGCGCGACACGGGCAAGCAGGTCGAGCTCGAAGCGCACGTCGACGCGTCGCTGATCGGCGGCATGGTCGTGCGCATCGGCGACCGCCTGATCGACGGATCCACCCGGAGCAGGCTGCGTCGCCTGCGCACCCAGCTGGAACGCGCGGCGCGCTAGCCCGCGCACGAGAGGCCGAGGTACCGCATGGCCGTACGAGCAGAAGAGATCGCGAGCATCCTGCGCGAGCAGATCGAGCACTTCGAGTCCGGTGCCGCGGAGGCGAACGTCGGGACGGTGATCGAGGCCGGCGACGGCATCGCGCGCATCCACGGCATCGGCGGCTGCCTGACGTCCGAGCTCCTCGAGTTCGGGCGCCAGGACGCCCAGGGCCGCCCGATCCGCGGCCTCGCGCTGAACCTCGAAGAGGAGACGGTCGGCGCCATCATCCTCGGCGACTACAGCCAGGTGAAGGAAGGCGACGAGGTCCGCACCACCGGGCTGGTCGCCTCGGTGCCCGTCGGCGAGGCGCTGCTCGGCCGCGTGGTGAACGCGCTGGGCGACCCGATCGACGACAAGGGACCGATCAACGCCGCCGAGACGATGCCGGTTGAGAAGATCGCCCCCGGCGTGGTGGACCGCGCCGAGGTCAACCAGCCGATGATGACGGGCATCAAGGCCATCGACTCGATGACCGCGATCGGCCGTGGGCAGCGCGAGCTGATCATCGGCGACCGCTCGACGGGCAAGAGCGCGATCGCGATCGACGCGATCATCAACCAGAAGAACACCGGCGACGTGATTTGCGTCTACGTGGCCGTCGGCCAGAAGGACGCGAAGGTCGCGCAGACCGTGGCCGTGCTCGAGGACAACGGGGCGATGGACTACACCATCGTCGTCTCCGCCTCGGCCGCCGAGTCCGCCGCCGCCCAGTACCTCGCCCCGTACTCGGGCACCGCCATGGCCGAGTACTTCATGGCCAAGGGCAAGGACGTCCTGATCGATCTACGACGACCTCTCGAAGCACGCGTGGGCGTACCGCGAGGTCTCGCTGCTGCTCCGGCGCCCGCCGGGTCGCGAGGCGTACCCGGGCGACGTCTTCTACCTGCACTCGCGGCTGCTCGAGCGCTGTGCGCGCGTGAGCGAGGCGTTCGGCGGGGGCTCGATCACGGCGCTGCCGATCATCGAGACGCAGGCCGGCGACGTCTCGGCGTACATCCCGACGAACGTGATCTCGATCACGGACGGCCAGATCTTCCTCGAGCTGGACCTGTTCAACGCCGGCCAGCGGCCCGCCGTGAACCCGGGCATCTCGGTGTCGCGGGTGGGCGGCAAGGCGCAGACGCGCGCGATGAAGAAGGTTGCCGGCTCGCTGCGCCTCGACCTCTCGCAGTACCGCGAGCTGCAGGCGTTCGCGCAGTTCGGCACCGAGGACCTCGACCCGTCGACGCGCCGCCAGCTCTTCCGCGGGCAGCGGCTGACAGAGCTGCTGAAGCAGCCGCAGTACAACCCGCTGACGCTCGCGCAGCAGGTGTCGATCCTCTACGCCGGTGTGAACGGCCTGATGGACGACGTTCCCGTGGACAAGGTCGCCGACTTCGAGCGGGCGTTCCACGACTACATGGCGGCGAGCCAGTCGAACCTGCTGAACCAGATCAACACGACCGGCGAGCTGCCGGAAGAGGCGGAGCAGCAGCTGCGCCAGGCGATCACCGACTTCAAGGGAACGGTCGCGTACTAGGCGCGCGTCGCCGCGGCGACGGAGCCCGGAAGAGGAACGTAGATGCCAGGCGCTGGATCCGTACGCGCGATTCGCGACCGCATCCGATCGGTCACGAGCACGGCGCGCGCCACACGCGCGATGGAGCTCGTCGCTGCCTCGAAGATGCGGCGCGCGCAGGAGCGTGCCGTGCAGGCGCGCCCCTACGCGGAGCGCATGCGTACGGTGCTCGCGCAGCTCGGCGGGTACACGCAGAACGCGGATCGCGACGAGCTGCCCCCTCTGCTGCAGGGGCGTCCGGTGCGGCGCTTCGCGCTGATCCACATCACCGCGGACCGTGGTCTCGCCGGCGGCCTCAACACCAACATGAACCGCGCCGCTGCCGCGCTCGCACTCGAGAAGCAGCCCGAGGTCGAGCAGGTCTCGGTGATTCCCGTCGGCCGTCGCGGGCGCGACTTCTTCCGGCGGGCCGGCTTTCCGACGATTGCCGAGTTCACCAACCTCGGCGACTTCCCCGACACGAACGACGTCTTTCCGATCGCGCGAATCGTGATCGACGACTACGTGAAGGGCGACCTCGACCAGGTGTTCGTCGGCTACCAGCAGTTCGTGAACGCGGCGGTGCAGCGCCCGACGCTGCGCCAGATCCTGCCGGTGCAGGCGCCCGAGGAGGAGGACGTGCAGAGCACGGACTTCATCTTCGAGCCGTCGCCGCAGCAGCTGCTCGAGACGCTGCTCCCGCGCTACGTCGAGATGCAGATCTACGAGGCGGTGCTCGAAGCGCGCGCCTCGGAGCAGTCGGCCCGCATGGTGGCGATGCGCCAGGCAACCGACGCCGCGAACGACATGGTTTCGGAGCTGACGCTCACCTACAACAAGGCACGCCAGGAACTGATCACCAGCGAGCTGCTCGACATTGTCGGCGGCACCGCGGCCCTCGAAAACGCATAGGGCACTCCAGGAGGTACCCATGGCAACCGGCTCCGTTCGCCAGGTCATTGGCACCGTGGTCGACGTCGAGTTCCCGTCCGGGGAGCTGCCCGAGCTGTACAACGCCGTCGAGATCGAGATGGGTGGCGGCAAGACGGCGCTCATGACCGAGGTGCAGCAGCATCTGGGCAACAACTGGGTGCGCTGCCTCGCGCTCGACTCCACCGACGGCCTTGCGCGCGGCGCCGCCGCGACCGACACCGGGGCGGCCATCTCCGTGCCGGTCGGGCCGAAGACGCTCGGACGCATCTTCAATGTCCTCGGCACGCCGATCGACCCGGGCGAGGCGATCCCGTCGGACCTCGAGCGGTGGCCGATTCACCGCCCGCCGCCCACCTACGCGGAGCAGGAGACGGCGCCCGCGATGCTCGAGACGGGCGTGAAGGTCGTCGACCTGATCGCTCCGCTCGCGCGCGGCGGCAAGGTCGGCCTCTTCGGCGGGGCCGGCACGGGCAAGACCGTCATCAACACCGAGCTGATCCGCAACCTCGCCACCGAGCACGGCGGTCTGTCCGTGTTCGCCGGCGTGGGCGAGCGCTCGCGCGAGGGCAACGAGCTCTGGCACGAGATGCGCGACTCGGGCGTGCTCGACAAGACGGCGCTGGTCTACGGCCAGATGAACGAGCCGCCCGGCGTGCGACTCCGCATCGCGCTCACCGGCCTCACGATGGCGGAGTACTTCCGCGACCGCGAGGGGCGCGACGTGCTGCTGTTCATCGACAACATCTACCGCTACACGCTCGCCGGCATGGAGGTGTCCGCGCTCCTCGGCCGCATGCCCTCCGCCGTGGGCTACCAGCCGACGCTCGCCACCGAGGTGGGCGCGCTCGAGGAGCGCATCACGTCGACGAAGAAGGGCTCGATCACCTCGTTCCAGGCGATCTACGTCCCCGCCGACGACTACACCGACCCGGGCGTTGCGACGACGTTCGGTCACCTCGACTCGACGGTCACGCTCGACCGCACGCTCGTCGAGCAGGGCCTGTACCCGGCAGTGAACCCGCTGACGTCCACGAGCCGCGTGCTCGACCCGAACGTCGTGGGCCAGGAGCACTACGACGTCGCGCAGGGCGTGCTGCGCACGCTGCAGCGTTACAAGGACCTGCAGGACATCATCGCCATCCTCGGCATCGAAGAGCTGTCGGACGACGACAAGCAGGCGGTCGGGCGGGCGCGGCGCATCCAGCGCTTCCTCACGCAGCCGTTCTTCGTCGCCGAGCAGTTCACCGGCTCGCCGGGTCGCTACGTCTCGATCGCCGACAGCGTGCGCGGCTTCAAGGAGATCCTCGAGGGCAAGCACGACGCGCTGCCCGAGCAGGCCTTCTACATGGTGGGCTCGATCGACGAGGCCATCGAGAAGGCTCAGAAGATGGCGAGCGAGGACTAGCCCGTGCCCCTCACGCTGTCGATCGTCACGCCCGAGCACACGGCCATGGAGCGCAGCGACGTCACGCGCATCGTCGTGCCTACGACCGAGGGGCAGATCACGATCCTGCCGCTGCACGCCGCGCTGATGGCGAGCCTCGCCATCGGCGAGATGATCGTGCACCTGCCCGAAGGCCAGGAGCCGATCGCGATCCATGGCGGCTTCATCCAGGTCGTGCACGACGAGGTGAGCGTGCTGGCCGACGCGGCCGAGCGCGTGGAGGAGATCGACGAGGCCCGTGCGGAGGCCGCGCGGGAGCGCGCGCGCGGACGGCTCGAGGGCCGCGTGCCGGTCGACGAGGGCTCGCTCGACGTGTTGCGGGCACAGCTGGCGCTGCAGCGCGCGCTGCTGCGGCTGCGCGTGAAGCACCGCGGGACGCGCTCCGGGGTGCCCTCCTCGCGGTAGGGTTCGGTTCAGCGACTCCGGGCGGGTGGCGGGCATCAGCCCGCTGATTCCGGCGCGATCGCCCCGGCCGTCGCCTCGTGGCAACGGCGCCCGGCGAGTCAACTCCTGAATTCTCGTCGCTCGCATGCTGGTTGCCCGCTGGAGACAGTGGGCTCACCGGCCTGCTCGCCGTCGACGATGGTCTCGAACCTGCTGACGGTCTGCACGAGCGAGCAGGCGACGACGCCGATCGTCAACGTCGGCACACTGAACCGCGAGCGGAGCGCGCGGGGCGTGGCCCAGCGGAAGCGGTTCCTGCTCCGTATCGATCCGGCGCTGTACGACGCGGTCGAGCGCTGGGTGGCGATGAGCTCCGCAGCGTGAATGCGCAGATCGAGTACCTGCTGGCGGACGCCGTCCGTCGCGCGGGTCGCGCGGCCCGCCGCCCCGGCCGGAGAAGGCGCCGAAGGAGCCGCCGGAGGAGCCGATGGCCACGTCGTCGTAGCCGTACTGCGTCGCTGCCCGGCTCGCGGGCTTCGCCGGCGCCTCGTATCCTCGTGCTGACCGGGGCGAGAGATCGAGGTCCACGCTGGGCGCACATCGACCTGAGCGCTTCCTCATACACGGCGGCCGGCCGCTGCGCGGCGAGGTCGCCGTTTCGGGATCCAAGAACGCCGCGCTGTACACGCTCGCTGCCGCGCTGCTCACGGCGGACCCGGTCACGGTGCACAACGTGCCGGACATTGCCGACATCGGCGAGATGGGCGAGCTGCTGTCCGCGCTCGGCGCGCGCTTCGAGTATGCCGAGGGCATCGCGTCGATCCACGCGCGGGAGCTGACGCGCACCGACGCGCCGGTCGACCTCGTCATGGCGTTGCGCGCGTCGTTCCTCGTGATGGGCGGACTGCTCGGGCGCACCGGCGAGGCGGCGTGCGCATCGCCCGGCGGCGACGTGATCGGCGCGCGGCCGCTCGACGTGCACCTCGAGGGCTTTCGCGCGCTCGGTGCGACCGTGGGGCGCAGCGGCGCGAACTGGACCGCGCGCGCCACGCAGCTGGTCGGCGCGCGCATCTTCCTCGACTACCCGAGCGTGCTCGGAACGGTGAACATCCTCTTCGCCGCCGCGCTGGCCTCGGGGACAACCACGATCATCAACGCCGCGGCCGAGCCCGAGGTGGAGATGGTCGCGGACATGCTCAACGCGATGGGCGCACGCATCACGGGACACGGGTCGAGCATGGTGCACGTCGACGGCGTCGAGCGTCTGCACGGCTGCGAGTTTACGGTGATCCCCGACCGCCTCGAGGTCGGCACGTACCTGCTTGCCGGGGCGGCCACGGGCGGCGACGTGCGCGTGACGAACGCCGTCGCCTGGCACATCGACAGCCTCATCGCGAAGCTGCGCGAGATGGGGATGGCGCTGGACACGACGGACGGCGGGCCGGGTGTCCGCGCGGTCTGTCGCGGCCGGTTGCGGGCGGTGCAGGCGCAGGCGGTGCCCTATCCGGGCTTCCCGACCGACCTGCACGCGCCGATGGCCGCCGCGCTGACGCAGGCGGACGGCGTCTCCGTCATCCACGAGCGCGTCTACGACAACCGCACGCTCTACGTCGGCGAGCTCCGCAAGCTGGGGGCGCGCATCACGGTCGGCGGGCAGTCGGTGATCATCGAGGGTGGCTCATCGCTCGCCGGCGCCGCCGTCCGCGCGCTCGACATCCGCGCCGGCGCGGCCTGCGTGATCGCGGGTCTCGCCGCGACCGGCGAGACCGAGGTCCACGACGTGATCCATCTCGATCGCGGCTACGCGCACCTCGAAGACCGGTTGACCGCGCTCGGGGCCGACGTCCGGCGAAGCTGACGGATTCCGCCGCGGCCGGTCGACGCGATCCGGGATCCGCGACGGGATCCGCGCTCCGCGAGCCGGCGCCGCCGCGGCGCCGCTTGCACGGCGTCCCGGCCGGTCCGTCCGGTGGGAACGACCCGCGAACCGCCTGACGGAGGTCCCTCGTCGCGGCGCGGCGCGGACGCGATGATGCGGCTGCCATGGCACTGCTCGCGGCATATGCCGTCGTGTTCATCGCGAACCTGGCGCCGGCGTTCATGCCGCCGTCGTGGGCGGTGCTGACGTTCTTCTACCTCGAGTTCGATCTCCCCCTGCTGCCGCTCACGCTCGGGGGCGCGCTGGCCGCGGGGCTCGGGCGCGCGGGGCTCGCGCGCGGGAGCCACCGGCTCGGACCGTGGCTGACGCGCGGACACGCCGACGACGTCGCAGCCCTGCACGACTACCTCGGGCGGCGCGACCGCGGCGTCTTCTGGGGAACGTTCCTCTATGCCATCGGCCCGCTGCCGACCAACAACCTCTTCATCGCGGGGGGCGTCGTCGGGGTGCGTCTGACGTCCATGCTCGGCGGGTTCTGGGCGGCCCGCGCCATCGCCGACACGTTCTGGGTCTGGGTGACCGCGCGGGCAGTCGGCAGGGTCCACGGCGTGTTCACCCCGTCTCAGCACGGCTGGCTCGCAATCGCGGCCCAGCTCGTCGGGCTCGCCCTTGCTCTCGCGCTGCTGCGCCTGCCGTGGCACCGCTGGCTGCTGCGGCGGATGGACGGTCGCGGTCGGCCGCCGGCCTGACTGCGTCGACCGGTGCGTCCGTCCCTACCCCCCGCTCGGCCGCTCCGCTACGCTCGCTCGGCTCCGCAGGGTCGGCGGAGTTATCCACACCCCTCGGGCGGGCCGGCGGGAACCCCATGTTCGGAAAACGCATCGGCATCGACCTCGGGACGGCGAACGTGCTCGTCTTCGAGCAGGGTCGCGGCATCGTCATCGACGAGCCCTCCGTGGTCGCGATCACCGAGCGCGACAACACCGTCGTCGCGGTCGGGCTGGAGGCGCACGCCATGATCGGGCGCCATCCCGGGACCATCCAGGTCATCCGGCCCATGCGCGACGGTGTGATTGCGGACTACCTGATCACCGAGGCGATGCTGCGCTATTTCATCAACCGCGTGGTGGGGCGCTTCAACCTCGTCCGGCCCGAAGTGATGATCTGCGTGCCCGTCGGCGTGACCGGCGTTGAGCAGCGCGCCGTGCGCGATGCCGCCGAGGCCGCCGGCGCGCGCCGCCCCGCGCAGCTCATCCCCGAGCCGCTCGCCGCCGCCATCGGCGCCGAGATCCCGGTCGGCTCGCCGCGCGGCCACATGATCGTCGACATCGGCGGCGGCCGCACCGAGGCGGCGGTGATCTCGATGTTCGGCATCGTCGCCAGCGAGTCGGTGCGGATCGCGGGCGATCGGCTGGATGATGCCATCGCACAGTACGTGAAGCGTCGCCACAACCTCGTGATCGGCGAGCGGACCGCCGAGGAGGTGAAGATCGCGATCGGGTCGGCGATCCCCGACGACGAGGTCTCGGCCTCGGTTCGTGGCCGCGACCAGATCACCGGCCTGCCGCGGACGATCACGCTGCGGGCCTCCGAGGTGACGCAGGCCATCCAGGAGCACCTGGTGGTGATCGTGCAGACCGCCCGCCGCGTGCTCGAGCGAACGCCGCCGGAGCTCGCCTCCGACGTGATCGACCGCGGCATCGTCCTGACCGGCGGTGGCGCGATGCTGCGCCACCTCGACGACCTCCTGATGCACGAGACGGGCGTGCCGGTCCACGTCGCCGACGAGCCGCTGCTGTGCGTGGCTCGCGGCGCCGGCGCAGCGCTGGACTACGCCGAGGTCATCTCGCGCGCGCTGCCCACCGAAGAAGAGTCGCTGATCGCCGAGCGCTAGGCGACGACCGGCTCACGACCCGCGTGCCGCCGCGCACAGGCCATGCCGCGCGAACGCCCGACTGCCGCCTCCCGGCAGAGCGAAGCTACGCGGTGTAGCGGTGGTTGCGGTCGGCGGTGCGCTTGAGGTGGTAGGTCATGCTCTGCAGGAAGAGGATCGGGTTGATGTGCTTCAACTCGATGCCCTCGGGGACGACCACGCGCGTCGGCGCGTAGTTCAGGATGGCCCGCACGCCGCTCGCGACCACCGCGTCGATCACCTGCTGCGCCGACTCCGACGGCACCGCGACGATCGCGATGTCGACGGGGCGGTGCTGCAGGTCCGGCTCGAGCAGCTTGTAGTCGCGCACGGGAATGCCGTCGACGTCGGTGCCGATGATGCTGGGGTCGGCGTCGTAGAGCGCCACGATGTCGAAGCCCTGGCCCTCGAATCCGGGGTAGGACGCGATCGCGCGTCCCAGGCGGCCGATGCCCACCACCACCACGCTCCAGCGGGCGTCGAGCCCGAGGATGACGCGCAGCTCCTCGGTGAGGCGCTGGACGGAGTATCCGCGACCCTGCTTGCCGAATCGGCCGAAGTAGGAGAGATCCTTGCGGATCTGCGCCGGTGTGACGCCCAGCTCGTCGCCGAGCTCCTGGGAGGAGACGACCGCGCGGCCCTCGTAGGCAAGGCGAGCGAGCAGACGGTAGTAGACCGGCAAGCGGTCGATCACGACCTCGGGGATTTCCAGTGGCACGGGCGATCCTCAGGTTAGCGGCCAGTACTCCCGGCGACCCGGAGGGGGCGGGGACCGGATGAAGGCGGGAGGAATGTGCTCCATCGCATCATAACTGGCCCTCTCATGTGTGCAATCCATCACGAGCATGACGTCGACGACATCGCGGCAGCGCCCACGCTACCCGGTCGAACCACGGCACGGGAGGCGGGTAGGATGACCGCGTGACCGAGGATCCTCGCATCGCCCGCGTGCTCGCCGACGGCCCGCGCGCCACCACCTTCGTCGAGTTGCCAGGGGGCACCTTCACGATGGGATCGTTGCTGCGCGCGGACGAGCAGCCGATCCGCCGGGTGACCGTCGGCGCGTTCGCGGTCTCGCTCACGCCGGTGAGCAACGCCGAGTGGGCGCGGTTCGTGACCGCGACCGGTCGGGATCCGCTCCCGTTCGCGGCCGACGAGCGCTTCAACCGCCCGGAGTGCCCGGTCGTCGGCGTGAACTGGTTCGACGCGGTCGACTACTGCGCGTGGCTCGGTGAGCAGCTCGGGCGGACCTGCCGGCTCCCGACCGAAGCGGAGCGCGAGTACGCGGCGCGGGGCGGGATTCCGGGCGTGCTGTTCCCCTGGGGCGACGAGCCCTGGGACGAGGGGGTGTACGCCTTCGGCGCCGCCGGCATGGACCGCCCGCAGCCAATCGGCTCGTCGCCGGCCAACGGCTTCGGCCTGTATCACATGGGCGACAACGTCCACGAGTGGTGCAGCGACTGGTATCGCCCGGACGCCTACGCGGACGCGCCCGCGCGCGACCCGCAGGGGACGCCCGACGGCGAGCGGCGTGCCTCTCGTGGCGGCTCGTGGCGGCATCGCATCAAGGTGTCGCGCATCGCGGCGCGGTCGTCGCTCGACCCGGGGCGGCGCTATAACGACTACGGCATGCGCGTCTACGCGGACGCGCTCGCGTAGCGGGCGGGCTAGCGCGTCCGCGTCCCACTCTTCGCGCGTCGCCGGCGCCCCCGCGGCGCGGGCCCCCGCGGCGCGGGGGGCGGATCCGGGGGCGGACTGGCGACCGGCCTCCGCGGGCCGATGCGGCGCGGCAGCAGCATCCGCAGCGCGAACGACCCCCCGATGAAGCCGAGTGCGGCGCCGCCCATGTCGATCAGCCAGTCGCTGAACGACGGGTCGCGTCCGACGAAGCCCTGCAGGAACTCGGTGCCGCCCGCGAGAATCCAGAAGCCGAAGAAGACCATCGCCAGCGTGCTGCGCGGGTAGCGCCGGGCGCGCGGGCTCACGACGTAGCGCAGCGCGGAAGCGACTCCCAGCGCGCAGAACAACCCGAGGTGACCGTAGTCGGGATTGAGGCCGAACGTCGTCGCGGTCGGGCTGCCCGGCGGACTCAGCGTCCCCACCAGGATCGCAGCGACGATCACCAGCGACAGCGCGTCTGCGACGCGACGAAGGCGACGAGGAGGCATCGGCGGAGCCTAGGTGGTCGGCTGCTTAGAATGAACGACTCCTTCTCACGGTATCGCACGGGAGCGACCATGCAGTCGTGGCAGCCGGTGGTGGAGACCTGGCGCGGCGGAATCTCCCGCGGAGGTCGCGTCGCGTCTGCGCGGCCGGCCCGGCCTCGCCTGGCTCGACTCGTCGCTCGAGTGGCCGCGCCTCGGGCGCTGGTCGGTGGTGGCGAGCGACCCCCGCTGGACCCTGACCGCGACGCAGGCGGAGGTGACGCGAGCGGACGGCGAC
Source organism: uncultured Chloroflexia bacterium (assembly GCA_963728205.1). Taxonomy (GTDB): domain Bacteria; phylum Chloroflexota; class Dehalococcoidia; order UBA2979; family UBA2979; genus VGNK01. Next base: position 1,588,744 of record CAVSIV010000006.1, read on the forward strand.
GGCGCGCCGCGGCCGGTCGCGGGCGCCGCGTTGACGGCGCTCACGCGCGCGATCGCGGCGGAGCCCCCGGCCGCGGGGGCGGCGGAGCTGCCGTTCGTCGGCGGGGCCATCGGCTATCTCGGCTTCGAGCTCGCGCGCGAGGTGGAGCGACTCCCGGCGACGACGGCCGACGACGTCGGCGCCCCGTCGCTCGTCTTCCGCTGGTACGACGCGGCGCTCGTGTGGGATCACGCGGCGGATCGGGGCTGGCTCGCCGGCCGGCGAGCCGGCGTGGACGCGATGCGCGCGCGGCTCGAGTGCGCGCAGCCGCCGGCGCGGGCCGTGCCGGCCGATCCCGCGGGCGGCACGCCGCGGCTGGCAGCGAACATGTCGCGCGATCGCTACCTCGCGTCGGTGGAGCGCGCCCGCGCGTACATCGCGGCCGGCGACATCTACCAGGTGAACTTCGCGCAGCGCTTCTCGGTGCCGACGTCGCTTGCGGGCTTCGACCTGTACGCGCGGCTGCGCGCCGTGAGCCCCGCACCGTTCGCGGCATACCTGGACGCGCGTGGGCCGGCCGGCCGCGGCGTCGAGGTGCTGTCCTCCTCGCCGGAGCGCTTCCTGCTCGCCGACGGTGCGCACCTCGAGACGCGGCCGATCAAGGGCACGCGTCCGCGCGGCCGCACACCCGACGTCGACGCCGCGCTCGCCGCCGACCTGCGCGCCAGCGCGAAGGATCGGGCCGAGCACGTGATGATCGTGGATCTCGAGCGGAACGACCTCGGGCGCGTCGCCGCGACCGGGTCGGTTGCCGTCCCGGAACTGGCCGCGCTGGAGTCGTTCGCGCAGGTGCACCACCTCACGTCGACGGTGGTCGCGCGGCGCCGGCCCGGCGTCGACCTCGAGGCGCTGCTGCGCGCGACCTTCCCCGGCGGGTCCATCTCGGGCGCGCCGAAGATCCGGGCGCTCGAGATCATCGACGAGCTGGAGCCGACCGCGCGCGGCGTTTACACCGGAGCGATCGGCTACGTGTCGGCGCACGGCCGGGTCGACCTGAACATCGCGATCCGGACGATCACGCTGGCGGACGGCGTCGCGCACCTGCACGTGGGCGGCGCGATCGTCCACGACTCGCGGCCGGAGGACGAGTACGCGGAGACGCTGGCGAAAGCGCGCGGCATGGCGCGGGCGCTCGGCGCCGCGCTGCCGGACGAGGCGCCGGCCGAGCAGCCGGCCGCGCCGGCCGGGGCGGCGCCATGAGCCCCGCCGCGCCGGGCGAGCCGCTCGCGTGGGTGAGCGGGGCGCTCGTGCCGCGCGCCGAGGCGCGCGTGTCCGTGGACGACTTCGCCGTGCGCTACGGCGTTGCGGCCTTCGAGACGATGCGCGCGGCGCACGGCCGCCTGTTCCGGCTCGACGCGCACCTCGCGCGGCTGTGCGCCGGCCTTGGCGCGATGCGGGTCGCGGTGCCCGCCGAGCCCGCCCTGCGCGAGGCCGTGGCGGCGGTGCTGGAAGCGAACGCGCTGCGCGAGGCGCAGGTGCGCCTCACGGTGACCGGCGGGAGCGGCCGCGCGCCCGTCCTCGGCGCCGCGGCGTCGCCCGTCGTGATCGCCACCGCGGAGCCCACGCCGGACGCGCCGCCGCCGCCGGCGCGGCTGCACGTCGCCTCCGTGCGCCTCGATGCGGCGCGACCGCTCGCCGGTGCGAAGGTCGCGCAGTTCCTCCCCTACCTGCTGGCGCGCGCCGAGGCGCGCGATGCCGGCGCGGACGACGCGCTCCTGCTCAACCACGCCGGCGCCGTCGCCGAGGCCGCGACGTCGAACGTCTTCGCGGTCGTCGACGGCCGCGTCGTCACGCCGCCGCCGGCCGACGGCCCGCTCCCCGGCGTCACGCGCGGGGCGGTGCTGGAGGTCGCGGCCGCGCTCGGCGAGCCCGCCGCCGAGCACTCGCTGGCGCTCGACGACCTGGCGCGGGCGGACGAGCTCTTCCTGACGTCGAGCATCGTCGGGGTGCGCGCCGTCGTGACCCTCCACGGCGACGGCGTCGCGTGGACGCGCGAGGTTGTCCCCGGGCCGGTCACGACGCGCCTCGCCGAGGCGTACGAGGCGCTCGTGCAGCGGGAGACTGCCGTCTGATCGCGCGCGTGTTGTCACGCCGCCCGGCGCGGGTGTAGAAGCATCGCGCAACGGGCGACGCGCCCGCAGAAGCATCGCGCCACGCGCGGGGGGTGCCGCATGCCGCTGATGGACCTCGGTGACGTCCAGATCCACTACGAGGAGCGAGGCTCCGGGTCGCCCGCCTTCGTGTTCTGCCACGGCCTCGGCGGCAGCGGCGAGGGCTTCGAGCGCGACGACATGGACTGGTACGCGCAGCGCTTCCGCACGATCTCGTGGGACAACCGCGGGCTCGGCCGCTCGGGGCAGGCCGCGAAGTACTCGCTGCCGCTCTACGCGGGCGACCTCGACCGGCTGCTCGACCGCCTCGGCGTCGCGCGCGCCGTGCTGCTGGGCGTCTCGTGGGGCGGCGTCGTGGTGCAGCGCTTCGCGCTCGACTACCCGGAGCGCTGCGCGGCGATCGTGCTCGACTCCACGTCGAGCGAGGTGAACGTGCTGGCGAGCGAGAACTGGTACCTGCGCGGCGAGGTCGCGAAGCGCGGCGCCGACGCGATCGCCGGGCGCGACGTGAAGCCGGCGTTCGAGGGGCACGCGACGGTCGAACAGACCGCCGCCGGCAGCGGCGTGAAGCCCGAGCACGTCGACTCCTACGTGGCGGAGTCGCGCGCCACCGCGGGGCTGCGCGAGCACCCGCTGACGCCGTATTTGAAGCACATCGTGTGCCCGGCGCTGGTGGTCGGCGGGGGCAAGGACACGGTCGCCGGCGCCGGCGGGTCGGTGATCATCTCCCGCAACATTCCAGGTTCGCGCCTGGAGATCCTCGAGCACGCGGGCCACGGCGTGTACCGGCAGGCGCCGGACGAGTTCCGGGCGTTGCTGCTCGAGTTCCTCGGCCAGCACGGGCTTAGTCCCGCGACATAACCGCACGCACCGGAGGCCCGGTCCCGGCTTCACACCGACATAACGGTGGCGTGGCACGCTCGTCCGTGGGAATATCAGCGTTCGCGGGCGAGGCCGCCCGCCCAGCCGTCCGCGCGCGCTCCCCGGCCCGCGCACGAGTCGATGGACACACCGAGATGGTCGACGAGAGCCACCGAACCACCAGCGACCTGAACGTCGGCGCGACGCTGGCGCTCGTCTCGCCGGATGAGCTTGCGCGGCGCGTCCCGCTCAGCGAGCGCGCGCGCGAGACGGTCGTTCGCGGCCGCCGCGAGGTGCAGGCGGTGCTGCGCGGCGACGACCCGCGGCTGCTCGTCATCACCGGGCCGTGCTCGATCCACGACGTGGAGGCGGGCGTCGAGTACGCGCGCCGGCTGGCCGCGCTGGCCGAGCGCGTGGCCGACCGCGTGCTGCTCGTGATGCGCGTGTACTTCGAGAAGCCGCGCACGGTCCTCGGCTGGAAGGGCATGATCTACGACCCGCACCTCGACGGCACGTTCGCCATTGAGGAGGGGCTCCACCTCGCGCGGCGGCTGCTCGTCGAGGTGAACGACATGGGCATCCCCGCGGCGACCGAGTTCCTCGATCCGATCGTCCCGCAGTACCTGGCCGACCTCGTCGCGTGGGCGGCGGTGGGCGCGCGCACCACCGAGAGCCAGACGCACCGCCAGATGGCGAGCGGGCTGAGCATGCCGGTCGGCTTCAAGAACACGACCGCCGGCAGCGTGAAGATCGCAGCCGACGCCATCCTCGCCTCGCGCGCTGCGCAGGCGTTCCTGGGGATCGACCACCAGGGGCGCACGGCGGTCGTGCAGACGAAGGGCAACGAGTACGCGCACCTCGTCCTGCGCGGCGGCGACGACGGCCCGAACTACGACGCGCGCGCCGTGGCGGCGGCGCAGGAGACGCTGCGGGCCGCCGGCCTCGCGCCGCGGCTGCTCGTCGACTGCTCGCACATGAACGCCGCGAAGGACCACACGCGCGAGGGCGGCGTGTTCGAGGACGTGCTCGCGCAGCGGCTCGCCGGCAACGACGGCATCGCCGGCGTGATGCTGGAGAGCCACCTCTTTCCGGGGGCGCAGAAGCTCGGCGACGACCCGTCGACGCTGCAGTACGGCGTTTCGATCACCGACGCCTGCATCGGCTGGGACGAGACCGAGGCGCTGATCACCGGCGCGCACGACCGGCTGGCCGCCGGCAGCACCGTCTCCGCACGATAGCCCGCCGACGACGCGCGCGGCGTCGAGAACGCCACCGGACGATAGCGGCCGACGGCGCGCACGAGCGCGCGCCGCGGAACGCGTTTCCAGCGATGCGGGCTGACGCCGCCACGTTCGCCGTCGGTGCGTGGTCAGCCTGCGTCAATCGGCGTGTCGGTCAGCGACGCGCCCTGCTCCGGGCCCCGGCCAACAGCAGCACCGTGAGCGCGGCGAGCGCGAGCTCGACCGTCGGCGCGGCACCGTGCGGAGCCGCGTTGCCGAGCATGCCGGTGGGGGCGGGCGTGGGTGCCGACGGGTTCGGGGTCGCGGTGCCGGCCGGCGTCGTCGAGAGCAGCGAGAAGCCCGTCGGCGTGAAGCCGTAGATGCGCGTCTCGTCCCGGGTCGGGCAGCAGAGCGGGTCGCCCGGACCCTGCGTCGTCATGTCGATGTGGACCTGGTGGTCGACGATCGTGATCGCGTTCAGCGTGATGCGGTCGCCCAGCTGCGTCCCCGCGCCCACGACCGGCGCGCCGTTCTCCAGCGTCACGAGGTGGAGCGTGTAGAACGTCCCGCTGCCGCCGCCGCTCGTGGCGAGGACGACGGCAGCGAAGTCCGGCGCGATCGCGGCGTCGACGAACTGGACCTGCACGAGCGACGCAGAGCCGGGTGCCGCCGGCTCGCTGTACGCCCCGCCGCTGAGCGGCGCCGTGCGTGCGGCCGTGAAGCTCGATGGATAGGTGGCGTTCTTCAGCTGGTCGAGTGTCAGCGGCTGCGCCTGTGCGCGCGCCGTGCCGGCGGTGCCGAGGCCGAGCGCGAGCGCGAGGGCCGCGACGACCAGCGTCGCGATGCCGGCGTGTCGCCACGCCGGGATGATGCTACGAGACATGGGATGGGCTCCTGCCGAGAGCTGCGGGGCGCGGGTGGCGGCGTCTCGTCAGGGCTGGATGACGGGCAATTCGAGCTCCGCCGGCATGCGGAACTCGACGGTCTCGTTCGCCACGATCACCGGCTCCACGCGCGTCACGCCGCGCGCGCGCAGATCCTCGATGATCGGATCGAGCAGCGCGTCGGGCACCGATGCGCCGGCCGTCAGGCCGACCACGTCCGCGCCCTCGTACCAGGCCGGGTCGATCTCCTCGATGCCGTCCACGCGGTACGCCGGCGTGCCGGCTCCGGCCGCCACTTCGCGCAGACGCACGCTGTTCGAGGAGTTCGCGGAGCCGACCACGATCACGACGTCGGCGCGGCGCGCGAGCTCGCGCACCGCCGTCTGCCGGTTCGTCGTCGCGTAGCAGATGTCGTTGCGGATCTGCGCGCCCGGATAGCGGGCGCGGATGGCGTCGATCGTCTCGGCCGTGTCGTCGACCGAGAGCGTGGTCTGCGTCACGACGAAGACGGGGCGCGGGTCGCGTCCGCGTCCGCGTTCGCGTTCGCGTCCGCGAGGTTCCGCACGTCGTCCACGGTGTCGACCACGCGCGTGCGATCCGCGGCCTCGCCCTTCGTGCCCATCACCTCGTCGTGCCCCTCGTGGCCCACGAGCAGAATGTCGAAGCCGTCCTTCGCCGCCTTGCGCGTCTCGAGGTGGACCTTCGTGACCAGCGGGCAGGTGGCGTCGATCACGCGCAGCTGCTTGGCGCGCGCGGCGGCGACCACCTGCGGCGAGACGCCGTGCGCCGAGAAGACGATGCGCGCGCCCTCGGGCACCTCGTCGATCGAGTTCACGAAGACGGCGCCGCGGCGGCGGAAGGAGTCGACGACGTAGCGGTTGTGGACGATCTCGTGGAACGCGTAGACCGGCGCGGGCTCGCGATCGAGCACGGCGTCGAGGACGTCGATCGCGCGGACGACGCCGGCGCAGAAGCCACGGGGTTCGGCGAGCAGGAGGGTGTGCGGCATGACAGATCCAGTGTAGGCATCGCGGCCGCGAGCGCACCCCGCCCGCGGCCGCGCCACCCTGCTCCCGTGTTCCCGCGGATCAGCGCACGCGCATCGAGCGCAGGCGCAGGCTGTTGGTCATCACCGAGACGCTGCTCATCGCCATCGCCGCCGCGGCGATGATCGGGTTGAGGAAGCCCTGCTCGCCGAAGACCGGGTGCAGGAGCTGCGGCACCTCGGTGTTCAGGATGCCGTGGAAGAGGAGGTAGCCGACACCGGCCGCGACGGGGATCAGGACGACGTTGTAACCGAACGCCCAGCCGAGGTTCTCCCACATCACGCGCATCGTCTGGCGGCTGATCGCAATGGCCGTCGCCACGCCCTCGAGGTCCGGCCGCATCAGCGTCACCGGCGCGGTCTCCATCGCCACGTCGGTGCCGGTGCCGATGGCGATGCCGACGTCCGCTGCCGCGAGCGCCGGTGCGTCGTTGATGCCGTCGCCGACCATCGCCACGACGTGGCCCTGCTCCTGCAGCTCGCGCACGACGCGCGCCTTGTCTTCCGGTCGCACCTGCGCGACGACGCGCTCGATCCCGACCTGCGCGGCCACCGCGCGGGCCGGCGCCTCCTGGTCGCCGGTCAGCATGACGATTTCGACGCCGAGCGCCCGCAGCCGCCGTACGCCCTCCGCCGAGCGCTCGCGCACGCGGTCGGCGAGCGCGATCACGCCCGCCGGCAGGCCGTCGACCGCGACGCGGATCGGCGTCTCGCCGCGCTGCGACGCCTGGTCGACGAGGAAGTCCATGCGCAGCGCGCCGCGCGTCGCGGCGGCGACGTCGCGCCCCGCGAGCAGCTCCGCGTTGCCGGCAAGCACCGCGCGGCCCGCGATCGTCGCCACGACGCCCTGGCCGGCGACCGCCTCGAAGGTGTCGGGCCACTCCAGCGGCAGCCCGCGCCGCTCCGCCTCGCGCACGAGCGCCGCGGCGTACGGGTGCTCGGAGCCGCGCTCGGCGGAGGCGACGAGCCACACGAGCGTGTCGGCGTCGACCGGCGCGTCCGGCGCGAGCTCGACGCCGGTGACCTCCGGCTGGCCCTCCGTGATCGTGCCGGTCTTGTCGAGGACGACCGTGTCAATGTGCCGCGCCCGCTGCAGCGCCTCCGCGTGGCGGAAGAGCACGCCGTGCTGGGCGCCCCGCCCCGTGCCCACCATGATCGCGGTGGGCGTCGCCAGGCCGAGCGCGCAGGGGCACGCGATGATCAGCACGGCGACCGCGTTGATGATGGCGATCGTCAGCGCCGGCGACGGCCCGAACACGAGCCATGCCACGAACGTGAGCGTCGCGACCACGAACACCGCCGGCACGAAGACGCTCGCGATGCGGTCGGCCAGACCCTGGATCGGCGCCTTCGAGGTCTGCGCCTCCTCGACGAGCTTGATGATGCGGGCGAGTGCGGAATCGGCGCCGACCGCGGTGGCGCGCACGCGCAGCAGGCCCGTCGTGTTCATCGTCGCGCCGAAGACGCCGTCGCCCGGCTGCTTCGTCACCGGCACCGACTCGCCCGTCAGCATCGACTCGTCGACGGCCGACGCGCCGTCGACGACCTCGCCGTCGACGGGGATCTGCTCGCTCGGGCGGACGATCACGACGTCGCCCGGCTGGACGGCCTTCACCGGGATCTCGAACTCTTCGCCGTTCTCGAGCACGCGCGCGGTGAGCGGCCGCAGCGCGATCAGGCTGCGCACCGCCGCCGAGGTCTGTCCCTTCGCGCGCGCCTCGAGCAGCCGGCCGAAGAGGATGAGCCCGACGATCGCCGACGAGGTGTCGTAGAAGAGCGCCGGCTCGATGCCGGACACGCCGTGGAACACCTGCGGCGCGAAGGTCGCGACGACCGAGTAGCCGAACGCGGCCGACGTGCCGACGGCGACGAGCGTGTTCATGTCGGTGGAGCCGTGCCGGCCGATGCGCCAGGCGCCGACGTAGAACTGCTTGCCGGCCCACAGCTGGACGGGCAGGGCGAGCAGAAAGAAGAACGGGTGCAGCACCCGTTCCGGCACGGCGTCGCCGAGCCCGGGGAAGATCCAGGTGAGCGGCATCCACGCGATGAGCAGGCCGGCGATAGAGAGCGCGAAGATCGTGCGGCGCTTGAGATCGCGGTACTCGGTGCGGCGCGCCTCCTCGAGGCGGTCGCGCGTGTCCTCCTCGGCCTCGTCGGGGAGCCAGAGCTCGTACCCGGCGCGGGTGACGGCGGCCTTGAAGGCGGCGACGTCCTGCGGGCCGCCGGTGACGGTCGCCTCGTCGGTGGCGAGGTTCACGGTCGCCCGCGCCACGCCCTCGACGCCGGCGAGCGCTTTCTCGACGCGTCGCACGCACGACGCGCAGTGCATGCCGCGCACGACGAAGCGCTGGGTTGGCTCGCCGACGGCCGGGGTGGGTGTGGTGGCTTCGGTGGTCATTGTCGAACTCCGAGTCGTGTGTGCGGGGGGCTCGCCGGGGAGAGGGCTGGGTGAGGGGCGCCCCTCAGCCCGCTGACGCGGGGCCGTTCGCCGGCGGATCAGCGGTTGGCGAGTGCATAGAGCTCCAGCAGCTCGTCGAGGACGGGCTCGGAGCGGCCCGCCTCGATGGCGTCGACGACGCAGTGGCGCAGGTGGCCGTCGAGCATCTTCGACTCCGCCTTCTCGATGGCCCGGCGGACGGCGTACGTCTGCTTGAGCACATCCACGCAGTAGGTGTCCTGCTCGATCATGCGGCGGATGCCGGCGATGTGCCCCTCGACGTAGGCGAGGCGCTTGAGCACGTCGGCGCGGGTGTTGGCGTCCATGCGGGCCTCCCGGCTCCTGGCTGGCTAGGCGTCCGGTGGAATGGCGAGGGCGACGTCGAGCGGCTGGCCCCACGGCATCGCGATCTGCTGCACGTCGACGTGGTAGGCGGTGCCGGCGTCGAGCATGGCGCGCAGGCGCGACTCGGCGCCGCGCCCCACGAGGATGCGGTTTCCGCAGCAGCAACCCTCGGCAGGCGGGTCGGCGAGGGCGCGGTCCAGCGCGAAGCCGGCGTCGCACCCGCAGTAGCAGTCGTAGTTCACGTCGGCGCCGCGCGCGGTGGGCGTGACGCGATAGGCGGGGATCCAGCGGTCCTTCGCGGGCGGCACGGCATGCGCACCGCCATCGGCCCCCGTCCTCGCGCCGACGACCACGCCGCGCGCCGGGCCATCGCCGAGCGGGTAGCCCTCCGCGACGAGCGCGGCGGCGAGCCGGTCGAGTGCCGCCCCGCCCTCGACGTCGACGACGAACGACTTCGCCTCGGGGTCGCCCGCGAGGAAGCGTGCGCCGTCCACGGCGTTCGCGGTGCGCTCGATGGTGGCGATGCAGTGCTCGCAGGTGATGTCCGGTGCGTACAGGGTGAGCTGGGCCAACGGTGACTCCATGTCCAGTGTGCCGGTCGACGGGGTCAGCATAGCACGACCCGTACCCCCTGGGAGGGGGTACGGACATGCCGGTACGCGCCGAACTCGACATACTGGCCCGGCGTCCGGGGGGCACGCGGTTTCACGGGGCGGAGAGCCCATTGCGCGCCGTCTGGCTGTCGACACGAGCAAGCCGGCCGTGGCGGTTCCGCAACCGCCGGGCCACGAACCACCCGCGCACGTCGTTCGAGACGCGCGTGCTCGGCACGCCGCCGCGGCGCTGGTTCATGGTCGACGGCGTCTTCGCGAGCGCGTCCGACGTGGTCATCGTCCGCTTCCTCAGCATCTACGCGATCGCGCTCGGCGCTTCGAACGCCGAGATCGGCTGGCTCGCGATCGCGAACGGGCTCGCGGGCGCGCTCGCGCTGGCGCCGGGCGCGTGGATCGCGGAGCGCGTGCACTCGCGGAAGCTCGTGGTGCTGCTGACCGGGGGCGGCGTCGGGCGCGTCGCGCTGCTGCTGATGGCCGGCGCGCCGCTGTGGATGGCGAACCACCAGGCGGTCTACGCGCTGGTCGTGCTCACCGGGCTGCGCTGGTTCGCCGGGAGCCTCGGCCACCCGTCGTGGATCTCGCTGTTGTCCGACATCGTGCCGGTGGACCTGCGCCGTCTCTACGTCTCGCGGCGGATGCTCGCGATCGCGGTCGTCGCCGCGGTGGGCGCGCCGCTTGCCGGATTCGCCATCCGCTGGCTCGGCGGGGTCGACTCGGTGAGCGCGTACCAGTGGGTGTTCCTCGGGGCCTTCGTGCTCGGCGTGGTGAGCACGTTCGCGTACTCGCGAATCGCGGAGCCGCCGCGGCCGCCGCACGCCGAGCGTCCGCGCGGGTCGACGCGGGAGATGTTGCGCGACCGGGCGTTCGTGCGCTTCATGGGCGGCACGCTGCTGCTGCACTCGTTCACGATGATCGCCGGCCCATTCTTCGCGGCGTACCTGGTGCGCAACCTCGGCGCGAACGCCGCCGAGGTCGGCATCCTCGCGACGGTCGACGCGACCTCGGCCGTGGTCGGCCAGTACCTGGCCGGTGGGTTCGCGATGCGGTGGGGGTCGATGCGGCTGATGATCGGCAGCATGTTCCTGCTGCCGCTGCTCCCGCTGCTGTGGGCCGTGTCGCAGCAGCCGTGGCACACGGCGATCCCGAACCTGCTCGGCGGCGGGGCGTGGGCGGCGTGGAACCTCGCGGCGTTCAACCTGGTGCTCGAGTACGCGCCGGAGGACAACCTGCCGCGCTACGCGGCGAGCCACCAGACGATGGTGCTTGCGGCGTCGCTGATCGGACCCGTGATCGGGACCGCGATCGTCGCGGCGTACGGACTGCGCGCGGCGATGGTGGTCTCGGCGATCGGCCGCGTGTTCGCGCTCGGCGTGATGATGTGGCCGGGCGGCGGGGGCGCCGCCGCGGAGGAGTCGGCAGCGGTCGGCGCCGACTCCTCTGCGGACGCGCCGCGGGCGACGCGTGCCGATGCGGTTGCCGACCGGCAACGGCCGGCGCAGCAGGTATAGTCCGGGCATGCAGCTCGTCCACGCGTCCTGGCACCCCGGCGGCGACGCCGACCCCGTTCCCACCCTGATCGCGATGCACGGCCACGGCGCGCACGCGCAGGACCTGCTCGGGGTCGCGCCGTTCCTCGCCGGCGGTCGGCTCCAGATCATCTGTCCCGAGGCCGAGTTCGTGCTGCAGGCGGGGATGCTCGGCTACACGTGGTTCGACCGCGAACCGGACGGGAGCCGCAGCCCGGGCGAGTTCGAGCGCGTCGCGGGGCTCGTGCGCGCCTTCATCGACGAGGCCACCGAGCGCTACCGCGCCGACCCGGAGCGCACCGCTCTGCTCGGCTTCTCGCAGGGCGGCGGGCTCGCGTATCGGCTGGGTCTCGCGGAGCCCGGACGGTTCGCGGGCGTCGCGGCGCTCAGCACGTGGCTGCCCGAGGAGGCGGTGGCCGCGGCCGACCGCGAGCACCTTGCGTCGCTGCCGGTGCTCGTCCAGCACGGGACGACCGACCCGATGGTGAAGATCGACCGCGGGCGCGACTCGCGCGATCGCCTCCAAGAGCTGGGCGCGCACGTCGAGTACCACGAGTACCCGATGCAGCACCAGATTGGCCCCGAGAGCCTGCGGGATCTCTCGGAGTGGCTGGAGCGCGTCCTCCGCCTCCCTCCGCCGTCGGTGTTCAACGGCTGATCGCGCAGGGGCGATGGGCCTGCCTTCAAGCGACGCGTTATCAAACAAATCGCCTGTTATCCACGAAATGTGGACAACCAGCGGCCGATCCGGGTCAATCCGGGCCGATCTCCGCGCGCCGGCGGCCGCTCCCGGTATGCTGCGCGCGACCCGACCCGGGCACGCAGCCAGGAGGAGCGCCGTGACCCAGCAACCGCCGACCGTCGCCGACTACACGTCCGAGATGCGCGCCTGCGCGGAGGCGATCCGCCTCTCGCCGCCGGCGATCGTGCAGCCCGAGGACCGCTGGGCCGAGCTCAACGGCATCCGCTTCCACTACCTCGACTGGGGCAACCCGGACCTGCCGCACCTCGTGCTGCTGCACGGCGGCAGCCTGACCGCGCATACATGGGACATGTCGGCGCTGATGCTGCGCGACCGCTACCACGTGGTCGCGCTCGACCAGCGCGGGCACGGCGACACCGGCTGGACGCCGGACGACCGGATCGGCGCCGACAACGGCGACCTGATGCTGGACGACACCGCCGCGTTCCTGGAGCACCTCGGGTACGACCACGTGGTGCTCTGCGGGATGTCGATGGGCGGGATGAATGCGATCCGCTACGCGGCGCGCCACCCCGAGCGGCTCGACGCGCTGGTGATCGTCGACATCGGCCCCGTGACGATGCAACAGGGCCTGATCGAGATGGAGCAGTTCCGCCACGAGACGGAGACGATGCGGCGCTTTGAGGACTTCCTCGACCGCGCGGTGAAGTTCAATCCGCAGCGGCGGCCGGAGCACCTGCAGTACTCGCTGCTGCACTCGCTGAAGCAGGTCGACGACGGGTGGACGTGGAAGCAGGACCACCGTCGCCGCCCGCAGATGGAGGGCCTGAGCGAGGAGCAGATGAAGGCGGCGCGCGAGCAGCGCGCGGCGCAGATGTGGTCGGACCTCGAGGCAATTCAGCTGCCGACGCTGCTGATGCGCGGAGAGATCGGCAAGATCCTCTCGCCGCAGGCGGCGCGCGAGGTGGTGAGCCGGATGACGGACTGCGAGTACGTGGTGATCCCGGGCGCCGGCCACTCGGTGCAGGGCGACAACCCGCGCGACTTCGCACGCGCGCTGAACGCGTTCGCGACGCGGCGGTTGCGGCGCGCAGACTGACGGCGCGCGGCGGGCTTCAGGCCCGCCGTGCATGTCGTGAACCTCGCGTCAAGCGGCGGCAGACATGCCGCCGACAGATCGCGGCCGGACGGGCCGCGTTGACATCGGCGGCGTATCTGCCGCCGACAGATCGCGGCCGGACGGGCCGCGTTGACATCGGCGGCGTATCTGCCGCCGCTTGCGGCGACCTTTCGGGGGGCCGCGCCGTCAGTCGTCGTGGCCGAGGCCGGCCGTCTCCTCGCTCCACACCACGCCCTGCGCGCGCAGGCGCGCGATCGCGTCGGCGTCGTAGCCGAGCTCCGTGAGGATCGCGTCCGTGTGCTCGCCGGCGAGGCAGGCGGGGCCGAGCACGCCCGGCGTGCGGTGCAGTCGCGCGAGCGCGCCGTGGCGGCGGATGTCGCCCCAGCGCGCGTGGTGGACGGGGGCCGTCAGCTCGAGGATGTCGAGCTTCGCGTGCTCGTCGTCGAGCCAGAACTCGCCCGGCATCGGGCCGTCCGCGCGCACGCAGCCGAGCCCGGCGACGGTGAGGAAGCGCTCCCAGTAGTCCGCGGTCTCAGTGGCGAAGAGATCCGAGAGCAGCGCCTCGAGCGCCGCGCGATTCTCGGTGCGTGCCTCGCGCGAGTTGAAGCGCAGGTCCGTCACGAGATCGGGCGCGTCGATGCGGGTGCAGAACGCGCGCCATTCCTTCTCGAGCACCAGCGCGAGGAACACCCAGCCCTCCTTGCACCGGTACAGGCGGTAGAGCGGGCCGGTCCCGTAGAGGTCGCCGTCGGGGATCTCGCGCTCGGGCATGTCCTCGAAGCGGAGGAAGTTGTCGGAGTTCGCGTAGGCGTTCGCGCCGAGCATGTCGACGAACACCTGCTGCCCCACGCCGTGGCGGTGGCGCGCGTAGAGCCCGAGCATCGCCGCGGTCGTGACGACCATCGCCGTGTTCGGGTCGGGGTTCACCTCGTTCGCGCGCGATAGGCGCCGTGCCGCCTCGCGCGTCTCCTCCATGCTGCCGAGCGTCGTCGGCGGAAAGCCCTCGCCGACCTGGAACATCGCCCCGCCGGCGCCCGCGCCCGCGATCGGGTGCGTCGACGGCCGGTGCGCGCTCGGGCCCTCCTGCCCGTAGCCGTTCATCGCCACGTAGACGATGTCGGGCTTGATCGACTTCGCCTGGTCGTAGCCGATGCCCAGCCGCTCGGGCACGCCCGGACGGTAGTTGTGGACGATCATGTCGGCCTGCGCGATCAGCTGGTGGACGATCGCCTGGCCGTGCTCGCTCTTCAGGTCGACGGCGATGCTCTCCTTGCCGGCGTTCGTGCGCGTCGCGCCGATGCCGCCGCCCATGCCGCGGTACGGGTCGCCGCCGATCGGCTCGACCTTGATCACCCGCGCGCCGAGGTCCGCGAGGCCGGCGGTCCCGAGCGGCGTCGCGATGATCGTCGCGAACTCGAGCACCGTGAACCCGTCGAGCGCCGGCGCGAAGTCGGGCCCCGCCTCCTTCACGCTCGTGTCGAAGGGCTGCCGCGGCGTCTCCAGCACCTCGAACGTGTGCTGGCCGACCTCCGGGCCGGGGCCGCCGGGGCTGCCGGGCGTCTCGGTGAGGCGCGCGACCAGCCCGAGCTGCTTCATCGTCATCGGATCGCGCCGCTCGCTGACGAGGCCGAGGACCGTGTCCGCGATCGAGCTCTCGGCCTTCAGCTTGAGGTGGCGGCGCGGGTCGGAGACGTCGACGACGTGGCCGTTCATCACGAGGTCGGGGTCGTCGATCGCCTCCTGCGTCGTCTGGAACACGTGCGCCGCGACACCGCCGTGCGCCTGGAAGGTCTCCATCCACTCGTCGGCGGTCTTCTCGCGCATGCGCTCGAGCATGCGGTCGCGGAACGCCTCGCGGGCCTCCACCGGCCACATGGCAGGCGAGCCGACGCAGCGCTCGTCGGCGTAGACGTCGAGCAGGTCGGCCGCGGCGAGGAAGTTGTCGAAGAGGTGCTGCAGCAGGTTGCCGAGCTGGATTCCAGCGCCCGTCCTTCGCCTGGACGGGGTGGTAGTTGATGGTGGGCATGCGGTCGGCGGTGAGAAGCGGGTCGGCGCCGAACGCCTGCGGGTGGCTGCGCACGAGCTGCGAGCGGATGAGCCCGCCCATGTCGTAGGCCATGATCGCGCGCAGCAGGCTCGTCTCGATGTACTCGCCGTAGCCGACGCGGTCGCGCGCGATCAGGCCCGCGAGGATGCCGGCGACGGTCGACTGCGCGGCCGCGTGCGAGGCCACCTGTACCGCCGCGAAGCCCGGCCCCTCGCGCGGGGCGAGCCCCTCGAAGGCGCGCATGCGGCCCGACTTCGCGGCGACGATGCCCTCGTAGCCCGGGTAGCCGACGTACGGCCCGTACGGCCCGAACCCCGAGATGTGGCAGTAGACGATGCCGGGGTTCTGGTACGAGAGCACGTCGTAGTCGCAGCCGAGCGCGACGTCCTCGTGGGCGCGGAAGCTGGTGACGACGACGTCGGCGGTCTTCACGAGCGCGTAGAGGCGGTGGCGCTCGACCTCGCGCTTGAGGTCGAGCTCGACGGAGCGCTTGCCGCGCAGCCACAGGGGCGCGTTGGTGAGGAAGCGGAACGGGTCGCCGTGCGGGCGCTCGACCTTGATCACGTCGGCGCCGAAGTCGGCGAGGATCATGGTGGCGATCCCGCCGACCGGGCCGCTGGAGAGGTCGACGACGCGGATGTCGGTGAGGGGACCCTGGCGGGGCTCGGCCACGGTGCGCTCCTTCGGCGTGCGTGGGATGGGCGGCCCGGCGCCGGGGCGGCGGGCACGGTGCATGGTATGGGAGCGAGCGGCCGCGTCCAGTCCGTGGCCGGCGCGCGGCCGGGCGCGCCAGTGCGTGGCAAGCGGCGGCAGCATGCCGCCGATGTTCACGCGGGCGCGGCACCCGCGATCCACAGCGGCGGCACGCGGGCCGCCGACCGTATCGGCGGCATGCTGCCGCCGCTTGCCACGCCGGCCGGGGGACTTCGGTCAGCGGACCGCCGTCACCATCTCGTCGCCGGGCGTCTGGCCGGCGGCGATGCCGATCGCGCGGGTGCGCGCCGCGAAGTCGCCGAGTGTCGCCGGCAACTCGCCGCGCGCGGTGAGCGCGCGGTGCTCGCGGCGCGCGAGCACGCCGGGATGCGCGGTCGCGCGGACGTCGGCGAAGCCGGCGTCGCGCAGCGCGGCGACGAGCCACGCGGTCGTCCAGCGGTGCAGCTGCGACGACGAGCGAGCGGCGCGCGAACCGGGCGAGCCGCTCGAGCAGCGCCGCGCCGAGCGGCGACCCCGGCTCGAGCAGCGACTCGCCGAACGCGAGCGGCGCGCCGGCGGCCGCGACGAGCGCGTCGCGGTGGAGCGCCGCCGCATCGCCGTCCGGCGGGACCTCGAGGAGGTAGCGCCGCTCGAGCGCCGGCTCGCGGACGCGCCGCGAGTAGACGTAGAGCAACCCGCGCGTGCCCTGCCAGAGCGACACCGTCTCCACCTCCGGCGCCGGGAGGCGCCACACCTGGTACGACGCCCGCAACACGCCGCCCCGACGCAGCACGCGCCGGATCTCGCGGAACGCCGCCGCCGGGTCCGCCGCCTCCTCGAGCGACGACGCGGCGGTGACGAGGTCGACCGATCCGCCGGCGAGCGGCAGCGCGCCGCCGTCGCCGGCGGCGAAGGCGGCGTTCGCGAGCGCGAGGCGTCGCGCGTTCGCGCGGCACACGCGCACGCGGCGCGGCGAGGGATCGACGCCGAGCACGCGCGTGCACGGCAGGGCCGCCGCCAGCGGCAGCGCGGGCCATCCGTCGCCCGGGCCGAAGTCGACGACGCGCGTGCCGCCGGCCGGCAGGTGCGCGGCGTAGTCGGCCACGCGCGCAGCCTCGGCCCAGTGCTCCTCGCTGCGCGCGTCGTAGGGGACGTCGATGAACGGCACGTTGCCGCTGCGCTGGAGCGGCAACAGTTCGTAGAGGCCGCGCGCGGAGTCGAGCGCGCGCGGTGGGGCGAGGCGGCGCCAGAGCGACTCGAGCGGGGTGAGCGGCAGGTCACCGTTCATGCCGGGAGCGTACCGGCGGTTCGGCGGCGGATCGAACAGATGATCGGCTAGTGCGAACCGCCCTCGGACGGTTCACCATCGCCGGCATGAGCCAGCAACGCGGGGAAGGCCGCCCCCCGAACCGCCCGCCTGAGATCACCGATCGCCAGCGCGAGGTCGCGCGCCTGGTCGCCGCCGGTTATACGAACGAGCGCATCGCGGACACGCTGGGGATCAGCCTCGCTGGCGCGAAATACCACGTGTCGGAGTTGCTCTCCCGCCTGGGTCTCAGTCGACGTGATGAGATCGGTGACTGGTACAGGTCACATGCGGTCGGGCGCCGCCTGAGCGTGGCTGGTTGGTGGATCGGGACGACCACGGTGCGGCGCCTGTCGATCATCGCCGCAGTCGCGGTGGTTGGATCGTGCTCGTGATCGCCGGAGCGGCGCGTGGTTCGATTGGCTGGCACGGGTCGAACTGCCCCAGACCATGCCGCTGACCAAACCGAACCGGACAGCGCGTACCGCGTCTATACCGCGCAGGAACTGCGCGCGCGCGGGATGGTCGATATGGGGCGGCTGTTCGCGTCGCCGGAGCCGATCGAGGCATCGATTCGGGTCGACCTCGTTGCCGTGCGCATTCATGGACGCGCATCCATCGTCCTGCACAATGGCGTCGTCGACTGGGTCGAGAATGGCTGCTGCACAGCGCTCGGCCTCCATACGGACGACGCGCGCGACGAGGTGGCCATCACTATCTCCAAGGGCGGTGGCTTTCCAACGCAAGCGGCTGCGGAGATCGACCCGGACCCAGGCGCGCTTGCAGTGATGCCCGCCGCCGGGCGGCAAGATGCGAGGTCGGCATCGATGCACGACGCGGCGGCCCGCCAATCTACTCGCTCGCGATCGCAGTGGACGGGCGCGGCAACCTCTATGTCGGTCGTGCGCCAATTGCGGTAACCGCGCCGTTCGAGCAGTTCACGGGCGCGCACCTGGACGTCGAGTGCGACACGTCGCCTGGGGCTCGCAGGTGGGCCAGGACCGACGACCTTCCTCCCGCCACTCACACGGACGGCCTGCATCGGCCAGCCAGCTTGCGAGTGTGGCTGCGCACGGCCTCGGTGCTCGCGCCGATCTCAGGAACACTGGTGTGCGACGCAGATGGGGGTATTCGAGTTGACCGACACGGACCTGACCCTGCGCCTGTCATTGACATCGTTCTATGGCGAACGGGTGGCGTGCGAAGGCAGAGACGCGCCGTCCGACTGGGGGATCAGCTCGACGGCGACGGGGCGGTGGTTAGGATCCAGCTAGTCATCGGCGACGGGGCGGGCGCTCGACGTCGCGAGTGGCCCCGACGGAACGTTGTTCGCGGGGCAATCGAGTCGACGCCGGTTGCCCGTGCCACGGATACCAGTGAGGGGCGCCCGCGCGCCCCTCACCTCGTGCTTCGCGGCAGTCTCGGTCTAGTCGACGCGCGCGGTCGCGCTCCCGGTGACCACGGCCTTGCCGTCCTGGTTCACCGTCTCGAGGTCGAGGTCGACGAGCTTCTGGCCGCCCTCCTCGCGCACCTCCTTGACCGTCGCCTTCGCGGTGAGCGTGTCGCCGGGGAAGACCTGCGAGACGAAGCGCACGCCGAACTTCGTGAGGCGGCCGTCGCCGACCCAGTTCGTCAGCATCGTGCCGGTCAGGCCCATCGTGAGCATGCCGTGCGCGAAGACGGTCGGGTAGCCGGCGACCTTCGTCGCGAAGACCTCGTCCGAGTGCAGCGGGTTGTAGTCGCCGGAGGCGCCGGCGTACTGGACGATCTGGGTGCGGCTGAGGTCGGTCACGACCACGGCCTCGTGGGTGTCGCCGGGCTTGAGGTCGCTTGCCTTGAGTGCCATCGCGGTGTCTCCCTTAGCCCTGCTGCACCGGGCGCTCGGTGCGCACGCCGACGGAACGGGCGGTGATCACGAGCTCGTTGTTCTGGTCGTAGTACTCGGTGATCGACTCGCTGAAGTGGAGCTTGCCGGCGCGGCGCCCCTCGGCCTCCCACGTCTTGCCGGGCTTGTTCACGGCGTGCAGGACGTCGCCCGGGCGCAGCTGCCGGTGGTACTCGTAGTGCTGCTCGGCGTGCAGCCCGGTGCCGCCGCCGCCACCCCGGCCCTCCGCCGGCGCCTCGGGCTCGGGCGCGTTCGAGCCGCTCGGGTTCTTGCCGGAGCCGAACCAGCGCTCGCCGATCTTCGGACGCAGGAAGTAGTCGGCGTCGAACTGGGCGCTCGCCTGGACGAAGGTCGGCGGGGCGATCATCCCGCCGGGCTCCGTCTGCTTCGCCGCCTCTTCGTCGTAGTAGATCGGGTTCGTGTCCCCGACCGCGCGGGCGAACATCATGATGTGGCTCGCCTCGACCGGGAATCGCTCGACTGACATCGTTTCTCCTCGCTACCGGTCGGGAATCGCCGCCGGGACGGCCGCGATTCCCTCCCTATCTGCCTGCGCTCGCTCCGCTGACGCTTCGCTCGCTCCGGCGAGCGCGAGGCCGGCGCGAGGGAGCGGCTCGTTGGTCCTGGGGCGCGCGGATTCTAGCAGCGAACGCGCCGCCGGCGAGCGCGGGGCGATGCGCCCCGCATTCGCCGCCGAGCGCGCTGCGCACCGCCGGCGGGCGGCTACAGGCGCTCCGCCACTTCACGGGCGAGCGGGAGCGACGCGGTCAGGCCCGGCGACTCGATGCCGCCGAGGTGCACGTACCCGCGGTCCTCCCAGATCACGAAGTCGACGAGGCCCTCGCCCGGCGCCTGGACCTTCGGGCGGTACCCGACCTGGCCGGGGGCGATGTCCTCGTCGCGCAGCGCGGGGAGGAAGCGGCGGCCGGAGGCGAGGAACGTCGCGCGGGCGCTGTCGTCGTTGCGGTAGTCGAGCGGCGTGTCGGCGTCGATCCACTCCATCGACGGGCCGAGGTGCGCGCCGCCCTCCGCGTCGACGGTGAGGTGGAGGCCGAGGCCGCCGGCGGCGTGGTCGGGCAGCGGGTAGATCGGCCGCGAGACGAGGCGGGCGACGGCCGGGTTCACGATGTCGTAGTAGCGGCCGCGGTTCACCCACTGGCGCAGGCGCGGCACGCCCTCGCCGCCGTCGAGCGGGTAGCCGAGCGCCGCGGCGACGTCGGCGGCGCGCAGGCCGGCGGCGTTCACGAGCGCGGCGCAGCGGAGCGTTGCCGCGCCGCCGTCGGGGTCGCGCACGGCGAGCGCGAAGCCGCCGGCGACGCGCTCGGCGCCGCGCAGCTCGTGGCGGTAGGCGAAGAGCGCGCCGTGCGCTCGCGCCTCGGCCTCGAGCGAGCGCGCGTAGGCGAAGTTGTCGACCACGCCCGTCGACGGCGAGTAGACGGCTTCCACGATCGGCACGTGCGGCTCGAGCGCGCGCGCGCGCTTGCCGGTCAGCCGCTCGATGCCGGGCACGCCGTTCGCCGACGCCTGCGCGAAGACGGCGTCCAGGCCGTCGCGCTCGTCCTCCGCCAGCGCCACGATCAGCTTGCCGGTCTGCCGCGCGAGCACGTCGTGATCGCGCGCCCAGCGCCACAGCGCGGCGTTGCCCTCGATGCAGAGTCGGTGCTTCAGCGAGCCGGTCTCGTAGTAGATGCCGGCGTGCACGACGCCGCTGTTGTGTGAACTGGTCTCGCGCGCGATGCCGTCATGGCGCTCGATCACGAGCACGCTGCGGTCGCGGGACAGCCGCTCGGCGACGGCGAGCCCGACCACGCCGGCGCCGATCACCACCACTTCGGCGTCGAGGCCGGCCGCGGTTGTCATGGACGGTCCTCGTCAAGCGGCGGCAGACACGCCGCCGATGCGAACGCGCGGCCCGTGGGCCGCGCACCTGTCGGCGGCATCTCTGCCGCCGCTTTGGGGGCGCCGCGCGCCGCCCTAGGCCCTGCCGATCTCGCCGTTCGCCGCCACGATCACGTGATCGCCGCGGAAGTCGTCGAGCCGCGCGCCGGCGACCACGAGCGCGTCGCGCAGGTTCGAGTTCCGCACGATCGCGCCGTCGCCGATCACGACGTTCGGGCCGAGCACGGAGCCCGCGATCACCGCCGCGCGTCCGATCAGCACCGGGTCCTTGATCTCGGTCTGCTCGGCGACGACCTTGCGGCCTTCGTGCCAGCGCTCCTCGGCGAGCAGCTCGCCCTGCGTCGCGAGCAGGCTACCGATCGCACCGACGTCGAGCCACCGGCCGTCGAACCGCCGGCCGCCGATCGTCGCGCCGTCCTTCAGCATCTCGGCGATCGTCGCGGAGAGGTCGACCTCGCCCTTCGCGTTGATGAAGGGGCGGTCGCGCAGCCGCTCGATCACCGCGGGCGTGAGCATCCAGACCCCGCAGAGCGCGAGGTCCGACCGCGGCTCCTGCGGCTTCTCCTCGAGGTCGACGACGCGGTCGCCTTCGAGGATCGCGATGCCCATCTCGCGCGGGCGGTCCGTGGGGTGGAGGGTGAGCCAGGCGGCGACGTCGGACGCGACGAACGCGTCGACCTGCGAGCGGAGGTCGCCGCGCAGCAGCGCGTCGACGGCGAGCACGACGACCTTGCGACCGGCGAGCGGCGGGCCGGCGCAGAGGACCGCGTCGCCGGAGCCGCGCGGCTCGGGCTGCACGGCGACGTGCACGGTGACGCCGTCGGGGGCGTGCTCCTTCGCCGTCGGCCCGGTCTGCGCGTCGTTGCCGGCGACGACCACGACAATCTCGCGGATGCCGGCCTCGGCGAGGAGGTCGAGCCCGTAAGCGATGAGCGGGCGGTTGAGGATGGGGACGAGCGCCTTGGGCAGCTCGTTCGTGAGCGGTCGCAGCCGAGTGCCGAGGCCGCCGGTCAGGATTACGCCCAGTGGTTCGTCAGTCTGCGCGGTCAGCGGGGGCCCCCTTCATCCCGGGTAGTTCCGACCTGCTTCAAGGGTACGAGCCCGGCGAAACCGCGCCGCGGCGCACCCTGTGCAGACCGGCCTTCTCCGACTGCGTAGCATGGCTTTGATGACCACGAGTCCCCCGCCGCGTCCCACGACCGAGGCGCCGGAGCAGACGGAGACGCGAGCGGAGCGCCTCTGGCATCTCGTGCTGCTCGACGACAACGACCACTCGTACGAGTACGTGATCGAGATGCTCGCGTCGATCTTCGGCTATGGGCCGGAGAAGGCGTTCGCACTGGCTCGGATCGTGGATTCGGAGGGTCGAGTGATTCTCGAGACGGCGTCGCGGCCGCAGTGCGAGCGTCACCAGTCGCAGATCCACGCGTACGGCGCGGACCCGCGCATCCCGGCGTCGAAGGGTTCGATGAGCGCGGTGCTGGAAGAGGCGTAGCGGCGATCAGGCGACGGGCGCGACGGGGACGGGCCGGCCGTTGCGCGAGGCCGCGATCACCCGGCGTTCCTCGATCACCATGTGCTGCGGGGTGCCGGGATTCGGACGGCCCTCGGTGGGGCCGAGCGTCAGGATCTCGGCGTGCAGCCGGTCGGGCGTGAGCTCGAGCAGCGCGGCCGTGCCGAGCCGCGTGTCCTGGTGGTGCGGCAGCGTCGGGCTGCCGGAGTTCAGGATCACGACGCCGTCGCGGTACTCGAGGCGCTCTACGTGCGTGTCGCCGGCGATGATGATGTCGACGCGCTTGCCGCGCAGGTTGCGCTCGATCATCTCCTGCACCGGGCGGTCCTCCGGCCGCAGGTCGTGGAGCATGCCGATGCTCCAGCCCTCGAGGTCGAGGAACTGCAGCGGCTCCATCCGCGGGTCTTCGAAGGCATCGTTGTTGCCGGTCGCGACGACAATCGGCGCGTACTGCTCGCACCAGTCGAGGACGAGCGGCCGGACGACGTCGCCCGAGTGGAGGATGAGGTCGGCCTCGGCGAGGAACTCGCCGAGGTGGGGACCGAGCTGGTCGGGGGTGCGGATGAGCGACGGGAGGTGGGTGTCGGAGATCACGGCGACGCGCATGGCGGGCAGGGTACCCCAACGCCGACGGCGGCGCGCGGCAGAGCCCGTCCTGAGCCTGTTGAAGGGCTTCAGGCCTGCCGTGGGCGGCGGCGACCTCCAGCGGTATGAGGCGTCACCTTCAGCCCGGTGGAGCCGCTTGCGGTGCACGGCAGTCGACATGCCCCGGTGGGGCGTCGTGCGCGCATGCACGTCACCCAAAGCGGCGGCAGATATGCCGCCGACAGGACGCGGACGCATTCCGCGGCCGGCACCGCGCTTCTGTCGGCGGCATATCTGCCGCCGCTTTACGTTCCGACGAGGCCTGCCTCTCGACAGGCCGAAGCATCCCGCGCGCCGGTCAGTACCCCATCAGCGAGTTCGCGCTGCGGCCCTCCGTCGGCGCGGGCCAGATCGCGGACGGGTCGACGCGCACGTTGACGAGCGATGCCCGGCCGGAGGCGAACGCGCGCTCCAGCGCGGGCCGGATGTCCTCCGGGCGCTCGACGTGCTCCGCGTGCCCGCCGAACGCCTCGATCACGCGGTCGTAGCGGCTCGCCTCGCGGTACATCGCGACCCGCTCAGGATGCGCGCTCTTGAACAGCCGGCTCTCCAGCACGCTGCCCATGATGCCGTCGTTGTTGTCGACGACGAACACGATCGGCAGGTCGTAGCGCAGCGCCGTCTCTACCTCCATGCCGTTGAAGCCGAACGACGAGTCGCCGTTCACGCTCAGCACCGGTAGGTCGGGCCGCGCCAGCGCGGCGCCGATCGCGAACGGCACGCCGACGCCCATGCAGCCGTTCGAACCGGGGTTGAGGCGCGCGGCGGGGATGTGGCTCGGGAGCACCTGACGCGCCGTCGAGAACGTGATCTGCCCGTCGACCGTCACCACGCACTCGCGCGGGAGGACGTCGCGGATCTCGCGGAAGAGGCGGTGGTGCGTCATCGGCACGGCGTCGGAGTCCATCAGCGGCTGCAGCGCCGCCTCGTTCTTCGCGCGGTGCTCGCGCAGGTCCGAGAGCCACGGCGACTCCGCGAGTCGTGCGTGCGTCGCCTCGCGGCGGTCGGCGAGCGCGGTGAGCAGCTGGTCGAGCACCGTGGCCGCGTCGCCGACGATGCCGACGTCCGCGGGGCGCGACCGGCCAATCTCCTCCGGGTCGATGTCGACCTGAATCACCTTCGCGTCGGCCGGCAGCGTGCGGCCGAAGCCGAAGATCCAGTTGAGCCGCGCGCCGACCACCAGCACCGCGTCGGTCCCGCGCAGCGCCGACGACCGCGCGGCGCCGACGTTGAGCGGGTGGTCGTCGGGGATCGCGCCGCGGCCCATCGGCGAGCAGAGGAAGGGAAGGTTGAGGTCGTCGACCAGGCGCGTCAGCGCGTCGTATGCGCCGGACCAGCGCACCCCCTTGCCGATGATCAGCAGCGGGCGCTCGGCCTCCGCGAGCAGATCGGCCGCGCGCGCGACGGCGCCCGGGGCGCCGAGCGGCCGCGCGATCGGCTGCGGGCCGGGCGCGGGGCGCACGCGCGACGTGTCGACCTTCGCCGAGAGCACATCCGACGGCAGGTCGACGTACACCGGCCCGGGCCGGCCGCTCAGCGCGACCTGGTAGGCGCGCGCGACCAGCTCGGGGATGCGCTCGGGGCGGTCGGCGCGCACGGACCATTTCGTGATCGGCGCCATCATCGTGACGGAGTCGGCCTCCTGGAAGCCGCCCCAGCCGGCGGTCGCCATCGCGGCCGAGCCGCCGAGCACGACGACCGGCCAGCAATTGTCCCACGCGACATGCACGCCGGTCATGCCGTTCGTCACGGCCGGCCCCGACGCGAGCAGCGCCGCGCCGACGCGCCCGCCGACGTAGCCCTCGGCGAGCGCCGCCATCACCGCGGCCTGCTCGTGGCGCATGCCGATCGGCCGGATGCCGGCGTCGCCGCAGGCGCCGACGGCCTCGATCACCGGCCCGCCGACCACCGTGAAGACGTGCTCCGCGCCCTGCGCGCGCAGCGCCTGCCCCACGAGCGTGCTGCCGTCGACCTCCGCCATCGTGCCCTCCTTCACCCCGGGTGTGCTTCGAGCGGCGCCGGGTCACGGCGCTGAGACGCGCTCATGGTCGCTCAGCGCCGTCGCCCGGCGCCGCTCGAAGCACGCGTCATGCGTCGAGGTCCCCGCGACCTCGCGGAGCATAGCCATCGGCGGGGGGGCCCGGCAGCGCGAACGTAATTGACGCCTCGCGCGGCGCGGGTGTACCAATCGCGCATCTCGGGCCGAGCCACGCTCGCGAACAGGCAGGGAAGAGGCAGCCATGGCCAACCAGCGGCGCGATGCCGCCATCGCCGGCATCTACGAGTGGCCGAAGCGCGTCGACCGCGACGTCTCGGCGATGGAGATCAAGGCGTCGTCGATTCGCCACGCGCTCGACGACGCCGGGCTGAAGTGGAGCGACATCGACGGCCTGTACGACGCCGGCGACGGCGAGGGCGGTGGCGGCCTCGGGCTGGCCGCGTACCTCGGCATCAAGCCGACCGTGATCGACACGACGCAGGTCGGCGGCTCGTCGTACGAGTTCCAGGCGGCGCACGCGCTGCGCGACATCGCCGCCGGCAAGACGAGCGTCGCGGTGCTGTCATACGGCTCGAAGGCCGCGTCGCAGCGCATCCCGATCGGGACGGGCGGCGGCGGGGGCGGCGGGACCTGGTCGACGAACATGGAGTCGCCGTACGGCTCCACGCTGATCTCGAACTACGCGATGGTCGCCCACCGCCACATGCACGACTACGGCACGACCTCCGCGCAGCTCGCCGAGATCTCGGTGGCGACGCGCCACCACGCGATGCGCAACCCGCAGGCCGTGCAGGCGATGAAGGACCTGCAGTTCGTCGGCGTGAACGACATCAGCGTCGACGACGTCCTCAACTCGCGCATGATCGCGGACCCGCTGCACCTGCTCGAGTGCTGCATGGTCAGCGACGGCGGCGGCTCGGCCGTGATCGTGTCGGCCGACGTCGCGCGCGGCATCAAGAAGAAGCCGGTGTGGATCATCGGGAGCGGCGAGGCGACGAAATACCGCGAGAACGGCGGCGACATCACCGTCAGCGCGGGCGCCCAGAGCGCGCCGATCGCGTTCGGCGAGGCGCAGGTGAAGCCGTCCGAGATCGACATCGCGATGATCTACGACTCGTTCACGATCACCGTCGCGGTGTGCCTCGAGGACCTCGGCTTCTGCAAGAAGGGCGAGATCGGCGACTACATCAGCGGCGGCTCGCTGCGCTACGACCACAAGGGCGCGCCGGCGGTGAACACGGACGGCGGCGGACTGTCGTCGAACCACCCGGGCATGCGCGGGCTGTTCCTGCTGCTGGAGTCGGTGCGCCAGTTGCGCGGCGAATCCTCGTCGCAGGTGCCGGACGCGAAGCTGGCGGTGGCGCACGGCAACGGCGGGCTGCTCGGCGGCACGCACACCGGCGGCACCGTGATCCTGGCCGCCGACTAGCCGCCGCCGACGAAGCGAGAGCGCGAGAGAAGGAACGAGCGATGCCGAACCGACCGCAGCCGATGTTCCCCGAGCCCGACACGCGTGAGTTCTGGGAGGGCGCGAAGCGCGGCGAGCTGCGCTACCAGGTCTGCAACGACTGCAACGAGGTGGTGTTCACACCGCGGGCGCACTGCACGAAGTGCGGCTCCGGGAACCTGGCGTGGAAGACCTCGAGCGGGACCGGGACGGTGTACACGTACTCGGTGGTGCGCCAGAACCGGAACCCGTCGTTCGCGGATCTCGGCGCGTACGCGGTGGCGTACGTGGACCTCGAAGAGGGCTTCCGCATGATGACGAACGTGGTGGGCGTGAGCGACCCGACGAAGGACATCCAGATCGGGATGAAGGTCCAGGTGGAGTTCGAGAAGCAGGACTCCGGCGAGTATCCGATCCCGGTGTTCAAACCTGCGTAGGAGCGAACGGCCGCTGCGTGAGCAGGCTGAGGAGCCCGCGGAACCCCGCGGGCTCCTCCGTGCCGTGGCAGGGTCGGGCGGGCGGAGGCGCCGGGCGCGTTGGCCGCGAGGTGGGTGGGGCGTCTCAGCGCGCTGACGCGCGGCGAACAGCGCGTGGGGGGCGCGGGGTCTCGCTTATGATGCGGCCGTGACGTTGCCCGCCCCGACCGCCTCGTCCGCCGATCGCGGCGCACCGCTCAACCTGGCGCGCGCGTGCCTCGCTGCGTGGGCGGAGGACCCGGATGCGCGCGACCGGCCGGCGTTCACCTTCGTCGATGCCGACGGCGTCGATCACACGTGGAGCTACGGCGAAGCCTGGGAGACCGTGCAGCGCGTGGGCCGCGGGCTGCTCGCGCGCGGGCTCACGCCCGGCGACCGCGTGCTCGTCCGCGTGCCGCACTCGCCGGACTACGCGTTCGCGTTCTTCGGCGCGAACGCGGCGGGCCTCGTGCCGATCCCGGCGTCGCCCCAGCTCACCGAGGAGGAGGCGCACTTCCTCGTCGCCGACTCCGAGGCCGCGGGGCTCGTCGCCACCGCCGACCTGCGCCTCGTCGAGTATCGGGGCATCGCGGTCGACGACGACGCGGGCCTCGCCGCCCTCGACGGGCCCGGTCCGCTCCCCGCGACGCGCGCCGAGGACCCGGCGTTCCTCATCTACACGTCCGGCACGACGTCGCGCCCGAAGGGCGTGCTGCACGCGCAGCGCGCGATCCTCGCGCGGGCGGCCGTACGCGAGGGCTGGCACGGCTTCGGCCCCGACGACGTGACGCTGCACGCCGGCACGCTGAACTGGTCGTACACGCTGGTCGTCGGGCTGATGGACGCGTGGCTCGCGGGCGCACACGCGGTGCTCGCCGGTGGGCCGAGCGACCCGCACCGCTGGCCGGCGCTGATGGAGCGGCTCGGGGTCACGGTGTTCGCGTCGGTGCCCACGGTGTTCCGGCAGATGCTGAAGTACGCGCAGCCGGAGTCGCGCGACCTCTCGTCGCTGCGGCACGTGCTGTGCGCGGGCGAGCCGCTCGCGCCGGCGCTGCGCGAGGAGTGGCGCGTGCGCGTCGGCACCGAGATGTACGAGTGCCTGGGGATGACCGAGGTCAGCACGTACATCTCGTCGGGTCCCGCGACGCCGGTGCGCGCGGGCTCGCCGGGGCGGCCGCAGCCGGGGCGGCGCGTGGCGATCCTGCCGGTGGAGGGCGACTCGACGCACCCGCTCCCGCCCGGCGAGACGGGGCTGCTCGCGGTGCACCGCTCCGACCCCGGGCTGATGCTCGGCTACTGGCGCCGGCCCGACGAGGAGGCGGCGGTCTACCGCGGCGAATGGTTCGTGGGCGGCGACCTGGCGGCGATGGACGCCGACGGCTACGTCTGGTTCCACGGTCGCGCGGACGACACCATCAAGTCGTTCGGCTACCGCCTGTCGCCGGTCGAGATCGAGGCGGTGATGGCGTCGGCGCCGGGGGTGTCCGAGGTGGCGGTCGTCGGGCTGGAGGTCGAGGCGCAGAAGACGCTGGTGGCGGCGTGCGTGGTGCCGCGGCCGGGTGAGGCGCCGGACGTCGAGTCGCTGCGCGCCCACGCGGCTGCGCACCTGGCGTCGTACAAGCGCCCGCACGAGTACCGCTTCTTCGACACGCTGCCGCGCACGCGCAACGGCAAGCTGCTGCGCCGTGCGCTGATCGCGGAGCTGCATCGCACCGCGGCGAACGGCCCCGCGTCAGCGGGCTGAGCGAACTCCCCGGGTCAACCCGGCCTGACCCGCCTCGGCGAGCGGCAGCCGTGGGTTGCGTTGCCGTGCTTGCGTTGCCGGCGAGCGTTACACACGGCAGGCCTGAAGCCTGCCGCGCGCCGGAAGCGGCCGGAGACACGGCAGGCCTGAAGCCTGCTGCCGCGCTACCGGCCGGTGAAGCGCGGCGCGCGGCGCTCGAGGAACGCCGCGCGGCCCTCGCGCACGTCATCGCTGGCGCGCACCTGCGCCTGCGCGCTCCACTCGAACTCGATCTGCTCCTGCAGCGACGAGTGCCACGAATGGATGACCTCCCGCTTGCCCCACATGTAGGAGAGCGGCGGGCCCTGCACGAGCGCCGCGGCGATCTCCATCGCGCGAGCCAGCGGGTCGTCCGCAAGCTCGTTGCCGAGGCCGATGCGGACGGCCTCCTCGGCGCCGACCTCGCGGCTCGTGTAGATGAGCTCCAGCGCCTTCGCGTGGCCGACCAGGCGCGGCAGCCAGTACGTGAGCCCGCAGTCGGGGCTGAGCGCGCGCCGCGCGAACACCGTCACGAAGCGCGCGCTCGGGCCGAGCACCCGCATGTCGAACGACGTCGCGAACGCGAACCCGGCGCCGGCGCACACGCCGTCGATCGCGGCGATGGTCGGCTTGTCGATCGACGGCATCGCGATCCCGAGCGTGGAGATGCCCATCGAGTCCGTGGGCGTCGCCTGCGGGGCGGCCTCGGGCTCGGCGGGGTTGCGGTCGCTGAGGTCGGCGCCGGACGAGAAGCCGCGCCCCTCGTGCGAGGCGACGACGACGCGCACGTCGGGGTCGACCTGCAGCCGCCGGCCGAGCTCGACGACCTCCCAGAAGGTGGGCGTGCGCAGCGCGTTCAGTTTCTCGGGGCGGCTGATGCGGAAGTGGGCGATGCCGTCGCGCACCTCGACGACGAGGTCGTGCAGGTCGCTGTAGTCCATGGGGGGCCTCCGGTGGCTCAGGGCGGTTGCGAGCAGCGAGCCGCGAGCCCGCTGGTGGCGGTGACGATAGCGGGCGCGGCGGCGAGTGGCGCGGGGCCGACCTAGCGCCCGCGCAGGCGCAGCGTTCGCCGGATGCGGCGGCGCATGCGCTGCCACCGCGTCGGGCCGCGGAGCGTGCGCCGCAGGATCTCGCATGCCTCGGTGGTGCCCACAATCATCGGCTGGCGCCAGTCGCGCAGCGACGGCGCGCGCTGCTCCTTCGAGTTCGCGGGGAGGCGAGCGGGCGGCGCGAACCGCTCGAACGGCCGCCACTCGCTGCCGTCGCGGATCCACGCCTCGCGCCCGGCCTCGCGCACGAGCAGCACGCCGGCGGCGAGGTCCCAGATGTGCAGCGCCCAGAAGGTCGAGCTCATGAACATGCCGGCGGCGACGAACGCGATCTCGATCGCGGCGGAGCCCGTGACGCGGTTGTCCCACTCGCGCCGGCCGGCGCCGGCGCCGCCGGGCGCACCGCTCAGCCGGCGACGCACGCCGGCGATCGGGCGGTTGGGGTCGAGCGGCTCGCCGTCAAAGTGCAGCCCGCCGTCGTGGTGCGCGTGGTACACGCCCGGCCGCAGCGCGTGGCTCGCGGCGCACCACACCGCGCCGACGACCGGCACCCCGCGATGCAGCACGCCGATCGACACCGCGAACAGCGGGAAGCCGTTGATGAAGTTCGCCGTGCCGTCGACCGGGTCGATCACCCAGACCCAGTCCTCCGTGTCGGGGTGCTCGTCGACCTCCTCGCCGAGCACGGCGTGGCCGGGGAAGCGCGCGGCGACGCGGTCGCGCACCAGCTGCTCGATCGCGCGATCGATCTCGGAGACGGGGTCGGTGGGCGGGCGGTCGCCCTTCGCCTCGGTCTTGTAGTTGATCTCGAGGTTCTGCTCGAGCGCCTCCGCGGCGCGCGCGCCGGCCTCCCGCGCCAGCTCGAGTGCCAGCACCTCGACCGCGACGAGCGTCTCGGTGGCCGGCGCGGCGGCCGGGGCGGGGGCGGGGTCGGCAGCCATGGCGCGTCGTCAGACCTTCGTGCCGAAGTCGCTGCCGACGATGAGCAGCCGGCCGGACTGTCGCTGCACGAGCCGCTCGCGCTCGCCCCACGCGGCGACGACGTCCGCGGACGGCTGCGCGCCGGCCCCCGGACGCGCGAGCCGGTGCCACTCGGGAAGCGAGGGGAAGGCGAAGAGCGTGATCACCTCGTTCGACGGCGCGAGCGGGTCGCGGCCGAAGCCGATCAGGTGGCCGCCCTGCGACTCGAGCCAGGGCCAGATGCGGTCGCGGCTGAGGCGCGCGAAGTCGGCCTCCGCACCGTCGGCGAGCGCGTAGGTGCGCTCCGAGACGACGGAGCCGGCGCCGAAGGTGGGCGGCGCGTCGACGAGCGGCTCGCCGGCGTGGCGGTAGCGCGGGCGCGGCCGGGAGAGGTCGTCGTCGAGGTCGATCAGGCGCGCCTGCGACCGCGAGACGAGCCGGCCGCGGTGGGCGAAGATCGGGCGCAGCTCCTTCGTCTCCTCGAGCATCGCGTCGTCGTGGTAGTAGGCGCCGGCGCCGGCGCGGGTGGCGAGCCAGTGCTCGAAGTCGGCGTAGACGGTGTGGGTGAGGACGTACTCGCCGCTGCCGCCGAAGCCCCAGGTGCCGTAGGCGACCATCAGCGCGCCGAAGTGAAGGAACGCCGGCCACAGGCCCTCGCGGCTCTGGCGTTCGAACTCGGCGCGATCGGGCTGTGCCACGGCGAACTCGCGCTGCACGAGGATGCTCATCGCGACTCCTTCCCGCGCGCAGCATAGCGGCCGGTCCGCGGGGCAGTTCGTGGCGCCGGGCGATCCTATGCTGGCGGGACGGCGGAGGGACGGGTGCGATGAGCGACGACGGCTGGCAGTACTCGACGGAGGGCGACCTCGACCCGGACCTGACGGAAGAGGCCGGGTATGCGGGCTGGGACCCGCCACGCCGCGAGTGGTGGCCGGTGGTGTTCCGCGGCCTGGCGCTCGTGCTGTTGGTCGTGCTGGTGGGTGGCGCGCTGATCTTCCTCGTCCGCTGACGCCCGGCAGAGGGGTCGCGACGCCGCCGCGCCCAGCGTGAGCGCGTGCTAGCATGCCCGCCGCCCGACGGCGCGACGCGCGCGCCGAGCCCCGCCGCCCGCACGAGCCGATCGAGAGGATGCCGCGATGCAGAAACCGTCCAGGCCGTTGCCCCAGCCGACGCCCGAGTCACAGGAGTACTGGGACGGCCTGAAGCGGCACGAGCTGCGCATCCAGCGCTGCCGCGACTGCACGCAGTACTACTTCTACCCGCGCCCGTTCTGCCCGCACTGCCACTCCGAGAACGTCGAGTGGCGGACGGTCTCCGGCCGCGGCAAGCTCCACACCTACGTCATCGCGCATCGCGGCCATCCGGCGTTCGAGTCTCCCTACGTGATCGCGATGGTCGAGCTCGACGAGGGCGCAAAGATGATGACCAACATCGTCGGTGTCGAGGACCCGACCCCCGAGAAGCTCCCCGTGGATGCGGCCGTGCAGATCGTCTACCAGGACGTGAACGACACGATCACGCTCCCGGCGTTCCAGCTCGTCTCCTAGATCGCGACAGGAATCCACTGATGCCCGACACCACTGCACTCCGCCACAAGGTCGCGATCGTCGGTGCCTCCGAGACGAACGCGGTCGGCGTGCTGCCGACGCACTCCGTCCCGATGCTGCACGCCGAGGCGGCCTACAACGCCCTGAAGGACGCTGGCCTGAAGATGTCCGACATCGACGGCGTGGCCACCGCCGGCATCTCGCCGGCGCAGCTCACCGAGTACCTCGGCATCATGCCCAAGTGGATCGACGGCACGTCCGTCGGCGGCGGCTCGTTCCTGATCCACGTTGGCCACGCGGCGGCCGCGATCGCGGCCGGATACGCGAGCACCGTCCTGATCACGCACGGCGAGTCGGGACGGTCGCGCATCGGCGCCGGCGGCTTCGGCGGCGGCGCTTCGACCCCCGGCGGGCAGTTCGAGTCTCCCTTCGGCGTTGCGGGCCCCCCGACGATGTTCTCGGTGCCGATCGTCCGGCACATGCACAAGTACGGGACGACCGAGGAGCAGCTCGCGGCCGTATCGGTGGCGACCCGCCAGTGGGCCGAGAAGAACCCCCGCGCGATGATGCGCGACCCGATCACGATCGACGACGTGCTGAACTCGCGCCTGATCGCCTGGCCGCTCCACCTGCTCAACTGCTGCCTCGTGACGGACGGCGGCGGCGCGCTCATCGTCGTCAGCGAGGAGCGCGCGAAGGACTTCCCGCAGAAGCCGGTCTACTTGCTTGGCCGTGGCGAGTCGACGTCGCACCAGGGCATCTCGCAGATGCGGGACTACACCGTGTGGACGCAGGCCGCGCAGATCACCGGACCCGAGGCGTTCAAGATGGCCGGCGTCGGCCACGAGGACATCGATCACGCGATGTTCTACGACGCGTTCAGCCACACCCCGATGTATGCGCTCGAGGCGCTCGGCTTCGTGAAGCCGGGCGAGAGCGGGCCGTTCTTCGCCGAGATGCACACGGCGCCGGGTGGGGACTTCCCGCTGAACACGAACGGCGGTGGACTCTCGTACACGCACAGCGGCATGTACGGGATGTTCGCGATCCAGGAGTCGGTCGCACAGCTGCGCGGCGTCGCCGGTGAGCGCCAGGTGTCGGACGTCGAGACGGGCATCGTGCACGCGCCGGGCGGCATGTTCTCCGCGACCGCGACGCTGATCCTCGGCAACCAGTAATCTTCCTCGCGTACACCGGCCTCGGCCGTCGAACGGGCGCCCCGCGGGGCGCCCGTTCTGTATCCTCTGCGGCCGAGAGCGCGGAGGTGCAGCTCGGTGGGCGTCGTCTACCACTTCAGCGAGGAGTCGGGCATCGCGGTCTTCGAGCCGCGCACGCCGGCGCATCGCCCGGAGGTCCAGCCGCTGGTGTGGGCAATCGACGCGTGGCACGCGCCGATGTACTTCTTCCCGCGCGAGTGCCCGCGCATCCTGTTCTGGCCGCTTCCGACGACGACGTCCGCGGATCGCGCGCGGTTCTGGGGCGACCGCGACGCGCGGATGGTTGCCTGCGTCGAGTGGTCGTGGCTTCCGCGACTGCGTGAGACCCAGCTCTTTCGCTACGAATTTGACGACGCCGGCTTCGAGGAGCTGGCGGACGCCGGCATGCGCGTGCACCGCGGAACGGTCGCGCCGCGCGCGGTCGAGCCCGTAGGCAACCTGCTCGACGCACTGTGCGACGCGGAGGTCGAGTTGCGCCTCATGGCGGATCTGCTGCCGTTGCGCGGCATGTGGAACACGACGCTGCACACGTCGGGGATCCGGCTGCGCAATGCCGCAGGCTGGGACTACGTCGCCAGCCCGCCCTCGCCCAACATCGCGCGCGGCTGACGCCTCACGAGGCGCGCTCCTGCCCGTGGGAGCCGTCGTCCCCGCGTTCGCTGACATGGACGGCGAGCGGCTCCTTCCGGCTGCGGACGTACGCGACGGCGGCGGCGAAACGCCGGTCGTCGGGGAGCGGGCGCGTCGCCGCCGACCGCGTCCACCACTTGCCCCGCACGCCCGGCGCGTACCGGCGATCCTGGTTCAGCGCGCGGCTGGCGTACGACTTGAAGTCGCGGACCAGGTGCGTCGGAGGCGGATCGCCGTCGACCTCAACCACGATCTCGACGTGGCTCGCCATGACGGCCGCGGCATGCAGTGTCCACCCGTGGTGCGCCGCCGTGTCGAGGAACGACGCGAGGATGACCGCGGCGTCGTGTGGGCTCAGCCAGGTGGGCGGCTCGCGGAGCGCGCGGCGCATCTGGTCCGGCCGGCGCCGCTGGTCGTCCCAGTACGCGTTTCCGGCGGCCGGGCCGGCGACGCGGCCGTCGTCGAGCAGCCCCGGCGCCGCGCCGTCGCGCCTCTCCTCGGGCACCCAGGTGCCATATGTCGACCAGGTCAGCCACCAACGCCGTGTATCCATGACGCGACCCTATGGAGCACGCGCTCGGCCGGCACCGGCGATCTTGCCGGGATGGCCCCGCAAGACCTCCGGCGCCCGCGACGTTGCGGGCGCCGCTTCGCCGAGGCGTCGCCGTGCGCTACCCTCGCGCCGCCGCACCCCGAGGAGGACCCGTGAGCGATCGGCCGGCCATCGACCTGTTCGACGCCATCCACACGACGCGCGCGATGCGCTACCTGAAGCCCGACCCCATTCCCGCCGACGTCCTGCGCGAGATCCTGGACGCGGCGATCCGCGGGCCGTCGGGCGGCAACGCGCAGGGCTGGGGCTGGATCGTGGTCGCGGACCCCGATGTGAAGCGCCAGATCGCCGACTGGTACCGCGAGGGCTGGCAGGCGGCGTACGGGAAGAACCGTGACGCCGAGCTGGAGCGTGCCGGCACCAGCGGACTCGGTCGGGCGAACTACCTGTCCGCCGAGCACCTGGCGAATCACCTGGAGGACGCGCCGATCTGGGTCATGCCGGTGCTCCGCAATGCCGCCCCGCGGCCGTCAGCGCGCACCGGCTCGTCGATCTACGGGGCCGTCCAGAACCTGATGCTGGCCGCGCGCGCTTACGGCATCGGCAGCGTGCTCACCACGCTCTATGCCGGCCACGAAGACGACGTGAAGCGCCTGCTCGGCGTGCCCGACGACGCGCTGACGATGGCGCTCATCCCGATGGGGTACCTGGAGCGCGGGCGCTTTTCAGAGCCGCAGCGGCGGCCCGTCGAGGAGGTGGCGTACTGGGACCACTGGGGCCAGCCGTTCGCGGCCGGCGACTAGCCGGCGCCCCGCCTCCGCTCCGCGCATGCCCCGCTCCTGGCGTCCGCCGATGCCGTCGCTCCGTCGCGATCCACGCGATTGGATTCGTCACGCGCTTGGCGCGCCGTCGGGTGCGCTGCTGGGCAGCGTCGTCGCCGTGGGTATTGTCGGCGGCGCGGTCGGAGCCCTCTATGTGGGGGCGCTGCGGCTGCTGGAGCGCGTCCTCTGGCCGACGCACTGGTCGAACGTCCAGCACCTCGGGATCCTGCTCGCCGTCGGCGCGTCGGTCGGACTGCTGACGCGCGTGCTCGGGAGCCCCGGCGACGTCGAGCTGATGGTCGACAACATCCACGTCATGGGTGGACCGGACGACGTGCGCGACCTGCGCTCGCTGATCCCGGTGTCGCTGCTCTGCATCGCGGCCGGTGGGGCGATGGGGCCCGAGGCGCCGCTGGTGCAGACCTGCGGCTCGCTGGGCACCTGGCTTGCGCGGCGCTGGCGGCTCAGCGTCCCGGACACCCGCACGCTCACGATCACCGGCATGGCAGCGGCGTTCACGGTCCTGTTCGGCGCGCCGCTCGGGTCTGCCGTGTTCGCGCTCGAGATCCTGCACCGGCGCGGCCTGGAGTATTACGAGGCGCTGATTCCCGCGGTGCTCGGCGCCCTCGCGGGCTACGCCGTCTACGTGGGTGTCACCGGGCTCGGGCTCGAGCCGGTGTGGACCTTCCCCGCCGTCGGCACGCTGCACGACGTCGACGTGCTGTGGGCCGCCGGGTGCGGCGTCGCCGGCGCGGGAGTCGCCGTGCTGTTCACCTACGTCAGCCGCGTGCTCCGCTGGCTCTTCCGGCGCGTGCCCCCGACCGCGCGTCCCGTGATCGGAGCGCTCGTCCTCGGCGGCCTCGCCTTCGCGTCGCCCTACGCGCTGACGTTCGGCGAGGCGCAGGTGAACACCATCGCGGCGGGGCGAGCCGCGGCACTCGTGTTCCTCCTGGCCGCCGCCGCGAAGCTGGCCGGGACGAGCGTCACGCTGTCGTCCGGCTGGCGCGGGGGCTTCATCATCCCGCTGTTCTTCATCGGAGCGGCGCTCGGCCGCTTCGGGCACGCGCTCGTTCCGAGCACGAACGAGGCGGTCCTGATGACCGCGCTGATGGCGTCGATCAACGTCGGGGTGACGAAGACGACCCTCGGCAGCACGCTGGTGGTAAGCGAGATGTCCGGCGTCCTGCTGGTGCCGACCACGGTGCTCGCGGCCGTGATCGCGCTCTTCCTCACGAGCCAGGTCGGCCTGATCGAGACGCAGCGGGTGCGTGAGGGCGCCTTCGAGGGCGACGCGGACCCGACGGCCGACCCCGGCCGCGGCGCACACGGACGTGTCCCGGCGGCGCATCCACGCGGGACGCGCCCGGCGCCGTCGGCCGCCGAGCGCGACTCCTAGGGCGCGACCCTCCGCCGGCCTACTCCGCGGGCACGAGGCAGGTGGAGTGCCCGCAGGTGCAGACCTCGGCGCCGAGGCTGCACTGGCAGTTCGGGCCGCACTCGCCGCCGCCGACGATGCCCAGCCGCGTGAGCGCCTGGTAGGTGAGGCCGGCGAAGGCGCCGAGCAGCAGGACGTTGCGGATGAAGCGTCGCATCGAGTGATCCCCTCGGTCAGCGGGTCTGGTGTGGACGTCCGGGAGGCAGGGTCGCCGGCGAGGCGACGGCGCGCCGCGGCGGAGTGAGCCTGCGCCCCATTGTGGCAGCGGACGCGCTAGCTGCCAGTTCCACCGTCGCCCCCCGCGTGCGCGGTCTCCGTGACGGCCGCTGCCACGCCCGCGCCGCCGTCCGCCTGCTCGGAGAACTGCTCGCGATAGAGCGACGCGTACAGCCCCTCGCGCAGCAGCAGCTCCGCGTGCGTGCCGCGCTCGACGATGCGCCCGCGGTCGAGCACGAGGATCTGATCGGCGGCGACGACCGTGGAGAGCCGGTGCGCGATCACAACCGTCGTGCGCCCCTCCGCGAGCTTCGCCGTCGCCTCGCGGATCTCGCGCTCGAGGCGCGAGTCGAGCGACGACGTCGCCTCGTCGAGGATCAGCACCGGCGGGTCCTTGAGGATCGCGCGCGCGATCGCCACGCGCTGCTTCTCGCCGCCGGAGAGCCGGTAGCCGCGCTCGCCCACCAGCGTCTCGAGGCCGTCGGGCAGCCGCTCGATCATCGACTCCAGCCCCGCCGCGCGCGCCGCCTGCCAGACCTCGTCGTCCGTCGCGTCGAGCCGCCCGTAGCGGACGTTGTCCATGAGCGTGGTGTGGAAGAGGTAGGTGTCCTGCATCACGGTGCCGACCGCCGCGCTGATCGACCCGAGCGTGAGGTCGCGCAGGTCGTGCCCGTCCAGCCGCACGACGCCGGTCTGTGGGTCGTAGTAGCGCTGCAGCAGGTAGGTGACCGTCGTCTTGCCGGCGCCCGACGGCCCGACCAGCGCGATCATCTGCCCCGGCGCCGCCTCGAACGAGACGCCGTCGAGCGCCGGCCGGCCGCGCGTGCCGTACGCGAAGTGCACGTCCTCGAACGCCAGCCCACCGCGCGGGTGCGTCAGCGCCACGGCGTCGGGCCGCTCGTCGACCTCCACCGGCAGGTCCATGTACTCGAAGACGCGCTCGAAGAGCGCGAGCGACGACAGCACCGTGGTGTTGATGCGCGCGATCTGGCGGAACGGCGTGAACACGCGCTGCGTGAGGTACGCGAACGCGACGACCTGACCGATGTCGATGCTCCCGCCGAGCACGAACGTCCCGCCCAGCCAGTACACGACCGCCACCGAGATCGACCCGAAGAGGTCGGTCGCCATGTTGAACCACTGGCCGGCGAGCATGCGCTGGATCGACAGCCGCCGCAGGCGATCGTTCGACCCGAGGAAGCGCGCCGACTCGTGCCCCTGCCGCCCGAACGTCTTCACGAGCATCGCGCCGGAGACCGAGAGCGTCTCCTCGAGGTGCG
Source organism: uncultured Chloroflexia bacterium (assembly GCA_963728205.1). GTDB lineage: Bacteria > Chloroflexota > Dehalococcoidia > UBA2979 > UBA2979 > VGNK01. The sequence goes on from CAVSIV010000006.1 coordinate 1,627,008, forward strand.
CCGACATCTCGGCGGCCTCCTCCTGCCACTCGCGCATCAGGCGGCGCTGCACGTTGCCGACGCGCAGCGTCGGCCACACCCAGATCGGCAGCACGACGAGCGCCATCAGCGCCATGCGCCACTCGAGCGCGAACATGAAGCCGAGCGCGACGACCAGCGTGACGAGGTTCGTGAGGAAGTCGGTGAACGTCGACGTCACCGCCTGCTGCATCGTGTTCACGTCGGTGACGATGCGCGAGAGGATCTCGCCGGTGCGGGTCGCGGTGTAGAAGCGCACCGAGAGCCGCTGCAGGTGCGCGTGGAGATGCGCGCGCACGTTGAACATCACGCCCTGGCCGATGGTCTGGTTGATGTAGCCCAGGACCACGCCCAGGACGCCGGCGGCGACGTACAGCACGACGATCGCGGCGAAGGTCACCGTCACGGAGTGCACGCTGCCGGGGATCGCGCCCGTGCCGTGGATCGGCGTCACCTGCGAGACGATGCGCGCGATCAGCAGCGCCGGAGCCAGGTTGAGCACCGACGTGATCACGATCAGCACGAAGAGCCCCGCGAAGAGCCAGCGGAACGGGCGGAACAGCCCGACGGTGCGGCGGAAGATGTCGAGCTTGGCGCCCTGCGGCTTCTCCTGGCCGAGGTGCATGCGGCGCATCATCATCGGTGGCCGCCTCGGCGCGGCGCCGGCGCGTCCGGTGTGTGGGGCTCGCGCGGCTCGCCTGGCTCGCGCGGCACGAGGTCGATGCGCAGCTCGTAGCCCAGGACGCGCGCGGCGGCGGCCAGCGTGTCGATGCGCGGGCTGCGGCGGCCGCTCTCGATGTCGCTCACGATGCTCTGGGGGCGCCCCAGGCGCTCGGCGAGCTCGGCCTGCGTGACGCCGGCCGCCTTGCGCAGGCGGATCAGCTCGGCGACGGCCTCGTAGCGGGGGCGCAGGCGCTCGTACTCCTCGCGCACCTCGGGGTGCTCGGAGAGCAGCAGCTCGTGGGCGTGGTCGGCGGGCGTGCGCCGGTCGCGGGTGGCCATGGGCGGGTCCTTCGGTCATCGGCATATCGGATATTTCGATACGTCGAAGTCTAGCACCGCGCGGCGACGGCGGGCCGGTAGGATTCGCGGGACGATGGTGCACGCTTCGAGCGGCACGCGGTGAGCGTGCTGAGGACGAACGCGACTCAGCGCCTTCACCAGGCGCCGCTCGAAGCCGGCGTTCTGCGCGGAGCGGATCCGCGAGCGGAGGGAGACGGCATGGCCGGCAGCGTCGGGTTCATCGGGCTCGGGATCATGGGCGCGCCGATGGCGCGCAACCTGCTGCGCGCCGGGCACGGCGTCGTCGCGTGGAACCGCTCGCCGGGGCCGCTCGACGCGGCGATCGCCGACGGGGCGGAGCGGGGCGCCAGCCCGGCCGATGTCGCGGCACGCGCCGACGTCGTGATCACGTGCGTGACCGCGAGCGACGACGTCGAAGCGGTCGTGCTCGGCACCGACGCCTGGCCCGGGGTGATCGAGGGCGTGCGCGCCGGCTCCGTCGTCGTCGACATGTCGACCATCTCGCCGGCCGTCACGCAGCGCCTCGCGGAGCGGCTCGGCGCTCGCGGGGTGCTGATGCTCGACGCGCCGATCTCGGGCGGCGAGCAGGGCGCGATCGCCGGCACGCTGTCGATCATGGTGGGCGGGCCGGCCGAGGCGCTGGAGCGCGCGCGGCCGCTGTTCGACGTGATGGGCAGCCGCGTCACGCACTGCGGGCCGTCGGGCGCCGGCCAGACGGTGAAGCTGTGCAACCAGATCGCGGTCGTGCTCAACAACCTCGCGATGGCTGAGGCGCTCGTCTTCTGCCAGCGGTCGGGCGTCGACCCGGGCGTGATGCTCGAGGCGATCTCGGCCGGCGCGGCGGGGTCGTGGCAGATCTCGAACCTCGGCCCGAAGGTCGTCGCGCGCGACTTCGCGCCGGGGTTCAAGGTCGGGCTGCAGCAGAAAGACCTGCGGCTGGCGCTGGAGGCGGCCGACGAGTTGCAGGTACCGCTCGCCGGCACGTCGCTCGTGCACCAGCTGTTCGCGGCGGTGGAGCGGGCGCACGGCGCCGACGTGGGGACGCAGGCGCTGGTGCGCGCGCTGGAGACGCTGGCGGTGACTGAGGTGGGCTCGGGCCGCGGCGAACGCAGGGCATGAGCCCGCCGCGCGCGGGCCGCGTGGCTGCGGGAGCGGGCATGCGCCGCGGCCGGCCCCGCTACGCGGCCCGCAGCAGCGGCACGAACACCCGCAGCAGGCGCGGCTCGAAGCCACCGTCGGTGACCATCTCGCTCAACGCCTCGTACGCGGAGCGCGTCGGGCGGTAGGGGCGGTCGGCCGTCATCGCGCTGAAGGCGTCGGCGATTGCGACGTAGCGTGCTTCGACGGGGATCTCGCGGCCCGGCCGCTGCTCCGGGTAGCCCGAGCCGTCCCAGCGCTCGTGATGGTGCAGCGCGCCGCGCACCGCCTGCGCCAGCACGACGCCCGACTCCCGCAGCCGCTCCGCGGAGCGCTTCGGGTGACGCAGCATGCGCTCCCACTCCTCGTCGGTGAGCGGGCCCCGGCGGTCGATCGTCTCGCCGGCGAGCTCGACCTTCCCCACGTCGGCGAACAGCCCGCCGAGCGCGACGCCGGTGAGCCGCTCGAGGTCGTCGACGCCGTCGGCCGCCGCGAGCGCGACGGCGACGATGGCGGTGGCGACGGCGTGGCTCGCCGCCGTGTACGCGCCGCCGAGCAGGGCGTTGAGCGCGCCGAACGCGGCGGGGTCGCGTCGCACGAATGACGCAAGCTCCCGCGCGAGGTAGACGAGGTCGCGGCTCGCTCCGGGCTCGTCGAGCGCGGTGACGCCTGCCGCCGCGCCGAGCAGCGTGCGGTGGAGCGCCCACGCGCGGTCGTCGAGCGGCACGGCGTCGGCGGCGAGGATCGCGTGGAGGTGCGTGCGGAGGTAGTCGCGCAGCGCGCCGGAGTCGAAGGTGGAGACGTAGAGATCGTCGCCGGCGTCGCCGGCGTCGTCGGCCGCGCCGGCACGCGCGCCGTCGAGCGACTCCAGTGGCGCGCGCGCGCCGGTCGCGGTGAACACGATGAACGGCGGCAGCCGGTCGGCGGCGAAGATGCCGGTCGGAACCGGGGTGTGGCGCGCGGTGGGGAGCGGTGTCGGCTCCTCGGGCACAACGGTTCCTTCCGCTGTTCGAGGCGGGGGTGCACCGGGATCATCGGCAGGCGGCGCCGGGTGCTGAACGGACGATGGGCGTGCCTCGAGCGGCGCGCTCGCCGCGTGCCGCTCGAAGCCTGCTTCCGTCATGCCGGGGTCACTGCTGCTAAGATGCCCGGCGCGACAAACAGACTGTATGTAACCCAGAGGGGGTAGGGGAATGAAAGCCGCCGTACTGAACGAGGTCCGTACGCCGCTGGCGATCGAGGACCTGACGATCGACGAGCCGGGGACGGGTGAGGCGCTCGTGCGCGTCGTCGCCGCGGGCGTCTGCCACTCGGACCTGCACTTCATCGAGGGCACCTACCCGGCGCGGCTCCCGCACGTCCTCGGGCACGAGGTGGCCGGCGTCGTGGAGCGCGTCGGCACGGGCGTGACGAACGTGCAGGCCGGCGACCGCGTGATCCTGGGCTTCGTCCAGCCGTGCGGCTACTGCGAGTACTGCCAGTCGGGGCGCCCGAACCTCTGCCAGACGCGCACCACGACGCGCGGACCGCAGAACCCCGCGCTCAAACGCGGCGATACGCCGGTCACGGCGATGACGAACGTCGGCGGCTTCGCGGAGTACTCGCTGACGCCGGCGGCCGGCCTCGTGAAGGTGCCGGACGGCATCGGGCTCGACGTCGCGGCGCTCGTGGGATGCTCGGTGATGACCGGTTACGGGGCCGTCGTGAACACGGCGAAGGTGGAGCCGGGCTCGACGGTCGCGGTGATCGGCACCGGCGGCGTCGGCCTGAACATCATCCAGGCGGCGCGGCTGGCGGGGGCGCGACAAATCATCGCGGTCGACCTGGTCGAGCACAAACTCGCGATGGCGAAGCAGTTCGGCGCGACCGACGGCGTGAACGGCGGCGAGGGCGACGCGGTGAAGCAGGTGAAGGACCTCACCGGCGGCGGTGTCGACTTCGCATTCGAGGCGATCGGCCTCAAGCAGACGGCGCGGCAGGCGTACGACATGGCCCGCCGTGGCGGCACGGCGGTGGTCGTCGGGATGGTCCCGCCGATGGACCAGATCGAGGTGCCGGGGATGATCTGGCTCGAGGAGAAGACCTTCAAGGGCAGCTTCTACGGATCGGGCCGCTTCCACGTCGACATGCCGCGCATCCTCTCGCTGTACCAGCAGGGGAAGCTCGACCTGGAGTCGCTGGTGACACGGCGCTACCCGCTGGAGCAGATCAACGACGCGTTCGACATGCTGAAGAGCGGCGAGGTCGCACGCTCGGTGCTGGAGATCGGCAGCGAGTAGGAACCGGTCGGGCGCGCGGCCGGCATGAGGCCGGCCGTGCGCAACTCCCACGAACGCGGAAGGGGCGCCGGCGAGCGCCCCTTCTTGCTGCCGGCGGCTCCGTGTGGATACCGAAGATCTGTTCACGTGTTTACGCAAGTGCCTGATTACGGTACAGTCCGGGTCACGCGGGGGGCTCGGACCGGGGGTGTGCGTTGCGACACACGGCGCTTCGCGTGTCACGTCACGTGGCGCTGTTCGCATCGCTCGCCGCCGCCCTCGTCGTTGCAGCTCTCCCCGGGACGACGATCGCCGCACCCCTGCCCGGCCCCCCGCCGATCCATCGCGCCACCGCGCCGACCCCGGCGCGAGGCCCCCTCGATCTGATCGCCGGCTCACCCGCCGCCGTGCTCGCCGCGCTCGACCGACGGCCCGCACAGCTCGCGGAGCTGGCGACGTCGGGCCCGGCCTCGTACTTCGACGGCGCCCAGGTCGTCGCGCTCTACGGTCACCCCGGCCAGGCGACGATGGGTGAGCTCGGCGCGCACTCGCCCGAGGACGCCGCGAAGCTCGCCCGCAAGCTGGCCCAGCAATACGACGCCCTGAACGGTCCACGCGGCGCGATCGGCGCCCTGCATCTGATCGTGGACGTCGCGCAGCCGTCGCCGCAGGCGGACGGCAGCTACCTCGCGCGGATGTCGCTCGACAACATCAGGCCGTACGTCGAGGTCGCGCGCGAACAGGGGATCCTGCTGTTCCTCGACTTCCAGGTCGGCTGGGCCGACCCGCTGCAGGAAGTCGAGCGCGTGAGCCCGCTGCTGGCGCTTCCGTTCGTGCACGTCGCGCTCGACCCCGAGTTCTCGACGAAGAGCGACGGTGTTGCGCCGGGGCGCGTGATCGGCACGCTCGACGCCGCGCCGATCAACGCGGTGCAGGACTATCTCGAGCAGATCGTTCGCACGTATCACCTGCCGCCGAAGATCCTCGTCCTGCACCAGTTCATGGACTCGATGCTCACGCACACGGCGGACATCGAGCAGATGCCCGAGGTCGAGGTGACTGTGGATATGGACGGGTACGGCCCGCCGTGGCCGAAGGCGTCGGAGTACCGCGACTACGCGATGTCGGACTATGCGCGCCGGGCGGCGATCAAGCTCTTCTACCACTGGGACGAGCCGCTGATGACGCCGGAGGAGGTGCTGAGCCTCCCGAAGGCGCCGGACTACGTCATCTACCAGTAGTCCAGCGCGTGCTCGAGCCGGGAGCGGGGAGCGACCGGATCTTCCAGGCGGCCACCGCCGCCGCGAACGCGGCACGCGCGTCGCGACGGAGTCGATCCCATCGCTCCCGCTCCGGGCTCGAACCGGTCGCGGGGGTGCTCCTACTGCTTCTGCGCTCGCCGGGCGCGGTGTGCGCGGTACGCGGCCATCACGTGCTGCGGGCCGCCTTCGCGCAGGAACGCGATCATGCCGGGGAGGACCGACAGCACGATGATCACCGCGACGATCGGCAGCAGGTAGCGGTCGACGCCGGGGATGGACTTGCCGAGGTAGTAGCCGGCGAGCGCGACGCCGGCGGTCCAGATCGCGCCCGCCGATGACGTTGTAGGCGAGGAAGTGCGGCGTAGGTCATGCGACCGATGCCCGCGACGACGGGCGCGAACGTGCGCACGATCGGCATCACGCGCGCGATCACGATGACCTTGCCGCCGTGCCGCTCGAAGAATGCCTCGGTCCGCTCGAGATAGGAGCGCCGGAAGAGCAGCGACTCCTCGCGACGGAAGAGCGCGCGGCCGACGCGATAGCCGAACGCGTACCCGGCGGCGTCGCCCGTGACGGCCGCGACGAACGCGACCGGGATCAGGACCCACACCGAGATCACGCCCTGCGAGGCGAGGAAGCCGGCCGTGAACAGCAGGCTGTCGCCCGGGAGAAAGAACCCGATGAGCAGCCCGGTCTCGGCGAAGATGATGACGAAGATGCCGGCATAGCCGACGGCGCGGATGAGCTCGGCGGTGTCGACGCCAGGGATCAACGCGGGCTCCTCGTGGCAGCGCGTGGTGGGCGGGGACGAGCGTAGCCGGTGGCGGGCTTAGGCGAGCCGCCCCGCTCACCCGGGCGGCTGGCGCGGGGCGCCTGGGCCACGCGCCGAGCGTGCGATGCGGTCGTCCGGCCACAGCGGCGGCAGAGATGCCGCCGACAGGCGCGCGATGGCAGTCGCGGACGGCGCCCGCGTTGCGTCGGCGGCATGTCTGCCGCCGCTGTGGGGCGCAGGTGCGACCTCCGGACAACGAAACGAGCCGCCGGGGTTCTCCCGGCGGCTCGCCAGGGGCGCGACCCCCGAGCTACGGCATCGTCGTCATGCCCTCGTGGGGGGCGTTCACCAGGATCGCCATGTTTCCCGGCGGGTGCCGGTTCTCGCGCATCAGCTGGTGCGCCTCGCCCACGCCGGTGAACGGGAACGTGCGCGAGAGGGCCGGGTCGACCGCGCCCGTCGCCACCATCTCGTTGAGCGCGCGCGACTGCTCGTCGTTCGCGAAGTGCGAGCCCTGCAGGCGCTTCTGGCGCATCCACAGGTAGCGCAGGTCGACGTCCGCGTTGTAGCCGGTGGTGCCGGCGCAGATCACGACCATGCCGCCGTTGTCGACGACGAAGACGGACGTCGGGATGGTCGCCTCGCCCGGGTGCTCGAAGACGATCTTCGGCGCGCGCCGCTCGCCGAGGACCTCCCAGAACTTCGCGCCGAACGCGCGGGCGCCCTTCATCCACTCGCCGAACGCCGCGGCGTCGTCCATGTCCGGCAGCCGGCCCCAGTGCGTGAACGCCGGGTCCTTGCGGTTGATGACGCCCTTCGCGCCGAGGCCCTGGCAGTACTCGAACTTGTCGTCCTCCGAGACGACCGCGATCGGGATGCCGCCCATGGCCTTCACGATCTGGATCGCCATCGAGCCGAGGCCGCCGGCGCCGCCCCAGATCAGGACCGGGATCGCCCTCCTGCACCGCGTGCGGCGGCCAGCCGAGCAGCATGCCGGTACGCGGTCGCGCCGACGAGCATGTAGGCGGCCGAGGCCTCCCACGTCAGGTGCTTCGGACGCGGGTGGCACTGGGTGGTGCACCTTGGTGAACTGGGCGAAGCAGCCCCAGTTCGTCTCGTAGCCCCAGATTCTGGAAGCTCGGCGAGAACATCGGGTCGGCGCCGGACTTGACCTCGGGCGCGTTCTCGTCCCACATGCCGCAGGGGAGCACGACCTCGTCGCCGACCTTCACGTCGGTGACGTCCTCGCCGACGGCCCACACGACGCCCGAGGCGTCGGAGCCGCCGATGTGGAAGTCCTCCGTGGCGCCCTTGCGCTGGCGCGCGCCGATGACGTCGACGGGCATGCCGAGCGCGGCCCAGACGTTGTTGTAGTTCACGCCGGCGGCCATCACCTAGACCAGCACCTCGCCCGCGCGGGGCTGCGGCGTGTCGATGACCTCGACCTCGAACGCCTGGCTGGGCTCGCCGAACCGCGACTGGCGGATCAACGAGGCGTACATCTGCTTCGGCACGTGGCCGAGCGGCGGCGTCTCGCCGAGTTCGTACAGGTCCTTCTTCACGGCTTCCGCCATGGGTGCCTCCCCCTGCGCTGCGCCCGCCCGGCCCGGGCCGGTGGCGGCGGGTATCCTACCGAACGCGCTCGTTTGCCTCGACCCGCGGTCGCGGCACGAGCGCGGGCAGGGTACGGCACGGCCCGGCGCCGCGCGAACGCGCGCGGGCACCGCTCGTGCGGCGGCGGTGGGGCATCGCGTGCATGGCGGCTCAGCATCCTGACCGGATGCCGCTCGAAGCAGTCGCTCGCGGCGGAGGCGCGGCTCGGGGGACAGCGGGTCGGCGGGCCGAGTGAGCGGCGGCTCAACAGTGACCGGATGCCGCTCGAAGCAGGCGCTCGCCGCGGAGGGACCGATGGAGGACGACGGCGCCGCGACCCCCAACCGAGCGGCTCGGCCGCGGCGCATCCGCGTGCTGGCGCTCGGCGTCGTGATCCGCCACGACCACCTGCTCATGGGGCCCGTGCCGGAATCGTCGGGCGCGACCACCGGATACCGGCCGCTCGGGGGCGGCGTCGAGTTCGGCGAGCGCGCCGCCGACGCCGTCGTGCGCGAGTTCCGCGAGGAGACCGGCCGCGCGGTCGAGGTGCTCGAGCAGATCGAGGTGTCGGAGAACCTGTTCGAACAGGAGGGCGCGCCGGGTCACGAGGTGGTGTTCCTCTTCCGCGTGCGCTTCGCGGACGACGATGGGGTGTCGGGCCTCGGGCCGATGCCGTACTTCGAGGAGGGCGAGGGCACGCGCGAGGCCGTGTGGCTGCCGCTCGCCGAGGTGCTCGGCGGGATGCACACCGTGTACCCGGAGGGGTTCGCGGAGATCCTCGCGCGATGGATCAACCGGCTGTAGGAAGTCCGGCCCCGCCCACGCCCCGTGGCATGCGGCAAGCGGCGGCAGATACGCCGTCGATGTGACGCGACCCGAAGGCCGCGCGCGAGCATCGGCGGCGTGCCCGCCGCCGCTTGCGCGGGGGGCGCGTCGGTGTCCACTCCGGCAGCGCGCGTGAGACGCGCCGCTCGCCGGTCGGCCCTGCGGACTACTCGTCGTCCAGCGACTCGATGGCCGCGCGCACGCGCTGCTCCACGCGCTCGATCTCGTCGGGCGCCTCGACGCGGCGGCCGTTCTCGCGGCGCACGTAGAACGCGTCCACCACCTCCTGGCCGATCGTGTCGACCTTCGCGAGGTGGATGTCCACGGCCAGCGCATGCAGGGCGCGCGTGATCGCGTAGAGCAGGCCGAGGCGGTCCGCGGTCGACACCTCGAGCACCGAGTAGCCCTCGGAGGCGGTGTTGTCGACGTGGACCGTCGTCGGGATCTCCGCGCGCAGCCGCGCGTGGTGGTCGGCGGAGCCGCCGTAGGTGGCGCGCACCTCGGCGAGGCGCTCGTCGACGGGGAACTCGCCGGCCAGCGCGCGCGGCACGGCGTCGAGGATGCGGCTCCAGCGGCGGTCGTCGATGCCGTGGCCGAGCGCGTCGTCGACGTGCCAGACCTGGATCGCGACGCCGTCGTCGCGCGTGTAGGCGACGCCGCCGAGCACGTTCGCGTTGTGCGAGGCGAGTGTGCCGGCGACGGCCTGCAGGATGCCGGGCCGGTCGGGCGTGACGATGGTCAGGCGGTCGAGGCTGCCGAGCCGGTCGCGCCGCACGGCCGTGCCGCGCGGGTCGGCCCGCGCGGCACGGATCAGCTCGATGTGCTCGGCGATGGTCTCCGGCGCGGTGCTCAGCAGGTACGACGGCTCGAGGCGCGCGGCGTGCTCCTCGACCTCGGCCGCCGTGAAGCGGCCGGCGAGCGCGTCGACGGCGCGCTGCAGGCGCACCCCCGGCGCCGTCGCCGCGTCGGGCGAGGCGCCGCCGAGCACGTCGAGCGTGCGCGTGAAGAGCGACCGCAGCAGCTGCGCCTTCCACGCGTTCCACACGGTGGGGCCGGTCGCGCGCGCGTCGGCGATCGACAGCAGGTAGAGGAGCCGCAACGTGTGCGCGTCGCCGACCGCCTCCGCGACCTCGCGGATCACGCGCGCGTCGGCGATGTCGCGCCGCGTGGCGACGGTCGGCAGCAGGAGGTGCAGCTCGACGGCACGCACGATGCGCGCCGCCGTCTCCGGCGGCAGGCCGGCACGCGAGACGAAGCGCTCGGCGATGATCGGGCCGCCCTCGACGTGCGAGCGCTCGTGCCCCTTGCCGATGTCGTGCAGCAGCACCGCCATCAGCAGCTCGTCCTGGCTCGGCAGCTCGGCGGCGACGCGCGGCGAGTCGGTCTCGTCGTCGTCCTCGGTGAGCGCGTGGATGGCCTCGGAGACCGCGCGCATCACGTGCACGTCGACGGGGTGGATGTGGAACGGCGCGACGTGGCGGCGGCCGCGCAGGACCTCCCACTCGGGGAGGAGCCGCTCGAGCCACGCCGCGCGCGGCAGCGGCTCCAGCGCGGCAGGCCCGTTCTCGACGTCCATCTCGCGCAGCGCGGTGACGAGCCGGTCGAGGTCGCGCTCGGCGCCGGGGGCCGGCTTCGCGGCGGCGTCGCGCGGGCGAGGCCACGCGAGCCAGCGGCGGCGCGGCGCCTGCGGGCCGGCGGCGAGCCGCTCCGTCGCGGCGGCGTCGACGATGCGCATCGCGATGTACAGGTCGTGGCTCCAGCGCGCCATCTCGACGTCGAGCCACTCCGCGACGCGCGGGACGAGGTCGTCGCGGTAGAGGTCGGTCGCGCGCTCGGTGAGCGCGTGCACGGCGTTGCGCGTGGCGAGCAGGCGCTCGCGCGCGTCGGCGACGGCGGGCGGCGGGGGCGCGGGGTCGCGACCGTCCGCGATGGCGTCCGCGGCGTCGAGCCAGTGCAGCAGCTGCACGTCGCGCAGCCCGCCGCGGCCGGTCTTGAGGTTCGTCGCCTGCAGCTGCCACGGCTCGTGGGCGAGGAGCGCACGGTGCCGCTCGCCGAGCTCGGCGACGAGGGCGCGCCGCTGGCGGCGGACGAGCTTCGCGCGCGTCGCCTCGAACTGCGCGTAGAGGTCTGCGTCGCCCGTGACGAAGCGCGCGTCGAAGAGCGCCGTCAGCGTCTCGACGTTCTGCCGGCCGGCCTCGGTGACATGCGCGAGCGTGCGGATCGAATGGCCGACCTTCACGCCGGTGTCCCACACGGGGTAGAGCAGGCGTTTCGCGTCCTCGTCGAGGCCCGGCGCGATCAGCAGCATGACGTCGATGTCCGAGTGGCGCGCCTGCTCGCGCCGCCCGTAGCCGCCGACCGCGACGACGGCGATGCCGCCCGCGCCGTGCCCGGGCGCGAGGGCGAGGAAGGCGTCGTCGAGAGTGGCCGTGAGCGCCGCGCACGCGTGCTCGCCGGCGAGCGCCAGCGGCCGCGGCACGCAGTCGGCGCGGGTGGCGAGGAAGGGCGTGAACGCGGGGTGCGCGGTGGTGGTCATGTTGTGCCGAATCGTAGGCGGGGCGTGTTACGTCGATGTGGCGCGCCGGATCGCGACGCAGGCGGCTGTGGGCGGGTCGCTGTGGCGCCGCGCCCGTCCCCGGCGCACCGCCCGCCCTGCGGCGGGCGGCTGTGGCCAGGCGCCGCGCCCGTCCCCGGCGCACCGCCCGCCCTGCGGCGGGCGGCTGTGGCCAGGCGCCGCGCCCGTCCCCGGCGCACCGCCCGCCTGCGGCGGGCGGCTGTGGGCAGGCGCCGCGCCCGTCCCCGGCGCACCGCCCGCCCTGCGGCGGGCGGCCGTGGCCAGGCGCCGCGCCCGTCCCCGGCGCACCGCCCGCAGGGCGGGCGGCTGTGGCCAGGCGCCGCGCCCGTCCCCGGCGCACCGCCCGCCTGCGGCGGGCGGCTGTGGGCAGGCGCCGCGCCCGTCCCCGGCGCACCGCCCGCCCTGCGGCGGGCGGCCGTGGCCAGGCGCCGCGCCCGTCCCCGGCGCACCGCCCGCCTGCGGCGGGCGGCTCGCCCGTTCCCGGGACTGCCTACAGCGCGTCCCCGCCGCGTTCGCCGGTGCGGATGCGCACGATGTCCTCGACCGGCAGTACGGCGATCTTGCCGTCGCCGATCGATCCCGTCCGTGCCGTGGCCTCGATCGTCGAGATCACCGTCGGGGCGAGCGTGTCGTCGACCAGCACCTCGATGCGCACCTTCGGCACGAAGTCGACCTCGTACTCGGCGCCGCGGTAGGTCTCGGTGTGGCCGGCCTGCCGGCCAAACCCCTGGATGGTGCCGGCCGAGAGGCCGCTCACGCCGGCGTCCTTCAGGGCATCGCGGATGTCGTCGAGCTTGTACGGGTTGATGTAGGCGATGATCAGCTTCATCGGTGGTTCCTCCGGAATGGCGCGTCGTCGATGCGCGGGGCGGTCCTCACTCCGCCAGCACCCACGCCTGCTCCTCGTGCAGCGAGAGGTCGAGGCCGGCGCGCTCGTCGGGCTCGCTCACGCGCAGGCCGATCGTCGCGTCGAGAATACGGGCCATCACGTACGAGACGACGAACGAGTAGCCGAGCGCGATCCCCACGGACGCCAGCTGGCGCAGGAACTGGCCCGGGTTGCCGAAGAACAGCCCGTTCGTCCCGCCGAACCGCGCCTCCGCGAAGAGCCCGAGCAGCAGCGACCCGAGGATCCCGCCGACGAGGTGGACGGCGACGACGTCGAGGGAGTCGTCGAAGTTGAAGCGGTACTTGAGGCCGAGCGCCGAGAAGCAGACGAAGCCGGCGGCGGCGCCGATCACGACGGCGGAGAGCGGCCCGACGAACCCGGCGGCCGGCGTGATCGCGACCAGCCCGGCGACGGCGCCGGAGGCGAAGCCGAGCGTCGTCGGCTTGCCGTGCCGCGCGTACTCGGCGAGCACCCAGACGGTGGCCGCGACGCCGGTCGCGATCTGCGTGGTCATGAAGGCGTTCGCGGCCATGCCGTCGGCGCGGAGCGCCGAGCCGGCGTTGAAGCCGAACCAGCCGAACCACAGCATGCCGGCGCCGAGCACGGTCAGCGGGAGCGAGTGCGGCCGGATGATCTCGCGCCGAAAGCCGAGGCGCGGGCCGAGCACGAGGACGACCGCGAGCGCTGCGATGCCCGCGTTGACGTGCACCACGAGCCCGCCCGCGAAGTCGAGTGCGTGCAGGTTGGTGCCGATGAAGCCGCCGCCCCACACCCAGTGCGCCATCGGCGCGTAGACGAGAAGCGACCAGGCGGCGATGAAGATCGCCCACGCGCTGAACTTGATGCGCTCGGCGACGGCACCCGCGATCAGGGCCGGCGTGATCACCGCGAACATCAGCTGGAACATCGTGTAGGCGGAGTCGGGGACGGTGAGCCCGAAGATGTGGTTGTCGAGGCCGATCTCGCGCAGCCCCCACAGGTTGAGGTTGCCGATCACGTTCCCGACGTCGCCGCTGAACGCGAGCGAGAAGCCGATTGCGACCCAGGTCACCGTGACGATGCCCATCGCGACGTAGTTCTTCATGAGCATGGACAGGACGTTCTTCGAGCGGACCATGCCGCCGTAGAAGAGCGCGAGCCCCGGGGTCATGAAGAGGACGAGCGCGGCGCTCGTCAGCATCCAGGCCGTGTCTCCTGAGTTCACCATCCCAAGCCTTTCCTGGCCGTCCCCCTGGCCGCTGGGTGGGCGCCGCCGGATTCGGGCGGGCTCTGGCGGGGCAGCATCTTGCAAAGGTGTTTCAATGACGTTTCACGCAGGATCGGTCGGAGCACATGGGGTTCCGAGCGGTGCCGGTCAGGCCGCTCCGGGCCGCGGAGCGGCAGCGCGGAATATTGCGTACAATCCCGCCACCCAGCCGCCTCTCCCCGTCCCGCTGGAGCCCGCGTTATCCACTCCGACTGCTCGGCTGATGACGTCTCCGCGCCCGTCGCGCGCCCCTTTCTGAAGTGGGCGGGCGGCAAGGGCCAGCTCCTGCCCGCGCTCCTCGCGCGGGTGCCGCGCGACATCGAGACGTATTACGAGCCGTTCCTCGGCGGCGGCGCCCTCTTCTTCGCCCTTGCCGCCGACCCCGGGCTCGCGCCGCGCCGCGCGGTGCTCAACGATGCGAACCGCGAGCTCGTCACCACCTACCGCGTCGTGCGCGACGACCTTCGCGGGCTGATCGACGCGCTGCGCAACCTCGAGTCGCGCTATCTGCCGGCGACCGAGGACGGGCGCGCGGAGCTCTACTACACGATCCGCGATGAGGCCCCCGACGAGCCGCTCGCCGTCGCGGCGCGGCTGATCTTCCTGAACAAGACCTGCTTCAACGGCCTCTACCGCGTGAACCGGCGTGGCCACTTCAACGTGCCGCACGGCCGCTACGCGCGCCCGCGCATCCTCGACTGCCCCGCGCTCACGGGCGCGTCGCGCGCGCTGCAGGACACCGAGCTGCTGTGCGGCGACTTCGAGGCCGCCTGCACCGGCGCCGGCCAGCGCGACTTCGTCTACTTCGACCCGCCGTTCGAGCCCCTGTCGAAGACGTCGAACTTCACCGGCTACACGGAGGGCGCCTTCGACCGAGGACAGCAGCTGCGCTTGAAGAAGGTGATCGACGAGCTGTCGGACCGCGAGGTCCCGATGATGCTCTCGAACTCGCCGCACGACTGGATCATCGGGGTGTACCAGGGGGCGTTTCGCTACCGCGTGGAGCGCACGCCCGCGCGGCGCGCGATCAACTCGCGCGCCGACCGCCGCGGCCCGATCGACGAGCTCGTGGTGACGAATTTCCCCGAGGAGCGCATGCGCGGTCGGCTGCCGTCGGCGTAGCAGGTGGGCGCGCGCTCGCCGTCCACCCACCTACAGCACGAAGTACAGGCGCAGCCAGTCCTCGAGATCGGCGATGTCCACGCCGAGGCCGCTCGCGTACATGAACGACACCATGTGCGGGCTGAAGCCGTAGCCGGAGAAGCAGACGATGCCCTGGATCGGCCAGGCGCGGATGTCCTCGATCGTGCCGGGAATCTTCTCCTCGGCCGTGCCCTTGCCGCGCTGGAACTTGCACTCGATGCCGAGCGAACGACGTGTGCTCATGTCGGTGACGACCACGTCGATGTGGCGCACGGGGCCATAGACGCGCCGGCCGACCTTCACCTGCCGCCGCACCTGCAGGCCGAGCGAGCGCGCGATGTCGGCGCAGGCCTCCTCGAGCTCGAGCGCGCTGTGCGGCTCGAGCATCGACGGCTGCTGCGGATCGCGTCCGCGCGCGGCGGGCATCGCGGTCAGACCGCCATCGGCTCGACGCCGACGGCGCGGCCGGCGCCCGTGATCTCGCCCCAGGTGGCGTCGTCGAGCTCGATGCCGGAGGCGAGCCGCTCGGACATGCGCCGCCGCTCGGGCTCGCCGGCGGTCATCACGCCGTCGAAGCCGTCGCGGAACGGCGGGGTCTTCACGTAGTCGACGAGGCCGGAGAGCGCGCCGGCGAAGGCGTCGGCGCCGCCGAGGCGCGCCGGGTCGAGCGCGAGCATGAAGATCGAGTTGCCGCCGTGGGTGGCGTCGGGCCGCGTCGTGCCGGCCGGCGAGAGCGCGCCGGCGAGCAGCTCGACGGCCATGGAGAGGCCGAAGCCCTTGTGGCCGAACGCGCCGCCGAGCGGCAGCAGCGCGCCCGGCGGCCGCGACCCCGGCGGGTCCCCGCCGTAGAGGTCCCACGGGTCGACGGTCGCCCGGCCGGCGCCGTCGATCAGCAGGTCGGGTGCGAGTGGCACGCCCTTGTTGCGCGCCACGCGCGCCTTGCCCTCGGCGATGGCCGACGTCGCCATGTCGAGCACGAACGGCTCGTCGGGGTTGCCGGTCGGCCCGGCGATCATGATCGGGTTCGTGGAGAGCCGCCGCTCCGCACCGCCGAACGGCGCGACCAGCCGCCCCGCGCCGTGGTTGTTCACGCACGCGATCGCCACCAGCCCGGCCGCGACGGCCTGCTCGCCGTAGGCGCCCACGCGCCCGACATGCGCCGACTGGTGCGCGACCGCCACGCCGACGCCCGACTCGCGCGCCTTCGCGATCGCGACCTCCATCGTTCGCCGCGCCACGACCTGCCCGTAGTTCCAGTGCCCGTTGACGACCGCGGTCGTCGGCGTCTCGTGCTCCACCTCGACGGCGGCGCCCGGGACGGTCACGCCGGCCTGCGCCTGTCGCACGTAGCCCTCGATACGGATCACGCCGTGCGAGTCGTGCCCCTTGAGATTTGCCTCGACGAGGTGCTCGGCGACCGCGCGCGCCTCGTCGGCGGGGGCGCCGGTCGCCTCGAAGATGCGGGTCACGTAGTCGCGGAGCGGCGCGGCGTGGACGACGGGCATCGCGGTCCCTCTCGATATGGCAGCGGGTCCGGGCGACTATAGCCCGCGATCGCAGGACGGGCGGAGCCCCGTCGGTTGGCGTCGAGCGGCAGCCGGGAGGTTGCCGATCCCTCCATGGCATCGACGCCAGGCGAGGTCGGTCGGCGGATGGTCGCGGCCCCGGCCGGCGAGGCGGCCGCTGCGCGGCGAATCAATCGGCAGCCTGCCGGCAGCCGCTCGACGCCGGCCGCGGCCGCTGCGCGGGAGCCGATCGGCAGCCTGCCGGCAGCCGCTCGACGCCGGCCGCGGCTACGGGGTCGGGCGCGGCGACCAGGCGGCGAACACGCCGTCGGCGATGCGGATCGGGGCAGCGGTCGAGTCCACGGACTGTACCCACACGCCGCTCTCGCCCTCGCCGTCGCTGCCCGCGTACACGAACTGCGAGCCGTCCGGCGACCAGAGCGAGAGCGCTCGCGCGTACTGGTCGAACGCGGGGAGGTAGTCGCGCGCCAGCTCCAGGCTCGGCGCGAACGCGTCGAGGCGGGTCGTCCTGTGCCCGTCCCAAATCGACCACCGCGTCTGGATGCCCTTCGCGTCGCGCTCGACCGAGAGGTAGAGCAAGCGACGGCTGTCGGGGCTCCAGAAGAACGCGGCGACCGGGGTCTGCGTGACGCGGATGGGCCGGCCGGTCGCCAGATCCTGCACGACCAGCGCGTCCGTGATCGCGAGCGGGGCCTGCCGCGAGGACGTCGACAGCGCGACGGTCTGGCCGCGCGACACGGGCTGCGGCTGCAGCGGCTGCGCCTGGTAGGCGAGCCGCCGCGCGTCGGGGCTGACCGCGAACGCGATCTCGCCGTCGAAGCGCAGCACGTCGTGACGCGCACCGTTCGGCAGGGCTGCGACGAGCGTCTGCTGGCCGGCGTGCTGCGCGGCATAGAGCAGGAGGTCGCCGGCCGCGTTCGCGCTCCACTGCGGCGCCCGGAAGCGCCCGCCCGACTGGGCGATGGGCTGCGACGCGCCGTTCACGGTGATGTTGCCGAGCAGGTCCCCACCGGCATGGAGGAAGACGCCGCCGCCGTCGGGCTGCCAGTCGAAGTAGAGGGGCTGTCCCCCGGCGATCACGCGTGCGCGCGTGGGGTCGCCCGCCGTGTCGACCACCCCGAGCGCCGTGCCGGTGCGGCCGCTCGGCACGAGATAGGCGACCCGCATCGACGTCGGATCCCACGACAGGAAGAAGGCGGGCGCATCGAGCGGCGCCTCGGCGCGCCCGCTGCCGTCGGCACGCGCGGTGACGAGCGCGACGCGCTCGTCGGAACCCCGGCCGGTGACCTCCACCCACGCCACGCGCGAGGCGTCGGGCGACCAGGTCGGCTGCTGCGCGCGACGCCCGCCGCCGCCGTCCTGGAGGTCAATCCGTCCCTGGCCGTCCGGCGCGACGGTGAACAGTCCGCCGTTCGCGGCGAGCACGAGGATGCGTCCGTTGGTCGCCGTGATGCGGTCCACGGGCGCGGGCGTGCGCGTGGCGGCGGGGCCCCCGTCCGCGAGCGAGGCGCAGCCGGCGAGCACCGCCGTGCACGCGACGGCGACGGCGGCGAGGAGGGACAGGCGCACGCGGAGAGGCATGGGGCGGAAGGCTACCCAGTCGGCGGCGGCGCTGTCCATGGGGCGCCCCGGCGCCGCCGACGGCGCGACCGCCATCTCACCGCCCGGAGAGGCGGCCATCGCGCGGGCTCCCGCCTACGCGTCCGGCTCGAGCGCGCCGACGTTCGCGCCGCCCCGCGCGGCAGCCAGTGCCGTCACGGCCTCCTTGCGCATGAAGCCGAGCTCCGACCCCAGCGTCACCATCTGGAAGCCCTGCTTGAGGTAGCGCGTCGTGAACTCGACCGAGCCTGTGTGGATGCCGGGCGCCACGCCGTGGCGCTTGCAGGCCTCGAGGATCCGGTCGACGGTCGCGACATGCGTGGGCTCGTTGTTGTCGCCGGTCGGCTGCAGGCCGATCGCGTACGCAAGGTCTGACGGGCCGATGTACGCGGCGTCGACGCCGGGCACCGAGAGGATCTCGTCGAGCTTCTCGATGCCCTCGGCGGTCTCGATCATCACGATGCACGCAATCTCGTCGTTCGCCCAGGACTGGTAGCCGGGACCCCCGTACATCGCGGCGCGCGCGGGGCCCGACGAGCGGCCGCCCGCCGGCGGGTAGCGCATCGCCGCCACGGCGCGCTCGGCCTCCTGCTTGTTGTCGACGAGGGGCACGACCACGCCGTACGCGCCGGCGTCGAGCACCCGCATGATGATCGACGGCTCGTTGCCGGGCACGCGCACGAACGGGATCGTCTTCGTCGTCGAGATCGCCTGCAGCATCGAGACACACACGGGGTAGTCCGCGATGCCGTGCTGCATGTCGATGCAGAGCCAGTCGAAGCCGGCGTGCGCCATCGCCTCGGCGGAGAACGCCGAGTCGATGGACAGCCAGGCGCCGACGGTCTGCTCGCCGTTGCGCCATGCGCGGAGCACGTGATTCGGTCGCATGTGGGTCACCCGTCCCTTCGCGCGCGCCGGGTGGCGCGGCCCGTTTCCCGCTTCGCGGTTCGACGTCGCTGGCGACGCACGGTGCGTTCCGCGGCGCGCTCACCGCGACGGGCGCACCCGGCGGGGCGTTCGCGTCAGGCGAGCGCCGCCCGCGGCTGCACCTCGTCGCGGTTCGGCACGAACTCCGGCCAGCGGCCGTTCACCAGCACGTCGACGACCGCCTCGCCGACGCGCCGCTTGAGCGCGTCGAACGCGCGGTCCGAGTAGCTCGCGGAGTGCGGCGTGAGCACGACGTTCTCGAGCGTGCCGAGCGGCGAGTCGCCGGAGAGCGGCTCGCGCTCGAAGACGTCGAGGCCGGCGCCGGCAATCTCACCCGACTGCAGCGCGTCAATCAACGCCATCTCGTCGACGACCGGGCCGCGTGACGTATTCACCAGGTAGGCGGTCGACTGCATGCGCCGGAACTGCTCGGCGCCCATCAGGTGGTGTGTTTCGGGCGTGAGCGGCGTGTGCAACGAGACGAAGTCGGCGCGCGCCAGCAGCTCGTCGAGCGTCGCGACGCGCTCCACGCCGTGCTCGGCGAAGACGGCGTCCGGCACGTACGGGTCGGTGGCGATCACCCGCAGGTCGAAGGCGCGGGCGCGCTGCGCGACGGCGCGCGCGATGTTGCCGAAGGCGACGAGCCCGAGCACCTGCCCGGTGATGTGCGGCATGTGCGACAGGGCGCCGGGCCGCCAGCGGCCCCGGCGCACCGCGCGGTCGAGCGGGATCAGCTGCTTGGACAGCGCGAGGAGCAGCATCATCGCGTGGTTCGCGACCTCGGGCTGGCAGAAGTCGGGGAAGTGCGCGACGACGACGCCGTGATCGGTCGCGGCGGGGATGTCGAGCGAGTCGAGTCCGACGCCGTAGCGGACGAGCAGCTTGAGCTTCGGCAGGCGGGCGATCACGCCGCGGGTGATCGGAGCCGCGGAGACGAGGACGGCGTCGGCGTCCTCGAGGTTTGCGACGAGCTCGTCCTCGGTGCGGCCGCGACTGATGCGGAACTCGCCCCCGGCGGCCTCGATCACGGCGCGCTCGATCTCGAACGCGCCCTCGCTGGTGGCGTCGGAGTGGATGGCGATGAAACGGGGTTCGGCCATGCGCGGCAGGATCGGCGGCGCGTCCACCCCTGTCAACGCGGCGGAGCGCGAGCGCCCCGCGACGGCATCACGAAACGTATCGCCGGGGGCGGTCGGGGCTTTTCACGCTGTCGTAGGATGACGCCAACCGCGGGGGGTTCGAAGCGGGGTGATCCGAATGAGCTGGTACGACGTCATGCTGACGCCGCTCGGTGCGGTGTTCGTCGGCGGGTCGGATGCCGGTCTGCACCGGGTCGACTTCATGAGCAGGGCGCACGGGGTGCGCTGGTTCATGGACCGGCTCGTCGGCGACACCCACGCAGAACCGCGGCACGACCCGGACGCTGCCGGCGACGCGGTGTCGCAGCTCGCCGCCTACTTCGGCGGCACGCGGCTGGGGTTCGACCTGCCTCTGGCGCCGCGCGGCACGGAGTTTCAGCGCAAGGTGTGGGCGGCGCTGCGGCGGATCCCGCCGGGCGAGACGCTGAGCTACGGGGAGATCGCGGCGGCGGTGGGGCGCCCCACGGCGTCGCGCGCGGTGGGAGCGGCGAACGGCCGCAACCCGCTCGCAATCGTCGTGCCGTGCCACCGCGTGGTCGGGGCGAACGGTCAGCTCACGGGGTACGCGGGCGGCCTGGACCGCAAGCGCTGGCTGCTGCAGCACGAGCACGAGAAGCGCTGCGCGGCGGAGCCCGCACCGCCCGGGCGGCTCGCCCAGGCTTAGTTTTCGCGCTACCGGCCGCGCGCGCGGACGGGCTCACGCCCGACCGCCGCGCGGCCACTGCCTGCGCTCGTCGCGCGGGCGAGCGCCCGCGCCCCTCGCTCCGGCGGGCGCGTGGGTGCGCGGAGGGTTGAGCGTTGACGGACGACGGCTCGCGCCGTCGGCGGGCGGCGAACAGCGCGCGGTAGGATGCCGGGCGGAACACCGCGGGTGCGGCAGCCGGGCGGGCGCCGCGGACGAGGGGGAGAAGGACGATGGGATCACTCGACGGCAAGGTCGCGATCGTCGTCGGCGCGAGCCGCGGCATCGGGGCAGACATCGCGAAGCACCTCGGCGGCGCAGGCGCGAAGGTCGCGGTCGGCGCCCGCACCGAGGTCCAGAAGGACCCGCGGCTGCCGGGGACGATCCACTCCGTCTCCGAGGAGATCCGCGCGACGGGCGGCACCGCGCTGCCCGTCGTGATGAACCTGCGCGACATGGACAGCGTGCGCGCCGGCATCAAGCAGACGCTCGACGAGTGGGGCCGCGTCGACATCCTCGTGAACAACGCCGCCATCTTCGTGCCCGGCACGATCGAGACGGTGCAGGACCGGCACATCGACCTCAGCTTCGGGGTGAACCTGCTCGGGCCGATCCTCGCGATGCGCGAGATCCTGCCGCACCTGCGCGAGGCGGGCGGCGGGCACATCATCAACATCTCGTCGCGCGGCGCGCTGTTCCCGGGACCCGGCCCGTACGACACCTCGCGCAAGCCGGGCGGCGACGTCTTCTACGGCGCGCAGAAGGCCGCGATCGAGCGGTTCTCGCAGCAGCAGGCGTGGCTGCTGCAGGACGAGAACATCGCGGTGAACGTGCTGTCGCCGCAGGGGCGCATCAAGACGCCCGGCAACATCTACGCGCAGAACGACCGTGAGAACCCCGACCTCGACTTCGAGGCGGCGGACGACATGGGCAAGGCGGCGGTCTGGATCTGCGCGCAGGCGGCGAAGGACTTCACCGGGAACATCGTCTACGACCAGGAGTTCTGCAAGGAGAAGGGGCTCTAGCGAGCCCCTGCTCGCTGCGGCGCGGGGCGTGCATAGCGGTCGCGCAAACTACGCTGGGCGCATGGCCGCCGGTTCTCCAACCCGTGCGTTGCTCGTGGTCGATCGCGTCTTTCGCGTCGCGGGAAGCGGCGTGCTGGCAGCGCTCGCCATCACGGGGGCGATGCTCGCGGCAGGGAGCGACGCCTGGCGCGTTCCGTTCGTGCTCGCGCACCTCTGCGCGTTGATCGCGCTCGTGCCGCTCGGCGTGGCGCTGGTCGTGGGCGCGGTTCGGGACGGGTACGCGCTGCGCCGCTCGCCCACGGGAGCCGTGCGCGCAGTGATCGACCGTTACCCGGTCGTCGTCGCGCTCGTCGTGCTCTCATTCGTCACCGTCGCGGTCTCGCTGTCGCAGTTCAACGGCGTGCAGTGGCTGCGCACGGTCGCCAATCTCGCGACGGTCGCCATCGCGCTGACGCTCGTGGCGCGCTATCTGCGCCGCGGTCCACCGGGACGTGCGGCGGGGCGCTAGTCTCAGAGCCTCGGAGCGCGGAGGGGTGCCCGGTGGCCATGACGGCGGTGCGGGCGAGCATGGAGCGACGCGTCATCGTGTCGGCCGCGCTCGCCCACGCGATGACCCACACGCTGGAGCTCACGTTCGCGGCGCTGCTCGTGCGCATCGGCGCGCAGTACGGGGTCGACGTCGCCGTGCTGGGCGCGGTCGCGAACGCGGGGACCGTCACGTTCGGCGTGACCGCGCTGCCGTCGGGCTGGCTCGTCGACCGGTTCGGGCCGCGCACGGTGATGGTCGCGGCGATGTGGTTCGCGGGCGTGTTCGCGCTGCTCGTCGCCGCGTCGCCGTCGCTGCTGTTCCTCGCGGCGGCGCTGACGCTGCTCGGCGCCGGCATCGGGCTGTACCACCCGGCCGGCACGTCGATGGTCGCGACGGTGGCCGAGCGTCGTGGGCTTGGGCTCGCGGCGCAGGGCATCGCGGGGAACCTCGGGGTCGCGCTGTCGCCGGTGCTCGCGGTCGCGATCTCGATCGTGTTCGACTGGCGCGTCGCGTACGTCTGCTTCGGCGTGGCGGCGTTCCTGGTGGGGCTGCTCGTGCTGCGCATCGCGCCGAGCCGCGCGGAAGCGACGGTCGCGGTGGCGGCGCGCGCCCGCGCGCAGGCGGCCGCGCCGCCGCACCGGCGCCTGACGGCACCGCCGGCGGTGCGGCACTGGCTCACGCCGGCGCTGCTGCTGATCTACGGGTCGGCGATCCTGCAGGGGTTCATCTACCGCGGCTCGCTCACGTTCCTCACGCTGCACCTGCGCGAGCACCTCGGCATCCACGTCTTCGGCTGGGATCCCGAGGCGGTGGCCGGCGCCGCCGCGACGCTCGTGCTGCTCGCCGCGGTATTCGGACAGATCGCCGGCGGCACGCTGTCGGACCGCATCCCGGTCGAGCGCGCCGTGCTCCCGTTCATCGCGCTGACCGGGCCGTTCCTCTTCCTGATCGGGCCGTCGACCGGCGTGCTGCTGCTCGTCGCGTGCGCGGGATTCGTGCTGATGAACTTCGCGCAGCAGCCGGTGTTCAACGGGCTCATCACCGACTACTCCCCGGACGGGGCAGTCGGCCGCGCGTTCGGGATCTCGTTCTTCCTCACGTTCGGGCTGGGGTCGTTTTCCGCCACCTTCGCGGGGATGATCGCGAACCGCTGGGGTACGCCGCAGGTGTTCTTCGCACTGGGGTGCGTGTCCCTGACGATGGTCGTGGCGATGGCGACCGTCGCGCTCGGCGCGGAGCGGCGGCGGGCGCGGCACGCGTCGGCGCGCGCACGCGAGTCGGCGGCGGAGCTGGTCGCGGAGTCCTGAGCGGCGGCGAGCGCGCGGCCGCCCGCGTCCCTAGACTGTGCGCGCGGGGGCCGGGAGGCGTGGCGGCGTGCTGAAGCTGGCCGGGCTCTTCGCGCTCGTCGTGGCGCTCGTGATGTGGCTGCTGCTCGCGTCGACGCTGCTCGATGGGCTGCGCAGCGGCCAGCGGGCGTCGGTGCTGGCGACGGTGACCGCGACGGTGCCGGCGGCCGCCGACACGGCGACGCCGGCCGTGGTGGCGGAGACCGCATCGCCGACGTCGAGCGCAGCCGCGGCGCAGACGCCCGCGGCGACCGCAGCCGCGAGCGAGCGGCGGTACACGGTGCAGCCGGGCGACAACCTCACGAAGATCGCGCGCACGTTCGACGTGACGGTGGAGGCGCTCGAGTCGGCGAACCACATCACGGACCCGTCGACGCTGCAAGCCGGGCAGGTGCTCGTCATTCCGAGGTCGTAGGGGCGCGGGCCGGCGGCATGTCTGCCGGCCGCTGAGGGCGGCCGGCGCCGTGCTGCTCGGCCGGGCGCGCGTGCGCGAGCGCGTGCTACTCGAGCGTCAGCGGCGTGTCGTCGCGGTTGGCCCACTCGCCCATCGAGCCGTCGTAGTTGCGCACGCGGTCGTTGCCGAGCAGCGTCAGCACGAAGTGGCCGAAGGCGCCGCGGATGCCGGACTGACAGTAGGTGACCGTCTCGGCGTCGGGGTCGATGCCGGCCTGCTCGAGCGCGGCGCGGATCTCCGGGAGCGGGCGGAAGCGGCGCGCGGGCGGGCCCTGCATCAGCGTGCGCCACTCCAGGTGTCGCGCGCCGGGCACGCGGCCGACGCGCGCGTTGCCGCGGTCGTTCGTGCCGTCCCACTCGTCGGGCGCCCGCGTGTCCCAGAGCGCGGGCCCCCGCCCGCCGTCGATCGCCGCCTTCAGGTCGTCCGCGAGCATCACGACGGACGCGTCCGGCCGCGCGGTGAACGTGCCGGGCGCCGGCCGCGGCGGCGCCGACGTCAGCGACCGGCCCTCGTCGAGCCACGCGTTGAAGCCGCCGTCGACGACGCGCACGTCGCGGTGGCCGTAGTGGCGGAACACCCACCACACGCGCGCCGCGTGCAGCGATGCGTTGTCGTCGTAGACGACGACCGGCGTGTCCGCCGAGACGCCCGCGTGGCGCGCGAAGGCCTCGAACTCCTCGGCCGTCATCACCAGCCGGCCGTTTGCGGCGCCCTTCAGGTACGGGTGCGGCACGCCGACGGCGCCGGGGACGTGCGCGCGGCGGTAGGCGACGGCCTCGCCGGCGTCGATCAACACCATCGCCGGGTCGTCCAGGTGGCCCGCCAGCCACTCGGTGCTCACCAGCAGCTCGTCCGCGCGTCCGGTCATCGTTCGCCTCCTTCGGCGCCGCCGGCGCGCCAGCCGTCCACCAGTCTGAGCAGCTCGGGCAGCCGCGCGATCGTCGCGTCGGGCACGACGTCGTACGGCGGCACCTCGTCGTTCGGGCGCAGCACCGCGCGCAGGCCGGAGCGGCGCGCGCCGAAGATGTCGTCGAAGGGGCGATCGCCGACGAACACGGCGCGCGCGGGGTCGTCGACGCCCACCGCCGCCAGCGCCGAGCGGAACGCCTCGGGGTGCGGCTTCATGTGCGTCATCTCGCTCGTGTAGAGGCGCGCGTCGATCAGCTCCGCGAGGCCGTCGCGCTCGAGGAAGCGCTCGTGGAAGGTGCGCGGCCAGTGCGTGTTCGAGAGCAGCCCGATGCGCAGGCCGCGGTCGCGCAGCGCGCGGATCGTCGCGGCGGCCTCGGGGTCGTGCGTGACGTGCGGCGTCCAGGCGTCGAGGTAGCGCACGCCGGCCTCCTCGAGCACCGCCTCGCCGACGTCGACGCCGAGCGCGGCCTGCGCCTCCGCGAGCAGATCGGCGAGCGACCCGGCGCGCGCGTCCTCGGCGGCCGTGCGGTCCCAGAAGGCGCGCTCGACGTCCATCAGCCGCGCGGTGAGGGCGTTCTCGTCCTCCGGCAGGTGCTGGGCCAGGTGACGCGCCGCGAGCCGCCACATGTCCTCCATCTCGATCGACGCGAACGTCGTGAGCGTGCCGCCCCAGTCGAAGATCACGGCGTCGATGTCGCTCACGCCAGCGGCCCTCGCGGCCGCGCGGCCGCCGCTCCCGCGGCCGGGCCGCCGACGACCGGCTCGATCGCGACGCGCTTGATGCGGCGTTCGTCGACGTCGAGCACCGTGAACCGGAAGCCGAGGTGCTCGACCGACTCGCCCACGGCCGGGAAGCGGTGCGTGAACGACAGCACCAGGCCGGCGACGGTGTTCGCCTCGACCTCGGTGAGGTCGGTGTTCAGCTCGTGCGAGAGGTCGACGAGCAGGCGCGTGCCGTCGACCTCGATGCGGCCGCCCGCGAGCGGGTGCTCGGCCGTCGGCTCCTCGCCGCTCTCGCTGCGCAGGTCGCCGACGACCTCTTCGATGATGTCCTCGAGGGTGACGAGGCCGGAGGTCGTGCCGAACTCGTCGACGAGCATCACCATGTACGATCCGTGCGCGCGCATCAGCTCGAGGACGTGCGCGATCGACGAGTGCTCCGATTCGAAGGTTGCCGGCCGCATCACGGTGCGCACGGCGCGCCGGTCCTCGCCGCGCAGGTGCGCGGCGCTGACGTCGCTGACGTGCACGTAGCCGACGACGTCGTCGGGGCTGTCCTCGTAGACGGGCAGGCGGAGGAAGCCGGACGCGGCGAGCGCCTCGGCGGCCTGGTGGACGGTTTCGTTCGACTCGACGGCTTCGAACTCGGTGCGCGGCGTCATGATCTCCTGGACCTGCCGCTGCTCGAGCGTGAGTGCGCCGAGCAGCCGGCTCGATTCGAGCCGCTCGATCGCGCCCGTCTCGGCGCCGACGCGGATCGCGGTCCGCAGCTCGGCGATGCCGAGGACGCCCGGCTCCAGCACGGTCTCCTGCCCGAAGAGGCGCACGGTGGCCTGCGTGAGGAAGTCGAGCGCCCACACGGCCGGCCGGGTGAGGCGCGTCCACAGGGCCATCGGCACCGCCCACAGGCGGCTGACCGGGAACGCGTAGGAGAGCGCCAGCGTCTTCGGCCCGACCTCGCCGAAGACGACGAGCAGCAGCGTGACGCCGAGCGTGGCGATCAGCACGGCGACGCCGCTGGCCGGACCGAGGATCTCGCCGGCGACGACGGTACCGACCGCCGCCGCCGCCGTGTTCACGAGGTTGTTGCCGAGCAGGATCGCGGAGAGCAGCGAGTGCGGTCGGTCGAGCAGCCGCGAGACCCGCGCCGCGCCCGGGGCGCCCTCCCGCACGAGGTGCTCGAGCCGCACGCGCTGGAGCGAAAGGAACGCCGTCTCCGACGACGAGAAGAAGGCGGAGAGGAACAGCAGGCCGAGCAGGATGATCAGATAGGGGACCACGGTGGCGCTCACTCCCGTTCGCCCGCGTAGGGTAGGGGAGGCGCGGTCCGCGCGGTGCCCGTCTACGGGTGGTGGTGCTGCTTCGCCGCCTCGATCGACCGCATGATCAGATTCTCGGCCGCGCCGCGGTCCTGCCAGCCGAACGTCTCGACGCTCTTCCCCTCCAGGTCCTTGTAGACCCGGAAGAAGTGCTCGATCTCGCGCAGCAGGTGGTGACCAACGTGCGGCAGCTCCGTGACCTGGTTGAAGCGCGGGTCGACCACCGGCACCGCGAGCACCTTCTCGTCCTCGCCGGCCTCGTCGCGCATGCGCAGCATGCCGACGGGCCGCGCCTCGACCAGGGCGCCCGTGAAGGTGGGCTCCGTCGTGAGCACGAGGATGTCGGCGGCGTCGCCGTCGTCGGCGAGCGTGCTGGGGATGAAGCCGTAGGCGGCGGGGTAGTGCACGGCGGAGTAGAGGACGCGGTCGAGCCGGAACACCTCGAGCTCGATGTCGTACTCGAACTTGTTCGAGCCGCCGCGCGGGATCTCGATGATCGCGTTGACGATGGCGGGTGGACGCGGGCCGGGGGGCAGGTCGTGCAGGTTGGACACCGGGGCGCCTCGTTTCGTGCGATCGACGATAGGCACGGGACGGTTACGTGCGACTGCCGGGATACGATTCCGGCGGAGGGCGGTCATGGCGGGGTCGCGATGGTTCCGAGCCCTGCGTCACTGGTTCGGTGCCGACGCGTCGGCGCCCGATCTCATCGTGCTCGCGACGACGCCCGGGGAGGCGCTCGTCGAGCTGTGGCGCAGCCGGCTCGCCGCGGAGCACATTCCCGCCGTGCTCCAGGCGCCCGGCGGTGCGGGCCTCTACGGGGGCGCCTACGTGCTGCTCGTGCGGCGGCGCGACGCGGCGCAGGCAGCAGCGGTCCTCGGCCTGGAGCCGCCCGACGCGGAGTGACACGCGATTCTGCGGGGCGGAGACGGGAGCAGCGCGACTAGTCGTGGAACGCCCGCTCGCCGGCGCGGATCGGGACGCGGAGCGTGTTCTCGGCCGGCGGGAGCGGGCACGACCAGGCGTCGTTGTAGGCGCAGTACGGGTTGTACGCGTAGTTGAAGTCGACGTGCAGCCGCCCCCCGGGAGCCGGCTCCGGCTCGAGGTAGCGCCCGGCGCCGTAGGACTCCATGCCCGAGGTGGCGTCGCGGAACGGGACGAAGAGCGCGCCCTGCTCGAGGTCGCGGTAGACGGTGAGCGCGGCCTCGGCGCCGTCCACGCGGAAACGCACGCGCGCCCAGCGCGCGTAGACGGCGGTGTCGCCCGTGCTGGTCTGCAGCTCGACGCGCTCCTGCGGGTCGAGGATCTCGGGCTCGAGATTCGAGCACGAGGTCGGGGTTCGGGTCGAAGTAGCGCAGTCCCGCGAAGGACGCGCGCTGGGTCGCGGTGAGGGGCGACTGCTGGTCGTGCGCGAAGAAGTCGTCCTTCGCGCGGCGGAAGTCGTCGAGTGCGCTCATGGATCGAGGGTAGGGCGGCGCCGGCAAGCGGCGGCAGATACGCCGCCGACATCAGCGCGGCCGTCGGGCCGCGACACATCGGCGGCGTGTCTGCCGCCGCTTGCGAGGGGGCGTCACGGCGAGGGGAAGTACGCCGATACCAGCGCGGCCGTCGGGCCGCGACATATCGGCGTCGTGTCTGCCGCCGCTGGCGAGGGGCGTCACGGCGAGGGGGGGTACGCCGATACCAGCGCGGCCGTCGGGCCGCGACATATCGGCGGCGTGTCTGCCGCCGCTTGCGAGGGGGCGTCACGGCGAGGGGAAGTACGCCGACATCAACGCGGCCGTCGGGCCGCGACATATCGGCGGCGTGTCTGCCGCCGCTTGCGAGGGGCGTCACGGCGAGGGGAGGTACGCCGATACCAGCGCGGCCGTCGGGCCGCGACACATCGGCGGCGTGTCTGCCGCCGCTTGCGAGGGGGCGTCACGGCGAGGGGAAGTATGCCGATACCAGCGCGGCCGTCGGGCCGCGACACATCGGCGGCGTGTCTGCCGCCGCTGGCGAGGGGCGTCACGGCGAGGGGAAGTACGCCGATACCAGCGCGGCCGTCGGGCCGCGACACATCGGCGGCGTGTCTGCCGCCGCTTGCGAGGGGCGTCACGGCGAGGGGAAGTACGCCGATACCAGCGCGGCCGTCGGGCCGCGGTCAGCCCGGCGATCGCGAAGAAGGTAAGGGGGTACGCCGATACCAGCGCGGCCGTCGGGCCGCGACATATCGGCGGCGTGTCCGCCGCCGCTTGCGAGGGGCGGTCCGCCCCTACGCCAGCACGGCCCGCACTGGGCGCGCGGCGCGGAGGGAGGCGACCACCACGCGCTCGACGCCCGCCGCGCGCAGCGCGGCGGCGAGGCGCGCGGCGCCGGGCGGGTCGAGGTCGGCCTTGTTCACGACCACCGCGAAGCGTCGCGCGCCGACGTCCTTGCGCCCGCCGCGCGGGTCGGCGAGCACGCGCGCGATCAGCGCGGCGTCGCAGCGCGCTGCGTCGCCGCCGGCGATCGCGCGCACGCGCTCGGGGCGGTGCACGTGATCGGCGTCGAGCGGCGCGTCCAGCGCGTCGAGCCCGACGACCGTGACGACGTGAGTGGCCGCCGGCGGGATGACGGGCTCGTGGTCGGCCGGCGCCTTGAACGGCAGCATCTTGCTGCCGTCCCCCTCGAGCGCGAGCAGCCCCAGCCCGGGCAGCGCCGCGATCCGCGCGACGGTCGCCGGCGATATCGGCCCGAGCCGCCCCTTCGCGCGGTCGCCGGCGGAGGCGACCACCAGCGGGTGCGCGGCCAGCGCGGCGCCGAGCGCCGCGGCGAGCGCGTCGTCGTCG
The DNA here is from genome assembly GCA_963728205.1 of uncultured Chloroflexia bacterium. Taxonomy (GTDB): domain Bacteria; phylum Chloroflexota; class Dehalococcoidia; order UBA2979; family UBA2979; genus VGNK01. The sequence continues at coordinate 1,656,734 of CAVSIV010000006.1, forward strand.
GCGACGACCGTGTGCGGCATGCGCGCGGGCGGCGCCGGCGTGAAGCGCGTCGTGCCGGCGAGCACGGCGCGCCGGCCGGCGGCCGCGGCCTCCGCGCCGAGCCGGTACAGCAACGTCGTCTTGCCCCCACCGCCGACGATGGTCACAACGGGCACGGGCACGGCGTCGAGGTCGAGCGCCGCCCAGAGGGTGGCCGGCGGGGCGGGGGCGGTCGCGTCCATCACCCTATGATCGCCGCCGCAAGGAAGGGACACAACGTGACGGCCGAGGCCTCGGGGGGCGGCGCGACGCCGGCGCTGGCGGGCATCGTGCTCGCCGGGGGGCGCTCGTCGCGGATGGGACGCGACAAGGCGTCGCTCGTGTTCGACGGCACGCCGCTGCTGCAGCGCACCATCGATGCGCTGGCGGCGGTCGTCGACGAGATCGTCGTCGTGCGCGCGCCGGGCCAGGCGCTGCCCGAGGCGACGAGCGCGCGACCGCTGCGCGTCGTGGAGGACCCGGTCGCCGGCGAGGGGCCGCTGCAGGGGATCGCCACGGGACTCGGGGCCGCGACGGCGCCCGTCGCGCTGGTCGTCGGCGTCGACATGCCGTTCCTGCGGCCGGCGCTGTTGCGTCTGCTGGGCGAGCGGGTCACACCCGAGCACCGCTGGGTGCTGCCGATTGCGCAGCACCGCCCCCAGCCGCTGTGCTCGGCCTTCGCGCGCGACGCGCTGGCGGTCGTGCAGGCCCATCTCGACGCCGGAGACCGAGCGCCGATGGTCGTCGCGGCAGAGCTGGGCTTCGTGCGGCTGCAGGAGCAGGACTGGCGCGACGCCGATCCCGGCGGGTGGTCGTTCGTCGACGTCGACACGCCCGAGGACTTCGCGGAGGCGGAGCGGGCGCTGCGCGACGGCGACGTGCCGCGGGCAGGGGACCGCGACTAGTCTCGGTCGGGATCCGCGGTCGCCGTCGGTGACGGGCTGGCGGTCGCTGACGGGGTTGCGGTTGCTGACGGGGTTGCAGACGGTGACGACGTCGCGCTCGCGGTCGCGGACGGCGTCGCCTCCGGGGATGCCGTGGCCGTGGTGGTGGCCGTGGCCGTGGTGGTGGCCGTGGCCGTCGGCGTCGGCGTTGCCGTGGGGCTCGCGGTCGACGTCGGCGTCAAGGTTGGCGTGACCGGCGGGCGATAGCGGTAGAGCCCGAACGGCCATACCCAGGGCTGGAACGGGAAGTCGCCGCCGCGGCGGTCGTGGCCGTCGGCCGAGCCGCCGTCGTCCCCCGGACGCGGAGTCGCCCGCGATTGCGGGCTCTCCGGCGTCGCCGTGTCGCTCGCGCCGGGCGGGAGCGTGATGTGCAGGCGCTCTCGCAGCTGCCGGGCGATCGCGCTCGTGTCGGTCGATACGAACGTCTGCAGCGCGGTGCGCACGGCCGGGTCCGACATCAGCACGACCAGGAGCTGCGTCTGCGCGCCGTCGCTCAGCGGCGATTCGGAGCCGAAGACCTGCGTCAGCGTGGCGCGGACCTGGGGTGCGTTGCTGCTCTCGAGCGCGTCGCGGACCTGCCGGCGCGTCGCCTCGACGTCGGCCGCGGGCGTCCCGAGCAACGAGCCCAGCGGCGCGCCGGTCGCGCTCGCCCCCGGCGTCGACGTGGCGTCGCGGAAGCCGGAGCCGAAGCCGGATCCCAGACCGGAGCTCCCGCGATCGCCGCGGTCACTGTTGCCGCTCCGGTCATCGCCGCGGTCCGCGCCGCGCTGCGGCGTCGCCGTCGCCGTCGTTGTCGCACGCGCCTCGTGCTCATTCTCGCGCTGCGTCGCCGCCGCGCGCTGGCGCGCCACTGCCACCGCGTGCTCGGTGCGCTGTGAGTTGACGACGCGCTCGGCCACCGCGCTGCCGGCCGCCGTCGGCGCCTGGTTCAGCACCTCGAGCGCCGGCTTGCCGTCGACGACCGTGATGCGAAGCCCGACCTCGAGGTCGTTGCCGCTGCCGACGGGAATCGTCACGTCACCGTTCGCGGTGTGGATGACGATGTTCCCCTTGCCGTCGGCGAAGCGGCGAAGCAGCAGCGTGTAGGTGCCCGGGGTCGCGCGCAGGACGTCGATCGTCTGCGGACCGTCGCCCGGGTCGCTGGTCGTCACGCCGACGACCTGGCGGAAGGTCACGCCGTCCGGCCGGGCGCCGGTGGCCGCGCCGTCCGGCGCGATCAGCGAGGCGACGTACGGGGCGTCCACCGAGACCTGCGCCTCGGGGTGCACCGGCTCGGGCTGCGGCGACTGCGCCGGCATGTTCGCCGTCAGCTGCACGGCCTCGCCCTGCGCCACCTGCACGTGCTGCTCGCCGTGCTGCACCTGCACGAGCCCCTGCGCCGTCGTCACCGACGTCGCGCCGTTCTCGATGCTCGTCTCGAACACGGTGCCCACCGCCCGCGCGATCGCGTCGGGCGTGCGGACGATGTACGCGGCGCCGTCGCGGTGGTCGGGCACGACGTCGTTCCACAGCCGGCCGGTCCGCTGGTCGATCGTGATGTCGCGCGTGCCGTTGACGTGGACCTGCTGGAGGACGAGCTCGGTGCTCGGGTCGAGGGTCGTGGTGGAGCCGTCGGGGAACGTGATCATGGCGCGGCCGTCGGCCGCCGTGCGCACGTGAGCACCTTCGCGGAGCGCCGCACCGTCGGCGACCGTCTGCCACGTGCCGCCGTCGACCTGCTGCTGGACGCCTCCGGTGAAGACGGTGAGCGTGGAGGCCGAAGCCGTCGTCGCGCCGCGGCCGACGAGGAGCAACGCCGCGACCGCCACGATGGCGACGGCTGCCAGCGCGGGCCCGGCCACCGCCGCGAGGCGGGTGAGGCCGGCGCCGCCGGCGAAGATGCGTCCGACCGCGAGGCGCGGCCGCGGGAGGCGGTGCGGCGACTGCTGGGGGGTGCGCGCGATCTCCGCCATCAGCGCCGCGCGCAGCGCGGGCTCCGGCGGGCGCTCGGGGACGCGCGGCAGGTCCGCGACGGCGAACGCGGCGTCGAGCAGCGGGCGCAGCTCCGACGCGTACTCGGGGTAGTCCGCGAGGCAGTCGGCGACCGTGAGGTGGCCGGCGGTGATGTCGTCGATGCAGCGGTCGATGACCTGGTCGAGGGACAGCTCGTTCATGACGGCAGCCCTCCCATCGCGTCGATCTCCCGGCGCAGCGCCTGCAGCGCGCGCATCTGGAGTCCGCGGACGGTCACTTCCTTGCGGCCCATGACGTCGCCGATCTCGCGCGCCGACTTCTCCATGAGGAAGCGCAGCACAAGCACCTGGCGATGGTCTTCCGACAGCCGCTCGAGCGCCGCCTGCAGGTGCTGGTGCACCTCCTGCGTGAGGACGAGCGTCTCGGCCTCGGCGTCCTCGGGGAGCTCGATGTTCTCGAGATCCACGGAGGGGCGTCGCGCCCGGAAGTGATCGACCATCTGGTTGTGGGCCATGCGATACAACCATGCCCGGAAGGGCGCCCCGCGATGTTGATAGCGCGGGATGGCCTGCCAGGCCTTCAAGAACACCTGCTGGGCGAGGTCCTGCGCGACGTCCGCATCGCCGGTGCGATGCGAGAGGTAGCGCACGATCTCAGGCTGGAAGCGGTCGTAGAGCCGGCCGAAGGCGGCGGCGTCGCCGTCTTTCGCTTGGTCGACGAGGGCCTGCACGACCTGCTCGTCATCGGCCTGCGCGGCCGGTGCGCTGCGACTTGCTTCCGAAGATGTCAACGGGCGAGCCCCGGGGTTCGTTCGGCGTGGTCCGTCCCACGATACGCGGGGCCTCCGAGAGCAGACAGGCGCTCGGCGGACACACACGAGGGGATGGCGGTGGGCGTCCAGCCTAGCGCGCTCGCGCACCTGGCGCGCCCGCGTCGCGGGGCCGCCGCATAGCATGGGGGCATGGCGCTCCCCCCGGAGTTCGACCAGCCCGCGGGCAGCGGGTTCCGGCGCATCGACCGGGCGATCGGGCGCGGCCAGGCCCGCGTCTTCCGCGTCCTCTGGTTCCGCGTGCCGCCCGGCTCGGTGGCGTGGAACGTCAACTTCCAGGCGCTGCTCGCCTCGCGCTTCCTCTCCGACATCGCGCTGCAGGCGCTGCTCTACGGCGCGCTGATCGCGAGCGCGCGCGCCGGCGGTGGCGCGCTCGACGCCGCGCTGATCGGCACCGCCTACCTGCTGCCGGGCGTGCTGCTCGGACTGTGGGGCGGGGCCGTCGCCGACGCCGTGCCGAAGCGCGTTGCGCTCGGCGGCGCCTACCTCGCGATGGGCGCGCTCTGCCTCCTCATCCCCGGCTTCTTCGGCACGCGCTTCCGCTCGATGCTCGCCGTGATCTTCGCGGTGCGCGCGCTGCACCAGGTGTCGCAGCCGTCGGAGTCGTCGGCGGTGCCGCTGGTCGCGAGCGCGGACGACCTCGCGTCGGCGAACTCGTTCCTCTCGCTGGCGTCGTCGGTGGGGGAGGTGATGGGCAAGGCGCTGCTCGCGCCGGTGATCGTCGTGCTGTTCGGCGTCGACGTCGTCACGGCGCTGGCGGGCGTGCTCTTCGCGGTCTCGGCGACGCGGGTGCTCGGGCTGGAACACGTCGCGGGGGCGGCCGCGGCGGCGCCGCCCGCCCCGCGTGCGCCGCCGGCCGGCGCCACGCCCGCCGGCGGCGCGGGGCTGCGCGGCGCGCTGCGTCCGCCCTCGATCCGGCTCGCGCTGCGCTGGCTCGTCGACGAGCCGGCCGCGTTCTGGATGCTGATGCTCGCGGCGATGGCGAGCACGGTGAACGTCGTGCTCGGGATGCTCGCGCCGCAGTACACGCTCGACGTGCTCGGGGTGGACCCGGCGAACGCGCTGTACGTCTTCGCGCCCGGCTCCGTGGGGCTGGCGATCGGACTCGGCGTCGTGCCGCTGGCGATCCGACGGCTGGGCGAGCGCGCCACGGCGGTGATCGGTTTCTCGCTCGTCGCGGTCGCGATGGTCGGGCTGGGGCTGGTCGACCCGCTGACGCGCACGCTCGGAAGGCTGCTCGTGATCGACCTGCCGCGCGTCGGACCGCGCATCGAGATGGCGGGGCTGCTGTCGGTGCCGCTCGGCCTCGGGCTGACGCTGGCGGCGGCGGCGACGCAGACGTACATCGGCCGCTACGTGCCGGCGCGGATTCACGGCCGCGTGTTCGCACTGCTCGGCGCGATGAAGGACGGGCTCGCGATCGTGCCGTTGCTGGGGCTCGGGGCGCTGGCTGGCGTCGTGGGCGTGCGGGCGGCGATCACGGCGGCGCCCATCGCGCTGGTGGCGATCGCCTACGGCCTCGAGTGGTACGCGGCGCGCTGGCGCGCGCCCGAGCTGCCGTCGTGGTGGAGCGACGCCGGCGGCTAGCGCGAGGCGTCGCTCAGAACGAGGTCACCGGGCTGGAGTGGTGGTGGGCGATGCGCCAGCCGCCGTCCTCTCGGACGAAGACGTTGGTCGCCGCGAGCGGCGCGCCGGAGACGAGCTCGCGGCAGATCACGTAGGCCACGTCGCCGAGCAGGTAGACGCGCTCGCCGCCGCTCTGGATGCGGGGCTGGCCGGGGTTCGCGAGGATGGCGCGCCACGACTCGACAACGGCATCGCGCCCGGAGAGGACGTTCCACCCCGGGTGCACGCAAGCGACGGCGGCGCGCCGCGCCCAGAGGTCGTCCATGGCGTCGGCGTCCCTCGCGTTGAACGCGGCGTAGAAGGCCTGGTTCGCGGCGAGGATGTCGTCCTCGGCGTTCGCGGTCATGGCGGCTCCCCGTCCGCGGGAACGATAGCAGCGGGGGCGGAGATCCCGGCGAGCGTCATTGGCAAGCCGCGGCAGATACGGCGCCGACACCGACGCGGCCGAGAGACCGCGATCCGTCGGCGGCATGTCTGCCGCCGCCGTGGCCTGTCTGACGGGGCCGGGCGCGGCGCCGGGGTTACGGGTACAGCGGCGTGCGGTCGAGGCCGGCGGCCTGGTCGAGGCCGAACATCAGGTTGAGGTTCTGCATCGCCGAGCCGCTCTGGCCCTTCATCAGGTTGTCGATGGACGACATCACCACGACGCGGCGGCCGTCGTCGGAGACGACCAGCGAGATGTCGCAGTAGTTCGACCCGGCCTGGCCCTTGAGCATCGGCGGGACGTCGAGCACGCGCACGAACGGCTGGCCGGCGTAGTACTCGCGGTAACGCGCGAGCAGCTCGGCGGCGGTGGCGGAGCGGGTGAGCCGCGCGTGCATTGTGCTCAGGATGCCGCGCGTCGCGCCGATCACGTGCGGGACGAAGTCGAGCGTCGCGCCCTGCGCGGCGCCGAGCCGGCCCAGCGTGAACTCCGACTCGATGACGTGCTGGTGCGACAGGACGCGGTAGGGCACCACGTTGTCGTTGAGGTGAGAGAGGTGCTGCAGCGGCGCCGGCTTCTTCCCGGCGCCGGACGAGCCGCTGAGGCTCGCGATGGAGACGGCGCCGCCCTCGACGAGGTCGTCGGCGAACAGCGGCGCGAGGCCGAGGATGATGCCGATGGCGAAGCAGCCCGGGTTGCCGACGATCGGCGCCCTGCGGATGCGGTCGGCGTTGAGCTCCGACACGCCGTAGGCCGCGCGGCCGAGCAGCTCCGCGGCCTCGTGGTGCGCGTCCTTGATCGAGGGGTGGCGCGCCGCATAGGCGGCGTAGTCGGCGGCGTCGGCGAAGCGGAAGTCGCCGGAGTAGTCGATGAACGGCACGCCGGCGTCGGCGAGCGCCTTCGCGTAGCCCTGCGCGACCCGGTCGGGCGTCGCGAACACCACGACGTCGCAGTCGGCGCCGATGCGGGCGTCGTCGGGCGCGGCGATCTCGAGGTCACAGCGGCCGGTGAGGTGCGGGTAGACGTCGGAGATGCGGCGGCCGGCGTCGTCGCGCGCGACGAGGGAGGCGACCTCGAAGGCGGGGTGCGCCAGCAGCAGCTCGAGGATGCCCAGCCCCCCGTAGCCCGTGGCGCCGACGATCTGTGCTCGCGGCATGGCGTGTCTCCCTGGCTCGACCCGGCGAGCGATCAGGATAGAAGCGGGGCGATGCGGGTGGAAGGTGCGCGGCACAGCCTGTCTTCAAGCGGCGGCAGATATGCCGCCGACAGGGCGCGGACGCAGCCCGCGGCTGGCGCCGCGCTTCTGTCGGCGGCATGTCTGCCGCCGCTGTGGGTGACGTTCATGCGCGCACGGCGCGCCGTGGGCGGAGGTGCCCCACGCCGTGCGCGGACGTGGTCCGCCGTGGACGGAGGTGGTCCGCCCGTGGGCGGAGGCAGCCACCGGACACGGCAGGCCCGACGCCTGCCGCGCGCCGGGGTGGGCATGTACCGTCGGCGGCGTGACCGACGTGACATGGCGAGACGTGCTCCCGCTCGACGATCAGGCGCTGCTCGCGCAGTGCGAGGTCGATCGCTTTCGCGCGAGCGGGCCGGGCGGGCAGAAGCGCAACAAGACGGACTCGGCGGTGCGCCTGCGCCACCGTCCGAGCGGCCTCGAGGCGCAGGCGTTCGAGTCGCGCTCGCAGCACGAGAACCGCGCGCGGGCGCTGCGGCGGCTGCGGCTGACGATCGCGCTCGCGGCCGGGATGCGGGCGCCGGTAGCGCTCGACGGCTACGCGCCGCCCCCGGAGCTCGCGGCCGCGACGGCGGGCGTGCTCGGGAAGCGCGACGCGCGCTGGCCGGCTGCCTTCGCGGCGCTGTTCGACCTGCTGGAGGCGCACGCGTGGCGGCTATCGGACGCCGCCCGCGACCTCGCGGTGACCACGGCGGCCGTGAGCCGCCTGCTGGAGCGCGACCCGGTCGTGCTGCGCGCCGCGAACGAGCGCCGCCAGGCGCTCGGTCTGCGCCCGCTGCGCGCGTAGCCCGCGTCCGTCCCGCCGTCGCCGCCTGCCACCCAGGGGCGGCCGGAGGCGTGCCTGCCGCGCTGTCGCTACCACGGAGCGCATATAGTCCCGCCACCACTGTTTGGTCCCACCGGGAGGAAACCGCTCCCATGGCCGTCAAGCGCCCGATTCGCCCCGCGGCCGTCGCGGCGGGGCCCGTTGCCGCACCCCCGCGACGCGGCGTGCTCGAGACCCTCTGGCGCCGCGAGACCCTCTACTACGGCTACTACATCGCCTTCGCCGCGCTGGTCGCGCAGTTCGTCTCCGTCGGCAGCCAGAGCTCGGTCTCCGGCACGTTCTTCAAGCCGATGACCGACGACCTCGGCTGGACCCGTGCCCAGTTCACCTACGCCCAGACCGTCAGCCGGTTCGTCATGGCCGGGGCCGGCTTCTTCATCGGCGTGTACGTCGACCGCTACGGCGGGCGCGTGCTGATGCTCGTCGGGTCCGTGATCCTCGCGCTGTCGCTGTTCGGCACGAGCCAGGTGCACGAACTGTGGCAGTGGCTGCTGCTGCGCGGGTTCTGCTTCACGATCGGCGCGGCGCTGCTCGGCAACCTGGTCGTCAACATCACGCTGTCGAAGTGGTTCGTCGAGCGGCGCGGGCAGGTCATCGGGTTCTCCGCCATGGGCGTGTCGCTCGCCGGCATGGTGGTCCCGCCCGCGATGACCTGGGTCATCGACAGCGTCGGCTGGCGCACCGCGTGGGACGTGGTCGCGGTCGGCTCGCTGGTGCTGATCGTCCCGTGCGCGCTCGTGATGCGACGGCAGCCGGAGGATCACGGCCTGCACCCCGACGGGAAGACGGCCGACGAGGTGCGCAACGGCGGCGCGGCCGCGGCCGACCGGGACTTCGCGAACTCGTTCACGCGCCGCGAGGCCATTCGCACGCCGGCCTTCTACCTCATCGTGACCGCCTTCGGGATGGGCGGCGTGGGCATCGGCGCGATGCTGCTCCAGACGATCCCGTTCCTCACCGACGAGGGCTTCAGCCGCGGCACGGCGGCGCTGATGTCGACGACGATGTCGTTCCCGGCGCTGGTCTCGAAGCCCTTCTGGGGCTGGGCGATGGACGTCTGGGAGCCGAAGGTGCTGGCCGCGCTGGGGTTCGTGCTGTCGGGCGCCGCGATGGTCGTGATCGTGGTGGCGGCGAAGCAGCACGCGATGCTGCCGCTGGTGGCCGGATTCCTCGCGATGGGCTGGGGCTTCGGCGGCCAGATCCCGCTGCAGGAGACGATCTGGGCGTCGTACTTCGGGCGGCGCTACCTGGGCGCGGTGCGCTCCGTGGCGATGCCGTTCGCGCTCTTCCTGGGTGCGGGCGGGCCGCTGGCGGTGTCGTTCTACTTCGACGTCGTCGGCAACTACGACGGCGCGTTCTTCGCGGTCGGCGCGATGTGGGTGGCGGCGGCGGCGCTGGTCCTGCTCGTGCGCAAGCCCGAGCGGCCGGCGGGCCTGCCGGCCTGAAGCGGCAGCACGTCTCCCGCCGCCTGCGAACGGACTGCGGGGCGGGACACGACGCGAGCGTTACGCCGCGGGGGGCTCGAGCACGCCCGCCTCGCGCAACTGCGAGAGGCGGCGCCACTTCGCGTCGGCGTGCGCGATGTCGGACCAGTGAATCAGCAGCGACGTGAACTCGTCGCGCGAGGTCTCGACGACGAGTCGCTCGGTGATCTCGCCCGGCAGCTCACCGCGGTGCTCGCGGGTGAGATCGGCGAACCACGGCAGCTTGCCGAGGACGGACTGGAGCGGTGGGAGTTCCTGTTCCATGCCTCGATGGTCGTCACGGATCGGGAATTTCTTGAGCGGCGCGCTATCCGCGGCGGATCGTGGCGGTGAGGCCGTGCTGCTGGAGGCGATCGCGGTAGAGCTCGGCGCGCTCGAGCGGGCACGTGATCACGTCGGCGCGGCCGTGCAGGTGCGCGGTCAGCATGATCTCGGCCGCGCGCTCGGTGGACAGCTCGGGGACGCTCACCAGCAGCGCGTGCACGACGTGGTTCATGTCGTTCACGTCGTCGTTCCAGAGCACGACGGTGTGCGGCGGCAGCGTCTCCTCGAGCGAGCGGGTGCGCTCGCGTGTCTCGACCTCGGGGGCGGGCGGCGGCGGAGGCGGCTGAGGCGGCCGGGTCACAGCTTCCGGTGGTCCCACGAGCGCACGCGCTCGGGGTGCACGATCACCGTCACGCGCTTGTATGCGGCGGGAGGCGGTTCAGCGCCGGCGACGGGCTCCGGCCGCGGCCGGTCGCCGTACTTCGCGCCCACGAGCTGCAGCACGCGTGCCGTGCGCTGCGGGTCGCGCACGATCTCCGCCCGCGCGTCGATCGACACGCCGCGCAACTCGTTGTAGGCGGTCCCGGTCTCGGCGAGCACCGTAATGCGCGGGTCGCGCTCGAGGTTGCGCACCTTCTGCGCGCGGCCGTACGTGGTGAAGGCCAGGCGGCCGTCGTCGTCGAGCACGAACCACATCGGCACGAGGTGCGGCCGGCCGCTCGGGTTAATCGAGGCGACCTGCAGGATGCGGGCCTCGTCCAGGATCTCGCGCTGCTCCGCCTCGCTCAGCTCGATGCGCGAGCGCTGGTTCGTCATGGCCTTCGACCCGCCTCTCCGTGGGTGCCGGCCGGGGCGCCGGACCCCCGCATGGTAGTCGGGCGGCGCCGCGTGGCCGAGCGTGCGCCGCGCCCGGCGGCCGACTGGATCGCGCGGCCGTGGTTCGGTAGCGTTCCGCAGCCACCACGCGCATGCGACAAGAAGGGCCCACCACCTTGACCTCAATCCGGAGCCGCACACTGTTCGCGGGGGTGCTCCTCGCGACCGCGCTGATCGTCGCCGCCGGCATCGCCTCCGCCACCGGTTCGACGCCCCCCGCCGTCATCCACGCCTGCTACAGCACCCACACCGGAGCGCTCAGCATCGCCGATGCCTCCGGGTGCAAGCAGAACGAGACCGCCATCGACTGGAACCAGGCCGGACCCGCGGGTCGCGACGGCACCACGCTGCTCAGCGGGAGCGGGGCGCCCGCGCCGGCGCTGGGCAACGACGGCGACTTCTACCTCGATCTCGACGCCGCGACGCTCTTCGGCCCGAAGGCTGCCGGCGCCTGGCCGGCGAGCGGCGTGAGCCTGGTCGGGCCTGCCGGTCCGCAGGGCCCCGCCGGTCCGCAGGGCGCGGCCGGCGTGTCCGCGGCCGGCCAGGCGTGCCCGACGGGTGAGTACGTCACCGGCATCAACGGCGACGGCACGCTGAACTGCGCGGTCGTCGCCGGCAGCGGCGCGACGACGACGTTCTACCGCGACGCCGACGGCGATACCTACGGCGACCCGAGCGCGAGCGCGCAGGCGTCCACCGCGCCCGCGGGGTACGTGTCGAACGGCGGCGACTGCAACGACGCCGACTCGGCGGTCAACCCGGGAGCGACCGAGGTCGCTGGCAACGGCATCGACGACAACTGCAACGGCGTGATCGACGAGGTGCCCGCCACCTACGTCACCTGGTACCAGGACTTCGACGGGGACGGTTACGGCAGCATGATCTTCTCGATCAGCGCCCCGCTCGATCCCCCGCCGCCCGGCTACACGTTGACGTCCGGCGACTGCGACGACACGAACGCGAGCGTGCATCCCGGTGTGACGGAGATCACCGGCAACGGCATCGACGACAACTGCAACGGGATGATCGACGAGGCGCCCATCGTGGACGAGGCTCCGTAGCGGCGCGCACGCGCGCCGCTGCGTCGGACGCGGCCCCGTGCCTCCCGGCACGGGGCCGCTTGCGTTGGTGCGCGGCGCGGGTCCACGCGACGCAGCGGGCACATCGCCCGCGGCGGTCCGTCCACGCATACTGAGCGTCGCCCCGTCGGCAGTCCGGGAAGGCGTTGCGCGTTGCTCCTCGACCTCGTGCTGGTCGTCGTCGGGCTGGCGCTGCTGCTGGGCGGCGCATGGCAGCTCGTGCGCGCCGCCGTCGCGGTCTCGCTCATGCTCGGGGTCAGCCGCGTAGTGGTCGGGGCCACCGTCGTCGCGTTCGGCACCTCGGCGCCCGAGTTCGTCGTGAGCCTGGTGGCGGCGCTGCGCGGTGCGCCCGACATCGCGGTCGGCAACGTGGTGGGGTCGAACGTCGCGAACGTCGCGCTGGTGCTCGGGGTCGCGGCGGCAATCCGGCCGCTCGCGGTGTCGTACCGGCTGCTGCGCTGGGAGATCCCGGTGCTGGCGGTGGCCACCGCCGCGCTCATCCTGTTCGCCGAGAACGGGCATGTCGGCCACGCCGAGGGCGGGGTCATGTTCGCCGGTCTGATCGCGTTCGCCGTGCTCTCGCCGCGGCTGTTCCCGGAGCTGGCCGCCGCCGCCGAGGAAGAGGCGGAGGCGACCGCAGAGGCGGAGCGCGCGGGCCGCCTGCCGGCGCCGACGCTGCGCGCGGTCGCGCGGGAGCTGGGGTGGATGGGCGCCGGCATCGCCGCGCTCGCGTTCGGGGCGAACGCGGCCGTGGAGGGGGCGTCGTCGCTCGCGAGCGCCGCGGGAATGAGCGAGCTGGCGATTGGCGTCGTGATCGTCGCGATCGGCACGAGCCTCCCGGAGCTGGCGACGAGCGTCGTGGCGGCCGTGCGCAACGAGGACGAGATCGCGGTGGCGAACGTCGTCGGATCGAACATCTTCAATCTGCTCGGGGTGGCGGGCCTGACGGCGGCGGTAGCCGGCCTGCCGGTGCGGCTCGACCTCTACCGCTTCGAGCTGCCGGCGCTGGCGGCGAGCACGCTGGTGCTCGTCCCGCTGGCATGGCCGCGCTACGAGATCAGTCGGTTCACTGGCGTCGCGCTCGTGGGGGCGTACGTGGCGTTCGTCGCCGCGACGCTGGCGTGGTCGTAGCCGTTCGCCGGGAGTGCTAGATCAACGGCCACGGCACGCAGCGGTAGCCGAACATCTCGGGGAGCACCGGGTGCGCGAGCAGGTCCGCGCACCGGCTCGCGAGCGCCGACACTTCGCGACGGGTGAGGCAGTCGCGCAGCGGCGCGGCGGGGGCGCCGTCGACGAGACAGTCGGCGGCGCGGCGCACGTCGCGCAGCCACGCCCGCGGGAGGCGCGTGCCGGCGTAGTCCCACACGACCGTTCGCACCTTCTGCTCCTCGTGGAAGCAGAGGCCGTTGTCGATGCCCCAGACGTGGCCGTCCGGGTCGAGCAGCAGGTGGCCGCCCTTGCGGTCGGCGTTGTTCGCGATCAGGTCGAAGGCCGCGAAGCGCACCAGCTGGTCGTCGAAGTCGTCGCGGTCGCGCAGCTCGAAGTAGTGCTCCGCCGGGTCGTGCTCGATGAACAGCTGCAGCGAGCCGGGGCCGTGCGGGCCGTCGACCTCGACGGTGGGCGGGACGAGGTCCCAGCCGAGCAGCAGCGCGAGCTCGTAGGCGGCGATCTCGCGCCGGTAGAGGTCGCCGGGGAAATCCCACAGCGGGCGCTCGCCGCGGCCGGGCTTGTAGACGCCGAGACCGGCGCCCGCCTCCGGGTGCTCGAGCTCGGCGATGAAGACGTAGTTGGACGAGTCGTAGACGAGGTGCAGCTCGCCGATGGCGGCGGTGCGCAGGGCGTCGACGACCGACGGGTCGCCGGGGCGCCAGTCGTTGGTGATGGTGCCGTCGGCGCCGATGGCGGTCATGCGCCTCGTCCTCCGGGAGCCGCGGTGACTTCGATTGTAGCCGCACGACTCCCGTCAAAGCGGCGGCAGACATGCCGCCGACAGAGCGCGGCCTCATGGGCCGCGTTGGCATCGGCGGCGTATCTGCCGCCGCTTGACGGGAGTCGTGCGGCTACTCCTTCGGGGGCGGCGGGCCCGTCACGACCTCGCGCGCGGTGACGCCGAGGCCGGCGCGCATCGCGCACGTGTGCATCATCAGCGTCGCGACCGGGGGGAGCGCCGCGTCGACGGCGGCGTGCGCCCGGGCGACGGCGTCGTCGTCGAGGCCGGCGCGGCGCAGTGCGTCGGCGTCGGCGGCGAGCGGCTGCGCGAGGAAGCGCGCGCCCGAGCGCGCGTAGAAGTAGAGCGCGCGGCCGCGGCGCCGGAAGTCGGGGTAGGCGACGAGGTGCTGCAGCTCGGCCCACGCCGGCTCGAGGTAGCGCGGCCAGGTCGCGACGGCGCGATAGACCTCGGGGGGCTCGCGCAGCCGCAGCGCCTCCGCGATCTCCGGCAGCGGCGGGCGGTCCGGCGGCGCGAGGGGGATCGCGGTCGCGAGGTGCGCGTCGTCGCGCTCGGTCCGCGCCCGCGGCTCGGCGCGCCCCTGCCCGCCGACGCTCGCGCGGTCCTTCGCCTCCGCGAGGGCGGCGAGGAGCAGCAGGAGCTGCGGGTGCGTCCAGTGGAAGACGTCGAGCACGGCCTCGACCTGCGCCATGTCGTCGCCGTCGAGCCCGCCGGCCTGCAGCGAGTCGCGCGAGAGTACCGGCTCGTAGACGGCCTCGACGGCGTCGAGCGCCATGTCCGTCATGTAGAGCGCGCTGCCGAGGAATCCCGCGGTGTCGACCGACGGCGCGAGCTGCGGCCACACGCACTCGAGGAAGCCGTCGACGGCTCCGAGGTCGCGCACGGCGCCGGGGACGAAGGGGATGCGCAGCGAGCGCGCGATCTCGTCGAGCAGGGAGTCGGGTGCCGGCATGCGCGGAGGATAGCGCCTCGGTGCGGGCGGACCGGCTGCAGCGCCGGCCCGACGCGCGACTCCCGTCGTTCCCGCGCGCCGTCGGTGGCACGCCCGCCCCGGTCGTGTACGGGCGAGCGCCCGCGCGTCTCCGGGGCGAGACCGGCAATTCACTGGTACCCCTGCCCCGCCGTGCGCGCTGCTCCTTAGCGTGATCCCCGTCGCGAGACCAGGGCCGGTGGGAAGGACGCGTGCCGCTGATGCGCCGCGAGCCCTGGCGCGCCGCGCTCATCGCGGTGGCCGTCTTCGCCGTCGTCCTCGTGCTGACCGCGCCCGTGCGCGTCGCTGCGGACGACGCCGGCGCGGGCGCGCCGCCGTCCGCGGCGGAAGCGCCGACGGCGACGCCGGTCGCGACGGCGACCGCAGCCCCGACCGCACCCGCCGAGATGGCGGGCACCCCGACGCCGACGCCCACGCCCTCGACCACGCCGACGCCGGCAGCGACGCCCACGTCGACGCCGTCAGCGACGCCCGCGTCGACGCCGTTGCCGCAGCCCGCAGCGACGTCGACGCCGTCAGCGACGCCCGCGTCGACGCCGTTGCCGGAGCCCGCTGCGACGTCGTCGCCGTCCCCGGTACCGACCGCGACGCCTTCCCCGGCGCCCGTCGTCGGCCCGCCGCTCGACGGCGCCGTCTACAACGGCGACTTCGAAGGAGCGCCGGGCCTCGACGGCTGGACGCACCACGGCGGGACGCTGGAACTCCGCGACGCAGGCGGCGGCCACGCGGCTGCGCTGTCGTCGGACACGACCTCGACCAAGTGGCTCGAGCAGCCCGCAGGGGTTGCGCCCGGCGGGGCCTATGCGCTGAGTGCAGACGTCGCGGCCGATGCCGGCGTCGACGCGGTGTGGCTGCGCATCGCCTGGTATGCGAGCGCCGACGGCAGCGGGTCGCAGCTCAGCACGTCGGACTCGGCGGCGGTGGGCGCCGCCGAGTCGGCGCATCTCGACACCGGCTCGCAGCAGGCGCCGCCCGGCGCGCACAGCGCGCGCGTGCGGGTCGTACTGCGCCCGGCAAGCGGCGCGCCCGCCGAGGTGCTGGTCGACCACGTCGCGCTCGGCGCGGCGATCGTCCCCACGCCCACCCCGACGCCGACGGCCGCCCCGACCGCGACACCGACGGCTGCTCCGACCGGGACGCCGACGGCCGCCCCGACCGCGACGCCGACGGTCGCCCCGACCGGGACGCCGACGGCCGCCCCGACCGCGACGCCGACGGCTGCCCCGACCGCGACGCCGACGGCCGCCCCGACCGCGACGCCGACGGCTGCCCCGACCGCGACGCCGACGGTCGCCCCGACCGCGACGCCGACGGCTGCCCCGACCGCGACGCCGACGGCCGCCCCGACCGCCACCGCGACGTCCGAGCCGTCGGTCACGCCCACTCCGAGTCCGACTTCCACGCCCACGCCAACCGCGACGCCCACGCCAACCGCGACGGCGACGCCCGGCCCGACCGCATCGCCCGAGCCGACGTCTCCGCCGGGGCCACCACTGCTCGAGGCCGTCTACAACGGCGACTTCTCGCTCGATCCGGACCTCGACGGCTGGGTTGCCCACGGCGCGGAGGGCACGGTCGCGGAGGACGCGGCAGGCAACCGCAGCGCGCTCCTCACGTCGCACTCGTCGTCGACGACGTGGCTGGAGCAGCTCATCCGGGTGACGCCCGGACACTGGTACGCGGCGAGCGCGGTGCTTGCCCCCGGAGACGGCGCCGACTCCGCGTGGGTGCGCCTGGCCTGGTACCCGAGCGATGACGGCAGCGGAAGCCAGATCTCGACGGACGACAGCGACTCGGTCGTGAGCGGCGGCTCCGCGACGGCGGTCCTCGATGCCGTCCAGGCGCCCGCAGGCGCGGGGAGCGTGCGCATCCGCCTGATGCTGAGGCCGGCCGGCGACGGCCCCGCGACGCTCACGGTCGACGACGCGGCGATCGAGGCGGTCGACGCGCCGGCCGCGGCGTCGGCGGGTGCGCACGCGCCGGTTCTCCTCGCGGCCGTGTTCAACGGCGGCTTCGAGGATCCGGCCGGTCCGCTCTTCGGCTGGACGCCCCACGCCGCCGACGCGTCGACGGTGGATCACGCCGGCGGGCACGCGGCGGTGCTGACGTCGGACGGCGGGACGTCGACGAAGTGGCTCGAGCAGCTGGTGCAGGTGGAGCCCGGGCACTGGTACGCGGCTGCGGCGTCGCTGACCGCGGGCGCGTCGGCGCAGGCGGGATGGGTGCGCATCGCCTGGTATGGCACGCCCGACGGCAGCGGCGGCCAGCTCTCGACGGACGACTCGCCCGAGGTGCCCGGCGGGATGGAGTCGCTGGTCTCGACGGGGGCGGTGCAGGCGCCCGCCTCCGCCCTGACGGCGCGCGTTCGGCTGATGCTGCGGCCGGCATCGGATGCGGTGGCGTCGCTGGTCGCCGACGACGTCTTCCTGATCGAGACGGCCGCGCCGCCGCCGAAACCCCCGAAGGCGAAGAAGCCCACGAAGAAGAAGAAGAAGGCGGACCCCGGAGACGTGCCGATCCTCGACGGCGCGCTCTTCAACACGGACTTCAGCGCGGACGTCGGGCTGGACGGATGGGCCACGCACGGTGGGGACCTCACGCTGGCGCCCCTGCCCGGTGGTGACGGCCAGGAGGGCGTGTTCACGTCGACGACCGCCTCGACGAAGTGGATCGATCAGAAGGTCGGCGTGCAGCCGGGCGACTGGTACGAGGCCGGGGCTCGACTCGCCGCCGACGGCGGGGTCGCGTCCACGTGGGTGCGCGTGGCCTGGTACCGGACGGACGACGCCAGCGGCTCGCAGATCTCGAAGGACGACTCGCCGCCACTCGAAGACGCGTCGGCCGGAGCGTCGAGCTCCGACGCCGTCGCGCGGGCGCTGACGCTCGCCGACGGCGCGCCGACCGAGCTCTCGACAGGGCCCGTCCAGGCGCCCGACGGTGCGCATAGCGCCCGGTTCCGCCTGATGATGCGGCCGCGCGGCGCGTCGCCGGCATCGCTTCGCATCGCGTCGGTCTCGTTCGCTCGCACGTCCGCGCCCGCACCGACCGCGACGCCGTCCGCCACGCCGGCGCCCGCCGCGAACTCGACGGCGAGCAGCCTCTCATTCGAACGGCTGACCGACGGCGACTTCGAGAGCGCGCCGCCGCTGCAGGCCTGGACCGCGCACGGCGGCACCGCCGCGGTCATCCCCGATGGTCCCGGCAGCGGTCACGTGGCGACACTGACATCGGCGAGTGCGTCCACGAAGTGGCTGGAGCAATCGGCGCTCGTGACCCCCGGGGCCCACTACCGGCTGACCGCGGACCTGGCGCCCGACGCCGGGGTGGACGCCGCGTGGGTGCGGGTCGCCTGGTACGCGACGATGGATGCCAGCGGTTCGCAGCTGGGGATCGAGGACTCCGCGCAGATCGCCGGCGACGCGCCCGGGACGGCCGTCGCGGTGGACCTGGCGGCTCCGCTCCACGCGCGGAGCGCGCGCGTGCGGATCATGCTGCGGCCGGCCGGGGTGGCGGCGGCGACGCTGGCAATCGACGACGTGCATCTCGCGCGCGCGCCGGGGGCGCCG
Source organism: uncultured Chloroflexia bacterium (assembly GCA_963728205.1). GTDB lineage: Bacteria > Chloroflexota > Dehalococcoidia > UBA2979 > UBA2979 > VGNK01. Next base: position 1,674,796 of record CAVSIV010000006.1, read on the forward strand.
GCCGACGCGCCTCCTGCGTCCCCGTCGCGCGAACGCGAGGCGGCGGCAGGCCGTGCGTCGGGGACCGGCGCCGCCGTTGCTCCGCTGCTTCGCCTGCCGCGCGCCGAGCTCGCCGCCGCCCAGGGGCTCCTGCGGATCACCGAGCTGCTGCCGGACCCCGTGGAGCCGGGCTCGGACGCGGATTACGAGTGGATCGAGCTCACCAACGTCGGCGTGGCGCCCGCTCCGCTCGCCGGCATGACGATGTCCGACAACCGCGGCTCGATCACCTTCCCGGACGTCGCCCTTGCGCCCGGCGCGTCGCTGGTCGTCGCCGGGGCGCACGCGAGCGTCGCCGCTGCGGTCACGTACTACCCGCCCGGCGGCTTTGCGAACGGGCTCGGCAACAGCGGTGACCACGTGGAGCTGACTGCGGCCGACGGCCGGCGCATCGATGCGCTCGACTACGGCTCCGACCGCACGTTCGCATCGTCGCCGGGGGCCCTCCACACCGGCGCGCCGGCGACCGCGAAGGCGATCGAGCGACATTTCGACGACGCCGGCACGCTGCTCGAGGCCACGGTGTCGGACGCGGTCACGCCCGGGCGCGCGACGGTCGCCCATCGCGCGCGCGGCGACGCGCTCGCCGCCGAGCGGACGGCCACCGCTGCGGCCGACGACGCACCGTCCGTAGCGCGCAGGCCGACCCCGCCGGGCGCCCCGGTGCTCCCGCCGTCCGCGCTGGCGCCGCCGCCGCAGGCCGTCGGCGCCGGTGCGGGACAGGAGCGCACCGCGTGGCTCGTGATCGCCGCGGCGATCGCGCTCGCCGGCGCGATCCTGGGCGTGCGGAGGTGGCGCGGCCGGCTGGCCGGCGGTCGGGCGGAGTGACCTACGGCACGAGGACGACGCGGCCGACGGCCTGCCGGCTCTCGATGAACGCGTGCGCGCCGGCCGCGTCCGCCAGCGGGAACGTGCGGTCGATGACGACCGCGAGCTCGCCCTTCGCGACGTCATCGAGGTGCCGCTGGATCATGTTGTAGGCCCGGTCGCCCGTGATCTCCGCGCCGAGGTAGACGCCGGTGAGCGACCGGTTGCCCTGGCCGAGCCCGCTGACGTCGAGCAGCCGGCCGCCGCGGCTCGCGTTGCCGACCGTGATCGCGCGACCGCGGTACGCCAGGGATGCGAGGCTCTGCTGGAGCACGTCGCCGCCGACCGGGTCGACCACGAGGTCGCAGCCGCGGCCCTCGGTCAGTCGCATCACCTCGCGCACCAGGTCCTGCGTGCGGTAGTTGATGCCCTCGTCCATGCCGAGCGGCCGCAGCCGCTCGAGCCGGTCATCGGCGGATGCCGTCGCGAGCACGCGGGCGCCGGCGCGCTTCGCCAGCTGGATCGCCGCCGTGCCGACCCCGCCCGCGCCGCCCTGGACGAGCACGGTCTCGCCCGCCTGCAGGTGCCCGAACTCGAAGAGGCAGTCGTCGGCGGTGCCGAACGGGATCGGCACGCAGGCCGCCTGCTGGATGTCGAGCCCGTCGGGGACCACCCACGTCGACCGCACCGGGACCGCGCGCAGCGCGGCGTGTGACCCGAACGGGCTCACCGTGACGACGCGCTGGCCGACGTGCCGGTCGGTGACCTGCGCGCCGACTTCGCGGATCACACCGGCGTTCTGGTAGCCGACGATGTGCGGCGTCCCGGCCATCTCGCCGCCGGCGCGGCTGAGGACGTCGCCGCCCTCGATGCTGATCGCCTGCACCTCGACCAGCAGGCCCTTCGGGTGGCACCGCGGGTCCGGCACGTCCTCGTAGCGGAAGACGTCGGGTGAGCCGGTGCTGTAGTAGACGGCGGCCTTCATGCGCGCTCCTCTCGAACCGTTCGCGCAGCGTACGCTCGCGATCGGCCGCGTCGTACTATGCCGGGCGCAGGAGGTGGGCGATGGAGTTCGGCTGGAACGACGAGCAGTCCGGGTTCCGCGACCAGGTCGGGTCGTTCATCGACGAGCACTGGACGCGCGGCGCACGGCGGCGCGACGACCTCGAGCCCTGGGAGCGCGTCCGCGAGTACCAGAAGCGGCTCGCCGAGAGCGGCTGGCTCACGATGTCGTGGCCGAAGGAGTACGGCGGCGGCGGCGCCTCGTACTTCGAGCAGCTGATCTTCGCGGAGGAGTCCACCTACGCGAGCGCGCCCACCGGCGGCCAGGGCGCCGACCGCGTCGGCCCCACGCTGATCATCCACGGCACCGAGGAGCAGCGCCGCGAGCACCTGCCGCGCATCGCCGGCGCGGAGGTCGAATGGTGCCAGGGCTACTCCGAGCCGGGCTCCGGCTCCGACCTCGCCTCGCTGCAGACGCGCGCCGTGCGCGACGGCGACGACTTCGTGATCAACGGACAGAAGATCTGGACGTCGGGCGCGCAGCACGCCGACTGGATCCACGTCCTCACGCGCACCGATCCCGATGCGCCGAAGCACCGCGGCATCTCGTACTTCATGCTGCGCATGGACACGCCCGGGATCTCGCTGCGCCCCATCGTCCAGCTTCACGACGCCGCGGGCTTCAACGAGACGTTCTTCGAGGACGTGCGGGTCCCCGCGAAGAACATGATCGGCGAGGAGAACCGCGGCTGGTACGTGTCGACCACCACGCTCGACTTCGAGCGCTCGGGCATTCACCGCATCGCTGCCGCGATCCCGCCGTTCCGCCGGCTGCTCGCGCACGCCGGCGAGGCGGACAGCGCCGGCCCCGGACGGCGCATCGTCGACGACCCCATCGCGCGCCTGGCGCTCGCCGACACCGCCACGGAGATCGAGGTGGGGCGGCTGCTCGGCTACCGGGTGACGTGGATGCAGGCGCAGCACCTGGTGCCAAACATGGAGTCGTCGATGTCGAAGATGTTCGGGTCGGAGACGCAGCAGCGGCTCGCGCGGCGCGGCATCAACATGCTCGGCCTCGCCGGCGCGCTGCGACCCGGTTCGCGCGGCGCTGCGATGGGCGGCGAGTTCTGCGTCTACTACATGTCGAGCGTGTCGCTGACGATCGCGGCCGGCACCAGCGAGATCCAGCGCAACATCATCGCCACGCGTGGGCTTGGACTGCCGCGCGGCTAACCGACGGAGGCACGGGCCCCGCGGTCGCGGGGTAGGACGGTGGGCGGGCCGTGGCGGCGGCGGAGCGTCGGATTACGATCGACGGACGGCTGGCGCTCCGCGCCTGGCGGGCCGAGGACGTGCCCGCGCTGTACGCCGTCATCGACGCGAACCGCGACTATCTCGCGCACTGGCTGCCGTGGGCCGCCGAGTGGGACGCGGCCGAGCGGCCGCGCGCGTTCGTCGAGCGCGCGCAGGCGGGATACGAACGGGGCACCGGGCTCGACCTCGCGCTCGAGCGCGACGGCGATATCGCCGGCGCGATCGGCCTTTCGCCGATCGACCCGCGTGCCGCGATGGGCGAGATCGGGTACTGGGTGGCCGAGCCACACCAGGGCCGCGGCTTCGTGACGCGCGGGTGCCGCGCGCTGATCGCACATGCCCGTGACGCGCTGGGCCTGCGTCATTTCGTGATCCGCGTCGCCACCGAGAACACCCGCAGCCGCGCCGTCGCGGAGCGCCTCGGGTTCTCGCTCGTCGCGATTCGCGCGGAGGTCGACCCGCCCAGGCACGGCCGCTCCGGTGATGAGGCCGTCTACGTGTTCGACGTCCCACCCCCGGGGCGACCGGCATCGCGGTCCTGACACGCCAGCAGGCCCCCGTCGTCGGGGGCCTGCGCTTCGGAGCCGTCGTCGTTCGCTTCGGCGAGTGCGCCGATCAGGGTGACGGTCGCGGTGAGGTTCCGGGTCACCCTTGTCCTGGTGAGGAGCAACGCGGGCTCGCGGGCTGGACATCGCTGTGCAACGGACCGGCACCCCCTTTCGTCGAGTGGTCGGGTACTCGTTCCCGCCGTTGCGAGGATGATCGTGATCCGCTCCGCCGATCCGAAGGGACCAAGGTCCCGCAACATTTCGGGGGCCACCCCGACAGATTGCGGGGCGCGGTCCACGCATGCTTGACGGCGCGGGCCGCCCGGCCCGAGAGTACCGCGGGCTAGCGCGCGCACCGATGTCCCGGGCGTGCGTGACGCGGTCGATCGGACGGCGCGGTGACCCTTCATCCCTCCGATCGCGATACGTTGCTCCCGGGCCGTCCCATTCCACCACGCACGCTCTTCCTCGCGCAGGCCGCGCTGCGCGGTTTCGCGATCTCAGTCGCCCTCACCGTCTACGGGCTGTACGTCGTGCGCGACGTCGGCATGACGCCGCTGCAGCTGGTCCTCGCCGGCACCGGTCTCGAGGCCGCGACGTTCCTCGGCGAGATCCCAACCGGCATCGTCGCCGACGCCTACAGCCGGCGGCTCTCCGTGATCGTGGCGTTCGCGGTGACGGCCGTCGGGTGGGGACTGATGGCCGCGGTGCCGACGTTCGCGTTCGTGCTGGTCGGTCAGATCGTGTGGGGGATCGGCGCCACGTTCGGCAGCGGTGCTCGCGAGGCGTGGCTGAGCGACGAGATCGGCGAGTCGGAGGCCGCGCCGCTCTTCCTGCGCGGCCAGCAGCTCTGGCTCGCCGGCCACCTCGGCGGCATCCCGGTGTCGGTCGCGCTCGGCCTCATCTCGCTGCGCCTCGCGATCGCCGCCGGCGCCGTCGTGCACGTCGCGTTCGTCGCGGTGCTGTTGCTCGGCATGACCGAGCGCGGCTGGCGCCCCGCCCCGCGCGGCGGCCGCGGCGTGCTCCGGCGCATGGGCGACACCTTCGGCACCGGTGCCCGAGCCGTCCGCTCCAGCCCGGTGCTCGTCGGCATCTTCGTGATCGCGCTCTTCGTCGGCGTCTCGAGCGAGGCGCTCGACCGCCTCTGGCCGCTGCACATGGTCGATCACTTCACGTTCCCGCCCATCGGCGGGCTCGGCCAGGTCGGGTGGTTCGGGGTCATCCAGGCCGGCTCCGTACTCGGCGCCATCGGCGCGACCGGCCTCGCCCGGCGCTTCACCCGGCTCGGCAGCGCGGTGTCGCTGGCGCGCACGCTGACCGCGATCACGGTCGTGCTGATCGTCGCGGTCGTCGTGTTCGCGACGTCGAACGTCTTCTGGATTGCGCTCGTCGCGTTCTGGATGACCGACTGGGTGCGTACCACCGAGGATCCGCTGCGCCTCGCGTGGATCAACCGCGGGCTCGACCCCGGCTCGCGTGCGACGGTGCTCTCGATGTTCGGGCAGGCCGACGCGCTCGGGCAGATCGCCGGCGGACCCGCGCTCGGCGTCGTCGCCACGCTGCGCGGCGTGCGCATGGCGCTGGTCGCCGTCGGCGCGGTGCTCGTCCCGACGCTCCCGCTCTACGGCGGGCTGATCCGGCGCGAGGGCCGCATCGAGGTGGACGCCGCCGGCGGACGCGGCTCCGCCGCGTGAGCGGCGCGCCGGCGCGCTTCGGTCAGTCCGCGGGCGGGTCGTCGAGCGCGGCCGCGGCGATCGCCTCGAGCGCGCGCGCCTCGATCGGCGGGTTCACGAGGCCCGTGCGCACGTCGCGGAAGTAGCGCTCGAGCGGCTCCAATCGCTGCAGCCCCACGCCCCCCACGAGCCGCATCGCGATCTCGGCGACCTCGACCGCGGTGTTCGTCGCGAGCATCTTCGCCGCCGCGACGTGCGCGCCCAGCGCCGCCCGTCCCGCCGACGGCGACGCGTCCCAGTCCTCGGCGGTCGCGCGCAAGAGGGTGCGGGCGGCGAGCAGCGCGGCGTCCATGCGCCCCACCTGCTCGCGCACATAGGGGATCTGCGCGATCGGGTGCGGCGCCCCCGTCGGCTGCCGGGTGCGCGCGAAGTGCACCGCGTAGTCGCGCGCCGCCGTCGCCACGCCGAGGCTCGCCGCGCCGATCAGCAGCGGGAACCACGCGCCGCCCGTCGCCATGCCGGCCCCGCCCGCGCGCGGGTCGCGGCGCGACGTCACGTCGTCGTCCGTCACCGGCACGTCCGTGAAGAAGACGTCGTGCGAGCCGGTCGCGCGCATGCCGAGCGCGTCCCACGTCTCCTCGACTCGGATGCCGGGCAGGCCGCGCCGCACGGCCACGCGGCCGACGTCGCCCGAGCCGTCCTCGAACGCGGCGTAGGTGATGAAGTAGGTCAGCGCCGGCGCCATCGTCGTGAACGTCTTGTGGCCGGTAAGGCGCCACCGGCCCGGCCCGTCCGGCGCGAGCGCCGTGCGCGGCCGCCCGCCGCCCTGCGGCGAGCCGAGCTCCGGCTCCGCCGCCACGTTGTTGAGCAGCGCGCCCTCCTCGACCACCGCCCGGAACAGCCGCGTGCGCACGGGCTCCGGCCACGCGCGCGCCGCCGCCTCGGTGCCGCAGGTCATGAGGTGCATGCCGACGGCGAGCGCGGTCGAGCCGTCCCCCTGCGCCAGCGCCAGCTGCGCGAGCACGATGTCGGCCAGCCCGTGACCGCCGCCGCCGTACTCCTGCGGCACCGACGCCGCGAGATAGCCGGCCTCGCGCATCGCGTCGAAGTGCTCGAATGGGAACGACGCGTCGCGGTCGTGCTCCGCGGCGTGCGCGCGGAAGCGCTCGGCCAGCCGCTGCGCGACGTCGAGCAGCGCGGCCTGGCGGTCGGTGCGGGGGTTCATGGCAGCGAGCGTATCCGCTGCGCGCGCGGAGGCGCGACCGGCGGGCGGGCTCGTCGGACGCTGACTATGCTCGACGCGTGCTGCAGGCACTCACGATCGGCGCGGTGGCGTTCGGCATCGGGTTGAGCGGCGCGCTCAGCCCGGGCCCGCTCACGGTGCTCGCCGTGCGCGAGGCGCCGCGTCGCGGCTGGTGGGCCGGCCCGCTCGCGACCGCGGGGCACGCGGTCGTCGAGGCGGTGCTCGTGATCGCGCTCGCGCTCGGACTCGCGGCGTTCGTGAAGCAGGGGACCGGCACCGCGGTGATCGCGTTCCTCGGCGGCGCGCTGCTCGTGTGGATGGGCGTCGGCCTGCTGCGGACGTTTCCGCACGCGTCGCTCGGCGGCGAGCTCGCCGTCGTGCGCGCCGAGGCCGCCGTCGCCGATCGCGCGGGGACCGGCGCGCCGCCCGCGGCGGCGCCGCCGCCTCGCGCCCGCGCGCCGCGGCCCGACCTGCGCGCGCTGCTCGCGGTCGCCCCGATGGGCGCGCTGGTCAGCGTCGCCAACCCCTACTGGGTGATCTGGTGGGCGACGGTCGGCACGAAGCTCACGTCGGACTCGCTGTCCATCGGCTGGCCCGGCCCGCTGGCCGTGTTCGCCGGGCACATCCTGTCCGACCTCGCATGGCTCAGCGGCATCGCGGCGCTCGTGTCGTCCGGCGGACGCCGGTTTCGCGGCGACGGCTGGTATCGCGGGCTGCTCGGCGCCTGCGGGGTGTTCCTCGTCGCGATCGGCGTGTTCTTCGTCGTCAGCGGCGCACGCTTCCTCGCGTAGCCCGGTCCCGGGCGCCGCGCCGTAATACATCGCCCGGCCAACTGCGCTTCAATCTCTGGGCGCGAGATCGACCGCCCGCCGCGACCTCGCGTCCCGAACCCGTGTGAGGAATCGAGGAGGAACCGGATGCCGAACCCCGTGGTGCACTTCGAGATCGAGGGGAAGGACGGGCCGAAGCTCCAGCAGTTCTACGCGGACCTCTTTGGCTGGAAGATCGACGCGAACAACCCGATGGCCTACGGCATCGTGGACAACGCCGGCGAGGGCATCAACGGCGGCGTCGCCGCCGGCGACACGCCGTACGTGACGGTCTACGTCGCGGTCGACGACCCGGCCGCCTACCTGGAGAAGGTGAAGTCGCTGGGCGGCGCCGTGGTGATGGACGTGACCGAGATCCCCGGCATGGTGACGATGGCGCAGTTCCGCGACCCCGAGGGGAACATGGTCGGGATCATCAAGAACGAGCCTCCCCAGGCGGGATAGGCGCGTCAGGCGGGCGGGCGACGTTCCGGTCGCTCGGGGTGACCGGCACCGGGAGCCGCCCGCCCGCCCCCGCTGCGCTCGTCGCCCACGACCGTGGGCTGAGGCCGGGGCTGCGCATGACCGTTCGTCTCGACCTGCGCGGGCTCGCCTCCGCGGCCGCTGAACTCCACGCGCCGGCGCGGCGTCGCGTCGATCTGCAGCTGGAACACGTCCGGCCGCGAGTAGTGGCCGGCGATGTCGCCCATCGCCTTCCGCTCGCGCACCGTCTCCAGCGACACCTCCGCGGTGACAATCGTCTCCGCGCCCTGCGCGGCCTCGGCGACGACGCGGCCGCGCGGGTCGATGATCTGGCTGCGCGGCGCGAAGCGCGGCGGCGGCATCTCGCGAAAGCGCGGCGGCACGTCGTCGACGGACCCGCCGCCGCCGACGCTGACCACGAACGCGCCTGCCTGGAACGCGAAGGCGCGCGCGAGCAGCTCCGACTCCGACCCGGCGACGTCCGGCCAGGTCGCGACGTGCACCTGCGTCCCCTGCGCGGCGAGCGCGTAGCCGGGCAACATCATCTGGTGCTCCCAGCAGTTCAGCCCGCTCAGCCGCGCGTACGGCCGGTCATAGACGACGAGCGACGCCCCATCGCCCTCCGCCCACACGCGGCGCTCGGCGTCGGTCGGCTTCAGCTTGCGGTGGCGGCCGAGGATGCGCCCTTCGCGGCCGATGAAGAGGAGCGTGCAGTACACGCTGCCGCGCGTGTCCGGGTCGAGCTCGACGACGCCAATCGCGACGTCGGTGCCGGCGCCCCGGGCCGCTGCGACGAGCGCGTCGGTTTCGGGCCCGGGCACGCGCACCGCCTGGTCGATGTACGCCGCGCGCGCCTCGGTCTGCGGTCGGCTCCACGGATGGCTCGCCCAGTACGGGTAGCCCGGCAGCCACGTCTCGCCGAACGCCGCGAGGTCGGCGCCGCGCGCGCCCGCCTCCGCGATCAGCCGCACCGCCTTTTCGGTCGAGGCCGCCCGGTCGAAGAAGCAGGGCGCGGCCTGCACCGCCGCCAGCGTGAGGGTGTCGTCGCTCATGGCAGCCTCCTCCGCCGGCGAGGATAGGCGCAGGGAGCCCGGCGGGGGCGCCGTACCGCGGCCGGCGCACGACTCGCATCGCCGAGCCGGCTTCGCCGGCGGATACGATCTCGCCGCACCGGGAGGTCCGCCGATGACCACGCCCCACTACCAGCGCCCGAACTTCTTCACGCAGCACGTCTTCAACCCCGTGGTCGCATTCGCCACCGGCGTGCTCGGCATCAGCCTGAAGGGATCGCGTGTCCTCTCGGTGCGCGGGCGCACGACCGGCGAGTGGCACAGCACGCCGGTCAACCCGCTGCCGTTCGAGGGCCGCCGCTACCTCGTCGCCCCGCGCGGGACCACGCAGTGGGTGCGCAACATTCGCGTCAGTCACGAGGGCCGCCTCCGCCACGGCCGGCGCCGCGAGACGATCCGCGTCGAGGAGGTGACCGACGCGGAGAAGCCGCCGATCCTGCGCGCCTACCTGCGCGCCTGGGCGTGGGAGGTCGGCCAGTTCTTCGGCGGCGTCGGCCCCGACGCGCCCGAGTCCGAGCTGCTGCGCATCGCGCCGTCGCACCCGGTCTTTCGCATCGTCGAGTAGCGGCCGTGGCCCGGCGCCGCGTGGGGCTGTGGGCGGCATCGCGGGGCGAAAGAGGGGGCGTCCGGGCCCGCTCGCCGGCTAGCGCTGCAGCAGCGCCGCGATCATCGCGCGCGCCACCGGTCCGGCCTGCGTCGAACCCGCGCCCGCGCGCTCCTTCAGCACCGCGACCGCGATCCGCGGGTGGTCGACCGGCGCGAACGCGATGAACACCGCGTGCGTCGGCTGCCCCGCGAAGACCTCCGCGGATCCGGTCTTCCCCCCGACGGTCACGCCCGGGATCGCCGCCGTGTTCGCCCAGCCCACGTCCACGCTGTGCTGCATGATCGCGGCCAGCGCGTGGGCGGTGTCCGCGGACATCCCGCGCCGCCACGTCGCCGGCGCCTCGTCCATGAACAGCCGCGGCACCGGCACCAGCCCGTTGTTCGCGGCGGCCGCCGTGATCAGCGCGAGCTCGAGCGGCGTCACCAGCAGCTCGCCCTGCCCGAAGGCCGTCGACGCGATCGCCGAGTCGCTCGTCAGGAACCCCGGCCCGCCGACCTGCCCCGCCGACGTCGTGAGGTCGAACGGCACCGCGTCGCTCACGCCGAGCGCGTCGGCCATCGCTTTGAGCCGGTCGGCGCCGAGCTCGACCCCGAGCTTCGCGAAGAACGTGTTGCACGAGTACGCGTAGGCGTCGGCGACCGTCTGCGTGTGTTTGCCGGGCGGCTCGTTGTGGCTCGTGATCGTGTGGCCGTCGATCGTGATGCTCTCGGGGCAGGTCGCCGGGTCCGACGCCTTCACCAGACCGGCCTGCAGCGCCGCGGCGAGCGTGACGGTCTTGAACGTCGACCCCGGCGTGTAGAGCCCCTCGGTCGCGCGGTTGAGCAGCGGGCTGTTCGGCTGCGCGCTCAGCGCCTGCCAGCCGGCGGCGTCGACGTTGTTCGGGTTGAACGTGGGGTTGCTGACCATCGCCAGCACCTGCCCGCTGACCGGGTCGATCGCGACCGCCGCGCCCGGCGCGCCGCCCATCGCCTGCTCTGCCGCGCGCTGCACCGCGGGGTCGAGCGTGAGCCGCACGTCGGCGCCGTGGTGTGGCCAGTGCACGAGGTTCTGCAGGCTCGCGATCAGGTCGGTCGGCGCGCGGCCCGCCAGCCGGTCGGCGGCGGCCGCCTCGGCGCCGGCGGCACCCACGCCGGCGATCGTGTAGCCGACGACCTGCGCCGCGCCGGGGTCGGTGTAGTGCCGCGCCGGCTTGCCGTCGGGCCCCGTGACGGTCTCGGCGAGCACGTTGCCGTCGCGGTCGAGCAGCCGGCCGCGATCGCCGGTCGTCGCCTCGCGCGCGATGCGGTCGCCGTTCACCACTGCGTCGTGCCGGAGCGAGTCGGCGCGCACGACCTGCCAGTAGCCGGACGCCAGCGCCAGCACGAAGAAGCCGCCGAGGAGCACGATCCCGGCCTGCACGCTGCGTCGGACGAGCGGGCTCACGTCGCCCCTGCCTCGTCGACGGCCGCCCGCGGCCGCGCCGTCGCCACGATCAGCCCGAGCGCGGCCCAGTTCATCACCATCGACGATCCGCCGTAGCTGAGAAACGGCGTCGTCAGCCCCGCGAGCGGGAGCACGCGCAGCGCGCCGCCGATGGAGATCAGCGCCTGCAGTCCGAGGCTGACCGCGAGCCCCACCCCGAGCAGCAGCGCGAAGGGATCGCGCGCCCGTCGCATCACGAGCATGGCGGCGCGGCTGACCATCAGCGCGTACAGCAACACGACGGCCAGCGCCCCGACGAGCCCCCACTCCTCGCCGATCACCGCGAACGGGTAGTCGGTGTGCGCGGCCGGCACCAGCGTGGGGAAGCCGTACCCCGGACCCGTGCCGATCACGCCGCCCGACGCCATCCCGCCGATCGCCGACAGGCTCTGGTAGCCGAGACCCCGCGGGTCGTTCCACGGGTTGAGCCACGCGGAGATGCGCTCGTGCACGTGGCCGGACAGGTGGTACGCGGCGAACGACAGGACGACGAACAGCACCGCCCCGATCACCACGTAGTCGAACCGCCCGAGCGCCAGGTAGAGGACCGCGAGGAACGTCGCGAACAGCAGCAGCGCCGGCCCGATGTCGTGCTGGAACAGCACGATCAGCAGCGACAGCGCGACCATCGCCGCCAGCGGCAGCAGGTCCTCGAGCGGCGGCATCGAGAGCGGACCCAGCCGCCACGCCGCGCCGGTCAGCGGCTCGCGACGCGACGTCAGGTACCCGGCCAGGAAGACGACGAAGATGATGCGCAGCAGCTCGGACGGCTGAAAGGTGAACGGCCCGAACGCGAGCCACAGGCGCTCGTCGCTCCCGCCGGGGCCGGTGCCGAACGCGAACGTGAGCAGCATCAGCGCGATCGACAGCGTCAGCCACGTGTACTTGTAGCGGCGCGCCAGTTGCACGGCGCTCGGCAGCGCGATCACCGCGACGAACGCGGCCCACCCCAGCGCGGCCCACATGATCTGCCGCTCGAGCAGGTCCGGGCGCACGCGCGCCACGCTGACGGTGCCGAGCGCCACCGTCGTCCATGCGGCGCCCACCAGCAGCGAGTCCGCGCCGCGCCCCAGCACGCGCAGCACCGCCGGCGTCAGCAGCGCGAGCAGCCCGAGCGCGCCGAGCTCGACGAGCGTGCGCGGCGGCGTCGCCCCGTGTCGCATGCTCACGACGACCGCTGCCGGCCCGAGCACGAGCAGCAGCGCGGGCAGCAGCACCGCCGCGGGCGACCGGGGCGGCCGGGCGGCCGGCAGCGCCGTCACGCGTCGCGCTCGACGGCCGGTATCGACAGCGAGCCCCCGGCCGTGTCTTCGGCCCGCGGCGTCGGCGCGACGCGCTCGACGAGCCGCAGCCCCACGGGCCCCACGTCGATCAGCGCGCCGGCCGTCAGCGGGACCGCCGCGTGCACCGGGCGGCCCTCGACACGCGTGCCGTTCGTCGAGCCGAGGTCCTCGATCCACCACGTGCCGTCGCGCCAGCGCACGCGGGCGTGGCGGGTCGACACGCGCGGGTCGTCGAGGTGCACGCCGCAGTCGGGGTCGCGCCCGATCGTGGTGACGGCGGCCAGGGGGACATGGCGCGGGCGCTCGTCGGCGTCGCCCTCGCCGGCGAGCACCTCGAGCCAGGCGGGCGCGCGCGGCTGCTCGGCCCCGCCCACGGCGGCGCGCCCCGCGATCGCGATCGCGCCGGAGGCGCGCAGCTCGCGCCGCAGCGTCGTGAACCCCGTGAGCAGGAACAGGTACAGCACCGCCACCACCGCGACGCGCATCGCGAAGACGGCCAGCGACCAGGCTTCGGCCGGCGTGAGGTTACCGGCCACGGACGCGCTCCGAGTCGTCGTGGTAGGTGAGCTCCGTGGAGCCGATGGCGAGCCGGTCGCCGTCGTGCAGCCGCGCGAAGTGCGCGCGCCGCCCGTTCACGTACACGCCGTTCGCGCTGTCGAGGTCGAAGACGACGCGCCCGCTCCCGGCGCGGCGGATCGCCGCGTGGTGGCGCGAGACCGCGGCGTCGTCGAGCACGAGATCGGCATCCTCGCCGCGGCCGATGCGGAACTCCGCGCGTGTGCCGAGGTCGGCGGCGCCGTCGCGCGCGACCGTGAGCCACGGCCCGGCCGGCCGCGCGCCGGGCGCCATCACGAGCGTGCGCCCGGCCGCGGGCCCGGTCCCCGGCCCCACCGCGGACGCCGCGCCGGCCGCGATCGTGTCGGCCGCTTCCGGCACGGCGAAGCCCACCGCGATGCGCAGCGCGCCGCCGGGCAGCGCGCCGTTCGGCACGAGGTGCACCGTGGCCGGCTCGATCAGCGACGCGCCGCGCTCGGCCGCCGCCTCCTCCACGCGCCGCTCGAGGCGCTGCTCGACGGCGTCGACGTCGGCCGTCATCCGCGCGAGCGTCCGCGGCGCGACCTCGACGCGGTAGTAGTGCGGCGCGAGGCGCTCGTGGCCGTCGACGAGGATCGCGTCCTCCATCGCCGCCTCCAGGCGCCGGGCCACGCGCGCCGGCGGCATGCGCCCGGCGAACAGTCGCTCGACACTGCCCTCGACGATCGCCGACAGCGCGCGCTCGACGCGATTCAACAACGGCGGACGCTCCTCCGGGGTGGTGCGGTTCGTCGGCGCGACGGGCCTCGGTACAATCTGAGTGTCGCACGCGAGATTACGCTCCGGCATGGCCGGGGGCGAAGGGGTGTCGATGGGCGGGGCAGGGCGCGGATGACGTGGTCGCACGCGGTCGAGGAGCGGTACGCGCTCGACGAGCCGCCCGCGCCCGGCGCCGTCCGCGGCACGGACCGCAAGCTCGACCGGCATGTGGTGCTGTGGACGGTCGAGGGGCGCGACCCGCCGGCGCGCGAGGCGCTGCTGGCGCTGGCGCGTGGCTGCAGCCGGCTCGCGCACCCGCTCTTCCTCAAGGTGCTCGACGTCGCGGACGCGCCGGCGCGGCTCGCGGTCGTGCTGCAGTCGCCGGGCGAGGCGACGCTCGAGCAGCAGGCCGGCTCGCTGCCGACGCTCGTGGCGGTGTCGCTCACGCTCGAGGTCGCGACCGCGCTGCAGGACGCGCGGCGCGTGGGTCTGGAGCCGCGGCAGCTGCCGCTGCGCTACCTGCACTTCGACCCCGAGGGCGTGCGCATCGACCCGCTCGGCGTGTTCGCCGCGACACCGCGCGGCGCCGCCGCGAACGGCGCGGAGCCAGATGCCGCGGCGACGCCGGCGGTGTCGCTGCTGTGCGACCTGCTCGAGGAGTTGCTCGGCCGGACGGAGGGCGCGCCCGACCGTTTCGACCCGGGTCGCGGGGCGGCGCGCAGCCTCGTCGCACGCTGGCGCGAACGCGCGGCAGCGCAGCCGGCGGACGACGGCGCGCTGCCGGCGTTTGTCTCGGAGCTGCGCGTGCTGCTGGGGCGCTGGGAGGGGCGCGCCGCGGCCGAGCCGGCCGCGGACGTCGCGCCGGGCGCCGCGACTGCGGCGGCGCCGCAGCCGCGCCCGGCGGCCGCCGCCACGCCCGAAGCGCCGACCGTGCGGCTGCGGCGCCCGCCGGAGTCCGCGCTACGCGCGCGCCGCGAGGCGCGCGGCGGGGCGAGCGGCTGGCGCCGTCTGCTGCCGCCCCCGTTCCGCGGCGGCGAGCCCACCGCGCCGGCCGCGACCGCGACCACCACCCTCGCGCTCCCCGGGGCCGCGCCCGCGCGTCGGGGTCGCGCGGACGCCGGCGGCGCCCGCGTCGGCGTGCGCCCGTTGCTCGTCGTGCTCGCGACGCTCGTCTTCGGCGGCGCGGTCCTGCTCGCGGTATCGCCCGCGGCACGCGACACGCTGCGCGCGCACGTGCCGGCCCTGCCGGCGATCACGCTCGGCGGCGAAGGCAACGGCGGCGGCGCGGGCGGCAGCGGCGGCTCGCAGCGCGCCGTCGCGACCGCGCCGGCGCCGGCGGCCGGGAAGGTGACGGTGAGCGTCGTCGCGCAGGAGCCCACCGTGGTGCGCGTCACCGTCGACGGCGCGCAGGCCTACAGCGGCACGCTGCGCGCCGGCCAGGGCGGCTCGTGGCAGGGGACCCAGCGGGTCGAGGTCTGGACGGACCACGGCAAGACGCTGCAGATCACGATCAACGGCTACGCGCTGGGCGCGTACTCGCCGGCGATGGGCCACCCCGACTGGAACCACATCGACTACGGCTTCGGACCGGGCTGGAAACCGTGACCCGCGAGCCCCGCGACGCGCCGAACGGCGATCCCGCCGGCGAGGCGGCCGAAGAGCCGAGCGCCGCCCACGCCGCCGACATCCGTCCCGGCGCGGTGCTCGCCGGCCGCTATGCGATCGAGCGCACGATGGCGACCGGCGGCATGGGCGCGATCCTGCTCGCGCGCGACCGGCTGCTCGACCGGCCGGTCGCCGTGAAGGTGCTCCACCCGTACCTCGCCGGCGGCCCCGAGGCGCAGCGCTTCCTCAGCGAAGGCCGCGTGCTGGCCGCGCTCGTCCACCCCAACCTCGCGGCCGTCTACGACATGGACGAGGCCGACGAACTCCCCTACCTGGTCATGGAGTACGTCGAGGGCGAGAGCCTGGCGACGCTGCTCGACCGCGAGGGCCGTCCACCGCTGGCGACGTCGGTGGCGTGGGCGACGCAGAATCTGCGACGCGCTCGAGTACATCCACGAGCGCGGCGTCGTGCATCGCGACGTGAAGCCGCAGAACCTGATCGTGACGCCGTCGGGCGCGATCCGGCTCGTCGATTTCGGCATCGCCCGCGCGTCGGACGCGACCGAGCTGACGATGCCCGGGTCGATCCTCGGCACCGCGCACTACCTCGCGCCGGAGCTCGTCGCCGGCGAGCCGGCGTCGGTGCGGTCGGACCTCTACGCGCTGGGCGTCGTGCTCTACCGGCTCTTCACCGGCCGGCTGCCGTTCCCCGGCGACGACCCGCTCGCGGTCGCGATGCGCCACCGCACGGACCCGATACCCCCGCCGTCCGAGGTCGTCACGGACCTGCCGCCGGGCGTGGAGGAGATCCTGTTGCGGCTGCTCGAGAAGGACCCCGAGCGCCGCTACGCCAGCGCCGGCGACGTCGCGGTCGCGCTGGCCGGCGTGCGCGCCGCGACGGGGTAGGGGCCACATCCCACAGCGGCGGCAGACATGCCGCCGACAGGGCGCGGACGCAGTCCGCGGCTGGCGCCGCCGATCTGTCGGCGGCGTGTCTGCCGCCGCTGTGGCGCAGTCAGGGGCCGTTCGGGTCGAGGAGTCAGTCGCCCGCCGGCACGGGCGGCGCGAAGTGGCCGCCGGGACCGCGGAACCGCAGGTTCGCGGTCGCGTCCTCCGGCAGGCCGTCAATCAGGACGATGCTCTTGCCCGGCTGCGCGGGAACGCGCGGCCCGTGGATCGCGATGCCGGTGAGGTTCGCGGGGTCGACGGCGCTGATCGTGACGCGCGTGCCGGCGGGCGGCTCGCGGCGGACGCGCCGCAGGATGGTCACCGCCTCGGGCAGCGCGTACTGCTCGCCGACGAACCCGCCCACGAACCGGCCGCCGCGCACGGTGCCGCGCGCTTCCATGCGGCGCATCGCGCGCAGCACCTCGCGCCACGGCAGCGCCACGCTCTCCTGTCGCGCAAGGTCGCGGAAGACGACGCCGTAGCGCCGCAGCAGCAGCATCGCGCGCGTGCTCGGCGAGCTCGTCGAATTCGTCCGACGGGGTCGACCTCGGGTGCGCGGACGAGCGACCAGCGGCCGGGTGGTCCGCCACCCGCGAACATGCCGCCGCGCAGGTAGTTCCCGCCGCGCGGCGCGCGCCGCCGAGCCGGACCGGCGCCCATGGCGTCGCTTCCGCCGGCGATCTCGCGCAGTCCCTGGAAGCCGTCGGAGGCGACCGAGCCGCCCGCGATCAGCTCGCGCAGCCCCTGCTCGACGTCGCTCGCCAGGCGGCGCGTCGCGGTCACGATCTCGTCGAAGAAGAGTGCGCCGCGCTCGGCGAGCAGCGCGTCGATCTCGCCGGCCGCGCCGGCGGTCGGCGGCGCTGCGGCCTCCGAGCCGCTTCCGCTCGCGGCTCCGCCGCGGGGCGGCCGCCGCGCACGGCCGCGAGCAGCGCCGGCAGGTCGCCGCGCGCGGCGAGCGTGACCGGGGTGGCGCGCGTCGCGGCGGTCGTGCTGGCGCGCGCGCCCTCGGCCGCGGCGCGGCGTGGCGTGAGGCGCGCCCACGCGACCTCGCCGGCGAGGCAGAGCTCGTCGAGCCACGGCGGCTGGTAGTCGCGCACGCGCGCCGCGATCAGCTCGGGCTCCCACGCGCCGGCCGGCGCCTCGAAGCCCTGCAGTCGCACGAGCGCCTCGCGCACCCCGCCGCGGCCGTGCAGCTGCTGGCCGGGCTCGAGGTGCTGCCACCGCAGCAGGAACCGCATGAAGTCCTGCTGCGAGACCGGGTCGATCTCGCGGCGCAGCCGCTCGAGCGTGTAGCGGTGGATGCGGGCGAGCAGGCGACGGTCGCAGTATTCGGTCTCGGGCGGCATCTCCGATGCTGGAAGAGGCTTCGCCTGCGGCTCGCCGGGGGCGGGCGGCGTGAACGTCCCGGACAGGACATCACCGCCGGCCTCGAGCATCGTCAGACCGTGCCGCGCGTCGTCGACGGCGAGACCGGCGCGCGCGGCGAACTCGGACGCGGTCGCGACGCCGATCGCCTCGGCGTGCCCGCGCAGCAGCAGCATGCGCGCGGCCTCGCGATGCTCGACGCGCGTCGCGACGCCGTCCGGCAGCGCGAGCGCCGGCAGCGCGGCGTCGGGGTAGAGCAGCCGCACGACGTCCCGGTGCTCGGCGGGGAACCACAGCCGCGCGCCCGCGTGCTCGAAGACGCCGGCGCGCCCGTCGGCGGCGAGCGCGTCGAGCCACTCGCTCCAGTCGGCGACGACCGGCTCGGCGACCGCGACGAGCCCGAGCAGCGCGTCGTGCACCTCCTCGGCGTCGCGCGGGTCGGGCCACGCCTCGTCGGCCACCCGCGCGATCGCCTCGGCGTCGAGCGCGCCCAGGTCGCGCGCGTCCTCGGGGAGCGTGCGGCGCAGCGTGACCGCGCGCGTGCGGCGCTCCTCGATCGGCGCGTCGTCGAGGTACGTGTACGGCCGCCCGGTCACGATCTCGTGCGCCATCGGCGACGGCTCGACGGTGTCGCGCGCGTGGTAGCGGATATCGCCGCGCTCGACCCGCTCCAGCACGTCGACCAGCCCCGGCACGTCCATCGCCTCGACGAGGCAGTCGCGCATCGTCTGGTGCATCAGCGGGTGATCGGGGAGCGTGAGCGGGCCGGTCACGTTCTCCTGGCAGCCGACCTGCTCGGGGAAGACCGCCGCCATCAGGTCGTCGGCGCGCATGCGCTGCACGAACGGCGGCACGCGCCGCCCGCCGCGCTGCCGCGGCACCGCCAGCGCGCGCGTCGCGTTCCAGCGCCAGCGCGTCGGCCACAGCGGCACGTAGAACACCGACTGCTGCACGGACTGCTCGGCGTTGCGCGACGTCACCCACTCGATATGCCTCTTCGAGCGGCCACGAGTGCTGCGGGCCGGCCGAGAGCAGGATCGCGTTGTCGTTCGCCGCGGCCTGCAGCTCGAAGTCGAACGCGACGCAGAACCGCTTGCGCAGCGCGAGCCCCCATGCGCGGTTGATGCGCATGCCGAACGGCGCATGCACGACGAGCTGCATCCCGCCGGAGTCGTCGAAGAAGCGCTCGAACACGACGTCGGTGTCCGACGGCACGACGCCGAGTCCGTCTCGCGTCGCGCGCACGTAATCGATCATCTGCTGCGCGCCGAGTTCCGTGAGCGCGCACTCGGCCTGCAATCGCTCGCGGAGAGACTGCCTGTCGTCCAGCCCCGCGCCGATATCCCGCCGCAGCTGCCCGACTTCCTCCGACAGCTCCACGGTCCGCCCGGGCGCCTCGCCGAGCCAGAACGGGATCGTCGGCGGCGCACCCTGCGCGTTCGTCACGCGCACCGTCGACTGCTCGACGCGCTGGATGCGCCACGACGTCGAGCCGAGCAGGAAGATGTCGCCTGCCTGGCTCTCCATCGCGAAGTCCTCGTTCACCGAGCCGACGGTGACGTCCTCCGGCTCGGCGACGACGCGGTAGTCGCCCATCTCGGGGATCGTCCCGCCGTTGGTGATCGCGGTGAGGCGCGCGCCGCGGCGGCCGCGGACGACGCCGTTGATGCGGTCGCGATGGATCAGCGCCGGCGCGCGACCGGCGCCGTCGCCCAGGCCGTCCGCCAGCATCTGCACGATCTCGTCGAAGTCCTCGCGCGCCAGCGACGCGAACGGCGCGGCGCGTCGCGCGAGCGCGAAGAGGTCGTCCTCGCGCCAGTCCTCGCACGCCGCCTCGGCGACGATCTGCTGCGCGAGGACGTCGAGCGGCGCGACCGGCTGCTGGATGCGGTCGAGCCGCCCGGCGCGCACCGCGCGCACGAGCGCCGCGCACTCGATCAGCTCGTCGCGTGACGTCGGGAACAGCCGGCCGTGCGGGCGCAGGCCGAGCGCATGGCCGGAGCGGCCGATGCGCTGCAGGAACGTCGCGATCGCGCGCGGCGAGCCGACCTGGCAGACGAGGTCGATCGCGCCGATGTCGATGCCGAGCTCGAGCGAAGCGGTCGCGACGAGCGCCTTGAGGTCGCCCGCCTTCAGCCGCTGCTCGACGCGCAGGCGGCGCTCGCGCGACAGCGAGCCGTGGTGGCTCGCGACCATGTCCTCGCCGAGCCGCAGCGCGAGGTGGTGCGCGACGCGCTCGGACAGCGCGCGCGTGTTCACGAAGATCAGCGTCGTGCGGTGGCCGGCGACCAGCTGGGCGAGCCGGTCGTAGATGTCGGCGAACTGCTCCTTCGACGGCACCGCTTCGAGGTCGCTCGGCGGCACCTCGACGTGCAGCTCGAGGTCGCGCTGGTGGCCGAGGTCGACCACCTCGCACGGCCGGTCCGCGCCGACGAGGAAGCGCGCGATGTCCTCGATCGGCCGCTGCGTCGCGGAGAGGCCGATGCGGGCCGGCGGGGCGCCGGCCGCGATGTGCTCGAGGCGCTCGAGCGACAGCGCGAGGTGGCTGCCGCGGCGGTCGCGGGCGAGCGCGTGGATCTCGTCGACGATCACGGTGCGAACGTGGCGCAGCGTCTCGCGGCCGCGTTCCGCGGTGAGCAGCAGGTAGAGCGACTCCGGCGTGGTGATCAGGATGTGGGGCGGGCGGCGGACCATCGCCTGCCGCTCGGACTGCGGCGTGTCGCCGGTGCGCACGCCGGTCCTGATCGCCGGCGGGACGAGCCCGAGCTCCGCGGCCACCTCGGCGATGCCGGCGAGCGGCTCCTCGAGGTTGCGCTGGATGTCGTTGCCCAGGGCCTTCAGCGGCGAGACGTAGAGGATGGACGTCTCGTCGGCCAGCTCGCCGCGCTCCGCCGCGCGGAAGAGCGCGTCGATGCCGACGAGGAACGCGGCCAAGGTCTTGCCGGACCCGGTCGGCGCTGCCAGCAGCGTGTTGCGGCGCGCGAGGATGTGCGGCCACCCGGCGATCTGCGCGTCGGTAGGCGCGCCGAAGCGGCGGCGGAACCACTCGCGAACCGCCGGGTGCAGGGCGTCGAGCATCGAGGCGTCGTCGGTCACGTGTCCCCCGCGCATCCGAACATCCGTACTGTATCGCGTTTCCGGGCGCGCGGCAGGCCTCGGGTCCGCCGTGGATCGCGATCCACCGTCAAGCGGCGGCAGACATGCCGCCGACAGGACGCGGACGCAGTGCGCGGCTGATGCCGCGCTTCTGTCGGCGGCATATCTGCCGCCGCTTCGGCTTTCGGCGAAGCCGAGACCTGCCGTACGCCCGATTTGGACGCGTGCACTCCGTATGTGCTAGAAACCGAGCCGCCACCGCCCCCGGTTCCACGGAGTCGCAATGCCCCTCGACCCCGTTGCCCGCAAGCTGCTCGACACCTTCGCGTCGGCAGGTCTCCCGCCGATGCACACCCTCCCGGCCGCGACCGCTCGCGAGATGTCCCGCGCCGGGCAGGCCAACGTGCCGCCCGGCCCCGATGTCGCGCACGTCGAGAATCGCACCGTGCCCGGTCCCGCCGGCGAGATCCCGGTGCGCGTCTACCGCCCGGGCGACCGGCCCGACCTGCCCGTCCTCGTCTGGTACCACGGCGGCGGCTGGGTGATCGGCGACCTCGAGTCCATCGATGCGACCTGCCGCCGCCTCTGCCTCCTCGCCGAGGCGGCGGTGGTCTCGGTCGACTACCGCCTGGCCCCCGAGCACCCCGCGCCGGCCGCGGCCGAGGACGCCTACGCGGCGCTCCAGTGGGTCGCCGCGCATGCCGCCGAGCTGGGCGGCGATCCCGCGCGCGTCGCGGTCGGCGGCGAGAGCGCCGGCGGCAACCTCGCGGCCGTCGTCTCGCTGCTCGCGCGCGACCGCGGCGGCCCGGCGATCGCGCACCAGGTGCTCGTCTACCCCGTCACCGACTGCGCGATGGACACGGCGTCGTACGCGGAGAACCGCGAGTACCTGCTCACCCCCGAGCTGATGACCTGGTTCTGGGACCAGTACGCCCCGCGGGGCATCGACCGCGCCGCACCGATCATCTCGCCGCTGCGCGCCGCAGACCTGTCCGGACTGCCGTCGGCGCACGTCCTCACCGCGGAGTTCGACCCGCTGCGCGACGAGGGGCGCGCCTACGCCGACCGCCTCCGCGCCGCCGGCGTCCCGGTTCGCTACGAGAACTACGACGGCCAGATCCACACGTTCTTCACGTCGGCCCACGTGTTCGACGCCGGCGCGCGCGCCGTCGCGGCCGTCGCCGAGCAGCTGCGCACCGTCTTCGCCGCGGGGGAGACGCCCGGCGCGGGCGCCGCGCCGGCCCCTTGAGCGGGGCGCGCATCATCGAGAGAGCCGCCCGGCGCCCCCCGGGCTGAGAGGACACGACGATGAAGCTCGAGATGTTCCACCTCCACCCCTACCGCGACCTCCCGGACGACTTCCCGGAGCGCTACCGCAGCGTGTGGGTGGACGTGCCGCACGAGCTCTTCGACCCGGTCAAGGCGCACCAGATGTACAACGACACGCTCGACGAGCTCGAGTACGCCGCGTCGATGGGCTTCGACGGCATCTGCGTGAACGAGCACCACCAGAACGCCTACGGCTACATGCCGTCGCCGAACATCATGGCCGCGTCGCTCGCCCGCCGGACGAAGGACGTCGCCATCATCGTGATGGGCAACTCCATCGCGCTCTACAACCCTCCCACGCGCGTCGCCGAGGAGATGGCGATGCTCGACTGCATCAGCGGCGGGCGCATGGTGTCGGGCTTCCCGACCGGCACGTCGATGGACACGAACTACGCCTACGGCACGAACCCCGCGCAGCTGCGCGACAAGTACTACGAGGCCGCCGACCTGATCGTGAAGGCGTGGACCGAGGATGACGTCTTCGCCTGGGACGGCCGCTTCTTCCAGCTGCGCTACGTGAACATCTGGCCGCGCCCGATCCAGCAGCCGCACCCGCCGATCTGGGTCCCCGGCGCCGGCTCGATCGAGACGTGGGACTGGTGCCTGCAGAAGAACTACAACTACGCGTACCTCTCCTACTCCGGCTTCAAGCGCGGCAAGCAGGTGATGGACGGCTTCTGGGCGAAGGCCGCCGAGCTGGGCGTCGACCGCAACCCGTACCGCGCCGGCTTCCTGCAGCTGGTGGTCGTCGGCGACAGCGAGGACGAGCTGCGCGAGAAGTACGCACCGCACGTCGAGTACTTCTACCAGAAGATGCTGCACGTCTATCCCGGCTTCGGCGACGCGCCCGGCTACCGCACGCTGAACACGCTGCGCGCCGGCCTGCTCGCCCAGACGGGCCGTTTCGGCGAGCGCCCGCCGACGCCGACGTGGGACAACCTGCGCGAGGGCGGCAACGTGATCGCCGGCACCGCGAAGCAGGTCGCCGAGCAGCTCGAGGCGGTGGCGAAGGACCTCAACGTCGGCCACCTGATGCTGCTCTGCCAGATCGGCTCGCTGCCCCACGACCTCGCGATGGAGAACATCAAGCGCACCGCGACGAAGGTTGTTCCGAAGCTGCGCGGGGTCTTCTCGGAGTGGGACGACCAGTGGTGGCCGCACATGCTCGAGAAGAAGCGCCGCGTCGAGCAGCAGCCGATGTTCACGAAGTACACGGGCGCGGCGAAGGCGAACGGCGCCGCGAAGGCGGGTGCGAACGGCAAGGCGAAGGCGAAGGCGAAGAAGGCAAAGGCGGCGGTCAAGCCCTAGCCGCACCACCGACGGCGAACAGCGGGGCTGGCCCCCGCTGCTTTCGCCCGCCCACACGATGCAAACGTTCAGGGGGCACAAGTCATGAGCGAACGCCAGGTCGACGTCGCGAACGGGCGCTTCCAGGTCAGCGTCGTCGAGGAAGGGAGCGGCCCGCCGCTGCTCTTCCTGCACGGCATCAGCGGCCTCAACTGGGACGACTCGCTCGACGCGCTCGCGCGGAGCCACCGCGTGATCGCGCCGCGCCACCCCGGCTACGGCGACGCCAGCCAGGATGAGCTCGACACCGTGTCCGACCTCGTCTACTCGTACCTCGACCTGCTCGACGCGCTCGACCTGGACGGCGTCCCGATGGTGGGCCACTCGCTCGGCGGCATGATCGCGGCCGAGCTTGCGGCGACGCAGCCGAAGCGCTTCTCGAAGCTCGTGCTGCTCGCGCCGATGGGTTTCTTCCACCTCGACCGCCCGACGTTCGACTTCTTCGCGTGCACGCCGCGCGAGATGGCGGCCGCGTTCTTCAGCGACCCCGACTCCGCGGCGGCGCAGTCCGCCGGCGACCGCGGCCTCGCGCGCATCGCGCAGGTCGGCCACGAGTCGCAGGAGGGCCGCGAGCTGATCGAGGTCTACGTCGAGCGCACGAAGACGCTCGCCACCGCCGCGAAGTACCTCTGGCCGATCCCGAACCGCGGGCTCGGCAAGCGCATCCACCGCATCTCCGCGCCGACCCTCGTCGTATGGGGCGAGCAGGATCACGTCGTCCCGCCGTCCTATGCCGACGACTTCACGCGGGGCATCAGGGGCGCGCGCTGCGAGCTGATCCCCGGTGCCGGCCACGAGCTGATGCTCGAGCAGCCGGGGCGCGTGGTGGAGCTGATCGAGCAGTTCATCGGGTAGGGCGTCCGGCCGGATCCGCGGCCGGCTGGTGTCGGCCGCCCGCGGCGAGCAGGGTGCGTCAGCGCGCTGTTTCTGGCGAGCGAGCCCACCGGCGCCGCAGGACGTCGCGTGACCTGCTCTCCCGGCCGAACACCCCTCCCGCGCCGCAGCGCGAGCGGCGACCCGCCTCCTACTTGTCCCTTGCCCGCTCGCCGAACAGACTGACCCCGTCCCGAACCGCCCGGAGGAGCGCACGATGCTCGACTGGATTCCGTTCGCCGTCGCCGCCGTCGTCCTGCTGTGGGCGGCCGCCTCGTTCGCCATGGCCGCCACCGGGGGTCAGCGCGCCGGCCTGCACGAGATCGCGCCGCCGGAGCCGAGCATGCAGGACGAGCCGCCCCCGGCGGAGTAGCCCGTCGCGCCCCGGTGCTACGCTCCCGCCCCGTCCGAACCACGACGGTGCAGCGGAGGCGCATTCCATGGGCGACACGGTCCTCTACGAGCGCGACGGTCGCGTCGCCACCATCACCTACAACCGCCCCGAAGCCCTCAACGCGATCAACTCCGAGCTGCGCGCCGACCTCAACGCAGCCTGGTCCCGCTTCCGCGACGACGAGGAGGCGTGGGTCGCCATCGTCACCGGCGCCGGCCGCGCCTTCAGCGCCGGCGCCGACCTGCGCGACCCGGCCGTCCAGCAGTCGGGCACCTTCTGGGAGGTGCCGTCGCTGACGTCGCTCGAGTCCGGCATGGAGATCTGGAAGCCGGTGATCGCGGCGGTGAACGGCTATGCGCTCGGCTTCGCGCTCACGCTCGTCGCGTCCTGCGACTTCGTGATCGCGAGCGAGCGCGCCGAGTTCGGCTTCCCGGAGGTGCGCATCGGCGTCCCGACCATCCAGGGCGCCGTGCGCATGCCGCGCCGCGTCGGCTGGCAGAACGCGATGGAGCTGCTGCTGATCGGCGAGCGGGTGAGCGCCGAGCGCGCGAAGGAGATGGGCCTCGTCTGGAAGATCGTCCCGCACGAGCAGCTGATGGACGAGGCGCGGGCGCTCGCGGCGCGGCTGCTGCAGTCGGCGCCCCTCGCCGTGCGCGCGACGAAGGAGGTCGCGTGGCGCGGCCAGGAGCTGCCCTTCGCCGAGGCCATCCGGTTCGGCGAGACGATGCGCCGCGTCGGCCGCGCGACCGAGGACGCGCAGGAGGGCCCGACCGCGTTCCGCGAGAAGCGCGCCCCGGAGTGGCAGGGGCGCTGACCGCGATCGGCCGGTTCGAGCGGCACCAGGCAGGGCGCCGATCCCTCCCGAGCCGGGCGGTGTCCTCGGAGCGGGTCGGCCCACCATCGGGCCGCGCCCGCCTTCGTCCCGAACGCGCGCCGCGCCGCCACCCTCGGCGCGCGCGCCGTTCCGCTGCTCGCCGCCTTGCCCGTCTCACCCCGCGGTCCGCGAGTCGCGCGGGAGGGATCGGCACCCTCCCTGGTGCCGCTCGAGGCGGAGCGCTGCGAATCCGTTCGCAGCCCTACCTTCACGTTCACTGGAAACTTGCCCCATCACGCGCATACAATTCCGCGCGTTGCGGACGGCCGAGAGCCGAGGCCGTCGCACGTATGGATGGAGGACCGCGTTGGTTGATTTCGCCGATACCCCGGACCAGGCCGAGTTCCGCACCCAGGTCGAGACCTTCCTCGAGAAGAACCTGCCGCCCGTCCTGACCGCGAGCCGCGATGAGGCGGCGTTCCGCGGCTTCATGGAGGAGGACGGCACCGAGGAACGCGACGACCGCGCCAAGGCGCGCGCCGACGCGCTCAAGATCTGGCGCGCCGCCCTCGTCGACAAGGGCTGGATCGCGCCCGCGTGGCCGAAGGAGTACGGCGGCGCCAACCTCAGCCCGATGGAGCAGTTCATCATGAACGAGACGTTCACCGAGGCCCGGGCCCCGCGCCTCGGCGTCCCGGACGTCGGCTCCACGATCATGGTCCACGGCACCGACGAGCAGAAGAAGGAGTTCCTCCCGCCGATGGTGCGCGGGGAGACCCGGTGGTGCCAGGGCTACTCCGAGCCCGGCTCCGGCTCCGACCTCGCCTCGCTGCAGACCCGCGCCGTGCGCGACGGCGACGACTTCGTGATCAACGGCCAGAAGATCTGGACCTCCGGCGCGCACCTCGCGAACATGATCTTCGCGCTCGTCCGCACCGACCCCGAGGCCCCGAAGCACCGCGGCATCACCTACCTGCTCTTCCCGATGAACCAGCCGGGCATCTCGGTCCGGCCGCTCGTCCAGATGAGCGACGCCCGAGGCTTCAACGAGGTCTTCTTCGAGGACGTCCGCGTCCCGGTGAAGAACGCCGTCGGCGAGATCAACCGCGGCTGGTACGTCGGCGCCACGCACCTCGACTTCGAGCGGTCGTCGATTGGCTCCGCTATCGGCCAGCGCCAGATGCTCGACTCGCTGCGCTCGTACCTGACGGAGCAGCGCGACGCGAAGAGCGGCATCGCGCGGCTCGAGGGCCCGGACTCGCCGCGGCTCGAGTTCGCCGACCGCTACATCGAGGCGGCCGTTGCGAAGACGCTGTCACAGCGCGTGATCTCGATGCAGGCCCGCGGCCTCATCCCCAACTACGAGGCCTCGATGACCAAGGTCTTCTCGACCGAGTTCAACCAGCGCATCGCCCGCACCGCGACGAAGCTCCTCGGCAAGTACGGCGACGTCCGCAACGGCCCGAAGGACTACGTGCCGATGCGTGGCCGCTGGGCGACGATGTATCTCTCGAGCGTGTCGTCGACGATCGCCGGCGGCACTTCGGAGATCCAGCGCAACGTGATCGCGACGCGCGGTCTTGGCCTGCCGCGCGGCTAGCCCGCGCGCGCAACGGCTCCCGGCACGAAGAAGGGGCCCGTCCGATTGGACGGGCCCCTCCTAATCCGGCGGCGGCTGCTGCGCGGCCGGCCTGTCGGCGGAAGCCACGCCCCACAGCGGCGGCAGATATGCCGCCGACACGTCGGCGGCAGATATGCCGCCGCTGTGGGTCCGCGCGGGGCCTCGGGCCCGCCGCGCGCCCGGCGTCTACTGGCGCACGCCCTTGAAGTTCCCGCTGCCGAACGCACCGAACTGCACCTGGCCGGCGAGCTCCTCGCCCTCGGCCTTGCCGGCCCAGCTCAGCTCCAGCGGGCCCATCGGCCCCGCGACCGTGTTCTTCCAGGCGAACGAGTCGCCGTCGACCGCGCCCTGGACCTCGCCGGCACCCTGGCCGCCCTCGGTCGTCACCTTGAGCGCGTCGCCGTCGACCGCGAGGTTCACGATCGCGGACTGCTCGCCCATCGGCGTGTTGAATGTCAGCTTCCACTTGCCGTCGAGTGCCATGTTCCAACCCTCCTCGGAATGCCGTGGCACACCCGACGGCAGCGCCGCCCCGCCACATACGGATAGTACGCGTGTCGACGCCGGTCGCGAGCGGCGATCGCGGTGCGGCGTCGCACGCTCAGGTGCGCGCATGAGGGCCCGCCGCGCAGCAGGGCGAACGCCGACGTCCGCGCCGCCCGGCGTCACTCCACGAACTCCTGCTCCTCCATCCACTCGCGGGCCAGCCGGCGGGCGGCCTGCGGGGTCGGCGCCTCGAGGCCGCGGCGGCGGAGGTCGAGCGCGGCCTCGCCGGCGGGCGTCTTCGCCCGCGGCCCCATGCGGTCCGCGAAGCGATCGAGGTCCCCGGCGAACGCGTCGCGCCAGCCCTCGGTGCGGTCGAAGACCGGCTGCGTCTCGAGCACGCCCACCTCGTTGAAGCGGTCCATGAACTGCAGGTCGGCGGCCGACTCGCCCTCCCACACGAACAGCCGCTTGTCGCCGCCGAGGTTGTAGGCGGCATGCAGCTTCAGGGTGTCGGGGGCTTTCGCCTGCCAAATCGTCGCCCACAGCTCGGGGTCGCGCTCGCGGTCCGAGCTCAGCATCGAGACGTACAGCATCGGGTCTCCTTTCGGGGGACGCGGGAACTCGTCAGAGGAGGTACGCGCCGAACCACCGCAGCAGCTCCGCGCGCACGTCCTTGCGACGCTGACGCAGGCTATGCGTCGCGCCCTCGAGCAGCACGAGGCGCTTCGGCTCGCCCGCCATGCGGTGCAGCAGGCGCGAGCAGTCGGGCGAGAGGCGCGTGTCGTCGAGGCCGTGGATCAGCAGCAGCGGCGTCGGCGCCAGCTCGGCGACGCGCTGCGCGCCCGCCGTCTGCGTCGACAGCGTCGCGACGCACGCCACGCGCGGCTCCCCGATCGCGGCGTCGATCACGACCGCGCCGCCGAACGAGTGACCGGCGAGCGCGATGCGCTCCACGCCGCGGTCGGCGAGGTACGCGATGCCCGCGCGGACGTCGTGCACGCCCTCGTCGACGTCATTGGGGAAGCGGTGGATGCGGAAGTCGAGCCGCAGCGCGCCGTGCCCGGCCGCGACGAGATCGGCCGCGAGGTCGGGGTAGAGCGCCTCGGCCGGCCCGTCGAACCCGCCGTCGGCGCCGCCGACGAGGATGACGGCGGAGTCGCCCTCGGGCGGCGGCGGGTCGAAGCGCGCGGCGACGTCGCCGCGGTCGGTGGGAATCTGAATCGCTTCCCTCACGTGCCGGATGGTACGTGGGACGCGCGCGGTGTGTGGCAAGCGGCGGCAGCATGCCGCCGATGCCGTGGAGGGCGCGAGCCCGCCGCGGGGCTCCCGTGGCGTCGCTCGCGCGACGCACGGCATCGGCGGCATGCTGCCGCCGCTTGACTACAGCTCCAGCGCCTCGCGGGCGGCCTTGAACGCCGGGTCGTCCATGCGGAACGCGTCGCCGTCCACGTCGGCGAGCGCGGCGAGGTGGCCGGCCAGCAGCTGCGCCGGCACGACCTCCACGAGCGGCGCGAGCCACTCGCCGACGTCGGGGACGCGCAGCCACCGCGCGCCCTCGGGCGCGGCGACCGGCGCCACCCACGCGACGTCGCAGCCCAGCCGCTGGGCGAAGGCCGCCGCCTGGCGCGTGCGCTCCAGCCCCGGGCCCTCGCCGGCGAACACGAGGAACGCCTCGCTCGCCGCGACCTGCACCTGCGGGCCGTGGAGGAACTGCTCGACCGCGTACGACCGCACCGCGCGCCGCGCGGCCTCCGCGATCTTGATGTGCGCCTCGTGCGCGCTCGGCTCGTGCGGCCCCGCACCCAGCGCGACGATCGCCGACGCCCCCTGCCAGTCGCGCGCCAGCGCCGCCACCTCGGGCTCGCGGTCCAGCGCCTCGGCCACCGCGCCCGGCACCACATCGAGGTGTCCCAGGCACTCGTGCGTGATCGCGTCGGCGACGCGCGCCGCCACGAGCATCGCTGCCGTGTGCGAGACCGTGAACATCGACGACGGGTCGCGCGCGACCGTGTGCAGCACGACCGCGCCTTCCGGCAGGTCGGCGCCGGTGAGCGCCGACTCCGTGCTCGTCACGACCACCACGCCGCACCCGCGCTCGGCGAGCAGCGCCAGCGCGCGCTTCGAGAACTGCTTGCGGCCGCTGTGCGTGAACACGATCGCTGCGTCGTCGGCGGTCAGCCCCGGCGGATAGGCGACGAAGTCGTGCGACGACCACGGACGGGCGTCGAGCCCCGCGCGGCCGAGCATCGCTGCCGCGACCGCGGCCGCGTTCGACGACGTCCCGATGCCGACGGCGAAGACGCGTCGCGCCTCCCACAGCAGGCGCCCGGCCGCCGCCACCGGCTCGTCCGCACCGAGCAGTCGCTCGAGCTCGGCCGGCTGGCGCCGGATCGCCTCGTACAGCCGGTAATCCCCGATCGATCGCGTCACGTTCACCTCCAAGCGGCACCTCGAGCGGCACCAGGCCGGGGCCGATCCCTCCCACCCCGCGAACCCGGTTCGAGCGGCACCAGGCAGGGTGCCGATCCGTCCCACCCCGCGGGCCCGGTCGAGCGGCACCAGGCAGGGTGCCGATCCGTCCCACCCCGCGGGCCCGGTCGAGCGGCACCAGGCAGGGTGCCGATCCGTCCCCGTCCCCGTCACTCCCCACGGCGCCACGGGGCCGCCCCGATGCCGGCCCGGCGCGGGCCATGCGGCGGGTGCGCCGGCTGGGCGGGATCGGCACCCTGCCGGCTGCCGCTCGACCAGTCGCACGCGGCCGGCGCGAGTGCCGCAGTCTACCCGAGCCGTCTTGCCGCGACCGCTATCATCCGCGCCAGCGACACGCACCCGCAGCGGAGACGCCCATGCCCCCCGACGCCCCGCAGGCCGAACCGCCACTCCCGCTCGCCGGCGTCCGCGTCTGCGACTTCTCGTGGATCGTCGCGGGGCCGCAGGCGACGCGCATCCTCGCGGACCTCGGCGCCGAGGTGATCAAGGTCGAGAACGAGTCCTACCTCGACTCCATGCGCCTCGGGCTGCAGACCGACCCCGAGCACCCCTCGCTTAACGGCAGCGGCTTCTACTCGAACTTCAACCGCAACAAGCTCGGCATTACGGCCAACATCCACCACCCGAAGGGCCGCGAGGTCGTCGAGCGGCTGATCGCGAAATCCGACGTCGTCATCGAGAACTTCAGCGCCGGCGCGTTCGAGCGCATGGGCCTCGGCTGGGAGCGCCTGCGCGTGCTCAACCCGTCGATCATCTACGTCTCGCTGTCGGGCTTCGGCCACCTCGGGCGCGACGACAGCTACGTGACGTGGGGCCCCACCGCGCAGGCCGTCTCGGGCGTGACCGCGATGTCCGGGATGCCCGACCAGCCGCCCGCGGGGTGGGGGTTCTCGTACCTCGATCACACCGCCGGCTACTACGGCGCGATCGCGATCCTGATGGCGCTGCTGCACCGCCGTCGCACCGGCGAGGGCCAGTACGTCGACATGTCGCAGATCGAGACCGGCATGGTGCTCGGCGGCGTGCCGATCCTCGACCGCCAGGTGAACGGTCGCGACTACGTGCGGGCCGGCAACCGCTCGCGCACCCCCGCCGTCGCGCCGCACGGCGCCTACCGCTGCCGCGACGACGCGCTCTCCGACCGCTGGGTGGCCATCGTCGGCGAGACCGACGCGCAGTGGCGCGCGCTGTGCGACGAGCTCGGCGTGCCGGCGCTCGCCGGCGACCCGCGCTTCGCGACGAACGACGCACGCGTCGCGAACGAGGACGCGCTCGACGCCGCGCTCACCGAGCGCACGCGCGACCGCGAGGCGCCCGACCTGATGTACGCGCTGCAGGCGCGCGGCGTGCCGGCCGGCCTCTGCCAGCGCACCGACGACAAGATGGAGCGCGACCCGCAGCTGCGCGCGCGCGACTTCTACCGGTGGGCGCCCCACGCCGAGATGGGCGAGCACCGCTTCGACGGCCTGCCCATCGCGTTCTCCGACGCGCGCTGGCGGATGTGGCGCGGCGCGCCGCTGCTCGGCGAGGACACGTTCGAGGTGCTGACGCAGCTCCTCGACTACGCGCCCGAGGAGATCGCCGAGCTGCAGGGCGAGGCGGCGGTCTGATGGCCGCGCCGGGGGCGGACGCTCCGCCGGGACCGCTCGAGGGTCTGCATGTCGTCGAGATCGGCGACGGCGGCGAGATCGCGGGCAAGCTGCTCGCCGACGCCGGCGCCGACGTCATCCGCGTCGAGCCGCCCGCCGGCGCGCGCTCGCGCCACGCCGGGCCGTTCGTCGGCGACCGGCCCGACCCGAACGCGTCGCTCGCGTTCCACGCGCGCAACACAAGCAAGCGCGCGGTCACGCTCGACGTCGCGAGCGAGCGCGGGCGCGACCTGTGGGCGCGGCTGGTCGGCTGGGCGGAGGTCGTGATCGACAGCAGCGGCCCCGGCGCACTCGACGCGCTCGGCGCGGGCCGCGACGCCTTCGCCGGCCGCGACGACCTCGTGTGGTGCTCGATCACGCCCTTCGGCCTCACCGGGCCGTGGCGCGACTGGGCCGCGACCGACCTCGTCCAACTCGCGCTCGGCGGGCCGATGATGAGCACGGGCTACGACGACCACGACCTCCCGCCGGTCCGCCCCGACGGCGAGCATGCGATGGCGATGTCGAACGAGTACGCCGTCTCCGCGATCCTCGCCGCGCTGTGGCTGCGCGAGGAGACCGGCCACGGCCAGCTCCTCGACGTCTCGGTGCACGAGTCGGTGAGCGCCACGACCGAGGGTTCGTTCCCGAACTGGGAGTACCTGCGCAAGGTGGTGCAGCGCCAGACCGGTCGCCACGCCGCGCCCGACGAGACCGCGCGCTGGCAATACCAGTGCGCGGACGGCGCGTACATCCTGCTGATGGGCGGCGGGATCCCGCGCGAGAAGCGCATCCTCGACGCCCTCGTCGCGTGGATCGCCGAGACCGCACCGGCGCTCGCCGACCGGCTGCGCGCGCCCGAGGTCGCGGAGGTGCTGTACGTCGACCCGCGCGCACGCCCCGAGCTGCGGCGCATGGTATCGGAGACCATCGGCGAGTTCGTGGAGACGCGGCCGGCGGAGGAGGTGTACCGCCGCGGCCAGGCGTTGCACCTGCCGTGGGGACTGGTGCGGCGGCCCGAGGAGAACCTCGACGACCCGCACTGGGACGACCGCGCCTTCTGGTGGGAGGGCGAGGTGCACAGCCACCCCGCGCCGGTCCGCTACCCCGGCGCCCCGTACCGTTTCACCGCGACGCCGGTGCGGATGCGGCGCCGCCCGCCGCTGCTCGGCGAGCACAACCACGAGGTGTACGCCGGCCTGCTCGGCGTGCCGGCCGAGGAACTGCCCGCGCTCGCAAAGTCGGGCGCGATCTAGCGGGCGGCAGACGGCCTCCGACGCAGACGCGAACATGGGCTCGCCGTCGCCGATTGAGCAGCCCGCGTGACGGGAGTGGCGTGCTTCGAGCGGCCGCCGGGAGGCTGCCGATCGAACCGCCGTGGCCTACGCCGGCCGCACCAGCACGGCGAGGAAGAAGATCACGATCCCCGCGACGATCAGTCCGCCGGTGAACCGCAGGCTCAGCATGCGTCCCTGCCGCCGTCGCACCAGCCACAGCACGTCGCCCGCAAGGAAGAAGGCGATGCCGACGGCGGCGAGCAGGAGCGTGAAGAAGGTGCGCATGCGGTGATGCTACCGGCTGGGCGTCATCCGCGCCGACCGATGCCGTCCACTCCCAGTGCGTGTGAGGCGAACGGCCGCGGCCGGCGCGTGCCGTCTACGCGACGATCGGCAGCGAGCACGCCTCCGCGAACGCGTGGAGGGCCGCGATCACGTCCTCGACCGACGCCCCGGCGCCGAGGTCGCGCACGATGCTGGCCGCGTCGGCGTGGGGGTCCAGCAGCCGCCGCGCCGTCCACGACGCCTCGCGGGCCAGCGCCGCCGCACGCGGCGCGAGCGCGTCGAGCGCGTGTTCGCCGGCGGCCGCATCGGCATCGGGGTCGGCCGCCGCGTGGGTCGCGGCGAACGCCAGCATGCGCGGCGCCCACGTCGCGCCGAGCCCGCGCACGCGGCAGAACGCCGTCAGGTCCGCGAGGTAGCCGGCGATCTCCGGGTCGGGGGGCTGCGCGGCCGCCGCCTCGTACACGCCCCGCGGGTCGTCCCACGAGAAGCGCTGCGCCGCGGCATCGACGTACTCCAGCGCGTGCTCGTACGGCGGCGGGCCCTCGTAGGTGATGCGCGCGCCGACGTCGAGTCCCGCCAGGTAGGGCATCGCGACCGGCCGCCGCACCGCCTCCGCGAGCACGTGCGCGCCGCGGGCGCGCAGCCCCGCGAGCTCCGCCGCGCAGTCGCGCCCGGCCGGCGAGCCGTCGCGCTCCAGCGCGCGCAGCAGCGCGAGCCCGCGGCTGAGCCGCTCGCCGCGCGTGCGGGCGATCGGGGCCGAGGAGCCGGGAGTGGTGGTCATCGTGCGCCTGCTCAGCTCCGGGTGATCGCGGGTGCGGTCAGGTGATCTTGAGCGGCACGCCCTGCGCGCACAACGGGCAGCCCTCGGCGTCCCAGCTCTGCATGTCGACCTCGGTCGCCGCGAAGAACGGCAAGCCGAAGTCGGTGCGCCCAGCGGAGCGGTCGACCACCACCGCGACGCCGACCGGCTCCGCGCCGGTCGCGCGCACGGCGTCGAGCGTGTCGCGCACGGAGCCGCCCGACGTCAGCACGTCGTCGACCACGAGCACGCGCTCGCCGGGCGCCAGGTGGAAGTCGCGCTGGAACGAGCGCCCGCCGGCGTCGTCGCGTTCGGCGAAGATGCCGCGCAGGCCGAGCTGCCGGCCAATCTCGTAGGCAAGGAGGATGCCGCCCGTGGTCGGTCCGGCGACCGTCTGCGGCTGCAGCGAGCGCATCGCGTCGGCCATCTTCCGGCACACCAGCTCGGTGTAGCGCGGCCACTGCAGCAGGTTGAACTTCTCGAGGTAGCGGTCCGAGTGGCGGCCGGACGCCAGCTGGAAGTGCCCCTCCAGGAACGCGCCGGCCGACTGCAGGGCTGCGATGACCTCGGGGTCTACGGGGATGCGCGCACCCCCACGCTGAGGCCCGCGACGGGCGTCGCCGCGACGCCCGCCTGGCCCTGCGACGTCGCGGGGCCGAACGGCCGGTCGTGCGTGATCATGCCGATCTTGTCGAACGGCCAGTAGCGCACGTCGGCGCGGCCGATCACGAGGTGCTCGTCGACCATCCCCCACGCGTGCGAGTCGTATGAGTTGTTGCGGTTGTCCCCGAGCACGAACAGGTCGCCCGCGGGCACCTGCTCCGGCCCGTAGGTGTATGACGGCGAGTCGAGGATGTACGGCTCGCTGAGCATCTTGCCGTTCACGTAGACGTGCCCGCCATGGATGTCGACGGTGTCGCCCGGCAGCCCGATCACCCGCTTGATGAAGTCGCGCGACTGGTCGAGCGGGAACTTGAAGACGACGACGTCGCCGATTTCCGGCTGGCCGAAGGGGTGCCAGTCGGTCTTGTCGACGCCGGGCACCCAGGAGACGTCAAAGGTGTGGTAGGCGAGCCGGTTCACGATCAGCAGCTCGCCGTTGTGGAACGAGGGCAGCATCGACGCGCCGTCGACGACGAAGTTCTGGGCGACCGAGCGCACGGCGACGAACATGATGATCGCGAGCGCGATGACCTCGAGCGTCTCAGAGATCTGGGCGAGCCCCCAGGGCCACAGCACCTGCCCCCACGAGCGCCGCGCGGGCAGCCACGGGTCGATGTCGGCGAGGCCGGCGTGCGTGGGTGTGGGGAAGGGTTGGAGCAACGGGACGGGCTCGTCGGCGTCGGGCTGCGGGGTGGATTCGAGCATCCAGTCGAGTATATGCACCCGGCCTGTTTACGCGCCGGAGGCCGGTTCGAGCCCGGAGCGGCAGCGACGGGATCGCGGGCGCCCGGGAGTTGGTTCGAGCCCGGAGCGGCAGCGACGGGATCGCGGCACCGGGCACCGGGCGCGAGCGATCCCGTCGCTGCCGCTCCGGGCTCGAACCAACTCCGTGCACCTTCACGCTCGGCCCGCGGCGCCGAGCAGATCGATGCGGTCGGCGGCCACCTCGGCGACGGCGGCCCGGCCGGCGCGCAGCGCGGGTCGCGGGTCGCGGCCGGTGCCCTCCTGGAGCGCGTGGGCGAACGCGGCGTGGATCTCCGTCGAGATGTTCACCTTGCGGATGCCGGCGCGCACCGCGTCGCGCAGCTGCTCGCGGCGCACGCCGGAGCCGCCGTGCAGCACCAGCGGCAGCCCGCGCGTGGCCGCGCGCAACTCCATCACGAGGTCCAGCCGCACGTCGCCGGCCAGCCCGTGCGCCGTGCCGACGGACACGGCGAGCGAGTCGACGCGCGTCTCCTCGACGAAGCGCCGCGCCGCGACGGGGTCGGTGAGCACCGCCTCGGACGTCGCGACGCCCGGCTCGCGCCCGCCCACGTGCCCGAGCTCCGCCTCCAGCGCGACGCCCGCCTCCAGCGCGACCACGTACGCCGCGCGCGTGTCGCGGAGGTTGCGCTCGAGCGGCGTCGTCGATCCGTCGAACATCAGCGACGTGAACCCCGCGGCCGCCGCGGCGCGCACCGTCGCGAGGATCCGGTCCGTGATCCAGATGCAGCGCGACCGGCACGCGGGCGCGCGCGGCGAGCAGTCGGCCGAGCGCCGCCGCGACGTCGATGCCGCCGATGTGCGCGAGGTTCCCTGGGTTGAACTGCAGGAAGATCGGCGCCAGCCGCGCCTCCGCCGCATCGAGCACGCCCAGCGCCAGCTCGACGTTCGACACGTTGAAGCCTGGCACCGCGTAGCCGCCGCGCTCCGCGGCGGCGAGCAGCTCGCGCCCGTTGACCAGCGGCACCGCGGCGGCGCGCGCTAGCCGCGCACGGCCGGTGCCGGCGCGGTCGCGCCGACGTAGCGCTCGAGGAACAGCGTCATCAGGTCGGCGCACTGGCGCACGAAGCGCAGGTCCGCGTCGAACCCGTGCGGCTGGTCCGCGAAGAGATGCATGTCGACCGGCACGCCGGCCGCGCGCAGCGCGTCGTACATCGACGTGCTCTGCGCGTCGGGGACGACGGCATCGGCGGTGCCGTGGATCAGCAGCGCCGGTGGGAACTCCGCGGAGACGTGCGTGAGCGGGCTGCCCTCGCGCGCGGCCGTCGTCGCGTCGGCATGGCCCGCGAAGAGGAAGTCGAACGTCGCGCTGCCGGGGCCGGCGAAGTCTGTCACGGGGTAGAACGCGACGGCCGCGGCCACGGCGGTGGAGACGCCGGGGTTCCCGCCGTCGCCCTCGAAGGCCGCGAGCCCCGGCGTGCCGGC
Organism: uncultured Chloroflexia bacterium; assembly: GCA_963728205.1. Taxonomy (GTDB): domain Bacteria; phylum Chloroflexota; class Dehalococcoidia; order UBA2979; family UBA2979; genus VGNK01. The sequence continues at coordinate 1,711,635 of CAVSIV010000006.1, forward strand.
CGCGAGCAGCGAGAGGTGGCCGCCCGCGGAGTTCCCGGTGATGGCGATGCGGTCGGGGTCGACGCCGAGCGCGTCGGCGTTCGCGCGCATCCAGCGGATCGCGGCCTTTACGTCCTGGATCTGCGCGGGCCACGGCGACTCCGGGAGCAGGCGGTACTCGATGGCCGCGCACACGACGCCGGTGCGCGCCAGGCGAATCCCGTAGCCGCGCAGCTGCGAGCGGTCGCCCTCGCGCCAGCCGCCGCCGTGCACGATCACGACGCCGGTCGCGCCGCGCGGCACCCCGCCGGGCGGGGTGAAGACGTCGCAGCGCAGGTCGCGCCCACCGCCGCGCCCGTAGACGACGCCCTCCTGGACGTCGACCAGACCGGGGATCGCCTCGGCCATCGCTCGCCTCCTTCTCGCGCCGTCGCCGGACGACGCCACACGGTAGCAGGCGCGGCGCGGCCGCGCCTGCCGGCGGGCCCCGCCCGCGGCCGCGCCTGCCGCGGGCATCCGCCCGCGGCGCCGCCGTCGCAAGCGGCGGCAGACATGCCGCCGATACGCCCGCGGGCATCCGCCCGCGACGCCGCCTCCGTCACCGGGCCGGCGACGCGACGAGGGGCAGGCCCATGGCCTGCCCCTCGGAGTGGCGGGCGGACGCCCGCCTCACATCGGCGGCGTGTCTGCCGCCGCTTGCGACGGCGGCGCCGCGGGCGGGGCCGCTACTCCACGCGCGTGCCGCGCGAGCGGCCCGTGAACCAGAACCCGAGCACGATCACCGTGAACACGCAGATCGCGACGAGGTCGAGCACGAAGAATCCGCTGCTCACCCCCAGCGCGAGCCCGCCGATCAGGAAGAGGTAGACGACCATCAGCAGGCCGATCCACCCCCAGTTCGCGCGGCGCTCCGGCGGCAGCACCACCGGGCGCGGCGCGGCCTCCGGCTGCGGCGGGGGCGGCGGGATGTTCGCCGACGTGGCGACCGGTTGCCCCTCCTCGACGTAGATCACCGGCAGCTTCGTGGTGCGCTCCACGCGCTGCTGGAAGTCCATGTCGATCCAGCGCTCGGACCCCGGCGGGGGCGTGGACAGCACGACCGCGTCGAAGTCCGGGTGCTCGCGCAGCGCGTCCTCCACGGCCGCGACCGGCGAGCCCGAGCCCACCTGCGCGGCGTCGAGCGGCAGGTCGGCCTCGCGGTACATGCGCTCGGCCGCGCGCACGGCCTCGTACGCGTCCCTGCGGGCCTCCTCGATGTCGCTCGTGAACGTGTGGGAGGCGGGCGCCTCGGGCACGACGAGCGTCATCCGCGCGGCGGGGTCTTCCTTCTTGATCGTGCGGAGCTGGTCCATCAGCTCCGGGCTCGTGGCGCTCTCGTAGGCAACGACGAGATAACGAGCCATCTCTGACTCCTCTCCTGGTGCCGTCGGCGCGCGGGATCGCGGCGCCGGCCGGCGGGATGTGACACCTCTCGGGGGGCGGCGGCGCGGCCGGCGTCTCGCGGAGGTGCCTCTGATTCGAGGGTAACAACGGGGGGCGAGCGCCCCGCCGCGCCGCGCGCGGGCGTCCACGGCGTCAACGGGTTCGGACAAGCGGCATCGTCGGTACCATCAACCGATGCCCGAGACCTACACCGGCGAGCCCGACGTCGACGCGCTCGTGCGCCGCGCCCAGGCCGGCGAGCTGCCCGCGTTCAACGCGCTCGTCCTGCGCTACCAGGACCCGCTGTTCGGCCTCGCGCTGCGCATGCTCGGCTCCCGCGATGCCGCGGAGGACGCGACGCAGGAGGCGCTGATCCGCGCCTACCGCCGCATCGACACGTTCCGCGGCGGCAACTTCCGCTCGTGGCTGTTCTCGATCGTCGCGAACCAGGCGCGCGACGAGCTGCGCCGGCGTGGCCGCCGCCCCGCGCTCTCGCTCGACTACGGCCGCGACGACCCCGATCGCCCCACGCTCGACCCGCCCGACACCGACCCGTCGCCCGAGGCGCGCGCCGAGCAGTCCGACCTGCGCCGCACCCTCGAGGAGGCGCTGCAGCGCCTGCCGCACGACTGGCGCGAGGTGGTGCTGCTCGTCGACGTGCACGGCCTCGCGTACGAGGAGGCGGCGGCCAGCGTCGGCCTGCCGGTGGGCACCGTGAAGTCGCGGCTGAGCCGCGCGCGCAGCCGGCTGCGCGACCTCCTGCGAGAGGCCGGGGAACTCCCCGCCCGCGTCCAGCGTCAGGAGACGTAGGTGGGACCGATGCGAGGATGGCGACGGATCTTCGGAAGAGGTGCGGCAGGGGAGCCGCCGGCGACGCCCGACGAGGCGCGCGCCGAGCAGCTCTCTGCGTACCTCGACGACGAGCTGTCGCCGTCCGAGCGAGCGGAGGTCGAGGCCGCCCTGGCGGGCGACGCCGAGCTCCGCGATCGGCTCGAGGACCTGCGCGCGGTGCGCGTGGCGCTGCGGTCGCTCGCCGCGGTGCGAGCCCCGCGGTCGTTTGCGCTCACGGCGCCGCCGGTGCAACGGCGCGGCATGCCGCGGCTCGAGCTGGCGACCCGGGTCGCGACGGCGGCGGTGGCCGCGGCGTTCGTCGTCGCGCTCGTGCTGCCGGGCGGTGGGCGGTCGGAGACCGTGACCAGCGCGCCGGCGGGCGGCTTCGGCGCCGCGTCGAAGGCGGCCGCGCCCGCGACGGCGACGCCGGGCATGCGCACGTTCGCCGCGCCGGCGCCGCAGCTCGCGACGCCGCCGGCGGCCGCGCCGACCGGTTCGGCATCGCGAGCGGCGACGCTCGCGGCGTCGACGGCGTCGACGGCGCCGACGGCGCCCGAGGCGGCCACGGCCACGCCGGCCGGTCCGGAGGCGCGCGCCGGGCTGGCGCCACGGGCGACGCCGGGCACGGCGAACGACGCGGCCGGCGCCACGCAGGCGCTGCAGGCGCCGACCGAGGCGCCGCTGCCGGCCAACGTCGCGTCGCCGCAGTCGCCGGACCACGGCGAGCGGCGGCTGATCACGGTCGGGCTCGGCGCGCTGACGGTGCTGCTCGCGGCGCTGTCGGCCGGCGAGTGGATCGTGCGCCGCGCGCGGTCGTAGCCCGGCCGGGGCGCCGGGACCCGCGTCGAGCGGTCATCCGCGGCGCGGGACCTGCGCCTCTCGCGCGCCGGTTCGTCCCACCTCAACCTGGGGTCGAGTCCGATGAGGAGTGGGACGATGGGGAAGATCAATCGCGGGTGGGGCCGCCGGACATGGTGGCTGACCGCCCTCGTGGCGGTGATCGCCCTGGGCGCCGTGGCCTGCAAGCCGCAGACCAGCGTGACGGTGCAGCCGCCGAGCACGAACCAGACGGGCATCGCGGTGAGCGGCACCGGGACCGCCAACGTCACGCCCGACATCGCCGTGATCGATCTCGGGACGAGCGTCACCGCCAAGACCGTGGCCGACGCGCGCGACCAGGCGGCGCAGTCGATGCAGAAGGTGATCGACGCCGTGAAGGGTCAGGGCGTCGCCGACAAGGACATCCAGACGACGTCCTTCTCGATCCAGCCCCAGTACAACTACACGCAGGACAAGGGCCAGGAGATCATCGGGTACCAGGTCACGAACCTCGTGACGATCAAGGTGCGCAAGCTCGACAGCGTGCCCGCGGTGCTCGACGACGCGGCGCAGGCCGGCGGCAACGACGTGCGCGTGAACAACGTCGCGTTCACGGTCGACAACCCCGACCAGTACCTGAAGGACGCGCGCGACCAGGCGCTGAAGAACGCGAAGGAGCACGCGCAGACGCTCGCCGACGCGGCCGGCGTGCAGCTCGGGGCGCCGACGTCGATCTCCGAGTCGTCGTCGATGCCGCAGCCCATCCCGTACGCCGCCGCCGCGCCCGCGCGCGACGCAGCGGGTGCGTCGACCCCGGTGCAGCCGGGCGAGACGAAGCTCACGGTGACGGTGTCGGTGGTGTACGCCATCCAGTAGCCGCGCACGCGCAGCCCGCGGGCGACCCCGCCCTCGCCCGCGCAATCCGCCGTCCCCTTCGCGGGGGACGGCGGTTTGCGTGGCGGCCGGGGGCGCCCGCCCGCCTCTGCGCCCGCCGCCCGTAGCGGCCCGTGGGCCGCTCCCTTAGGCTGGCCGCGAGGCCGGCCCCGCCTCGCCCACCGCCTCCCCGCGTCGAGCGAAAGCCACCGCATGAGCCCGCGCCGCCCCGCCGCCTCCGCGAACGGCCGCGACCCGCGCCCGGGCGTCTTCTCGACCGAGATGCTCCTCGCATGCGTGGCGCGCGGCGAGATCGCGATCCCCGTCGACCTCCCCGTCGCCGATGAGCAGCTCCAGCCGGCGAGCCTCGACCTGCGCCTCGGCAAGCGCGCCTACCGCCTGCGCAGCAGCTTCCTGCCCGGCGCCGGGTCGACCGTCGAGGAGCGCCTCCGCGACCTCCAGATGGGCGCGCCCGTGAACCTCACGGCGTCCGGCGGCGCCGTGCTCGAGCGCGGCCGGCCCTACCTCATCCCGCTCGTCGAGTCGCTCGCCCTGCCCGACGACGTTCGCGGCCGCACGAACCCGCGCTCGTCGACCGGCCGCGTCGACCTCTTCACCCGCGTGATCACCGATCACGGCGCGCAGTTCGACGAGATCCGCCCCGGCTATCACGGCGGCCTGTGGCTCGAGGTCTACTCGAACTCGTTCACGGTCGCGGTGCGCGCCGGCCTGCGCCTCGCGCAGCTGCGGCTGAGCCGCGGCGAGGCGGCCGTGCGCGCGCCCGAGCTGCGCCGCCTGCACGCGAAGGAGGGCCTGCTCTTCACGCCCGGCCCCGAGCCGCGCGCCAAGACCGCCGACCCGCTGATCACCGGCGACGGCCTCTTCGTGCGCGTCAGCCTCGACCCCGGCTCGCACGTCGGCTGGCGCGCGCGGCGGGACAGCGGCCTGCTCGACCTCGGCGTCAGCGGCACGCTCGCCGCGAACGACTTCTGGGAGATGGTGTTCGCCGACGACCACGGCCGGCTCGTCCTCGAGCCCGAGCAGTTCTACCTGCTGATCTCGCACGACTACGTCCGCGTGCCGCCCGGCCTGGCGTCCGAGATGGTGGCGTACGACCCGACGAACGGCGAGCTGCGCACGCACTACGCCGGCTTCTTCGACCCGGGCTTCGGCCACCGCCGCGACGGCTCCGCCGGCACGCGCGCCGTGCTCGAGGTCCGCGCGCACGACGTGCCGTTCATGCTCGAGGACGAGCAGCCGATCGCGCGGCTCGCGTTCGAGCGCATGGCCGCCGAGCCGGAGCACCTCTACGGCGAGTCGGCCGTCCCGTCGCACTACCAGCGCCAGGAGGTCGATCGCGCGCTGCCGCGCCAGTTCGCGCCGTACGTCCCGTCGCGCCGCATGGCGCTGCCCACCGGGTAGGGGCGGGCGCGGCGCTTCGGCGCGCGGCGGGCCCCAGGCCTGCCGTGGCCACGCGACGCCGACCGTGAACCGCGCGACGCCGACCGTGAACCGCGCGACGCCGACCGGCGGCCGCGCGACGCTGACCGGCGGCCGCGCGACGCTGACCGGCGGCCGCGCGACGCTGACCGGCGGCCGCGCGACGCCGACCGGCGGCCGTCCGACCCACAGCGGCGGCAGACATGCCGCCGACACCGGCGGGCCGGCGGAAGCCGGCCATCTGTCGGCGGCATGTCTGCCGCCGCTGTGGGCGCCGCGCATGGATCGGATAAGAATGTCCCCGCCATGACCACCGACCCACCGCCCGCCACGCCCTCCGACTACATGCGCCTCGCGATCGCCGAGGCCGAGGAGGCCGTCGGCTGGACGTCGCCGAATCCGCCGGTGGGCGCCGTCGTCGTGCGCGACGGGCGCGTCGTCGGTCGCGGGCGCACGCAGCCGCCGGGGGGCGCGCACGCCGAGGTGATGGCGCTGCGCGACGCCGGGCCGGACGCCGCGCGCGGCGCGACCGTGTACTGCACGCTCGAACCGTGCGCCCACTTCGGGCGCACGCCGCCCTGCGCCGACGCGCTCGTCGACGCCGGCGTCGCGGCCGTGCACTACGCCATCGACGACCCCGACCCGCGCGTCGACGGCGGCGGCCGCGCCCGGCTCGAGGCCGCGGGCGTCGCGGTGACCGTCGGCGACGGCGCGGCCGAGGTGCGGCGCCAGCTCGCCGGCTACCTGAAGCACCGCCGCACCGGGCTGCCGCTCGTCGTCGTGAAGTACGCCGCGTCGCTCGACGGGCGCATCGCCGCCGCGTCGGGCGACTCGCGCTGGGTGTCGGGCCCGCAGACGCTCGCGTGGGTGCATCGCGAGCGGCGGCGGCTCGACGCGCTCGTCGTCGGCTCGGGGACCGTCGTCGCCGACAACCCGTCGCTGACCGCGCGCGCGCCCGGCCACGAGGCCGAGCGCTCGACCGCCGTCGCCGTGGGCGTCCACCAGCCGCTGCGCGTCGTCGTCGACTCGCGCGGCCGCACGCCGGCGGACGCCGCCGTGCTCGCCGGCCCGGCGCCGACGCTCGTCGCGACGCTCGACACCGCGCCCGCCGCCTGGCGCGACGCGCTCGTCGCGCGCGGCGCGGAGGTGGTCCCGCTGCCCGCCGCGCCCGGCGCCGACGGCGCGCCGCACGTCGACCTCGCGGCGCTGCTGCGCGAGCTCGGCCGCCGCGGCACGCTCGTCGCGCTCTTCGAGGGCGGGGGCGTGCTGCTCGGCTCGCTCTTCGACGCGCGCCTCGTCGACCGCGTCCACGCGGTGCTCGCGCCGCTCATCATCGGCGCGGCGAATGCCCCCGCCGCGGTCGCCGGCCGCGGCGCCGACCGCATGGCCGACGCGGTGCGCCTGCGCGACGTCACGGTCGAGCGCCTCGGCGACGACACGCTGATCTCCGGCGAGCCGGTGTGGCCCTGAACGGCCGGCGCGCGGTGGGCTTCAGGCCTCGCCGGCGAGTCAAAGCGGCGGCAGATATGCCGCCGACAGGAGCGCGGCGTCAGCCGCGGACGGCGTCCGCGTCCTGTCGGCGGCATATCTGCCGCCGCTTGACGTTCGTCCCTGCACGGCCCGCCGGGGGCCGGCCCGCACGCGGTCGCGGGCAAATTGAGCGATACTGAGCACCGAGGCGCGCGACCCGACCCGGCGCGCAGCATCATGGAGCGCCTGTGTTCACCGGCATCATCGAGGAAGTCGGCAGCGTCCGCCGCCGCGAGGGCGGCGAACTCGTGATCGCCTGCCGCGACATCCTCGAAGACTCGCGGCTCGGCGATTCCATCGCCGTCAACGGCGTCGACCTCACCGTGCGTGCGATGGGCCCCGACAGCATGACCTTCGACGTCATGCCCGAGACCTTCCGCCGCTCGAACCTGCGCAACGTGCAGGCCGGCGACTGGGTGAACCTCGAGCGCTCGGTGACCGGCGCCACGCGGCTGTCCGGCCACATCGTGCGCGGCGTCGTGGAGACGACCTGCACGCTCGACTCGCTGACGCCCGAGGGCGATGCGCTGATCGCGCGCTTCCGGTGCCCGCCCGAGTACCTGCGCTTCATCGTGCTGAAGGGGCCCGTCTGCGTGGACGGCGTCTCGCTCACCGTGACCGCGCGCGACGCCGAGTCGTTCTCGGTCTCGCTCGTGCAGTACACGCAGGAGCACACCAACCTGACGCGGCGGAGCCCCGGCGACGAGATCAACCTCGAGACCGACATCTTCGCGCGCTACATCGATCAGCTGCTGGAGGCGCGGCAGACGGCCGGCGACTAGCCGGCGGCGACGCGCGGGAGGAGGGCCTCGTGGCGGGGGAGACGAAGCAGACGGCGAAGGCGAAGCCGCGGGCGACGGCCCGGCGCGCGAGCGCGTCGCTGCGGGTCGGCATCGAGGAGGCCATCGCGGAGATCCGCGACGGCCAGCCGATCATCCTGGTCGACGACGAGGACCGCGAGAACGAGGGCGACTTCACGATCGCCGCGCAGTTCTGCACGCCCGAGACCGTCAACTTCATGATCCGCCACGTGCGCGGGCTGATCTGCGTCCCGATGACCGAGGAGCGCGCCGACGCCCTCGCCCTGCCGCCGATGACCGACCACAACACCGCGCCGCTGGGCACCGCGTTCACGATCAGCGTCGAGGCCGCGACGGGCGTGACCACCGGCATCTCGGCCGCCGACCGCGCGCGCACCGTGCAGGTGCTCGCCGACCCGTCTGCCGGCCCGCGCGACCTCACGCGGCCCGGCCACATCTTCCCGCTGCGCGCGAAGGACGGCGGTGTGCTCGTGCGCGCCGGCCAGACCGAGGCGTCGGTCGACCTCTGCCGCCTCGCCGGTGTCGAGCCGGTCGCGGTGGTCTGCGAGATCATCAAGGACGACGGCACGATGGCGCGCATGCCGGATCTCGAGCGCTTCGCGCGCCGGCACCGCATCAAGATCGCCACCGTCGCCGACCTCATCCGCTACCGCATGAGCAACGAGCGCCTGATCGAGCGCGTCGGCGAGGCCACGCTGCCGACGCGCTTCGGCGAGTTCCGCGCGATCGGCTTCCGCACGCTGATCGACACGAAGGAGCACGTCGCGCTGGTGATGGGCGACATCGAGCCCGACGAGCCGACCCTCGTGCGCGTGCACGACCAGTGCCTGACCGGCGACGTCTTCGGCTCGCTGCGCTGCGACTGCGGCGAGCAGAAGGACGCGGCGCTGGAGCGCATCGCGGAGGAGGGCAAGGGCGTCCTGGTCTACATGGACCAGGAGGGCCGCGGCATCGGCCTGCACAACAAGCTGAAGGCGTACCGACTCCAGGAGGACGAGGGGCTCGACACCTTCGAGGCCAACGAGGCGCTGGGCCTGCCCGCGGAGAGCCGCGAATACGGCATCGGCGCGCAGATCCTGGTCGACCTCGGCGTGCGCCAGATGCGGCTGATGACGAACAACCCGCAGAAGATCTCGGAACTCGCGGAGATGGGCGCGCTGCGCGGCGCCGGGCTCGACGGCTACGGCCTGACGGTGGTCGACCGCGTGCCGCTCGAGATCGCGGCGAACCCGCACAACATCCGCTACCTCACCGCGAAGCGCGACAAGATGGGGCACATCCTCGAGCAGCCCATGCCCGGGCTGGGGTAGGCGGCGCGTGCCGAACGCGATCGAGGGCGCGCGCGACGCCTCGGACCTGCGGGTCGCGGTGGTGGCGTCGCGGTTCGACAAGACCGGCGGCGGCATCGTGACGCGGCTCTGCGACGGCGCCGTCGGGGCAGCGCGCGAGCAGGGCGTGCCCGACGCGCAGATCGACGTCGCGTGGGTGCCCGGGGCGTTCGAGCTGCCGCTCGCGGCGCAGCGCCTGGCGGAGACGGGGCGCTACGATGCCATCGCCTGCGTGGGGGCCGTCATCCGCGGCGAGACGTCGCACTTCGACTTCGTGGCGGGCGGCGCGGCGCGCGGCATCCTGGACGTGGCGCTGCAGGTCGGGATGCCCGTCACCTTCGGCGTGGTGACGACCGACACCGTCGAACAGGCGGAAGCGCGCGCCGGCGGCGACGTGCGGAACTCGGGCCGGGAAGCGATGATCGCGGCGATCGAGATGGCGCTGCTGCTGCAGGCGGTGGACGATCTCGTTGAGCCGCCGACGGGGGACGTGTCATGAGCTGGTTGCCCGACGACGTACGGGAAGCGAGCGGCGGCGAGGTCGTGGACCGGGCCGCCCGCGACGCGGTGCGGCTGGCGCATCGCGCGCTCGACCGGTTCCCGGACCTCGTGCGACGCCACAAGTTCATCGCCGGCGGCGCGGCGATCTCGTCGTCGCTGGTCGTGCTCGCCGGTGTCGCGGTCGCGCGGCGGATGCGCAAGGGCGAGAGCGCCGAGGACGCGGTGAACCGCGTCACCGAGCAGGAGCTGCAGGGCTACATCCCGGGCGACGAGGACGAGGGCGGGGATCTCAACCCGCCCGAGGAGCCGCAGACGCCGCGCGCGAACGGCACGGTGCCGGTGAGCGCGAACGGTCACACCCCGGCCGCCGGCGCGGACGCGACGCCGAGCCACTAAGGACGCTCCGTCGCAAGCGGCGGCAGCATGCCGCCGATGCCACGACGGGCGCGAGCCCGCCCCGTTTCCGCCGCTTCCGCGACGGAGAGCATCGGCGGCATGCTGCCGCCGCTTGCGACGGGCCGGGAACCATTGACGGACGCGAACGGACGTTCTAGCGTCCATCGCGGGGGTCAGCCGTGAGCACCGGGCCCGCGCTGGCGCGTCGCATCGCGCACTTCGATCTCGACTCGTTCTTCGTCGCCGTGGAGCGCGTGCGCGACCCGTCGCTGCGCGGCAAGCCCGTGCTCGTCGGGCATCCCGGCGCCCGCGGTGTCGTCGCGACCGCGTCGTACGAGGCGCGGACGTTCGGCTGCCACTCCGCCCAGCCGATGGTGCAGGCGATGCGCCTCTGCCCGCAGGCCATCATCGTCCCGCCGCACTTCGACGCGTACCAGGAAGTTTCCGGGAAGTTCCACGCCATGCTGCGGGACGCGTCGCCAATCGTGGAGTCGGTCGGCATCGACGAGGCCTACGGGGACCTCACCGGCCTCGGCGATGGGCCCGTCGCGGTGCCCGCGCATGCACCGAACATCAGCGCCGCCGCCGCGATCGCCGAGGGGATCCGCCGCCGCGTGCGCGAGGAGCTCGGCGTGGCGGTCTCCGTGTGCATCGCCGGCTCGCGCACGACGGCGAAGGTCGGCTCCGACCGGGCGAAGCCCGACGGGCTGATCGAGGTGCCGATCGGCGGCGACGCCGCGTTCCTCGCGCCGCTGCCGATCCGCGACCTGCCGCTCGTCGGTCCGAAGCTCGGCGAGGCGCTCGCGGTCGCCGGTGTGCGCACGATCGGCCAGGCCGCCACGCTCGACCCGCGGTGGCTCGCGCAGTCGTTCGGCCAGGCCGGCGCGATGCTGCACGACCGCGCCCGCGGCATCGACCCCACGCCCGTGGAGGGCGGCGGCCGCCCGCACCGCTCGATCTCGCGCGAGGTGACCTTCGGCATCGACGTCACCGATCCCGCCGAGCTGCGCCGGGTGCTCGCGCGCCACGCCGAGCGCGTCGGCGCCGACCTGCGGCGGTCGGGCAAGCGCGCCCGCACCGTCACGCTCAAGCTGCGCTGGAACGACTTCACCACACTGACGCGCGCGCATACGCTCGACCGGCCCGTGCTCGCCACGCCCGCGATCCTCGAGGCCGGCGAGGCGCTGCTCGATGAGCTGCTGCGCACGCAGGGCATGCGCCCGGTGCGGCTGATCGGCCTCGGCGTCACCAACCTCGCCGAGGACGTGCTCCAGCTCGAGCTCGGCGACGCGGCCGCGCCCGGCGGCCCGCGGCGCGACGAGCGGCTGGACGAGGCCCTCGACGCGGTGCGCGAGCGCTTCGGCGACGGCTCCGTGCGGCGCGGCATCGCGCGTGGACCGCGCGACTGAAAACCTTGTAGAATCTCCCACGTCCGGCTGACAGGTTTCTCAGTCGGCCGATTCAAAATCTGGCATAAACCTCCCAAAATCTGTCAAAGGTGAGGATCCTCCGGATCCGGGCCTCTTGCCCCATGCCCGGGACCTCATCACCCTCGTGCCAGCGGAAGGAGCAGCGGGTGCGATATCGGACGGTTGCGGGCACGGACATCGAAGTCTCGGAGACCGGCTTCGGTGTCTGGACGGTCACCGCGGGCTGGTGGGGCGAGTACTCGGACCAGCAGGCGGTGACGCTGCTGCGGCAGGCATTCGACCGCGGCGTCACGTTCTTCGACACCGCCGACACCTACGGGAACGGCCGCGGCGAGAACATCCTCGCGCAGGCCTTCCCCGGCGCCGACCGCGACGACATCGTGATCGGCACGAAGTTCGGCTACGACTGGGAGTCCACCGCCGGCGACCGCCGCGAGGGCCACCAGGAGGCGCCGCACTGCTTCGAGCCGGCGTTCATGGAGCGCGCGCTCGAGAGCTCGCTGCGCCGCCTCGGCACCGACCGCATCGACATCTACCAGCTGCACAACGTGCGGATGGAGCACCTGCTCAACGACGACGTCTGGACGTTCGTCGACCGCGCGAAGGCCGCCGGCAAGATCCGGTCGGTGGGCGTCGCGCTGGGACCGGCGATCGGCTGGCGCGACGAGGGCGTCTACTCGATGGAGCACCTGCCCGTCGAGATCGTGCACATGATCTACAACGCGCTCGAGCTGGAGCCCGGCCACGAGCTGATCGAGGTCGCGCGCCGCACCGGTCGCTCGCTGCTCGTCCGCGTGCCGCACTCGTCGGGCATGCTGGAGGGCCACTACACCGCCGACACCGTCTTCGCGGAGAACGACCACCGCCGCCACCGGCCGCGCGCGTGGCTGGTGAACGGCGTGAAGAAGATCGAGCAGCTGCAGTTCGTCACCGACGAGAACCGCTGCACGCTCGGGCAGGCCGCGCTGCGCTACGTGCTGCGCGAGCCCGAGGTCGTGAGCGCGCTGCCGAACATCTACGACCTGGCGCAGATTGACGAGTTCGTCGGCGCGGCCGACGTGCCGGACATCACGGACGCGCAGGCCGCGCGCATCCGCGAGCTGTACGACGCGAACTACGGCCTCCCGCGCGAGCAGGAGGCGGGCGTGGCCGCGCGTTAGCGCGGCAGCGGCGGGCGCGTGCCCGCCGACTCGGCCTGGGCCGCCCAGGCCGAGGGCGCGCGGCGGGCTTCAGGCCTGCCGTGTGCAGCGCGGCGGCTCCACCGGGAAGAGGTGGCCACCTCGCGCGACGCGAGGTGACCACTGCGCACGGCAGGCCTGACGCCTGCCGCGCGCCCAGAGGCGAACGCCGGCGAGCGCCGGCGCGAACGACGAAGAACGGATCGAGGGCCGGATGACGACGACCGAGGCACGCACCGCGACCGCCGGGAGCGAGAGCGGCAAGACGCCCCAGTTCGACGAGACCAGCCGCCGGCTGCTCGACCTCGTGCAGGAGGGCTTCCCGCTCGACGCGCGGCCGTTCCGCGTGCTCGGCGAGCAGCTCGGCATCGACGAGGCCGAGACGCTCGCGCGCTTCCGCGAGGCGCGCGCCGCCGGCGTCGTCCGCCAGGTCTGCGCGATCTACGACACGAAGGCGCTCGGGTACTCGTCCGCGCTCGTCGCGATGCACGTCGAGCCCGAGCGGCTGAAGGCCGCGGCGGCCGTCATCAACGCGCACCCCGGCGTGTCGCACAACTACCGCCGCAACCACGACTTCAACATGTGGTTCACGGTCGCCATGCCGCCGGGCCACGACCTGGACGCCGTGATCCAGCGACTCCACGAGCTCTCCGGCGCCGAGTCGACGCGCCCGATGCCGACGCTCCGCCTCTTCAAGATCGCCGTGAACCTCGACCTCTCCGGCACGCGCGCGCTCGACGCGCGCGGCGAGCCCGAGTACACGGAGGAGCGCCGCATCGAGGCGCAGCAGCACACGCTGAGCGACGAGGACGTCGCGTACATCTGCGCCACCCAGGGCGACCTCGCCGCCGTCGAGGAGCCGTACGCGCCCGTCGCCGCCGCGCTCGGCTGGGACCTCGAGCGCGTCTTCGCGCACGGCCGCGAGATGCAGGCAAAGGGCTTCCTCCGCCGCTTCGCCGCCATCCTCAACCACCGCACCGCCGGCTTCCGCGCGAACGGCATGGCCGTGTGGAACGTGCCGCCCGAGCGCATCGCCGAGTTCGGCCCGTTCGTCGCCGGCTACCGCAACGTCTCGCACTGCTACCAGCGCCCGACGTACCCCGACTGGCCGTACAGCGTGTTCTCGATGCTGCACCACCCGAAGGTCGCCGGCGTCGAGGAGACCGCCGCGGCGATCTCGGCGGAGACCGGCATCACCGACTACCGCGTCCTCTACTCGAGCACCGAGTTCAAGAAAATCCGCCTCCCGTACTTCATTCCCGAGTACGAGCAGTGGGAGTCGTTGTGCGAGGCGGCGGCGAAGGAGCACGGACTGCGATGACGAGCGAGCGCAAGCGTCGCGCATCCGCGGCGAAGCCGAAGCCGGCCGCGACGGCGAGCGGAAGGCCTCCCGGCCTTCCGACTCAACCACGGCCCGCCCCGGCCGCCGCCAGGCCGAAGCCCGCCGACAAGCACAGGGCCGGGCCGAAGGCGAAGGCCGCGAAGCCGAAAGCCGCGAAGCCGAAGGTCGCGAAGCCCGCGGCGAAGCAGGCTCCCGCCGCCCCCGCCGCCGCGACGAACGGCGCGCACGCCCCGGCGCACCCGCACGCCGGCGCCGGCGCCCACCACCCGCACCCTGCCTCCACGGGCGGCGCCCCGCGGCCCGTCATGCGCGGCGTTCAGAACGTGAAGTTCTCCTTCTACCGCGTCGCCGACGCCGTCCGCGCCGCCCCCGCCGACGAGCGCGCCGCCCTCGGGCGCGAGCTGCGCGCCGCCCTCGACCGCTCCGCGCAGCGCATGCTCACGCGCGCCTACTCCACCGTCGGCACCCGCGCCGACAGCGACTTCCTCGTGTGGCAGGTCCACGACGACCTCGCGGTGATCATGGACTGGCACGCCGAGCTGCTCGCGAGCGACCTCGGCTGGGCGCTCGAGCGCTCGCACTCGTTCCTCTCCATGACCATGCGCTCGCAGTACACCAACGAGTTGCACGAGGGCATCGGCGGCCGCGACCGCCTGCGCTCCGACGGCGGCCGGGACGACTACCTCTTCGTCTACCCGATGGCGAAGACGCGTGCCTGGTACACGCTCCCGCAGGCCGAGCGGCAGCGGATCATGGACGAGCACATCGCGATCGGCCACCGCTACCACGGCATCAAGATCAACACGACGTACTCGTACGGCCTCGACGACCAGGAGTTCGTCGTCGCCTTCGAGGGCAACGACCCGGGCGAGTTCCTCGCGCTCGTGCGCGAGCTGCGCGACTCCGAGTCGTCGTCCTACACGCTCTTCGACACCCCAATGTTCACGTGCCGCCGCGTCGACTCCGCCGGCCTGCTCGCGCAGATCGGGCTCGCCGCGCCGGCACGTTCGTGAGCGCCTCGGGATTGCCGCTCTGGCGCGACATAGGTAGCATTCGAAATGCTCTCACCGGATCGAGCGGTTTGCACAGATTTGCCGGACACCCACCACCGTCCGGTCGACCGCTCGGGGATCGCGCGTTCCGCTCCCGGGAGGGCTCGTCCATGACCTCGAAGCTCAACGGCAGCAATGGCAGCAGCGCCAACGGGGCCCACGCGCAGACGCGCTGGGTGAACCTCGCGCGTGCCTGCAACATCCTCGGCGTCAACGAGTCGACGGTGCGGCGCTGGGCCGACGCGGGTCAGATTCGCTGCTTCCGCACCCCCGGCGGGCACCGCCGCTTCGCGGAGAGCGATCTGCAGGCGATGACCGAGGGCCGCACCGCGCCCGACCAGGAGCTGAAGAGCGCCGCGGTCTCGCGGATCCACCGCCAGCTGCAGGGCGCCGACAAGGACAACGGCTGGTACCAGCAGCTCGAGGCCGATCAGCGCGACATGTTGCGCCCGCTCGGCCGGCGGCTGGTGGAGATCGTCGACGACTACATCGCGCGCCGCGGCCGGCGGGCCGACCTCGAAGAGGAGGTCGGCGGCATCGGCGAGGAGTACGGCCGGCAGCTGCGCGGCCGCGACATGCCGCTCGTGCAGGCGATGCAGGCGTTCACGTTCTTCCGGCGCTCGCTCGACGAGACCGCGAAGCAGCTCGCCGACCGCAAGCGGATGTCGCCCGAGGACGCGGCGCGGGCGCGCGAGGAGATCGCCGGGCTGGCCGACCGCGTGCTGCTCGGCGTCAGCAACGCATACGAGAGCCACTAGGCGGCCGGGCCGCCAGCATCGAGCCGGGCGGTCCCTCCGCGCCGGACCCACGGAACGGACGCGATGGCCTACTACCCGATCTTCCTGCAGGTGGAGCGCAAGCCCGTGCTGCTCGTCGGCGGCGGGCACGTCGCGCTCGAGAAGATCGGCAAGCTCGTCGACGCCGGCGCCGACGTCACCGTGGTCGCGCCCGAGCGCATCCCCGCGGTGCAGGCGTTCGTCGACGACGGCCGGGCGCGGCTGCGCGATCGCGCGTTCCAGGACGGCGACACCGAGGGCTTCGAGCTGGTGATGGTCGCGACCGACGACGGTGCGGTAAACCGCCGCGTCGCCGACGAGGCGCGCGGGCGCGGCATCCTCGTCAACGCCGCCGACGACGTCGCGAACTGCGACTTCATCCTGCCGTCGCTCGTGCGTCGCGGCGAGATCGCGATCGCCGCCTCCACCGGCGGCAGCAGCCCCGCGATGGCGCGCTGGCTGCGCGAGCGGCTCGACGCATTCCTCTCCGACGAGGTCGTCGCGCTGGGCGACTTGCTCGCGGAGGTGCGGCGCGAGGTGCGCACGCGCGACCGCGCCTGCGCCGCCGAGTGCACGCGCACGCGCACGCCGCCGCCGCTGTTGTGCGACGCGTGCCCCAACCGCATCCACCCCGACGCCTGGCAGGCGGCGATCGACGGCGAGCTGCTGTCGCTGCTCGCGCAGGGGGCGCGGGAGCAGGCGCAGGCGCTGCTGCGCGAGCGCCTGGGGATTGCCGCGCCGCTGCAGCCCGCGCCGTGGTGGCGCGAGAGCGAGGTGCGTTCGTGACCGGAGCCGCCGGCACGCGCCGACCGACCCCGTCGGCGCCCGGAACCCGGCGCACAGCGGGCGTCACGCCCGCTGCTGGCGCCGTCCCCGTAACTGCCCCGGCCCGCGCCAGCCGCGGGCGCATGCCCGCGGTGCGCCGCGCCCCGGCCCGCGCCAGCCGCGGGCGCATGCCCGCGGTGCGCCGCGGCGCGTGCCCGAGCGTGGCGCCGGGGGGCGACCCCCGGCCCGCGACCACCCCGGCGGTAGCCTCGTGATCACCCAGGCCGGCATCTCCCACCGCAGCGCACCCCTCGAGGTGCGCGAGCGCCTCACCATCCCCGCCGAGCGCGTCCCGGACGTGCTCGCCCGCGTCCGCCGCCGCTTCGGCGCCGGGTCGCTGCTCTCCACCTGCAACCGCTTCGAGCTCTACCTCGCCGGCGAGTTCGAGCGCGACGACGTCGTCGGCTTCCTCGCCGACGAGTTCGGGGCCGACGACGAGGACGTCGACGGCCACTTCCAGATCCGCTACGGGCCGGACGCCGTGCGCCACCTCTACGGCGTCGCCTCCGGCATCGACTCGATGGTGATCGGCGAGACCGAGATCCTCGGGCAGGTGCGCGCCGCGTTCTCGGCGACCGTCGCCGCCGGTGCCGACGACGCGCTGCTGTCGCGCCTTTTCCACACCGCCATCCGCACCGGCCGCCGCGCACGCGCCGAGACCGAGATCGGGCGGCACGCGCTGTCCGTCTCGTCGATCGCCGTGCAGCAGGCGCGCGCGCTCTTCCCGCGCCTCGAGGCCGCGACCGTGCTCGTGATCGGCGCCGGCGAGGCCGGGCGGCTCTCGGCGCAGTCGCTCGTCGAGCAGGGCGTGCGCGACGTCGTCGTCGTGAACCGCACCCTCGAGCGCGCGGAGTCGCTCGCCGCCGAGCTCGGCGGCGCGGCGCTGCCGTTCGAGCGGCTGGGCGACGCGCTCGCCTCCGCGCACGTCGTGCTCGCGTCCACCGGCGCGCCCGAGACGCTCGTCGACGCCGACGCCCTGCGCGCGGCGCTCGCCCGCCGCGAGGGCGCCGTGCCGCTGCTGATCGTCGACATCGGCGTCCCGCGCGACTTCAATCCTGCGGTGCGCGGCCTGCCCGGCGTCACCTACCAGGACCTCGACGACCTGCAGGCGATCGCCGACACCAACGCCGCGCGCCGCGAGGGCGAGGTCGGCCGCGTGCGCGAGCTGGTCGACGTCGAGACCGGCCACTTCCTCGAGTGGTGGGAGCAGCTGCAGGTGATCCCGACCATCAGCGCGCTGACCGATCGCGCCGAGGCGCTGCGCCGCGCGGAGGTCGCGAAGACGCTGCGCCGGCTGCGGGTCGAGGACGGCGACCGCGCGCACGTCGAGGAGCTGTTCGACGCGCTGAGCAAGGCCGTCGTGAAGCAGATCCTGCACGACCCGATCACGGCGCTGCGCGAGCGCGGCGACCGCGACGTCTACGTCGAGGCCACGCGCCGCCTCTTCGGGCTCGATGACGCCGCCACGCGTCGCGACGACCGCGACGACCCCGCGCGGTGAGCGACACGCAACCCGCGCCGTCGCGCCTCCGCCTGCGGCTCGCCACGCGCGCCTCGCGACTGGCGCTCGCGCAGACGTCGATGGCCGTCGCGCGCCTGCGCGAGGCGCTGCCCGACCTCGAGACCGAGACCGTGGAGGTCACCACCGAGGGCGACCGCGACCGGGCGACGCCGCTCACGGTGCTCGGCGGGCGCGGCGTGTTCGTCGTCGCGGTCGAGGAGGCGCTGCTCGACGGCCGCGCCGACGTCGCGGTGCACTCGCTGAAGGACGTGCCGTCGGAGCCGGTGCCGGGCCTCGAGCTGGCCGCGCTGATCGAGCGCGGCGACCCGCGCGACGTCTTCGTCGGCTCCGGCGGCCGGCGGCTCGCGGAGCTGCCGGCCGGCGCGCGCGTCGGCACCAGCTCGCGGCGGCGCGCGGGGCTGCTGCGCGCGATGCGTCCCGATCTCCGAGATCGTCGACATCCGCGGCAACGTCGACACGCGCCTGCGCAAGGTCGCCGACGGCGAGTACGACGGCACGATCCTCGCCGCCGCCGGGCTCGTGCGGCTCGGTCGCATGGACGACGCGACGGAGATCTTCGACGCGCTGGAGTTCCTCCCCGCGCCCGGCCAGGGCGTGATCGCGCTGGAGTGCCGCGCCGACGACGACGCCACGCGCGCCGCGCTCGCCGCCGTCGACCACGCGCCGACGCGCGCCGCCGTCACCGCCGAGCGCGCGTTCCTTGCCGCGCTCGGCTCGGGGTGCGACCTGCCGGTCGGCGCGTACGGGCGCGTCGAGGGCGACCGCGTCCTGCTGCGCGCGATGCTCGGCGGGGAGGAGCCATCGGAAGCGCCGCTCTTCGGCGACGCGTCGGGGCCGCTCCGCGACGCCGCGACGCTCGGCCGCGAGCTGGGCGAGCGGCTGCTCGCCCGGCGCGAGCGCGGAGGGCCGGCGACGTGAGCGAGGCGCCACTCGGCCACGTGTGGCTCGTCGGCGCCGGCCCCGGCGACCCGGGGCTGATCACCGCGACCGGGCTCGCCGCGCTGCGGCAGGCCGAGGTCGTGCTGTTCGACCGCCTCGCCCCGCACGCGCTGCTCGACGAGGTGCCGGCCGGCGCGGAGCGGATCGACGTCGGCAAGGCGGCGGGCGATCACACGATGACGCAGGACGAGATCAACGCCGCGCTCGTGGAGCACGGCCGCGCGGGCAGGCGCGTCGTGCGGCTGAAGGGCGGCGACCCGTACGTCTTCGGCCGCGGCGGCGAGGAGGCGATGGCGCTCGCCGACGCGGGCGTGCCGTGCACGGTCGTGCCCGGCGTGACCTCCGCCATCGGCGGGCTCGCGCTCGGCGGCATCCCCGTCACGCACCGCGGCGTCGCGACGTCGTTCGCCGTCGTCACCGGCCACGAGGACCCGACGAAGCCCGCGGCGCAGGTGCACTGGGAGCGGCTCGCCACCGCCGCCGACACGCTCGTGATCCTGATGGGCGTCGGCCGGCTCGACGGCATCGCGTCGGCGCTCGTCGCCGGCGGGCGGCCCGCCGACACGCCCGCCGCGCTCGTGCAGGAGGCGTCGACGCCGGCGCAGCGCGTGCTGACGTCGACGCTCGCGCGCATCGCCGACGACGCCCGCGCCGCCGGCATCGGCGCGCCGGCGCTGTTCGTCGTCGGCGACGTCGCGGGACTGCAGGCGCAGCTCGCGCCGGCGCGGCTGGCCCCGCTCGCCGGCAAGCGCGTGCTCGTCACGCGCACGCGCGCGCAGGCCTCCGCGCTCGCCGACCTGCTGCGCCTCGAGGGCGCGCACCCCGTGCTGCTCCCCGCGCTCGAGCTCGAGCGCCGCGTCGACGCCGACGGGCTCGGCCGCGCGATGTCGCGGCTCGAGCTGCGGCAGTACCGCTGGACGGTCTTCACGTCGGCGAACGCCGTCGACGTCTTCCTCGACGAGCTGTGGTCGCGCGGCGCCGATGCGCGCTCACTCGCCAGCGCCGAGGTCTGCGCGATCGGCCGCGGCACCGCCGACGCGCTCGCGCGGCGCGGCATCCGCGCCGACCTCGTGCCGGAGGAGGCCGTCGGCGAGGCGGTGGTCGACGCGATGCGCCGCCACGGCCACGGCGGCCACGCCGGCGACCGCGGCCGCGTCGCCGGCACGACGCTCGCCGGCGCGAACGTCCTGCTCCCCCGCGCCGAGGGCGGCCGCGACGTGCTGCCCGACGGCCTGCGCGCCGCCGGCGCGAGGGTCGACGAGCTGACGCTCTACCTCGCCGCGCCGCCCGCCGCCGCGCCGGCGGAGGTGCTGGAGCAGGTGCGGCGCGGCGAGATCGACGTCGTCACGTTCACGTCGTCGTCGACCGTGAAGAACCTCGCGACGCTGCTCGACGGCGACCTCTCCCCGCTGCGCGGGGCCGTCGTCGCGTGCATCGGGCCGGTGGTGGCGGAGACGGCCGCGGCGCTGGGGCTGCCGCCGCAGGTGGTCGCGGAGGAGCACAGCATCCCCGGGCTGGTGGCGGCGCTGCGCGGGTACCTACACTCGCGGAGATAACCGGCCCGCGGCCGCGGCAGGCTTCAAGCCTGCCGCGCCCACAGCGGCGGCAGATATGCCGCCGACAGGTGGCGGCCGGCAGGCCGCCCACGGTCAGCAGCCAGGAGCACACCCATGGTGATCACCACCCGCCGCACCTCGTTCACCCGCACCCGCCGCACGCGCCGCACCGAGGCGCTGCGCGGGCTCGTCCGCGAGACGCGGCTCGACCCCGCGCAGTTCATCTACCCGCTCTTCGTCACGCACGGCACGGACGTCCGCGACCCGATCGCGTCGATGCCCGGCCAGTCGCACCTCTCGGTCGACCAGCTCGCGCGCGAGGCCGGCGAGCTGCGCGCGCTCGGCGTGCGCGCGGTGCTGCTGTTCGGCCTGCCCGCGGCGAAGGACGCGACCGGCAGCGAGGCCTACGCCGCCGACGGCATCGTCCAGCAGGCGGCGCGCGCGCTGAAGGACGCCGACCCCGACCTCGCCGTCGTCGCCGACGTCTGCCTCTGCGAGTACACCGACCACGGCCACTGCGGCGTGCTCACCGCGACCGGCGACGTCGACAACGACCCGTCGCTCGAGCTGCTCGCGCGCATGTCGGTCTCGCTCGCCGAGGCCGGCGCCGACGTCATCGCGCCCAGCGACATGATGGACGGCCGCGTCCGCGCCATCCGCGACGCGCTCGACGACGCCGGCCTCGTGTCGACCCCGATCATGGCCTACAGCGCGAAGTACGCCTCCGCCTACTACGGCCCGTTCCGCGAGGCCGCCGACTCCGCGCCGCAGTTCGGCGACCGGCGCGGCTACCAGATGGACCCGCCCAACGTGCGCGAGGCGCTGCGCGAGGTGCAGGCCGACATCGAGGAGCAGGCCGACATCGTGATGGTGAAGCCCGCGCTCGCCTACCTCGACGTGATCCGCGCCGTGCGGGAGCGCACCGACATGCCGCTGTGCGCCTACAACGTCTCGGGCGAGTACGCGATGGTGAAGGCTGCGGTCGAGCGCGGCTGGCTCGACGAGCAGCGCGTCGTGCTGGAGACGCTCACGAGCATCGCGCGCGCCGGCGCCGACATGACCATCACCTACCACGCGAAGGACGCGGCGCAGTGGCTGGCCTGAAAGCCAAAGCGGCGGCAGACATGCCGCCGACAGGACGCGGACGCAGTCCGCGGCTGGCGCCGCGCTTCTGTCGGCGGCATGTCTGCCGCCGCTTTGGGATGTCGGCGCGCCGGGACGGCGCGCGCGAGCGCCGGCGTGAGCCGGCGGGAACACGACCCGCCGCGTGACCACTCCGGCCCCCTTCGACCCGTCGCCGATCCGCGCCGTGGCCTTCGACGGCTACGGCACCGTCATCGACTTCCACAACGTCGAGTTCCGCCTCGCCGTCGACGAGCTGCTCGCGGACCAGGGCATCGAGCTGGACAACGACGCCTTCTTCAAGGCGTGGGTCGGCTCGTACGGCAAGGCGAGCCCGTGGGCGGCGACGGCGCGCGAGGGCGACGAGGGCAACCGCGAGCGCATGCTCGACGGGCCGCTGCCGGAGTGGGTGTCGACGCACGCCATCTGGAGGCGGCAGTTCGACCTCGCGT
Organism: uncultured Chloroflexia bacterium; assembly: GCA_963728205.1. GTDB lineage: Bacteria > Chloroflexota > Dehalococcoidia > UBA2979 > UBA2979 > VGNK01. The sequence goes on from CAVSIV010000006.1 coordinate 1,733,769, forward strand.
ACACGCAGTTCGGCGTGCGCGGCGACAGCGAGACGTCGGCCGACCGGCTGCGCGACCTGCTCTCGCACGCGAAGCCGTACGCCGACGCGCGCGCCACGCTCGAGGCGATCGACGCGGCCGGCCTGCGGCTCGGCCTGCTGTCGAACGCCGATGAGGACTTCCTGCAGAGCGCACTGTCGCTCGGGCGGCTGCGGTTCTCGGCGATCCAGTCGTCGGAGTCGCTGCGCGCGTACAAGCCGCACCGAGCGGTGTTCGTCGCGATCTGCGCGCGGCTCGGGTGCGAGCCGGACGAGGTGCTGTACGTCGGCGACTCGCCCTACTCCGACGTGAACGGCGCGCACCACGCCGGCCTGCGCACCGCGTGGGTGCGACGCGGCGAGACGGACGCGTACCCGGAGCAGGTCGCGCGGCCGGACGTGACGGTGGCGCAGCTGGCGGAGCTGGTCGACGTGCTGGGCGCGCGGGAGCGGGTTCCCGGCGAGCGGCAGGCGTGAGTCCTCGTCGGAACGTCAAAGCGGCGGCAGATATGCCGCCGACAGGACGCGGACGCAGTCCGCGGCTGGCGCCGCGCTTCTGTCGGCGGCATATCTGCCGCCGCTTTGGGTGACGTTCATGCGCGCACGGCGCCCCGCCGCGGCATGTCGACGGCCGCGCGTCGAGCGCGTGCGGAAGCGCGCGGTTTACTCCAGCTAGAAAGGTCCCCCCATGCCTCTCTCCCACGACCGCTCGCGCGAGGTGATGGCGCGCTCGGCGCGCGTGCTGCCGGGCGGCGTCGACTCGCCGGTGCGCGCGTACCGCAGCGTCGGCGGGGCGCCGGTGGTGATCGCGAGCGGGCAGGGGGCGACCGTCACCGACGTCGACGGCAACGAGTACGTCGACTACGTCTGCTCGTACGGGCCGCTGATCCTCGGGCACGCGCACCCGGCCGTGGTCGAGGCGATTCGCGACGCCGCCGGCCGCGGGACGTCGTTCGGCGCGCCGACCGAGGCTGAGGCCGACCTCGCGGAGCGGGTCGTCGACGCCGTGCCGTCGATCGAGATGGTGCGCTTCGTCTCGTCGGGCACCGAGGCGACGATGACCGCGATCCGGCTCGCGCGCGCCGCCACCGGGCGCGACCGCGTGCTGAAGTTCGAGGGCTGCTACCACGGCCACGCCGACGGCCTGCTCGTCGCCGCCGGCTCCGGCGTCGCCACGCTCGCGCTGCCCGACTCGCCCGGCGTGCCGGCCGCGTACGCCGAGCAGACGCTGCTCGCGCCGTACAACGACCTCGCCGCCGTCGAGGCCGTGTTCGCCGCGCGGCCGGGCGAGATCGCGTGCGTCATCGTCGAGCCGATCGCCGGCAACATGGGGGTGGTCGCGCCCGCGCCCGGGTTCCTCGAGGGGCTGCGCCGCGTATGCGACGCCGACGGCGCGCTGCTGCTGTTCGACGAGGTGATCTCGGGCTTCCGCGCCGCGTACGGCGGGGCGCAGGAGCGGCTCGGCGTGCTGCCCGACCTCACCGCGCTCGGCAAGGTGATCGGCGGCGGGCTGCCCGTCGGCGCGTACGGCGGGTCGCGCGCGCTGATGGAGCGCATGGCGCCGGTCGGCGACGTCTACCAGGCCGGCACGCTCTCCGGGAACCCGCTCGCGATGGCCGCCGGCCGCGCCACGCTCGACGCGCTGCGCGCGCACGAGGGCGCCTACGCGCGGCTCGAGGAGCTGGGCGCGCGGCTCGAGGCCGGGCTCGTCGAGGCGGCGAAGGATGCGGGCGTGGAGGTGTCGGTGTCGCGCGCGGGGTCGGTGCTCACGCCGTTCTTCCGCTCGGCGCTGCCGTCGAACTACGACGAGGCGCGCGAGGCGGACACGAAGCGGTTCGCGCGCTTCCACGCCGCGATGCTCGACGGCGGCGTGCACCTGCCGCCGAGCCAGTACGAGGGGTGGTTCGTCTCGCTCGCGCACGACGAGGCGGCGGTGGACCGGACGGTGGAGGCGGCGGCGAAGGCGTTTCGCGCGTAGGTGGGAGGAGGGCACGGCGGGCGGCAGACTTGGTGGCTCGTCGGAGTCAAAGCGGCGGCAGATATGCCGCCGACAGAAGCGCGGCGTCAGCCGCGGACTGCGTCCGCGTCCTGTCGGCGGCATATCTGCCGCCGCTTTGGGTGACGTTCATCGGCCCCCCGGGCATGCTGACTGCCGTGGATCGTGAGTCCTCCACCGGGCAGAGGTGGCCACCTCACGGTGCCATAGGTGGCCACTGCACACGGCAGGCCTGAAGCCTGCCGCGCGCCGGAGCGGGCGCGAGTCCGCGCTGCGCAGTTACAATCCCCGCGTCCCGCAGACGGAACCGAAGGGGTGTGCCGTGACGGCAACCACGACCCTCGCTTCCGCCTCCGCCGCTCGCGCGTAGCGGAACCCGTCCCGCGCGCGACGCCGTGAGGCCACACCGGCCCGCCGGTGGCGTCGGCGTGCGCGCGCGACGCCCGGCCCGTCGCAAGGGACACCCGTGTCACACTCGCCCTGGTTCCACCGGCAGCCCACGCTGCTGCCCGGCCGCGCGCTGCGGCCCGACCTGCTCTATCGCTTCCGCGCCATCGCGAACGGCTACTGCATGTGGACGGCGTTCGCGCTCTACGCGCTTTACGTCGTGCGCGACGCGCACCTGACGCCCACCGAGGCGATCGTCGTCGGCGCCGTGCTCGAGGGCACCGTCGTCGCGTTCGAGATCCCGACCGGCGTCCTCGCCGACGCGGTGAGCCGCCGCCTCTCCGTCGTCGCCGGCACCGCCGTCGCCGGCGCTGGGTGGGCGGTGATGGGGCTGTTCCCGTCGTTCGAGGGCGTGCTCGCCGGCCAGTTCATCTGGGGCTTCGGCTTCACGTTCACGAGCGGCGCCGTCGACGCCTGGCTCGCCGACGAGATCGGCGAGGAGACGGCAGCCCGCACCTACGCGCCGGCCGCGCAGTGGCGGCAGGCCGCGGTCGTGGCCGGGGTGCTCACCGGCGCCGCGCTCGGGCTCGTCGACGGGCGCGTGCCGTTCGTCGCCGGCGGCGCGGGGAGCGTCGCGCTCGCGGTGTTCCTCGCGTGCACGATGACCGAGGCCGGCTGGCGGCCGTCGCACGCCGACTCGGCCGCCTCGCGGTTCGGCGCGCTGCGGCGCGTCGCCACCGCCGGGCTCGGCGAGGCGCGCCGCCGCCCGATGGTGCGCGCCGCGATGGCGATCGCGCTGCTGTTCGGCGCGTCGTCCGAGGTCTTCGACCGCCTCTGGGGCTTCCACCTCGTCGACGGCGTCGGCGTGCCGCATGGCGTGAACGAGACGCTGCTGTTCGGCGCGATCGCCGTCGCCAGCCAGCTCGCCGCGTTCGGCGTGATCGCCGCCGGGCGCCGCGCCGCGGGCGACGGGACGCGCGCCTCCGCCGCGCGCGTGCTCGCGTCGATCTACGTCGCCGCCTGCCTCGCGCCGCTCGCGTTCGCGTTCTCGCCCGTCGCCGGCGTCGCCGTCGCGCTGATCGCCGTCAGCCAGTCGACGATGGCCGCGCAGTACCCCTTCTTCGCGATGTGGGTGAACCGCGGGCTCGACCCGCGCACGCGCGCGACGGTGCTATCGAGCGTGAACCAGGCGAACTCGGTGGGGCAGACGGTGATCGGGGTGGTATTTGCGGGGGTGGTAGGGGTCGTCGGCGTGCCCGCCGCGCTCGCGATCGGGGCGCTGATCGTGCTGCCGGCGGTGGGGCTGGTGCGGACGCGGCCGCGGGCGGATCTGACGCCGGTGCCGGAGCCGGGCGGCTGACGGCCCCGCCGGCGCACCGCCGGCGCCACCGGCGGCTGGCGCGGGCACCGTGGCCAACGCCCGGGGGGCGCGCCTGGCGTGGCCGCCACGCCCGCCACCCAGCAGCGGGCGGCACGCCCGCTGTGCGCCGCCGCGGGCCGGGCAGCGCCAACACCGGCCGCTGCGCGCCGCCGCGGGGCGGGCTGTGCCAACACCGGCCGCTGCGCGCCGCTGGCGGGCCGTGCAGCGCCAACACCGCCCGCTGTGCGCCGCCGGCGGGCCGTGCAGGGCCAACACCGCCCGCTGTGCGCGCCGGCGCACCGCCGGTGTGCCACCGGCGGCTGGCGCTGGCCCGGTGGCCACCGCCCGGGGCGGCCCGCCTGGCGTGGCCACCACGCCTGCCGACCCAGCAGCGGGCGGCACGCCCGCTGTGCGCCGCCGGTGGCCGGGTCGCGCCAACACCGCCCGCTGTGTGCCGCCGGCGGGCCGTGCAGCGCCAACACCGCCCGCTGTGCCCGCCGGCGCACCGCCGGTGTGCCACCGGCGGCTGGCGCGGGCGTGGTGGCCACCGCCCGGGGCGGCCCGCCTGGCGCGGCCACCACGCCTGCCGACCCAGCAGCGGGCGGCACGCCCGCTGTGCGCCGCCGCGGGCTAGGCGCACGCACCCGTAGTTCCACGGGCCTTGCGCGCATTGCCCGGAGCGGCTACCGGAACGTATACTGACGCCGCGTTAATTGCGTAGTTACTTGAGCGGTTGATCAGCGGGAGCCGGCCTCGCCATGCGCCTTACCTGTGCCCAGGCGGATCTCCACCGCGGCCTCCAGGCCGTGGCGCGTGCCATCCCCGCCCGTTCCACCCTCCCCATCACCCAGCACGTCCTGCTCGAGGCCACCGGCGAGCACATCACGCTCTCCGCCACCGACGCCGAGACCATCGCCATCACCTATCGCATCCCCGCCTCCATCGAGGAGCCCGGCGCCATCACCATGCCCTCGCGCCTGCTGTCCGACTTCGTCGCGACCCTGCCGCGCGAGCAGATTGAGATGAAGCTCGCCGAGCGCTCGCGCCAGGTGAACCTCACCTGCGCGCGCAACACCGCGTCGGTCGGCGGCATGGACCCCGACGACTTCCCGCCGATCCCGCCGGTCGCCGAGGACCGCACGGTGCGCATGGAGGCCGACCGCCTGCGCACCGCCATCAACCAGACCGTGTTCTCCGCCGCCACCGACGACTCGCGCCCGGTGCTCACCGGCGTGCACTTCGCGATGAAGGGCAAGGAGCTGCGGCTCGCCGCCGCCGACGGCTTCCGGCTCTCGGTGCACACGATGGTGCTCGACGACGAGGCCGAGGAGCGCGCGGTGATCGTGCCGGCGCGGGCGCTCGGCGAGCTCGGGCGGCTGCTGCAGGAGGCGAGCGAGGGCGTCGTCGCGATGACGTTCAACGCGGCCGCGACGCAGGTGCAGTTCGACCTCGGCCACGCGAAGCTCGTCGCGCAGCTGATCCAGGGCACGTTCCCGAACTACGAGCAGCTGATCCCGGCGTCGACCGCGACGCACACCGAGGTCTCGGTCTCCGAGTTCCTGCGGGAGACGCGCATCGCCTCGATCTTCGCGCGCGACGGCTCCGGCATCGTGCGCCTGATCGCGACGCCCGGCCGCGGCGGCGACCCCGGCCGGCTGCTGATCATCGCCCGCGCCGACGAGGTCGGCGACAACGAGGGCGAGATTGACGCGGTGGTGACGGGCGAGGAGGCGAAGATCGCCTTCAACGGCCGCTACCTGACCGAGGTGCTCAACGTCGTCGGCGTCGACCGCGTCGCCATCGAGACGACGTCCCCGAGCAGCCCCGGCGTGATCCGCCCCATCGGCGACGACCGCTTCGTGCACGTCGTGATGCCGATGTTCGTGCAGTGGTAGCGAAACACTCATCCGACTGATCAGTGAGCGGGACCGTCCCGCGGATCTCCGCGCGCTCCGCTGACGCCGCGATCCGGGCGTCCGCGGAGCGCCGCAGCAGCGCGAAGCTGCTCTCGTCAGCGGATTCGATGAAGCCTCGGATACGCTCCAGCGACACCGCCAGATGCTCGCGAATGCGCTCGAATTCGCTCTCATCGATCGGGGCAGGAGGCGTCAGCTCGCGCCGGCGTGCCTCCAGCACCCACCTGCGGTCGGCAAGCTCGCGCGACTCAGCCTGAGCACGCGCCTCGTCCATCCACCGCTCGGCTTCGGGGTCCCCGACAAGGGCGAGCAGCCAGCCCAGCAGCGCGATGCCGTCTCCCCGCTCGAGTCCGTAGCGCTCGGCGTAGGGAGCGAGCGTGTCGGCGAAGGTGCCCGGGGAGTCGTACGCCTCGCGGATCGCATCGGCCACGACGATGGCGACGGCCTCCGGGTCTTCCCGGTCGGCAAGCAGGTCGGGCGCGATGCAGGATGGTCGGGTTGTGGGCAGACCCCGGAGCGTGATCCAACGGAGCGACTCGAGCGGTCGCCGGTGCAGGCGCACATCTGGCCGACGTGACTGGCGCCGCACCGGCAGCGTGAATTCGTGACGATCCGCAGGCAGGTGTCCGATTCCATAGAGCGCGGTCGCGGAGCGATGCGACACGATGCCCTGCTCCGGGGTGCGTCTCCACGCGGGTGTTTCCGGTGCGAGTTGGAGCCACGCGGCGCGTAGGTCTAGGTGATCGGGGACGGGAGCGCCGGCCAGGTGATAGATGCCGTGGGCAACCCGTTCGATGACTGTGGCAGACGCGAGCCGCTGGAGCGTCGCCGGGGAGACACCGGACAGCTCGGCCTGGCGGCGCGTGACGAGCCCCCACTGGTCTTCCGCGAGCGCCGACAGACGTCCGAGCGTTCTGTAGCTAGCCATGACTGCATTATACGTCAATATTGATATATAATGCAGTAATAGCCACGGATGTCGCCTGCGATGTCTGCAATACCGCTCAGTTCCGATAGAGAACGCAGCTCTGTGACGGAGTCGTGAGAACGAGTCACGTCCGGCGGCACAGAGCAGTGAGGTCCGGATGCAAGCCGAGCGTTCTCAGCGTCGGGACCGTATCGAGCTGCGCACGACGCCGGAAGAGAAGCAGTTGCTTGCGCGGGCTGCTGCCTACGAACGCCTCGACGTGACTGCCTTCATCATGAGGGCGGCGCTCCCGGCGGCGCGCGGGGTCGTGGAACAGGCGGAGCGGATCGTTCTGACCGAACGAGACACCGCTCGGGTGCTCGAACTCCTGGAGAACCCGCCGGAGCCTCCCGCGGCGCTCGTGGAGGCTGCGCGGCGCCGCCACTCGCGCGCCTGAACATCCTTGGACTGGCGCGAAGAGTCCCTCGGCCGGCATCACCACCGCGCGGCCTTCGACTGTGGCTCGCCGGAGCTCAACGAGTACCTGCAGCGCTACGCGCGACGGAACCACGAGCGCGGGGGCGCGAAGACCTTCGTGGCCGTGTCGCCGGACGACCCCGACCGCAACCTCGGCTACTACTCGATTGCCCCGGGGGTCATCGAGTCGGAGCAGGCGCCGGAGGACATCAGACGGCGCCTCGGTCGCTATCCGATTCCCGTGTTTCGACTCGCGCGGCTGGCCGTCGACCATTCTGCGCAGCGACAGGGACTCGGCGGAGCGTTGCTGTTCGCCGCGGCCGAGCGAGCGCTGGCGGTAGCCGAGGAGGTCGGGGGCGTCGCGCTCGCAATCGACGCGAAGGACGAGGATGCGGCGAAGTGGTACGAGCGGTTTGGCGCCCTGAGACTCCGTGACGAACCGCTCCAGCTGCTGTTACCGCTCGCGACCGTACGGATGGCGATCGAGCGAATCGCGCGCGAGCGGGAGGGCGGAGCGTAGTCGGCGGCATCCAGGTCTGGCGGACCTGTCCTGGCGCGTCCCTCCGCGGCAGACGCCGCGGTCCGCCCGGACTCCTCCACCGAATACGCTGACAGCTGCACAGCCGTGCGGCCCCGTCGCGGGCGCCGGGCTCCGTCGCTGGAGAATGGGTGAAGAGATGACATCCGGTCTGTCGCAGCCGGTCGCGGAAGAGGGCCATCCCGGCGCGCGGATGGGCTGGCTGCGCGCCGCCGTCCTGGGCGCCGACGACGGAATCGTGACCGTCTCCGCGATCGCGCTGGGTGTGTCGGCCGCCGCCGCCGGCCAGGGCGGGGTCGTGACCGCCGCGGTCGCCGCGCTGGTCGCCGGCGCGCTCTCCATGGCCGCGGGCGAGTACGTGTCGGTGAGCTCGCAGCGCGACTCGGAGCGGGCCAGCATGGCGCGCGAGCAGCAGGAGCTCGTCGACGACCCGGCGGGCGAGCATTCGGAGCTGGCGGCGATCTACGAGGCCCGCGGGTTGCCGCCCGACCTCGCCCGCACCGTCGCCGAGCAGCTGATGCAGCACGACGCGCTCGGGGCTCACGTCCGCGATGAGCTGGGGTTCTCGGAGGAGCTGGCGGCGCGACCCCTCCAGGCGGCGCTGGTGTCGGCGCTCAGCTTCTTCCTTGGCGCCCTCATTCCGCTGCTGGCGATCGTCGTGGCACCCGTGCTGGCGCCGAGGCGCGCCACGGATCCGATCGTGGTGGCGGTCAGCCTGGTCAGCCTGGCGGCGCTCGGTGGTGCCGGGGCGCGAGCCGGTGGCGCGCCGCCGATGCGGGCGGCGCTGCGCGTCATCGTCGGCGGCGGGATCGCCATGGCAGTGACCATCGCCATTGGCCGGGTGCTGGGGGCCAGCGGCGTGTAGCGATCCGGGGTCCCGCCATCCTGCCGTCGCCACGACGGTGGACGCCGCGAGCGTGATCGCGTTACGTCACAGTGACGGGTTCCTCCCGCCCGGGTGAACCCATCCGAGCGCCCCGCCCGGCTCGCGGAGCCGCCGCGTCCAGATCCGATGGCGCATCCGAAGGAACACGACATGGGGAACACGCGCACGCGCGCCTACCGCGGCGGGGTCCTCGACGCCGAGGGATTCCCCCTCAGCGACGTCTCCGGCCGGCTCGCCCTCCCCGACACCTTCGTCTGGGTGGACTTCGTCGACCCGCCCCTGGCGCAGCTCGACGAGCTCGCCGCCGAGCTCGGGTTGCACGAACTGGCGGTGGAGGACGCGCTCGGCCCCCACCAGCGCCCCAAGCTCGATCACTACGCCACGCACCGGTTTCTCTCGTCCCAGGCCGTGCGGGTGATCCGAGACGAGGGCGAGCTCGCGGAGACCGAGGTGGACGCCTTCATCAACGACCGCTGGCTGGTCACCGTGCGGAAGGACGAGGGGTTCTCCATGGACGCCGTCGTGGCCCGCTGGGATCGCTCCCCCATCTCAGCGCCCACGGGGTGAGCTTCTTCCTGTACGGCCTGCTCGACGTCATCGTCGACGGCTACTTCGAGGCCGTGCAGGTGTTCGACGAGTACTACGACGATGTGAGTGAGGGCATCTTCTCCGAGCATCCGCTCGAGCCCTCGCAGCAACGGCACTGGTTCAAGATGCGGCAGGCGCTCGTCCGCTTCCACCGGATCGTCGTGCCGATGCGGGAGACGGTCAGTTCGCTCATGCGTCGCGAGCACTCCACCGTGGCCGAGGACCTCTATCCCTACTACCAGGATGTGTACGACCACGTCCTGCGGGTCAGCGAATCCTCGGAGGCCCTGCGCGACCTCGTGAGCACCATCGTGGAGACGAACCTCAGCCTGCGCGATTACCGGCAGAACCAGATCATGAAGAAGGTGACGAGCTGGGCGGCGATCATTGCCGTCCCCACGCTGATCACCGGCTACTACGGCATGAACGTGCCGTACCCGGGGTTCGGCGCCATGTCGGGAGCGATCGTGTCCGGCGTGCTGACCGTCGGGTTGTCCGGGGCGCTGTTCCTGCTCTTCCGCGCCAGGGACTGGCTGTAGGGGCGAGCTGGTGCCATCCCGACCGCGCGTCACGCTGCGCGCTTCGCCTGCGATCGGTGTCGGTCCACACGTCGGCCGCGGTGGGGGACTGCCGTAGAATCGCTGACGAGGAGGCGTGACGTGGCAGCCATTCCGCAGAGCTCGAGCGACCACGCTACGCGTACGCCGAATCCGATCGGATCGCGGGGGTGAGCCGCGGCACCTCCAGGCGATGGCTCAAGGGCTATCAGTACGTCGGGGTGGACGGGCGAATCGTGCACCGTCCACCGGTCGCGACGGGTGAGGCACCGGTGGAGCCGGGGGTTTCGTTCCTGGAGCTGATCGAGGTGGCCGCAATCGGGCGCCTGAGGGACACCGGCTTCTCGCTCCACCAGATCCGCGTGATCGTCGACCGCTGTGAGGAGATCTTCCACGCTCCGCGCCCGCTCGTGACGCTGCGCTTCCGGGTGGATGGGAAGGCCGCGTTCGTCGAGGCGGACGACTCGCTGGTCGACCTGGGGCTGACGCGTGGGAGGCGGCAGCGCGCCTGGGAGGAAGTCCTCAGCCCGTTCCTCGTCACCGTCGAGTACGAAGGCGGCATCGCGCGGCGCTGGTGGCCGCGCGGCCAGGATCACCATGTGCTTGTCGATCCCGAGATGGGGTTCGGCTTCCCGGTGGTCGAAGGCAGCGGCGTTCGAACCGAGATCATCCTCGAGCAGTTTCACGCCGGACGAGACCCGGAGGAGATCGCGGCCGACTTCAACCTGACGCAGCGCCAGGTCCTCGACGCCATCCGCTTTGAGACGCAGCTCGACGGAACGGCTGTCCTCCAGACCGCATGATCTTCGTCGACCGCTCGATTCCGAAGAGCGTGGCGACCGCCCTCAACGCCACGCGAGGTGACGTCGAGTGGCTGGAACCACGCTTCCGACCGGACGCTCCTGACCCGGAGTGGTTGCGGGCGGCCGGCGAAGGAGGATGGGTCGTGCTGTCGCGCGACAAGAAGCTTCGTACAAGACCCGCCGAACGACGCGCGATCGCCGCGTATGGCGTGGGCTGCTTCATCCTGACGCAGCGCGCGCCGCTCAGCCCGTGGGGGTACCTCAAGTTGCTCGTCCCCATCCTCGATGACCTCGTCGTCGGGTTCGAGCAGACCCCGCGACCGTTCATCTACACGGTGAGCCGCGATGGCGTGCTCAGGCGGGCGGACTCTGCCTGACGTTGGCCGGTGAGCTGTAGACTCCCGCACGAACCATGAGCAACGCGCTTCCGGCCGTCGTCGCGAACACCGACCATGTGTGGTTTCGGCACTTTCGCCCCGTCGACGAATTGCGCGTCGTTGATGAGGTGAACTTCTGGCGCCCGGCGGCGCAGAGCGAGTTTCGAGCGCTCAGCCCCGGCGAACCGTTCTTCTTTCGCCTCAAGAGCCCGGACAACGCCATCGCCGGCTTCGGCTTCTTCGCCGTCTCGGCACGCATGTCGGTTCCCGTGGCCTGGGAGATCTTCGGCGAGAAGAACGGGGATCCCACGCGCGCCCGGTTCGAGGAGCGGATTGCCGGCTATCGGCGACGCTTCAATCGGGCGGCGCAGGATCAGCTGAGCTGCCTCGTGCTGCGTGACGCGGTGTTCCTGCCGCGGAATCGGTGGCTGCCGTGGAGCGCGAACGAGGAGTGGCAGCGAAACATCGTGAGCTACAAGGGCTACGACCTCGCCAGCCGGCGCCGGTCGCGCGCTCGATGCGACTCCTGAGCGGGTCTCACCCCGATCCGGTGCTGGATCTCGTGCCCGAGTTCAGGCTCATGGAGCTCGATGCGCGGCGGTTCCGCGAATCCCGGGTCGTCGAGCGAGAGGGCCAGGGGACCTTCCGGCTCCGGCTCCTGCGGGCCTACGGCGGCCAGTGCGCCGTGACCGGGGAGCACGCCGTCCCGGTGCTGGAGGCCGCCCACATCCAGCCGTACATGGGACCCGCGTCCAATCACCTGCAGAACGGACTGGTGCTGCGCTCGGATCTGCATCGCCTCTACGACGCGGGCTATGTGACCGTAACCCCCGACCTGCGGCTCGAGGTGAGCGGACGCCTGCGCGAGGAGTTCGAGAACGGCAAGGCGTACTACGAGATGGCGGGGCGGCCGGTTCGTCCGCCCGGCGACCGGCGGGCCGTTCCCAGCAGCGACGCGCTGCTCTGGCACGCGGAGCACGTCTTCCGCTGAACTAAGCCAGCCCCCGTCAATTAGGCTGACGAGTAGATGGGACGCCTGATTGAGCCGTCAGCATGTCGTGCGAGGTCCAGGCCATCACTGGCTCGCTGCCTGCGGGTCATCCGACAGGTGAGTGTTGGCAATGGAGGACGCTGGGGGGTGCTGGTTACCTGCTTCGCTATGCAGGCCCCTGTGCATCTCTGCCGATCACTAGTACGGTTCGCGGGCTGTGGGGCGGGTGGTACCAGTGAGCGTTGATGACCGGGTCGCGGACGTAATCGCAGGGTGGCAGGAGAAGCTTCTCCAGCTCGACCGGCGGAACAACGTCCTGTACTTCAGGCCAGGTCGCCGCGCGGTCCCACTGCTCGAAGTCTCCCCCGACGAAATCGTTGAACGGCTCGCCGCATCCCGAGCCGGACTCTCGTTCCCTACGCCGAGCGTGTGCGATCCGCGGACGAGCCGAGGAGGACGAGTCCCCTCCGGCTCGCAGCGAGCCCGGGTGACCCCGGGCGATCTCTCCGCGGACGTGGACCCGGTCGAGCTCCAGACACGGCTCGCGCGGTTGCAGCGGTACGACCGCGAATGGGAGGAGGAGCAGGGCCTCAACGTGTTGTTCCTCGCCGTGGGCTTCATGAACTGGATCGACGGTGACGGCGTGTCGGCGCGGTCGCCGCTTGTCCTGCTTCCATGCGATCTGCAGCGCGCGTCTCCGCGCGACGCGTTCTACCTCCTTCGGGAGGACGATGACGTCGTTGTCAACCGATGCTCGCTCTCAAGCTGAAGGAACTGGGCATCGAGCTTCCGTAAACTGGAGACGAGGCGCTCTCCCACTACCCCGCGTCGGTTCGCCGCCTGGTTCGCAGCAGAGAAGGTTGGTCGGAACCAGACGACATCCTGCTCAGCCCCTCCGCGTATTCGAAGCTCGCCATGTACGAGGACTCGGAAGGGGTGCGGAGTGGGGTGGATCAGAGCGATCATCCAGTCCGCCGGCGTCCTCCCTCCGGAGTCCGCGCGGACCGAGGCGCGATTGCGGCGCCCGATCCGATCCCCTCCGGATCGCGAGCCGCTCGGTGGGAAGCTCGACCATCCGCTCGATGTCCGGATCAATTCATGGCGCTTGACGCGGACTTCAGCCAGCTCCGCGCGGTCGAGACGGCCCGACGGGGATTGCACCTCGTCACCACGGGCCCCCTGGAACCGGCAAAAGCCAGACGATCGCGAATCTCATCGCGACGCTGCTCGCTCACCAAGAAGGTCCTGTTCGTCAGCGAGAAGACGGCAGCGCTCGATGTCGTGAAGCGCCGACTGGAGGACTGCGGCTGGGCGTCTTCTGCTGAGATGGACAGCGAGCGCGGGAAGAAGAACTCGGTCGACGACGAGCTGGCCGCCTTGCTGAGCGACCCGCGGCCACTCGATGGCACTGTCTTCCCCGACGAGACGCTGACCGAGCGGCGCTCGCACCTCAACCGGGTTGTCAGGTGCTCCACACCATCGGGCAGCCGCGAGGGCAGACGCCGTATCAAGTCCAGGGGCGCGAGGCGAGGTGCAGCGGGTGCCACGCGTCGACTTCGAGGTCGGCGACGTTGGAGCCCTCGACGAAGCGTGAGTCGTGCGCGTGCATGCGATCACGCGGCGCATCGAGGTGCGCGCGAGCGAGTTCGAAGCACATGCGACCAGTCGGTGGCGGCCGCTGAAAGTCACCCGGGTCTCCGTGCAGCTCCCGGACCGACTGCGCGACCAGATGCAAGCCGTCACCGGCGCGGTCGCCGCGCTGCTCGGGCCGGTCACGTCCGAGGCGGAGTGGGCCGGCGTGCGAGTGCCCGAGACCGCCGCTTCATGCACGGAACTGGCGATGCTGTTCGATCACCTGGCGGCCGGCGAAGGGGTCCCGAGCCGCTGGTTGAACGGCGAAACCGTCGCGAGCCTCCAGCGGATCGCTCGGACGCAGGAAGACCAGCAGAGCAGGCGCAGGGCGTTGGAAGCGCAAACGGGGGCGTCCTTCGGCGAGGAACGGCCCCGTGCCGACTACCGCCGAGTCGCGTTGGCGATCGAGCGCGTGCGTGCGGAGCGACGTTCGTTCGAGGGGCTGATGGGGGGCAGATTGGCGGTCACGCCTGCTGCCCGATCCCGGCCAGGGCCTTGCGCAGGTGCGAGTAATCCAGGAGGCCGCTAACGCGGTCGCGCGGGCATCGTCTCAACTATCGGAGGCGCTGAGCGGCGGCCGTGAGCCGCAGTCCTCAGCCGGCGGGGGCAGACGGGAAGCGTGTTGCCGGTGGATTCGTCCTGGGCACAGCGCAGGGGCTGACGAGCGCGCTCGAGATCGCGCGCCAGCTCATGGATTTCTCTTCCCGGTTCCGGAATCATGGCTGGACCCGGCCGAGGCGGACGCGCTCCGGCGGGACATCGCGCAGACGCGCGACCAACTCGACGCGCTCACGAACGCCGAAGCACTGCTGGAAACCGACTTCGCCGACAGCCTGGTCGACCTCGTCGACCAGGAGATGCTCATCCGCTATCGGACGGACTACCAGAGCGTGTGGCACCGGCTCGGCGGCGCGTACCGCCGGGACCAGCGTGCACTCCGCGGCCAGCTCAAGGCACCCCTCGCAAACTGAGCGCCGCCGACGCGCTCAACGGCATCGAGCGTGGCCTCGACGTGAAGCGACGCCGCGAGGAGTGGCGTGAACGGGCTCCGGCCCTCCACGCCCGGTTCGGTGGCCGCTTCCGGGAGCGGGAGACGGACTGGGAGCGGCTCGTTGCCGATCTCGAAGGGACGATTGCGCACCGCCGTTCCTGGAAGGGCGGCACGGATTGGTTGCTGCCCTCCTTGCGGAACCTGACGCCAATCAGGAGCTTCGCTTCGCAGTCTCGGCCGTGGAGGAGTCACACGAGCAACTCACGGGGGCCCTGTTTGCGATTCCACGGGCGCGAGTTGTTCGAGGGCGCAGCGGAGCTGGATCACCTCTTTGATTCCTCGCGGCTCGTACAGACCCGCCGCTGCAGGAGCTGTTGGATGCGATGCGCGAGCTCGTCGGCCATTTCCGGGAGCCGCCGGCCGACCTGTCTGCACTGGCGGACCTCGTGGGAGGCGGTGCTTCGCCTCGAGGCGATTCCAATGGGTGAGGATGCCTATTTCGGGGCCGAAGCTCGCCGCGGACTTCGGTGGCCGGTACCAGGGAGACGCCACCGACTGGCCCACTAATTTCCAGCGCGCTGGACTGGACGGACGAGTTCCTGCGTCTCGTCTCGTATCCGCTGACGGACCGGGCGCGCGCTCACGCGACCGCGCCACAGGACTCCGCCGAGTACGCGCGCCACGCGACCGAGGTTCGCGCGGCGGCCGAGCGGTTCGTACGTGACATCGCCCCGCTTGACGAGGACTTCGACGTCGCCAGGACGACGTGGGGAGCGTGGGACGAGGCCCCATTGGCCGGCCTGCAGGAATGGGCTGAAGATTTTTCCGAGCACGCGACGTCCGCTGCGGACTGGGTCGAGCACCGCTCAGCGGTGGCCGACCTCGAGCAGGAGTTCGGGCCGGGTGTGGTCGATTGCATCCGGACAGCAACCGCGGACTCGGCGCAGGTTCCAGGGATTGTCGAGCGGCGGCTGTTCGCAGCATGGCTCGATCACGCTCGCCACGAGGGCGAGCCGATCCTCGGCGACTTCACCGCCAGGGATCAGGAGGACGTCCGGCGCGCCTTCCGGGCGCTCGACCAGGTATTCGTTCGAGGCCGCGCGCTGGCGAGTGCGCGAGCGATGCTTCGTCGCCTACCCGGACCGCTACTCGACGAGCACAGGAGCGGGACAACTCGGGACGCTGCGCTCCGAACTCCCAAGCGGCGCCGGCGAATGCCGGTCAGGAGGCTGTTCCGGCGGGTACCGGGGCTCATGCAGGCACTCAAGCCATGCTTCCTCATGAGCCCGCTTGCGGTGAGCCAGTACCTCCCGCACGGCCAGCTGGCGACCGAGACCATGGAGTTCGGCGTCGTCATCTTCGACGAGGCCTCGCAGGTCTTACTCGAGGACGCCGTCCCCGCGCTCGCGCGAGCGAAGTACGCCATCGTTGCCGGCGACACGAAACAGTTGCCGCCGACGAACTTCTTCCGTCGCACACAGGCCGACGACGACGGTCCGGTCGACGACGACGAGGACGAAGACGAGGACGGCTTCACGGGTCGCGAAAGCATCCTCGACGTGATGGTCGGCATGGCCGGTCGGAACGTCGCCGAGCAGTACCTGACCGTCCACTACCGGAGCAAGCACGAGAGCCTCATCCGGTACTCAAACCACTACTTCTACGAGGATCGCCTGCTCGATGTTCCTGGCGCCCGTGCGCGACGGCAGCGACAGCCACGTCGGGATCAAGGACGTCGATCCGCCAGATGCGCGGTACGACGCCGGTGCGTCCAAGACGAACAGGGGCGAAGCCGAGGAAGTCGTTGAGCGCGTATTCGCCCTCATGCGCTCTCGCCCGGAGGGCGAGAGCGTCGGAGTCGTCGCGCTATCCGGGCGCAGGCGGACTACATCGAACGCATGGTCGAGGAACGCCGTCTCGAGGAACTGGATCTCGACGAGCGTTTCGCCGAGGACCGGCACGAACGGTTCTTCGTGAAGAACCTCGAGAACGTCCAGGGCGACGAGCGCGACCACATCATCCTGAGTTGTTGGGGTACGGGCCCTACCGTGGGGTCGGGGGCCGTGCCCAATCCGCTCGGTCCCATCAATTCTGCCGGGCGGACTAGCGCCGGCTCAACGTCGCTGTGAGCCGCGCCCGCTTGAAGCATGACCGTCGTGCACTCGCCCGCGTCGGAGGACATCGTGGCTCAGAGCGAGGGAGTCAAGGGTTGCTCCGCCGGTACCTGGAGTACGTGCGCAACCCGGCCCCGGCGCGTCTTCGAGGCGGAGGTCACCGTCGACCGCGCGGCGGAGCCCGAGTCGCCCTTCGAGGAAGAAGTGCGCCGCGCGCGCTCGAGGGACGCGGCTATCGCGTCGATTCCGCAGGTGGGGGTTTCCGGGTACCGGATTGACCTTGGCATCGCGTCCGAGGAGCGGGACACGGTACGACCTCGGCATCGAGTGCGACGGCGCGACGTATCACCGCGCACCGGCCGCGCGAGACCGGGACCGCCAGCGGCAGCAGGTGCTGGAGGGGCTGGGCTGGCGGATCGACCGCGTCTGGTCAACCGCCTGGGCGCGCAATGCAGACGGCGAGATTGCGGCGCTCGAGCGCGCCATCGCCGATGCGCGAGCCGGTACGCCCAACGAACCGGTCCCCCCGGGGGGCGGTGGCGGGAAGGGGCCGAACCTTCAAGTGGTTCCGATAAGCCCCGATGACCGGGAGGCGCGCTTTACCGTCGTGCCGCCACCCGACTCGTCTGCGGAGGAGCCGGCTCCATTGTTCGACGAATACGACGAGGCGTCGCTGTCCGACATCCGGGTCGGGCCGGAGCTCCGCTACGAAGTCGAGCCGACGATGACCGCGCTCATCCGGCGAGTGGTCGAGGTGGAGCAACCGGTGCACGTGGACCTCGTTGTTGAGCGCATTTGCGACCGGTATCGGCTACACCGTGCCGGCTCTGCGATACGCGAGCGCGTCGAACGCGGCGTCCGGGAAGCAGTCAAGGCCGGCGTCGTAGCGCGCGATGGGGCCGGACCGCAGAGCGCGTTCCTCCGTCTCCCGGCGGCCGACGGGGCGCCACCGCGTCGGCCCTCGAAACGGACCACCCGGACGATTGACCACATCGCAAACAGTGAGTTGGACACGGCCCTGTTGCTGGTGGCGTCGGAGGTGTTCGGCGCGGAGAAGGGCGAACTCATCGTCGAGACGGCACGTGAGTTGGGGTTCGACCGGACAGGTGCGCGGATTGAGCATCGGCTGAGGCAGGCGATCGACAGGCTGGTGAAGCAAGGCCGCTTGCGCCAGCAGTTCGACACCCTGGTAGCCGTTGCAGCTTCTTCGCAGGTGCGACCTGACGGGGAATCGTACGAAGAGGGCGTTGTTGGCTAGGGGCCGTCCGCTTCCGGAAGGGCCAGGGTGGCGATCGTCGATTTGCACGGCGCTTCCGAGAGCTGCAGCAGGGTGTTGCGCGGGAAGGCCATGGGACGTTCCGTCTCCGACTCCTCCGCGCCTACGGCGGGAAGTGTGCCGCGGCCGGGGCGGACGCGGAGCACGTGCAGGGGCGCGTTCGGTATCGCGCCGGCTGCCCAGGTGGATAGGGGGCGACGGTGCGCGGAGCGGTCGAACAGGAGCATGCGTTCGATTTGAATGTCGAAAGGTCCTCGAGCATTGGCCCGTCCCGTTCGCAATACGCGAGGTGATCGCCAACGCGCTGGACGAGCGGCGCTGACCGGCACCGCCGACCCGAACATCCCGTGCGACAAGATGGCCGGTGGCACATCCGCGACTACGGCCGGGGGCTGCGTTACAAGCACCTGTCGCAGAAGGAGAACTCGGAGAAGCGCGGCCTCCCGGCGCGGTCGGCCAGTTCGGCATGGGTTTGAAGGACGCTCTGGCCGTGTTCGACCGCCGCGGCGGGGGGTCATCCGCTCGGCGCACGGCGACATCCTCATCGCGAAGCGCCAGAAGGCGGGGTTTCCCGACGTGCGTACTGCACGCCCTCGTCGGGCCGCCGGCCGATCCCCACTCGTTGGCACGGACGTGGCGCTGACCGGAGTAGACGAGAAGCAGGTGGCGGACGCCAAGGGGTTCTTCCTGCGTTTCTCCGACGAGCCGTGAACTGGAGTCGACGCCCGACGGGCAAGTGCTGAAGCGAGCGAAAGGTGCTGCGACCAGCCGGATCTACGTGAAGGGGCTGCGCATCGCAGAGGAGCCCAACTTCCTGTTCAGTTACAACATCACCGACATCAACGCGCCGCTGCGGCGTGCATTGAACCGTGAGCGATCAAGTGGGCGCACTGCGTATACGGACCGGTGAAGGAGTGCTCATCGAGTGCGCCTGCCTGACGGTCGCGAGGCCCGTTGGCCGAACGATCTCGGCGGCCTTCTCTGCAGGCACCCAGCACGACGAGCTCCTATCATGGACCGAGGTCGCGCTGCATGCCTGTAGAGTTCTTCAGTCACACGAGAAGGTGGTCTTCGTGACTGCGGGCAGCTGGTCAAGCAGGCAGTCCACAACTGACGTACGCTCGGGACGACGGCTACCGGCTTGTGACAATCCCCGACGACATCGCGGCTCGGCTCGGAAAGATGACAGATCTTGGGGGCCGGCCGTTGATGGACCTTGGTGCCTACAGGACATCATGGAATGAGAGCTTCTCCTACACCTTCGTGGAGCCGGACGATTTTTCCCCGCGGGAACGTGCGTCCTACGAACGAACGACGGCCATTCTTTGCGCTGATCCGACAGCGCATGGGCACTGGCCGTATCAAGCGTGTTCAGATCTCCAGACAATGCGCCTCATGGAGTCGGGCGATCAGGTTCGGGGACTCTGGGATCCAGACGAGGGACGAATCATCATTCGGCGCGATCAAGCTGGGCAATCTCGCTGCGTACGCGGGGACGCTTCTGCACGAGCTTGGCCACGCCACCAGTGGCACGGTGGACCAGTCCATGGAATTTGAAGAGGTTCTCTCAGTCATGCTCGGTCGGGTTGCCGCGACTGCCCTCGCTTCCTGAGCCGGTGGCGCAGCGAGGCGCGCGTTCACAGGTCTCGCGAGCAGGTGGCGAGAGTCATGAGTGCTTCACCGGGCGCGGGGCGCCTGTTCAAGAGGGAGTCGAATGGACGCGAGCGAACTAGGCTGGATCACCAACTACATCTGGGGCATCGCTGACGATGTCCTTCGCGACCTCTACGTCCGCGGCAAGTATCGCGACGTGATCCTGCCCATGACCGTGCTCGCCGGCTCGACGCCGTCCTCGAACCGACGAAGGGTGCCGTGCTGAGCATGAAACGGTCGCTGGACGCGCGGCATCACGAACCAGGACGGGCCCTGCGTCAGGCAGCTGGCCAGGCGTTCTACAACACCTCTCCGTTCACCCTCCGAGACCTCCGCTCCCGCGCCAGCCAGCAGCAGCTGCGTGCGGACTTCGAGGCGTACCTCGACGGGTACTCCTCGAACGTGCAGGACATCCTCGAGAACTTCGAGTTCCGCAACCGGATCCCTCGCCTCTCGATGGGGCGGACGCGCTCGGGACGCTGATCGAGAAGCTGCTGTCACCTGGCATCAACCTGAGTCCGAATCCGGTCCTGAACGGCGATGGCTCCGCGAAGCACCCTGGCCTCGACAACCATGCGATGGGGACGATTTTCGAAGAGCTGTTGCGTCGCTTCAACGAGGAGAACAACGAGGAGGCCGGCGAGCACTGGACGCCGCGCGATGCGGTGAAGTTGATGGCGAACCTGATCTTCCTCCCGGTCGCCGACGCGATCGAGTCCGGCACGTACCTCCTCTACGACGGGGCCTGCGGCACGGGTGGCATGCTGACCGTTGCCGAGGAGACGCTGCAGGAGCTGGCGGGACAGCACGGCAAGGAGGTCTTCCACCCACCTCTACGGGCAAGAGATCAACGCGGAAACCTACGCGATCTGCAAAGCGGACCTGCTCCTGAAGGGAGAGGGCGACGCCGCCGACAACATCGTCGGGGGCCAGAGCATTCGACGCTTTCCAACGACGCCTTCCCGTCACGTGAGTTCGACTTCATGCTCAGCAACCCGCCCTACGGAAAGAGCTGGAAGAGCGACCAGGAGCGCATGGGCGGCAAGTCCGGGATGCGCGACCTGCGCTTCGTCATCGAGCATGCCGGCGATCCCGAGTACTCGCTCGTCACCCGCTCGAGCGACGGGCAGATGCTGTTCCTCGCCAACATGCTGAGCAAGATGAAGCACGGCACACCGATGGAGTCGCATCGCCGAGGTCCACAACGGGAGCTCGCTCTTCACCGGCGACGCCGGGCAGGGCGAGAGCAACATCCGCCGCTGGATCATCGAGAACGACTGGCTCGAGGCGATCCTCGCGCTGCCGTTGAACATGTTCTACAACACCGGCATCGCCACCTACGTCTGGGTGCTCAGCAACCGCAAGCCGGCCGACCGCGCCGGCCGCGTGCAGCTCATCGACGCGACCCAGTGGTACACGCCACTGCGAAAGAACCTGGGCAAGAAGAACTGCGAGCTGTCCGAGGCGGACATCCGGCGCGTCTGCGAGACGTTCCTGGCCTTCGAGGAGACCGAGCAGTCGAAGATCTTCCCCAACGCCGCCTTCGGCTACGAGAAGGTGACAGTGGAGCGCCCGCTGCGACTGCGCGGCGTCGAGGGCGGGCGTGTCTATTCCGCGAAGGAACTAAAGGTGCTCAAGGAGTCGGCGGGGCGCGACGACGACGCCCCCCGCTGATCAAGAAGGTGCACAAGCGTGTCGCGGCGCAAGACCCGATCCGAGGGCTGTTCGAGGCGACGGTCGATGGCAAGCCCGCCGTCGTGGAGTACGAGCCGGACACTGACCTGCGCGACACCGAACAGGTGCCGCTGCTGGAGGAGGGTGGCATCGAGGCGTTTCTCCGCCGCGAGGTGCTGCCGTACGCCCCCGACGCCTGGATGGGACGGCAGCGTGAAGATCGGCTACGAGGTCAGCTTCACGCGGTACTTCTACAAGCCGCCGCCGCTGCGCTCGCTGGAGGCAATCCGCGCCGACATCGTCGCGCTTGAGAGCGAGACTGAAGGGTTGCTGAAGGAGACTGATCGAAGCGGAGCTGCGCGATGAAAGCGATCCACGGGAAGGCGAAGAGCGTTCGGCAGCTTCTTCAGGGCGTGAAGTACTCCATCGACTACTACCAGCGCGAGTACCGGTGGAGGCCAAGCAGGTTCGCGAGCTCGTCAACGACCTCAGCGGCACGTTCCTCGAGGAGTACCAGCCCGGACTCAGCCGGACCAAGGTCGCCGATTTCCCCACTACTTTCTCGGCTCGATCATCATTAGCCAGAAGGGCAGCGAGATTTTCGTCGTGGACGGCCAGCAGCGACTCACGAGCCTGACCTTGATGCTGATCTCCTGCGTAACCTCCAGGGGGATCGTCCCGAGCGGTGAACATCGACGAACTCATCTTCTCGGAGCGATACGGGCAGAAGACGTTCAACCTCGCGGTCGATGAACCGCCCTGTGTATGGAAGCCCTGTTCGACAGCGACGCGTTCGATCCATCCGACCAGACCGAATCGGTGCAGAACCTATACGCGGACCAGGATCTGACTCGAGAAGCTCCCGAGGAACTTCGAGAAGCTGCCCTCCCTTACTTCGTGGACTGGGTCATCGACAACGTCCACCTCGTCGAGATCACGGCGTACTCGGACGACGACGCCTACAAGATCTTCGAGACTATGAACGACCGAGGTCTGTCACTCAGCCCAACCGACATGCTGAAGGGCTACCTGCTCGCCAACATGGAATCGCAGCGACGCGTCCCCGCGAACGAGCTATGGCGCGGGCGCCTGCTCCAGACTCAATGAGTGGGGCGATGACTCCGATGCCGACTTCTTCAAGGCGTGGCTTCGGAGTCAGTACGCGACGCGATCCGAGAGCGCAAGCGCGGCGCGGTCCCTGAGGATTTCGACCGTATTGGCACGGAATTCCATCGCTGGCTCCGGGAGGCGAGCCTTCGATCGGCCTCAATCAGCCGGACGACTTCTTCCGCTTCCTCCAGCGTGACTTCGACTTCTACAGCAAGCAGTACCTGCGCATCGCGGAGGCCGAGATGGAGCCCGTGGAGGGGCTTGAGCACCTGATGTACGTGTTCGACCACGGCTTCACGCTGCACTACATGCTGCTGCTCGCTCCGCTACGCCCCGAGGACTCCGAGGATGTCGTCACGGTGAAGCTCGGGCTCGTCGGACGTTTCACCGATACACTTCTGGCATGGCGAATCTGGAACTGGCGATCGATCGCGTACTCGACCATGCAGTACGCGATGTTCCTTGTGATGCGCGAGATTCGAGGGTTAGAGCCGGTGGCGCTGGCTCAGAAGCTCCACGGCCTCCTGAGCGTGAGCCCGAGACGTTCGCGACCAACAACCGGCTGCGGATGCACCAGCAGAATCGCTACGCCCTTCACCGCCTATTGGCGCGAATGACCGACTACGTCGAGACGCAGTCAGGGC
Source organism: uncultured Chloroflexia bacterium (assembly GCA_963728205.1). Lineage (GTDB taxonomy): Bacteria > Chloroflexota > Dehalococcoidia > UBA2979 > UBA2979 > VGNK01. The sequence continues at coordinate 1,756,663 of CAVSIV010000006.1, forward strand.
AGGCCTCGCGCTACCCGGAATACGTGGCGTCTGGGAAGGATCGCTACGAGGTGGAGCACATCTGGGCCGACCACTTCGATCAGCACCGCGATGAGTTTTCGCATGAAGCGGACTTTGCGGAGCATCGGAACCGCATCGGTGGGCTGCTGCTGCTGCCGAAGTCGTTCAACGCGTCATACGGGGACTTGCGATACGAGAAGAAGCTCCCACATTACAATACGCAGAACCTGCTCGCGCGGTCGCTGCATCCACAGGCATACGATCACAACCCAGGTTTCCTGCAGTTCATCAAGGCCAGTGGTCTCCCCTTCCACCCCTACGAGCACTTCAAGCAGGCGGACATCGAAGAGCGCGCCGAGCTCTATCGGCGGCTCGCCGAGCGCATCTGGAACCCCGACGACCTGTTGCGGGAGGTCGAGGCGCTCTGATGCTTACCCACCTCCCTCCCTACGCCGCCTACCGCGACACCGGGCTGAGCTCGGCCGGGGAGGCACTCTGATGCCGACTCGTCAGGAACTCCTCGCCTCTATTCCCACTACGACTGCCGACTACCGCGCGGGTGAACTCCCCGCGCCGACGCCCGGAGCACGTAGATCGCTGGGTCGGGCAGTTTCCGACTGACGTGCAGGAGGCGATGCTCGGCGAGATCGATCACGTCCTCAAGAGCACATACTTCAGCCGTGCTCGCGCCCAGCAGTATCTGACGAGCCTCATCTCTACCGAGGGGATCGCTGGTCTCGATCCTGCGGCGTTCTGGGTCAACGTGACTTGTCTCGATGGTCAGGCTCACGGATCTTCGCAGCGTGAACTCGTCGCGACGTTCACCAAGCTGCTTCGGGACGCCTTCGGGATCGAGATCACCGATCCTGTCATCAACCCACGGGTGTTCTTGTATCTCGATGACGCAATCTTTAGCGGCGACACCCTTCGCCGCGACCTGCGGTCGTGGATTGAGAACGATGCACCCGCGATGGCAAGCGTTCACGTTGTGGTGTTCACCCTCCACACCGGATTCTGGTACGCCAGGAAGCGGATCGGGGATGCGATACAGGCGTCCGGGAAGCAGATCACAGTCACCTACTGGCGCGCACAGGAGGTGAAGAACAAACGGGATGAGCGACGTGACGCAGGCGTTCTGTGGCCTTGGGAGATACCCGATGAGGAGGTCGTTCAGAACTACGTTGGAGGTCTTCAGCACGCGGTGACACTCAGGCCGCTAGGTGGCGATCTCGGCCCCTTCTCTTCGGAGGGCGGTCGCCAGCTACTGGAGAGGGAGTTCACGATCGCTGGTGCACGGATCCGCTCGGCCTATCAAGACCCCAGCGACATCCTCCGTCCGCTCGGATACAGCCGCTTTGGACTTGGCTTCGGCTCGATGACGGTGACCTATCGCAACTGTCCGAACAACGCCCCACTTGCACTCTGGTGGGGCAACGCGGGTGGAGTCGGACCCGCCCACTTCAACAACTGGTACCCGCTCGTCCCCAGAAAGGTGCATCAGCAGAATCCGGGAGGCCTTTATGCCTTCTCCGTCTGACCAGACCCAGCTCCGCACCTACGACCGTGCCGCCAGCGTTGTCTTCCGCAAGACGAACGAGGAGTTCGGCGGGCTGTCCAACATGGCAGCGGGGTTCCCGCTGGAGGTAAACGGGCTCGCGATCCGCACGGCCGAGGCGCTGTACCAGGCGTGCCGGTTCCCCCACCGATCTGAGCTCCAACGCCACATCGTCGACCAGCGCAGCCCGATGACGGCGAAGATGGTCGGGAAGCCGCACCGTCACGACTCCCGCCGCGACTGGGATCGCGTGCGAGTGGCCGTCATGCGCTGGACGCTGCGCGTGAAGCTCGCACAGAACTGGAGCGCGTTCGGTGAGTTGCTGCTCGCCAGCGGCGAACGACCGATCGTCGAGGACTCCCGGCGCGACGACTTCTGGGGAGCAAAGCAGGTCGATAGCCAGACCCTTACTGGCATGAACGTGCTTGGGCGACTGCTGATGGAGCTCCGCGAGGACCTCCGCGATCGCGGCACGGCGCTGCTCACCGTCGAACCACCGGCCATCGGAGATTTCCTGCTCGATGGACAGCCGATCGAGGCCATCCGTGGCGCCGAGGCGCGTCTACGGCCCGGCCTCGAAGACCACCGCGTGGACGAAGTGCGCCAGCCCTCGCTGTTTCACGACCAGCCCCTCGCTGAACCAGAGGAGCTCAGCCGGATGCTTACCCACCTCTCTCCCTACCGCGCCTACCGCGACTCGGGCGTCCCTTGGCTGGACGATGTCCCCGAGCACTGGGAGGTACTGCCGGCGCTGGCGGCGTACCAGCCGAAACTCGTCCGCAATGTCGGAATCATGGAGAGTAGGGTGCTCTCGCTGAGTTACGGACGGATCGTCGTGCGCCCGCTGGAGAAGCTCCGAGGGCTCGTGCCAGAGTCGTTCGAGACGTATCAGATGGTCGATCCCGGGAACATCATCGTCCGGACAACTGACCTACAGAACGATCAGACGAGCCTGCGGGTCGGGATCGCACGGGACCGAGGAATCATCACTTCGGCTTACCTCTGTCTCACCACAACCGGCCGCATGTCGCCTGAGTTCGGCTACCAGTTCCTGAACGCGTATGACCTCCTCAAGATCATCTACGGCTACGGGTCTGGACTCAGACAGAACCTCAGCTTCATAGAAATCAAGCGGATGCCAGTTCTCGTTCCACCCCCGGAGGAACAAGCCGCCATCGTGCGCTTCCTTGACTACGCCGACCGGCGCATCCGGCGGTACGTGCTCGCGAAGCGGCGGCTGATCGCGCTCCTCGAGGAGCAGAAGCAGGCGATCATCCATCGCGCCGTCACGCGCGGCCTCGACCCGGACGTGCGGCTGAAGCCGTCCGGCGTGGAGTGGCTGGGGGACATCCCGGAGCGCTGGGAGGCTGTCCCGTTCAAGAGCAGGATCGCGTTCCAAGAGGGTCCGGGGATCATGGCCTCGGAGTTCCGCGACGACGGAGTGCCGCTGCTTCGCATCTCGTGTCTTCGAGGTGACAGTGCGACGCTCGACGGCTGCAACTACCTGGATCCTGAGTCCGTGAGTCGGCGTTGGAGTCACTTTGCGGTAAAGCCTGACGACTACCTTCTAACTTCGAGCGGCAGCCTTGGATCTGTTTCGCAAGCTAACGAGGAAGTCGCCGGTGCGATCCCGTACACAGGGATCATCCGACTGTGGCCGAAGTTGCCTGCAGGCGTTCACATGGATTTCGTGCGCTACTTCCTGGTCTCTGAACTCTTCGCTGCGCAGATCCGTTTCATGAAGACAGGTGTCGGGATCGAGCATTTCGGCCCCACTCATCTGAGCCGAATGCTGATCCTGTGCCCACCGCCGGATGAACAGCTGGCGATAACCCGATGGATCGAGGAAGGCAGCGCCCCGCTCGACAACTCGATTCGAAATGCGAGGGCTGCTATGGGCTTCGCTGCCGAATACCGCACTCGCCTGATCGCCGATGTCGTCACCGGGAAGCTCGACGTGCGCGAGGCAGCCGCGCGGCTGCCGGAGGAGACGGACGAGCCGGAGCCGCTCGATGACCTTGACCTACCGGACGAAGAGCTGGATGCCCTCGACGCCGACGAGGTGGAGGCTGAACTGGCGGAGGCGATGACGTGACCTCGGATACCAGCGAGCGCGGGCTGGAGGCGCTCATCGTCGCCTCGATGACCGCCGCCGGGCAGTCGGGCGGCGGCTGGGTCGCCGGTGAACCCCACGACTACGACCGCGAATACAGCGTCGACCTCGTGCAACTCGCCGCCTTTCTCGAGGCCACGCAGCCGGAGGTCGCCGAATCGCTCGCGCTCGCAGAAGACGGCCCCACGCGTCGCGCCTTCCTCGCGCGGCTGCAGGGCGAGATCACGAAGCGCGGCACCATCGACGTGCTGCGCCACGGCATCAAGCACGGTCCGCACCAGGTCGACCTCTTCTACGGGACGCCCTCGGAGGGCAACGTGCGCGCGCAGGAGCGCTACACCGCCAACCGTTTCTCCGTCACTCGCCAGTTCCGCTACAGCCGGGACGAGACGCAGCGCTCGCTCGATCTCGGGCTCTTCATCAACGGGCTCCCCATCGCCACCTTCGAGCTGAAGAACAGCCTCACGAAGCAGACCGTCGAGGACGCGATCGAGCAGTACAAGCGCGACCGCGATCCCCGGGAGAGGCTGTTTGAGTTCGGGCGCTGCGTCGTGCACCTTGCCGTGGACGACAAGGAGGTCTGGTTCTGCACTCACCTCCGCGGGAAGGCGTCGTGGTTCCTTCCCTTTAACCAGGGCTGGAACGACGGCGCCGGCAATCCGCCGAACCCGTACGGCCTCATGACCGACTACCTGTGGCGGCGCATTCTCACGCCGCGCAGCCTCACTGACATTCTCGAGAACTACGCGCAGGTCGTGGAAACGAAAGACGACAAGACCGGCCGCAAGCGCTCCACACAGATCTGGCCTCGCTACCAGCAGCTAGACGTGGTGCGGAAGCTGCTCGCGGACGCGAGCTCGCGCGGCGCTGGACACCGCTACCTGATCCAGCACTCCGCAGGGAGCGGGAAGTCGAATTCGATCGCGTGGCTCGCCCATCAGTTGATCGGGCTGAAGCAGGGCAACGCCGATCTCTTCGATTCGATCATCGTGGTGACCGACCGTCGCATCCTCGACCAGCAGATCCGCGACACCATCAAGCAGTACGCGCAGGTGCGCTCGACCGTCGGGCACGCCGAACGCTCGGGCGACCTCCGCGGGTTCATCGCCGAGGGCAAGAAGATCATCATCACCACGGTGCAGAAGTTCCCGGTGCTTCTCGATGATATCGGGAGCGAGCACCGCGGCCGGCGCTTCGCCCTGATCATCGACGAGGCGCACTCGAGCCAAGGCGGGCAGACCTCGGCGGCCGTCTCGCGCGTGCTCTCGGCGGTCGAGGCGGATGACGATGACGAGACGGTCGAGGACGAGATCAACCGCCTCATGGAAGCGAAGAAGCTCCTGCCCAACGCGAGCTACTTCGCCTTCACGGCGACCCCGAAGAACAAGACCCTCGAGATCTTTGGCAGCCCCGAGCCCCAGCCAGACGGCTCAGTGCGCCATCGCCCGTTCCACAGCTACACCATGAAGCAGGCCATCGACGAGGGCTTCATCCTCGACGTCCTGAAGTACTACACCCCGGTCGACAGCTACTACCGGCTCGTGAAGACGATTGACACCGACCCCGAGTTCGACACGAGGCGCGCCACCCGCAAGCTGCGGCGCTATGTCGAAAGCCACGACGTGGCGATCCGGCTCAAGGCCGAGATCATGGTCGACCACTTCCACGACCGGGTGATCGGCCTTCGCAAGATCGACGGCCAGGCGCGCGCCATGGTCGTCGCCAGCGGCATCGAGCGCGCGATTCAGTACTACCGAGCGATCAGCGCATACCTGGCAGAGCGAAAGAGCCCGTACCGGGCGATCGTCGCCTTTTCGGGCGAGCACGAGTTTGCCGGAGAGAGGGTGACCGAGGCGAAGCTGAATGGATTTCCATCCAACAAGATCGCCGACAAGATCGAGGAAGACCCGTACCGGTTCCTCGTGTGCGCCGACAAGTTCCAGACCGGGTATGACGAGCCGCTCCTCCACACGATGTACGTGGACAAGATGCTCTCCGGCGTGAAGGCTGTGCAGACGCTGTCTCGCCTGAACCGCGCTCATCCCAAGAAGCACGACGTGTTCGTGCTCGACTTCATGAACGATGTCGATACCATCCAGAAGTCGTTCGAACCGTACTATCGGACGACCATCCTGTCCGCCGAAACCGATCCGAACAAGCTCCACGACCTCAAGGCCGATCTCGACGGCTTCGAGGTCTACTCAGAAGCCGACGTCGAGGCGTTCGTCCACAGCTACCTCAGCGGCGCGGATCGAGACCAGCTCGATCCCGTCCTCGACGCGTGCCGCGGCCGCTATATCGAAGATCTGACGAAGACGGCCAGGTGCAGTTCAAGGGAAGCGCGAAAACGTTCCTGCGGACGTACGGGTTCCTCTCATCAATTCTTCCCTACATGAACGCCCAGTGGGAGCAGCTTTCTATCTTCCTGAACTTCCTCGTGCCGAAGCTGCCGGCGCCGGTCGAGGAGGACTTCTCGAAGGGCATTCTCGACACGATTGACATGGACAGCTATCGGGTCGAGAAGCAGGCCGCGCGCGCCATCCGACTACGGGATGAAGATGCCGAGATCAACCCGGTGCCCGCAGGACACGTTGGGGCCCACCCCGAGCCAGAGCTCGACCACCTCTCGAATATCCTTCAGAGCTTCAACGAGCACTTCGGGAACATCGAGTGGGCCGATTCCGACCGGATCGAACAACTGATCACCGTGGACATCCCTCAGCGCGTGGAAGCTGACGTTGCCTACCGCAACGCGCAGGAGCACTCCGACGAGCAGAACGCTCGCATCGAGCATGACAAGGCGCTCATGAGAGTGATGACCGCAGTCATGCAAGACGACACGGAGCTCTTCAAGCAGTTTGCAGACAACGAGTCGTTCCGCCGATGGATGACGGACACGGTGTTCCGTCTGACCTACGATGGACCGCCGGCGGCATAGGCATACTGTGGCAGTGGCCGTGTGCTGTTCAGTGAGACCGCCTCGGCTGAGGGCTCCTGCTTACAGCGTGCGCCGGTCCTGTCCGCGCTTTCCGGTCCCCGAACGAGCCTGGTTGGTGCGAGCTCCTCCGGAGCCTCGAGGCAGAGAATCACCATCTCGTGTGCTGGCACAGCCGGGAGCTGACGGCACCCTCAACCAGCATTCGCAGTCGCTCCGGGAGTCGCTTCTTCGTCCAGGAGTGCTCCCTCATCGACCCGTGCGCGCGTGTCTGCGACTGCAGACTCGAGCTCGATGGTCGCAGGCTGGAACAAATCGCCCGTGCGCAGGAAGAGCAGCTCGTCGTCGGGGGGGCTTCCCGTCGCCTGTCGCAGCGCGCCCGCGTATAGGGCGAGCTGCGGCAGGTACGGAGCCGCCACCTCGGCGAGCGACCGCCCGGCGACGTCGTCCGTCTTGAAGTCGATGATGTGCCACCGGCCGCCTCGCTCGTAGGCGAGGTCGATCGTGCCGTGGACGGGCACGCCGTCCCAGTGCCACGAGAACGGCCACTCGAAGTGCGCGCGCGTCTCCGGGTCGCGCAGCGTCGCCGCGAGCGGGCTCGCTTCGAATCGAATCGAGCATCTCGCCGACCTCGGCGGCGATGCGCTCGATCGCGGCGTCCGCGATCTGCGGGTCGAGCGAGCGTGCCAGCGCGGCGAGAATCCGGGCGCGTGCCGGTCGTGAACCGCAGCTCGATGGCGCGGTGCGCGAGGCTGCCGCGGAGCAGGGCGAGGCCGTCGCCGTGGCCGCCGAACCATCGCGACTCCTCGGGGGCGCGGAGGGCGGTCACCGGCGTGCTCGATCGCAGCGGGATCACGGGCGGCCGCGCGACCAGCGGGGGCACGAACTCCTGCTCCTCGGCCGCCGGCGGCGGCGCGACCGGGCGCGGAGCGGGGCGTCGCGCGATCGCGTCGAGGTCCACGGGCAGCGCGGGGCGAACGTCGATGCCGGCCGTCGCGCTCGCGGCGAGCGCGTCGAGCGCGAGCGCGAGCCAGCCGTGCTCGCCGCGTCCCGACTCGTCGCCGCTCAGGTAGAGCGCGTCGGCCGCCCGCGTCGCCGCGACGTAGAAGAGGCGCCGGTGCTCGGCGACCTCCTCGACGTGATCGCGCGCGAGCAGGTGCGCGTAGAAGCCGGGGCGGCGACGGCCCGTCTCCTCCGCGTCCTGCTCGGCGGTCAGCGTGAGCGAGATGCCGTCCTCGGTGCGCCAGCGCACCGCCTCGTAGCTGTCGCGCGGCGGCAGGTGGGCTTCCGGCACGAACACGACCGGGAACTCGAGCCCCTTCGCGCCGTGGATGCGTGAGGAGGCGGACCGCGTCGGAGTCGTCGAGGACCGCCTGTCCCTCGCGCGCCTCGAGCTCGTCGCGGCGGCGGCGCACGTAGGCGACGACCTCGTCGAGCGAGCGCCCCGCGAGCGTGCGGGCGATCGCCACGAACTTGCGGATGTTCGCGAGCGCCTGGTCGCCACCCGGGAGCGGCGCCCAGGCCGCCTCGAACGCGGTCAGGCCGAGCGCGCGTTCGAGCAGCGCGTCGGCGGGGACGGTCGCGGCGTCCTCGCGCAGCGCGTCGAGCACGACGGCGGCGTGGCGGCACCGTGCTCGCACGTCGTCGGGCAGCGCCGGCGGCGGCTCGCGGAGTGCCGGCAGCCAGCCGCGCGGCTCGTCGCGGAGGGCGAGCAGCGTCGCGTCGTCGAGCATGAAGAGCGGCGAGCGGAGCGCGCCCACCAGCGCGATGGCGTCGTCGGGCTCCGCGAGCCAGCCGAGGAGGTTCGCCAGGTCCAGCACCTCCTGGCGCGTGAAGAAGCCGGCGCCGGCGGGCGTCCGGTAGGCGACGCCGCGCGCCTCGAGGGCCTGCTCGAAGAGGTGCACGTTCGAGAGCCGGCGCAGCAGGATCGCGACGTCGCGCGGCCGCGCCGGGCGGTAGGTGGCGGCGTCGCGGTCCCAGACGGGCTGGCCCGCGTCGAGCAGCGCGGCGATCTCCGCCGCGACGGCGTCGGCCTCGACGCGCCGCCGGTCGTGGTCGGTCGTGGTGTCGCCCGCCGGCGTCCTCGTCTCCGATCGGCTGGATCGTGAGGTGCGGCGCGGGGGGTGAGGCGGCGCCGCGGCCGGTCATCGGCTGCATGGGCGCCTCGAACTCCTCGTGCGCCGTCGCCGAGCACCGCCGTGAAGAGGTCGTTCAGGATCGCGACCAGCGGGTCGTGCGCGCGGAACGAGCGGCTGAGCGGGTGACGCCGCCGCCCGTGCCGCCTCGATCTCGAGGTGGAGGCGGCGGAAGTGGCGCACGTCGCTGCCGCGGAAGCGGTAGATCGCCTGCTTCGCGTCGCCGGCGAGGAAGAGGTGCGGTCGCGGTTGCTTCGCGCGGGGGTCCTCGGTGGCGGCGTCCCCGGTCGAGGGCTCCTCGAGGTCGGGGGCGACGTCGACCTCCGGGGACTGCTCCTCGGTGGCGCCCACGGAGTCGTGCCGCTTCTTCTTGAAGATGCTCACTGCGCTGTCGTCCTCGGGTGTCGGTCGCGGGTGGGGGGTTCACCACGCTCTGCGGTTCGGGTCGGCCGGGCTTGCTGGCGGCCGTGGATCGTGCCGGTGCTGTACTACTGCGGGCCCGAGGCGCCGAAGCCGCCGGTGGACCCGTGCCCAGTGTCCCCCCGGGTGCTGCCCGGAAGCGAATCCGCCTCCGCGAAGTCGCCGTGCAGGTAGGACTGGACCACCAGCTGCGCGATCCGATCCCCCACGTGCACCGTGAAGGACTGGCTCGGGTCGAGGTTGACGAGGTTGACGAGCACCTCACCGCGGTAGCCGGAGTCGACCGTGCCGGGGGCGTTGACCACGGTCACTCCGTGCCTCGCCGCGAGACCGGACCGTGGATGGACCAGCCCCACCGTTCCGGGTGGGAGCGCGAGCGCAAGCCCCGTGGGCACCAGGGCCCGCTCCCCCGGTTCGAGCGTCAGCTCGACCACGCTCGTCAGGTCGGCGCCGGCGTCGCCGTGGGTGCTGTACGCGGGCAGGCGCGGCGTCCGGGTGTACTCGTCGGACGCTCACCGGGACCCGAGTGGGTGCGTCGTCCACGCGAGTCACCGCCCGGCGCTCAGGCCGCGCACTCCTTGCACACCAGGACACCGGACTTCTCGGTGGCGAGCTGGCTGCGGTGGTGCACGAGGAAGCATCGCGAGCAGGTGAACTCGTCGTCCTGGCGCGGGAGCACCCGCACCGAGAGCTCCTCGCCGGAGAGGTCCGCGCCGGGCAGCTCGAAGCCTTCGGCCTGTTCGGTCTCGTCGACGTCCACGCTCGAGGCGCGCTTGTCGACGCGGCGGTTCTTCAACTCCTCGATGGAGTCCTCCGACATCTCGTCGTCGGTCTTGCGCGGTGCGTCGTAGTCGGTCGCCATGTGCTGATGTCCACCCTTCGTCGTGTCAACCCGGCCGTCACAACGCACGACGTGCCTCGTTTGTGCCCGCCCTGATGCCGTGCGCCGCGATTGTGCACCATCCGAGCCCCTGTCGTCACACCGGGTCCACGGGACGGCCGCCCGAGACTCGCGACTCGCGGGCCCGCGGCGGGTGAGGTGCCGCCCGGTCCGCCGTCGGTCAGTGGTCCCGCGTCACGTGCTCACGGGTCAGGGTGCGCACGAGCTCGACGAAGGGACGCGCGAGGCCGGGCGCGACCGCCACGGTGAGGTCCCGTCCCGCATGCGGTCCACCGAGGCCGACGACCACGGCACCGGCCTCACGTGCGACGAGCTCGCCCGCGGCCCGGTCCCAGGCGTTGAGCCCGCTCTCGTAGTAGCCGTCGAGCCGTCCGCAGGCCACGGCGCACAGGTCGAGCGCGGCACTGCCGGCGCGACGGATGTCACGGACCTGAGGGAGCACCTCGAGGAGGATCCGTGCCTGCCGCGAGCGCACCTGGGCGTCGTAGCCGAAACCGGTTCCCACGAGGGCCAGTCCGAGGTCGCTCGCCCCGGTCGCCGCCAGGGCCACCGTGCCGGACGCAGTCGTCAGGCGGGCGCCACCTCCGACGTGGGCGTGGAAGAACTCACCGCTGGCCGGGTTCAGGACCGCCCCCGCGATGCTGCGCCACCCGCCCTCGACGCCCTGGTCACCCACGACGGCGGCGACCGACACCGCGTACGCGGGAATGTCGTAGAGGTAGTTGACGGTGCCGTCGATGGGGTCCAGGACCCAGGTGACGCCGGAGGTGCCGACCGCTGCCCCCTCCTCCTCCCCGACGACCGCATCCTGCGGACGCCGTTCCCCGAGCAGGGTGATGAGCAGCTCCTGGCTCGCCTGGTCCATCTCCGTGACGACGTCGGTGCGGGTCGACTTGGCCGAGACCCCAAGGTCGCGAGGGCGCTCCTCGGTGACGAGGCGCCCGGCGGCCCGCGCCACGTCGCACGCGATCCGCTCGAGCTCGGCGGGGTCCACGCCCGTGGGGACCTCGGGTCGCGCGGGGGCCGGCTCGCCCATCAGTCACTCCCGCACAGGGCCGGCCTGGCCGTCCGCAGGTTGGGGCAGCATCCGGGTGCGCACACCGACGGGCGGACGTCACCCGGCAGCCAGGTCTCGGGGACGACGACCTCGCCGCGGGCCTGGGCTGCCCGCTCGAGGAGGAGGTCGACCAGGCCGGAGACGAACTCCTCGTCGGTGTCGGGCGTGGCGGGTCGCAGGAACGGCAGGCCCACCCGCTGGGCCGTCGCGGCGGCCTCGGTGTCGAGGTCCTGGATGACCTCCATGTGGTCGGAGACGAAGCCGATGGGGATGACCACCACGGCACCGTCACCCTCCGTCGCGAGCTCCTCGATGCGGTCGTTGACGTCGGGCTCGAGCCACGGCTGGGAGGGAGGGCCGGACCGTGAGCAGAACACGAGCTCACCCGTCAGCCGGGTGCCCAGCTCGGCATTGACCTCGTCGGTGATCCGCCGGAGCAGGCGAAGGTGCTGGTCGACGTAGAGGTTTCCCTCACCGTCAGCCGGGCCGGAGGTGTCGTCCATGGCCAGCGGCACCGAGTGGGTGACGTAGAGCAGCCGGGCCGTCGACGGCTCGGCGAGGGTGCGGAGGGACTCGAGCACGGCACGGGTCCAGGTCCGCCCCACCGAGGGGTGCACGGCGTAAGGCCGCACCTTGTCGACGACGAGGCCGTCGGCGGCCGGTCCGACGTCGGCCACGGCGGCCGCGAGGTCCTCGCGGTACTGACGGCACGAGGAGTAGCAGGAGTAGGCGCTCGTGAGCAACGTCACGACGTTCCGGGCGCCGAGGTCGAGGGCTTCGTGCAGCGCGTCGGCGAAGAAGGGCTCGGAGTTGCGGTTGCCCCAGACCACCGGCACCTCGATGCCGCGGCGGTCCAGCTCGGCACGCAGGCGCCCGATGAGGTCACGGTTGAGGTCGTTGATGGGGCTTCGTCCCCCGCGGTCGAAGTAGTGCTCGCCGACGGCGACGAGGCGCTCCTCCGGGATGTCGCGCCCCGCCGTGACGCGGCGCAGGAAGGGCACGACCTCCTCCGGCGACTCGGGCCCTCCGAAGGAACCCAGCAGGACGACGTCGTAGGGCGCCAGGTCGGGGGTATGGGTCATGGTGCAACGGTAGCCGGGGGTTTCTCGGCGCCTCGGCGTGGGATCCCCGATGCGGGGGGTTCGGCGTGGCATCGTCGGGTCCTGACGACGAGCGACATCGGGAGCCCGACATGCAGGACCTTCGCCTCATCGGCGTCCACGAGGACGGCCAACACCTCCTGCTCACGGATGCGCAGGGCGCTCGCTTCCGGGTGTCCCTCGATGACGCCCTCCGGGCAGCGGCCAGGCGTGACCGGCCACGCCTCGGGCAGCTCCAGATCGAGATCGACGGCGGCCTTCGGCCTCGAGAGGTCCAGGCGCTCATCCGGCGGGGCCTCTCGACCGAGGAGGTGGCCGACCGGGCCGGATGGACGGTGGAGAAGGTCCGCCGGTTCGAGGGGCCGGTGCTCGCCGAGCGCGAGCACGTGGCTCGCAAGGCCCGCGAGTGCGCCGTCGGGAGCCGGGGCTCCGGTCCGGTGACGCTCGCCGAGCGCGTCACCGAGCGGCTGCGGGACCGCGGGGTCGATCGCGACGCGGCGGAGTGGGACTCCGCGCGCGACGAGGACGGGGTGTGGTCGCTGAGCATGACCTTCCCCGCGGGAGGTCGCCAGCGCACGGCCACGTGGCACTACGAGCCACTCGGGGGGTCCGTGAGCGCGACCAACGACGAGGCTCGCTGGCTGAGCGAGGAGGCCGCGCCGACCCGGGCGATCCCTGCCCCGCACCGGGCCGAGTCCTCCGACGAGCTCGACGTCTACGACCTCGCCGCGGACGGTGGCCTGGACCGCACGAACAGGGACCGGGCCCCGCACGAGCCCATCGACCTGATGGCCGCGATGCGCGAGCACAGCGCCCGCGGACGTCGCGGCCGTCGGCGTGCCTCACCAGCCCACACCCCCGGTGAGGACCGCCCTCGCCACGACGCCCTGCCACTCGAGGACCTCACCGCCCCCACGACCGAGGCCGGGCCTCCGCCGGCGGCGCGTGGCCGCAACACCGTCTCCCACCATCTCGAGCTGTCCCACGACCCCGAGGACTCCCACGAGGCGGTGGGCGGCTGGCCGGAGGACGACGCCGCGGGCCTGCTCGAGGTCCGTGACGCCGCCGAGAACGGGCCCGCCGAGGCGTCGTGCCCGGTCAGCCCGGTGGGACGGGTCGAGCACCGGGACGGCACCCTGGCGCCGGCTGGCCACGCCGACGAGAACGGCGGGCCCCCGAAGCAGTCGACCGGCGCGCGCAAGGGGCGGCCCAGCGTGCCCAGCTGGGACGACATCGTGCTTCGGCACCCGTGGGAGCGGGCCGGTCTGACACGGACGGGTCCGTCGCGGGAGGTCGACGCCGGGCGGTCGGTCGTCGGTCGCGCGAGACGTCAGCGTGGGGGTGGCACCGGGCAGACGTCGAGGTCGAAGGGCAGGGTGTCCGGTGACAGCGCCGCGGCGCGGGCCGCGTGGGAGTTCATCCGTCGCATGTAGTGCCGTCGGCACAGCACCTCGTACTCGACGAGACCCTGCGTCGTGGCGGCGGTGTCCCCCACCACCACCTGCTCCCCCTCGACGACCATGACGCCGCCGACGATGCGAGCGTTGTGGGTGGCCTTCCGGCCGCACCAGCACAGTGCCTCGACCTGGAGCAGCTGGACCCGGTCGGAGAGCTCGATGAGGCGTCTGGAGCCGGGAAAGAGCTCGGTCCGGAAGTCCGCCGTGATCCCGAAGGCGTGCACGTCGATGCCCATCTCGTCGACGACGCGGGCGAGCTGCTCGACCTGGTTCGGGGTGTAGAACTGCGCCTCGTCGCAGATCAGGTAGTCCACGCGCCCCCCGGACGTGAGCCGCTCCACCACGACGTCCCAGAAGTCGAGGGTGTCGTCGACCTCGATGGCCGAGGTCGACAGACCGAGCCTCGAGGAGAGCACCGAGTCACCCATCCGGTCGAGCTTGGTGAAGATCAGCCCCTGTCGCCCACGGACACTGTTGTTGTGGTCCATCTGGAGGGCAAGGGTGGACTTGCCGCAGTCCATCGTGCCCGAGAAGAAGACCAGTTCCGCCACGAGGGGACACCCTAGGCGACGGACGCGGCGGGCACGTGCACCAACGGGACCGACACCTCGTCGTCGCTCAGCGAGCCGTGCAGGCCGATGAGCGCGAGGAGCTCCGGGCGCGCGCGCCGCGAGTCGACGACCGCGTGCCGGCCCTGCATCGCGACCACGACGTCGCCGATCCGGGCCAGGTTGCCGGGAAGCACCGGACCGAACCACCCGGCGGCGACGGCTTCCGAGCGGGAGCGCACCAGCGCCGTGTCGCCGAGCACCTCGCGCCACGTGGCGAGGACGTCGGTCAGCGCACCCTGCTCGACGTAGAGCTGGGGCGCCCTCGCCTCCGCGGTCACGTGCCGGACCCCGGCCGCGAGCCGCGGGTCCTGGGCGACGTCGAGGCGCACGGCGTGCGGCACGTCGACCATGCCGTGGTCCGCCGTCACGCTGAGGGCACAGTCCGCTGGCAGTGCGGCCGCCAGACGGGCCAGCTCGCGGTCCACGGACTCCAGCTCCTCCCCCCACTGCCAGGAGTCACAGCCGTGGACGTGGCCCACCTTGTCCAGGTCGCCCCAGTACAGGTGCACGAGGGAACGAGGAGCCGCGCGGACCGCGCGGACCGTCGCGTCGACCCGGTCGGCCAGCGTTGAGGCGGCCAGGAACCGTCCACCCCGCAGGGCGGCGTTGGTCAGCCCGGACCCGTCGAAGTAGCCGGGGCCGACCCGGGTGACCTCCACCCCGGCACGGGCCACGACCTCGAAGACGGTGTCGTGGGGCTGCCAGGTCCGCGGGTCCGGCCCGTCCTCCCAGGAGAGCTCGTTGAGCAGCCGGTCCGCGCCGGGCACGAGCACCTCGTAGCCGAGCAGGCCGTGCGCGCCGGCGGCCAGACCCGTGCCGAAGGTGCCCATGGACGTCGCCGTCGTCGACGGGAACCCGCTGGAGAGCCGCACGGTCGTCCCGAGGTGCCGGCGCAGCCACGGAGCGTGGCCGGCGCGGCGCACGAGGAGGTCGTGGCCCAGTCCGTCGACGAGCACCACCACCGCCCGCCGGGTCGGAGGCAGGTCGAACCCGTGGTGTGCGTGTGCTCGTCCCTGCTCCGACGACTCCGGGGGGAGCCAGGGCACGCCGAGGCTCACGGCGACGCTGGGCAGGACGTCGGCGAGGGCGGGCCCGGCCCCGACCGGCGGCCGGGCGGAGGGGTCGCCCGTGGAGGGCATCGGGTGGCTCAACCCTGCCCGATGGCAGCGGAGAGGTCCCTCGCGAACGTGAGCGCGTGGGAGAGCGCGTCTGAGCCGTCGGCCGTGGCCGAGATGCGCAGCGCGATGTCGTCACCGGTGATCGTGCCCTCGTAGCCGTGGTCACCCTCGCACTCCGGGTCCGAGCAGGACGCCGGCACGAGGTCGAGTCGCGCGACCGTCCCCCACCCGAGGGTGAGCGTGATCTCGCGTCCGAGGCTGCCGGGGACGTAGTCCTGGGGGTTCTCGACGACGTGGGTGAGCATGACCCCCCGCACGGCCGAGAGCGGGATCGACTCGGTCGTGGCCGTCGCGACGTCCTGTGGCGCGGGCGGGTCGTCGGCGTGGTCGTCGGCGTGGCCGATGAGCAGCCTGCTCCGGGTGAGCACGAGCACGGTGATGTGCCGGCGCACCACGTCACGGTCGAACGTCGTCTCCAGGTGCACGAGGTGGTTCTCGATCGGCTCCCCGACGAGGGCGGCGGCGACGACGTCGGCCACCAACGCCGGGTAGTAGCCGGCCCGGTCGATCGCGGACATCAGGCCAGCGGGGAGGACGGGGGCGCTGCTGTGCGCCCCGCTGCTCGGAGATCCAGTGGTCATGCGCCCATTGTGCCCGCCCTCGCGGACGGCACGACCCGGCCCGGCTCAGGTCAGGGAGCGCCGACCGGGATCCGTCCGTCTCGGGGCCGGGGCGACGACGATCTCGGCGTCGAGCACGTCGACTCCGCCCGCCCACGCGTTGACGGGGTTGAGGTGGACGCGCTCCACCTCGGGCAGGTGGTCGGCGAGGGAGGAGAGGCGGGCGACGAGGTCGGCGAGGGCCGCGCGGTGCACCGGGACGGCCCCCCGGTGGCCGTTCAGCAGCGGGGCCGCCCGCACCGACGAGATGAGGTCGGCGACGTCGACGTCGGTGAGCGGCGGGATGCGATGGGCGATGTCACCGAGCAGGTCGGTGGGCGGCCCGGCCAGCGAGAAGCTGACGACCGGGCCGAAGAGCGGGTCCTCCTGGGTGGTGAGGACGCAGATGACGCCGGGCAGGGCCATCGCCTGCACGAGGAGGTCGCCGCTGGCGAGGGCCCCGAGCCGCAGGCGCAGCGACTCGACGGCGGCCCGCACGGCCTCGGGCCCCTCGAGGTCGACCGCACCCCGGTCGCGTTGGGCTGGTGACGCAGCACCGGCGAGAGGGTCTTGACGATGACGGGATAGCCGAGCTCGTCGGCGGCGGCGACCGCCTCGTCGGCCGTCGTGGCCCGTCTCGATGCCCAGAGCTTGATGCCGTACGCGTCGAGCAGCGCGGTGGCCTCCTCGCGGGTCAGCGCCCGCCCGTCAGGGGCCTCGGCGAGGACCTCGGCGACGACCCGCTGCGCGCGGTCGGGGTCGGTGCCGGCCGGCTCGACGACATGCCCGCGGTCGCGGCTGCGCCACTGGGCGTACCGGGTGGCCGCCGCGAGGGCGCGGATGGCGTCCTCGGGCATGCCGTAGGCCGGGACGACCCTGCGGCGGTTGGTGTCGGCGCCGGCCCGGCCGTCACCTCGGTCGCCGTCCGGTCCGCTTGCCGGCGCGTCGTGGGGCGCGCTGTGCGTCGCCTCGAGCTTCTCGCTCACCCCGCTCATGCCGAGGAAGGTGGCCAGACAGGGCTTGTCGGACCCGGCGGCGGCGTCACGCACGGCGGCGATGACCTCGTCGTCGACGGTCTCGAGCGGCGGGATGAAGCAGGTGAGGACGCTGTCGACCTCGGGGTCGGCGAAGGCCGCACCGAGCGCGGCGGCGAACTCCTCCGCGCGGGCCGCGGCCGGGAGCGACACCGGGCCGTGGGTGACCTCGAGTCCCCAGCTGAGGGCCGACTGGGCCGAGAGCGAGCCGAGGGCGTCCGAGTTGCCGACGATGCCGACCCGCTGGCCCCGAGGCAGCGGCTGGTGCAGGAGGAGCTGGGCGACGTCGAAGAGCTGGTGGACGTTCTCGGTGCGGATGACTCCCGCCTGCCGGAGCATGGCGTCGAAGGCCTCGGGCGGCACCTTGGTGGCCCGGGTGCGGTGGCCCGGCGGGGCGCTGAAGGCCGAGACGCCCGACGAGACGACGATGACCGGCTTGGCCAGGGCCAGCTTGCGGGCGATGCGGGAGAACTTGCGCGGGTTGCCCATCGACTCGAGGTAGAGGCCGACCACGTCGGTGTCGGCGTCGTCGATCCAGTACTGCATGAGGTCGTTGCCCGAGACGTCGACGCGGTTGCCGGCCGAGGCGAAGACCGAGACACCGAGGCCGCGGCGGGCGGCGGACCCGAGGACGGCGATCCCGAGGGCGCCGCACTGGGCGAACAGCCCGAACGTGCCGCGACGAGGGACCTCGGTCGCGAGTGACGCGTTGAGGCGCACGTCGGGGTGGGTGTTGATGACGCCGAAGGAGTTCGGCCCGACGACCCGCAGCCCGCTGGCACGGGCACGGCGCCGCAGCGCCTCCTGCCGGACCACCCCCTCCTCGCCGCTCTCGGCGAAGCCTGCGGCCGCCACGAGGAGGGTGCGCACGCCCTTGCGGGCGCAGTCGTCGACGACGTCGAGGACCTTGTCGGCCGGGACGACGACCACGGCGAGGTCGACCGGGCCCGGCACGTCGGCGACCGTGGGGTAGGCCTTGACAGCGAGGACTCGTCGCCTCGGGTGGACGGCGTAGACGGGCCGGTGAAGCCGCCGTCGACGATTCGGCGAGGAAGCGGTGGCCGAACGCGGCCTACGTCGGCTGGCGCCGATGACGGCGATCGAGCGGGGGAGGAGAGGGAGTGCACGCTCAGGGACTCGGCCCGGTGCTCGCGGGAATCGCACGAGGGTGAGCTGGTCGGTGGGGCGGATGTCGAAGGAGAGCTCGATGACCCCGTCCTCGACGTGCGTCACGTCGTAGCCCGCGTCCGAGAAGACGGCGAGCATCTTGCGGTTCTGCGGGAGCACCTCGGCGATGAACCGGGCGATGCCGAACTCCTGGGCGATGGCGGCCAGGTGCTCCAGGAGGACCGAGCCGATGCCCTTGCCCTGGTAGTGGTCACTGATGTTGAACGCGACCTCGGCGGAGCGAGCGTCGATGCGGTCGAAGCGCCCGATCCCGATGAGCTCCTCCCGCATCGTGACCACGAGGGCGACCCGGTCGACGTGGTCGACGTTCGTGAAGCGGAAGACGTCGGAGTCGCTGAGCATCCGCAGGGGCGCGAAGAAGCGGAGGTAGATCGACTCGTCGGACTGCGCCGCGTGAAAACGTCGGAGGGCCTCGTCGTCGTCGGGGCGGATCGGGCGCAGGTGGGCCACGTGCCGTCGCGCAGCACGACGTCAGCCTCCCACTCGGCGGGGTAGCCTCGGCGGGCGCCGCGTCGTCCATGGACCCATCGTGCCACCCCGGGCACCGGCCGTCGTGGGGCAGACTGCGGCCCATGGAGTTCCGCGAGGTGGTCCGACGTCGACGCATGGTCCGCCGATTCGACCCGGACCCCCGGTCGAGCCCGCGGTCCTCCGGGACCTGGTCTCGCTCGCCGTCCGCGCTCCCAGCGCCGGGTTCAGCCAGGGCTGGGACTTCGTCGCTGCTCGGAGGACCCCGCCGGACCGTGCCGCCTTCTGGGGCGCCACCCGCGGACCGGGGCGGCCTGGGCTCCGGACGACTGGTGGACCGGCGTGTCGGCGGCCCCGGTGCTGCATCGTGTGCCTGTCCGACCCCGGGGCCTACCTCGACCGCTACGCCGAGCCGGACAAGGGGTGGCAGGACCGCAGCGTCGAGCGCTGGCCCGTGCCGTACTGGGACACGGACACCGCCATGGCGGCCATGATCATGCTCCTCGGCGCGCAGGACCAGGGTCTGGGGGCACTGTTCTTCGGCGTGCCGGCCGAGCGCCACGACGACGTCCGGAGGCCCTCGGCATCCCGGCGGGCGCCGGATCGTCGGCGTCGTGGCGCTCGGCCACGAGGCCGAACGCGTGTCCGGCTCCGCCCGGACCCGGCGCCGCCGCGGCGCTCGACGACGTGCTGCACGTCGGGAGGTTCGGCGCGTCGGATCGGCGCACCGCGGCCGGTGCATGAGGATGGGAGCAACCCCTGCCGCCGCACCGCGGCGCTGAGACCGATCCGGAGCCGAGCCCCACCCCCATGGCCAAGCGCACGAGCACCCCGCCACCCGAGGACACCGACGAGCGCATCGTCGACATCGACGTCGAGGAGGAGATGCGCAGCGCCTTCCTCGAGTACTCCTACAGCGTCATCTACTCCCGCGCACTGCCCGACGCCCGGGACGGCCTGAAGCCGGTACAGCGACGGATCCTCTACGGCATGAGCGAGCTCGGGCTACGGCCCGACCGGCCCCACGTCAAGTCCAGCCGCGTCGTGGGCGAGGTCATGGGCAAGTACCACCCGCACGGCGACCAGGCGATCTACGACACCCTCGTGCGGATGGCCCAGTCGTTCACGATGCGGCTCCCGCTCGTGGACGGCCACGGCAACTTCGGCTCCCTGGACGACGGCCCCGCGGCCTCGCGCTACACCGAGGCCCGGATGGCGCCCGCCGCGCTGCTCATGGTCGCCGGGCTCGACGAGGACACCGTCGACTTCGTCCCCAACTACGACGACTCCCTCACCCAACCCGGTGTGCTGCCGGCGGCCTATCCCCAACCTCCTGGTCAACGGCGCGAGCGGGATCGCCGTGGGGATGGCCACGAACATGGCGCCGCACAACCTCGTCGAGGTGATCGGCGCCGCGCGCCACCTCATCGACCACCCGGACTGCTCGCTGGACGACCTCATGCGCTTCGTGCCCGGGGCCGGACCTGCCCGGCGGCGGCCGGATCGTCGGGCTCGACGGCGTCCGGGACGCCTACCTCACCGGTCGCGGCACGTTCCGGACGCGGGCGAGCGCACGGGTCGAGAAGCTCACCCCGCGCCGGATGGGCATCGTCATCACCGAGATGCCCTACCTCATCGGCCCCGAGAAGGTCATCGAGCGCGTGAAGACCCTCGTCCAGGGCAAGAAGCTGCAGGGCATCAGCGACGTCAAGGACCTCACCGACCGCAAGCACGGCATGCGGCTGGTGTTCGAGATCAAGAACGGCTTCAACCCCGACGCCGTCCTCGAGCAGCTCTACAAGCTGACCCCCCTCGAGGACTCGTTCGGCATCAACAACGTCGCCCTCGTCGACGGCCAGCCACGCACCCTGGGCCTGAAGGAGCTGCTGCGCACCTACGTCGACTTCCGCATCGACGTCGTCCGCCGCCGCACGGAGTTCCGCCTGGCCAGGCGGCGCGACCGGCTGCACCTCGTCGAGGGCCTCCTCATCGCGATCCTCGACATCGACGAGGTCATCCAGCTGATCCGGTCCTCCGACGACACGGCCGAGGCCAGGGCACGCCTCATCTCGGTGTTCGACCTGTCCACGCTCCAGGCCGACTACATCCTCGAGCTGCAGCTGCGCCGCCTCACCAGGTTCTCCCGCATCGAGCTCGAGTCCGAGCGCGAGGAGCTCCAGCGCCAGATCGAGCAGCTGCGAGGCCATCCTCGGCGACGAGCGGCTCCTGCGCCGCACCGTGTCCGACGAGCTCGCCGACGTCGCGAAGGCCCACGGGACCCCGCGCCGCACGGTCCTGCTGGAGTCGGCCGGCGCGGCGGCCACCTCGGCCACGCCCCTGGAGGTGAGTGACGACCCGTGCTGGGTGCTGCTCTCCTCGACCGGCCTGCTGGCCCGCACGTCCAGTGGCGACCCCGTGCCGAGCGAGGGCGAACCGCGCTCGCCACGACGCCATCGTCGGTGCCGTGCGCACCACGGCGCGAGGCGAGTTCGGGCTGCTGACCTCTCGCGGTCGGATGATCCGGATGTCGGCCCTCGAGCTCCCGGCGCTTCCGCCGCTGGGAGGCGCGCCCAGCCTGTCCGGCGGGGCGCCCCTGGCCGTCTACGTCGACCTCCCGGCCGGTGAGGAGCCCGTGACGATCGCCCCGCTCGATCCCGACGGGGCGGGCCTCGCCCTGGGCACCGCGCACGGTGTCGTCAAGCGGGTCGTCCCCGACCACCCCGCGCGCTCGGACTGGGAGGTCGTCGTCGCTCAAGGACGGCGACCGCGTCGTCGGCGCCGCGAGCCTGCGCGACGGCTCGGAAGACCTCGTGTTCGTGACCTCGGACGCCCAGCTGCTCCGGTTCCCGGCCTCCGCCGTGCGGCCGCAGGGTCGCGCGGCCGGCGGCATGGCCGGCATCCGGCTCTCCCCCGGCGCCACCGCCATGTTCTTCGGCGCCCTCGAACCCGGCGACGACGCCCTGGTGGTCACCTCCAGCGGGTCCTCCGCCGCGCTGCCCGGGACCGAGCCGGGCTCGCTCAAGGTCACGCCGTTCGCCGACTACCCCGCCAAGGGCCGTGGCACCGGCGGGGTTCGCGCCCACCGATTCCTGCGGGGCGAGGACGCCCTCGTGCTGGCCTGGGTCGGGCGGGCACCGGTGCGCGCCTCCGGCCCCGGTGGGGTCGCGGTGGAGCTTCCCGGAGGCGACCGGCAAGCGCGACGGCTCGGGAACGGCGTACCCGGTGGTCATCACCGGCCTGTCCTCGCCCGTGTCCTGAGGACGCCCGACAGCGCTGGAGCCAGGCGTGTTACTCAATCGTTACGGCCAACCTTCGCCATGTCGTTGCGCCGATGCGTAAACGCTTTTACGTTTGGACACGGTTCCCTCATCGCCGAGGCCACATCCCGTCTCGGCGCGACCAGTGAAATGGAGGCGGGCAATGGCCCTCAACTCAAGGCGCCGCTACGCGGCGTTGACCGGAGTCGTCGCGGTGGCCCTCACCGTCGGCGCCTGCGGCAGCAGCGACGACGACAGCGGCGGCGACAGCGGCGGCGACACAGCCGCATCAAGCACCATCGACTGCACGCCCTACGAGCAGTTCGGCGACCTCTCGGGCACCGAGGTGAGCACGTACTCGAGCGTGGTCGCCCCCGAGGCCGACGCCTACGAAGCAGCGTGGAAGCCGTTCGAGGACTGCACGGGCGTGGACGTGAAGGGCGAGTGGTCCAAGGAGTTCGAAGCCCAGATCGTCGTGCGCGTCCAGTCCGGCAACCCGCCGGACATCGCGCTGTTCCCCCAGCCCGGCCTGCTCCAGACGGTCGTCAACGACACCGGCGCGGTGCTCCCGGTCTTCCCGGAGACCGAGGCCGTCGTCGACGAGAACTTCTCCGAGGACTGGAAGGCCTACGGCACGGTCGACGGGACCTACTACGGGTTCCCGAACTCCTCGAACTCCAAGTCGTTCGTCTGGTACTCCCCCGGCGCCTTCGCCGACGCGGGCTACGAGATCCCGACGACGTGGGAGGAGATGATCGCGCTCTCCGACCAGATCGTCGCGGACAACCCCGACGGCAGCGTCAAGCCGTGGTGCGCCGGCATCTCCTCCGGTGACGCGACCGGCTGGCCGGTCACGGACTGGATCGAGGACCAGATGCTCCGCGACCAGGGCGCGGACTACTACGACCAGTGGGTCAACCACGACGTCCCCTTCAACGCCGCTGAGTCCAAGGAGGTCTGGGACAAGGTCGGCACCGTCCTGCGCAACGAGGACTACGTGAACGGTGGCTTCGGCAACGTCCAGACCATCGCATCGACGACCTTCCAGGACGGCGGCCTGCCGATCCTCGACGGGTCCTGCTACATGTACAAGATGGCCTCGTTCTACGCGGCCAACTGGCCCGAGGGCACCGACGTCTCCGAGAACGGTGAGGTCTTCGCCTTCTACTACCCGACGAACGAGGGCTCGACCGAGAAGCCGGTCCTCGTCGGCAGCGAGTTCATCGCCGCGTTCGACGAGCGCCCGGAGGTCAAGGCGTTCACGACGTTCATGGCCTCGGCCGACTACGCGAACGAGCGGGCCAAGCAGGGCTACGGGTTCGTCAGCGCGAACCTCAACCTCGACGTCAACAACGTCGACTCGCCGATCAGCAAGCTGGCGGCCGAGCAGTTCCAGGACCCGGGAGCGCTCATCCGCTTCGATGGTGCCGACCTCATGCCCGGCGCCGTCGGTTCGGGTTCGTTCTGGAAAGAGGCGACCGCGTGGATCGCCGAGGGCAAGGACACCCAGGCGGTCCTCGACTCGGTCGAGCAGTCCTGGCCGTGATCCGGCCGCGTGACGCACGTCACACGATGAAGTAACGTCGTTGCTGGGACCCTCGCTCCGCGAGGGTCCCAGCGGCGAGTCCTACTCGGCACTACTTCACAGAGGTGAGTCCCCTGTCTGACATCAAGACCCCAGACAAGGCTGACGCGTCGCGAAAAGACGCCGCAGCCAACCCGCGCAAAGCCCCGATCAGCATCAGCGCCATGGCTGTGGGCATCTTCATGATCCTCGTGTTCGTCGGGGTCGTGGGGCTCATCGCAGCGAGCTTCTTCAACGCCGTCCCGGAGATCACCTGGCCCTCCTTCCTCGTCGACGCCAACAACGCCGCCGAGAAGCTCGGCCTCATGGTGTTCGTCGTCGCGCTGTTCGTCGCCGTGATGGCGCTCCTGCTGTTCATGGTGGACAGCCGCAAGCGGGTCCCCAACTGGACCGTGGCGATGGCCTTCGTCGGGCCGGCGCTCGCCGCCCTGCTGCTGGGCCTCATCTGGCCGGGCACCAGCACGCTCATCCAGTCGTTCTTCGGGCGCTCCCCGTGGTACGACACCGAACGCAGCGAGTTCGTCGGGTTCGACAACTTCGCGACGCTGTTCACCACCTCCGAGTTCCAGGTCGTCCTGCGGAACACGATGATCTGGGTCATCCTCGTCCCGATCGTCGCGGTCGCGCTCGGGCTCATCTACGCCGTCCTCATCGACCGGACGCGCGGCGAGGCACTCTCCAAGGGCCTGATCTTCCTCCCGATGGCGATCTCCCTCGTGGGCGCGTCGATCATCTGGAAGTTCGTCTACGAGTACCGCTCCCCCGCCCGGCCGCAGATCGGGTTGGCCAACCAGATCCTCGTGTGGATCGGGCTGGAGCCGTATCAGTTCCTCATCAACCTGCCATGGAACACGATCTTCCTCATCGTCGTCATGGTCTGGATCCAGACCGGTTTCGCGATGACGATACTCTCAGCCGCCATCAAGGCGATCCCCGACGACATCGTCGAGGCAGCCCGCCTCGACGGTGTGTCCGGCGCCCGGATGTTCCGCTACGTCACCATCCCGAGCATCCGTCCCGCGTTGCTCGTGGTCTGGGTGACGATCACGATGACGACCCTCAAGGTCTTCGACATCGTCCGGACGATGACCGGCGGCAACTTCCAGACCAGCGTGGTGGCGAACGAGTTCTACACGCAGAGTTTCCGGCAGTTCAACTTCGGCCTCGGCGCCGCGCTGGCCGTGCTGCTCTTCGTGATCGTCATCCCGGTGGTCGTCTACCAGGTGCGACAGCTTCGACTCTCGGAGGACATTCGATGACAACCTCGAACCCGGGTATGCCCGTCACCACCACGGAGAAGAAGCCGCCGGCCGGCCCACGCAAGCTGACCAAGGCCGAGATACGGGCGACGGAGACCAAGACCAAGCTCACCTCGCCCTGGGCCACGGGCATCGCGATCGTCATGGCGATCCTGTGGACGATCCCGACCCTGGGGCTGGCGATCACCTCGATCCGCCCGCAGGCATCCATCCAGAGCAGCGGGTGGTGGACCTGGTTCACCAACCCCGAGTTCACCCTGGCCAACTACGACCAGGTGCTCACCGGGAGCAGCACCGCGTTCGCGACGTACTTCGTCAACACGCTCGTCATCACGGTCCCGGCCGTGGTCATCCCGATCACGATCGCGCTGCTGGCCGCGTACGGCTTCGCCTGGATCGAGTTCAGGGGTCGCGACCTGCTGTTCGTCGCCGTCTTCGCGCTCCAGATCGTCCCCCTGCAGGTCACGCTGATCCCGCTGCTGTCGATCTACGTCGACATCGGGCTCGCCGGTTCGTTCTGGACGGTGTGGCTCTCGCACTCGATCTTCGCCCTGCCGCTGGCGATCTTCATGTTCCACAACTTCATGAAGGACATCCCGCGATCGCTGGTCGAGGCGGCTCGGGTCGACGGTGCCGGTCACGTGCGGATCTTCTTCCGGGTCCTGCTGCCGCTGCTCGTCCCGGCCGTCGCCGCGTTCACGGTCTTCCAGTTCCTGTGGGTGTGGAACGACCTGCTCGTCGCGCTGACCTTCGCGGGCGGCTCGCCCAACGTCGCGCCGCTCACGGTCCGGCTGGCCGAGCTGTCCGGTTCACGCGGCCAAGACTGGCACCTGCTCTCGGCAGGCGCCTTCGTGGCACTCGTCGTGCCGGTGGCCATCTTCCTCTTCGGCCAGCGGTACTTCGTGCGGGGCCTGCTGGCGGGCGGTGTGAAGGGCTGACCCGGGCCTCCTCCGGGACGGTCTGCCACCACGAGGAAGGGCGGCTTGGATCAGCACCATCACTGATGTGGCGCGGGTGGCCGGGGTATCGGTTGCCACGGTCTCCCGCGCCCTCAGGGGACTCGACCGGGTCTCCCCGGAGACGCGCGAGCGGGTCCTGCGGGTCGCGGAGGACCTGCACTACGTCGCCTCACCCACGGCCACGTCCCTCGCCTCGGGACGCACGCGGGTGGTCGCGGTCGTGGCGCCGTTCCTCACGCGGTGGTTCTTCGCGACCCTCGTCAGCGCCATCCAGAAGACCCTGCGCGCTCACGGACACCACGTCATGCTCTTCGACCTCGAGGACGACGACTTCGACCAGCGACTCCCCCTGTCCCAGAACATGCTCTGGAAACGGGTCGACGGCGTCATCACCCTCAACATCCCGATGACTCCCGACGAGGTCGCCCTGGTGGAGCGTCTCGACCTGCCCCTGGTCGCGATCGGCACACCGGTCCAGGGTCGCGCCTGCGTGCGGATCGACGACGGGCAGGCAACGCGCACCGCCATGGACCACCTCATCGGGCTGGGACACGAACGGATCGGCTACGTCGGCGCGGTTCCGGCGAACGCCGCGCACATCCGGACCCCACAGAGCCGGCTCGCCGCATTCCGGTCGTCGCTGCGCGATGCAGGGCTGCCGTACCGCGACGACTGGGTGATCGCGTCGGACTGGACGGCGGATTCCGCGGCTCGCGACAGCAGGGCGCTGCTCGGCCTCGACAACGGTCCGACCGCAGTCCTGGCCGCCTCCGACGAGATGGCCATCGGGGTCCGCGAGTCGCGCCCGGAGCATGGGGATCGACGTGCCCGGCGACCTCTCGGTGATCGGCATCGACGACTACGTGCTCTCCGCCGTCCTCGGGCTGACCACGGTGAGGCAGGACGTGGCCGGTCAGGGGCACCTGGCGGCCGAGCTGCTGCTGCGCGCCCTCGTCGACGGCGAGCAGTGCTCGGACCAGGTGATCGTCCCGACCGAGCTGGTGGTCCGGGAGTCGACCGGTCCCGCGCCGGCGCTGGCCGCGTTGACGCAGTGAGCCGGGCAGGGCTCAGGCGTCGATCCGCTCCCGGTCCAGCGCGTTCGCCGAGGAGATGATGAAGTCCTTGCGGGGACCGACGTCGCCTCCCATGAGCAGCTCGAACACGGTCGCGGCCGAGTCGAGGTCGGCAGCGGTGACCTTGCGCAGCGTGCGGTGTCGCGGATCCATCGTCGTCTCGGCCAGCTGGTCGGCATCCATCTCCCCGAGGCCCTTGTAGCGCTGCAGGGGCTTGGTCTTGCGGCCCCGCTTGGCCAGCGCGGCCATCGTGCGACGCATCTCGGTCTCGGAGTAGGTGTAGAGGACCTCGTTCGGCCTTGCTCCCGGCATTGACCACCTCGATCCGGTGCAGCGGCGGCACGGCGGCGTAGACCCGCCCGGCCTCGACGAGCGGTCGCATGTAGCGGAAGAACAGGGTCAGCAGCAGGGTGCGGATGTGGGCTCCGTCGACATCGGCGTCGGTCATGATGATGACCTTGCCGTAGCGCGCCGCATCGAGGTCGAAGCTGCGCCCCGACCCCGCGCCGATGACCTGGATGATCGCGGCGCACTCGGCGTTGCCGAGCATGTCGGTCACCGACGCCTTCTGCACGTTGAGGATCTTGCCGCGGATCGGCAGGAGTGCCTGGTGGTCGCTGCTGCGCGCCAGCTTGGCGGTGCCCAGGGCGCTGTCGCCCTCGACGATGAACAGTTCGGTGCGCTCGACGTCGTTGCTGCGGCAGTCGGCCAGCTTGGCCGGGAGCGAGGAGGACTCCAGCGCGGTCTTGCGGCGCTGCGTCTCCTTGTGCATCCGCGCGCTGATCCGCGACTTCATCTCCGCGGTGACCTTCTCGAGCAGCACCGCCGCCTGCTGCTTCTCCCCGCGCCTGGTCGAGGAGAGCCGCGCCGTGAGCTCCTTCTCCACCAC
Organism: uncultured Chloroflexia bacterium; assembly: GCA_963728205.1. Classification (GTDB taxonomy): domain Bacteria; phylum Chloroflexota; class Dehalococcoidia; order UBA2979; family UBA2979; genus VGNK01. The sequence goes on from CAVSIV010000006.1 coordinate 1,784,436, forward strand.
CCGGGCCACGATCGCGCGGACGGCCGAGGTGCCGAGCACCTCCTTGGTCTGCCCCTCGAACTGCGGCTCCGCCAGGCGAACGGTGACGACGGCCGTGAGGCCGGCCATCGCGTCGTCCTTCTCCAACTTGTCGTTGCCGACCTTGAGGCGACGTGCGTTGGCCTCGAGCTGCTTCCTCAGCACCTTGAGCAGGGCCTGGTCGAAGCCGGCCAGGTGGGTGCCGCCCTTGGGGGTGGCGATGATGTTGACGAACGAGGACACCGTGGTGTCGTAGCCGGTGCCCCACCGCACCGCGACGTCGACACCGCACTCACGCTCGACCTCGGTGGGGGTCATGTGCCCGCGGCTGTCGAGGACGGGGACCGTCTCGGTGAAGGTGCCCGAGCCCTGGAGCCGCCACACGTCGGTCACGGGGGGGTCGGGCGCCAGGAACTCACAGAACTCCGAGATGCCGCCGTCGTGGAGGAAGGTCTCCTCCACCGGGTCGGGCGCCCCGCTCGTCGCGGATGACGATGGTCAGTCCGGGGACGAGGAACGAGGTCTGCCGGGCCCGGCCGAGCAGACCCTCGAGGTCGAAACCGGCGTCCTTGAGGAAGATCTGCCGGTCGGCCCAGTAGCGCACCCGGGTGCCTGTGACGCCACGGCGGGTCTTCCCCACGACGACGAGCTCGCTGTTGTCGGTGTAGGCCGTGAACTCGTGCTCCGGGTCCTTCCTCCCCTGCGCGCCCGCGACGTCGGAGAACACGCCCGGCTCGCCGCGCCGGAAGCTCATCGCCCAGGTCTTGCCACCCCGGTCGACCTCGACGTCGAGGCGGGAGGACAGCGCGTTGACCACGGAGGCGCCGACGCCGTGCAGGCCGCCGGATGCCGTGTAGGACCCGCCCCCGAACTTCCCGCCCGCGTGCAGCCGGGTGTAGACGAGCTCGACCCCCGTGAGGCCGGTGCGCGGCTCGATGTCGACCGGAACCCCGCGCCCGTTGTCGCGGACCTCGACCGAGCCGTCATCCTGGAGGATGACCTCGATGTGGTCGCAGTGACCCCCCAGGGCCTCGTCGACGGAGTTGTCGATGATCTCCCACAGGCAGTGCATGACACCCCGGGAGTCCGTGGACCCGATGTACATGCCCGGCCGCTTGCGGACCGCCTCGAGCCCCTCGAGGACCTGGAGGTGGTGCGCGGTGTAGTCGGTCGCGGACTTGCTGGTCGCGGTCTTCCGGGCGGTGGGACTGGGCACATCCGGCAGCGTATCCGGCGGCTGCGACGGCTCCGCGCAGGCGCACCGCACGCGCTCACGCCACCAGGTGGTCCCGACCCGGCCCAGGTCACGATCCGGACATGACCGGGACCACAAGGGTGAACAGTGCACGGCGGGAAGCATCTGCCGTGATTGACTGTTGCTATCAACCGCTGCCCGATCCGGGCCGCACCCCGTATGACGTGCTTGAACCTTGAGCGAGCCGAGGAGGCCGACGTGAACGCCGCACTGGCACCCGCCCTGACCGCCACGGACCGATGCGACCGATGCAGCGCGCAGGCCTACGTCCGCGCGACGCTGCACGCCGGTGGCGAGCTGTTCTTCTGTGCCCACCACGGGCGGGAGCACACCCCCGCACTGGTCGGCCTGGCCGAGATCCACGACGAGAGCGAGCGACTCATGGAGTCGACGTCGGCCGGAGACCACGGCTGAGGTGGATGCCCTCGCCGACGACGTCGGCGTGATCGTTCCGACCCTGCTCGTCCTCGTCGGGCTCATCGGCATCGTCGTGCCGGTGCTCCCGGGTCTCCTGCTCGTCCTGGGCGGGGTCCTGCTCTGGGCGGGAATGGATGGGTCCGCCACGGCGTGGACCATCTTCGCGATCAGCGTGCTCCTCGCTGCGGCCGGTTTCGCGCTGCAGTACCTCGTCCCCGGCAGGCGGATGCGTCAGGCAGGGGTCTCCAACTCCACCCTCGTCCTCGCGGTGGTCATCGCGATCATCGGCTTCTTCGTCATCCCCGTGGTCGGGGCGATCATCGGGTTCGTCCTGGGGATCTACGTCGTGGAGCTCGGCCGGAGCAAGGACCGGTCCCATGCCTGGGTGCGCACCAAGCACGCCCTGATCGCGGTCCTGCAGAGCGTCGGGATCGAGCTGCTCGCCGGGCTCGGGATCGCCGGCGTCTACGTCGTCGGGCTCACCGTCACCTGAGCGGCACCTGCCGGGCGAGGACGGCGAACTCCCCCGCCCCGTGCGGCGGTCGGCGAACGGGCCGGTCGATTCTCGCCTGTCTAACCTCGGTGTCCACCTCGTGGGACGGTCACATGTTCTGGCGGCGGTCCCAGCGCTCGTCGAGGCGCTCCATGAAGGAGGGCTTGCCCCGCTTCTTGCCCCCCTTGGCCCCCTGGCGCGGGAGCGCCGTCGGACCCGACCGCCGCGAGGTGGCCCTTGCGCGGTGGGGTCACCGCGAACACTGCAGCCGCCACCATGACGGCGAAGCCGACGGCCCCGACCCACATCGTCGTGTTGACCCCGACGAGCACGAGGCCCAGCCCGGCGAGCACCCCGACGGCGCCCACGACCCAGCGTCGTCGCTGCAGCGAAGCCAGCGTGCTGCCCTGCATCTGCGAGGCGAACTTCGGGTCTTCGGCAGCGAGCGCCTGCTCCATCTGCTCGAGCATCTTCTGCTCATGGTCTGAGAGGGGCACGGATCCTCCCGTGGTCGGCCCGGCGCCGGATGGACGCCATGTTGTCCCTGAGCCTTCAGGATATGTCGCGATCGGGTCGGGCGGTAGTCGATGTGTCACGTGAGATGAGACTCGCCGGTCGAACCGACCCCGACCCGAACCGTGCCCTGGCCCTGTCGACCGCCTTGTCGGCGTCGCGCCACCCGTGTTCCGGCTCCCCGATGACTCCCTGGATCGGGGCGACGCGTGCCTCGACGAGCTTGTCGAGGCGCACCCCGACGAGGCGGATCCGGGCGCGCTGGAGCCCCAGCGCGTCGAAGAGCCCCACCGCCGCCTCGTGGATGGCGCGGCCGCTGTCGGTCGGCTCCCTCAGGGTCCGTGACCGCGTGATCGTCGTGAAGTCGCTGAACCGCACCCGCAGCGTCACCGTGCGACCCGTGAGCCCGGCGGCGCGCATCCTCGCGGCGGTGCGTTCACTCAGGGCCAGGAGGCGCCGGTGGATCTCCTGCGGCGTCGTCGATGTCGAACTCGAACGTCTCGTCGCTCCCGATGCTCTTCTCGCGGTGCTCACGCTCGACCGGTCGCGGGTCGCGGCCCCAGGACAGGTCGTGCAGATGAGTTCCGGTGGCATCTCCGAGAGCTCGGACCAGCGTCGTGACGGGAGTGTGGGCGATGTCGGCGACGGTGCGCAGCCCGAGCCGGACCAGCGCCTCCTCGGTGCGCTCCCCCACTCCCCAGAGGGCACCGACCGGCAGCTGCTGCACGAAGGGGACGACCTCGTCGCGGGGGACGACGACCATCCCGTCGGGCTTGGCGAGGCCGGAGGCCAGCTTGGCGACGAACTTCGTCGAGGCCACCCCGACCGAGCAGGTGATGCCCTGCTCGTCGTGGACGGTGTCCCGGATCTGTTGCCCGATGACCGCGGGAGGGCCGAGCCGACGGACGGCGCCGGAGACGTCGAGGAAGGCCTCGTCGAGCGAGAGCGGCTCGATGACCGGCGTCACGGCACGGAAGGTCTCCATGACGGCGGCGGAGATCGCGGCATACAGCCGGTGCTCGGGAGGCAGCACCGTCGCCTGAGGACACAGCCGGCGTGCCCGTGCCATCGGCATGGCAGAGGTCACCCCGAAGCGCCGGGCCTCGTAGGTCGCCGAGAGCACGACTCCCCGGTTGCCGCCCCCGATGATGACCGGCGTGCCGACGAGGTCAGGGTGCGAGAGCAGCGTGGCGTTGGCGTAGAAGGCGTCCATGTCGACGTGCAGCACCGTGCAGCCGGTGTCGTCCGGAGGGTCGGTGGCGGCCCTCTCCGGGAGGGCGAACTGACGGCGACTCATCGTCGGGGCGGAGGGTCAGCCCCGGGTCGCGAGGACGTGGCGCACACTGCCCAGCGCTCCGAGGAGCGGGTGATCGGGGTGCCGGCTCGCGAGGTCCTCGAGCTCGAGGAGGGCGACCCGGTCGGCCTCGGAGTCGACGAGCGCGGAGGGCACGAGGTCGCTGAAGATCCGCGCTCCGTGGCTGTCGAACGGCTGGAGTCCGTGGGCCGCGAGCAGGTCGAGGATGGTCGCCTCGTCGAACCGCCGCGGCGCGGGGTCGTCCTCGCCCCACCGGCCGTCGGGCCGGGTGAGGACGGCGCTGGCCCGCTCGAACTGGCCGGCCAGCGCACGGGCCAGGGCGGCGTGCAGCCGCTGTGCGACGACGAGGGAGAGGGTTCCCCCCGGTGCCAGGACGTCGGCCACCCCCGCCAGCGCGGCATCGGGGTCGTCGACGACCTCCAACGTGCCGTGCAGGCAGACGATGTCGTATGCCGGTGGGCTGTCGCCGCCGAGGTCGCGCACCGAGTCGGTGTCGCCCTGGACGGCATGGACCCGGTCCTCGACGCCTCGCTCGGCGGCCCGCCGGCGAAGGGAGGCGAGGGCGTCCGGGCTCGGGTCGACGACGGTGACGTCGTGTCCGGCCTCGGCGAGCGGGACGGCGATGCCTCCGGTGCCACCCCCGAGGTCGAGGACGAGCAGCGCCCGCCCCAACCGGGTGCTCCGGTCCAGGGCGAGCTCCTCGAGAGCCGCCCACACCGCGGCGGTGCGCAACCCGGCAGGGGGTCCCGGCGTGCGGGTGCGACCTCGCTCGTCGGCCACGGCTGCTCCTGGGAAGGTCGGGAAGGTGCTGTCAGAGCCACCCTAGTGTCCTGAGCTGCCCGGGCTGGCGTGCCACAGCTTGCGTGACGGCATGGCGGGGGCGGAGGTGCTCGCCGCCCCGTCGAGACCCGGTGCACCCCTGCCGGAGCGGGGATCGGCGCCCGGTGGCCGGGTGTCGGCATAGGGGGACTGTCGAAAGCCCGAGGCGTGCACGAGCACCCGGCGGCCGGTGCGCTGGTCCCGCTCTCGCGCCGCCTCCGCGGTGGCCTCCGCGCGGGCCCGGGCGTCCTCCTCCCCGGCCTCGACCGCCGCCCACACCCCGGCCGCGCCCCCGGTCTGCCACGCGTCCCAGAGCGAGGCGAGCTCCCAGGCGCCGGTTGCCCGGATCGACACCCCGCGGTCACCGGTGCGGCGCACGACACCACGGACGAGGAGGAGCCAGGAGTGGAACACCACCCCGGCGTAGGGCCCCTGGACGTCTTCGAAGAAGGTGCAGTCCGAGGGTCCGGTGCCGTCGTCGAGGGTGAGGAAGACGACCCGTCGGCCCGAGCGCACCGGCGGGGTCTGGGTGGCCACCTTGACCCCCGCGACCCACACCTCGCTGCGGCTGCGGGATGTGAGCAGGTCACGGCTGCGGGTCACCCCCAGGGCACGCAGCATCGGCTCGTAGAACTCCACGACGTGTGCGGAGACGTCGAGCCCGAGCACGTCGAGCTCGGCACGCACCCGCTCCGGGCCGGTCATCTCCGGCAGGCCGGTGCCGGAGGTGAGCCGTGGCCGGTCGCCGAGGTCGAGGGTGAGCTGCACCTGCTGGTCGCGGGCGGGGACGACCTCGCGGGCCGCCTGCGACTGGGCCGCGGCCCGCTCGCGGACGTCGACCGGCGAGCTCCCGACCTCGCGCTGCGGGGAGATGCTCGGGACGGCGAGGCGCCGGCTGCTGCGCGCCGGGCCTGCTCCCCCACGCTCCCAGCGCTCGAGCTCGGCGACGTGCAGCAGGAGGTCGCGGCGGGTGACCCGGCCCCGGCGCCCCAGCCCGGAGGACCCGCCCATCGCGTGCAGCGCGTCGAACGCACCGGCGAGGACGAGCCGCTCGGTCACCGGTCGGCTCACCCGGGCCCGGGTCCAGAAGTCACCGAGGTCGGCGTAGGGCTGGCCCGCGACGATGCGCGCGACCTCGGCGGCACTGATCCCCTTGACGTCGGCGAGGGACAGCCGGATGCCGTAGGGCTGGTGGGGGCGCCGCCATCCCGGCACCTCACCCGTCGAGTGAACAGAACACGCCGCCTCGAGCGGCCCGGACGCGGCGTGTTCTGTTCTCTCGACGGGGTCGGCGGGGTCAGCGGGGTCAGCAGGACCGTCGACGGGCTCGACACGGTAGGTGTCACCGGAGGCGTTGACGTCCAGGCCCAGGACGGGGATCCCGAAGGACCGGACGTCGTCGAGGATGAGCCGCTTGGGGTACATCCCCGGGTCGTGGGTGAGGACGCCGGCGAGAAAGGCCGCGGGGTGGTGGGTCTTGAGCCATGCCGAGTGGAACGTCGGGAGGGCGAACGCCGCGGCGTGGGCCTTGCAGAAGCCGAACGACGCGAAGGAGCGCAGGACCTCCCAGATCGCGTCGCGGTCCCCGGCGGAGTAGCCACGCGCCTTCGCGGCCGGTCGCCACCACGCCTCGACCTGCTCCTGCCCCGCGGGGGTGCCCATGGTGCGGCGCACCTCGTCGGCCTGGGCCAGGCTCACCCCGGTCGTCTCGGCGACGATGAGGAGGACCTGCTCGTGGAAGACGACGACGCCCTCGGTCTCCTCCAGCGCCGGGACCAGGCTCGGGTGCAGGAAGCGCCGCTCGCTCCACCCGTGGCGGCTGTTGAGGAACGGGGTGATCATGTCGGACTTCACGGGCCCGGGCCGGAAGAGCGAGATGTCGACGATGAGGTCGTCGAACGCGGCGGGGCCGAGCTTGCCCACGAGCTCGCGCTGACCGGGGCTCTCGATCTGGAACATCCCCAGGGTGCGGGTCGTGCGAATCAGCTCGTAGGTCGCGGCGTCGTCCCGGGGCACCTGGGCCTCGTCGTCGAGGTCGACCCGCTCCCCGGTCACCCGCTCGACCTCGGCGACGGCATGGGCCATCGCCGACTGCATCCGGATGCCGAGGACGTCGAGCTTGAGGAAGCCGAGGGTCTCGACGTCGTCCTTGTCGAACTGGCTCATCGGGAACCCCATCCAGCTCGCCTCCACGGGGGTGCGGTCGAGCAGGCCGGAGTTGGACAGCACGATCCCGCAGGGGTGCAGGGCGATGTGCCGGGGCAGCCCGTCGAGGGCCTCGACGAGGTCGAAGAAGGCCGCGAGCCGGGGGCTGTCGAGGCCACGGCTGCGCAGCTCGGGAAGGTCGGCGATGGCGTGCCGGGCGTCCTTGGCCCGGATGTGCGGGAACGCCTTGGCGATCTCGTCGATCTCCACCGGTGGCAGTCCCAGCGCGGCACCGACGTCGCGGACGGCGTGCCGCACCTTGTAGGTGTCCATCATCGACACGCAGGTGACCCGGTCGCCGCCGAAGCGCTCGAGCACCGCCTCGTAGATCTCGGTGCGGCGGGCGGACTCGACGTCGACGTCGATGTCGGGGAGCTCGGCCCGCAGCGGGGAGCAGAACCGCTCCATGAGCAGCCGGTGCCGGATCGGGTCCACCCCGCTGATGCCCAGGAGGTGGTTGACCAGGCTGCCGGCCCCCGATCCGCGGGCCGCGACCCGCACTCCGCGGGCCCGGATCAGGTCGGTGACCTCGGCGACGGTGAGGAAGTAGGTGGGGTAGCCCAGGGCCCGCACGACGGCGAGCTCCTCGTCGAGCCGGTCCAGGACGACCTGGTGCTCGGACTCCCGGGCCGCGGGGTAGCGCCACCCGACCGCGGCTCGACAGCGCTGCGCGAGGACCACCATCGGGTCCTCGTCCGGGGCGATGCCGAGGATCTCGGCCTCCGGGAGGTGCACGGCACCGATGCCGAGGTCGGTGCCGGACTGCTGGGCGCACTCCTCGCCGAGGAGGGCCGTCATCGCGAGGAGCCGCTGCGAGCGGGCCCGGTCGCCACCGGTGACCTCGAGGGCTCGGGTGCGCATCGTCGCCGCGTCGGCCAGGTGGCCCGCGTCGGTGACCCGGTCGAGGTGGCGGGAGTCGAGCACCACGAGGCGCCTCGCGGCGTCGAGCAGGTCGACGGTGCGCACCTGGTCGGGGTCGGCGTGCCGGACCGCGGCGGAGAGGACCGCCGGCACCCCTGCCTCGTCGGCGAGCCCCAGCAACCGGGCCGCGTGCGAGCGACAGCCGGGAGTGCCCTCGGGACCGCCCTGCAGGACGACCTCGACCGCCAGGCCGTCGCGGGGCAGGAGCGCGCGCCAGGACCGCAGCAGGTGCTGCGCGAGCTCGCGGTGCCCGGCGAGCAGGGCCCGGCCGACATCGGAGTCGGGGCCGAGAAGCACGAGCAGCCGGCTCCCCTCCTCGTCGGGTCGAGGTGACACCGCCCGCGGTTCCGTGCAGGAGCACCTCGACCCCGCCGCGTCCTCTCCCGGTCGAGGTGACACCGCCCGCGGTTCCGCGCAGGAGCACCTCGACCCCGCCGCACCTCCGCGAGCCCATCGCGCGAGGAGGTCGGGGGTGGTCACCGGGGTGCCGCGCTCACCCCGCAGGTGGGTCTCGGTGACGAGCCGGCACAGCGCGGCCCACCCGGCACCCGCGGCGACTCCCCCGGCCCGGCCCCGGGCGAGCACGGTGGCTCGCGGTCGCCTCGGGTCGACCAGGGCACCGCCGCGCACCGGGGCGCGGGTGCGCGAGGTCGAGAGGGGCCTCGACGATGACGTCGGCGCCTCGACGGCGAGGTCGACGCCGAGCACGGGAGCGATCCCTGCCCGGTCGCAGGCCGTGGCGAACCGCACCGCGCCGTAGAGCCCGTCACGGTCGGTGAGCGCGAGGGCGCCCTGCCCCTGGGCCGCGGCACGCTCGACGAGGTCCTCGGGCATGGATGCGCCGTAGCGCATCGAGAACCCCGACGCGACGTGGAGGTGGGTGAAGTCGTCCATCACCGCTCAGGCCGTGCGGACGGGAACCAGCCGCCGCGGTCGGTGTGCCGAGGGAAGGCCCAACCGGGCCGCCGCGAGGTCCACGAAGGTCTCGGCGTCACGGAGCAGGTCGTCGGCCTCGCGGGCGCTGACCCGCACCAGCCCCGTCTCGACGCCGACACGCTGCCCGGTGACCGCGGAGAACCGCTCCGACCACTCGGTGAGCTCGGGCGCGACGCGCGAGGTCAGCGACCAGACGTCGTGCGGGCCGGTGCGACTGGCCGCGGGGGCCGTGGCCGACCCGGCGGCGACCAGCGCGGCGGCGGCGCGCAGCGCGGCCAGCGAGGCGGCGAGGTAGCGCTCGGAGGCGAGCGAGGCGGTGTACCCGCCCGTGATCGCCTCACGCGATCGGTCCAGGAGGTCCAGGGTGGTGGCAGCGTGACTCATCGGGTCTCCTCTAGTCGTGGGCTCGCAGGAGGAGCCAGTGGTCGTCGTCGCGGCCGAGGTCGAAGACCCCCGCCGGGCCCGAGGGAGGAGCCGCCTCCACCCGCCAGACCTCGCGCTGGGTGCTCGGGACACCGGTGGAGGGCTGGTCACCCACCTCACGCCACCACGCCCGGCGTTCCTGCCACGAGGAGAGCACGGCGCACACGGTGTAGCGGCGCCCGCGCCAGACGAAGTCCCGCGGTGCCCCGCCGTCGGCAGTGGATGCCGCAGCGGGCCTCCCGGCTCCCGCACCGGAGCCACGGACCGTGACGGGTTCGTCGTGCCGACGCACCATGGCGACCTCCGGCGAGCAGGGCCGACCGGCCGGCGACCCTGCGGAGGCGCCGGCAACCGGCCGAACGGTGATCTGGTCGAACACGTGTTCGACCAGATCACTACTGTAGCCCGCCCCCCCGACACCCCGTCAAGCCCGTTCCGGGCACAGCAGGCCACCCGCAGGGGGCAGCGCGGCGGGCTCCTCCACCCCTACGCTGTGCCCATGCCGAACGAGCAGGCGGGTGGCGTCGGCGGCGCCCCCACCGGGATCGAGCCCCTCCCCCCGGGCGAGCCACCGGCGCGCGACCTCACGACCCACCCCCTCGTCTCCCGGGTGCTCGAGACCCTGGCGCTGCACCACGTGCGACCCGAGCTGCGACAGCTCCCCGAGGCGGCGCGCACCGCGAAGGCCGCGGCCGCGGCCCTGGGGGTGTCCCCCGCCGAGATCGCCAACAGCCTCGTCTTCGCCGCGACCCATGACGACGGAGCGCTCGGTCCCCTCCTCGTCCTGACCTCGGGGGCCCACCGCGTCGACACCGCCAAGGTCGCCGAGCTCGCCCACCTCGTCTCCCTCGACCGGGCCGACCCCGCGTTCGTCCTCGAGCACACGGGGATGGTCATCGGAGGGGTCGCACCGGTCGGGCACCCGGAGCACATCCGCACCATCATCGACGTCACCCTCGGGCGCTACCGCAGGGTCTGGGCCGCCGCCGGCCACAGCCACACCGTCTTCGCGACCACCTACGACGAGCTGATCCGGGTCACCGGTGGACACCCGATGGACGTCGCCTGAGCGCGTCGTGCGACGACGACGCAGGTCGTCAGAACCACCGCCTAGGGTGGCGGCATGAGCGAACCCACGGACATCATCCTGCTCGGCGGCCTCTGGCTCGACGGGACGATCTGGGACGACGTCGTCATCGCCCTGGAGTCCCTCGGCCACCGCGCGGTGCCCCTCACCCTCCCCGGCCAGGGCGACGGCGCGAGCAGTGCGGGGCTGGAGGACCAGGTCGACGCCGTGCTCACCGCGGTCGACGGGGCACCGGGGCGGGTCGTCGTGGTCGGGCACTCCGCCGCGTGCACCCTCGCATGGCTTGCCGCCGATGCCCGCCCGGGCGCCCTCGCCGGCGTGGTGCTCATCGGCGGGTTCCCCTCCGCGGACGGCGAGCGCTACGCCGACTTCTTCCCCATGCGCGACGGCGCGATGCCCTTTCCCGGCTGGGAGCCCTTCGAGGGCCCCGACTCCGCCGACCTCGACGAGACCGCACGGGCGCGCATCGCCGACGGTGCCGTCCCGGTGCCCGAGGGCGTGGCCCGTGGGGTGGTCCGCCTGCGCGACGAGCGACGGTTCGACGTGCCCGTGACGCTCATCTGCCCGGAGTTCACCCCGAGCCAGGCCCGCGAGTGGATCGACGGCGGAGACCTCCCCGAGCTGGCCCGCGCCCACGACCTCCGGCTCGTCGACCTCGACACCGGGCACTGGCCCATGGTCAGCGCGCCGACCACGCTCGCGGTGGCCATCGCCGCCACGACCACAGGTCCGCCACCCAGCGCCACGACGGCCTGACGCGCACCTGCGACCTCAGCGGACCGTTCGGCGACGGGTCATCCCATGCCGCGACGCGCGTGTCACAGCGAGAGGTTCTGGTGCACCTCGAGCGTCGCCGTCGAGCGGTTCATCGTGATGAAGTGGATGCCGGGCGCACCCTCGTCGAGCAGCCGCTGCCCGATCTCGGTGGCGATCTGCACGCCGACCGAGCGCACCGCCTCGGGGTCGTCCTTGACCGCCTCCAGGCGAGCGACGAGCCCGGGTGGCAGGGGCGTGCCCATGAGCTCGGACATCCGGGTCACCTGGCGCAGGTTGGTCACGGGCATCAGCCCGGGCGTGATCGGGAGGGTGCGGCGCGCCGACACCCGGTCGCGCAACCGCAGGTAGGACTCGGGATCGAAGACCATCTGCGTGATCGCGAACTCCGCTCCCGCGTCGGCCTTGCGCACGAGCACCTCGACGTCGTGGTCGAGGCCGGGGCTGTCCGGGTGCACGTCGGGGAACGCGGCCACACCGATGGTGAGGTCCCCCAGCCCATGGATCAGCTCGACGAGCTGGTCGGCGTGGTCCAGTCCCTCCGGGTGCCGGACCCACTCGCCCCGGGCGTTGCCGGGCGGGTCGCCGCGCAGGGCGAGGATGTTGCGGATGCCGGACGCGGCGTACGCTCCGACGACCTGCCGGACCTCGCGGACGGACGCACCGACGCAGGTGAGGTGGGCGAGGGGGGTCAGGGAGGTCTCGTCCGCGATGCGAGCCGTCACCCGAACGGTGCGGTCCTGGGTGGTACCCCCGGCGCCGTAGGTCACCGACACGAAGGCCGGCCGCACCCGCTCGAGACGTCGGATGGCCATCCACAGCGCGGCCTCGGACTCGTCGTCCTTGGGCGGGAAGAACTCGAAGCTGATCGAGGGGGCGTCCTGCGCGAGCCGCGCAGGAATCGAGGCGACCAGGTGCGCCGGACGCCCGCCTCCTCCGTAGTGAGCCATGGCGGTGAGGGTAGTCCAGCACCGACACCGTAGGCTCCTGGCAGCCACGATCCGACCGTCGACCCGTCCGCCAAGGGGGTGCGCCCGTGACCAGTCCCCTCGAGGACGTCGACCTCCCTGCCCGGATCCAGGCGTGCCTGGACCGCGAGCTCGACACGCAGGCCGCGACACTCGCCGAGCTCGGGCCCGACGTGGAGGAGCTCCTCGTCGCGATCGCTGACCTCCTGAGAGGGGGGAAGCGGCTCAGGGCGGCCTTCCTCTACTGGGGTCACCGTGCCTCGGGGCGTCCCGACTCCGAGGCGCTCGTGCGGCTGGCGAGCTCGATGGAGCTCTTCCAGGCGGCCGCGCTCATCCACGACGACGTGATGGACGACTCCGACACCCGGCGCGGGCTCCCCGCGGCGCACCGCGTCTTCGCCGCCGGGCACCTGGAGCGGGGGTGGAGTGGGGATCCCGACCGCTTCGGCCTCGCCGGCGCCGTGCTGGCCGGCAACCTGTGCCTCGCGTGGTCCGACGAGGTCTATGCCACGTGCGGGCTGCCGGCCGCCGACGTCGCGCGTGGGCGGCCGGTCTTCGACCTCATGCGCACCCAGCTGATGGCCGGGCAGTTCCTCGACGTCGTCGAGTCGATGCGCCCCTGGGCCGGGCTGGATGCCGGGGAGCGGGTCGAGCGGGCGACCAGGGTCATCCGCTACAAGAGCGCGAAGTACAGCGTGGAGCACCCGCTGCTCATCGGGGCGACGGTGGGCGGACTCGGCGGGGCGGACCTCGATGCGCTCTCGGCCTACGGCCTGTCCCTCGGCCAGGCCTTCCAGCTGCGCGATGACCTCCTCGGCGTCTTCGGGGACCCTGCGCAGACGGGCAAGCCGGCCGGTGACGACCTGCGCGAGGGCAAGCGCACGGTGCTCCTGGCCCACACGCTGGCAGGCTCCGGCCCCGACTCCCGCGACCTCGTGGAGTCCCTGGTGGGCCGCGCCGACCTCGATGACGAGCAGGTCGGGGCGATCCGGGAGGTGATCACCGACTCCGGAGCCGTCGAGGTGATCGAGCGCGAGATCCAGGCCCTGGCGTCCTCGGCCCACGCGGCCCTGGCGTCCGCGGCCGGGGTGGCTGCCGACGCACGAGGCGCGCTGGCGCAGCTGGTCGAGGTCGCGACCGCCCGTTCGGCCTGAGGGGTCTCCTCCGGCCTAGAAGGCCTCCTCCATCGCACGGCGGCGGACCTCGGTCTTGAACCCCGCGAGGATCGCGTCGATGGGGGCTCCGGGCACCGGAAGGGTGTCGTCCGGGGTGTGCAGCCAGCGGATGATCTCCTCGTCGTTCATCCCGCCGTCGGCGAGCACCGTGAAGGTGCCCTTGAGCTCAGGGAGCGGACCGTCGGGCCCGAGGAAGCGGCCAGGGACGGCGACCACGCGCCGCTCGCCGACGCGCAGCGAGAGCAGTTCCCGGTCGGCGAGGAGCTGGCGGACCGACGAGAGCGAGATCCCGTACCGCTCGGCGATGTCGGGGACCGTGACCCAGCTGTCGACGAGGTCCTCGGTGTCGTGGTCGGGTCGGCTCGGTTCGTCGCTCACGGTGGACAGGGTGTCACACGGGCACTGCGCGGCGCCCCGGACACGACTGCCCCCCGAGAAACCGCAGGGTGCGCGCCACGGGCTCGACTTCGGTAGCGTGAGCCCCAAGCTCATCATCTGTCACATCCGTCACACCTGAGGACGACCCCATGGCCATCGCTGCCACGCCAGCCGCCGCCCCGCCCACCGCCGCGTACCTCCCTGCTCGGTCGCGGCGTCGAACGCCGCGCCACACGGGTGGACGACGCACCGGGTCCGCAGCGGGGACACCCTCATCGGCATCGCCGCCCGCTACCGGAGCACGGTCGACGTCATCGCGACGCGCAACAACATCCGCAACCGCTCCCACATCGTCGTGGGCACCACCCTCAGCGTCCCCAGGACCTCTGCGGCGGCCAGAAGACCACCACCGGGAGTCCACCCCGGCGGCGTCGTCCCGCGTCCACGTCGTGCGCAGTGGCGACACCCTCATCGGCATCGCCGCGAAGTACCACGTCAGCCTCGCCTCGGTGCTCAAGGCGAACCACCTCTCCATGCGGTCGACGATCTACGTCGGCCAGAAGGTCAAGGTCCGCGGTGCCGCGACCACGACGAGCGCCGCGAAGGCATCCACGAGGAAGCCCGCACCGCCGCGAAACCCAGCGCCACGAGCTACAGGGTCCGCGCCGGCGACACCCTCGGCGCCATCGCCCGCGCGCACGGCACGACGGTCTCGGCGATCACCAAGGCCAACGGGATCTCCTCGCGGTCGCTGATCCACCCGGGGCAGACGCTGAGCCTGCCCGGGGCCAAGAAGCCGGCCGCCGCGGCGAAGAAGACGTCAGCCGTCCCGGACACCTACCTGGGAGTCACCTATCCGAAGAAGGTGGCCGAGGCTGCCGCTCACAACCGGGCGGTGCTGGCCAAGCGCAAACACCCAGCCGCAGTGCGACCAAGGACCTCATCATCGCCACCGCCCGCAGGCACGGGGTCGACCCCAAGCTCGCCCTCGCCATCGCCTGGCAGGAGTCGGGGTGGAACCAACGGGCGGTCTCCCCCGCCAACGCGGTCGGCGTGATGCAGGTCATCCCCGCCGGGGGGCAGTGGGCCTCCGACCTCACCGGCCGCAGGCTGGACCTCCTCGACACCGAGGACAACATCACCGCCGGGGTCGTCATGCTCCGGGCGCTCGGGCGGTCCACGTCGAGCACCGAGAATGCCGTGGCCGCCTACTACCAAGGGCTGACCTCCCTGCGCGAGCGGGGGATGTACACCGACACCGGCCGCTACGTCGACACGGTCATGGCGCTGCGCAAGACCATGTGATCACGGACGGAGGGTGGCCGAGATGGTGTCTGGCGCTACGTACACTCGTGCGGTGTCATCCACCGGCGACGCCCTCATCGGCAGCACCCTCGACGGGCGCTACCGCGTGCTCCGTCGGATCGCCGACGGCGGGATGGCGACGGTCTACCTCGCGATGGACGAGCGCCTCGAACGGGAGGTCGCGCTCAAGGTCATGCGGCCGCACCTCGTGCACGACGAGAGCTTCGTCACGAGGTTCCGGCGTGAGGCCCGGGCCGCGGCGTCGCTCTCCCACCCCAACGTCGTGGGGGTCTTCGACCAGGGCCGGGACGGCGACCACATCTTCCTCGCGATGGAGATGGTCGACGGGCAGACCCTGCGCGAGGTCCTGCAGGCCGAGGGTCCGCTCTCCCCGAGGGCCGCCCTCGACATCCTCGAGCCAGTGCTCATGGCCCTCTCGGAGGCCCATCGCGAGGGCCTGATCCACCGCGACGTCAAGCCCGAGAACGTCATCATCAAGGACAATGGCGCCGTCAAGGTCGCCGACTTCGGCCTCGCCCGCGCCGTGTCGAGCCAGACGATGACGAGCTCATCGGGGGTGCTCCTGGGCACCGTGGCCTACCTCTCGCCCGAACAGGTCGAGCGGGGTGTCGCGGATGCCCGTTCGGACGTCTACGCGGCCGGTCTGATGCTCTTCGAGATGCTCACCGGGACGAAGGCGTTCACGGGCGAGACCGCCATCCACGTCGCCTACCAGCACGTTCACGGTGGGGTGCCCGCGCCCTCGGACCGGATCGCCGGCCTCCCTCCCGCCCTCGACGAGCTGGTCGCGGTGGCCACCGCGCGCGACCCCGATGAGCGACCCACGGACGCGGGTGACTTCCTCGAGCTCGTCCAACGGACCCGCGCGTCCCTGGGCCCAACCGATCTCGACTCGCGCCCCGCCGGGTTGGCGGCGGAGCAGGCCGCGAGCACCCCCACCGCGACCGCAGCCCTGCCCGTGGACGACCCCGCGACGCCGGCGTCCGGCGCCGAGGTGGGGACGCAGGGCGACACCACCGCGCTGTCGGTGTCGCCACCCCTGCGGGGCGTCGTCGTCGAGTCGCCTCCGCGGCGGCGTCGCTGGTGGCCCGCGATCCTCGCCTCGATGCTCATCGCCGCGATCACCGCGTGGTTCTTCGTGCTCGGGCCCGGCGCGACCTCGGCCGTGCCCGCCGTGCAGGGGCAGACCCAGGACCAGGCCGTGGCGGCCATCGAGGCGGTCGAGCTCGACGCCGTGGTGAGCGAGGCCTTCGACGAGGAGGCTCCCAAAGGTGAGGTGATGTCGGTCGATCCCCCGGCCGGCACCAACCTTCGCCGCGGCACCGACGTGCAGCTGATCGTGTCCAAGGGCCCGGAGCGGTATGCCGTGCCCGAGGTCGTCGGGACGACGCTGGCCGAGGCCCGGCTCCGGATCGCCGACGCCAGCCTCGCCGTGGGCGAGGTCACCGAGTCCTTCAGCGAGAAGGTGCCCGACGGCCAGGTGATCTCGACCGACCCAGAGCAGGGCGCCGAGCAGAAGAAGGGCACCGAGGTGGCGCTCACCGTGAGCAAGGGGCGCAAACCGATCACGGTCCCCGACGTCACCGGCGCGAGCTCGTCGGCGGCGGCGAAGCAGCTCACCGAGCTGGGCCTGACCGTCGACGCCACGGAGCAGGAGAACAGCGACACCGTGGCCGAGGGCGACGTCATCCGGCAGAGCCCCGCCGACGGCACCCTCTTCAAGGGCGACGAGGTCAGCCTCGTGGTGTCCAAGGGACCGGTCATGGTCGACGTCCCCAACGTCGTCGGTCAGCAGCTCACCGAGGCTCGGAAGGCCCTGGAGGACGTGGGCTTCACGGTGGAGGTGCGCAAGGCACTCGGCGGGTTCTTCGGGACCGTCCGACTCCAGGACCCGGCGGGCGGCACGGCACCCAAGGGCAGCACCGTCACGCTGACGATCGTCTGAGCAGCCGGTGACCCCTCCTGCCGGCCACCCGCGGCTGGCCACCGCACTGCTCGTCGGTGTCACCGCCGTGTGGGGCTCGACCTTCTTCCTCATCCGCGACCTCGTCGAGACCGTCCCGCCAGCGGACTTCCTCACGGTGCGCTTCGGCGTCGCCGCCGTCGTCATGGTGCTGCTCTTCCGGCGCCAGACGATGGCGCTGACCCGCCGCGAGCTGCGGGTCGGCGTGGTGCTGGGCGTGCTCTACGGGCTCGCCCAGGTGCTCCAGACGTTCGGCCTGCAGACCACCGACGCGTCGGTGTCGGGCTTCATCACCGGCACCTACGTCGTGCTGACACCCGTGCTGGGGGCGGTGATCCTGCGCGATCGGATCGGACGCGTCACGTGGATCGCCGTCGGGCTCGCGACGGTCGGCCTGGCCCTGCTCTCGCTCAACGGCCTGGCGGTCGGGGTCGGCGAGGCCCTCACCCTCGCGTCGGCCGTGCTGTATGCCGCGCACATCGTCGCCCTCGGCCACTGGTCCACGCCCGGCGCGGCGGTCGGTCTCGCCACCGTCCAGGCGGCGACGATCGCGGCGGTGACCGGCATCTGGGCGATCCCGGGAGGCCTCACGCTCCCCGCAACCGGCGGCCAGTGGGCCTCCCTGCTCTACATGGCGCTCATCGCCGGCGCGCTCGCGCTCTGGGCCCAGACCTGGGCGCAGGCACACCTCACCGCCACTCGGGCGGCGATCGTCATGGCACTCGAGCCGGTGTTCGCGGCCTTCTTCGCGGTGCTCCTGGGCGGGGAGAGCCTCACCCGGCGGATGCTGCTGGGAGGGGCCTTCGTCGTGTCGGCGATGTACCTCGTGGAGCTCCGCGGCGGGCCCCCTCGGGACCCCGAGGCCTCTGCTGCCGACGATCCGCCGGTCGAGGCCCTCCACCACGACGTCTGAGCGCCGCCGGTGCCCGGCCGCTCAGCTGTCCGCGCGGCAGCGCAGCGCCCAGGGGCGCGCCTCGAGACGCTCGTCGCCGATCGGCCGGCCGCACACCTCACAGCTGCCGTAGGTGCCGTCCTCGGTCTTCCCGATGGCCACCCGCACCTGGTCCAAGGTGGCCAGGAGTCGTTCCTGGACCGCCACCGAGGTGAGTCGGTCGACGGCGATCGAGGTGCCCTCGCCGATGCGCTTGCCGAAAGAGATCGACCCGGTGTCGCCGGTCGGGCGGGTCAGCACGGCGAGCTCCTCGACCAGCGACCTCTCCTTCTCGAGCAGGAGGTCGCGCGCCGTGGGGGTGTCCATGGGCTGACCCTAGACGGTGTCGCTCCCCCGCGACCGCTCAGCGGCGGACCCGCGCAGCACGGCCCTCGCTGCGTCGATCGCGACGTCCGTCCCCGCGTCGTCGACGTCGAGGTGCCAGACGGCCCGCACGGCGGCCGGCCCCACCGCGTAGGTGCGCACTCCGCGCTCGAGGAGCGCGGCGACGGCGTCCGCGGACGAGAGGCCGGTGGCCCCCACGTCGAGGACGACGATGTTGGTCTGCACGGTCGAGGGGTCGACGACGCCCGGTGCGGCCTCCGCGCACGCCACGGCGAAGCGCCGCGCCCTGGCGTGGTCGTCGGCGAGCCGCCCGACGTGGTGGTCGAGCGCGTAGAGGCCCGCCGCGGCCAGGATGCCGACCTGCCGCATCCCCGCGCCGTAGCGCTTGCGCCACACCCTCGCCTCGGCCATCCGGTCCGTGGAGCCGACGAGCAACGACCCGATCGGAGCACCGAGCCCCTTGGAGAGGCAGACGCTGACGGTGTCGAACTGCCCCCCGTACGCCGAGAGCGGGACACCGCTGGCCACGTGGGCGTTCCACAGCCTGGCCCCGTCGAGGTGCATCGCGACGCCGAGGGGCTGCGTCGCCTCGCGCACGGCACGGATCGCCTCGAGGGGCTGCACCGTGCCACCCCCGAAGTTGTGCGTGTTCTCGACGACGACGAGAGCGGTCTCGACCTGGTAGGGACCGACGCCTGTCGTGACGAGCGACATCGGGCCCGCGGGGTCGAGCAGACCCCGCTCGGCCGGCCAGGACCGGCTCGTGATCCCGGAGAACGCCGCGGCGGCCCCGAGCTCGGCGCGGAGCACGTGCGCCAGGGAGTCGGCCACCAGCTCCTGCCCCGGTGAGACGTGCAGGCGCACCCCGAGCTGGTTCGCCAGGGAACCGGTTGGGCTGAACAACCCGGCCTCGTGGCCGAGCAGCTCGGCGACCCGCTGCTCGAGCAGACGAACCGTGGGGTCCTCGCCGAACACGTCGTCACCGACGTCGGCCCACGCCATGGCCTCGCGCATCGCCGGGGTGGGCCGGGTGAGGGTGTCCGAGAGGAGGTCGGCGGCATACCCGCTCATGCCGGTCTTCAGTCCTGGTTGAGCATCTCGGCCACGAGGAACGCCAGCTCGAGGCTCTGCTGGTGGTTCAGCCGGGGGTCGCACACCGACTCGTAGCGCTGGCTGAGGTCGGCGTCGAGGATCTTCTCCGAGCCTCCGATGCACTCGGTGACGTCGTTGCCGGTCAGCTCGACGTGGATGCCTCCCGGCACCGTGCCGAGCCCCTGGTGGACCTCGAAGAAGCCGCGCACCTCCTCGACGACGTCCTCGAAGTCGCGGGTCTTGTAGCCCGAGGCGGACTCATAGGTGTTGCCGTGCATGGGGTCGCACACCCACGAGACCGTGGCCCCGGACGCGGTGACCTTCTCCACGATGTGGGGCAGTGCCTCGCGCACGCGTCCCGCCCCCATCCGCGTGATGAAGGTGAGGCGTCCCGGCTCCCGGTCGGGGTCGACCCGGTCGATGATGCGCAGCAGGTCGTCGGTGTCGGCGCTCGCCGAGACCTTGACTCCCACCGGGTTGCGCACGGTCGACACGAAGTCGATGTGTGCTCCGTCGAGGTCGCGGGTGCGCTCGCCCACCCAGACGAAGTGGCCCGAGGTGTCGTAGAGCTCACCGGTGCGCGAGTCGACCCGGGTCATCGGCCGTTCGTAGTCGAGCACGAGGGCCTCGTGTGCCGAGAAGAACTCGGTGCTGCGCATCGCCTCGAAGTCGGCGCCACAGGCATTCATGAACTTCATCGCCTTGTCGATGTCCTTGGCGAGCCGCTCGTAGCGGACGTTCGCGGCGTTCGCGACGAAGCCCTTGTTCCAGTCGTGGACGTGTCGCAGGTCGGCGAAGCCGCCCGTGGTGAAGGCGCGCACGAGGTTGAGCGTGGCGCTGCTCGCGTGGTAGGCGCGGACCAGCCGCTGGGGGTCCGGGGTGCGTGCGTCGAGCGTGAACTCGAAGTCGTTGACGATGTCTCCGCGGAAGGCCGGGAGCGTCACGCCGTCACGGGTCTCGGTGCCGCTGCTGCGTGGCTTGGCGTACTGCCCCGCCATCCGGCCGACCTTCACGACGGGAACGGATGCGCCGTAGGTGAGGACGGCGGCCATCTGCAGGATCGTCTTGACCCGGTCCCGGAT
The DNA here is from genome assembly GCA_963728205.1 of uncultured Chloroflexia bacterium. Taxonomy (GTDB): domain Bacteria; phylum Chloroflexota; class Dehalococcoidia; order UBA2979; family UBA2979; genus VGNK01. Next base: position 1,804,872 of record CAVSIV010000006.1, read on the forward strand.
GTTGTCGGCCGTGGCGGCCGCGAAGGTCTCGGCGCAGTCCCCGCCCTGCAGGACGAACGCCTCGCCCCGGGCCACCGAGGCCATCCGGTCCTTGAGCACGTCGCACTCCCCCGCGAACACGAGGGGTGGATAGCTCGCCAGGGTCGCCACCGCGTCGTCGAGCGCCGCGCGGTCGGGCCAGACCGGCTGCTGGGCCGCAGGCAGGTCAGCGCCCGCGGCGAGCCGCTGGAGGGGGTCGGTGTCGGTCGGCGTGCTCACGGGCCAAGGATAGGTGCCGCCCGACCCGTTCGCCGACGGGCCCGTATGCCGGTCAGCCCGCCGAACCGCTCACCGGGTCGTCCTCGAGCCCGTGGGAGAGGGCGAACCTGACGAGTTCGACGCGGTTGTGCAGGTGCAGCTTGCCGAGGGTGTTCTGGACGTGGTTCTGCACGGTGCGGTGCGAGAGGTGCAGCTCCTTGGCGATCTCCTTGTACGACATCCCGGTCGCCACGAGCCGGAGCACCTCCGTCTCGCGCTCGGTGAGCTCGGGGATCGGCCGCGACGCCGCCTCCTGCGCAGGTTCCGAGGGCTCCGCGGGGTCACTGGCCATCCGCCGGAACTCGCCGAGGACCAAGCCCGCGAGCCCCGGCGTGAAGACGGCTTCACCGCGGGCCGTGGCCCGTACGGCATCGACGATCTCCGCCGCCGAGGCCGACTTCACGAGGTAGCCCGTCGCCCCCGCCTTGATCGCCGCGAGCACGTCGCGCTGCTCGCCGCTGGCGCTGAGGATCAGCGCTCTGGTGGGCACGTCCCCGAGCGCCCGGCAGACCTCGTCGCCGCGCATCCCGGGGAGGTTGAGGTCGAGCACCAGGACGTCCGGGCGGGTGGCACGGGCCCGGCGGACCGTTGCGGGGCCGTCACTCGCCGTTGCCACGACCTGGAGTCCGTGCGCGACGAGGTCTCGTTCGAGTGCCGACAGCCAGAGCGGGTGGTCGTCGGCGACGAGCACCGTGACGGGTCGGTCAGCCGACCGCCCGTCGCGTCTCGTGGGCTGCTGCCCGGTCATCGGCGCTCCGCGGGGGGTCGGGGGATGGCGATCCGCACGACGCAGCCGCCTCCGGGTCGGGTGGTCCAGGTCGCCGTGCCGCCCAGGTCCTCGACCCGACCACGGATCGAGGAGCTGACGCCGAGCCGTCCGGAGTCGGCGGCGCCCAGCAGGTCGGAGACGTCGGCCCCGAGGCCGTCGTCGCGGATCGTGAGCTCGATGCCCGAGGGGTCGCCCTCGAGCAGGACCCACGCCCGGGCGTCCCTGCCGGCGTGTCGGTCGACGTTGTCCAGCGCCGCCGCCACCGCGGCGTCGACCTCGGTCGCCACGGCTCGCTCCAGTGGTACGGCGTCGGCCGGCACCACCACGGTGACGCCCGGGCGCTCCCGGGCGGTGAGCAGGTGGCGCAGGTCGACCTCGTCCTCGGCGCGCAGGTCCGGTGGGGTCGCCGGGAGGTCCGGAGCCCCCGTGCCGGAGACGAACCGCCGCAGCGAGCGCTCCTGTTCCGCCGCGAGCACCGCCAGCTCCGCAGCCTCTCCCCCGAGCTCGGCGCCACGGCGGTGGATGTAGGCCAGCGACTGCAGGACCCCGTCGTGGACCACACGGGCGATCCGCTCCCGCTCGCGGAGCCGCTCCTGCTCGAGGAGCACCTGCTCCTCGCGCTCCAACCCCGTGCGCGCCAGGTCCACCGCCAGGCCGACGAGGCCCCCGAGCAGCACGAGCAGCACGATGTTGTGGATCGTCGACTGGGTGGGCTGCCCGACCTCCACGAGGTCGGCGAGGGCGATGACCGCCGCGGCGAGCAACCCGCCGCGGGCACCCGCGACCACGGCGCCCCCCGCGACCGACCCCGCCACCCAGATCGTGGGGATGGTGAACTGTCCGGCCGCGATCGCCTCGGGCGACTCGGCGAGCATCGTCGCGAGGATCCCGAGCACCGAGATCGAGACCTCGATGACGATGATCCGCACGGTGCGCCGGCGATAGGCCAGCAACCCGATCGACCAGGCAGCCATCACCCCAAGGACGACTGCTGCCACCCAGGGCCGCACCATCGTCTCGTGCCGGTCCCAGGCGAGCCAGGCGGCGTAGACGACCGCCAACGGCCGGAAGACGTCGAGGCCGCGGTGGAAGGACTCCACCACGACCGGCTCGCGCCTGCCGGTTCGGGGCGAGCGCGGCCCCAGCACTCCCATGACGGGACCGATCAGCTCGCGCGCCGCCGGGGACCGTCGTCGTCCTCGAGCCCCTCGGCGTCGAGGGCTTCCTCCAGCTCGGACACGGCTCGACCGGGTCGGGCCGCCTCTGCGACCTCCTTGGCCTTGTTCTTCTTGTCGCGCGCGATGCGCTCCTTCATCGCCGCGGCGTACATGTCGACGTACTCCTGGCCGGAGAGCTCCATGAGGGCGTACATCAGCTCGTCAGTCACAGAGCGGAGCACGAAGCGGTCGCCGGACATGCCCTCGTACCGGCCGAAGTCCAGCGGCTCACCGATGCGCACACCGACCCGGATGAGCTTGGGGATCTTCGTTCCCGTCGGCTGGGCCTTGTCGGTGTCGACCATTGCGACGGGGATGACGGGAACGCCTGCCTCGAGCGCCATCCTCGCGACCCCGGTCTTGCCCTTGTACAGGCGTCCGTCCGGACTGCGGGTGCCCTCGGGGTACAGGCCCAGGAACTCTCCCCTCCCGAGGACCTTCATGCCCGAGCGCAGGGCTGCCTCGCTGGCGCGCCCGCCGGAACGGTCGACGGGGAGCTGACCGACCCCCTTGAAGAACGCGGCCGTCATCCGGCCCTTCAGCCCCACCCCGGTGAAGTAGTCCGCCTTGGCGAGGAACGTCATCCGCCGCGGCACGACGAGGGGCAGGAAGATCGAGTCCGAGAAGGACAGGTGGTTGCTCGCGAAGATCGCGGCCCCCTCCTCCGGGATGTGCTCCGATCCCTCGACCCACGGCCGGAACAGCAGTCGCAGGATCGGCCCCAGGACCACCGTCTTCAAGAACCAGTAGAACACCCGACCACCCTTCCAGAGCGTGTGCGCCGACTCTAGTGCACAGGGTCGCACGCTCGTCCCGGTCGGCGCGCGTGCGAAGATCATCCTGGCAAGGCCCCCTCCGAAGGAGCACCTCGTGACCGATCGTGCCGGTGGCATGGACGAGCGGGATGTCGACGAGCTCTTCGCCTCGATCATCTCCCGCTGGGACTCGCCCCTGCCCTCGGCCCAGGACCCCCTGACGGACGCCGCCGACCCGCGGCCGAGGAACCCCACCGGTCCGACCCCACCGCCGAGGCCGAGTCCACCGCCGAGCCCGACGAGCCGACCACTCCCGACGCGTCTGCGCCTCCCGAAGGAACTGACCCGTCCGCTGCGCCCCAGGAGAAGCCGACCCGTCCGTCGTGGGTCAACCCCTCCCCGATGGATGCCGTGCTGCCGCCCACAGCCTGGCGAGCCCCGGTGCCCACCCCCACGGGGGACGCGACGACCCGCCCCGGGGCCGACGCCGAGCCCGAGACGTCCGACGACGAGCACTTCGAGCCACCGGACGTGCGGCTGCCGCCCCAGGAGGACCTGCACTTCTGGGGTGCGGTCCTCGGGCTCGTCGCCGGGCCGCTCATGCTCCTGTACGTCGCCATGGCCCGTCCGTTCCACAGCACGAGGTGGTTCATCGCCGCGGTCGTCGTCTCCGTGCTCGGGTTCACCCTCCTCGTGCTGCGCCAACCCCGGCACCGGGACCCGACGAGCGGCGATGACGGAGCACGGCTCTGACCCCACCGACGGCGGCTCAGCCGACGGCGAGGTCCACCCACGTGGGCAGGTGGTCGCTCGCTGCGGCGAGCGCGGCTGCCGGCACGAGCACCTCGCGGTGCGGAAGAACCCGCAGGTCGGGCGAGGCGAGCACCACGTCGAGCCGACGACGAGGCGAGCGGGCCGGGTAGGTCGGCCCTCGGGGTGACACCGGCCGCAGCGAACCCCCCGCCAGCAGGGCCGCGAACGCCGGCCCGTTCTCGTCCTCGTTGAGGTCGCCGGCGACGACGAGGCACCTCCCGTCCCGAGACCACACCCTCGAGGATCCGACTCGACGTGGGAGAGACGCTCCTCGGGCCGGAGACCGAGGTGCACCGACACGACCACCACTCGGCGCTCGTCCTGCGTGGCGAGCTCGGCCACGGCATACCCCCTCGTCCGGTCCGGCCACCGCACCGGGAGCCGGTGGTGGTGGACCCGCTCGGCGCGGACCCGCTCCGAGACGAGGATGGTCGTGCCCCCGCTCCCGCGGTGCCCACCGGGCCAGGACATCGAGCAGGCCCGCGCGAAGCGCGCCACCCGCACCCCGGACAGGAGCCGTCGGGGGACCTCCTGGAGGCAGAGCACGTCGGGGTCGATCGCCCGCACGACGCGAGCCGCGAGGTCGTGGTCGTCGAGGAAGTCACGGGTGTTGTACGAGGCGACCCGCAGCCGCTGCACGGGGTCGGTCAACCGGACGACGCGTCGGTGCGGGCGAGGTCCGCGGCGCCGACGAGGCCCGCCTCGTTGCCCATCTCGGCGGCCACGATGCGTGCCTCCGGCCGGTAGCCGCGACCGGTGAGCTGGCGCCTGAACGCCTCGCGCGCCGGGTCGAGGAGGAGGTCACCGGCCGCGCTGACCCCGCCACCGACGACGAACGTGCCGGGGTCGAAGGCCGCCGCGAGGTCGGCCATGCCGGTGCCGAGCCAGCGGCCGATCTCACCGATCAGCTCGACCGCGAGGGGGTCTCCTTCCCGTGCGGCCTGGGTGATGAGGGGACCGGTCAGGTCCTCGGGTCGACCCTGGACGCGGTCGAAGAGGTCCGACACCACGGGACTGCCGTTCATCATCAGGGTCCTGGCCTCACGCACCAGGGCGTTGCCCGACGCGTACTGCTCCCAGCAGCCGCGGTTGCCGCACTCGCAGCGACTGCCGTCGGGGACCACCCGCATGTGACCGAACTCCCCCGCGATCCCGAACCTCCCCCGGATGACGTTGCCGTTGATGACGATGCCACCCCCGATGCCCGTGCCGAGGTTGACGAGCATGAGGTGGCTCTCGCCGCGGCCGGCCCCGTAGCGGTACTCGGCCCACACCGCCGCGTGGGCGTCGTTGTCGATGAACACGGGGAGGTCGACCCGTCGACCGAGGGCGTCCCGCAGCGGTTCGTTGCGCCAGGACAGGTGCGGGGCGAAGACGACCGTGGCGTGGTCGGCGGCCACGAAGCCGGCGGCCCCGATGCCCACCGCACCGACGTCGGGGACGGCCTCCCGGAGCTCCTCGATCACCGAGACGATGGTGTCCTCGACGACTCGAGGGCTCTTGGACCGGTCCGGGGTGTCCCGCCGGGTGCGCAGCGAGGACGTGACCGGACTGGTCGACGACACCACCTGCCACCTTCGTCCCACCGATGTCGATCCCGATGGACAGCACGGACTCAGCCATGTGGAGCCTCCTCGGACACCTCGATGTCGACGACCGGGACCGGTCGTGCTGCCGGCGGGGACGCAGGCCTGTTCCGCGGCGGCGGCCGGCCGGACCCGTCGCCCCGCTCGGGGTGGTCCTGCGGAGCCGCGTGCTCGCGACCGGCAGCGAGGTCCGCCAGGACGCTGGCCGCGACCGCGGCCAGGTCGGCCAACCGAGCCAGCGTCTCCGGGCTCAGGGACCGGACCACCGCCGCGGAGCGGCACAGCGGACACCACTGGCAGAACGGGTCGTGATCGCCGCCCGGCGCCGGCGCCGGCGCTGGCCTCGTCCGGGCTGCGCACGCCCGTGCGGCTCCCGCTCGGCCCCCGCGGGTGCAGCGTCCTCGGGTGGCACCGCCTCGCGTGCCGCGCGCCTCAGGCTCTCCAACAGCCGGGCAGCCTCGTCGGCGACGGAGCCCACCTGCTCGTCCCACTGGTCAGCGTCCACTGGCCCACAGCTCCTCGTCGCGCTCGAAGCGCACCCGCAGCTCGCCCCGACCGACCGCGGCATCGACGACGGTGCACCGGCGCAGGACCGAGGGCAGCGTGACGACCCGCCGTTGTCCGCCCACCTCGAGCACGAGGTCGTCCTCCCGTCGGGACACGGCCACCTCTCCGGCCGACACGAGCGGGAGAGGCAGGGTCAGCACGAAGCGCTCGCCCTCGGCGGCGACGTCCATACGAGGCACGTCGACGTCGGACACGAGGTCTGCCGGCACCGCCCCGGGCGCGGCGAGCGTGGCCTCCGCGAGGTCGGCCAGCGCGTCAGGGCCGATGGGTTCGCCGGCGAGGTAGGGAACCCTCATGAGCGGGATGCCGTGGAAGGACTCCTGGACCATGGCGACGCCGCTCTCCTGCGCGGCAGCCCAGGCGGAGCGCCACCCGTCGCTGTCGCCCTCGCTCACCGGTGGGATCAGCCGGTTGACGACCACGGCATCCACGGCGTACCCGTGGAGGGAGAGCGAGGTGAGCACCCGCCGGCTCTCGGCGATCACGACGCGTTCGGGAGTGAGGACGATCCGCACGCTGGCGCGCGGCGAGGTGAGCAGCGAGCGGATCTCGACCATGAGGTCGCGCCAGGCCCGCAGCACGAGCACCACCTCGGGGCCGGGAGCGGGGACGCCGGTGGCCGCGGAGGCAGCCGGCCGGAGCACCGTGAGGAGCTTGCGCTGGGCCGGGAGCAGGCGGTCGAGGTGCCACCCGAGCACCTCCGGAAGGGCGAGCAGCCGAAGGGTCTCGGCCGTGGGGGCGCAGTCGACGACGACGAGGTCCCAGCGGTCCTGCTCCGCCTGGTGGGCCAGCACTGCCAGTGCGGTGACCTCCTCGGCACCCGGGAGGGAGGTCAGCTCGTCGGCCACGACGGCATCGACGCCCATCGCGTCCAGGACGCGCAGCAGGTAGTCCCGCACGACCTGCCAGTCCGCCGCCACCGAGGTGTGGGCACCCACGGCGAGGGCGTGCAGTCCCGGCTCCACCTCATGGGTGTCCTGCCAGGTGCGTGCCTCTCGCAGGTCGACGTCGAGAGCGTCCCCCAGGCTGTGGGCGGCGTCGGTGGACATCACGAGGGTCCGCAGGCCCGAGCGTGCGGCCCGAACCGCCGTGGCGGCGGCGGTGGTGGTCTTGCCGACTCCGCCCTTGCCCGTGACGAGGACGATCCGTGGCATGAGCCGCTCAGCCCTCGACGCGCTTCTTGAGCTCGGAGAGCGCGGTGTTGATGATGTGCTTCTCGGCCTTGCGCTTGAGCATCCCGATCATCGGCATGGTGAGGTCGACCTCGAGGTCGTAGGTGACCAGGGTCCCGGCGCCGCTCGGTGCGAGGGTGTAGCTGCCGGTGAGGCCCTTGAGCAGGTGGGCGCGCACGAGCCGCCACGACACCACCCCGCTGCCGTCGTCGGCGACGTCCCACTCGTACTCCAGGACGTAGTCATCGCGGATCGCCCCGGCGTCCAGGACGAACTCCACGTGGTCGGCCCACCCGTCGCCGTCGCTGCTGAGCACGGTGCACTTCTTGACCTGCTCGGCCCACTCGGGGTAGCGCTCGAAGTCGGCGATGACGTCGAGGATGTCCCCCGGCGAGGCGGTGATCTCCATCGTGGACTGGGTGCGGTCGGCCATGGCAGGGAGGTTACCCGCTCGCGGGGGTCCTAAGGTTGTGGGTCAGACCACGTGCGTCGACCGAAGGAGCTCACCGTGATCGAGAAGTCAACCCCCCTCGTGCTGCCAGCGACCGACGAAGGAAGCCTCGCAGACGTCCCCGGTCGCTGGGCGAGCACCGAGCCCGGACGAGTGACGTTCTCGGTGCGCTCCGGCGGAGGCTGGACCGATGTGACCGCGGCCACCTTCGCCGCCGACGTGGCTGCCCTGGCCAAGGGGTTCATCGCCGCTGGCGTGGCACAGGGGCAGGCCGTGGCCATCATGAGCCGCACGCGCTACGAGTGGACCGTCGCGGACTTCGCCCTGTGGTCGGTGGGGGCGGTGCCGGTGCCGATCTACGAGACCTCCTCGCCCGACCAGGTCCAGTGGATCCTGCGCGACTCGGATGCGGTGGGCGTGCTCGTCGAGACCGCGAACCACCGGGCGTCCGTGGAGCAGGGGCGGGGCGAGCTCCCGGAGCTGGCCCACGTGTGGGTCATCGACCAGGGCGACATCGACACCCTCAGTCTCGACGGCAACGACGTCGAGGACGCGGAGCTGGCGGCGCGACGGGCAGCCCTGAGCCGCAACGACCTCGCGACGATCATCTACACCTCCGGAACGACCGGTCGTCCCAAGGGCGTCGAGCTGACCCACGGCAACTTCCTCACCCTCTCGGAGAACACCGCGCAGAAGCTCGCCGACGTGGTCGCGAGCCCCGGTGCCTCGACCCTGCTCTTCCTGCCCGTCGCGCACGTGTTCGCGCGGTTCATCGAGGTCCTCGCTGTCACCGCCGGAGTCCGGATGGGGCACTCCTCCGACCTCAAGACGTTGATGGAGGACTTCGCGGCGTTCCAGCCCACCTTCATCCTCGCGGTCCCGCGCGTCTTCGAGAAGATCTTCAACTCGGCGGAGGCCAAGGCCCACGCAGGCGGCAAGGCCAAGATCTTCGACGGCGCCGCGGCGGCGGCCATCGCGTGGTCGGAGGCCCTGGACAGCGGCACGGTGCCCTTCGGTCTGCGGGTGCGGCACGCGGTCTTCGACAAGCTGGTCTACGCGAAGCTCCGTGAGGCCATGGGCGGCAAGGTGGAGTACGCCGTGTCCGGTGGCGCACCGCTCGGCACCCGCCTGGGGCACTTCTTCCGCGGGATCGGCGTGACGATCCTCGAGGGCTACGGGCTCACCGAGACGACGGCCCCCGCCACGGTCAACCAGCCGGATGCCCTGCGGATCGGCTCCGTCGGCCAGCCACTTCCCGGGGTCGACATCCGGATCGCCGACGACGGCGAGATCTGCATCCGTGGGATCAACGTCTTCCACGCCTACCACAGCAACGAGACCGCGACCGCGGAGGCCATCCGCGACGGCTGGTTCCACACCGGTGACATCGGGGAGCTCGACGACGACGGCTTCCTGCGGATCACCGGGCGCAAGAAGGAGATCCTCGTCACCGCGGGTGGGAAGAACGTCGCTCCGGCCGTGCTCGAGGACAGGCTGCGGGCCCACCCCCTGGTGTCCCAGTGCATCGTCGTCGGCGATGGCCAGCCGTTCATCGCGGCCCTGGTCACCCTCGATGCCGACATGTACCCGGGGTGGGCGGCCAACCACGGCCTCGAGGCGGTGCCCTTCGCGGCGGCCCGCACCAACGAGCAGATCCTCGCGGAGATCCAGCTCGCCGTCGACGACGCCAACACCGCGGTCTCCAGGGCCGAGTCGATCCGCAAGTTCGCGATCCTCGATGCCGACTTCACCGAGGAGTCCGGCCACCTCACCCCGTCGCTCAAGCTCAAGCGCAACGTCGTGATGCGCGACTTCGAGGACGAGGTCGCGGCCCTCTACGGTGGCTGACCCGGCTCCTTCCGCGGGTCACCTCTCTGCGGTCCGAGTCCTGCCGTGGGTGCTCGGCACGGCCTGGCTGGCATGGTTCGGCGTCCTCCAGTGGAGCGTCGTGCGGTTTCGGGTCCCCATCGTGGTGACCCTCACGCTGTGCACCGTGCTGCTCGCCTGGTGGCTCGTGCGACGGGTGGAGGTGCCGCTGCCTCGCCGGCTGGCGCCGCTCGTGCTGCTGGGGTCGATCGCGGTCGGCGTCACGGTGCCCCTGTTCACCTACCTTCGGGGCGGCTGGGTGACCCTCGCCCTGGCACTCATCACCGTCGGCGGCCTGGTCTGCGCCGCCCTCCTCCTGAACCCGCACCCGTGGGCGGCGCGAGCCGCGTTCGGGGTCGCGGTCCTGACCCACGTCTCCCTCTCCGTCGTGGCGATCATCGGTGACCCCGCCCCGAGGATCGACGTCTGGGTCGTCCTCCAGCAGGGCTCCGACGCCCTCGGCCGGGGCGAGAACCTCTACACCCAGCAATGGACCGACTCCCCCGGTGTCCAGGACTTCTTCCCCTACCTCCCCTGGATGGCTGTGCTCGTCGCTCCGGCCCGGTGGCTGGCCGGCGACGTCCGGTGGGCCCTCCTGCTGTGGTCGGTCATCCTGTACGTCGGGCTCTGGGCCCTCGCGCGCGGAAGGGTCGAGCGGGCCGCCGCGGTCACCGCCGTCCTCGTGCTCGCGCCGGGCAGCCTGACCCAGATCGACCAGTCGTGGACCGAGCCGGTGCTGGCGGCCGCGCTCGTCTGGTGGGCCGTGCTGGTCCGGCGTGGTCACGCGTGGTGGGCGGTCGTCCCCCTCGCCCTGGCGTGCGCGAGCAAGCAACACCTCGCGCTGCTCGCCCCGGTGCTGCTCGCCTGGCGACCGTTCGGGGTGGCCCGCACGCTGGTCACCGGCGGGGTCACCGCCCTGCTCCTGCTCCCCTGGGTGCTCGCCGACCCGGGCGCCTTCGTCGGCGACACGGTGACCACGCTGCTGGAGTTCCATCCGATCCGGTTCGCGAACACGTGGTACCTGTACTTCCTCAACGAGTGGGGCGTCACCCTGCCGTTCGCCGTCACCGCGACGGTCATGGTGGGGGTCGTCGCGGTGGCGACATATGCCGTGTGGCGACGCCAACCACCGCTCGCCGAGGTGCTGCGCTGGCTCGCGCTGGTGCTCGCAGTGGCGAACCTCGTCAACAAGCAGGCGTTCTACAACCAGTACTGGTTGGTCGGGGCTCTCGTCGCGGCGTCCCTCGCGCTGCCCCGCGAACCGGACCGGGGGCCGGACCGGGGGCTAGGCCTCAGGAGGCAAGAGAGCGCAGGTGCTCCCGCCACTCCCCGGTGAGGTTCTCGCGCGTGGTGCCCAGCACGTCGCGCAGCGCCCGGTCCGTGGCGGCGCGCACCTCGGCGTCTGACCCGGTGCTCGAGGCGGCCACGACGAAGCGGCGCAGCGCGGCCTCGCCGTTGCGGGCGGCGATGAGCTCGACCGCCTGCCACGAGGCGAGATAGGCCACCTCGATGTCGCCGTTGGCAGGGTCGACCTCCTCGCGCCCCGGCAGCCGGGTCGGCGCCGATCCGGCGCGCACCGCGGCCGCGAGCGGAGCGGTGAGCCGGGAGACCGGCAGTCCGGCGTACCGGTAGCCGACGTGGTCCGCGTAGCCCTCCGTCACCCAGGGCTCCGCACGGCCGGGGACGGTGGACCGGACGGCGACGTGGGTGAGCTCGTGCGCGAGGACGACCTGCCGTCCGGCCGGCGTCAGCCTGGCGAACGCTCCCGGGTCGAGGATCACGCGGTCGCCCGTGGCGGTGCCTTCGGCGCCCACCGGGCCCTCGGTCGTGGCCGCCACCGCCGCTTCCGGCGAGGTGCGCCCCAGGACGCGGTCCGCCTCGGCCTGCGTGGCCGGCGCCAGGACGAGCACGCGATCGGGCACCGTCCACGTCGTCGCGAGGTCTGCACGGGCGCGCTCCACGGCCGCGGCATGCTCGGCGAGGACGTCGGCGTCGACCGTTCCGACGACGACGGCGTGCGGGCTGCGCTCGACGACCGCGCCCGGAAGGGCGAGCCACGGCGCCGTCGACCCCGGGCCCGGCGGGACTCTCGGAGGCGACGAGCCACCCATCGCCCGAGCGCACCAGGGCGGAGGTGGTCGTGGCCGTACGGTCCCCGGTGTCGACGCCGACCACCCGGTAGTGCAGCACCGTCTCGACGGTGACGTCCTCGGCCGGAGGCGACACGTCGGCGGGGGCCGTAAGCACCCGGAACTCGGTGTGGCGGACCCGGTCGAGGCCGAGGTCGACGGCCGTGTCGAACGCCGCGAGCTGTCGCCGCCCTTCGGGTGATGGCGGGCCGGCGACGGTTGCGGCATAGGCCTGCCTGTCCCCCGTCGTCAGGGCGATCTCGCGCGCGGTGAGCACGGCGTCGATGGCGGCGCGGTCGCCGGCGACGAGGCCGGACTGCCCAGCGGGCGGGGCGGCGTTGAGTGACGAGCCTCCCGTGGGCGTGGCTGCCCCCTGGGTGCCGCCGCCCCGCTCCTGCCCGGCGCACCCGGCCAGCAGACCCGACACCCCGAGAATCACGACGGCGAACACCGCTCCCATTCGCGCAGCCCGGGGGGCCGTGGTGGGCGCGCGCCCGAGCCGTGAACGGTCGATGGGCGGGAGCGGTGGGCACACCCCATCGTAGGAAGGCCCGGCAGGGCGCCGTCACCCCACGGCCCGACCACCGTCCGGGCTCTGCGACGGAGTCGGCGTGGCCGCACCCCACACCCGGTGCCCCGGGTCGAGCCTGGCCCTCAGCCGCGACGCGGAGTCGGCATCGACCAGGCCCGCCCCCACCAGCCTGGTCACCGCCGCGCGCTCCTCGGCGTCGAGGCCGTGGTCGGGCGGCGGGGCATGCGCCGTGAGCTCGAGCAGCACCGGCACCATGCAGTCGCCGCAGTGCAGCTCGCGCACCGGGCAGGTGCGGCACTCGACCGTCAGTGCGAGGTCGTTGGTCGTCATGCGTCTCACTCCCTTCCGAGTGGTCTGCGTCCACGCTATGGGCGGGCACCGACAGGGCCGCGGACCGTGTCGGAGCAGCTCCCGGTCTCCGGCCGCGGCGCCGCGCGCCTCACTCGTGCTGTCGGTACCGGCGCCTACCGTCGGCGACATGACGATGGTCCAGGGCACGTTCGACGACCTCGGCACCGCACTGTCCACCGTCACCTTCGTCGTCGTCGACCTCGAGACCACCGGGGGGAGCCCCGCCGAGTGCGGCATCACCGAGATCGGCGCCGTCAGGGTGCGCGGCGGCGAGGTCCTCGGCGAGTTCCAGACCCTCGTCAACCCCGGCACGGCCATCCCCGCCTTCATCTCGGTGCTCACCGGCATCACCGACTCGATGGTCACCGGAGCACCTCGCATCGAGGCCGCCCTGCCGGCCTTCCTCGAGTTCGCGGCCGGGTCGGTGCTCGTCGCGCACAACGCGGGCTTCGACATCTCCTTCCTCAAGGCCGCGGCACGGCGCACCGACCAGGAGTGGCCGGGCTTTCCCGTGCTCGACACGGTGCACCTGGCCCGCCAGCTGGTGCGCCGCGACGAGGTGCCCAACCACCGCCTCTCCTCGCTGGCCCGCCTGTTCCGGGCGGGCACGACCCCCGACCACCGGGCCCTGCACGACGCCAGGGCCACCGTCGACGTGCTGCACGGCCTCATCGAGCGCGTCGGCTCGCTCGGCGTGCACTCCCTCGAGGAGCTGCTCGACTACACCGCGCAGGTGTCGCCGGCCCGCCGCCGCAAGCGTCACCTCGCCGACGGGCTGCCCGATGCCCCCGGCGTCTACCTCTTCAAGGACGGTCAGGGCCGGGTGCTCTACGTCGGCACGTCGGTCTCCATCCGCACCCGGGTGCGCTCCTACTTCACCGCGTCCGAGCACCGTCGCCGGATGGGTGAGATGGTTCGCATCGCCGAGTCCGTGAGCCCGGTGGTCTGCGCCACCACGTTGGAGGCCGAGGTGCGTGAGCTGCGGCTCATCGCCCAGCACAAGCCGCGCTACAACCGGCGCTCCCGGCATCCCGAGCGGGCCCTGTGGGTCAAGCTCACCGTCGAGCCCTTCCCGCGGCTGAGCATCGTGCGCACGGTCGCCGACGACGGCAGCAGGTATGCCGGCCCCTTCGGCTCGCGCTCGGCCGCACAGGCCGCGGTCGCCGCCGTGCACGAGGTGCTCCCGCTGCGCCAGTGCCTGGAGCGGCTCTCCCCCACTAGGCCACGATCGGCCTGCGCCCTTGCCGAGATGGGCCGCTGCGGGGCTCCGTGCACCGGCGCCCAGAGCGTCGACGACTACGCCCGCGTCGTCGACCGGGCGGTCGAGCTGCTCGCCGGCGACACGCGCGAGCTGCTCACCGCCCTGCGTGCCCGGTTGGCCGAGCTCGCCGCTGCCGAGCGCTTCGAGGACGCCCAGGTGGTGCGCGACCGGCTGGTCGCCCTCGTGCGCGGCACCTCCCGCTCCCAGAGACTCGACCCTCTCGCCCGCATCGGCGAGCTCGTGGCCGCCCGCCGCTCGACCCTGGGCGGGTGGGAGATCGTGTGCGTGCGCCACGGGCGCCTGGCGGGCAGCACCACGGCGCCTCGCGGGGCCGACCCGATGCCCTACGTCGAGGCCCTCCGGGCCAGCGCCGAGGTCGTGGCCCCGGCTCCACCGCCCTCCACCGCCGCCACCGCCGAGGAGAGCGAGAAGATCCTGCGCTGGCTCGAGTCGCCGGGGGTACGCATCGTCGACGTCGACGGGATCATGGACCTGCCCGGTCGGCGGGTCGGCAGCGGTGCGAGCCGAGCTCGAGCCGCTGGAGACCTCGCGGCGAGCCGCGCCGGGGTTCGCCGGCACCCGGTGAGGCCCACCCCGCGGCGCGGGGCCGGCGGCTAGTCTGAGTCGGTGATCACCGCCATCGTCCTCATCAGCGCCGACGTCGACCGCATCCCCGAGGTCGCCCAGGAGATCGCCGACCTCGACGGCGTCACCGAGGTCTACTCCGTCGCCGGCGACGCCGACCTCATCGCGATGGTGCGGGTGCGCCAGCACGAGGAGCTCGCCGACGTCATCGCCGACCGCCTCAACAAGGTCACGGGCGTCACGGGCACGGCCACGCACATCGCGTTCCGCACCTACTCCGCGCACGACCTCGAGGCCGCCTTCAGCCTCGGCATCGACGACTGAGGGCCACGCCTCCCCCGCTCCCGCTCAGCGGACGAGGTCGCGCCGGCGGAAGCCGGTGAACCCGATCGCGAGGAACGCCACGGTCACCATGCTGACCCAGAGCAGGCCGGTCCAGTCGGCGTCGGAGACGGTGACGTCCGGGACGTGCCAGAAGGGGCTGATCGCCAGGGCCCAGTCGGGAAGCCCGAACGTGGGCCCGAGCAGGGTCAGCCCGAACGACGACAGCACCCCGACCCAGGCGGCCAGGATGATGACCGGCCGGGCGCCGACGACCGCCACGGACACGCTGACGATCGCCCACACCGCGGGAACCATGGCGACCGCCTGCAGCACGCCGTCGCCGAACGCGACCCCGATGTCGGCGCTGGATGCGACGGCGGCGATGAGCGTGCCCGCGAGCAGGACGAACGCGCTGCACGCGGCCAGCGCAACGGCGACGCTGGAGGCGAAGTAGCGGGGGCGCGTCACGGCAGTGGCGATGATCGGCTCGACCCGGTCGTCCATCTCCTCGGAGCGGACCCGGAGCACGACCTGGACCGCCGGGACGGCGGCCAGGATGCCGACGAGGCTGAGGATCGTCACGAGGAAGGCCGAGATGAGCTGGTCGGGGCTGGCCGCGCCGGCGGCCAGGAACTGCTGCACTCCGGTGTCGGAGGCGAGGATGTCCTTGACCGATGTCGTGAAGTACCCGAACACCAGGCCGAGGGCGGTGAACGCCGCGGTCCAGGTGATGAACGACCCGCGGCTCAGCCGGAGCGCCAGCGCCAGCGGCGTGTGCATCGTGCCGCGGCCGGGGCCGGGCCGCGGCGCGACCGCTCCCTGACCGAAGTCGCGGCGGGCCTGGAGGGCGAACGCCACGGCCAGCAGGACCGCCGCCAGGGCGACCGCGAGCAGGAGGGGCCACCAGGTGTTCCCGGTCGCCGGTCGCGTCTCGGTCATCCACCCGAGCGGGTTCACCCAGATCGTCCACTCCGGCGCCTCGAGGGAGTAGGCGATCCCCCGCAGCATGAACAGCACGCCCAGGGCTCCGACCGCCATCGAGCTGGCGGTGCGGGCGTCGGACCCGAGCTGGGCCGTCACCGCCGCCAGGGCGGCGAAGAGCCACCCGGTGGCGGTGAAGGTCGCGGCGAGCAGCATCGAGGCCTCCCACGCGCCACCCGAGAGCACCGTGGCGAGGCCGACCACGATGCCGAGCGCGAGCGACCCGAGGTAGGCCAGGCCGACCGCGGTCATCAGCCGGCTCCCACGACCCAGCACCCCGGAGGCGAGCAGCTCGGCTTGCCCCGAGTCCTCCTGCCCTCGCGTGGCACGGGTGACGGCCAGGATCGCCCCGAGCGCTGCGAGGAAGCCGCCGAGGGCAAGACTGCGCCAGGCGTTGAACCCGTCGACCGTGCTGAGGTCGTAGGCGGGGCCGAAGATGAGCCCGAGCGCGGGGTTGGCGCCGATCGCCCCGGCGAGGGCGGCTCGGTCCTGCTCGGTCGGGAAGACGAATGCGTAGACGAGCACCGACGAGGTCGACAGCGCGGTCGTCAGGACGATCCACGGAACGAGCAGTCGTCCGTCGTGCTTGAGGGTGGTGCGCAGCAGGGGCGCGGTGCCGGTGAGTGCCAGGCTCATCGGGTGGCCCCCGGGTCGGCGTCGTCGTCGTACAGCCGGAGGAAGAGGCTCTCCAGCGAGGGGGGCTCCACGGTGAGGGACTGGATGCCGTGCCGGGTCAGCAGGCTCATCGCCTCCTGCACCCGGCTCGACTCGATCGTCGCCGCCAGGCGGTGCCCGTCGACGTGCACGTCGTGCAGCGTGTCGAGCTCCTCGGCGGCGGGAACCCGGTCGAGGACCGCGTGCAGCGAGGTGCGGGTCTGGCCACGCAGCTCGGTGAGGCTGCCGCTCTGCACGATCGTGCCGTCGCGGATGATGCTCAGCCGGTCGGCGAGCGTCTCGAGCTCGGCGAGGATGTGGCTGCTCAGGAGCACGCTGGCGCCGCGGGACTTCGCCTCGCCGATGACCTCCTGGAACACGTTCTCCATCAGCGGGTCCAGCCCGCTGGTCGGCTCGTCGAGGATCAGCAGCTCGACGTCCGAGGCGAGCGCGGCCACGATGGCGACCTTCTGCCGGTTCCCCTTGGAGTACTGGCGACCGCGCTTGGTGGGGTCGAGCTCGAAGCGCTCGACGAGGTCGGCCCGGCGTGCCTCGTCCAGGCCCCCGCGCATCGCGCCCAGGAGGTCGATGGCCTCCCCACCGCTCATCCCCGGCCACAGTGCGACGTCCCCCGGCACGTAGGCCAGGCGCCGGTGCAGATCGACGACGTCGTGCCACGGGTCACCTCCGAGCAGGCGAACGGACCCGCCGTCCGCCCTGAGGAGCCCGAGCAGCACGCGGATCGTCGTGGACTTCCCTGCCCCGTTGGGCCCGAGGAAGCCGTGGACCTGGCCGCGCTCCACGGTCAGGTCCAGCCCCCGCAGGGCCCGGACGCTGCCGAAGGACTTGGTCAGCCCCTCGACCTCGATGACCGCGTCGTCGGTGCCCATGGGTCCTGCCTTCGGTGTGGGGGGTGGAGGTTCCCGGGGAGCATACCCAGTAAATCCACACCTGAGGAAACAAATTCGGCACACACCTGCCACGAGGGCCGGGCGAGCCCGTCGGGCCCCGTCCCGGACCCGCGCCGCAGCCGTCAGGCTCGGTGGCCCCCCGTGGCCTCCACCCAGTCGAGAAGCAGCCGCTGCCCGGCGCCGGAGTCCAGCACCTCCTCCGCCCGATCCGCACCGAGGCGCACCGCGGCAGCCAGGCCCCCTCGGGTGGGTGCACCGTCGCCCAGCCCCGCCGCGACGGCCAGGGCCATGCCGGCGTTGAGCACGACCGCGTCGCGCACCGGCCCGGGGTCACCGGCCAACAGCCGCCGCACGACCTCCGCGTTGTGCTCCGCGGACCCCCCGCGCAGCGACTCGACGGGGCTGCGCTCGATCCCGACGTCGTCCGGGTCGAGCACGAGCTCGGTGACCTCCCCGTCACGCACCCACCAGACGGTCGAGGTGGTGGCGAGGGTGAGCTCGTCGAGACCGTCGTCCCCCCGGAACACCGCGGCGGTTCGACCGCGATCGGCGAAGACACCGGCCATGAGCGGGGCCATCCGGAGGTCGGCGACCCCCACCGCGGCATACGTCGGCTGCGCCGGGTTGGTGAGCGGGCCGAGCGCGTTGAAGGCCGTGCCCACCCCGAGGTCGCGACGGGCCACCGCGGCGTGGCGCATCGAGGGGTGGAAGGCGTTCGCGAAGCAGAAGGTGATGCCCACCTCGGAGGCGACGGCCGCGACCTGCTCCGGGGCGAGGGTCAGCGAGACGCCCAGCGCCTCGAGCACGTCGGCGGACCCAGAGCTCGAGGAGGCCGCTCGGTTCCCGTGCTTGACGACCCGCACGCCGCTGGCCGCCACGACGATCGAGGCCATCGTCGAGATGTTGACCGAGTGCAGACGGTCCCCGCCGGTGCCCACGACGTCGATGCTCGGTCCCGGCACCTCGATGCGGGTCGCGTGCTCGAGCATGACGTCGGCCAGGCCGCGCAGCTCCTCGACGCTCTCCCCCTTGGCGCGCAGCCCGATGAGGAAGCCCGCCAGCTGCGCCGGGGTCGCCTCCCCGAGCATGACCTCCGTCATCGCCCACCGGGCCTGCGCCGAGGAGAGGTCCTCGCGGCGCAGGAGCAGCGTGAGGATGTCCGGCCAGGTCGAGTCGTCCGGATCCGCTGAGGTCACGGTCAGGCGACCGCGGCCCGGGCGCGGGCCAGCTTCGCGATGGCCTCGGACACGGCGATCGGGTCGAGCGGGTGCGGCACCGCCTCGTCGGCGAGGGACCAGCCGGCGAGCCACCCGTCCTGGGGCCTCCCCGTGAGCACGAGGATCGGGGGGCACTCGAAGATCTCGCTCTTGAGCTGGCGGCACAGGCCCAGCCCGCCCATCGGCGCCGCCTCGCCGTCGAGCACGACGACGTCGTGACCTCCCGCGTCCATCGCCTCGATGACCGCCTCCTGGGTGGCGCACTCGCGCCAAGCGACGATCTCCACGTCACGGGCCGGTCGGCGCCCGGCCGCGGCGCGGACCGCGTCACGGGTGGTGATGTCGTCGCTGTAGAGGAGGACCGAGATGCGTTGGATGCCGTCGGTCGCGCCGCCCGGGTCCGGGGTCACGGAGTCGTGCGAAGTGGTCATGGCGGCATGCTACCGGTGGACCCGATCGACAGATGTCTAGTCTTTCGGGGGGTCGGCGCAGCGCGAGCACCAACTCTTCGCCATAATGGCTCCCGTGGCGACTCAAGCACCGGCTCTGACCGAGCCCAGAGGACCTGTTCCGTCCATCCCGGGGCAGGGCCCTGCGACCCGTCCGAACATGGTCGCGGTCGGGACGATGGTCTGGCTGTCCAGCGAGCTCATGTTCTTCGCGGCACTGTTCGCGTTCTACTTCACCATCCGCGGGCACGAGCCCGCCCTGTGGGCCGAACGCACCTCCCAGCTCAACGTGCCGTTCGCGCTCGCCAACACCCTGATCCTCGTGATCTCCTCGGTCTGGTGCCAGCTCGGCGTCTGGGCCGCCGAGCGCGGCGTGGCCGCGCGGCCGGCGGGTGTCTCGCTCCTGGCCGTCAAGGAGTGGGGCATGCGTGAGTGGTACGCCCTCACCTACATCTTCGGCTCGGTGTTCATCGCCGGCCAGGTCTACGAGTACGCCCACCTCGTCCAGGAGGGCGTGACGCTCGCCTCCGACCCCTACGGCTCGATCTTCTACCTCGCCACGGGCTTCCACGGGCTCCACGTGACCGGTGGGCTCATCGCCTTCATGCTCATCATCGGCCGCAGCTTCACGACGCGCCGCTACACCCACGCACAGGCCACCGGAGCCGTCGTCACCTCCTACTACTGGCACTTCGTCGACGTCGTCTGGGTCGCCCTGTTCCTCATGATCTACGTTCTGAAGTGACCTTCCCGCCCTGCCCCGACCACCCGCACCCCGCAGACAGGAAAGCATCGTGAACGCACTGGCAGCCCGCCGCCGCCATCCGGCAGCGATCGCCGTCCTCCTCGTGCTGGGGCTCTTCCTCACCGGCGCCGTGTACGCCGCAGTGGCACCCACCCGGGCCGACGCCACGACGAAGGCCCTGCCGGCTCAGACCGCCGAGGAGGGCCGGGCGCTCTTCCGGGCCAACTGCGCGTCCTGCCACGGCCTCAACGCCGAGGGGCGTCCGACGGGGAACGGCGACAACATCGCCGGCCCCGCCCTCGCGGGCGTCGGCGCAGCGTCCGTCGACTTCCAGATGGGCACGGGCCGGATGCCGATGGCCGCTCCCGGCGTCCAGGCCCCGGCCGGTGCCGAGGTGAAGTTCTCCGACGCCGACATCGAGGCCATCGGGGCCTACATCGCGTCGCTGGCACCGGGCCCTGCGGTCCCCAGTGACGAGGCGGTCGACCCGACGAAGGGCGATGCCGCCGCCGGCGGAGAGCTGTTCCGGGTCAACTGCGCGATGTGCCACAACTTCGCCGGTGCCGGTGGGGCGCTCACCCGGGGCAAGTACGCCCCGGCCATCAGCAGCACCATCAGCGACAAGCACATCTACGAGGCCATGGAGACCGGCCCGCAGAGCATGCCCGTCTTCGGCGACAACAACCTCACCCCCGAGAGCAAGCGCGACATCGTCGCCTTCCTCGACACCATCGACGAGGCCGAGAGCCCCGGGGGCATGACGCTCGGTTCGCTCGGCCCGGTCACCGAGGGCCTGTTCGCCTGGGTCTTCGGCCTCGGGATCCTCGTCGGCTGCGCCGTCTGGCTCGGCTCGAAGGCCGCCTGACCACACCCCGTCCCACCGCCACGTCGACACAGATCGGTAGCCCGATGAACGAGCACGACACGCCACCCACCGGCTCCGAGGTGACCCCCACCTCCGGTCCGGGCGCCCCGGTGCGCCTGGACCAAGGTCACGTCGTCGGTGATGGCGGCGTGCCGGAGAGGTTCACCAACCCCGGGCTGCCGGCGCACACCCCCCGGATGGCCGACCTCGGCGAGGATGCTGCCAAGCGGGCCGAGAAGCAGGTCGCCACCCTCTTCGGCATCTCCATGCTCGGCACCGTGCTGTTCATCGTGCTGTACTTCGCGATCGACGTCGAGCAGACGGTCTTCATCCCCGGCATCGGCCTCACCAGCGCCTCCAACTTCGCCCTCGGGGTCACCCTGGCGATGGGCCTGCTCGGGATCGGCTTCGGCGCCGTGCACTGGGCCAAGACCCTCATGCCCGACGAGGAGATCGTCGAGTCCCGGCACCCCATGCGGTCGGGCGAGGAGGCCCGGGACGGCTTCGTCGAGACGCTGCGCGAAGGCGGCTCCGACGCCCAGCTCAGCCGCCGCCCCCTCATCAAGTACACGTTGGGCGGCGCCCTGGGACTGTTCGCGGTCCCGCTCCTCGTCCAGGTCGCCGGCAGCCTCGGCCCGATGCCCCAGAAGAGCCTGTCGCTGACCTTCTGGAACGGCGGACCGAGCGGACCCGGCGAGGAGCCCGAGTTCGTCCCGTTGCGGTTGGTGCGTGACCCGGAGAACACGCCGATCAAGGCGAGCGACGTGACCATCGGGTCGGTCTTCCACGTGCTGCCCGAGGGCCTGCTCGACCTCGAGGAGCACCGCCTCGAGGAGAAGGCCAAGGCGGCCGTCCTCCTCATGCGGCTCGACCCCGACATCATCGAGTCCCAGAAGGAGCTCGACTGGGGCTACCAGGGCATCGTCGCCTACTCGAAGATCTGCACCCACGTCGGCTGTCCGGTGGGGCTGTACGAGCAGCAGACCCACCATCTGCTCTGCCCGTGCCACCAGTCGACCTTCGACGTGACCCAGGACTGCAAGGTGATCTTCGGGCCGGCCAAGCGACCCCTGCCCCAGCTCGCCATCACCGTCGACGACGAGGGCTACCTCGTGTCCACCCAGCCGTTCCGCGAAGCGGTCGGCCCGAGCTTCTGGGAGCGTGGCCTGTGACGACCTCGAGCACCCGACCGGCCGACGCCCTGCGCGAGGGCGACAGCACCCCGACGCCGCGCTCCTCCGCCACCGCCCGCACGATCGGCGGACTCGGCGGCTGGGTCGATGACCGCACCGGCTCCGCCAAGCCCGCCAGATACCTCATGAAGAAGGTCTTCCCCGACCACTGGTCCTTCATGCTGGGCGAGATCGCGATGTACTCGATGATCATCTGCCTGGTGACCGGGGCCTTCCTCACCTTCTGGTACGTGCCGAGCATGGGCCTGACGATCTACAACGGGTCCTACGTGCCGCTGCGTGGCATCGAGATGTCCGAGGCCTACAAGTCGACGCTCGACATCTCCTTCGACATCAAGGGCGGCCTGATCATCCGCCAGATCCACCACTGGGCAGCGCTGATGTTCGTCGTCGCGCTCGTGGTGCACATGTTCCGGGTCTTCTTCACCGGGGCCTTCCGCAAGCCGCGCGAGATCAACTGGGTCATCGGCTCGGTCCTCGCGCTGCTCGCCATCGTCGAGGGCTTCGCGGGCTACTCCCTCCCCGACGACCTGCTCTCGGGAACCGGCATCCGGGCCATGCAGGGCTTCGTCCAGTCCGCACCGGTCATCGGCTCCTACCTCGTCTACGCGATCTTCGGCGGGCCCTTCCCCGGTGAGCTGATCATCCCCCGGCTCTACTCGGCGCACATCCTCCTCATCCCGGCACTGCTCGTCGGGCTGTTCACCGCGCACATCGCCATCGTCTTCATCCAGAAGCACACCCAGTACCCCGGCCCGGGCCGCACCAACGACAACGTCGTCGGCTACCCGGTGATGCCGGTGTACGCCGCCAAGGCGGGCGGCTTCTTCTTCATCGTCTTCGGGATCACGGCCCTCATCTCGGCCGTCGTCGGGATCAACCCGATCTGGGGCTACGGGCCCTACGACCCGTCCGCGGTCACCGCAGGCGCGCAGCCGGACTGGTACATGGGGTTCGCCGACGGCGCACTGCGCCTGCTACCCGGGTGGCTGGAGTTCACGGCGTTCGGCTACACCATCTCCGCCAACATCTTCCCGGGTGCGCTCATCCTGCTCCCGATGGTCTATGTCGTCCTCGGGATCTATCCCTTCGTCGAGAAGTGGGCCACCGGTGACAACCGGGAGCACCACCTGCTCCAGCGCCCCCGCAACGCGCCGGTCCGCACCGGCATCGGGATGGCCGGGATCACCGCCTACACCGTGCTGATGTTCGCGTCCGGCAACGACATCATGGCGATCAAGCTCGACATGTCGATCAACGACCTCACCTGGTTCTTCCGGATCGGCTTCTTCGTCCTGCCCCCCATCGCCTTCTGGATCACCAAGCGGGTCTGCCTCTCGCTGCAGCGCCGCGACCGTGACACCGTGCTCCACGGCGTCGAGAGCGGCACCATCATCAGGACGCCCGACGGTCGCTTCTTCGAGCGTCACGAGGCGATGCTGCCGGAGGACCAGTGGATCCTCGTCCAGCACGAGGCGGTCGCACCGCTCGAGCTCGAGGCCGGCGTCGATGCCAACGGCGTGGCGCGCAGGACCGGTCGCCTGGACCGGGCCCGCGCCAGGCTGTCGCACTTCTACTTCGCCGATGCCGTCAACCCGGTGACGCCCGCAGAGCTGGCGGCCGCCCACCACGACGGTCAGGAGATGGAGTCCATCGAGGCGTCCGGCGGACCCGCAACCCTCGAGGGTGAGAAGGAGACCGAGGCGTCGGGGCCGACTCGCCACTGACTGCGCGCCCAGCACGACGATCGGATGCCGTGTCCTCCTCCGGGAGGCACGGCATCCGATCGTTGCACTGCCACTGCCACTGCCGGCGTGGCCCGCGCCATGGGTGAGGACGCGTGATGGGGGTGAACGCGACGGCGAACGTACCGGCGGGTAGCGCTGGACACCGGAGCCGAAGCCGAGGACCGTGGGAGGCCCGGCCGGGTCGCACCTTCCCCGCCGGGCCGGGTGCCCCGAGGGGGACGGATGAGCAAGACCCCGCGTCTCAGGTCGACGTCGCGATATACCGTCTGCGCCACACCGGCCGGGCGGGCGCGACGTGCTGACCTGCGCCCGGGCGCTGGTGGGCGTGCTGCTGGCCACCCTCGCTACCCTGTCGCTCCTGCCGGGTCGGGCCACGGCGTCCCCCGCGACGACGGGCGTGTCGTCACCCGCGTCGGTCACCATGGCCGGACGCGAGCCACCCGACGTCGTCGGTCTCGGCCTCTCGGCCGCCCAGGACCTCATCGCGGAGCAGTGGTACCCGAACCAGCGCTATGCCCTGGTCGTGCGGGTCGAGCCGGAGGTCCCGGACATCGTGCCCCCCGAGGCGACGCTCGTCGTCGACCAGCTGGTGGAGCAGTACCTCGAGGACAGCGACGACGTGCGGCCCTCGGCGACGATCGTGCTCACGGTCGGCTCATCAGTGGCCGACCTCATCGGTCGCACAGCCCCGGAGGCCGAGGAGCTCCTCGACTCGCTGGGGTTGATCATCCGACCTCGCGGTGAGGGTCGGGTGGTTCGACAGTCCGTCGCCCCCGGGGAGCTCGTGCCGTTTCGCACGGTCGTGGCAGTGGATCTCGCCACGGTGCCGGACGACACACGCACGGTCCCCGACCTGATCGGCCTGACAGCCGCCCAGGCACGGGCAGCAGTCGAGGGGGTCGACCTGACGATGCGCGTCGAGGCCGACTCCGGTGACGGTGAGCAGACGGTGAGCGCGCAGGACCCACCTCCGCAGACGACGCTGCAGCCGGGGGATGCCGTGAGCGTCACGCTCGTCGGGTCGGGCACTCCCCTGACGACGACCCTCGTGCCGGATGTCACGGGCCTGGAACCTCAGGTGGTGCGGCAGGTGCTCGACGCGGCAGGTCTGCCCATGAGCATCGACCCGGCCGGATCCGTCGACGAGGGAATCTCGTTCCGTCAGGACCCCGAGCCGGGCCAACGAGTGGCGCCGGGAACAGCGGTGACGGTCGCCTTCGCCGTCGTCACCGACGACGAACCCGCGGCCTGGCTACCCGTGGCCGGGGTGGCCGCAGTCGTGCTGCTCCTCCTCGCCCTGGTCCTGTGGGCCGTGCCGGCGCTCAGGTCCGCAGGTCCCCGCCCCGCCCCTCCCACCGAGGCCGCCCCGCCCGAGGTCGTCGTGGAACCGCATCCGGACTCCTCCCCCACGGTGTCCGTGGACTCCACGGCCGCGGACGAGGACCTCGTCCTGAGAGTCCTGGCCATCCCGGAGGCGGGCAGGTTCCTGCTCGAGGAGGAGCCGCGATGATCCTGTTGTCCGGAGCGACGACGGCACGTGACCTCCTCTTCGGAGGCCACCGGGCCGAGGAGCCGCCCCTGTCACTCGACCTGGGTGCGGCCCTCGACCAGGTCGACCCCTCGACCCTGGGCAGCGCGGTCCGGGAGTCCCTCCGGCGGGATGTCTCCGAGGCGGCGCTGGGGTTGCTGGAGCTCGACCTGACCGACGTCCTGGTCGCCGGCTGGACCAAGCACTCGGCGCTGCGTGCGGCGGGCCGACGGACCAAGGCCGCGCCCGGGACCTTCGAGACCGTCCAGCTCGCGGAGCACCGCATCTCCTGGGAGGCCACCCCCTACGTCGACGTCCTCCTCAGCGGGCTCCGGCTCGGCCGGCTGCAGCTCACACTTGGCGTGACGGTGGACGTCACAGGCCTTGCCGCGTCCGTGAGCGCCGGGCGGCTCGCCGCCCTGGTGGCCGGCGACGCCCTCGTGGAGGTGTCCCTGAGCGCCGGGGAGACTCCGGTCGCCAGCCGCAGCCGGCGCCTCGACGTCCACACCGAGCTGGGCCTCGGGGACGGACTCCGGCTCGCCTGAAGGCCGCAGTGAGCCGGGGGTATGGCACCGCGGGGCGCGGGTGGCACGGCGCCAGGCAGCCGGGCAGGGTGGCAGGCTGTGGGCGTGCACCCCATCACCGGCGACGCATTCGACGCCATCGTCGAGGATGCCCTCGACGAGGTACCCGAGGAGCTGATGGCGATGCTCGACAACGTCGTCTTCCTCGTGGAGGACGAACCACCGCCGGGCGACCCGGACCTGCTGGGGGTCTACGAGGGCGTGCCCCTCACCGAACGCGGGGAGTTCGGGGGCGCCGGATCACTGCCGGATGCCATCACGCTGTTCCGGGGCCCGCTCACGAGGATGTGCGGCGACACCGAGGAACTCATCGACGAGATAGCGGTGACGGTCGTGCACGAAATCGCCCACCACTTCGGGATCGACGACGAGGCGCTGCACCGGCTCGGGTGGGGCTGAGCTCGACGCTCAGAGCGCGTTCTGGCCCTTCCAGTACTCGAAGGTCCAGCCGACGAGGGCCGGGACGGCGAAGAACGCCCCGATGATGAAGAGCCACCAGCCGACCGCGAGCCCCAGGAAGCAGATCGCCGCCGAGGCCGCGAGGAACAGCGGCCACCAGCTGTGCGGGCTGAAGAAGCCGTAGTCACCCTGGATCTCGTCGATGTCACCGAGCGGGTCGTCCGACGGGTCGGCCTCCAGCCGGCGCCGCGTCATCCAGAGGTACCACGCGATCATGAAGCCGAGCAGTCCGCCCAGAGCCAACCCGATCACACCGACCCACTCGACACCGATCTCCGTCGAGCTGGTCCAGAAGCCGTAGATCGTGGCCATGAGGAAGGCGAAGACCCCGATGAGGCTCCCGATGCGTTCCATCGCCCTCATCGGTCAGTTCTCCTTGTGGTCGTCGACGAAACCCTTGTCGTGCAGGTCTGCCGGCCCGAGCGCCGACACCAGCCTGTCATCCTCGACCATGCGCGCGTCATGCACGCCGGCCGGCGCCGCCTCCGGGTGGTGCAGGTCGAAGGCCGGTCGTTCGGAGCGGATCCGGGGGATGCTGTCGAAGTTGTGCCGCGGGGGCGGGCACGAGGTGGCCCACTCCAAGGATGCGCCGTACCCCCAGGGGTCGTCGGTCTCGACGAGCGGAGCGTTCTTCCAGGTGTTCCAGACGTTGTAGAAGAACGGCAGCATCGACAGGCCGAGGAGGAACGCGCCCGCCGTGGAGATCTGGTTGCCGAGGGCGAAGCCGTCCTCCGGCAGGTAGTCGGCGTACCGGCGCGGCATCCCCTGGATCCCCAGGAGGTGCTGGACGAAGAAGGTCACGTGGAACCCGATGAACAGCATCCAGAAGTGCACCTTGCCGAGCCGCTCGTCGAGCATCCGCCCGGTGAGCTTGGGCCACCAGAAGTAGAACCCCGCGAACATCGCGAACACCACGGTACCGAACACGACGTAGTGGAAGTGGGCGACGACGAAGTAGCTGTCGGACAGCTGGAAGTCCAGCGCGGGGCTGGCGAGGATGACCCCGGTCAACCCGCCGAAGAGGAAGGTGACGAGGAAGCCCAGCGCCCAGAGCATGGGCGTCGAGAAGTCGAGCTTCCCGCCCCACATCGTGCCGATCCAATTGAAGAACTTCACCCCTGTCGGCACCGCGATCAACATCGTCATGATCGCGAAGAACGGCAGCAGCACCTGACCGGTGACGTACATGTGGTGCGCCCAGACCGACACCGAGAGCGCGGCGATCGCGATCGTCGCGTAGACGAGGGTCTTGTAGCCGAAGATCGGCTTGCGGGAGAACACCGGCAGGACCTCGGAGATGATCCCGAAGAACGGCAGGGCGATGACATAGACCTCCGGATGCCCGAAGAACCAGAAGATGTGCTGCCAGAGGATGGCGCCCCCACTGGCGGGGTCGAACACGTGCGCTCCGAAGCGGCGGTCCGCGCCGAGGGCGAACAGGGCCGCGGCCAGGGCCGGGAAGATGAGCAGCACGAGGATCGAGGTGACCAGCACCGTCCAGACGAAGATCGGCATCCGGAACATCGTCATGCCGGGCGCGCGCATGGTGAGGATGGTCGTGATGAAGTTGACGCCACCGAGGATGGTGCCGAAGCCGGCGAGGGCGAGGCCGAAGACCCACAGGTCACCGCCCAGCCCCGGGCTGTAGGAGCTGTCCGAGAGCGGTGCGTAGGCGAACCAGCCGAAGGCCGCGGCGCCGCCTGGGGTGAGGAAGCCGGCACCCGCGATGGCACCACCGAACACGTAGAGCCAGTACGCGAACATGTTCAGGCGCGGGAAGGCGACGTCGGGGGCACCGATCTGCAGCGGCATCAGCGCGTTGGCGAAACCGGCGAACAGCGGTGTCGCGAAGAGCAGCAGCATGATCGTGCCGTGCATGGTGAAGAGCTGGTTGTACTGGTCGGGGTTGTCGACCACCTGCAGGCCCGGGGAGGCGAGCTCGGCCCTGATGATCAGCGCCATGACGCCGCCGAGGAGGAACCAGATGAACGAGGTGATGAAGTAGAGGTTGCCGATGACCTTGTGGTCGGTCGTCGTCACCCACTTCACGACGGTGGCGCCAGGAGCCAGGCGCTTGGTGCGCGCGGGCGCGGACGCCGTCCGCAGCATCGTCGTCTCAGTAGCTGCACTCATCGTCAGTTCCCTCCGTCGGTGCTGACGGTCTGCCCGTCCATCAGCTCTGACCTGTTCAGCGAGTTGTCGAGCATCCCGGTCTGACCGTTGGCCCGCAGGAGGTCGATGTGCGCGTCGTACTCCGCACGGTCGACGACCTTGACGTTGAACAGCATCTGCGAGTGGTACGCGCCGCACAGCTCGGCGCACTTGCCCTTGAAGGTGCCCACCTGGGTCGGCACGACCTGGAAGGAGTTGACCCGCCCGGGGATCATGTCCATCTTCTGCAGGAACGCCGGCACCCAGAACGAGTGGATGACGTCACGCGTGGTGAGGACGAACTCGACCCGTTCGTCGACCGGCAGGTACAGGGTGGGGATGGTCTCCTCGGCCCCGGGCTTGCCGGTGAGGATGGCCTGGGTGCCCACCTCGTGGACGTCGTCCTCGAGGTAGTTGAAGTCCCAGCTCCACTGCTTGCCGACGACGTTGATCGTGACGTCGGCGGGGGTCGAGGTGTCGACCAGCGCCGACTCGTCGCGCGCGGTGTAGTAGAAGAACACGACGACCATGAAGATCGGGACCACGGTGTAGAGGATCTCGATCGGGATGTTGTAGCGCAGCTGCACGGGGAGCTCGGTGTCGTCCTTGTGGCGCCGGTAGGCGACGACGCACCACCCGATCAGGCCGATGACGAGCAGGCCGACGAGGATGAGGGTGATCCAGGCACCGATCCACAGCGACGTGACGCGCTCGCCCCCCTCGGTCACCGCCGGAGGCAGCCACCCGGTCGACGCGTTGCCCCGGAGCTCACCGCTGGCGCACCCACCGAGGGCGGTCACGGACAGGGTGCCGAGCACGGCAGCCACCGCGAGGCGGCGCCCCGGTCGACGGGGCGATGAGAGGTCGAACTGGCGCACCGCTGCACCCTTCGTCAGCAGGAGGACATCGAACGGGGAAACCCTACTGCACCACCCCCGTCGCCGGCATGCAGGGGGGACTACCGTCGGGGGCGTGGCGAGCACCCTGTCGAACCCTGACGACCGGCCCTCCCCCGGTTTGCTCGACGGCTCCAGACGCCCCTGTGCACCCGCTCGCCGCGGCGACCCTGCGGGCCGCCCTCGTCCCGGCCGCCGCGGACCCGACGAGCCGGCACGCCGAGGGACGCCGGTCCGGGGCGTTCCTCGACACCGCCCGCGAGGTGCTGGCCGGGGCCGTGGGGGTGCGCCCCGAGGAGCTCTCCGTGCATCCCAGCGCCCAGGCCGCCCTCGAGCTCGGGCTGACGGGCCTGCGACACGCGAGGCGCCGGGTGGGCGAGCGGGTGGTTCTGGGGGCGACGGAGCGCTCGGTGCTCCTCGTACAGCCGGGCACCGAGCCCACGGTCCCCACGGACCGGCACGGCCGCGTCGACGTCCGCGCGTACGACGGAGCGCTGGCGGGTGCGGACGTCGCCGCCGCGGTGCTCCAGAGCGCGAACGCGCGAGGTCGGCACGAGGCAGCCCGTCCGGGAGGTGGACGAGCTCGCCCGGCACCAGGGCGTGCCGCTGCTCCTCGACGCCACCGCCTCGCTCGGCCGTGAGGACGTCCCGCGCGCCGGCGCGGTGGTCGTGGCGGATGCCGCCTCGTTCGGTGGTCCTCCGCTGGGGCTCCTGGGTGTGCGGGCGGGCACCCGCTGGGCGCTGCCCGGCCCCCGCCGGGGGGCCGAGATGGGTCGAGAGGTCGCGCCGCCGTGGGTGCCCCTCGTCCTCGCCGCCGCCGAGGCCTGGCGACAGAGCGCCGCGACCCGGGCGGAGGAGGAGCGCAGCGCGCGCCTCCTCGTCGACCGCATCCGCCGGGCGGCGTCGGGGGTGAGGGACGTCGAGGTGGTCGGGGACCCCGTCGACCGGCTCCCGCACGTGGTGACCTTCAGCGTCCTCTACGCGGACGGCGAGGTCCTCGTCGACGAGCTGGGCCGGCGCGGCCTCTCCGTCGCCTCGGGGTCGGCCTGCACGTCGAGCACGCTTCGTCCCAGCCACGTCCTGGCAGCCATGGGCGTGCTGACCCACGGCAACGTCCGCGTGACCCTGCCCCTCGCAGCCGTCTCACCGGACCGGGCCGAGGGGGTCGAGCGACTCTGCCAGGAACTCCCAGACGCGGTCGCCACCGTGCGGCGCCGTCTGGGCACGGAGCACCTGTGAGCACCGAGGAGCCCGCGCCCGGCCCGGAGCCGATCGTCGACGCCAGGGGGACCCGCTGCCCGGAACCGGTGATCCGCGTCGCGCGGGCGAGCAGGGAGCTTCCGCGGGGCTCGGTGGTGGTGCTGCTCGCCGACGACGTGGCGGCCCGCGCCGACGTCCCGGCGTGGGCCCGGCTGAAGGGGCACACGGTGAGCCTTCGGGACGACGACGGCTGGACGGCATACCGGGTGGTCCTCGGGGGCGCGGCCCGGGCCGACCCTCACGACGAGAGGTCCACCTGAGGGGCTGTCAGGGCGGACTCGAGCCGCTCGAGGTACACCTCGCGCGGCCACTCCCGCGCGCCGAGCCGGCGCAGGTGGTCGGTGGCCCACTGCACGTCGATGAGCCGCCGCGGGTCACCGTCGGCGTGCACCCGGTCGACCAGGGCGACCAGCGCCACCTTCGAGGCGTCCCGCACCGAGTGGAACATCGACTCTCCCGCGAAGAGCCCGCCGATCGAGACCCCGTAGAGCCCACCGACGAGGTCCTCGCCCTGCCAGGTCTCGATGCTGTGGGCCCAGCCGAGCGCGTGCAGCCGACCGTAGGCCGTGGCCATCTCGGGCGTGATCCAGCGGCCCGACCGGGACGGGTCGGCGCAGCGCCGGACCACCTCGTCGAACGCCGTGTCGACGCGGAGGTCGAAGTGCGCGACCGCCTTGCGCAGCGACCGCCGCACGGTGAGACCACCCGGGGGGATCACGCCTCGGGGGTCCGGCGACCACCAGCCGGTGGCCCCGCTCCCGTGCCGCCCCAGCCCCATCGGGAAGAGCCCGACCCGGTAGGCAGCCAGCAGGGTACCCGGGTCGAGGTCCGCCCCGGCCGCGACGAGGTCCTCCCCCGGCTCGGCCCGGGCCGCGTCGAGCGACCACGGGGTCGCGGGTGGCTCGACCGGGGGGAACACGCTGAGCCCGCGGCGGTCAGTCGCGCACGCAGCGCACGAGGGGCGCGGTCTCCGCGGCCGCCGCCGCACCGTAGGCGCGCTCGACGTCGAGCGAGGAAGGCGCTGCGGGTGAGGACGTACTCCTGGGTGCCGACCGTCTGGAGGACGTAGGCGGCCATCACCGAGCCGATCTGGGCGCAGCGTTCGTGCCCGAGTCCGCCGGCGAGCCCGACGAGGAAGCCGGCACGGAACGCGTCACCCACCCCCGTGGGGTCGACCCGCTCGACGTCGCCGGCGATGGGGACGTGGATCGGCTCCTCGCCCTGGGTGCGCACGTCCGCGCCGTGCCTGCCCCGGGTGATGACCCGCGTCGTGACCCGCGAGTCGATCTCGTCCTGGGTCCACCCCGTCTTCGTCTCGGTGAGGTGGGACTCGTACTCGTTGGTGATGAGGAAGTCGGCGCCCTCGATGAGCTTGCGGATGAAGGGACCGTCGGCGAAGGCCAGCTGCTGGGAGGGGTCCGCGATGAACGGGATGCCCCGGGTGCGGCACTCGTCGGTGTGCCGCAGCATCGCCTCGGGGTCGTCCGCGCCGATGAGCACGAGGTCGAGACCCCACCGCTCGTGGATCGGGCCCGAGCTCGATCATCCGGGCCTCGGACATCGCACCCGCGTAGAAGGTCGCGATCTGGGCCATGTCGTCATCGGTCGTGCAGACGAAGCGGGCGGTGTGCTGGGACTCCGAGATGTGCACGTGGTCGGTGACGACCCCGTGCCGGGACAGCCAGCTGCGGTAGTCGGCAAAGTCCTCGCCCGCCGCGCCGACGAGATCGGGCGCGCCCCCAGGGCGGCCATCCCGAAGGCAGATGTTGCCCGCGATCCCTCCGCGTCGGATCTCCAGGCTGTCCGCGAGGAAGCTCACGGAGATCTTGTCGAGCTGCTCGACGACGAGGGAGTCGGCGAAGCGGCCCCGGAAGGTCATCAGGTGGTCGGTCGCGATGGATCCGGTGACGGCGATCTGCACGCGAGCAACCTACCCGCAGCCCAGCGCGTCGGCGGCCCCGGACGCGGCGCGGGGTCGGGCCGCCGGGGCTCAGCTGAAGCTGTCACCGCAGGCGCAGGAACTTCCGGCGTTGGGGTTGTCGATCGTGAAGCCCTGCTTCTCGATGGTGTCCGCGAAGTCGATGGTGGCGCCGTCGAGGTACGGGGCGCTCATCCGGTCGATGACGACCCCGACGCCCGAGAAGTCCGCGACGAGGTCACCGTCGAGGCTGCGCTCGTCGAAGTAGAGCTGGTAGATCAGGCCGGAGCAGCCGCCGGGCTGGACCCCGACGCGCAGGCGCAGGTCGTCGCGACCCTCCTGGGCGAGCAGGGACTTGACCTTCTCGGCGGCGACGTCGGTGAGGACGACGCCGTGGGCAGCGCCCTGCGCCTCGGCGGGTGGCGTCGGTGGTCTGGAGCTGGTCGCTCATGGGTGCACTCCTCATGCTGGCGGTGGCCTCGATGCGGTCGGTCGAACGGGACAACCCCGCAGGGGGGCGCTGTTGTTCCCCGGACTCGTTCAGGATACGCCGCCGGGATCGATGAGGCGGGGTGACCAGGTGCGGGCCACGCGGGCCGTACGGGCGGCGAGCGACCCGACCGGGTCCGCCACCATGGCCTCGA
Source organism: uncultured Chloroflexia bacterium (assembly GCA_963728205.1). GTDB lineage: Bacteria > Chloroflexota > Dehalococcoidia > UBA2979 > UBA2979 > VGNK01. The sequence continues at coordinate 1,837,750 of CAVSIV010000006.1, forward strand.
TCTCGGCAGGGCGCTCGGCGACCGCGTAGCACGCTGCCAGGCCCAGGCTCATGGTCTCTCGACGTCCGACGAGGCACTCGCCCGGCCACCGCAACGGTGGGGCGCCCGGTCTGCGCCGCCGCCTCGGCGACCCCCGCGACCACCGAGCCCCGCAGGGTCGACCAGTCGAGCAGCGCGGTGCCGGTGACGACGACGTCGCTGCGCGCCGCTGCCACCCCGAAGCCGCACGCGCCGCAGGACGGCACTCACTGCGCCGACGCGACGAGCCCCGAGGGAGAGCAGGGCGTAGCCGAGCCCGCCCGCCGCGCCTGCACCGAGCTCGCGGTCCAGCCGCGCCGGTCGACCCGTGAGCAGGTCCAGCGGGGGGGGGAGGGCGCGCCCGAGGACGTCGGTGAACCGGCCGAGAGCCGCCTCGAGCGCCTGGGCCTGCTCCGGGGTCGCGCCCTTGCGGGGGACTCGACGGCACTCGTGCCCTGCAGGCCCAGGAGGGGGGTGTCCTCGTCGGTGGCGAGCACGAGGTCCACCCCCGACAGTCGGTCGATCACCCCGGGGAGGCCGAGGAGCACGTCGTCGGGCAGGTCGGCCAGCGCCGCCCCACCGCGGGCGAGCGCCGAGGCGGGCCCGGCGCCGAGGGCCGCCAGCAGTCCCGGCCCCCCCGTCGTTGGTGCTGCCGCCGCCGGCGCCGATGACGACCCGTGTCGCGCCTTCGCCGACCGCGGTCTCCAGGAGCTGGCCCACTCCCCAGGTGCTGGTCAGGCCGGGGTTGCGCTCGTCGGCGCCGAGGAGGTGCAGCCCACTGGCCTGGGCGGCCTCGACGTATGCCGTGCGCCTGCCCTCCTCCTCGACGACGAGCACGGCCGCGGGCACGTCACGGCCGAGGGGGTCGCTGACGACCGCCGCGACCATCACCCCGCCCAGGGCCCGCTGGAGCACGTCGAGGAACCCCGGGCCACCGTCGGAGAGGGGCAGGGCCTCGATGTCGTCGTGCGGGGCGGAGCCGGCCCAGCCGTCGGCCATCGCCGCGGCCGCCTGGGTGGCGCCGAGGGTGGAACCGAAGGAGTCCGGAGCGAGGAGCACACGCACCTCGCGAGGGTATCGGCCGGGACGGTCGGGATCACCCCGGCCCACCGGAGGGCGGGTGTCGGCGGGCCTCACTACCGTGGCGGATGACCGAGACACGGAGGAGACCAGCCATGGCGAACGACGACGAGAACCCGGCACCGAGCCCCGCCGGTGACGGCGGCGAGCGGACCGGTCACGAGGGTGAGCGGGCCGACCTGCTCGATGCGCTGCGCACCCAGCGGTACCTGTTCCTGCACACCGTCGACGGGCTCACCGAGGAGCAGGCCCGGCAGCGCCCCACCGTGAGCGCCCTGAGTCTCGGCGGGCTGGTGAAGCACGTCACCGCGATGGAGAGCCAGTGGTGCGACTTCGTCGAGCAGGGGCCGGCAGCCATGCAGGCCGAAGAGGCCCAGGACTGGCTCGGTGGCTTCCAGATGACCCCCGAGGACACTCTCGATGCCGTCACCGAGCGCTTCCACCAGGCTGCCGACCGCACGGACGCCCTCGTCGAGAGCCTCCCGGACCTCGGCGCCTCCCAGCCGCTGCCGGAGGCACCGTGGTTCGCACCCGGATCGACCCGGTCGGCGCGGAGGGTCTTCACCCACCTCGTGGCCGAGATCGCCCAGCACGCGGGCCACGCCGACATCCTGCGCGAGAGCATCGACGGCCAGCAGACGATGGCCTGACCACCCCGGCCCCGGGGGGCCACCTCGCCCGCCAGGCCCGGGAGAGCCGGTCACACGGCATACGATCAGTGGGTGAGCACCACGACCGATGTCCCCCAGCACGCCCCGCTCCCCCTGCTCGTCCTCGGCCACGGCCGGGACCTGGCCAGTGAGCGAGGCGTGGAGTGTCCCGGTGACCTCCCGGCCCCCTCGGACCCCGGGCTGGTCGAGCGGGCGCGCGCGGCCAAGGAGGCGCTCGGCGACCGGGTCTTCGTCCTGGGCCACCACTACCAGCGTGACGAGGTCATCGAGTTCGCCGACGTGACCGGCGACTCCTTCAAGCTGGCCAAGGAGGCGGCGGCCCGTCCGGAGGCGGAGTGGGTCGTCTTCTGCGGCGTGCACTTCATGGCGGAGTCCGCCGACATCCTCACGAGCGACACCCAGACCGTCATCCTGCCCGACCTCGCGGCCGGATGCTCGATGGCCGACATGGCCGCGATCGACCAGGTCGAGGAGTGCTGGGACGAGCTCGCCGAGGCCGGGGTCGCCGACGTCACGGTGCCCGTGACCTACATGAACTCCTCAGCGGCGATCAAGGCGTTCACCGGCCGCCACGGCGGCACGATCTGCACCTCGTCCAACGCCAGGACGGCCCTGACGTGGGCCTGGACAAGGTCGGCGAGGGCGGCAAGGTGCTGTTCCTGCCCGACCAGCACCTCGGGCGCAACACCTGGGCCCGGGACCTGGGCGGGTCGCTGGACAGCTGCGTGGTCTGGGACCCCCACCGCCCGATGGGTGGCCTGCACGGTCGAGCAGCTCCGCGCCGCCACGATGATCCTGTGGCGGGGTCACTGCTCGGTGCACGGACGCTTCTCCGTCGAGGCTGTCGAGGCCGCCCGGCGGCAGATCCCCGACGTCAAGGTGATCGTGCACCCCGAGTGCCGCAACGAGGTCGTCGAGCTCGCCGACGAGGTCGGCTCCACCGAGAAGATCATCAAGACGATCTCCGCGGCCCCGGCTGGCACGGCATGGGCCGTGGGCACCGAGCTCAACCTCGTGAAGAGGCTGGCCGCGCAGTTCCCGGAGCAGCAGATCGTCTTCCTCGAGAAGAACGTCTGCTACTGCTCCACGATGAACCGGATCGACCTTCCGCACCTGGTGTGGGCCCTGGAGTCACTCGTCGACGGCCGCGTCGTCAACCCCATCCGTGTCGACGCCGAGGTCGCCGAGCAGGCGCGGGTCGCGCTCGACCAGATGCTCGCCCTCCCGGGCGAGACCGCCAAGGACTGACCCACCGCCATCCCCTGGCGTCACGGGGCGAGGACGAGGCCGTCGGGCCCGAGGTGGGGGTTGTGGTCCGTGGGGACCCGCTCCGGCTCCGAGTCGGCCGGTGGCCCGGGCGGGGTCCCGTCCCCGAACGGCGAGCCCCCGAGGCCCTCGCGACCGTGGGGGGTGCCCCAGCCGGCCAGGTCCGGGCCGGCCGGGACGACACCGCGTCGGGTTGATGTCGCGGTGGACCTCGTAGTAGTGGCTCTTGATCTGCACGAAGTCCGTGGTGTCGCCGAAGCCCGGCGTCTGGAACAGGTCGCGGGCATACGCCCACAGCACCGGCATCTCGGTGAGCTTGGTGCGGTTGCACTTGAAGTGGCCGTGGTAGACCGCGTCGAAGCGGGCCAGGGTGGTGAAGAGCCGCACGTCGGCCTCGGTGACGCGTGTCCCCGACGAGGTAGCGCCGCGTCGACAGGCGGTCCTCGAGCCAGTCCAGGGCGGTCGAACAACCGCTCGTACGCCGCGTCGTAGGACCGCTGGGTGCCCGCGAAGCCGCACCGGTAGACCCCGTTGTTCACCTCGGTGTAGACGCGGGCGTTCACCTCGTCGATCTCGTCCCGGTGCTGCTCGGGGTAGAGGTCGGGGGCGCCGTGCGGTGGTGCTCGGTCCACTGGGTGGTGAGGTCGAGGGTCATGACGGGGAAGTCGTTGGTCACGACCTCGCCGCTCGGGACGTCGACGATCGCCGGCACGGTGATCCCCCGGGGGTAGCCCGGCCGGCGCGCCTCGTAGGCGTCCTTGAGCCGCGGGATGCCCAGCACCGGATCGACCTCGCCAGGGTCCAGGTCGAAGGTCCAGCTGTCGGCGTCGTGGGTGGGACCGCACAGGCCCATCGAGAGCACGTCCTCGAGCCCGAGGAGCCGGCGGACGATGATCGCGCGGTTGGCCCACGGGCAGGCCCGGGCGACGACGAGCCGGTAGCGACCGGGCTCGACCGGCCAGTCCCCCGTGCCGTCGGCGGTGATCCGGTCGGTGATGTAGGTCGTGTCGCGTTGGAACTCGGGCTCGACGTAGCTGGCCTGGCTCACTCGCGACCCTCCCTCGGCAGCGCCCCGAGCCGGGCGAGCAGCACGGCCTCTGCCACGCACACCCGCTCGAACTCGCCCAGGTGCAGGGACTCGTTGGCTCCGTGGGCGCGGGCGTCGGGGTCCTCGACTCCGGTGACGAGGATCGCCGCCTCGGGGAACTGCGAGGCGAAGGCCGCGACGAACGGGATCGACCCGCCGACGCCGATGTCGACCGGCTCGCACCCCCCACGCGTCGTGGAATGCCGCTCGCGCCTGGTCGTAGACCGGACCCTCGGCGTCCGCTGCGAAGCCCAGGCCACCCTCGTCGAACGTCACCTCCACCTTGGCGCCCCACGGCGCGTGCTCGAGCAGGTGGGTGCGAAGCAGCTCGAAGGCCTCGGTGTCGACCTCGTCGGGCGCGATGCGCATCGAGACCTTGGCGGCCGCCGTCGGCACGAGGGTGTTCGACGAGGTCGCGATGGTCGGTGCGTCGATGCCGATCGTCGTGATCGACGGCTTGGTCCAGAGCCGGGACAGCAGCGAGCCCGAGCCGATCGTCGAGACCCCGTCGAGGAGCCCGGACTCGCCGCGAAGCCGCTCCTCCGAGAAGTCGAGGTCCGCGGCCCGGCCGGATCGAAGACCCTCGACGGCGACGTTGCCCTCGTCGTCGTGCAGGGTCGCGAGCAGCCGCACGAGAGCGGTGATCGCGTCAGGCACCGCTCCTCCGAACATTCCCGAGTGCACGCCGTGGTCGAGGGTGGAGACGGTGACGACCACCCGCACCATGCCGCGCAGGGTCGTCGTGAGCGCGGGTTCGCCGATGTCCCAGTTGGTCGAGTCGGCGAGGACGATGGCGTCGGCGCGCAGCCTCTCTCCGTGACGCTCGAGGATCCTCGGCAGTGACTCCGACCCGATCTCCTCCTCGCCCTCGACGAACACGGTGACACCCACGGGGAGCGACCCGGCGTGGGCCCGCAGGGCGGCGATGTGCGCCATGACGCCGGCCTTGTCGTCGGCGGCGCCGCGGCCGTAGAGCCGACCGCCACGCTCGGTGGGCTCGAACGCCGGGCTGTCCCACAGCGCCTCGTCCCCGGGCGGTTGCACGTCGTGGTGCGCGTAGAGCATGACCGTGGGCGAGCCGGGCGGCCCGTCCACGTGCGCGATCACCGCAGGACGCCCGCCCTCCCGGACGATGTCGACGTCGAGGCCTTCAGCACGCAGCAGGGCAGCGGTCGCCTCGGCACTGGCCTCGACCTGCGCCTGGTCGAAGGCGTCCAGCGACACGCTCGGGATGCGGGTGAGCGCCTCGAGGTCGCTGCGGACCTGCGGCATGAGGTCGGCGATGGTCTCGCGGAGGGCGGCGATCTGGTCAGCGGGGAGTCACGTCGGTCACCCCGAGACCTTACCCAGCGCATCCGCGCGGGCGTGTCCGGACGCGTGCACGGCATCCCCGGTGGTGCGCCTACAGTGGAGGGGTGTTCGGACGCAGCAAGACGACCAACGACCAGCTCGTCGACGAGGCCCACCCCCAGCGTGAGGGCGCCAAGAACCGCCCCACGCCGAAGCGGCGCGACCAGGAGGCCGCCCGCAAGCAACCCCTCGTGAACGCCGACCGCAAGCAGGCCAAGCAGGTCGACAAGGCCAAGCGGGGCGAGCAGGCGGCACGCACCCGCAAGGCCATGATCACCGGCGCGGAGGCCGACCTGCCCCCGCGCGACAAGGGGCCGGTGCGACGCTACGTCCGCGACTACATCGACGCCAGGCGCAACCTCGCCGAGTTCATGCTGCCGGTGATGCTCGTCGTCCTCGCGCTCAGCTTCTTCCGCACGAGCACGATCCTGCTCATGGTCACGGCCCTGACCTACACGATCCTGGGTATCGCCATCCTCGACACCTTCCTCATGTGGCGACGGCTGAAGGGCAACCTGGACGAGAAGTTCGGCGAGGGCACCGGGAAGGGCAACGGGATGTATGCCGCGATGCGCGCCTTCCAGATGCGCCGGACGCGGATGCCCCGGCCTCAGGTGCAGCGCGGCCAGTTCCCCAGCTGAACCACCCCCGGGAGCGGCGATCTCCCGCCCCACGGCCCCCAGGCGCACGCCGCGCCGGTGGACAGGTTTCGTCGATGTGGCCATGGATGCGGCACCATGGAAGCTGGTGCAGGTTGCGCCAGGAGCCACGGAAGGGTACACGGCAGGACGATGGGGACGCGCAGGAGGGTACTGCTGACCACGGCGATCGCGGTGCCGATGGTCATCGGTGCGGCCGGGGTGGCGTACGCGAACCACTACCAGGAGCGCGCCCTGCCCGGGAGCAGCGTCGCCGGCGTGTCAGTGGCCGGAATGACCCGTGCCGACGTCACGGAGTCGGTGCGCGATCGCGCCACGGGTGTGACGATCACGGTCGACGCCGACGGCACCACGCAGACCGAGCACCTCGCCGACCTCGGCTACACGGTCGACGTCGACGCCACCGTGGACGCGGTCTTCGCCCCCAACCAGTCCTGGGCCTCCTACGCGACCTCGCTCGTCTCCTCCAACGACGTGGCCGCCGTGGTCGTGACCGACCCCACCACCGTCGACGAGGTCGCCACCGAGCTGGTCGAGCGGTCCGACAGGGTCGGCCGGAACGCCAGCGTGGGGCTCGACGCCGACACGACGTCCTTCGAGGTCACCCCGGCGGTCGCCGGCCACACGGTCGCTCCGGAGAGCTTCCAGGACGTCGTCGAGGACGCGGCCCGGACGCTGTCGCCCGCCACGGCCGACGTGACGTTCGTCGAGACCACCCCCACGGTGACGACGGGAGCGGCCGAGAAGGTCGCCACGAAGGCCAACGCGATCGCCTCCGCCACACTCACCGTGTCCGACGGCTCAGAGAGCCACTCGCCCTCGGCGACGGTGCGTGCGTCCTGGGTGAGCGTCCCGACCACCGACGGAGTCCCGGGCAGCCCGACCCTGGATGCCGAAGAAGGTCCAGTCCTGGGTGGGCTCCCTGGCCGAGGACGCGAAGACCGAGCCACACTCCGGCCTGCGCAACGTCAGCGCCGCCGGCGCGGTGCTCAGCGTCGTCGACGAGGCCCGCGACGGACGGGTCGTGTCCAATGCCGACGCGCTCGCCACGGCGGCCACGAAGGCGCTCGCGGCCGGCAAGGACTACTCGGGCGACTTCGAGTACGACACGCTCGCCGCGACCTGGAACCAGCGCACGGTCGCGGTCGGGGCCGAGAAGCTCGCGTATCCCGCGGCCGAGGGCGAGAAGTGGATCGACGTCGACCTCACCAAGCACACGATGACCGCGTACGTGGGGGCCAAGGTCGTCAGGGGCCCGATCACGATGGTCGACGGGGCCGGCGAGACCCCCACCGTCGTCGGCACCTTCAAGGTCTACCTCAAGAACCCCCTGATGACGATGCGGGGTACCAACGCGGACGGCACCCCGTACGAGACCGAGGACGTGCCGTGGACCTCGTTCTTCCACCGCGGCTACGCCCTCCACGGGGCACCGTGGCGCTCCTCGTTCGGCTACTCGGCGTCACACGGGTGCATCAACCTGCCGGTGGACGTGGCGAAGTGGATCTACGACTTCGCACCGATCGGCACCCCGGTGACCACCCACCGGTGAGCCGCCGGCTCGTCGTTCTCCGGGTCTCGTCGTGCTCCGGGGCTACGTGGGCGTCTCCAGGCTCATCGGGCCGTAGACCTTCTCCCCGTCACGGTGCAGCGTGACTGCGGCCACGCCGGCATCGGACAGTTCGTGCCACACCTCGCCGAACCAGCTCTCGGCGTCGGACTGGGTGGGGAAGGCCGTGTCGGCCAGGGGCGCGCCGCTCATCTCGGCACCCTCGCCGTCCTCGTAGGTCCAGCTCCAGGCCTCGCTCATGACTGCCGCACCCCCACCTCGACGAACGGAGGCTTGCTCACCGTCGCCGGCACGGCCCGCCCCCGCACGTCGACGACGACGTCGTCGCCGAGGGTGACCGAACGGTCGAGGAGGGCGAGCGCGACGCCCTGGCGACGGGTCGGGGAGAAGGTTCCCGAGGTGACCTCCCCCACCACGGCGCCCGTGGAGTCCCGGACCTCACAGTGCGGGCGTGGGATCCCGCGCCCGGTCACGACCAGCCCCCGCATCAGCCGGGTCTGCTTGGCGGCGCGCTCGGCCGTGAGGCTCTCCTTGCCCCAGAAGCTCTCCTTGTCCCAGCCGACGGCCCAGGCAGCGCCCGCCATGACGGGCGTGATGTCGAGCGACAGGTCGTTACCGTGGAGCGGGTAACCCATCTCGGTGCGCAGGGTGTCGCGCGCCCCCAGGCCGCACGGCTTGCCGTCCTGCTTGCCCACGGCTTCCACGAGGGCGTCCCAGACCGCGCCCGCGACGTCCCACGGCGGGACGATCTCGTAGCCCCGCTCCCCCGTGTAGCCCGTGCGGCAGACGATGACGGGCAGGTCGTCCCAGCTCGTCTCCACGAAGCTCATGTAGTCGTGGTCGACGGGGAGACCGAGACTGCGCAACACCTCGTCGGATCGTGGGCCCTGGACGGCGATGACGCCGTAGCGGTCGTGGAGGTTCTCCACCACGACCCCGGGGGGCGCGGCGGCCGCGAGGAGGTCGACGACCCGACCGGTGTTGGCGGCATTCGGGATGAGGAAGACGTCCTCGTCCGACCGGAGGTAGGCGATGAGGTCGTCGACGACCCCGCCGGAGTCGACGCAGCACATCGTGTACTGCGCCTGCCCCGGGCCGATCCGCCGCAGGTCGTTGGTCAGGCAGGCGTTGACGAAGTCGGCGGCGCCGGGCCCGGAGACCCGCGCCTTGCCCAGGTGGGAGACGTCGAAGATGCCGACCCGTTCCCGCACCGCCGTGTGCTCGGCGACGACACCACCCCCCGGGTACTCGATGGGCATGGACCATCCGCCGAAGTCGGCCATCTTGGCGCCGAGCGCGACGTGCCGGTCATGGAGCGGCGAGCGAAGGAGGTCGGTCATGCTCGGCACGTTACCGCGTGGCGGGCGCCATCGGCGCGGTCGCTAGTCTGACGCCATGACCTCCTTGTCGCTCACCACCCGTACCCCTGCCGAGATCGCCGTCGAGGCCCTCGTCGTCGGCTCGGTCAGCACCCCCGACGGTCCGGACCTGGCCACCGGTCACGGACTCCCCCGCAAGGCGGTCGTGCACCTCCAGGCGGTGCTGTCCGACCTCGACGCGACCGGGCGGGCCGACGAGGTGCTCCGCGTGGTCGCGGTGCCCGGCGTCAAGGCGACCTCCGTCGTGCTCACCGGTCTCGGTGAGGGCACCACGACCCGTCCCTCCTACCCGCACCCCGCCCTGCGCCGCGCCGCTGGCGTGGCACTGCGCACGGTGCGCGGCAAGAAGTCCGTCGCGGTCGCGCTGCCCACCCCCGACGTCGAGAGCCTGTCGGCGGTCGCCGACGGGGCGTACGCCGGCTGCTACGTCTACGACAAGGGCGCACCCCTGACCTTCGGCCGCCGCGGCGCGGCCAAGGGCGCGAGCTCCGTGGGCGCGGGGCCGCGCGTCGTCGTCGTCTCCGGCACGGGCCAGGGCAGGGCGGCCAAGGATGCCGTCTCCCGCGCCGCCGTCCTGGGGTCGGCCCGCGACTGGGCGCGCGATCTCGTCAACACCCCGCCCAACCTCCTCTACCCCCAGTCCTTCGCGGACAACGTCAAGAAGCGGGCGACGGCATCGACCGCCAAGCTCACCGTGTCGGTCCTGGACGACAAGGCCCTCGGCAAGGGAGGCTTCGGCGGCATCGTCGGCGTCGGCCAGGGGTCGGCCAACCCGCCGCGCATCGTCACGATGTCGTGGTCACCTCCGGACGCGACCGGTTCGGTCGCACTCGTCGGCAAGGGCATCACGTTCGACTCGGGGGGTCTGAACATCAAGCCCTCGAGCGGCATGGTGACGATGAAGTGCGACATGGCGGGCGCCGCAGCCGTCGCCGCGGCCGTGCTCGCCGCCGCGGAGCTCGACCTGCCCGTCGCGGTCACCGGCTACCTCTGCCTCGCCGAGAACATGCCGAGCGGCACCGCCCAGCGCCCGAGCGACGTCGTCGTCATGCGTGACGGCACCAGCGTCGAGATCCTGGACACCGACGCGGAGGGACGGATGGTCCTCGGCGACGGCATCTGCCTGGCGAGCGAGAAGTCCCCCGACTGGATCGTCGACATCGCGACGCTCACGGGCGCGCAGGTGGTGGCCCTGGGCACCGACATCGCCGGGGTCATGGGCAACGACGACGACTTCCGTGGCACGGTCGTGGCAGCGGCGGACCGCGCGGGCGAGGGCGCCTGGCCCATGCCCCTCCCGGTGGAGCTGCGGGCCAAGCTCGACACCCCCACCGCCGACATCGCGCACAAGGGCGACCGCGACGGCGGCATGCTCACCGCCGGACTCTTCCTCAAGGAGTTCGTCGGGGAAGGCATCCCCTGGGCCCACGTCGACATCGCGGGCCCGGCGTTCAACGACAAGGGAGCCAAGGGCCACCACCCCAAGGGCGGCACCGGCTTCGGTGTGGGCACGCTGGTCAGCCTCGTGGAGTCCCACACGCCCTGACCTCGGGCGCCCGGGGAAGGTCGGGAAGCGTCAGCCGCTCTTGCGGCGGAACATCTGCTCGCGCGCCGTGGTCTCCGGACCGTGCGCGTGGTCGACCTTCGCGTGGTCCGCGTGGTCGGACACGTCCGCTCCCCGTGGGCCTGCTTGGCATCGAGCGCGGCACGGTACTTCGCCTTGACGTCGTCGTCGACGGCGGGGCGGGGCTTCTTCGCGGCTGACATGGTGGGTCCTTCCAGCGGGGGCATCGGTCAACCCCACCATGGCAGGCTCTCGGCTCCGCCTCCACCACGATTCCCGCGCTCCGGGGCGACCGGCTCAGCGCCTCGGCGGTTTTCGCTGCTGCGAGGTCCACCGCCGCATCCTCGCGGGATAGCCCGTCTGGTTCACGTCGTAGACCGGGATGCCCAGTGACCTGGCCACATCGAACGCCTGCGGGCGGGACGGCAGGGCCCGACGGGTCCACTCACCGTCGTGCGCGATGAGGACGAGGGTCGTGGCCGTGATGTTCGTCGCCGGCTCGACGTAGGCCTCGACACCGCGACGCGACGCCACGAATTCCTCGAGGTGGGCACGGGCGCTCGAGAGGTCCCCGCCTCCGTGCGGGGCCTCGTCCTTCCGGCTGCGTCTCCACCAGGCCATCCCCACACGATAGGGCGTGGTGCCATCGTCCCCGACGAGGGTCCCCGCTGCGCCGGGTGCCCCGGACCACGGTTCAGTGACAGGATGCTGGGCAGGTCCGGCGGCACCGCCCGAGTCCGCCGGGCCACTCGCCCGTCACGAACTGAGGAGCACCCACGCATGCCGGCCACCGCCACACCCACCCACGACGTCGTCGTCCTCGGGGGAGGTAGCGGGGGGTATGCCTGCGCCCTGCGCGCCGCCGAGCTCGGCCTGAGCGTCGCGCTCGTCGAGCAGGACAAGCTGGGTGGCACGTGCCTGCACCGCGGGTGCATCCCGACCAAGGCCCTCCTGCACGCCGCCGAGGTCGCCGACACCGCGCGCGGAGGCCGGGGCCGTCGGCGTGCGAGCCACGCTGGAGGGCATCGACCTGCCCGCTGTGACGGCGTACCGGGAAGGCGTCGTCAACCGCCTGTACAAGGGGCTCCAGGGCCTGGTCTCGGCACGAAAGGTCGACTACGTCGAGGGCTCCGGCCGGCTCGAGGACCCGCGCACCGTGGCGGTCGGCGACCGACGGCTCGTCGGGTCGGCACGTGGTGCTCGCCACCGGCTCCTACGCCCGAACCCTCCCGGGGCTGGAGATCGCGGGCCGGGTGATGACCAGCGACCAGGCTCTCGGCCTCGACCAGGTCCCGGACCGCGTGGTGGTCCTCGGCGGAGGCGTCATCGGGGTCGAGTTCGCGTCCGTGATGCGGTCGTTCGGGGCCGAGGTCACCATCGTCGAGGCCCTCCCGCGTCTCGTCGCTGCGGAGGACCCGGCGTCGAGTGCGGCGCTGCAGCGGGCCTTCCGCAAGCGCGGCATCATCACGAGGACCGGCGCCCGGTTCGAGTCGGTCGGCCAGGACGACGACACGGTGACGGTCCGGCTGGAGGGCGGTGAGGAGATCGTCGCCGACCTCCTGCTGGTCGCGGTCGGTCGCGGCCCGGTCACGGACGGGCTCGGGTACGCCGAGGCGGGGGTCGAGATGGAAGCGGGCTTCGTACTGGCCGACGAGCGCTGCCGCACCTCCGTCGACGGGGTGTACGCCGTGGGCGACATCGTTCCGGGGCTCCAGCTCGCGCACCGTGGCTTCGCCCAGGGGATCTTCGTCGCCGAGGAGATCGCCGGGCTCGCCCCCACGCCGATCGAGGAGTCCGGCATCCCCCGGGTGACGTACTGCGAGCCCGAGGTCGCCTCGGTCGGCCTCACCGAGGAGCAGGCCCGTGAGCGGCACGCCGACGTGGAGGCCTACGAGTACAACCTGGGCGGCAACGGCAAGTCGCAGATCCTGGGGACCCAGGGGTTCGTCAAGCTCGTCCGGGTCAAGGACGGCCCGGTCCTGGGGGTCCACATGGTCGGCTCGAGGATGGGCGAGCAGATCGGGGAGGCGCAGCTCATCGTCGGGTGGGGTGCGCACGCCGAGGAGGTGGCGGCACTCGTGCACGCCCATCCGACCCAGAACGAGGCGCTGGGAGAGGCCCATCTGGCACTCGCCGGGAAACCGCTGCACGCACACAACTAGAGTGATGTCCGCCACCATCGAAGAAGGAGAGCTGTCCCGATGTCAGAACGCGTGAAGATGCCTGCACTCGGCGAGTCCGTCACCGAGGGGACCGTGACGCGGTGGCTCAAGAACGTGGGTGACGAGGTCGCCGTCGACGAGCCCCTGCTCGAGGTCTCGACCGACAAGGTCGACACCGAGATCCCCTCCCCCATCGCCGGGACGCTGCAGGAGATCCTCGTGGAGGAGGATGACACCGTGCCGGTCGGCGCCGACCTCGCCGTCATCGGCGACGGTGACGCCCCCGAGGGCGACTCGTCCGGGGATCAGGACGCGCAGGACGACTCGGGCTCGGCGGACGAGGCCCCGGCCTCGTCGGACGAGCCCGCCGAGGATGCTCCCGCCGACAATGCGGAGTCCGCGGACGACGACGAGGAGGACGACGGCGAAGAGGACCAGCCCGCCGAGGACGAGGGCGGCGAGGAGGACTCCGCGCCTGAACCCTCCGCCGGGGCGTCCGGCTCCGGCGACGGCACCACCGTGACGATGCCCGCCCTGGGCGAGTCGGTCACCGAGGGGACGATCACCCGTTGGCTCAAGCAGGAGGGCGACGAGGTGGCGGTCGACGAGCCCCTGCTCGAGGTCTCCACCGACAAGGTCGACACCGAGATCCCCTCCCCCGTGGCCGGCACCCTGACCTCGATCCTCGTCCAGGAGGACGAGACGGTGCCCGTCGGTGCCGACCTCGCGGTCGTGGGCGGCAGCGGCGGCGGATCCAGCCAGTCCGAGCCGGAGCAGAAGTCCGAGCCCGAGCAGAAGTCCGAGCAGAAGTCCGAGTCCGAGTCCGAGCCCGAGCCGGAGCAGGGCCGGAGCCGGAGCAGAAGTCCGAGCCCGAGCCGGAGCCGAGCAGTCCGCGGAGGCCCCGCCGCAGCAGACCGCCGACGCCGCCGCAGCCAAGGCCGACGATGCCCCGGCAGCGGCGACCTCGACCTCCACCGCGCCCACGCCCCGGCCGAAGAACGAGAGCGGCGACGCAGCCGCGTACGTCACTCCCCTGGTGCGCAAGCTGGCAGCCGACCACGGCGTCGACCTCTCGAGCATCGAGGGCACCGGGATCGGTGGCCGGATCCGCAAGCAGGACGTCGTCGCGGCAGCCGAGGAAACCAAGGCGGCCGAGTCCGCGAAGGAGTCGGCACCGGCGTCCGCGACCGCTGCAAAGACCTCCACGTCGGGCGGAGCCTCGCGCGCCCCGGCCGAAGGGTCCAAGCGAGGCACGACCGAGAAGATGTCGCGCCTGCGCAAGACCATCGCGCGCCGGATGGTGGAGTCGCTCCAGACCTCCGCCCAGCTCACCACCGTCGTCGAGGTCGACGTCACCCGCATCGCTCGGCTGCGTGAGCGTGCCAAGGGCGAGTTCGCGGCGCGGGAGGGCACCAAGCTCAGCTTCCTGCCGTTCTTCGCCCTCGCTGCGGTCGAGGCCCTCAAGGCCCACCCCACGGTCAACGCGAGCCTCGACGAGGACGAGGTGACCTACCACGGTGCCGAACACCTCGGGATCGCCGTCGACACCGAGAAGGGCCTTCTGGTCCCCGTGATCAGGAATGCCGGCGATCTCAACATCGCCGGCCTGGCCCGAGGGATCGCCGAGCTCGCGGACCGGACGCGCAACAACAAGATCACCCCGGACGACCTGGCGGGTGGCACGTTCACGATCACCAACACCGGGTCGCGGGGTGCACTCTTCGACACCCCGATCATCAACCAGCCCCAGGTGGCGATCCTGGGCACGGGCGCTGTCGTTCGTCGTGCCGTGGTCGTCGATGCCGAGGACGGTGGCGAGACGATCGCGATCCGCTCGATGGTCTACCTCGCACTGTCCTACGACCACCGGATCGTCGACGGTGCGGATGCGGCCCGCTTCCTCACGACGATGAAGCAGCGCCTCGAGGAAGGGGCCTTCGAGGCGTCCCTGGGTCTCTGACCCGGGCACCTCGAGCACCGAGATGGCCCATCGCATCGCCATCACCGGGTCCTCCGGCCTGATCGGCACCCCCCTCGTCGCCGCGCTCCATGAGCGTGGCGACGAGGTGGTGCGGTTCGTCCGGCGGGCCCCTTCGGCCCCGGACGAGGTCCGCTGGGACCCCGCGAGCCGCAGCCTCGGCCCCCACGCCCTCGACGGTGTCGATGCCGTGGTGCACCTCGCCGGGGCGGGCGTCGGCGACCGGCGCTGGACGCCCTCGTACAAGCACGAGATCCTCGCCTCGCGCACCAACGGCACGACAGCCGTCGCCTCCGCGGTGGCCGAGGCGGGCCGGGAGATCAGGTTCCTGTGCGGGTCGGCTGTGGGTGTCTACGGCGACCGCGGCGATGAGGAGCTCACCGAGGACAGCCCGCCCGGAACCGGGTTCCTCGCGGACGTGGTCCTTGCGTGGGAGGCCAGCGCCCAGTCGGCGATCGACGCAGGCGCACCCGTCGCCTTCCTCCGGACGGGGCTCGTTCTGGCGCCGTCGGGCAGCCCGTCGCGAACCCTCTTCAGGCTGGACAGGTCCGGTCTCCTGCTCGACACCGAGGGCGGGGCGGCGGGTCCCTTGGCCCGCCTGGCCCGGCTGGGTCTGGGGGGTCCGATCGGCTCGGGCCGGCAGTTCTGGCCGTGGATCACTCTCGCTGACGAGGTCGGAGCGATCCTCCACCTCCTCGACCACCCCGAGGTCACGGGTCCGGTCAACCTCACGGGCCCCCGGCCCGCACGCCAGCGCGAGGTCGCCGCAGCCCTCGGGCGGGCGATGCACCGCCCAGCGGTCCTGCCAGCCCCCGCGTTCGCCGCCCGAGTGGCCGTCGGCGAGTTCGCGGGCGAGATCCTCGGCAGCCAGCGCATCGTCGGCGACGTGCTGCGCGAGAGCGGTTTCCAGTACACCCATGGCGACCTCGAGTCCGCGGTCAGGTGGCTGGTCGGCTGACGACGACGTTCAGCCGTCAGCCCTGAGGTCGCTCACCCGCCACCCGGCGTCGGTGCGAACCAGGTCGACGAGGACCGAGGCACCGGCACTCGGCGGCCTCTCCTCGCGGTCGCCCCGACCCGTGACGGCGTACCCGCTGGTGTCGACGCGGGCGCGGACCACAGCGCGCGAACCCTCGACCGCAACGGTGGTCGCCGCGACGACCTCGTGGTGCAGGCCGAGGTAGCGGACCCCGGAGCGTCGCAGCTCGGTGACGTCCGAGACGTCACGAGACCACGCGGCCGATCCGGGGGCGTCGACCTCGCCCAGTCGGGACGGACTGGCCGAGCGGAATGCTGCCGCTCGCGCCGCCGCCAACGCCGACACGAGCTCCGTCGGGCGGTCCGAGGGCGCGTCGGCGTCGAGTCGCGGATCGAGCGAGCGGTCGTCGAAGAGCTTCTCGGCGGGGAACGAATCGGCGGGACGCTGCCCAGCGGGCCCGGAGACCGCCGACGGGTCCAGAGCCGGCCCGCCGCGTCCTGGCCATCCCGGGGTAGTGGAACCGAGGCCGGCCACCGCCAGTGCGACCACGGCGACCGCCACGACGACGGCTCGCCCGGGAACCCGCCCGCCCGTGGCGGGCCCCCGCCGTCCCCCCGTCCGCCGTCCCGCCCCGTGTCGGGGCGTTCCGTGGGGAGACGGTCGAGGAGGCCTCGCCCTCGGCACCTCGAGGGAGCCAGGACGGGGAGTGCGGTGCCCCCTCCGCACCGCACTCCCCGCGCTGCCGAGGACTGCGGGCTCTGGCCGTGCGGGCTCCGGCCGTGCGGGCTCCGGCGCCGAGCCACGCCAGCGCCACGGGCGCAGCCAGTTCCGCGAGCCCAGCCACGGCATCCGCCCTCGCCAGGAGCGGCGACCCCGGACGGCCACGGGCTGGGTCGCCCCCGGCACGCCATCGGAGCCTGCCGCCGCCCGCAGCCGGTACGTGACGGCGCTGACGTCGTCATCGCCCTTCACGAGGTGGATCGGTCGTGGTGTCGCCGCTGAGAACAGCGCCCAGGCCAGCGCGTCGGCGTCGGGTCGCGTCGACGCGTCGGCGTCGATGGCCGAGTCCAGTGCCGCGACGAGGGCAGACAGCTCCGGCGTCGCGGCGGCGCCGGCCACGTCGGCCAGGGCCGGGCGCAGCCCCGGAGCCCCCGGGACCGACCCGGTGAGGCACAACCACCCCAGCGCACCGAGGGAGTAGACGTCGGCGGCGGGCGAGGGGTCCGACCCGAGGACGACCTCGGGTGCGACGTAGCCGTCCGAGCCCCAGACACCCGCCGGAGCCTCCCCGACGATCCGGCCGACCCCGAGGTCGCCGAGGTGCGGTCGACCGTCGAGGTCGAGGAGCACGTTGCCCGGTGAGACGTCGCCGTGGACCACACCGACGGCGTGCAGCCGCGCCAGTGCGGAGGCCACCGGCGCCAGCACGGTGACCACCTCACCGGGCTCGAGGTGCCCCCGGGCCTCCACGAGCGCCTCGAGGCTGCCCCCGGCCAGGTGTGGCATCACCAGGGCCACCCGTCCGCCGGGTAGCGGGAGGCAGGCCTCGATGCGCACGAGGTGCGGTGACGCCACCGCCGCCGACAGTGCCGCCTCCCGGGCTGCCGCCTGAACCTCATCGAGGTCGGCGTGCACCACCTTGAGCGCCACCCGGCGGCCGTCCGCCTCGGTGGCCGCGACCCAGACCTCACTGGTGGCCCCGTGACCGATCCGTCGACCGAGCTCGAAGCCCGGGACCATCGGGGCGCTCTCCTCGGCACCGGCTGTGGTGTGCATGGATCCACTCTGGCTCAGGGTCGCGCTCGGGCCATGACGTTGTCCACAGGCCCCCTGCGCTTCCTGACCACCACCGGGCCGCCGCGCGCCTAGGGTGACGTCCATGGCAGCCGATGCACCGACCATCGTCGCGACCTCGGGCGGCTACCGTCCCGGCAGTCGCACCCAGCTCGAGTTCGACGCCCTCGTGCACCACGCGGTCGAGCTCTCCGGCTCGCACGGCCGCCGACCGCGGGTGACGTTCGTGGGCACGGCATCCGGCGACCCGCGGTTCATGAACTACTGGGCCCATGAGGCCGGCCGCATCGCGGGCTTCGACCTGACCTGCCTCGACCTCTTCCCGATGCCCAACCTCGACGACGTGCCCGGCCACCTCCTCACCCAGGATGTCGTGTGGGTCAACGGTGGGTCGGTCGCCAACCTCCTGGCCGTCTGGGACGTGCACGCCCTGCGACCCGCCTTTCGCGCAGCGTGGGAGGCCGGTGTCGTGCTCTCCGGGGTGTCGGCCGGGTCGATCTGCTGGTATGCCGGGGGCTGCACGGACTCCTTCGGCCCCGACCTGAGGCCGGTCACGAACGGCCTGGGCCTGTTGCCCTACGGCAACGGCGTGCACTATGACTCCGAGGAGTCCCGTCGCCCAGCGGTCCGGGCACTCGTCGCCGACGGCACGCTGCCCGAGACGCACTGCACGGACGACGGGGTCGGGCTCGTCTACCGGGGCACCCACCTCGTCGAGGCCGTGTCCGAGACCGAGGGCAAGGCCGCCTTCGTCGTCACCCGGGACGGCGAGTCGGTGCGCGAGGAGCGGATCGAGCCCCGCCGTCTTCGGTCCGCCTGACCGGAGCGGTCAGGGGCGGGGGGTGTGCACGGCGGTCACCTGGTTGTGGTCCGCGGAGACCCGAGCCGCATCGATGACGGCCAGGGTGTGCACGGCGTCCCACGGGTCGACCGGCATCTCGTCCTGGGGTCGTGCCGAACCCAGGGCCGCCTCGATCGCGCGGTAGAGGTCGGCCTGGCGGGTGCCCTCCCGGGCCACGGCCTCGCGCTCCTCGCCGCGGTAGAGCCAGCCGCTGTGCGCCGGGTCCGCGTCGGCCTGGCCGCTCCACGGGTGTGCTTCTCCCTCGAAGTCGGCCAGGACGTAGGCCGCACGCGTACCCAGGAGCCGCACCCTCGGCCCCGGTGCCCCGGACAGGGAGGTGGCGCCGAGGTGGGAGACCACACCCCCGTCGTGGCGGCAGACGAGGAAGGCGTCGTCCTCTGCCTTCGTCGTCCGGGCGGCCACGGTCGCGAACACGGTCTCGACGGGCCCGAAGAGCTGGACGGCGGCATCGACGAGGTGGCTGTGCAGGTCGAGGAGGAGACCACCGCCGTCGGCGGCGCCGGCGTTCTCCCGCCACCGGCTCTTGGGCACCGGCCGCCACCGCTCCCACCGCATCTCGTAGCGGAACGGGTCGCCGACCAGGCCCTCGGCGACGACCCGCGCCACGGTCGCGTGCTCCGGGTCGTAGCGTCGGTTCTGGAAGACGGTGAGCGGCACCCCGGCCCTCGCCGCGTGCCGGACCACCGCCGCCCCCGCCTGCGCGTCGACGGCGAGCGGCTTGTCGACCAGGCAGGCGATGCCGGCGTCGATGACGGCACGCACCTGCTCGGCGTGGGCGCCGCTGGGTGTCGCGAGCACGACGAGGTCGAGCCCCGGGAGGGCCAGGAGGTCCTCGAGCCGGGGCACCACCTTCGTCCCGGGGAACTCCTCCTGCGCGGCCCGGGCGCGGCCGGCGTCGGTCGTGGAGACCGCGGCGACGTCGACAGCCCGCCTCGTGCAGCAGGGGGGCATGGATGGTCTGGCCGGCCGATCCGAACCCGGCGAGTGCGACACGCATCATGGGCGCCAGCGTAGGCCCGTCCTCGCGGGCGCCGCGTTC
This sequence comes from uncultured Chloroflexia bacterium, assembly GCA_963728205.1. Classification (GTDB taxonomy): domain Bacteria; phylum Chloroflexota; class Dehalococcoidia; order UBA2979; family UBA2979; genus VGNK01. The sequence continues at coordinate 1,857,208 of CAVSIV010000006.1, forward strand.
CGTCAGGCGACCGGGGAGACGTCCTTCGACGGGTTCCTCGTCGGAGCGGAAGCGCGCCGGCCACCAGATCCGTGGGCCGATGTCGTAGGCGGCATGCCGGGACGAGGAGCGAGCGGACGACGAAGGTGTCGAGCAGGACACCGAAGGCGACGATGAAGGCGATCTGCACGAGGAAGACGAGGGGCAGGACCGACAGCGCCGAGAAGGTCGCGGCCAGGACGATGCCGGCACTCGTGATGACCCCACCCGTCACGGCCAGCCCGACGAGGATGCCGGGGCGGGTGCCGCGCACCTGCGCCTCCTCGCGCACCCGGGTCATGAGGAAGATCGAGTAGTCGATCCCCAGCGCGACGAGGAAGACGAACCCGTAGAGGGGGATCGCGGGATCCCCTCCGGTGAAGCCGAAGACGTGGTCGAACACGAGGGCGGCGATACCGATCGTCGCGGCGAACGACACGACGTTGGCCGCGACGAGGAGGAGCGGTGCGACGAGGGAGCGGAGCAACAGGGCGAGCACGAGGAAGATGACGAGCAGGATCGTGGGGACCAGCACCTTGAGGTCACGCGAGCTGGCCTCGAGCACATCGAGGTTCGTCGCCGCGTTGCCTCCGACGAGGGCCTCGGTGCTCACCTGGTCGAGGTCGTCGCGGAGCCGCTTGACGGTGTCCTCGGCTCCTTGGCTGTCGGAGGCGTCGTTCGTCGTCGCCTGGATGAGGACGGAGCCGTCGACGACCGGCGGTGGCGTCGCCGGCTGCCCCGGCTGAGGGGGTGCGATCCCCACGAAGGCACCCGCGACGCCCGGATCCGAGATGACGACCTCGAGCGCGGCCTCGGCGTCGCCCTCGGGCACGACGACCTGGACCGGGGTGGCGGAGCCCGCGGCGAAGTGCTCGCCGATGATCCGCTGGGCGACGATCGAGTCGGTGTCGGAGAGGAACGTCTCGTCGATCGTCGAGCCGCTGGCCTTGAAGGTCGGCACGAAGGCGGCCGCGGCCAGGAGCAGGACGAGCGTGATGGACCAGGTGCGGCGCGGGTGGCGCCCGACGAGGTCGGCCACCCGTCCCCACACACCGGTCGTCCCGACGACGTCCTCTGCGTGGACGTGGTCGAGCTTGGGGGCGAAGGGCCAGAAGGCCTTGCGCCCGAACAGGAGCAGCACGGCGGGGAGGAACGTCAGCGACGCCAGCAACGCGCCGGCGATGCCCAGCGCCCCGACCGGCCCGAGTCCGGAGGTGCTCCGAAGGTCGGCGAGCAGCAGGCAGAGCAGGGCGAGGATGACGGTGGCCGCGGACGCCACGATCGGCTCGACAGCAGCGCGCCAGGCACGCCGCAGCGCCACCCACGCGCTCGGCTCGTCGTGGAGCTCCTCGCGGAACCTGCTGACGAGCAGGAGGGCGTAGTCGGTCGCCGCACCGACCACGAGGATGAACAGGATGCCCTGCGACTGCCCGGACAGGGTGATGACGTCGTTGAGGGCGAGCTGGTAGACGACGAGCGAGGCCGCGCTGAGCCCGAAGACGGCACTGAGGAGCACGGCGATGGGCAGGATCGGGCTGCGGTAGACGATGAGCAGGATGATGAGCACGACGAGCAGGGCGACGCCCAGGAGGATTCCGTCGATGCCCGCGAACGCTGCGGCGAAGTCGGCGATCAGTCCGCCCGGGCCCCCCACGTGGGCCTCGAGACCGGCTGGGGTCAGGGTGGTCTCGATCTCCTCCCTCAGGGCATCCGCCCCCTCGACGAGGGGGGAGGTCTCGCCGTAGGCCTCCGTCCCGGTCGTGCCGTCGAGGGGAACGGCGATCAGCACCGCCTTCCCGTCCTCGGAGGGAACCGGGGTGGGGGCGTCGCTCGGGTTGAGGAAGTCACCGAGCGTGCTGTCCGGGCCGATCTCCGGCAGCGCCAGACCGGGCAGGTCCGTGGCGAACTGGGCGATGGCGCTCTGGTCCTCGGGCGTGAGCGCACCGCCGTCCTCGCGCTCGACGACGACGAGGTAGGGCAGCGTCGCGCTCTCGTTGAACCCCGCGACTGCCTCGCTGACGAGGGTGGACTCGGCGTCCTTGGGCAGGAAGGTGGAGTTGTCGTTGGACTGGACTCCGGACAGCTTGCCCTGGGCCTGACCGCCGAGGCCGGCCACGATGAGCCAGACGAGGAGCACGAGAAGAGCCAGGGCGATCACGGCCCGCGGGCGCTTCGCTGCGGCGACGGCGTCGAGGTGACGTCCCCCGTCGTCGTGCGCGGTGTCGGGTTCGGTGCCCGGTGACTCGCTGCTCGTTCATGGCGCAAGCCTAGGGCGTAGCCGTGTCGGCCTCGGTTACGGTTCGGGCCAGGGCCCGGCATACGGTGGGGCCATGCAGTTCGTGCACCTCGGCTTCGCCCCCGACACCGTCGACTACCTCGCGGGTTGGCAGGCGCAGCGCGACGTGCACGAGCAGGTGGTCGACGGCCGACTGGCCGACACGACCCTCCTGCTCGAGCACGACGCCGTGTACACCGCGGGCAAGCGCACCGAGCCGCACGAACGACCCACCGACGGCACCCCGGTCATCGACGTCGACCGGGGCGGGAAGATCACCTGGCACGGACCCGGACAGCTCGTGGGCTACCCGATCTGCCGGCTGACCGACGTGCCCATCGACGTCGTGGCCCACGTGCGCCGCCTCGAGGAGGTGATGATGCGCGTGACGCGGGACGTCGGAGTCGAGACCGTCCGGGTCGACGGGCGCAGCGGGGTGTGGGTGCTCGCCGACGACCGCGGCCCCGACCGCAAGCTCGGGGCCATCGGGGTGCGGGTGAGTCGCCGCGTCACGATGCACGGCTTCGCCCTCAACTGCGACGCCGACCTCTCGTGGGCCGACGCGATCATCCCCTGCGGCATCGCGGACGCGGGCGTCTCCTCGCTCACGATCGAGGCCGGTCGCACCGGTGAGCGTGCAGGACGTGCTCCCGATCGCCGAGAAGCACCTCGCCGAGGTGCTCGGCTGACGCCCGCCGGCGGCCCTCGGGGTGTCACAGGATTCGGGCGTGTCGCGGGCCCGGCGTAGGGTGGCACGCGTGACTGTCGCACCCGAGGGACGCCGCATGCTGCGGGTCGAGGCGCGCAACGCCGAGACCCCGATCGAGCGCAAGCCCGAGTGGATCCGGACCACCGCGAAGATGGGCCCGGAGTTCACCCAGATCCACTCCATGGTCAAGGGACAGGGCCTGCACACCGTGTGCCAGGAGGCGGGCTGCCCCAACATCTTCGAGTGCTGGGAGGACCGCGAGGCGACGTTCCTCATCGGCGGGCGACACCTGCACCCGCCGCTGCGACTTCTGCGACATCGCCACCGGTCGACCCCAGCCGCTCGACCTCGACGAGCCTCGCCGGGTCGCGGAGTCGGTTCGCACGATGGGGCTGCGCTACTCGACCGTCACCGGGGTCGCGCGCGATGACCTCCCCGACGGTGCCGCCGGCCTGTACGCCGAGACCATCCGGCAGATCCACGCCCTCAACCCCAACACCGGCGTCGAGATCCTCCCGCCCGACTTCGGTGCCGAGCCCGCTCTGGTGGGTCAGGTCTTCGACGCCCGGCCTGAGGTCTTCGCGCACAACCTCGAGACGGTCCCGCGCATCTTCAAGCGGATCCGGCCAGCCTTCACCTACGACAAGAGCCTGCGGGTGCTGTCCATGGCGCGCGAGGCGGGGCTGGTGACCAAGTCCAACCTCATCCTCGGCATGGGTGAGGAGGACCACGAGATCGAGTCGGCCATCCACGACCTGCACGACGCCGGCTGCGACATCCTCACCATCACCCAGTACCTCCGCCCCTCCCCCAAGCACCACCCGATCGACCGCTGGGTCAAGCCCGAGGAGTTCGTGCACTGGTCCGACGTCGCCACCGACGCCGGCTTCAAGGGCGTCATGGCCGGGCCACTGGTGCGCAGCTCCTACCGCGCGGGCCGCCTCTGGGCCACCGCGATGAACCGCTGGGGTCGCCCGATTCCCGACCACCTCTCGCACCTCGCCGAGGCCGCGTCCGACCCCGCCCGCCAGGAGGCGGCGTCGTTGGTGGCGCGGGCCCCCCGCCCCGTATCCTGAGGCGCGACGCCCGCGGAGACGCCGCGGGTCAGCCGTCACCGATCAGGAGCGTCACCCCCCGTGTCCGACCAGCCCGCAGAAGAAGACCGGCCGCATCGCCCAGATCCGCCAGGCCTACAGCGCGATCAAGGGACTCGACCCCAACCTCGGCTGGTGGATGCTGCTGGCCGCCGTCGGCACCTTCGGCGTGGCCGTGGCCATCGGAGCCATCTTCGGCGGCGGGTGGCTCTGGTATGCCGCCATCCTCGGTCTCCCCGCCGCCGCGCTCGCCGCGGTGGTCGTCATGAACCGCCGGGGCAACACCGCGATGTACCGCGCCCTCGAGGGGCAACCCGGTGCCGCCGGAGCCGCACTCCAGGGGCTGGGCCGCCGCGGCTGGTACGCCGCGCAGGAACCGGTCGCGGTCGAGGGCGCCCGCGGCATCCGGCCCAGCGACATGGTCGGTGCGGCGATGGTCTTCCGGGCCCTGGGCCGTCCCGGCGTGGTGCTGCTCGGCGAGGGCCCGCCCTCGAAGGTCACCAAGCTGCTCAAGCAGGAGGAGAAGAAGGTGGCCCGGGTCGCTCCGGGGGTCCCGATCCACCTGTGGACCGTCGGTGACGGCGAGGGGCAGGTGCCGGTCAAGAAGATCTCCGGCAAGCTGACCCGGATGAAGCCGGTGCTCAGCAAGGCGGAGACGTCGGTGGTGAACAAGCGACTGACCTCGCTCGGCGGCCTACGCCCCCCGATCCCCAAGGGCATGGACCCGATGCGTGCCCGCCCGGACCGCAAGGGGATGCGCGGCAAGTGATCCGATCGCCGGACGCTGATCCGCTGAGCACGACGGAGGGGCCCTGCCAGGTGGCAGGGCCCCTCCGTCGTGCGTCAGGTGGTGGTCACCCGGCGAGGCTCAGGCCCGCACGGGGTGGGAGAGCATGCCGGCGACCCTCGTCATCGAGAACCCGAGGAGGATCTGGACCACGCCCAGGCCCATCGCCATGAAGCGAGACGCCGAAGGCGAGCACCGAGGTGAAGAGGCTGGCCCTGAGGAACGAGGCGTTCATCATCGTGGCCCGCACCGGGTCCTCACGGTCGAGCTCGGCGTAGGTCTTGCCCCCCGAGGCCTCGAGCGCGTGGTGGTTGATGATGTCGGCCTGCGAGTAGGCGGTGAGCGGGCCGTTGACCTCGTCCCCGGCGAACCACTGGGCATCCTCGGCGACGATGATGTTCTCGGCCGCGAGCTGGTCCTGCACGACCATCCAGGTGGCGCCACCCGCCACCAACATCACGGCTCCGATCGCCGCGACGACCCAGCCGACGACCTTGACGAATCCTGTCCCGCTCGTGGCGCCGGCGTCAGTACTCGGCGACCGGGTTGTTGTGTCACTCATGTCCTACTCCTGCCCTGGTGTTTGACGTCGGATCTCCCCGACGGGACTCAGATTACTACTATCTTTCGTAGTACTACAACGCGTCACACCATGCCGTAGGTCACAGCGACACCTCAGACGCGAACGATGCGGGTTCCGGCGGCGACATCGTGCAACCCGCGACCGTCCTTGCCGGACAGGACCGCCGGCACGAAGAGGCACAGGAGCGCAGTGCGGACGAGGACCTGCAGCGGGAAGGTTCCCGGCCGGACCTGCCACACCTGCAGGCCGAGGATGCGGTGACCGATCGTCGAGCCGACGAGCGTGACGAGCAGGAGGTTCTCCAGGGCGAAGACCCCCAGCGGAACGAACGCGCTGGCCCCCTGGGCCGGGACGTCGACGCCGAGCAGGCCGATCGCGATGAGCTGGCAGAGCAGCCAGTCGATGATGACCGCCACGACCCGGCGCAGCAGGGTGGCGTCCTCCGGCTCGCCGGCAGCCGGCATACCGGAGGCGCGCGGTTCGGGAGCAGATGGGGGCACCCGGTCACTGTAGGACGCGGCCCGAGATGCGGTGAGCCCCGCCCTCGGCCCAGGCCGGCCTCCTCGGACGGTCCCGCGTCGGTCCAGCCCTCGGGCGCCCCGTCCCACACCTTGATACGGTGGCCTGCGTTACACCGGTGAAACACGCGAGTCACGGTCGGGAAACCGCCCGTCCCTAGAGTGAGCGCAACGCCCCAGGGCTGGCGCCCGAAAGCCCCTCTGCCGTCCCGAACCAGGAGGTTCACAGTGTTCAGCTCCGCCGACGAGGTCCTCGAGTACATCAAGGCCGAGGACATCCAGTTCGTCGACATCCGGTTCTGCGACCTGCCGGGCATCATGCAGCACTTCAACGTGCCCGCGTCACACGGTCGACGAGGACTTCTTCACCAACGGCCAGATGTTCGACGGATCCTCGATCCGCGGCTTCCAGGCCATCCACGAGTCCGACATGAAGCTCATCCCCGACCCGACGACGGCCTTCGTCGACCCGTTCCGCGCCGAGAAGACGCTCATCATGAACTTCTCGATCGTCGACCCCTTCACCGGCGAGCCCTACAGCAGGGACCCCCGCAACATCGCCGCCAAGGCCGAGGCCTACCTGACCTCGACGGGTATCGCCGACACCGCCTTCTTCGGCGCCGAGGCCGAGTTCTACGTCTTCGACGACGTGCGCTTCGAGACCAAGGCGAACGCGAGCTACTACTACATCGACTCCGTCGAGGCGGCGTGGAACACCGGCCGCAAGGAAGAGGGCGGCAACCGCGGCTACAAGACCCGCTACAAGGGTGGGTACTTCCCCGTGCCGCCGGTCGACCACTTCGCCGACACCCGCGACAAGATCTGCCTCAACCTGGCCAAGGTCGGCATCAGCGTCGAGCGGAGCCACCACGAGGTCGGCACCGCCGGTCAGCAGGAGATCAACTACCGGTTCAACACCCTGCTCGGGTCCGGCGACGACATGATGAAGTTCAAGTACGTCGTGAAGAACACCGTGTGGGAGGGCGGCAAGACCGCCACCTTCATGCCGAAGCCGATCTTCGGTGACAACGGCTCGGGCATGCACACCCACCAGTCGCTGTGGAAGGACGGCGAGCCGCTCTTCTACGACGAGCGCGGCTACGGCGGCCTGTCGGACCTGGCCCGCTGGTACATCGGCGGCCTGCTGCGGCACGCTCCCGCCCTGCTCGCCTTCACCAACCCGACGGTGAACTCCTACCACCGCCTCGTGCCGGGCTACGAGGCTCCGGTCAACCTCGTCTACTCGGCCCGCAACCGCTCCGCCTGCGTTCGCATCCCGATCGCCGGGGACAGCCCGAAGGCCAAGCGCATCGAGTTCCGGATCCCGGACCCCTCGTCCAACCCGTACCTGTGCTTCGCCGCGCAGCTGATGGCGGGCCTCGACGGCATCAAGAACCGCATCGAGCCCCCGGAGCCGGTGGACAAGGACCTCTACGAGCTGCCCGCCGGAGGAGCACGACGCGATCGAGCAGGTTCCCGGCTCCCTCCCGGCCGTGCTCGACGCCCTCGAGGCCGACCACGAGTTCCTGCTCGAGGGTGACGTCTTCACCGAGGACCTCATCGCGACCTGGATCGAGTTCAAGCGCAAGAACGAGGTCGACCCGATCCGGTTCCGCCCGCACCCGCACGAGTTCGAGATGTACTTCGACATCTGAGCGAACCCGCAGGTCAGAGGCTTAGTGCGCCTCAGCAGTCCTTGACGAGTCCTCACGAGCACTCAGCGCCGCAGCGACGGCCGCTCGTGAGGACTCGTCGGCATCCGGCCGCAGGTGCCCGTCGGTGTTGAGCGTTGTGGTCGCGTTGGCGTGGCGAAGCCTGGTCTGTACCACTTTGACGTCGAGGCCGGAGGCGATCAGAAGGGACGCGAGGTAGTGCCGCAGGTCGTGGAAGCGAAAGCCTTCCGGGAGACCCGCGACCTGTCCCCTGGCTGCACGGATCGCCCGTTCGATCGCATAAGAAGGTCGGCTGCCCGACTTCGTTTGTGACGACCGTCGCGCCCCCGTACTCGGCCCGATTCACGGACAGCAGCAGCGCCAGCTCCGAGGGCGCCGGCACGGGCGTCATGCTCGTCTCCGACTTCAAGGGCTCTTGCGGGTACTGAATCTGGGGCTTGACCACGCCTCGCATGTAGTCAACGTCCTGTATCCGGAGCGCGGCGGCCTCGGACACCCGCAGACCCACGAACGCGCCCAGCAGGATCGCGACTCGCAGGTGGGCAGGCATCGCTTCGTGGAGCGCCCACACCTGCGTCGTCGCCACATACGGCCTCTGTTTGGCCTGCGGCGGCGAGGTGCGCCTCGAGCACGGCGACTTTGGAATGATCCCGTCATGGACCGCGTCGCTCATGACCTGGGCAAACCTGCGGTAGGTCGCGTACGTCGTCGACGGCGCGTACCGGTCCCCCAGCGTTACCGTCCAGGCCTTGACGTCGGACGGTTTGACCGCAGAGAGCGGCGTGGAACCGAAGTGCGCCTTGATCACCTTCACGTGCACGGAGGCCTGCCGCACCGTTGGCTTTCGGCGGGTGCCGTATCCGATCAGCCAAGAGTCGCACCAGTCGGAGACAGTGGTGCGCGCCACCTTGGGGTCTACATAGTTGCCGGTCACGACGGACGCCGTCACCTCGTCAAGCCACTTCTTGGCATCGACCCTGCGCTTGAAGTGGCGGGCATGCTCCTGCCGGCTGAGTCGTAGTACCGCGCCGGCCTGCCGACCGTTGAGATAGGCCCGGACCGTCTTGCGGTCCTTCCCGAGGTGGCGGGGGATCGCTGAGATCGTCCATCCCTTCCGGTGCAACGCGTGCACGTCGATGTCGTCCTCCCGTGTGAGCATGAGCGGAGGGGCTCCTTTGATGAGCTGGTGCGTGGTCAGAGACCACCAGCGTCAAAGGAGCCTCGCCCGACTCCGTGGAGCCACGCAGGGTGGGGACTTTCAGTGAGCAGGTCTGGGGACTTTCAGATGAGGGTCATCACGAGCACCATGCTGGTGGACGACGCGACCTACAGCGCGGTAGGCGCTGCGGTCACGACCACTACTGCGCCATAGGTCGCGTTGTACTCGTGGTCACTCACCTCGACTCATCCGCACCGCGCCCACCCGTCCGGATCTGTCACGATCCGCCGGCACCGGTGAGCGGGCGAGCCCTCACACCTCAGAGCAGAACGGACAGCGCCCGGGACGCGATCGCTCATCTGCATGCGCTCTGCGAGCGCGAGGATGTCTGCCCCCTCGTCGGGGGCTAGTGGTTGTTCGTCCTCGCTCAGCGCGTCGGCCCGACCGGGACCAGGACAACGCCCGACCTAGACGACAAAGCCCACTCGGTCCGGGACGCTTTCGATGAAGGCATCGATGAGTTCATCGTTCTCGTCGATCCATCCCTGTGCGATGTCAGCAAGGGCCTGCATGTCTGTCGCGCCTCCTTCATCCAGAAAGTTCAGTTCCTGAGGGATTGCCGGCTGCCACCGGTGATAGCTCAGATCGTTGCCGACCAGCGAGCGCAGGGTCATGTCCGTGGCGTCGGATGCCCCGTCAAACAGGTTGGTCAGCAACTCCCCGCTGCCAATCCACTCCAAGAACCCCCATCCCGAGCTCTCGGGTCCCATCGGCACGTTGAAGTGCCCGGTCCCCAGCGACAACAGGACTTTGGAGCGGCCCTGGCTTTCCTGGTTCTCGTCCGCCAGCGCGAGCAAGGATGGATTTCCGATGCCAGCGTTCCCGCCATCAACCATCATGTCCTGATCACCACTGCCGTACCGAGCCTGAGGGATCTCCACGAGGCCTGGCACCCCCAGGAGCACCGGGTCCACCGGGTTCTCCCAGATCGCCATCGGTGCGAAGAAGGGCACCGCAGCCGAGGATGCTGTGGCTGCCTGCCACATGCGGTACTCGCTGAAGTCGCGCGTACCCGGAACCGTGGATTCGCGAGAGCCCATGACCTGGGGAGTGCGGCTGCCGATGTCGTACATGTACGTGAAGGCCTCGCAGCGTGCTTCTGAGAGGCGCCGATCACCGAGGCGTTCGAACAGCTCCAAGGCGAGACGGTCGATGCTGTGCAGTGGATCTTGCACGTTGTTGATGATCTCCATGATGGCGTCCTTGGCTTGGTTCTTGTGCCAGACCAGCCAATCCGCACCGTTGTCGCGGATGTTGCGTTGAAGGAAGTCGACGTTGTCCAGGACTCTGTCCTGGAAGCTGCCGCGCTGGAAGATCACCTGCCCCAGTTCCTGGTACATGTCGACGATGTCGGCGGCGGTGTAGCGGGGAGAACCGTTCGGCCGTTTGGCCGTCAGCCCCACGGTCAGGATGGATCCGGTGGACGTGCCTGCGATGCGGTCGAAGATGCTGCTGATCGGGCGCTCTGATCGATCCTCAATCTCCTTGAGGATGGTGGCCGGGATCATTCCCCGCGCTCCACCGCCATCGATGCTCAGAACGCGATAGTCGCTGGAGAAGGCCGTCCATGGGCGTCCGGCCTCGAGGGTGAGGCCTCCGCCGAAGGTATAGCCATCACGGCTGGTGAGCTCGGTGACGCGCAGGTTCTTGGTGGACCCGGTCGCTCGGTACGTCACCAGGTCGCCTGCCGAGCCGAGAGCCCGCAGCGATGTCTTGCCGGTTACGGTGCGTGCCTCGAGGCGACTCTTCGGCGCCGCACGCAACTCGGCACTGAGCTGGTGGTGAGGAACGGCAGGCGGTTGCTTGCGTCGGGGAGCCCGAGGGGCGCGAGGCTTCTTGATCTCAAGGTCGGGAACGTCATCCAGGATCTTGCGAATGCGCTCTGGAGAGCGCTCCTTGTCTGAGTCCGAGGGGGGTGCAGAAGCGTCCGGGATGAGTCTGCCGGGAATGGGGCGGATCCGGGCACTCCGGCGGGAAGGTCGGGACTGCGGCATGGCGCTTCTCCATCATGTGTCGTAACGGCGGGATGAGGCTGTGCGAACATCAGGAGCCTGGGAGAGTCGGTTTGATACTCAGCCGCCGATCTGCCGCCATCAATCTTCGACGCTCAATGTTCGACGCCTTGCCGAGCCTGCTCGACGGTCTCGTTGGTGACGAACGCAGCGTCCTCCTGACGCTCAATCGGATCCTCTCCACCCGCCGCACGGGTGCCATCGGCCCCGAAGGATGTCGGCGCGACAGAGGAGCGTTCGGACCTGGCACCGGCCCAAGCGCAGATCCTGGACTTCGCCGCGCAGACATACCCTGGTGCGCTCCAGGACGACTGGATCAAACCTCCACCACGAAGCACGAGCAGCAGCTACAGACCTCACCTACTGCTTGAATGCGCTCCGGCCCTGATCCCTGATCGTCAGCGTCAGTCGCCGATCCGTGCCTGTCCCACTTCGCCGCGAGCGACCGCACGCCGAACCGTCCGCACTCATGGGTTCTGGCCGGGCCTAGCGTTGCTGGGAAGGGGTTGACCCCGGCTTGATATCGGTTGCCACGACCCCCGGGGGCCATATGTGGGGTCACATGGGGTTCAGAAGGACCACAAGAGGCGACGTGACCAGCAAGTACCGCTCAACGGGCACGACTTCGAGATGCACTTCGACATCTGAGCCTGCACCACCCGGCCACAGGGCCCGGGATCGTCACGCGGTGCCGGGCCCTGTGCCGTGCGCAAGGTCCAGCCCACAGGCTAATACAGTTCTGGCGCAAGCACTCTCGGCTTCGATGTTCGAGCTCACAGAGCGTGGCGAGATCTCTCACCGTCGGGTGAAGGTCACTCACCGATGCTAGTGAGGACGCTCCTCCTGTGCAGGGTCACGCCGTGTCGTGCCGGAGGTACCTCGGCCGCGAAGGTCCGGGCGACCCAGTGGGCGAGGGTCCCTCTCGGCGAGCCCGATCACCGTGACCCCTGGTGGTGGATCCGTAGGCACCCGGGTCGTGCCGAGCACGACGAGGGGGACCCCACCGAAGTCCGCGAGTCGGTGCAGCAGGTGGCTGACCTCGAGGTTCGCGTAGCCGTTGCTCCGCGGCCGGGCCCCGGTCCGCCGACCGAACAGGGCATCGGCCTCGTCGAAGAACAGAACGGACCGAGTTCGCTCGGCGTCGTCGAGGACCGCGGTGAGGTTCTTCTCGGTCTCGCCGATCCACTTCGACACCGCGTTCGCCAGGTCGACGGCGATGAGATCCGCGTTCACGTCGGACGCCAGCGTCGTTGCGTCCGACAACCGTGCCCGCCGGTCAGCCGACGTCACGACCACCAGCCGGGTACCGCGGGACGAGACGCGATGCGATGCCAACACCCGGACATCGTCCCAGCATCGTCAAGACTGCCCCAGCATTCCCCACGACCAAGGTTGACCTGTCCGAAGACGAGTGGTTCCTCGCTTGCTGGTGACGCTCCGCGACGAGGGTCGCCACGAGGCTGTGCTCCGAGCCTCCGACAGAGTTCCGGCCCGTCCTCCATCCGCCGAAGAGAATGTGAGTCCACCGTGTCCGAGCACCCGACATCCCCCCGACCGACTCCACGGCCCGGGCCCCATGGCTGTGGCTCGCGGTGTCCCCGGTCTTCGTCGTCTTCGGGCTGCTCGCGGGCTAGGGCGTCGAGGGCGCCGTCGCACCGGACACCACGGGGTCGCAGCGGTCCCTCATGGCCGACGTGGTCGTCGGAGTCGTCGTCCTGTCGGTCGGCACAATCGTCGTGAACGCGGTGCAGGGCAGCTACAGCTGAGGGGACAGCGCCATCTCGGGGAACCCCCTTCGCCGCGCGAACCCGTCACCGTCCGGGCGCCGTCGATCCCCGAGGCGCCATGGGTCACAATCGCACCATGGCGACAGACCGTGACCGCACCATCGACCAGCTCATCGACGCCGGACGGCACGTCGTCGACCGTGGACTCGTCCAGGCCAGCGGGGGGAACCTGTCCGCCCGCCTGCCCGGGACGGACCGGTTCGTCGTCACGGGTTCCGGAACCTGGCTGGACCGCCTGACGGCGGAGGACTTCGCCGAGCTGACCCTCTCCGGAGACCACGTGGGAGGGGCGCCGCGGCCCTCCGTCGAGTGGAAGCTGCACCAGCAGACCTACGCCGTGCGCGCCGACGTCAGCGGCCGTCGTGCACCTGCACCCGCAACACGTGCTGCTGGTGGACATGCTCGAGGCACCGATCCGCTTCACGACGCTGGACCACCAGTACTACCTCGGCGGCGTGGGTCGGGTGCCCTTCCACCCCTCGGGCTCGGAGGAGATCGCCCGCCGCGCCGGCCAGGCGGTCGTGGACCACGACGCGGTCGTGCTGGCCCACCACGGCTGCTCGACCGTCGGGGGCACGGTGTCGATGGCGCTGCGGCGAGCCCTCAACCTCGAGGAGGCAGCGGCGATGACCTACCGACTGCTCGTGGCGGGCAACACGACCGCAGACTTCCCGGGCGAGTGGAAGGACAACATCATCACGGTCTGACCCCGGGAGCGCTTCCGGAGTCACCGGGTGAAGGCGAGGCTCCCCAGTGCGAGGAGCCACGACACGAACGACCCCACGAGGAAGTACTCGGTGACGGCGTCGATGCCCACCCCGTCGACGCTCGTGCGGTCGTCCCGCTTGGCCTGGAGCTCGGGAAAGCGGATGAGGCCCTTGGCGGCGATGACGAGGCCGGCGGCAGTGAGCTGACCGGCGAGCCCGAGACCGAGGATGAGGACCCGCTCCATCGGCCCCAGCAACCGCCCTCCCTTGAGCTCGTCGGACGCCTGGGTGCTGGGGTCGGGGGGAAGTGCCGGTCGCAGGGCGCCGACGCTCAGCAGGACCAGTCGGACGAGCAGGTTGGCGGTGACGAGGTTGACGAGGAGCAGCCCCACGACGAGGAGGAGGCGACCGGGCGCGACATCCCCGACCAGGGGAGGGTCGGCCCAACCCAGCCACTGCTGGAGGACGCCGCCCGCGGGGCTGGCCCAACCGGAGAGGAGGACGAGCCCCGCGCAGGCCACCAGCAGCGAGGTCAGCGCAGCCCAGTGTCCGGAACCGTAGGCCAGCGCCTGGGTGGAGTATCGGATCCACAGCGCGAGCGGGACGAGAGCCGCGGCGAGAACCACGAGATCGATGGGTGCGGTGAGCCCCGCGAGGAGAGCGAGGCCCACGACCGACACCACGCCGCTCGGGAGCGCCCAGCGGCGGGTGCGCTGGCCGGCGCGGACGAGGTCGGCCGTGCCGAGCCCGATCAGCCAGACGGCCAGCCAGCTCACGGGATGCCCCGCAGGAGCTCCTGGGCGGCAAGGACCGCCCCGATGCCGTCGGTGCGAACTCGCTGGGACACGGCCGACGCACTGATGCCCTCGCGCTCAGCGAGGGTGCTCTGGGTGGTGTGCGGGTGCATGAGCCCTTTCAGGAGACGGAGCGACCTGTCCGACAACGAGCCAACCAGATGGTCCCGACAGAGCAGGGCCGCGTCGACCGCCGGGCCGGTGGGCTCGGTGCCCGAAGTCGGTAGGCCGTCCGGGCGTGGCGGGTGGCGGCCCGCTCGGCGAGGTCGGCGACCGTCTCGATCGCGCTGCGGGCCGACCACCAACCGGGCCCGTCCTCGATGCCCCTGCTCTCGTCGAGCACCGTCACGTCACCGCGACCCAGGCCGAACCGCGTGTCGACCTCGGGCATCAGCGCGAGCCGGACCCTGAGCGCCGCGTCGATCGCTGCCCCGAGGGTCGGGTAGGTGCCCTGGAACTCGTCGCCGACGGTCACCCTCAGGTCCGTCGTGGCCGGGACCTCGTCGTTCACCCGGGCGAGCACGTCCTCGAGGGAGCGATGGAGCCCTTGCCGGTCCCGGCTGTTCCGTGACCCGACGACATCACCGAGGAGGACGCACGGTGAAGCGCTGGTCTTCATATCCTTCATATGAAGATCTTACCTTCATTTGCCGCAGATGAAGGCCAGACCGTGTGCCGATCCCGACCCGACCATTCGCCGCCGCGCCGGTGGGACGCCGAGGGGTCAGGCGAAGGAGCGCAGGTCCCGGCCGGTCCGTGGC